>NZ_JBUPWA010000001.1:0-165244 GCF_055181315.1 Chromobacterium sp. Ag138
TGATCTACGCGCTGGTGACAGGCCTGGCCCAGGGGGTGGTCAAGGTGATCCAGCAGAAAGTGGAAGTGTCGGTGATCAGCGAACCGCCGCCGCCGCCCCCTCCGCCGCCGCCGAAGATCGAGAAAGTGGTGCAGCAGCCGACGACGCCGAAGCCGCAGGCCTACGTGCCGCCGGTGGTGAATCCGCCGCCGGTCACGCAATCGGCCAACGCCATCCAGGCGGTGACTTCCGATCCGAAGCCGCAACCGGCGCCGACGCCGGCTCCGGCGGTGGAAGCGCCGAAAGGCCCGGTCTCGGCCAAGGCCAACTGCAGCCACCTGGAAGCGCCGGAGTATCCGTCCAAGGCCCAGGAAGACGAAATCCAGGGCGTGGTGTCGGTGGTGTTCAGCGTGGGCGCCAGCGGCAAGTTCGGCGGCGAGGCCAGCTTCAACTTCAGCGGCGACATTCCGCCGCGCTACCGCAGCAGCTTCAAGTCGGCGATCACCACCGCATTGCAGGGTTACACCTGCCAGGCCAATTCCCAGCTGAAGCAGGAATTCGGCTTCAAACTCGACTCTGGCGCCTAAGTCGCCCAGGGCATCTCAAGACACAAAGGAGCAAATACCATGATCAAGAACACTCGCGCACTGCTGGGCAAAGTCCTGGGCGCCGCCGGCCTGCTGACCGCACTGCCGGCGCTGGCGGCGGAGACCGTCAGCACCTCCAATCCGTACGGCATCGACGCGCTGTGGTCGCAAGGCGACTTCGTGGCCAAGGGCACGCTGATCATTCTGCTGATCATGTCGGCCTCCACCTGGTACGTCGGCATCGTCAAGTTGCTGGAACAACGCCGCCTGATCAAGCAGGGGCATGAACTGCTGGGCCACCACGGCACGGATCTGCAAAAAGCCGCCAGCGAACTGGCGGACGAAGGGATGTACAGCGCGGTGGCGCAAGCCGGCATCGAAGCGGCCGCCGAGCACAAAGGCGAACTGGCCAACCGCGTCGACCTGAACACCTGGGTGGCGATGGCGATTTCGGACGCGGTGGACTCCGCCAGCCACCACATGCAAAACGGCCTGTCGGTGATCGCCACCGTGGGCTCCACCGCGCCGTTCGTCGGCCTGTTCGGCACCGTCTGGGGCATTTACCACGCGCTGGTGAAGATCGGCACCTCGGGCCAGGCCTCGATCGACAAAGTGGCGGGCCCGGTGGGCGAAGCGCTGATCATGACCGCGATCGGTCTGGCGGTGGCGGTGCCGGCGGTGCTGGGATACAACTGGCTGGTGCGCCGCAACAAGCTGGTGCTGGACAACGTCCGCGTGGTATCCGGCCGTCTGCACGCCAGCCTGCTGAACAACCCGACCCGGTAAACGGCCATGGCGCGTTACAAGCGATTTGGCCACGGCAAGGGCGACGAAGACCAGGTGCTGTCGGCGATCAACACCACGCCGCTGGTGGACGTGATGCTGGTGCTGCTGATCATCTTCCTGATCACGGTGCCGGTGGTGACGCAGACGGTGAAGATGACGCTGCCGAAAGAGCAGAACATTCCGACGCAGACCAAGCCGGAGAACGTGGTGCTGGGGGTGGGGCCGGACAGCCGCATCTACTGGAACATGTCGCCGGTGAAGGACCAGCAGGAATTGCTGGCGCGGCTGGTGAAGGAAGCGAAGAAAGACCCGCAGCCGGAAGTGCACATCCGGGGCGACGCGACGGCGAAGTACGCGCCGATCGGCCGCATCGTGCTGGCGGTGCAGCAGGCGGGGATCGTGAAGATCGCGTTCATCACGGAGCCGCCGGCGCCCGGCGGCGGCGAGTAGGAGAAGAGACATGGCGATGAATGTGGGGTCGTCGGGAGAAGACGACCTGATGATGGAAATCAACACCACGCCGTTGATCGACGTGATGTTGGTGATGCTGATCATGCTGATCATCACGATACCGATCCAGACGCACGCGGTGAAGCTGGACATGCCGCAGAACACGCCGGCGAAGCCGTTGGCGAAGCCGGTGGTGGTGCAGATCGACATTGCGCCGGACAGCGCGGTGATGTGGAACGGCGAGCGCTTGGCGAACCGGGAGGCGCTGGAGGCGAAGCTGTCGGCGGCGGGGAAGGCGGATCCGCAGCCGGAGCTGCACATCAAGCCGAACAAGGATGCGAGTTACGCGCCGGTGGCGATGGTGCTGGCGGAGTCGCAGCGTTTGGGTTTGACCAAGCTGGGCATCGTCGGCTCGGAACAGTTCCTGCAGTAGACGGTCTTTAAGGATCGGACAGGAAAGGCAGCTTCGGCTGCCTTTCTTTTCTCGAAACACGCATGGAGAAGTTCAATGAAGATGCAAGCGTTGGCGTGGGCACTGCTGCTGGCAGGCCAGGCATGGGCGCATGGCGTGTCCGGGATCGACGCCGCCAATTTCAATTCCAGCATCCGTCCGCAGGACGATATCTATCTGGCCGTCAACGGCAAGTGGCTGGACACGCATGAGATTCCCGCCAGCGAGTCCTGGAGCGGCGCTTTCAAGGATCTGCGGGATCTGAGCGAAGCGCGAAGCCGCGAATTGATCGAGCAGGCTTTGGCTGGCCAGGCTAAGGATGGCAACGCGCAGAAGATCGGCGCCGCATACGCCAGCTTCATGGATGAGGCCGCGGCGGAAAAAAAGGGTTTGCAGCCGATCGAGCCGGATCTGCAGGCGATCACCTTGCTGGCGAGCCGCAATGAGCTGT
Organism: Chromobacterium sp. Ag138; assembly: GCF_055181315.1. NCBI lineage: Bacteria > Pseudomonadati > Pseudomonadota > Betaproteobacteria > Neisseriales > Chromobacteriaceae > Chromobacterium > Chromobacterium sp. Ag138. The sequence goes on from NZ_JBUPWA010000001.1 coordinate 2,705, forward strand.
TGAAATTGATCGGCGGCGGGCAGTCAGGCAACGTCAAGCTGCCGCTGGCCTTGTACGTGGGGATCGACGCCCGCGACGCGACCGCGTATTTGCCTGACCTGTACCAGAGCGGCTTGCTGATGCCCGATAGAGACTACTACCTGGGCAAGGATGCGCGTTTCGCCAAGGCGCGGGAGGCTTATCAGGTTTATCTGGGCCGTTTGTTCCGCCTGGCTGGATATGCGCAACCGGAAAAGCGTGCCAAGCGCGTGATCGCGCTGGAAACCAAGCTGGCGCAGCTGCAGCGAAGCAGGGTGGAAAACCGCGATCCGCAGAAGACCTACAACAAGATGACGCCGGCCCAGTTGGCCAAACTGGCGCCCAAGCTGGATTGGCATGGTTTCCTGTCCGCGGCCGGCATGCCCGGGATCGCCGCGTTGAACGTCAGCCAACCGGAGTACGTGGCGGGTCTGGCTCAACTGCTGCGCAAGGAACCCTTGCTCGCGTGGCAGGACTATCTGATCGCGCACACCTTGGACGGCTATGCGCCCTATCTGGGCAAGGCGATGGTCGATGCCAGGTTTGATTTCCACGGCAAGGCCTTGTCCGGCACGCCGGAGCAGCGGCCGCGCTGGAAGCGGGGCGTGCAGTTGGTGGAGTCATCCCTGGGCGAGGCGCTGGGGCAGCTGTATGTGTCCAAGTATTTTCCGCCGGAACACAAGCGCAAGATGGAGGAGCTGGTCGGCAACCTGATGCAGGCCTATCGTCAGAGCATCGACGGTTTGAGCTGGATGAGCCCGGCGACCAAACAGGCTGCGCAGGTCAAGTTGTCCAAGTACATGCTGAAAATCGGCTATCCCGAGCATTGGCGCGACTATTCCGGCCTGGAGCTCAAGCCCGATGACCTGGTGGGCAACGTCAAGCGCGCCAATCAGTTCGATTACCAGTGGCAGCTGTCGCATCTGGGCAAGCCGGTGGACCGGACGGAATGGGGCATGACGCCGCAGACGGTCAATGCCTATTACAATCCTTCCCAGAATGAGATCGTGTTCCCAGCCGCCATTCTGCAGCCGCCGTTCTTCAATGCCGCGGCGGACGATGCGGTCAATTACGGCGGCATCGGCGCGGTGATCGGGCATGAGATCAGCCATGGCTTCGATGATCAAGGCAGCCAGTTCGATGCCGACGGCAATCTGCGCGACTGGTGGACGGCGGAGGACAAGGCGCGCTTCCATGAGCTGACCAGCAAGCTGGTGGCGCAATACGACGCGTACGAGCCGCTGCCGGGCAAGCACATCAATGGCAAGCTGACCCTGGGCGAGAATATCGCCGACAACGTGGGTCTGCAGATCGCCTACAAGGCGTATCAGCTGTCGCTGGGCGGCAAGCCGGCCCCGGTGATCGATGGCATGAGCGGCGATCAGCGCTTTTTCTACGGTTTTGCCCAGGTCTGGCGCGGCAAGACCCGCGATGAGGCCTTGCTGGCCCGGCTGGTTTCCGACCCCCACTCTCCGGATGCGTTCCGGGCGATCGGCGCCACCTCGAACAGCGATGCCTTCCAGCGCGCTTTCGAAGTGAAGCCGGGGGACAAGATGTATAAGCCAGAGGATCAGCGTATTCGCATCTGGTAGTGAGAATCTCTTACCATCTCACTTCGGGATGGGCTGAACGCGGGCAGGCGCCGAATTTGCGGATGCTTGCCCGCGTTTCGCATGCGCGGTGGTTCGGGAGGTGATGAGGCAGACTGCGGATTTCTCGGCGTGTCGGACTGTCAGCAGCTGAAGGAGGTGGATAATCTGGCAATGGTATTGCTGTAATTGGTTCCGGTGCATACACTTCGCAGATGCACAAATTCATGCCTTTCATACTTGTCGCAACTTTAACCGCTTGCGATTCGCATCAAATCAATCAGATAGCAAAATCCCCGGAAGTGAAGCAGTTGGCTGCTCTGGGCGAGTCCATCCTGTCATCGGCGGCGTCGCAGCAATCCGGAGGCGTGCCATCTCAAGTCAAGGCCGAGCCCTTGGTCAGCGGCGGCAAGGCGATCGGCCATCGCGACTTCGCCGCCGCCAAGCGCATTTTGCCGCGCGTGTACTCAGGCATGGAGGTGGACTTCTATTGCGGTTGCCGCTATCAGGGCAAGGCGGTTGATTGGCAGTCTTGCGGTTACCAGCCGCGCAAGTCCGAAGCGCGCGCCAGCCGCATCGAGTGGGAGCATGTGGTGCCGGCTTGGGTGTTGGGACACCAGCGCCAGTGCTGGCAGCAGGGCGGCCGCAAGGCTTGCGGCGATCAGGATCCATTGTTCCAGATGGCGGAGGGGGATCTGAACAATCTGGTCCCGGCGGTAGGGGAGGTTAACGGCGACCGCGCCAATTTCGCCTACGGAGCTTGGGAAATCCATCCGCGGCCTATCTATGGACAGTGCCAATCCTTCGTGGATTTCAAGCAAAAGCGTTTCCAGCCGCGGGAAGAGGTGCGCGGCGCGGCGGCGCGCATCACGCTATACATGCACCAGCGCTATGGCTTGAGGATGAGTCAACAGGATCGGCAGCTGATGTGCGCATGGGCGCGGCAACACCCGGTGGATGAGTGGGAGCGCCAGCGCAACAAGCGCATCGTGCAATGGCAGGGCGAGGGTAATTTCCTGGTATCCCAGCCAGAGGAACTGAGCAGGGTTTGCGGCTAATCCGCTTTATTGGGCATCGACGATAAAAAACGCCACGGCATGATGCCGTGGCGTTTGGTTTGAAGCCGTTCCGCGCAAGGCTTAGAAGGAAACCTTCATGCCGAAGCCAAATGCTTGCGGGCTGTTGCCAGAGGTCAGGCCAGCGTTGGGTTGGCCCAAGTGGTTGTCGTAAACCGCATCATTCGCAAAGTTGGCGGAAGCCTTGGCGTTGTTGGTGATCTTGGTGTAGTAAGCGATCAGCTGAGTGGTCTTGGACAGGTCATAAGTACCGCCCAGAATCCATTGTTTAGCCTTGTAGTCACTACTGTTGGAAGCAGCGGATACGTTCTTCAGGCTGCCCAGTTGGCCATAGCCCAGTTTGATCGAAGCAGCGCCAAAGTCCTGGCCTAGAGCGATCATCCAGTCATCCTGCTTCAGCTGAGCACCGCCAACGTTGTCGTAGGTGGCCCACTCGTAATAGCCGCCGATGTAGGTGCCAAAGTCGAATTTGTAGCTACCGGCAATGTTGTACATGGTGACATTCTTGCCAGAGAAGCCAGTGCCTACCGTGTTGGAGTCGCCATTCACTGCACTGTCATAGCGACGGTCCCAGGCGGTGCTCAGGTTCAGGCTTTGCCAGTTGTAAGCCAATCCCAGCGATAGGCGCTTGGAGTCTGTAGCGGAACCATTGCTCGGTTTGGTTTGGTCAATAACGCGTGCTTCGTCCACACCCCAAGATGCGCCCAGCTTGAAGCCAGCCCAGCTCGGCGAGTACCAGTGAATGGAATTCTTCAGGCGCTCTTCGCCACGACCGTTGACAGAAGACTTGCCGAAGTTTTCAGCTGTGGTATTGATCAGGACATCTACGCCAAGCGCGCTGTTGCCGCTGCCGGACAGAACTTTGTAGGCAGAGTCGTTGTTGCCCAGCAGTACTTTACCGAAGTCGGCGTTTTCGATGCCGACGAAGGTGTTGCGGGTACCAAACGATGCTGAATTGCCTTTGTCGTCGGTACCGCCATTTTCGAAGTTGCGCAGGCTGCTTTCCACTTGCCAGATGGCCTTGGTGCCGTTGCCCAGGTCTTCGTTGCCCTTGAAGCCGATGCGGGAGTTGTAGTCGGAAACGCGGGTACGCGAGGTGTAGTCGTTAGCAGGGTTGCCGTTGCCGGTGGCCTTGACGGACTCAATGCCTGCGCTCAGGAAACCATAGATGGTCACGTCGGCGTGAGCCGCGACCGGGACGATGAACAGAGATGCAACGATGGCTGCCAGATTCTTCTTTTGCATGATGAACTCCAAGTCAAGTCTGTGGTTCTGTTGTGAAGCAGTGAAGAGACCGTGTCCGGTTTTGGCAACGCTTGCACGGCTGCTTCACGACTTTGTATTAGTTTAGCCACAGAATATGACGGGAGTGTTGCGAAGACTGGTAAAAAGAGTGGTATCGATGCGACGCCTGTTGCGATTATGCCGAAAACTTGTTCGGATAGATCTCGTCGATCAGTGTCCGACAATCGACTACGCGCAGATCATTGTCTTTTGCAAAGTCCATCAGGAACTGAAAGATTTGCGGATAGATTTTCTCCAGCTTCTTGTCCACGGCGACGCAGCGAACGCCCTCCAGCAGCATGGGGCGGACAAAGGCATGGTAGGACAGCTTCTGATTGGTGTCGAAGGAGGCCAGGATGCCCGCCAGTCGCTCGGCCCAATCGCTGGGGCGGAATGTGCGGCCTTCTGAGGTCAGGCCCTGGATCACGATTTCGTACGGATTGCAGATCATGGCGGTGGAACCAGTGTGTTTGCTTTTGGTGTAGCCTGTTTTGTTGTCCGTGCTAAGACGTTTTTTCTAGGCCGACGACTTTTACTTATGCGAAAGTTTTGTGATCATACCTGAAAATCATATGCGCTTGAATGGCGGCAGCGAAGCCAGCAGCTTTTTGCCGTAACTTTGTCGCGTCAAGCGGTTATCCAGGATGGTCACGCGGCCGTAATCGCGTTCGGTTCTGATCAAACGGCCCACGGCTTGCACCAGCTTGATCGAGGCTTCCGGCACAGTCAGCTCGATGAAGGGGTTGCCGCCGCGCTTTTCGATCCAGCGGGACAGGGTCTTGCCCACCGGGTCGTCCGGCATCGCGAACGGCAATTTGGCGATGATCACATGCACGCAGCTCTCGCCCGGCAGGTCCAGCCCTTCCGAAAACGAATCTAGGCCGAAAATCACGCTGGCCTGCTGGTCTTTCAGCCGCTGGTGATGGGTGTCCAGCAGCGTGCGCTTGGGAATGTCGCCCTGGATCAGCAGCCTGTCCCGCAGCGCTGCGGGCAGGCCGGCGGCCACTTCCTGCATCTGTTTGCGGGATGAGAACAGCACCAGGGTGCCCACCGGCTCTTTCAGGTCGATCAGCTTGGGCAGCCATTCGATGATTTCGCGGGTATGGCCGCCCGGGTCTTTGGGGCTGGCCAGCAGCGGCGGCAGGTAGAGCTCGCCCTGCTCGTCGAAGTTGAACGGCGATTCCAGCGCCATGCAGCTGACCTTGGGCAGCCATTTCAGGCCGGTCTGCGACAGCAGCAGTTCGAAATCGCCGAGCGAGCGCAACGTGGCGGATGTCAGGATGGCGCCGGCGGCGCGGCGCCACAGCGTGGCGGCCAGGCTGGCGGCGGCGCTGACCGGCGAGGCCGAGAACAGGTAGTCGCCCTTGCCCTCGGCGCGGCGGGTGATCCATTTGGCGATTGGCGGCGCGTTTTCCGGCGTTTCGGTATCGAACAAATCCCATACCGCGCTCAGTTGTTCGGCGCGGCCGATCAGGAAGCCTAATTCGGTAGCGGTTTTGTCCAGATCCACGTCGCCGCTCTTGTCCTTGCGGGCCTCGGACAGCGCGTTGCCCATGTCGTCCAGTTGCTTGGCCAGCGCGCGGGCGGATATCGCCATATTCGCGGCCGAGGCTTTCAGCCGTTCCGGCAGTACACCGTCTTCGATCAGCCAGGATGGCTCCAGATTGTCGCTGCTGGCGGCCAGCGAGTCTTCGCTGCCCAGCAGCCATTGCCATTCGGTCAGCGTCTCCACGCAGGCGGCGGCGGAGTCGATCGCGTTGCTGGCCAGTTCGGCCTTGCCGGTGTGCGCTTCTGCATGCACGACCACCGCGCCCACCTTGTCCAGCCAGCCCAGCGCCTGGCCCAGTGAGTGCTCGGCGGCGAACTGGTTGACCGCCTTCTTCGCCAAGTGGTGCGCCTCGTCTATGCAATAGAAGCTTTCCTCCGGGGCGGGCAGGATCACGCCGCCGCCCATAGCGACGTCGGCCAGCATCAGGTCGTGGTTGGCCACCACCACGTCGACGTTTTCGAGGGTGTCGCGGGCGAGGTAGAACGGGCATTCGACGCGGTTGGGACAGGCGGTTTTCAGGCAGCCGTGGCGGTCATTGGTGACGCGCGCCCATAGGCCGTCTTCCACGATGCTGTCCCAGGTGTCCCGGTCGCCGTTCCATTTGCGGTAATGGAAGGCGTCGGCCATCGCGCTCAGCGCGTCCAGCTCGGCCTGTTCCGGCTTGTGGTCCCACAGCGCCATCATCGGATCGGGCTGCAGCAGGCTCTGCTGCGCGTGCTGGGCGGTGAGGCCGTACAGGCGGTACGGGCACAGGTAGCGGCCGCGGCCCTTGGCCAGCGCGAAGGTCAGCGGCAGGCCGCTGTTTTCGACGACGAAGGGCAGGTCGCGGTTGACCAGTTGTTCTTGCAGCGCCACGGTGGCGCTGGTGACTACCAGCTTCTTGCCGCGCGCGCGCGCCATCACGCCGCCGGCCAGCAAATAGGCCAGGCTCTTGCCGACGCCGGTGGGGCCCTCTATCACCGTGATGCTTTCGCCTTCGCGCTCCGGCCAGTCATCGCCGACTTTTTCCTGGGCGCGCGACAAGGCATTGGCGATTTCAGCCAGCATGCGGCGTTGCGAGGCGCGCGGGCGGAAGCCCGGCAGGCGGTCGGAAATGGCGCGGTAATGGTCGCGGATGGAGTCTTTTTCGGCGTCGGTCAGCATGGCAGCGATTGTACCGCATGCGACCGTTGTGCGCCTGCATAATGACGGCGGGCACAAGATGTGGATAGGATAGGCGACAAACAAAAAATACAGAACAGCGCGTACGTCCGGACAGACGCTAAAAACAAGTGCGCGGCAAACAGCAAGAGGAGAAACCTTCATGAAACCCGTTAGCCGCGTTGTCGTGGTCAGCGACGATGTGACATGGCAGGCCGAAGTGCTGGCCGGTCTGGGAGCCGCCGCGGTGCGGCTGGAGAATCCATTTGGTTTGACCTTCGTGCCCGCCTGCACCACGGCGGAGACGATGGATCTGATCGCCCGCGACGGCGAAGTCCAGGTGGTATTGGTGGATCGGCAGCTGAAAGGCACCGCCAACGGCGAGGCCGCGGCCCAGCTGGCGAACCGCATCAGCGACTTTCGCCCGGAGACCTCGCTTTACGTCTTCTTGCAGGACGACGACGAGCGGGCGCTGGTGGAAGAGCTGGCCAGCCACGCGGTGGATGGCTATTTCTATCGCGACGAGGCCGATTTCAACGGCTGGTTCCGCATACTGGTGGCGGAATTGGCGGAAAAGTCGGCGACGCCGTTCTACGACAAGCTCAAGCAATACGTGCGGATGGCCAAGGATTCCTGGCACACGCCGGGCCATTCCGGCGGCGACTCGCTGAAAGGCAGCAACTGGGTCGGCGATTTCCATGATTTCGTCGGCGAGCACCTGCTGCGGGCTGACTTGTCGGTATCGGTGCCGATGCTGGACTCGCTGCTGCATCCGACCGGCGTCATCGCCGAGGCGCAGATGCTGGCGGCCAAGGCCTTCGGCGCGCGCAAGACCTATTTCGCCACCAACGGCACCTCCACCTCCAACAAGGTGATCTTCCAGACGCTGCTGGCGCCGGGCGACAAGCTGCTGCTGGACCGCAACTGTCACAAGTCGGTGCATCACGGGGTGATCCTCTCCGGCGCGCGGCCGGTGTATCTGGATTCGTCGGTCAACCGCCAGTACGGCATCTTCGGCCCGGTGCCCAAGACCACCATCTACCAGGCGATAGACGACAATCCGGACGCGCGGGTGCTGATTCTCACCTCATGCACTTATGACGGCCTACGCTACGATCTGAAGCCCATCATCGAAGCCGCGCACGAAAAGGGCATCAAGGTGATCGTCGACGAAGCCTGGTACGGTTTCGCGCGCTTTCACCCCGCGTTCCGGCCGACGGCGCTGGAGTCGGGCGCCGACTACGTGACCCAGAGCACGCACAAGGTGCTGTCGGCGTTCTCGCAGGCCAGCATGATCCATGTCAACGACCCCCGTTTCGACGAGCACCTGTTCCGCGAAAACTTCAACATGCACGCGTCCACCAGTCCGCAGTACAGCCTGATCGCCAGTCTGGACGTGGCGCGCAAGCAGGCGGTGACGGAAGGCTACAGACTGCTGGACCGCACCTTGAAGCTGGCGCAGGAGCTGCGCGAGAAAATCAACTCCACCGGCGCCTTCCGCGTGCTGGAGCTGGGCGATCTGCTGCCGGAAGAGGTGAAGGAGGACGGCATCCTGCTGGATCCGACCAAGCTGACGGTGGATTTCAGCCGTTCCGGCTTCACCGCCGACGAGCTGCAGCAGGCGCTGTTCGAGCGCTACAACATCCAGGTGGAGAAGTCGACGTTCAGCACCATCACGCTGCTGCTGACCATAGGGACCACCCGCAGCAAGCTGTCCCGCCTGTACGACGCGATGCTGCGCCTGGCCAAGGAGGGGCGTCCACCGCGGGCGTTGGGGCGCATGCCGGAAATTCCGCATTTCTCGCGCTTGGCCTGCCTGCCGCGCGACGCTTTCTACGAGGCCGGGGAGAGGCTGCCGCTGCTGGATGACGATGGCCGGCCGAATCCGGCGTTGAGCGGGCGGGTGTGCTGCGACCAGATCGTGCCGTACCCGCCGGGCATTCCGGTGCTGGTGCCGGGGCAGGTGGTGGACGACACCATTCTGGCTTATCTGGCGCGGCTGCAGAAGACGCAGAAAAGCATTGAAATGCATGGTTTGGCGGAGGACGGCGGCGAATTCTACCTGCGCGTGCTGAAGCCGCAGGAGCTGGCGGAATTGCCGGGGCGTAGTTTGTTCAATTGAATGCTTGTCAGGCAGGAGGATTTCCGATAAATATAACAAATGTCGCATTTCTGTAAATCATGCTTATGTATTTGCAGGGGACGATATTTGTAAAGTGACTTGAGACTAGCGTGTAGTAATGTGCCGTTGCGCATGAAACCACCTCTCGGTGTTGCACGCGCAGCGGCCTCTTTTTTTGATTGGAGCACCATGACGTCCGTAAGGCATTACCTTCAGTTCAGCGATCTTTCTCCCGACGAGTACCACCATCTCTTCGAGCGAAGCAGGGTCCTGAAGCGACGACAAAGCGCCGGCGAGTTGCATCGGCCGCTGGTCGGCAAGGTGATGTCCATGGTGTTCGAAAAGAATTCCACCCGTACCCGCGTCTCTTTCGAGGCCGGCATGGCCCAGCTGGGCGGCCACGCGATGTTCCTGGACACCAAGAGCTCGCAGATCGGCCGCGGCGAGCCGATCGAGGACACGGCGCGCGTGCTGTCCCGGATGAGCGACATCATCATGATCCGGACCTTCGAGCAGAGCCTGGTCGAGCGGCTGGCCGCGCATTCGCGCGCGCCGGTGATCAATGGCCTGACCAACGAGTACCACCCGTGCCAGATATTGGCCGACATCTTCACCTATGTGGAGCGGCGGGGTTCGATCAAGGGCAAGACCGTGGCCTGGATCGGCGACGGCAATAATGTCTGCCGCACCTGGCTGCAGGCCGCGCGCGTGCTCGGCTTCAAGCTGAGAGTGGCGTCGCCGCTCGGTTACGAGCTGAAGCCGCTGGACGGCCATCATTATGGTTCGGACGTGCTGGAACTGACCCAGGATCCGGCCCGCGCCGCGCACGGCGCCGACATCGTCACCACCGACGTGTTCACCAGCATGGGCTTCGAGGCCGAACAGAAGGCTCGTCTGGAGGCTTTCTCCGGCTACCAGGTGACGGCGGAGCTGATGAAGCATGCCAAGCCGGACGCGCTGTTCCTGCACTGCCTGCCCGCGCACCGCGGCGAGGAAGTGGCGGCCGAGGTGATAGACGGCCCGCAGAGCGTGGTCTGGGACGAGGCTGAAAACCGCATGCACGTGCAAAAAGCCCTGATCGAATATCTGTTGCTGGGGCATCGCGAGGACTGAGTCCCGCCCGGCGATCGATAAACAAACAACGAGTGGAAAGAGAAGCAATGTCTGACATCAAGAAAGTGGTTTTGGCGTATTCCGGCGGTCTGGATACCTCGGTGATCCTCAAGTGGCTGCAGGACGAGTACAAGTGCGAAGTGGTGACCTTCACCGCCGACATCGGCCAGGGCGAGGAAGTGGAGCCGGCGCGCCAGAAAGCGGTATCGCTGGGCATCAAGCCGGAGAACATCTTCATCGAGGATCTGCGCGAAGAGTTCGTCCGCGACTATGTGTTCCCGATGTTCCGCGCCAATACCATTTACGAAGGCGAGTACCTGCTGGGCACCTCCATCGCCCGGCCGCTGATCGCCAAGCGCCAGATCGAAATCGCCAACCAGGTGGGCGCCGACGCGGTGTCGCACGGCGCCACCGGCAAGGGCAATGACCAGGTCCGCTTCGAGCTGGGCTATTACGCGCTGAAGCCGGACGTGAAGGTGATCGCGCCGTGGCGCGAGTGGGATCTGCTGTCGCGAGAGAAGCTGCTGGCGTATGCCGAAACCCACGGCATCGACATCAGCAAGAAGAAGAACGGCGGCAGTCCGTACTCGATGGACGCCAACCTGCTGCATATCTCCTATGAAGGCACGGTGCTGGAAAACCCGGCGCAGGAGCCGGAAGAGGATATGTGGCTGTGGAGCGTCAGCCCGGAAAACGCGCCGGACCAGGCCGAGTACGTGGAGCTGGAATACCGCAACGGCGACATCGTCGCCGTCAACGGCCAGGCGCTGAGCCCGGCAGCGGTGCTGACCGAGCTCAATCGCCTGGGCAACAAGCATGGCATCGGCCGGCTGGACATCGTAGAGAACCGCTATGTCGGCATGAAGTCGCGCGGCTGCTATGAAACCCCGGGCGGCACCATCATGCTGAAGGCTCACCGCGCCATCGAGTCCATCACCCTGGACCGCGAGGTGGCCCACCTGAAGGACGAGCTGATGCCGAAGTACGCGCAGCTGATCTACACCGGCTACTGGTGGAGCCCGGAGCGCGCGATGCTGCAGCAGATGATCGACGCGTCGCAAGCCACGGTGAACGGTTGGGTGCGGCTGAAGCTGTACAAAGGCAATGTGATCGTCGTCGGCCGCGAGTCCAAGACCGACTCGCTGTTCGATCCGGCCATCGCCACCTTCGACGAAGACGGCGGCGCCTACAACCACGCCGACGCGGCCGGCTTCATCCGCCTGAACGCGCTGCGGATGCGCATCGCCGCCAATGCGCGGAGCAAGCGCGGCTGATACAATCCATTCATACCGTTGACATGGCGGCCGTTCGGCCGCCATTTTTCGTTCTTTAAGCAGGCAAGGAGAGGTGTCGCGCATGCGGGCGAGCAGTTGGATTCCGTGGGTTTTTGTCGTGTTGTGGAGCACTGGCTTTACAGGCGCCAAGCTCGGCTTGCCGTATTGCGGGCCGTTTACTTTTCTTGCGATCCGGATGGCGCTGACCCTGCTGTGCTTCGCGGCGTTGCTGGCCGCGCTGCGCCCCGCCTGGCCGACATTCGCGCAGGCGCGGCGGCAGTGGGTGAGCGGCGGCATGCTGCATGGCGGCTATCTGGGTTGCCTGTTCGCGGCGATCAAGCTGGGGGTGCCCGCCGGCCTGGCGGCGTTGATCATGGGCATGCAGCCTTTGTTGACCGCTCTGATTTCCTGGCGGCTGGGCGAGAAGCGCTTTCGCGCCATCCAGTGGCTGGGCATGGCGCTGGGGCTTGCCGGCACGGCACTGGTGATTGCGGGCAGCAAGGGCGTGGCTCTGGCTGGCGGCGCCGGCGCGGCCTTCGTGATCGCCGGATTGCTGCTGATCACCGGCGGCACGCTTTACCAGCGCTACCGCGGCGGCGGAGCGCATCCGGTCGCCGGCGCGTTTCACCAGTATCTGTCCGCGCTGGCAGTAACCGGCGCGCTGGCTTTGCTGTTCGAGCGGGGAGAGGCGGTGGTGTGGAGCGGAGAGTTCATCTTCGCCTTGGGCTGGAGCGTGACGATGTTGTCGGTGCTGGCGGTTCTGCTGCTGCTGCGCATGCTGCGCGACGGCGATGTCAGCCGGGTGGCGGCCTATCTCTATCTGGTGCCGGGCCTGACGGCGGTCCAGGCCTGGTGGTTGTTTGACGAGCGCTTGAGCCCGGCGGCGATGGGAGGTATCGTGTTGGCAGCCGTCGGCGTGGCCTTGGTGCTGCGCGGCGGGGATCTTCGTTTACCGGGCCGTTTCAGGAGCGGACGGGGCTGAACAGGGATGGGTAACGTGTCGGAAGAGCAATTCACGAATATCTCGTTGGTGGTATGCCTGACTGGGCTGATCATTTTCATGGGCTTCATCATCTGGGACTTGGGCAAGAAGTCCAAGGCCGGCAAGACCGGCATGATCGTTTTGTTCCTGGTGCTGGGGTTTGGCGTCACCGGGTTTGTCTTCAAGAACATTCTGGTGGAGTTTCTGCTGAACAAGTAAGCTTGGCTGCAGGTTTGGGCGGGAAGGCTTCGCCTGGTGAAAAGTTTAAAAGCCAAGCCCCGCTCGATGCGGGGCTTGGCTTTTTTAGGGGGGCTCAGGCGATCTTGGCTCGCAGCGCCGTTTCGGCTTTGGGTTTGCGGACCTCGGGATGATCGATGCGCACCACCTGCATCATTGCCATGTCCTTCAGACGGCGGCGCAAGGGATGGGTGTCGGCCGCGGCCTCAACAATGCCCTGGGCTTCGTCGACCGAAACCTGTTGCTTGTCCTGGATCTGTTGTTTCTCAAACCAGGTCAGGGGGCGCTGCAGGATGGCCTCCAACGGCTCATCCAGTTCGAAGTTGCTGTCAAGCATGGCACTCACCTCTTTGGAAGGGGTCTCCGCCTTTGGCTGATGGCTGGGGCGGGCTGAACATTGCCCTTGTATCTTACGAGGCTGGAGGGGTTTTGTTTATAAGTAGGAACCGCTAGTTTGGCGGGAAATGTCCGGAAGAACAGTAGTTTACTGCGCTTGGGCTGATGGTGTCGTCTGTCAGCGGGTTGCCGGAGGCGATGATCGGTAAGCTGATCCTGTATTCATGACAGGAGGACTGATCATCATGTTTGGCAAGTTGCGCGATTACCGCTTGTATGTGTTGATTCTGCCCGCTGTGGCGGGTTTGTGCTGGATAGACCGCGTCGTCGCCGTCACGTGGCTGCAACTGGGCCTGGCCTTGCCGGTGTTGGTGGGCGTGGCGTTGCTGCTGCGCAAGGTGCTGTTCCATTCCGATGTCAGCCAGGCTGCCGACCTGGCGCTGGCTTCGCCGGTGGGGGCGTCGCTGGTGGTGCTGGCCGACAGGCTGTTCATGGCCGCCGTATTGCTGGCGGGCGTGCTGTGGCTGCGGGGCTGAGCGTCGGCGCGTTGGCCTTGCTGCCGCTGTTGAATGCCGCCGCGACCCAGCATTGGCCGGACATGCCGTCGCGTTCCGTGCTGGCGGCCCAGGTGGAGCAGGAGAGCGGGTGGCGCGAGCGGGCGGTGCTCAAGACTTCCCGCGAATACGGCGCCGGGCTCGGCCAGTTCACCAAGGCGTATCGGGCGGATGGCGGGGTTCGTTTCGACGCGATCCGGGAGATGGCGGCGCGCCATCCAGCGTTGCGCGGCTGGAGTTGGCAGAACGCTTTCGACCCGAGCTACCAGTTGACGGCGATGGTGCTGAAGAACCGCGACAACTATCGGCTGATACGCTGGGCAGAAGGCGAAGACCGGTTGGCGATGATGGATGCCGCCTACAATTCCGGCTTTGGCTCGGTGCTGCAGCGGCGCCGCTTGTGCGCCAACATGGCGGGCTGCGATCCAGCGCGCTGGTTCGGCGGGCTGGAAAAAGCCAGCGGCCAGTCAAGGCGCCGGCAGGCCGGTTACGGGCAGTCCTTCGCCGACATCACCAATACCCATGTCCGCAACGTGATGGTGCTTCGAAGGGCTAAGTATCGGCCCTATTTCGGCGAAGCGGCCGGATCGCGCTGAGCCGGACGGGCGGCGCTCCTGGGGGCACCGCCTTTCGGGCGCTGGATCGCTGGGCCCTTATGGTATAATCGCCGGTTTCGCTTTGCGCCGGGATTGCAAAATGCCGGCTTCGGTCCCATCTTGAAGGACTGTTTTCAAGAATATGACAAGGTAGCCGCATGACAACCATCGTGGCCGTGCGCAAGGGCGACCAGATCGCCATCGCCGCCGATAGCCAAACCACTTTCGGCGATGACCAGAAGCTTCTCGCGCCGTACGACTGCTGCCACAACAAGATTTTCCGCCACGGCGACAACTATCTGGCCGTGTCCGGCTCCGCCGCGCACGACCTGGTGCTGCAGGGCGCGTTGAAAGAGCTGAAGAAAAAGGATCTGAGCAGCCGCCAGGGCATCTTCGACACCTTCCGCAAGCTTCACCCGAAGCTGAAGGACGCGTTCTACATGCGTCCGGAGGAGGATGAGGAAGATCCTTACGAGTCCAGCCAGATGATGGTGGTGATCGCCAACGCCCACGGCATTTTCGGCGTGTATCCGATGCGCGAGATCTACGAATTCTCCCGCATCTGGGCGATAGGCTCGGGCCGCAAGTTCGCGATGGGCGCGATGCACGCGGTCTACGACCAGGATCTGTCGGCCCGGGAGATCGCCGAGATCGGCGTGCGCGCCGGCTGCGAATTCGACGTCAGCTCCTCGCTGCCGATGTCTGTCTATACCGTTGAAGCGGCCGCCGGGGCGGCCAAGGAAGCATGAATATGAACCACCACGACAAACTGCAACGATTCCTGTTCGACGGCGCGCCGGTGCGCGGCGCGCTGGTGCGCCTGGATGGCGCCTGGCAGCAGGTGCTGGCGCGGCGCGCCTACCCGCAGGCGCTGAAGACCGTGCTGGGCGAGATGATGGCGGCCTCGGTGCTGATGGCGGCCAACCTGAAGTTTGACGGTTCGCTGATCCTGCAGATCCACGGCACCGGCGCGCTGAAGCTGGCGGTGGTCGAGTGCAACAACGACCGCACCGTGCGCGCCACCGCCAAGTGGGACGGCGATCTGGACGGCAGGCCGCTGAAAACGCTGTTGGGCGAGGGCGGAAAATTCGTGCTGACGCTGGAGCCGCGCCTGGACAAAAATCAGACCTGGCAAGGCATCGTGGCGCTGGAAGGCGACTCCGTCGGCCAGATGCTGGAAAACTACATGTTGCGCTCCGAGCAGCTGGACACCGCGCTGGTGCTGGCCAGCGGCGACGAGGCCGCCGCCGGCATGCTGCTGCAGCGTTTGCCGGAAGGCCATGGCGAAGCCGAGGGCTGGGACCGCGTCAAGATGCTGGGCCGCACGCTGAAGGCGGAAGAGCTGCTGGAGCTGGGCGCCGAGGATATTCTGCATCGTCTGTTCCATGAGGAGCAGGTGCGGGTGTTCGAGCAGGAAACCGTCAGCTTCAACTGCAACTGCTCGCGCGAGCGCGTCAGCAATATGCTGACCATGCTGGGCGGCCAGGAAGTGGGCGATGTGCTGCTGGAGCAGGGCAGCGTGGAAATCGTTTGCGACTACTGCAACCAGCGTTATGTGTTCGACGAGGAAGACGCCAACCAGTTGTTCGACTACGACGTGGTGGCGGCGGCGCGCGAAGCGCGTCATTGATGCCCGCAACTTCCGTTCAAAAAAGGCCGCTTATGCGGCTTTTTTTGTATTTTCTTAAGCTGAAATTGGGCGTGAAAATTAACTGGCCTGTTTTGTTGTTTAAGATCACGATCTGGCCTTAAACACAATATTCAATATCAGTGATATCCATTATGCTTCGCGACGCTTGGCTGGTTAGCCTGGCGTCATTTTAACAAGCCATTGGATGACTGAATGAATACAACAACACTACCGCGTCGGTATCGGGCGTGGGGACTTTCCGTGATGGTGCCGCTGGCCTTGTCCGCCTGCCTGACGACGACAGGCGGCGGCCAAACCGGCTCGCAGCAACCCGCGCCGCAGGCCAATCAGCCCAGCGCGCGCTATTCCTCCCACTCTCCGGCGTTGTCGGAAAAACCGGATTACCCGCACGGCTTGCCGCCGGCGGCGCCGGATAACGGCGGCGCGCAGCCGCCGGCCAAGCCGCAGGGCCAGCAAGGCCAGATCGCCCGCAAGGCGGCCCGGGTGGATGCCGCCGCGCCGGCCTATGCCGACTGCGACGAGGCTAAGCTCGGCCAGCTGTCCGGACAGGCGCTGGTGCGCTACGTGGCCAGCGTGGACGGCACTTGCATGAACCGCCTGTTCCAGGCGGACAACTTCAGCTACCGCGTGGTGTCGCCGGCCAATATGCAGCTGGTGGCGGCCGAGGCGCGCCAACGCGCGACCGCCTGGGATGGGCAGAACGCCAACGGTCTGTGGCCGCTGGCGGTGTTCCTGAAGGCGGGCTACTTCCTGCAGTACAGCCATGCCAAGGAAGTGGGCGATTACGGTCCGACGGTGGACCAGCCGGTGATGCAGGTAGTGGAGGCGATGGCCGCCAATCCGGCGCTGTGGAACGTCAAGGCCATCGACAGCCGCGGCGACCACGACGCCTGGTTCCGCGAGCGCGACGCCCGGCAGAGCGTGGCGGAAACCTTGATCCTGGCGGACTCGGTGCGCAAGGCCGAGTATGCGCTGCCGCTGCTGAACCGCTTCTTCGGCCGCTACAACGCTGCCGCCAAGGACAATTGGGCGCGCTTCGCGCTGCACCCGATGCAGACGCTGCTGTTCAATATGCATTACCAGCCCGAATTCGCCCAGAAGGTGGAAAAGGGCCAGCTCGACGGCCTGGTGGCCAGCCTGGCAGGGCTGACCCGCGCTGGCCAGCCGGCGTTCGCCGACGAGCAGATGTTCCTCAACACCCTGCGCGAAACCGGCCGCTTCATGCAGTATCCGCGCACCGCGCCGCAAGCCGAGTCCGCCGTCGCCCTGCATCTGAAGGGCGAGAAGTTCGGCGCCGCCTGGGCCGAGGCCGTGTACGCGCTGAAGAAGCTGGGCAAGGTGCCGTGCGAGCGCTATGGCATCTGCCAGGCCGAGCAGGAGCTGCGCGCCAGCCTGTTCCCCAACCGCTGGAGCTTCGACAACGGCAAGCTGGTGTTCGAAACCCCGCTGAGCCTGGCCGAGGTGGAGCCGCTGTACTACGCGATGAAGCAGGTGCAGACCCAGCTGTTCCGCGTGGCCGGCACCAAGGAGGCGGTGGCGAACGATCCCAATGAAAAGCTGAAGATGGTGATCTACGGCACCAAGACCGCCTATCAGCGCTTCCAGGGTCTGCTCAACGAGCTGTCCACCGACAACGGCGGCATCTACATCGAGAAGGACGGCACCTTCTACACCTTCCAGCGCGAAGTGCCGCGCGAGAGCTACCTGACTCTGGAAGAGCTGGTGCGCCACGAGTATGTGCACTATCTGTCCGGCCGCTACATCCAGCCGGGCATGTGGGGCACGTCCGAGTTCTACCGCGACGACCGCCGCATGCCGTGGTACGACGAGGGCTTCGCCGAATTCATGGCCTGGAGCACCTCGCGCGACGGCATCAAGGTGCGCGGCCACGTGGTGGACGTGGTGGCCGGCGGCTGGCCGAACAGCTTCCTGGAGCCGTCCCGCATCATGCGCTCCAGCTATAGCGACGGCTGGGATTTCTACAGCCACTCCGCGCTGTGGTTCTACTATCTGAACCAGCAGCAACCGGGCAAGATCGCCGACATCCTGGCCGCGCTGCGCGCCGACGACGTCAAGCGCTTCGACGCCTTGGTGAACAGCATGGGCGGCGACGCCGCGCTGGTGTCCGGTTTCCGCCAGTATGTGGAGCAACAGGTGCAAGCGGCCAAGTCCGGCCAGCTGGGCAATACCTCTACCGTTGAGGGCGTGGACTGGGTGGCCAAGGACAAGTGGCAGGCCGGCGACGCCAGCGCGGTGGAGGCCGCGATGCGCCGCTCGCTGCCGGTGGGTTGCCAGGTGTGGGCCGACGGCGAAACCAGCGCGCTGCGCCGCTTCGAATGCAGCGGCACGCTGCCGCTGTCCGCCAGCGACAACACCCGCGCGCGCCAGGAGCTGGACAAGCTGCTGGACGGCGCGCTGCAAAACCTGGTGAAGACCGGCGGCGTCAACAACCTGATGGCGACCAACTGCTCGGCCACCGACTACGACTTCAAGCGCAAGACCGCCGTGATGCGTTGCGAAGGTCCGCTGGGCCCGGCCGGCAGCGCCAAGCCGCAACCGCCGCAAACCGGCGAGTTGAGCCTGGCCAAGCTGAGCTATGCCGGTCCGGCGCGCTGCCTGCGCGGCCAGCTTGAGGGTGTGGGCGGCGTGGAGCGCTATCAGCTGGTGCAGGCGCCGCAGCTGGGCCGCGCGGCGATGTCCGACTGGGGTTCGTTCACGTATCGCCGCGACCTCGATCAGCCGGGCGTGGCCGACAAGATGACCGTCCGCCTCAGCAAGGGCGCGCAATCCCGCGACGTGGTGGTGGAACTGAACGCCACGCCTCGCGACATGCCTGAGGAGCAGTGCTGGGCGCAGGCCGGTTGATGGCTTGCCGCTAGCTGGAAAATCGAAAAAAGCCGGGTTCGCCCGGCTTTTTCTTTGACCTTCGATGCGGAACAGGCGTTTACAGCGGCTGCACGGCGATGGAGCCGGGCTTTGCCAGCCACTCGAGAAAAGCGTCGCCCAGCCGCTGGCTTTCCGCCGTGGCGGCGCGCCAGTGCTGACGGCGCAATTCGTCGCGCCCCAGGTAACGGCGGAAATCCTTGCGGTCCGGCAGGCGGCGGCCGGGGAGGGCGGCCAGGTATTCGCGCGACGGCACCAGCAGCACGGTATTGGCGTGATTGGCGGCGCCGGGCTTGCGCCAGGGCAGCGGCTTGTCGAACCAGCCGGGCACGATGCGGTCGGTGAAGTGCGGATACAGCGCGATGTCGTCGCCGTGGGCGAAGGGGAAATCGATGTGGTAGTCGGTGAGCCCACCGTCGCGGTAGATCGCTGCCGGCGCGTCCGGCAACTGCACGCCGTGCAGCACGCCGGGTATCGCCACCGTGCCCATCAGCGCCTGTTCCAGATTGCCGGCGGCCAACGGGTAGAGCCGGGTGGGAATGGCGTCGGCCGGCTGGAAGCGCAGCGCGCTGCGCGGATCGTGGCAGATCACCCGGCTGAAGCTGTGGCGGATCAGCGGGCGGGAGACGGCGTTCAGCGCCGCCGCCAGCGCCAGCCCGGGCAGCAGCGAGGATTTGGCCTCGCGGTTGGCCAGCCCGCGCGATTGCACCAGCAGCAGGCTCAGCCGGTGATGGGGATGCGTCAGGATGTTTTCGAAACCGTCCGGTCCCAGAATGTTATGCAGCATTCGCCGCGTCTGCGCGGTGATCTGCGCGACGGTGACGCCGGGATGGTAATGCTCGGCGGTGTAGCGTTCGGCCAGCCTTGCCAGCGCCTGGGCCGGGTCGGCCTGCATCGCGCAGGCGAAGCGCCAACCGCCTATCGACGCGCCCACCAGCTCGCGCTCCCTCGGCGCGCCGGCCAGCCAGCCGAACACCGCCTGGTCCAGCCCGGTGAGACCCACGGCCTTGGGTCCGCCGGCCGCGCCGGGCAGCACGCCCACCTGGGATGGATGGAGTCCCTGTTGCAGCAATCGGCGCGCTCGGGCGCCGGCCTTGATCACGAGCGGGGCTTGGCGGATATGAATGGCGGTCATTACGATATAAAGTGGCGAAATGGCGAAGCGTGGTCGGGTTTGATATCCTGTTGCGTTTCGAATGCAAGCGCGCCCTGGCGCGCCGCTGTTCAGGAGTCCCCCTCATGATACCCGCAAGCCAACTGACCGACTATCTGCGAGAGCAGGCGCTGAAACTCGACATGACCGAACTGCAGATCGCGGTGATGACATTGCAGGCCGTGATCGCCGTGAGCAAGCCGACTCCCAGCCGCGACCTGTACCGCTACAAAGTGCCCAAGCTGGGCGAGGGCGGCAGTTGCTCGCTGTTCGACGAGCTGGACGAAACCCCGTACGACCTGCGCGTGGTGCTGGGCGTGGAAACGCCCGAAACCACCGCCGGGCTGGTCAACCTGAACGCCTTGCTGGACTCGGTCAACGCCAAGATCGGCGCTGACTGGCTGGGTATTTACCGCAAGATCGGCGTCGGCAAGAACGCGGTGCTGGTCAAGCTGGCCTACAAGGGGGTGGAAAGCCGCGCCGAGTTTCCGTTGACGGAAGAGTTCGCCGAGTTCAGCAACAACAGCCGCGTCGGTCTCACCGGCTGGGCGGTGGTGGTGGACGACATCGAGCAATGGCGAGCCGAAGGCGGCGGCTACTATGAGTGCGACCCCAAGGTGAAAAGCGAGATCTGCCTGCCGGTCTTGCGCAGCGACGACAATGTGCTGGGCATCATCGACGCCGAATCCTTCGCCGCCGGCCACTTCACGCCTGAGCGCCAGGTATGGCTGGCGGCGCTGGCCATCGTGCTGCCGCAGATCCTGATCAATCTGCCGCCGCTTGAAAACGGGGAAAGCCTCCCCAACTAAGCATCATCACAGGCCGCCGCGCGGCCTTTTCGCATTGCATTCCTCAGCGTTGGAGAAGTCATGTCGCCGCACCCGCAACCCGCTCCCGAACCCATCATCCAGTACATCGCCAGCTGCAAGCTGCCCACGCCGTGGGGAGAGTTCGCCATGCATGGCTTCGAGGAGGAAAGCGGGCAGGAGCACGTGGCGCTGACGCTGGGCGAGGTGGGCGACGGCCAGCCGGTGCTGGCGCGGCTGCACTCGGAATGCCTGACCGGCGACGCGCTGTTCTCCTTGCGTTGCGATTGCGGCTTCCAACTGGAAGCCGCGATGGAGGCGATCAGCAAGGCTGGCCGCGGCGCGCTGCTGTATCTGCGCCAGGAAGGTCGGGGGATCGGCCTGATCAACAAGATCCGCGCCTACAAGCTGCAGGATGGCGGCGCCGATACGGTGGAGGCCAATGAGCGGCTGGGCTTCCCGGCCGATATGCGCGATTTCCGCATCGCCCGCCACATGCTGGAGCATCTGGGCATAGGCAGCGTCAAGGTGATGACCAACAATCCCCGCAAGCTGGCGACGCTAGAGAGCGCCGGCATCAAGGTGGTGGAGCGCGTGCCGCTGCAAGTGGGCCGCAATCCGTACAACGACCGCTACCTGGACACCAAGGCCGCCAAGCTGGGGCATATGCTGTTCAAGTAAATGGTGTTTGGCGGAGATGACCGGACTCGCCAAGCGATGATAGTTGTAATATAATGAACATTCTTATCTGGGGGCGACCTGGTTTCGACGGGGGTTGCGAAGCAGATGAGGGCATACCGGGATTTCAGTCACCCCGTAAAACGCTGAATTTATATAGTCGCAAACGACGAAACTTACGCTCTAGCAGCCTAACGGCCGGCTAGACACTACAACGGTTCGCAGATGGGCCGGGGGCGTCAAAACCCTGTAGTGTCACTCTACATCTGCTAGTGCTGCTCCGGGTTACTTGGTTCAGTGCGAAATAATAGGTAACTCGCCAAAGTCCAGCCTGTCCGTCGGCGTGGCGGAGGTTAAATCCAAATGACACGACTAAGTATGTAGAACTCACTGTAGAGGACTTTCGGACGCGGGTTCGATTCCCGCCGCCTCCACCACATTCAAAACCCAACCGTTCGCGGTTGGGTTTTTTGTTGTCGCGCGCGCCTGGCGCGGCGGCCAATCGGGATTGAGACATGTTGACCGGTGAAATTCGCAGTCAAATCGACAGCATCTGGAACGCTTTTTGGTCCGGCGGGATTTCCAACCCGCTGGAAGTGATGGAACAGATTACCTATCTGCTGTTCATCCGCCGCCTGGATGAGAACCACACCCGCGCCGAGAGCGAGGCCATGCTGCTGAGCAGGCCGATGAAGCGCCGCGTGTTTCCGGAAGGCAGGGATGACAAGGGCCGCGACTACAACGACCTGCGTTGGTCGCGCTTCAAGCACTTTGCGCCGGCGGACATGTTTACCGTGGTGGGCGAACATGTGTTCCCTTTCCTGCGCTCCATGGGTAGCGACGATAGCACCTACGCCACGCACATGAAGGATGCCCGCTTCACCGTGCCATCCGCTGGCTTGCTGGCAAAGGTAGTAGACCAGCTTGACCTCGTCCCGATGGATGACCGCGACACCAAGGGCGACATTTACGAATACATGCTGGGCAAGATTGCCGCCGCCGGCCAGAACGGCCAGTTCCGTACGCCGCGCCACATCATCAAGCTGATGGTGGAGCTGACCCGGCCCACGCCGCAAGACACCATTTGCGACCCGGCCAGCGGCTCCTGCGGCTTCCTGGTGGCGGCGTCGGAATACCTGACGCAGAACCACCCCGGCCTGTTCAGCGAGCTGCAAAGCCGCCTGCACTTCCACAACGGCATGTTCCACGGCTACGACTTCGACAACACCATGCTGCGCATCGGCAGCATGAACATGATGCTGCACGGCGTGGACAACCCGGACATCCGCTACAAGGACTCGCTGGCGCAAGACCACAGCGGCGACGAGGAAGCCTATTCGCTGATTCTGGCCAACCCGCCGTTCGCCGGCAGCCTGGACTACGAAAACACCGCCAAGGACCTGCTCAGCATCGTCAAAACCAAGAAGACCGAGCTGCTGTTCCTAGCCCTGTTCCTGCGCCTGTTGAAGCCGGGCGGCCGCGCCGCGGTGATTGTGCCGGACGGCGTGCTGTTCGGTTCTTCCAAGGCGCACAAGGCCTTGCGCCAGATGCTGGTGGAAGAGCAGAAGCTGGATGGCGTTATTTCGCTGCCGGCCGGCGCATTCAAGCCTTATGCCGGCGTGTCCACCGCCATTCTGCTGTTCACCAAAACCAACTCCGGCGGCACCGACCACGTCTGGTTCTACGACATGCAGGCCGACGGCTGGAGCCTGGACGACAAGCGCCAGCCGCTGCTGGACGAAGCGCTGCTCGGCCCCTTGCCGCAGCGCGCGCTCGATGAAGCCGAACACGGCAAGAACAATCTGCCGGACTGCCTGGCGCGCTGGAACGCGCGCGACGAAGCGGAGCGCGCCAACCCCCGCACCGCGCAAAGTTTCTGCGTACCCAAGGCCGACATCGCCGCCCAGGGCTACGACCTGAGCATCAACCGCTACAAGGAAGTGGTGCACGAGGCCGTGGAGCATGAGCACCCGCTGGACATCCTGGCGCGCTTGCGCGAGCTGGAGGTCGAGATTCAGCAGGGGATGGTAGAGTTGGAGGGGATGTTGAAGTGAGCTCCATTCCCATGATTCCGCTTGAAGAGCTTATGGCGACTAGATTAGGGAGCGTTGACCCTTCGAAATTCGCCGATGAGACGTTTGAGCTTTACAGCATCCCTGCATACGACAGCCGCAACCCGGAAGTGGTCACTGGCGAGGAAATTGGCTCTACGAAGCAACTCGTTCAATCGCGAGATGTGCTGCTGTCGAAAATCGTTCCTCACATTCGACGTTCTTGGATTGTCGGCCCTACGAACGACCATCGACAGATAGCTTCTGGTGAATGGATTGTGTTCCGCAGCGACCAGGCAGCACCGGAGTACCTGCGACACGTTTTGCTGGGTGATGACTTTCATGCTCAGTTCATGCAGACCGTATCCGGTGTCGGTGGGTCTCTGCTGCGAGCCAGACCAGCGCAAGTCGCGAAGATTCGAATCCCCCACCCCCCTCTCCCCGAACAACGCCGCATCGCCGCCATTCTCGACAAAGCCGACGCGTTGCGCGCCAAGCGCCGCGAGGCTCTGGCCCAGCTTGACCGCCTTACGCAGTCTATCTTTGTGGAGATGTTTGGTGAGGGCTCCATTGGCTACACCTCTTGGCCTGAGGTAAGCCTTGGGGATGTTGCCGACATGATTACAGGCTATCCGTTTCGCAGCGAAGAGTACGTTGAAAACTCCCGCAACTCGATAAAGCTATGCCGAGGAGCAAATGTCTTACCAAATCGCTTGGACTGGAGCGATACGGTGTATTGGCCTTTGGATAAATTAAGTGGGCTAGAGGGTTTTTCATTGAAGGCTGGTGACATTGTGATTGCGATGGACCGTCCTTGGATTTCTGAAGGGTTCAAGATTTCTATCGTTCCTGAACGAGACATTCCTGCCTTATTGGTGCAGCGAGTTGCCAGATTGAGGGGAAAAGATGGCGTTGAGAATTCTTACCTCTATGCACTGCTTAGGCAACCTGAATTTACAAGGCACTGCAAACCAACCGAAACGACTGTCCCTCATATTTCGCCAAAGGACATTCGAACCTTTCAGTTCAGATTACCGCCAGCCGAGTATCGCCAAAAATTTGGCGTATTGTCCGGCAAGGTCTCTGCAAAGATAAGCTCTCATATGACCACCCTTGCTGAGTCCGAGTGTCTTTTTGCATCCCTCCAACACCGCGCCTTCCGGGGAGAGCTCTGAGATGCAGCAGCAAAACATTCCCATCGGCACCTTGGTGGACATGTACAAGCGCGGCGAACTGCGCCTGCCGGAAATCCAGCGCCATTATGTGTGGCGGGCGACGCGGGTGCGCGACCTGCTGGATTCGCTGTATCGCGGCTACCCCAGCGGCTCCATCCTGATGTGGGAGTGCGTAGGGCGGAAGCCCCGCCATGCGGGGCGTTCCGCCGCCTCTCGCCTCAAGCTTCGGCCACGCCGCGCCGCTTCCACTTCCCCGGCTGACCCGAGCGCCATCCGGTGCCTTCCCATCAGCCGTACCTGGCTGAGCGTAAACGCGCACGCCCGGCGGAACGCCCCGCTGCGCGGGGCTTCCGCCCTACACGGACGGGCATGCGATGGGTATAATGCTTTTCCATAATCCATCCCGAAGTTCTGGCGCGCCGCCGGAGCGTCCGGCCCTTGTGGAAACGCCAGATGAGCAATTTCAGCTTTTTGCAGGCCGAATGGCCGTCCTTGCATGAATCCGCGCTGCGCGCCGAACAGGCGGCGCACAGCGACCCGCGCGCCGCCTGCTTTTATGCCCGCCGCAGCCTGGAACTGGCCGTGGCCTGGCTCTACGCCTACGACAAATCCTTCAAGCAGCCTTATCAGGACACCCTCAGCGCCTTTATCCACGAGCCGACCTTCCGCAACGGCGTGGGCGAGGCGCTGTTTGCCAAGGCGAGGCTGATAAAAGACCTGGGTAATCTGGCGGTGCACGGCAACAAGAAGATGCAGCACAGCGACGCGCTCAATGCCGTGCGCGAGCTGTTCCACTTCTGTTTCTGGCTGGCGCGCAGCTATGCCCGCCGCCAGCGCCCGGAGCCGGGGCTGAGCTTCAACCCGGCCGCCATCCCGCAAGCGTCGGCCGCGCCGGCGCTGAGCCAGAGCCAGCTGCGCCAGCTGGAGGGCGAGCTGGCGCAGCAAAATGCCGCGCTGGCCTTGCTGCGCGACGAAAAAGCGAATCTGGACGCCGAGCTACAGCAGCTGCGCGCCGAGCTGGCGGCGGCCAAGCAGGCCAACGCGGCGGTGCCGGATACCCATGATTACTCGGAACAGCAAACCCGCAGCGCCTATATCGACCTGCTGCTGCGCGAGGCCGGCTGGGAGCTCAAGCCGGCGCGCAATTTCGAGGTGGAAGTGCAGGGCATGCCCAATAGCCAGGGCGTGGGCTATGTCGATTACGTGCTGTGGGGCGACGACGGCAAGCCGCTGATGTTGGTGGAAGCCAAGCGCACCAATCGCAGCCCGGCCGAAGGCCAGCAGCAGGCCAAGCTGTACGCCGATTGCCTGGAAAAACAATACGGCCAACGGCCGGTGATTTGCTATTCCAACGGCTACGAGCACTGGATGTGGGACGACCTGCATTACCCGCCGCGCGAGGTGCAAGGCTTTTACAAGAAGGCGGAGCTGGAGCTGCTGGTGCTGCGCCGCGCCAACCGCAAGCCGCTGGACACCGCGCTGATTAACGACAAGATTGCCGGCCGCTACTATCAAACCCGCGCCATCCGCCGCGTGGGCGAGGCGTTTGAACGCGACCATCAGCGCAAGTCCTTGCTGGTGATGGCCACCGGCGCCGGCAAGACCCGCACCGTCATTGCCCTGGCGGACATGCTGATGCGCAGCAACTGGGTGAAGCGCGTGCTGTTCCTGGCCGACCGCGTGGCGCTGGTGAACCAGGCGGTGAATGCCTTCAAGTCCCATCTGCCGGACGCCGCGCCGGTTAATCTGGTGACCGACAAAGCCGCCGAGGGCCGGGTGTTCGTGTCTACCTATCCCACCATGATGGGCTTGATAGACGAGGCGCAGGACGGCCAGCGCCGCTTTGGCGTAGGGCATTTCGACCTCATCGTCATCGACGAGGCTCACCGCTCGGTGTACCAGAAGTATCGCGCCATTTTCGATTACTTCGACTGCCTGCTGGTGGGCCTGACCGCCACGCCCAAGGATGACGTAGACAAGAACACCTACGGCCTGTTCGACCTGGAAAGCGGTGTGCCAACCGACGCCTACAGCCTGGACGAGGCGATTGCCGACGGCCACTTGGTGAAGCCGGAACCCATCAGTGTGCCGCTGAAGTTCCAGCGCGAAGGCATACGCTACGACGACTTGTCCGACGAAGAAAAGGAAGAGTGGGAAAGCCTGGATTGGAACGACGAAGGCACGGTGCCGGACGAGGTGAACTCCGCCGAAGTGAACCAGTGGCTGTTCAACCAGGACACCGTGGACAAGGTGCTGGAAGTATTGATGACGCGCGGCCAGCGCGTGGCCGGCGGCGACCGGCTGGGCAAGACCATCATCTTCGCCAAGAACAACGACCATGCGGACTTCATCGCCAAGCGTTTTGACGCCAACTACCCGCAATACAAAGGCCATTTCGCCCGGGTGGTGACGTACAAGACCGAGTACGCCCAGAGCCTCATCGAGGACTTTTCCAGCAAGGACAAGATGCCGCATATCGCCATCTCGGTGGATATGCTGGATACCGGCATCGACGTGCCAGAAGTGGTCAATCTGGTGTTCTTCAAGGTGGTGCGCTCCAAGACCAAGTTCTGGCAGATGGTGGGGCGCGGCACGCGGCTGTGTCTGGACCTGTTTGGCCCCGGCGAGGACAAGCGCGACTTTTTCATCTTTGATTTCTGCGGCAATTTGGAATTCTTCTCGCAAAACCCGGACTTCAAGGAAGGCGCGGGCGGTGAGCCGCTGAGCACGCGTTTGTTCAAGGCCAGGCTGGAGTTGATTGGCGAATTGGACAAAGCGCTGAAGGCTGGCGAGCCGGATGCGCCTTATGGCGAAGAACTGACGGCGGCGGCCGTGCGCGCAGGCTTCGCGGCAGCCTTGCATGAGCGCGTGGCGCTGATGAATCTGGATAATTTCGTCGTCCGCCCGCAGCGCCGTTACGTGGAAAAATACGCCGCGGCAGAAGCCTGGGAGGTGCTGAGCCAAGAGGCGCGCGCCGAGCTGGCCGACAAGGTGGCGAATCTGCCATCTGCGCAGGAAGACAACGACGAAGACGCCAAGCGCTTCGACATGCTGGCATTGCGCGCCCAGTTGGCCATTCTGCAGGCGGCGCCGGAGTTTGCCAGCCTGCGCGAAAAAATCCAGACCATAGCCCAGGAGCTGGAGGGGCAGATGGCGATACCCGCCATCAAGGCGGAAATCGTGCTGATTCAGGCCGTGGCCAGCGACGACTGGTGGCAGGACGTGACCGTACCCATGCTGGAACAGGCCCGCCGCAAGCTGCGCGCGCTGGTGAAGCTGTTGCCCAAGGGCAAAAAAAAGGTGGTTTACACCAACTTTGAAGACGAGCTGGGCGAACTCTCCACCATCGAGCTGCCGCAGGTGACGGCTGGCCTGAATATGGCCAAGTTCAAGGATAAGGCCAGAGCCTTCTTGCGCGAACATGAGCACCATCTGGCTTTGCAGCGCCTGCGCCGCAACCAGGCGCTGACGCCAGCCGACCTGGCGGAGCTGGAAGGCATGCTGCGGCAGGCGGGCGGCTCGCCGCAGCTGATTGACGAAGCCAAGGCCAAGAGCCATGGTCTGGGCATTTTCATCCGCTCACTGGTGGGTCTGGACCGCGAGACCGCCATGCAGGCCTTTGACGAATTTCTCAAGGCGTCTTCTTCCACTGCCACGGCCAGCCAGATCGAGTTCATCCAGCTGATTGTCCGCGAGTTGACCGAAAACGGCGTGATGGAGCCCAGCCGCTTGTTCGAATCGCCATTCACCCATGTGAGTGCCAGCGGCCCCTTGGCTTTGTTTCCGCATGCCACTCTCCAGCGCATCATCGCCGTGCTGGACGATATCAAGCGCAAAGCGGCGGGGTAAGCGGGCGCGGGCAGTGTTTCCTAAGTTTTTCCGCTTGCGGATCCATGGCTTGACCGGTATCGCCAACTCCAGCGATGCCAGTTTCCAATAGGCGCGCTCAAACTACTGCGGCATGCCCATCAGCGCCAGCGCCGCGCCGAAACCAATCAACAGAGCGCCGAAGGCGCGATCAATCCAATGCCGCTTGGCCAACAGCCGGGCTCGCACTCGCTCGGCTGAAAAGCATTGCGCGACCAGCGCGAACCAGATTGCGTGGATGATGGCGATGCATGCTCCGTACGCCATTTGTCTGGAGGGCGGCGTGCCTGCGCTGACGATTTGCATGAACAGACTGACGACGAAGATGGACGTCTTGGGGTTCAGGGCGTTGGTGAGAAAGCCGGTGCGCAGCGCCGCCAATGCGGAAAACGAAGAGGCGGCCGATGATTCCGTGGCGTTTGAGGGGCGCGCGCGCAGCATTTTCATGCCCAGCCAGAGGAGATAGGCGGCGCCCAGCAGTTTGAGGAAGCCGAACAGCCAGGGCGACTGATGGAGCAATACGCCGATGCCGACCAGGGTGTAGGCGACATGAACCAGCACGCCTAGGCTGATTCCCAGCGCGGTGAGCCGGCCCGCCTGTCGGGACAACAGTGCGCTATTGCGCGTGACCATGGCGAAGTCCGGTCCTGGACTGATCACGGCTAAAATGCTGATTGTGATTACAGCTAACCATTCAGTCATGGCTTATGATTCCTTTCTGGATAATGTTGCCAATCATATCGATAGTCATGGTTGAAAAATAACGATGAATTCTGACGAATATGGTGAGTTCAGCTCACAGATAAAGCGGGATCGCCTGCCATCACTGATGGCCTTGCGTTGCTTTGAGGCGGCGGCGCGCAGCGAGAGCTTCACGCGCGCGGCTCAGGAACTGTGCCTGACGCATGGCGCGGTCAGCAGGGCCGTGCGTGTGCTGGAGGAGGACTTGGGGACGGCCTTGTTTCATCGGCGCAGCCGCAGGGTATTTCTGACAGATGCGGGGCGAAGCCTGGCATTGGCGGTTCGCGAGGGCTTGGATGTGATGGGGCGGGCGGTGAGGGAAATTCGAGCCGGCTCGGAAAAGGAAAAGCTGTGGACCTTGTCTTGCGAGCCGACGCTGTTGATGCGTTGGCTGATTCCCCGCTGGCCCGATTTTCAGTCCAGCTATCCGGATGCCAAGGTGCGCTTGGCTGCTGGCGGCGGCCCGTTCGCATTTGGTGACGGAATCGATTTGGCGATCCGGCGGGATGACTTTCCATGGGGGGAAGGCTGGCATGCCGAGCCGCTGTTCGAGGAAAGAGTGGGCCCGGTTTGCCATCCGGATCGAACGTGCGCCTGGTTTGCAGCAGACGGTTTAAAGGTGGATGCGCCCATATTGCATGCGCGAACCCGGCCCGCGGGCTGGGCGGAGTGGTCGGCCAGCGCCCATTGCGAGCCGTCCGTCGGAGAGGGGCAGTGGTTCGAGCATTTTTATTTCAGTCTGCAGGCGGCGGTAGCGGGACTGGGGGTGGCGATCGGTCCCTGGCACTTGGTCAGGGATGATCTGGAGAGTGGACTGCTGGCTGCGCCGCTGGGTTTCGTCGGCGATGGTTCGCGTTATGTGCTGCTGTCGCCGGAGCCGTTCAAGCCAGGCGGTTTCGCCGCGGATATGCTGGCTTGGCTGCGGGGCATGGCTTGAGAATTCCTTTCATTTCTCCAACTGCCAAAACAAGGGCTGGACGAAAGGGGACCACAGCGCGGTGCGCACGCCGGCCTCGGCCAGCGCGTCGCGCGTCCATTGGTTGCAGGTGACGATGGGGTTGTAACGGCCTCGGGCGGCGTAGAAGGCGTCGTTGTCGCCGTAGTGGTGTCCGGTTTCCTGCAAGGCCCGGCCGTGGGCGTTGAGCGGCGCGCTTTGGCGGATGAAGTCCGCCAGCCGGAGGTATTGTTCCGGGCTGATCAGGATGCGCCGGGTGTCCTTGCCTTCCTTGGGCTGGGGCAGGTATTCCACGTGCAGCACGCTTTGGTCGAACGCCAGCGCGGCCAATGCCTTGCCGGCGCTCAGGTCTTCCCAGTTTTGTATGGTCAGGAAGAATACTTTGCTGCCCCAGCCGATGGAGATGTAGGGCGAGCGCGCGTACAGATCGGGGCGGCGGACGTGTGCCGGAGGAAAGGCGGTAGTCCAGTCCATCGCTTCGGTCTTGACCGGCATGATCAGGCTGGTGTGCACGCCATTGCTGTCCAGATAGATGGGGATGCCGTCCGCGGGCGGGGTCCAGCCGCGGTTGCTTGGCAGCAGGCCCAGCGCCAGCGCGGCGAGCAGATAGCAGATCAAGAGCGCGCAGATGGCCAGCGGCAGACGCAGGATAAGGCGGCGAAAGGCGGGGCCGGAAATGTGCATGGTGATGTCGATTTGTCCGGGGCGGGATATCAGGGGCTTCTTATTTACATTGGGTGAATGGCATGTGTCAAATATCCATTGTCATTTGCGCGCGGTTATGGGGCTTAGGGCAAGACAGGTCCAGAGCCTGCGGCGCCGCGGCGCGGATGCCCGGGATGCGAAACACCCCGCCTGGGCGGGGTGTTTGATTAGGATGGCTCAGTGGTGATCGTGCCGGTAGGCGAACACCGGCAGCTGCCATTCGCGCCACAGCGCGACCAGGCGCAGCGCCAGGCCGAAGGCGAAGCTGGCGATCACGTTCCAGTCGTGGGGCATGGCCAGATGGTTCAGGCCCAGGTACAGGATGGCCACCAGCAGCGACACGCTGGCGTACAGCTCGCGACGGAACACGATGGGCACGCGGTTGCACAGCACGTCGCGCAGGATGCCGCCGGCGATGCCGGTGATCATGCCGGCCATCACGACGATGACCGGGTGGTAGCCCATGCCCAGCGCCACGTCGCAGCCTATGATGGTGAACGCTACCAGGCCCAGCGCGTCCAGGATCAGGAACAAGCGGTTCAGGTGGCGCATGTAGCGGGCGACCAGAACCGCTGCCAGGCCGCCGGCCACCACCAGCAGCACGTATTCCGGATGCTGGGTCCAGCCTATCGGATAGCGGCCCAGCACGATGTCGCGCACGGTGCCGCCGCCCAGCGCGGTGAGAAAGGCGATGACGGCTACGCCGAAAATGTCCATGTGGCGGCGGCCGGCCGCCAGCGCGCCGGTCATCGCTTCCGCGGTGATGGCGATCAGGTAGATCAGGGTCAGCATGATGAAATCTTATGGGGGTGGAACGATGGAATGCCCGCCGGCGCGACGGCGCGCGGATGGCGGAAAACGGAAATGAGGCGCGAGAGGCTCGCGCCGAGGCATGGATGAGCGGACAAGGCAAACTCCTGGACGGTTTCCGGGTTGGGTAACAGCCTCTCCCCTTGTCCTTTTACCTGAGAGTTGCGCGGCCTTTGGCCGCTTGCCCCTTCGGTGGGCCGCGCGCGGCGGCCTCTCTCCAATCGGCTTGAATCGATACTGCGCTGCGGTACGTTTGCCTGAGCGATTATGGGAGCTTGCGTCTTCGGCGGGGGCATGGCCCCTCTCTCCCGCAGAGCTGGAATATTAGCTTTCGCTATTGCAATAGTCAATGCGGGAACCGAGTCGCCCCGGTTCCCGCGCATGGCTTACGCCTTGCCTCGCTTGCCGGGCGCGGAAGCGGCTGGCGCCTGGCCGTTGGCTTTGCCCGCAGGCTTTCTCGCGACGCTTGTCCACGCGGCAGGTTTGGCTATTGGCTTGATTTCGTCCGACGTTGGCTTCGGCGCCGCGGGCTTGGCGGTTTTCCCAGGGGTTTTGGCTGCCGGCGAGGGTTTTGCTGTGGCCGGTTTGCCTGCTGCCGGCTTGACGGTTTTCGCCGATGGTTTGGCAACGGGCACCGGCTTCGCCGGGGCGGGTTTGCTTGTCGCTGCCTTTGCAGAAACGGCTTTGCCGGCGACAGGTTTGGCCGCGGGGGGATAAACGGCGAGTGCGGCCTCGGCAGGGACCGGCGCATCGGCCGCAGTCTCCGCTTCCGTCCTGATTGGGGAAGATGCGGCGCGGATCGCGGCGGCGGTGTCGAGTTCCAGCGTCTTGGCCACTTGGTCCAGCCGCGCCTGGTGCTCGGCCGGGATGGGGCCGTTCAGCGCCAGCAGATCGCGGGCCAACAGCCAGGCTTGATGGCGGCGGCGGGCATCCGGCAGCAGCAGGGGCAGGCCGCGCAGCGCGCGCGGCGCGTCCAGCCGCACCAGCGCCACCTGGTGGCGGACGATGTCCTTCAACTGCATCAGCGTCAGCGGATACTCGTGGCGCACGTCGCGCATCACCCGGCGGATGGCGTTGAAGGGCCGTTCGTCCACCACGCCTATGCCGATGCTGACGTAGAGCAGCAGCCGCACAAAGCCGTCGGCCAGGGTGCCTTGTTCGAAGCTGGGATCGAGCGCTTCCCGTTTCAGGCGGGCCAGTTCGCGGCTTTCCCAGGTCAGCGCCTGGCTGCGCGGCTCGCCGGCCGGCGCGACGCCGACCAGGGTGGCCAGCTGCGGCGATTCGTAGATCGCGCGGAACAGTTGCTCCTGGGCGGCGTCGCGCAGGTCGCGGTAATGGTCGAGCGACTGGACGATGAAGCCGGACACCTGCTCCTGCCACAGCCACAGCGGATTGTCGGCCGCTACCGGCCGGCGCTGCTCGCGCACCTTGTCGGCCAGCTCCGGCAGCCACCACAGCCATGGGTTTTTCGGCGATATCAGCGTCCGCTCCAACCGCGCGGGGTGCAGCTCGCGCAGCAGGCGGGCGCTGGCTTCGTTGCTGGCGGCGCGCAGCGCGGGAGAGACGTAGCGGTCGTACAGGCCCTGGTTGATCTCGGATACCCGTTTCACCACTTCGAAGGCGCGCTCGTCGTCGCGGCCGTCGTCCAGCGCCAGGATGTCGGAGACGTCGCGGGCTTCGAAGCGGATGATGTAGCGGCCCTCGATGTACTCCTGGCCTGGCGCGTCCGGCGCGATGTCCTCGATGACGGCCTCGTACAGCCCAGGCGCCAGCACGTCGATCAGATCCAGCGCGCTGGCGAATTCGCTGTGCTCCTTGTTGGCGACGCCGGCGGAGACGAATATGCCGAGGTGGCCCACCTTGTTGTGCAGGCAGTAGACGATGGTCTGTTCATTGTTGCGGATGTCCTCCGCGTTGTCGTACAGATCGGCGATCCAGTTCAGCGCCTGTTGCGGCGGGGTGATGTTGTCGCCCCAGGACGCGAACACCATGATGGGCGAGCGGATGTTGCGCATGTCCACCCGGGCCTTGCCGTCATGGCTGGTAATCTTGCCGTGAACCAGCTCGTTGCCGACGAACAGCTTTTGGGTGATCCACTCCATTTCCGCCTTGTTCAGCAGGTAATGGCCGCCCCACCAGCGCTCGAAGTCCAGATAGCGCTGCGGCTCGGTGTCGATCTTGGCGTACAGGTTGTAGGACTTCTTCCACAGGGTGTTGGCCGGGTCCAGCTTTTCGAAGTTCTCGACCAGGTGGGCGCCGTCGAAATGGCCGTTGCCCAAGTCGCCGGCCAGCGACGCGGTCCAGGTGCCGCCGTTCAGGCCGCCGGCATAGCGCATCGGATTCTTGCCGCGCACGCCGGCCCAGTACGACAGCGGCGAGCCGGCCAGCAGGATGGGGCCGACCAGCTCCGGCGCCACCGACGCCAGCATCGCCAATGCCCAGCCGCCCTGGCAGTTGCCGATCACGAAGGGCTTGCCGTCGCTGTCCGGGTGCAGCTCGTTGACGCGCTTGAGGAAGTGTCCTTCGGCCTTGGCCACGCTTTCTATGGTCTGGCCCGGCACCGGCTGGGGGAAGAACATCACGAAATAGCAGGGATGGCCTTGCTGCAGCGCGATGCCGATCTCGCTGTCCATCTTGAAGCCGCCGATGCCCGGCCCATGGCCGGCGCGGGGGTCGATGACGACGAAGGGGCGCTTGGCCGGGTCGGTGGGCGGGCAGTTGGACGGCGGCTGGATCGCCGCCAGCGCGTAGTTGGCCGGATCGGGCAGCTCGCGGGCATCCATGATGATCCGGTAGTCGAAAACCAGCACCGGCGGCTTGCCGCTTTCGCAATGTTCCAGGTAGGCTTCGCCGCGGCGGTACAGCGTGTCCCAATACAGGATGCCGCGCTGGCAGGCGTCCAGCCAGTAATCAAACAACGGTTGAGGGAACGGGAACTTCCCGCCTTGAACTGCAGCAGTTGACCACATTGCAACCCCTTGTTCTTGAACGGTAGGAAAAGACGCGACGGCTCATCGCGAGCCATGGCCGTCACTGTACTCGTTATCTGCTGCGATGCAATAAATGCGAATGGTCTGGCGCCGATATGTGGCGCGCAGCCATCAATTTGTTGCAGCGCAAACAAGGGTTCGAGTCGCGGCGGCCGCTTCCAGTTCCTTGACCATCACCACGCTGGCGTAGGCTTTGTCCGGCCATTGCAGCGGCGCCTCGACGCGGTAGCCGCGCTTGCCGTAGCGTTCCACCAGATGGGCGGCGGGCTGGGCGGTGTCCAGGCGGATGCGGCGATAGCCCTGGCGGCGGGCCCAGTCTTCGGCGGCGTCCATCAGCCGCGAGCCCAGTCCCTGCCCTTGCCAGGCGGGATCGACGCCGAACTGCATCAGCACGGCGCCGTCCGGCTGGCGGAATTGCGGACAGGACGAGGCGGGCCGCGGATGATGCACTGTAACGGTGCCGACCAGCTCGTCTCCATGCCACGCCAGCAGGCAGTAGCCGCCGGCGATGCGGCGGCGGGTGACGGCCGCGCTCTGGTCCACCGCGGTGTAGCGCAGGCCCATCGCCGCCAGCTGGGCGTAGGCGCGGTGCAGCAGCGCGGTCAGTTGTTCGATCGAGTCGGTTTCGGCCAGCGGGCGCAGCGTGAGCATGTTTTCAATCATCCTGGGTGGTAAGCCGGAATAGAAGCAATTGTCATGCCGGGCGGATGTCCGCGCGCTGCCAGTCGCCGGCCATTTCCTCGCTGATCAGCTGTTCCGAGACGAAGTCGATGAAGGCGCGCACCGCCGGAGACAGCCCGCGCCGGGTGGGGAAGGCCGCGTGCAGGATGCCCCAGGGAAAGTCGTACTGCGGCAGGATGTGCCGCAGCCGTCCATCCGCCAGCGCCTGGTGGCAAACGTTGACCGGCAGCGCGGCGACGCCGAGTCCGGCGATGGCCGCTTCCAGCAGCACGATCATGTCGTCGGTCATCAGCCTGGGCGCGTCCAGATGAATGGTGTAGCTCTGGCCGACATTGTCCAGCAGCACCCATTGGCCGCGGCCGTCGGGCCGGCTCATGGCCAGCGCGGGCAGGGAAGCCAGCCGTTCCGGCGTTTTCGGCTCGCCGTGGCTTTCCAGGAAGGCCGGGCTGGCCACCAGGATCACCCGGCTTTTGCCCAGCCGGCGCACCACCAGGCTGGCGCTGTCCTCGATCACGTTGCGTACCCGGATCGCCACGTCCACGCCTTCTTCTATCAGGTCGACGCGGCGGTTGGTGGCATCGAGGATCACCCGCACTTGCGGGTGGAGCGCCAGAAAGCGGGGCAGCGCGGCGCTGAGCATGGTTTTGGACAGCAGCTCCGGGCAACTGACGCGGATCAGGCCGCGCGGCTCGGCGCTGCTGTGCAGCACCGCCTCGTCGGCGGCCTCGGCCTCGGCCAGCATCGCCTGGCAGTGCTGGTAGTACTGGCCGCCGATTTCGGTCAGCGACAGGCGGCGGGTGGTTCGCTGCAGCAGACGCACGCCCAGCCTTGTTTCCAGTTCCGCCACGCGGCGGGACAGCTTGGATTTGGGAATGCCCAGCGCGCGTCCGGCGGCCATGAAGCCGCCGTGCTCGACGACTTTGGCGAAGTACAAGAGGTCGTTCAGGTCCTGCATGATTGTCTCACTGATGGAACAATGTTTCCGATTTTGACAGTCTAGTCCTGATTGTTGCGGATATCTATCATCCACTCATCGCAATCGAACCCCGAAGGACCCAGACCATGAAACTGCTCCACCTCGACTCCAGCATCCTGGCCGACAACTCCGTCACCCGCGAACTGTCCGCCGTCGTCGCCAACACCCTGCGCCAGCGCCACGCCAACGTGGAAACCAGCTACCGCGACCTGGCCGCCAACCCGATCGCTCACCTGTCCGGCGAGATCGTCGGCGCGCGTTTCGCGCCGGAATCCGACTGGACCGCTACCCAGCGCAGCGAGGCCGCGCTGACTGATCAGCTGATCGAGGAATTCCTGGCCGCGGATGTCTTGGTGATCGGCGCGCCGATGTACAACTTCTCGATTCCGACGCAGCTGAGAAGCTGGATCGACCGCGTGTTCGCCGCCGGCCGCACCTTCAAGTACACCGAAACCGGTCCGGTGGGCCTGGTGAAGGACAAGAAAGTGGTGCTGGTGTCCGCCCGCGGCGGCGTGCACAGCGGCGAGCAGGGCAGCCTGATGGACTTCCAGGAAGATTACCTGGTGAAAGTGCTGGGCTTCCTGGGCGTCAGCAACGTGGAAATCATCCGCGCCGAAGCGGTGAACATGGGGCCTGACAAGCGCGCCACCTCCATCCACATGGCCAAGGAGGCCATCGCCAAGCTGGCGCTGTAAGCTGAAGGCAATGTCAAAGCCCGGTTCTCGGAACCGGGCTTTTTCGCGTCCGCTTCATTCCAGCGGCTGCTTCAGCACTTGATCCACGCTGGCTTCGCTCAGGTAGCGGCGCAGGATCGCGCGCAAGGCGCCGTCGCGGTACATCTTGCGCAGCTCCTGGTGCCAGAGTTCGGCGGCGGCCGGCGTGAAACGCGCCTTGCTCAGCGCGATGGAGCCGGAGATGGTTTCGGCGTCGGGGAAGAAGTCGCGAGCGTTGATCAGTTGCTCGGCGCGGTGAGCTCGCAACCATGGGTCGTAGCTGATGGGGTGCGCGAGAGCGGCGTCCACCAAACCGTTGACCAGCATGCGGTACAGGTCGTCTTCGCTTTCCGCGATCACCAGCTTGTGTTGCTGGGCGAGGTCGCTCAGCAGCCTATCCTGGGCGGGGCTGTGGCGATAGCCGCGTATCGCTCCCCAGCGCAGGGAGGGGGATTTGAGCAGGTCGTCCAGCGAATCGGCCCGGCTGGCGCGGGGCAGCAGCACCATGTTCTTGCTGTGGTTGTAGGGATACAGCCACAGATAGCGCTGGCGCTCAGGCGTGATCAAGGTGGAGGAGCCGATGTCGGCCAGGCCGAGCTCCAGTTGCTTGAGCGCGCGGATGCGCGGGTAGTCGGTCTCCGCGCGGATCGGGCAATCCAGCCGCCGCGCCAGCTCGCGCACCAGGTCGACATCGTAGCCCTTTCCCTGGTGGTAGGCGACGCCGAAATCGTAGTAGGCGACGGCCAGCGGGCCCTGCGGACAGGCTGGATTGCCAGCCTGGGCGGCTAGCGGCAGGAGGAGCGGAATCAGCCAGCCGGCCAGGCGCTGGGGGAAGGGTTGGCGCATCATTCCAGCGGCTTCTGCATCATCTGCTTGGCGGCGCTCTCGTTCAGATAGCGGCGCATGATTTCGTACAGGCTGCCGTCCTGATACATCTTCAGCAGCTCCTGATGCCATTTCTCGGCGGCGTCGCGGCCGAAGCGCGCCTTGCTCAGCGCCAGGCCGCTGGCGACCATGTCGGATTCCGGATACAGATCCAGCACCACGATCTGGCTGGCGTTGGGCAGCTCGCGCAGCCAGCGTCCATAGCTGAAAGGCTGGGCGAAAACCGCGGTGACCACGCCGCTGCCGAGCATCTTGTACAGGTCGTCCTCGTCGGCGGCGATCACGACCTTGCGCCGGGCGTTCAGCTCTTCCAGCAGCTTGTCTTGCGAAGGGCCGTGGTGGTAGCCGCGTATCGCGCCCCAGCGCAGCGCCGGGTCTTCGCGCAGCGCGGACAAGGTTCTGGCCTGGACGGCGGGGTTCAGCAGCACCATGTTCTTGCTGTGGTTGTATTGATAAATCCATGAGTATTGCAGCCGGTCCGGCGAGGCCAAGGTAGAGGGGCTGATGTCTATCTGTCCGCTGGACAGCATTTTCAGCGCGCGCAACCGGGGCAATTCGGTTTCGCTGGCGATGGGGCAACCCAGCCGGCGGGACAACTCCCTGACCATGTCCACATCGTAACCCTTGCCGTCGCGGTAGGCGGCGCCGATCTTGTAGTAGCCGATCTTGAGCGGGCCGTTGGGGCAGGCGGAATTGCTTTGCGCCGCGTGGGCCAGGGGAGTTAGCCATAACAGGCCGACAACGGCAAGTTTGTAGATTCGCTGCATGCTGACGCGCCATCCGGAAGTCTTTGATTTCAATCATAGCCGCGCTGTCGGCGGCTGCTACCCCGACTGGCGGCGGCAAGGGCGCTTGCGGTTTTGGGGCGGGCAAGGGGAGATGCGGACAGGGTGCGTGTTTCAGGATGCAGGACGGCTGGGACGGGGCAGGCCGCCGGCCGGGAACGGAGCCCCGGCCGGCGCGAAGGGTTACAGCTTGATCAGCGTGCTCTTCAGCTCGGTGTATTTCTCGAGCGCGTGCAGCGATTTGTCGCGGCCGTTGCCGGACTGTTTGTAGCCGCCGAAGGGGAAGTTCATGTCGCCGCCCTCGTCATAGCAGTTCACCCACACGGTGCCGGCGCGCAGGCGGCGCGACACCTGATGGGCGGTGCTGACGTTGGAGGTCCACACCGCGGCCGCCAGGCCGTAGGACGTGTCGTTGGCGATGCGGATGGCGTCGTCCAGCTCGCTGAAGGTGATCACTGACAGCACCGGGCCGAAGATTTCCTCGCGGCAGATGGTCAGGTCGTCGCTGGGGCAATCAAAGGCGGTGGGCTCGATGAACAGGCCCTTGTCGGTGTGCACGGCCTTGCCGCCCAGCAGCAGGTTGGCGCCTTCGCTCAAGCCTTTGTCGATATAGTTCAGCACCTTGCGGTACTGGATGTCGTCGACGATGGCGCCCATGCTGGTGGCCGGATCGAGCGGATCGCCGGGGAAGAAGCCGGAGGCGGCTTTCTTGAACTCCTCGAGGAAGCGCGCCTTGATGTCCTTGTGCACCAGCACGCGCGAGCCGGCGGTGCAGACTTCGCCCATATTGTAGAAGATGCCGCTGGCGGCGGAGCGCGCGGCGAGGGCCAGGTCCGGGCAGTCCGGCAGGATGATGTTGGGCGACTTGCCGCCCAGCTCCAGCCATGCCCGCTTCAGATTGGACTGGGCGGCGTAGCCGGCGATCAGCTTGCCCACGTTGGTGGAGCCGGTGAAGGCGACGCAGTCGACGTCCATGTGCAGCGCCAGCAGGCGGCCGACGTCGCCGGCGCCGGGCAGCACCTGGAAGATGCCGTCGGGGATGCCGGCCTGTTTGGCCAGCGCGGCGATGCGGATCGCGGTCAGCGGCGATTTTTCCGACGGCTTGACGATGACGGCGTTGCCGGCGGCCAGCGCCGGGCCGAATTTCCAGCTCGCCATCAGGATGGGGAAGTTCCACGGCACCACCGCGGCCACCACGCCTATCGGCTCGCGGGTCACCAGGCCGACCAGCTTGGGATCGACCGGCACGACTTCGCCGCCCACTTTGTCGATCGCTTCGGCGAACCATTCCACGCAGTAGGCGGAAGCGGGCACGTCGACGGCGGTGGTGTCGCCGATGGGCTTGCCGACGTCCAGCGTCTCCAGCAGCGACAGCTCGTCGGCGTGCTCGCGGATCAGCGCGGCGAAGCGCTTGAGCACGGCGGCGCGCTTGAGCGGCGCGAGTTCGGACCAGACGCCGGATTCGAACGCGCGGCGGGCGGCCTTGACCGCGGTTTCCACGTCGGCTTCGCCGCAGTGGGCGATCTCGGCCAGCTTGGCGCCGTTGGCGGGGTTGACGCAATCGAAGCGCTTGCCCTCGGCGGCGTCGCGGTATTCGCCATTCACGAAGGCGCGGCCTTCAATCTTCAGTTCTGCTGCAAGTTGCTTCCATTCGGCGTGACTGCGGGCCATGCTGCTCTCCTCGTCGAGTGATGTTGTTGAGCGGAATTAAGCTTTCAGGCTGAAACGGGACTGCAAAGTTCGATCAGCGCGCCGTCGGGCGCGCGCACATAGGACACGGTCTGTCCCCAGGGCTTTGTCTTCGGGGGCGACAGCTCCGCCGCGCCGTGCGCCAGAGCTTGCGCATGGGCGGCCGCCACGTCGCCGGTGACCAGGCCGATCTCCATGCCCAGCGGCCTGGCGGATTCATTGGCGCGGACATGGCCGTCGGGCAGGTTGGCGGCGGCCAGCTCATGCTGAGCGAAGGACAGGGTGGTTTCGCCGGTGTCCAGCTCGCCGTAGGTTCCGGATTCGTGCAGGAATTTGCGCTTGAAGCCGAAGGCGGATTCGAAGAAGCGCAGCGAAGCCGGCACGTCCGGCACGTAGATAATGGTGTAAGCCAGCTTCAAGACGTTTCCCCTGTTTAGAATGTGGGCGGCGAACTGGCGCTCACCACCTCGCAGATGTCGTCGCCGACATTGCGGAAGCGGTGCGGCAGCTTGCTGTCGAAGTAGTAAGCGTCGCCCGGGCCCAGCACCCGGCTCTCGCTGCCCACCGTCACTTCTATGCTGCCGCGGATGATCACGCCGCCCTCCTGGCCTTCGTGCTCCAGCATGTCCGGGCCGGTGTCGGCGCCGGGCAGGTAGCGTTCGCGCAGGATGGCGATGTCGCGCTTGTCGTGGGCGGTGCCCACCAGCATCAGATTGATGTCCTCGTTGCCGAGGTTGGGCAGCTCGTCCGCCTGGTAGAACACGCGCGGCTGTGCCGGCTCGGCGTCGAAAGTGAAGAATTCTGCCAGCGTGATCGGCAATCCTTCCAGCACTTTCTTGAGGGAACTGACCGAAGGGCTTACCCGGTTCTGCTCGATCAGCGAGATGGTGCCGTTGGTGACGCCCGCGCGTTTGGCCAGCTCTCTTTGCGACAATCCGAACCGCGTTCTGACCATTCTCAAGCGTGCGCCTACGTCCATTCTTCCTGCTCCATCAGTATGTTAATAATTTTAGACAACTGCGGCATTGTAGCGCGATAGAAGGCAAATGTGCTTGCTGCGTCGCAAAATCGAATATCTTTGCAACGGCCAGATTTTATAGTCAGAATCAAGTTGAAAGGGCAAGCGCGATGTGAATTTTCTTAAACGGCGCTTGTCTGCCTGTGCAGGGCAAAAACCAGTTGGAGACGACTATGTTGATCGGCGTTCCGAAGGAAATCAAAAACCATGAGTACCGCGTGGGTCTGACCCCGTCCGGTGTCCGCGAGCTGGTGGCGAACGGGCACAAGGTACTGGTGCAGACCCACGCGGGTCTCGCGATCGGCTTTACCGACGAGCAATACATCCAGGCCGGCGCCTCCATCGCTTCCAACGCGGAAGAGGTGTTCGAGCGCGCCGACATGATCGTCAAGGTCAAGGAGCCGCAGCCGGTGGAGTGCCGGATGCTGCGCCCGGGCCAGATTCTTTTCACTTACCTGCATTTGGCGCCGGACCCGGAGCAGACCAAGCTGCTGATCGAGTCCGACTCGGTGGCCATCGCCTACGAAACCGTCACCGACGAGCGCGGCGGCCTGCCGCTGTTGGCGCCGATGTCCGAGGTGGCCGGCCGGATGGCGATCCAGGCTGGCGCGCACGCGCTGGAAAAGGCCCAGGGCGGCCGCGGCGTGCTGCTGGGCGGCGTGCCCGGCGTGGCGCCGGCCAAGGTGGTGGTGATAGGCGGCGGCGTGGTGGGACTCAACGCCGCGCGGATGGCGATGGGCGCCGGCGCCGACGTCACCATCCTCGACAAATCGCTGACCCGGCTCAAAGAGATAGACATGGTGTTCGGCGGCCGCATCAAGACCTTGATGTCCAACGGCGCCAACATCGACGACAGCATTCGCGACGCCGACCTGGTGATCGGCGCGGTGTTGATTCCCGGGGCGGCCGCGCCCAAGCTGGTGACGCGCGCGATGCTGAAGACGATGAAGCCGGGCGCGGTGCTGGTGGACGTGGCGATAGACCAGGGAGGCTGTTTCGAGACCAGCCGGGCCACCACCCACCAGGACCCGATCTACACCGTGGACGGCATCGTCCACTACTGCGTGGCCAATATGCCGGGCGGCGTCGCCCGCACTTCCACCCAGGCGCTGACCAACGCCACGCTGCCGTACACGCTGGAGCTGGCCAACAAGGGCTGGCGCCAGGCGCTGCTGGACAACGCCCACCTGCGCAACGGTCTCAACGTCTGCCGCGGGCGGGTCACTTACCAGGCGGTGGCGCGGGATCTAGGCCACGCTTACGTCGATCCGATAGAGGCCATCAAGGCCGCAAGCTGATAAGGAGCGCAGCAAGCCATGTCGCAAGCAATGATAGGCATCCCGTGTGATCTGAAAATGATCGGCCTGCTGCCGTTTCACGCGGTGGGCGACAAATACATCGCCGCCGCGGCCGGCGGGGCGGGCGGCCTGCCGGTGTTGATCCCGTCGCTGGGCGACGACGCCCTGCTGCGCGCCACGCTGGCGACGCTGGACGGCGTGCTGCTGCCGGGCTCGCCGTCCAATGTGGAGCCGCGCCATTACGGCGGGCCGGCCAGCCGCACCGGCACGCTGCACGATCCTAGGCGCGACGCCACCACGTTGCCGCTGATCCGCCTGGCGCTGGAGGAGGGCGTGCCGCTGCTGGGCATCTGCCGCGGCTTCCAAGAGATCAATGTCGCGCTGGGTGGCGAGCTGCACCAGCACGTGCAGGAAGAGCCGGGCCTGCGCGACCACCGCGAGGCGGAGGGCGACGACATCGCCGCGATGTACGCGCCGGCGCACCGGGTGGACTTCGTCGAGGGCGGCTTGCTGGCGGAATGGTCCGGCGAGCGCTCGGCGATGGTCAATTCGCTGCACCAGCAGGGCATCAAGCGGCTGGCCCCCAGCCTGATCGCCGAGGCGCATGCCGAGGACGGCCTGGTGGAGGCTTACCGCGTCCGCAATTCCAAGGGCTTCGCCTTCGCCGTGCAATGGCACCCGGAATGGCTGTACTGGGACAACCCGCTGTCCCAGGCCATCTTCCATGCCTTCGGCGAGGCTTGCCGGATGAGGAGGGAAAGCCGCAAGGGATGAATCCCATGCGCGCCGGACGAGGAACCCGGCGCGAGTCTCGATGACTCATAAAGTAGCACCTCCCGATCCAGAGCCGCAGCCAGCGGCCGGGGAGACCATAGAGGAAGCGTTATGAATCACCAGATCAACGAGTGGTTGCGAGAGCACCGCATCACCGAAGTGGAATGCATCGTGCCGGACATGACCGGCATCGCCCGTGGAAAGATCGTGCCCAAGGACAAGTTCGTTTCCGATCCGGAAATGCGCCTGCCCGAAGCGGTGCTGATCCAGACCGTGACCGGCGACTATCCCGACGACAGCCTGCTGGACCTGACCGATCCCGACATGGTGCTGGAGCCCGATCCGAACACGCTGCGCTACGTGCCGTGGGCGGTGGATCCGACGGCGCAGCTGATCTACGACTGCTGCCGCGCCGACGGCAGCCCGGTGGACGTGGCGCCGCGCAATGTGCTCAAGCGCGTGCTGGGCCTGTTCGGCGAGATGGGCCTGGAGCCGGTGCTGGCGCCGGAGATGGAGTTCTACCTGCTGTCACCGAATCCCGACCCCGACATCCCGCTGGCCGCGCCGATCGGCCGCACCGGCCGGGCGGAGTTCGGCCGCCGTTCCTACTCGATCGACGCGGTCAACGAGTTCGACCCGCTGTTCGAGGACATCTACGATTACTGCCACGCGCAGAATCTGGAAGTGGACACCCTGATCCACGAGATCGGCACCGCGCAGATGGAAATCAACTTCCTGCACGGCAACCCGCTGGATCTGGCCGACCAGGTGTTCCTGTTCAAGCGCACCGTGCGCGAGGCCGCGTTCCGCCACAATATGTACGCCACCTTCATGGCCAAGCCGATGGAGAACGAGCCGGGCAGCGCCATGCACATCCACCAGAGCCTGGTGGACAAGAACACCGGCCGCAACGTGTTCACCAACGAGGACGGCAGCCCGTCCGACATCTTCTTCCACTTTATCGCCGGCCTGCAGAAATACGTGCCGCAGACCATGCCGCTGTTCGCGCCCTACGTGAACTCATTCCGTCGTTTGTCTCGCTACACCGCGGCGCCGACCAATGTCGAATGGGGTTACGACAACCGCACCGTGGGCCTGCGCATCCCGCACTCGTCGCCGGCCGCGCGCCGCATCGAAAACCGGGTGCCGGGCGTCGACGTCAATCCCTACATCGCCATCGCCGCCACGCTGGCCTGCGGCTACCTGGGCATGGTGAACAAGCTGCGGCCGACCGAGCCCAGGCAGACCGACGCCTACGAGCTGCCTTACCAGTTCCCCAACAGCTCGGAAGAGTCGCTGCTGCAGCTGGCCGGCTGCAGCGAGATCGCCGAGGTGCTGGGACCGCGCTTCGTCAAGATGTACGTGGCGATGAAGGAGAAGGAGTTTTCCGAGTATTTCCGCGTGATCAGCCCGTGGGAGCGCAAGTTCCTGCTGCTGCACGTGTGATGCGCGGACCATCCGCGCAAGGTTAGAATCGAGGAACAGACAGGACAAACGAATAGAACGACGCCGCAGGCGCAGGGGGGCGGGCAAGAGCCCGCCCCGTCGGAGAAAACTGGAAGGAAGTGTTATGCAGAAGCAACGTACGACCAGCCAATGGCGCGAACTGGATGCCG
Source organism: Chromobacterium sp. Ag138 (assembly GCF_055181315.1). Taxonomy (NCBI): domain Bacteria; kingdom Pseudomonadati; phylum Pseudomonadota; class Betaproteobacteria; order Neisseriales; family Chromobacteriaceae; genus Chromobacterium; species Chromobacterium sp. Ag138. The sequence goes on from NZ_JBUPWA010000001.1 coordinate 47,475, forward strand.
CCCATCACCTGCATCCGTTTACCGATACCGCATCGCTGAACCAGGCGGGCGCGCGCGTGATGACGCGCGGAGAGGGCGTCTACCTGTGGGATTCGGACGGCAACAAGATCATCGACGGCATGGCCGGCCTGTGGTGCGTGAACGTCGGCTATGGCCGCCAGGATTTCGCCGAGGTGGCGCGCCGCCAGATGGAAGAGCTGCCGTTCTACAACACCTTCTTCAAAACCACCCATCCGGCGGTGGTCGAGCTGTCCAGCCTGCTGGCCGAAGTGACGCCGGCCGGCTTCGAGCATGTGTTCTACACCAACTCCGGCTCCGAATCGGTGGACACCATGATCCGCATGGTGCGCCGCTATTGGGACGTGCAGGGCAAGCCGGAGAAGAAGACCCTGATCGGCCGCTGGAACGGCTATCACGGCTCCACCATCGGCGGCGCCAGCCTGGGCGGCATGAAGTACATGCACGAGCAGGGCGATCTGCCGATTCCGGGCATGGCCCACATCGAGCAACCGTGGTGGTACAAGCACGGCAAGGACATGATGCCGGACGAGTTCGGCGTGGTGGCTGCGCGCTGGCTGGACGAGAAGATCCAGGAGATCGGCGCCGACAAGGTGGCCGCCTTCGTCGCCGAGCCCATCCAGGGCGCCGGCGGCGTGATCATTCCGCCGGCCACCTACTGGCCGGAAATCGAGCGCATCTGCCGCAAGCACGATGTGTTGATTGTGGCGGACGAAGTGATCTGCGGCTTCGGCCGCACCGGCGAATGGTTCGGCCATCAGCATTTCGGCTTCCAGCCCGATTTGTTCACCGCGGCCAAGGGCTTGTCGTCCGGCTACTTGCCGATCGGCGCGGTGTTCGTCGGCAAGCGCGTGGCGGAAGGCCTGATCGCAGGCGGCGACTTCAACCACGGCTTCACCTATTCCGGCCATCCGGTCTGCGCCGCGGTGGCGCACGCCAATGTGGTGGCGTTGCGCGACGAGGGCATCGTCCAGCGGGTCAAGGACGATATCGGACCCTATATGCAGAAGCGCTGGCGCGAAACATTCAGCCGCTTCGAGCACGTCGACGACGTGCGCGGCGTGGGCCTGATCCAGGCTTTCACGCTGGTGAAGAACAAGGCGACGCGCGAGCTGTTCCCGGACTTCGGCGAGATCGGCACGCTGTGCCGCGACATTTTCTTCCGCAACAACCTGATCATGCGGGCTTGCGGAGACCACATCGTGTCCTCGCCGCCGCTGGTGATGACGCGGGCCGAGGTGGATGAAATGCTGGCGGTGGCCGAGCGCTGTCTGGAGGAGTTCGAGCAGACGCTGAAGGCGCGCGGCCTGGCCTAGCGCCGGCTATGCTGGTGTGGGGGCGGCCTCGCCCCTGCCTTTTTTGCAGGGAATGAAGCGGGTTGATACAATTCCACCCGCTTTTTCTATTATTTCTATAATGAATTGCAAAAAGGCATGCTGTAATACAAATAACGGCATGAGGCAATAAAACAAATACAGGACTTGGCGCATGTTCGTCGCAATCGGGTATCTCATCATTCTGGGCTCGGTGCTTGGGGGCTTCATCGCCGCGGGGGGCCATGTCGCCGCGCTGATGCAACCGCTGGAGGTCGTGATGATCGCCGGCGCGGCCATCGGCGCTTTCGTCGTCGCCAATGGCGGCGCGCCGCTGAAGGCCACCACTAAGGCCCTTCCCACCGTGTTCAAGGGCAGTTCCTACGGCAAGGCCTTCTACATGGATCTGTTTTCCCTGCTCTTCGAGATCCTGACCAAGGTGCGCAAGGAAGGCCTGATGTCGATCGAGGCCGACGTCGAAAATCCCGAGGCCAGTCCGGTCTTCTCAAAGTACCCTACCGTCATGCATGACCACCATGTGGTCGAGTTCATCTGCGACTACCTGCGGCTGATGGTGGGCGGCAACCTCAACGCCTTTGAGATCGAGAACCTGATGGACGTCGAGATTGAAACCCACCACCACGAGGGCGAGGTGCCGGTGTCGGCGGTCAAGGGCTTGGCCGATGGCCTGCCGGCCTTCGGTATCGTGGCCGCGGTGATGGGCGTGGTGCATACGATGGAGTCGGTGGGCGCGCCGCCGTCCGAGCTGGGCATGCTGATCGCCCACGCGCTGGTGGGCACCTTCCTCGGTATTTTGCTCGCCTACGGCTTCGTCGGTCCGCTGGGCACCATCTTGGAGCACAAGCTGGCCGAGGGCACCCGTGTCTACCAGACCATCAAGGTGACGCTGCTGGCCAGCCTGAACGGCTACGCGCCGCAGGTGGCGGTGGAGTTCGGCCGCAAGGCGCTGTCCTCGATGGACCGCCCGTCGTTCAAGGAACTGGAAGATCACGTCAAGCAGAAGAAATAAGCCGGGCAGGGGGCAGACATGGCCGATGAATCGCAACGACCGATAATCGTCAAGAAAATCAAGAAGGGGGGGCACGGCCATCACGGCGGCGCCTGGAAAATCGCCTATGCCGACTTCGTGACGGCGATGATGGCGTTCTTCCTGTTGATGTGGCTGCTGGGGTCGGCGTCGCAAGGCACCTTGAGCGGCATTTCCGAATACTTCAAGACGCCGTTGAAAGTCGCCATGTCCGGCGGCGCGGGCGCGGGCGACGCCACCTCGGTGATCAAGGGCGGCGGTAACGATCTGACCAAGCAGGCCGGCCAGGTCAACAAGGCTGGCTCCAAGCAGGAAGAGATCATGCAGAAGCAGAAGGAGCAGGCCAGCCTGAACCAGCTGCAGCAGAAAATCCAGCAGACTATAGACCAGAGCGATCTGTTCAAGCAGTACAAAAACCAGCTGAAGCTGGAAATGACGCCGGAAGGGCTGAAGATCCAGATCGTGGACGAGCAGAACCGGCCGATGTTCGATTCCGGCAGCTCCCGCATGCTGCCGCATACCCGGGTGTTGCTGCAGCAGCTGGCTTCGGAGCTGAACCAGCTGCCCAACAGGATCAGCATTTCCGGCCACACCGACGCCAAGCCTTTCGCCGGCGGACAAGGCGGCTACAGCAACTGGGAGCTGTCAGCCGACCGGGCCAACACCGCCCGCCGCGAGCTAGTGGCCGGCGGGCTCTCCGAGAACAAGATCCTGCGCGTGGTGGGCTTGTCGTCCGCCAACCCGCTGATCAAGAGTGATGTGTTCAGTCCGGAGAATCGCCGCATCACCATCGTGGTGCTGAACAAGGACGCCGAATCGTCGATACTCAACGACGGCTTCAAGCCGCAGATGAACCAGGAAGTGATAGGCGGGCCGCAGCAAGGCGGCGAGTCGGCTCCGCAGCCGAACGAGCCCTGAGCGCATGAGGCGGCTGCGCCATCCGCTGCTTCAGTTGCTGGCCTGCGTCGGCGCCTGGATTTTCATCGCGCCGGCTTTGCATTTATTGCCCTGGGCCGCGCTGCAGGGACTGCTGGCGGGCTTGTTCGCCGTCGCCTTGCGCTTGCCGGGCTGGCAGCGCCTCGCGCATGGATTGTTCGTGCCGGCTGTGGCGCTGGCCAGCCAGGCGGGCGTCGCGCCGGGCTGGTACCTGGCGGCGTTGCTGCTGACGCTGGCGCTAGGCCGCAACGCGCTGGTGGAGCGGGTGCCGCTTTACCGTTCCGGGGTCGCGGTGGCGGAAAGGCTGGCTGAGCGCCTGGCCGGCGGCGCGTCGCTGCTGGAGGCCGGCTGCGGCGACGGCCGGCTGGCGCTGCTGCTGGCCCTGCGCCGGCCGGACCTGAACATGCGCGCGCTGGAAAACGCCGTGGGCAGCTGGTTGCTGGCGCGCTGGTGCTGGCGGCGGGCGGGGAGCCCGAGCCGGCTGGCGTTCGCCTGCCGCAATTTTTGGAGCGAGGATTGGGGGGGGTATGACGCGATTTACGTGTTCTTGTCGCCGGAGCCCATGCCTAGGGTCTGGAGCAAGTTCGTCGCCGAGGGCCGGCCAGGCAGCCTGCTCATCAGCAACACCTTTTCCGTGCCCGGCATCGAGCCGGACGAATGCATTCCTCTCGACGGCCCTTTGCAAAAAGAACTATTGATCTGGCGCCACCCAAATGGACCTCGATAACTGGACCAAGACCATTGCGGAACGGCGGTGGCCGATTCTGCCCGACACGCTGCTGGAGCTGCGCGACGCTTGCGCCCGCCACAGCGACCTGATCAATTTCACCGACCTGGCCAACCTCTGCCTGTCCGATCCCTTCCTGCTGCTGGATCTGTTCCGGGTGGTGGGCAATTCGCGCGCGCTGCAGCGCAACGAGAGCATCCCCGCGGTGGAGCAGACGCTGCTGCTGATGGGGCTGGAGGCGGTGGTGGCGCGCTTCAACCGCATCGAGCCCCTGGACGCTGCCGAGGGCAAGCTGGACGCCGATGTTTACGAAGCGGTTGGCGACTGGATGGCGCGCAGCCGGGTGGCGGCCCTGATCGTCAAGGAATGGTTGTCCATCATGGGCGACCTGAAAGTGGAGGACTGTTTCGTCTCCGCGCTGCTGTACAATCTGCCGGCCTGCATCTACATGATCCAGCGCAACCGCCTGCCGGACAAGCCGCTATTGCAGGAAATGTCCGAAGCGTTCAACGCCGATTACAGCAAGATCCTGCAATCCTTCGTCAAGCACATGCCGCTGCCGAGCGGATTCAACACGCTGCTGGGGCCCGGCGTGCCCAATAAGCGGCGCCAGCTGCTGAAGCTGGCCATCGCCACGGCGAACTCGCTGGATCACGGCATCGAGCGCAGCACCTGGCTGGTGGGCGTGGACACAGCGGCCAAGATGATCAATTGCATGCCGGAAATGGCCTACAACGCGGTGGTGCACGCCGCGCTCAAGGTGGCGAAGCGCCCGCACGTGGTCGGCTATACCTTCCCGGCGCGCGCGCTGCTGCTGTTGGCCGACAACGGCAAGAAGCCGGAAATGAAGAAGGCCCAGGCGCTGTCGGACGCCGACCAGCTTGAGCACGCGATTCGTGAGTCGATACGCTTCCTGGCCAACGATCTCAAGTTCGAACGCGTGCTGTATTACCACTACGAGCACGATCTGCACGCGTTGAAGCTGCGCTACCAGGTGGGCGTGGAGGCGGACAACCCGCTGCGCAAGCTGCAGGTGGCGCTGGAGCCGGGCAGCTTCTTCGGCGTGTTCACCGGCAAGCCGCAGAGTTTCCACGCGCCGTCCGATGTCCGCCAGCAGTTGAGCCGGCGCTATGAGGACGAGTTCTTCCAGCACATCGGCGACGGCGAGTTCGCGTTGATGACCTTGTTCGGCGGGCACAGGCTCGGCGGCGTGTTCTATGTCGACAACGCACGCAGCGGCCGCGCGATTGACGACGCCACCTACCATCGCTTCAAGGACCTGATCAGCCGTCTGGCCCAGCATTGATGCAAGAAGGCGCGGGGGCGGGTAAACTCTGCCCCTCCGCTTAGCGCCGCATCGGCAGAATCGACATGCATCACATCTCCAAGACCATCACGTCACCCCACAACGACGAAGTCAAGGCGCTGGCCAGATTGGTCCAGCACAGCCGCGACCGCCGCAAGGAAGGCGTGATGGTGCTGGAGGGCATCCACCTGGCCGAATCCTGTTTGCAGGCCGGCGGCATCTTGTCGCGGGTCTATCTGAACGAGGCCATGGCCGGCAAGCCGGAAGTGCAGAAGCTGCTGGCTGGCTTGCCTGCCGGGTGCGCGGTGATCGCGATGCCCGAAGCGGTGATGGCCAAGGTGACCGCGCTGTCCAGCGCTGGCGAGCTGCTGGCCCTGAGCCCGCGTCCGCGGCCCGCGCCGCCTTCGGCCGACGCCGCGCGGGTGCTGCTGGAAGACATCCAGGACCCAGGCAATCTGGGGACCATCCTGCGCACCGCCGCGGCGGCCGGCGTGTACGACGTCTTCCTGTCCAAGGGCTGCGTGGACGTGTTCTCTCCCAAGGTGCTGCGCGCCGGCATGGGCGCGCATTTCGCGCTGCGCATACACGAGCACGCCGATCTCGCCGATGAGCTGCGCCGCTTCGGCGGACGCCGCCTGGTCACGCATCTGGAGGGGTCCAGCTCCTTGTACGGACATGACCTGACCGGGCCGGTAGCCTTCGTGTTCGGCAACGAGGGAGCGGGCGTCAGCGACGCGCTGCTGGCGCTGGCGGACGCGCGCATCCGCATTCCGATGCCCGGCCACGCGGAGTCGCTGAACGTGGCGATGGCGGCGACGGTCTGCCTGTTCGAGCGGGTGAGACAGCAGGAACAGCCGGTCTGACCCGGCTTGCCGGGCGACGGCCCGGCAGCCGGCGGGAGGGGGCGGCTGTTCAGTCCAGCGGGATGAACACCTCGCCGCGCATCAGCGGTCGCGCGGTGCGGGTCATCACCACCTCGTCCACTTTCCAGCCCAGCGAATCCAGGCCCAGCACGGCTTCCAATGTCAGCCGGCCGCTGGGGTGGCTGAAGGTCAGCGGCATGCCGCGCACGGGGCCGCCGGCCAGTTCGGCCGGCAGCGTGCCCTCGGTGGCGCAGGCGCAGGCGAGCGCGATGGCGTCGGTGCCGGGGTAGGCGGGATGCAGCTTGCCCATCGACAGCGCGCGGGCGTGCAGCGCGCAGTCCGGATCGCCGTCCGGCGACAGGAAGCTGATCTTGGGCGTGGCCGGATATTCGCGTCCGGCGGCGAAGATGTCATCGGCCAGGCCGATGGCCACCGTGGCCGCGGCGCGCGCCATCTCCAAGCGGCGCATGATGGCGGGATCGATCTCGGCGGCGGTTTCGCGGCCCTTCAGGCCGAAGTCGCGGGCGCGGACGAACAGGGTGGGATTGCCGGCGTCTATCAGGGTGGCGTCCACCTGGCTGCCGTCGGGCAGCTTCAATTTGTCCATCAGCAGGCCGGTGGGGAACATCTCGCTGCAGTCGCCTGCGGGGTCCAGATAGCGCAGCCGGATCGGCGCGCCGGGGAAGGCGACGCCGTCGATGCGGAAGTCGCCCTGCCAGACGGCCTGGCCTTCGAATATTTCCAGCTCGGCCAGGATGCGCTTGCCGACATTGGCCTGCCAGATGGCGATGGTGGCGACGCCATCCTCCGGCCGGGCGAGTTTTTCCATCACGGCGAATAGCGGCACGGCGGCGGCCAGATTGCCGCAATTGCCTGACCAGTCTATCCGCGCCTCGTCGGTGAACACGTGGCCGAACAGCGCGTCCACGTCGCAATCGTCGCGGCGGGAAGGGCTGACGATCACCACCTTGCTGGAGCGGGTGGTGCCGTTGCCCAGGCCGTCGGTTTGCCGGCCGTAAGGATCGGGACTGCCGATCGCGCGCAACAGCAAGCTTTGCCATTGCTCGGTGTCGTCGGGCAGCGCGTCGGCCCGGATGAACAGGCCCTTGCTGGTGCCGCCGCGCATCAGCGTGGCGGGAAGGCGATAGTCAGTGTCCATCAGTCCTCCTTCCATTCCTCCTTGCACTTGGAGATGACGGCGATGCGCGCGGCGTCTATCGTGGCCGGAATGGCGGCCTTGTCGGCGCAGCCGGCGGCTATGGCGCCGGCATCAATTTGCAGCGTAGCAGCCAGTTGCGCGCGCAGGTAGTCCTTTTGCGGATAGGGCGCGTTTTCGAAGTTCAGCCGGCCGCGGGCATCGGCCAGGCAGGTGTCCAGCATCTGCAGGAAGCGCTCGGGCCGGCGCAGCGCGTCGCAGTCCTTGAGCAGGCGCAGCACGGTTTCCGGCTTCAGCTCCAGCGCCCGGTGAACCTTGGTGTGATGCACCATGGTGATGTGGGCGAGATCGCGGCAATCGTTGGGCACGCGCAGCCGGCGGCACAGTTCCGACAGCGGCGCGATGCCGCCTTCCTCGTGGCCGATGTGGCGCGGCAGCACGTCGGCCGGGGTCAGCGCCTTGCCCAGGTCGTGGCCCAGCGCGGCGAAACGCACCGCCAGCGGCTGGCCGGCCGCCGCGGCGTAATCGAGCACGCGCATCACGTGGTCGCCGCAATCTATCTCGGGGTGGTAGTCGGCGCGCTGCGGCACGCCGAACAGGGCGTCCACCTCGGGCAGGATGCGCGCGAGCGCGCCGCACTCCCGCAGCGTCAGGAACATCCGCGAAGGCTTGTCTTCCATCAGCCCCTTGGCCAGCTCCTGCCACACCCGCTCCGCGACCAGCGCGTCCGCCTCGCCGTCGTCCACCATCTGCCGCATCAACGCCATGGTTTCCGGCGCGACCGCGAAGTCGAAGCGGGCGGCGAAGCGCGCCAGCCGCAGGATGCGCACCGGGTCTTCGGCAAAGGCTGGGCTGACGTGGCGCAGCAGGCGCGCCTTCAGGTCCGCCTGGCCGCCGTACGGGTCGGTCAGGCTGCCGTCGGCCGCCTCGGCGATGGCGTTGATGGTCAGGTCGCGCCGGGCCAGGTCTTCTTCCAGCGTCACATCGGGCGAGGTGTGGAAGGTGAAGCCGTGGTAGCCCCTGGCCACCTTGCGCTCGGTGCGGGCCAGCGCGTATTCCTCATGGGTTTCCGGATGCAGGAACACCGGAAAGTCCTTGCCCACCGGGCGATAGCCCTGCGCCAGCATGTCGTCCGGGGTGGCGCCTACCACCACCCAATCCCGGTCCTTGACCGGGAGGTTCAGCAGGCGGTCGCGCACGGCGCCGCCGACGATGTAGATTTCCATCTCAGCGCGCCGCCTTCTCGCGGTAGCGGGACGCGGTGTCGTTGCGGCCGCGGCCGGCCAGCCAGCCCGGGGCCAGCGCCGACAGCGCGGCGGGCTCGAAGCCCAGCAGGGCGGACGGGAAAGGCTGGTCGCTGACATTGTCCCATCGCAGCGAGCGCACGTTGTCGCGGCTCATCAGCGTCGGGCCCGGCAGCCATTCCATCAGCGCCGCCTGCAGCATGGCCAGGCTGTCGGGCAGGCCGACCACCGGACGCGGATGGCCGCTGGCGCGGCCGGCCAGCCGGGCCAGATCGGCCAGGGTATGGGTCTCCGGGCCGGCCAAATCCAGCTTTTTGCCGACGGTTTCCTTGCGCGCCAGGCATTCGCACGCCGCGCGGGCGACGTCTTCCACCCATACCGGCGCCATTTTGCATCCGGCGCCGGCCAGGGGCAGCACGGGCAGCAGTTTTTGCAGGCCGGCGAACATATTGAGAAAGGCGTCATCGCAGCCAAATACCACCGATGGGCGCAGGATGGTCCAGTCCAGTCCGCTGGACTCCACCGCCAGCTCGCCCAGCGCCTTGGTCTGCTGGTAGTCGCTGGGCGCGTCCTGGGCGGCGCCCAATGCGCTGACGTGCAGCAGCCGGCGCACATGCTGCCGCTGGCAGGCGGCGACGATCTTTTCCGGCAACTGGGCGTGGGCTTTTTCAAACTGGGCCCGGCTGCCGTGCAGGATGCCGACCATGCTGACCACCGCGTCGTGGCCATCGACCAGCTTGGCCAGCTGGGCCGGGTCGTGGATGTCGGCGGAAACCAGCTCGGCCGACGGCAGCACGCGGAAGCCGGGCGGCGGGGCGCGGCGGCTGGCGATGGTGAGCCGGTGGCCGCGGCTGGCCAATTGGGCCGCCAGATGGCGGCCGATGAAGCCGCTGCCGCCTATCAGGCAAATTCTCTGCGAGCTCATGTCGTTTTCCTCAGCGCGCCGGCACGATTCCCATGCGGTTTCTCAGGGAGATGTTGGCATGGCCGAAGGTGCTGGAGTAGTAGGCGGCGTTGGCCATCACTTTCTGCACGTAATCGCGCGTTTCGCTGAAGGGGATGGTCTCGGCGTAGATGGTGCCGTCCAGGGCGCGGTCGGCCTGCCAGTTGCGGGCGCGGCCGGGGCCGGCGTTGTAGGCGGCGGTAGCCATCACCTGATTGCCGGACAGGTTGTCCAGCACGTAGCGCAGATACCAGGTGCCGAGCTGGACGTTGGTGTCGATGTCGTTGACCGCGAAGTGGGTGAGGCCGATCTTCTTGGCCGCCCATTTGGCGGTGGCGGGCATCAGCTGCATCAGGCCGGAGGCGCCGACGCCGGAGCGGGCCATGGTGATGAAGCGGCTTTCCTGGCGGATCAGGCCGTAAACCCAGGCATCGTCGATATCCAGCTGGCGCGCGTATTTCTGCGTGACTTCGCGGTAAGGCGTCAGGTAACGCAGCGAGAAGTCATGTTCCTCCTTGGTGCGCTCGGCGCTGTATATCGCCATGTCGTAGAAGTTTTCCTTGCGCGCGATCTCGGCGGCGGCCAGCAGCTCCATGTCGTTGCGGCCGCGCATCGCCCAGCGCCATTCACGCTGCGCGTCGGTGCGGAACTCCGGCTTGGTGTAGATTTCGGCGACGTTGAGCAGCGCCAGCGAGCGGCGGATGGCGGGGTCGGCCTTCATCCGGGCGACGTCATCGCTGCTCGGACCGGTTTTGCTGGCGGACGCGGACAGGCTATTGCCCAGCTCCTCCAACGACAGCAGCGCGTAATAGTTGTGGCCGACGCTGGCCTGGCTGAACAGCGGCGCCGCTTCGGCCGGCTTGCCCTGTTGTTTCAGCGAACGCGCCAGCCAGTAGCGCCAGGCCGGCTTGCTCGCCACTTCCTGGGGCATGCGGCGGATGATGCCGTCCAGCTGGCTCCATTGCTCCAGCCGCAGCGCCGAGCGCGCCCACCATTCCCACTGATCGGTGGTCAGCTGGCGCGGGTCGGCCTTTTCAAACCATTGCAGCGCCTGGCCGGCTTGCTGCTTGCGGGCGGACAACAGCGCCAGCTGGCCCCAGCCGAAGCCAGCGCGATCGGGCGTCAGCTGGCTTTCCACGCGGGACAGCATCGCCGCCGCGCCGCTCAGATCGGTTTTGCCCTTGCGCACCGCGTCGTAGAGGATGGCCTCCTGGCCGCCCGGTGTGTCCGGACTGGCGAGGGAGGGCTTGTTCAGCGCGGCGTTGTCCAGCGGCAGCTGGGTATCGCTGGCCAGCTGGCGCGCCTGGGTGAGGTAGTTGCCGGCCAGCAGCAGGCGGGCGCGGCGCCATAGCCAGTCCTGGCTCAGCGCGCCGCGGGCATAGGCCATGTCTATCAGCCGGTTGCAGCCGTCGGGCGCCGGCTTGCCTTCCAGGAAGCGATCCAGATTGTCCGGCTTTTGCCCCTGGCGCAGCTGCAGCAGTTGGCCGTAGCAATTGGACTCCTCGTCGCGGCCGTCGGCCGGCAGTTTTTTCCATTCATTGGCGAAGGCGGTCCAGTCCTCGCGCAGGCCCAGCTTCTTCACCCACTCATTGCGTATCCGTTCCGGCATCAAGCCTTCCGGCACCCGGGACAGGAAGCGCTGCACCTGGGCGTCGTCGTTGCGTTCCAGCGCCTTCCAGGTTTGCCAGTATTCCGGATAGTCCTTCAGCGGGTAATTGTCGGGCAGCTTGTCGCCCAGGCTGGCCAGCTTGGCCAGATCGTTGGCGCGGAAGGCGTCGCGGGCGGCGAGCAGGGTGTCGTCGGGGCCGGCCAGCGCAGGCAGGGCGGCGCCTAGGGCCAGGGTCAGGCCCGCCAGGCGGATGGGGGTGGTCAAAGCTTTCATTTGCGTTCCGTCTGTTGGGGTCTCCGCGCCGACTGGCGGCGCGGCGGCGGCGGGGCGTCCCGCGCGCTCAATGCTTGTTTCAATATGACAGGCCGCGGCGCAGAGCGCTCGCTTTCGATGGCCCGCGTTTCAGGCCGCCGGGGCGGCCTGGTAGAACTCGATCGGCAAGTCGTCCGGATCGGCGCAGAAGAAAAAGCGCGCGCCGGTGTATTCGTCCACCCTGATGGCTTCCACGCTCACGCCCTGGTCTTGCAGATGGCGGCGCAACGCTTCCGCGTCATCGCAGGCCAGCGCCAGGTGGCGCAGGCCGCATGCCTCCGGCCGGCTGGGGCGGGGCGGCGGGGAGGGGAAGCTGAACAGTTCGAGCTGGCCGCCGCCCGGCAGCGCCAGGTCCAGCTTCCAGGACTGTCTTTCCTCGCGCCAGTTCTCGGCGATGACTTGAAAACCGAGCGCGCGGCAGTAGAAGTCGCGCGAGCGCGCGTAGTCGGAAGCGATGATGGCGACGTGGTGCAGGCCGGTGATATGCATGGCTGTTGAGGCTGGGTGTTGCCGGATGCCGCCATTTTAGCGTCGCTGCGGGCGGGCTGCCCAGCGGCGGATATGGGCATTGAAAAAGACAATCAGAAGTCTTGCGACAATCAATTAGACGAATTTTGCTATGACTATCAAAATGCACGCATCGATAGCTAACAACCGCAGTCAACCCTCAAGGAGATAGCCATGCTGCAAAATCGTGAAGGCCAACGCGTACCGAACGTCACTTTCCGCATCCGTGAAAACAACGAGTGGAAGAATGTCACCACCGCCGAACTGTTCGACGGCAAAACCGTCGCGCTGTTCTCGCTGCCGGGCGCGTTCACCCCGACCTGCTCTTCCACCCACCTGCCGCGCTTCAACGAACTGGCGCCGGCCTTCTTCGCCAACGGTGTGGACGCCATCCTGTGCGTGTCGGTCAATGACACCTTCGTGATGAACGAATGGGCCAAGGACCAGGAAGCGCAGAACATCGTGATGATTCCGGACGGCAACGGCGACTTCACCGAAGGCATGGGCATGCTGGTGGACAAGCAGGACCTGGGCTTCGGCAAGCGCAGCTGGCGCTACTCGATGCTGGTGAAGGACGGCGTGGTGGACAAGATGTTCATCGAGCCGCAAGAGCCGGGCGACCCGTTCAAGGTATCCGACGCCGACACCCTGCTGAACTACATCAACCCGAGCGCCAAGAAGCCTGACCAGGTCGTGGTGTTCACCAAGGTGGGTTGCCCGCACTGCGCCCGCGCCAAGGCCGTGCTGGCCGAAAACGGCTACGACTTCGTCGAGGTGCCGCTGGACAACAAGATCCGCGGCAAGGCGCTGGGCGCCGTGTCCGGCGCGATGACCGCCCCGCAGGTGTTCATCAACGGCGAGCTGATCGGCTCCGCCGACGAAGTGGAAAAGCGCTTCGCCAAATAAGACGTTCGACTCCGGCGGCTTCGGGCCCTGACGCCGCCGGATGGCTTGGGCCGGTACTCCTGCCGGCCGTTTTTTCCAGCCGGGATGCGGGACGGCATGCGCGGCGTGCCGCGCCGCATCCCCGCCAGATAGAGGATAAGAACCATGAAAACCATCCACATCGACGTAGCCGTCATCGGCGCCGGCACCGCCGGCCTCGCCGCCTACCGCGCAGCCAAGGCCGGCGGCGCTTCCGCCCTGATCATCGAAGGCGGCCCTTACGGCACCACCTGCGCCCGCGTCGGCTGCATGCCGTCCAAGCTGCTGATCGCCGCCGCCGAAGCCGCCCATCATGCGAACCATACTGATATGTTCGGCGTGCACGTCGATGGCGACGTCCGCATCGATGGCCGCGAGGTGATGGCGAGGGTGCGCAGCGAGCGCGACCGCTTCGTCGGCTTCGTGGTGCGCGGCGTGGAGGGCATTCCGGCCGAGGACAAGCTGTCCGGCTACGCCCGCTTCGTCGACAACACCACGCTGCAAGTGGATGACCACACCATTGTCCAGGCCCGGCGGGTGGTGATCGCCACCGGTTCGTCACCTGCCATTCCGGCGCCGTTCAAGGCCTTCGGCGACCGGCTGATCGTCAACGACGACGTATTCGACTGGGACACGCTGCCGCAAAGCGTGGCGGTGTTCGGCCCCGGCGTGATCGGCTTGGAGCTGGGCCAGGCGCTGTCCCGGCTGGGCGTGCGGGTGCGCGTGTTCGGCGTGGGCGGCGGCGTGGGGCCGCTGTCCGATCCCGCGGTGCGCGACTACGCCCGCCGGGCGCTGTCCGAACAGTTCTACCTGGACCCGGAAGCCAAGGTGCTGGAAATGGCCAACGACGGCGACGCCGCGCGCATCCGTTATGTCAATCTGGACGGCGCGGAAGTCGAGGAGCGTTTCGACTACGTGCTGGCCGCCACCGGCCGCGCGCCCAATGTCCGCGGCCTGGGGTTGGAAAATACCAGCGTGCGGCTTGATGCCCGCGGCGTGCCGCTGTTCGATCCGGAAACGCTGCTGTGCATCGGCGCGCCGGTGTTCATCGCCGGCGACGCCAACAACATCCTGCCGCTGCTGCATGAGGCGGCCGACGAGGGCAAGACCGCCGGCGTCAACGCGGCCCGCTATCCGGACGTGGCGCCTGGCCTGCGCCGCTCCACCATCGCGGTGGTGTTTTCCGATCCGCAGATGATGATGGTGGGCCGCCGCTTCGCCGATCTGCCGGAGGGAGGCTTCGTCGTCGGGGAGGTCAGTTTCGAGGACCAGGGCCGCAGCCGGGTGATGGGCGTCAACAAGGGCTTGCTGCACGTGTATGCCGACAAGGCGACCGGCCGCTTCCTGGGTGCCGAGATGATAGGCCCGCGCGCCGAGAACCTGGCGCATCTGCTGGCCTGGAGCCATCAGCAGGGGCTGACCGTCGAGCAGATGCTGGACATGCCGTTCTACCATCCGGTGATAGAGGAAGGCCTGCGCACCGCGCTGCGCGATGCGGCGGCCAGGTTGGCTTGATGTTCGATGCAATGAAAAAAAACGGGGCTTCTGCCCCGTTTTTTTTCATTCCTTCTTCAGCAGCGCGCGCGCCCAGCTGAAGCGTTCGCGCCAGATCACCGGCGCGCGCCAGGCCAGGTGGGCGGTGGCCAGGATGTTGAGCGCGGCCACGGCCAGCAGCAGCATCGAGATGCTGTCGTACCATTTCAGCATCAGCGCGCTGCCGATGGCGGCGGCTACCATGTAGAAGCCATTGATGATGTTGTTGGCCGCCACCGCCTGCGAGCGGAAGGCGTCCGGGCTGCCGGTTTGCAGCCAGGTGTACAGCGGCACGGTGAAGAAGCCGCCGAAGAAGCCCAGCAGCGTCACGTCGACGATGGCGCGCCAGCTGCCGGCCTTGGCCAGGAACGCCGGCAGCGCGGCTAGCGGGCCGTGGTAGGACGGCATCGCGCCCAGTGCCAGATCGCCGCCGAACACGGTCATGCCGGCGCTGCCCAACAGCACGATGCCCAGCTGCAGCTTGCCGCGCGACAGCTTGGCGCAGGCGATGGAGCCGGCGCCGATGCCGATGGAGAACAGCGCCAGCAGCAGGGTGTAGACGTCGGCGTCGCCGCCTAGGTGCAGGCGGGTGAAGGTGGGCAGCTGGGTGGTGTAGACCGCGCCCATCAGCCAGAACCAGGAAATGCCCAAGATCGAGCAGCGCACGTCGTGGATGCGCCAGGCTTCGCGAATCAGCCGCACCGAATCGCCGAGGAAATTCCACGACAGCTTCAGGTGGGGCGCGCCGGGCGCGACCGAAGGCATGGTGGCGCTGCTGAAGTAGCCGAGGATGGCGACCAAGAGCAGCGCGCCGACGATCAGCAGCGCGCCGCTGTGGGTGAGCAGGCTGCCGCTGAGCTGGCCCAGCAGGATGGCGAGGAAGGTACCCATCTCGATCAGGCCGGTGCCGCCCACCAGCTCATGCTCCTTCAGGTATTGCGGCAGCACCGAGTATTTCAGCGGGCCGAAAAAGGCCGAGTGCACGCCCATCAGGAACAGCGCGGACAGCAGGATGGCGGCGGACTTCAGCAGGAAGCCGGCACCGGCCACCAGCATGATGACGATCTCGGCCAGCTTGATCATGCGCGCGATGCGGGCCTTGTCGTAGCGCTCGGTCAGCTTGCCGGCGCTGGCGGAAAACAGGAAGAAGGGCAGGATGAAGATGCCGGCGGCCAGGTTGACCAGCTGCTGCGGCGGCATGCCCATCATTTCAAGACCATGGAAGCTGATCAGCACCACGATGGCGGTTTTCAGCATATTGTCGTTGAAGGCCCCGAGGAACTGGGTGCCGAACAAGGGCAGGAAGCGCCGGGTGGCGAAGAAGGAGAAGTCAGCTTTCACGATGGCCGGTTATGAAAAAGGCGGGAACCGCATGCTAACGGATTCCCGCCTCGCTGTCAGTCGCGGCTCAGCTTAGAACAGCGATAGCCACAGGCCGCTGGCGGTGGCGGTCATGAAGCCGGTGAGGATGGACGCCGCCAGCGCGCGCATGCCGATATTGGCCAGCTCCTGCTGGCGCTCCGGCGCCAGCGCGCCGATGCCGGCCACGCAGATGCCCACCGACGACAGGTTGGAGAAGCTGGCCAGCGCGAAGGTGGAGATCATCACCGTTTGCGCCGACAGCGTGCCGGCGGCCTTCATCTTGGCCAGATCCAGGTAGGCGATGAACTCGTTGAGCACGATCTTCTGCCCCAGCAGGCTACCCACGCCCAGCGTCTCGTTCCAGCCTATGCCCATCAGGAAGGCGAACACGCGGAACACCTGGCCCACCAGGTATTGCAGCGTCAGGCCGTCGAACATGCCGTGGGTGGATGCCTGGATGGCGGCGTTGACGCCCAAGAGTTCGCCCAGGCCGTCCTTGACCAGGAAGTTGGCCAGCGCGATCAGCGCCACGATGGCCAGCAGGATGGTGGCGACGGCGGCGGCCATCTTCATGCCGTCCAGCGCGCCGGTCACCACCGCGCTGACGAAATTGCCCTCGCTCTTTTCCTTGGACGACTGCAGCTTGCTGCTGGACAGCGCGTCAGGCGTGGTTTCCGGGAACATGATTTTGCAGAACACCACCGCGCCGGCCGCGTTCATGCAGGAGGCGGTCAACAGATAGGTGGCGAAGCGCGCCTGCTCGGCGGCGTCCGATCCGCCGAGAAAGGCGACGTAGGCCGCCAGCACGCCGCCCGACAGCGTGGACATGCCGGCGATCATGATGCAGGCCAGCTCGGAGCGGGTCATGTGGCGGATGTAGGGGCGGACCAGCAGCGGGGCCTCGGTCTGGCCGAGGAAGATGTTGGCGGCGGCCACCACGCTTTCCGGGCCGGAAATGCCCATGCTGCGCTTCATCGCCCAGGCCAGGCCGGCGACCACGCGCTGCAGGATGCCGAAATGGTAGAGCAGGGCGCTGAAAGCCGAGAAGAAGATGATCACCGGCAGTACGGTGAAAGCGAACAGGAAGCCCAGTTTGCCGCTGGGTTTGGCCAGATCGCCGAAGATGAAGCCCGCGCCGTCGCCGGCGAAGCTCAGCACCTTGGCGAAGCCGGCGCCGAAGGCGGAGAAGCCGTGGTGGACGGCGGGCACGTAGTTGATCAGCAGGAACAGGCCGTTCTGGATGGCGAGGCCGATCAGCACGGTGCGCCAGTTCACGGCGCGGCGATTGGTGGAGAACAGGTAGGCGGCGGCGACGAGAAGCAGCATGCCGGCCAGTGCTTGGATGGTATTCACGGAGGCCCTTGGACTAGCGATGGGCGGCGTGTCGGCGTCCGTCCAGTCCGGGATGCCTTCCGCCGCGCCAAATCATGATTGGCTAATGCTTGAAGGCGCGGCATTTTACAGCAAAAGGCCATCTCCCTGAAAGGGAAATGGCCCGTTTCGGCGCATTTTACCCGGATGGGGTGGGCGGGCGGTCAGCGCGGCGGCTTGTCCTCGTCGTGAGTGGCGTCGTCGTCCATCAGAATGCGGTGGGCCGGGCCTTGCATGTCATCGAATTGGCCGGAGCGGGTGGCCCACCAGAAAATGGCGCCGATCACGAAGACCAGCACCAGGCTGAGCGGGATGAGCAGGTAGAGGCTTTCCATCAGGGATTCCGTTTGACGAGACGCAGCGCGTTGCCGACCACCAGCAGCGAGCTCAAGGCCATGCCCAGGCTGGCCAGCCAGGGCGTGACGTGGCCCAGCATCGCCAGAGGCAGCGCGACGACATTATACCCGGCCGCCCAGATCAGGTTTTGCCGGATCACCGCCAGCGCGCGCCGGCTCAGCGCCAAAGAGTCGGCGATCAGGCTCAGCCGGTCGCCCATCAGCACCATGTCGCCGCTGGCGCGGGCGACGTCGGTGCCGCCGCCCATGGCGATCGACACGTCGGCGCGCGCCAGCACCGGCGCGTCGTTGACGCCGTCGCCCACCATCAGCACCCGCCGCCCGCTGGCCTGCAGCGCGGCGACGTAGGCGAGCTTGTCCTCCGGCGTCGCGCGCGAGCGCCATCGCGTGATGCCGAGCCTGGCGGCCAGGCCGGCCACCGGGCCTTCGCCGTCGCCGCTGAGCAGATGGACGGCCAGGCCGCGGCGAGTCAATTCGGCCACCAGCGCCGCCGCGTCGTCGCGGCAGGCGTCGCCGATGGCGAAGCGGGCCTGCACGCCGTCGGCGTCGGCCAGCAGCACCTGGGTGCAATCCGGCTGCCAGCCGGCGTCTTCGTCCACCTCATGGCCCAGCCAGGCGGCGATGAAGGGCGCCGAGCCCAAGCGCCACTCGCGGCCATCGACGACGCCGGCCACGCCGCCGCCGGGATGGTTGATCACGCCGTCCGCCTGCGGCCTGTCCGCCGGCGCGGCCGCCAGGATGGCCTGGGCCAGCGGGTGCTCGGACCCCTGTTCCAGCGCGGCGGCGACGGCCAGCGCGCGGTGCGCGTCCAGCGGGCCTCGCGTTTTCAGCAGCCGCATCTGGCCGTGGGTGAGGGTGCCGGTCTTGTCGAATACCGCGTCGTCTGCCTTGGCCAGCGTTTCCAGCGCGTGGCCGCGGGTGGTCAGCACGCCCAGCGAGGCCAGGCGTCCGCTGGCGGCGGTGAGCGCGGCAGGCGTGGCCAGCGACAGCGCGCAGGGGCAGGAAATCACCAGCACCGCCACCATGATCCACAACGCGCGGTCCGGGTCTATGAAATGCCAGGCCAGATAGCTGCCGGCGGCGGCCAGCAGCAGGAAGGCGACGAACCAGCTGGCGAAGCGGTCGGCCAGCACCGCCAGCCTCGGCTTCTCCGCCAGCGCCTGGTCCAGCAGCCGCACGATGCCGGCCAAGCGGGTGGACTGGCCAACCTGCTCGATGCGCAGCACCAGCGGGCTGGAGGTGTTGACGCTGCCGGCGATCACCGCGTCGCCCGGCGTTTTGGCGATGGGGCGGCTCTCGCCGGTGAGCAGCGATTCGTTGCTGGCGCTGCGGCCATCCAGCACCACGCCGTCGGCGGGAATGGTTTCGCCGGGTTTGACCAGGATCACGTCGCCGGGATTCAGGCCGGCCACCGTGGCCTCGCGGCTGTCCCGGCTTTGCGGCCAGCCGTCCAGCCGGTGGGCGAAGGCCGGCACCAGCTTGACCAGGCTTTCGCTGGCGGCGCCGGCCTTGCGGCGGGCGATGCCTTCCAGGTAGCGGCCGCCCAGCAGCAGGAACACGAACATCGACACCGAGTCGAAGTAGATGCCGTGCTCCACCTTGTGGATCAGCGCCCAGAAGCTGGCGGCGAAGGCGGTAAGGATGCCGATGCTGACCGGCGTGTCCATGCCGACGCGGCCGGTCTTCAGGTCGCGCCAGGTGTTGCGGTAGAAGGGCAGGGCCGAGTACAGCAGCACCGGCAGCGTCAGGATGAAGCTGGACCAATGCAGCAGCCACAGGAAGTCGGGCGCGATGTCGCCGTCCGGCGCCAGATAGACCGGCACCGCGTACATCATCACCTGCATCATCGACAGGCCGGCCACCCACAGCCGGGTCAACGCCTGCTTGCGCTCCTTCTGTTGCAGCTTTTCCTGGCGGTCGGCGTCGTAGGGATGGGCGCGGTAGCCTATCGCCGCCACCGCCTCCAGAATGGCGGACAGCTGCACCCGGCCGTTGTCCCAGCGCACGCGGGCGCGCTGAGTGCTGTAATTGATGTCTACGCCCAGCACGCCGGGCAGGCGGCGGATGTGCTGCTCGTTCAGCCAGATGCAGGCGGCGCAGGTGATGCCTTCCAGCATCAGCGAGGCTTCGCGGACATTCGCATCCTCGACGCGGACGAAGCCGCGCTGCAGCTCCTCGCTGTCGTACAGCTTGATCTGCTCCAGCACCGCCTGCGGCAGCGCTTCGGCGCGAGCCGCGCCCTCGGTGCGGTGCTTGTAGTAGTCGGCCAGGCCGGATTCGATGATGGTGGCGGCCACCGCCTGGCAGCCGGCGCAGCAGGCGGGTTCTTCGCGCTGGCGGTAGAGGATGGGGAAGCTGGCGCCGGCGGGCACCGGCAAACCGCAATGGAAACAGTTCTCGCTCATGACGTAGGATTGTAATCAAAGCCGGCGCGCAATGCTTGATCCAGCGCATGGCAATGTTTTTCGATGCGGATTATTTCAACGCGGCGCTTGCGCTCGGGGCGCCTGTCCGCATTTGTCGGATATCAATCAAGGGGGAAGGCTGAATGGAAAAGATGTTGGCCATCGTGCAGCAGGCGCCGGGCGGCGTCGAAACGATGGAGATGGGGGAGTGGGACAAGCCGCGCGCCGCGCCGGGCAAATTGCTGGTGCGGGTGATGGCGGCCGGCGTCAACCGCGCCGACCTGATGCAGCGCGAGGGCCGCTATCCGCCGCCGCCGGGCGCAAGCCCGCTGATGGGGCTGGAGGTGGCCGGGGTGGTGGAGGAGGTGGTCGGCGATTCCGCCTTCCGTCCGGGCGACGCGGTATTCGGCCTGGTGGACGGCGGCGGCTACGCCGAATACGCTCTGCTGGATGAGCCGCTGGCCATCGCCAAGCCGGACCAGCTGTCGTGGGTGGAGGCGGCCAGCCTGCCGGAAGCCTGGATGACGGCGTGGTTCAACCTGGTGGCGAAGGCCGGGCTCAAGGCGGGCGAGCGGGCGTTGATTCATGCCGGCGCCAGCGGTGTCGGCGTCGCGGCGATCCAGTTGGCGCGTTTCCTGGGCGCGGAAGCCTTCGCCAGCGCCGGCAGCGCCGAGAAGCTGGCTTTCTGCCGCGAACTGGGCGCCAGCCAGGTGTTCAATTACCACGAGACGCCGGCTTTCGGCGAGCGGGTGAGGGCGTGGGGCGGCGCCGACGCGGTGCTGGACCCGGTGGGCGCCAGCCATCTGGCGGAAAACCTGCAGGCGCTGAATCCGGACGGCCGGCTGGTGAACATCGGCCTGATGGGCGGCCTGAAAGCCGAGCTGGATTTCGGCCGGCTGCTGATGAAGCGCATCAGCCTGATCGGCTCCACATTGCGTCCGCAGCCGATCCAGGTGAAGGCGGAGCTGGCCGCCGCGCTGCGCGACCTGATCCTGCCGGCGCTGCTGGAAGGCCGGGCGCGCACCGTGGTGGACAGCAGTTATCCATGGACCCAGGTGCGGGACGCGCACGCTTACGTCGCCGACAACCGCAATCTGGGCAAGGTGGTGCTGACGCTGTTTCCGGTGATGGCCGGCGGCGGCTGACCGGAAAGAATAAAGCCGGCCACGAAAAGGACAGGATCGGCCTATTGCCGGCAGCGCCAGACAAAGAGGCCCGCGAGGGCCTCTTTTCGCATCTGACTGCTTGGTTTGATGGGCCCAAAGCGCATCGACCGCAAGGTCAGACGTTTGGCCAAGGCGGCCTTTCGCGCGGCAAAAGGTAAAGATGGCGGCTTTCGCATCGGCATCCGACAAACGCGGGGCGGCGCAGTTGACACTCCCCCGCTGAACTGAGAACCTTCCGGCTTCATTTTTTTGCCAGCACCGCCATGAAAATCACCTCAAACACCGCCGTCACCCTGCGAATGAAAGTCACAGACAGCCAGGGCCTGGTTTACGACGACGGCAAGAATCCGGTCTCCTATCTGCACGGCGATTACGACAACCTCTTCGCCAAACTGGAAGCCGCGCTCGAGGGCCAGGAGGCAGGCTTTCAAACCACGCTGGAACTCGCTCCCGAAGACGCCTTTGGCGAGCGCGATGAAGCGCTGGTCACCACCATGCCCAAGTCCGAATTTCCGCCCGGCGTCAAGGTAGGCGGACAGATCCAGCGTCCCGGCCCGGATGGCGAGCGGCGCTACTATTTCGTCACCAAGATCAAAGGCCCTGTTGTCTTGCTGGACGGCAACCACCCGCTTTGCGGCAAAACCCTGCGTTTCGCCATTAAAGTTTTGGATGTGCGCGAGGCGACCGCCGAGGAAATCGCCCACCAGCATGTGCATGGCGAGCACGGGCATCAGCACTGATACCGCTGGTTCCCCACAAACTAAAGCCCTCCCGATTTCGGTAGGGCTTTGTTTTGCCTGGCCCCGGCCGCCTTGGGGTTTTCTGGTCGGCTTGCGGCCGGCAAGCGCAACGGGGCACACCATTCGAGGCCGCGGGGCGGCCGCTGTTTCGGCCGCTGCGCTTTTCCGGCAGGGTTTCAGGATGTCACGCTGCCATCTTGAATGCCTGGCCATCATTCGCTTTGACAGGCTATGGCGTCTAGCCGCGCGCATGAAAAAACGGAAGCCCGAAGGCTTCCGTTTGCTTTGCGCTGCGGCAGGCGGCGTCGATCAACCCACCCAGCGGCGGGCCGATGCGAACATCCGGTACCAGCCGCCGTTCTCGCCCCATTCCGCCGGATGCCAGCTGTTCTGCACGGTGCGGAACACGCGCTCGGGGTGCGGCATCATGATGGTGAAGCGGCCGTCCTGCGTGGTGACCCCGGTGATGCCGGCGGGCGAGCCGTTGGGGTTCAGCGGGTAGGTCTCGGTGGCGCGGCCGTCGAAGTCGATGTAGCGCAGCGCGGTCAGCGCCTGCTCCTGCGCGCCCGGCGCGAACACCGCGCGGCCTTCGCCGTGGCTGACCACCACCGGCAGGCGGCTGCCCACCATGTCGGACAGGAAGATGGACGGCGAGGCGGTGACTTCCACCATCGCGAAGCGCGCCTCGAACTGTTCCGACGCGTTGCGGTGGTACTTCGGCCAGTGTTCGGCGCCCGGGATGATGGACGACAGGTTGGACATCATCTGGCAACCGTTGCATACGCCCAGCGCGAAGGTGTCGCCGCGGCCGAAGAAGGCCTCGAACTGTTCGCGGGCGCGCGGATTGAACAGGATGCTCTTGGCCCAGCCTTCGCCGGCGCCCAGCACGTCGCCGTAGCTGAAGCCGCCGCAGGCCGCCAGGCCCTTGAAGTCGGCCAGCTGCACGCGGCCGGCGATGATGTCGCTCATGTGCACGTCCACCGCGTCGAAGCCGGCGCGGTCGAACGCCGCGGCCATTTCCAGCTGGCCGTTGACGCCTTGCTCGCGCAGGATGGCCATGCGCGGGCGCTTGCCGGTGCCGATGTAGGGCGCGGCCGGGTCGCCGTGCGCGTCGAAGGACAGCTGGGCGAACAGGCCGCGCGGCTTGGCGTGGCTGCGCAGCAGCTGCTCGCTGTCGGCGCAGGCCGGATTGTCGCGCAGGCGCTGCATGCGGGCGCTGGTTTCGGACCAGGCGCAGAACAGCTCGCTGCGGCTTTCGCTGAACAGGTCCTTGCCCTTGTGCTTGATCACCAGGCGGTCGTGGCCGTTGGTGCGGCCGATGACGAACAGCTCGCGGCCGATGCCGGCCTTCATGAAACGGGCGATGACTTCCGGCGTGTCGGCCTTCTTCACCTGCAGCACCGCGCCCAGCTCCTCGTTGAACAGCACGCGCATGATGCGGCCGTGGGTGGCGGCCTCCATCGTCGGCTGCACGTAGTCGTCGATGATGCGCTGGGTGTTCTGGCGCTCGATCACCAGTTCCTGCAGGTCGATGCTGGCGCCGACGTGGCCGGCGAACATCATTTCCGCCAGCGCGGCGAACAGGCCGCCGTCGGAGCGGTCATGGTAGGCCAGCAGCTTGTCGTCGCGCAGCAGCGACTGCACCACGCCGAAGAAGGCGGCCAGCTGCAGCGGGCTTTCCACGTCCGGCGCGCGGCCCTTCATGTCTTTCCACACTTGGCCGTAGATCGAGCCGCCGAGGCGGCAGCGGCCGTAGCCGAGGTCGATCAGGATCAGGTCGCTGTCCTTGACGTCCTTCAGGTCCGGGGTGACGGTCTTGCGCACGTCGTCCACCGGCGAGAAGGCGGAGATCACCACCGACAGCGGCGCGGTGACGGATTTTTGCTCGCCGTCTTCCTGCCATACTGTCTTCATCGACAGCGAGTCCTTGCCTACCGGAATGCTGACGCCCAGGCTCTGGCTCAGCTCGGAGACGGCCTGCACGGTGCGGTACAGGTTGGCGTCCTCGCCCGGGTGGCCGGCCGGGGCCATCCAGTTGGCGGACAGCTTGACGTTGCCCAGGTGGCCGACGAAGGCGGCGGCGATATTGGTCAGCGCCTCGCCGATGGCCATGCGGCCGGAGGCCGGGCCGTCGAACAGCGCCGCCGGGGTGCGTTCGCCCATCGCCATCGCTTCGCCGCGATAGGTGTTGAAGCCCATGGTGGTGACGGCCACGTCAGCCACCGGGACCTGCCAGCGGCCCACCATCTGGTCGCGCGCGGTCATGCCGCCGACGGTACGGTCGCCGATGGTGATCAGGAATGACTTGTCGGCCACGGTCGGGTGGCGCAGCACGCGGTAGGCGGTTTCGCGCAGCGGGTACTTGGACGCGTCGAAGGTCTGCGGCGCGAGCTCGATGGTCTTCGCGTCGCGGGTCATTCGCGGCGGCTTGCCCAGCAGCACTTCCAGCGGCATGTCCACCGGATTGTTGCCGAAGTGGTCGTCGCGCACCTGCAGGTGGCCGTCGTCGGTGGCCACGCCCAGCACCGCGAACGGGCAGCGCTCGCGTTCGCACAGTGCGGTGAAGCGGTCCAGGTCCTCCGGCAGGATGGCCATCACGTAACGCTCCTGCGCTTCGTTGGACCAGATCTGCATCGGGGTCATGCCCTTTTCTTCCAGGTTCACCTTGCGCAGATGGAAGATCGCGCCGCGGCCGGCGTCATTGACCAGCTCGGGGAAGGCGTTGGACAGGCCGCCGGCGCCCACGTCATGGATGGAGACGATGGGGTTGGCGTCGCCCTGCTGCCAGCAGCGGTCGATCACTTCCTGGCAGCGGCGTTCGATTTCCGGGTTGCCGCGTTGCACCGAGTCGAAGTCCAGGTTTTCGCTGTTGGCGCCGGTGTCCATCGACGAGGCCGCGCCGCCGCCCAGGCCGATCAGCAGGCCCGGGCCGCCCAGCTGGATCAGCAGCGCGCCTTCCGGGATTTCGTTCTTGTGGATCTGCTGCTGCTGGATGTTGCCCAGGCCGCCGGCCAGCATGATGGGCTTGTGGTAGCCGCGCATCTCGCCGTTGAATTCTTCCTCGAAGGCGCGGAAGTAGCCGGCCAGGTTGGGGCGGCCGAATTCATTGTTGAACGCCGCGCCGCCGATCGGGCCTTCCAGCATGATTTGCAGCGCCGAGGCGATGCGGCCGGGCTTGCCGTACTCCGGCTGGCCGTCGCGGTAGGCTTCCCACGGCTGCTTGAAGCCGGGGATGTTGAGGTTGGACACCGTGAAGCCGGTCAGGCCGGCCTTGGGGCGCGAGCCGCGGCCGGTGGCACCTTCGTCGCGGATTTCGCCGCCGTTGCCGGTGGAGGCGCCGGGGAAGGGCGAGATCGCGGTCGGATGGTTGTGGGTTTCCACCTTCATCAGGATGTCGGTGGGTTCGCTGGTGTACGCGTACTGGTGGCTGCCCGGCTGCGGGTAGAAGCGCTCGATGAAGGCGCCTTCGATCACCGAGGCGTTGTCCTTGTACGCCACCAGCGTGCCCTGCGGGTGGGCGTCGTGGGTGTCGCGGATCATGCGGAACAGCGATTTGCCCTGCTTGACGCCGTCGATGATGAATTCGGCGTTGAAGATCTTGTGGCGGCAGTGCTCGGAGTTGGCCTGGGCGAACATCATCAGCTCGACGTCGCTGGGATTGCGCTTCAGCTTGATGAAGTTCTCGACCAGGTATTCCACCTCGTCGTCGGACAGCGCCAGGCCCAGCTGGACGTTGGCCGCCTCCAGCGCGGCGCGGCCGCCGCCGAGGATGTCCACGCTGGCCATCGGCTGCGGGTCGATGTGGGTGAACAGTTTTTCCGCGTCGTCCAGCGAGGACAACACGGTTTCCGTCATCCTATCGTGCAAGAGGCCCGCCAGGGTATGGCGAGCCTCTTCACTTAAAGATTTTGCGGCGGACTTGATTCGGAAAGCGGTGCCGCGTTCGATCCGCCGGATATTCGGCAATCCGCAATGCCGGGCGATGTCTGTGGCCTTGGACGCCCATGGCGACAGGGTGCCGATTCGCGGCGTGACCAGGAACAGTTCGCCTTCCGGCTCGGTGTTCAGCGGCGCTTCGCCGTAGCTGAGCAGCTGGCCCAGCACGCCGATTTCCTCCAGCGAGAGCTCGCTGTCGCTTTCCGCAAAATGCCAGTGCTCGGCTGTCAGGACGATATCCTTCAGACCGGCGTCGGCAGCTGCCGCCTGCAGTTTTTCGAGACGAAACGGTGACAGGGCAACGCCACCGCGCAGCTTGGTAATGTAAGACATTAGACACCCGCGACAAGTACCAGGAAAGGGCGTCATAATACAGCAAAACATCGCCGCATTTAAGGCGTGTCCGGAAGATACCGCCGGCCCGCGGCATTTTTCGCTTTTTTACTCTAACGTCATTGGTTTTATTCGGGAGCATTGCGCAATGAAAAAGGTCGAAGCCATCATCAAGCCGTTCAAGCTGGACGAGGTGCGCGAGGCCTTGTCGGAGATCGGCATCAACGGCCTCACCGTGTCCGAGGTCAAGGGTTTCGGCCGCCAGAAAGGCCACACCGAGCTGTACCGCGGCGCCGAGTACGTGGTGGATTTCCTGCCCAAGGTGAAGATAGAGGTGGTGCTGCCGGACGACCTGGTGGAGCGGGCGATCGAAACCATCGTCGAAACCGCGCGCACCGGCAAGATCGGCGACGGCAAGATCTTCGTGGTGCCGGTGGAGCAGGTGGTGCGCATCCGCACCGGCGAAACCAACGAGCAGGCGATCTGATCCAGTCCGGATCGCATGGAAAAGGCGGCCTTGCGGGGCCGCCTTTTTTGCGCGCTCAGCGCGCCAGGATCAGGCGCAGGCCCAGCGCGATGAAAACGGCGCCGGCTATGCGGTCCAGCCATTGGCTGGCTTTGCGGCTCTTGGCCAGCCATTGGCCGACGTGGCCGGAGAAATAGCCGAGCGCGCCGAAGATCAGCGCGCCCTGCAGCGTGAACAGCGCGCCGAGGATGGCGGTCTGCAGGCCGACCGGCCCCTGCGCCGGGTTGACGAATTGCGGCAGGAAGGCGAGGAAGAACAGCACCACCTTGGGGTTGATCGCGTTGGCGATCAGGCCGCGGCGGAAGGTGGCGCCCAGCGAGCCCTGCGGGCCGCCGGCCTGGGCATGGGCGTCGAAGCTGGCGCCGGAGCTGCGGATGGCGCCCCAGCCCAGGTAGACCAGATAGGCGCCGCCGGCGATCTTGAGGGCGGAGAAGGCGAGCGGCGAGGCGGCGATCAGCGCGCTGACGCCCAGCGCCGCCAGCAAGGTGTGGTTCAGGCAGCCCAGCGCGCAGCCCAGGCCGAAGGCCATGCCCTGGCGGCGGCCGCGGGAAATGCCTTGGCTCAGCACCATCAGGTTGTCGGGGCCGGGGGTGACGGTGATCAGCATGGCGGCGGCGAGGAAGGCGGCCAGTTGCGGCAGGGTGACGAGCATGGCGGATTTTCGGGATTGGTTTGACTGTCGTCGATAAAACCATTTCCGGAGGGCCTTGGCAATGGCATGACGGGTGACAAGCGGCAACGCCGCTACTAGAATGCGGCAGGTTATTAGCGAGGATTGTTTTATGCCGTCTTTTGATGTCGTTTCCGAAGTAAACAAGGTGGAAGTGCGCAACGCGCTGGACCAGGCCAACAAGGAAGTGTCCACCCGTTACGATTTCAAGGGCAGCGACGCCCGCATCGAATTCAACGACAAGGAAGTGACGCTGTTCGCCGATACCGAATTCCAGCTGGACCAGGTCAACGACATCCTGGTGAACAAGCTGTCCAAGCGCAGCGTCGACGTGCGCAGCCTGGACTACGGCAAGCTGGAGAAAGTGTCCGGCAACAAGGTGAAGAAGGTGCTGAAGATCAAGGAAGGCCTGGATAGCGACCTGGCGAAGAAGATCGTCAAGCTGCTGAAGGATTCCAAGATGAAGGTGCAAGCCAGCATCCAGGGCGAGGCGGTGCGGGTGTCCGGCGCCAAGCGCGACGTGCTGCAGGAAGCCATCGCGCTGCTGAAGGCCGAGATCGCGTCCGATCTGGAAAACGGCGCGCCGCTGCAGTTCAACAACTTCCGCGACTGATTCCCGCCGCGAGGCGCGCCAGTCACGAAAAAAAGGAGACCCTCGGGTCTCCTTTTTCATTGCCGGAGGCTGAACGGGTTCTCAGCGCTGGGCGGCGCGCCAGGCTTGCAGCCCGCGCCATGTCTCGGCGGCCCGCGCCTCCACGCCTGCCGGCGCGGCTGGCAGCGGCAGCCGGCATTCGCCGACGGCCAGGCCCTGGCTGCGCAGCATCGCCTTCACCGACATCGAGTACACCGCGTCGTCGGTATTCGAGTAGGCGTAGGAGGGCAGCAGCGCGGCGTTGATCTCGCGGGCGCGGGCGAGGTTTCCCTGCTCGACGGCGGCGATCATCGCGGCGAACTCCGGGCCGGTCCAGTGCGTGGAGGTGCCCACCACGCCGACCGCGCCGACGGCCAGCAGGGGCAGGGTCAGCGCATCGTCGCCGGAATACAGCTCGAAATGGCCGCCGGCCTCGGCCACCAGGCGCGCGGCGGCGGCGGGGTCGCCGGTGGCGTCCTTGAAGGCGACGATATTGTCCACCTCGCGGAACAGCCGCAACAGCACGTCGTGGGCGATGCGGCGGCCGGTGCGGCCGGGCACGTCGTACAGCATCACCGGCAGCCGGGTGGCGGCGGCCAGCGCGCGGAAGTGCGCCTCGATGCCGGCCTGGGGCGGACGGTTGTAATACGGCGACACCAGGAATGCGCCGGCGGCGCCGGCGGCTTCGGCCTTGGCCGTCATGTCCAGCGCGTGGCGGGTGTCGTTGCTGCCGGTGCCTGCCAGCACCGGAATGGTCACCGCCTCGCTGACCGCGCGGATCAGGTCGAAGCGCTCGGCGTCGGAGAGCGTCGGCGCTTCGCCGGTGGTGGCGGCCAGCACCAGGCCGTCGCTGCCGTTATCCGCCAGATGGCGCGACAGCGCGCAGGCCATGTCGAGGTTCAGCCGGCCGTCGCCGTCGAACGGCGTCACCATCGCGGTCAGCACCTTGCCCCAGTGTTTTGCCATGTCAGCCCCTTTTTATTTTTGCGTGAAGACAGGCCGGGATGATACTCCTCGGCTCTGGGCGGGGAAACCCGGGCGGATCACCAGAACTTGGGGTCCAGTTCCTTGAGGCGCTGTTCGGTGCGCTCGATCTTGCAGTCGAGGAAGACGGCGTTGCGGATGCTGCCGTCGATGTAGATCTGGTACTTGGTGTTGCAGTCGGCGTCGCGGAAGGCGATCCACTTGCGCTGGGCCTGGATCAGCAGCGCGGACGGCTTGTCTTTGGCGCCGCTCTGGGCTTCGTCGGCGCGCAGCTTCTTCAGCAGCTCGCGGTAGCGCCCGTTGAGCGCCTTGTCGCGGGCGTCGAATTGCTTTTGCTTGCAGTCGTTGATTTCCAGCGTGTTGTTGGCGCTCTGGCAGGGATCGTCTTCGGCCAGCGCGGCATGGCTGGCGAACAACGCCAGCAGGGCCAGGAGGCAGGGCTTCATCGCAGAATTCCTTGTGTGGAGAAGGTTTGCGATTATAGCCCGACCGGCGGGCGCGCCGCGTCCGCCGGTACCGTAGTTCAGGCGCGCAGCCAGCCCGGCAGCAGCCGCTCCGCGGGAAGGGTGCCCAGCGCGGCGCCGCCGACGATCATGGCGATGGCCAGCGCGGCGGAGCCGTCGAGCGCGGCCTGGCCGGAGGCGACCAGCATCAGCGTGGACAGCAGCGGGGTGGCGTTGCCCAGCGCGCCGGTCTGGCGCGGATCGCCCAGCTGCATCGCGCGATTCCAGCACAGGAAGGCCGCGCCCATCGGCAGCAGGCCCAGCACGGCGATCATCAGCCATTGGATGGCCGAGGGATGGGCGGCGGGTTCGGTGGCGAAATGCAGACCCAGCGCCAGCAGGCCGGAGGCGAAGCAGTAACCGCCGACCGCATTGTCCGACGTGGCCGGCAGGCGGCGGGTGAACAGGCTGTAGGTGGCCCACACCACGGCCGCGCCCAGAGCCATCAGATAGCCGGGCAGCGCGGACATCGACAGCGACAGCTTGCCGCCGGTGACGATCAGCGCCGCGCCGGCGAAGCCTATCAGGCTGCCCAGGATATGGTTGGCGCCCAGCCGGGTGCCGGGCACCAGCAGCGGGGACAGCAGCACCATCAACAGCGGCCAGACGTAGCTGAGCACGGTGGCGTCCATCACCGGCGCTAGCCGATAGGCGTTGAACAGGAAAAAGTAGAAGCCGAAAATGCCGTATACCCCGTTGGCGAAGTTCTTGGGCGGCACTTTCCAGTCGGCCATGCGGCGCACGGTCAGCAGGCTGCCCAGCATCAGGCCGACGCCGGCGACGAAGAAAGGCGGCAGGGCATGGGTGAGGGCGCTGAGGGTGGCGACGGACGCCCACATGGCGATCGCGGCGAGCGCGTACAGCATCGCTTGATTCATCGATGTCTCTCGTATTTGTTTTATATGGAGATATTTTAAGTGGAACGGTTAAGTGTAAACCAGTAGTTACATCAACAGGCATTGTTTTCCGCCACCTGCGGCGGCGCGCAGGCATGTCCGCAAGGCCACACGGCGTTTGATCCAGATCATGCGTCCATGTTTTGGACCGATAGGGCAGTTGTCCGCGGCGCGGTATTGCGGCCTAGTGAAGGATACGTTTCGTTTCCATCCTGGAGCCGGCCGCGGGCCATGGCCGGGCGGGCTCCGCCATGACAGGAGGCAAGCCATGAACAGCATGAAGGCAGCGGTATTCGTCGCGCCCGGCAAGATCGAGCTGCGGGAGAAACCGATCCCGGCGGTGGGGCCGGGCGACGCGCTGGTGCGGATCACCACCACCACCATCTGCGGCACCGATGTGCACATCCTCAAGGGCGAGTATCCGGTGGCGTCCGGCCTGACCATAGGCCATGAGCCGGTGGGGGTGATCGAGAAGCTGGGCGCTGGGGTCAAGGGCTATCGCGAGGGCCAGCGGGTGATCGCCGGCGCGATCTGTCCCAGCTTCACTTCCTATGGCTGCCAGGACGGTTATCCGTCGCAGGACGGCGGCTGCGAATGCCACGGCTACAAGCCGATGGGTGGCTGGCGCTTCGGCAACACCATAGACGGCACCCAGGCCGAGTACGTGCTGGTGCCGGATGCCCAGGCCAATCTGGCGCCGATTCCGGACGGGCTCAGCGACGAGCAGGTGCTGATGTGTCCCGACATCATGTCCACCGGCTTTTCCGGCGCCGAGGCGGCCAACATCAAGATCGGCGACGTGGTGGCGGTGTTCGCCCAGGGGCCGATAGGCTTGTGCGCGGTGGCCGGCGCGCGCTTGCGCGGCGCGTCGTGCATCATCGCGGTGGACGGGATAGACGACCGGCTGGCGATTTCGCGGCGGCTGGGCGCCGATGTGACGCTGAATTTCCGCCAGGTGGACGTGGTCTCGGAAATCCTGAAGTTGACCGGCGGACGCGGCGTCGATTCGGCCATCGAGGCGCTGGGCACCCAGGGCACGTTCGAATCCGCGCTGCGGATATTGAAGCCGGGCGGCACGTTGTCCAGCCTGGGCGTGTATTCGAGCGATCTGAGGATTCCGCTGGACGCGTTCAATGCCGGCCTGGGCGACAAAAAGATCGTGTCCTCGCTGTGCCCGGGCGGCAAGGAGCGGATGCGGCGGCTGATGAATGTGCTGGAGAGCGACCGGCTGGACCTGTCGCCGCTGGTCACGCATCGCTACAAGCTGGACCAGATCGTCGAGGCTTACGACCTGTTCTCGCATCAGCGCGACGGCGTGCTGAAGGTGGCGATCCAGCCCTTCTAGTCCGCCTTTCCGGCCGGATCAGCCTGCCTGGTCCGGCTCCAGCAGCTCCACGCCATCGCTTTCCGACAGCGTCAGATAAACGGCGGATTGCAAGGCTTCCACCGCATGCGGAACGTGGGCGTCGATGAACAGGTGGTCGCCCTTGTTCAGCACATGCTCGCCCACTTTGAGCCGGCCGGCGGTGACGAAAACCTGTTCCGTGCCCGGGTGCTGGTGCAGCGGCAGCTTCGCGCCCTTGGCCAGCTTCAGCAAGGCCGAGCCGCCTCCGTCCGGATTGCGGCGCAGCCAGGTGAAGTCCACGCCGGGATAGGGCGTGGGGCTCCAGTGCCAATCGGTGGAGGAAGTCAGTATCGGGGCGGGGGTGCTCATGGCTGCGGGTTCCGTTTGGTGTTCGACCGGGCCTGCGCGGATGGCGATGATTTTGGGATGCTCGTCGTTGTCGCGCCGGCTGATTGTCATTATCCCACGAAATCCTGCAAGAAACTGCCGGCAATATCGCCATCCGGATGTGAAAACGGGGATGCTGCGCGCATCCCCGCCATTTTTCCCGCCGGCGGCCGACGGTTTCTTCTAGAGCGCGTCTCCCGGCATCCGCACCCAGCCTTCCATCAGCACGCGGGCGCTGCGGCTCATGATCGCCTTGGTGACGATCCATTCGCCGCGCTCCTCGCGGGCCTGCGCGCCTACCCGCAGCGTGCCGGACGGATGGCCGAAGCGCACTGCCTGGCGCTTGCCGCCGCCGGCGGCCAGGTTGACCAGCGTGCCGGGAATGGCCGCGGCGGTGCCGATGGCTACCGCCGCGGTGCCCATCATCGCGTGGTGAAGCTTGCCCATCGACATCGCCCGGGCCAGAACGTCGATGTCGGATGCCTTCACCGGTTTGCCGCTGGAGGCGATGTAGTCGGCCGGCGGCGCGACGAAGGCGATCTTGGGCGTGTGCTGGCGGGCGGCGATCTCGTCCAGGCCCTTGATCAGCCCCATCTTCAGCGCGCCGTGGGCGCGGATGGTTTCGAAGCGGGCCAGCGCCGCCAGGTCGGAATTGATGTCATCCTGTAATTCCGTGCCGATGTAGCCGATGTCGGCGGCGTTGACGAAGATGGTGGGGATGCCGGCGTTGATCAGCGTGGCCGGGAAGGCGCCTACGCCGGGCACCTCCAGCGTGTCCACCAGCTTGCCGGTGGGAAACATCGCGCCGCCGTCGCCGTCGCCTTCGTCGGCCGGATCCAGGAATTCCAGCTGCACTTCGGCGGCGGGGAAGGTGACCCCGTCCAGCTCGAAATCGCCGGTTTCCTGCGGTTGGCCATGGGTGATGGGCACGTGGGCGATGATGGTCTTGCCGATATTGGCCTGCCAGATGCGCACGGCGCAGACGCCGTTGTCCGGCACGCGCGCCGGGTCGACTAGGCCGCCTGCGATGGCGAACGGGCCGACGGCGGCGGACAGGTTGCCGCAGTTGCCGGTCCAGTCGACGAAGGCCTTGTCGATGGCGACCTGGCCGAACAGGTAGTCCACATCATGGTCCGGACGCGCGGACTTGGACACGATGACGGTCTTGCTGGTGCTGGAGGTGGCGCCGCCCATGCCGTCTATCTGCTTGCCATACGGGTCCGGGCTGCCGATCACGCGCAGCAGCAGCGCGTCGCGCGCGGGGCCGGGCTGGCGGGCGGCTTCCGGCAGGTCCTGCAGCCGGAAGAACACGCCTTTGCTGGTGCCGCCGCGCATATAGGCGGCGGGGATTCGGATCTGGGCCGGGTGAGCCATGCTGTCCATCCTGTTTCTGTGTTGAACAGCCGGCGATGGCCGGCTGCAATGGTTGATCAGGCCTGCGCCGCCGCCAGGAAGTCCTGCGCGAAGCGCTGCAATACGCCGCCGGCCTCGTAGATCGACACTTCCTCGGCGGTGTCCAGCCTACAGGTCACCGGCGCCTGGACGGTTTCGCCGCCGCGGCGGTGGATGACCAGGGTCAACTCGGCGCGCGGCTCGCGTGTGCCGATCACGTCGTAGGTTTCGGTACCGTCCAGTTGCAGGGTCTTGCGGTTGACGCCGGGCTTGAATTCCAGCGGCAGCACGCCCATGCCGATCAGGTTGGTGCGGTGGATGCGCTCGAAGCCTTCGGCGACGATGGCTTCGACGCCGGCCAGACGCACGCCCTTGGCCGCCCAGTCGCGCGAGCTGCCCTGGCCGTAGTCGGCGCCGGCGACGATGATCAGCGGCTGCTTGCGGTCCATATAGGTTTCAATGGCCTCCCACATCCGCATCACCTTGCCGTCCGGCTCCACGCGGGCCAGCGAGCCCTGGCGGACCGACCCGTCGCCGTTCAGCACCATCTCGTTGAACAGCTTGGGATTGGCGAAGGTGGCGCGCTGAGCGGTCAGGTGGTCGCCGCGATGGGTGGCGTAGGAGTTGAAGTCCTCCTCCGGCAGGCCCATTTTGGCCAGGTACTCGCCGGCGGCGGAGTCCAGCAGGATGGCGTTGGATGGCGACAGGTGGTCGGTGGTGATGTTGTCCGGCAACAGCGCCAGCGGGCGCATGCCCTTGAGCGTGCGCTCGCCGGCCAGCGCGCCCTCCCAGTACGGCGGGCGGCGGATGTAGGTGGACTGCGGCCGCCAGGCGTACAGCGGGCTGACTTTCTCGCCGCTGCTCTGGCGGATGGCGAACATCGGCTCGTACACGCGGCGGAAATGCTCGGGCTTCACCGCCTGTTTCAGCACCGCGTCGATCTCCTCGTCGGACGGCCAGATGTCCTGCAGGCGGATTTCCTTGCCGCCGGCCACGCCCAGCACGTCCTTTTCGATATCGAAGCGCATGGTGCCGGCGATGGCGTAGGCGATCACCAGCGGCGGCGAGGCCAGGAAGGCCTGCTTGGCGTAGGGGTGGATGCGGCCGTCGAAGTTGCGGTTGCCGGACAGCACCGCGGTCGCGTACAGGTCGCGGTCTATGATCTCCTGCTGGATTTTCGGATCCAGCGCGCCGGACATGCCGTTGCAGGTGGTGCAGGCGAAGGCGACGATGCCGAAGCCCAGCTGTTCCAGCTCGGACAGCAGGCCGGCTTCCTTCAAATACAGCTCCACTGCTTTCGACCCCGGCGCCAGCGAAGACTTCACCCATGGTTTGCGGACCAGGCCCAGCCGGTTGGCGTTGCGCGCCAGCAGGCCGGCGGCGATCACGTTGCGCGGATTGCTGGTGTTGGTGCAGCTGGTGATGGCGGCGATGATGACCGCGCCGTCCGGCATCAGGCCTTGCGCTTCCTGGGCGCGGGCTTCCGCGAGGTTGGCGGCGATGCCGCGCTCGGCAAGCAGGGACACCGGCAGCCGCTTGTGCGGGTTGGACGGGCCGGCCAGGTTGCGGGTGACGGTGGCCAGGTCGAATTTCAACACCCGCTCGTACTCGGCGGTCTTCAGGCTGTCCGCCCACAGGCCGGCGGTCTTGGCGTAGGTTTCCACCAGCTTGACCTGCTCGTCGCTGCGGCCGGTCAGTTTCAAGTAAGCGATGGTCTGCGCGTCGATGAAGAACAGCGCGGCGGTGGCGCCGTACTCGGGCGCCATGTTCGAGATGGTGGCGCGGTCGCCCAGCGTCAGCGCCGCGGCGCCTTCGCCATAAAACTCGAGATAAGCGCCGACGACCTTTTGCTGGCGCAGGAATTCGGTCAGCGCCAGCACCACGTCGGTGGCGGTGATGCCGGAGCCGGGTTTGCCGCTCAGCTCCACGCCGACGATATCCGGCAGCCGCATCCAGGAGGCGCGGCCCAGCATCACGTTCTCGGCCTCCAGGCCGCCGACGCCGACGGCGATCACGCCCAGCGCGTCCACGTGCGGCGTGTGGCTGTCGGTGCCGACGCAGGTGTCGGGGTAGGCGACGCCGTTGTCGGCGTGGATCACCGGGCTCATCCGCTCCAGATTGATCTGGTGCATGATGCCGTTGCCGGCGGGGATTACGTCGACGTTGTCGAAGGCGGTCTTGGTCCATTCGATGAAATGGAAGCGGTCCTCGTTGCGCCGGTCTTCGATGGCGCGGTTCTTCTCGAAAGCCTGCGGGTCGAAGCCGCCGCACTCCACCGCCAGCGAATGGTCCACGATCAATTGCACCGGCACCACCGGGTTGACCTGGGCCGGGTCGCCGCCCTGGTCGGCGATGGCGTCGCGCAGGCCGGCCAGATCCACCAGCGCGGTCTGGCCCAGGATGTCGTGGCACACCACGCGCGCCGGGAACCAGGGGAAGTCGCGCTCGCGCTTGCGGTGGACGATTTGTTCCAGGCACTCGGTCAAAACGGCCGGCTCGCAGCGGCGGACCAGGTTTTCGGCGTGGATGCGGGCGGTGTAGGACAGCTTGTCCCAGGCGCCGGCCTGGATGGCGTTGACGGCGGCGCGGGCGTCGAAGTAATCCAGCCCGGTGCCGGGCAGGGCGGTGCGGTATTGGCGGTTCATGTCTGTCTTTCGCTCAGTCGCGGCCGCTGTCGGGCAGCCGTTGCAGAAAGTCGCTGTAATGCAGGGTGAAGCCTTGCTCGTCGACGAGGATGTCGGCGGCGAAGCCGGGGGATTCGTAGCGGTAGCAGGGCATGCCGTCGTGGTCCGGCAGGCGAGTGTAGCGCTGCGGGCAGATGGCCGGCGTCAATGACGGCAGGCGCACGAACAGCATAGACAGCTCGACGCTGTCGCCGATGCCCAGTTTCAAGCGGCGGATGGGGAAGGCGTTGGTCAGGCCGCAGGACTGCAGGTCCAGCTCCTGGCAGCCATCCCAGGTCGGCTGCGCCTGGCCGTTGATCAGCCAGCGGCCGCTTTCTGTGTGCTGCAGCGTCAGTTGCCTGGGTTCGGGCGCGGAAACATCGATGTGGGCATGGCTGAGCCTGCCGTTGTGGTCCAGCTGCATCCGGTAACGCAGGCTGGCGCCGCTGTCGGCATGCAGCAGGCTGCCGCTGGCGGACAATGAGAGGCCGGCGCCGGTTTCGATTTCCGCCTGCTCCAGTCCCGGGCAGTCCAGGCGCTGCCAGAACAACATTTGCTTCATTTACTGCTCCAGTATGGCCGACGCGGCCGGGCGGCCGCGTCGCTTGCTGCTTGCCTCAGCGTTTTTCCAGCGGGATGTAGGCCTGGTCTTCCGGGCCGATGTAGTTGGCCGACGGGCGGATGATCTTGCCGTCCTGGCGTTGCTCGATCACGTGTGCGCTCCAGCCGCTGGTGCGCGAGATCACGAACAGCGGCGTGAACATCGCGGTCGGCACGCCCATCGCGTGGTAGCTGACGGCGGAGAACCAGTCGAGGTTGGGGAACATTCTCTTGACGTCCCACATCACCGTTTCCAGGCGCTCGGCGATGTCGAACATCTTCATGTCCCTGTTGCTCTTGGACAGTTCGCGCGCCACCTCCTTGATCACCTTGTTGCGCGGGTCGGAGAGGGTGTACACCGGGTGGCCGAAGCCGATCACCACTTCCTTGCGCTCCACGCGGGCGCGGATGTCGGCTTCGGCCTCGTCCGGGTTTTCGTAGCGCTGCTGAATCTCGAACGCCACTTCGTTGGCGCCGCCGTGCTTCGGGCCGCGCAGCGCGCCGATGGCGCCGGTGATGGCGCTGTGCATGTCGGAGCCGGTGCCGGCGATGACGCGGGCGGCGAAGGTGGAAGCGTTGAATTCGTGCTCGGCGTACAGGTTCAGCGAGGTGTGCATCGCGCGCACCCATTCGGCCGACGGCTTGACGCCGTGCAGCAGGTGCAGGAAGTGGCCGCCGATGCTGTCGTCGTCGGTTTCGACGTCGATGCGCTTGCCGTTGTGGCTGTAGTGGTACCAGTACAGCAGGATGGAGCCGAACGAGGCCATCAGGCGGTCGGCGATGTCGCGCGCGCCGGCCAGGTTGTGGTCGTCCTTCTCCGGCAGCGCGCAGCCCAGCGCCGATGCGCCGCTGCGCATCACGTCCATCGGATGGGCGCTGGCCGGCAGCGCTTCCAGCACCGCCTTCACCGAAGCCGGCAGGCCGCGCAGCGATTTCAGCTTTTTCTTGTAGCCGGCCAGTTCCGCCTGGTTCGGCAGCTTGCCGTGCACCAGCAGGTAGGCTACTTCTTCGAACTCCGCCTTGTCGGCCAGATCCAGGATGTCGTAGCCGCGGTAGTGCAGGTCGTTGCCGCTGCGGCCGACGGTGCACAGCGCGGTGTTGCCGGCGGCGACGCCGGACAGTGCGACGGATTTCTTCGGTTTGCCGGTCAGAACCACTTCAGTCATGCAATTTCTCCTTTGTCAGACTTGGGGGCGATGCCGCAGCCCTTGAATTGTTATTGCTTGCCGGCGGCGAACAGCTGGTCCAGTTTCTTTTCGTAGTCGTGGTAGCCCAGGTGGTCGTACAGTTCCATCCGGGTCTGCATCTTGTCGACTACCGCCTGCTGGCTGCCGTCGCGGCGGATGGCGCCGTACACTTCCAGCGCGGCCTGGCTCATGGCGCGGAAGGCGGAGAGCGGATACAGCGCCATGGCGACGCCGTTGGCGGCAAGCTCCTCGGCGGTGTAGAGCGGGGTGGCGCCGAACTCGGTGATGTTGGCCAGCACCGGCACCTTCACCGCGTCGGCGAAACGCTTGTACATGGCTAGGTCGGTCATTGCTTCCGGGAAGATCATGTCGGCGCCGGCTTCGACGCAGGCGACGGCGCGTTCGATGGCGGCGTCCAGGCCTTCCACCGCCAGCGCGTCGGTGCGCGCCATGATCACGAAGCTGTCGTCGCGGCGGGCGTCGGCGGCAGCCTTGACGCGGTCGATCATTTCATCCAGCGGGACGATGGCCTTGTTCGGGCGGTGGCCGCAGCGTTTCTGCTGCACCTGGTCCTCGATGTGGACGGCGGCGACGCCGGCCTTCTCCAGGCTGCGCACGGCGCGGGCGATGTTGAAAGCGCCGCCCCAGCCGGTGTCGATGTCCACCAGCAGCGGCAGGTCGGTCACGTCGGTGATGCGGCGGGCGTCGATCAGCACGTCTTCCAGCGTGGTGATGCCGAGGTCGGGGATGCCGCAGGACGAGGCGGCGACGCCGCCGCCGGACAGGTAGAGGGCCTTGAAACCTGAGTGTTCGGCCAAACGTGCAGCGTAGGCGTTGATCGCCCCCACCACTTGCAATGGTTTTTCGGCGGCCACGGCCTGGCGGAAACGCTGCCCGGGAGTGCTCATGAAATGCTCCTGACGGTGGATTGAATTAATTGCCTGTCATTCAAGCAAGTGCTTGGTTGGAGTGTAAAGGCTCTAGAAAATGCTGGCAATAGTTGATAATCGGATGTTCAAGTTTTGCGCCGGGAGTGATATGTTTCGCAACGTCCTCGCCAGTGGGAACTCGGGCTTTAAACCGTGGTCTAGATCACAGTCCACGTAACGACCACATAGAACAGTGGGCAAACCAGGGAGCATAACAACGACTATGAGTGATCGGGACATCGATCAACAGTTGGTGGAACGTGCCCAGCGAGGTGAAAAAAGAGCTTTCGATCTGCTTGTTGCAAAGTATCAGCGACGTCTCGCCAGGTTGTTGTCGCGTTTCATACGCGACGGTTCTGACATCGAGGATGTGACGCAGGAAGCGTTTATCAAAGCGTATCGTGCTTTGCCATCGTTTCGGGGTGAGAGCGCGTTTTACACATGGCTGTACAGGATCGGCATCAATACGGCCAAGAATTTCCTCAGCGCCAACGGGCGTCGCCCGGTGGTGAACAGCGAGATAGAGGACGAGGATGGCGAGAGTTTCGACATGGCGTCGCAAATTCCCGACATGAACACGCCCGAAACCGAGCTGATGAACAAGGAGATTCTGGCTACGGTCAATGCCGCCGTGGAGGCCTTGCCGGAGGAGTTGCGCACTGCCATCTCGCTTAGGGAGATGGAAGGGCTGTCCTACGACGAGATCGCCAGGGTGATGGATTGTCCGATAGGTACCGTGCGTTCGCGGATTTTCCGCGCACGCGAGGCGATTGCTGCTGAGCTCAGGCCTCTGCTGGATACGGCCAAGAACAGAAGGTGGTAAGTATGAAAGAAACGATATCCGCACTGATGGACGGTGAACTGGACGGGCCCGATGCCGATAAGGCAATCGCCGCCATCGCCGGAGACAAGGATCTGGATGATGCCTGGGAAGGGTATCATCTGATCGGCGACGCGATGCGCGCCAACCGCCTGTCCTCGCTGAATGTGAGAGCCAAGGTGGCGGCTCGCCTGGCGGAAGAGCCGACGGTCCTGGCGCCGCGACGCTGGACGCGTCCGCGCAAGGCGCGCACCGCGAGCGCGGTGGCGCTGGCCGCGAGCGTCAGCTTCGCCGCCGTCGTGGGGTGGCAGCAGCTGTCCCACCGCAACGCTCCGCCGTCGGCGATCGCCGATCGCGGCGTGCCGGTGCAGATCGCCAAGCCCGCTGCGGCGATGGATCAGGACGATCCCTATGTGCTGGCGCACCAGGAGGTGACCGCTGACCAGAGTGTGATGCGCGTGTCCTACGGAAACGGAGCTCGCCACTGATGCGTGTCGTTCCTCTGATTGGTGTTTTGATGCTCGGGGCCGCGTGCGCGGCCCATGCGGAGGATGACATGCAGCTGCTGCGCAATGTCGGCAACGCCGGCAGGCAGCAGCCGCTGGATGGCACCTATCTGCATCAGATGAATGGCACGCTGGAAACCTTCCGCATCGTCCGCCAGGGACAAGGCGACAATGTGCGCGAAAAGCGCACCTCGCTGGACGGTCCGACGCGGGAGGTGGTTCGCAAGGGGCGGGGGCTGACCTGCTTCGCGCCGGACAAGCGCGCCTTGATGGCGTGCAAGATCAGCGCGATGCGGTTGTTCCCCGCCTTGCTGCCCGATGATCTGGACGATATCACCCGTTCCTACGTCCTCAAGCGCACCGGCTATGATCGCGTGGCCAAGCGGGACTGCCAGTGGCTGGATCTGCAGCCTCGGGATGCGCAGCGCTACACGATGCGGATGTGCATAGAGCCCACCACCTATCTCCCCTTGAAAGTGATGACCTTGTCGCCGCGCGGCGATGCGGTCGAGCAGTTCACCTTCACCGATGTGGAGCTGGGCGGGGCCAAGGATAAGCGGGCGTACGTCTCCAAGCTGTCGCAGCGGTTCCAGCTGCGTTCCAGCGCGTCGGCGGGCAGCGAGGAAGCGGCGGCGCCGCAGGGCGAGCTGACCGGATTGCCGCAGGGTTTCCGGGTGCTGCGTTCGGTCCAGCGCGTGCTGCCCGGACAGGGCGGCAAGCCGGTCCGGCACATGGTGCTGAGCGACGGCCTGGTGATGCTGTCGGTGTTTGTCGAGCCGCCTCCTCCCGAGCACGCGCGTCTGGAAAAGGTGGGCAACCTGCACGGGGCGATCAACATGGCCACCAGCTACCAGAACGACATGCAGCTGACCGCGGTGGGCGATATGCCGCAAACCGCGATGATGGCCTTGCTCAAGGGCTTGCATGTCAACGGCAAGGGGGATTGAGCCCGTGCCGGGCAGGCTTTC
The DNA here is from genome assembly GCF_055181315.1 of Chromobacterium sp. Ag138. Taxonomy (NCBI): domain Bacteria; kingdom Pseudomonadati; phylum Pseudomonadota; class Betaproteobacteria; order Neisseriales; family Chromobacteriaceae; genus Chromobacterium; species Chromobacterium sp. Ag138. The sequence continues at coordinate 88,590 of NZ_JBUPWA010000001.1, forward strand.
CTGCCGATGAAAGCGTGACTGGCCATTTCCCATTCGAAACATGCGGAGGTGGCCAGTTTTGCGTGATGCGTCCGCAAGGCGCGTCGCAAGGGAGCGTGAGGGGCGCGGCAAGGCGCCGCTTCCCGATCCGATGGTTGCACGGCCGGCGTCCGCCGGCCTATTCAGTCCACAACATTCCAAAGATGGAGCGCACATGTCGGTCAAAAAACTGATTGTTTTCGCAATGCTGTCGGCATCTATTCTGGCCGCGGCGGTTCCTGTCGCCATGGCGGCGGAGCTGCCGGACTTCGCCCAGATCGTCGAGGCCGAAGGCAAGGCGGTGGTCAATATCAGCACCACTTCCACGGTCAAGGAGACGGTTTCCGGTCTGCCGGAGGGCATGGAGGGGGATCCGTTCTTCGAATTCTTCCGCCGCTTCGCGCCGCCGCAGCAGCGCGAGCATCAGGAGAGTTCGCTGGGTTCGGGCTTCATCATCTCTAAGGATGGCTACGTGCTGACCAATGCCCACGTGGTGGCCCGCGCGGACAAGATCACGGTCAAGCTGAACGACAAGCGAGAATTCCAGGCGCGGGTGATCGGTTCCGACGCCCGCTCCGACGTGGCCTTGCTCAAGATCGACGCCCAGAACCTGCCGGTGGTGCGGATGGGTGATCCGAAGAGCCTGAAGGTCGGGCAGTGGGTGCTGGCCATCGGCTCGCCGTTCGGTTTTGAAAACACCGCCACCTCCGGCATCGTTTCCGGCAAGAACCGCATGCTGCCGGACGAGAGCGCCGTGCAGTTCATCCAGACCGACGCGGCGGTGAATCCCGGCAATTCCGGCGGCCCGCTGTTCAACCTGAGCGGCGAGGTGATCGGCGTCAATTCGCAGATCTACAGCCGTTCCGGGGGCTTCATGGGCATCTCCTTCGCCATTCCCATCGATACCGCGATGAACGTGGCCGATCAGCTGAAGGCCAAGGGCAAGGTGACCCGCAGCCGCATCGGCGTGGTGGTGCAGGAACTGAGCAAGGAGCTGGCGGCGTCCTTCGGCCTGGCCAAGCCCAGCGGCGTGCTGATCAACGCGCTCGATCCCAAGGGGCCGGCGCAGAAGGCGGGCTTGAAGGCAGGCGACATCGTGCTGCGCATCAACGGCCAGGCGATAGAGAACGGCGGCGACATGCAGCGCCTGATCAGCGACATGCCGCCGGGCAAGGCCATTTCGCTGGATGTCTGGCGCAGCCGCGCGCAGGCCAGCATTCGCGTGGTGCCGGACGAACTGGTGGAGGAGGATGCCCGCGTCGCCAAGCGCGAGTACCGCAAGCCGGGCGCGGAGAGCGAGCAGAGCCTGGCCCAGATCGGCCTGCGCCTGCAGGAGCTGAATCCGGTCCAGTTGCAGCGCGCCGGCATCGACTACGGCCTGCTGGTCCGCGGCGCCAACGGCGCGGCGATGCGGGCCGGCATCCAGCAGGGCGACATCATCGTCGGCATCGGCAGCGATCCGCTGAAGAGCTTCGCCCAGTTGAAGGCCGCGCTGAACCAGGCCAAGAAGGGCAGCGCGGTCGCCTTGCAGGTGATGCGCCAGGGCGTGACGATGTTCGTGCCGCTGACCGTGGATGAGGCCAAGTGAAGCTGACGCTTTATTTCCGCGAATACTGCAGCCTGTGTCATCAGATGCTGGCCGAGCTCGCTCCCTGGCGCGAGCGCCACGGTTTCGAGCTCGAGGTGGTGGACGTCGACGCCGATCCGGCGCTGGAGGCCCGCTTCAACGAGCTGGTGCCGGTGCTGATGGATGGCGAGACCGAAATCTGCCATTGGCATCTGGATGGCGCGAGATTGGCTGCACACTTGGGCGAAATCGGCTAAAATCCGCGCCAGTGTGAGTAAAACCGGGGGCGCGCGGGTCGCGCCCCCGCTTGCTGATCGGCTTCCGGCCGCCGCCGGACCCGCAGGATCGCCGGAAGGGCCATCCGTCAGCAGCCCCGGGCACGCTAGCGTGCCCTTATCTTTTGCTGGAAACCGATGAAGAACATCCGAAATTTTTCGATCATTGCCCATATCGACCACGGTAAATCGACCCTGGCCGACCGCTTCATTCAGTTCTGCGGTGGTTTGGAGTTGCGCGAGATGAGCGCCCAGGTGCTTGACTCCATGGACATCGAGAAGGAGCGCGGCATCACCATCAAGGCGCAGACCGCCGCCTTGACCTACAAGGCCCGCGATGGCCAAGTGTACAACCTCAACCTGATCGACACCCCGGGACACGTGGACTTCAGCTACGAAGTGTCGCGCTCGTTGTCCGCCTGCGAGGGCGCGCTGCTGGTGGTGGACGCGTCGCAGGGCGTGGAAGCCCAGACCGTCGCCAACTGCTACACCGCCATTGAGCTGGGCGTGGAAGTGGTGCCGGTGCTGAACAAGATCGACCTGCCGGCCGCCGATCCCGAGCGCATCTCGCAGGAGATCGAGGACATCATCGGCATCGAGGCCGTCGAAGCGGTGCGTGCTTCGGCCAAGTCCGGCATCGGCATCGAAGACATCCTGGAAGAGGTGGTGAGCAAGATCCCGGCGCCGAAGGGCGACCCGGACGGCCCGCTGAAGGCGCTGATCGTCGACTCCTGGTTCGACAACTACGTCGGCGTGGTGATGCTGGTGCGGGTGATCGACGGCTCGCTGAAGCCCAAGGACAAAATCAAGTTCATGGCCACCGGCGCCGAGCACCTGTGCGAACAGGTGGGCGTGTTCACCCCCAAGTCGGTTCAACGTCCAAGCCTGAACGCGGGCGAGGTGGGTTTCGTCATCGCCGGCATCAAGGAATTGAAATCGGCCAAGGTGGGCGACACCATCACCCTGGTGTCCAAGCCGGCCGCCGAGGCGCTGCCGGGCTTCAAGGACGTGCAGTCGCAGGTATTCGCCGGCCTGTACCCGGTGGAAAGCCACGATTACGAAGCGCTGCGCGACGCGCTGGAAAAGCTGCAGCTGAACGACGCTTCGCTGAAGTACGAGCCGGAAGTGTCGCAGGCGCTGGGCTTCGGCTTCCGCTGCGGCTTCCTCGGCCTTCTGCACCTGGAGATCGTTCAGGAGCGGCTGGAGCGCGAGTTCGACATGGACCTGATCACCACCGCGCCCACGGTGAACTACGAAGTGGTGATGAAGGACGGCACGGTGGAAGTGGTGTCCAACCCGTCGCGCATGCCGGATTCCGGCAAGTACGAAGACCTGCGCGAACCCATCATCACCTCCACCATCCTGGTGCCGCAGGACTATGTGGGCGCGGTGATGACGCTGTGCAACCAGAAGCGCGGCGTGCAGCGCAATATGCAGTACATGGGCCGCCAGGTGATGCTCACCTACGATCTGCCGATGAACGAAGTGGTGATGGACTTCTTCGACAAGCTGAAGTCCACCAGCCGCGGCTACGCTTCGCTGGACTACGAGTTCAAGGAGTTCCAGAGCGCCGATCTGGTCAAGCTGGACGTGCTGGTCAACGGCGAAAAGGTCGACGCGCTGAGCTTGATCGTCCACCGCGCCTCCAGCGTGTACCGCGGCCGCGAGCTGGTGTCCAAGATGCGCGAGCTGATTCCGCGCCAGATGTTCGACATCGCGGTGCAGGCGGCCATCGGCGGCCACATCATCGCGCGCGAAACGGTGAAGGCCTTGCGCAAGAACGTGCTGGCCAAGTGCTACGGCGGCGACATCACCCGCAAGAAAAAGCTGCTGGAAAAACAAAAGGCCGGCAAGAAGCGGATGAAGCAGGTCGGCAACGTGGAAATCCCGCAAGAGGCTTTCCTGGCGATTCTTCAAGTAGGGGACAAATAAGTGGGCGCAAACTTGTTCTGGGTGTTCTCGGCCGCGGTCGTGGTCGGCGTGTTGCTGATTTTGCTGGGCGGCAAGAAGCAGGAAGGCGCCAAGGATTGGCCGCAATCGGTGCAGTGGGGCTATCTGGCTCTGGTGATCGGCGGCTTCGGCCTGCTGTCCGACTACATGAGCTTCACCGCGGTGATGCTGGTGTTCGTCGTGATCACCGGCGCGGTATGGGCGCTGGACAAGTGGATGCTGGCCAGGAAGCGCGCCGCTAGCGGCGCGCAGCCCGGCCATTTCGTCGATTATTCGCGCGGCTTTTTCCCGGTGATCCTGGTGGTGTTCGTGCTGCGCTCCTTCCTGGTGGAGCCGTTCCAGATTCCGTCCAGCTCGATGCGGCCCGGCCTGGTGGTCGGCGATTTCATCCTGGTCAACAAGTTCACCTACGGCATCCGCGTGCCGGTGCTGAACAACGTGCTGGTGCCGGTCAATCAGGTCAATCACGGCGATGTGGTGGTGTTCAACTATCCGCCCAACCCCAAGGTGAATTACATCAAGCGCGTGATCGGCTTGCCGGGCGACACCGTCGAGTACCGCAACAAGCGCCTGACCGTCAACGGCAAGCCGGTGACCGATGTCGCCGACGGCACTTACGACTACATCGAGCAAGGCCTGGCCCAGATCACCGCCCAGCGTTTCCGGGAAAATCAGGGCGGCAAGTCCTACCATGTATTGAACAACGTCGAAGCGCCGGTGGTGGCGCTGAGCCAGGTGCAGGACTTCCCCTACCGCGACAATTGCCGCTACGATGACGACGGTTTCGTCTGCAAGGTGCCGCAGGGCAATTACTTCATGATGGGCGACAACCGCGACAACAGCTCCGACGGCCGCTATTGGGGTTTCGTCGACGACAAGCTGATGGTGGGCAAGGCCTTCATGATCTGGATGAACTTCACCCAGCTGTCGCGCATCGGCACCCGGATTCAGTAAAAACAATCAGGCCACGAGCGGCCATGACCTGGAGAAACGCATGAAGAAGCAGCAAGGCTTGTCGGTAATTGCGATTTTGTTGGTCCTGGCCTTCGTCGGCGCCGGATTGATGCTGGTGTTCAAGATCGTGCCGGTCTACACCGAGTACGGCGATGTCAAGAACGCGCTGACGGCCCTGTCCGCCGAGACCAATGTCGGCGAGCAGACGCTGCGGCAGGAGTTCGACGGCAAGGCCAATGTCGCCGGCATCGTTTCCGTCAAGGGAGAGAATCTGGCGGTGGTGGCCGGAGCCGGCAGCAATTATCTGCGCGCGAAGTACCAGCGCGAAGTGCCGCTGTTCGGCAATGTCAGCCTGCTTTTCCATTTCGATACCCAGGCGGGTCAACCGCCTGCGCAATAACCATACCGTGACCCAGATAGACAATCGATTCCGGCGCCTGATCCAGGCGCTGGATTATGCATTCCAGAAACCGGAACTGCTGCGCCAGGCGCTGACGCACCGCAGCTTCAGCAGCACGAACAACGAGCGCTTTGAATTCGTCGGCGACAGCATCCTCAACTACACCGTGGCCCGCATGCTGTATGACCAGTTTCCGCAGCTGACCGAGGGCGAGCTGTCCCGCCTGCGCGCCAATCTGGTCAACCAGAACACGCTGGCGGAAATCGCCCAGGAACTGGCGCTGGGCGATTACCTGTACCTGGGCGAGGGCGAGCTCAAGAGCGGCGGATTCAACCGTCCGTCCATCCTGGCCGACGCGCTGGAAGCCACCTTCGCCGCCGTCAGCTTCGACGCCGACTTCGCCGCCGCCGAGCAGGTGGTGCGCCGGCTGTACCGCCAGCGCGTCGCCAACATCGACACCACGCGCCAGGCCAAGGACGCCAAGACCCGCTTGCAGGAAGCGCTGCAGGCGCGCAAGCTGGCGCTGCCCAAGTACCGCATCCTGTCGCAGAGCGGCGAGGCCCACGAACAATGGTTCAAGGTGGAGTGCGATCTGGGCGAGCTGGCCCTGATCTCCACCGGCGACGGCGGCAGCCGCCGCGCCGCCGAACAGCAGGCCGCCGAAGCGGCGTTGGTCCTGCTGGAACAGAAACTCGCCGCAGGCAAGAAAAAATCATGACCGATACTCCCCAATTTCACTGCGGCTTCGTCGCCATCGTCGGCCGTCCCAACGTGGGCAAATCCACGTTGATGAACCATCTGATCGGCCAGAAGATCAGCATCACCTCGAAGAAATCGCAGACCACGCGCCATCGCGTCACCGGCATCCATACCGAGGAGACGGCGCAGTTCGTGTTCGTCGACACGCCGGGCTTCCAGACCTATCACAAGGGCGCGCTGAACGAAGCCTTGAACAAGAGCGTCAAGGACTCGCTGGGCAGCGTCGATTGCGTGCTGTTCCTGCTGGAGGCGATGCGTTTCACTTCCGCCGATAAGGAAGTGATGGCGCTGCTGCCGAAGAAAACGCCGGTGATCCTGGTGGTGAACAAGCTGGACAAGGCCAAGGACAAGCTGACCCTGCAAGCCTTCATCGACGAAGTGACCGCCGAGTTCGAATTCGCCGGCGTCGAAGTGGTCAGCGCCAAGCACGGCCAGCGCCTGGCGGAATTGTTGGACCAGGTGCGCCCGCATCTGCCGGAATCCATGCCCCTGTATCCGGAGGACATGGTCACCGACAAGAACGAGCGCTTCCTGGCCGCCGAGATCGTCCGCGAAAAGCTGTTCCGCTATCTGGGCGAAGAGCTGCCGTATGAAATGAACGTGGAAGTGGAAATGTTCGAGATGGACGGCGCGCTGCGCCGCATCCATATCGCGGTGTTGGTGGACAAGGAACACCAGAAGCCCATCGTGATCGGCAAGGCCGGCGAGAAGCTGAAGAAGATCTCCACCGAGGCCCGCCTCGACATGGAGAAGCTGTTCGACGGCAAGGTATTCCTGCAGGTCTGGGTGAAAGTGAAATCCGGCTGGGCCGACGACGTCCGTTTCCTGCGCGAGTTCGGTTTGAACTGATGACGGTATTGGACAGGCCGCCGGCGCAGGCTTGCTGGGCGGCGAACCTTTCCGGCGACGGCGCGGCGGCAGAGCTGTCGCGCTGCGCGCTGAGGCTGGCGGAAAGCCAGCCGGGCTGCCTGGGCGTGACCACGGAGGACCGGATCACGTATTGGGACAGCGTGGAAGCCATCGCCGCCTGGCGAGCGCGGGTGGAACTGCTGGCCCGCCAGCGGCTGGGACGCGGCGCGGACGAAGCGGTTTCCATCCAGGTGAGCCGCCGCCAGACCGGGGATGCGACGGCATGAGCCAGCCGGGCAGGGTAGACAGGCAGCCGGGTTACATTCTGCATGCCCAGCCGTATCGCGAGACCAGCCTGCTGCTGGAGGTGCTGACCCGCGACCATGGCCGTTTCAGCCTGGTGGCGCGCAGCGCGCGCCGGCCCCGCTCCGATTTGCGCGGCGTGCTGCTGCCGTTCCAGCCGCTGACCCTGTCGTGGTTCGGCAAGGGCGAGCTGCGCACGCTGCATGCCGCCGACTGGGATGGCGGGGTGCGGGCGCTGACCGGCTTGCCGCTGGTCTGCGGCTTTTACCTGAATGAACTGATGATGAAGCTCACGGCGCGGGACGATCCCGAGCCGCGGGCTTTTGCCGTTTATGACCGGGCGGTGCGGGAGCTGGCCGGCGGCGCGCCGTTGTCGACGGCCTTGCGCCGATACGAGCTCAAGCTGGCCCAGGTGCTGGGTTACGCGCCGGCGCTCGGCCGCGACAGCCGCGGCGAGGCCATCGCCGCCGATCGCCATTACCTGTGCCGCGACGCGGCGATGCCGGAGCCGGACGAGCATCCGGAACTGGCGCCGGTCGGCCGCGCGGTCCGGTTGCCGGGCGAGGCCTTGCTGGCGATAGACGCCGACGACTATGGCCAGCCGGATATCCGCGGCCACGCGCGCCAGCTCAGCCGGGTATGGTTGTCCGCGCTGCTGGGCGACGAGCCGCTGGCGTCGCGCCAATTATTGCAGGCCATCCAGTCCCTTTCGGACTGATGGCGGATAGACAAGGGGGATGGAAATGATTTTGTTGGGCGTAAACATCGATCACGTCGCCACGCTGCGCCAGGCGCGCGGCACCCGCTACCCGAGCCCGGTGGAGGCCGCGTTGGTGGCTGAATCCAGCGGCGCGGACCTGATCACGCTGCATCTGCGCGAAGACCGCCGCCACATCCAGGACGCCGACGTCAAAGCGATGCGTCCGGTGCTGAAGACGCGGATGAACCTGGAAATGGCGATGACGCCGGAAATGCTGGCGCACGCGCTGGAGGTGGCTCCGGAAGACGTGTGCCTGGTGCCGGAGAAGCGCGAGGAAGTCACCACCGAGGGCGGCCTGGACGTCCGCGGCCACTACGCCGACGTCAAGCATTACACCGGCAAGCTGGCCGACGCCGGCATCCGCGTGTCCATCTTCATCGACCCCGACAGCGAACAGATCCAGAAGGCCTACGACGCCGGCGCGCGCGTGATCGAGCTGCACACCGGCGCCTACGCCGACGCGTCGCACGCCAGGGAGCGCGAGGCTGAGCTGGTCCGCATCCGCGCCGCCGCCGAATTCGGCGCCAGCCTCGGCATGGTGGTCAACGCCGGCCACGGCCTCAACTACCATAATGTGAAGCCCATCGCGGCCATCCCGCAGATCGCCGAGCTGAACATCGGCCACGCCATCGTCGCCCATGCGCTGTTCGTCGGCTTCTCGCAGGCGGTGCGCGAGATGAAGGCGCTGATGGAAAGCGCGCGCGTCCGCTGATGCCCACCGTCGTCACCCACGCGCTGGCTGGCGCTACCTTGGTTGCCCTGGCCAGCCGCAAGCCGGTCTCCACGCCCGGCATGCTGCCGTGGCTGGCGCTGTGCGGCGCGGCCGCGATGCTGCCGGATCTGGACGTGGCCACCTTCAAGCTGGGCATTCCGTACGCCAGTCCGTGGGGGCACCGCGGTTTTTCGCATTCGCTGGCGGCCGCTGCGGTTTGCGCCGGCTTGCTCGCCTGGCTGTGCCGCCCGCTTTGGCTGCGGGTGGGCCTGAGCGCCGCGTCGGCGGCGTGGTTGCTGTTTCTGGCGGTGGCTTCGCACGCCGCGCTGGACATGATCTGCGACGCCAGCTTCGGTCCGGCGCTGTTCATGCCCTGGTCGGATCATCGCTACCTCAGCGACTGGAAACCGATAGAAGGCGCTCCGATCGGCCTGACACGCTGGTTTGGCCCCAAGGGCTGGCGAGTGGTGTATACCGAATTCGTCTATGTCTGGCTGCCGTGCATGGCGCTGTGGGCGGCGCGATGGTTGTGGCTGCGCCGTGGTAGCGAGGCGCGCGCATGATTTACGGCATTGGCACCGACTTGGTGGAAATCGCCCGGATGGAGGCCTGGTGCCGGCGCTGGGGCGACAAGGCGGGGCGACGGTTGCTGACCGCGGCCGAGCAGGCCGAGTTCGCCGCCCACGCCGAGCCGGCGCGCTTTCTCGCCAAGCGTTTCGCCGCCAAGGAGGCCTTCGCCAAGGCGCTGGGCACCGGCGTGGTGGCGCCGGCCTTGCTGACGGCGATAGGCGTGGCCCACGACGCGCTCGGCAAGCCTTCGTTGGCGCTGTCCGACGAATTGGCCGCCTTCGTCGCCGCGCGCGGCGTCGCGCGCATGCATCTGTCCATCAGCGACGAGCGCGGCCACGCGCTGGCCTTCGTCGTGCTTGAATCTTAGAGCGAAGGCCGCCGCCCGCGCGCGACAGGCGCGGGAACGGTAGGCGCTCCGCGCTTGTCTTTGCAATACCGGGGCGGCTATGCGCGCCCCGCAATGGTCGAGGATGAACCCATGGCCCAAAATACACTGAATCTTCCCCGCGGCCCGGTAATGGTGGACATCGCCGGCTGCGCGCTGACCGAGCAGGAACGCGCCCGGCTGTGCCATCCGCTGGTGGGCGGCATTATTTTGTTCCGCCGCAATTTCCAGAACATCGAGCAACTGCGCGCGTTGACCGCCGAGATCCGCGCCTTGCGCTCGCCGCATCTATTGATCGCCGTCGACCACGAGGGCGGGCGCGTGCAGCGCTTCCTGGACGGCTTCACCCGCCTGCCGCCGATGAACGTGCTGGGCGAGGCCTGGGACCAGGATCAGGACGAGGCGCGCAAGCTGGCCGAAACGGTGGGCTATGTGCTGGCCGCCGAGTTGTCGGCCTGCGGCATCGATCTGTCTTTCACCCCGGTGTTGGACCTGGATTGGGAGCGCTGCGCCGTGATCGGCAACCGCTCCTTCCACCGCGACCCGGAAGCGGTGGCCGAGCTGGCCGAGGCCTTGCAGCAGGGCCTGGGGCGCGGCGGCATGATGAGCTGCGGCAAGCATTACCCCGGCCACGGCTACGTGGAAGGCGACAGCCACCACCTGATGCCGCGGGACGAGCGCAGCCTGGCCCAGATCGAGCGCGACGACCTGGTGCCGTTCGCTCGCCTGGCCGACGCCGGCATGGGCGCGGTGATGCCGGCGCACGTGCTGTATCCCGCGGTGGACAGCCAGCCGGCCGGCTTCTCCCGGATCTGGCTGACAGACATCCTGCGCGGCAAGCTGGGCTTTGACGGCGTGATCTTCTCCGATGCGCTGGACATGGCCGGCGCGGCCGGGGCCGGCAGCTACGTGCAGCGCGCCGACGCGGCGTTGGCGGCCGGCTGCGACATGGTGCTGGTCTGCAATCAGCCGGAAGAGGCCGACGCGATGCTGGCGGCGCTGCTTCCGCCGCCGCAGCCCAAGCTGGCCGAGCGCCTGGAGCGGATGGCGGGCAAGAGCCGCGCCGAGGATTGGCAGCGGCTGATCGCCGCGCCGGACTTCGCCGCCGCCCAGGCCGTGGTGAAGCAATTGGCGATGCCCAAGGACGCGCTGGCGGGCCCGCAGGTGGGCGAGGCGCACTGAGATGCTGCCCGCCAGCCTGCGTGAGCTCGACGCTATCCGCGAGCAGTGCCGGGCGATGGTCAACGGCCGCGCGGCGCTGTCCGCCGGCGCGTCCGCCGTGCCCGCGCCCGGCATCGATGTCGCCGCCGACGTCGCCATCCTGCTGCAGCTGATCCCGGCCATCAATCAGCGCTTCGGCGTGGCGCCGGAGCAGATCGCCGGCTACGACGCGGCGCGCAAGCAGATGCTGTATCAGCTGATACGCCGCGCCGGCGGCGCGCTGTTGGGGCTGGAAGTTACCCGCACGCTGCTGGCGGCGGTGGCTAGGCGCGCCGCCGGCCGCTGGGCCGGCAAGCAGGCGCTGAAACTGGTGCCGGTGCTGGGCTGGGCGGCCAATGCGGCAATCGGCTTCGCCGCGATGCGCTATGTCGGCAACAGCCATATCGACGATTGTTACGCCGTCTGCCGGCGCATGCTGGAGCAGGGCGGGAAGGAGTAAAACCATGCAAGTCGGCGCACTGATCATCGGCGACGAACTGCTGTCCGGCAAGCGCCAGGACAAGCATATGCAGACCTTGATCCGCATTCTGGCCGCGCGCGGCATGAAGCTGGCCTGGGCCGAATACCTGGGCGACGATCCGGCCCGCATCGAGGCGGCCTTGCGCCGCGCTTTCGCCGGCGGCGACCTGGTGTTCAGCTTCGGCGGCATCGGCGCGACGCCGGACGACCACACCCGGGCCTGCGCCGCCCGCGCGCTGGGCATGCCGCTGGAGCTGCATCCGGAGGCCAAGGCGCTGATCGAGGGGCGTTTCGGCGCCGATGCCTACCCGCACCGCATCCTGATGGGCCATTTTCCGCAAGGCGCCGCCATCATTCCCAATCCGGTCAACCAGATCGCCGGCTTCTCCTGCGGCGATGTCCACTTTTTGCCCGGTTTCCCCAGCATGGCCTGGCCGATGGCGGAGTGGGTGCTGGACACCCATTGCCGCCATCTGTTCAACGATCAGCCGGATGTCGAGAAAAGCTGCATCGCGATCAAAGCCCGGGAGGGAGACCTGATCGGCCTGATGCAGGACTTCACCGTCCGCTATCCGGCCCTGAGGCTGTCCTGCCTGCCCAATTTCGGCAGCGAGGATATTCCGGAGATGCACATCGAATTCGGCTTCGCCGGCCAGCCAGCGTTGGTGGAGATCGCCATCGACGAATGGGTGAAGGCATTGCAGGCGCTGGGCTATGAAGTGAGGGCCAAAAATCCTAAAGCGGAGAGCTAGTCCGCAAGCATTCATTTCGAATTTCGACGCGGATAAACTGGCCGCTCAGGACGAAAACAAACCGCGGGAACCGGCAACGGTCCCCGCGGTTTGTGGTTTGGACTGGCGGGATCGATATCCGGCGCAATTGAAGCGTTTGATTGCGAACCTTCCTGAGCGCGGCCGGGTCTGATTCGAACATTCATCGTTCTTTAAAGAGAAAATACATGAGCGCCATCCTCTATCGCGCCGCGCGTCCGGAAGACGTGCCGGCCTGCGTCGTCATCCGCGGCCAAACCCGTGAAAACGCCATTTCGGAAGCCAGGCTGAACGAGCTGGGCATCACTCGGGAGAGTTGGGCGCAAAGCGTGCGCGCGGGCGAACTGCCCGGTGTGGTGGCGGAAAGGGATGGCCGCATCGTCGGCTATTGTTTCGGCGAGGCGGCAAGCGGCGAAATCGTGGTGCTGGCCTTGCTGCCCGATTGCGAAGGCATCGGCGTGGGCAGGGCTCTGCTAGCTCAGGTGATGGACATCTTGCGGGGCGCTGGCCACCAGCGGCTGTTTCTGGGTTGCAGCAGCGACCCGGCGGTGCGCTCCCATGGCTTTTACCGCTATCTTGGCTGGGCTTCCACCGGCCAGATCGACAAGTACGGGGACGAGATGCTGGAGTATGTCTTTCCGGCTGAAACCGTCTGACGCGCCTACGTCTCGGCCTAACATCTGTTTGCAAGCTTGATGGCGATTCTGGCGCGAGGCCGTGGCAGAATCGCTGCATTCGCTACGTCGGAGATCGTCATGCGCGCTTCATGGTTGGCTGCGGCGGGATGGCTTGTCCTGATTCATTGGCCCGTCGCGGCCTGCACTTTGTGGGGCGCGGCGGGTTCGGCCAGCTCGGAAGGCACTTTGCTGGCCAAGAACCGGGATTGGAAGCCGGACCATGCGCAGTCGCTGCGGCTGCGCCATCCCGAGCACGGCTACGCCTATCTGGGCCTGTACGCCGACAATGGCCGAGAGCCGGGCATCAAGGCCGGCGTCAACGAGAAGGGGCTGGCGGTGGTCAGCGCCTCGGCCAGCAGCTTGCCGCGGGCGCTGAGACAGGCGGACGACGATCGCCGCGGCGTCATGTCGCGGCTATTGCGTGACTACGGCTCGCTGGACGAGGTGGCCGCCGCGGCGGACAAGCTGTTTTCGCAAACGCGCCCGGTGTTTCTGTTGCTGGCCGACGCCGGCGGTCTGATGCAGGTGGAAGTCGGCCAGCATGGGCGCTACCAGCTCAGCCGCCAGCGAAATGGCACGCTGGCGCACACCAACCATTATTCCAATCTGTCCTTGCTGGACGGGGCGCAGAAAATCGGCCCCAGCAGCCAGGCACGGCTCGCCCGCATCCGGTTTTTGCTGGATCAGCGCCCGTCGCATGCGCTCGCGGAGTTCGAGCGATTGAGCCAGGACCATCATGACGGCCCGGACAACAGCCTGTGGCGAGACGGACGCGAGCATACGCTGGCCGGCTGGCAGATGGCGCTGCCGTCGGCCGGCGCCCCCAAGCTGCACTTGGTGCTGGCCAATCCTGGGGAGCCGGTTAGGGAAAAGGATTACATGCTGGACGCGGCGTTCTGGTCGCAACCGGCGCGCGTTTTGTTGCCGTAAGCCAGGCGGCGGCCCCGCTCAGCGCGCCGGGGTGCAGTTGGGGCCCTCCCACTTGCCGTCGCTGTTCAGCGTGACGCCGGGATCCTGCATCCGGCAGTCCGGCAGCTTGGGTCTGCTCTCTGTGGGGATGACGATGACGGTGGTGGCTGGCGCGGCGGCGGGCTGGGCGGGCGGCGTCATGCGGGCCCGCATGTCCTGATCGCGTTTGTCCGCCTGCTTCATCATGCAGTTGGCGTAGTTGTCGGTGCCGGGCTGAAAGCCGTAACCGGAGCAGGTGCGCTGATCCATCGCGTGGATTTCCTCCGGACTGGCGCAGGCGGCCAAGGCAGCGGCGCCGATGGCGGTGGCGATCAATAGCGGCAGGGTTTTCATCGCTTCATTTCTCCCAGATTGGGCGGATGCCCGATATGCGCGACTCTCCGGCCGCGTTTTACTATCTATAGAACTTTTCTCGGCGCGGATGCGGCGCAGGCGCGGTTTCGCTTGCGGGCGGGGTTTTCAATTGGCATAATCCTCTTTTTCCCAATAGCGAAAAGGAGAATCCAATGAGCCGCGATATTCAATTCCAAGGGCGTGCCGGCTGAACCGTTGCCCCGGTCGTTTCATTTTCCGATAGTTTTCCAGTTGTAAGCGGCGCCGCTCGGCGGCCGTTCCCCGGCATGTTCCTTCCATCGCATTCGCGCGGTGGCTAAGCCTGTCCACCAGGCGCGTTTTCCCCATCCATTTCAGAATGCTTGATCGAGCCTGGCTACGCCTGGCGGCGTTGGCTTGCGAGCGTTCGCGGGAGTTTCAATGCTGAATTTCGATTTTCCGCGTCTGGCCGCCATCGGCCTGACGCCGGTATTGCTGCAACAGGCGCTGGCCCTGGCCGGCGACGAAGCGTGGCAGCTGGCGCGCGTCTGCCGCGTGCAGCGCGACTGCGCATGGGTGCATGACGGCGAGGACGAGCATCCGGCCCATGCCTTGCCCGGCGTCCACGCCGAGCTGGCGGTGGGCGATTGGGCGTTGTGCCAGCCGCGGGAACATGAACCCTGGCGCTTGCTTGAGCGTCTGGAACCATTCAACCAGCTGGTCCGCGTCAACGACGAAGGCGCGCGGCAAGCGTACGCCAGCAACGTCGATACCGCCTTGCTGGTGATGGGGCTGGACGGCGATTACAACCCGCGGCGGCTGGAGCGTTACCTGGGCTTGGCCGCGGCGGCTGGCGTGGCGCCGGTGGTGGCGCTGAGCAAGGCCGATCTGTGTCCGGACGCCGAAACCAGGCTGGCCGAGCTGGAACAGCGCTTGAAGCCGCTGCCGCCCATTCTGCTGCTGAACGGCACCGATCCGGCCTGCCGCGACCTTTTGCTGCCCTGGCTGGGCGCGGGCCAGACGCTGGTGCTACTGGGCTCGTCCGGCGCCGGCAAGTCCACGCTCAGCAATGCCTTGCTGGGCGAGGAGGCGCAGGCAGTGGGCGGGGTAAGGGCGGACGACAGCCGCGGCCGCCATACCACCACCGCGCGCACGCTGCTGAAGTGCCCGGACGGCGCCTGCATCATCGACACGCCGGGCGTGCGCACGCTGCAGGCCCCGCCGGACGCCGGCGCGCTGGCCGGCAGCTTCGCCGACATCGAGGAATTGGCCGGCCGCTGCCAGTTCCGCGACTGCAGCCACCGCGAGGAGCCTGGTTGCGCGGTGAGGGCTGGCGTGGATGGCGACAGGCTGCGCAACTACCACAAACTGCGGCGCGAGATGGAGCGCCACGAGCAGACGGCGCTGCAGCGTCAGCAGCTGCGGCGCGAGTGGAAGGTCCGCAACAAGGCGGCGCGGCAGCGCTAGGGTGGTGGAGGCTTGCCGCCGGCAGGGACCATCCGCCGTTTTCGCTGCCGCGAACGGCGAATGCGAAAACGCCCCGCGTGCGGGGCGTTCGACCGGGGAAGCGGGGCGCTCAGGGCTGGGCCGGAACCGGCTGGCTCTGCGCGCTCTTCACCGCGCGCGGCGGCGCGTTCTTCACGTACTTGTCGAACCAGTTGAGCATCTCGTAGACCAGTTGCTCGTTCGATTCGCGGGCCGCGTACCAGTGCGGCTCGTGCGGCAGCATCACCAGGCGGGCGGTGCCGCCGTTGCCGCGGATCGCCTCGTAGAACTTGCTGGCCTGCAGCGGCGTGGTGCCGGGGTTGGCGTCGTCGCTGCCGTGCATGATCAGGAGCGGCGTCTTCAGCTTGTCAGCGTAGAAGAAGGTGGACACCTTGCGGTAGACGTCCGGGGCCTCCCATACCGAGCGGCGCTCGCTCTGGAAGCCGAACGGCGTCAGCGTCTTGTTGTACGAGCCGCTGGTGGCTGCGCCGGCGCGGAACAGGTCGGTGTGCGCCAGCAGGTTGGCCGTCATCAGCGCGCCGTGGCTGTGGCCGGTGACCGCCACGCGGTCCGGATCGACCACTCCGAGCTTCACCGCCTCATTCACCGCCGCTTCGGCGTCCATTTTCAGCTGGTCCAGATAGCTGTCGTAGGCGGCCTTCGGGTCGCCGACCACGGGGAACGACGCCTGGTCGATCACGGCGTAGCCGGCCAGCAGCAGGTATTTGTATTGGTAGAGGCGGGTGAAGGTTTGCTGCGAGCCGCTGATCTGGCCGGCGCTGGCCGCGTCGGCGTAGTCCAGCGGATAGGCGTTGAGGATGGCGGGCACGCGGGCGCCTTCCTGGTAGCCCGGCGGCGTGTACAGCGTGAACGATAGATCCAGGCCGTCGGCGCGCTTGTACTTCACCAGCCGCTTCTTGATCTGCCGCAGCTCCGGCGTTGGATCGACGATGCGGGTGACCGCGGTTTCGGCGGAGGCGAACGCGGCCTCGCCCTTGTCGGCGCTGACCGGCGCGCCCAGCGTGCGCAGGAAGGCGTTGGGCGCTTCGGCCGGGGTCTGGCGCCAGGTGAGGAAGCTGCCGCTGCCCTTGGCCGTCAGGCCGATGAAGCGCTCGTAAGCGGATTTGTCGCTGCGGAACAGGCGTTGGCTTTGCTGGGTTTTCAGGTCCAGCTTGTCGAGGAAGGGACGGTTGCCCTGCGGCGACGCGCCGCCGCCGGCCAGATAGATGGCGTCGCCATCCAGCTGGATCACCCGTTCGCCGTTGGGCAGCGTGCGATGCACCGGGCTGCCGGGGTCGGCGTATTTGTCGTCGTAGGACAGATCCCACAGCAGCTTGCCGGCTTGCTGCGGCTGGTCGACGTTGACGACGCGGGTCTGGCGCCAGTGCTTGTTCAGATCGACCTCGCTGAGCAGAGCGGTGTCGGCGCGCTCGGTCCAGTCCAGGCCGGCGAAGCGTTGCGCGGTGCGCAGGATTTCCACCGGCGGCGCGGTGAACGGCGCTTTCTGCATCATCACCTTGTCGCGGGCCGGCACGGTGTTTTTCCAGTCGCCGCCGTCCAGCGCCTCTGCCCACAGCAGCGTGGCCGGCTCGGTGGCGCGCCAGAAGAAGTCGCGCGGACCCAGCGGTTCGCCGTGCACCGGCACGCGGTCGGCCAGCGGCAGCGAGGCGACGGCGTGGACGGCGACGCGGGCGGGGTTGGCGATGTTCCAGACTTCCACCTGATGCGGGAAGCGCTCGTAGGTGGTGACGTAGGAGTAGGGCTTGCGCACGCTGGACACCAGGATGTGCTTGCCGTCCGGAGCAGGGCCGACGCCGTCGTAGATGGCCGGCTGGCCCAGCGGGGTGGCCTTGCCGCTGGCCGCGTCCACCAGCGTCAGCTGCGATGCGCCGTAGTAGTCGAACAAGGCCTCGTCGTGCGGGCTGGACAGCGTGTCGCGGGTTTCATAGGTGCTGCTTTCGCCCTGGCCGCCGCCGCTGTCCTGCACGCTGGGACCATCCTGGGTATTGGCCTGCGCCGGCGCCGCGCCCAGTTTGGCCGGCACCGCCTTGACCAGCAGGGTCTTCTGGTCCGGCATCCATTGCAGCTCGTCGTTCAGCATCGGGTTGAGGCGGATGCCGGGAATCTTGCGGATCTTGCCGCTGGCGGCGTCGCCCACCCATATCTCCACCGCGTCGCGGGTGGCGTTGGCGAAGGCGAAGCGCTTGCCGTCGGCCGACCAGAGCGGCGCGTCCGGGCAGGCGCCGGCCGGCAGCGCGATCGGGGTTTCCTTGCCGCCGGGGACGCTCACCAGCTTGAAGCTTTCCGCGCATGGGGCGATGCCGTAGCCGCCCGGCGTGTCGTGCTTGCTGCGGTTGGCCGGTTCGATCCGGGTGCCGGCCAGCTTCAGATAGGGCGAGGCCACGCGGGCGATGGACGGATATTCCTGCCAGGCGACCAGCAGCATATTGTCCTTGGTCGGGCTGAGGCTGGGGCCGGGCAGCGACGGCGCGCGCATCACTTTGAGGATGTTGGCCGGCGGCTGTTGGTAGCCGGCGGCGACCGCGGCGGGCAGGGCGCAGGCCAGCAGCGTGGCGGCGGCTATGCCTTTCAGGGCGAGGGAATGAGACATATTCATCCTTGGTAGACTTTATTCTTATCCGGTTCGGGGCTGCTGAAACAAGAAGGGAGGGCGCCTGAGCGCCCTCCCTGTCGCAGACATTACATGAATTTATCACATGTCATATCGCTGTGGCAGTTATCTGGACCTGTTTCAATTCACCGAGTGAAAGTGTTTGACGATGCTGGAGAAGTCCAGCTTGCCGTTGCCCTGATGCACGTGTTCTTCATACAGATTGCGCGCCAGCGCGCCCAGCGGATTGGCGGCGTGGCTCTGCAGCGCGGTTTCCTCGGCCAGGCCCAGGTCCTTCAGCATCAGCTCGGACATGAAGCCGCCGGCGTAGCCGCGGCTGGCCGGGGCGTTGTCCATCACGCCGGGCCAGGGGTTGTACAGCTCGGTCGCCCAGTTGCGGCCCGAGCTCTTGCTGATGATCTCGGACAGCACTTTCGGGTCCAGGCCGTTCTTGACGCCCAGCGCCAGCGCCTCGGCGGTGCCGGCCATCAGGATGCCCAGCAGCATGTTGTTGCAGATCTTGGCGGTCTGGCCGGCGCCGGGACCACCGGCATGGAAGATGTTCTTGCCCATCGCCTCCAGCACCGGGCGGGCGCGGGCCAGGTCTTCCGCCGCGCCGCCGACGATGAAGGTCAGCGTGCCGGCGGCGGCGCCGGCGGTGCCGCCGGAAACCGGCGCGTCCAGCATGGCCAGGCCTTTTTCCTGCGCGCCGTCGGCCACTTTGCGGGCGGTGCCGGCGTCTATGGTGCTGCAATCGATGACTAGCGCGCCTTTGGGCAGCTTGGCGAACAGGCCGCCGTCGCCCAGGTACAGCCCGGCCACATGTTTGCCGGCCGGCAGCATGGAAATCACCACGCTTGCGCCCTCGGCCGCGTCGGCGGCGCTGGAGGCGGCGCGGCCGCCGGCGGCGGCTACCTTGGCCAGCGCGTCGGCCGACAAGTCGAAAGCGCTGACCTTGAAGCCCTTGTTCAGCAGATTGACGGCCATCGGCCCGCCCATATTGCCCAGGCCGATGAAGGCGATGTTTTCCATGCTGTTCTCCTCTGTATGTTTGTTATTTCAATCCCGCCAGCGGGTGGTCCGCCTCGCGCCATGGCGATTCGAAATGCCCGTCCACCCAGGCCTGGTCGATGTCGGCCAGCTGCCGGCTCCAATGCGGGTTGCGGTCCTTGTCCACCAGCAGCGCGCGCACGCCCTCGGGGAAGTCGGAGCGGGCGCAGAAGTTGACGGATAGAACCAGCTCCATCCGCAGCGCCTCGGCCAGCGACATGTGTTTGGCGCGATTCAGGATTTCCCAGCTGACGGCGGCCGAGGTCGGGCAACCGTGGCGGAAGTTCTTGGCGGCGTCGGCCAGCCATGGGTCTTCGAAGGCGGTTTCGGTCAGCGCGGCGGCGACGGCGGCCAAATCGCCGCGGTTCATCAACCGGTGCACCGCCAGCAGGTTGCGCTCGATGTTGGACGCCGGCAGCGCGTCGCCCAGCTGGCTCTCCAACTGGTTCAGCAAGGCGCTGGCCAGGGCCGGGCGCGCATGGGCGTCGTCGCCCCAGTTTGCCGCCCGCAAGGCTTGCAGCAGCGCGGGGTAGGCATCCGCCGCCAGCACGTGGTCCGCCAGATTGGCGATCAGCGCGTCGTGGGCGTTCAGCGGCGCGCCGGTCAGCGCCAGGAATAGGCCCAGGTGGGCCGGCATGCGTTGCAGGAACCAGCTGCCGCCCACGTCCGGGTACAGGCCGATGGTGATTTCCGGCATCGCGATGCGGGTGGCCGGCGTGACAACGCGGTGGCTGGCGCCCGCCATCAGGCCCAGGCCGCCGCCCATCACGATGCCGCCGCCCCAGACGATCAGCGGCTTCTTGTAGCGGTGGATGCGGTAATCGAGCGTGTATTCCTCGGTGAAAAACGCCACGGCGTGCGGGTTGGGGTAGTGGGGCTCGTCTATCAACTTGCCGCGCAGGCTGCGCACGTCGCCGCCGGCGCAGAAGGCGCGCTCGCCGGCGCCGCGCAGCACCACGGCGACGATGCCTGCGTCGCGCTCCCAGATGGTGAGGCGGGCGTCCAGCAGCCGGATCATGTCCAGCGTCAGCGCGTTCAGCGATTTTTCGGCGTTGAGGGTGGCGATGGCGATGCGATGGCCGTCGCTGGTAGTCAGTTCGTCAAACAGCACCACGTCATCCATGGCTTGACCTCGTTCAGTGTTTTTTAGGGGATCAGGCGTTCTTCCAGTTCGGCGCGCGCTTTTCCAGGAAGGCGCGGGTGCCTTCGCCCTGGTCGTGGGTGTCGAACAGCTTGATGAAGGCTTCGCGCTCCTTGATCAAATTCCAGGCCGGCGGCTGGGTGCGGGCGGTCTGCACCAGCTGCTTGCACACCCCCACCGACGACGGCGACTGCTTGGCCACGCCTTCGGCCAGCTTGAGCGCGGTTTCCAGCGCCTGGCCCTTGGCCACCACCTGTTCCACCAGGCCGATGCGCTCGGCGGTGGCGGCGTTGACGCGCTCGCCGCACAGGATCATCCGCTTGGCCCAGCCTTCGCCGACCAGCCACGGCAGGTTCTGGGTGCCGCCGGCGCAGGGCAGGAGGCCGACGCCGGCTTCCGGCAGAGCCATCTGCGCCTGCTCCTCCGCGATGCGGATGTCGCAGGCCAGCGCGCATTCCAGGCCGCCGCCCATCGCGTAGCCGTTGAGCGCCGCGATGCTGACGCCGCGGAAACCGGACAGCGCCTCGAAGGCCTCGCCGAACAGCATGGCCATCTCGGTGGCGACTTTCTTGTCGCCGTCAGCGAACATATTGAGGTCGGCGCCGGCCGAGAAGAACTTCTCGCCCTGGCCGGTGATCACCAGCGCGTAGATGTCGCGGTCGGCGTTGAGATCGGCCACCAACTGTTTCAGCGCGGTGAGGCTGGCGCGGTTCCAGGTGTTGGCCGGCGGGTTGTCTATCGTCACCACGGCGGTGTGGCCGCGTTTCTCGACGTTCAGGTGGGCGTAGCTGTTCATATCGATGCCTTTATGAATTCTGTTGTGAGCCTGCAAGTCTGGCCGGGCCCGCGAAGCGGCTAGGCAAGCCGGCGCAAGGCGACGGCAGGGTTGTTGCCGGCCTCGCTCAGCGCAGCGTTTCCAGCGCGCCGTCCTGCAGCAGCTTGCGGGCGACGATCATGCGCATCACTTCGTTGGTGCCTTCCAGAATCTGGTGCACGCGCAGGTCGCGCACGTGGCGCTCCAGCGGGAAGTCTTGCAGATAGCCGTAGCCGCCGAACAGCTGCAGCGCGTTGTTGGCGATATTGAAACTCAGATCGGTGGCCAGGCGCTTTGCCATCGCGCAATAAGCGGTGGCGTCGGCGCTGGCGTTGTCCAGCTTCCAGGCGGCCAGACGCACCATCTGGCGCGCGGCGACCAGCTCGGTCAGCATGTCGGCCAGGCGGAACTGCACGGTTTGCAGCTCGGCCAGCGGATGGCCGAATTGCTGGCGCTCCTGCACATAGCGCTGCGCGGCGTTCAGCGCGGCCTGGGCGGTGCCGACGGCGCAGGTGGCGATATTGATGCGGCCGCCGTCCAGCCCCTTCATGGCGAAGGCGAAGCCCTGGCCTTCCTCGCCGAGTCGGTTCTCCACCGGAATTTCGACGTTGTCGAAGGTGATGGCGCGGGTGGGCTGGCTGTTCCAGCCCATTTTCTTTTCCTTCTTGCCGTAGCTGACGCCCGGGGCGTCGGCCGGCACCACGAAAGCGGAAATGCCCTTGGGGCCGGGGCCGCCGGTGCGGGCCATCACCACCAGCACCTGGGTGCTGCCGGCGCCGGAGATGAACATCTTGCCGCCGTTGAGCACGTAAACCTCGCCTTTCCTCTCGGCGCGGGTTTTCAGCGAGGCGGCATCGGAGCCGGCGCCCGGCTCGGTCAGACAGTAGCTGCCCAAGACTTCGCCGCTCACCATTTTCGGCACCCACTGCTCGGCGAGTTGCTTGCCGCCGAAGCTGGCGATCATCCAGCTGACCATATTGTGGATGGTCAGGTAGGCGGCGGTGGAGGTGCAGCCGGCGGCCAGCTCCTCAAACACAATAGCGGAGTCCAGCCGCGACAGGCCTAGGCCGCCGTAGGCTTCCGGCGTGTAGAGGCCCAAAAAGCCCATGTCGCCGCTCTTGCGGATCACGTCCAACGGGAAGATGGATTCGGCGTCCCATTCGGCGGCGTGCGACGCCAGTTCATGTTCGGCGAAATCGCGGGCGCTTTGCTGGAAGGCGATCTGGTCTTCGTTCAGTTCGAAATTCATGTTCATGCTTCCATGTGCGAGCGGCGGGCCTGGCCTGCGGCCAGCCCGCCCTATGGAGAATCAGCGCAGAGAGATGGTGGTGTGCACCTTGCCGCTGCTGGCCTCGTCGTCGAACCAACGGCTGGTGACGGTCTTGGTCTGGGTGTAGAAGGCCACCACCTGCTTGCCGTAGGGGCCCAGGTCGCCCAGCTTGGACGCGCGGCTGCCGGTGAAGCTGAACAGCGGCACCGGCACCGGGATCGGCACATTGATGCCCACCTGGCCGACGTCGATCTCTTCCTGGAACTTGCGCGCCGCCGCGCCGCTCTGGGTGAACACCGCGGTGCCGTTGCCGTTGGGGTTGGCATTGATGATGGAGATGGCTTCGTCCAGCGTGTCGGCGGCCATCAGGCACAACACCGGGCCGAAGATTTCCTGGTGGTAGATCGCCATCTCGGGTTTGACGCCGGAGAAGATGGTGGGGCCGACGAAGTTGCCGTTGTCGAAACCGGCGACTTTCACGCCGCGGCCGTCCAGCTCCAGCTTGGCGCCTTCCTCGACGCCGCGGGCGATCAGGCTCTTGACGCGGTCCAGCGCGGCGCAGGAGATCACCGGGCCGAGGTCCGGGTTATCCTTGCCGGGACCCACTTTCAGCCCCTTGGCCTTGGCCACCAGTTCCGGAATCCATTGCTGCGCCTCGCCCACCAGCACCGCCACGCTGAGCGCCATGCAGCGCTGGCCGGCGGCGCCGAAGGCCGCGCCGGTCAGCTGGTTCAGCGCCTGTTCCTTGTTGGCGTCCGCCAGCACGATGGCGTGGTTCTTGGCGCCCATCATGCACTGGGCGCGCTTGCCGGACAGGGTGGCGCGCTGGTAGACGTGGGTGCCCACCTTGGTGGAGCCGACGAAGGACACCGCCTTGATGTCGGGGTGGTCGCAGATGGCGTCGACGACCGACGCCGCGCCGTGCACCACGTTGAGCACGCCCTTGGGGATGCCGGCTTCCAGCGCCAGTTCCACCAGGCGCATCGTCACCATCGGGTCCTGTTCCGACGGCTTCAGCACGAAGGTATTGCCGGTGGCGATGGCCATCGGGAACATCCACAGCGGGATCATCGCCGGGAAGTTGAACGGGGTGATGCCAGCGCACACGCCCAAGGGCTGCTGCACGGTGTAGGTGTCCACCCCGCCGGCGACGTTCTCGGCGTATTCGCCCATCTGCAGCGTGCCGATGTTGGCGGCGTGCTCCACCACTTCCAGGCCGCGGAAGATGTCGCCCTCGGCGTCGGCCAGGGTCTTGCCCTGCTCGGCGGTGAGGATGGCGGCCAATTGCTTCATATTGTCGCGGATCAACTGCTGGTATTTCAGGAAGATGCGGGCGCGGGCGCCGATCGGCGTCTTCTTCCAGGTCTTGAATGCTTCCTTGGCGGCCGCGACGGCGGCGTTCACCTCGTCGGCGGTGGCCAGCGGCACGCGCGCCAGCACTTCCTGGGTGGCCGGGTTGACGATGTCGCGCCATTCCGCGGTTTTGGACTCGACGAATTCGCCGCCTATCAACAGCTTGATGTTGGGTACCGACTGGCTCATGGCACTGCCTCCTCTATATTGTTCGGGCTGATGGCGCTGCTCAGTTGTAGCTGTAGAAACCCTTGCCGCTCTTGCGGCCCAGGTGTCCGGCCTGCACCAGCTGGACCAGCAGCGGGCAGGCGCGGTATTTGCTGTCGCGGAACTCGCGGTGAAGGATGTCCATGATGGACAGGCAGGTGTCCAGGCCGATCAGGTCGGCCAGGGCCAGCGGGCCGATCGGGTGGTTCATGCCCAGCTTCATCACGGTGTCGATGTCTTCGGCGGTGGCCAGGTTTTCATACAGCGCGAAGGCGGCTTCGTTGATCATCGGCATCAGCACGCGGTTGGAGACGAAGCCGGCGCCGTCCTTCACCGTCACCGGGGTCTTGCCCAGCGCTTGCGTCAGGTGGAATACGGTGTGGTAGGCCTCGTCGCCAGTCTGCAGCGCGCGGATGATCTCAACCAGCTCCATCAGCGGCACCGGGTTCATGAAGTGCATGCCGACCACCCGTTCCGGATGGCTGACCCAGCTGGCGATGCGGGTGAGGGAGATGGACGAGGTATTGGACGCCAGCACGCACTTCTCGCCGACGACGGCGTCCAGTTCGCGGAAGATCTTCTCCTTGATCTCTGCGTTCTCGGTGGCGGCTTCCACCACCACGTCGCAGCCGGCCAGATCGGCTAGCTGGGTGGTGGCGCGGATGTGGGCGACGATGCCGGGGATGTTGGCTTCGGCGATAAGCTCTTTTTTCGCCATCCGCTGCAGGCTGATGTTGATGTTGGCCACGCCCTTGACCAGGGCCGCGTCGTTGACGTCGGCCAATACCACGTCGAAACCCTTCATCGCGAAAACCTGGGCAATGCCGTTGCCCATCGTGCCCGCGCCCACCACGCCGATTTTCTGGCTCATCTGCTTCTCCTGGACTGTTTGCTCTACTTTCGATCACGATAACTTGACGTTTACGTCAACGTCAACAGACAATGAACGCAAAAGCACCCGACTGTGGCGCGCGTGGCCGCAGCCGGAAGATAAAGGGACAGACGCATGGGCGAACAGGTTTTCAACATCACCGAACTCGCGCAGGAGTTCGACATCACCACCCGCGCCATCCGCTTCTACGAGGATCAGTGCTTGTTGGAGCCGGAGCGGGCGGGGCAGCGCCGCATCTACAACCGGCGCGATCGCGTGCGGCTGATGCTGATCCTGCGCGGCAAGCGCATCGGCTTGTCCTTGCAGGAGATACGCGAGCTGTTCGCGCTGTACGACGCGGCGCACGACGACGCGCCGCAGCTGCAGGAATTCATCCGCATCCTGGCGCGCAAGGAGCAGCAACTGCTGGCGCAGATGGAAGACATCAAGGTGGTGCTGACCGAAATCGGCCAGTTGCGCGGCCAGTGCGAGAAATCGCTGGGCAAGCGCGCCAACGGCCACAACCAAGCAAAGGAGTTGTGATGCAACAACAGGAAATCGTGATCGTGGGCATGGCGCGCACCGCCATGGGCGGCTTCCAGGGCGCGCTGTCCGGTTTGACCGCCAGCCAGCTGGGCGCGGCCGCGATCCGCGCGGCGGTGGAGCGCGCCGGCGTCGCCGCCGGCGACGTGGACGAAGTGATCATGGGCTGCGTGCTGCCGGCAGGCCAGGGCCAGGCGCCGGCGCGCCAGGCGGCTTTGGGCGGCGGCTTGCCGCAGGCCACGCCGTGCACCACCGTCAACAAGATGTGCGGCTCCGGCATGAAGGCGCTGATGATGGCGCATGACCAGCTGTTGGCCGGCAACGGCGGCGTGGTGGTGGCCGGCGGCATGGAGAGCATGAGCAACGCGCCCTATCTGATGCCGAAGGCGCGCGGGGGCCTGCGCCTGGGCCACGGCGAGATCAAGGACCACATGTTCCTGGATGGCCTGGAAGACGCCTATCAGAAGGGCACGCTGATGGGCGTGTTCGCCGAGCAGTGCGCGGAGAAATACGGTTTCAGCCGCCAAGACCAGGACGAATTCGCCATCGCCTCGCTGACCCGCGCCCAGCAGGCGATCAAGGGCGGCTTGTTCAAGGATGAAATCGCGGCGGTGACGGTGCCGGGGCGAGGCGGCGATACGGTGGTGGATACCGACGAGCAGCCGCTGAAGGCGAATCTGGACAAGATTTCCACCCTGAAGCCGGCATTCAAGAAGGACGGCACGGTGACGCCGGCCAACTCCAGCTCCATCTCCGACGGCGGCGCCGCGCTGGTGTTGATGACGGCGGCCGAGGCGGCCAAGCGAGGCCTGACGCCGATCGCCCGCATCGCCGGCCACAGCAGCCACGCCCATGAGCCGGGCTGGTTCACCACCGCCCCGGTGCACGCCATTGAAAAGCTGCTGGCCAAGACCGGTTGGAAGGCCGGCGAGGTGGATCTGTACGAGATCAACGAAGCCTTCGCCGTGGTGACGATGGCGGCGATGCACGACCTGAAGCTGCCGCACGACAAGGTGAACGTGCATGGCGGCGCCTGCGCGCTGGGCCATCCCATCGGCGCGTCCGGCGCCCGCATCGTGATCTCGCTGCTGTCGGCGCTGAAGCGGTGCGGCGGCAAGCGCGGCGTGGCCAGCCTGTGCATAGGCGGCGGCGAGGCGACCGCGCTGGCGGTGGAGCTGATCTAAGCGCTTGTCGCGCCGGCCGACGAGCCGCAGGGCATTCCTGCGGCTCGTTTGTTTTGTAACTTGCCTTGTCGTCGGCGATGGCGGATTTTGATAGAGTCGCTCCATGCTGGCGCGCCGCCGCCGGCTGCTTTATCATCGCCCGCCTTTAGCACCGTAACGAAAGCCGACATGACCGACACCCTTGAAGCATTGCCGCCCGAAATCCAGCTGGACGATTACCTGGCCGACCACAACGCCACCATCGTCACCACCGAGGGCAGCCATGCGGTATCGGTGCATGGCGAGCTCGAGCTGGATGGCCATCGCATTCCCTACCATCTGGTGCCGGACGAGGGCTTCCTCGGCAAGAGCGGCAAATGGCGCAAGCTGGACGGAGCGGCCAAGCTGGCGCTGGTGAAGGAGCGCTGGAACGACGCCGCGCGGCTGAAGCTGGAAGGCCAGCTCGCCGCCTGCGCGCGCGAAGTGTTCGCGGTGGACGGCATCGACCCGCTGCGCGCGCTCAGCGCCTTCATGGCCAAGTACGAGCGCGCCAAAGTGCGTTGCAACATCGCGCTGGACCGGGTGGCAGCGGCCCGCAGCCGGCAGAGCGCCGACAAGGCCGCCGCCAAGACCCGCGACGCGGTCAACCTGTCGCGCTATCCGGAGTCGTTCGCCACCGCCTACGCGATGCAGCGCCATTTCATCGCGGTGCTGGGACCGACCAACTCCGGCAAGACCCACGCGGCGATGGAGCATCTGCAGAAAGCCAAGAGCGGCGTTTATCTCGCACCCTTGCGTCTCTTGGCGCTGGAGAACTATACCCGCCTGCAGGAGGCCGGCGTCGCCGTCAGCCTGATCACCGGCGAGCAGCGCAAGCTGCACCCGGAGGCCACCCACGTCGCCAGCACGGTGGAAATGCTGAACCCTGAGCGGCAGGTGGAGGTGGCGGTGATCGACGAGATCCAGCTGCTGGACGATCCGGACCGCGGCGCGGCCTGGACCGCCGCCGTGTGCGGCGTGCCGGCGCAGACCATTTATCTGGTCGGCGCGCCGGAGTCGCGGGAGGCGATCGAATCGCTGGTCGCGCGGGTCGGCGGCACGCTGGAAGTGCGCACGCTGGAGCGCAAGACCGCGCTGCAGATGGACAAGGCGCCGTTGCTGTCGCTGAAAAACCTGCAGCCGGGCGATGTGCTGATCGCCTTTTCCCGGCGCGAGGTGCTGAACTGGCGCGACAAGGTGATCGAGCAGGGACTGACCGTCTCGGCCATCTACGGCAACCTGTCGCCCGAGGTGCGCCAGGCGCAGGCCGAGCGCTTCGTCGCCGGCGAGACCCAGGTGGTGGTGGCCACCGATGCCATCGGCATGGGCCTGAACACCCCGGCCCGGCGCATCATCTTCACCACCGCCAGCAAGTGGGACGGCTACGCGGAAGGCATCGTCGCCGCGCCGCTTGCCAAGCAGATCGCCGGCCGCGCGGGCCGCTTCGGCAAGCATGAAACCGGCTATGTCGCCGGCTTCGACGGCCTCACCCACAAGACCATCGGCGCGTTGCTGCGGCAGAAGGCGGAACCGCTGCCGAACAACGGCTTCTTCGTCGCGCCCAGCCTCAAATATCTGGAAGCCATTTCCCAGGCAACCGGAGAGACCAAGCTCAAGCCTCTGCTGGGCCTGTTCGCCAAGCACATCAATGTGCACGATGAATTCTTCCTGCCGGCCAACCTGTCCGAGCAGATGGAGAAGGCCGAATGGCTGGACAGCCTGCCGCTGAGCCTGGCAGATCGCTTCACTTTCAGCCTGTGCCCGGTATCGACCAAGATTCCGATGCTGGACAACGCGCTGCACGACTGGGCCGAGCAGCGCGCGCGAAGCAAGACCGCGCCGCTGCTGCGGATGATGGGAACGGGCGGCCGCAATGAGCTGCAATATCTGGAAGACAGCTGCAAGCTGTATGCCGCCTATGCCTGGCTGGGCTACCGCATGCCGGAGACTTTTCCTGACGGCGAAATGGCGCAGCTATTGATGCAGAGCACGTCCGAACGCATCGATGCGCTGCTGCAGGCGCAGAACGCCCAGAAGCGCAAGGGGCGGGGAGGGCGCGAACCGATGAGGCGCAAGTCCGGGGCGGGACGCCAGCGCTGAAGCGATGAGGGCGAGTCTGGACAACGCCCGGCAAGGCTAGGCTCAAAGCCGGCGCGGGTGGCGCAAGCGGATCGCGATGGGACGGCTTTCTGGTGGTTAGACCCCATGCGGGGCCGTCGCCTTGGTCAGCAGTGTGGGGCGCGATCCATGGCCGCGCGATGATCGCGCGGCATGTCAGCGAGCCGCCCGGCGCTCTGGCGGAGCCATGGCCGGTTGAGCAATCACAAGAAGGTTTATCGGCTCCGTTGGGCGCCGGGCTGGAAAGGCATGGTTATCGATGCGTTGCCGGCCTGCTTCTGCGTGGATGCCGCCGGCAAGCGAAAGCCCCGCTGTTGCGGGGCTTTGCTGTTGGGGTTTCCGGCGGCGGGTGGTCAGGCCTTGGTGGAAATATTGGTGCTGGAGATGCTCGGTTGCAGCAAGGACTGGTTAGTCTGGTATTGGGACACCGCCAACTGGCCGCTGCTGTTGCGCCGTTGAGCCTGCTCGACGGGGCGGGTGGCTTGCGCCGCGGGTTCGGTCGCGGTTTGAGCGGGTGTCGGCGGCGTTTGCTGCTGCTTTGTAGTTGATGCCTGGGCCGTGTTGCGCGTTGCCGCCGGAGCCTGGGTCGTTGCATTGCCATTGGCGGCGGCGTTGTTGCCGGCGCCTCCCGCTGCGGAGGCGGGCGGATTGCCGTTTACGGCAGGCGCGGCTGCGGCTGCGGCGGCAGGCTGCGGCGCGGTGGCCAGTGTGGCTTTGCTCGCAGGCGCGGCGGCGGCGGCTTGCGCGGTTGTTTGCTGGGCGGAAGCCTGTTGAGCGGCCTGCTGCGCCCGGCTGCTGGTCAATTGTTGCTGCAGCTGTTGCTCAACCCGGGCGGAGTCCGGATTCTGCCGGACTGCGGTCTGGGTTTGAGGCTCGCTGGTGGCTTTCTGAACGGCGGTTTGGCCGTTTTCCAGCGATGTCTGCACCTGCCGGGTATTTTGCCCGGCATAGAGCGTTTGCGCGGCGGGGTAGCCTACGCTCGCGATATTTGCCATGGCTAGGGTCCCAATGTTCCTATATCGCTGATATTAGAACATTTTTCTGATTTTGATAAGGTTTTTTCCTGTCTAGTCGAACAGTACCAGTTGCAACATGCGATGGGCCAGTGCATCCACGTCGAGCTCGCCGTCGCGCCGATACCATTGAACGGTCCAGTGCAGGCTGCCGAGCAGCGTGCGGCGCAGCAGCCGGGTGTCTCGCTTGACCAAGCCGGCGTCCGCGGCTTCGTCCAGCACCTGTTGCCATAGCGTTTCGTAGCGGTCTCGCAACACGACCAGGCCGGGCTTGGCCGATTCCGAGACGCTGCGCCATTCGTACAGCATGACCTCCAGCGCGGCTTGGTTGTCGCCCAGCAGCGAATGAAGATGCACGCGGAACAGCGCGGCCAGCTTGTCGCGCGTGTCGGCTGCCGCGGCGAGGGCGGCGGCCAGTTGCTCGGTGGTGCTGGCGATGCCCAGCGCCATCACCGCCACCAGAATCTCCTCCTTGGTGCGGAAATGGTAGAACAGGCTGCCGGACTGCATGCCGACGGCGTTGCCCAGGTCGCGCACCGTGGTGCGTTCATAGCCCTGGTCGCGGAACAGGATGGCGGCGGCGCGGATCAGCTCCATGCGCCGGCTGTTTTCCTCGGGAGGTCGGGTGGATTCCACGGCGCTCATGTCAGTCCTGTGCGAGGGGGACAAGGGAGGGGAGCAGGCGCTGCGCAGCCTGCCACACCAGTTCCGGCTGCATTTTTTCCAGGCAGTCGGTATGGCCGTATGGGCAGCTGCGCTCGAAACAGGGGCTGCAGTCCAGATTCAGCGACACGATCTCCGCCCGCTGCGACAGCGGCGGGGTGAAGTCGGGGCTGGAGGAGCCGTACAGCGCCACCAGCGGCTTGTCCAACGCGGCGGCCACGTGCATCAGGCCGGAATCATTGCAGACGGCCAGCTTGGCCAGCCCCATCAGGTCTATCGCTTCGTCCAGGCCGGTGGCCCCGCACAAGTTGACGGCGGCGCCGCCAGCCAGCCGCGCGATGTCGTCCCCGATCTGCTTGTCCTTGGCTGAGCCGAACAGCCACACCGCGCAGCCGGCGGCCTGGAAGCGCTTGGCCAGCTCGGCGAAATGGCGGGCGGGCCAGCGCTTGGCCGGACCGTATTCCGCGCCGGGGCAGAAGGCGGCGATGGGCAGCGAAACATCCAGGCCCAGCTTGGCAGCGGCTTGGCGTTGGACGGATGGGGTGGCGATCAGCTGCGGATTGGGAATGGGGCGCGGCAGCGGCTGATTGCGGTCTTCGGCCAGCGCGCAGAAGCGCTCCACCATCATCGGCAGCTCTTGCTCGTCCAGTTCGCGGGCGTCGTTGAGCAGGCCGTAGCGCGATTCGCCGAGAAAGCCTGTGCGCAGCGGGACGCCGGCGAACAACGGAATCAACGCCGATTTCAGCGAGTTGGGCAGCACGATGACCTGGTCGAAGCGCTCGCGCGCCAGGTGGCGGGCCACTTTCCAGCGTTCGACCAGACGCAGCGCGCCGTGGCCGAAGGGGTTGAGATGGGACTGGGCCACTTCCGGCATCCGCGCCAGCAGCGGCAAGGTCCAGGCCGGCGCGAACACATGCAGCTCCAGCCCGGGATGGCGCTGATGCAGGCGGCGGTACAGCGGCTGGGCCATTACGCTGTCACCGACCCAGGAGGGGCCGATGACCAGGATTTTCTTCTTCATGCGGTATTTCCGGTTCCAAACCCAAGCCGCCTGTCCGGTTCAGCGCGGCTTGGGTTTGGCGGCGGCAAGCAAAAAAGGTGTGGCCCTGGCCACACCCTTTGCCATCGAGGCCGGCTGCGGGCTCAGTGATGGTGGCCGACGGGGCCGACCAGCTTGTACTGGGTGCCGCAGTACGGACAGAGGGCTTCGCCGGTCTTGTGCACCGGCAGATAGACGCGCGGGTGCGAGTTCCATGCCTTCATGTCCGGCATCGGGCAGTGCAGCGGCAGGTCGTGCTGGGTGACTTCGATATAGCGTTCGGTATTTTCTTTCTGTTCTGCCATGGTCATTCCTTGTTGCGGCAAGCGGGTGTCCGAAATGCATGTGCCAGCAGGCCGGCTGTGACCGGTCGCTGCTGGCGCGCAGTGCGGATATTACCCGTTTTATTTCACGTATGTGAGCCAGTGTTCGTGTTCGGCGTCCAGGCCCTTGACGATGTTGAAGTAGCGCTTCTGGATTTCGGCGGTGATCGGGCCGCGGCTGCCGGCGCCGATCGGGCGGCGGTCCAGTTCGCGGATCGGGGTCACTTCGGCTGCGGTGCCGGTGAAGAAGGCTTCGTCGGCGCTGTAGACTTCGTCGCGGGTGATGCGCTTCTCGATCAGTTCCAGGCCCATTTCCTTGGCGATCTGCACCACGGTGTCGCGGGTGATGCCTTCCAGCGCGCTGGTCAGGTCCGGAGTATAAAGCTTGCCCTTGCGGACGATGAAGATGTTTTCGCCGGAGCCTTCGGCGACGAAACCGTCAACGTCCAGCAGCAGCGCCTCGTCGTAGCCGTCGGCGGTGGCTTCGTTGTTGGCCAGGATGGAGTTCATGTAGTTGCCGTTGGCCTTGGCTTTGCACATGGTGATGTTGACGTGGTGGCGGGTGAAGGAGCTGGTCTTCACGCGGATGCCTTTTTCCAGGCCTTCCTCGCCCAGGTAGGCGCCCCACGGCCAGGCGGCGACGATCACCTGCACGTCGTTCTTCATCGGCGCCACGCCCAGCTTGCCGGAGCCGTAGAAGGCCATCGGACGGAAATAGCAGGACTTCAGGTCGTTGGCTTTGACCACGTCCAGATGCGCCTGGCTGATCTGTTCCGGGCTGAACGGCAGGGCCATGCCCAGGATCTTGGCGGAGCGGAACAGGCGTTCGGTATGGTCCTGCAGACGGAAGATCGCCGGGCCTTTCGGGGTTTCATAGGCGCGCACGCCTTCGAACACGCCCATGCCGTAGTGCAGGGTGTGGGTCAGCACGTGAGTGGTGGCGTCGCGCCAGTCCACCAGTTTGCCGTCATACCAGATATATCCGTCGCGATCAGCCATCGACATCTCGGTCTTCTCCTGTGTTGTGCTTGGTGTGGCGGCGGGTCGCGCCGGGGCGCCCGCAGCCGTGTTGATGGACCAGTGTATACCGCGGCCCGCGGACTTGTGAACCCGGGATCAGGAAAAATCGAGCGCTTGCTCGAAAACCTGTCTCCAGAGCTCTCGGCCCCGCGCATAAGCCACCCGCAGCGGTTCGTCGACATCCACCGCTTTCTTGTCGTTGAGGCGCGCGGCGTGCTGCAGCCGGCGATACAGCCGGTAGGCGGCGCGCGCGTCTTCGGCCAGCTGCCGGTCTATCAGCCCGGCGTCGGCCGCCACCGCCAGCAGCGCGATGTTGCCGGTGTTGCCGGTGAGGGCGGGCAGGGTCTTGGCGTGGGCCAGAATCAGGTACTGGACGATGAATTCGATGTCGATGATGCCGCCGCGGGCGTTCTTGACGTCGCCGTCGTGGGCCGGGTGGGAATCCAGCATGCGCTGGCGCATCGCCAGCACCTCGCCGCGCAGCTTGGCCGGATCGCGTTCCAGGGTGAGGATGGCGTGGCGCTCGGCTTCGAACTGCGCGCCGATGCCGGCGTCGCCGGCGACGAAACGGGCGCGGGTCAGCGCCTGGTGCTCCCATGCCCAGGCCTGGTTTTCCTGATATTGGCGGAAGGCGGAGATCGAGCTGACCAACAGGCCGCTGGCGCCGTTGGGCCGCAGCCGCAGGTCGATGTCGTACAGCACGCCGGCGGCGGTGGCGCTGGTCAGCCAGGTGGACAACTTGCGCGCCAGCCGCGAGTACAGGTCGGGGGCGTCCGGGTGCGCGTCGTCGTACAGGAAGATGATGTCCAGATCGGACGCGTAGCCCAGCTCCTTGCCGCCCAGCTTGCCGTAGCCTATCACCGCGAAGCGCGGCGTTTCGCAGTGGCGCGAGGGGATGTCGCGCCAGGCGTGGCGCAGGGCGGCGTCCAGCACCAGGTCGGCCAGCCGCGACAATTCGTCCGACAGCGCCTCCAGCGTCCACATGCCGGCCAGGTCCTGCGCCACCAGCCGGAAGGTCTGCGCGTGCTGGAAATGGCGCAGCGCGTCCATCTTGGCTTCGACGTCGCCGTCGGCGTGGGCGAGCTGCGCTTCCAGCTGGGCCGAGAGCTGCGGCCATTCCGGCGCGGCGTAGAGCACGCGCGCGTCCAGCAGTTCGTCCAGCAAGATGGGGTGGCGGCTGAGGTAGGCGGACACCCAGGCGCTGGACGAGTACAGCGAGGCCAGCCGCTGCAGCGTTTGCGGATATTCGGTCAGCAGCGCCAGATAGGAGGCGCGGCGGCTGATCGCCTCCATCAGGCCGATGATGCGGGACAGCGTATCGTCGGCGTTGGGAAAGCGCGCGGCCACCTCGATCAGCGCCGGCATCAGCGCGTCCAGCTTCTTGCGGCCGGCCAGCGGCATCTGCAGGTAACGCTGGCTCTGGGCCAGCCCGGTGAGCTGGCGGGCGGCGGAGGCGGGATCGGCGTAGCCGAGGCCGGCCAGCCGGGCTTCGGGATTCTGCTCGGCCACGTCCAGCCACAGTTCGGACAGCGGATGGTCGGCGCTGTCTTCGCTGGGCAAGATGAAGACCTGCTCGAAGTGGCGGCTGACCTTGCGCCTGATCTCGTCCAGCGCGGCCATGAAGGCGGGCCAATCGGCGTGGCCCATGCTGGCGGCGATCTTTCGGCGCGTTTCCGGCGCCTCCGGCAGGGTTTGAGTCTGCTGGTCGTCCAGGTACTGCAGCCGGTGCTCCAGATTGCGCAGGAAGGCGTAGGCTTCCTGCAGCTCTGCCACCGCGGCCGGCTCCAGCAGCCGCAGCGCCGCCAGCCTGTCCAGCGTGGCGCGTGTGCCGCGCAGCTGCAGCGTGCGGTCGCGGCCGCCGCGTATCAGCTGGAATACCTGGGCGATGAACTCGGCCTCGCGGATGCCGCCGGGCCCCAGCTTGATGTTGTCGGCCATGTCGCGCCGCGCCACCTCGCGGCGGATCTGCGCGTGCAGTTCGCGCATCGCGCCGTAGGCGTTGTAGTCCAGATACTTGCGGTAGACGAAGGGGCGGACCAGCTGCGCCAGTCCGTCGGCGTCGCCGGTGATGGCCTTGGCCTTGATCCAGGCGTAGCGCTCCCATTCCCGGCCCTGGGAGAGCAGGTAATTCTCCAGGGCGGCGAAACTCATCACCAGCGGGCCGGAATCGCCGTAGGGGCGCAGCCGCATGTCGACGCGGAACACCTGGCCGTCGGCGGTGGCGTCGTTGAGCAGCGCGATCAGCCGCTTGCCCACCTGGGTGAAATACTCGTGGTTGCTGATCTTGCGGGCGCCGTCGGTTTCGCCGCCTTCCGGGTAAATGAAGATCAGGTCGATGTCGGAGCTGGCGTTGAGCTCGCCGCCGCCCAGTTTGCCCATGCCGACCACGATCAATTGCTGCGGCTCGCCGCTGTCCTCGCCGATGGGCCGGCCGTATTGCGGCAACGACGCGGCGGCGCAGGCCAGCGCCTGGCGGATGGCGAACTCCGCCAGCCGGCTGACGGTGGAGACCACTTCGTCCAGCGTGGCCAGGCCTTCCAGGTCGCGGCAGATCAGCCGAGCCATCACCGCTTGCCGCAGGCGGCGCAGGGCCGGCGCCAGCGCCTCGGGCGCATCCAGCGCCGGCCAGTCTGCGAATGCCTGCATATCCTCAATGGCAAAGGGATGGCGAAGGCATTGCTCCAGTCGGCTCCGCTCTTCCGGCCGCGCGGCCAGAAGGCGATGCAAATATTGGGAAAACTCGCAACTGCGGGCAATGGCAGCGCTCGTGTTTGCTGGCATAATAGCTCCGGACGGCTTGGCGCGGCTCACCGCGCCGGGGGCGGCTGCGGCCGGTTTCGCGCCGTGTTTTTCCTAACGCCATTGTAACGGTTTGCCATAGTTGAAAAAGCCCTCGTCGCCGTTGTCCCATATCCACGTCCTGCGCGTCGTCAAGCGCAGCCTGCTGGTGCTGGCCGTGTCGCTGTTCACGGCCTGCGCGCTGGTGTCCGCCGCGTTCGCGGCCTTCACGTTCTGGTTGCTGCCCAATCTCGATCAATACCGCCCGCGGCTGGAGCAGAGCCTGTCCGGCGCGCTCGGCCACCGCGTCAGCATCAGCCGCCTGAGCGGCCACTGGCAGGACGTGGCTCCCCAGTTCGAATTGTCCGGCGTCTCCATCGCCAATCCGGTGTCCGGCCAGGCGCTGACGCTGAGCCGCGTGACGGTGCAGCCGTCCTGGACCTCGCTGTGGACCTGGGAGCCGAGGCTGGCGATGCGGGTGGATGGCCCGTCGGTGGAGTTGCGGCGGGGCGCCGACGGCGTCATCTATCTGAATGGTTTCGATCTCACCAGCGGCCCGTCCCGCGACAATGCGCTGGGCAACTGGCTGCTGCGCCAGCCATCGCTGGAAATCCTGAACGCCCGGCTGAGCTGGCAGGATGAAAGGCTGGGCCTGCCGCGGCTGGACCTGCAACGCGGCCAGCTGATGCTGGACCGCCATCTGCTGGGGCACCGGCTGCAATTGTCCGGCGTGCCGGCGGCCACGCTGGGCAAGGGCTTCCAGCTGAGCGCCAGCTGGCGCGGCGACGACATCAACGGCTGGGAGCGGTGGTCGGGTTCGGTCAAGGTGGCGCTCAACGGCGCCCGCGCCGATGTCTGGTCGCGTTACATGCGGGAGCTGGGCGTGTTGCACCGGGGCGAAGGCGACGGCACGCTGGAGATGTCGTTTTCCGATGGCAGCGTCAGCAGCCTGCAGGCCGACGTCAGCGTGCGCAATGCCGCCTACACGCCGCCTAGCGCGCGCGAGTTGGTGCTGCCGCAATTGCAGGGCAAGCTGCAGCTGGACCGGCAGTCCGGCGGCAGCTACAAGATCGTCGCCAGCGACCTGACCCTTGCCAGCGCCACCGGGCTCGCTTTCGACAAATCGTCGATTAAGGGGCAGTGGCAGCCTGGCGTGAAAGGCGGCGGCGAGCTGACGCTGGACAATGTCGACGTCGGCCATCTGACGCCCCTGATCCACGCGTTGGGCGTGGACGCCAACCCGCTGTTCGCGCGCTTTTCGCCGCGTGGCGCGCTGCATGATGTGACGCTGGCCTGGCAGGGCGCGGCCGAGGCGCCCTCCAGTTTCAAGGTAAAGACCCGTTTTGAGGCGCTGGGCTGGCAACCGTTCGCGGATTTGCCGGGCGTGTCCGGCGTGTCCGGGCGCATCGAGTTCAGCGAAGCCGGCGGCCGGCTGGCGCTGGATACCGGCAAGGCCGAAGTCAATTATCCGGCGGTATTCGCCCAGATTCTGCCTTTCGACCGCCTGTCCGCCGATGTGGAGTGGAAGCAGAAGCAAGGCCGGCTGGACATCGATTTCCACAAGGTGACCTTCGCCAACGCGGATCTGAGCGGCGAGTTGAGCGGCAGCTACCACCATGCAGGGGAAGGTTCGGGCAGCGTGGACCTGAGCGCCGGCATCGAGCAGGTCAAGGCGGCCCGGATCGCCGCCTATCTGCCCCACCATGTCGGGGAGCATACGACCCACTGGCTGCGCCAAGGCTTGCAGGATGGCGTGGCGCGCAATCTGAAGATGAAGTTGTCAGGCGATCTGGACAAGTTTCCTTTCGCCGGTGGCAAGGGCGGAGAGTTCCTGGTAGAAGCGGATATCGAGAAGGCTAGGCTGCTGTACCAGCCAGGATGGCCGGCGATAGACGATATCGACGCCAAGTTGCGTTTCCACAATGAGAGCATGCAGGTGCTGGCGCAGAGCGCGACGACGGTGGGCGTGCCGCTGCGCGAGGTGACGGCGGCGATAGACCAGCTGGGCGCGGATGTGCCGTGGCTGAAGATAGAGGGTACGGTGGAGGACCGGCTGGATCGCATGCTGGCCTTTACCACCAAGAGCCCGGTGGACGGCTGGCTGGGGGGCTTCACCGGCCGCATTCGCGCCAGCGGTCCGGCGGCGTTGAAACTGAAACTGGACGTGCCCTTGGCCGGAAGCGACTCCGCCCGCGTGCGTGGCGATCTGGATTTCCAGCGCAATTCGCTGAAGCTGGGTGGTTTGCCGCTGCCGGAGCTTGACGCGGCGCAGGGGCGGCTGACTTTCACCGAACGCGGTGTGGACAGCAAGGGCTTGCAGCTGAAGGCTTTCGGCGGTCCGTTCCGACTGGCGGCGCATACCGGCGCCGACAAGCGCATGCGTTTCGAGATTGCCGGCGACGCCGATAACCGAGCGGTGCTGCAGCAGTATCTGTCGTCTCTCGCGCCGCTGGCCGGCGGCCGTTCCCGCTTCGACGGGCAGTTCGTGGTTCGAGATGGACTGGAGAGCCTGCAATTGACGTCCAGCCTGCAGGGACTGTCGCTGGACGCGCCCAAGCCCTTCGGCAAGACGGCGGCGGCGGCGCTGCCATTGCAACTGCAGCTGAAACCGGCGCCGGCGCGCTTCCCCGGCGCCATGCGGCTGGAATTTCAGCTGGCTGATTTGCTGACCGGGCGCTTGCGCCTGGGCGGGGACGGCGAGTTGCAGGCCGGAGCGCTGGGTATAGGGCGCCAGCCCGGAGAGTTTCCCGCCAGCGGACTGGCGCTGAGGCTGCTGCAGCCGCGTATCAATCTGGACGATTGGCTGCCGTGGGCCGCCAAGCTGGACGCGGGCGGCAAGAGCGGCGCGCAAGCGGGGGGGGCATTGACGGTCGATGTGGATACGCCGGAGCTGTCCGCCGCCGGTTTCACCTTGCATCAGGTCAGCGCCCGGGTGTCCCATCGCGGACAGGGCGGGCAATGGAACGCGCAATTGCGCTCGCGCGAAGCGGTGGGCGAGGTGGATTACTTGGCGGAAGGCGGCGGCCAGTTGCATGCCGACCTGAGCCGGCTGGCGTTGAATTGGCCGCTGCGCGCCGAAAGCGGGGCCGCGCCGTCGTCGCTGAAGCAGCAGTTGCCGGCGATGAAGGTGCACATAGGAGAGCTGCTGCTGCAGAACCGCAGCATCGGCCAACTGGACATGATGGCACGCCGCGACGGCAGCGTGTGGAGGATGGACCCGTTGAAGCTGGCCGCGCCTGAGGGCACGCTGACCGGCAGCATGCAGGTGGACGAGCAGGGCGCGGGGCGCGTCGACAGCCGCTTTTCGCTGGATGTGAGCAATGCCGGCAAACTGCTGGCCCGCTTTGGCCAGGGCGATGTGTTCCGCAATGGCCAGGGCCGGCTGGCGGGACAACTGAGCTGGCCGGGCGGCTTGAGCGATCTGGACGCGGCCCACTTGTCCGGACAGATGGAGCTGGACTTCAAGAACGGCCGCTTCGCCAAGGTGGACCCGGGCGCGGCGCGGCTATTGGGCGCGCTGAGCCTGCAATCGCTGCCGCGACGGATACGGCTGGATTTCACCGATGTCTTCAGCGACGGCTTCGCCTTTGATACTCTGCAGGGGAAGGCCAGCGTGCGCGACGGCGTGTTCCGTTCCGACAAGGTGGAAATGAAGAGCCCGTCCGCCGAGGTCAATATCGCCGGCAGCGTGGACCTGGCCAGCGAAACGCAGGCGCTGAAGGTGAAGGTGGTGCCGCACGTGGCCGAGAGCGTGGCGCTGGCGGCCGGCGCGGCCTTGCTCAATCCCGTGGTGGGCATCGCCACCCTGGCCGCGCAGAAGGTTTTGCAGGACCCGGTGGGTAAGATACTGTCGCTTGAATACGAGGTGAGCGGTTCGCTGCAGGATCCCCAGGTGAAGCGGGTGAACGTTGGCGATCCGGTCCAGATCAAGGGGAAAAAACCATGAAACAAAAGTTTGTCGCCGCCACCGTGCAGATGGTGTCCGGCTGCGGCCTGGAAGCCAACCTGGCCCGCGCCGATCAACTGCTGGCCGAAGCCGCCGCGCGCGGCGCCAGCCTGGCGGTGCTGCCGGAGTACTTTTGCCTGATGGGCGAGAAGGAGACCGACAAGGTAGCCTTGCGTGAACCGTTCGGCAACGGCCCCATCCAGCAGGCGTTGTCGGAAATGGCGCGCCGCCATGGCCTGTGGCTGCTGGGCGGCACCGTGCCGCTGCTTTGCGAGGATGAGGGCAAGGTGCTTAACAGCAGCCTGCTCTACAATCCACAGGGAGAGGTAGCGGCGCGCTACGACAAGATCCACCTGTTCGGCTTCACCGGCCAGGGCGAGAGTTACTGCGAGTCCAACACCATACGTCCGGGCGCGACGCCGACCAAGGCGGAGACGCCGCTGGCGGACATCGCCTTCGGCATCTGCTACGACCTGCGCTTCCCGGAGCTGTTCCGGATGCTGGCGCCGTTCGACCTGTTGATCCTGCCGGCGGCGTTCACTGCCACCACCGGCGAAGCGCACTGGGAGCCGCTGCTGCGGGCTCGGGCGATAGAAAACCAGTGTTACCTGATCGCCTCCGCCCAGGGCGGAGAGCATGAAAACGGCCGACGGACGCACGGCCACTCGATGATCATTGACCCGTGGGGGCGCATCCTCGCCGAGCTGTCGGACGGCGAAGGGGTGGTCACCGCCGAGATCGATCCCGAATTGATACACTCGGTGCGGGGCCGCCTGCCGGCTCTGGCGCACCGGGCCATACGCTGAAAGAACGCTATGCAAGACGCTTTCACCGCCGCAGACGAACTGCTGCTCAAACCCTACGGCCTGGACGAGGCCGCGCTCGAGCGCACGCTGGCGCACATGCGCCACCACGCCATCGACTACGCCGATCTTTACTTCCAGTACACCCGCAATGAGGGCTGGCACCTGGAGGAGGGCATCGTCAAGTCCGGCAGCTTCAGCATCGACCAGGGCGTCGGCGTGCGCGCCGTCGCCGGGGACAAGACCGCCTTCGCCTATTCCGACGCGATCAACCAGGACGCGCTCACCCGCGCGGCCGAGGCGGTGCGCGCGATCGGCAACGCCGGCGGCGACGGCAGCGCCGGCGCGGTGGAGAAGCGCAAGCCGAAGTCGCTGTATCCATCCATCGACCCCTGTCACAGCCTGGAGGCCGCCGCCAAGGTGGCGTTGCTGGAAAAGGTGGAAAAGCTGGCCAAGGCGATCGATCCGCGGGTGATCCAGGTGATGGCCGGTTTGGCGATGGAATACGACGTGGTCTACGTCGCCCGCCATGACGGCGTGAGGGCCGCCGACGTGCGCCCGCTGGTGCGGATGTCGGTGTCGGTGATCGCTGAACAGAACGGCCGGCGCGAGCAGGGCTCGGCCGGCGGCGGCGGCCGCTTCGATCTGGCCTATTTCGACGACGCCGTGGTGGAGCGCTACGTGCGCGAGGCGGTCAAGCAGGCGCTGGTGAACCTGGACTCCCGTCCGGCGCCGGCCGGCCAGATGACCGTGGTGCTGGGGCCGGGCTGGCCGGGCGTGCTGCTGCACGAGGCGATCGGCCACGGCCTGGAGGGCGATTTCAACCGCAAGGGCACTTCGGCGTTCTCCGGCAAGATGGGCGAACGCGTGGCCGCGCCGGGCGTGACGGTGGTGGACGACGGCGTGATGGGCGGCCGCCGCGGCGCGCTGGCCATCGACGACGAGGGCAACGCCACTCAGCGCACCGTGCTGATCGAGGACGGCATTCTCAAAGGCTATATGCAGGACGCGATGAATTCGCGCCTGATGCAGGTGGCGCCCACTGGGAACGGCCGCCGCGAATCCTATGCCAGCATCCCGATGCCGCGGATGACCAACACCTATATGCTGGCCGGCGAGCGCGATCCGCAGGAAATCATCGCTTCGGTCAAGGATGGCCTGTACGCGGTGAATTTCGGCGGCGGGCAGGTGGACATCACCAGCGGCAAGTTCGTGTTCTCGGCGTCGGAGGCCTGGCGCATCGAGAACGGCAAGCTGACCTACCCGGTCAAGGGCGCCACGCTGATCGGCAGCGGCCCCGAGGTGTTGAACTACGTGTCGATGATAGGCAACGACTTGGCGCTGGACCAGGGCGTGGGCGTGTGCGGCAAGGAGGGCCAGAGCGTGCCGGTAGGCGTTGGCCAGCCCACGCTGCGCATAGACGGCGGCCTGACCGTGGGCGGCACCGGCGGCTGATCGTCCTTGCCAAGGCCGGGCATGCGCCCGGCCTTTTTCACGCCGTCATGGCTGCATGCCTTGCGCTTCCAGCGCGAGCGCCAGCCTCTCCAGTCCAATGCCGAAACCGGTGCCCTCCCGATAGGCGCCGCCGCCTGCGAGCTGTTTCTGCGCGCCCAGCTCCGGCGCGCGCATCTCGAATCCTTCCCCGTTCAGATAGTAGCTGAGCCCGCGCTTGGCCATGCCGTCCAGCTCGTAGCGCAGACCCAGGCTGTCCAGAAAGCCGCGGCACAGCGTCAGGCTGCGCTCAAACGCGGCGGCGGGATCAGGCCCCAGATACTCATAGCCCAGCTGGGTGAATTCCCGATAGCGGCCGGCTTGCGGCCGCTCGTAGCGATAGCAGCGCGCGGCATAGAAAAATCCGGCCTCGCGTCTGCCGTTCAAAAACGCCCGGCTTCTTTCCTGAAACAGCGCGGTGGCTTCCGGTATCAGGCAGCAGGCACGGCCTTTGCGGTCCGGAAAAGCCCACATCTGCTCGAGTATTTCGCTGCCGCCGGCCTTGGCGACGAAAGTGTCTTGCCCCCATAAAGCGGGAAGAATGGCTTCTTCCGCGCCAGCGTCAATGAAGCCAGCTCCGGAAACGGTTTTCCAGCTGGCGAAGAATGGCGGCCTCGCGGCCGCTGACGATGCGGGTGCCTCGGATCATGGTCATGATGCTTTCCTTTCAGGATTCGCGCGGAGCGCGCGGGAAATAAAAAAGGCGCCTTGCGGCGCCGGTCTGTGCGGTGGCTGATGGGTGGAACGGATCAGCCACCGTTTCCCTCCCGGCCTGCGCGCACCGACGCGGCGTCCTTGGACAGGGCGTGATGGTGGCGATGGCATTGGAAGGTTTTCATGTCCGCAGCATGACTATTGTCCAGCCCGGATGTCAAGCCATCCGCCGCTTCCATCCTTAGAACCAGGCCCGCGCGCGAAGGCGAGGCGCGGCTGATCTCGATCAAAAAAGATGATGCTTTCGTCATTTTAAGCTGCGGCGACGGCTCGCAGAGGCGGGCCGCGTCATAAACCAAAACAAGATTGGATTACGCGATGAGCAAGATGCATAACAGGATTCTGGCGGCTGGCGCGTGCGCGTTGGCCATGGGCGCGTCTGTCACCGCCGGCGCGGCGACCATTACGCCGCCGGGGGCGGGAGGGGCGGCGATCCCGTTCTCCGCGGTGGGGCCGGCGGTGGTCAGCAAGTCGGGCGTGGATGTCGACTGCATCGCGGTGTTCAGCGGCACGGTGGACGGCGCCGGCAACATCCTGATCACCAGCGCCGCCTTCAAGGGTATTCCAGTGTGCAGGATGATCAAGGCCAGCGCCACGGCGGCCGCGCCATGGGTGGGCAAGGTGACCTCGCTCAGCCAACTGACGATCGACCAGGTGATGGTCAACGTCAACACCCCCATTCTGGGCGGGCAGTGCGGTCCGAGCCTGGTCGGCGGGCAGATAGCCGACAGCGGCAGCGAGACCACGATCTCGCTGTCGGCCGCGCCCTTGGCTGGCGGCTGCGCGATTTCGGCCACGCTGACCACCACGCCTTATATGCACGTGACGCCTTGATCCTGAGCTGGGTGGCATGGGAAGCCCTGGGGGACGGGCTTCCCGGGGAGGTCAGACGCGAGCCTGGCAGGCCTGGCTCTCGGGCTGCGGCATCGCGTCGTCGGCGCGCCACCTGCGCCGCGAAGCCCGCAGCGCGTAGGCGCGGCGATAGGCGGCGGGCGTCAGTCCGGTCAGGCGGCGGAACAGGCGGCGGAAGGCGCAGGGATCGTCGTAGCCGCATTGCTCGACGATGCCGGGCAGATCTAGCATGGTGACTTCCAGCAGCAGTTTGGCGCGCTCCACCCGCAGCTGCTGCAGGTAGTCCAGCGGCGTCATGTCGGCCACCTCGCGGAAATGGCGCAACAAGGTGCGGCTGCTGACCGCCGCGGCCTCAGCCACCCTGCCCAGGCTGTAGGGCTCGGCCACGTGTTGTTCCAGCCAGCGCCGCGCCTTGAACACCACGCTGTCCCGAGTGGGCGTGCTCAACGCGGACAGCGTCTGCGCCGATTGCTCGAAACGCGCCGGCAGGTACAACAGTCCGTTGGTACAGCGCTGCGCCAGTTCGTCTCCGGCAAAATGGCGGACCAGTTCCAGCACCAGCTCGGTAGCCGCCGCCGGCGCGCCGCTGCAGAACACGCCGCCGTCCTGCGTGACCGGCCTGTCCATCAGCAGCTTCACCCTTGGGTGGCTGCTGGAGAACCAGCCGGCGATCAGCCAGGTGATGGTGGCGTTGCGGCCATCCAGGATGCCGGCGCGGGCCAGCAGCGCGGCGCCGTTGTAATTGGTGGCGATGACATCGCCGGCGGCATGGCGCAGGGCGATCAGCCGCAGCGCCTTGTCGGCCCGATCCAGCTGCTGCTTCAATTGCGGCACGCTGTCCATGTCCAGCCCGGGCACCAGCAGCGCGCAGCGCGCGGCTGCCGGGCGGGCGGGAGAGGCCGGCAGCCAGGCAGGAAGAGGCAGCTC
Source organism: Chromobacterium sp. Ag138 (assembly GCF_055181315.1). Lineage (NCBI taxonomy): Bacteria > Pseudomonadati > Pseudomonadota > Betaproteobacteria > Neisseriales > Chromobacteriaceae > Chromobacterium > Chromobacterium sp. Ag138. Next base: position 132,734 of record NZ_JBUPWA010000001.1, read on the forward strand.
CTCGCCGTCGCTGTCGAGCAGCCGCCAGCTGAACGGCGGCGTTTTTCGCCTGGGGTGGTGAAGATGCCACAGTTTGTTGGCCGCATGCAGCACGTCTATGGCGGAAAACAGCGTCCCGCTGAGGCAATTCGGCAGGCAAAGCAGGTCTATGCAGGCGTTCATGTCGGTCAGCCTTGGCGATATCCGCTTTAACCTTGGCGAAACCAGCTCGTAAAATCAAGTTCAAACGCATGTCATGTTTGTCATGTCTATGCTTTTTGCTTTTCCAGCGCCTTGATATTCGTCAAGGCGGCTCTTTCCAAGGGCTGGCGATATCTGCCTGTTTATTGGCGGTTCTAGCTCCTTATCCCTTGGCGCGTCCTTCATAGACTGAGGTCAAAGCGGCGCCCCGCCAGGATTGTCCTCGCCCGACGCCGTTTTCTCCACCTCATGGAAACGGAGTCGACACATGTCCAATCTGCCAGGGGTCATCCCCGCGATCAAACAACGCGAAGAGCAGTTCATCGCCATCCGGCACAGCATCCACGCGCATCCGGAACTGGGTTTCGAAGAGGTGGCCACCAGCAAGCTGGTGGCGGAGTCGCTGCGCGCCTGGGGTTACGAGGTGACCGCCGGCGTCGGCGGCACCGGCGTGGTCGGCCAGCTGCGCTGCGGCGCGGGCGAGCGCCGGCTGGGCATACGCGCCGATATGGACGCGCTGCCGATACACGAGGACACCGGCCTGCCGTACGCCAGCAAGCTGCCCGGCAAGATGCACGCCTGCGGTCACGATGGCCATACCGCCATTCTGCTGGCGGCGGCGCGCCACCTGGCCGAGACCCGGCAGTTCGACGGCACGCTGAATCTGATTTTCCAGCCGGCTGAGGAAGGGCAGGGCGGCGCCGCGCGAATGATGGCCGAAGGGCTGTTCGAGCGCTTTCCCTGCGACGCGGTGTTCGCGCTGCACAATGGGCCCACGCTGCCGGTGGGCAGCTTCATCGTCCAGCCGGGAGTGCTGGCGGCGTCGGCCGACATCGTCACCATCAAGCTGACCGGCAAGGGCGGCCACGGCGGCATGCCGCACACCTGCGTCGACCCCATCGTGGCGATGGCCTCCATCATTCTGTCGCTGCAGACCATCGTGTCCCGCAACCTGCCGCCGGATCAGCCCGCGGTGGTATCCATCGGCTCGGCGCAGGCGGGCAGCGCCAGCAATGTGATTCCCGATTGCGCCCGGCTGGAGCTGACGGTGCGCACTTACAACCCGGCGATCCAGCAGCAGATAGAAAGCCGGCTGCGGGAGCTGGTCGGCCTGCAGGCGCAAAGCTTCGGGGTGACGGCCGAGATCGAATGGATGCCAGTGACCCGGGTGCTGGTCAATACGCCAGAGGAAACGCGCTTCGCGCGCGAAGTGGCGGAGGCGATGGTCGGTCCGCAGGCCATCGTGCCGCTGCCGGCCGGCGCGATGGGGGGCGACGATTTTTCCTGGATGCTGGAGAAAGTGCCCGGCTGCTATGTGGTGTTGGGTAACGGCGTCGGCAGCAAGGGCGGCTGCATGATCCACAACCCCGGCTATGACTTCAACGACGAAATCCTCAGCCTTGGCGCCAGCTACTGGGCGCGGCTTGCCGAAACGTATTTGCGTTAGCGAGACCGCGCGGCGCCGGGGGGCGGCGCCGCGGCGACAATAAGCGCGAGGAGACAATAAGATGAAGCGGATGCACGGATGCGAGTCGCTGTTGTTGATGCTGCTGGCCGGCGCCGGCCACGCTGGCGAGATCACGGTCAGCACGCTGCCTTCAGGCCTGGGAGACGGATACCGTTTCGATCTGGGCAGCTGGACGCTGGAGACCAAGGGCGCGATGGCGATAGGAAACGTCTACCGGACAGAGAATCCCAACGATGTTTTTACCAACCACGCCAATGCGATGGATACGTTGAACGACGGCGATCTCAACTACCGGCGCGGCGATCTGATATCCGAATCCTGGCAGGGATACGCGCAAGGCGATCTGCGCAAGGGCGATGGCGGAGCGTTCGTCAGCGCCAAGGCCTGGCATGACTACGGCCTGATCCACCACGGGGTGCCGCATGGGCACTCGCCCAACGGCTATGCGCCCGGCGCGGCGCTGAGCGACGACAAATTCACCCAGCTGGGCCGCTTCAGCGGCGTGGCGCTGGATGACGCCTACGTGTATGGCGATTACAGCCTGGGCGACGCCTCCCTGCTGTTGAGGCTGGGGCAGCAGGTGATCCCATGGATCACGCCCACCACCATTCTGGGCGGCATCCAGCAGGTGAATGCGATGGATTTCAACGCGCTGGGCCGCTCCGGCACCATCCCGGAAATGGTCAACATCCCCGCGCCGGCGTTTTACGCAAAGCTGAAGGCCACGTCCAAACTGACTGTGGACGGCTATTACCAGTTCAAATTCGAGCCCAACGCCTATCCCGCTTGCGGAACCTTCTACTCCGGCAGCGATTACGCCCAGCCGGGCTGCAATGCGCTGACCTTGAACGGCACGCTGCTGAGCAAGCTGTTCCGGCGCAATGTCGTCACCACCGACCAGCAGTCGCTGGCCAACCCGCTGGACTATATCCAGCGGGCGGCGGACGACAAGCCGTACGGCGGGCAGTTTGGTTTCAGCCTAAGCTACCTGTTCGACAATATCGGCTTGCTGGGGCTGTTCTACTCCAACCAGGCCAGCATGATGAGCTTCAACCAGATGATACGCACCGGCCCCGGCGTGTTTCTGCCGGCGGCGGCGAATCAGGGCAGGGCGGCTCCCACCGGGATCGCCGGCCAGTTCCTGCGCGCCTATCCGGACAATATCCACATGTATGGCGTCAATTTCCGCACCCGCTTGCCGGACGGCACCGGGGTGTACAGCGAGCTTACCTATCGCCCCAACCAGCCGGTGGCATGGAACGGCTCCGATTTTCTGTATGGGGTGCTGGCCGGAAGCGGGCCGCTGGGCTACCTGGCCGCCACGCCGGCCGGCTATCTGGCGCGCGGTTACGATACCTTCGGCAGCAGCCAGCTCACGCTGGGCGCGTCCAAAGCGCTGGGACGGTTGCTGGGCGGCGATGCCAAGCTGTCGGCCGAAGCCGGCATCAAGCATCTGTCCGGCTTGCCGGACGCCTACGTGATGCGTTACGGCCGAGTGGGCTTCGGCCAGGCCCCCAGCGCGGCCGCGCCCTCCTGTAACGGCACGGGGCCAAGCTGCGCGCTGGATGGTTTCGTCACCGCCAACGCCTGGGGATGGCGCGCCAAGCTGGAGGAGCGCTATTACGGCGCGCTGCCCGGCCTGGATCTGATGCCATCGCTGGCCCTGGCCTATGACGTCAAAGGCTATTCGCACGATGGCCAGTTCATGGAAGGCAGGCGCAGCGCGTTGTGGCGGCTGCAGGCGGAATACCGGAAGCGTTATCAGTTCGAGTTGCTGTATCTGAAGACGGCGGGCGGCGATTACAACACGCTGCAGGACCGCAGCCTGGCGATGATCAGCGCGGGCATCAAATTCTAAGCGCCGCGGCGATGAAAATAGCTTCAGAATGTTTGGGTGCCTCACGCGCATTCAGCTTCTGGAGCTGTTTCCAGTTTTGCCTCGCCTTGGCCAGCGAGAGGGCAAGCCGGCTATTGAGCGGGATGGCTGCAGGAATCTGCAAGCTAATTAAATGGAATGACTGGCTGATCTTGAATATGCACTGAATTATCCGTGCAAATACTAGGCCAGTGCTTTGTACTGGATTCCCACCTCGGTTAGGCGCTATGACCACATTATCCGATATGTGATTATCGTGGGATCGAGTCCTCTCGTGGAGCGCGCGCGATCACCGAGGGAGGCAGCAGATGGGAGAGGTTTCCATTCAGGCGGGCGTGCCCGCCAATGTTTTTCGCACCGGCGGACGGATCCGCCTGGTGGACCGGCAGCGCTTGTTTGGCCATGCGTCGATGACTATCTGGCTGACCGGGCTGAGCGGCGCGGGCAAATCCACCATCGCCTACGATCTGGAGGCGAGGCTGGTGGGCGGCGGTTTCTCCGCGGTGGTGCTGGACGGGGACAATCTGCGCCACGGCATCAACCGCAACCTGGGTTTTACCGAGGAGGACCGCCGGGAAAACCTGCGTCGGGCGGCCGAGGTGGCGCGGCTGATGAACGACGCCGGCCTGATCGTGATCTGCTCCTGCATCTCTCCGCTGCGCAGCGACCGCGAAATGGCGCGCGACATTGTCGGCGAGCGCCGCTTCGCCGAGGTTTACATCAGCACGCCGCTGGCGGTGTGCGAGGGCCGCGATTGCAAGGGGCTGTATGCCAAGGCGCGTTCCGGGCAGATCGCGCATTTTACCGGCGTCTCCGCGCCTTACGAAGCGCCGGAGCAGCCGGCATTGGCGTTGGACACCAGCGCGCTGAGCGTGGATGAATGCGTGAGCCAGTTGTTCGGTATGGCGCTGCATTGTTGCAGCCCGGCGGCGATGGGGGAGGTCGGCCATGACTATCATATCTGACAGAGATCGGCCGCTGCCGGCGCTGATGATTCCGTTGAGGCGCTGCGGCAGCCACGCATTGCGGCTGCGGCTCAATTTCAACTCGGATTTCTATTCGCCCTACCCATTGCACATCGTCGATTTCATGCCGCTGCTGCCTTTGTACGGCGATTTGTCCGATGACCGCAATTACTTCCAGCTGGTGGTGGACGTGGTGGGCCTGCAAGCGGTCAGCATGGTGAAGTGGCCGGACGTGGTGTTTGATCCGGTGGAGATCTTCGAAGTGTTGTCCGGCCAGACGCGCAGCGTGCACAAGGTGGTCTGGGAGCTGCTGCTGCGGGTGGGCGAGCGCCATCAAGCCCGCGTGGTGATGGACAAGTCGCTGGACAGCGTCCATTACGCCGCCGAGCTGCTGGAGCTGCTGCCGCAAATGCGCTTTCTCAACGTCGTGCGCGATCCGCGCGCCCAGGTGGCGTCGATCAACCGCGCCATCATCCACGATTTCGACACCATCCTCAATGTGCGGACCTGGCTGGCGGCCTACCAGGCGGCCGACAGGCTGTTGGCCGAATATCCGGACAAGGTGTTGACCATACGCTACGAGGACTTCCTGACCGACCAGCAGATGACGCTGCGCCAGGTGTGCGATTTCTTCGGCATCGCCTTCATGCCGCAGATGCTGGATATCCGCGGCTCGGCCGAAGCGGCGCAGATCGCTCAGCGCTCGGCGTTGTGGTCGTCCAATCACTTCCCGCCCATCATCGCCCATGCCGACAAGTTCAGGCAGCAACTGTCGATGCGCGAAATCGAGATCATCGAAACCGCCTGCCGCTCCTATATGGAGCGATACGGCTACACATTGCTGACAGACGCCAGCTTGCCGGTGGACGAGAGCATGGCGCTGGAAGCGGAGGAGCGTTCGCGGCAAGCACGCCTGCAAGCCTGGCAGGATCTGAAGCAGAAGAACTACCGCGATTACATCTTGCGGCAATGCAGGGCCGATTACCTGGCCAACCTGAAGATGCGCCTGCTCAGAGAGCCTCTGGCCGCGTCGCCGAAACCGCCGGCGCTTGCCAGGTAGCGGACAGGGCATGGCGGCAGCCATGCCTTTTTAGGGTTGTGAATTTCTCTATTGACAGAAATTTCGGAAATCAATATCTTGCTAGTCATGGAACTGACACCTGTAAGCCAACGATTCGTACTGCACTGGGGCGAAATGGGCACCCGCTGGGGCGTCAATCGCACCGTGGCTCAGATTCACGCGCTGCTGTTCATCAGCGGCCGCGCGATGTGCGCTGAGGAGCTGGCGGAGACGCTGAATGTCGCTCGCTCCAATGTCAGCAACAGCCTGAAAGAACTGCAAGGCTGGCAACTGATACGCAATGTCCATGTGCTGGGCGACCGGCGCGACCACTTCGAAACCTCCGGCGACGTGTGGGAGTTGTTCCGCATCATCGTCGCAGAACGCCAGCGGCGCGAGATCGAGCCTACCTTGCAGGTGTTGCGCGAATGCATGGATAGCCCTGACTTCTCCCTGGAAAGCCCATTGGCTCAGCAACGGATCAAGAATACCTGGCAGTTCATGGATACCTTGACCGCCTGGACGCGCGAAATGCTGCGCTTGTCCACATCCACGCTGAGCAAGGTGCTCAAGATGGGGGCCGGCATCCAGAAGCTGCTGGGCCGGAGCAAGACGGAGGCAGGTGAGTGAGCCGGGCGGTGAGCTGGCGAAGCGGCAAGCAATAAAGGTTTTTGCCGATGCTTGGCAGAGGTATGAGCGTTTTTTTTTGACCATTAATTTCTGTTTTGACAGAATTTTCAGAAATAAAGGATGTCGCCATGAGTGGATTCGTCATCATCATGATTCTGGTGCCGGCGCTGTGCAGCTTGCTGTGCTGGTTTTTGCTGGCTGATCCTTTGCGGCAAGTCACGCTAGCCCTGTGCGAGAGCGGCGAGGGCGCGCAGTTCTGGAGCCGGACTTTTCTGTTGCTGGTTTTGGCCACGCCATTGTTGACGGTGTTGCTGCTGGCGCCAGAACAGGCGTCGGCGTCCCTGTGGCTGGATATTCGAGAAACCTTGAAATGGGCACTGATAGGCGTGGTGGGGCAGCTATTGGTGCTGGCGCGGCTGGTGTGGCGCCAGGTGGCGTTCAGCCGGCCTGAAGGGGCAAAGCCTGCGCTGATTGCTGGAGTCCCGCAATGAGAATACTGCTGTTGGGCGCCAGCGGATTCATAGGCCGGCAGCTGGCTGCAAGGCTGATCGGCGCTGGCCATCAGTTGCTGACGCCGTCCCGCGCCGAATTGGACCTGGCGCGCCCGGATCGGGATTGGGCCGTCTGGCTTGACGGGACGGAGGCGGTCGCCAATCTGGCTGGGGTATTTCGGCAAGGGCGCTCCGGCGGATTGGAGGCGGTTCACCATCACGGTCCGCTGCGTCTGGCCGGGCTGGCGAAAAAACACGGCGTCCGGCGCTGGGTGCAGTTGTCTGCCTTGGGCGCCGCGCCGGATGCCGCCACGCTGTTTCTGGCCAGCAAAGGCAGGGGCGATGCGGCGCTGCTGGATGGCGGGCTGGATGCCGTTGTCGCCCGGCCTTCGCTGGTGTATGGCGCGGACGGCGCCAGCAGCCGCCTGCTGATGCGCTTGGCGCGGCTGCCGCGCTGGTTTTTGCCCGATGGCGGCCGGCAACCGATCCAGCCGGTGGCGGCGGTTGACGTGGCAGAAGGCTTGCATCGGCTGATCGATGGCAGGATGCGCGGCGCGGTGGATTTCGTCGGCGCGGAGGAGACGACGCTGGCCGATTATCTGCGACGGCTGCGCAGCCTGCAGGGCATGGGGCCGATAGCGCGGGTCCATGCTCTGCCCGTCTGGCTGGCAGATGGCCTGGCCTCTTGCAGCGGCCGCATGCCGGGCAGTCTGCTGGACCGAGATAGCCTGCGCATGCTGCGCCAAGGCTCGACCGCCGACCCGGCCGCTTTCGCCGCGCTGCTCGGCCGCTCGCCGTTGTCGTTCAGGCAGTTCGGGGAGGCGATATGAAAGTCACGCGACGGATGGTGGAACTGTCGTTGGCCGCTTTGTGGCTGTGGAGCGGCGTGCAGCCGCCGCTGACGGCCTGGAACGAGTCGATCGCCATGCTGGCGCGGCTGGGGCTGCCGCAGGCTGCGCAGGGGCCGTTGTTTCTCGCATCCTGCGCGCTGGATGTGTCGTTCGCGGCATGGATAGCCTGGCGGCCCGGCGCCTGGGCATGGCGGCTGCAGGCCTTGGTGGTGCTGTTTTACAGCGCGGTGGTGGCGGTTGCCTTGCCGGAGAACTGGCTGCATCCGTTCGCGCCGCTGGTGAAAAACCTGCCCATTCTGGCGATGTTGCTGTGGCTGGGCGCAAATCGGGAAGAAACACCATGAATGTTTATCTGATCGTCAAAACCTTGCATATCCTGTCGGCCACGCTGATGGTGGGCGCCGGTTTCGGCTCGGCTTTCTACATGTTCTTCGCCAATCGCGGCGGCAAGGTGGCGGCGCAGGCCGAAGTGGCGAGGCTGGTGGTGCGGGCTGATTGGTGGTTCACCACGCCGGCAGTGGTTTTCCAGCCTTTGTCAGGGCTATGGCTGGCGCAGCGGGCCGGCTGGCCGCTGTCCATGTCCTGGCTGGCTTGGGCGATCGGCTTGTTTCTGTTCGCCGGCGCGTGCTGGTTGCCGGTGGTGTGGCTGCCGATACGGATGGCGGGAATGGCCCGCGACGCGGCGGAGGCCGGCCAAACCCTGCCGATGCGCTACTGGCGTTTCGCCCGGATCTGGGAGTGCCTGGGCTATCCGGCCTTTTGCGCGATGCTGGCGGTGTATTTCCTGATGGTGCTGAAACCGGACTGGTCGTGAAAACGGCGGCTTGCGCCGCCGTTTGGGAATCAGCCTTGCTGGTCGGCGGCGAGGCCAGTCACCAGTTCTTCCTGCGTCAGCAGTGTGTTGAATTTTATTGCATCTTGCTGATAAATAAAGAATTATCATTTTTCGATTTTAGCGTACCCCACTTGTACCCCCTTTGTTTTTGTGACGTAAGAGGTACGAAATGTTGGGGTAGGTGATGAAAAAAGCCATCCAAACGGATGGCTTTTGTTACTCCTGCGCTCAAGTCTCGGGTGGCCGCAGGGGCTAAAATAGAGTCTTAGTACTATGCTGCATCCTCGCTCAGACCGGCGCAAGTAAAGCGCCAGGCAATCCATATCTCTAAATGCGATTCCAAAAAGCCCACAGAGCCACCGCCAAGAGCGATGGAAGGGGGGAAGTCGCCAGCTCCTATCCAAGTGTAAAGGGTCGTCTTGGTGACTCCTATGCGCTCCAGCACCACATCGCGGCGCAAGTAGCGGTCCCCCTTGATTGGGCCTTTGCCGTCCCAGGGGCGGGCCGGCTTTTCTTTCTTCGGTGCAATTTCGGATTTCGTTCTCATGTTGTTCTCGCTGTTGCTGGCGGCCATAGGCGAGCGGCCTGGCCGGTTTTCAGAGGACGGCGCCCAATTGGTCGGATGGGCTGGCCGCTCGCCTATGGCCGCGGTGCGGCGGGTTGATCAGATGGCTTCCACCACCAGTTCCAGGTTGATGCCTTCGCCTTCGGCGGCCAGGATCTGGAAGCGGTCGCGGCCCTGGGCGTCGCGGCCGTTCGGGATGAGCTGGCGCTCCAGCGCGCCGCTGGCCAGCGCCAAGGCGTGGTGCTGGAATCGCATCAGCTCGATGGACAGGCGCAGGACGACGTAGGGGATATAGCTGTTATCCGGCGTCTCGGCGCTTGCGCTCAGCTCGACGTCGCACAGGCGGCGGGCCATGCGCTCGGCGCGCTCGATGTTGCGCAGCTGGCTGTTCACGGCGTCCAGCTCGGCGCGATAGCGGCCGGTGGCGGCCATCATCAGTCGGGTGTAGAGGTTGGTTTGCACTTCGATTGCGGCGGTGTTCATCGCGGTTGCTCCTGTTCGTTGGTATTTTTCTTCAAAGTCAGCTTGGTCATTCGCGCTACCAGCTCGCTATACCGCTGTTCCGCAGGTTCAAAGTGCTTGGTCAGCGCACGGCGGGCCAGCTCTAATTCGCCTTCCATCAGAAATCTGCAAACAACCACTGCGCAGCTGGTGCGTTCGGCTTTTACCTCCTCAAGATCCGAAAGCAATTCCGTTAAAAGTTCGGTTCGGTCTTGTCCATTCATGCTTCCTCCTCGCCGCTCACGCGCGGCTTGCTTGGTTGATCCATTGCCGCGCCCTGGCGGTGGCCTGGGCGAGCTGCTGGGAAACGGCGATACCTGGGCCGCCCCAGCGCTCGGCGCTGTTGGAGCGGGCAGGGCGCGCGGCGCGTTCGGCGCGGGCGGCCTCTGCCTGGGCGCGGATATCGGAAATCACGGCGATGCCGGCGCGGTGCGTCATGCCGATGTTTGCGGCCAGCCGACTGTTTGCCTTGTGTTCGCGCACCTTGGCCAGGCTGGCTTCGCGCTGGCGCTCGGCGGCGAGTTCGTGGGCTTCGATGCCCTGCTGCGCCCACTGGTGGACGAACTCCGGGAACAGGCGCAGATAGCGTTGGTTCGCCTCGTATTCCCGGCGCGCGGCCAGCTGCTCGACGGTCAACAGCTCGCTGTCGTCGTCGGCGCTCTCGGCCAGCACGCGGTCTATCGGGCTGAATTCCCACTCCGGGCGAAGCTCCGACGGCGGCACTTCCAAAAACGTAGAGTTATTGACACGAGTCCAAGGGGCGGCGCTGCCGCCCTGAACATCGTCTGCTTTGCGGCCGATGCGCCATTCGTGAACGCGCGTTTGTGCGAATTGGCCGCTGTCGCGCTCCACCACGCCGCGCACCTGGGGCTGGCCATCCTCGCCGTAGCGGTTCTCCGCCGGCACGCTGTCACGGGCCACGCCCAGCGGCATGGCGGCGCGCTTGATGGCGTGGCCGCCCATCAGGTGAACGAAGCGGCCCCAATTGCCGGTGTCGGCGGCGATGGCGGCATGCATCAGCACGTCCTCGGCGTCGGCGGCTTGATAGTCCCAGCGGCGCAGCTCGCGCCACACGCCCACCGGCGGCCCGCCCACCTGCTGGAACTGGCGGATGCCCCAATGACTGGCCCATGCATCCACGCGGATGGCTGTAACGGTGGCATCAGTAGCGGCGGATTGGTCCACGCTGGCGCCGTCGTCCTGGCCAGCCTGGCCGGCGTGGTCCAGCGCCTCCAAGTCAACGCCCACACTGTCGCCGTTGTGCTTGGCTCCATCCACGTTTTTCGCGATGTACTTGGCGATGTAGCCGGCGGCCGTGCCGCGCTTCCAGTCGATGGCCTCGAACGCCACACGCGCCCGGATGCCCTTCCACACCCAGCGCGGCGGCTGGCTCCAGAAATCCGCCTCGTTGCCGATCTTGGCGGCGATGTCGGCCAACTTGCCCTTGGCGCCGGCGGCGCGCAGTTGGCGCGCGGCGGCCTTCGCTTCGCCCTTGGTCTGCAGGTAGTTCAGCCCCAGCTCGGCGCGGTCTTCGCGCACGGCGTAGCGGGCGACGATGGCGCGGAATTGCTTGACCTTGTCCTTGGCCATGAACAGCAGCGCGTGCATGTGCGGCGTGCCGTCGTGGTGCGGTTCCGCCACGCGGAAGCCAAACGGCGCGATGCCGGCGCGGGCCATGGCGGCGGTAATGCGTGACCACACCCGACCCAGGTAGTTGCGGGTATCAATCGGCGTTGCGCCGCAGAATTTGGCGTTGCGCTTGCCGCTCTTGGCGTGGCGCGGGTGGTATTTGCTGGGGGCGGTGATGGTGATGAACTCGCCGGCGTACTCCAGGCCCACGGCGATATGCTCGAAGCCGGCAATGCGGACCATCAGCTCGGCGCGGCGAATAGTGGGATTGCTTACGCTCAGCTCCGCCAGCTGCTGCAGCGTGTACTCCTGGCCCAACTCGTTGATGGCGGCCATCGCCTCCAGCAAGCCGCGATTGCGGCGCTTCTGCTCGCGGCGGCGGGTGACGGCGTCGTGGCTGGCGTACAGACCATGGCGGCGATGCACCAGGCCCAGGCCGATGGACAGCTGTTCGCTGTAACGGGCATTGGTCCTGCGCAGCGCGCGGCGCCACCACAGATCGCACGCCACCCGGCGCATGATGCCCTCAATGGTCTTGCCGTTCGGCGGCTGCACGCCGAATGAGGCGCAATATTGCTGCAGCTGCTCCAAGGTTGAGCCGCGGCCGATCAGCTGGTCAGCCTCGAAGGCGCGCTGTTTCGCAAACTCCACCAGCTCCATTTCGCACGCGCCCAGCGGCAGCGCGTTGCGCGGCATGATCCCGGTCAGGTCGCGTAGCCAGGCGTCCGCTTCCTGCTGACGCGCGTCATCTTGCCAGGGCAGGATGTCGAGCGGCCGGCCGCGCCGCCGGCGCCACTCGCGGCCGATGGCTCGGCCCAGGTGGCGCGGGAAGCGGTCCAGCAGCGGGAGGCGGGTTTGCCAAGTCATGCCGCGCGCTCCTCCGCCTCTGCCTTGGGCGCTTGCCTCTCAAGCTCGACGCTCTGCGGCAGCCCGCCGCGCTCCAGCCTGGCCTTGGCCACGCGGCTTTCCGCCAGCATGGTTTCGATGGCATGCCACAGCATCCCAGCCTGAGGCAGCGACAAAGCGCGGAACTCCAAGCCGTGCAATGTGATGAGCTGATTTACTGCGCGCTCCGTTGCCGCCATCGACTTGATTGCGTCCTGAATGTCAGCCAGCGCGTCCTTACGCACGCCTCCCAATACCTTGGCCTGCAGCACATCCACCGCCACCAGCGGCACGCCTTGCGCGGGGAAGCGGCGCTCATCCACCGGCAAGGCCGAGGGCGGCAAAACTGCGGCACTTTTTGCTGCCTCTGCGTTGGCGGCAATGCCGCGCACCATCTGGAGCGCGATATCTCGATTCATGGAGTGGGGGCGGCGGGCTTCCATGGCTTGGCCTTTCCGATCAGTGCAGCGGGATGAATTGGGCGATGATCACCAGAACCAGCACCAGGCCGGAGAGGGCGGCGGCGCGGTTGCGGCGGCGCTCGGCCGGCAGATGGCCGCAGGAGTAGCAGCCGCAGCCGCTGGCAAAGCGCACGTAGCGCATCTTGCGGATGCGCGGCGCGGTGGCCTGGCGTTGGACTTGGGCAGACTGGTGCATGGCGTTCTCCTTGGTGGTGCTGCGTTTTTTGGGCGTAAAAAGCCCCCTCGCACTGCGCGGTGCGATTTTTCAATGAGAGGGGGAGGGGTAGGGCTTAGGCGGTCAGGCCGGGCAGTTCAAGCTGGTTTTCCATACCGGTTTTCTGGCTGCGAATCAGGAGCTGCACTTCGGCAAGCCGCTGCTTGGTCGCCATCGGAATGTAGATGCCAGCTTGCGGCAGCGCCGACGGGCTGAGCGTTTCGCGCACGGTGCGGAAGGAGGTGAAATTATGGCCGCAGGCGATGTTGGAGCACTGGAAGTACTCCTCCTGGGTCAGGTCGGACAAATAGCGGCTAGTGCGGGTGTAGGCGACTTGCTTGCAATGCGGGCAGATAAAGGCCATGGTGATTAGCTCCGGCAGAACACTTGAAAAGTAAGGTGGTTCATCTGCGTCACCTTGGCGCAAATGGCATCGCGAATAGCCTCCAGGCGCTGGCGCTCCCGCTTGTCGACTTCCCCGTCACGGGTGGCTTCGCGCCACTCGCGAGCTAGGCGGCCCACTTCGTCCACCAGCTCCATGTAGACGCGCTGGATTTCCGCATCGTCTACCTTGTCGATGTTCGGCAGCGGCACGAACACGCCGCCGCTATCCGCCGCCACCGCCTCCGCGAATGCCGGGATGCCGCTGAATTCCTGCATCTGCCATGCCTCATGCACGCTAACCGACTGGCCCTTGCGCTCATACACGCGGTTTTCCAGACCGTCCTTTGTCAGGCCCATTGCCGCTGCCATGGCGGCCCAGCGGCCCGGCATGGCCTTGCACATCGTCTGAAATGCGGTTCTCAGTCTGTCCATTTGCTGCTCCTTTCCACCAAGTGGCGGCTGGTTCGGTGGTTATGAGCCCAATTCGTTTGAGGTATCTTCTGTCGGGCTGTTGAACTGCGATCTGAAATTGTCTAGACCGACACGAAAGAAAGCTCCTGATTGATTGCTTCTGGAGACGTTGAGCTCTTGGCAAATGTCATTGAGCTTCCGACTCTCTTCTACGGTCAGATACATCTGCACTCGCACCGTTGCGGAACCCCTGGCAACCCTGGCAGGGCCAGAGGAACGACGTTTACGCTTCGGAATGTGTGTCATTTGAGTTACTATGCCTACCATAGTGAGTCATGGCGTCATGATAACTACTATCATGGGAATGACAACCAAAAAGCCTACTATTGTGAATATCGGGACACGCTTGCGTGATGAGCGCATAAGACTTGGCTTAACTCAATCGGATGCCGCAAAGGCCGCTGATGTTGGGTTTTCCACATATCAGACTTGGGAAAGGGACCGCTCTCCCAATGCCGAAGCCCTTGCTAGGCTTCATTCTGTTGGATTTGACATTCTGTACGTTGTGACAGGTATCAAAGGGGAGTCCACCCTCTCCAGCGAAGACAGCAGCTTGCTGGCCCGTCTCAATCAACTTGATGACAAAACTCGTCGTGCTTGGCTGGCCGGTGCTACTGCATTCGTTGAAAGCTATACGGCGAATGACCTGTCATAAAGTACAGGCATCGCTATTTTTCCCACTCTTTGTGATGCATTTACGTTTGTGACTCACTAAGCGGGGCATAAAATTGCCGGAAATTTTCTGGTGATGCCCCATGAATAGATCTCGCGAAGTCCTCGAATTTCTTTACCCCGTCGCACCTGGCATTCAGATGCGCTTCTCGCTTCCCCAGTGGCGTGAGTTCGGCTACTACTTTTCCGGCGTGCATGATGGCGAGGAAATGTTCTTCCGTAAGGATGCAGCTACATACCTCAGTGGAGGTGAGGGCTTGCTATCCAGTCCCTTTGTTGTCGCACCGCCATTGCCTTCAGCACAGCAGCGCTTGATAGAGATTCAAATTGATGGCCTCGCTGAAGATACAAACCCCGAGGCATATCAAGAACTGCTTTCCCAAGTGCGGAATGCAGGTTTCGCCATCTATTCTGGGCAAGGCAAACCAAACCCCAGAAGTTGCAAACCCGGTTTCCTTTTGCGCGTTGGGGCAACAAAAAATCTAACCTATTATTTTTGCCCTTCTTCGCTCTCTCCTGAGCGCACAAAAATCAACAAGTTAAAAACGCGGAAATTTGAGAAAGGCCATCAGGCAGAGAAAGATCATTCTGTTATCGTGCAAAGCACGGATGCATTTATATCCTTCTTGAAGACTGGAGCCTTGCCGGCTATTGAGCCCCTTTGGAGGACAAGAAGAGTAGAGGTTCCCCCTCCTTCTATTGATGCAGAAGGATACATCGAAGGATGGTCATTCCTACTTGGTCGATGGTTTTATTCTGCACTAGATTTAAATACTCCCACTGTGGTAGCGCCATACTGGACTCAGACTGAAGTACCGAATTATGCTTTTTCAGATGGTGATGTGATGAACCGCCATGATTATGGGGTGACACTGCAAGTCGAATCAGCCATGAAAGGTTTTCATGGTGTGGTTGTCATGAAACGGTTTGATGGCAATCGCCTAGCTGGATACTTCCGCTGTCAGCAACATATGCTGGTAAAAACGTTGCAAGATGGCAATCTTTCAAGACTTAATCCCATCCAGAATGAGTCAGCAGTACGTATTGCCAAGATGCGTGCGGCAGCTGAATTGGATCACGGAGGCTCCCAAGATGAAGACGGTAAGCAAGCCAGTAGCAGTCCAGCCGTAATTAACCTGTCATTTCTATACCGAAAGGCTGATGGGGTAGAAGAGAAATATGAGCTGAGCAACTGGAAAGAGCAAGGCCGTTATCTTATCGCTACCACCTCTGCAGGGCTTCGTACTTTCCGTAAAGATCGAGTAGTTGAATACTATGGCAATAGCAAAGTAATGTTGGCAGATCCCGATTCAGAGGCTCCACCACCACCAAAACCAAAGAGGGTTTCACATAGGGGCCCTCAAATTCTATTCACTGGATACAGTCAAATCGAGAGAGATCGGCTTGAAGCGTTGGCAAGTAGTAACGGCATGACGGTTGTTAAGTCAGTTACGCAGTCTTTGTCATACCTTTGTGGCGGGCCGAACGCTGGGCCTTCTAAAGTGGAGCAGGCAAGAGAGAGGGGAGTCTGGATTTTGAACACTGAGGCACTTGATGCTTTGCTACAGACGGGTGAGTTGCCAGATGATGATTTTAAGTTTTTATAGTTGTATCCATGCCGGTATTTAATTGCTTGAAATTTAATTCCTGCTTGTATTGTGAGTAATGTGTTATTCTCATGCGAGTCATTTCTTAATTGGATATCTCTGCGGATATTAATATGTTTTTTTCTTCTGTTGAAAAATATGTTGATTCAGTAACTAAGATAGTAACTCTTGCTTCAAAGCTTGGTATTTTTATTGGCGGAGCTTGCGTTATTTTGTATTCTTTAAAGATAAATCACTTCCCTCAAGATTTGTCTATTGGAGATGGGTTGTTGTTTCTGGTGGCAGCGGCATACTTTGGAGTTATTTACACGTTCTTCATTGCCAGTTTAGTATCGCTGGGCATCGCTACGTCACCTGTTACTCGCCCTTTTTTCAAATCTATTATTTGGTTTGTTAATCTTTTTAAAAAGAAAAAAATAGTACCTGTGCATGATTTTGCACCTTTTGCATGGGTTTCAGTGATTTATGCACTATTTTCAGTTTTGATTATATATGGCTTGGGAAGAAAAGAATCTACTCTTTATTGGAGCTTGCCACTCTTGTCTATTGCTCTATATTTTTTTTACTCTTGCTATATTTCAAATTCTGAAAAAATAAAGAAAATAGAAAAAATAAATGGGGCGCTGGTTTATACGGAAGAAAAGGAAAGTATTTCAAAGATTGGCGATTATGACTCTCTTAAGAGAGTGCAGAATTTAAATATTCTGATTATATATTTTCTCCCTTTGTTTGCAGGCGGTGTATCCGGCCAGTTGCTTGATGCTGCGATGAGGGCTGCAAATGTAAGGATTGAAAGTCCTGTGATTTATGTTAGGAAGCCATATTCATCGCTACTCCCAGTGTCTTTAATATCAAAGAAAGTAGTTGGGCCTGAAGGATATACGGTTTTTGATGGAGTAGCTGTGTTGTTTAAAGGCTTTGGAAAGACAACTGTTGTTTCATTTTTAAATGAAAAGAAAATGAAAAAACTTGAGATACCCAATGATCAATTAATTATTGAGAACCCATAGAGACGTATGGTTGGGCTAAGCTTACGTAGTCCAATGTTTACCGCGAACCGTTGTTGCTACTACAAGCTACCTACAGCGTTCCCTAAAGAAAAAGCGCCTCCAGCAAGAGGCGCTTTTTTTTGCCCTGGCGGCAGTTGCGCACAGGGTTATCCACCGCCGCGGTGGATTAGAAGTCCAGCTGCTCCAGCGTCAGGCTCAGGGCACCGGCGATCTTCTCCAGGCTGCTCTTGCGCAGCTTGTCGCTGTCTTCCTGCCGGCTATAGGCGGACTGGCTGACGCCCAGCCGGCCCGCGACGTCGGCCTGACTGAAGTTCAAGTATTCGCGCCAGGCCTTGACCGGCGTTGCGCCGTTCACCACTGCCTGCATGACGGCGTGCGGGATGGTGGCCTGGCTCTTGCCGCTGGCACCGTCCACCTTGACCACTGCCCATACAAAGCCCTGGAACTCCGGCTTGTCGGCATGCTCTTGCATTTGGCTCGCAGCCGGGACACATCTCCCTTCCTGGCTGATCCACTCCAGATGAAAGTCTATCGCCTCGCGGACGTTTCGCATGGCTTCTTCCAGTGTGTCGCCGGCGGAGTAGCAACCTGGCAGGTCCGGCACGATAACGCCGAAGGCGTGTGTGTCGTCGCCGGGCTCAATGGCAATCGGGTACAGCATTGCGATGCCTCGCTGTCGGTCAGTCAATGAACGTTGCCGGGCTGACGCCAAAGCGGACAGCCAGCTGCTTTACCTGGCGTAGGCGGATCTGTGCAACAAAGCCACGGCAAAGTGAGAGGGGCAGAATATGAGCGTTTTTTGAAAGCTTTTATTTGCCACCCATCTTAGAATCAATGCCAAAAAATGGATTAGTTGACTCCTCAGTGCACAGCTATCGTAAATATGCTGTGTTACATCATTTTTAAAAGGAGCATGCATGCGCTTTACCAATACACTCTCATTTTCTGCCAATGTAACAGTCAATATGGCTGAAACAGTACGTTCTGCATTATCCATGCTGGATGTGCCAGAAGAAAAATTGAATGATTTTGACCATCATAGCACTATCGCCATCAAGATTATGGATACACAAGATGTGATGATCACGGTAGCAAATGACAGATTGTGGCTATGGTCGAATTTGGAAAATACAGATGAAAATTGGCTGATGCAAAATGCGCAATCGGTATTGAGGGTATTGTTGAATCCAATGCCATTTGTTGAAACCAATCAGTTGACGATTGGGCCGGGCGAGCATGGCTACCAGCTAAAAGCCTTAATAGATACTTCCTGCTTGGATAATCCAAGCAATCTGGCTGAAATAATACGGTTGTTTTGGTTGCGACTCAAGGAAATGTTTAATCAATAAGCAGCAATATTCAAGCCAGTGCTTATTTTAATGATGCAAGAAAAATTGGAATTTTATGTGATTTTTATTACCATTCTTTCCATGAAAAAATGAATCAGAATTAAAAACAATCGGAGTGAATGATTATGATTGGGCGTACTATAGGAGGTGCGGTAAGAGCCGCTGCAAAAGCAGGTGCGAAGAAAGCGGGGCCATATATTTTGGGCGCGGGTGCCGGTACTGTCTTTAAACACGAAGATATGCCAAAAGTCCAAAGTGCTACCAATGCGCCTCAGCAGCCTTTCCTAAAGTCTGGCGATGATATTTTTAATGATGTGAAGAGGAATATTTCTGTACCTGACGATGCGAATGTGGTTCAGGATGCCTTGAGGGGGATTGAGCATAAGGGCGAAACGTTGATGGGAATTGCTTTCGAAATGTTCGAAAACCCAACGGTGCCACTGGAAAAAATTCAAGAGAGAATGGGCAGCATTCTCTTTGGTGCCGAGGTGGGAGTCGGTATGATGAAAGTCGCCACCGGTCAAGATGAGATCACAAGGGATGATGCAAAGGCAACAGCGCTTGCTGCGTGTAGTGATGGTGCGAACTTTTTAATTGGCTCAGCAAAGACTGTATATGCAGTAGCCACAACTTCGCCAGAAAGTGTCCACGAATTGAGTGAGGCAATCAAAGATACTGCTAGCCATAAGTCTCGCGTCATAGGAGTTGGAAGCATCATCGTTGGAGGTACCGCAGCAGCGCTCCAAAGCGTACCCGCTATTCAAATTAAAGTATTGGGTTTTGGCCTTGCCTATTTAAATGGGCTCGCCACAGGCGCGGAAGTCGCCGATATGGTGTCGGCTCTATCTGGCCAGGATAGCGATAGCGCTGCGGTTAAAGAGCTAACCACACGGTTGGCTGCCAAAGCGTATTCGAATGATATTGCCCAGCCTGAATTAACTGGGCTGTCCGATGCAGCTTGTGAGGTCATGCAAAAAACGCTGAAAAGTCTATCAACTCTAAATGAAGATAGTATTGCAACGCTACGAAGCTTTGCGATGGGCCAAATTACCGCCCAATCCGAAATGCCGAAATGTAAAAAGGATTTTCTGAATAAAATCAACAGTGAAATCTCGAGCATAAGACTACAAGGTAGACTCTCTCTTAATGATGAGCAGCAAAATAATTTAAGCGCGGCTCTTGCAGACAAAGCATGGTGGACTGGCATGCGTGTATGTGAAGCTGTAGTGCATGACATTAAAAATGAAATCGTAATAAAGGGCAGGAGCGGCGATAGCTCAGATGAAAAGACGGCTGCTATGAGTGTAGAACGTGCAATGTCTATTCCGTCCTCGCAATCACTCATGCATTTGATGCTAGCCCCAGAATAATAAAAAATTTCATGAGAACATATCAAGTCAGTAAGTTGGGTTAAATAGCCTTTGTTAATGGTGTGGCGCGTGGTGTGAGCCGGCAGCGGCGAGCAAAGTAAGTTGTGTAATTGCACACTTTATGTCGCCACATCCTCCAGCCTAGCTTCTAACTCCAGCGAAGTGGTATAGCCACCATCGCCCAGCTGGTGCGTTACCTTCTTCAGCACCCAGCCGGTGGCGTCGATGATGGGCTTGAACCCTTGCACCTGGGCGGGCAGTTCCGGAAACAGCTCCGGCCGGCCCTCAGCCAGGGTGATGCTGAATTCTGCGACGCCGCGCTGCAGCTTCTGCCAGGCCGCCTTTGCGCCCTGGGTGGCAGTGGCCTCGCTGACGTAGACATGGCGCAAGACTTTGATGTTTTCACTGCTGGGCTCGATGCCTTTTTGCTGAATGGCGGTCAGCTTTGTGCGCTTGGACTTGCGGCCCAGCTTGGTAACGGTGGCGCGGCGTTCAAACCGGGTGTTCTTGTCGACGATGACCTCGCCCTTTTTCGCGCCGCTCACGTCATGCCAGTATGCCTTGACGGCGGTGT
Source organism: Chromobacterium sp. Ag138 (assembly GCF_055181315.1). Classification (NCBI taxonomy): domain Bacteria; kingdom Pseudomonadati; phylum Pseudomonadota; class Betaproteobacteria; order Neisseriales; family Chromobacteriaceae; genus Chromobacterium; species Chromobacterium sp. Ag138. The sequence goes on from NZ_JBUPWA010000001.1 coordinate 152,782, forward strand.
AGGCGTCGCGGTCGGCCACCCGGAAGCGGTGATTGTCGCCGGCGGCGCGGGTGATCAGGCAGGACGGGAAGGGCTTGCCGGTGACGGTTTCGGCGTCGCCGGCTTTGCAGAACAGCAGCCGCCCATGCTTGACGGTGGCGACGGCGTCGTAGCGCTCGGCCAGCCGGGTGAGCAGATTGGCGTCGCTCTCGCTGGTCTGGTCGATGTGGTCGATGGGTTTGGCGGCCAGCCAGGCGGGAATGGCCGGCGTCAGGCCGTTGGCCTTGGCGATGGCCGAGACGATGCCGCCGACCGTGGTTTTGTGCCAGCTTTTCTCGCGCTTGGTGGCGATGCCGGCGCGCAGATCGGTGGCGCGGGCGCGCAGGGTGAGCGTGTCCGGCGTACCGGTATGCTCCACCTCGTCCACGACGTACGAACCCTTATCCACCAGCGCGCCGCCGGTCCAGCCCAGCGCCAGGGTGACGGTGACGCCGCGTTCCGGGATGTCCAGCCGGCCATCGGCGTCGTCCAGCACGACATCCAGCTGGTCGGCCTCGAATCCCCGGTTATCGGTCAGCGTGAGGCTGATCAGCCGCGGCAGAATGTTGCGGGTGATGTCTTGGCCGGCCAGCACCAGGCGGCAGGCGGGCTGCCGCGGCTGGGCGATCTCGCCGGCGATCCTGTCCGCCACGCCGCCCAGCATGTCTGATATGCCGCCCAGAGTGTCGGTGGCGCTGTCGATCAAGCTCATGCGGCCAGCTCCAGGATGTCGCGGGTGAGCGTGCCCAGCAGATCCAGCAGATTGTCATCCACGCGCTTCAGCGACAGGGTGAAATCGATGCAGCGGGCGGCGCCATCGCTGAAAAACTCCTGCCGGCTGATGTCCAGCGACTCCACCACGAAATAGCCGTAGATGGTGCCGGTGCCCTCGATCAGCGGCCAGGCGCGGCCCTGATCGGCCATCAACCGCATCAGCGTCAGCGCGTTTTCGCCGCCGGTCAGCTCCGGCATCAGCCGGCCGGACAGGGTGATGGACTCTTCGTCCGGGCCGAGGAACTGATACGCCGGCCGGCGGCCGACGCGGCTATTGCTCGGCCAGCGCCAGGCGTATTTCTGTTTGAAATCCTGATAGGGAAGGGTGTCCAGCACGAACACGAACAGGCCCAGGGCCATCATCGGCATGCCTAGCATTAGTCGAGATCTCCAAAGCGGGAACGGCGCGCGGCGGACGCCTGGCTGGTGGCCTTGGCCAGCTCCTGAGCCACCTGGCGCTGTACCAGGGCGGCGAGCTGCTGCTCGTTCATGCCCGGCGCTGCGTTGATTGTGATGTTGATCGGCGGCAGCGCCGCCGCGGTCGGCGCGCGGGCGGACAGCGGCGGGCGCGTGTCCAGCTGACCGGCCAGCGCCGGGCCGGCGGTCAGCGCGATGCCGGCGCCGGCGGCCGTCAGCCGCTTGGCGGTTTCGCGCAGGCTGGCCAGAGGCCCGGCCTGGCCCTTGTCGATACCCTGCTCCAGGCCGGCCATGGTGAAGCCGCCAATGGTGGCGAACACGCGGGACGGGGAATGGATGTCCAGTTTCTTGCGCAGCCATTCCGGCAACATGTCACCGACGCCCAGGATTGCATCCTTGACCCACACGATGCCCTTTTTGATGCCGGACACGATGCCGGACATGATGTCCAGGCCCACGGTGATGAACTTGGCGGCCAGCTCCGCGCCGATGACGATCAGGCTTGCCAGCCACTGGCCGAAGCCCTTGCCGCTCTTGGCGGCGGCGTCCAGGCTTTCCTTGCTGGCGTTCACTGGCCCCAGCAGGTTGGACACCCATTCCCATGCGCTTTTGAACGCGCCGACCAGCCAATCCCACACCGGGCGCAGCGGCTCCAGGGCCGGGCCGATAGCGGCGAACACCTGGCTGAAGATTGCCCCCAGCGGCGCGAGCCCTTCTTTCAGCCCCTGCCAGAAGCCGCTGAACCAGGCTTTGATCGGTTCCCAATACTTGATGATCAGCATGGCGGCCAAACCGATGATCAGGCCGATGGGGTTGGCCATGGCCAGGCGGGCGACGAACAGCAGCGCCTGGCCAATGCCCATGATGGCGCTGACGACGCCCGAGGCCGCGCCGACAATGCCGCCCTTCAGCAGCCGGCCGCCGCCTTTCAGCCCATCCAGCGCCATGCCCTTCACGCCGCGGGTTTTGACGTACTGCGTCACCGCGCCGAACTTGGACTGCGCGCCGGCGCGCGCCAGCGCCAGCTGGGCGGCGACCGCGCGCCACAGCTCGACGGTGTAGCGCTTGACTGCGTCCTTGCCGGCAGTGAGCTTGCCGACCATGCCGGCGCCCAGGCTGCGCGCCAGTTCCACGCTGCGCGCGCTGGCGGCGCGGATGGCGGCCGGCAGCGTGGTTTTCAGCCCCTTGACCCATTCCCCCAGCCGCTTCAACGGCTCGCGCGGGCTGGATGCCGCCCAGGTTTGGGCCAGGCTCTGCCCGGCGCGCTTGGCTGCGGCCGCGCCGGCAGACAGCCGGCTGCCCAGCGACAGGCCGGCGCTGGCGCTGGTCTTGCGCAGATCGACCAGCTTTTCCACCACGCCGCCGGCGCGGATGCCCAGGGTAGACAGGCTGAGGCGGGCCAGGGCGATAGGGCCGAGGACGGCGGCGATGGCCAGGCCCAACGTTCCGGCCACGGCCAGCACCACGGACACGGCCGCGGCGGTCTTGACCAGCGTTGCCGCCAGCTCCGGGTTGGCCTTGGTCCAGCGGTATATGCCCTGCAGCACATCCGCCGCGCCCTTCATCAGATCCATCAACGGCTGGCGCAGCGCCTTGCCCATTTCTGACGACTGGTTGAACAGCCGGTTTTTGGTCAATTGCCACTGCGCCGTCAAGGTGTCCTTGCTGGCGTCGCCTTCGCGCTGCATGCTGCCCTTGGCCTTGGCATCGTTGACCAGATTCAGCTGCTTGCGGTACTCGTCCAGGTTGTCGGCCAGCTTGGCGGCGTCGTCGCCATATTCCTTGCCGAACAGATCCACCATCACGCCCATTTGCTTGACCTTGGGCAGCTTCTTGACAGCTTCCATTACCTTGAGAATGGTGCCCGTCGTATCGTTCGCCATCTGCGCTTCGATCTGCTTGGCGTTGAGACCCAACTCTTTTAGCCCGCGCTGGAAACGCTTGGGTTGCTTTGCGGCAATTTGCAACTCTCGAACCATGGCGATGGTGGCCGTGCCGGCCACTTCTGCCGACGCGCCCAGTGATAGAAAAGTACTGCCCAGGGCCGCCGCCTGCTTGTAGTCCATGCTGCCGACGTTGCCGGCAACGCGCTTCATTACCTCGATGATGTCGGCGCCCTTGGATTGAGCGTTGTCGTCCAAGTAGTTGATGACATCGCCCAACTCGCTGATGTTCTTGATCGGCACTTTGTAGACGTTGGCGATCTTGCCCATGTCCTCGGATAGCCGGTCCGCCGGCAGGTCAAACGCCGTCGCCGCCAGCGCCGCCACGCGGGCGAACTCCAGCAGATTTTCCTTGCCCTTTACGCCCATCCGCGCACCGCCTTCCACCAGCGCCGCAATGTCGGCGGTGGCCATGGGGATCTGCGTCGCCATCGCCTTGATGGCGTCGCCCATTTCGTAATAGGTGGCGGTCAGCTTGCCGTTATCGTCGCGGGCGCCGTCCACCTGGCGCGCGACGCCCAGCATGGCGTTTTCAAAACTGCTGAAGTCGGCAGCCATCTTGAATGCCGGCGCGCCAATGGCGGCCCCGGTGGCGACGGTGACGGCGCTGCCGCCGGCCAGCTTGTCGCGCATTTCCAACTGGTGGCTGTAACGTTGCTGGGATTCGTTGAGCAGGCGCTGGCGTCGGGCGACGGCGTCAAGCCTGCCCTGGCGCGATTCCAGCGCGCGGTTAGTTTCCTGAATGCGGGCGGCGAGGGTGGTTTCCGCTGCGGATAACTGGCGGGTGTCGATGCCGTCGCGCTGCAGCGCGCCGGCGGCGGCGCGGGCGGCGTCAAGGCGCTTGCGGTGGGCGAGGGTGAGCTTTTCGACGGCGCGCTCGGCGTTGCCGTACTCACGGGATAGTTTGATGCTGGCGCCGCCGGCCTGCTCCATCTGCCGGCGGACATCCTCCAGCCGTTGCTTGGCGCCTTGCAGCGCCTGGCCGGTGTCCTTGCTTTCCTTGGTGAGTTTGCGGAAGGCGTCGATGCTGCCTTGCGTGGCCTGCAGCTGCTTGAGCTGGTCGCGGCTTTCCTTCACGGCGCGCGCCAGCTCCTTGTTGCCGGCCATGGCTTGCTTGAGCGGCCGGGTCATTTTGTCCACGGCCGCCAGAATCACTTCCAGCTTCAGCTTACTCATTGTCGGCGTTACCTGATCGGAGGCGGGCCGCTTCGCGCCAGTCCGCCAGCTCGGTCAGGGACATGCCGGCAAATGCGCTGGGCGGCCAATGAAAAATGGTGGCGATATCGGCGATGGCGTCGTCTACGCTGCCGGGGATTGGCTGTCCTCCAGCGCCGATTTCTTCAACAAAAAACCAGCCACCTTGGACGCGCATTCCAGCAGGTCGGCCGGGTCCATCCGCGCCACCTCCTCGGCGATCAGCGCCGGCGAGGTGATGCGCGGCAGCAGCTTGATGGCGGCGTCTACGTCCAGTTGCAGCACGTCGGCCAGCTTCAGGCCGCGCAGCTCGCCAGCGCCGGGGCGGCGCAGCTCGATGGATTCGATCAGGGTCTCGCCGCGCTTGATCGGGGCTTCCAGCGCGATGGCGTTTTCGTTGGTGGTTTTGCTCATGATGGTTTCCTGTAGTAGGGGAGAGCCCGCCGGGCGGCGGGCGGGTATGGGTTAGAACATGCCGACGTTGCGGCGGTGTTGCTCCAGACGATCCACGCCCATGACGCGGAACACGTCGTTGACGATGTCGATTTCAAGCAGCTCTTTGCCGTCCATGACCTGGCGGTAATAGGTGATGTCGGTCTTCACCTTGAACGAGCCGTTTTCGCCGGCCTTGGCGTCGCCTTGATCCAGCTCGTTGTTACGGCCGCCGACGGTGATTTCCACGGCGTGGGCCTGGCCGGTGGCCTCGTTGGAGTAGCTGCCCATCCAGCGCAGGCGGGTGGCATCGTGCTTTTCCGCGCCGAAGGTGGCGATGATTTCCGGGATGGGGCCGTTGTAGGTGTGCTCCATCTCCAGCTTTTCGATTGCTTTGAGCAATGCGACCGATCCGATCATGCCGGCGCCCGAGTATTCCTCGGTTTTCATGGCGATCTTCGGCAGCTTGACTTCCAGGCACTCGGCCGCGAAGCCGACGCCATCGATGAATAGGTTGAATTTGCGCAGGGTGCGCGGCAGTGCGGACATATCGGGCTCCTGTTGTTAAGCGGCGACCTGGGCGGCGAAGTCGATCAGGAATTCATCGGTGATGGACTGGCGGAATTGCAGGTTTTCCAGCGGCGGGACCGGCGTGTACTTGTAAGCAATCTTCAGCTGGCCGTCCTTGAGCGTGTCCTTGCCGTTCAAGTCCGCCGGGAGCCAGGCGCCGTAGCCCAGCAGATACCCTTCCTTCACCAGGCTGCGCCCCTTGGCGTTGAGACCATCCAGAATCTCGCGCGCCAACACCGGCGTCAGCGGCTTGTCCATCGCCCACATATGGGCCTCGGCCATGGTATCGGCCAGCACCTGGGCGGTGCGGGTGGCGCTCTCGAACGCGAACAGTGGATCATCCGAGCAAGTGCGGTTGCCCCAGAAGCGGAAGCCGTCGCGGCGGATCAGGGTAGTGACGCCCTTTTCATTGAGATAGCCGGCGTCGGTGGCGGGGTTTTGCAGATCCCAGAACACATCCGCGCTGATGCCGGTGACGCCCTGCACAACGACGTTCGACAAGGTCTTGTGCCAGCCCACCGACTCGTCCAGCGCGGCGCGCAGGCCCGCGGCGTAGGCGGTGGCCGGGACCACGACGCTAGCGCCGGCGGCGCTATCCCACGCGATGAACTGCGGCCAGATGACCATCAGCTCGCGCTGGCCGAAGTTCTGGCGGTAGGCTGCCACTTCCTCGCGGGTCTTGCAGCCCGCGGCGCCGACATAGGCGAACGCGCGCAGCTTGGCGGCCAGGCTGGCCAGGGCGGTGGCGACGGGCAGGCTATCCAGACCCGGCGCGACCAGGATGCGCGGCTTCACGCTCAGCCGCTGCTGGGCGGTCAGCAGCGCCTGCAGGCCGGTGTACCGCCCCGCGGCCGTGGTGGTGCCGATTGTGAGCCCGGTTTGTTCGGCATCGTCCTTGCCGGTCTTGACGCGCACCACCACCACCAGCGGGCGGGCGTTGGCGGAAATGGCGGTGAGGCTTTGCTTCAGCGTGCCTTTGCTGCCGGCTTTGCCGATGGCCGCATCCACGTCGGTGAGCAATACCGGCGTGTCGAGAGGGAACGCCTCGGCATCGGCATCGTCCGCGGTGCAGACCATGCCGATGATGGCGGTGGAGATGGTACGAATGGGGCGGGTGCCGTTGTTGATTTCGACAACCCGCACGCCGTGATGGAAATCCTGCATGTCTCGGTCTCCAAGTGAGTTCCCGGACATGCTGCCGCAGCTATTTTGTTAAGTCCCGTTGTGCTTGTTGTATCAGGCAACGCCACAACCTAGCATGGAATTGTCCGTATTTATACGTAGCCTTCAGCATGCCATTTCCCGCCGCCGCCCTCGTCCAGCAATTCCTGGCCGAGGCTGACGGGGGCGATATGCTGACGGTGTTAGACATGATCGCCAAAATTGCAAAACAAGATCTGCCATGGCATCTGCGCGCCGGCCTGGCTGACGATCTGCGCGCGCTGCTGGGGCGGGCGGAACTGCGGGAGCAGTCCACGGCCCGGCATTTGGGACAGTTGAGTGACCGCGAGGCGTCAGTAGTTCTACTTATCGCCGGCGGCCTGTCCCACAAAAGCATTTCGCAGAAATTGGGGATAACTCCGCGCACCGTGCGGGCTCATATTGAAAATTCCCTTGAAAAACTTGGCGTTAAGCGTATCGGTACAGATGAAAAAACTGATAGCAGGCTACTGGTTGCGCATATTTTCCTGCCGGATCTTATGCAGCGCATTGGCGATTAAGCCAATTTGCCTCGTTTACATTTGGTAGCAACATTGCACCCGGATTGAATTTTATCCGCACCGCATATAAGGCTAAAAAATATGAACACCCGCACCCGCACCGACGCAATCGAATTGAATCCCCTGATCGGCCAATCTCCGCGCGAAACGCTGGAAAACCTCTATGTCTGTTTGAACTCGCTGGGCCATACGCTGGCCAGCCATCACGATGACCCGTCAATCGGGTTCATCTCCGCATCTGCCGCGGCGGCGATCCGGTACGAGGTCAACCGGATCGGCCTGGCGGCGTAGCGTCTACCCCAATGAACAAGCCCCGCAGCAGCGGGGCTTTGTCATTCCAATTCTGGCGCGAGCGGCCAACTTATTCGCCCCCGGTCTGAGCCTGCCCCTTCTGATCCGCAAACACCGCAGGACGCTCTGCCGCAGCCCTGGCTGCCTCGTCAATTTCCCAATGATCCCCCGTCCAGACAGGGAAACGGGGCGGCGCCAGCTCGGTGGCATGCAAATCCGCAGGCGTTTGTCCCAACGCAGCCGAGACCGGCATAGCATCTACCGTCCGCCACAGCGGAACGCCGCGCCAGTCGGGACGAATTACCCACCGCTGCGCGATAGCGTCCCAGCCCCGAGATTGATGCTCACCCGGCCACGGCGGCAGCAATTCAGTGCTGCCCTGGGGCGGCGCTTCGCCAAACGCTAGCGCCGGCAGCAGCTGACCGCTTTCCGTGCTGTACAGCTGAATTCGCCGGTAGTCCGGCACGCACTCCCACGCGTCGCGCGTATCTTTGAGTCGCCAGGCGTGGCGCTCCGGCGCTGGTCCGTCCGGCGCAGGCAAGTGGGTGGCGCAGGCCGGCAACGGATAACAGCGCTCAAGCGGACTCATCCACGCCGGCACTTGGCCGATGTATTGCCGAGTATCGGGGTGGAAGCCACTGACCAGCTGGAAGCTGGGCTGACCTTCAGGTTGCACGTCGTCCATACCTATCCGCTCCTTTCAATACGTGATGCAGATCAGCAGTCGCATACCTGCCGCATAGTTGTTATTGCTGCCCGCCGCTTGGACGGTGACGCCGACGTTATGGCTATGTCCGCCTGCAGCGGCGACGCTGATGCCGGTTCCGGCTCCAGCCGTTGTAATGGGCAGCGGCCCGCCATAGCCCGGCCGGCAAATACCCGCCCCGACCCCACCCCCGTTAATGCCGAACGCGTTGACGTCTACTCCATGGCTATGCCCCGGATCATTAACACTGTGGGAATGATTGCCCTGCTGATCCGCCACGGCGGTTGCAGTGTGAGAGTGTGATTTGATGTCGCCGGCGGTCACAGAGCCGACCGCGCTGCCGCCAGCAGACAGCAGCGCCCACCCGTCCGGGATATTCGGCACGTTAAATGTGGATTTACCATCGCCAGCACCATACCGGGTTCCGATTGCGTCAAACAGGGCTGAATATGCTGCGCGAGAAATTGCCGCACCGTTGCAAACCAGCGCGCCGTCAGGCGGTGATTCTGAGAATGTAACAACGAGTTGCCCCGCCGGAGTTGGCCTCAGCCTCGGCGATGACGCAGTAATCGGGCTGCTCTGGTCAAATGTTTGATACTGCCCTTTTGGCAACCCACACGGGGCGGCGATGGGAATCGCGTCAAATTTTTGCTTATTGCCGTTAGTAAAAGAGGTGGCGTTACTATCGGGGGCGAGGTTGCTTAAATATGTCGTCCCGCCACGCAGCCAAACCACAATTCGACTTGAGTCCCAAGCATCTTGAATCTGGCCGACAAAACTAACCCGCTCGCCGCCATTATCCGCATTCACCCAGCCGCTAGTTGCAACATCCGCAAAAATGCCATTCCCGCCAGCGCCAAAGCCATACCCAATGCCTCGGATCATGACATAGCCGTGCGCCAGCCATTTTCGATCAACATGCACATCGGGGCGCTGAATAATTAATGGCATACCCGCATTATTCAGATTGAAAACAACAGGCACGTATTGATTTAGAGTGCCCGCCGCTTTGAATGAAGCATTCAGCTGCGGACTAAAGCCGTTAATTTTCTCGTCCACCTCCGGCGCAGTATATGCATCGGTGATGCCATAACCGGCCAGCGTGCTGGGCTTGCCGGTGGCGATCTTGCTCCAGTCATGCGGCGGCACGTCGCCGGCGCCCATTTGCCGTCCGGCGGTGACGCGGCCCATGGCGTCAACGGTGACGACGCCGTAACTGCCAGCCGCCACGCCGCTGTTGCCCAGGGCCACGGTGGGATTGCCGGCCTTGCCGTCGCCGTTGCTGACGGTGACGCCCTGGCCGGCGGCCAGCGCGCGCACAACGGCCGATCCTAGCCCGGTGTTGACGTAGAGGCCTGGCGAGCCCTTCAGATTGGCCAGTGCAGTCAGGTCCGGGCTGGCCAGCTGGGCGTCGGTGATGCCGTAACCGTCCAGCGTGGTCGGCTTGCCAGACGTGATCTTGTTCCAGTCCAGCGCCGGCACGTCGCCGGCGCCCAGCTGCCGGCCGGCGGTGACGCGGCCCATTGCATCGACAGTGACGATGCCGTAACTGCCGGCGGCCACGCCGCTATTACCCAGGGCTACGGTGGGATTGCCCGCTTTGCCGTCGCCGTTGCTAACGGTGATGCCCTGGCCGGCGGCCAGCGTGCGCACAACGGCCGAACCTTGGCCTGTGTTGACGTAGAGGCCGGGCGCGCCTTTCAGATTGGCCAGCGCGGTCAGATCCGGGCTGGAAGGCTGGGCGTCGGTGATGCCATAGCCGGCCAGTGTCGTCGCTTTTATGGCGAATTTCTCATGCAGCCAGCCATAACCCTGAGCCCACAATCCGCCCGTTACGTCTGCGATCAGCACATCTTTAGAGTCGACCCGTAGATTGATTGTTTTGCTGCCGGTCTTGGCATTGGTGCCTGAGGCGTCTGTAAACATGCCAGTATCGCCATCTGGCCCAAACGCGAACCCGACAGACGCATTGTCACCTGACGGCAAGCCTTTTTCCGCTCGGAACGAATTTGCAGTTGCGCGGCCGGCGCTATCTAGCGGTACAGCATCGGCGATGCCGTAGCCGTCCAGCGTGGTCGGCTTGCCGGTATTGATCTTTGACCAATCCAGCGCCGGCACGTCGCCGGCGTTCATCTGCCGGCCTGCGGTGACGCGGCCTTTCGCGTCGACAGACACGATGCCATAGCTGCCGGCAGTGACTCCGCTGTTTGCCAGCGTCAGCGCGCCTGAGACGTTGCCGTTGCCGTCAAACGTCACCGCCCAGTTGCCATCGCCTGTCATGCCGATGTTGCGCGGGGTCTTGAGACGGTCGGCGTATTCGGCCACCAGGGCGCCGGATACGATGTCGTCGATCTGTTTTTTAAGGAACGCGGTGCGCTCGACCAACTGCTCGGCCTGGCGGTTGGCGATGCCGCCGGCGCCGGCCTTGACCCTGTCGGTCAGCTCCAGTTGATAGACAGCCGGGAATCCCGGCGCTTTTGGATCTGCGAGATTCGCCATCAGGCCACTCCATAGGTGTATTTGCCGTCGAATGCGGCCATATCGTTGTAAATCAGCTCCGCCCCCGAAAAGTCGAGCCCCCACAGCACGCAACGCGCCGGCGCAACATCCGCCAGTAGCGCGCGAGCCGCGGCGGCTTGTGCAACGCTCAATAACTTGTCGATGCGAACGCGGTATTCGGCCCAGCCTTCCGGGTCGCCGTAGCTGACAAACCCATCAAATGCCACTGCGCCGTCATAGCAATAGCCGCCCGTTCCTTCATCGATCTGAACCTCGCCCAGGCCCAGGTCGCGGAACACTTGGCGAACAGCGGAAATCGCCCCCTTCTGGCGATGCACCACCAGCGACGAACGAATCAGCGCGCGCTGCTGCTCCTCGGTGCGTGCGGCGTCGAATTGCTCGACGCTGCGCTCCCAGGCCAGCCAGGGCAGCAGAGCGGCGGGACAGCGCGCGCTGTCGGCAATCGTGGCGATGACAGACGGGTCCACCGTCGGCGCCATGACGTCGGCCAGCGCCTGCTCCAGCGGCGTGACGTTGGGCGGCAACAAGTGGCGACTCATGATGCGAACACCTCCGCCGCGGTGCAGTCCGGGTATTGCCCTGGCGCGCACAACACGTCCGACGCCGGCGAGATAATGGCGACGCGGTCAACGCCCGACACATGCAGCGCGGCGTCTATGGCGGAGCGCGGCACGCTGCCGCCTATGGCGCGGCGATCGGCCAACATCTTGGTCAGCCTGGCGCGCGCGCCCTCCAGTCCGCCGCTGACAGCCTCGCCGCCCGGCTGATAGACGATGGATGCCTGAATGGAGAACGCCAGCGGGGTCGCGGCCGCCACCTCCACGGTGTCGCACAGCGGGCGAATGGTTTCGGCATTGAGTGCCGCGGCGACGGTGTCCAGCAGCGGCTGGCCGGCGCGGCCCGCTTGCGCCAGCACCCACACCCGGACCCGCCCGCCGGCCGGGGTCTCGATAGCGACATCCGCCACATCGGCGGACGCGCTCAATGCATGGAACCGGTACGCGCCGCGCGGGCCGGCAGCGGCCAGCCCTTCCATCGCCATCTGGCAGCGGTAGCGCAGCCGCTCGTCTTTTTCATATTCCGCTTCCACGGGCGGGATGGCGTTTGGATCGGCCGGGCGGACCAACAGGCGGGTGACGCCGTAATCGGCGGCCCGATTATCCAGATCGGTTTTCTCGGCATACGCCAGCATCGTGGCGCGGGCGGCTTCGTTGACCCGCTGGCGCAGCAGCAATTCGCGATAGGCGGCGACCTGGGCCAGCATCTGGATAGGCTCCAGCTCGCTTTTCAGCGCGGCGGCGATACCGGCGCGCATGTCGGCCGGCGCGATGCGCAGCAGGGTGGCACAGATGTCGGCCAGGACGGCTTCAAAATCCAGTGTCTCGACAACATCCGGCGGCGGCAGGGCGGACAGATTGATAGCGCTCATGTCAGCCCCTCAGCGCGATGACGTGTTCCAGCGGCTGGCCGCTGCCGCGCCGCCGGCCGTGCACCGATATCGCCAGCGCGCCGGCTTGCTCGCCGGCGCCCACTTCCAGCATGACGCGGGTCAGCTCGATGCGCGGCTCTTGCTCGGCCAGCGCCATGACGCTGGCGGCCATGGCTTGCATGCGGGTTTTGCCGTTTAGCGGCTGGTCGATCAGCTCCGGCAGCAGCGAGCCCACGCGTCGGCGCTCGACGCGCGAACCTAGCGGCGTGGTCAGGATGCGGCCGATGCACTGGCGGATGTGGTCGCCGTCGCCGATGGCGCGGCCGGTGTGCGGGTTGAGGCCGAGGTAGTCGCTCATTTCGGGGTTCCAGTGTCGCCGCCGTGGCTGTCCGGGTGGCGGTGGCCATGCAGACTGACGCCGTTTGACGACAGGGTGCCGGCGGTGTGA
>NZ_JBUPWA010000001.1:165344-264050 GCF_055181315.1 Chromobacterium sp. Ag138
CAGCGCGCGCTGTCGGCAATCGTGGCGATGACAGACGGGTCCACCGTCGGCGCCATGACGTCGGCCAGCGCCTGCTCCAGCGGCGTGACGTTGGGCGGCAACAAGTGGCGACTCATGATGCGAACACCTCCGCCGCGGTGCAGTCCGGGTATTGCCCTGGCGCGCACAACACGTCCGACGCCGGCGAGATAATGGCGACGCGGTCAACGCCCGACACATGCAGCGCGGCGTCTATGGCGGAGCGCGGCACGCTGCCGCCTATGGCGCGGCGATCGGCCAACATCTTGGTCAGCCTGGCGCGCGCGCCCTCCAGTCCGCCGCTGACAGCCTCGCCGCCCGGCTGATAGACGATGGATGCCTGAATGGAGAACGCCAGCGGGGTCGCGGCCGCCACCTCCACGGTGTCGCACAGCGGGCGAATGGTTTCGGCATTGAGTGCCGCGGCGACGGTGTCCAGCAGCGGCTGGCCGGCGCGGCCCGCTTGCGCCAGCACCCACACCCGGACCCGCCCGCCGGCCGGGGTCTCGATAGCGACATCCGCCACATCGGCGGACGCGCTCAATGCATGGAACCGGTACGCGCCGCGCGGGCCGGCAGCGGCCAGCCCTTCCATCGCCATCTGGCAGCGGTAGCGCAGCCGCTCGTCTTTTTCATATTCCGCTTCCACGGGCGGGATGGCGTTTGGATCGGCCGGGCGGACCAACAGGCGGGTGACGCCGTAATCGGCGGCCCGATTATCCAGATCGGTTTTCTCGGCATACGCCAGCATCGTGGCGCGGGCGGCTTCGTTGACCCGCTGGCGCAGCAGCAATTCGCGATAGGCGGCGACCTGGGCCAGCATCTGGATAGGCTCCAGCTCGCTTTTCAGCGCGGCGGCGATACCGGCGCGCATGTCGGCCGGCGCGATGCGCAGCAGGGTGGCACAGATGTCGGCCAGGACGGCTTCAAAATCCAGTGTCTCGACAACATCCGGCGGCGGCAGGGCGGACAGATTGATAGCGCTCATGTCAGCCCCTCAGCGCGATGACGTGTTCCAGCGGCTGGCCGCTGCCGCGCCGCCGGCCGTGCACCGATATCGCCAGCGCGCCGGCTTGCTCGCCGGCGCCCACTTCCAGCATGACGCGGGTCAGCTCGATGCGCGGCTCTTGCTCGGCCAGCGCCATGACGCTGGCGGCCATGGCTTGCATGCGGGTTTTGCCGTTTAGCGGCTGGTCGATCAGCTCCGGCAGCAGCGAGCCCACGCGTCGGCGCTCGACGCGCGAACCTAGCGGCGTGGTCAGGATGCGGCCGATGCACTGGCGGATGTGGTCGCCGTCGCCGATGGCGCGGCCGGTGTGCGGGTTGAGGCCGAGGTAGTCGCTCATTTCGGGGTTCCAGTGTCGCCGCCGTGGCTGTCCGGGTGGCGGTGGCCATGCAGACTGACGCCGTTTGACGACAGGGTGCCGGCGGTGTGATTGATGTCGCCGGCGATGGTGGTGGACGCGCCGCCGGCGCCGCCCTGGCCAGACATGCCGGCGAGGTAGCTGAACAGGCCGGAAATAGTGGCTTTGGCTTTTGCCAACACATCGCCCCGCACCGTCAGCCGGCCGTGGACGGTGACGTTGCCAGTGATCAGGGTTTCAGGCACGTCCAGAGTGACGCGCTCGGCGGCTTGGACGGTGGCGGTTTTGATGCCGCTGACCGACAGCGCGCCGGTGACGTGGTTGTAGAGGATGCGGGCGCCGTCCGGGTAGACGCGCAAATGCTCGTCCGGGCTGCTGCTGGGCGCGTCGCACTGGTCGGAATACAGCGCCAGCAGCGCGACGCCCCCGGCCGGGTCGCCGCTGGGGCAGAGCAATACCACCTGCTCGTTGACGGTGGGCGGCTCCCAATCGCGGGTTTGTCCGGCGCGGCGCGCGCACCAGGGCAACCAGTTGCTGGTCAGGCCGCCGGATTTCACGCGCACGCGGCGGGCGGCGTGGTCCACCTCGGCGATGGTGCCGAGGCGGATCAACGATTCAATGCGGCGGGCGAGGTCTGCGAAGTTTTCCATGCCGGCCAGTTTGCACAGGCCGGCGCTGGGTGTCGCGCGTTAGGTGTTGTGTGAAAAGGTGGTACAACATAATAAAAGTAGCTAGCAAGAAACTCTACACACCCTTCAAGAATTCAATACAGCCATTCATGGTTGGTGCCTGGCAATAGTGTCAGATTCTTAATTGATTATTTTGCATTTTGTTTTGGAGTTTATATAGTTGATTGCCGGGCGGTTTGGCATTTTTTGGGGTGGTTTTTATTGGTTAATTTACAGTTTAAGGAGATGAAGATGGGTACGAATGAGTTATCTGCACTGTTCTTGGTTGATGATCCGACTCCATACGTCAAGAGTGCTCACCAATATTTTGAACAGTTTCAGCTTCACTTGCTGAAGGAGGAAGAGTTAAATCCAAACATTCAAGATAAGGATGGGTTGGTGACGTATATGGTGGCTTCGTCAAACCCTCCTCCGAAGGAAATGCAAAAGTTGTATGAGGAGGTCGCGCCAGTTATGGAAGGTCTGACCAATGTTGTAGTCTCAGCAATATTGAAAAAAGCTGGTTCCGATGATGCGAAAAAACACGATCCCGCAGTATGGCGTGGTCCAATGGAGGCAATGACCAAGGCATTCTGCGGCGCATTTTCTCAAACGTCTAAGCACTACGATCAGACCATTCGTGGTGTTGATGTCGCTACTAAGTTCTTAAATATTCTGATGGACGTTACTGTTAACGAAGGTGCTGCACTCGCAGATTTTAGGAAGTTTCTAGCAGGCCAAGGGGAGACCATCCGATCACAGGTTTCAACCAGCACAAATAAATACCTTTATGCCAGTGTCTCAATTGTGCATGAGATTTTCCAAGCATCTGACGGTCGCTGGATCTACGTGCCGAAGTTTAAGAGTTATTTCACTCAATTCACTCAGGAAACCCTGAAGCTTTCAACTGCATGCGCTTCATTTGACCAGTTCAAGTTTAAGTTTGACCTGGATGTGATGTCTGGTGCCTTCATGATTGAGAACTGGAAATCATCGGAAGATTTTCGCAAACAGGTGCGAGATTTTATAGCTAAGTTCCAAAAGGCCAATATCTCAGATTCTGAGAATTACTTTGACGGTATTTTTGGATCTTAGAATTGTCTGAAGAACGGGTTGATATGTGGGTAATGGTAATTTGGTGAGGCGTTCTGATTTTTCACCATGCTAGATAATATTATATTTGCTGCCATTGAGTTTTAGTGGCAGCATTTTTTTATTGTAATTTTAATGATTTTATTAATTTAGGACTGCAAAATTTTCGCTTTGCTTGGAATGGAATAATTGCTTTGCATAATTAATAATTCGCAAGGTTTGAGAGAAGTAAATTTCGCATATTTAAAGTGTCCGTAATATTAAGCCCCAGCAGCTCCCGCGCCGGGTATTCCACGTCGCGCGCAATGCGCGGACTGAAACGGTCGCGCAGGCCGTAATGATGGACGCGAGCGATGCGCTCGACTTGGGCGACGAATGAGACTGCCGCGCCGGCGGCAGTGGCCTCCACCTTCAGCCACTTGGCCGTGCGCAGCTTGGCGAACATCTGGCGGCGCAGCGCGCCCTTTTTCTCGCGCAGCTGGGGCTTGCGCGGCGCGAATGCGCTGCCGTCCGGGTTCTGCTGGGCGGCGATGCGTTTTTGCTGGCTTGCCCGCAGCTGGCAGGCGATTTCGCGGGCAAGGCCGCGGCGGGCGGCCGGTTCCATTTTCTGCAGCAGCGCGCCCAGCTCGGCGTCCAGCTTGGCAATGCTCACTCGCGCACCTCTTCCACGATGATTGTCCAGTCGGTGACGCCGGCGCCTTCCCACTCCGCCAGCGGCTCGCCCAGGTGGGTGGCGCGGATGTCGCCGTCCGGCAGGCGCTCGACGCGCACGGACTCGGACAGCTGCAGGGTGATTTGCAGATCCACCGCATCGACCTTGACCCAATCCACCTCGAACCGAAATCCCTTTTCGCGCAGCTCGGCATTCTGGATCAGCGGCGGTTCGTTCTCCTCGATCCAGGCGCGCAGCGGGATGACGAGCTGATCCAGATGGCCGGCGTAGTCGAGAATCAGCGCCTTCAGGGTGTAGCGGTAGCCGAAGGACAGGCGGCCCGGCGCGGTGGCGATGCCGCCATCCTCGACCAGCATCTGCAGCCGGTCGGGGTTGTCGCGCAGCTCCGGGAGCGCGGCCTCTAGCGCCGCGCGCAGGCTAGCGGGCTTGATCATGCTCGAAATCTTCCTGGCACTGCACGCAGCGGGTGCAGCCGGCAACGATGCGCTGGCGCGCTTCCGGGATCGGTTCGGCGCAGTCCTCGCAGTGGCTCAGGCTGGCGCCGGCGGCGAGGCGGTCAAATTGACGGGCGAGGGCTTCATCGCGCTGGCGCTGCTCCAGCGCCTGGGCGCGGTCGTAAAAATCAGTCATGGCGTAGTTGGCATTGAATGATGCTGTTGATCTGCGCGGCGCAAAACTCAAGCGCCGCCCGGTGCTGCTGCCAGCTGTCCGCCAGCTGGGCGTTGGTTGTCGGCGCCAGCGCCGGCAGCGCGCAGGCCGTCACTGCCGGGCAGCGCGTGGTCAGCAGCGGGCGCGGCGTCGGCGGCGCGGCCGGTGGTGTCGAGCAGGCGGGCAACAGGGCCAGGAATAGCAGCGCTACCCCAGGCGATAGCGGCAGGCGTGGCATGGATGGCGGCCTCCAGTTTCGCCGCGGCGGCGGCGTGTTGACGGGACAGGGTGGACAGCTGGCCGGCCAGCTCACGGCTGGCGGCGGCCTGCAGCTTGATGTCGATATCCTGGGCGGCCAGCTGCTCGCCCTGGGCGCGGTTGCGCTCGGCCAGCACGGCGTTGTCGTGCTGGGTGGCGTCGAGTTCCGCGGCCTGGCGCTGCAATTGGCCGTGCTGCTGCCAGATGGCGAAGCCGGCCAGCAGCGCGGCGGCGATCAGGATGACGGCCAGCACGCGGCGGACGAAGGGAAGCAGGGCGTCGGCGATCATGCGGCGAGCCTTTCCGCCCGCTCGTAGGCGGCCTGCAGCTTGGCGTCGTAGAGGTTTTCGCGGTAGGCCGGGCCGTTGTACAGGCGGGCGACATCGGTCCACTTTTTGGATTGCAGTGCCTTCAGCAATGCCGGCTCAGCCAGCACGAAGCGGACGAAGGCGTCGAGCTGGGCGGGCTCGCCGGACTCCATCGCCTGGCGCCAGTCGGCGGCGCTGGCATAGCCCAGGCGCTGCCAGTGGTAGCCCATGATCTGGAACGCGTCCCAGCTGCAGGACTCGACGGCCACATCCTGGCCGGCGACGCTGCGCAGGCTATCGAAGCGCGCCCACTCGGCCGCGCCGCCGGCGTAGCCGCCGCGCGTCTTGTTGCAGATGGCCGGGTACTGTGCGGCCAGCGCCTCGGCCCGCTCGCCGGCGCGCTGATAGGCGACATGACGCTCCAGCAGGATGACGGGGCGGCCATCCGGCAGGAATCCAGACCCGCGCGACTCGACAGCGTTGATGGCCTTGACCACGGACAGGCCGACGCCCAGGCGGTCGGCGGCGGCCTGCAAGTCGGCGTCGCCCAGCCGGCGCGGGCCAGGTTGGCCATCCAGCGCGGCCAGGGTTTTGGGGCCGGCGATGCCGTCCACCACCAGGCCGGCGCGGCGCTGGAATGCGGCGACGGCGGCCTCGGTGGCGTCGCCATACCAGCCATCGGCGGCGAGCTTGGCGCCGGCGGCGTTGAGCCGGCTTTGCAGCGTTTGCACGTCAAGGCCGTGCGCGCCTTTTTTCAGAGCCATTTTTCTTTCCTCAGCAGGATGGCGAGCAGCGACTGGCGAGGGCCGGCGTTGCGGTACAGCTCCACCACCTTGCCGCGTTGGGCGATCAGCGCCAGCACCAGCGTCAGGTTGATGAACAGTTGCGGCAGGTCGGCCAGCTCCGGCCGGCCGAACAAGCGCAACACCGCCACCGCGCCGGCGGCGGCGATGAGCAGGTAGGCCAGCAGGCTGGCCCAGGGGCGGTGCTGGCTGTCGCCACGCTGGAAGGCCAGCAGCACCAGGGCGAGGAAGGCAGCGACGGCGGCATGAGCGAGAGCGATCATTTGCCGCCCCCCTTCAAGCTGCGCAGGGCCGCGGCCGGATCGTCCGCGCTTTTAATCAGCCACTGCAGCAATTTGACGGCGAGGGCGGCGGCGAGCATGGAGCAGACGCCGGGGCTGATTGCCACGGCCAGCCAATGCGCCACCGCGCCGGCGACGCTGACGGCCGCGAGGCAGCCCGCGATGAACGAAACCAGAAAAAAACCGGCCTTCTTGGCCAGGCTCAAGCTGTCCGAACTGAGCACGAACACTGCCGCGCCGGCGAACGCGCCCAGCACGACGGCGGCGTCGATGCCCGGCGCCAGCGCCAGGCCGGCGACGGTGGCCAGCGTGGCGCTGGTGGCGGTGCTGCTTACAGGTTCTGCCATGGTGTTAGTCCCATAGGTTGATGAGGGTTTTCGTGGGGGCGGGGTCGGCCGGCAGGTCCGGCAGCTGGACCACGGTTCCCGCCGGCAGGATTGGCCCTTTCGCGGCCAGCCCCGGATTGCTCTGCAACAGCATTTCCACCACGCCGCGGGTTTGGCCGTAGACGCGATGGGCGATGGCATCGACGGAATCCCCTTGCAGCGAGCGGATGGCGCGCATCAGATCAGCTCCACCGTTGAGCGGCCGACGCCCAGGATGGCGCGTATGGCGGCGCGGGCATCCGCGCGCAGCTGGTCGGCGGTGTCGTCCAGATCCTCGGCGCGCTGGCGGCCGGTGCCGGCGGTATCGAACGAGCGGTAACGCTCGGCCAGATCCGCCGCGGCGGCGGCGTAGACCGCGCGCCGCCAGCGCTGCACCAGCACCGACTCGCCATCGATCTGCTCGGCGTCGAGGTCGGCCAGCGCCAGCGCGCCGCCGGCGATCTTGACCACGCGCCAGCCGGACAGCTCGCCATTGACCGCGGCGATGGCTTCGATCAGCGCGCCGCGCAGACGGGCGGCGGTGACGGTGCCGTCGTAACGCATGGCGGCGCGGAAGTGGCCGGGCTCGACGTCGGGCCAGAAGCGGGCAGTCTCGATGACTTGGCCATCGTCCAGCGCCGGCGCGCTGGTGGTGGATGCGTTGGTGTTGATGATCATGGCGGTGTCCTTGGTGACGGTGGAGGGGGGGGCGGCCGTTGGCGATTGCCTGGCGTCCACCCCCTTGCCGTCAGTCGCGCGGGGTCGCTCGGTTACGCCTGGCCGCCAGAGGGCGGCGGGGCGCTGTTCTTGATGGCGCGTTCGATGCGCTCAATGTCCTTTTTCACGCCGACGCTGTCGTACAGCTGCTGGGCGCGGCGCAGATGTTCCAGCGCGGCGGCCGGGTCGCTGTCGGCGAGTGCCAGGCCGATTTCCTTGAGCAGCTTGGCGCGCGCGGCATCCGGGATGTCATGCCCCTTGGTCAGCTCATGGGTGTAGACGAGGATGCGAGCGTCAAATGGCTGCTTGCCGTCCCTGGCGATCTTGGCGGCGATGGCGATCTGGTCAGCCACAGCTGTCGCCGGCGTGCGGGTGAACTTGTCCGGCAGCGGCAGGTTATGGCGGAGCACGTACTCGGCGATGTCCAGGGCGGTGTCATAGCAGCCGGCATCGATGCTCCACATCATGATGGTGGTGACGACGTCGTCCGGCCGGCCGCTATCCGCCTGCAGCGCGCCTTCCACCCATGGCAGGTAATCCGGCAGCACTTGGCGCTTGACTTCCGCTTTGCGCTCCATCGAATGCACCAGCTTGAGCTGGCGCCGATCCTCCGCCAGCTTGACCAGCATCAGTTCGTAGGCGGAGCAGTTGACCGGGCTGTCGTCGCCGACCAAGGCCGAAGCCTTGGCCGCGCTGGCCCGCTGGAAGTGGGCGCGGGCGTGGCTCATGCCGCCACCGGCTCGATGTTTTCCACCAGGCAACCGGCCTCGTAGCGCTCCACCACATAGGCTTCGTTATTGCTTTCGTAGTTGGCCGCTTGGTTGTAATCCGGCTCTTCGCGCAGATGGCGGCGGCGGCTGCCGTTCTGGTAGTAGATGGAAAGGTTCGACAGTGGGGTGATCAGCATCGCGCCGGCCGGGAAGAACGGCACGGTGACGGCCGGCAAGCCGCCGACTCGCTTCTGGCTGATGACCATGTCTGCCGCCATCTGCTCGCTGGGCTTGTTGTCTTGGTTGACGATGGGGAAGTACTTGTCATGCAGCAGGTCGCGGCCGAGGATGACCACCAGTTCCGGGTTGCCGGCCAGGGTCGGATCGATCAGGCCGGCCACGGCATCCATCACCAGCGCGTCGAGGTTGGCATAGTCGCCACCCTTATCTTTTGCCCCGATCATGACCTTGCCGGACCCCTTCTTCACTTCCGCCATCACGCGCTCGGGCGCTTTCTCGCGGTAGTACTGCAGCCAGCCCTTGTTGACGTCCTGCGGCAGCGGATTTTTCACGCGGTCGGTTTGCTCCGCGACGCTGACGCCGTTGAAGCCGATCATCATGCGGTCCAGCGCCTGCTGCTTGACGATGACGTCGCGCAGCTTGGTCTGGAAGTCCGGGAACTTGGCCCAGGCGTCGAGCTGGTTGTAGGGGAGCGCGGTGTCAAACTCGGTGAACTCGCAGCGGTACTTGTGGCTGTTCATGTCCGCCAGGTTGCGGGGGCGGCGCGGGTTGGTCGGCGTCACTTTGGTGCGGCCGGCGATGGTGCCGAACACGCCGAGGCCCAACTTTTCGCCTTCCAGTTCATCCACGCCGGTGACGTTGATGCGGGACAGGAATTCGCTCGACTCTTGAATGCGGGTTTCCAGCTTCTACTGGATGGACGGCTGGACGCTGAAGGATTTTTCGACGGCGGCGGCGCTGACGCCGTTCAGCTTGGCGATCTGCTCCAGCAGCTGGGTGAACACATTGCGGGTTTCGGTTTTCATGCGGTATGGCTCCGGTAAGGGGTGAGGGCTGGTCAGCAGTCGGTGACGTGTTCAGCGGCGGCACCAGTGGCGGGCGTGCGCGCCGGGCCGGCGGGTTCGTTGCTCAGCTTGGCGACCAGGGCGTCATGGTCGGTTTTGAGCTGGTTGTACTGCTCGCCCAGCTTTTTGAACTCGGCCGCGGTTGGCAGGCCGCTGAATTGCTCCAGCACGCCGGCCTGGCTCTCGGCGATAGTTTGCACCGCGGCGGATAGCTCGGCGGTGTCGGCGCCCTGACGGCTGGAAAACTTGCCCAGCATGCCCTTGATCTTGTCGCTGAAGCCGGCCAGCGCGCCGGCGCTGTTTTCTTCCAGCTCCAGGGTGAATTCGATGGCTTCGGAAAATAGGTTGTCCGGGTCAAACTTCCGCTTTGCCAGCGGGTTGCTCTTGGCTGTTGCGCTGAATTGCAGCATGTCGCAGCCCAGGCTGGCGGGATCGTCTGTAACAGCAAGGCCGACCAGATAGGCCTCGCCGGTGTCGGCAAACTTCGGGTTGATCTCGATGGATGAGTAAACTTTTTGGCGATCATCGTTGGTCATTTTGACCAGATCGTCAGTCGGATCGATAACAACGAACAGCGCCAGCTTGTCGTCTTCCACTTTTTCCGCGCTCACCTCCAACACATCGCCATAGCGCTTGAATGGGCTGTCCGGCGTATACCCCTTGATGTGCTCCATATTGACCCGCGCGCCGTATTTCTTCGGGTCGTAGTTTTTGGCCATCTGCTCGATCCACGAGCGTTCGATATTGCGGCCGTCGGTGGTGGCACCTTCGGTGGCGACGCGGAATTTCTTGGCTTTTTTGCCTGCCATGGTTGGTCCTCGGTCGGGTGTCTGTCGTGGCGATGCGCCCATATTCCCGGCCAGGCGGGACGGGGTCGAGCGGTGGCTGTTGTGTGGCGATTGGGCACAACCGGCAGGCGAAGAAGTGCGCCGAACAAGGCGGCAGACTGCCGGCATGGATACCAAACTCCCCACCTCCGACCCCAATGCGGACCCGCGCCGGCTGGCGCGCGCGCTGTACTGGCAGGGCTGGCGCGTTTCGCGCATTGCCGAACACCTACGCGAGAAGCCCGCCACGGTGCACAGCTGGAAGCGCCGCGACAAATGGGATGACGCGAGCGCGCCGGAGCGCATCGACTGCGCGCTGGAAACCCGCATCACCCAGCTGATCCACATGGAGCAGAAGGGCAACAGCGAATACAAAGAGCTGGACGCCCTGATGCGCGCCGCGGAACGCGCCGAACGGATGCGGCGCTATCGCAATGGCGGCAATGAGTCGGATCTCAATCCGAAGGTGGCGAACCGCAACGCGGCGCCGAAGCGCCAGCCAGTCAAGAACGCGATCAGCGAGGAGCAAGCCGCCCAGCTGAAGGCGGCATTTCTGGAGCGGATGTTCGGCTATCAGAAGCATTGGCATCGCGCCGGCCTGGCGGAACGGGACCGCGTGATTCTGAAGTCGCGCCAGATCGGCGCGACCTACTATTTCGCCCATGAGGCGTTGATCGACGCCATCGACACCGGCCGCAATCAGATATTCCTGTCAGCCTCGAAAAGCCAGGCGCTGATTTTCCGCAACTACATCGTGAAGTTCGCCGCCCAGGTGGCGGACGTGGATCTGAAGGGCGAGACGATCATCTTGCCCAACGGCGCGGAACTGGCATTCCTGAGGACCAACTCGCGCACTGCCCAGGGCTATCACGGCAACCTGTATCTGGACGAATTCTTCTGGATTCCTCGCTATCGCCAGCTGCGCGACCTGGCGGGCGCCATCGCATCACAGGAGCGATACCGCAGCACCTATTTTTCCACCCCATCGACCATGACCCACGAGGCGTACAAGTGGTGGACGGGGGACGAATTCAACCAGGGCAGGCCTACGGCCGAACAGGTGCAGATCGACGTCAGCCACGGCGCTTTGCGCGGCGGCTCGCGCGGCGGTGATGGCCTGTGGCGCCAGATCGTGACAATCGAGGATGCCCAGGCCAGCGGCTGCAATCTGTTCAACATCGAGTACTTGCGCCGTAAGAACACGCCGGACGTTTTCGCCCAGCTCTACCTGTGCCAGTTCATCGACGATGGGGCGTCGGTGTTCAGCTTCAACCTGATGCAACGGGCGATGGTGGACAGCCTTGAAGAATGGGGCAGCGATTGGAAGCCCTTCACCTTGCGGCCGTTTGGCCACCGCCCGGTATGGCTGGGCTATGACCCGGCCAAGAGCGGCGACAAGTCGGCGCTGATGGTGCTGGCGCCGCCGGCCGTGCCGGGCGGCAAGTTCCGCATTCTGGAGCGCCACCAATTCCAGGGCGCCGACTATGAGGCGCAGGCCAAGTTCATCAAGGACACCTGCGACCGCTTCCATGTGGCGTACATCGGTATTGACGCGACCGGCCTGGGCTCCGCCGTCTATCAACTGGTGAAGAATTTCCGGCCGGATGCGGTTGCGTTCGATTACAACGTCGAGCTGAAAACCAAGATGGTGCTGAAGGCGATGAATGTGCTGGGCAATGGCCGGCTGGAGTATGACGCCGGCCATGCCGATATCGCCGCCAGCTTCATGTCCATCAAGAAAGTTCTTACACCGTCCGGCCGGCAGGCGACATACCAAGCCGGACGCTCCGAAGAAACCAGCCACGCGGATCTCGCGTGGGCCACGATGCATGCCCTCTTCAACGAACCGCTTGAGGGCGCGTCAACCACCAATTCCAGTGTCATGGAGATTTTTTGATATGGGCAAATCGCGACATAGCCGCAACCATTCCCTCACGCCCGCCGAACCGGCGGCAGCGACTCGCCGCTGGCGTTTTCATTCGGCGAGCCGGTGCCGATGCTGGATCGGCGCGAGATCATGGACTATCTGCAGTGCATGGGGAATGAGCGCTGGTATGAACCGCCGATCAGCTGGGATGGCCTGGCGCGCAGCCAGCGCGCCAACGTCCACCACGCCAGCGCGCTGGCGGTAAAGCGCAATGTGCTGGCCAGCACCTTCAAACCGCATCGGCTGCTGAGCCGGTCGGCGTTTTCCGCCTGGGTGATGGATTATCTGGTCTTCGGCAACGCCTACCTGCAGGCCGTGACCAACAGGCTGGGCGGGGTGATGGAGCTGAAGCCGGCGCGCGCCAAGTATGTGCGCCGGGCCAAGGATTTGGCGGGTTTCTGGTGGGTGCCGGGCTTCGATCAGGAACAGCTGCTGGCCGGCCAGGTGCTGCATCTGATGGATGCCGATATCAATCAGGAGGTGTACGGCTTGCCGGAATATCTGGCCGCGTTGCAATCGGCCTGGCTCAACGAGTCGGCGACGCTGTTCCGTCGCAAGTACTATCTGAACGGTTCGCATGCCGGCTTCATCTTGCATCTGTCCGACACCGCCCACAACGAGAAGGACATCGACGCCATGCGCTAGGCGCTGAAGGACAGCAAGGGGCCGGGCAACTTCAAAAACCTGTTTCTCTACACGCCCAATGGCAAGAAAGATGGGGTGCAGGTGATCCCGCTGGCCGAAGTGGCGGCGAAGGACGAGTTCTTCAACATCAAGAGCGTGATGCGCGACGATGTGCTGGCCGCGCACCGGGTGCGGCCCCAGCTGCTGGGCGTGATGCCGGGCAACGTCGGCGGATTCGGCGACGCGCCGAAGGCGGCCGGCGTGTTCTACGAAAACGAGATCAAGCCGCTGATGATGCGGCTGCAGGAGGTAAACGATTGGGCACGCGATGCGCTGGGGCTGAGCGAGGACGTGATCCAGTTCGGCGATTATGCGCTGGCGGCCGCCGCTTGATCCTGGCGCCGATAGATGGAACGGGCCCCGCAGATGCGGGGCTTTTCCAATATCTACGGAGTACTTCTCAATGGCTCTGTAGTGCACGACGCGATGCCATCTTGCCAAGTCACCGTTGAAAGGTAGTCGCGTCCAGAACCGTTTTTGCGAACGCAAAACCCCATGCCATGCTTGCCGTGTTCGCCCGTCATCGCAAATGAAAGTGGGGTATCGCGCGGCAGAGGCTTTGCCGGTTGCTTGTTCTGATCCGGCGAAGCAACGCCATAGGGCACGCACAACGCGGGCGAGGTCGGGAGCGGCCTGGTCCAGGACGCGAACCAAGTACTCCAGGCATAGCCCTTCGATCCTGTCGCTTCATTGAACACGGAGAAGCTCATGCCCATGCCCTTCATATAGTCGGGTGGTGGGTTGCTGATCTTGGCCAGGGTATAGAAGCATGGCTTGCCGCTCTTCAGGACGGCGCTGGCTGTCGCGTCGTATAGCTTCGAAACCGCTAGCGCAGGGGAACTGGCAGTAAGCGCTCCAGCCAATGCGCCGACGATGGCAGTCTTGAACAACGGTAGAGACATCATGGGTTCGGTTCCACCTTGGTCGTGGTCGGCACCAAGTCCGAGTTGGCTGGGTTGGCGAGAAATTCAGCGAGTGCTTCGCGCAGAAGCGGAACGCGCCCGACGTAATCGCCGTATTTGAGAACGGCACCGCCGAAGTAGTGCGCGATCAGCTGGGCTTGCTGCTCCATATTGAAGTCGGCCAGCTTTTTGCCTTTGTCCTCACCGTTCAGATTGTAGCGATACGCCGGGGAGGGCTGGCCGGCAACACCGTCGTCTTTATAACCGCCGCGCGCGCCTAACTTGGTTCCGGCCCAGGCCACAGAATAACCCATTTGAAACTGCCAGACGTGGCCCATTTCGTGGATGAACCAGACTTTCACATCGTCGCCTTCGGTTGAAAAGTCTTCACGATAACTATCCGGAGGAAAATGAATTTCACCGCGGGGGGTCATGGCGTTTCCGGTTCGCCCTGGAATGCCCAGCAGACCACCCTTGTGTATCTTCACCTTGCCGTAATCCAGTGAGTCCTTGAATACGGTCTGCGCCATGGCGATCTCGCCGGGAGTCATCGGTCTGACATCAGGTGGCGGGAGCGTCTCGCTAACTACTGACGAGCCTATTTCCCTTTTGTTGGTCTTCACCCCTTTCAGCTCTACCTTCAGCGCGGGCGCTGGCGCTCGGCCACCCACTTCGCAGGCATGCTCCGCGGTGCAGGCGCAGGGGTAGTACATTTCTGGATAAAATTCGACGCAGGTAATGGCTTGTTCGTCGTCGGTCTTGATCCGCGAGGTTTTGCCCGCCGCGTCCGTCGTACCCTCGATTGTAGAGCCGTCGGCAAGCGTGAGCTTATAGGGCGTGTCGGCCAGGATATTACGGTCAGCGGTGAAGAACCGGATCTGTTCATCAAATGCGGCAGTGAGTGCGGCGGCAGCAACTGCGCCAGTAGCCGCTCCAGCAGCGCCGCCGAGGATGGCGGAGCCGCTGCCTTCGTAGCTTCTGCCAACCTCACCCATCGTCGAGATCAGTTTCGCTCCACAGGAAACCGTATGCCCCTCAAGCGCTACCCCCTTGCCGCCGATGGTCCATGACGGATCGCCTTCCACTATTACGCAGTTTGTATGCCCTTGCCGGGGGCAACTGACGGAGTCGCCGACCAAGGCCACGGCCTTGCCGAACATAGTCGTGGTAGACGATGCGCTGGTAACGTTCCCGCCGTGGTCGGTCGGGTCGCCGATGCGGATGACTCGTTTCATGGAGTGGTGCAGGCAAAGGGTCAATTATATGCGAAAAATCTAATGCAGACCCCTGTCAAACCGGGCAGGGAGGTCTACCAGCCCCCAGCGCGCGCCATCGAAGCCCCGCCTCGCCCCCGCGCTTCATGTGTGGGAAATCATGCACCCGCACAAATGCCCCGCAAACGCCCCAGGCGCGGCGCTTGCGGCAGCTGGCGGGGGTACTGGCATTCATGCGCTTTCATGCGCGTTATGCATGCATGGCAGCCAGCAGCGTGGTATCTCCCCCTTGTTCGACTTTGTCGAGGTAGTCGGCCCAGCTTTGCAGCATGGTCCGGCGCTCTTCCATGTATTGAGCGCGGTTGTAGGCCGCTCGCACTTGGTTGGGTTCCTTGTGCGACAGCTGCCGCTCGATGGCATCGGGGTTGTAGCCAGCTTCATTCAGAATGGTGGAGGCGGTCGCGCGGAAGCCGTGGGTGACTACATGCCCATTTTCCGTATTTTTGCCACTATATCCCATGCGTTCGAAGGCCTTGAGCAGTGTGGCTTTGCTCATGTGCCGGCCGCGATAGAAGAAACTGGGAAAGATGAAATCGTTTCCCTCTACGCGGTGCATGTGCAACTGCTTTAGGATGTCCACCGCTTGAGATGGAAGAGGGACGATGTGGGGGGCGGCGGCGGCTTTGAGCACTCGCTTCAGCTTGCGGGTCTCCGGCGGGATGGTCCAAATGGCTTTATCCAGATCGAAGTCATCCCATTTCGCCTGGACCGTTTCACCAATCCGGGTGAAGCAGATCATGACGAGCTTGATCAGGTACTTGGTTTGCAGCGTGATGTGCTCGCTTGTAGCCAATGCAGTCAAAAAGGCAGGTAGCTGTTCGCGTGATAAGGATGGCTGAGGTTTTGAGATGGGGGTGATCAACTCACCTACCAGATCTGCGGCGGGGTTGGTAGCCGCACGGCCTGTTTTGACCGCTCTGCGCCAGATAGCGTTGCAGCGTTCACGAAGCCGATTTGCTGTGTCGTGAAGCCCCTGTTTCTCAACAGACTGTAGGGCAAGCAACAAGTCCATTGCGCCGATGTCACGGATTGGTCGGTCGCCAAGCTTGGGGAAGAGGTGGATTTCCAGTGAGCGCCAGACCCCGGATGCATGTGTGGGTGCCCATTCGGCAGACATTTTGTTCCACCATTCCTGGGCGACGGCTTGGAAGGTGGAGGAGGCTTCAATCAGTTGCTTGCGTGCGTTCTTCTTTTTTTGTTCGCCAGGGTCTTCTCCCTGAGCCAGCAGGCGGCGGGCTTCGTCTCGTTTCAGCCGCGCTTCCTTGAGCGACACTTCTGGATAGACACCCAGGGCAAGAACCTTTTCCTTGCCTGCAAAACGGTATTTCAGGCGCCAGTATTTTGCGGCATTGGGCATGACCAGCAAGTAAAGGCCCTGGCCATCTGTGACTTTTACTTGTTTTTCGCCCGGAGTGATCCGGTCGATTTCCAGCTTGGTTAGCGGCATGTGTTCACCTCGGAGGAGTGGGGTATTTCTTTAGATACCCCCTGTTGTTCCCCCAAATGTACCCCGCGACACCCCCGGTTGTCACTGTTCCAACCCGAACCGGGATGGAATGAGAAAAGCCGCAAAACCCTTTAGTTTGGCGGCTTTTCGGTCTATTTAGATTTTCGCTGAAACCAAATCTTCGCGCGTCAGCAGGAATACAAAGCCGTCGCCGCTCTGGGTTTCCATCCACATGAAGGGCAGGGTGGGGAAGCACTCTTCCAGCATGTCGCGGTTGTGGCCGATTTCCACCAGCAGCACGCCGCGCTCGTTCAGGAACTCCGGCGCGCGGCGCAGGATTTCGCGGGTGGCGTCCAGGCCGTCCTCGCCGGAGCCGAGCGCGATTTCCGGCTCGTGCAGATATTCTTCCGGCAGCGCCTCCACCGATTCCGCGTCGACGTAGGGCGGGTTGGAGATGATCAGGTCGTACTTTTCCTCGATCCCCTCGAACATGTCGGTGTGGATCAGGTTGATCCGGTCCTGCAGGCCGTAGTGCTCGACGTTGATCGCCGCCACTTCCAGCGCGTCCAGCGAGATGTCGATGGCGTCGACCTCGGCGTCCGGATAGTGGCTGGCCAGCTGGATGGCCAGGCAGCCGGAGCCGGTGCACAGGTCCAGCGCGCGGTGGACCAGTTCCGGATGTTCGATCCACGGCGCCAGCGGTTCGCCCAAGAGTTCGTAGATGAAGGAGCGCGGCACCAGCACGCGTTCGTCGACGTAGAAACTGTACTCGCCCTGCCAGGCTTCATTGGTGAGGTAAGCCACCGGCACCTTGTCTTCGGCGCGGCGGCGGATCAGCTCCACCGCGCGCTCCACCTCTTCCGGCAGCAGCCGGGCGTCCAGGTAAGGCTCCAGCGTGTCGATGGGCAATTGCAGCGCCGACAGGATCAGATAGGCGGCTTCGTCGTGCGCGTTGTGGGTGCCGTGGCCGTAGGTGAGTTCGGCCTCGTTGAAACGGGATACGGCGAAGCGCAGCAGGTCGCGCGCGGTGGTGAAGTGGCTGGCGGCCAGTTGGTACATGGGTTTCCTTTCAATGCAACGGGGACATGGATGCACCATGTCCCCTGACAGCTAGTTCCAGACGACCGCCAGTCGCGGTCGCGGCAGGCTTAGAACGGCAGCTTGGCGTCGGTGGCGGTGGCCAGCACGCGGCGGAAGTCGCCCTTGATGCGTTCCAGCGCCTCCTCGGTGTCCGCCTCGAAGCGCAGCACGATCACCGGCGTGGTGTTGGACGCGCGGGCCAGGCCGAAGCCGTCCTTGTACTCGACGCGCAGGCCGTCCAGCGTGTTGACTTCTTCGGCGCCGTCGAACTTGGCGGACTCCTGCAGCCTCGAGATCAGCGCGTGGTTTTCGCCTTCCTTGGCCATCTTCAGGTTCAGCTCGGGCGTGGAGACGGCGTTGGGCAGCGCGTTCAGGAGCTCGCTCGGATCCTCGACGCGGGACAGCACTTCCAGCAGGCGGGCGCCGGTGTAGATGCCGTCGTCGAAGCCGTACCAGCGCTCCTTGAAGAACACGTGGCCGCTCATCTCGCCGGCCAGCAGCGCGCCGGTTTCCTTGATCTTGGCCTTGATGAAGCTGTGGCCGGTGCGCGCCATCACCGGCACGCCGCCGTTCTTCTTGATCCACGGCTTCAGCAGGCGGGTGGATTTGACGTCGAAGATCACCTTGGCCTTGGGGTTGCGGTCCAGCACGTCGGCCGCGTACAGCATCAGCTGGCGGTCCGGCCAGATGATGTTGCCGTCCTTGGTGACCACGCCCAGGCGGTCGCCGTCGCCGTCGAAGGCCAGGCCGATCTCGGCGTCGGTCTTCTGCAGCGCCTCGATCAGGTCCTTCAGGTTTTCCGGCTTGGCCGGGTCCGGGTGGTGGTTCGGGAAATTGCCGTCCACGTCGCAGAACAGCTCGCGCACCTTGCAGCCCAGGCGGCGGTACAGCAACGGGCCGAAAGCGCCGGCTACGCCGTTGCCGCTATCCACCACGATGTTCAGCGGGCGCTCCAGCTTGATGTCGGAGGTGATGCGTTCCAGGTACGCTTCCGCGATGTCTTCGGTGCGGTAGCCGCCTTCGCCTGCGGCGAGCTGGCCGTCGACGATGCGCTGGTAAAGCTTCTGGATGTCGTCGCCCGCGAGCGTGTCGCCGGCCAGCATCATCTTGAAGCCGTTGTAGTCGGGCGGATTGTGGCTGCCGGTCACCATCACGCCGGACAGGGTGCCCAGCTGATGGGCGGCGAAGTACAGCATGGGCGTGGCGACGCGGCCGACGTCGATCACGTCCACGCCGGCGGCGCGGATGCCGTCGGCGAGCGCCTCGCTCAGCTCGGGGCCGGACAGGCGGCCGTCGCGGCCGATCACGATGGCCTTGACCTTGCGGGCGAGGGCTTCCGAGGCCACCGCCTGGCCGATTTGCCGCGCGACGGCGGCGGTCAGGGTTTTGCCGACGATGCCGCGGATGTCATACGCCTTGAAGATATCTTTGGATATTTTGTTCATGATGGTATTGACGCGATATGAGGTTGAAGGGCGGAGGTGCGCCGCCCCGCTGGGGAGTCAGCCGCCGAGCTTGCGGCTCAAGGCGACCAACTGCTGTAATTTCTGCTTGGCTTTGCCGCTGTCCAAGGCTTCGCGCGCCATGGTAACACCGTCGGCCAGGCTTGGGGCGATATCGGCGGTGTAAATCGCCGCGCCGGCGTTGAGCAGCACGATGTCGCGGGCGGGTCCCGGCTGGCCGTCCAATACCGATAGCAGGCGGTCGCGGGATTGTTCGGCGGTGTTGGCGCGCAGGTCTTTCAGCTCGCAGGCGGCGAGGCCGAATTCGCCTGGCTCCAGCTGGTATTCCAGTATCTCGCCATTCTTGAGTTCCGCCACCATGCTGGGACCGGACAGTGTCAATTCGTCCAGGCCGTCGCTGCCGTGGACGACCATCACGTGCTTGCTGCCCAGTTGCTTGAGCACGCGGGACTGGATGCCCACCAGGTCGGGGTGGAACACGCCCATCAACTGGTTGTCGGCGCCCGCCGGATTGGTCAGCGGCCCCAGGATGTTGAAGATGGTGCGCGCGCCAAGCTCCTTGCGGATCGGCGCCACGTGCTTCATCGCGCTGTTGTGGTTGGGCGCGAACATGAAGCCCAGGCCGATTTCATCCAGGCACTGTCCCACTTGTTCCGCAGTCAGCTGCAGGTTGACGCCTAAGAGCTCCAGCACATCGGCGCTGCCCGAGCTGGACGACACCGAACGGCCGCCGTGCTTGGCCACGCGCGCGCCGGCGGCCGAGGCGACGAAGGCCGCGGTGGTGGAGATGTTGAAAGTGTGGGACTTGTCGCCGCCGGTGCCACAGGTGTCCACCAGGTGGCGGTGGTCGGACACCGGGACGTGGGTGGAGAATTCGCGCATCACGGTGGCGGCCGCCGCGATTTCCGACACGGATTCCACCTTGACCCTGAGGCCGATCAGGATGGCGGAGGTTTGCGCCGGCGTCAGTTCGCCGCGCATGATCTGGCGCATCAGCGCCAGCATTTCTTCGTAGAACAGTTCGTTGCCGTCGATCAGGCGGTTCAGCGCCGCTTGAGGAGTGATCATGTGGATTTCCTATCAGCTGTGGCGGGCGAGATCGGCCAGCCTTTGCGTGTCGAGATCGATTTCGCAGGCCAGCCTGGCGCGGGCCGCGCCGTTGCCGCTAGCGTAGCTGGCTTCCACCCAGTCGCAGTGCTGGCGGCGGTAGTCGAGGTAGGACTGGCGGGCGCGGCGCAGTTCGCGCGCGGCGTGGAAGCGGCCGTCGGTGGCGGCGTCCAGCTTGCGCATCGCGTCCAGCGCCTTGTCTTCCTGGGCGGCCAGCTGGCGGCCCGTTTCGCCGTGCCGTTGCTGCAGGCAGGCGGCGACGGCGGGGCTGTCGGCCTGGCTTTGCTCGCAATCGTCCAGCGCGCCGGACCAGGCGGGGGAGGCCAGCAGGACGCCGAGCAGCAGCGGCGTCAATCGCATCAGGCGAATTCCTTCAGGAAGTTGTCCAGCATGCGGTGGCCATGCTCGGTGAGGATGGATTCCGGGTGGAACTGCACGCCCTCGATGGGCAGCGTCTTGTGGCGCACGCCCATGATCTCGCCGTCCTCGGTCCAGGCGGTGACTTCCAGGCAGTCCGGCAGCGTTTCGCGTTCGATCACCAGCGAGTGGTAGCGGGTGCAGGTGACCGGATTGGGCAGGCCATGGAACATGCCCTTGTCCAGATGGCTGACCGGCGACACCTTGCCGTGCATCAGTTGCTTGGCGTGGACCACCTTGCCGCCGAAAGCCTGGCCTATGCCTTGGTGGCCCAGGCACACGCCCATGATGGGCAGCTTGCCGGCGAAGTGCAGGATGGCGGGCACCGACACGCCGGCTTCGTTGGGGGTGCAGGGGCCGGGGGAGACCACCAGGTATTTAGGCTTCAGCTCTTCGATCTGCTGCAGGGTGATTTCATCGTTGCGGAACACCTTCACGTCCTGGCCCAGCTCGCCGAAGTACTGTACCAGGTTGTAGGTGAAGGAATCGTAATTGTCGATCATAAGTAACATAAGTCGGCTAAGCCTTTGATTTTAATGGTTGCCGCCCGAGGTGTGACCGTATGTTACTCACAGTGTTACTCACTTTTTCCGGCGATGGCTCTCCCTCGCCATTCAGTGAATACTTCCTCTGGCCAACGCGATGCTGAGCCAATTTTTATTGGTGCGGGAAATTCGTTCAGCTTGATCTTACGGTAAATCGTGGCAGGGTGGAAACCCGTTAGCCGTCTGATGTCCTTCATCGTGTAGAGCTGCCGAGTGGACATGGCCGTTCCTTTCAATTCAGTTCTTGAGACGACGACATTCGCGGCCAGTGCGCCGGGCTGAACGACTGGCCCTTGTTGTGCCGCTCCGGATGGAGGGTGGAGGGTAGGGCGTGCATACTCTCCGGCACGACCTGTGGAAACAACAAGGCCGCCAACGTGGTCGGCCTCTTCGTGGTCGGGGTGCTCTGCTTCATGCGAGAGCTTCGATGGTCAGGTCGACAACTTCGAGCAGCGCCTCGACGTCGCCGTCGTTGTCGATGGTGAGGTCGCGTGGGTGGCGCGGCAGGGCGATTTCTGTCGTGCGCTCCGCCGATGCCTCGAAGCCTGGTCGGTCGTGTGCCAGCCCCAGCCGCTCAGCTGCCGGATCAGGTCGGCCTCAGCGGTCGGAATCGGCGCGCTGGCGGCATTGCGCAGGCTGGACACGACGACCGGCGCCCCAGAGCCTCGATCCGTTCGCGCACCGCGCAGATGAAATAATCCCAGCCGGATGTCGTGCGCCGGTAGTCGCTCCAAGGCGGCATAAACATGAAACTATATAATTCCCATGGCAATATTAATCTAGACTTAAAGTCGATCAGAATAATCAAAAGACTTTCAAAATACACCTATCGATTTGATAAATTTCTAATCATAAATAGATATATGATTCCTGTTCTAACAAATGCAGTTCTTTTTGCCAGAATTTCGACTTCAAATACGCAAGCAAATTAATAAATTAACTATAGAATTCCATTACGCCTCAGCCTTACTTATGATGCGTAAACATTCCTTACTTAATTTTGGGAGCTGAAAATGAGTGATTTTTTCGAAAAGGCTTCAACAGTGATGGGAAGTACACGTGTTTACAACACTGCCGTCACTAGCACGGTCTCGGTCAAGACAAGTTACAAGGCCATTACCGCATCCAAGGACTCCAGGGTTGGTATATGGCCAGGATTTCAGGCCACTGGCAACCCGGTTGCAATAGCTCCGGCAACAGATCTAGAGGGAGAGGTAACCCTCACGGCGCAAGGCTACGACTTTAACGACGGACCGTACACGGTCGGTTTCATCGTGAATAACAATACTGGCAATGATTCTATTTGCGCCACTGTTGTATTAGTCAATGGGCAATATTTGAAATCCGAAGTGACGACAGTGGTCGCAACCAACCAGAAGAACCTAGATGGGAAAACCTATCTGACCATCCAGTACTCTACCCCCGATGGCAATACTCCGAACCGAAGCCTGGACTGGATATATCTATTCAATGGCAGCCAAGTTGTTTCTCCCGGCCAAGCAGTGCAACATACCCCGGTCCCGACCAACGACAGCAGAGGCTCCATTGTCATTGTGACAGATAGCCCTCTGACATTCGGCAAAGATTACGTCATTGAATATAATCCCGGCAGATCGACAACAGCGATCAGCGCCTACTACACGTTCAAATTCAAAGGCCACTAGTAAGAAATAGTTCCGCACATGGCTTGGCAAATCAATATAAGCCATGTGCGGAAATTAAATTAGCTTCAGTATCCACTCCCCTGATAAATAGCAGGCTATTTTCCCCGTTAACGTTGCTGGTCCGGCTGTGGCGCGACGAAATCTGGCTCGCAGCTGCTTGGCCGGCTGCAGCGCGGCGGCGAGCGCCTTGCGCGCCTTGATGCAGCGCGAGGCATCATAGACGCCACCGTTGCTGTCACTCGCCAGCAACTCCGATATGGCCATGCGCCACTCCTCTGGCAGTGTTGGCACGGGCTGCGGGTGATAGCTCTCGGCGATGCTGTCATATACGGCCTGATCTTCCGGTCCCGCGGCGTGTATTGGCTGTGGCTCAATCAGCTCGCCACTCCAATCGGCACCGGGCCGGGGGAATGTACCGCCGCTTCCATCCGGCCCGTTCCATTTCCAGCCACGCGCATTTCGATACCAGTAGCTGCCCATGATCGCTGGGGCCTTTGTGCCGACAAGCGCGGTTTCGATGGTCTGCGCCACCGCCTCTTCAGGCTGCTCAGCGGCGGCTAGGACGGCCTAACACAGCCGGCGCATGTCCGAGCGCTCGCTGGCGTCAAGCGACCAGCTCATGCTGTCGATGATGGCGTCGATGTCGAGCATTGGTTTCTCCAGCTCGATGAGCAATTGCGCATGTGAGCAAATGGGTAAACTAGCGGGTGAGCAAGTGCGTAAATACGCAAATGGGCATTTACCCCACTTTAGTATGGCCGCAGCGGCGGCAGGCCGTGCTCAGCAAAAACTCGGCTGTAGTCCTCGACGTCCAAATCCTGAAGGCAGGTCCGCTCGACGTTGGCTAGGTCAGCAAGGGGGCGATGATCATCACGATGGACCTTCACCTTGATGGACACGTAGTCCGACAGCGGCTTTTTCTCACTTTTTCGTCGAAATGAAAGCGCCAGCGCCAAAACTTCTGGGCGGAGGGGCGCACCTCCAGAGTCAGGCCCTTTGCATCAGCAATTCGGTAGACTTTGTCAGTTGGCTTTGCCTGCCTGGCCTTGGTGTCGGAGAGCATTGTGAGTAATGGGATCGGGATTTGTCGTTACTCACAATTCATCGCGATGTGCTGAGACTAGGGGCGATTGGGTGCGACAACTGGCAGTTGGGGGAGGCTTGAGGAATGCGGCCGCCGCGCTGGCACTATTGATTATCGATCGTCAATAGCATGTTTAGCTTAATTCCTTGATTTTGTTGAATTCATAGTGTTGCCGGCTATTTGATACCCCCGTTCGCACCCCCAGTTTCGCTGGCTAGCGATGGGCATTGCTCGGAGGGCGGGGCGCCAACACTATACCCCATAGTCGGCCGTCGCCGTCACCCCCGGAAGCCGGCTTTGCCGCGCGATGTCGCGGATGCTTATGAGGCGCTGCGGTTCAGCTGGTCGCCATGGCGCTCCATCCAGCCCGCCAGTTGCTGCAGCGGTTGCTGCAGCGGTTGCTGCAGCGTGCTGCCCAGCGCGGTGATCTGGTATTCGACGCGGGGCGGGACTTCGGCGTAAACCGTGCGCCGCACCAGGCCGCGCTGTTCAAAGGCTCGCAGCTGGCGGGTGAGCTCCTTCTGGGTGATGGTGCCGACCGCGCGCTGCAGTTCGCCGAAGCGTACTGGGCGGTCCATCACGATCAGGCGGTAAAGAACGGGAATCGCCCATTTGCCGGCGATCAGGTCGACGAATTGCAGCATCGGACAGGTGCTGGCCGAGGCGGTTTCCTGCTGATTTTTCAAAGCCATGATGGATCATTAGTATCAATTTGATACCAACTATACATTGCATGCCAGCGGTCATAAAACTGCGGCTTCGGCCTTCGGCAAGCTGGGCATGCCGGAAGACGAATTGCCCGAGTGACAGGAACAGATCTCAAGCGCGCTCCGCTGGGCCGGCTGGTGGGCAAGGCGGCGGTTTCTGGCTTGCGATGAGCCAGCTATTGGCAGGGGGCGGCTGTTGGTGGGTGGCGGCGCGCGCCTTGGATATGACGTTTGTGTTTTACGGCGCTAGAATGGTCCGCATTAAAATGGAAGCGCCACCTCATGAATGATCCCAAACCTGCCATTCTGCGCGCCGCGGCGGCAAGCGAAGACAGGCGCTCGCGCCGCCGCTCGCTGCTGGCCGCTGCCGGCGCCCACGCGGTCCACGACGGCCTGACCGACCTGGTCTATGTGCTGCTGCCCATCTGGCAGGCGCAATTCGGCATCGGCTACGCGATGGTGGGCTTGCTGCGCGGCGCTTATTCCGGCGCGATGGCCGGTTTCCAGCTGCTGGCCAGCCGACTGGCGAAACGCTGGGGGCGCAAACGCATGCTGGTTGGCGGCACCGCGCTGGCCGGCGCGGCCTATCTGTTGGCCGGGCAAGCTGGCGGCCTGGCGGTACTGCTACTGGCCTTGGCGCTGGGAGGCCTGGGCGCCAGCGTCCAGCATCCGCTGGCGTCTTCGCTGGTGGCGGACAGCCATGAGGCGGGCGGCGGCTCGCGGCAGGCGCTGGCGCAATACAATTTCGCCGGCGATATCGGCAAGACGCTGATCCCGGCGTTGACTGGCTTGCTGCTGACGGTGGCGAGCTGGCGGCTCAGCGTCAGCCTGATGGGTCTACTGGGCTTGGCGGCGGCCGGGTTGCTGTGGCGGCTGGTTCCGGACCATTTGCCAAGCGCCGCGGCAAAGTCGGCGGCGCGCGCGGCGGGAAAGGGCTCGAGGGGCGGCTTGCGCGCCTTGCTGGCCACCGGCGCGATAGACAGCGCGGCGCGGATGGGCTTTCTGACTTTTCTCCCCTTCCTGCTGCAGAGCAAGGGCGCGGGCACGGCGGGCATCGGTTTGGCGCT
Organism: Chromobacterium sp. Ag138; assembly: GCF_055181315.1. NCBI lineage: Bacteria > Pseudomonadati > Pseudomonadota > Betaproteobacteria > Neisseriales > Chromobacteriaceae > Chromobacterium > Chromobacterium sp. Ag138. The sequence continues at coordinate 190,530 of NZ_JBUPWA010000001.1, forward strand.
GTCGCTGCTGTTTGTCGGCGGCGCGTTCGGCAAGCTGTTTTGCGGCTATCTGGGCGCGCGCGTCGGCATGATCAGGACGGTATGGCTGACCGAGGGGATGACCGCGCTGTTGATCGCGGCCAGCCTGATTTTGCCGCTGTTTGGAACCATGGCGCTGCTGCCCTTGCTGGGCCTGGCGCTGAACGGCACCTCGTCGGTGCTGTACGGCACGGTGCCGGAACTGGCCGACGCCAGCGGCCGCGAGCACGCGTTCGCCTTGTTCTACACCGGCGCGATAGGCGGCGGCGCGCTGTCGCCGGTGCTGTTCGGCCGTTTGGGCGATGTCGTCGGCGTGCCGACGGCGATGCTGGCGCTGGCGGCCTTCCTGTTGTTGACGCTGCCGCTGTCCTGGCGGGTGGGCAGGGATCTGGGTGCATAAAAAACGCCGGCTTGCGCCGGCGTTTTCGACTGGAAGCGTCAGGCGTCCAGCCCGTCGCGCACCATTTGGGCGGCGCGCAGCACCGCGCGCGCCTTGTTCTGCGTTTCCTGCCATTCCGCTTGCGGCACCGAGTCGGCGACGATGCCGGCGCCGGACTGCACGTAGAGCATGCCGTTCTTCAGCACCGCGGTGCGGATGGCGATGGCGAGATCCATGTCGCCGTTGAAGCCCAGGTAGCCCACCGCGCCGCCGTAGACGCCGCGCTTGGTCGGCTCGAATTCGTCGATGATCTGCATCGCCCGCACTTTGGGCGCGCCGGACAGCGTGCCGGCCGGGAAGGTGGCCTTGATCACGTCGATATTGCTGATCTTGCGGTCCACCTGGCCCTCTACGTTGGACACGATGTGCATCACGTGGGAATAGCGCTCGATCGCCATATTGTCGGTGATCTTCACCGTGCCGATGTCGGCGACGCGGCCGACGTCGTTGCGGCCCAGATCCATCAGCATCACGTGTTCGGCGATTTCCTTGGGATCGGCCAGCAGTTCCGCGGCCAGCGCTTCGTCGTGCTCGCGGTTGTGGCCGCGCGGGCGGGTGCCGGCGATCGGGCGCACGGTCACGGTTTCGCCTTCGCGGCGCACCAGGATTTCCGGCGACGCGCCCACCACGTGGAAGTCGTCGAAATGGTAGAAAAACATGTACGGCGACGGATTGAGATTGCGCAGCGCGCGGTACAGCGCGATCGGCGAGCCGTGGTAGGGCTGCTGCATGCGCTGGGCCAGCACCACTTGCATGATGTCGCCGTCGTGGATGTAGCGCTGACAGGACGCCACCGCTTCCTTGAACGCGTCCTCGCCGTATTCCGACACCGCTTCGCCCTCGTGCGGCTGCGGCAGCGACAGCGGGATGGCCAGCGGCTCGCGCAGCTTGGCGCGCAGCTGGGCCAGCCGCGCCTTGGCCTTCTGCAGCGCGTTCGGCACTTCGGGATCGGCGTAAACCACCAGGTAGAGCTTGCCGGACAGATTGTCCACCACGGCGATCTCTTCCGATAGCATCAGCAGGATGTCCGGCGTGCCCACCGGGTCCGGTTTCTGGACGTCGGCCAGGCGGCGCTCCACGTAGCGTATGGTGTCGTAGCCGAAATAGCCGACCAGGCCGCCGGAGTAGCGCGGCAGGCCGGGCAGTTCCGGGATGCGGAAGCGGTGCTGGAAGGCTTCGATGAAGGCCAGCGGGTCGCCGTCGTGGCGCTCTATCACCTTGTCGCCGCACTCCACCTGCACCCGTTGGCCATTGACGCGCAAGCGGGTGTCGGCCGGCAGGCCGATGATGGAATAGCGGCCGTGGCGCTCGCCGCCCACCACCGATTCCAGCAGGTAGCTGTACGGCTGGTTGGCGAGCTTCAGGTAGATGGACAGCGGGCTGTCCAGATCGGCCAGCAGTTCCTGGGTGACGGGGATGCGGTTGTAGCCGGCGGCGGCCAGCTGGTCAAACTCTTGCGCTTGCATGCGATTCTTCCTGTGTCTTGTCAGTTTGGGCGGGGTCGTGGGGCGTGGTCCGGGCGACGCCATCGCCAGCTGGCGGGGCAGGGAAGAAAGGCCATGAGCGTTTGAGTTCCTTCAGGGTTGACGGGATTCAGTCATTCTTCATCAAATCGTAGAGCTCGGCAACACTGTTTACCGTCAGGTCCGCGCCCAGCGTGGACGCGTCGGCGTAGCCGTAGCTGACGGCGATGGCGGCGCTGCCGGCTGCGCGCGCGGCGGCCACGTCGTTGGCGGAGTCGCCCACCATCGCCAGTTCCTGCGGCTGAATCCCCAGCACCTGGCAGCAATGCAGCAGCGGCAGCGCCGATGGTTTCTTCTCCGGCAGCGTGTCGCCGCCGAGGATCAGGCTGAACAGGTCGCGCAGGCCCAGTTGCTCGGCCAGCGGCACCGCCAGGCGTTCGGATTTGTTGGTGATCATGACCAGCGGCAGCTTGAGGGCGCGCAGCAGCGCGAGGCCGTCTAGCACGCCGGGGTAGACCGTGGTGCGGACCGCCAGACGCTCGCTGTAGCTCTGGACGAAGAAGCGGTAGCCGCGCTCCCACAGCGGGCCGTCGGCCTCGGCGTGGCGCTCGTCGGTGATGGCGCGGTGCACCAGGCTGGCGATGCCGTCGCCGACGTGGCTCTTGATCCGTTCGGGATCAAGCGGCGGCAGGCCCAGATGCTCGCGCATCGCGTTGGCGGCGTCGGCCAGATCGGGAATGGAGTCGACCAGGGTGCCGTCCAGATCGAAGGCGACGGCTTTGATGTGCTTGAGATTCATGTATCTGCTTTGCTGCCGCGGCCGGCGGGCCGCGGCGGAATGGGTGATGCGGAGTGTCTAGAGCTCGCGGATGTCGACGACTTGCAACTGGCCGAAGGCCGGCGAAACTAGATAGTCGACGATCTTGCGCGCGGCGTCGCTCGGGCTGCTCAGCGCGCCGTCGGCCTTCAGCGCGTCGAAGCGGGCCTTCTGCGGAAACTGGCCTTCGTCGCTGGAGCGGATATTGCCCTGCATGTCGGTGTCCACCACGCCCGGATACAGCGCGACGATGCGCGCCGGATTGGCCTTGCCCTCCTGCTCCACAGCCACGCTGCGGCTGAAGTGGTCCAGGCTGGCCTTGGTGGCGCAGTATACGCTCCAGCCCGGATAGGCCTTGGCGGCGGCGCCGGACGAGATGTTCAGGATGCGGCGGCGCGCCGGCAGGCGATCGGTGGCGGACAGCAGCGCGTCGGTCGCCAGCAGCGGCGCGGTGACGTTGACGGCGACAGCCTTCACCACCTCGTCGGCCGGATAATGGCCGGCCTGGGCGATGGGCGTGACCACGCCGGCGTTGTTGATCAGCGTGATCGTCGCGCATTCCGGCAGCGGCAACTGCTGCAAGGCGCTATGGACCGAGGCGGCAGCCTGCGCGGCGTCGGCCAGGTCGGCATTGACGGCCAGCAGCCGCTCCGGATGGCGGGCAGCCAGCCCTTCCAGCGCCGGACCGGCGTTGCGGGCGATGCCGACGACGAAATAACCGTCGCTCAGCAGCGTTTCGCAGATGGCGTAACCGAGGCCGCGCGAGGCACCGGTGACGATGAATGCATGCATTGCTTTACCCCTTGATGGTGGAGGAGGCCCGCCGCGCTCTTATGCCTGGATGCGGGCCAGCTCGGCGCGCATCGCGTCGATGACGGCCTTGTAGTCCTTCTGGCCGTAAATGGCGGAGCCGGCGACGAAGGTGTCGGCGCCGGCGGCGGCCACCTGGGCGATATTGTCCACCTTGACGCCGCCGTCCACTTCCAGCCAGATCTCGCCGCCGCGCTTGGCGGTGTATTCGTCGATGCGCAGGCGGACTTGCCGGATCTTTTCCAGCGCGTGCGGAATGAAGGATTGTCCGCCGAAGCCCGGGTTCACCGACATGATCAGGATCATGTCCAGCTTGTCCATCACGTGGTCGAGGTAGGAGAGCGGCGTGGCCGGGTTGAACACCAGGCCGGCCTTACAGCCGGCATCCTTGATCAGGCCCAGCGTGCGGTCGATGTGTTCCGAGCCTTCCGGATGGAAGGTGATGATGTCCGCGCCGGCCTTGGCGAAGGCGGCGGCCAGCGTGTCCACCGGCTTGACCATCAGGTGGACGTCGATGGGCGCGCTGCTGTGGGGGCGGATGGCCTCGCAGAACATCGGGCCCATGGTCAGATTGGGGACGTAGTGGTTGTCCATCACATCGAAGTGGATGATGTCGGCGCCGGCGGCGATGACATCGCTGACTTCCTGGCCCAGGCGGGCGAAATCGGCGGACAGAATGCTGGGGGCGATACGGAAAGTGCGCATGGCGATTGCTCTGACATCGATAAACGAGGAATGCCCGGCATTCTACCGCGCCAAAAGCGGTTTGGCCGGATAAAATGAAAACCAAGATCAATCAGGAGAAGCCGAAATGGCCGACAAACTCTACCAGATGGAGGTGCGGGCGGAGCCGCAATACGTGGCGGAGCAGTCCAGCGTCGCCAATGACGTCTACGTGTTCGCCTATCGCGTCCGCATCACCAATACCGGCAGCGAGCCGGCGCAACTGATCAGCCGCCATTGGATCATCACCGACGCCAACCTGCAGGTGCAGGAGGTGCGGGGCATGGGCGTGGTGGGCGAACAGCCGCATCTCGATCCCGGCCAGGTATTCGAATATTCCAGCGCCGCGCATATCACCACGCCGTACGGCAGCATGAAGGGCGTCTACCAGATGATGGCGGACGACGGCCAGCGTTTCGAGGCGTCCATTCCCGAGATGACGCTGGTGGCGCCGCGGGTGCTGCACTAATCGCTTTTACAGGAAGGGTCCTTGTCGTCGCGCGGCCAGGTCCACCAGACGATGAAAGTGGCGAGCCCGCCCGCACCCAGCGCTTCCAGCAACAGAATCCACATGATGTCCGCCCCTTTATGAAGTGAAGTGCTATTTCACTTTGGGATAGGTCTTAGTCACAGGCAAACCTTATTTATGCGTATCACCCATAGCGGTCCGGCGCCGTCCGGCCGCAACGATTGGCAAACCATACAGACCCTGCTGCCCTATCTGTGGGCGTTCAAGTGGCGAGTTTCCCTGGCGCTGGCCTGCATGGTGCTGGCCAAGGTGGCGGCGGTGACGGTGCCCTTGTACTTGAAGGACATCGTCGACCAGCTGTCGGTGCCGGCCACGCTGCTGGCCATCCCGGTGCTGGCGCTGACCGGCTACGGCGTGGCGCGGCTGCTGTCCGGCGTGCTGGGCGAGCTGCGCGACGCCGTGTTCGCCCGGGTGATCCAGGGCGCGGTGCGCAGCGTGGCGCGCAATGTGTTCCGCCACCTGTTCAAGCTGTCGCTGCGCTTCCACCTGGAGCGGCACACCGGCGGCATGAGCCGCGACATCGAGCGCGGCACCAAGGGCATAGGCTTCCTGCTGAATTTCACCGTGTTCAACATCCTGCCGACGCTGCTGGAAATCGGCATGGTGTCGGCCATCCTGCTGCACCGCTACTCATGGGAGTTCGCGGTGGTGACGCTGGGCACCATCGGCCTCTACATCGCATTCACGCTGCTGGTGACCGAGTGGCGCACCGTTTACCGCCGCACGATGAACGACCTGGACTCCAAGGCCAATTCCAAGGCGATAGACGCGCTGCTGAATTACGAAACGGTCAAATACTTCAACAACGAGGAATACGAGTCCAGGCGTTATGACCGCAACCTGGAGGCCTGGGAGGCGTCGGCGATCAAGAACCAGGTGTCGCTGTCGCTGCTGAACGCCGGCCAGGCGGCCATCATCGCCATCGGCGTCACGCTGGTGATGGTGCTGGCGGCGCGCGACGTGACGGCGCACCGGATGACGGTGGGCGACGTGGTGCTGGTGGCCACCTTCATCACCCAGCTGTACGCGCCGCTGAACTTCCTGGGTTTCGTCTATCGCGAGATCAAGCATTCGCTGGCCGACATCGAGCGGATGTTCAAGCTGCTGGGCGTGGGCCTGGAGGTGGCGGATTCCGCCGACGCCAAGACCTTGGCCACCCGGGCCGCGACGATACGTTTCGAGCGCGTCGGCTTCGCCTACGAATCCAAGCGGCAGATCCTGCATGATGTGGACTTCACCATTCCCGCCGGCCAGACGCTGGCGGTGGTCGGCGCCAGCGGCGCCGGCAAGTCCACGCTGTCGCGGCTGATGTTCCGCTTTTACGACGCCACGTCCGGCGCGGTGCGGATCAACGGCGAGGACATCCGCGAGCTGACGCAGGATTCGCTGCGCGCCCACATCGGCATCGTGCCGCAGGACACCGTGCTGTTCAACGACACCGTCTATTACAACATCGCCTACGGCAAGCCCGGCGCCACCCGCGAGGAAGTGATCGAGGCGGCGCGCTCCGCCCATATCCACGACTTCGTCAGCAGTCTGCCGGACGGCTACGACACCATGGTCGGCGAGCGCGGGCTGAAATTGTCCGGCGGCGAGAAGCAGCGCGTCGCCATCGCGCGCACCATTTTGAAGAACCCGCCGATATTGATCTTCGACGAGGCAACCAGCGCGCTCGATTCGCGCACCGAAAAGGCGATCCAGCGCGAGCTGACCGCCATCTCCGCCGATCGCACCACGCTGATCATCGCCCACCGCCTGTCCACTATCGTCGACGCCGATCGCATCCTGGTGCTGGACGCCGGCCGGGTGGTGGAGCAGGGCAGCCATCGCGAACTGCTGGAACAGGGCGGCCGCTACGCCGAAATGTGGCGTTTGCAGCAGGAGAGCGAGGCGGTGGCGGAGTAAGGGGACGCGGCGATCCTGCGCGCGGGAGATCGGCAAGGCGCCGGCCTGATGGAATGGCTAATGCGCGCCTGCAGCATGGCTATGCTGAATAGGCCGCGGGTGTCTAGCGAAAATATGGCGCGTCCCGGGCGGAGCCAATGGCGCGGCGGCAGGTTGGCTAAATCGGCGGGAGGGGTATGGCGTACAGATACGCACTGCTATCGGTTTTTATGCTGATTGCCGGATTTTCGCACGCGGAAAGCCGCAAGCTGACGCTGTGCTACGACAAATATCCGCCCTATGCGGTAGGCGAGTTTGGCGAGGCGGCCAGCGGCGGCATCAAGGTGAAATTGTTGCAGGATATCGGCAAGCAGCTTGATGTGGCGGTGGCGGTGAAAATATTGCCCTGGAAACGGTGTTTGAGCGCGGCCAAGGATGGTTTGGTGGACGGCATTCTGCCGCTATACAAGACGCCTGAGCGGGAGCAGTTCATGGCGTTCTCCCTGCCTGTCATGCGGCAATACAACTGTTTTCTTTATAAAAAAAGCGCATTCCGCGGCCGCGTGGATTGGGTGGACTATCAGGCCTTGAAAGAGCACCGCTTGGGAATGGAAATCGGCTCGGTCGTCGACAAGGACATGGAAGCGATATTCGAGTCCGCCCATCCGATCGAGCGGGCGGCGGATTCCATCACCTTGCTGAAGATGATGGATTCCGGCCGCATCGATCTGGCCACCATAGATTCCAGCGTGGGAAAGTATCTGGTCAATCAGCAGGGCGTCGCCGATACCATAGGCGTTTCCGATGTGCCGATCGGCAAGCTGTCCTACGCCGCGTTTGGATTTTCCAAGGCGTCGGGAGCGGACAAGTGGGTCGCTGAATTCAACAAGGTCATCGAGAAAATGCGCAAGGCGGGGCTATTGGAAAAGCTGGAGGCCCAGCCTGCGAAGTAGGATGCGGAGAGGGTCTCGTTTTCGCAGGCCGGCCGGCGGGGCATGATGCCTCCTAGACCGGGCTGGCGGTATTTTGCAGCACGGTGCGGTAGCCGTCGTGATCGACAAAAGTGGCGCCGTGGATGTTCCAGTAAGGATTGGCGGCGGGCTGCTGGATGAAGCCGGCGGCGCGCATGCAGGCACAGGCGGCTTCCCATTCGGCGTGGTCGGGCAGGTAGAGCACCAGCAGGTCTTCAACCGTCGGGCTGGGCCGCGCCGGGTGGCGGTGGCTGACGACGAATTCCAGATGGTAGCTGGCGCCGGGCAGACCCAGCATCACGCCGTCGAAACCGTCGTGATCCTTGAAACTGCCCAGTTGCTGCAGATTCAGTCCTTCGCAATACATCGCCTTGCTGAGGTTGAGATTGCCGACTGGGCGGGCGATTCGCAGCTGGGGCGTTTGCTTGTACATGGCGATGGAGGCGGGTGGTTTGGGGATGCCTCCATCATGGCATGCGGGCGGACGTTCAGCCAGTCTTGCCGGCCTTGATCCGCTTCATTTCCTCGATCACCAGCGCGCCCTGGCGCAGCGCTTCGCGCAGCGCGTCGGCTTGCGGCAGCCCGGAAAACTCCAGCGACGGGTCCAGCGCGGCCAGCGCGCGGCGGACGCTGGCGCAGACGTCGGCGGCGGCGGCGAAGTCGGCCGGACCCATCACCTTGCCGTTGCGGATGCGGCGGTAGTAGGCGCGGGTGGAGTTCAGGTACTGGGCGGCGGTTTCCTGGCCGTCCAGCCGGCCTTCTTCCGCCATGCCCTCCAGCAGTCCGACCAGCTGGCGGCAGGCTGTCTCGGCCTGGGCGTTGCGCTGCTCCTGCGCGCGGCGTTGCTGTTGGCCCGGTTTGGGGGCGGCGGTTTTCTTGTTGCGCTCGGCCATTGTCGTGTCCTTGGTCTGCTGAGCGCGCATTCTAGCGGCGAGGGCGGCCGGCGTCTAATTCATGCAGCTCGAAGCGGGCCAGGTGGCCGAAGCCGGAGGGCAGCGATACCTCGACGAAATCCTGCAGGCAGAACAGCGTGAGTTTGCCGCCGTAGACGGCGCCGGTGTCAAGATGCATCACGTTGTCGTAGAGAACGGCGTTGGGCTGGGGAGTATGGCCGGCCAGGACCAGGTCTATGCCGGCCACCGTGCCGGCGCCGCCGTTTCGCGCCCGCTCGCGCGACCACAGCAGCGCGTCTCGGTCCTGCTCGTCGAGATCGCCGGCTTCCAGTCTGGCGGCCAGCGCGGTCCAGTCGTTGCCGGGGCAATCGGCGTGGAGCACGCCGATTTTTCCTCCCTCTACCTCCACTTCCAGCGCCAGCGGCAGCCGGGACAGGGCCGCGGCGCAAGCCTCGCGCTCGGCCGGGCTCAGTTCGGCCAGCCAGCGGCCGCCGTTGCGCAGATGGCGCTCCTGATCCTCGAGCGGGTTGCGCATCGCGTCCAGCGCCATCTGCTCATGGTTGCCGCGCACCGCGTGGAACCACGGCTGGGCCAGCCATTCCGTCACCATCGGGCTGTCCGGCCCTCTGTCCACCAGGTCGCCCACCGACAGCAGCCGGTCGCGCGCGGGGTCGAAGGCGATGATCTTGAGCAGGCCCGACAACTGGGCGAAGCAGCCATGCACATCCCCGACCGCCCAATCCCGGCCTTGCGTGTTGCGGGACAGTTTCTCGATCAGCATGGCGGCGGCTCTCCCGTGTGGCTTCTTTCAGCGGGCCATCCAGTCCCGGCAGAATTCGTCGCGGAAGCGAATCAGCCATTCCAGCTTCCGCTCGGCCATGTCGCGCCCGGCCTCGGTCTGCATCATGCCGGGCAGCCTGGCCAGCTTGACGTCGATATGGTCTATCGCCCAGGCCTGGTCGTCCAGGCCGCGCTGCTCGGCCATCGGGTCGATCGGGTGGGCCAGCGCGCGTCCCATGCGGCCGGACACGTAGAACATGCGGGCCAGGCCAACCGGTCCCAGCGCGTCCATGCGGTCGGCGTCCTGCACGATCTTGGCTTCCAGAGTGCGCGGCGGAATGGCGGCCGAGTAGCTGTGGGCCTCGATGGCGTGGGCCAGGTTGTCCAGCTGGGCGCCGGACAGGCCGCTGTCTGCCAGCAACTGGCGCGCGCGCTCGGCCGACCAGTGAGAGGCGAGCTGGCGTTGCGGGTGGTTTTTGGGCAGGTTGACCAGATCGTGCAGATAGCTGCCGGCCATGACGACGATGGGGTCGGCCTCGGGATAGCGGGCCAGCAGCTTGCGGGCCACGGCCCAGACGCGGTGGAGGTGGCTGAGGTCATGGGCGCCGTCGTCGTCCGGCGGCTGGCTTTCCAGCACGGCGATCAGGCGTTGCTGCCATTCGGTTTGTTGCTGCGGGGTCATGCGGCAGGTCCTGAGGTTTGCGCGCGCCAGCGATGCGCCGGCGTGGCGGGGTTGCGCGCGCCGTCCGCAGGGGAGCGGCGAAAATGACTGATTGAAAACAATCCGTATTGTCATTTTAACATCCGCAGGCGGAATCGCAGGCTAGCGCGCAGGGGAAAGCGTCATTTCCCATTGCGACAGGCGATAGACGGCCTGGTGGCGCAGCAACAAGGAAAGCAAGGGCAGGTCGCGGCTGTCGACGTTGTTGAAGCCCAGGCGACCGCCCGCGCTCAGTCCCTGCGCGGCGAGCAGCAGCTGGCTGGCGATGCCCTGGCGGCGGAAGGCTGGATCCACCTGCAGCTCGGCGACCTCGCCGTCCGGCGACATCAGCAAGGAGCCCAGGGTTTGTCCGTCGCAGTCGACGGTCAGCCAGCGCAGCGGCGGGTCGGCGCGCAGCAATGATTCGTGCCGATTGGGCACGGCCTGGGGGTAGGAGAGGGCATCGGGCGCCGGCCATCGCGCCGGATCGTGGGCCGAATGAATGGTTACCGGCCATGCGCGGCGGGTCTGAACCTGCGCCGTCATCTGGTAGCAGTCCAGCTTGCGCAGCGGCGTAAAGCCCAGGGAAGCGTAGGCTTCGCGCGCCCGTTGGTTGCCGTCTATCACTTCCAGGCGCTGGCGGCGGATGCCGTGGGCGGCCAGCAGGCGGCTGACCAGCCCCGCCATATCGGTCAGCGCGTGACGCCGCCTCGCGGCGGGAGCGACGCCGGCGGCGATGCAATAGCCTTCGCGTTCCCCGTCGATTTCCGGCGTCGCGCATAGCCAGAAGCCGGTCAGGCTGCCATTCAGCCAGGCGCCGGCGCTCAGCTCGGGCGCCCAGCCCCGCCGGCGCAGCATGGCGGCCAGCTGCGGCAAACCAGGCTGGGCGGGCACCAGGTAGTCGCTGAAGGCGTCGAGAAAGCAGGGGTGGAGGTCTTCAGGCGCCAGCCCCGCCAACGATGCGATCTTCATCGGAGGGCAGGCTCGGGCGCGACGGAGACGATGAACAGCGCGCGCTGAACGAAGGCGTCCTCTTCTCCTACCGGCGCGATGTAGGACAGGATCTCGCGGGTTTTCGCCTCGCCGGCCAGGCGCAGCAGCACCCAGGCCGCCAGGTATTGCGAGGACAGGCAGCCGCCGGCGGTGGCGATATTGCCGGCAACCCGGAAGGCTGCGGACGGCACCTGGATGCCAAGCTGTTCCAGCATCGGCCGGGTCATGCCGTCGGTGCAGGCGACGCCGTCGGCGAGCAGGCCGAGCCGGTGCAGCACCAGCGCGCCCGAACATTGGGAGCCTATCAACTGGCGGGACGGGTCCAGCTTCAACTGGCTCATGATCGCGTCGTCGGCCACCCAGTCGCGGGTGCGCCAGCCGCTACCTATCAGCACCGCGTCGGCGCGATTGGCGTAGGACAGGTCTTCCTGGCGCTCCACGCGCGTGCCGCTGCGCGACTGGATGACGGGCGCGGGCGAGCAGATGCGCACGTTCCAGCCTTGCGGGCTCATCCGGCCCAAGATGCCGGCGGCGATCATGGAGTCCAGCTCGTTGAAACAGTCCAGCGTGACGATGGCGATATCCATGGGGCGTTTTCCTGGATGTTAATACACCTGTCTATGTTGTTCGCATCGAACGGCCGGGTCAACCGGGAGGAGAGGCCCCGCCGGGCGGCGGGGCGGGCGGGATCAGTCTTCCAGCCAGATCAGCGAGGCCATGCGGCCAGTTTCGCGGTCGCGGCGGTAGGAGAAGAAGCGGTCGCGGTCGATCACGGTGCAGAAATCGCCGCCGTAGACGCGCGAGACGCCCAGCTTTTTCAGCCGCAGCCGCGCCAACGCGTAGATGTCGGCCAGGTACTTGCCGCCGCCGATGTCGGCGAAGGCATGGTCCGCCTCGGCGTCTTTCGCGATGAAGGCCTGGCGCACTTCCGGCCCCACTTCGAAGGCGTCCGGGCCGATGGCCGGGCCGAGCCAGGCCATCAGTCCCGACGGCGGCAGCGCCATCGCGGCCACGGTCGCCTCGATCACGCCGTCGCACAGCCCGCGCCAGCCGGCGTGGGCCGCGGCCACCGCGCGGCCCTGCTCGTCGCACAGCAGCACCGGCAGGCAGTCGGCGGTCATCACCGCGCAGACGGCTCCCGGCGCGCGGGCGAAGCTGGCGTCGGCATCGGGCGCGGCGTGGCCGACCGTCGCCGCGTCGGCCACGATGATGCCGTGCACCTGGTTGAGCCATGCCGGTTCGGCGGGCAGCTCGTCGCGCAGCCGCGCGCGGTTGGCCGCCACGGCTTCCGGGTCGTCGCCGACATGCGCGCCCAGGTTCAGGCTGGCGTAGGGCGGCTGGCTGACGCCGCCGTTGCGCGTGGTCGCCAGCGTGCGGACCCGCGCCGGGGCGGGCCAGTCGGCCTCGATCCAGTCCTTATCGGGCATAGATCACCTCGACGTCGCCGTCATCGTCGTCGTCGTCGTCGTCGTCGTCCCAGTCTTCATCGTCCTCGCCGTCGCCGTGGGCGAAGGTTTCGTCGTCCGCCACCGCGCCGTCGCCGCGCAGCAGGTCCAGCAGCGCGCGGAAGTCGTCGGGCAGCGGCGCCTTCCAGCTGCGTTCCTCGCCGGTGGCCGGATGGATCAGCGCCAGCGCGAAGGCGTGCAGCGCCTGGCGGCCCAGCGCCTTGACCGCGGCGGCGGCGTCCTCGTCCATCTTGTGGCGCGGATTGCCATACACCGGGTCGCCGGCCAGCGGGTGGCCCGCTTCGCGCATGTGGACGCGGATCTGGTGGGTGCGGCCGGTCTCGAGCTTGCATTCCACGTAGGAATGGCTGGCGAAGCGCTCCAGCACCCGCAGATGGGTGATGGCCGGCTTGCCGCCGAATTTCAGCACCGCCATTTTCAGCCGGTTGTGCGGGTCGCGGCCGATATTGGCGTCGATGGTGCCATCGAAGGGTACCACGCCGTCGGCGATGGCGCGGTAGACGCGCTTGACGCTGCGGGCCTGCATCTGGCGCACCAGCTCGGTTTGGGCCGGCACGGTCTTGGCCACCACCATCAGGCCGGAGGTGTCCTTGTCCAGGCGATGGACGATGCCGGCGCGCGGCACGTTGGCCAGCGACGGGCAGTGGTGCAGCAGGCCGTTGAGCAGGGTGCCGCTCCAGTTGCCGGAGGCGGGATGCACGACCAGGCCGGCGGGCTTGTTGATCACCAGGATGTGGTCGTCCTCGAACACGATGGGTAGATCCATCGGCTCGGGCTGGAAGGCCATTTCTTCATTGGTGAGCTGCAGCGTCACTTCCAGCTTCTCGCCGCCCAGCATCTTGGTCTTGGGCGCGAGGACCTGGCCGTCCACCTTCACCAGCCCGTCTTTGACCCATTGAGTCAGCCGGCTGCGGGAGTAATCGGGCAGCAGTTTGGCGAGCGCGGCGTCAAGCCGTTCGCCGCACAGCGAGAGCGGCACCTCAAGAAGTTGCGTGGCGGATATCTCGTTTTCCGAGATGTCGCTATAATCGTCCGGGTCAATGTAAGGATCAGTCATGAAAAGATACGTTGTTGCAGCTATGTTGGTGATGGTGGGGCTTGCCGGTTGTGCAACCACGGAAACCTACGACGAAACGCGCGGCTGGACCGTGGAGAAGCTCTATTCGGAAGCTCACGATGAGTTGAACAGCGGTAATTATACTCGCGCAGTCAAGCTGTACGAAACGCTGGAAGCGCGCTTTCCCTACGGACGCTACGCGCAGCAGGCTCAGATGGACCTGGCCTACACCCATTACAAGGACGGCGAGCCCGAGCTGGCCATCGCCTCCGCCGATCGCTTCATCAAGCTGCATCCTACGCATCCGAACATCGACTACATCTATTATCTGAAGGGTTTGGTGTATTACAACGATGATTCCGGCCTGCTCGCCAAATGGGCCGGCCAGGACATGAGCGAACGCGATCCGCGCGCGGCCCGCGAGGCCTTCTCGGCTTTCCGCGAGTTGACCACCCGTTTCCCCAACAGCACCTACGCGCCGGACGCCAAGGCGAAGATGATCCGCCTGGTGGACGCGCTGGGCGGCAACGAGATGCACGTGGCCCGCTACTACATGAAGCGCGGCGCCTATCTGGCCGCGGCCAACCGCGCCCAGGGGGTGGTCAAGGATTACGCCAACACCAGGTATCCGGAAGAGGCGCTGGCCATCATGGTGGCCGCCTACGACAAGCTGCAGTTGCCGAAGCTGCGGGACGACGCGCGCCGCGTGCTGGCGCTCAACTACCCGCAGAGCCAGTACCTGGGGAAGTCGTGGACGGTCGAGGAGATGCCGTGGTGGAAGCTGTGGAAGTAAGCTTTCCGGCATGTTGAATTTGAACAGCCCGTCGAGAAATCGGCGGGCTGTTTTGCCGCGGGAGCTTAGAAGCCTGCGACGCGCTCTTGGCAGGCTCTGGCCTCGGACATGATTCTGGCGAACAGCTCGGCCACGCTGGGCAGGTCGTCGATCAATCCTTGCGCCTGGCCGATCAGTTGCACGCCTTTCTCATGATTTCCCTCCTGTATCGCCAGGCGGATGGACTCGGTGGCGGCGCCGAACAGCGCCAGCTGGCGCAGCGCTTGCGGCTGGCTGAGCATGCCGCCTATCGCCACTTTCATCACCGGCATGCCCATCCGGCGCGCCATCTTGCTGGCGCGGAAGGCGGCGGGGATCAATCCCAGCGGCTTGCGGCAGGCGCGGCGCGCGGCGGGCGTGTCCATCATCCGGCACCATAGCCCGTCGAAATTCTTCGAGTAAAGCGTATCGCCGACGCCGCGCTGCAGCACCATGTCCTTGGTGGCGGCGTGGACCGGGCTTTCCCGGGTCATGGCCAGCCGCGAGCCCATGGCCACCGCATCGGCGCCCAGGGCCAGCGCCGCCATCAAGCCGGCGCCGTCGGCGAAGCCCCCCGCCGCGACGATGGGCAGCGAGCTTGCGCGGCGGATGGCGGGAATCAGCACCAGCGAGGTCACGCTGCCGCCGTGGGCCGCCGCCTCGTGGCCGGTGACCAGCAAGGCGTCCGCGCCGCATTTTTCGGCCGATTTCGCGTGTTTTTCCGTCACCACGGTAGCCAGCACCTTGCCGCCGTAACGATGCGCGGCCTCGGCGATCCAGTCGCCTTTGCCCAGCGAGTAATTGATTACCGGCACTTGCTTTTCCAGCGCGACTTTGGCGTTGTCGGCGGCGCCGGGCATCATCAGCGTGCAGCCGATGCCGAAGGGCTTGTCGGTGAGCTCGCGTATGCGGCGGATGGCGGCGCGGACGGCGTCGGCTGACAGCGGCCCGGTGGCGAGTATGCCCAGGCCGCCGGCGTTGCTGACCGCCGCGACCAGTTCCGGGGTGGCGATATAGCTCATGCCGGGGCAGAGCAGGGGGCGCTGGATGCCGAGCAGGCGAGTGATGGCGGTTTGCATGGAGATGGAGGCGGGTGGTTTACAATGACGGTTCATTGTTGTTGTATTTGTCCTGAATTTCAAACGAATGTTTTAATCCATGGCGCTGATCATAGTTCTGATGGGGTGGTTGTACGCGGTGTTGATGCTGGCCGCGGGGCAGCGCAGCGTGGCTGCCGGCGCGGCGGTGTTCTTCTTCCTGGGCGTGCTGCCGGTCTGGTTTGTGGCGTGGGTGGCACGCAACAGGCTGCGCAAGCGGCGGCGGGCCGCGGAGGGCGAGGGAAAGGCTTGAGTCCGGCTGTCCCGGAATGCTACAATCTCGTGTTCCCTGCCATGTCGGCGGGGAATTGTTAATCCAAAACTACGCACATCCGCGCCAAAGGGTGCCCGCTGGCTGAAGCCTTGCAGGGTTGTCTGCGCGGATGGAGGCTTAACCCTTTTAGGAGTTTTTGCATGTCCACCAACGTTACCATGCGTCAAATGCTTGAGGCCGGCGTTCACTTCGGCCACCAAACCCGTTTCTGGAACCCGAAGATGGCTCAGTACATCTTTGGCAGCCGCAACAAGATCCACATCATCAACCTGGAAAAGACTCTGCCGCTGTTCATCAGCGCCCAGGAATATGTGCGTCGTCTGGCCGCCAACAAGGGTACCGTAATGTTTGTTGGTACCAAGCGTCAGGCGCGTGAGATCGTCCGTGAAGAAGCTGCCCGCGCTGGCATGCCGTTTGTTGATCACCGCTGGCTCGGCGGCATGCTGACCAACTACAAGACCGTGAAGCAGTCCATCAAGCGTCTTGAAGAAAAGCGTGCCATCCTCGAAGGCGCTGACACCGGTTACAACAAGAAAGAACTGTTGGACCTGCAACGCGAAGTTGACAAGCTGGAACGCTCGCTGGGCGGTATCAAGGATATGAAGGGCCTGCCGGACGCCATCTTCGTCATCGATACTGGCTACCAGAAGGGCACCATTGTCGAAGCCAAGAAACTGGGCATCCCGGTTATCGGCGTTGTTGATACCAACAACTCCCCGGACGGCATCGATTACGTGGTTCCGGGCAACGACGACTCCTCCCGCGCCATCCGCCTGTACGCTCGCGGCATTGCCGACGCGGTGCTGGAAGGTCGCGCGAACTCTCTGCAAGAGATCGTCGCAGCTGCTGAATCGGCCCAGGCCGAGTAAGCGGAAAAGGGGCGAAAGCCCCTTTTTTTGGACCCGAACATTCACGTAATCTAAATCATTCAGGAGTAGCAAGATGGCGGAAATCACCGCAAAAATGGTTTCGGATCTGCGCGTGGCCACCGGCCTCGGCATGATGGAGTGCAAGAAGGCTCTGGTTGAAGCCGACGGCGACGCGGCCAAGGCTGAAGAAATCCTGCGCATCAAGTCCGGCAACAAGGCTTCCAAGATGGCTGGCCGCCTGGCCGCCGAAGGCATCATCGGTTCCTACGTGGAAGCCGGCGTCGGCGCCCTGGTGGAAGTGAACTGCGAAACCGACTTTGTCGCCAAAGACCCGACCTTCCTGGCGCTGGCCGCCGCAGCCGCCAAGGCTGCCGTCATCGCCAATCCGGCCGATGTCGAAGCGCTGTCCGCAGTGGAAGTCGACGGCGTGTCCGTGGAAGACATCCGCAAGGCTGCCATCGCCAAGCTGGGCGAGAACATGACCATCCGTCGCTTCGTTCGCTACCAGACCGAAGGCGCGATCGCCACCTACCTGCATGGCGCCAAGATCGGCGTGATCGTCGACTACGCCGGCTCTGAGCAAGTGGGCAAGGACGTGGCCATGCACATCGCCGCTTCCAAGCCGATCTGCGTGTCCAAGGACCAGGTTTCCTCCGAGACCCTGGACCAAGAGCGCAAGATCTACAGCGCCCAGGCTGCCGAGTCCGGCAAGCCGGCCGACATCGTCGCCAAGATGGTTGAAGGCCGCATCAACAAGTTCCTGGCCGAAGTGACCCTGCTGGGTCAGCCCTTCGTCAAGAACCCGGATGTGACCGTCGAGAAGCTGCTGGCCGAGCAAAAAGCCTCGGTCAAGGCGTTCGCCATGTTCGTAGTGGGCGAAGGCATCGAGAAGAAAGTAGTAGACTACGCAGCTGAAGTGGCTGCGGCTGCCAAGCTGTAAGTTTCGGCTTACCGCTTTACCAACGGCACCCTGCCTGCAGGGTGCCGTTTTGCAAATTGAACACACCACAACCGCCAATCCGAGGACATCATGAGCCAAGTTCCCGCCTATAAACGCATCCTGTTGAAACTTTCCGGCGAAGCCCTGATGGGGGATGACAGCTATGGCATCAACCGCTCGACCATCGAGCAGATTGTGGGTCAGATCAAAGAAGTGGTGGGCCTGGGCGTTGAGGTGGGCATCGTGATCGGCGGGGGCAATATTTTCCGCGGCGTGGCTCCTGCTGCGGCGGGCATGGATCGCGCGACGGCGGATTACATGGGCATGATGGCTACCGTGATGAACGCCCTGGCGTTGAAGGATGCGATGACCAAGGCTGGCTTGATCGCCCGCGTGCAGTCCGCGCTGACGATGCAGCAGATCGCCGAGCCTTATGTGCGCGGCAAGGCGATGCAGTACCTGGAAGAGGGCAAGGTGGTGATCTTCGCCGCCGGCACCGGCAACCCCTTCTTCACCACCGATACCGCCGCCGCGCTGCGCGGCATGGAAATGAACGTCGACATCATGCTGAAGGCCACCAAGGTGGATGGCGTGTATACCGATGATCCGAAAAAGAATCCCGACGCGGTCCGCTACCAGAGCGTGACTTTCGACGAGGCGATCTCGCGGAACCTGAAGGTGATGGACGCCACCGCCTTCGCCTTGTGCCGCGATCAGCACCTCAATATCAAGGTGTTCAGCATCTTCAAGAACGGCGCGCTGCGCCGCGTCGTGCTTGGCGAAGACGAAGGCACGCTGGTACACTGCTGAGTTTGAAAATTGCTGAGGGCGAAAACGGCAATGGCCGTTTTCGCCTTGTCATTTGAAGTATTCCGGGAGTGCGACATGATTAACGAAATCAAAAAATCGGCCGAACAAAAAATGCAGAAGACGCTGGAAGCGTTCAAGAACGACCTGGCCAAGGTTCGTACCGGACGCGCCCACACCGGCATTCTGGATCATGTCATGGTTGACTATTACGGCAGCGACGTGCCGGTCAACCAAGTGGCCAACGTCACCCTGATCGACGCCCGCACCATCGGCGTGCAGCCGTGGGAAAAGCCGATGCTGGCCAAGATCGAAAAAGCGATCCGCGATTGCGACCTGGGTCTGAATCCGGCTTCGATGGGCGAGATCATCCGCGTTCCGATGCCGATGCTGACCGAAGAGCGCCGCAAGGACCTGATCAAGGTGGTGCGCGGCGAGGCCGAAGGCGCCCGCGTGGCCGTCCGCAACATCCGCCGCGATTCCAACACCGAATTCAAGAACCTGCTGAAGGACAAGGCCATCACCGAGGACGACGAGCGCCGCGGCCAGGACGAGATCCAGAAGCTGACCGACAAGTACACCGCCGAAGTCGACAAGATGCTGGCCGCCAAAGAAGCCGACCTGCTGGCGGTATAAGGGGCGGATCTTGTTTCCCGGTTCTTCGAAAACTGTGCCGGAGGGGTGCGAGCCGCCCCGGCATATCGCCATCATCATGGATGGCAACGGCCGTTGGGCCAAGAAACGCTTCCTGCCGCGCGTGGCCGGCCACAAGCGCGGCCTGGACGCCGTGCGCGAGGCGGTGAAGGCCTGCAAGGAAATGGGCGTCGGCTATCTGACGCTGTTCGCCTTCTCCACTGAAAACTGGCGCCGGCCGCAGGAAGAAGTGTCTTTCCTGATGGACCTGTTTCTGCGCGCGCTGGAGCACGAAGTCTCCAAGCTCCATAACAACAATATCCGCCTGAAGGTGCTGGGTTCGCGCGAGCGCTTCAGCGCGGAGTTGTCCGAGCGAATCGAACGGGCGGAGGCCAAGACCGCCGGCAATGACGGCTTGGTGCTGACTATCGCCGCCGATTACGGCGGCCGCTGGGATATCGTCCACGCGGTGAATCAGCTGATCGCCGAGGGCCAGGCCGCCATCACTGAGGAGATGGTGACGGAGCGTCTCGGCATGGCATGGGCGCCGGAGCCTGATTTGTTCATCCGCACCGGCGGCGAGCAGCGCATCAGCAACTTCCTGCTGTGGCAGCTGGCGTATTCCGAGTTGTACTTCACCGACCTGTTGTGGCCCGATTTCGACCAAGCGGCGCTGCAGGAGGCGATCCACTCCTACTGGCAGCGGGAGCGCCGCTTTGGCCGCACCAGCGAGCAATTGCCCGAGCACCTGCGCCGAGACAAGCTCTGACTTCATGCTGATAACGCGAATTTTGACCGCGCTCGTATTGCTGCCGCTGATGCTGGCGGCGCTGTTCCTGTTCCCTGCCGCCGCTTGGGCGGGGTTTTCCTGGCTGATCGTCGTTCTGGCCCTGTGGGAGTACGCCCGGATGGTCGGGATGCCCCTCTCTCGGCAGGCGTGCTATCTTGCGCTGTCCACCCTGTTCGCCGCCGCGGCCTGGTTCGGCCATTGGCGGATGCAGGGTTTCGAGCACGGCGCGGTGTTGGCGCTGTGGCTGTTGCTGGTACCGGCCTGGCTGGCCAAGCGCTGGGCCATGCCGTCCGGCCTGTCGGCCTGGCTGCTGGGCTGGGCGCTGATGCTGCCGGCCTGGTTCGCTTTTCTCGAGTGGCGCCCCAGCGCCACCGCGCATGACGCGTTGGCCCTGCTGGCCGTGATGGGCTTGGTATGGGTGGCCGACATCGCCGCCTATTTCTCCGGCAAGGCCTTCGGCCGACGCAAGCTGGCGCCGGCCATCAGCCCGGGCAAAAGCTGGGAGGGCGTTTACGGCGCGGTGGTCTGCGTGGCGATCTACGTCGCCTTGGTTGATCATTTCGGCTGGCTGGACATCAAGCTGCCGCTGTGGGGCCTGCTGTTGCTGGCATTGCCGCTGACCGCGGTCAGCGTGTGCGGCGACTTGCTGGAGTCCTGGTTCAAGCGCTCGGCCGGCATCAAGGACAGCAGCCGGCTGTTGCCGGGCCATGGCGGCGTCTACGACCGCATCGACAGCCTGATCGCCGTGCTGGCGGTCAGCAACGCCCTGCGCGCGCTGGGCGGCATGTAATTCTGGAAACATAGCAATGACCAAACCTCAGGGTATTGCCGTACTGGGGGCGACCGGCAGCGTAGGCTGCAATACGCTGGATGTGATCGCCCGTCATCCGGAGCGTTACCGCGTGGTGGCGCTGACCGCCCATCGCCAGCTCGACAAACTGTTCGAGCAGGCTCTCCGTTTTCGTCCTGACTATCTGGTGGCGGCCGATGCCTCTGCCGCGGCGGATCTGCGCGCGCGGCTGGCGGACGCCGGCTTGAACGCGGAAGTGCTGCATGGCGCGGACGCGCTGGTCCAGGTGGCTGCGTTGCCGGAGGTGGACGCGGTGATGGCCGCCATCGTCGGCGCGGCCGGCTTGCCGTCGGCGCTGGCCGCGGCGCGCGCCGGCAAGCGCATTCTGCTGGCCAACAAGGAATCGCTGGTGGTGGCCGGACGCCTGTTCATGGACGCGGTGCGCGCCAGCGGCTCGGCGCTGCTGCCGGTGGACAGCGAGCACAGCGCCATCTTCCAGTCTCTGCCCGCCGATTACGCCGCCAATCCCGACGCCGCCGGCGTGAGCAAAATCATTCTTACCGCGTCGGGCGGGCCGTTCCGCAGCCGCCAGGCCGCCGATCTCGCCCACGTCACGCCGGACGATGCCTGCCGCCATCCGAATTGGAGCATGGGCCGCAAGATTTCCGTCGACTCCGCCACGCTGATGAACAAGGGTCTCGAGGTGATCGAGGCGCGCTGGCTGTTCAATGTGCCGCCCAGCCGCATCGAGGTGGCGGTGCATCCGCAAAGCGTGATCCATTCCATGGTCCAGTACCGCGACGGCTCGGTGATGGCGCAGCTGGGGTCGCCCGACATGCGCACGCCTATCGCCTGCGCGCTGGCCTGGCCGGAGCGCATCGACGCCGGCGTGGAGCCCATGGACTTCTTCGCATTGTCCGATCTCACATTCGAGAAGCCGGATCTTGAGCGCTTCCCTTGCCTGCAGCTGGCGTTCGACGCGCTGGAGATGGGCGGCGACGCGCCGGCGGTGCTGAATGCCGCCAATGAGGTGGCGGTGGCGGCGTTCCTGGAGGGACGGCTGCGTTTCGTAGACATCCCGCGCGTGGTGTCCGCCGCGTTGGCCGGCGTATCCTGCGCGGCCAGCGACAGCCTGGAAGGCTTGCTGGCCCGCGACGAAGAGGCGCGCCGCTTCGCCGAGGGCAGGGTGGCGGCATGCTGACGCTGCTGGCGTTCCTGGCGGCCATCGGACTGCTGGTGACTTTTCACGAGCTGGGCCACTACTGGGTGGCCAAGCTGTGCGGCGTCAAGGTGCTGCGTTTCTCCATCGGGTTTGGCTCGCCGTTGCTGCGCTTCCGTCCGCGCGAGACGGAGTGGGTGGTGTGTCCGATTCCCTTGGGCGGCTATGTGAAAATGCTGGACGAGCGCGAGGGCCTGGTCGATGAGGCGGATCGCCCTCGGGCGTTCAACAATCAGCATGTGCTCAAGCGCATGGCCATCGTTTCCGCGGGGCCGCTGGCCAATCTGTTGCTGGCGGCGCTGCTGTACTGGGCGGTGATCGCCCAGGGCGTGCCGCAGCTGCATCCGCTGGTGGGGACCGTGGTCGAGCAGACGCCGGCCGCCGCCGCCGGCTTCAAGGAGGGCGACCGCATCCTCAGCGTGGCGGGTAAGCCCGTCGCCAGCTGGCAGGAGGTGAGGCTGGCCATCGTCGAGGCTGCGATGTCGTCCACCGTGGTTCGCGTCGAAGTGCAGGAAACGTCCGGCGCCAGGAAGCGGCGCGATATCGATGCGCGCCGTTTCGGCGAGAAGGCTGAGCAGGCTTTGCAGCAGGGCGACCCGGGGCTGTCTCCGGCGCGCTTCCTGGCGCAGGTGGGCGTGCTGGAAGAGAAGGGCGTGGCTGCCAAGGCCGGCCTCAAGGCCGGCGACAAGCTGCAGGCCGTGAACGGGGTGATGCTCAGAAACTGGGAAGAGTGGGTGCACTTGGTGCGCAACAGCCCGGGCAAGGAGTTGTCGGTGCGCGTCGAGCGGGCCGGCAAGCCGCTGGAGATCAAGCTGCGTCCGCAGGCGGTGGCGCAGGATGACGAGGTGGTCGGCCGCATCGGCGTAGGGCCGACGCCGGATCGCGCCTGGAGCGACCAACTGGCCTTTACCCGGCATTACGATGCGGTCGGGGCCTTCGCCGCCGCCTGGGCCAAGACCGGCGAAACCGCCTGGATGAGCGTCAAGTTTCTCGGCAACATGTTGATCGGCCGCGCTTCTTTGAACAATCTGTCGGGTCCGCTGACTATCGCCAACGTGGCCGGCCAGACCGCCCGCGAGGGATTGACGCCGTACCTGGAATTCCTGGCGCTGATCAGCGTCAGCATCGGCGTGTTGAATCTGCTGCCCATACCGGTTCTGGATGGGGGCCACTTAATGTATTATGTCGCGGAGCTGGTTAGAGGTAAGCCCGTCAGCGAACGGGTGCAATTGCTCGGACAAAAAATTGGTTTCATATTGCTGGCGTCTTTGATGGCTTTTGCCATGCTGAACGATTTCAGCCGCCTATTTGGGGGTTAAAACAAACCTATGAAATTGAAGCGACTCGCTGTAGCCGCAATGGGCCTGACCATGGCCACCGTTGCCATGGCTGCAGATCCGTTTGTGATCAAGGATATCCGCGTTGAAGGCCTGCAGCGTACCGAGCCGGGCACGGTCTTCAACTATCTGCCGGTCAAGGTGGGCGACACCTTTACCGATGCCAAGGCCAAGGAAGCGATCAAGGCGCTGTTCGGCACCGGCTTCTTCAACGACGTGCGCGTGGAAAGCCGCGGCGGCACGCTGATCGTCACCGTGGCGGAGCGCCCGGTGATCACCCAGCTGAACATCAACGGCGCCAAGGAATTCAGCAAGGACCAGCTGAAGAAGGCGCTGAAGGACAACGGCTTCGCCGAGTCCCTGATTTTCGACCAGGCCTTGCTGGACGGCGCGGTGCAGGAGCTGAAGCGCCAGTACTACAGCCGCGGCAAGTACTCGGTGGAGATCACCCCTTCGGTCACCAAGCTGGAGCGCAATCGCGTCGCGGTGACGCTGGACATCAGCGAGGGCACGACCGCCCGCATCAAGGAAATCCGCATCGTCGGCGCCAACGCCTTCGCCCAGTCCAAGCTGCTGGACGAATTCAGCCTGACTACTGGCGGCTGGCTGTCCTGGATCACCAAGGACGACCAGTACTCCAAGCAGAAGCTGACCGGCGACCTGGAGAAGCTGAAAGCCTTCTACCAGAATCAGGGCTATATGGAGTTCGGCATCGACTCCTCCCAGGTGTCCATCAGTCCGGACAAGAAGGACATGTACCTGGTCATCAATGTGCATGAGGGCAAGAAGTACACCGTGTCCGATGTGCGTCTGGCTGGCGACCTGAAGGTGCCGGAAGCCGAATTGCTGAGCCTGGTGCAGGTGAAGCGCGGCGACACCTTCAACAATGAGAAGGTGACCGAGTCGGTGAAGGCGTTGAGCGACCGGCTGGGCAACGAGGGCTATGCCTTCGCCAACGTCAACGTGCTGCCGGATATCGACCGCGAAAAGCAGACCGCCGCCTTCACTTTCTTCGTCGATCCGGGCCGCAAGACCTATGTCCGCCGCGTCAACGTTGCAGGCAACAGCAAGACCCGCGACGAAGTGATCCGCCGCGAGCTGCGCCAACTGGAGGGCGCGCCGTACAACGCCGCCAACGTCAAGCGCAGCAAGGAGCGCCTGGAGCTGCTCGGCTACTTCGAGGACGTCAACGTCGAAACGCCGGCGGTGACAGACGCGCCGGACCAGGTGGACATGAATATCGGCCTGAAAGAGCGCTCCACCGGCAGCATCTCCGGCAGCCTGGGCTATGTGCAGGGCGAGGGCCTGGTGCTGGGCGCGAACATTTCCCAGAGCAACATCTTCGGCTCCGGCAAGTACATGTCGCTGGGCATGTCCACCGGCAAGGTCAACAAGAATTACTCGCTGTCGTTCACCGATCCGTATTTCACTCCGGATGGCGTCAGCCTGGGCTATGACCTGTACAACCGCGTCTATAACCCGGACGCCACGTCGATCTCCGCGTACAAGACCAGCACCACCGGCGCCGACATGCGTTTCGGCGTGCCGATCACCGAGTACGACCGCATCAATTTCACGATCGGCGCGGAAAAGACCGACATCACTACCTATAGCAACAGCCCGCAGCAGTATATCGACTTCGTGAACCAGTACGGCAGCAGCAACTATACCGTCCTGGGTACTGTAGGCTGGGGCCGGGACACCCGAGACAGCGCGTTGTGGCCGACCCGCGGCGCCAGCATCCGCGTCAACGCCGATTTCGGCCTGCCGGGCGGCTCGCTGCAGTATTACAGCCTGACCCATCAGCAGACCTGGTTCTTCCCGCTGTCGAAAGACTTCACGCTGATGCTGAACGGCGAATTGGGCTATGCTGACGGCTACGGCAAAACCAAGCAGTTGCCGTTCTTCAAGAACTACTACATGGGCGGCCTGGGATCGGTTCGCGGCTACGACAGCAGCAGCATCGGCCCGTACGATTCGGCGGCGAACTCCTACCTCGGGGGTAACCGCAAGGTAGTGGCCAACGCGGAAATCCTGTTCCCCTTCCCTGGCATGAAGGACAACAAGTCGCTGCGCACCAGCCTGTTCTTCGATGCGGGCACCTTGTGGAACACCAATCTGACGGCGTCGGAAAAGGCGTTGGGCATCACCAGCTCGCCGAGCGACGGCTTCCGCTATTCCGTGGGTCTGGCGTTGACCTGGCTGTCGCCGATGGGGCCGATGAAGTTCAGTATCGCCAACCCGCTGAAGAAAGAGCAGGGAGACAAGGTTCAGCGCTTCCAATTCCAGCTGGGCACGTCGTTCTAACCGTTATCAGGATGAGATCATGAAAGCATTGAAATGGTGGCTGGCAGTGCTGAGCGTGGCGGCGCTGCCGGTTCATGCCGCCGACTTCAAGCTGGGCTTCATCAACATCGAGCGCATCTATCGCGAAGCCGGCGTTTCCGTCGCCATCTACAAGAAGCTGGACAAGGAATTCTCCAGCCGCCGCGACGAGTTGAAGAAGATGGAGACGCGGGCCAAGGATCTGGAGTCCATGTTGGCGAAAAACAGCCTGTCGCCGGATGACCGCAAGCGTTACGAGCGGGAGTACGCCGGGCTGGACCGGGATTACCGCGCCAAATCCCGCGAGCTGGCCGAGGATTACAACCAGCGCCGCAACGAGGAATTCGCCGGGGTGACCGAGCGGGCCAACCGCGCGGTCAAGGAAATCGCCCAGCGCGAGAACTATGATCTGATCTTGCAGGAAGCGGTGTACATCAATCCCAAGTTCGATCTGACGCCGCAAGTGCTGAAAGAGCTCGACAAGTAGTCGTTTAAACCGTTACCGGAGCAAGCCGACCCCGAGTCGGCTTTGTTTTTGATGTCCTACACACTCGAACATATCGTAGCGCAACTGGGCGGAGAGCTGCGCGGCCAGAACCGGGACGTGTCCCGGCTGGCCCCGCTGGATTTGGCGGGCACCGATGAAATCGCTTTCGTCGCCAGCGCCAAGTTCCGCCGCCAGATGCTGGACAGCGCGGCGGGCGCGCTGATCGTCACCGAAGCGCTGGCGGCCGAGCTGCCGGATCGTTCGCTGATCGTGGCCGCCGATCCCTACCTGTATTTCGCGCGCCTGGCCACGCTGTTTCATCCGCCGAAGGCGCCGCGCGCCGGCATTCATCCGCGCGCGGTGGTGGGCGAAGGCTGCCGGATAGGCGAGAGCAGCGAGATCGCCGCCAACGCCACCATCGGCGACAACGTCGTCATCGGCGAGCGTTGCCGCATCATGCCAGGCGTGGTGGTCGGCGACGGTTGCCAGATCGGCGACGACGTCACGCTTCACCCCAACGTCACCGTCTATCATGGCTGCGTGATCGGCGATCGCGTCGGCGTGCACTCGGGCAGCGTGATCGGCGGCGATGGTTTCGGCCTGGCCTGGGACAAGGACCATTGGTTCAAGATTCCTCAGACCGGCCGCGTGGTGCTGGAGGATGACGTCGAGATCGGCGCCAACACCACGGTGGACCGCGGCGCGCTGGCCGACACGGTGATCCGCAAGGGCGCCAAGATAGATAATCTGGTGCAGATTGCCCATAACGTCGAAATCG
This sequence comes from Chromobacterium sp. Ag138, assembly GCF_055181315.1. Classification (NCBI taxonomy): domain Bacteria; kingdom Pseudomonadati; phylum Pseudomonadota; class Betaproteobacteria; order Neisseriales; family Chromobacteriaceae; genus Chromobacterium; species Chromobacterium sp. Ag138. The sequence goes on from NZ_JBUPWA010000001.1 coordinate 217,230, forward strand.
GCGAGCATACCGCTATCGCCGGCTGCGTCGGCATCGCCGGCAGCACCAAGATAGGCGCGCGCTGCACCGTGGGCGGCGCGGCGATGTTCGTCGGCCACATCGAAGTGGCGGACCGCACCCACATCGGCGGCGGCACCCTGGTGTCGAAGTCGATCAAGGAGGCCGGCAACTACGCGTCCTCCTACCCGTTGCAAAGCATGAAGGACTGGCTGTCGAACGCGGTCCACGTGCGCCATCTGGACGATTTCGCCAAGCGCGTGAAGCAGCTTGAGCGAGAACTGGAAACACTGAAAAAATCGAAGGAAGAACCTCATGAGTGAACACGCTGTCTCGATCGATGTCCGCGAGATCATGCGCTGCCTGCCGCATCGTTACCCGTTCCTGCTGGTTGACCGCGTCACCGAGCTGGAGCCCAACGTGCGCATCACGGCGCTGAAGAACGTCACCATCAATGAGCCGTTCTTCGTCGGCCATTTCGAACAATATCCGGTGATGCCGGGCGTGCTGATCATCGAGGCGCTGGCGCAGGCCGCCGGCATCCTGGCGATCAAGAGCCAGGGCGAGCGCGCCGACAACGAGCTGTACTTCTTCGTCGGCATCGACAACGCCCGCTTCAAGCGCCAGGTGGTGCCGGGCGACCAGCTGGTATTCGAAGTGACGCAAAAGACCGTCAAGCGCGGCATCGGCAAGTACGCCGCCCGCGCGCTGGTGGACGGCCAGGTGGCTTGCGAAGCCGAGATCATGTGCGCCCGCCGCGAGGTGTGAACATGGCCATCCATCCGACAGCAATCGTAGATCCCAAGGCGCAGATCGCCGACGACGTCGAAATCGGCGCCTATTCCATCATCGGCCCCCATGTCAGCATCGGGGCCGGCAGCTGGGTCGGCCCGCACGTGGTGATCGAAGGCCACACCTCCATCGGCAAGAACAACCGGATCTTCCAGTTCTGCTCGCTGGGCGCCATTCCGCAGGATCTGAAATACGCCGGCGAGCCGACGCGGCTGGAGATCGGCGACAACAACACCATCCGCGAATTCTGCACCTTCAACACCGGAACGGTGCAAGACGGCGGCGTCACCCGCATCGGCAGCGACAACTGGATCATGGCCTATGTGCACATCGCGCATGACTGCCAGGTCGGCAACCACATCATTCTGGCGAATAACGCCACCTTGGCTGGCCATGTCCACCTCGGCGATTGGGTGTTCCTGGGCGGCTTTACCAGCGTGCATCAGTTCGTCATCGTCGGCGAGCACGCGATGACGGCCTTCGCCAGCGCGGTGGCTCAGGATATTCCGGCCTTCGTGACGGCGCATGGCAACCGCGCGGTGCCTTCCGGCATCAACGCCGAGGGCATGAAGCGCCGCGGCTTCACGCCGGAGCAGATCCGCCGCGTCCGCAACGCCTACAAGACGCTGTATCGCCAGGGTTTGAGCTACGAGGAGGCCAAGGCCGCCATTCTGGCCGAAGCTGGCGAGGGGCACGCCGAGCTGGCGCCGTTCGTGCGTTTCTTTGAACAATCGGCGCGAGGCATCATCCGCTGAGCTTATGAGCGATCAACTTTTCAAGCGCAAGGGGGCCTTGAAGGTTGCCATGGTGGCCGGGGAGGCTTCCGGCGACCTGCTGGCCGCCCACCTGATGGATGCGCTGCGCGCGCACCGCAGCGATATCGAATTCGCCGGCATCGGCGGCCCGCGCATGGAGGCCCGCGGCTTTCACAGCATGGTGCCGCAGGAAAAGCTGGCGGTGCGCGGCTATTCCGAAGTGCTGAAGAGCCTGCCCGAGCTGCTGAAGATTCGCCGCCGCCTGCGCGAGCGGCTGCTGGCGGAGAAGCCGGACGTGTTCATCGGCGTGGACGCGCCGGACTTCAATCTGGGGCTGGAAGCCGGATTGAAGAAGGCGGGCATTCCCACTGTGCATTACGTCAGCCCGTCGGTGTGGGCGTGGCGGCCGGAGCGCATCCAGAAGATCGGCCGCGCGGTCAACCACGTGCTGTGCCTGTTTCCGATGGAGCCGCCGCTGTACCGCCAGGCCGGCGTGCCGGTCACTTATGTCGGCCATCCGCTGGCCAGCGAGATCCCGCTGGAGCCGGACAAGGAGGCGATGCGCGACCAACTTGGCCTGCCGCAGGGCGTGCCGGTGTTCACGCTGATGCCGGGCAGCCGCCGGAGCGAGCTGGAGTACATGGCGCCCATCTATCTGGACACCGCGCGCCTGTTGCTGCGCCAGTATCCGGACGCCCAGTTCCTGGTGCCGCTGGCCACCCGCGCCACCATGGACCAGTTCGAGCAGATGCTGTACCGCTTCAAGGCGCGCGACCTGCCCATCCGCAGGCTGTTCGGCCATGCGCAGATGGCGACCATCGCCAGCGACGTGGTGCTGGTCACCAGCGGCACGGCGACGCTGGAGGTGGCGCTGACCAAGCGGCCGATGGTGATCAGCTACAAGCTGTCCGCCTTCACCTACCGGCTGGTCAAGCGCAAGATCAGGCTGCCGTACGTCGGCTTGCCCAATATCCTGTGCGGCCGATTCGTGGTGCCGGAGCTGTTGCAGAAGCAAGCCACGCCGCAAAAGCTGGCTGAAGAGATGCAGCGGCTATACACCGATTCTGCGGCCCGAATTGAAATGGAAAAGGCGTTCACCGAGCTGCATCTGGCGTTGAAGCAGGATACCGCCACCCGCGCCGCGCGCGCGGTGCTGGAGGTGGCGCGATGCCACTGATCTGCGGCGTCGACGAAGCCGGCCGCGGGCCGCTGGCCGGCGCGGTGTTCACCGCCGCGGTCATTCTTGACCCGGCAAAGCCGATTTCCGGACTGGCCGACTCCAAGGTGTTGAGCGAAGCGAAGCGCGACGAGCTGGCGGCCTGGATCAAGCGCGACGCGCTGGCTTGGTGCATCGCCAGCGCCAGCGTCGAAGAGATCGACAAGCTGAACATCCTGCACGCCACCATGCTGGCCATGACGCGCGCGGTGGAGGGGCTGCCGGTGCGCCCGGACCTGGCGCAGATCGACGGCAACCGCGTGCCCAAGCATCTGCCGGTGCCGGGCGAGGCCATCGTCAAGGGCGACGCCAAGGTGGCGGCCATTTCCGCCGCGTCCATCCTGGCCAAGACGGCGCGCGACGCCGAGCTGGTGGCGCTGGACGCTTTGCATCCGCAATACGGTTTCGCCCGCCACAAGGGCTATCCCACCGCCGAGCATCTGGCCGCCATCGAAGCCCACGGCGTGTTGCCGGCGCATCGCAAAACCTTCGGTCCGGTCAGGGCCTGGCTGGCCAGCCATCAAGGGATGTTGTTCTAACATGGCGGAGCAGGGCGGCAAGCGCTGCTTTCCGCCGGTGGCGGACGCCGGAACCCGGTTATTGATCCTGGGATCGTTGCCCGGCGACGCCTCGCTTGCCGCCGGCGAATACTACGCCCACCCTCGCAACCAGTTTTGGCGCTTGCTGGGCGAAGTGCTGGGACGGAATCTGGTTTCTCTGCCTTACGAAGAACGCCTCACCGCCTTGCGCGAGTCCGGCGTGGGTCTGTGGGACGTGGTGGCCCAAGCCAGCCGCAAGGGCAGCCTGGACGCCGACCTGAGGGAAATCCAGCATAACGATTTGAGCGATTTCGCCGCCAGCCTGCCCGCTTTGCGCGCGGTGGCCTTCAACGGCGCGACCGCCGCCAAGGCGGAAGCGCAGCTGGCCGGCCTCGGCCTCGCCGTTGCGCGTTTGCCTTCGTCCAGCCCGGCGCATACGCTGGCCTACGAGGCAAAACTTGCGGTCTGGCGGCAGTTGGAACGATATTTAGACTTGTCAGCGTAATTTCGCACCCAGTCGGAGGGTTGCCGATGAACCGTTATTGCATCTGGTTTGTCACCACGGACGACAGCGTGATGCGTCGCGCGGAAGTCGCCATCAATGGCGTGATCCACAGCCATCAGGTGCTGGAGGAAATCGAGGGGCAGCTGGCGGGGGAGTGCGGTCTCAGCCAGGTGATGATCGTGGACTGGAAGCGCTTCGAAACGCCGGAGCAGGACGGGGGGCGATTGGTGCGGGTGGCCTAGCCCTGCTTATCGCCGCCATGCCGCGCGGGCCGCGGCGGCGGCGCTAATCCGCAGGGCTGGCCAGGTGGCCTTGCTCGACGCACGCTTGCCGGGTGGCCTGGAACTGGGCGATCACCTGCGCGATCTGCGGCGCCGGCGCGCAATTGGATTGCAGCGACTGGTTTTCCAGCTCCTGGCAGCGCCGGGCCAGGCTGGCGAAGCCCAGCGTCACCGCGCCTCCTTTCATGCCATGGGCCAGGTGAAACAGGTTTTCCCGATCCGGTTGCCGCTGATTGATCCGCAATTGCCGAACTGATTCCTGATGGCTGGCGAAATATTGCTCCACCAGCTGCCGGTATTGCTCATCGGACAGCAGTTCGACGAAATCCGTGATGGTGCGCGCGTCGAGGACGGGTTCTTCCCTCGCCTGCGGCGCGGCGCTGGGCGCCGGCGGAAACTGTTTTTGCAGGACCGCCAGCAACTGGTCGCGGCTCAGCGGCTTGGTCAGGAAATCGTCCAATCCCTGTTCCAGCATTTGCTGGCGGGTTTCCGGGAAGGCGTCCGCGGTCAGCGCGATGATCGGCATCTTGGGGGTCAGCGCTTGCTCGCGCAGTCCGCGCGCGGTTTTCACGCCATCCATGCCGGGCATGTGAAGGTCCATCAGCACCAGGTCGAAGGGCTGGGCGGCGGCCAGCCGCAGCGCCTCGGGGCCGTCAGAAGCCAGCGTCGGCTGCTGGTTCAGCCTTTCCAGCAGCGCTTGCAGATACTTGCGGTTCACCTCGTTGTCGTCCACCACCAGGATTCTCAGCGGCCGGCTCAGCGTGTCGTGGCTGGATAGGGACTCGATGGCTTCAGGCGGTATGTCCGGCGCGGCGATCACTCTCAGCGGCAGCGTCAGTTGAAAGCAGCTGCCCTGGGCGGGAACGCTGCTGACCGAGATTTCGCCGCCCATCAGCCGGGCCAGGTTTTGCGAGATCTCCAGGCCCAGGCCGCTTCCGCCGTACTGGCGGGCTGTGGAGCCGTCGCCCTGGGAGAAGCGCTTGAACAATTTCGCCTGAGTGGCTTGATCCATGCCTACGCCGGTGTCGGTCACCACCAGCAGCAGCTGGGCCGTGCCCGGCTGTTCTCCCTGCGGCGCCGAAGCGTGAACGGTGACGCCGCCGCGTTCGGTGAACTTGATGGCGTTGCTCAGCAGATTGAGCAGTATTTGCCGCAGGCGGGTCGGGTCTAGTTCCACCCATTCCGGAATTTCCGACGCCAAGTCCAGATTCAGCATCAGGCCCTTGGCCTGCGCCTGGGCGTTCATCAGATTCGCCACCTGGCGCAGCAGGTGAGCGAGGTTGCAGGTGACCGGCGCCAGCTCAAGCTTGCCCGACTCCAGCTTGCTGGCGTCCAGCACATCGTTCAGCAGCAGCAGCAGGTGGCGCGCCGATTCCTCGGCCATGCGGATGTAGCCGGCCTGGCTGGAGCTGGGGTGGGTGTCGGCCAGCAGCGCCAGCATGCCCAGCACGCCGTTGAGCGGCGTGCGTATTTCGTGGCTCATATTGGCGAGAAAGGCGCTTTTGGACAGGCTGCCCGCCTCGGCCTGGCTGCGGGCCTCCTCCAGGCTGCCGGTCAGCGTTTCCAGCGTGCGGCGGCGCTTTTCCAGCTGCCGCAGTTGCCGGATCACCGTGAAGCCGAAGCCGAAGATCAGCACCCATTCGAAACCCATCAGCCAATTGCTGACCGCGATGTACTGCTGCATGGTGCGGTTTCGATTGTCCACCTGTTGCGCGACAACCTGGTTGGCCTGCAGCGACAAATCGTGCAGCCCGTCGGACAGCGAGGCCGACTGCTGTTCCAGCCGCGCCAGGCTGACAGGGTCATTCGCCGCGGGCGCGGCGCTGAAGTAGGCGTCGCCCTGGCGGACGAAGGCGTCCAGCCGGCTTTGAATCAGCAGGTATTGCGGCTGATCCTGCAGCAGCTGGCGGTATTGGCCGCCGCGTATGATGGCGATGCGGCTGACGAAGATGTCGTAGCGCTGTTGCAGCTGGTCCGACGCGATCTGGCCGTGTTGCGCTTCATGCAGCGCGGCTTGGAGACGGAAGTTTTCCGCCTCCAGCTGAAAGTAGGCCCAGCTGATGTTGTCGTCCTGGTAGAGCACGGCGTTGGTGAGAATCTGCGATTGCCGGTGCTGGACATAGGCGGCCCCGGCGAATACGCATAGCAGGGCGGCGCCGATCGCGGCCAGCATCCGCCAGGAAGTGGAGTGCTCTTTGCCCTTGGTCATGGCCTCACTCCACCTGCAACGACTTCAATTGCCAGGCGGAACGGTTGTAATAGATTTCCGAGCGCAGCGCGGGCTGGCTGTCGTAGGGGTAGACGATGAACAGCGGCCCCTTGTCACGCACCGGCATCGGCTTGTCGTTGAGCAGGCGGGCAAGCACCACCTGGTAGCGCGCGGCGTCGTCAAACGGGATGTCGGTCTTGTAGTCATTCAACGCGATGGCTTTCAGCATGCGGCCTTTCGCGCCGACCAGATTGAGCACGTCCTGCAGATAAGGCCCGGTGAAGCGGCTGACGCCAGGCAGCCATGGCGTGCGGGTGACGATGGTATGCTGCGGCAGCGCGGCGAGCATGTTCATGTCGAACACCGCGTCGTTGTCGTGATTCTTGTTGCTGATTTGGCCGCTGATGGTCAACACCACCTTGCCGGCGGGGCTGGGCAACGGGGGGCTTTCGGCCTGGCACGGCGGGATGGCCAGGAACAGCAGGATCAGAACGGTTCGGCCGAGGGCATGCATGGCTAGGCTCCTAATATATTCCGGCTTCAAACGGCATCGGAAAGGTTGGGCGCGGCATGAAGAAAAACGCCGCGGTGTTTCAGCAGCCAGCCGCGAAAGCTTTCCGCATCCACCGGCGGCGAGATGAAGGACCCTTGGGCGATCTCTACGCCCAGCTGCCGGCAAAGCTGCCATTCAGACTCCGTCGCCACGCCTTCCGCCACCACGTCCAGCCCCAGTTGACGCCCGAGTTCGGCGCTGGCGCGGACGATGGAGAAATTGGTCGGATTGCGCGCGGCGTCGATGACGAAACCCTTGTCTATCTTCAGCTCGGTGAAGGGAATGCGCGAGAGGCGGTCCATGCTGGCGAAGCCGGTGCCGAAATCGTCTATCGCCAGCCGCGCGCCTTTCAGCCGCAGGCGGGTGAGCAATTCCAGCGCGCGCGTCGGGTTGGCCATCAGGCCGGTTTCCGTCACCTCCACGATCAGGCGGCTGAAGGGGAAGCCGCAATCGACGAGTATGCGTTCGAAGCGGGAGACCAGCGCGATCTCGTTCAGCGATTCCACCGACAGGTTGAGCGACATCGCCAGCGGCGTCTCGCTGGGCAGCCTGTCCATGATGGCAGCCGCCTGCCGCAGCATCTGCAGGGTCAGCTCGGTGATCAGGCTGGAGTTTTCCGCCAGCTGGATGAATTGCTGCGGACCTATCAGTCCGAGCCGGGGATGCTGCCACCTCGCCAGGACTTCCGCCGAGCGTATCCGTCCGTCATCCATCGAAACCTGGGGCTGCAGGAAAGGGCGGAGCTCGCCCTTGGAGATGGCGGCGCGCAGTTCGTCTTCCGTGGGCGGGGACACGACGCCCGCTGTGTGGCGGCTGGCGGGAGGAGGCTGGTTGATCAGGCGCTGCAGCGTCTGGTGGTTGATGGGCTTGGGCAGCACGCCCGCCAGCCATAGATCGTACATGCGGGCCAACTCCGCCACCGACTCGATCACTCTCTCGTCGAAGCCGCTGGAAATCAGCAGCATGCCTTGAAAGCCTCGCTCGCCCAGATGGCGGACGAACTCGATGCCGTCCATGCGCGGCATGTCGAGGTCGCAGAAGATCACGTCGAAGCGTCGATCCCCGGCGTCCAGCTGGATCAGAGCGTCGAGGCCGTCGCTGGCCACCACCACGCTTTCGTAGCCGAGGCGTTTCAACACCATCACGAGAAATTGCTGCGATACGGCATCGTCGTCTATGACCAGTATCCGGTGCATCGCCTCTCCCATGGCGCCAGAGCGCCATATGGTGTGGATGCTGCAATTATAGTGATGGGTTTCCGGGCGGGTAAGGGACCGCCCGGCGGGGGAGTCAACTATCCTGGCCGATGTCCAGCTGGCTGATCTTGCCGTTTGCGCCCAGATGGAACTTGAAGTAGGTGTTGAAATTGCCCCAACGGTCGCTGTGAAAGCCGCCGTACACGTCCAGCCCCTGGTTTTCCACCCGGTCTATGCTGGTGAAGCGCTCGTGCCCCATCGCGTGTTCGCTGAATTTGTGGAAATTGGCGGGCAGTCCATCATCGGTCAGTGTCGCGTCGGTATTGAACTGCGCCATCCAGTTGGCGTGATCGCCGTGCTGCAATGCCTCTATCGCCAGCCGCACCGCCGGCTGGGTGAGTATGTCCAGATTCATGAGGATTCTCCTTGATGCAACGCATTCCGCTCGTTTCGATCTTCCTGGCAAAGGCCGCGCGCATGGCGATCATGCCTTGTTGTCGTCGCGGCGGAAGTGTCGAAACAGGAGCGGTCCCGATAACTTGCAACTTTGCCCTGCTCGCGCTATCTGGAGCGGCGCGGCAGAGGGTTCCGTCTGCCTGATGGCGGAGGACGGCGGGCGTGGCGGGAAAGGCCAAGCCGGTGGCGCAAGCCACAGTATGCTATAGCCAACGCGCGAGGGGATTGCAATCGGCGGCTTGACCATTGTCATGCCTGGATGCGCGGTTTGCCGCTACAATGGCGCCTCGTTGAATAGACACCAACCTGTTACTGGATTTTTATGTTGCGCATTTCCGAACTCAAGCTGCCGCTGGACCATACGCCTGAGGAGCTGGCCGACGCCGTCGCCGGCTTTTTGAAAGTACCGGCGGAGGACGTTCGCGGCTTTACCGTGTTCAAACGCAGCTACGACGCCCGCAAGGGCGTGATGAGCCTGGTCTACATCGTCGATGTCGATGTGGCCAATGAGGACAAGCTGTTCGCCCGCTTCAAGGGCGACCGCCGGGTGATGCCCACCCCGGACACCAATTATTACTATGTCGCCCAGGCGCCGGCGGAGCTGAAGCGGCGCCCGGTGGTGGTAGGCTTCGGCCCTTGCGGCATTTTCGCCGCGCTGATCCTGGCTCAGATGGGCTTCAAGCCCATCGTGCTGGAGCGCGGCAAGGAAGTGCGCCAGCGCACCAAGGACACCTGGGGCCTGTGGCGCAAGAGCGAGCTCAATACCGAGTCCAATGTGCAGTATGGCGAGGGCGGCGCCGGCACCTTCTCGGACGGCAAGCTGTACAGCCAGATCAAGGACCCGCGCCATCTGGGCCGCAAAGTGCTGACGGAGTTCGTCAAGGCCGGCGCGCCGGAGGAAATCCTCTACCTGGCCCGCCCCCACATCGGCACTTTCCGTCTGGTTTCCATGGTGGAGAACATGCGCGCCGAAATCATCGAGCTGGGCGGCGAGATCCGCTTCGAACAGCGCGTGGACGACCTGATTCTGGACGGCGACCGCGTGCGCGGCGTGAAGCTGGCGGATGGCAGCGAAGTGCTGAGCGACCACGTGGTGCTGGCGCTGGGACACAGCGCGCGCGACACCTTCCAGATGCTGGAGAAGCGTGGGGTGTACATGGAAGCCAAGCCGTTCTCGGTAGGCGTCCGCATCGAACATCCGCAATCGCTGATCGACGCGGCGCGCTGGGGCAAGTACGCCGGCCATCCCTTGCTGGGCGCGGCGGATTACAAGCTGGTGCACCACGCCGGCAACGGCCGCGCGGTGTACAGCTTCTGCATGTGCCCGGGCGGCACCGTGGTGGCCGCCACTTCGGAAGAGAAGCGGGTGGTCACCAACGGCATGAGCCAGTATTCGCGCAACGAGCGCAACGCCAACTCCGGCTTCGTGGTCAGCATTTCGCCGGAAGTGGACTATCCGGGCGGCCCGTTGGCCGGGCTGGACTTCCAGCGCGAGCTGGAAAGCAAGGCGTATGAGTTGGGCGGCGGCGACTACTTCGCGCCGGCGCAGCTGCTGGGCGACTTCATGGCCGGCAAGGCGTCCACCAAGCTGGGCAGCGTCGAGCCGTCGTACAAGCCGGGCGTGACCATGACCGATCTGTCCCGAATCCTGCCCGACTTCTGCGTGGAGGCGATGCGCGAAGCGATTCCGCACTTTGCCCGCCAGATACGCGGCTACGACCTCTACGACGCGGTGTTGACCGGTCTGGAAACCCGCACCAGCTCGCCGTTGCGCATCACCCGCGGCGACGATGGCCAGAGTCTGAACATCAAGGGCCTGTTCCCCGCCGGCGAGGGCGCGGGCTACGCCGGCGGCATTCTGTCGGCGGGCGTGGACGGCATCAAGGTGGCGGAGGCGGTGGCCAAGGCCATGCTGGGCCAGTAAGGCATTGGTCTTCGCATCGGCCGCCGCGGCTCGTCAGCCGCGGCGGTTTTCATTTGTCCATCCACGCAATGTTCATCCAGGCGTCAAACGCCTGGCATCCGGCCTTGGCAGGATGCCGGTTTCGCTCGGGAGAACAAGATGGATAGACGGAATTTCCTCAAGACCACGCTGGCCGGCAGCGGCGGCTGGCTGCTGGGCGCCGCCGCGCAAGCCGCGCCGGCGCTGATCGTGCCCGATCGGCTGCGCCCGCAGGCGACATCCGGCATCCAGATAGGCGATGCGGGCGCGGACCGGGCGATTGTCTGGGCGCGCGCCGATCGCGCGGCGCGCATGCTGGTGGAGTGGGATGTCAGCGAGCGCTTCGCCGATGCCCGCAAGCTGCGCGGGCCGTGGGCCACTGAGGCCACCGATTTCACCACCCGCGTCGACCTGAGCGGCCTGTCGGCCGGCGAGCAGCTGTTCGTCCGCGTGCGCTACGAAGACGCCGCTTCGCCGCGCGCGCTGTCCGAGCCGCTGCTGGGCTGTTTCCGCACGGCAGCGCGGCAGCCGCGCGACTTGCGCTTCGTCTGGTCCGGCGATACCGCCGGCCAGGGCTTCGGCATCAATCCGGACTGGGGCGGCATGCGCATCTATGAAACCATGCGCCGGCAGCGGCCAGATTTTTTCGTCCACTGCGGCGACACCATTTACGCCGATGGTCCGATGGCCGCCGAAATGACGGTGGAAGAAGGGCGGATATGGCGCAACCTGGTGACGTCCGAGGTGAGCAAGGTGGCGGAGACGCTGGACGAATACCGCGGCCGCTATCGCTATAACCTGTTGGACGACAATGTGCGCCGCTTCGCCGCCGAAGTGCCGCAGATTTGGCAGTGGGACGACCACGAGGTGGTCAACAACTGGTCGGACAGCAAGAATCTCGCCGACGACGCCCGCTATCGCGAAAAGAACATCGGGGTGCTGCAGGCCCGCGCGACGCGCGCCTTCATGGAGTACGCGCCGCTGCGCCATTACGGCGATCGCGAAAGCGAGCGGGTGTACCGCCGCCTGCCCCAAGGGCCGCTGCTGGACGTGTTCGTGGTGGACATGCGCAGCTACCGCGACGCCAACAGCGCTAATCTGCAGGCCGAGGGCGAGCCGGGCGGCAGCTTCATGGGGCGGGAGCAGCTGCAATGGCTGCTGGAGGGGCTGAAGTCGTCGCGCGCGGTCTGGAAGGCGGTGATGGCGGACATGCCGCTGGCGCTGCAAGTGGGCGATGGCAAGAACGCCGACGGCAGCCCGCGCTGGGAAGCGATGGCCAACGGCGACCACGGACAGCCGCGCGGGCGCGAACGGGAGCTGGCCTGGCTGTTGCGGGAGATCAAGCGCCAGGACATCCGCAACGTGGTCTGGTTCACCGCCGATGTCCATTACACCGCCGCCCATCACTATCATCCGGAGCGTGCTGCGTTCGCTGATTTCAATCCGTTCTGGGAGTTTGTGTCCGGCCCGCTCAACGCCGGCACCTTCGGGCCGAACGCGCTGGACATGACTTTCGGCCCCAAGGTCGTATACCAGAAAGCCCCGCCCGCACAGAACGCCTCGCCGCTGGCGGGGCTGCAGTTCTTCGGCCAGGTGGACATCGATGCCCGCAGCCGGGCGATGACGGTAAGGCTGAAGGATGTGGCGGGGCAGACCCTGTTCACCCAGGAATTGCCGCCGGCCTGACCCGTGCCGCAGCCGCCGATCGTCTTTGCGTCGGCGGCTATTCCTTGGCGATATGCTGCGGCAACACAAGCTTAACAGCGGCATTGACAGGAGCATTGTTCTGATCTAGATAAAATCATGCTGTCACAATGACAATACCGCCGGTTTCACTTTCATCGATGACCGGCATCCGCGTCCGCAGCGATGCCTGCGCCGCGCCTTCTGCAATGGTATTCGTGGCCTGACTGCTCGATCCTGTCCGGGAGAAAGTCAATGGTGCGAATCGCGTCCCCCATCAGTGAAATCAAGGAACGTTACGAGGTTGTGGTGATCGGCTCCGGCTACGGCGGCGGCATCGCCGCGTCGCGGATGGCGCGGGCCGGCCGTTCCGTCTGTCTGCTGGAGCGGGGCCGGGAGATCATTCCCGGCGAGTACCCCGACACGCTGGCGGAGGCGACAGAAGAATTCCAGGTCCACCATCCGGACGGCCATCTGGGTTCGCGCACCGGCTTGTACGATCTGCACGTCAACGCGCAGCAGAACGTGATCGTCGGCTGCGGCCTGGGCGGCACCTCGCTGATCAACGCCAATGTCTCGCTGCAGCCGGAGCCGCAAGTGTTCGAGGATCCGCGCTGGCCGGAGGGCGTGCGCGACCATGTCGATACGCTGCTGAAGGAGGGCTACGCGCGGGCGCAGCAGATGCTGAAGCCCACGCCCTACCCGGAAGCCGCGCCCGCGCTGCCCAAGCTGCAGGCCAACCAGAAGTCCGGCGAACGCATCCAGGCCAAGCACACGTTCTACCGGCCGCCGATCAACGTGAATTTCGAAAAGCTGCCGAACGATCTGAACCACGTCGGCGTCGAGCAGAAACCCTGCAACTACTGCGGCGACTGCGTGTCCGGCTGCAACAACCACGCCAAGAACACCACGCTGATGAACTATCTGCCGGACGCCTGCAACCACGGCGCGGAGATTTTCTGCCAGGCCTCGGTGCGCTATCTGGAGCGGGAGGGCGACGGCTGGATCGTTCATTTCCAGTACGTGGGCACCGGGCGCGAGAAATTCGACGCGCCGACGCTGTTCGTCAAGGCCGACATCGTCATCCTGTCCGCCGGCACGCTGGGCTCCACCGAGATCCTGCTGCGCTCCCGCGCCGAGGGCCTGCCGCTGTCCGACCAACTGGGCATGCACATGAGCGGCAACGGCGACATCCTCGGCTTCGGCTACAACAACGGCGACAAGATCAACGGCATCGGTTTCGGCACGCACTCTGCCAAGGAAGTCGGCCCGGTCGGACCCTGTATCACCTCCATCATCGACATGCGCGACGAGAGCGCCTGGCGCCGGCGCATGGTGATCGAGGAGGGTTCCATTCCCGGCGCCATCGGCGGGATGATGGTGCCGGCAATGGCCGCGGCGTCGGCCGAGCTGGGCCAGCCTTCGGAAACCGGCGCGCTGGCCAAGATCAAGTACGCTGCGCGGGAGGTGGAAAGCGCGCTGCGCGGGCCTTACCACGGCGCGATGAACCGCTTGCAGACCTATTTGATCATGAGCCACGACGACGGCGCCGGCCGGATGGTGCTGGACGACCACGATCAGCTGCGGCTGGATTGGCCTGGCGTGGGCGAGCAGCCCAACTTCAAGATCGGCAACGACAGGTTGCAGGAGGCCACCCGGGCGCTGGGCGGCATCTATGTGCGTAATCCGATCTGGACCGATCTGTTCAAGCACAGCCTAATCACCGTGCATCCGCTGGGCGGCTGCGTGATGGGCGAGGACGCCGGCCAGGGCGTGGTCAACCACAAGGGCCAGGCGTTCAGCGGAACGAGCGGGCGCGATGTCTATCCCGGCTTGTATGTGACCGACGGCTCGGTGATTCCCACCTCGCTGGCGGTGAACCCGCTGTTCACCATCTCGGCGGTCAGCGAGCGGGCGATGGCGCTGCTGGCGGCGGACCGCGGCTGGAAGATCGACTACACGCTGCCGTCGGCGCCGCGCCGCGCGCCGCAGCCGCAGTCGGACAAGCCCGGCATCGAATTCACCGAGACCATGAAGGGCTTCTTCTCCACCGCCCACCGCCAGCCGGCTGGAACCGATCTGGCCGTGTACGAGGCGGCGGCCCAGGCCGGCCGGGATGCCGCTTCGACCATGGGCTTCACCGTCACGGTGGCGTCCGACGATCTGGATCGGCTGATTTCCGACCCCAGCCATCCGGCCACCATCGTCGGCACGCTGAACGCGCCGGCGCTGTCGCCGCTGCCGCTGACGGTCAGCCATGGCGTGTTCAACCTGTTCGAGGAATATCCGCAGCAGGTGGGCGAGCGGCACATGAATTACAAGATGCGCTTGAGCGCCGAGGATGGGTCCGAGTACTTCTTCAGCGCGTTCAAATCGGTGCCCAGCGATCACGGCCCGCTCAAGATCTGGGCCGATACCAGCACCTTGTACGTGACGGTGTATCAGGGCGTGAACGATGGCGGCGAGGTGGTCGGCAGCGGGGTGCTGCACATCGAGCCGGCCGACTTCGCGCGGCAGATGACCACGATGAAGGTGCTCAACGTCTCCAGCGAGGCGGAGCGGCTGAAACAGCTGGCGCGCTTCGGCGAGTATTTCGCCGGCGTGCTGTGGGAGAGCTACGGCGGCGTGCTGGCGTCCAATGTCTACTTCAACCCGGACGCGCCGCCGCGCAAGAAGCGCCCGCTCAACGCCGGCGCGCCCGAGGTGGTGTTCTTCCCGACCGACGACGGCGTCAATCTGCGGCTCACGCGCCACAACGGCGGCGGCAAGGGGCCGGTGATGCTGGTGCACGGCCTGGGCGTGGGGTCGAACATCTTCTCCACCGACACCATCTCCACCAATCTGCTGGAGTACTTGTACCAGCATGGCTACGACGTGTGGCTGCTGGACTTCCGCGTCAGCATCCTGCTGGAAGCCAGCCAGCAGCAGTGGGACGGCGACCAGGTGGCGCGCTACGACTACCCGGCGGCGATCCGGACGATACGGGCAGCCACCGATGCGGCCGACGTGCAGTGCGTGGTGCACTGCTACGGCGCCACCACCTTCTTCATGTCCATGCTGGCCGGGCTGGAAGGAGTGAGGTCGGTGGTGTGCTCGCAGATCGCCGCCGACATCGTGGTGCCGGCCGCTACTCAGGTGAAGACCGGCCTGCATCTGCCGACGGTGCTGGACAAGCTGGGCGTGCAATCGCTGACCGCCTATACCTCGTCCGACTCCAACTGGTTCGAGAAACTGTACGACACCGCGCTGAAGGGCTATGCGCTGGCGGAGGCGCAAGGCTATTGCAACAACCCGGTCTGCCACCGCATCACCTTCATGTACGCGCCGCTGTACCGTCACGAAACCCTGAACGAGACCCTGCACGACAATCTGCACGAGCTGTTCGGGGTGGCGAACATGCGCACTATGGAGCATCTGGCGCGGATGTGCCGCGAGGGGCGGCTGGTGGCGTTCGACGGCGCGGACATCTACATGCCGCACTTCGAGCGGCTGCAAATGCCCATCCTGTTCATCAGCGGCGAGCAGAACGAGTGCTATCTGCCGGAGAGCACCGAGCGCACGTACGACAAGCTGGTTCAGCGTTTCGGACCGGAGCGTTACAGCCGGCTGGTGGTGCTGGGCTACGGCCACATCGACTGCATGTTCGGCAAGAACGCGGCGGCGGACGTCTACCCGGCCATCGTCGCCCATCTGGACAAGACCGCAGGCGGCTGAGGCGGGCGCCGGGGCCGCTGTCCGGTCCCGGCCGCGCGTGGGCCATTCGACGCCGTCTTCACAAGGACCTCCCCATGGACAAGACTCGTTGCGCGGAATGCGGCGTGCGCTGGTTCCAGCGTTTCATCTGGATCGGCATCGCCATCAATATGGTGTTCGCCATCCCGGCGCTGTTCTGGCCGGACTTCCTGAACAGCAGCTTCGGCCTGCCCAGTCAGGCGGTGTACCCGTGGCTGCAGAACGCCGGCATGCTGCTGGTGGGCGTCAGCCTGTTTTACGCGCCGGCCGGTGTCAATGCCGCGCGCTACCCGGTGTATTCCTGGCTGTGCGTGCTGTCCCGGTTGATCGCGGTGGTGTTCTGGATCTATCTGATCCAGACCTCCGGCTATCCGGACGCGTTCAAGCCCTTGCTGTACTCCGACGCTGCGATGTTTTTGATCCTGGGCGTCTTGCTGTACATCGGCCTGCCGGCGGAGCAGCGGCCCTGGCCATTGCTCCTGGCCGGCCTGCGCGGCTTGTGGCGTTGCCTGGCCCAGTGCTTTTCCGGCGTCCGCCGCAAGATCGCCATCGTTGTCGTGCTGGTGTTGGCCTTCATCGGCTACGAAGCCTGGGCCAATCTGCTGCGCGAAGTGCCGCAGCCGCCGCTGGCGTCCGATGTGGACCACTTCAAATACGCGGCGATAGGGCTGGGGCCGGACGCGCGCATTCCCTTGTACGTGTTCTCGGTGCTGCCGCAGGTGTGCGCGCAGCGCATGCCCAAGCTGGGCAGCGGCTGGCAGGCGTTCGGCTTCATCTACGAGGGCGGGCATGACCTGCCGATCGGGCTGGCCAAGCGCCAGATCGGCTATCCGTCGGTGGAGCCCAATTGCGCGCTGTGCCATACCGGCATGTACCGCAAGAGCGCCGACGACGTGCCGGTGCCGGTGCCCACCGCGCCCGCGGCGCTGCTGGATCTGGAGTCGTTCCAGTGGTTCCTGTACGACTGCGCCGGCGATCCGGACTTCAACGCCAAGGTGATCGACGCCATCGAGCAGCATTACGAGCTGGGGCCGATAGAAAAGCTGTTCTACCGTTTCTTGATCGTGCCGGCCACGCGCCAGGCCTTCCTGAAGCAGAAGCAGCAGTACGCGTGGCAGAAGCTGCGGCCGCAGCAGGGGCCGGGGCGCACCGACACCTTCAACCCCACCAAGATGGTGGTGTTCGGTTTCCCGGACGACTCCACCATCGGCACGGTGGACCTGCCGCAGATCTGGAACCAGAAGCCGCGCGAGTCGCTGTACCTGCACTGGGACGGCAACAACAACGACATCAAGGAGCGCAACTACGCCGCGGCGATGGCGGTGGGCGCCACGCCGCAGTCGGTGCTGCCGGCCGAGTTCAAGCGCGTGACCGACTGGCTGCTGACGCATCAGCCGCCCAAGTGGCCGTTCGGCGGTCTGGACCAGGTGCGCGCGCATCGCGGCCAGGCGCTGTGGGAGAAGAATTGCGCCAGCTGCCACGACTTCGGCAAGGCCGATACCGGCCAGGTGACCGTGGGGCTGGATGAGCTGGGCACCGACCCCTATCGCGTCAACTCCTTCACCGTCGGGCTGGTGGACAAGTTCCACGAATTCAAGAAGCCGCCGTTCGACTTCGGCGCCTACCGCAAGACGCAGAGCTACAGCAACACGCCGACCGACGGCATCTGGCTGCGCGCGCCGTATCTGCACAATGGCTCGGTGCCGACGCTGTGGGACCTGCTGCAGAAGCCCGACAAGCGTCCCAAAGTGTTCTATCGCGGCTCCAGCGTGTTCGACACCCGCAACGTCGGCTTCATCGCCGCCGGGCCGGAGGTCAAGGGCGGCGGCTACTTCAAGTTCGACACCCGCCTGCCGGGCAATCACAACACCGGCCACGAGTATGGAACCAATCTGTCCGACAGCGAAAAGTGGGACCTGATCGAGTACATGAAAAACCTGTAGGCGGCGGCAACCGTCCGCAGAGCGGAGGTGCGAGATGGATTTCAGCGATTGGAAAAGCCGGATCGAAAACGATCTGGCGGATGCCAGGCAGACGCTTGAGCAGAAGAAGCAGATCATGGACCGGCTGCAGCAGGTGCACCAGCAGGTGCGGGACGTGATCGACTCCGGCAGCACCTCCGCCGACGGCATCCCGTGGGAGCTGGCGCGAGGCTTGTCCATCCTGGACGACGTGCTGGACGGCAAGCCATTGCCGACCACCGAGGACGAGCTGCCCACCCGGGTGATGGACGACGGCACCCTGCTGGGCTGCCGCAAGTGGGAGCTGCTGGACCCCTTGTGGGGCGAGGCGCTGGTGCAGTGGATCGGCCACCTGTGGGACTTTGCGCCGTGGGGCGGGCAGCCGGGCCGAGTCGAGATAGCGGACCAGGTCAGTTTCGCCATCGCCGGCGACTGGGGCACCGGCGATTACATCGCGGCCAAGGTGGCTGCCGCGATGAGCAAGCAGGGCGCTGACTACACCATCCATCTGGGCGATGTCTACTATGCGGGCATCAGCTCGGATGAGAGCAATGATCTGAAAGACTGGCCGGCGGGCGCGAAGGGGCAGTTCACTCTCAATTCCAATCATGAAATGTACAACGGCGCGCTTGGTTACTTCGGCGAGCTGTCGAATAAATTCCCCATGCAGCAGGGCACCAGTTATTTCAGCCTGCACAACCAGAACTGGTTGATTGTCGGCCTGGACAGCGCCTACCACTCGGACAAGATGAATCTGTACATGGACGGCGCGCTGGGAGACCAGCAGGCGGCGTGGCTGAAGCAGCTTGCCGCCGGCTGGGACAAGAAGATCATGCTGCTGTCCCACCATCAGGGTTATGCCATGGACGGCTCGACCAAGACGCCGCTGTACCAAGAGGTGGCGGCTGCGCTGGGCCGCGATCCGGATTACTGGTACTGGGGGCACCTGCACAACGTCATCTGTTACCAGCCGCAGGGCAAGCTGCTGGCCCGCTGCGTCGGCCACGGCGCGATTCCGTACGGGCCGGCCAAGGCGCTGGACGGGAAGCCGCAGGTGGCGTGGGCGGAGACGCGTTCAGCCGACGACAGCAAATACCCGGAGCGGGTGTTGAACGGCTTCGTGAAGCTGGAGCTGAACGGCGACGCGCTGACGGAAACCTTTTACGACGAGAACGGCTACCAGAGATGGCCCGAGCGCTAGCCGGCGAAGCAGGTCAGCCGGGTTCGCTGACGGCGCGGCTGCCTTCTATTTCCAGCACCACGGTATGGGCCAGCGTTTTCAGATGCCTTTTCTCCTCTCCGGCCAGGCGCTTGGGCTTGGAATCGATCAGGCACAGCGTGCCGATGGTGTGGCCGGACGACAGCTTCAACGGCGCGCCGGCGTAGAAACGAATATTGGGATCGCCAAGCACCATCGGATTGTCACTGAAGCGGTTGTCGTTGCTGGCGTCCGGGATTTCCAAGATGTCGTCGCCGAGGATGGCGTGTGCGCAGAAGCTGATGTCGCGCGGCGTTTCGCTCGCGTCCAGCCCGCAGTGCGACTTGAACCACTGGCGATTGCTGTCCACCAGGGTGATCAGCGCGATCTTGACTGCGAAGCGGGAGCGACAGTAAGCGGTGATCGCGTCGTAGCGCTCTTCCGGATCGGTATCCAGGATCAGCAACTCTTGCAGCACCCGGACGCGTTCTGCCTCGTTGGTGGGAATGCCGGGGGATTGCATGATGGCCTCGCGGTATGAGTAGTGATGTGAGTATAGGCGGCGATGCGGGCAGTAATGCCATTGCGCGATGCCATTGCAATGTTAATAGCATAAATAATACTAAGAGAGATTAGAACTTGCCGGCATTTCATGCGTCTGTAATTTTGTTAGGGCAGTTGCTCTAGCATTTCGAATTTTCCAACGACAAAGGAGATGCAGATGAACGATCAAATCCAAAGCGCGGATATCGAACTGGATGCCTGGTTCCAGGAGGAAACCTTCGCCGAAGCGGTGGAGATGATGCAAGACAAAGCCGTCGTGCCGTTCGGCACCGCGTTGTGGCCGGTCTGATAGGCATCAGCCGAATCCGTGTCTGACGACGGGGTCCTGGCGGCCCCGTTTTTTAGCGCCGCCGACAAAAACAGATCCTGGATCGCGCCTCCCTGCGTCGAACGATTGGCACGGCCCGCGGCGCTTGGTCCAGAGACTCCGCAAAGTTTAGTCAGCGGACCTTGGGAGAAAGCTGAATGCGCATCACCACCGAAGAGCAGGCGCGAAGCGTCCGCAATATGTACGCCTGCCTGGCCCTGCATCCGGCGGCCAGGGACAAGGCGGCCTCGGGAGAGCCCATCCGCCTGTTGCTGGGGTTCGACGCGTTCCACGGCGAGGTCGCCGCGCACATCGCCGAGGGCGCCGGGGAGATCATGGCTGCGGACATCCGTCTGGCGGAGCTGGAGCGCGAGAGCGCGGACGCGCTGACCGCCGCCATCGAACAGTGCGATGTCTTCATTTTCCTGTACCGCTCGTCGACGTTGCCGTCTGTCGATCCGCGCGGTCCTGTCTTCCTGTTGCCGATCAAGCAGGCGATGCAGTCCAACTGGAAGAAATCCATTCTGTTCAAGGACTACGGAACCTTCTTCTACGAAGCGTTCTCCGAGCCGCGGGCGCGGATGGCTGAGCGCAACCGCAGCCTGATCGCGCTGGCGGAGCAAGCCGGATACGTGGCGTTCGAGCAGGAGGAGGGGGGATGGCTCCGCGGCTCGATCCGGCCCGATCAATCCTGGACCTCGATAGACGGCGACGGCAATGTCGATCTAGTTCCAGGAGAGATCGCCACTTCCATCGCCGATCTGCAGGGCGAGGTGCGCTTCAGCGGCGCCTTTCTCAGCACGATACCGTTCGCCGTCAAATACGGCGTGGTCCGCGATTTCGCGACGCTGCGCATCCGCGATGGCCGGGTGGCGGACTTCAGCTGCGGCGACTCGCGCTTCTCGGCGGATTTCGACAAGTATCTGAGCGCCAACGCCGGCAACGCCGCGGTGGCGGAGTTCGGCATCGGCACCAATTGCGGCGTGAAGGGGCTGTACGGACTCAACGCCGGCTTCGAGGAGCGCCACCCAGGACTGCATCTGGGCCTGGGCGGCGGCGAGCTGGGCAGCCATCATCTGGACCTGATCTTTTCCGGCGGCCGGCTGAGTTTCGGCGACAAGGTCTTCTTCGACGGCGGCTTCTTGATCTAACTGAACACCGCGGTGAAGTCGTCGGGGATGTTCAAGCGATATTCCCCACCCACTAGCACGAAATAACAATTCAGCTGGTTCGCGGCCTGGTCCGCGTCGGTGTCCAGCACGTCGCCGGGGACTTGTATGGTGTCGAAGACGATCACGCCGGAATTGACGGTCTGGCCCGCCGGCACATCGAAAGCGTTTCCGGGCGCGTCGGGCACGACGCGGATGGTGACGGCGGTGTTGTTGGTAAGTGGGCAGTTGTTCAGCGCGAGCGACATGGCGGTCTCCAGGGCGGGGCCGGCGCGAAATGCGTCGGCTCGCTCCATGGACGCTGGCGGAGGCCGGACGTGAGGCCGTTCGCTCAGCCCGGGTCCAGCCGGCACGTCTTGCCGGTGCCGGCGAAACCGCCGTACAGCTTCATCTGGTCCGGCGTCTTGCGTGAAATGTAGAAGCTGTCCGGCAGCGATTTGCCGGCCAGCGGCTTGGGCCAGGTCAGCAGGCCTTTCTCGTCCATATATCCCTTGAAGGTCTCGCCGCCGCGGAATACCTCCACCGTCTGGCTGCGGCGGTCGAAGCTGAACCGAATCTGATCGTCGCAGTGGTAGCTGGCCTGGATGCGTTGCGGCGGCTGGCAGCCGCCGAGCGCGGCCAGCAGCAGGCAGGCGGCGGACAGACGGAAGGGGATGGACATGGCTTGAAGCTTTCTACTGGGAGAACCGGAGGCACACTATACCATGCGCGGGCGTGCGGTTCCGGCTTGGGCCTGGCGCGGGGTCGCCGATCCATCCGGCGGATTGTCCGGCACCAGGGCGGCGATATTTATTTAGGGTATTTACTTTATTTTTACAGTAAACCATCTGGAAACATTCAGGCTTTGACCATTATCTTGCGGGTTCCAGTCGGACAATCGGCAGCAGGAATATAAAAACACGCCGATTGCATACCTTCGCTTACAAAGGAGAACCCATGGAGGAGTTGGTCAACGCCATCAACGGCGTGGTCTGGAGTCCGGCACTGATTTACCTGTGTCTGGGCGTGGGCCTGTATTTCTCGCTGCGCACCCGTTTTCTGCAACTGAGGCATTTCAAGGAAATGCTGCGCCTGATGTTCAACCGCCAGAGCAGCAGCGCAGGGGTGTCGTCGTTCCAGGCGCTGGCGATGACGCTGGCGGGGAGGGTGGGCACCGGCAATATCGCCGGGGTGGCCACCGCCATCACCTTCGGCGGGCCGGGCGCGATGTTCTGGATGTGGCTGGTGGCCTTTCTGGGCGCCAGCTCCGCTTTTGTCGAATCGACGCTGGGCCAGGTGTACAAGGAAAAAATAGACGGCCAGTACCGCGGTGGTCCGGCCTTCTACATCGAGAAGGGCCTGGGCATGAAGTGGTATGCCTGGCTGTTCGCCATCACCACGGTGGTGGCCACCGGTGTGATGTTGCCCGGCATCCAGGCCAATTCCATCGCCAATTCGATGCAGTCGGCATTCGGCATCGCGCCCACGGTGACGGCAGCCGTGCTGGCCATCATGCTGGGCTTCATCATCTTCGGCGGCGTCAAGCGCATCGCGGTGTTCGCCGGCGCGGTGGTGCCCTTCATGGCGCTGGGCTACATCATCGTCGCCTGCGTGTTGATCGCCCTCAACATCGAGCAATTGCCGGGCGTGGTGGCGCTGATCTTCAAGAGCGCCTTCGGTTTTGAGGCGGGAATGGGCGCGGTGCTGGGCTTCGCCATCCAGTGGGGCGTGAAGCGCGGCATCTATTCCAACGAGGCCGGCCAGGGCACCGGTCCGCACGCGTCCAGCGCCGCGGTGGTCAGCCATCCGGCCAAGCAGGGCTTGGTGCAGGCGTTCTCGGTGTACATCGACACCCTGTTCGTCTGTTCCGCCACCGCCTTCATGCTGCTGATCACCGGCCAGTACAATGTCCAGGGGCCGGACGGCGCGGCGCTGTACACCGGCATCGCCGGCGTGGCGGCGGGGCCGGGCTATGTGCAGACCGCGATGGAAAGCATCATGCCGGGCTTCGGCTCGGTGTTCGTCGCGCTGGCGCTGTTCTTCTTCGCCTTCACCACCATCATCGCCTACTACTACATCGCCGAGACCAACGTCGCCTTCATCAACCGCAAGGCGCGGCGGCCGTGGCTGGTGTTCGCGCTGAAGGTGGGCCTGATGGCGGCCACCGTCTACGGCACGGTGAAAACCGCCGATCTGGCCTGGGGCCTGGGCGACATCGGCGTCGGTCTGATGGCCTGGCTGAACATCATCGCCATCATCCTGATGCAGAAGCCGGCGCTGGCCTGCCTGCGCGATTACGAGGCGCAGAAGGCGCAAGGCGTGGATCCGGTGTTCCACCCGGAAAAGCTGGGCATCGCCAACGCCGCCTATTGGGCAGGCCGCCGCGCCGAGAGCAATCTGGACGAGGAGTCGAGCGGCCCGCCGCCCGGAGGCAAGCCGGAACCGGCCAAAGCCGGTTGATTCACGCGACGCCCGCTCACGCGGGCGTTTTTGCGTCGTCATGGCATTCGGGCATGGGGTTTGCTTTTATTTCCCGCAGATCCACTCCGCGAATGAGACCATGGACCCGTCCGCCCCCTTGAGGCTGTTGCTGGTCAACGGTTCGCGTCGGCTTCCTGCCGCTGGCGGTCGCTTGCTGCAGCGGCTGTTGGATGGCGAGTTGTGGCAGGGGCCGCGGCTTGCCGCGTTTTCCCCCGGCGGGAAGCGCGCCGCCAAGCGGGACCGCATCGTGTGTCAATGCAAGCAGGTAGGCGAGGCCGCCATTTTGGACAGGCTGCGGCAGGGGCAGGACTTGGCGGAGTTGAAAGCCGAGTTGGGCTGCGGAACTGTTTGCGGAACCGGCGCGGCGGCCTTGGCGCGGATGGCGGCCGGGCTTGCGCGAAACGCTTAACGGGAGGATGCGCGGCAGGAAGGCGGCTGCGGGGTCTTGTTCCAACGCAAATGAGTTCCGTATTTTTACTGACCGGAGGTCCAGAGGCAGTGCCTGGGGATGCGCGCTATATATCTAGCGGCGTTGTGAAAATGCCATTCGATTATAGCGTTAAGAAAGGAATTCCATGGCATCCGCAGCAAATGCAGGTCAGCTTGGCAACCTCCCCGGCGTTACCTCCATGGGCATGGGCTATGACGTGAATGGTTTGTACGCCAGCCCGGAAAGCCTGCTCGGCCAACCCCTGTTCGATTTCGGCGGCGAGCTGGACAGCATCGAAATCGAGGGCCGCAGCTACACCTTTCCCCGCATCATGCATGTACACACCTATTTCCATTCCGACTTCAAACAGGATGTCAGCAAGGAAATCGAAGAGTATCGGGAAAAGATGAGCCAGCATGTGGGCGTGTCCGGCCGCTACAAGCTGTTCAGCGCCTCGCTCAATGTGGATTTCTCCACTACTGACCAGAAATTGACCGAGATATCCTACAGCTCGACGCGGGAAGCCCACGTATTGTGGTACATCAACCTGCCGGGCGCCGCCATGCTGCGCGCCATGCTGCGCCGAGACTTCCGCGAAGATCTGAACAATCCGAAGATGCCGGCGATGGAGCTGTTCCGCCGCTACGGCGCTTATTACGTGTCCGAGGCCGCGGTGGGCGGCCGCCTGGACTACAGCGCGGCGACCAAGACGCTGAAGCTGGATAGCAGCCAATCCTTGTCCACGTCCGCCGAGCTGTCGTACAAGGCGCTGGTGGGCGAGATCAAGGTCGAGCACGGCTCGGAGATGGAAAAGCAGATCAACCGCTTCCGCAGCAGCTCTACCATCCGGCTGACCGCCACCGGCGGCAAGCCGGGACTGACCGACCGCATTCTGCATGGCCCGGACTCTCAGCAGGCGTTCTCGCAGTGGGCGGAATCGCTGCTCGACTATGCGACGCTGATGGACTTCGCCAGCGAAAGCCTGCGTCCGATCTGGGAATTGGCGGATTCGGCCGAGCGAAGGGCCGAACTGGAAGACGGCTTCCCTGAATTCATGAAGAAGTCGCAGGAGCCGATCGCCAAGGTAGACAAGGTGCTGCTGATGGATACCAGGCCGCCGATGGTGAAGGCCGGGGACGACAGCGGCTCCGGGGCGTCGGAGGATCTGGCGGTGTTCAACCCCAGCGCCTCCAACGGCTACAAAATGGTGGGGCAGTTCGGCCAGCGCAACCACTCCAGCGTGGCCGACGGCAATACGCCCATCTTCAAGGATCTGTTCGACCTGGGCGTGCTGAAGGCGCCGGTGGGCTGGCAGCGGGTGTGGGATGACGCCGGCTCCAGCAAGGCCAAGGATTACGCGTGCTGGCGCGCCATTCCGCCGCAAGGCTACCGCGCGCTGGGCGACGTGATGATGCTGGCCACCAGCGGCTACACGCCGCCCAACCTGCCCGACTATGTCTGCGTGCATGAAAGCCTGTGCGCCGATGTGCAGACGCTGCAGGGCCGGATCTGGAAAGACAAGGGCAGCAATGCCCGCAAGGATGTCGCACTGTGGCAGACCGGCGCGGCGAATACCGTGGGCTCGTCTTGCTTCGTCGGCGTGCCCAACTACAACGATCCGCCGACTTCGTCCGACATCGCCCGCCTGCGCGGCAGCATCGCATGCGTGAAGACGAGCGCGATCGCGTCCACGCAGGAAATGAAGTCCATGCTCAGTCAGCACCAGGGCATGGAAGCGATGATGGCCAAGCTGTGATCCGGGTCTGACCGGGCAAAAAACAAGGCTGCCGAATGGCAGCCTTGTTTTGTTCCATCGTCTGCGTCAGCCAGGACCGGATCAGTTGAAGCGGTAGTCCACCGTCACGCCTACCGTGCGCGGCGCGCCGATCACCCCCAGATTGTTGCCCCGGGCCGGAATCTGGGCGTAAAGCACGCCTTGGTTGGTCAGGTTGTTGACGTAGGCGCGCACTCCCCAGCGGGCATCCTCGTAACCGGCGTTCAGGTTGGCCACCATGTAGTCGCCGGCGGTGCGGGTCGGATCATTGGTGATGTCCGAATAGTAGGATCCGACACGGTTCAGGCTGCCGCCAATATAGAAGTTTCGCGGCAGGCGCTGCTTGAAGCCCAAGTTGACGGTCAGGTGCGGCGCGTAGTTGAACTGATTGCCCTGGATGCCGGGATTGGCGATGTCGGTGCCGGTCACCTTGGTGTTCAACAGGCCGATGCCGGCGCTGAGGGTCAGCCTCGGAGTGACCCGCGCTTTGCTTTCCAGTTCCAGACCGTAGCTTTGCCCTTCCGGGATATTGGTGAAGCGCGACCCCAGAATGGCCTGGTAGCCGGTGTATTGGTTGAAGAAGGCGTTGGCGTTGAGGCTGACGCGCTCCTCCAGAAAGGTGGAGCGGCTGCTCAGCTCGTAGGTTGTGACCTGCTCCTTGTTGAAGGTGTAGTACTTGTTGTCGTTGTCCAGGCCGGACCCGCCGGCGTTGTAGCCTTTGCGCGCGGACAGGCCCAGGGTGGTGGATGGGCTGTATTTGTAGCTCAGGCCGGCCTTGGGCAGGAACAAGGTTTCGCCGAGGTCATAGCTGGCTTGAGCTTCGTAGCTCTGTCCGGGACCCAGCGTGGTGTTGCGCCGTTGCATCTCGCGTTCCGCGCGGCCGCCCAGGTTGAGGCTCCATTTGTCGTCTAGCGCCAGCGTGGCTTCGCCGTAAAACGCCTCGGTCTTGAGGCGATCCTTGGCCGCTACGCGCGGAGAGGCGTTCATGTCCTGGTCGCGGTCGTAGTAATAGACGCCGACCAAGCCGCTCAGCCAGCCATCCCGCGGCGCGTAGGCCAGGCGGGCCTCGGCGGTGTTGCCCTTCTCGTCCAGCCTCATGCTGAACGCGGGCGTGTCGGAATCTTTGAACGCGCTGATGTTGTCGGCGTGGCCGAGCAGCAGGCTGGCGCTCCAGGCGTCATTGATCTGGTATCGCAGATCGGCGCTGACGGTGTTGTTGAACGAGTCCTGATAGCGCGCTTCGGTCGACAGGCGGTGATACTGGTAGTCGAAGTAGTTGCCGTCGACATAGTTCAGGTATTCGCCCTTGTTCTTGCGGTGCGACACCGTCAGCTTGGCGGTGAAGCCCGGCAGCGCGCTGGGCTTCCACAGCAGCTTGCCGCGGAAGCTGCTGTTTTTCACTTCGGACGCGTCCCAAGGCATGGCGCCCGGGTAATCGATGTAGCTGTGGCCGTTCAGGCCTTCGGCGGCGACGCGGAAGGCCAGCTCGTCGGTGATCGGACCGGAGATCATGCCGGCCAGCGTCACTTTGCCGTCTTTGTCTTCATAGCCGGCGCGCAGCGCGCCTTCCCAGTCGAAAGTCGGGTCCTTGGTGTTGACCACGATGGCGCCGGCCATGGTATTGCGGCCCTGGGTGGTGGACTGCGGGCCGCGCAGCACTTCTATCTGTTCCACGTCCCATGGGCTGGCGTCGACGTAGCGCTGGCCGTTCCAGCTTTCCGACAGGCCGTCCACGGTGGTGCTGACGCGCGGGCGGGAGCCGGAGACCAGCGTGTTGTAGCCGGTGCCGGGGCCGGTGCCTTCCACGCCGCGGATATTGATGATGCCGGCGCCGTTGGCCGTGGCGTTGGGGGTGGAGGCTGCCGCGTCATAGACCGATTTGATCTCGCCGGCGCCCGCGTCGCGCAGCACCGATACTGCGGTGGTGGTGTCTTTCAGCGAGCGGTTGATCTTCTCGCCGGTGACGGTCACGGTAGGCAGGGCGGCGTCTTGTTGGTCGGCCGGTGCCGCCAGCGCGGAGTGGGGCAGCGCCATGCCTCCCAGGCAGGCCAGGGCCAGCAGGGTGGCGTGGGCCAGGGCGTCGCGCTTGCGGTGCGGGAGTTTTTCCATCGTTCCAGATTCCTCATTGTGGTTATTGTCAGATTGACCGGTGGCGGTTCTGCGGCGTCGTCTGGCTGGCGAGGAATCGTTGGCTAATGCGGCGGACGGAACTGTGGGGCCGGTGCTGACCCGTTGAGATCGTTGCGATCAGTAGATACGAATGATAATATTTATCATTAACAATATGCAATAACTCAACGCGAAATGAATTGGCCGGTGCGGCCTATTCGTTGCGCGGCCTGGATTGGTGGAGAGCATTGTGGAATGGAATCAAGTGGCTGTGGAAAGCGCGGCTTGGCTGCGGCACCCGGAAGCGGGCGAGCCGCAATGGTGGGACCGGCTGGCCGCCACGGGTGCGCCGCTGCGCGAGAGGCTGCCGGACGGGCGCGTATGCGTGACTTTCCTGTGGCGCGACCCGGCAGGCGGTCCTGCCACCTCGTCCACCGTCCGCGTATACGCCGACGTCAACTCCGTCACCGACCACCACAGCCCGCAGCCGCAATCGCTGTCCCGCCTGGGCGATACCGACGTCTGGTGGTGGCAGGCCGTGTTGCCGGCTGACTGGCGCGGCAGCTATGCCTATATCCCGGTAGCGGCCGGGCAGACGCCTCCCGTGCCCGGCGACGATATCCGCCAGAACCGGCTGCGCCATCGCGAATGGTGGCTGAGCATCATGGACCAGGCCATCGCCGATCCGCTCAACCCCGCCGCCGGCTACCACAGCAGCTGGGGCGCCAGCTTGTCGCCGCTGCATCTGCCCGACGCTCCGGACCAGTCCGCTTGGACCGCCTGGGACAAAACCGGGCAGGGAGCGGACCCGCGTCGCCTGGCGGAGATCCGCTGGGACAGCGCCATGCTGGGCAAGGCGCGCCGGATCTGGATCTACCACACCGGCGCGGTTCCTGTCGGACAATGGGCTGAGCGGCCGCTG
This sequence comes from Chromobacterium sp. Ag138, assembly GCF_055181315.1. Lineage (NCBI taxonomy): Bacteria > Pseudomonadati > Pseudomonadota > Betaproteobacteria > Neisseriales > Chromobacteriaceae > Chromobacterium > Chromobacterium sp. Ag138. The sequence continues at coordinate 245,980 of NZ_JBUPWA010000001.1, forward strand.
GCCATCCTGCTGGACGGGCAGCATTGGGCGCAGCGCCTGCCGGTGTTCGCCGCTTTGGACGAGGACACCCGCCGCGGCCGTTTGCCGCCCGCGGTGTATGTGCTGATCGACAGCATCGACGGCCGTAACCGCGAGGAAGACCTGCCGTGCAACGCCGAATTCTGGCTGGCGCTGCAAAAGGAGCTGCTGCCGCAGGCGGCGCTGATCGCGCCGTTCCGCCACCGGGGAGACCGCACCGTGGTGGCCGGGCAGAGCTATGGCGGCCTGGGGGCGATGTTCGCCGGCCTCAACTGGCCGGACCGTTTCGGCTGCGTGCTCAGCCAGTCCGGCTCGTTCTGGTGGCCGCATGTGGAATTGCATGAAAAGGTGCGCGCGGCGAGCGCCCGCCGCCTGCCGGGTAGCAAGGGCCGGCTGACCGAGCGGCTGGAGGCCGGCGAGATGCCGTCCGGACGGCTGCGCGTGTTCCTAGAGGTGGGCAGCCGCGAGGAGGTGATGGTGGACGTCAACGACAGCCACCGCGCGGCGCTGGAGCGCGCCGGGCACGACGTGCATTATCAGGTGTTCGAAGGCGGGCACGACTGGCTGTGCTGGCGCGGCGGTTTGTTGCAAGGGTTGGGCTGTCTGTGGCGGCCCTGGGCCGCTCCCTAAAACAAACCAGAATCGACCGAAGGCGGGCCAGGCCCGCCTGCAGGCCGGCTCGCCTTGCTGGAGTGTTCGCCATGAGCATGGAGCAAACCAACCCTTTCGATGATGAAAGCCTTTCCTTTTTCGTCCTGGTAAACCATCAGGACCAGCACAGCCTGTGGCCGTCGCCGCTGCCGACGCCGGCGGGCTGGCGCGCCGTATTCGGCCCGGCCGGCCGCGCCGCGTGCGTTTCCTATCTCGACGCCAACTGGACCGATATCCGGCCGCGCGCGCTGCGCAGCGGCTGAGGCCGCCGTTTCCTCATCTTCGCATCGTCCCGCCCATGCCGCAGGCCTGGGCGCGGCCGGCTGTGCGCCGGCCGTTCCGATTACCCGCATCCGGGGAAGCATCGTGTTGACCATTGAAACCAAACCCTCCGCCGTCGAGCGCGAGCTGCCGCTGTTCGGCTCGCAGCTGGGCATCTGGCTAGCGGACCAGATCGCCGAACAAAAGAACACCTACGCCGTCGCCCACTGCGTAGCACTGGACGGCGCGATAGACGCCGAGCGGCTGCGCCAGTCCATCCGTTTGGGCCTCGCGGAGGCCGACACTGTCGTCGCCCAGTACCTGGAAACGCCGGACGGCCCGGAGCAGCGGCTGCGGCACGGACTGCGCGCCGAGGATCTGCCTCTGCCCGACATTCATGACCTGAGTGCCGAAGCCGATCCGGAGGAGAGGGCGCGCCAATGGATGGGCGACGACCTGGCCGCCGCTCAGCCGGCCGACGGCGAGCGTCCGCTGTATCTGCACCGCCTGTTCAAGCTGGCTGGCGGCGCGGGCGAGCGCTGGTTCTGGTATCAGCGCTACCACCATGTCTGCGTCGATGGCTACAGCTTCGCCGCGCTGACCCGCCGCATCGCCGACCTCTACCAGGCGCTGGGCCGCGGCGAAGCGCCGTCGCCGTCGCCGTTCATCTCTTTTGCCGATGTCGCGGCCGAGCGCGACGCCTACCTGGCCAGCCCCCGCTGCGAGGAAGACCGCGCCTTCTGGCGCGACTACGCCGCCGCGTTGCCGTCGCCGTCCACCTTGTCGGCGCGCGATGCGCTGGCCGGAGACGGCGCGGCCAATGTCGACGTGCTGCGCCGGCGTTTTGAAATCGCCGGAGGAGCGGCGGCGCCGCAGGCCATGGCGGCCGTTTTCGCCTACCTGGCCAGGATGAGCGGCAAGAGCCGGGTGGCGATGGGCATGCCTTTCATGCGGCGCATGGGGTCGGCGGCGCTGCGGGCCGTGGGCCCGGTGGTCAACGTGCTGCCGGTGGCGCTGGATATCGACGATGGCGACGATCTGGCTGCGCTCGCGCGGCGCTTGGCCGACGAATTGAAACAGGTGCGCCGCCACGAGCGCTACGACGCCGAGCAGATCCAGCGCGACAGCGGCATGGTCGGCTCCAACCGCGCCTTGTACGGCGCGACGCTGAACCTGAAGATCTACGACCAGTCGCTGCGGCTGGGCGAGGTGGCGGGGGTCACGCTGCCGCTGGCGGTGGGGCCGATCGACGACATCGAATTCGGCCTCTGGCAACAGGGCGAGAGCTTGGTGGTGGAGCTGAGCGCCAATCCGGCGCGCTATGACGCGGCGGAGCTGGAATGGCATGCGTGGCGGCTGCGCGGCTTCATCGCCGTGCTGGCCGCCGGCGCTGCCGTCGGCGACGCGCCCTTGCATAGCGCCGCGGAGAAGGCCGCGTTGGACGAGTGGTCGCGGGGGCCGCGCGTCAACGCGCCGGCCGGCGTGCGCACCGCGCTGGATGTGTTCCTGGCCAGCGCCGCGCAATACGCAAACGAAACCGCGCTGGTCTGCGGCGAGGAGAGGCTGAGCTACGGCGAGCTGTCGGCGCGCGTGGCGCAGCTGGGGCGCGAGCTGCTCGCGCGCGGCATAGGCGACGGTAGCGTGGTCGGCGTTGCCGTGCCGCGCAGCGCCGATACCGTGGTGGCGATACTGGGCACGCTGGCGGCCGGCGCCGCCTTCCTGCCGCTGGACCTCGATTACCCGCCCGAGCGGTTGGCGCTGATGTGCGAGGACGCCGCGCCGGCCTTGCTTCTGACCCGCTCCGACGTCCGCGGCCGGCTGCCGGCTTTGCCGGCGCTGTGCCTGGACGAAGGCGAGGTCCGCGCGCGCTTGGCCGCCCGCGACGCGCGGCCGTTGGACGACGCGGAACGGCTGCGTCCGCTGGATGGCGGCCGGCTGGCCTACATGATCTACACCTCCGGCTCCACCGGAAAGCCAAAGGGCGTGATGATCGCCCATGCCAGCTTCCTCAACCTGCTGCTGAGCCAGCAGAGCGGCTTGTTCGGCGACTTCGTCCGCGACCGCGGCCGCCGCGTGCGCACGATGCAGACCGCCTCGCTGTCCTTCGACGGCGCGCTGGAGCAGCTGTTCTGGCTGTTCATGGGCCAGGAAGTGCATCTGTGCGACGAGGAGCTGCGCCGCGACGCGCAGCAACTGGTCGAACTAGCGCGCCGCGAGCGCATCGACGAGATGGACGTGCCGCCGTCGCTGCTGCGGCAGATGCTGGACTGCGGCCTGATGGACGACGGTCACTGGCAGCCTGGCATGGTGATGGTGGGCGGCGAAGCGGTGCCGCCGGCGCTGTGGAAGGCGATGCGCGGCTACAAGCAGCTGCACTTCCATAATTTCTATGGCCCGACCGAATACACCATTTCGGCGCTGGGCGCGCCGGGCAGCATCGCCGAAGAGCCGGTGGTGGGCCGGCCGGTGGCCAATACCCGCGCGCTGGTGTTGGACGCCGCGCTGCGCCCGGTGGCCATAGGCGTGGCCGGCGAGCTCTACTTGGCCGGCGCCGGCCTAGGCCTCGGCTATCTGAACCGCCCGTCCTTGACCGCGGCACGCTTCGTCGCCAGCCCCTTCGGCGACGGCGAACTGATGTACCGCACCGGCGACCTGGCGCGCTGGAACGCCCACGGCCAGCTGGACTTCATCGGCCGCGTCGACCACCAGGTCAAGGTGCGCGGCTTCCGCATCGAGATGGGCGAGGTCGAGCACGCGCTGGCCAGCCTGCCAGGCGTGAACGCCGCGGTGGTGCTGGCCGAGACGGTGGGCGGCAGCCATCGGCTTATCGCCTATTGCACGATGGCCGACGCCGGCCGCCACGAAGAGGCCGGCCTGTCCGCCGCCCTGCTGGCGAAAGTGGCCGAGACGCTGCCCGACTACATGGTGCCGTCGGCGCTGGCGGTGCTGCCGGAGTGGCCGGTCAACATCAACGGCAAGATAGAGCGCAAGGCGCTGCCGGCGATCCGGCCGCAGAGCGCCGCTGCAGGACGCGAGCCGGCCAGCGAGGCCGAGCGCCTGCTGTGCGCGGCGGTGGCGCGGGTGCTGAACCTGGGGCAGGCCGGCCCCGACGACGACTTCTTCCTGTTGGGCGGCGACAGCATCTCGGCGATGAGCCTGGGCACCGAGCTGCGCCGCGCCGGCTTCCTGCTGCGCCCGCGCGACGTGTTCGCCAAACGCACGCCGGCCGGCATGGCGGCGGCGCTGCAGCACCTGAGCGCCGCCAATCCGGTGGTCGACGACAAGGCTGGCCCGCTGGGCAAGCTGCCCATCGTCAGCTGGTTCGCCGAGCAATACGGCATGGCCAGCCGCTTCGTCCAGGGCGTGTGGCTGAAGGCGCCGGCGGCGCTGGGCGCCGAACACCTGGCCGCCGGCCTGCTGGCCTTGCAGCGCGCCCACCCGGCATTGCGCAGCCGCGCCGCCGACGGCCAACTGTATCTGGACGCCGTGCCGTCCGCATTGGACGCGCGGGTACTGATCGAGGCCGCGCCGGAGGCGACGCCGGACAGCCTGTTCGAAACCGCCTGCGCGCGGCTGAACCCGGAAAACGGCTTGATGTTGCAGGCGGCGCTGCGGAGTGGGGCCGACGGCAAGCATGTGCTGCTGGCCGTTCATCACCTGGCGGTCGACGGCGTGTCTTGGCGCGCGCTGCTGCCCGAACTGCAGTCCGCCTGCGAGGCGGCGATGGCCGGCCAGGCCGTCCAGCTGCCGCGCGAGGACTTCGGCCTGCGCGAGTGGGCGAAGACGCTGGCGGCCCAGGTTCCGGCGCGCCGCGGCGAGCTGGCGATGTGGCGCGGCATGCTGGCCGGAAAAGCCGACACGCTGAGCGCCAAGGCGCTGGACGCGGCCCGCGACCGCCACGAGACGGCCCGCCGCCGCCGCGCGCTGCTCGGCGAGGCGGCCAGCGCGGCGTTGCTGCAAAAGCTGCCGAACGCCTGCCGCGCGACGGTGGAGGAAATCCTGCTGGCGGCGCTGCTGCTGGCTTGCCGCGGCGAATTCGACGCGCCGCGCTTGCGCGTGGGTTTGGAGTCGCATGGCCGCTACGCCAGCGACGACGGCATACATCTGGGCCGCACAGTAGGCTGGCTGACCGCCGAATATCCGGCGTTGTTCGACCTGTCGGCCAGGGCGGCCGGCGACGCGGCCGCCCTGGCGGCGCTGCGCGCGGTCAAGCGCGTGATGCGGGCGCTGCCTGACCACGGCCTGGGCTACGGCGTGCTGCGTTATCTGGACGATGAGCATGGCCCAGCGCTGGGCGCGCTGGAGGCGCAGAACCGCCCGGCGCTGCTGTTCAACTACCTGGGCCGCTTCCAGGCCGGGGATGGCGAATGGACGCCGCTGGCCGCCGGCGGCCGCTTCGCCGACGCCTTCGCCGTCGACATCGATCCGGCCTTGCCGCTGCAATACGGGCTGGAGGCCAATGTCTTCGTCGACGAGTCCGGCGCCGCGCCGCGCGTGGCGGTCAACTGGACCTGGGCCGACGCGCTGTTCGGCGCCGACGCCATCGAACGTCTGGGACAGCGGATGGACGGCGCCATCGCCGCGCTGGTTCGTCTCGCCGAACGCGATCCGCTGGCCGCGGCCGACACGCTGGTGGCCGCTGAGACGCTGGGTACCGGCGGCGCGCCGTTGTCCGACGCTGAGCTGGCGGCGCTCTGCGCCCGCCACGGCAGTCTGGCCGCCGCGCTGCCGCTGCTGCCGTTGCAGCAGGGCCTGCTGTTCCACGCCCAGCTGGGCGAGGCGGCCGGCAAGTACAACTCCATCACCCGCGTCACTTTCGAAGGCCCGCTGGGCAGCGACAGGCTGCGCGCGGCGCTGGCCGCGGTATTGCGCCGCCATCCGCAGCTGGCCGCCGGTTTCGACAGCGAGGCCCAGGCCGAGCCGCTGCAACTGCTGCCGCTGGTTCTGCCGGAATGGCCGTGGCGCGAGCTGGAGCTGGCCGCGGCGGCCGACGAGGCGCAGGCCTTGCAGGCGCTGGAGCGTGAGGAGCTGAACCGCGACTTTACCGTCGGCGGCCCCGGCGACGGCCCGCTGCTGCAGGCCACGCTGGCGCGCCACGGCCAACTGTCCACGCTGTTCCTGACCGCGCATCATTTGGTTGTCGATGGCTGGTCCACGCCCATCCTGCTGCGCGATCTGCTGGCCGCCTACGGCGACGGGCCGGACACGCTGCCGGCTATCCGCGTCGACTACCCCAGCGTGGTCCGCGCGCTGGCCGCGCGCGACCTGACGCCGGCGCGGCAGCTGTGGCTGCAGACGCTGGACGGCGTCAAGCCAACGCTGCTGTTCGGCCAGCAGACGGCCGCGCCGGAAGTGCGGGAATTCGAGCTGGTGCTGCCGCAAGCGCTGGAAGACGCGCTGACCGAGCGCTGCCGCGAACGCGGCTTGACCCTGAACACCGCGATGCAGGGCATGTGGGGCGCGTTGCTGTCGGTGCTGACCGGCCGCAACGACGTGGTGTTCGGCTCGCCGGTGTCGGGCCGCTTCAGCCCGGTGGACGGCGTGGGCGAGCATATCGGCCTGTTCAGCAACACCATTCCGGTGCGGGTGGTTCTGCGGCCGGACGCGCCGCTGTGGGAACAGCTTGCCGATTTGCAGGCGCGGCAGATCCGTCTGCTGGAGCACGACGGGCTGGGCCTCGGCGAAATCCAGCGCCTGGCCGGCGCGGCCACGCTGTTCGACACGCTGCTGGTGGTGGAGAACTACCCGGATCAGGACATGCAGTCGCGCGACTACCATTGCGCGCGAATCGCCGGGCTGCGCAACCGCGGCCATACCCATTATCCGCTGACGGTGCTGGCGTTGCCGGGCGACCGGCTGCGCCTGCTGATCGAGTACCGCGACCTGGTCAAGGATCCGGGACAACTGGCCGAGCGCATGTTGTCGCTGCTCGAGCATCTGGCTTATCAACCGGAGCTGCCGTGGTCGGTCTTTAATCCGCTGACCGGCGCCGAGCGCGAACTGATCGAACAGGTCAACGCCACCGCCGCAGTCATTCCTGAAACCACGCTGCCGTCGCTGCTGGCTATCCAGGCCGCCAGGACGCCGGACGCGCCGGCCTTACTGGATGAGACGCACGCGCTCGGCTACGCCGAAACCCGCGCCCAGGTAGCGCATCTGGCCGGCCGGCTGGGGGAGGCCGGCGTCAAACCGGGCGATATCGTCGCCGTGGCGCTGCCGCGCTCGGCGCACCTGAGCCTGGCGCTGATGGCGGCGCAGGAGGCCGGCGCTGCCTATCTGCCGCTGGACACCGGCTATCCGGACGAGCGGCTGGCCTATATGGTGGCCGACGCCAAGCCGGCGCTGATCGTCACTTGCGCCGAGCTGGCCGCGCGCTTCGCTGTGATGGGCGAGCTGTTGCTGCAGGATGAGTTGGCGGCCGAGCCGCAGGCCTTCGACGCGCCGGCGCTGACGCCGGACCACGCCGCCTATTTGTTGTACACCTCGGGCTCCACCGGCCGGCCCAAGGGCGTGCTGGTTTCGCACCGCGCCATCGTCAACCGCCTGTTGTGGATGCAGCACGAGTACGGCCTGGGCGCGGACGACGTGGTGCTGCAGAAAACGCCTTGCAGCTTCGACGTGTCGGTGTGGGAATTCTTCTGGCCGCTGATCGTCGGCGCGCGGCTGTTCATGGCGCCGCCGGACGCGCACCGCGACCCGGAGGCGCTGCTGGAGTTGATCGCCGCGCGCGGCGTCACCACCTTGCACTTCGTGCCGTCCATGCTGGCGGCGCTGCTGGCGCACATGCGGGGCGACGCGGCGGCGCGCTCGGCCCAGGCGGCCGGCCTGCGCCGGGTGTTCTGCAGCGGGGAGGCGCTGTCGCGCGAACTGGCCGACGGCTGCGCCGGCCTGATAGACGCGCCGCTGCACAATCTGTACGGCCCGACCGAGGCGGCGGTGGACGTCAGCTACCAGCCGGCGGCCAAGCCGGCGCCGGAAGCGGCCAGCGTGCCGATCGGCCTGCCGGTGTGGAACACCGCGCTGCGGATACTGGACGCCGCGCTGCGGCCGGTGCCGGTCGGCGCGCCGGGCGAGCTGTATCTGTGCGGCGCGCAGTTGGCGCACGGCTATCTGGGCCGGCCGGACCTGACCGCCGGCCGCTTCGTCGCCGACCCGTACGCCGATGGCGAGCGGATGTACCGCACCGGCGACATCGCGCGCTGGCTGCCGGACGGCGCCGTCGAGTACCTGGGCCGCAGCGACGACCAGCTGAAGATACGCGGCCAGCGCGTCGAGCTGGGCGAGATCGAGGCGGCGCTGCTCTCGCAGCCGGGCGTGGCCCGCGCCGTGGTCCACGCCCGCGCGCTGGGCGGCCAGGCGGCCCACGCCGCCGGGGCCGACAACCGCCAGCTGGTCGGCTATGTGATCGCGTCCGATCCGGACCATCCGCCCGAGGCCGACGCGCTGCGGGCGGCATTGGCCAAGGCGCTGCCGGCGCACATGGTGCCGGTGGCGGTGATGCGGCTGGCGGACTTCCCGCTCAGCGCCAACGGCAAGCTGGACCGCAAGGCGCTGCCGGAGCCGTCGGCTGCGGCGCCGACAGAAGGCCGCGAGCCGCGGCCGGGCCTGGAAAGCCGCATCGCCGCGCTATTCGCCGAGACGCTGGAGAGCGACGCGGTGCGCGCCGACGACGACTTCTTCGCGCTGGGCGGCCACTCGCTGCTGGCGATGCGGCTGGCGGCCGCGCTGCGCCGCGAACTGAAGCTGCCGGTGTCGGTCGGCCAGATCATGAGCTCGCCGACGGTGGCCAAGCTGGCGGCGGTGCTGTCCGACGCCGGCCTGGCGTCCGACCGGGCATTGGCCGGCTTCGGCGAGGTGTTGCCGCTGCGCGCCGGCAAGGGGAGGCCGCTGTTCTGCATCCACCCGGCTTCCGGCTTCGCTTGGCAGTACAGCGGCCTGTCGCGCCATCTGCGCCCCGGCCTCGCGCTGGTGGGCCTGCAGTCGCCGCGTCCGGACGGCGCCATCGCGGGCTGCGCCGACATGGACGAGGTGTGCGAACGCCATCTGGCCAATCTGCGCCGAATCCAGCCGCAAGGGCCGTACCATTTGATCGGTTATTCGCTGGGCGGCACGGTGGCGCAGGCCATGGCGGCCAGGCTGCGGCAGCAGGGCGAGGAGGTGGCCTTCCTGGGCCTGCTCGACACCTATCCGCCGGAGGGCCAGGACTGGAACGGCCCGACCGAGGACGAGGCCAAGGCCGAAGTGGCGCGCGAGCAGGAGCAGTTCATGTCCGCCACGGAAGATGCCGCCGACGCCTTCATGCTGCGCGAGAAGACCGAGATGTTCGGCCACATCGTCGCCAACTACCAGGACGCGGTGCGTTTGCTGTCGCAGGCGCGCACGCCGCGCTACGACGGCGCGGCCACGCTGTTCGTCGCCCGCCGCACCCTGCCCGAAGGCATGGATGTGCGCGAGACCTGGCGGCCGCACCTAGCCGGCCTGACCGTGCACGAGCTCGATTGCGCGCACGAGGACATCGTGTCGCCGCAGTCGCTGGAGGCGCTGGGCCCGTTGCTGGACGGCATCCTGAAGGAGGTGAACAGCCTGGGGTAATCGATCCCGGCAAATGAAAATGGCCCTGCGAGGGGCCATTTTTCATGGCGGGACGGCAAGGCAAACTCAGCGCGGAATCACCATCGGCGTATGGCTGACCGGGTCTTCGATGATCAGGCAGGGCAGGCCGAACACCTGCTCGATCAGCTCGGCGTTGACGATGCGGGACGGCGCGCCCTCGGCGACGATGCAGCCGTCCTTCATCGCGATCAAGTGGGTGGCGTAGCGGCAGGCGTGGTTGATGTCGTGCAGCACCGCCACCAGCGTGCGGCCGCCGTCGCGGTTCAGCCGGCGGAACAGCTCCAAGAGCTCGATCTGGTGGGCGACGTCCAGATAGGTGGTGGGTTCGTCCAGCAGCAGCAGCGGCGTCTGCTGGGCCAGGGCCATCGCCACCCAGGCGCGCTGGCGCTGGCCGCCGGACAACTCGTCGACCAGCCGGTCGGCCAGCTCGGCGGTGCCGGTGGCTTTCAGCGCCTCGCTGACCGCGTTCTCGTCGTCGCGGCTCCATTGCCGCAGCAGGCCCTGGTGCGGGTAGCGGCCGCGCGCCACCAAGTCGGCGACGGTGATGCCGTCCGGCGCGACGGCGCTTTGCGGCAGCAGGCCCAATTGGCGCGCCACCGCCTTGGCCGGCTGGCTGTGGATGTCGCGGCCGTCCAGCCGCACCTGGCCGTCCAGCGGCTTCAGCAGGCGGCTGAGGCTGCGCAGCAATGTCGATTTGCCGCAGCCGTTGGGACCGATGACGACGGTGAAGGAGCCGTCGGGTATCCGCAGGTTCAGCCGCTCGCAAATCGTCCGTTGGCGGTAACCCAGGCGCAGGCCGTCGCCGGATAGTCGCGGCAGGCCGGACGCGGGCAGGGCGGCGTCGAGTGCCGCGGCGGGGTTGAGCTTGAAGGACAGGGTGGTCACGATTTCGCGCCTCCGGTTTGGCGCAGCAGCAGCCACAGCAAGTAAAGGCCGCCGATGCAGATGGTGACGACGCCAACCGGCAGTTGGCGCGGGTAGAACAGGTGCTGGGCGGCGTAATCCGCCGCCAGCAGCAGCAGCGCGCCGGTCCAGGCGGCGGTGAGCGGGCTGGTGGCGCGCGCGCGCTGCAGCCGCTGGGCGATCTGCGGCGCGGCCAGCGCGATGAAGGCGATGGGGCCGGCGGCCGCGGTGGCGGAAGCGATCAGCGCCACGCCCAGGCCCATCAGCGTCAGCCGGGTGCGCTCGGCCGGCACGCCCAGCGCATTGGCGCTGTCGTCGCCCATTTCCAAGAGCCGCATCCGCGGCTTCAACGTCAGCGCCGCCAGCATCGCCAGCAGGCAGAACAGCGCCGACGGCAGGCCCTTGCTCCAGGTGATGCCGTTCAGCGTGCCGGCGCCCCAGATCGCGGCGCTCATCGCCGACTCCAGGCTGGCGTTGATCAGCAGCCTGTTGTTGAGCGCGCTCAGCATGGCGCTGACGGCGATGCCGACGATGATCAGCCGGAGCCCGTGCGCGCCGCTCCGCCAGGCCAGCAGGTAAACCAGCGCGGCGGAGGCGAGGCCGCCGGCCAGCGCCCCGCCGGCGATCTGGAAATGGCTGCCGCCTATGGTGGTGATCACCAGCAGCGCGCCGGTGTAAGCGCCGGTGTTGAAACCCACCACGTCCGGGCTGCCCAAGGGATTGCGCAGCAGTGACTGGAAGATCGCGCCGCTCATGCCCAGCGCCGCGCCGATGATCAGCGCCATCGCCACGCGCGGCAGCCGCCATTGCTGCACCACGGCCACGTTCAGCCGGCTACCCTGGCCTTGCAACGCCGCCCACACTTGCTCGACGCTCAGATGCAGGGCGCCTGCGCGCAAGCTCAGCAGCGCCAGCGCGGCGGAGGCCGCCATCAGCAGCAGCGCCGGCCATAGCCGGCCCGGCTTGATGCGAAGATTGAAGCGGCCGTCTGGATCGCCCAGCCGCAGATGCGCCGTTTTCATGCCTTGCCTCCCGCGCCGCCGTGGCTGCGCGCCAGCCAGATCAACGCCGGCGCGCCGATGAAGGCGGTGACGATGGATACCCGCAGCTCGCCCGGCGTCAGCAAGCGGCCGGCGATGTCGGACGACAGCAGCAGTATCGGCGCCAGCAGCGCGGTGAACGGCAGGCTCCAACGCAGGTCGGCGCCGCCCAGCCGGCGCGCGACGTGGGGAATCATCAGGCCGACGAAGCCTATCGGCCCGGCGACGGCGGTGCTGGCGCCGGCCAGCAGGGTGACGGCGGCCACCGTTCCGCCCTGGATCAGCAGCGGCCGGCCGCCCAGGCTGAGCGCCAGGTCGTTGCCCAGGCCCATCGCGTTCAATGGGCGGGCCAGCAGTAGCGCCAGCAGGCCGCCGGCCAGGATGACGGGCGCGGCCAGGCCGACGGCGGCCATGTCGCGCACGTCCAGCGTGCCGGCGTTCCAGTAGCGCAGCCGGTTGAAGGCGATGGGATCGAGCAGGGTAATGGCGGCGCACAGACCCATCAGCACCGCGCCGACCGCCACGCCGGCCAGCACGATGCGCAGCGGATCGGCGCGGCGGCCGCGCGCGCCCACGGCGTAGACCAGCAGCGTCGCGCACAGCGCGCCTGCCGCCGCGCAGGCCATGTAGCCGCCTTGGCTGTCCACGGCGAGGAAGGCGACGCCCAGCACCATCGCGAAGCTGGCGCCGGCGTTGACGCCGAGTATGCCGGGATCGGCCAGCGGATTGCGGGTCAGCGCCTGGATCAGCGCGCCGGACAAGCCCAGCGCCGCGCCGGCCAGCAGGCCCAGCAGCGTGCGCGGCAGCCGGCCTTGCAATACGACCACGCTGTCCGGCCCGGCGGCGTGGCCCAGCAGGCTGTCCCAGACGGTGGCGAGCGGAATCGGCTTGGCGCCCAGCGCCAGGCTCAGCACGGATACGACGGCCAGCAGCGTCAGGCAGGCGAGCAAGAGCGTCATCCGTCGGCGCGTGGCCGCATGAGGGCGAGTAGGCATGATTAAATGAAAATGATTCCTAATACGAATCTGCAATGTTACCATGCAAACTCCATGAAGAAACCACGCCGCGGCGTGACGCCGTCAATTTTTTCCGCGCGCGGCCACTGCGCCGCACTTCTCGAACCACTGCGTTGATAACATGAAACAATCGCCCATCTTCGTCGACTTCAGCCTGCTCAGGCTCAATCCGCATTTCCGCTCCATCTTCATCGCCCGGATGATCTCGGTGTTCGCTTTCGGCATCCTGATGGTGGCGGTGCCGGTGCAGATCCATCAACTCACCGGCTCCACGCTGCAGGTGGGCGCGGCGATGGCGCTGGACGGCATCGGCATGTTCGCTGGCCTGATGTGCGGCGGCGTGCTGGCCGACCGCATGGACCGCCGCCGGCTGATCCTGCTGGGCCGGACTTCTTGCGGCCTGGGCTTCCTGGCGCTGGCCTTGAACGGCTTCATGACCAACCCGTCGGTGACGGCTCTGTACGTGGTGTCCACCTGGGACGGCTTCTTCAGCGGCATCGGCATCACCTCGCTGATGGCGTCGATTCCGGTCATCGTTGGCCGGGAGAATCTGCCCGCCGCCGGCGCGCTGAGCATGTTGACGGTGCGCTTCGGCGCGGTGCTGTCGCCGCTCTTGGGTGGCTTGATCATCACCGCCGCCGGCGTCAACTGGAACTACCTGCTGGCCGGCATCGGCACCTTGGCCACGCTGATTCCGCTGACCCGACTGCCATCGCTGAAGCCGCAAAACGCCGAGCCTTCGCACCCGCTGCGGTCCTTGATGGAAGGCTTTGAATTCCTGTGGCAGAACAAGGTGGTCGGCGCGGTGGTAGCGGTGGGCACGCTGCAGACGCTGCTGAGCGCGGTGCGGGTGCTGTACCCGTCGCTGGCCGAGGATGGCTACGGCGGCGGCGCGTTCGAAGTGGGACTGATGTATTCGGCGGTGCCGCTGGGCGCGATGCTGGGCGCTTTCACCAGCGGCTGGGTGGGCGGGTTGAGCCGCCCCGGCGCGATGATGCTGGCCTGCGTGACGGCCTCGTCGCTGGCCATCGCCTCCCTGGGCGCTTTCACCCACCTGGCTTACGGCTTGGCGGCACTGGTGGTGCTGGGCTATCTGGGCTCCATCGCCTCGCTGCTGCAGTTCACCCTGGTGCAGGGCCAGACGCCGGACCATCTGCTGGGCCGCGTCAACAGCCTGTGGAACGCGCAGGACGTGGTGGGCGACAGCCTGGGCGCGCTGGGTCTGGGCGCGCTGGCGCGGGCATTGGCGCCGCTGATGGCGGTGGCCTGGTTCGGCGCGGGCGCGGCGGCGGCGGGTTTGCTGATGTGCGTGGGCTTTGGTTCCTTGCGCCGCCTTTCCGGCGGCAAGCCGGAGCAGGCCGAAGGCGAGCCGGCGGAGCAGGCGGCGGGGTCTTGAGCCTCGTGCGTCGAAGCATGAAAAAAGCGGACTTCGGTCCGCTTTTTCATTTTGAGGCCACTCGTGCCTTTTGGCGATCAGTGTAGTGGTTATCTGATGGACTGTCCCTGCATGATAGGATCGTTTAGATCAAGCCTGGATGCATTGTAATTCAAACGGATTTCTGGTTTTCATCCCAATACCAGATCGTTGCGCCGTAACGAGAGCCCGCAATGTCGGGCATGGTGTCTCCTTGGGAGAAGTGCTGGCGGCTATCCTCTCGGGCCAAGGTCCACCAGTAGCCCGTGCGTGGGCAAGGCTGCTTGGCTTCTATGCGGCCACGCTGTATCGGTTTGCTGATAGGATCACTTACTAATACCAATGGGTGCCAAATGGCCTCTTCCATGGCGCTGATAGCCTCTTCAGAGGTATAAGCATCAAGGTCAGGCTCCTCACCCATCTCGCGAAGATAATTGACGATGTTCTCGTCCACTTGTTTTTCTAAATGGAAGCGGAATAAGGGGGGCATTAATCTTCCTTGCTGGGCAAACTCAATATGCAGATGCTCCAGTCCTTCGTTCAGCACTTGCTGAGGTACCCACACGCCATTGCGGGGACAGACATCCCCTGTTTTGCAACTGAGTGAGTAATCAACCTCATATTTGGGATACTGCTCTGGAAAGGGAATCAAGCCGAGAGACTGCCAGAAGTCCAGCGCATCTGAAGCTCCTTTGGAAAACCCTTCATTCCGGCCGACGCAATTGGTTTGGTCATCCGCCCACAACTTGCCACGCCAATAGACGTTGCCCAGCGCTTGCGCGCCCACGCCGCAAAGGCGGGACATGTGCTCAAGCGCCATATTCCATGCCCGGTCTTCGTCCGGGGTGCGCCAACCATAAATGTTCTGTTCCGCCAAGCCCCTGAAGTCGCGATTGGTATCCGACAACTGGCCATACATCGGCATGTAGTCGCCATAGCGCACAAATTCGATGCGACGGCGGATTTCCTCTGCATGGTTCAGATAGCGCGATACCCAGCCATCCAGATTGCCGATGCCATGGCCGTCGTGCTTGGTCAGCAAGCGATTGAATAGATCGGCAAAGTCCTCGGTTGCCTGGGCGCACGCTTCGTAGTAGTGAATGGAAGTAACGTAGTTCAAAAACCACGCTTCACGGTTGATGTCTCTCATGGCTTATCCAAATGCTTAGGAATCTCGATAATGATGCGCGCGGCTTCATTTGCGGTCCAGTCGCTGAAGCCCCAGTTGGTCGGGTACGGCCCCTTGATATGGGGATCGTTGATCGTGTCGCGCAGCCCGACCTTGACCTCTTCACCCAGCACGTCCTTGAAGTTGACGCGGCTATCGATGCGCCCCCCCGAGCTTACCGCTTCGCCCGTGGCCGGATCGATGTTCGGCAAGGTCTTCTTGAAGGTATCGCCTTGTGGGTAGAACAGGATTTGTTCTCCTCCGCCGGGCAAGTGGTACGGGCAACCATCGATTTGCTGTGATGCAGCAGGCCCCTTCCAACCGTGCACCATTTCTCCAGGTTTCAGCTCATACATTACGTATTGGCCATTCTGGTTCCAATGCGGCCACACTGCCAGCTTTTCACGCCACTCGGCTCGGGTTTTGAGCTGATGGAAGGTTTCTTCGCTGACCCAAAAACTACCACCTCCAGCACTTGTAGGGTCAACGACGCGGTATAGCTTTGCCGGTCCCTTGATGGTGGCTGGCGATATCTTGCCCTTTTCAAATGTTTGAATTTGCCCTGCGGATAGTTCCGGGAAAATACGACCCTTTTGTCGCTCGGAAACCGTAAAAGCCTTCAATTCGATAGCCTTAGCTTGTGCTACAGCTTCTTCGGGGGCAGGGTGTGGAAGTACGCCATTCTTGGTTCTCCTCACCCACTTTGGCGGATCCTTCTCAATCAGCATCACTGAACTCTTCTGAGACATCGGTGAAATCCAACCACGGTTTACGGTGCGGCTGTCGACAATCAGCGCATGATCTTCTAGCCGCTTGCCGGCAGTTTTCAACAAGGTTTTCAGTGGTTGCAACGCAGACTCCATGCCGTCGAGCACGGGCTTGCGAACCTTATTCAAAATGACCAGAAATTCATCAATCTGATCTGCAGCACGGGCGGGAACGATACCGTGGATACGCTTCAGCAAGATTTGCAGCTGTTCCGAGGCTTCTGCGAAGGCTTTTTTCAACTTAGTGGCATCGATTCTGTCGGCTTGCTTGACCAACTCTGTACCGGCAAAACGTATCAGGTTGGGCACATTGCCATCAGTAGCCCAGCGAACCAGTCGCGAGTCCCGCAGAAACTCGATGATTTTAGGCAAAGCGGCATCCACAGCCTTCGTAGTCGCCTGAGCCAGTTTCATGGCATTGGATAAATCTGCCGCATCCTTGACGAAACGGCGCAGATAGACAAATAGGATACGCACCAAGCCCTTTGCCACAGTGCCCACATCGGGAATCAGGCCAACCACCGCCAGCGCGATGAATAGCAGAATCAGTTTGTCTTTGGGATTCTTGTAGAACTTGATCAGGTTGGCCACTAGATCTCGCAGGGTAGTTGCTACACCCACACCCGGGATCAGCGAGATGACCATGTCGGTTCCCACTTGACCAATACTGCGATCCTCCTCGAAATCCCCTTTCAGCGTTCCCCATATCCACATACCAATTCCGGTGTCTTCCGGTTTCTGACTCCCCCGGACCACGCTCCACGCATCTTGAGCCGACATCAAACAATCCCCGTCTTATTCTGTACCGCATACTGGGCGGCTTCTTTCTCGATCTCGCCGTGACTACTCGCCATCAGCGCGTCCAAACTGCTTTCATGCAGCGGATCTTTGGCAGCGGGGTCGTTGTGATAAACCACCCGACCACTACCTAATGGAATCTTCTCTTCGCGCGCATGGCCATCGCCATCCAATTTGCCTTGCCGCTGGGTGCCATCCGGCAAATGCAGGGTGTACGCCACGCCGGCCATAGCCTTGCCTTTGTAACCATCCAGGTCCAACTCAAGCCAATTCTTCGAATCTTGCTGGGGCAGGTTCGGTAGTGGTGGAGTCATGCTGGCGGGACCACTCAGCTCATGACTGGCCCCTTTGACACTAACTGTGCCAGGGCAATGCACTTCGATGTTGCCGCCGGCAATGCGGATATAAGCCCCGCCGGCCGTCATGAGAATTTCCTGCTTGGCGTTAACGATGATCCGATCTTTGCATGAGGTGATCGTAACGTCCTTATCCGCCGTCAGCTCCATCGCGTCGCTCTGCGCCTGCACCTGCACCTTCCCCTTCGCCGCGATCAGCTTCAGCGCCACCTTGTCCTTCACTCCTGTTACGAACAGGCTGATGTGCTGGCCCACGTTGTGCAGCCAGCGCCGTCCTGTCGCGTGGTTGGCGTCGCGCTGGGCGATGAGGTTCAGGTTGGTTCCGGCGGTGACGGTTTGGCTTTGCTCGGTCAGGGAGGCGATGCCGGCCGGGCCGGACAGCACCAGCAGCGGCTGCTGGCCGGCTTGGTCCTTGGCGGTTTTGCCGTCCTTGTCGGTATTCGATCCGGCTTCCCAGGCTTTCAGCGCGTCGACGTGGTGCTGCAGGTGGCCGTCTGGTTTCTTGCCAGCCTTGGCGTTGTCCGGGCCGATCTCGTCGGGGCCGGTTTCCATGCTGTCGGCCAGCTGGCCGCTGGCGGTTTCGGCCAGCGCTTGGGAGAGGCTGAGGGCCGAGTCGAGCTGGCTCTGCGCGTGTTCGCGCGTCAGTTGTTTGCCGGATGCGCCGTTCTGCGCCTCGGTGGTGAGCAGCAGGCCGTGGGCGGCGCGGATGGCGCCGTGGTGGTCGGTGCGCAGTTCGAAGCCGTCGCCGCGCGGCTGGGCCTTGCCGTTGCTGCGCGGGTGGGCGAGGTAGCCCTGGTTGAGCTGGGTCTTGCCCGGTTCGCTGGATAGCTTGGCGCGCACTTCGCCGGGGGTGTCGTCGAACAGCAGCTCGTTGTAGCCGCCGCCCTGGTGTTCTTTGCTCTTGATGCCGGACAGGGTCTTGTTGGCGGGGAGCGAACCGGCGCCGCTGAAGTCGGGCGTCGGGTGGCTGCCGTTGTACAGCACGCCGGTGATCACCGGCCGGTCGATGTCGCCTTCGATGAAGTCGACCAGCACTTCCTGGCCGAGGCGCGGGATGAACTGGTGG
>NZ_JBUPWA010000001.1:264150-349542 GCF_055181315.1 Chromobacterium sp. Ag138
GGCAGGGGCACCACCCGGCAGGGGGGGGCGGGTACCTGGATGTCTGCAATGTTTATGAACTTCCCGATGGAGCCAAAAAAAACCGCGCGCGCGATCCGCGCCTGGATGATCTTCGCCGGATGGGCATGCATCACAGCTGGCAGAGGGTTGCCGAGGAGATCGGCATGGATGCATTCCTTGCCATGTGGCGCATCCTGGACGCCGAGGAACAATGGCACCATTCTGCCGGCGGCATGGAGGTGCGGCTGCGCCGTTATCGCAGTTATGAGCATTTCCAGCGCGATGCCTATATTCGACAACTCGCTCGCAGCGGTGTGGCAACTACAACGATCCGCGAGCGCCTGCGAGAGGCGATGGGAATTGATCTGGAGTCGGGGCGGATCAAGAAAATCATTGGCCGTGACTGAATCCACCCCTTATCCCACCCCCGGCCATGCTGTGAAATACCAGCATGGCCAAGCGCGACCTTTCCAAACAGCTCGAATCCCTGACCTTCCGCTGCCCGGCGTGCGGGAGCACGTTTGACGCCGCTCCTGCGCGCGTGGATGACGAGCCCAGCCTCGAACACCACCCCTTCGCCTATTTCGCGGAATGCACCCGCTGCGGCGAGGAGGCGGCGCAGGCGCCGTTCCACAAATCGCTGGTGAAGGCCTGGGCGAGCGCCACCGGGCCGCGCACGGCGGCCGGCAAAGCCGCGAGCGCCAAGAACCTGGAAGGGCACCCGACACCGGAGGAGGCACTGCGCACCCGCTTCAACGCCCTGAAGCACGGCATGACGGCGGAGACGGCGCAGTACTTCCCGGCCCGGCCGGGCAAGTACCCTGCCTGCAGCAGCTGCGACGTAGATCGCGACTATTGCGGGGCGCAGCCGGCCTGCATTCGGCAAACCCAGCTCTTCATGGTCCACCACGCGGCGTTTGAGCAGCGCAACCCCAAGCACCTGACGCCCATCTATTCGTCCATCCAGGCCAGCATCACCGCCATCATCCAGCAGATTCTGCAGACCATCATTGCCGACGGCGTGAAGTTGGAGCATCCGGCCTGGGCGGTGACGCGCGAGGGCGATATCGTGATCGGCGAATACAACGATTTCGATACCGGCGAGAAGCGCATCATCATGGAGACGAAGGCGCACCCGCTGCTCAAGCCGCTGCAAGAGTTCCTGTCCCGCAACAACCTGGCGCTATCCGACATGGGCATGACGCCGAAGGCCATCGAGCAAGAAGAGCAGCAGATGGGCCGCCTGGCACCGGCCGGCGACGGCCAGAAAACGCTGACAATGGCGGAGTACGCCGAAAAGCAGGCCGCATCGCTGGTTGCACTCAAAGCCATGACCGACCGCGCCAACGCCCGCCGGCAGCGTGATCCGGTGCTGATCGAGTACCAGCAGCAGAACGGGGTCGAGCAGTGAGCGGCGAGCGCATCGGCGCCGCCCAGCGCATCAAGATCCAGCACCGCGCCGAGGCCGAAGTGATGCGCTACGCCCGGCCGGACCCCGCCACCGGCATCAAGCCCCATGCGCTATGGGCAAAGCATGTGCACAACGTCGATTTGGACGCCATGCAAGTGCTGAAAATGCTGGAGATGGACGCCAACCCCAACACGGTGGATTTCAGCTGCCGGCGGACGGGCAAAACGGCAGTCAAGGAGATGTACGCGCTGGAATTCCTGGCCACGACTTCATTTCAGGAAGAGGGCATCGTGGCGCCGCGGCTACAGCAGAGCCAGACCAACATTACCTATCACCTCGACGCTATCCGCCGTTCCGAGATCCTGACCGGCTGGATTGCGTACAAGAGCGGCCGGCGCCAGATTGCAGACCTGAAATACCAGTTTCACAACGGCAGCAAGGCAAGTTGCTACGGGATCATGAGCCAGATCGACGGCGACGGCATTTCCTTTGCCAGCCTGGAAGAAACGGACGACATGCCGGCGGAACGACTTTTCAGCCGGTTCTTGCCAATGCTGGGCTCCGCGCGCCGGCTGGGCGTAGACCAGGGCGTCAGCTTCAAGCCGCAAATCCGCATTACCGGTGTCCACAAGGGCGCGGACGTGCTCAGCCACCTGATCAAAACCGGCGGCTATCACATTCTGCCGCCGGTGGACGTGTACCTGGGCATCGAGCTGGGCATCCTGAACGAGGCCTTTGTGCTTGAGATGCAGTCCCAGCTGCCCGAGGCGGAATATATTCGCCAGTTCCTGTGCATCAACGCCGCCGCGCAAAACTGGATCTGGGAGAAATACATCCGCCGCGCCATGGCGGTGGGGCTGCAGGGCAATCTGCAGGCCGCGGGCCCGCTGCCTGGCCAGCGCTACCGCAAAAATGGGCTGCTCTCATTCGGCTATGACCACAGCGGACACGGCGAAAGCGCCCACGCCTCATGCTCTGCGCTGGTGGTATGCGAGCAGGTGGGAAGCTTCGTGACCTTCCCCTTTGTCCGCACCTGGCCGGCCGGCACAGACGACGCCGTGGTGGAGCGCGACCTGCTGGGCTACTGGGAGTACTTCCGTCCGGATTACGCCATGGGCGACGCCTACGGCCTGGGTATGCTCACCAGCCTCAACGACAAGCTGTTCGCCCTGGGCCTCACCGAGGTGGACCGCCGTGGCATAGGCGAGGGTCAGTCCACCGCCAGCACCTGGCAACACTGGCCATTCGCGCCGATTCGATTCGAGGGTATGACCAAGCATTCCATGGTGAGCGCCCTGCGCGCCGCCTTTCACAACGGCCAGGCCGCCATTCCCTACGTGGACGACGGCACCGACGCGCTTCGCGCCAAGAACCACGCAAACACCAACTGGGGCCCGTCAGCGCTGGACCAGGTGCAGGCCGACGCCAGCGACTGGGGCAGGTTCATCCGTCAGCTGGGCAACATCAAATCCAAGCCCGTGCAGGGCTCCAGTTACAACAGCTACAAAATGGCGAACCCGAAAATCGGCGATGACTTGTTCGACGCCGCCAGCGCCGGAGTCTGGGCGCTGCTCACCCGCGGCGTGGCCAGCTACACCCCGACGGTGATCGCCAGCCGCGGCATGACCACCGACCAACTGCTGGGGATGCGATGAGCTACGGCAAATACAAGCGCGCCCATCTGGACGACACCCTGCCGCCGCCTCCGCCGCTGACCCCGGCGCAGCGCCAGCGCGCCGCACAGATGCGCGACGACTGGCGCGAGGCGTTTGGCGACGACCAACTGATCCGCGACCTGCTGGACGCCGGCATGATCCATGGCTGGCGCAATGTTGTGTCCGTTACCCCGATCGAGGCCCCCGATGCCGATTCTTGATTCACTGCTGGCCCGTTTTGGCCGCCGCCCGACACCGTCCGCAACCAGCCAGTCCACGCCGCCGCGGACGGACCCGGAGGGCTCGACGCCTACGCTCCCCGGCGAAACCGCCGGCGCCACCAGCGAAACAGGCCGCCGCTCCACGCCGGAGAACCAGATCCGGGCCATGTACCGGCAGTTCTATGTGGACTACGACCTGCGCGCGACAATCCATGACATCCGCCAGATGGACCAGGCGGACGGCCGGGTGAAACGCATCCATGCCCGCGTAGCGCGGGACGTCACCCGCGGCGGCCTGGTGCTGCTGCAGACCGATCCCACCAGCCCGCTGCGCGCTGAGTGGGGCCGCTTCGTCAGCCGCTTGCAGCTGAACCGGGCGGAAAAGCTCAAGTCCGACGCCCGCGGCCTGCTGAAAGAGGGCAATCTCCCCATGCAGTGGGTGCTGGATGCCGCCGGCAACGTTGTGTCCGCCGTGCGCATGCCCACCGAGACAATGCGGCCCAATGTCGGCATTAACGGCCAGTTCCTGGACCCGCGCGCCGCCTACACCCAGATGGACCTGGCCAACGGCCTGGAGCTGGCCAGCTTTCCGCTGTGGCAGCTCACCCTGGCCAGGCTGGACCCGGAGAATTTCGACGACATGGGAGCGCTGGGCCGGCCGTTCCTGGACGCAAGCCGCGAGATCTGGCGCAAGCTGCGCATGACCGACACCGACCTGGTGATCCGCCGCAAACACCGCGCGCCGCTGCGACTGTCCCACGTGCTGGAAGGGGCCACGGAGGCGGAGTTGCAGGCCTACCAGGACCGGGTGGAAGCCAATGCCGAGCTGATCCAGACCGATTTCTACCTGAACAAGAAAGGCGCGGTGACGGCGGTGCAGGGCGACGCCACGCTGGGCGACATCGGCGATGTGACCTACCTGCTGGATTCATTTTTCGCCGGCACCCCACTGCCAAAGGGACTGATGGGCTACACCGACGGCATGGCGCGGGACATCCTGGAGGACCTCAAGCGGGACTATTACGACGAGGTGGACCAGCTGCAGGACACGCTGGCCTGGGTGTACGAGTTCGGATTCCGCCTGCAGCTGCTGCTCAAGGGCATCAACCCGGACGCGGAGGAATTCAAGGTGACATTTGCCGAGCGCCGCACCGAAACCGCCACCCAAACGGTGGACCGCGCCCTCAAGTTGTCCGCGCTGGGCCTGCCGAAATCGATGGTATGGGAGGAGGTGGGCTACAACGCAACCGAGGTAGAGGCCCGCCGAGAGAGCGACGCCGCCCACTACGACCCGTACCCGGAAGACAGCGCCGCGCCTACGGTCAAAATCACCCCCGGCAACGGCCGCAAAGGGGAGAGCGCAACGGATCTAGGCCATGCCAACTAGCCTGGAGCGCGCCGCCGCCATCCGCGCCGCCACTCTGGCCGCGGTGGAGCAGCGGAACCGGCTGAACAACACGGCGGTGGGCGAGCTGATCGAAACCTACGACGACGCCGGCGACCTGATCGTGCAGCACATCCAACGCGCGGCCGGCCAGGACGACCGGGTGAAGCTGGACCAGTTGCAGAACGTGCTGTCACATGTCCGCGAGGAGCTGCGCCGGCTACAAGATAGGAGAGACGGCCAGCTGTACCGCCGCATCGAGCAGTCCGCCCGCGTCGGGGCCGGCGTGTTCACCGGCGCGTTGCCGGAATCCACCCTGTTCGCCGTCAACCATTCCGCCGTGGCCTTTGTCCGTTCTTTCACCGCTGCCGACGGCCTGCAGCTGTCGGATCGCCTGTGGCGGCTGAACCGCAACGCCGCCCAGGTGCTGACCGATCATATCCAGTTCGCCGTGATCAACGGCGAGAGCGCCCACCAGGCCATGCTGCGCAGCATGGGCCGCGGCGAGGGCGTGCCGGCCGACATCGCCAGCGCCTACAACGGCGCCCGCGGCGGCAACCTGGGGCGCAGGGTGCGCAGCCTGATGACGGGCGAGGCGGACCCGGTCAACGGCAAGGGCGTGGTGTACCAAGCGGAGCGGGTATTCAGAAGCGAGATCAACCGCGCCCACGGCGAGGCCTATATGGGTGCGGCGTTCCAGACCGATGGCGTGGCCGGCGTGAAGTTTCGGCTGTCGCCCAACCATCGCGTCCGCGACGTTTGCGACACCCACGCCACCGCCGACCGTTACGGGCTGGGGCCGGGTGTCTACCCCAGCCGCGAGGCCTGCCCGTGGCCGGCGCATCCCAACACGCTCAGCTATGTGGAGGTGGTGTTTGCGGACGAGCTGTGAGGCGCGGGTTATTCACCATTTCTGTGGATAACATGGGGTAGACGGGCGGCGTTTATGCATCTCTGCGGTGCCTGCCTGTCGCTGCCTATTTTCTGAGCAACCGTCCAAATCCACCCCTTATCCCACCATCCCCCCATGCGTAACCTGCTAGAAACCGCGCAACCGCGCGCAGGCAGGGTATGCGATGCGAATTCGACACTTCCAACTTTCTGAACGGCCGGGCCAAGTGGTCCGGTTGCTGGCCGGCATGGCCGACGTGCCGGACGCCAAGCCCACCAGCTGGGTGACGATCACCCGCGAGGGTTCGTTTACCGATCCGCGTTACGGTCGCTTCGAGATCACCCGCGACATGCTGCTGGCCATGGTCAAGAACTTCGAGGCCGGCGTGGTGGGCACCGACATCTTCCTGGATGTGAACCACCAGCCCGGCGACGGCGCCGCCGCCAAGATTCTCCGGCTGGCGGTGGAGGGCGGCCGGCTACGCGCGTTGGTGGAATGGACCGACTTTGGCCGCGCTGCGGTCAAGGCCCGCGGCTTCCGTTATCTCTCCGCTGAATTCTCCGAAAACTGGCAGGACAACGAACAGGGCCGGCTCCACGGCCCCGTCCTGCTGGGTGCAGGCCTCACCGTGCGTCCGGTGATCAAGCGTCTGGACCCCGTCACGCTGTCGTGCGATTCCGGCGCGGACATCCCCTTGCTGCTCCACCCGGAGCTGGCGCGAACTCTTCTTTCCGAGGCGAAAACCACGATGAACAAGAACCTGAAGGCGCTGCTGGAGGCCCTGGCCGCGCGCAAACTGTCCGAGCAGGCGGTGACCTCCATCAAAACCCTGGCCGAGGCCCAGTTGGAAGGCATCACGGACGAGGCACAGGCCAAAATGCTCTGCGAGCAGCTGGAGCAAATGGCCATCCAACTTTCCGAGCAGTTGTCCAAGCTGCCGGCGAACGGCCCGGCGCCGGTGATCCAGCTGTCTGTTGGCGGCACGGACCACACCGCCGTCGGCGCGGCCGTGGCCAAAGCGCTGGCCGAGCGGGACACCGCCGCCAAGCTGCTGGCCGAAACCACCGAAGGCAAGCGCAAGCTGTTGGCGGAAACCATCGCCGCCGCCGCGGGCCTGGACGACGCCACCAAGAAGGCGCTGGCTGAGGCCGCCGCTGGCGTGATCACCGCCGACACCACCGACGACCAAGTGCGCGCGCTGGCGGAGATGCAGATCAAGAACGCCAACGAAGTTGCCGCCGCCCGGCAGCTTTCCCAGCTGGGCTATGGTCCGGCCGGCTCGCCGCAGATCACCGTGATTGCCGACGGCGTGAAGAAGCTCAGCGAGTTTTTCCGCGAGAACCTCGCCAAATCGGCCAGTGCCGGCCAGCTCCATCTGGACGCCAAGCAGGCGCTGCCGCCGTTCTGCCAGCGCGTGCTGGCCGAATACGACCGCATCCACGCGCCGCGGCTGGACGCCGAATACCGTGTGCTGGCGCAGGGCCAGGGTACGCTGGACATGGGCAACACCGCGCTGCCGCTGGGCGTGCAGCGCGAGGTGATCCGCGAGGCGCTGTCCGACCTCAACGTGCTGTCCCTGGTGCAGACCCTGACCGACTTCTCCGGCGCCGCGACCACGCAAATTCCGTATGAGCTGCGCGATGTCAGCCAGGTGATGAACGATGGCGTGGTCTACGAGGGCCAGTCGATCCCGTTCGCCGGCATCACCCAGGCGATGGATACCGTGTCCGTCACGCCCATGAAGCTGGCGCTGTCGATCACCAACGAGGTGCAGTTCTTCACCCGCGCCTCCGCGCTGAACTGGGACGCGCTGGGCCGCAACATCGAGAGCAACGCCCGCGTGCTGCGCGAGCTGGTGGCGCGCCGCATCTGCAACGAGCTGCAGCGCGCATCGGACAGCTATCTGGCCGTGCCGGTGAACAATGAAAACCTCTCCGCCCAGCTGGGCAGCGGCAAATCGCTGGTCAAACTGGCGCAGTGGCCGGTGGTGCGCCCGTTCCAGGCGCGGGACATGCAGGGCAACGCCGTAGGCCTGCCGGAAAACCCGATCACCGTCACGCTGAACAGCGTGCAGATCAAGCAGTGGGACGGCAGCGGCAAGCAGGCAACCGGCACCTACTGGCGGATGCTCAGCTTCAACCTGGGCACGCTGCAGTTTGTGGACCAAGCCGGCCAGCCCGTGGCCCCGGCAGCCACCGGCACCAATGCCATCAGCTACTCCATGGCCACCAACGTCACCAAGTTCGACCTTGACCCGCAGGGCGGCGTGACGACGGAAAAGTGGCTGAATGGCCTGATCCAAAAGGTAGGCAGCCGCAAGGCCATGATGAACAGCCAGCGTTATGTGGCGCCGGAGTTTCTGCTGATGTCGCCCACGCTGAACGACACCGCCACCAACGCCGAGCAGTTCGTGGCCAGCATGAAGCGCAACGGCAGCGACACAAACGCCCAGGGCGACCTGGAGGCAATCAAGGATATCCCGGCATATGGCACCAACGCGCCGGGCGTGGACCTGGGCGACGAGCGCATCCTGATGGGCCAGCGAAACGTGCTGGGCTACACCATCGCCAAGCCGTTCGTGACGGGCGAGCCGTTCGAGCTGACGGGGCAGGATGGCCACCCGATTGGCAAGAAAGCGGCCTATGGCGAGGAATACAACGCCATCGCCGTGCCGCGCCCGGTCCGCAACCGCTTCACCAGCGTAATCGTGTACTCCAGCACCGCCCGCGCGGCGCTGTAACCCAACCGGCCCGCCGCCGGCGGGCCGCATCACCGGATGCGACAGATGAAAATTCCGTTCTACAACGACACCGAACATTACCAAACCGTCGGCACCATGCTGGTGCCGCCTGGCGAAACCCGCGAGGTGGACGTCAGCATGGTGCCCAACTATGCGGCGGCAGATCTCGCCCTGGACGAAGATGCCCCGGTCCATATCGTGGACGCGCTGCTGGCCGGCCCGCTTTCCGAGCTGCTGTCTGCTATCCCCGTGCTGGCCCGCGAAGATCTGGAGCAGCTGGGCGAGCGCGAGCAGGCCGAGGGCCGCCGCAAGGACGTATTGGCCGCCGTGTCCGAACGCCTGCTCACCCTGGCCAGCGAGTCGCTGGGCGTGCCGGGCGAGACCCTGCCGCCGCCGGAAGATGAAGGCGGCGCGACCGGCGAGCATGCCGAGACCCTGGGCGCAGACCTGGCCGCCGGCGAATCCGATACCGCGACCGTCGATGTCCTGGCGAGCGATGCCGGCGCGCTGGTTGTGGAGCCCAAGGCCGCCAAGGGCAAGCAAAAGTGACCACCCTGTCCGCCCTGGCCCAGTCCCTGCGCGCCAGCATGCTGGGCGCCGCGGATGAGTTCGACCGCGAACCGGAACGGGGCAGCCTGGCGCAGTTCCAGCGCCTGCTGCAGGTGGCACTGGACGACTACAGCCGCCGCCGGCCGCTGATCGTGCTGGGCCGCCTGCAGCTGGAAGCCGAGCGCGTGGTGTACGACTGCCCTGCGGACCTGGTTGCGGTGCAGGCGTTTGACTGGGGCCGGGCGGACAAGGCCCGCCTGCCGGTGTGGGCGGACGGCTGGCCGGGCCGCCTGCCGGACATGCGCGTCAGCTGCGACGGCGACCGCCGCGTGCTGTACCTGATGCCGGCCCCGTCAGCGCGTCAGATCGGCTTGCTGGGCAGCGCCGCCAGCTACCGCTACCGTGCGCGCCACACGCTGGACGAGCAGGGCAGCACCATCCCGGCCGGCGATGAGCCGCTGGTGCTGCTGCGCGCTCAAGCCGAGGCCATGCGCGAGCTGTCCATCTCCAACACCATCAAGCCCTACCAGGTGCGCGATGGCATCAGCGCCACCCCGCGCAATGGCACGCCGTCCTATCTGCACACGGTGCTGATGGAGGAGTTCGAGCGGAGGATCTGCCTGTGATCGGCAACGTATACGTCAACGACGACGTGGTGCGCGCTGCGTTTGAGCGGGCGCCGCAGGCCATGGCGCGGGCCATGGAGCCGAAGGTGGAGCGCGCCGGCCAGTACCTGAACCGTGCCGTGCGCCAGAAGTTGCGCAGCAACCGCAGTATGGGCTTCACCACGCTGATGAACGCCATTCACGTTCAACGCCCGTTTGCCATGGCGCGCGACGTGGTGGCCGGCGTGCGCTACGCCCGTTTCGTGGAAGATGGCACCGCCCCGGGCTACCGGGGGCTGCCGCCCATCCGCCCGCTTGCCGAGTGGCTGCGCATCAAGCACGGGCTGGACGAATCCCAATCCCGCCGCCGCGCCGGCGGCCTGGCGCGGTTCTTCCGTGACCACGGCACCAAGGCCGCGCCGTTTTTTAAACCCGCATACGACGAATCCCAATCCCGGCTGTTTGCCATTCTGCGCGAGGGCGCAGAGGCCGGCGTGCGCGCTGTGACGGGCATGGGCGGCCACTATGCATTCACCGGCAGCTATGGAGGGGCCCTGTAATGGCAACCAAGAGAGTCGCAGTCGGTGGCGGCATCATCGCCGCCATCATCGCCTTCACCTCCCCGTGGGAGGGCGAGCGCCACATAGCGTATCAGGACGTGGTGGGCGTCTGGACCATCTGCATGGGGGAAACCCAGGGCGTGAAGCCCGGCATGCGGATGAACCACCAGCAATGCGCCGAGCAGATGGCGCGCCGGGTGCCGGATTACCTGGGCCCGGTGGACAAGCTGATGCCCGGCCTGCCGGACAACCGCCGGATCGCCTACACGGACGCCGCCTGGAACCTGGGCGTGGGCGCGCTCACCCGGCGCAGCGCCGGCACGGACGGCCAGCCGCGGCCGGGGACCAGCATTGTGGATCTGGAGCGGACCGGTAAATGGCGCGCCGCCTGCGACAGGCTGCTGCAATTCAACAAGGCTGGCGGAAAAGTGCTTGCCGGCCTGCAACGCCGCCGCGAGGCAGAGAGGGCGCTATGTCTCAACGACTGAAACAGTTCCTGCTGGCCCGCCTGCAGGAACCATCCACCTGGCGCGGCGCGGTGATGCTGGCTACCGCCCTGGGCATCACCGTTTCGCCGGACACCGAAAACGCCATTATCGCCATTGGCCTGGCTGTTTCCGGCCTGCTGGGCGCGCTGCTGCCGGAGAGGAGGGGCAATGCCGAATAACGCTCTCCTCGACGCCGCGCTGCTGGCGGCGCTGGCCGCCGCCATTGGCGGGTTCTGGTACGGGCATAGCCAATACCAGCAGGGCCTGGCCGTCGGCCGGGCCGAACTGTCCGCCTACCGCGCCCAGGTGGCGGAACAGCGGCGCATTGACGGCGCCGCCGCCCTGCAGCGCTACCAGGAACAAACCCGCCAGCTGGCCGACGTGTCCGGACAGCTGGATGTCACCCTGACCGCGCTGGACACCGCGCGCGACCAGCTCACCCGGAGGATTCCCCGTGCCGCTCAACGCCCTGCGCCGGTTGCCGGCGCTGATAATCCTGGCCTGCTCTCTGTTGACGGGCTGCGGGTCTATAACGACGCCCTCGGCCTGCGCGCCGACGCCAGCGCCCCCGCTGCCGGCCAATCTGACGCGGACAATGCCGCCGCCTCCGCCGCTGACAGCGGGGTATCACGCGCGGACATCCTCGCCCATGCCCGCGACTATGGCGCCTGGTGCCAGTCTGTCGCCGCCGGCCGCGGCGCGCTGATCCAGATCCATGCGGAGGCCGCCCATGGCCAATGAATCGCGCGCGCCCAGCTGGCATTTTGAGAAACGCATCAACCTGGGGGACGTGCTGACTACCCTGGCGTTGGTGGGCACGCTGCTGGGCTTCATGCTGACGCTGGACCGCCGCCTGACGGTGGTGGAGGAGAAACAGACCCAGCAGGTGGTGATTGACCGCCAGCAGGATGAACGCCAGCGCGAGCAGACAAACGAGGTGAAGGACCAACTGAAGGGCATGGACTCCAAGCTGGACAAGCTGGTTGAGCGCCAGTTGGATATGCGGAGGCCGCAATGACCGCCATCAGCCGCGCCATGGGCGCGCTGCGCGCCAGCCTGGCCGCCGCGCTGCCCGATCGCATCCACACCGCGTCACTGGTTGACCACGTCCAGCGCCAGCCGGCCGAGCTGGAGCAGGGCGTGGTGACGGCGCTGTTGCCGGAGATAGAGCCCGGCGACTGGGACAGCACGCTGAGGCTGCGCGTGGTGGGCCAGTTGCAGGTGCGCAAGCACGTCAGCCAGCCGCATGACGTGGAGGCGGCCGAGCTGGCGCTGTACGGCCAGCTGCGCGCCTGGCTGCGCAACCCCGGCCCGGCCGTGCCGCGGCTGACGCTGCGCAGCACCCGCTTCAGTTCCCAGCTGGAATTCCCCTATGGCTGGGTGGCGCTGGAGTTGGACATGGGCCCGCTGGACGAGGCCGACGCGCCGGACAGCGAAACCTACCCGCCCAACCAACAGCCCGGCCGCCTGCTGCGCGCCCACATGGACGTGGACCTGGCGCCGCACGAAACCCGCGACGAGCACAACAAATGGCTGCACGGCGACTACAGCGCCAGCCGGCCGGAACTCACCCTGGAGACCCAGCATCATGGACCCGATCATGATCAACCTGAAACCGGCGGCTGACGGCCTGCTGGTAAGGCTGGAGGACGGCAGCGGCTACCTGCCGGCCGCTGGCCAGCCGGTGCCGCTCACCGCCTACTACCGCCGCCGCATGGCCGATGGCGACGCGGCGGAAGTTCAGCCCGAACCGGAACCGGCCAAGCCGGCGAAACAGAAAGCGGAGGCGTAAATGCCCGACAACATCACCTTCATGTCCATCCCCGTGGGCGTCCGCACCGGCGGCGTCTACGTTGAGATCGACCACACCAAGGCCACGCGTGGCCTGCCGCAGATGGAGCGCAAGCTGCTGGTGCTGGGCCAGCGCCTGCCGGCCGGCAAGACCGCGGCGCTGGTCCCGTCCCGCATCCTCAACGCCGACGACGCCGCCACCCAGTTCGGCCGCGGCTCCATGTTGCACGCCATGGCGCGTGCCCTGGACGCGGTGAAGGCGCGCTACGGCCTGATCGACGTCTACGCCGTGGCGCTGGATGATCTGGACGCCGGCGTGGCGGCGAAAGGCACCATCACCCTGACCGGCGCCGTCACCAAGCCCGGCGTGCTCACGGCCTGGGTTGGCGGCGAGCGGGTGCGGGTCGCCGCCAGCATCGGCGACACCAACGCCGCGTTGGCCGCCAAGCTGGCCGACGCCATCAACGCCAACGCGGACCTGCCCGTGACCGCCAGCGCCGCCGCCGGCGTGGTCTCCGTGGCCTGCCGCCACAAGGGCGACGCCGGCAATGGCATGGAGCTGGCCGTGGCCTACTACGACGAGGACGCGCTGCCGGAGGGTATTACCGCCGTCTGCGCCAACCTCGCCGGCGGCGCCGGCAACCCGGACGTGGGCGCGGCGCTGGCCGCCGTGGCGGAGGACTGGTTCTACAGCATCGTCAGCGCCTACAGCGATAGCGCCAGCCTCGCGTCGCTGGAGGCCGACATGGACGGCCGCTGGGGCGGCATGAACATGCGCACCGGCCATGTGTTTACCGCGCGGGACGGCACCCACGCCCAGCTCACCACCTGGGGCGCGGCCCGCAACAGCCCCCACGTCAGCGCCTGGGGCCTGAAGGGCTGCCCTACCTGGGCGCCGGTGCGCGCCGCTGCCTGGGCCGGCGTGTGCGAATTCCACGGCGCGATCGACCCCGCGCTGCCGCTGCGCGCTGTGGAAGTGCCCGGCGTGCTGGCTCCGCGGTTGAAAGACCGCTTTGGCCGCAACGAGCGCGAGCTGCTCCTGCGCGACGGCATCAGCTCCACCACCGTGGACAGCGGCGGCAAGATCATCCTGGAACGGGTGATCACCACTTACCAGAAAAGCCCGTTTGGCATGGACGACGAAAGCCTGCTGCGCCTGGAAACAAAATGGACGGCCGACTACTACCGCTACGCCGTGCGCAGCCGCATCGCCCTGCGTTTTCCTCGCCACAAGCTGGCCAACGATGGAACCAACGTCGCCCCCGGCCAGGCGCTGGTTACGCCGTCCATCATCCGCGCCGAGCTGATCGCCCTGCACCGCGAGCTGGAATTCGCCGGCATCGTGGAGGACACCGAGCAGTTTAAGAAAGACCTGATCGTGATGCGCAGCGACGCTGACGTGGACCGCGTCAACGCCGTGCTGCCGCCCAACCTGGTCAACCAGTTCGTCACCTTCGCTGCAGCAGTGCAGTACCGTCTGTAAAGGAAACCGATATGGCACGCATGACCGGCGTGGTGTACATCACGCTCAATGGCCAGAAAAAGCGCAGCGAGGGCGACGCCAGCCTCAAGGTGGGCGGCAAGATCCGCGAGCAAATCAAAGACGCCAACGGCCCTTGCGGCCTGGCTACCAAGGAAGTGAACGGTGCGGAAGTGAAATTCACCCTGCGGCACGGCAGCGACGAGGACGTGGTGGCGCTGCAGCAACTTGACGAAGTGACGCTGCTGTTTGAAACCGACAGCGGCCAGCGCTACCTGGTGGCCAGCGCCGGCACGGTGGGGGAGGTGGAGCTGAAGGGCAACAAGGTGGACGTCACCATGGCCGGCAACCCGGCCGAGCTGGTCTGATTCCACCCCTGTTTGCACCGCCTGGCACAGACCATACTGGCCCTGCGCTTCATGGCGTTCTCCTCTTGTAGTCCTACGGTGTGGCAACCGACCCAAACCCCGGCCTGGCGGCTGGGGTTTTTTATTGCTTGCGACTTCGCTTTTTAGGAGAATGTCATGTGGAAAATGCGACGATCACGGGAGTAACTTTGTTGGACGATAAGACGGTTGGGAAGATGAAGGGGAGATGTCCAAGATGCGGTGGTGAAAGGAACTGTATCGTTCATGGTGCGTTTGCAGAGCCATGGGAATGGACAGATGGGTGTCATCATATGCATGGAAATATTGACCACTTTATATTGCAGTGTATGGGCTGTGAAAATGTCTTTTATCAGTCCAATAGTTGGGACTCTGAGTCATGCGAGCATGGCTATGGAGAAGATGGTCAGGTGGAAGTATATTGCCCTATCAGTGTTGAAACCTTCCCCGCTGCTAAAGGAAAGGATGTTCAGCCAGACTGGGTGTGGAATATCGAAAAAATTGATTATCAATTGCACGCTATTTTAATGCAAACTTATAATGCCTATAAGGATGATGGGCTAATTCTGGCATCTGTTGGTTTGAGAACTGCACTGGATCGTGCGACTGAGCTTTTGAAGATTGATCCTGGTAATACCTTGGAAAACAAAGTAAGGATGCTATTGGAGAATGGATATGTAGGGGCGACAGAGGCAGATATTTTAAAAGTCGTTGTTGAGGCTGGGAACGCTGCAGCTCACAGAGGATGGGTGCCGAGTCTTGTTGAGTTCCAAGAATTGTTGAAGCCTTTAGAGGCTTTTATTGTAAGGACTTTTATTGTTGGTAAAGTAGCGCTTGATATCGCAGACAAGGTGCCCAAAAGACAAGGGCGCCCACCTAAAGAAAAAGCAGCAGATAAAGCCGCGAAATAGAATGGTTGGGTTCGGTCTAGTGCTGAAGCGAAGTGATTGAAATGATGATGAATAAATTTTTGGGGGCGGGATGGGGTTTTTTCTACTTTTGGCTTTTGTTTTAGGCGCATTATTTTTCGGATTTAAGTACCGACAGCTATCCTATCCTGGATCGCTGACTTTAAGGCAGCGTATAATGGTAGGTGCTGCTGGGTTTTTGGGTGGCGTGGTGTGCGTAATTATTATAGGGTTGCCATATAATTACATAACAAAAAATGAAAATGCACAGGTGCAAGAAGATATAGGAAAAAACCCTTCGCCGGTCTCTGTTCAGAATAACAGTTGGAATGGTGGAGTGCGGCAAGTGGAGGATTACTTGAAGGATAATCTGAATGATCCAGACTCTTACGAGAGTGTTGAGTGGAGTAAAGTTTCTCTAGTTGGTAAGTTGTATGTAGTTCGCCATAAGTTTCGAGCGAAAAATAGTTTGGGTGCGAAAGTGATTGAAAACAAGATATTTGTTTTAAATAGGGATGGGGATGTGATATCTGCGACAAACGCCGAATGATTCACTTCGCTTTTCACTTGACATAGCCCGCGTCAGCGGGCTATCGTCATATCCGGTGCTCAAAACACCATCTAGAAGCGGCTTCCGCACCCGTCAGCCCTGCGGTTTTTTTGCGTCCATAGTTTTTGCATTGGCCCATATGTGGGACAATGTGCGTCCTATGGCCGGGTGTGCGGCTAATACAATACCCGCAAGGGGAATATGCCCGCCGACTTCTAGCGGTTTTGAGCACCCGGCCGCCCTATCAAAAGGGGCGGAACCCTCAAAAGGTTCTAGAAGGAGGCCATCATGGCTGCTCACCATTCCGCCGGCGCGTCCGCACTGGCGCTTTCCTTGTTGTATGTCTTGGTGCAAGTGTTTCCCACTACGTGCCGCACCCTTGCCGTTTTCCCTTCCCAGCTTGAGGCTTTGTCTTATGCCCGCCAGAAACTGGCGGAAGGCCGGGAGCGCCTGTCCGTCGCGCCGGCCGCCGCCGGCTGGGCCGTGCGCCAGATTGGCGGTGCAGCATGAGAGGCCGCAAGCAAACGTCGCTGGCCGTCGTTCCCAACGAACCGACTGACCTGAACGAGTTGATGCTGGACAGCGCGGACGACCTGCTGCAGTGCTGCAAAGCGCTGGAGGGGGTGATGACGCTAGTGGGGGAGTTTCGCGGCGACAGCGTGCTGCCCACCGAGAATCTGTACTTCCTGCTGGATTGCGTGGACCGGCGTATGCGCGGCCTGCACCAGAGCATGGAACAGGCGCTGAACTGAGCGGGGAGGGTACGAACATGCAACAGCTGAATTTCGCCCCGGTGCCGTTCCGCGGCGCCACGCTCTATCTGGTGGAGCGCAACAGCGAGCCCTACACGCCTATGAAACCGATTGTTGAAGGGATGGGAATCGATTGGGCAGGGCAGTACACCAAGTTGAAGGCCAATCTTGCGCGCTGGGGTATTGAGATGATCTCAATACCTTCACAGGGTGGCGAGCAGGACATGCTGTGCATGCCCCTGCGCAAGCTTGCCGGCTGGCTGATGACCATCCACCCCAACAAGGTGAAGCCGGAGATCCGCGACCGCATCGTGGCCTATCAGAACGAGTGCGACGAGGCGCTGTGGCAGTACTGGACCACCGGCATGGCTATCAAGCCAGGCGTCAGCCCGCCGCCGCCGGCGAGAGACCCATTCCTGGAAATGCTGGTCAAGGAGTTCGGCAAAGGCAACAAAGCTGCCGCCGCGTTGCTGAAAAGCCGCTACGGCTTGGATCTGGACTTGGCCGGGCAGCGCAAGCAGATAGCGGACAGCAAGATGACCAAGCAACAAAGGCTGAACGAGTACGGCAAGCGGTTCACCGGCGACGGCGGGGCGTAGTGGCAGGTGTTCCATTGAACGTACACATAGGCCCCGCAGATGCGGGGCCTATGTTTTACTTGTGTAAAACAAAATGTTTTACTAGAATACAACTCGCCATCAATAGGGGTGGCTATGAGGAGGTGTGATATGTAGAACCATCAATGGCTTTTTCATGCAAGAAAGTGGAGCAGTCGGTTTACGACTTTCCTCTAACTACCAATTTCAGTCGCAATCGTGTCTACGAGTAAAGCTTGCGCTGAATATACGATCAGGAAGTTATATGACAATCGCTACGCTTCGTCGCTCGGGGGGGTCCCTTATCATGACAATCCCTTCGGCGTTTGCAGAGCAAAATCACTTATCTGCCGGTGATAACGTGGTTCTCAACATAAACGGGCCCAGTATGACCGTGCTGGCGGAACGGAAAAGGCGGGAGCTGAAACGCTACAACTTGAAAGAGCTTGTGGCTAACACCGACCCTGTATTTTTGAAACCGGTATGGGATGACGTACGACCGGAGGGCCAGGAGATCTGGTAATCCATGATTTATGTACAAGGCGACATCGTTCATTTGAACTTTTCCCCGGCTGTCGGGGTGGAAATGCAAGGCCCACATTTTGGGTTGGTAATTTCGGGTAGTGACCTTAACGTTACTGGGGCTGGGTGGGTTTGTCCCATTACGCAAGGGGCGCAAGAGTTGGCCCGTGAAGAAGGTTTGACGGTCTCGTTGATGGGAACGGGCTTGCAAACGCAGGGTATCATTTTGGTGCATCAAGTCCGCTACTGCGATTTTCTTAGCAGGGGTGGCAGCCGTGTTGTTGATCACGTGCCAGACTATGTTCTGGATGAGGTGCTTGGCAAAGCGGCATCAATTCTCAATATCTAAGCAATATCAGAAACCCGCTCTGCGGGTTTTTTTTCGTCCAAATCCACCCCTTATCCCACCATCCCACCCCGCCCACAATGCCAGCATGGCGCGCCCGCGCCATCCTTTTCTCTTTCAGGAGCTGGCATGTCCGAACTCGCAATCCTCACCGTCAACCTGAAGCATGGCATCACGCTGAGGGGCACCGTTCACAAATCCGTTGTCCTGCGCGAGCCGTTGCTGGACGACATGATCGCCGCTGAAGAGGAGGCCAACAGCGCGTTGACGCCGCTGGCCTACCGCCGCGCCCTTGTAGCCCGCCAAATCGTCAAGCTGGGTGACACCGATGTCCCAGTGACGCCTGGCATGCTGGGCAAGCTGAAGGGGGCGGATTGGGCTGCGCTCTCGGCTGGGCTGCATGAGGTGCAACAGCTGGGGGAAGCCGACAGCGACGACGGCAGGGCCTCCTCGGCGGAGTCCTGCTGATCGCGCTGAAAACTGGATGGCGGCGTGACGAGATTTTGCGCCTGCCAGTGCCGGAATTTGTCTACTACCGCGACACCCTGATCGAAGCCGCCGAGACCGACGATGAATAACGAACTGCCTTTGACCGTCCGCATCATGGCCGACGCCGCCCGCTACGCGGCAGGGCTGGGCGTAGGGATCCGTGAAACCGCGAAGTTCTCGGCGGCAGTTCGCAAAGAGCTGACGGAAGCGAAGGCGATGTTTGGCGGGCTCCACGGCCAGATTCTCACCCTCACAGGCGGGCTGACGGCCTTGAAAATGGGAATGGACTCGGCCGGGCTCGACAAGAGCCTGACCAACATCAAGCTGACGGCGGGCGCAACCTACACGGAAATGGAACAACTGCGGCGAGACCTTTTCGCCATGGGGACAGATACGGGCCGAGGCGTAGATGATCTCAAGCAGGGCTTCAACAACCTGATCCAGATGGGGCAAGGCTGGAAAGAGGCGCGGCAGGAAATCGAGGCGACCAACATCGCCATGGCAGTCAGCGGCGCCAATGCCGACAAATTGACCAGCGCGCTGGGGGTTGCAAGTGTGGCGTTCCACTTTGACCTTTCCAAAGAGGGAAAAGCCCTGGAGCTGCTGGACCAGATGACGGTGGCGGGTCGCAAGGGTAATGCCGAGCTTGAGAACCTGTCGGATATTTTCGGCCGAGTGGGACCAAGCGCGGCATCAGCAGGAATGGGATTCACCAAAACCCTGGCGTTCATTGAAGGTCTGTCGCTGATTGAGCGTCAGCCAGAACGATTGGCAACTTTGGCTGAGTCTACGCTGCGCCTGTTCAACAACATGAATTACGCCAAAGAGGCGGCCAAGGCGACCAAGATCAAGTTTTTCAACGCCGACGGAAGCCGACGTGATGCTGTGGCGGTGCTGGAGGATCTGCGCGTCAGATTCCAGAAGCTGAAGACGGACAAGGAACGCGCGCTGTGGCTGCAAAAGGCATTTGGCAAGGCCGACCTGGACACCATCAAGGGCTTGAAAATCTTGCTGTCCGGACAGTCGCTGGCCAACGTCAAGGATTTCGACAACAGCATCCGCAATGCGTCTGGCACGCTGAAGCGCGAGCTGCCGGAAGCTATCAGTAACGCGGTGGACCAGACCGGCAGGCTGAAGGCCTCGCTGCGAGAGGCTGCCGACGGTTTCGTCAGGCCCATCAACGACACCCTGCAAATGTCTATCCGCTGGGCAATGGACAAAAAGAAAAACGGCGGGCTGGAGCTGGACGGCAAGGACATGCTGCTGGGCGGGGTGGGCGTGGTTGCTGGCACCGCATTGGCCGCGCGATATGGCGGCAAACTGATCGGAGGGATCGCTGGAAAGCTGGGCGGCACCGCTGCCGGGGTGGCGACTGGCAAGGCGTTGCAGGAAGCTGCCGGCGTGACGCCGGTGTACGTGGTCAATATGCCATCTGGTGGTCTGCCAGGCGGTGCAGTTCCTCCCGTTCCAGGCCTCCCTGGTGGCGCTGCTGGCGGTGCCGCCGCCGGCGCTGCCGGGGCGGCAAGCTGGCGGGCAGGCGCTGCGCTGGCAATGGGTCTGCCGTTGAAAGAGTTCCTGGCACTGGGCGCCAGCGCTTGGGCGACGACTGCCGCCGGCGTTCTGGCATCTGGGGCCGCCGGCTATGGAGTCGGAACGGGGGCTTACAAATTGTCAGAGGGGACCAGCGCGGGAGACTGGATCGTTGACAAAATCGGCGGCGGGATCGCCCACGTGCTCGCGCTGTTTGGCAACGTAGAGGCGAAAACGGCGATCGAGATAAACCGCAGGATCCAGGAGCAGAACGGAGGCGGGCCTGTCGCTGAATCTCCCGCAGTTAAAACAGCGAGAGAAGTTTCCGAAGGCAAAAAGGCCCCGTCGCCATTCCCGGCGTCCTCCTATGCGCAAACAGCCAAGGCAGCTCAAGAGGCCAAGCAGGCCGCCAAAGCGGCCCAGGTGCGCCAGGCTTCAGATGCTGACGTAACAAACCGCCTCAACAAGGTTCTACAGCGCTATGGCGAAGAGGACGCCAAGCGGGCGATAGCGTTGTCGGAAAAAATCAAACAGGCCGACCTGGGCGGGACGGTGAAAATCCAGGTTGAAACCGCACCAGGGACCACTACAACCGTTCACGCCACGCCGTCTAGTAGCCGCATGAAATTCCAGGTAGGCCGCACCATGCAGGAGGCTAACTAATGGAGGCCAAACCCGACCCGATCTATGGCAGCTGGCGCGGCCGGCCGTTCTATTTCAAGAGCGCCGGCGCGGAGGTGGGCCGGCGCAACGTGCTGCACGAATACCCGTACCGGGACATCCCCTACGGCGAGGATCTGGGCCGCGCCGCGCGGGTGTATCGCGTCACCGCGCTGTTCATCGGCCCCACGGCCAAGCAGGACCTGCAGCTGCTGTTGGACGACCTGGAGGCCCCGGGGCCTGGCGAGCTGGACCACCCCTACCACGGCAGGCTGCTGTGCCAGCTGCAGGCCAAGGCGACGGTGCGCGATCCGGATTTCATCGGCGGCGTCACCGAAGTGGAAATGGTGTTTGTTGAGGCTGGCCAGAACCTGGAGCCGAACGCCGCGGACGATACCGACGCCCAGCTGGACGAGGCGGCGGACGAGGCCCTGGCCGCCAGCGCGGACGAGCTGACCGGCAATTGGCTGGAAGATATTGCCGGGCTGGCCGAAGAGGCCGCGGCTGTGGTGGAGCAGACCTGCGCCGCGCTGGAGAGTTATCTGGCCCCGCTGGACCAGGCGCTGGCAGCGGTGGACCGCATCATCAACGCCGTTCAGCGCATCATCAACGCGCCGTTGGCGCTGGTGGGGCGCATCCAGGGCCGCATTCAGTCGCTGATCGGCCGGCTGCGCAATCCGTTTTCCGGACTGTCCAGCTGGCGCAAGCTGTTGCGCGGCGACGTGCTACACCCCTACCAGACGCTGGAGCCCAACTGCGGCCGGCGTCCCGCCGATGCGCCGCGAGCGGCCAGTTCCCGTCCAGCCTGGGCGGTGGCCGCTGCCCAGCGCATTGCCAGCCAGCAGGGCGGCAGCGGCGTGCCGACCGGCAGCCGCGGAGCGGCTCAGTCCGGCCAGGCGCAGACCCTGCCGCTGATGCCGCCGTCTCTTACCGACTACGTGCGCAGGGTGCTGGTGATCGAGGCGGCCCGTTCCATTCCACGCGCGCAGTTTGAGAGCAAAGCTGAGCTGCAGCAGGCGCGGGAGGTGATCCTGGACGCGCTGAACGTGGAGCTGCAGGCGGCGCCGGACACGCTGTATCCGGCCATGCAGGCGCTGCGCCAGGCCGTGGCGCGCAGCCTGGCGGCGCGGGCGCCGACGGTGGCGGAGCTGGACATCCTCACCACCCACGCCACGCTGCCGGCGCTGGTGGTGGCCTACCAGGCCACCGGCGGCGTGGAGGTAGCTGCGGATCTGGTGGCGCGCAACGGCGTGCGCCATCCTGGATTTGTGCCGGCCGGGCGGTTGGAGGTGCTGCGCCATGGCTGACGTGTGCGAGCTGCGGGTGGGCGGGCAGATTTTCGGCGGCTGGACAGATATCGAGATCCAGCGCGGGCTGGAGCAGCTGGCCGGCCAGTTTTCGCTGCAGGTGACGGAGCGCTGGCCCGGCCAGGACGAGCCGCGGCCGATCGTGCCCGGCCAGCGCGCGGTGCTGACCATAGACGGCGAGCCCGTGGTGACTGGCTATGTGGACGAGTGCAACCCAGGCTATGACGCGTCC
The DNA here is from genome assembly GCF_055181315.1 of Chromobacterium sp. Ag138. Classification (NCBI taxonomy): domain Bacteria; kingdom Pseudomonadati; phylum Pseudomonadota; class Betaproteobacteria; order Neisseriales; family Chromobacteriaceae; genus Chromobacterium; species Chromobacterium sp. Ag138. The sequence continues at coordinate 286,205 of NZ_JBUPWA010000001.1, forward strand.
AACACCTGGTTTCACGTCTCCGGCCGGGACAAAACGGCGGATCTGGTAGACAGCAGCGCCATCCACAAAACCGGCCAGTGGAAGGGGGCCAGCATGGCCCGCATCGCCGGCGACCTGCTGGCGCCGTTTGGCGTGGAGGTGGTGGTGGGCGGGCGCGCCGGCACGGCGAATCAGGCCATTCCATCGTTCAACATCGAGGAGGGGGAAACGGTGTTCGACTGCCTGGAGCGGGCGGCGCGCCAGCAGGCGCTGATGATGTGGACCGACGGCCGCGGCCGGCTGGTGATAGATCTGCCCGGCACCGACCACGCCCAGACCTCGCTCAACGAGGGCGACAACATCCTGCGCGCAGACGGCCGGTTCAGCTGGCGCGAGCGCTACAGCGAATACATCGTCAAGGGCCAGGCCAGGGGACACGCCCAGCACGCGGTGAAGGGCAGCGCCAAGGACGCGAGCGTCAACCGCCACCGGCCGCTGATCGTGCTGGCGGAGGACAACGCTCACGGCCCCAGCGCCGCCGAACGCGCGGCATGGGAATGCACGGTGCGCCGCGGGCGCGCCAACCGCGCCAACATCCGGGTGCAGAGCTGGCGGCAAGCCGGCGACGCCGGGCCGCTGTGGGCGCCCGGGCTGCGGGTGACGGTGAACGCCCCGCGGCTGCGCATCCGCGCTGAGGCGCTGATTGTCAGCGTCACCTACCTGAAAAACGCCAACGACGGCACGGTGTGTGACCTGGAGATCGCCGATCCGCGCGCGTTTGACCTGCTGTCCGGCGTGCGCACGGCAAAGCTGGGCTCGCACGGCACCAGCAAGCACGGCTTGGCAAGCGGCAAGGGCGACAAGCACGGCAAGAAGAAAAAATCCGACGATGACGACTGGGGGAGCCTATGAACGCGTGGCAAAAAATGCGGCTGATGGTGGCGCGGGGCATCGTCAACCTGGTGAACGACGCCGGCGGCCTGCAGCTGCTGCAGATCTCCGCGCTGGACGGCGAAACCCGCGATGAAGTGGAGAGGGCGCAGAACTTCGGCGCCACCAGCCACCCGCCGGCCGGCAGCGTGCCGGTGATGGTGGCGGTGGGCGGCTGCCGCGACCACCTGGTGGCGGTGGCCGTGGACAACGAGGAACACCGGCCCAAGGGGCTGAAGGCGGGCGAGAGCGCCACCTACAACGCCGCCGGCGTGCTGTTCCTGTTTGACGACCAGGGCAACGCCACGCTGACGTGCAAGCGCTTCATCGTCAACGCCAGCGAAGGAATGGATGTGGCCACGCCATTGGCCACGTTCAGCCAGGCGGTGACGGTGGGCGGGTTATTCACATACAAGGCGGGCATCAACGGCACCGGCGCCGGCCTCTTCAGCGGCAGCCTCACCCACAGCGGCGGCGGCTTCACGTCCAACGGCATCACCCTGCACAGCCACGCCCACGGCGGCGTGCTGAAGGGCGGCGACCTGTCAGGCCTGCCGGTATGAGCCGCCGCCTGGTAATCGACCTGTCCGCGCCGCTGCCGCTGGCGCTGTTTGCCGATCCGATCGACAGCGCCATCGTGCTGTCGCTGTTCTGCGATGCCCGCGCGCTGCCGGACGACCGGCAGACCGACCCACGGGGCTGGTGGGGCGACGTGCTGGCCGGCGTGCCGTATGACCGCTGGGGCAGCCGGCTGTGGCTGCTGGCGCAGCGCGCCAAGAACACGCCGCAGACCCTGCGCGACGCCGCGCACTACGCCCGGGAGGCGCTGCAGTGGATGGTGGACGACGGCGTGGCGCGCAGCCTGGACGTGTCCGCCCGCGCCGCAGGCGACGAAAACCTGCTGCTGACCATCACCTTGGACGGCAGCGCCATCAATCTTGAGGTACGCACATGATTCCCCGCCAACCCCTAGCCGAGATTGCCCGCCGCGTGGAGGCGGAACTGACGTTGCAGACAGCCAGCGATCCGTTGCGGCGCAACCTGTTCACCCCGCTGGCGCGTGCCCTGGCCGGCGCGGTGCACGGGCTCTATGGACATCAGGATTGGATTGCCCGGCAGATCCACCCGATGGAGTGCGACGAGGACGTGCTGGTCTCCGTCCACGCCGCCATCTGGCTGCCGGATGGGCGGAAGCCGCCGGCCGCCGCCAGCGGCAGCGCGCGCGTCACGGGCGCCAACAAGGCCCCGCTGCCTGCCGGCGAGCAGCTGGCGCGGGCGGATGGCGCGCTGTTCGCCGTGGTGGATGGCGTGACGCTGCCGGATGCCGGCCCGGCTGCCGCCACGGTGCGGCTGATCTGCGTTCAGCCTGGCGCGGCCGGCAATACCGAGCCCGGGGCGCGCCTGCGGCTGGTCAACCCGGTGCCGGGCATCAGCGGCGAGCTGGAGGTATTGGCGCCGGGCCTGTCCGGCGGCGGGGATCTGGAGTCCATCGACGAGCTGCGCGCCCGGGTGATGGAGGCGCGCTACAACAGCGGCCAGGTGGGGCGGGCCCAGGACTGGGAGCTGTGGGCGCGAGAAGTGCCAGGCGTAACGCGCGCCTGGGCGGCGCCTAAGCTGCTGGGCGCGGGCTCGATCGGCGTCTACTTCGTCCGCGACGGCGACCCGGACCTGATCCCGGACGCCGCCGAGGTGGCGGCGGTGCAAGCCCACCTGGAGCAGACCGGCACGCCGTTCAGCGAGATCTACGCGCTGGCGCCCATCCGCCGGCCGATTGATTTCCGCATCCGGCTGACGCCAGACACGCCAGCCATCCGCCAGGCAGTGACGGATGCGCTAGCTGCATTGCTGGCCAGCGAGGGCGCGCCGGTGCGCAGCGGCACCACCACGCCCGTCACCATTCCCCGCAGCCACTTCACAGAACAGATCTCGGGCGCGCCGGGCGAGTACGACCACCAGCTGCTGGCGCCGGCGGCGGACGTGGCGTGCGGTGTTGGCGAGTTGGTGGTGATGGGGAAAATCACATGGCAATGACCGCGGCCCACTACCAGCAGCAGCTAATGGCGTTACTGCCGCCCGGCCTGGCGCTGATGGCGGAGGAAGGCAGCGAACTGGCCGCACTGCTGGCGGCGCTGGCCGCCAAGCTGGCCGACACAGACGCCCGCGCCCAGCTGCTGCTGCAGGAGTCCGACCCGCGCCGCGCGGTAGCGCTGCTGCCGGAATGGGAGGCATCCCTGGGCCTGCCGGACGCGTGCACGGTGGGCGAGCAGACGCTGCTAGCGCGCCAGCAGGCGGTGGTCGCCAAACTCACCGACGCCGGCGGCACGCGCGTGCCGCGCTTCCTGCAGCTCGCGGCGCGGCTGGGCTATCCCGGCGCCACCATCACCCGGTTCCGGTACCACCACTGCGAATTGAGCTGCGAGGAGCCGCTGCAGGACATCGGCTGGCGGCATACCTGGGCGCTGAACCTGCCAGCCGGCACGCGGGTGGTGGAGGCAACGACAGAGTCCGGCGCCGAGGAGCCCCTTCGCACCTGGGGCGACACGATGATCGAGTGCGTGATCCGGCGCGAGGCGCCGGCCGTCAGCACGGTTTTGATTGCATATGGAGGAGCAGGCCAATGAGACGAGTAGGTGACAACCGCAATCCGGTGCGGGACAAATTCGGTCCGGGCAAACATGGGTTTGGCCCGGGCAATCCGCAAACCGGGCAACCGGCGACGACGCCGGGATATGAGCTGTTCGACAGCTGGCAGGAAGAGATGGCCAGCGTGGTGGAAGGTGCTGGGTTTGCGCTGAAACCGGACCAGAATATCCAGCTCTTGCAGGCGATCCGCGCCATCGCGTGGGGTAACACAGCCAGCCGCCCGACCACCCTAGCGGGATACGGGATCACCGACGCTGCCAGCAAGGCGGATCTGCAAAACGCGTTGTTGTCGGTGGCTCCGCTGGATAACCCCACATTTACCCGACGAATCACCGTGCCCGAAGGGACGGTCAAGGCGCCAGGCATCACATTCGCTCTCGATGGTTCTGGCGATACGGGTTTTTGGCACATCGCGGATGGGTTCATCGGCATTGCCTGCAATGGTGTGGAGGCGGGCCGGTTCGGCCCTGATGGGATGATTCTGCCGAACAGCCCTCTTGGCGCGAGTGATCCACAACCTGCCAGCCATGCATTTGTGCAGGCTGCCGTCGCTGCGTTGAGCGGGACAGTGCCAGCCAATCTCAACACGCTGGGGAAACTGGGCGATGCAGTGAACGATGACCCCAATTTTGCTACAACGATGGCGAATGCTCTAGCTGGTAAAGCCACCGTGGCGGCGGCGGTGGCGGCAGCACCGCCTGGACTTGTTGGCTATTTCGCGGGGCCTGCTGAGCCGGCGGGCTGGTTGCGTGCCAACGGCGCGCCGGTATCTCGGACAACGTATGCGGCATTGTTCGCCACTATCGGCACCATATACGGTGCTGGAGATGGCTCAACAACATTCAACTTGCCCGACCTCCGCGGCGAGTTCGTGCGTGGCTGGGACTATGGCCGCTTGGTTGACACCGGACGAACATTAGGTAGCAACCAGTCGGACATTGTTGGACCTCATGATCACACGATAAAACGCCCGCAGGACGGTGGAACTTTAGCAATTCCTGGTTCTAGCGGGAGCTGCTGGTCATATGCCGGTCCGGTTGCATCTGCAAACCAGGCTCCGCTCGTTACGGGAGTAAATTCTGGTAGCGGCACGGAAACCCGTCCCCGAAACGTTGCATTACTCGCCTGCATCAAATTCTGATGAATGGACGTGACAATGACTGAAATTACCCAGAAAACTGTGTATTGCTATAGCTCTGAAACAGGCGAGTATGCCGGCGAAACCACGGCCCAGCGTTCGCCATTGGACGAGGGGGAGGTCTACTTGATTCCTGCATGGGCTTCTGTAGATGCACCTCCGACTACAGGCGCTCGGCTTGCAGCAACATTTCGCGCCGGTGATGGTTCTGTACCGCGCCACTGTGCGGCGGGCGATTGGTGCGTGCTGCCAGACTGGCGGGGGGTGCCCTTGTGGAACACGGCTACCGCGCGACCGGTTGCTGCTGCGCTGGGCGACACGCCGGCGAGCCTGGGGGCCACGGAGTTGGAGCCGCCACAGTTCGGTGTCTGGAATGGCCGTGGCTGGGTGGTAGACGCTGCCGCGCTGCAAGCGGCGCAGAAGGCCAGCGCCGAGGCCGAGGTTGCCGTCAGGCGCTCTCAGGCAGACGCGGCTGTTGTTCCGCTGCAGGACGCGGTGGATCTCGGCATCGCCACCACCGCGGAGACTGCGCTGCTGACGGCCTGGCGGCGCTACCGAGTCCTGTTGTCGCGCGTGCCGCAGCAGGCCAAATTCCCAACGCAAATCGACTGGCCTAGCGCTCCGGCCTGATGCCGCAGGAATTTTTAACGAGAACCCGCTCCCCAGCGGGTTTTTTTATACGTAGTTTTAACTAGAACGGAATTAAGACCCACGATGAAATGCCATGCTGATCTCACAAATACGACGCCTCACCGAAAACTTGCTTGCGCTTCTGGAAGCCCTGGTGAGGGTGGATGACATGGAAGGGCTGCGGCAGTTTGTCGCCGCCTGGAACCAGCTATTGCCCGGCGGCACGCGCGCAGTCCTCGCCGCCCAGCGTGGCGGGGCGATGTTCGCGCTGGCAAATGTAGGCTGGTCCGAGCAGTGGATGACCGGTTACGCACGCAGCGGCGCGCATGAGCGGGACCCGGTGTGGAATGGGCCGCAGGGCAAGCTGCTGTTCTGGTCCCGGCTGCTCTCTGTCAGCAGCGACCCGCTACGACGGAAATTCATTCAGGCCGCGGCCAACAACAACATGCTGAACGGCGTCAGCTGGGTGGAGCAGCGCGGAGACGTGAGGCTGGTGCTGTCATTCGCCGGTGTTGAAGTGGAGCAAGACCAGCTGGCTCAACAGCTGATTGAGGCCCTGTCTCCCGCGGTGATTGATGTGGCGCTGCGGCTGATCTATCAGCAACCGGATCTGTCGGGATTAGATAAACGTGATTGTCATATCCTGCAGCACGTACTAAACGGCATGACGGACGAGGAAATAGCCGGCGAGGTGGGGGTGTCGGTGCGGACGGTGCGTGACCGGCTCAATAAAATCAGGGGTTTGCACTCTGCGCGGAACAGAATTGATCTGGTCCGGCGGCTGTTCAACATCAGCCCAATATCAGTACAGATTTAATGGCTGTGCTGGTTATCTGTATTGGTTTTGATGTCAGTTGTGCGATTGCCGTGTATGTAAACGGAGGACTAAATTAGCTGGCATAACAAAGGACACAATGTGATGATCCAGCTAACCAGCACCTTTACCATTTGCCTGCCACTGCTCGCTCGCAGTCGGCCAGGTCTTGCCGGAAGTGTTTGCCCTTCCGGTCTCTCCAGGCGTAGTCCTTGCGCTGATAGGCGTCCAGGAATTCCGCCATGTCCACCAGCGCGGTGCGGCAGTTCGCGTAATCCGCGTGGGCCTCGTTGTCCGGCCACGCGGCCAGCTTCTGCTGCGCCTCGCGCCGCCAGCGCTGCAGCGCCACCTTGTCCTTTGCCTTCCCGTCCCGGTTGATGTCGTCGCGGGCGGCGTGCAGCCAGTTCAGCAGCGCGCGGGCGTCGTCCCGCGGCGCCGCGGCGACCGGCAGGGCGAGGAAAAGGGCCGAGAGGATAGCCAATCGGATCATTTCTTTCCACTCCAGTCTCGTATGAATTGAAGCATTGCGCGCCGCCGGGCTTTCGTCAGCGAGCGGTAGATCTGCAACAGTTCTTGTTCGTCGGCTTCGATCGGATTTGAGTAGCGCAGCGGCTCCGGCTCCGCCAGATGGAAACCAGGTGGCGGGGCATGATTGGGCCCTTCCATCGGACCGCGACCTGTTGCGATGTACTCGAAATTGACATCGAACAGGCGGCAGTACGTGGAGATATTGGCCACGGTGGGCGAGGTTTTGCCACGCTCCCAGTCCGATACGCTGGCCTGCGCGATCCCCATTCGTTCGGCAACCCATGGCTGGGTTTGGCCCCTGTATTTGCGCACCTCGCGGATGCGGCGGCCAATCGCCAACTTCGCATTTTCTTCCATAAGCGAAGTGTAAAGGCGATCCCTATTTTTAAAAAACAGGAATCGGCTATTGACAATGAATATAGGCGATACCTATATTGCAGGCATCGATACCTGATGAGCATGGCGACATGGACCTGGCAACAAGACGAAAGGAGCTGAAGTTGACGCAGAAGGGCGTGGCGGAGGCCATCGGCTGCAGCCAGGCGCATATCAGCAACCTGGAACGAGGCATAGACAACGCGTCCCCGGCGCTCGCCAAAAAATTGGCGGTTCTGTTGCGCGTGAAAGTGGAGCAGGTGCTGTTCCACAAAAAGTGAACGCACCTCACGGGCTAGGTGAGGTGCGATCGGGTGGTGCTGTTACTACGGTGTGGCAACTGCAGTATCGGCACCTGTTTGACCCACGACAAGTGGGAACCAACAGGAGTTAATACAAATGAACACTTCTACGGCGGCAACCCTGCCGTCAGCTCCGGCTGACGTGTTTGGCGCGCTGCATCTATCAGCCAAATCCTTTGGCATCACCAAGCTGGCGGACCTGATGCGTGTCTCCGCCGGCGTGCTGACCAACAAACTGGCGCCTGGCGCCCATCACCACAAAACCACGCTGGACGATTTCATCCAGGTGCTGCACTTCACCGGCGACCTGTCGCCGCTGGACGCGCTGTGCCGGATGTTCGACAGCGCGCGTTACCAGCTGCCGGCGCTGGGCAACGTGTCCGACTCCGCGCTGCTGGACCTGGTCAACAAGGTCCACGCGGAAGGCGGCGAGGTGCACAGCTGCATGAATGAGGCCCTGGCCGACGGCATCGTCACCCAGGACGAGTTCAACGAGTTCAACCGGGAAACGATGGAGTGGATCGCCGCCATCGTTGAGCTGCGCAACCGGTTCGGCAGCCTGGTGGTGAAGCCATGCGACGGCAACTCGCTCTCCCACTCGACCCCAGCTCTGGCGAGCTGACCGAGCAGGCGCTGCGCGTGGCGCACCAGCGCGCCAGGCTACGGCAATCGTTCGAATCCGCAATGGACAACCCGGCGCTGGCGATCTGCATCAGACGCATCGCGCTGGCCATGTTGAGGAGCAAGCGGGCATGAACAACAGCAACCTGATTCAACTTTTTACCCCCGGCTACCAGAACCGCAGCGGCCGGTTCCGCATCGCCCTGGGCGAGGACGCGGTGATCTACGGACCCGCCGACATCGCATCCATCAGTTTTCACCGCGCCGGGCAGGGCCTGGAAGTGGAAAGCATGGCGGTAGGGCAACCCCGCCGGCGCCTGCCGGTAATGCCCGGGGAGGAAATCCAGCTCACGGTAGGCGGCAAGCGCCTCCTGCTGTGGATCCAGGCGGTAACCGCCACCCACGTGGTGGTGGATGCCGCGGAAGAAGTGGGCGCCGACCTGGCCCTGATCGTCATGCCCGCCACAGCCTGACGACGATTCAAGGAGAACACGATGAAACGCTATCTCACGCCGGCGGAACGGCATCAGCTGTTCAGCGCTGCGTACAAAACCAACGACGACCTGGCCCAACGGGACTACCACCTGATGAGCGCGCTGTACTACAGCGGCTGCCGCATCAGCGAGTTCCTGGCCGTGTCCCTGGCCGATGCCTGGGACGCGCTGAAAACCAAATACCTCTACATCCCGGCGGAGAACCGGAAGGGCGGCAAGCAAGATCACTCCGTGTTTTTGACCGCACCTCTGCGCATGCACCTGGTGGCGCTGCTCAACATGAACCCGTCGCAGAACGGCGCCGATCCGCTGATCGCCGGCCGGTTTGGCGAGGCGCTGACGGTGCGAGCGGTGCAACTGCGGTTTCGCCACTGGGCGACGGAGGCGGGCATCACGCTGACGGTGTCGCCGCACTGGATGCGCCATACCCGGGCGATGGATATCTTGCGCAGCAGCGAGGCCAAGGAGCCGCTGCTGATCGTCCAGAAAACCCTTGGCCACGCCAGCCTCAACAGCACGGCCATCTATACGGCGCCCAGCCGGGAGGATATCGAGCAGGCGATGGAAGCACTGGACGGCAACGGCGGCAAGCGCACCACGCGGGCCCAGCTGCGCAACCGCTACCAGAGGAGGGCAGGGTGATGGATCAGCCGATTCAAAGGTCCATGGGCCAGATCATGGCGCAAATTCAAGAGCAAGGCGCCCGCCGCCAGGCAGACCGTGAGGCCGGTGTACCCGCACTGCGCCGTCTGCTGAATATAGCTAGGGACCACACGGGGCAAAGCCGAGTGGTCGCTGGTTTCCTGCTGAGTCTCTATAACGGCACCCGTTTCAAGCTCGACCCTACCGACCTGCGAGCGTTGGATCAGGAGCTGTTTGACGACTGCCTGGCTGTGCTGCGGATGGACTCCTGGGCCGAATGCGAGGTGCACAACCACTTCCAAAACGGCAGCCAGATTTGGGAGCAGCTGGCCAAGGACTGGAACGTGATGGACTACACCAAGCGCGGAAGGGGCGAGTGATGCGCGACGCCAATGTCCGCTGCTGGACGCCCGACAACACCGACCGCCGCCCGATCGCGCTGCTGGCCAGCGCCATCGATCCCAACGGCCGCATGAAGTTGGCGGCGCTGAACCGCCAGCGGGTGGCAGCCCGCCGCGCAGCCGAGGAGCGCATTGCCATCCGTTTTCAAGGGAAGGACTGACATGAAAACCCTATTGCAAGAACTGCCAGCCGGCACGGCTCTGTGGCTGGTGACGGGCCCCAAAGGTTGCGGCAAGACCCAAGTGGGTAGGCAGCTGCGGCTGCTGGGCCAGCGAGACAACAAGCGCATCGTGATCGCTGATGACTTGGGCAATAACGCCATCCCCACGCTCAATGCCCTGCTGAGAAGCGGGGCGGCCCCTGAAATCCTGGTGCTGATCGCGGAGGAGACGCTGAGCGGGCTCCCCCAGCTGCCGGATCGCCATCTTGTGATGACGTCCACGGATGCCCGCCGGGTGGATGAGCTGGCCGCCGCGTTATGGGCCACGGCAGGGGAAGGCGCGCGATGAGCAGACTCTACGCCCAGGCCCTTCAGCACCACACCAATTCGTTCCGTGCCGTGCTGTCCGCGCTGGACCGCCAACACCATTGGTTCGATCGCGTGGACGTGGTGGCGGCTGACATCAACAGCGAGACCCCGCTGCAGGCGCTGGCCAGCTATCACCCCACCTGCGGCTTGTTCATCCGCCTGCGCCAGCCGATCGAGGACGCCGCCCAACTGAGCAGCATATGCGAACGCCACAAGCTGGCGCTGTTGAAGACATCGGCCTTTCGCTGGCTGCTGACGCCGACCGGCGACGCGGACGACAACCTGCCCGCCATCCAACTGATTTTGAGCTGATTCCAAACCATTCGAGGACCGAACCATGAGCAAAAACCAACTGAACCAATCCCCCCGCGAAATCCGTCGCAAGCTGGGTCTGAACCAACAAGAGTTCTGGAGCCGAATTGGCGTGACCCAGTCCGGCGGCAGCCGCTATGAGAACGAGCGCAACATGCCGCGCCCGGTGCGCACGCTGCTGAACGTGGTGCATGTCCACCAGATCGACTTGGACCTGATCACCGCCGAGAACGCCGCGGCTGTGCGCGCGCTGCTGGCCGGCGAGCCGGTGGTATCCGACCTGATGGAGCGCCAATTGGCCGCCAACCAGCTGGAACAGCGCGCCCGCGACTTCGACCGCGACGCCAACCAGCTGCTGGGCCGCATCCGCGGCGCGTCCATCGGCATCGAGGAGTCCGCGCAATGATCGAGACCAACTACAGATGCGACGACTGCGGCAAGTTCCGCCAGCCGGACGTGAGCAAGATTGGCGTGGGCGATTTCGTCAGTTTTTCCACCACCACGCAAACCGGGCGCAACTCGTTCCGCTGCAGCGCGAAAGAGGGGGAGGTGGTGAGCATCCAGGGCAACGCGTTGTGGGTGAAGGTGAAACGCGGCGGCATTTACTGGGTAGCGCGCGATGCCGTGACGCCAAAGGGCGCGCCGAACGCACTTACTTATTTCTTGCTGGGGACGTGCCAGTGCGCTGCCGAGAACGCCTCGACCAAGCATCCCGCATAACGATTTTGGAGAATTCCATGGCTATCAACCTGAACAAGCAGAACCGCGGCGACATCATCAACGCCATCCTCAAGTCCACCTTTGACAGGCGGGAGCAAGAGCTAAAGAGCAAGCACGCTGGGTTGGCCCAGCTGGCCTATGAGGCAGCCATGCCGGAAGGCTTTATCCAGAAAACCAAGAGCCTGCCGGATGGGTGGCTCCTCCAATACTCCATGGTCGATATCCTAATCGACGGTTGCACGTGCTACATGCCGCTGAATGCAAAGCCGCGCGACGATGGTACATACCAATCCCGCTCCGAGATGAACCTGCCAGGCATCAGGAAATTCCCGGCATCGATGGGCCGCTATAGCACACCCAACTTGAAATTGAACACCTCTGGAACTGGCAGCGAGGTTGCTGCAATGGTGAAGGAACAGCTGGATGCTGAAAGAGCATTGGTGCGGGAGAAAAAAGAGCTTCAGGCCCAGTTGAGCGGAATTCTCCACAGCCTGAAGACGGTAGAGAAGTTTGTGGAAGTTGCCCCCGAGCTGGCGCAGTTCATCCCTGAGCACATCCGCAATGCCACCCAGCGCCCAGGGCTGCCGACGGTGCAGGTTGGCAGCCTGATCACCAGTCTGATGCAGGCGGGCCTCTCTATCCCGGAACCGGCCCCTGCGGCATGACCTACCAGGACTATGCCGACTTCCACCTGGTGCCGCGCCCCGCGGCGCCGGTGGACGAGTGCGAAGCGATGCGGCTGCCGCGCGAGAGCTGCGGCTGCCCGGATTGCTGCGCGTTCCGTGAGACCAATTCCGAGAAAGAAAACTGACATGGACAAACCCGAATACAGCCAGGGCATCGTGATGGGCGGCGGTGCGGCCATCCTGCGCGACGGTGTGCCGATGAGCGCCGAGGAGATTGTGGAGGACCTGAACGGCGGCGTAGTGCCGCAGACATCCAAGCTGACCCCGCTGAACGAACACACCAGGCGAATCCTGGGCCTGATGTGCTTCGAGTGCATCAACATGGCCAAACTGTTGCGGTTGCGCGGCGATGAAATCGAAAACCGCGCGGAGGCGGAGCAGGCGGCCGTGCAGCACTTCCTGCTCAACATGTACGAGCAGCATGGCGAAGGCTGGGCGGCGGCAGCCGCTGCCGAGTTGAAGCTGCTCGCTGAGGCAGGCCAGAAGGGGACGACCAATGAAGCTCAATAAGTACATTGCGGTTCTGAAAGGCGATGCCGAGGCGTGGCGGTTGTTGAGCCACCGTAGGGAACGGGAAGTTGAGTGGATGAAGCAGGCGCTGAATACCGTTTCGTCAGGAGATGGGTTCACGAACCTGCGCATTGCAAATTCAAAGCGACAGGCAGAGTGGGATGTTGGAAACGAGCCTGTCAGCCTGGCGTTCCGAGGTAATGAGCTGGCCGGCGAAGTCGGCGAGCTTTGCAATGTGCTGAAGAAGCTGGAGCGCGAACGAATCGGCATGGTCGGATCACGCGCCACGAAGGTTCATGCCGCGACGGAGCTGGCCGACGTGGTGATCTGCGCGGACCTGATCGCCATGGCGCTGGGCATAGACCTGGGACGGGCGGTGCGTGAAAAGTTCGACGCGACCTCCGCCAAGTACGGACTGGAAACGCGGTGGCCGGGAGAGGGCGAGAACAAGCAGGAAGATTCGGAACCGCAATGCCTGGCGTGCGAAAACACTGGCTATACCGGCGACCCGCTGACGCTAGAGCACGTTTGCACGGACTGCGATGCGCATAGCAAAAAGGTAGGGAGCCCGTGATGCAGCCTCAACACTTCTACCTTCAGGACTCTCGCAGCCTCATCGGTGACAACCTGCAGTTCTGGGGTACTGGCGGAAACGGCTACTACACCGATCTGGCCAAGCTGCAGATCTACACCCGCGACGAGGCGCTGGTTCAGCACCGCATGCGAGAAACCGATATTCCGTGGCCATTGGCCTACATCAATGCGAAAGCGCATATCGGTGTTGATCACCAACATGTCGATCTGGCTGAAGCTGCTATCTGCGCGGCGAGCGAGGCGCTGTATTACGCGGCACTTCCCGGCGAGTTCAACGGCAATGACCTGATTTTCAAGAGCGAGGATGGGAAAACGGCCGATCTGCGCAGGGCTACCGTGTTTGATGAGTTCTATATACGCGGACTAGTTGCGCATGGTCTTCGGCCGCTTCCCATGGGCTACATCAAGTCCAAGTCGCGCGTGTTGGTCAGCCAGAAGAACGTCTCCATCGGGATCGCGCTGCGCGGCACCGGCATCAAGCTGATCAAACCGAAGCGGCCGGCCCCCGATCGCTACAACTGCGTGACTTGCGGGCGTTTCGTCAATGCTGACGGCTGGTATGGCGGTTGCCCGAATTGTGGCAACGTCAGCGCCTACTAAGAAAGGACTTTCCGTGACCCAATCCATCATCCAAACCGTTTCCGGCCGCTACGTGGATCTGCTGCACCCGTCGCCGGCCGACATCGAGATCCACGACATCGCCCACCACCTGGCGCATATCTGCCGCTTCGGCGGCGCCTGCCGCCCGTTCTACAGCGTGGCCGAGCATTCGGTGCGGGTCGCCGAGATCCTGCCGCCGCGGCTGAAGCTGGCCGGGTTGCTCCACGACGCGCAAGAGGCCTATGTCGGCGACGTGGTGACGCCGCTCAAGCGCCAGCTGCCGAGCTACCAGTATGTGGAAGGGCTGGTGGCCGCGGCGATCGAGGCCCGTTTCCGCCTGCAGCTGAGCGAGGAGGACAGGGCGGAGATCCGCCGCGCCGATCTGGTGCTGCTGGCGACGGAGCGGCGAGACCTGATGCCGCAGTCTGGCGTGGAGTGGCCGATTCTGGCCGGGGTGGCTCCCCTGCCGGAGCGTATCAAACCAATGTCGATCGAGCAGTCTGTTGTGCATTTCCTGGCGGCGTTCGAAGCAACCGCGCAGCTGGATCTGATCGGCGCATGAAACAAACAGGTGTGGCAATGGCAAATATCAAGACTCTTCTCCCGTTTTCATCCGATCGGCGCGCGTTCCGGAGCTTTGGCCACGCGATCGCCGCGGAGCCTGGGCTGGTGGCGGTGGCTCCGCTGCATGCCCTGGAGGGTTCGCTGCTGGGGCTTGTGGACGGGTGCCCAGTGCCGTGGGACGAGGCGTGCGCGGTGATTGATGCGGACGCGGCCGGCGCTGAGGTGGATCTGGATAACCCGGATTTCACCGACGTGGTGGCCAGGCTGGCGAACGTGGCCGTGACCGGCTGGCGCATGGCCGCGCTGCCGGCGCTGCGCGCGGTGCTGTTCGCCCACGACTGCGGGGTGCGGGTGGCGATATCCGCCGACCTGGCGCTGGCCGGCGCCACACCTTCCTACTAAGCGAGAACACCATGGCAACACAGAATCCGCGCATGGCGGAGTGGTTCGCTCGCCTGAAAGAGCTGGATTTGCATGAGGTGGCGGCGCGTTTGGGCATGCGCCGCGACGGCGGGCGGGGCAACTATTTCAGCCCGGCGCGCAAGGAGAAGCAGCCCAGCCTGTCGATCTACGACGCAGACAAGGGCCGCTACGGACCAGGCTGGAAGGATCACACCGCGGGCAAAGGCGGAACAACCATCGACCTGGTGATTTACGCGGGCATGGCCAGCGAACCCATAGAGGCGGCCAAGCTGCTGGGCGACTGGTTCGGCATCCCGATGCCGTCGCCGGACGCGCCGGCGGCGCCGGTGCGCAAGAGCACAGAGGAATGGCTGGCCGACCGCTGCCTGAAGGAAACGGACCCGGTGATGGAATACCTGCAGGGGCGTGGCATCTCCGAAGAAGCGATAGCCCGCGCGCTGAAGAACAAGGCCATCGGCTGGAACAACTGGACGTCCAATAAAGTGCCGGCCGGCGATCCCGGCCACGGCGGCGCGGCCGCGGCCTTCATCGTCCGCACGCTGAACCCGGGCCGAGTTGTTGCGGTGGACTTCCGCTACCAGGACCCTGCGCTGAATGGTGGCGTGAAAACCCAATGCCAGGGGGAGAAGTCCGGCTACGGCTGGTACAGCGACCTGAACCGCTTGAAGCGCGCGCATACGGTGTACATCGTGGAATCACCCATCAACGCGCTGTCGGTGGAGAGCTGCTACTGGCCGGAGGGTGTCGCCGCCTACGCCGTCCGCGGTGTGGCCAACGTGGACACCATCGATTTCTCGTTCCTGCGCGGCAAGAAGGTGCTGATTGCGCTGGACCACACCGACAAGGTGAACGAGAAAACCGGCAAGCGCCCAGGGCTGGACGCCGCTTGGAAGTTGAACGAGAGATTGACCGCGCTGGATATCGCCAACCGTTTCGTGAACATGCTGGACTGGGAAGAAGGCCAGGACATCAACGATGTGCTGCAGGACGGCGGCGCCGGAGAGCTTGGCGCGCGGCTGAAGAACATCGAGCCCTGGCTGATCCCAGGCAACCCGGCCTGCAGCGCCGACGAAGCCCACGGCCGGCGCCGGGTGTGGCTGCCAACGCTGGACTGGAACGTGTACTGGCGGTTCAAGCAGACCGACGATTTCACCCAGTACGTGCAGGAATTCAAGGATAGCGAGGAGGAAGACGGCAAGAAGCACCGCCGCGAGGAGATGGGGGACCTGTGCGCCTTCCGCATCGCCGGCATTTCCCGCCTGCGCATCCAGAGCCACCTGGCCACCATCAACGGCACGCCGGACAACCAGCCGGAAACGGTGTTTGGCGTGAGCGCCCAGGTGGCGCGCCACGGCAACACGCTGCAGCGCGCGGTGATCACCGACGACAAGATTTTTTCACTGGATTGGTGGGGAAACCGATTCGGCTACATCTGGAAACCCAAGGAGTTCGCCCGAATGATTTCGATACTGGAACGCACCGCCGACATTGGCGCCCGCGATGTTGTCAACTTCGTCGGCCTGGCATGGCGCGGCGGTGAGCTGGCGGCGCTGGAGGGGAATGACTGCTACTTCACCGAGCCGGCCCGGCAATGCCTGTATCACAACCTGTCATTCCCCCGCGGCGGCAAGCAGGCTGCGCGGCAGGTGATTGCCGCCTATCAGGAGACGTTCAAGCACAACGCTGCGGCCATTCCCATGGTGTGGGCGCTGGGGGCGCACCTGAAGATGCTGCTGGGCTTCTACCCGCACTTTGAAATGCAGGCGGACAAGGGCTCCGGTAAGTCCAAGCTGATGGAGTGCATGCAGCGCAGCTTTTCGTTTCAGGTGCTGTCTGGCCAGATGCTGAAGACCGACCACCGCCGGCGCGCGTCGGTGTCCTACACCACCAACCCAGTGGGCTGGGATGAATTCTCCAAGCTGCCCAAGTCCATCCTGACCGACATCGATGGCCTGCTGCAGAGCACATACCGCTTCGAGTTCACCCGGATCGGCGCCGCGCTGACGCCGTACCTGATGTGCGCGCCGGTGCTGCTGGCCGGCGAGGAGGTTGACATCCAGAGCCTGCAGTCCAAGGTGTGCCGCTCCAAGCTGACGGTAGAGCGGCAGGGGCCGATGATCCCGCATGAGCTGCCGCAGTTTCCCGTTTGGCCGTGGCTGCAGTTCTTGGCCAGTACGGAGCCGGCGCGCATCCGCGACCTGCACAAGAGCATGCTGCGCTTCTGCCAGGCCAAGAGCCGCGCCGGCGACGCCGACGCCACCAGCAACCGGATGATGGAGAACTACGCGGCGATCTTGGCCGCCTGGCATCTTCTCTGCGAGTTCGCCGAGATCGACGCCGCCCAGGGGCATTTTGTGGAGGACTTGCTGGCGGAGATGAACAGCCACTTGTCCGAGACCGACGGCACGCGGCTGCCCTGGGTGCGGATCATGGAAATCGCCCTGTCCGAGCTGGACGCCCGCCGTTTCGAGCATCCGTTCTGCTGGGAGGACGCGCAGGACGACGACGGTAACCCGGACGTGCTGCTCTATATCCGGCCGAATCACATCATGGACCACCTCTCCACGGCCAATCATCTGCGCGCCAAGTTCGATGGCCTGCCGGTGAAGACCGGCCGCATCTTCAAGAGCCAGCTGCTGGCCAGCGGCGTGGTGGCGGTGAAGAAGGGCGAGATGCTGGACGACGTGGAGAAGACCATAGACCGGCGGCGGATCGGCCATATGACGGCCATCAGTCTGAACAAACTGGAGGCGCTGGGACTGTCGGCGGCGCCGGAGATCAAGCGGGAGGTTGCATGACATGGTTCATCCCACGATCAATACAGTCGGCCTTTGCGCCGGCGTCGGAATGCTCGACATCGGCGTCCATGCTGCCCTCGACTATCTCGGATACCGCGCCCGAACTGTGGGTTACGTTGAGCGGGACGCCTACGCTGCGGCCGGCCTCCTGGCGCGGATGGAAGACCAGGCCCTGGAGCCGGCGCCTGTTTGGGCCGGAAACCTGCAGGATGTCAGATGGGAGCGTTGGGCTGGATGCCTGGACGGAATCATTGCGGGCTTCCCGTGCCAGCCGCACAGCATGGCAGGGAACAGGGAAGGGACCGAGGACGACCGCTGGACCTGGCCCGAAATTGTCGAATCCATTCGCCTGGCTGGACCAGGATTCGCGTTCCTGGAAAACGTCTCCGGGCTGCGATCTTCTGGGGGACTGGATGCCGTACTCGAAGACTTGGCCGCGCTCGGGATGCATGCAGTCTGGGACAGCATACGAGCTTCAGACGTGGGCGCCGGCCACCAGCGGGAGCGCGTCTTCATTCTGGCCTACCGCGACAGTCCATGGGAACAACAACAGGGCTGGCAGCAGCGCAACATCGGGAGATGGGCTTCAAACAGCAGTAGAGATGTGGCAGACGCCGGCAACGCCCAAGGGCGGCCTGAAGTCTCGCGGGGGCAGCAGAAAGCACGAGCTCCTTCTGGCCGGCCAGGCTCAGCAATGGGCAACGCCCACGGCGTCGGATTCGGAGCAATGCGGCACGACCAGGTCGGCGCACTTCACGCTGCACTGCATGACCAAGAACTGGCCTACGCCGGCGGCCAGGGACTATCGGTCAGGCTACGACGAGCGAGAGCGCAGCAATGGCCCAACGCTGACGAATACGGTCCAGGACTTTTCGCGCCAAGCCCGGATGCAAGAGAGTGGGCCGACATCATCAATCAGTTCCCCTTCCTCGCCCCTGCGACTGAATCCGGCATTCGCGTGCTGGCTGATGGGCTGGCCGTGGTGGTGGACGAATCCCGATCCGATCAACTTCGCTGCGTCGGAAATGGAGTTGTGGCGCTCCAGGCTGCAATGGCATTTGTCACGCTTGCTAGGCGAGCAGGCATTGTATGACCAGCCCAGAAAAATAGATCAAGAGGTGGCCTGATATGTCAGAGGTGTTTCTCAGCAAGGAAGACGTGGCGGTCCTGACCGGCTGCAAGATCCGCAAGGCCCAGGTGGCCGAGCTACGGCGCATGGGGCTGCATTTCTACGTCAACGCCCGGGGCGAGGCGGTGGTGCCGCGTTCCGCGGTGGAAGGGAAGGTGAGGGCGGACAAGCCCAAGCCGGCCGCCGGCGGCTGGACGCCGGCCGTGTTGAGTTGAGGTGGCTATGGGACGGAAACCGACAGTCAATCTCAACCTGCCCAAGGGCATGCGCCGGCGGCGCCGCGGCGATCGCGTCTATTACTACCTGGACACCGGCGAGCGGCCCCGGCGCGAGCTGGCGCTGGGCAGCGACTACCCGCTGGCGGTGAAGAAGTGGGCGGAGCTGCAGCTGCAAAAAGTGCCGCGCAACGCCCGGCCGACGTTCTGTGACGCCGCCACCCGCTACCTGGCCGAAGTGGTGCCGACCAAGGCGAAAAAAACCCAGGATGAGAACATCCGGCAGATGGAAACGCTGCAGGAGTTTTTCGGCAACCCGCCGGCGCCGTTGGACGATATCTGGCCAGTCCACATCCAACAGTATCTGGAGTGGCGCAAAGATGTACCGGTGGCCGCCAACAGGGAAAAGGCGCTGTTCAGCCACGTTTGGAACATGGCCCGGGTGTGGGGCTACACCAACCAGCCAAATCCCTGCACCGGAGTGAAGGGCGCCAGCGAAACGGGGCGCGACGTTTATGTGGAGCGGGAGGTGTACCAGGCCGTCTATGACGAGGCCTGCCAGCCGCTGCGGTTCCTGATGCAGCTGCTGTATCTGACCGGCCAGCGGCCCACCGACGTTGTGACTCGGGAGCTGGCGCGCCACCTGGTGACTGGTCCTGACGGCAAGCAGGAACTGATATTCCAGCAGAGCAAGACAAGTAAGAAGCTGCGCGTGCTGGTGATCGGCGAGCTGCTTGTGGTGATAGAAATGATGCTGATCTGGAAGGAGGGGCGTCCCAACTCATCGCCGTATCTGCTGGTCAACGAACGGGGCCGCCGGCTGTCCCGATCCTCGCTGGTCCGCTGGTTTCGTGATGCCCGCCTGGCGGCCCGTGAGAAGCACCCGGAACTGGACGAAGAGATTGCCCAGTTCCAGCTGCGCGACCTCCGGGCCAAGGCCGGAACGGACAAGGCAGATCTCGCCGGCGACGTGCGCCAGGCGCAGCGGCTGCTTGGCCATGGTTCGGTGACCATGACCGAAACGTACATCCGAAACAGGAAGGGGGATACCATCACGCCGACGAGGTAAAACCGTTCCGCAAAAGGGTGGCCGATATAGCCAAATCAAGGCTTTTAAGGAAACCTTTTATTATCTTTGCGGAACTGAAACATGCCTGAAATCCATGCTCGGCGCGGTTTTGCGCACTAACTTGTAATCAGGGGGTCGCGAGTTCGATTCCTGCCGCCGGCACCAATAAAATCAAGGGCTTACGAATTAATTTTCGTAAGCCCTTGGTGCATTTTGGGCAGAATATTAGGCCGCGCTGTCTAATTTCGACCCGATTTCCCCTTCTACTCCGCCGCTTCTACAGAAATCGGCAACCATCTGCAAAAACATTCTCATGCTTAATTAGACGTAGCCAGAAATGGCAGCCATGGTGGCACTACGAGTGAAGCGCAACGCCAGTTTGCATCTCGCCCCACCTAGCCTTGTTATGCCCTTTGAAAAAGTGACTTTGAATAGGCGCTTAAGACGTTGCTCGGCTTAAGGGGGTGTGCCTCAGCGCGCGACGATCTGGTCGAACACGCCGCCGTCGGCGAAGTGGGTTTTCTGCGCCTTCTGCCAGCCGCCGAAGGTCTGGTCGATGGTGAACAGCTTCACCTTGCTGAATTGGCCGGCGTACTTGGCCGCTACTTTGGGATCGCGCGGACGGTAGTAGTGCTTGGCCGCCAGCTCCTGGCCTTCCGGGCTGTACAGATACTGCAGATAGGCTTCGGCCGCCTTGCGGGTGCCGCGCTTGTCCGCCACCTTGTCCACCACGCTGACCGGCGGTTCCGCCAGGATGGAGACGGACGGGGTGACGATGTCGAACTTGTCCGGCCCCAGCTCCTTGGTGGCGAGGAAGGCCTCGTTCTCCCACGACAACAGCACGTCGCCGATGCCGCGCTGGGTGAAGGTGATCAGCGAGCCGCGCGCGCCGGAGTCCAGCACCTTGACGTTGCCGTACAGTTTTTTGACGAAGTCCTTGGCCTTGGCGTCGTTGCCGCCGGGCTGCTTCAGCGCGTAGCCCCAGGCCGCCAGGTAGTTCCAGCGCGCGCCGCCGCCGGTCTTCGGGTTGGGCGTCACCACTTCCACGCCGGATTTGACCAGATCGTTCCAGTCCTTGATGTGCTTGGGATTGCCTTTGCGCACCAGGAACACGATGGTGGACGAGTAGGGTGACGCGTTGTTGGGCAGCCGTTTCTGCCAGTTGGGCGCGATGGACTTGGCCTGGCTGGCGATTTCATCGATATCGTAGGCCAGCGCCAGCGTCACCACGTCGGCATCCAGGCCGTCTATCACCGAGCGCGCCTGCTTGCCGGAGCCGCCGTGAGACTGCTTGACGGTGACGGTCTCGCCGGTCTTGGCCTTCCAGTACTTGGCGAAAGCGGCGTTGTAGTCCTGGTAGAGCTCGCGCGTCGGATCGTAGGAGACGTTGAGCAGGGTGACATCGGCGAAGGCGGAGGCGCTGCCGGCGAGCAGCAGGGTGATGGCGAGGCGGTGCAGGGGGCGCATGGCTTTCTTTCCCGTGATGGTGAATGTTTTGATGGGGATCACTGTAGACAGGGCTCGCCGCAGCCGGGAAACAAGAAAATCTGCAATCGATATCGAAAATACGGCAAAAGAGCCATTCCGGAAAAACAGATAGGCTTATCGGCAAATCGTATATGACCTTGTCACGGCCGGGGCTATAGTGGCGCCAATTCCACCACTCGGGGTCCGGTCATGAAACGATTCAAGCCCGCCAAAGCCCTGCCAGCCGGCTTTGCGCCCGCGATGCTGGCCGCCTGTCAGCAACTGCTGCAGCAGGAGGGCGTGCAGATCAAGCTGCAGTGGAATGAACAGGAAGTCTTCGCCAGCTTCGACGGCTGGTGGCTGTGCAGCAGCTTCATCCCGCAAGCCAAGGTCAGGGACGGGCGTTGCCAGCTGCAGCAGTACGCGGCGCGGCTGCGCATCTTCGGCCAGTTCGGCCAGGCGCTGCCGGCCAACTGGTTGTTCGCGATGAATTACGGCGAGACCAAGGCGGTGGCGCTGCTCAAACTGATCCGCGTGCTGCACGTGCTCAACCATCTGGGGCGCAATGGTCGCCACCTGCCGCTGCGGATAGACGTCGACCCGCGCATCTGCCACGCCTACAGCGACCGCATCGTCGACTTCACCGCCCGCCTGCTGGAAATGCTGGAATTTCCGGCCAATCTGTCGCAGATGCTGCTGTTCCTGGACGAGCGCACCGGGGAGCTGGGGCTGTCGCTGCTGCGGCGCTACCGCCAGCACGGCCATCGGCTGGCGCTGGGCGACTTCGGCGCCGGCGGACAGGATTTGCTGCGGCTGTGGCGGCTGGAGCCGGACGGACTGGCGCTGGCCCCGCGCTTCATGAGCCGGGCGGTGATGTATCCCCGCGTGCGCGACCAGTTGCTGCAGCTGGCCCCGCAGCTGGTGGAGCAGGGTTTCGCGCTGGCGGTGGAGGACATCGTCTGTCAGAACATGCTGGGCCTGGCCCAGCGGATGGGCGCCGAACACTGTTCGGGCCCGCTGTTGTCGGAGCGGCTGAAGCGGCAGCGCGCGGCGCGCGAGGTGGCTTTGTCGGGCATCGCCTGTTAGGATGTTTGCATTTTTGACCGTCCGGTCAATTGCATGACTCGATATCCAGGCAGAGGCGAAATGAAACAACTGGCATTGGCAATGATGTGCGCGTGGGGCTTGTCCGCCTGCGTGATCGGCAATACCGACGGCTACCGCGACGCGGCCCAGCTGCAGCGGATGACGGAGCAGGCGCTGAAGACCTGCGGTCAGGGCAAGGTCAAGTCGGTCAGTTATAGCAGCTTCACTTGCGCGGCCGGCGAAGCGACGGCGGCGAAGTAGCATGGCGGCTGCCGCTGTGAACGGCGGGCTGTCGATCCGCCTGCTGAACGCGGCCGACGCCGACGCCTACCAGGCGATCCGCGTCGCGGCCGCCAGCCACGATCCGGCGTCCATCCACGCCGATGCCGCCGAAATCGCGGTGCTGAGCCGGGAAGCCATCCAGTGCCAGATCGAGCCCGGCGACGCGCAGCGGGTGGTGGGCGCTTTCATCGACGGCTCGCTGGTCGGCGTGGCCGCGCTGCGGCGCGATGTTCGGCCCAAGATCCGCCACCGCGCGACGGTGCAAGGTGTGTTCACCCGGCCGGAGTGCCGCGGCAGGGGCGTGGCGCGCGGCCTGATGCAGGCGGTGCTGGACGAGGCCGCCAAGCTGCCGGGGCTGTTGTCGCTGGAGCTGGTGGTGCATGCGGAAAACGCGCCGGCCAAGGCCTTGTACCAGTCGTTCGGCTTCCGTCGCGTGGGGCTGATTCCCGGCGCAGTGATGCTGGATGGCCGCAGCCTGGACGAAGTGCTGATGCAGCGCCCGCTGAACTTCTCATCTTCCGCCGCCGTGCCGGCCTTTATTTCGAACAGCGATGATTACGCCTTGATCGAGGCGGTGCCCGATGTCGACACCTACCGCCGCTTGCGGGCCGAAGCCGGCCTCAGCCCCAAGACCGAGGAGGCCGCCCGCCGCGGTTTGGCCGGCACGCGGTTCGCGGTGCAGCTGCGCCATGGCGGTGAAACCGTCGGCATGGGCCGCTTGATAGGCGATGGCGGCAGTTTCTACCAGGTGGTCGACATCGCCGTGCTGCCGGCGCATCAGGGCCGTGGGCTGGGCAAGCGGATCATGGCGGCGATCCGCGGCTATATCGACCGCGAACTGCCGGCCAGCGCCTACGTCAGCCTGATCGCCGACGGCGACGCCAAGCATCTGTACGCCCAGTTCGGTTTCGAGCCCACCGCGCCTCGGTCGGAGGGCATGGCGCTGCTCAAGCGCTGATCCAGTCGCCTGCGGCGGTAGCTTCTCCTTCGAGGTGACGCCGGCGATGTTCGATGCGATGGAGGCCCGGTTCGAACCGGCCACGGCTGAGGAGCTGGCCTTGGCCGCGGTGATCGCCACCGGCTAGCCTGCCGGCCGCATCCCCTCGTAGCACAGCCGCACCACCGATCGCATGCGGGCGCGCAGGGCTGCGTCGACGCCGGGGGCGGTCAGGCCGAGGGCCATCTGGCGCAGCGGCTCGGCGATGGCCATCGCCAGCATCAATTCGGCGCAGGTTGCCGGATCGTCCATTGTCAGCAGGCCGCGGCGCCGGTATTCGGCCAGCCAGTCTGCCAGCAGCGACGCGCTGTGGCGGATGCCGTGCCCGGTATACGCCGCCAGCGCCTGTCCGCGGCCGGGAAAATCGTTGATCAGCAGCTTGAACATTCCCACCGCTTCCGCCGACAGCACCCGTTCGGCGATGGACAGCAGCAGCGCTTCCAGCGCCCGAGGCAGATCGGTGTCGTCTTGCGGCATATCCACCGCGCAGACCAGCCCGGCGGTCCAGTCGTCGACAATGGCCGCCAGCAGCCGCTCCCGGTTGTCGGCGAAACGGTACACCGTCTTCTTGGCCACGCCGGCGCGTCTGGCCACCGCCTCTATGCTCAATGCCCGGTAGCCGTCGCCCAGCAGCAGCTCGGTCGCGGCTTGCAATATCTGGCGGCGCAGCGCCAGTTCCGGCGACGCGGGGCGTCCGCGTGGTCGGGGAACCGTACTGGAGGACAGGGAAAGGTCTGGTGAGCTTGACATGGCTTCTCATGCTGTTTGAGTATGGAAACGTATATCGTTTCCTAATTTTCCGGCACTGCCGCCGGTTACGACGATCAAACAGCGAGGAGTGTACTGTGAACGCTCAGAATCGGATATCCACGCATGATGAAATGCTGTCGCCGCGCCCACTGCCGCTGGAAACCGGCATCCGCCGGCTGGACGACGGCCGGCTGCTGGTGGCAGTGAGAACCGAGCTGCCCGGCTGCGCCGGTCGCATGCTGGAGTGGTGGTTCAAGTTCTTTGAAACCACCCAGCACATCCGTTGGTGGCATCCGCACGACCATCACCGAATGCATGGCTGGGATCAGCATTGGCGGCGGGGCGAGAGCTATGTCGGCGCCTGCGTCCGCGCCGAAGAGTCGCTGGGCGATTTCCCGCCGGTGACGGCGGTGCTGAAGTTTCACGAGCCGGCGGACTTCTTCACGGCCGACGCGCTGGCGCGGGCGAGGCGCGAGCAGGCGGTGTCCGGGCTGGTGTGCGCGCGGATCGCTTTCGGCGACGAACCCAGGCTGGCGGCCGACGGCGACCCGCTGGACGGCGAGATGATCCATCTGGCGCGCGACAAGCCTCATGGCGCGGTGCTGCGCAGCCGCTTCGTGCTGGGCGGCGCGTCGCCGGTGCCGGACGAGCTGGGGCTGGGCCTGATGCAGCATTGTTACAATGAATTCAGCAGCCTGGCGCGCTTCCTGCCTTCGCTGTACTACGGCGAGCACGCCAACGGCGAGAAGGGGCCGCTGGCGTGGTGAGTGGGTAACGGCGACTACGCGCCTGGGCGCTGCTTGGCCAGATGGCCGGCCATCAGCGGCCACACCCAGTCGGCCGCGTCCAAGCTCCAGCCGCCGTCCTTGGCCGCCTCGTCGAGCTTTCTCAGCGCCAGGATGTCGGCCAGGTCCGGCAGGCGCGAGAAGGCGTCGGCCTCGTCCGCGCGCATCGGTCCGCCCTGGTAGCCCAGCGTGGCGGCGCTGGCCGGCGACAGCGCCGCCAGATACGCCGGATCGACCGCGCACAGGTAGCGCTTGGCTTCGACGTGCATGCCGACCAGCCGCGCCAGCCGGGGCGAGAAACCCAGCTGCAGCAGGTAGTCGCGCGCCAGCTGGTCGTGGGCCATCACGCCGTAGTCGCCCATTGTGTCCACGCCGTCGTGCTCCAGCAGGTGGCCGACGTCGTGCAGGAAGGCGGCCAGCGTCAGCTCATCGTCGCAACCGGCGTCGCGCGCCAGCGCGGCGGCCTGGATCGCGTGGTCGAACTGCGAAACCGCCTCGCCGTAATGGCGCGCGCCGTGTTCGCGGTATAGTTGCCGCAGCGCGGCGATGGCGTCGAACATCAGAACACCCTCCCGCCCAGCTTCCATACGCTGCGCACCAGCGGCACATCGCCGCGCGCCGTCATCGCCACCAGATCTGCGCGCTGGCCGACGGCGATGTCGCCGCGGTCGGCGAGGCCCACCGCGCGCGCTGGGTTCAGGCTGACGGCGGCGATGGCGCGCGGCAGGTTCCAGCCCGCCTGCGTGTGCAGCAGCCAGGCGCCGTGCAGCAGGCTGGCCGGCACGTAATCGGACGACAGGATGTCCAACAGGCCGTGTCGTGCCAACTCCAGCGCCGCCACATTGCCGGAGTGGGAGCCGCCGCGCACCACATTGGGCGCGCCCATCACGGTGGCGAGGCCATGCCGCCTGGCCGCCGCAGCCGCTTCCCGCGTGGTGGGGAATTCCGAAATCGCCACGCCGTCGCGCAGCGCATCCTCGATATGCGCCTCGTCGGTGTCGTCATGGCTGGCCAGCGCGATGCCGCGCGCCCGGGCCATCTCCACCACCGCCTGCTTGTGGCGGCCGGCGAATTCGGTCTGCTTGGCTTTGCGCTCCGCCACGGCGGCGAGGAAGGTGTCTTCGTTCCAGCCGACTTTCTTCTTGCCGTAGTACTTCTTGTACTGCTCCAAATCGCGGTACTGGCGCTGGCCCGGCGTGTGGTCCATCACCGAAACCAGCTTCACCGCCGGGTGGGCGATCAGCGGCGCCAGCTCGTCCAGCAGTCCCGGATAGGCCAGCTCGCAGCGCAGGTGGAACAGGTGGTCGGCGCGCAGCGCGTCTTCGCGCATGCCCTGATCTATCGCCTGGAAGGAGCTGTGCAGCGTGTCCAGCCGCACGCTTTCGCCTTCCAGATCGCCCACCGCCAGCGCGTCCAGCACGGTGGTGATGCCGGCGGCCACGCATTGGGCGTCGTGGGTGATCACCGCCGGCAGAATCGGCCACAGCACGCCGTTGCGCGGCATCAGGTGTTTTTCCAGATTGTCGGTGTGGATTTCCACCAGTCCGGGCAGCAGCAGCGCGCCGGCCAGGTTTTCGCCAGCAGGCTGCGGCTGTTCGTGAATGGCGGCGATCAGGCCGTTCTCAATTTCCAGCGCGCCGTTTTCGATCACGCGGTCGGCCAGCACGATGCGGGCATGGTTCAGAATCTGTTTCATGCTGCGATTTCCGTTTGTTGCGCCAAGGGGACCTGGAACACGCGGCTGGCGATGGCGTCGCGGGTGGGCGTGTCGTGGAAGATGCCGATCAGCGCCGCGCCGCGCGCCAGCGCTTCGCGCATCAGTTGGACCACCACCTCGCGGTTGGCGGCGTCGAGGGATGCAGTGGGCTCGTCCAGTAGCAGTATCGGCCGCGGCGCGATCATGCCGCGCGCGATGTTGACCCGCTGCTGCTCGCCGCCGGAGAAGGTGGCCGGCGGCAGGCCCCACAGCCGCTCGGCGATGTTCAGCCGCGCCAGCCATTCGCCGGCGGCCTGCCGCGCCTCGGCGTCGGCGGCGCCCCATTCGCGCAGCGGCTCTGCGACGATATCCAGCGCCGACACCCGCGGAATCACCCGCAGAAACTGGCTGACATAGCCCAGCGTATGGCGGCGCACGGCAGCGATTTCATGTGGCAGCGCGCGGGCCATGTCCACCCATGCGCCTTGGTGGAACACGCCGATGCGGCCGTTTTCGACCAGGTAGTTGGCGTACAGCGCCTTCAGGAGCGTGCTCTTGCCGGCGCCGGATGGGCCGGCCAGCGCCACGCATTCGCCGGCGGCCGCCTGCAGCGAGACATCGGTCAGTACCGGCAGCCGCAGCCCGCCCTGTTGATGCAGGGTGAAGGTCTTGCTCAGATTTTGCGCGTCTATCAATAGATTCATGATTTCAGGCCTGCAGGATGGAAGACACCAGCAACTGGCTGTACGGGTGTTGCGGGTCGTCGAGGATCTGGTCGGTGAGGCCGGCCTCCACCACGCGGCCCTTCTGCATCACCAGCGTGCGCTGGGCCAGCAGCCGCGCCACGCCCAGATCATGCGTCACCATGATGACGGCGATGCCGGCGTCGCGCACCAGGCGGCGGGTCAGATCGAGAAAGCGCGCCTGAACCGACACGTCCAGGCCGCCGGTGGGCTCGTCCATGAACACCAGCCGCGGCTGCGTCACCAGATTGCGGGCGATCTGCAACCGCTGCTGCATGCCGCCGGAGAAGGCGGACGGCTTGTCGTCCAGTCGCGCGCGGTCTATCTCCACTTTTTCCAGCCAGTCGCCGGCGGTTTGCCGCAGCCGGCCGTAATGGCGTTGGCCCAGCGCCATCAGCCGCTCGCTGACGTTGGCGCCGGCGGAGACGCCCATGCGCAGGCCGTCGCGGGCGTGCTGGGTGACGAAGCCCCATTCGCTGCGCGCCAGCCGACGCCGTTCGGCCTCGGGCAGGCGGGTCAGCTCGTGCGTCGCGCCGTCGCGGTCGGCGAAGCGCACGCTGCCGGCGTCGGCGGCCAGGCGGCCAGCCAGGGTGGACAGCAGCGTCGATTTACCGGAGCCGGATTCGCCGACGATGCACAGCACCTCGCCCGGGTACAGCTCGAAATTGACGTCGAAGCAGCCCTGGCCGTTGCCGTAGTCCTTGCTCAGCCCGCTCACCGTGAGGATGGGCGCCATCATGCTTGTTTCTCCCGCTGGCAATAATCAGTGTCGGAACAAACGAACATCCGGCTGCCGGCGTCGTCGGTGACGATTTCGTCCAGGTAGCTGTCATGCGAACCGCACAGCGCGCAGCCTTGCTCCCAGGTCTGCGCGGTAAACGGATGGTCGTCGAAGGCCAGGCTTTCCACCTTGGTGTAGGGCGGAATCGCGTACAGGCGCTTTTCGCGGCCGGCGCCGAACAGCAGCAAGGCCGGACTCATGTTCAGCTTGGGGTTGTCGAACTTCGGGATCGGCGACGGCGAGGCCAGATACCTGTCGTTCACCATCACCGGGTAGTCGTAGCTGGTGGCGATGTGGCCGAAGCGGGCGATGTCCTCGTACAGCTTGACGTGCATCAGGCCGTATTCCTGGTGCGCGTGCAGCTTGCGCGTCTCCACCTCGCTGGCCTCCAGCGTGCGCAGTGGCTCCGGCTCCGGCACCTGGAAGATCATGATCTGGCCAGGTTTCAGCGGCGTTTCCGGGATGCGGTGGCGGGTCTGGATCAGCGTCGCGTCGCGGGTGGCCGTGGTGGTGGCGACGCCGGCCACGCGGCCGAAGAAGCGGCGGATGTTGACGGCGTTGGTGGTGTCGTCGGCGCCCTGGTCTATGACTTTGAGCACATCGTCGCGGCCGATCACGCTGGCGGTCAGCTGGATGCCGCCGGTGCCCCAGCCGTAGGGCAGCGGCATTTCGCGGCTGCCGAACGGCACCTGGTAGCCGGGAATCGCCACGGCTTTCAAGAGGCCGCGGCGCAGCATGCGCTTGGTGTTTTCGTCGAGGAAGCCAAAGTTGTAGCGATCGTCGCGGGCGTCAGTCATCGGTCTTCTCCTGATCGGCGGCGGCGCGCAGCTGGCGGATCAGCGCCAGCTCGGCCTGGAAGTCCACGTAATGCGGCAGCTTGAGGTGCTGGACGAAGCCGGAGGCTTCGACGTTGTCGCTGTGATAGAGCACGAATTCGCCTTGCTGCGCCGGCGCGTGGGCGGTTTCGCCCAGCTCCTCGGCGCGCAGGCTGCGGTCTACCAGCGCCATCGCCATCGCCTTGCGCTCGGCCTCGCCGAAGCTCAGGCCGTAGCCGCGGGTGAATTGCGGCGGCGCGGTCTTGCTGCCGGCGAACTGGTTGATCATCTGGCACTCGGTCAGCGTGATCTCGCCGATGTCGATCTCGAAGCCCAGCTCCTCCGGGCAGACCGTCACGCTGACTTCGCCCATGCGGATCTCGCCGGCGAAGGGATGGCTCTCGGCATAGCCGCGCTGGGTGGAGTAGGCGAGGCCCAGCAGCCAGCCCTCGTCGCCGCGCGCCAGATTTTGCAGCCGCGCCGGGCGGCCGGCGGGGAACATCAGCGGCTCGCGGGTCAGGTCCACCGGCTCCGGGTCGCCTTCCGGGGGCTGGTCGGCCTCGATCAGGCCCTCGCGGTCCAACAGCTGCAGCACGCCGGGCAGCGCGTCCGGCAGCGGCGCGGCGGCCTGCTCCAGTTCGATCTTTGACGCGGCTGCCGCCAGGCCGAAGTCCAGCAGGCGCTGGGTGTAGTCGGCGGTGGGGCCGAGGATCTGGCCGCCCGGCACATCCTTGAAGGTGCCGGATACGCGGCGGCGCACCCGCATCGCGGCGGTGTTAAGCGGCAGCGTCTGGCCGAAGCGCGGCAAGGTGGTGCGGAAGGCGCGCAGCAGGAACACGGCCTCTATGCTGTCGCCGCTGGCCTGTTTCAGCGCCAGCGCGGCCAGCTCCTCGTCGTACAGCGAGCCTTCCTGCATCACGCGGGCCACGGCCAGGCGCAGCTGCTGGCGGATCTGATCGATGGTCAGCTCCGGCGCGGCCTCGTCGCCGCGGCGCGCGGCGGCCAGCAAGTCCCAGGAGCGGGCGATGGCGGTTTCTCCGCCTTTTACGGCTACATACATCTCAACCCTCCCGGATGTGGACGCTGCGCGGCAGGCCGGCGATGTGGGTGTCGGAAATCAGCACGGCGTCCACGCCTAGCGGGAAGCGGGCGTGGTTGACTTGCCACGCGTGCCAGAAGTCTCGGGGCAGTCCGGCGGCGCTGAAGCGGCGCGGCGCGGCGAAACCGGGGCCGCTGCCTTCCACTTGGTCCGCGCCGAAGCCATCCACCTCGATCAGCAGCGTGGCCGAGCGGTCCGGATATTCTGCGCTGCCGGCTTTCAGGCACATCAGGTCCGGCAGCGGCATGCCGGCGGCGATGACGATGAAGTCGGCTTGTTCCGGCAGCTCGGCCACGCGCATGCCGGTGTGGAAGCGCAAGCTGGCGACGGTGTCGTCCGGCAGCGCCGGCAGCCAGACGCAGACGTCCTGGTCGGCCAGCGTGTAGAGCAGGGCGGCGGTGGAGGCCTTCAGGCCGGGCAGCGCCGGCGGCAATACCGGCAACACGCGCGGCGACAAGGGTTCGGCCATCGCGCTCAATACGGCGCGGAAAGTCTGCTGGGCATCGTCCACCGGGTGGGCAAAAGCGCTGCGCATGGTCATTCCCCCCGCACCATGGTGAAGAATTCGACCTTGCTGGCGGCGGCCTCGCGCGAGCGGGCGGCGCGGCGCTCGGTGAGTTCCCTTTCCAGCGGCGCAATCCACGCCAGCATCAGCTCGCCTTGGCGGGCCGGGTCTTGCAGCAGCGCGTCGGCCTGGGCGATCAGCTCGGCGTGGCGGCCGTCGCCGCCGCGCACCCAGCCGTGGCCGACATGGCCGCCAATCTGGCAGCTGGCGCGGCTGACGCTGATTTCGCCCAGATTGAAGCGGGCGCCGCTGCCGCCGCTGCGTCCTTGCAGCATCATCAGGCCGGTTTCGGCGCGGCGCAGCCAGCGGACATCGGGAGGCAGGGCAGGCGCCAGCAGCCCCTGCAGCCGCGGGAGCGGGCTGTTGGCCAGCGCGGAGAGCCAACGCTGTCGGGTGGAGGTGTCCATCGTGTGCCTCATGGTTCAAGAAAGATTCATATAAACGTATAGACGTATGCATGATAATGGCGGGCATCGAAGGACAAACAGCACGCGGCGATGAAGTTTTTGTGACATTTCCAAGGCGGGCGCAGATGAAAGCCGAAACGGAGGAAGGTGATGATTGAGAGGGGTTCCGGCGTCGCCGTGTGGCGACAGATAGAAGAAACGCTGGCGGCGGATATCGCCGGCGGCGTATTGCAGGCTGGCCAGCAGCTGCCCACCGAGTTGCAGCTGGCGGACCGCTTCGGCGTCAACCGCCACACCATACGCCGCGCGGTGGCCACGCTGGTGGAGCGCGGCCTGCTGCGGGTGGAGCAGGGCCGCGGCACTTTCGTGCAAGACAACGCCATCGACTACGCGATCAGCAAGCGCACGCGCTTCTCGCAGAACATGGCGCGGCAGAATCTCAGCTCGGACATCGACATCCTGAACAGCGACACCGTGCCGGCCAATGCCGAGCTGGCGGAGCTGCTGCAGGTGGCGGCGGGCGATACGCTGTACCGCATCAAGACCCTGAGCAAGGTGGAGGGACGGGTGGTGGATTACGCGACCCTGTTCTTCCCCGCCTCCCGTTTCCCTGGCTTGCCGGAAGCCTATCTGAGGCATCGCTCGGTGACGCGCGCGCTGGCCGAGTGCGGCGTGGCCGATTACACCCGCCGCTTCACCCGCGTTACCGCCCGCTTGCCGGACACGGAAACAGTCGACTACCTGGGCATTCCCAAGAATCGTCCGGTGCTGCACGTGAAGTCGCTGAATGTCGATGCGGCCGGCGCGCCGGTGCAGTACGGCGTCACCTGCTTCAACGGCGACCTGGTGCAACTGGTGATGGAGCAGGAATGACGCGCTACGCCGTGTATTACGCGCCCAAACCCGGCAGCCCGCTGTGGCGCGCCGGTTGCCAGTGGCTGGGCGGCGATGCCGCCAGCGGCAAGGCGCTGGCGCAGCCTGAGATCGACGGCATCGATGCCGGCGTTTTGGCGACGCTGACCCGGGATGCCGCCCGCTATGGCTGGCACGCCACCTTGAAAGCGCCGTTTCTGCTGCGGATCGATGTCCGGGCAGACACGCTGCTGCGGCATGTGGCCGAGTTGGCCGCCACGTTCCGGCCGTTTGCGTTGAGTCTGCAAGTGGATTGGCTGGATCGTTTCCTGGCATTGCGCCCTGGGGGCGCGGTGCCTGAGCTGGACGAGCTGGCCGCGGCCTGCACCGTGGCGCTGGAACCCTTGGCCGACCGAACCGCGCCGCTCAAGGCGCGCGCTGGCCTGGATGCGCGGCAGCAAGCGCTGCATCGGCGTTGGGGCTATCCCTATGTGTTCGAACAGTTTCGCTTCCACATGACGCTATCGGATGCGCTGCCCAAGGAATCGCCGCAGGCCAAGGCCTTGGAGCAGGGCGCGCGCCGCCATTTCGCCGACGTTTTGCACGCGCTCGCAGTCGATGGCGTCGCTGTGTTTGTTGAGCGCGAGCAGGGCGGCCCCTTCCATTATCTGGCTTACTGCGGTTTTGACGGCGAGGTGATGCGTTATGGCGGTTGAATCGGGGAGGCTGTGGTATGTGATCGGTCCGTCCGGCGCCGGCAAGGACAGCCTGCTGTCTTATGCGCGACAGCATCTGCCGCCAGGCGCGGGCGTGATGTTCGCCCACCGCTATATCACCCGGCCGGCTGATGCCGGCGGCGAGAACCACGTGGCGCTGAGCGCGGAAGAGTTCGCTGCCCGCGAGGCGAGAGGCTGTTTCGCCTTGTGCTGGCGGCGGCACGGCCTGGCTTATGGATTGGGCGTGGAGGTAGCGATGTGGCTGGCGCAGGGCTTGGACGTGGTGGTGAACGGTTCGCGTTCGATGCTGCCGCTGGCGGCTGGCTGTTTTCCCACGTTGCGTCCGCTGTGGATCACCGCCAGTCCTGACGTGTTGGCGGCGCGCTTGGCCGCGCGCGGCCGGGAGTCGGTCGAGGAAATCGCCCGCCGGCTGGTGGAGGCGGGCAGCTTTGCGCCGCCGCCCGCGTGCGAGGTGCTGTGGAACGACGGCCAGCTGGCCGAGGCCGGCGAGTGTTTGCTGGCCCTGCTGGCGCGCCAGCCGGTCTGATCAGCTGTCCACTACGAAGCGCCGAATCTGCGTTTGCAACGCGGCGCTGACCTCCTGCAGCCGGCCGCTGCTGAGACTGGCATCCTGGCTGGCTTTGAGGCTTTCGTCGGCGGAGCGGGCGATTTTCGACACGCTGCCGGCGATGGCCTGGCTTTCCCGCACTTGTTGCTCGATATCGACGGCCAGCCGGTCCAGCTCGCCCACCGTGGCGGTGGCGCCGCGTTTCAGCTCGGTTAGCGGCTCGACGATCTCGCTGATCAGCGCCACGCCGCGCGCCATTTCGCGATGCCCTTGTTGGATGCGCGCCATCGCTTCGGACGTCTGGCTGTCCATCGCGGCGATCACATGATTGATTTCACGCGTGGCCTGGGCGGTGCGCCCGGCCAGATTGCGCACCTCGTCCGCCACCACGGCGAAGCCGCGGCCCATTTCTCCGGCGCGGGCGGCCTCGATGGCGGCGTTCAGCGCCAGCATATTGGTTTGCTCGGCGATGTCGGTGACCGACTCAATCATGCCGTGCATCGAATTGGCGCGCTGGCGCAGCGTATCCACCGATTCAGCGCTGCCCTGGATCTGTTCGGCGATCAGGCCAATCTCGCGCGAGGCGGTTTCGATCAGGCTTTGTCCTCGGTCCGCCAGTTCGGCGGCGTTCCTGGCCTGGCGCCTGGCTTGATCGGCGGTGGCGGCGGCGTGGTCCAGCTTGGCGGCGAAGTCGCCGACCACGCCGTTGATCTGATGGATTTCCGCCTGCTGGCGTTCTACGCCGCCGGCCACTTCCGCGGCGCTGCCGCGCGTGGAGGAGGCGGTATCCGCCACCACGTCGGCCGAGGTGCGCAGCTCGCGCACCAGGGTGGCCAGTTCCGCCTGCATGCGACCCATGCGACGCAGCATTTGCGCCGTTTCGTCGTTGCCGGCGGCATGGACTTCGCTGCGCAGATCGCCCTGGGCCATCAAGCCCAATACCGCCACGCTGTGCTCCAGCGGCTGGGTAATGCTGCGGGTGACGCCCCAGGCGAGCAGCAATCCAGCCAGCGCGGCCGCGACGCAGCACCCCAGCAGCAAGCCGCGGGTGGCGCCCATCAGCGACAGCACATCGGCCATTTCCGCGTTCATGTGGCTTTGCTGGACTGCCGCCAGATCAGCGGTGGCGCTGAGCAGCGCCTGCAGCGCAGGCCGTGTCTGGCTGTCGTATTGCTTGGCCAGGGCCGCCGGGTCGTTGGCTTCGACCAAATCCACGGTAGCGCCGAAGGCCTTGACGTAGGCGGCGCGCAGATCGGCCAGCTTTTGCAGCGCGCCAGCCTGCTCCGCGCTCCATGGCAGCGCTTTCAGCCTTTGCAGCACATCGTTGCTCTTGCGGTTGGCGTTGTCCATCGCCGCGTACAGCGGCACGCGCTGCGCTTGCTCCGGAGTGGACACAATCTGCAATAGCAGCAGGGCGGCGCTTTGCGAGTAGCGGTCCAGATCCGCCGCCGCCTGCTGTTTGCTGGCATCCTCGCTGACGATGACGCGGGTGGCCTGTTCGATGCGGGCCAGCCCGGCCCACACGCTGGCGGCGATTGCCAGCAGGAAAGCCAGCAGCACCATGAAGGAGACGGTAAGTCTGGGTCCTACCTTGATTGTTTGCAGTAGCCTCATGACAGAGATCTCGCGGATTGCAAAACGATTGGTCGGGATGACGTCTGGAATATGACGGCGGTTGCGCCTGATGCTTAAAGGTGGATGGTGGCGCTGCCGCTGCTGCCGGTTTTCTTGACGCGGTACATCGCCTGGTCTGCCGCCTGCAGCAGGCTGTCCGGATTGCTGTAGCCGTCGCCGATGGCGATGCCGATGGAGATGCCCAAGTGACAAGAGGTGCCCGAGACCAGAAAGGGCGAGTCGAAGGCTTCCAGGCATTTGCCGGCCACGGTGTGGGCGATATCCTCGGCCTTGTCGTCCAGGTCGCTCAACAGCAGCACGAATTCGTCCCCGCCTATCCGGGCCAGGGTGTCGCTCTGCCGCACGGTGCCTGCCAGGCGCTGCGCCGCCTGCCACAGCACCTTGTCGCCGGCCTTGTGGCCCAGGGTGTCGTTGATCATCTTGAAGTTGTCCAGGTCCATGAACAGCAGCGCCAGCCGGGTCTCCCGGCGCTGGGCCTGCGCCAGCGCCACGTGCAGCCGGTCGGACAGCAGCAAGCGGTTGGGCAGGCCGGTCAGCGGGTCGTGGTGGGCCATCTGCGCCAGCTCCGTCTGCTTTTCTTCCAGCTTGCGCAGCAGGCGGTTGAAAGAGGCGATCAGATAGCCGACTTCATCCTTGCGATGTATCGGCAAGGGCTCCAGCGGCAACTCGCCCCGCGTCATGCGGTCGGCGTGGCGGGCGGCGCGGAACAGCGGGCGCAGCACGATGTACATGCCGCCGCAGGCCAGCAGCGAGAACACGACGAAGGCGATCAGCGCCTGGCGCAGCGTGAAGCTCTGCACCCGGGCCACGGTGGCGAAGGCGTCCCGGCCGGGCAGCTTGGCGACGACCAGCCAGCCGGTGCTGGGCACTTGCACGATGGCGCGGACTTCCTCCTCTCCCTGCGGCGTGGCCGCCACCGCCGCGCCGCGATAGCCGGCCATCGCCTTGTCGTGCATCGGGTCGCGCCCCGGCTCCGGCGTCGGCTGCAGCGTCAGCTCGCTTTGAGAGGCGGTGATGATCTGATGGTCGCGCGGGGAAATCAGCAGGAAGCTGTCGCGGTGGTCGCCGATCCGGGACTCCTGCAGCAAGTCGAGGAAACCCGGCGCGGCGATGGCGGTGACGCCGACCAGCACCGCCTGCACTTCGCCGCCCACCTGCACCGGCGCCGACATCGGCAGCACCGGCACGCCCGAGTTGCGGCCGGTGATCGCCTTGCCGATGTAGAACCGGCCTTGCAGGGATTGCCGGATGTAGTCGCGGTCGCCGTAGTTGACCTGCATCCGGTGCGGCACTTCCGGGTAATCGGCTATCGAGCGGCCGTCCGGCCGCACCACGAACAAGCCGATGGAGAATAGCGGCTGGTACTGGTAACGCTCCTTCAGCCAGGCGCGCAGGGCGTCTGGCTGGTCCAGCAGCTCGGGAGGCAGCGCGGTGGCCAGGCGGGACAGCAAGGCCTTGCGCTGCTTGATCTTGTCGTCGATGTCGTGGGCGACGTAGCCGGCCAGCGCCAGTTGCTGCTCGGATACGACCTGGCCCAGATCCTGCCGCAGAAACGAGCTCAGCGCGTAGTAACGCGACAGCACGCCGAAGATCATGATCGCCAGGGATAGCGCCAGCAGGCGGATGATGATGCTGTCCGACAGGCGTCTCGACTTCATGTCTGCTTCGCTCCGTTAGCTCGGATTTCGCCCGGACTCAGGCCGCCGTTTTCATCGCGCGTAGTCAACCATCGCTCCCTCTCGCGGAAACCGAGCGAAGCGCGGTTTCCTGAGAGCGGGAAATTTGTCGCGCCGTATGGCTGTGCGGGGTTGTATTCATCTGTCGTCGCCTGTGTCCTGCCTTCACTATAGATAAGAGCCGCGGGGCTTTCCGTCCGCATAGGTCTAGCGCGGCAAGACAAGCTTCATGCTGGATTCACCGCCCTGTCATCGCCGGCGCTTATCGTTGCGCTGTTTTGTTTCAATCAGTCCGATGTGTAGATAAATTTGTCTATACGTCTAACCCTAGGAGCATTGTCGATGAAAAAGCAGATGGCTGTCGCGGCCGCCCTGGCCGTATCCGGGCTGCTGTCCCCGCTGGCGCTGGGCAAGACCACGCTGACCGTCTACTCCGCGTTGGAAGCGGACCAGGTGAAGGATTACAAGGAGGCGTTCGAGAAGGCCAATCCGGACATCGACATCCGCTGGGTGCGCGAATCCACAGGCGTGATCACCGCGCGGCTGCTGTCGGAGAAAAACCATCCCCAAGCCGACGCGGTTTGGGGCCTGGCGGCCACCAGCCTGATGATCCTGGACCAGCAGGGCATGCTGCAGGCCTATGCGCCCAAGGGCGTGGAGAAGCTGAGCCCGCAGTTCGTCGACAAGGCCAAACCGCCGAAATGGACGGGCATGGATGTATGGGCCGCCGCCATCTGCTTCAACACGGTGGAAGCGGCGAAAAAGAATCTGCCCAAGCCGGAGAGCTGGG
Source organism: Chromobacterium sp. Ag138 (assembly GCF_055181315.1). NCBI lineage: Bacteria > Pseudomonadati > Pseudomonadota > Betaproteobacteria > Neisseriales > Chromobacteriaceae > Chromobacterium > Chromobacterium sp. Ag138. The sequence continues at coordinate 323,562 of NZ_JBUPWA010000001.1, forward strand.
CCGATTTGACCAAACCTGTCTACAAGGGCCAGATCGTGATGCCGCATCCGGCCTCGTCCGGCACCGGCTATTTGGATGTGTCCGCCTGGCTGCAGACCTTGGGGGAGAAGAAGGGCTGGGACTACATGGACAGGCTGCACGCCAATATGGCGCAGTACGTCCATTCCGGCTCCAAGCCGTGCAAGATGGCCGCCGCCGGCGAGTATCCTATCGGCATTTCCTTCGAATATCGCGGCGCGCAGCTGAAGGAGAAGGGCGCGCCGATCGACCTGATCTATCCGAAGGAAGGCTTGGGCTGGGATCTGGAAGCCACCGCCATCATCAAGGGCACCAAGAACCTGGAAGCCGCCAGGAAGCTGGCCGACTTTTCGGTGAGCCTGCCGGCGATGAAGCTGTACGAGCAGAACTACGCGGTGCTGGCGATGCCGGGCGTGGCCAAGCAGAACCCCTTCATCCCGGTCGACTACTCGCAGCGGCTGTCCAAGAACAACTTCGGCTGGGCCGCGAAGAACCGCGACGCCATCCTGAAGGAATGGTCGCGCCGCTATGAAAGCAAGGCCGCGCCGAAGGAGTGAACTGCCGCCCCGCAGCCGCCCCCATGCCGGGGGCGGCTTGTTTCACGCATTGTCTCAGCTTACTGGAGCACCCGATGAAACCGGTCGATAGCCTGTCCGGCTTGTCCGAGCATTTATCCGTTCATGCGCTCAGCCGCCGTTTCGGCGCCTTCACCGCTTTGGATCAAGCCTCGCTTTCCATCCGCAAGGGCGAGTTTGTCTGTCTGCTTGGCCCCTCGGGCTGCGGCAAGACCACGCTGCTGCGGCTGATCGCCGGGCTGGACCAGCCGGACGCCGGCGCGATCCGCCTGTCCGGCCGCGACATCACCCGCGCGGCGCCGGCCAAGCGCGACTACGGCATCGTGTTCCAGAGTTATGCGCTGTTTCCCAATCTGACCGTGGCCGACAACATCGCCTACGGCCTGACGCCGCGCCGCGACAAGGCCGGCCATGCCCGCCGCGTGCGCGAGCTGCTGGATATCGTCGGCCTGCCGGGCTCGGAAGGCAAATACCCGTCGCAGCTGTCCGGCGGCCAGCAGCAGCGGGTGGCGCTGGCGCGCGCGCTGGCCACCTCGCCGGGCCTGTTGCTGCTGGACGAGCCGTTGTCGGCGTTGGACGCGCGGGTGCGCGACAAGCTGCGCGAGGAGCTGAAGGGCCTGCAGCGGCGGCTGGGCGTCACCACGCTGATGGTCACCCACGATCAGGAAGAGGCCTTGTCCATCGCCGACCGGGTGGTGGTGATGAATGCCGGGCGGATCGAGCAGACGGGTACGCCGGCCGAGATCTACCGCAGCCCGGCCAGCCGCTTCGTCGCCGAATTCGTCGGCGACGCCAACTGGCTGCCGGCCGAGCGCCGTGGCGGCCGGGAGGCGGCGGTCGGCGGCTGCGTGCTGAGCCTGACGCGGGATCTGCCCGATGCCGCGGCCTTGACGCTGTTCATCCGGCCGGAAGACATCATCGTCAAGCCGCGCTGGGAACCGGCGGCCAATACCTTGCTGGCGCGGGTGGAGGATGTGTCCTTCGGCGGCGCGATGACGCGGCTGCGCTTGCGCCCCGAAGGCATGCCCGGCCTGATTCTGCGCGCCGAAGTATGCCCGTCGATGCTGAACCGCCAGCCGCTGCTGCCGGGCGAGATCGTGCCAGTGGAGCTGCCGGCCGCGCAGCTGCGCGCCTATTCGGGAGAAGCGGCATGCTGAGCCTGGCGAGACGATGGCTGCCCGCCGCCCTGCGCGTGGATGGCGAACGCCTGGCCGGCGCCGTCCTGGCCTGGACGCTGCTGGGATGCCTGGCGCTGGCGCTGGGCCTGCCGCTGTTGTTCATCCTCGGCAAATCGGTGCTGACCATGGACGGCGGTTTCGCCGGACTCGACAATTTCGCCGAGGTGCTGGCTTCGCCCGGCCTGATGCGCGCCGCCGGCAACAGCTTGCTGCTGGCCTTGACGGTGTCGGCGCTGGTGGTGCCGTCGGCTTTCGTTTTCGCCTGGGCGCTATGCCGCAGCCGCGCGCCGGGCAGGGGGATGTTCCGCCAGATCGCGCTGCTGCCGCTATTGGCGCCGTCGCTGCTGCCGGCCATCTCGCTGGTTTACCTGTTCGGCAACCAGGGCCTGTTGAAAGGCTGGCTGGACGGCGGGTCTATCTACGGTTTCTGGGGCATAGTCGCCGGCGAGGCGTTCTATGCCTTTCCCTATGCCTTCATGCTGCTTTTCACCTCGCTGTCTGTCGCCGACGCCCGCTTGTACGAGGCGGCGCGGGCGATGGGCGCCGGCGCCTGGCGGCGCTTCGCCACCATCACGCTGCCCGGCGCGCGCTACGGCCTGGCGTCGTCGGCGCTGCTGGTGTTCACGTTGGTGCTCACCGATTTCGGCGTGCCGAAGGTGGTGGGGGGCGACTGCAATGTGCTGGCGGTCGAGGCGTTCAAGCAGGTGGTGGGCCAGCAGAACTTCCCGCGCGGCGCGGTGGTGGGGCTGATGCTGCTGTTGCCGGCGGTGCTGTCCTGTTTCATCGAGCGCGCGATGTCGCGCCGCCAGCGCGCGGCCATGTCGGCGCGGTCGACGCCGTTTTCGCCGTCCAGGACCCCGGCGCGGGACGCGGCCTCGCTCGTCATGCTGGCGATCATGGCCATGCCGTTGCTGGCGCTGATGGGCGTCGGCGTGGCGGCTTCCTTCATCAAGTATTGGCCGTACGACCTCAGCCTGACGCTGGCCCACTACCGTTTCGACCAAGTGGACGGCGGCGGCTGGGGCGCGTATTTCAACAGCCTGGAAATGGCCGCCGCCACCGCGCTGATCGGCGTGGCGCTGGCATTTCTGGGCGCCTACTGCTGCGAGAAGCTGCCGGCGGCGCCATTGGCGAGAGGCGCGCTGCGGCTGTTGGCGATGCTGCCGATGGCGGTGCCCGGCCTGGTGCTGGGCCTGGGCTACGTGTTCTTCTTCAACCACCCCGACAATCCGCTCAACGGCTTGTATGGCGGCCTGGCGCTGATGACGGCCTGCACCGTCGTCCACTTCTACACCACCGCCCATCTGACCATCGCCACCGCGCTCAAGCAGATGGACGGCGAGTTCGAAGCGGTGGCCGCCGCGCTGAAGGTGCCGTTCTGGATCACGCTGCGCCGGGTGACGCTGCCGGTTTGCCTGCCGGCGCTGCTGGACGTGTCGCGCTTCCTGTTCGTGTCGGCGATGACCACGCTGTCGGCGCTGGTGTTCATCGCCGGGCCGGAGCGCAGCCTGGCGGCGGTGGCCATCGTGACCATGGACGATGCCGGCGACACCGCCGCCGCCGCCGCGATGGCGACGCTGATCGTGCTCAGTTCGGCGCTGGCCTCGCTGGCGGCGTCGCTGCTGGCGCGTCGGCTGGCGGTGCGCGGCCAGCCGTGGCGTCCGCGCTGACGGTTCACGCCGGCATGGCGCTGGCGTTCATGGGCAAGAGGGGGATACGGCGTATTACTTAAGCGGCCGGCTATCGCTTTGCCTTGGTTTGATGGCGGACTATATCTGGAAGACATGTCATCGCCGGCCCCGCCAGGCGGTCCGGGCCGTCATCGTCCATCGCGGAGTCGCGCCATGTCCACTCCTTCATTCCTGTTGCCCGCCGCGTTGCTTCTGGCGCTGCTCGCCGGCTGCGCCGGCAGCGTCGACAGCGGAAAATTCATCGCCTTGAGAGACGCCGCCGTCCAGGTGAACCGCGGCGCCCAGGCGAGCTTCGATCAATTGCAGCGCGACGCGCGCGACAGCGCCGTGCTTGGCTACCCGGATCGCAAGGTGGGCGCGCAGGGCTTCCCGCTGGTGAACGCGCAGGGCGAAAGCTACGACCTGAGCGCGCCGCTGTCCCGGGTGACGGCGGCGCTGGACGCGCTCAGCTGCTACTCGGAAGCGCTGGCCAAGCTGGCGGGCGGCGGCAAGATGGAGGACATAGACCGCGCGTCGCAGGATTTGGCGGCCAGCCTGCGAGGCCTCCCGGCCGGGACGCTGGACGCCCAGGCGGCGAACGGCGTCGCCGTCGCGGTGGACGCCTTGGGCCAGGCCATGCTCGCGGCCCAGCGCCGCGAGGGCTTGCGCCGCGTGATGGACCGCGCCCAGCCCGGGTTGGACGCGCTGGCGCAGATGATGGGGCGGGTCGACGAGGATTTGAAGCTCTATGTGCTCGATATCCGCTTGCGCTATCTGGGGCTGGTCAACCGCGACGGCGTGCGCCCGCCTTATCACAGCTGGGAGCGTTATCGCTTCGACCAGAAGGTCGCCGCGCAGCTGGCCGGCTACGACAGGCTGGAGCAGGCGCTGGATTCCACCGACAAGGCGGTGCGGGACTTTCCGGAGCTGCATCGCCAGCTGCGCGCCAGCCTGGATCAGCCAGGCAAGCCGCTTGACCGCCTGCATGATTTCATCGCGGAGGCGCGGCGCCTGCGGGCGCTGTACCGCGACCTGCCGAATAGTTGACGAGGAGGCAAACCATGGACAGTCATGATCTGGCCGAGCTGCTGACCGGCTTGGCGTCGCGCCTGAACAACCTGATGGTGGACACCTCGGGCGTCGTCAGCCGCCAGTGTTCCGATTTGCAGGAACAACTGACCGGCCAGGCCTTGGCCGCCATCGCCAGAGATCTGGACCATACCACCGCCCAGTACGCCGCCGCCGTCAACGCCTTGACCGAGGCGACGCAGGAAGCCGACGCGGCCGCCGCGGCGCTGGATCAGACCGCGGGTTCGATCGAGGCTGTGGCCAAGGTGGTGAAGTTCGCCGGCCAGGCGTCCGCGCTGGCGGCGGGGGTGCTGGCCTGAGCCGAAGGGCCGCGGGGGGCGAAGAGGACGGGCGTCGGCGCTGGGGAATTGTGAGTAGAGTTGTCCCGGGCTTGTAAAGCCGTAAGGCTGTCCGATAGTGAGATAAAGCCTGTCTGGCGCGAGATATCCGAGAGGATGCCGCCCGGGGGCGGAGCGGCGGCGACATTCTCCAGTTCCTGCTAAGGGGGCGGCCCTGAGGGCCGACTGATCATGATAGACACTTCGGAAGCCAAACTCGGATTGGGCAAGGGCAAACCGTCTTCTTCCGTTTGGTGGGCGCTGGCCGGCCTTGGCATCGCATTGTTCGGCCTGGGCGCCTCGCTGCTGCTGAACGAGATCCACACATCCCACTTCCAGTCGATGTTCTTCAGCCGCGCCGGCCGCCACGCCACCTTCGCGGTGGAGCAGGGGCCGAGCAAGGAAATGCGCTTTCCCTCTCCCGGCGGCCCCTACGACCAGCGCATGGGCTATGTCGAACTGCCGCGCTTCCTGCAGCGGCTGGGACAGCGCGGCTACGCGATTGACGCGCAGGCCAGGCAGTCTCCCGATTTGATCAAGCTGACCGACCAAGGCGTCACCGGCCCGTTGCTGCCGCTGGGCCTGTTCCCGCCGTACCGCGAGAAGGATCAGGCCGGGCTGCTGGTGCGTGACGGCTACGGCAGGCCCATTTACCAGGCGCAGTATCCGCAGCGGATATACGGCACGTTTGAATCGCTGCCGCGGCTGCTGGTGGCCGGCCTGCTGTACATCGAAAACCACACCCTGCTGGATGAGAGCAATCCGCAGCAGAACCCGGCCATCGAGTGGTCGCGCTTCGGCAAGGCGCTGGCCGACGAGAGCCTGCACCTGTTCCGTCCCGGCTACCATTCGGCCGGCGCCAGCACCCTGGCCACCCAGATCGAGAAGTTCCGCCATTCCCCCGGCGGCCGTACCGGCTCGCCCAAGGAAAAGCTGCGCCAGATGCTGTCGGCCTCGGTGCGGGCTTACCGCAACGGCGAAGACACTACCGCCTTCCGCCGCCAGCTGGTGGTGGAGTATCTGAACACGGTGCCGCTGGCGGCGCGCGCCGGTTTCGGCGAGATATCCGGCATCGGCGACGGCATGTGGGCCTGGTATGGCCGCTCCTTCGACGAGATGAACCGCACGCTGGACAACGACTCTCCGCTGACGGTGGACGAGCAGGCCACCGTGTTCAAGGAGGCGTTCAGCCTGATGATTTCCCAGCGTGGCCCATCCGCTTACCTGAATGGCGACATGAAGGTGCTGGAAGACCTGACCAATTCTTATCTGAGGCTGATGGCGCGCGACAAGGTGATTTCGCAGGAGCTGTGCGACGCGGCGCTGAAGGTGTCGCTGCGGCAGCAGAAGGAAAAAGTGAATCCGGCGGTCAAGTCGCTGGTGGAGCGCAAGGGCGCCAACGCGGTGCGGATCAAGCTGGCCGGCATGCTTGGCATGCCCAGGCTGTACGATCTGGACCATGTCGACGTCGAGGTCCACAGCACGCTGGATTCGCAGCTGCAGCAGTCGGTCACCGACCACCTGATGAAGCTGCGCGACCCCGAGTACGCCAAGTCGGTGGGTCTGGGCGACAAGTTCCTGCTGCAGCAGGGCTCGCCGGAGGGCGTGACCTACAGCTTCACGCTGATCGAACGCACGCCGTTCGGCAACAAGGTCAGGGTGCAGGCCGACAATTTCGACCAGCCTTTCGACATCAACGAGGGCACCAAGCTGGACCTGGGCTCCACCTCCAAGCTGCGCACGCTGGTCACCTACCTGGAAGTGATCGCCGATCTGCACCGGCAATACGCGAGCCTGAGCCGCGAGGAACTCGGCAAGATCAAGTCGGGCGAGCATGAGCCGGTGCTGCGGCGCTGGGCGATAGACTACCTGCGCCAGAGCGACGACCGCAGCCTGCCCGCGATGCTGGCCGCCTCCCTGGAGCGCAAGTACAGCGCCAGCCCGGGAGAGAGCTTCTTCACCGGCGGCGGGCGCCACACCTTCGAGAACTTCGACAAGAACGACAACGGCCGCATCCTGACCCTGCGCGAGGCGACCCAGCGCTCGGTGAACCTGGTCTATATCCGGGTGATGCGCGACATCGTCCGCTACTACATGTACCCGGCCGGCTACGACGACACCCTGATGGGCGACAAGGAGGACCCGCGCCGGCGCGAATACCTGCAGCGCTTTGCCGACAAGGAAGGCAAGACCTTCATGGCCGGCTTCTATCACAAGTACCGCGGCAAAACCGTGGACCAGATCGACGCGCTGCTGGTGGAAAAGGCGCGGCGCAGTCCCAAGCGGCTGGCGGTGATCTTCCGCAGCATCCGCCCGACGGAAGGCCAGCAGGCGATGGCGGCCTTCATCGCCAAGCACGCCAATCCGCCGGCCAAGCTGGAGCCCGCGACGCTGGCCAAGCTGTACGACGAGCTGGGTCCGGACCGCTTCAATCTGGCCGACCGCGGCTACCTGGCCGGCGTCCATCCGCTGGAGCTGTGGATGGTCGCCTATCTGCACGCGCATCCCGACGCGGGCTGGAGCGAGATGGTCCAGGCCAGCGCCGCCCAGCGCCAGGAAGTGTACCAGTGGCTGTTCAACAGCAAGCACAAGGGCGGCCAGGACAACCGCATCCGCCAGATCCAGGAAACCGACGCTTTCCGCAAGATACACGCGGCGTGGAAGCGTATGGGCTATCCCTTCGACTCCCTGGTGCCGTCGTACGCCACCGCGCTGGGCGCTTCGGCCGACCGGCCGGCGGCCCTGGCCGAGCTGATGGGCATCCTGTCCAATGACGGCGTGCGCCTGCCCACCGTCTACATCGACAAGATGCGTTTCGCCGAGGCCACGCCGTACGAGACTTCGCTGGCGCAGGCGCCGACGCGCGGGGTGAGGGTGCTGCCGCCCGAGATTCCGCAACTGGTGCGCCAAGTGCTGTCCGAAGTGGTGGACAAGGGCACCGCCCACCGGGTGGCCGGTTCCTTCGACCGCAAGAAGGGCGAACACACGCTGATAGGCGGCAAGACCGGCACCGGCGACAACCGCTTCAAGACCTTCTCGCGCGGCGGCGGCTTGACCTCGGCGCGGGTGGTCAGCCGCTCCGGCGCCTTCGTGTTCTATATCGGCGACCATTACTTCGGCACCATCGTCGCCTACGTGGCGGGACCCAAGGCGGCCGATTACCGGTTCACCAGCGCCTTGCCGGTGCAGGTGCTGAAAGTGCTGGCGCCGACCTTGCTGCCGCGCCTGGACTACACCCCGCTCGAAACCAGCCGCGGCGCGGACAGCGTGGCGGAAGGAACGCCGGACGCCGGGCTGCCGCCGGGCACCCCTTTGTGCCTGGTGCCCAGCATGGGCGGCATGTGCCAGCTGCTTCAGCAGCCGGAAATGAAGCCGGGCCCGCCGGCGAGCCAGGATGAAGCCAGGCGGGGAGGCCGCGGGCTTGCGTGACGGCGGCGCAAATGATAAGTTAGGCGAACTATATCCGCCGTCAGGCGCAAGCCTGCGGCCGTAAGCGTTTACGTCAAGCAACGCACCCTAGCCACCCGGCCGTGGCGCGGTGCGTTGCCTTCTTGAAGCGACCGCCGCACGGGCCGGGATCTGCGCGGAGACCGCTGTCCATGCCCGAAGTCCTGACATTTTCTCAAGCTTACCGCCGCCTGCTGGCCAAGACGGCGGCGTTGTTCCTGTCTTATCTGGCGGTGGCGATGTCGCTGCCGGTCACCTCCATCTATGTGATCGACCAACTGCATTACGGCAACGCGCTGGGCGGGCTGGCGGTGGGCATCACCTTCTTTTCCACCATCCTGACCCGCGGCTACGCCGGGCGCCTGTGCGATCAGCAGGGCGGCAAGGCCTGCATGCGGCGCGGGTTGTACCTATACATGCTGGCCGGCGCGGTTTGCCTGGCTTCGTCCTGGCTGGCCGATCAGCCGGCCCTGGCCTTGGGCGTGCTGTTGTCCGGGCGCTTGCTGCTGGGTCTGGGCGAGAGTCTGGCCATCGTCGGCATGGCGGCCTGGAGCATCGGCCTGATGGGGCCGGCCCATTCCGGCAAGGTGATGTCGCTGGTGGGCATGGGCATGTACGGCGCTTTCGCCGCCGGCGGGCCCTTGGGACTGCTGCTGTTCCAGCAGGCGGGCTTCCAGCCGCTGATGGCTACCTGCGCGTTGCTGCCGCTGGCCGGGTTGCTGCTGATCCGGAGGTTTCCGCGCATCGCGCCGCATGCCGGCCAACGGGAGTCCTTTCTGCGCATCCTGGGGCGCATCGGCAAACCGGGCGCGGCGGTCTTTCTGCAAGGAGTCGGCTTCGCCGGCCTGGGCGCCTTCTTCGCCTTATATTTCTCCAGCCGAGGCTGGGCCTGGGGCAGCCTGGGCCTGACCGGTTTCGGCGTCGGCTTCGTGCTGGTGCGCGTGTTGTGCGGCCACCTGCCGGACCGCATCGGCGGCGCGAAGGTGGCGCTGGCCTCGCTTGCGGTGGAGGCCGTCGGCCAGTGGCTGATCTGGAGCGCGGCCACGCCGGCCGCCGCCCTGCTGGGGGCGCTGCTGACCGGCGTCGGCTGCTCCATGGTGTTTCCGGGCATGGGCGTGGAGGTGATCAAGCGCGTGCCCGCCCATCTGCGCGGCTCCGCGCTGGGCGGCTTCGCGGCTTTCCAGGATTTGGCCTATGGCTTGACCGGGCCGGTGGCGGGCTTGTTCGCCGACGGCTTCGGCTATGGCGCGGTGTTTCTGACCGGGGCCGTGGCGGCCATGCTGGGCATGGCCACGGTGGCGCTGATGCTGGCCGAGCGCGCGCCGGAGCCCGCGCGCGGCTAGCGTCGCCGGCTCAGCCGCCGACGCAATGCCGGCGGCTCGCTCTTGCGGTTCCTTAAGGACAATCAGAACGGCTTGGTCGGCAGGTACTTGCCGTCCAGCGTGATCACCGCGCGTTGGCCGCCGTCCGGGTCTTCCACTTTCTTGATGTCCAGCTTGAAGTTGATCGCGCTGATGATGCCGTCGCCGAATTGCTCATGCACCAGCGCCTTCAGCGTGGTGCCGTAGATCTGCACCATTTCATAGAAGCGGTAGATGGTGGGGTCGGTCGGCACGCCGCCCGGAATGCTGCCGCGCAGCGGGATGGTCTGCAGCAGCGCGGCGGCATCGTCGTCCAGTTCCAGACGGTCCGCCACCAGGCGGGCTGCCGCTTCCGGCAGCGCGTGCTGGCCCAGCAGCGCGGCGGTGGTGTAGGCGATGCTGAGGCCGGTGCCCTGGTTTATCTCCTCGAAGCTCAGGCGCTTGCGCGCCTTGGCGGCGATGATGGCGTCGGTCAGGGCTTGGCGCGGGGCTTGCTGGCATTGGGATTGCATATTGATTCTCCTTGCTTGGGGTGGAGCGCGGCTGGGGACGCCATGAAAGGCCGGGCGCGCCGCCGCGCGGGGGATGGTTTCGGTTTCAGGGTCGGCGGACGGCGTCGTCCAGCATGGCCGCCGTCTGCGGGCAATCCCGCAGCGGCACGAAGCGGCCTTGCTCCGGATCCAGGGCCTGGATGTCGCCGCTGGCGATGTCGTACATCCAGCCGTGCAGGCGCAACCGGCCCTGCCTCAGCGCCAGCGCCACCGCGGGATGGGTGCGCAGGTTGGCCAGTTGGGCGATGACGTTTTCGCGGGCCATGGCACTCACTTTGGCGTCGTGGCCGGCGTGCTCGCCGGCGTCGCTGATCGCCTTGGCGCAGTCGGCGTGGCGCAGCCAGCCGGCGACGGCGGGCATGCCCGTCAGATCCTTGCCGCAGGCGACGGCCGTCATCGCGCCGCAGTCGGAATGGCCGCAGACCACGATGTCGGCCACGCCCAGCGCGGCGACCGCGTATTCCACGGAGGCGGACACGCCTCCCGGCTCCTGGCCGTAGCCGGGCACGATGTTGCCGGCATTGCGGATGACGAACAGTTCGCCCGGTTCGCGCTGGGTCAGCAATTCCGGCACCACCCGGCTGTCGGAGCAGGCGATGAACAGCGTGGCGGGGGATTGCGAGCCGGCGAGCCGGCGGAACAGCTCGGCGCGTTCCGGATAGGCCTCGCGCTGGAATTTGAGGGTGCCGGCGATGATGTCCTGCATGGCGGTTCTCCGTGTGGTGAAACGATGAACGGATGATGCGCCGCTTTTATTATTGGGTCCAAGACTGGTAAATTATGACTTTCATAGGAATAACCAATAGTTTGAATCCATGCTGTTACGACACATCCGCTACTTCCTCGCGGTAGCCGAACATCTCAATTTCACCCGCGCGGCCGAGGCGCTGCATGTCTCCCAGCCAACGCTGTCGCAGCAGATACGCCAGCTGGAAGAGGCGCTGGGCGCGGAGTTGTTCGACCGGGGCGGCCGCCAGCTGCGGCTGACCGACGCCGGCGACGCCTACCGGGTCTACGCCCGCCGCGCGCTGCGGGACCTGGAGGCCGGCAAACGGGCTTTGCACGACGTGGCCTCGTTGCAGCGCGGGCAGCTGCGCCTGGCGATGACCCCTACCTTCGCCGCCTGGCTGGCGGGGCCCTTGCTGGCGCGTTTTCATCAATGCCATCCCGGCATCACGCTGACCGTGCGCGAGATGTCGCAAGAGGCGATGGAGGCCGGGCTGGCCGACGACGCTTTCGATATCGGCATTGGCTTCGCGCCCCCGGGCACGCTGGAAGTGGAGGCGGCACCCTTGCTGGACGAGCGCCTGGCGCTGGTGGCGGGAGAGGCGCACCCGCTGGCGGGGAGGAGGGACGCCTTGTCCCTGGCGGAACTGGAGGCGACGCCGCTGGTTTTGCTGAGCGCGGATTTCATCACGCGCCGCCATGTCGACGACTACTGCCTCCGCCACGGCATCCGGCCCCGGGCGGCGATCGAGGTGAACGGCATGGGCGCGGCGGTGGAGATCATCCGCCACGGCGGATTGGCCGGCATCCTGCCCGCGGCGGTGGCCGCCAGCCAGCCGGGGCTGGCGGTGCTGGCATTGGAGCCGGCCCTGCCGGGGCGGCAGGCCGCGCTGTTGACCAAGCGCGACGGCTATCGCAGCGCCGCCGCCCGCGCCTTCGCGCAACTGGCGCGAGCGTTCGCCGACGCTATACCGTAACGGCGGCGTTGCGGAAGGCCGGCATGGAGCCGGCCAGCATCTCCAGCAGCCTGGCGGCGGCCGGGCTTTGCCGCCGGCCCTGATGGGTGATCAGGTGCACCTCGGCTTGCTGCAGATTGCGTTGTTCGATCGGAATGGCCAGCAACTGGCCGCTTTCCAGCTCGCGGCGGACCGAGAACCACGGCTGCACCGTCGCCGCCTGTCCGGTCAGCGCGTATTCCACCATCACCCGGAAGGAGTTGGTGACGATGGCGGGCTCCAGCTGGCATTGCTCGGCCCTTTCCGCGTCGCGCAGGATCTGCCGCACGCCGAAGCTGACGTCCGGCAGCGCCAGCTTGTGCCGCGCCAGCTCTTCCAGGCCGATGGGGCGCTTCGCCCGCGCCAGCGGGTGGCCGGGCGCGGCCACCGCGTACAGCGGCTGGACCGAGCTGCGATGCACCCTCAGCAAAGGGTTGGGCGCGGTGTAGAACACGATGCCGATGTGCGCCCTGTCTTCCAGCACCGCGCGCACGATGTCGTTGGTGCCCCGGATGTCTATGCCTACCGTGATCTGCGGGTAACGCTGGGAAAACGGGTGGATGGCGTCGATCAGATCGTTGATCACGCCGCCGCCGGTCACCACCGACACATGGCCGCGGTGTATGCCTTTCAGCTCGCGCAGCGCCGTCATCACCGCTTCCTGCTCGCTCAGCTGCTTGCTGTGATAGTCCAGCAGCAGCCGGCCGGCTTCGGTCGGCTGGAAGCCGCGGCGGTGGCGTTCGAACAGCGTGGCGCCCAGCTCCATCTCCAGCTGGCGGATCTGCCGGCTGACCGCGGAGGCGGCGATGTCCATGCGGTCCGCCGCCGCGCGCACGCCGCCCAGCCGGGCCGCTTCGAAGAAGTAGCGGACGCGCTGATCATTGAACTCCATGTTTCATCCTGATTAGTTGTGTTGCCTTAAAGGCAACAAAGAAACCATTCTATGATGTTGGAGAATTGTTTGTCATTTGCTTACAATCGCCGCTCATAATGACAAGGTACTTTCGCGGCTTGATCATTCAGTCCATTGGATTTGGCTGCCGCGAATCGGGAGAAGGGTATGCAGGCAGACAGGCAAGGGCGGTTGGGCGGATTCGCGATGCTGTCCGATGCCGCCGTGCAGGACATGGCGGCATGGCGGCAGGATCTGCACCGCCATCCGGAAACGGCGTTCGACGAGCACCGCACCGCGGGCAAGATCGCCGCTTTGCTGCGCAGCTTCGGGCTGGAGGTGGCGACCGGCATCGGCCGCACCGGCGTGGTGGGCACCTTGCGCGCCGGCGGCGGCGAGCGCTCTATCGGCCTGCGCGCCGACATGGACGCGCTGCATCTGCATGAAGAGGGCGACGCGCCTTACCGCTCGCTGCACGCCGGCCGCATGCATGCCTGCGGCCACGACGGCCACTGCGCGATGCTGCTGGGCGCCGCCAGGCATCTGGCCGAGAGCCGCGCGTTCGACGGCACCGTCCAGTTCATCTTCCAGCCGGCCGAGGAGAACGAGGGCGGCGGCCAGGAAATGTTGGAAGACGGCTTGTTCGAGCGCTTTCCGGTGGACGGCATCTATGGCATGCACAACTGGCCCGGCCTGCCGCTGGGGCAGATGGCCATGCATCCGGGCCCGATGATGATGGCTTTCGACCTGTTCGAGATCCGCTTGCGCGGCCAGGGCGGCCATGCCGCGATGCCGGAGCGCACCCGCGACGTGGTGGCCGCCCAGGCCCAGCTGGTGACGGCGCTGCAGAGCATCGTCAGCCGCAACGTCGATCCGCTGGATTGCGCGGTGCTGTCCGTCACCCAGGTGGAGGCCGGCTCCACCTGGAACATCATCCCCGAGCAGGCGCTGCTGCGCGGCACGGTCCGCTACGTCAATCCCGCGGTGCAGGCGGTGATAGAGAGCCGGATGCGCGCGCTGGTCGACCACATCGCGCTGGCGATGGGCGTGGAGGCGGAGATGGACTACTGGTACCGCTATCCGGCCACCATCAACGCCGAGGCGGAAACCTGGCGGGCGGTCGACGTCGCCGCCGAATTGCTGGGCGAGGCGAACGTGCGCACCAATATGCGGCCGTCGATGGCGTCCGAAGACTTCGCCTTCATGCTGCAGGAGCGTCCCGGCTGTTATGCCTGGCTGGGGGTGGACGGTCCGGCGCCCAGCGCGGGGCTGCACAGCCCGCATTACGATTTCAACGACCAGGCGCTGGCGATAGGCGCGGCGTACTGGATCAAGCTGGTGGAAACCACGTTGGCCCCCGCGGCCGCAAAACAATAACGGGAAGAAAAGCATGGCGCATGCGGGTGTTGGGCAATTGCAGGGCGGCGGGGTGGCCGCGGGCGCGGGATTCAACCGTCTGGCCCACCTGATGGCGATAGGCATCGTGATCGTCGCCGAACTGATTTACGTGCAGAAGTTTTCGGTGGGCAAGGGCAGCGTCATCCTGCTGCCGCTGCTGTACGCCTTCGTGTTGGGCATGATGTGCAACCCGGCTGTCAATCCGCTGGCCGGCCGCTGGGTGAGCCGCGACGTCAGCGCCACTCTGAGCCAGGTGATCATCATCGCGGTGCTGCCGCTGGTGGCCAAGCTGGCCACGCTGCTGGGGCCGCAGTTCCAGGCCATCGTCGCGGCCGGGCCGGTGCTGATCTTCCACGAGCTGGGCAACGTCGCCACCGCGCTGGTGGCGATGCCGGTGGCGGTGCTGCTGTTCCGCATGGGCCGCGAGGCGGTGGGGGCGACGTTTTCCATCGACCGCGAACCCAATATCGCGGTGATCTCCGAGCGCTACGGCCTGCGCAGCCCGGAAGGCATGGGTGCGCTCAGCGTCTACGCGATCGGCACCATGTTCGGCACCATTTTCTTCTCGCTGATCGTACCGGTGGTGCATTCCTGGAACCTGTTCAGCGACAAGGCGCTGGCCATCGCCTGCGGCGTCGGCAGCGGCAGCATGATGGCGGCCTGCGCCGGCACCCTGATCACCGCCTTGCCGGAGCAGAAGGACACGCTGATGGCGCTGGCGGCGGCCAGCAACCTGCTGACCACTACCACCGGCGTGCTGTTCGGCATCTACGTGGCGCTGCCGTTCGCCAACAAGCTGTACGCGCTGCTGAGCCGCCTGCGCGCGCCCAGGCCGCAAGCCGCCATCCGGATGGACGCCGCCGACGCCGAGCTGCTGAAATCGGAAGAGCCCGAGCTGGGCCTGGGCGCTTTCGCCGCCAACCTGCTGATGGCCGGCGCCATCATCGTGCTCAGCCACCTGATCGGCCCCAAGAAGGAACTGGCCGCGGTGCTGCCGGGCGTGGCGATGGTGCTGGGCATCTGTTTCGCCAGCCGCCTGCTCAATCGCTGGCTGCCGCTGAAGATCCCCACCCTGATCTGGCTGTCCATCCTGGGCGTGCTGGCCAGCCTGCCGGGCTTGCCAGGCGGCGAGTGGCGCAACCAGTGCTTCAGCCAGGTGGACGTGCTGGCCTGCGCGACGCTGGTGCTGGCTTATGCCGGCCTGGCTGTGACCCGGCGCGAAGCGGCCATCTTCAAGCGCGACGGCCTGCGTCTGCTGGTGATCGCCATCCTGGTGTTCAGCGGCACCTTCCTGGGATCGGCCCTGGTCAGCGACATCCTGTTTTCATTGAAATTTGGACATTGATTGCCAAGTAATCGGCATAAAAGTCAGTAAAGTTGCCAAATTTAATGTAATTGCTTTGTAAATAATCAAGCTTTTCTTAATAAAAATTAAGTCAAGCAAGCTTGCCAGAGAATGCCTATGTGCTAAATTGTTATTAATTGAATGATCGTGTTCGTGACATTCAACCATCTACCCCTTTGCGGCCGCCTTGCGCGGCCTTTTTTCTGTCCTGCCGTCTGGATTGAAGGGAGGGCGGCCTCCGCTGACGCCGCTCCCTTCCGGATCACAGACCACTCAACGCGCGGTCGAGCTCCTGCCTCAGCGCGGCTTGGAAGCCGGCCACGTGTCGTGTGTCCAGCATGGTGTTATGTTCGCCGTCCACCTCGATATAGCGATTCGGCTCGCGGGAGAAGTCGTCCCAGCGCCTGAGCTCGTTGCTCAGCCAGTCGGCCTTGTTTCCGTACAGCGGGTGGGCGTAGAACACGCTCAGCGAGCGGACATTGCCGCTGGGTTGATAGCGGCTCCCCATCGACGTGAGCGAGTGGGCAAGCAGCGACCAGGCGGTGAATTTTTCCAGATCAAGGTCCAGCTCGGCCAAGCGTTCAGGCGGCGCGCGCGCTATCAGCCAGCGGCGGAAATCCTGGTCGGGCAGCGCGCGCAGCTTGTCTGGCAGCTCGTCCGCCTGCTTGCGGTCGATCAGCGACAGGAAGAAGGCGAGGTGGACCGCTCCCTTGACCGGATCGAACTCGCTCATCCGGTGGCGGATGTGCGGCGGCAGATTGAAGATCCCGACAAAATCCACCCGTTCGCCGGCGGCTTCCAGCGCCTTTGCGATCTCGAAAGCGACCGCGCCGCCATAGGAGTAGCCGGCGACTGCGTAAGGGCCGCGCGCCTGCCGCTTGCGGATGGCGGCGACATAGGTGGCCACCATGTCGTTGAAGTCGGTGAAATGGCTTTCGCCGTCGTTGAAGCCCCGCGCCCGCAGCGCGTAAAAAGGGCGCTCGTTGACGAAATATTGCGCCAGGCTGACGAAAACCAGAACTTCGCCGACTCCAGGGTGCACGCAGAACAGCGGGGTTTTGGCGCCGCTGGCTTGCAGCGTGACGATGGGATCATAGCTGCCGGTTTCGCCGCGCTCATCGCGGGCATCCAGCCGCGCCGCCAGTTCCCGAACGGTGGGATGGGTCAAGATGGCCAGCACGGGCAAGGCGCCGTTGTCGAAGCGTTGCTCAAGCATGTGCTTGAGCTTCAAGATGTCCAGAGAGCTGCCGCCCAGGTCGAAAAAGCTGCTGTTTGCGCCTATGGTGTCGCGAGGCAGGCTGAACATGTCCGCGAAGATGGCGGCGACGGTCTGCTCAGTTTCGTCCTCGGCTGGTTGTAGCTTGCCGAAGTAATGCGCGGCCACATCCCTGGCATGGCGGATATGCGCGTCCAGCGCGCCTTCTTCCAGGCGGCGGCGCAGCAGCGCGCGCTGGATCTTGCCCAAGCTGGTTTTGGGAAAGGCCTCCTTGGGCAACGGGAGCGCCAGCGCGGGCCGGAAGCCCCAAAGCAGCAGCGTGGTGTTGCGGATGGCGATCATCGTTTGATGCAGGCGAAGCCCATTCTCAATGGGGAAGGATGGGGAGAAGGCCAGCACCAGCTGCTCGGTTTCGGCTCCGAGCGGGCGCGTGGGGAAGGCGGCGATGAACAGCTTTTCCACGCCGTCCAGCTGCGAGATGGCAAGCTCCAATTCCTGGCTGAAGTAATTGACGCCGCTGACGATGATGCTGTCTTTGCTGCGGCCGACCAGGCGCAGCTTGCCGTCGATCAGTTGGCCGATGTCTCCGCTGCGGAACCAGCCGTCGCGGGAGAAGGCCGCGCGCGTCGCATCGGGGTTGTTGTAGTAGCCCCGGAAAACCATGGGGCCGCGCAATTGCAGCTCCCCGGCCTGTCCGTCGGGAAGCGGTTGATCGGCTTCGTCGACGATGCGCAACTCCATTCCCCGGACTGGGGTGCCCAGAGCCGCGAGCTCGAAACCGGCGTCCTCCGCGGGAAAACTGTGGGAGAACACCGATCCTGCGCAAGTTTCGGTCATGCCGAATGCAGGGGATATCGCCGTGGCGGCTAGGCCATGCGGCGCCAGCAGGCGCAGGAAATGGCTTGCCGTTTCCACCACTACCGCCTCGCCGCCGGAGATGATGCGGCGAAGGCGGGATAGATCGAAGGCTGGCAGCGGAGGGCGGGCCTGGAGGAGAGCGCGGTTGATTTCTCCGAACAGGAAGTTGGGCGTGAAGGTGAGGGTGGCGCGTTGTTCGCTCAACAGATGCAGGAAGGTCAACGGGCTGCTGAGAATATGCTCGGCGTCGACATGCGTCTGGCTCATGGCGGCATGCGCCGGCAGCAGCACCGCCTCGATCAGCGCGGCGACGTGATCGAAGGAAATCCAGTTGAAGCCGATGTCGTCGGACGTCAGGCCCAGGCTTTCCGTTTTGGCCGCCAGGCTGGACAGCAGATTGGCGTGGCTGAGGATGACGGCCTTGGCGTTGCCGGTGGAACCCGAGGTCAGGACCAGAACGGCGGGCGCGTCGGATGATGGGGTCTGGATCTTGCCCGCGGCTTCGTTTTGCAGCAGTTGGTCGAACTCCAGCGTGTCCAGGCCATGGGTGTGCAAGCCGGCGGGCGTCTTGACCATCAGCGCGGGGTGTTCCAGCAGCCGGTCTATATGGCCCAGGTGTTTTTCCCAGCGCTCCGGATCGTTCCTGATGGGGGCCAGCGGGCAAGGCACATAGCCGCCCAGCGCGCAGGCCCAGAATGCCGGAATGAAATCTCGGGCTTGCTCCAGCAGCAGCGCAATGCGGCTGCCGGGTTCCAGGCGGTTGGCCTGCAGGCCCGCCAGCAGGCGCAGCGAGGCATCGAGCAGCGCGGGATAACTGATTTCCTCCGGGCCGCGCCGGGGATCCGAGATCAGCCGCAGACCGTGCGCGGGCTGCGCGCAGGCGGCGCGCGTCAGCAATTCGCCGATGTGGGTCGGGGTGGCTTGTTCCGTCTCGCGGGCGGAGCGCGGCACCGGGGCAAGTGAGGCATTCATGTTCAACTCCTCGACACGATGGGCAAAATGGCTGTCAGACCCGCGAGGGCGGGGCGGAGCTGGTCTGGCCGGGGTCAGCGCCTGACGCTTTCGATCAGGCTTAATGGTCCCGCGGTGGGCAGGATGCGGGTTGGTCGAAGGCCGCTGGCGAGGTGAAGGCGCTGGAAGTCTTCCTGCGTGCGTTCCCGCCCGCCGGGATAGTTGACCAGCATGTGCAGATCGAGCAGCTTGGAAAAATGAGGTTCGTTAGGCGGCGCCAGTATCATTTCAGCCAGCAGCAGCTTGCTGTCCGGCCGCATTGCCGCGGCGCAGTTGGACAGGAAGCGCAGCGCGTGTTCGTCGTCCCAGTCATGAACGATGTGCTTCATGATGTAGAGATCGCCGCCGGGGACCACGAACTCCAGCGCGTCGGCGATGACGACTTCAGTCCGCTCGGCCAGGCCGCGCTCGGCTAGCAGGCGGCGCGCGGCCTCCGCCGCATGCGGCAGCTCCTGCAGGATGCCGCGCGCCGACGGCGCGGCCGCGAGGATTTCGGCCAGCAGCAGGCCGCGTCCGCCGCCGACATCGACGATGAGCCCGGCGTCGGGGAAGTCGTAGGCGCCAACCAGCGCCGGAGCCTCCTGTTCGCTCAGATTGACCATGGCGCTGTCTACGATTTCGGCGGCGTCAGGGTGTTCTCCGATGTATTCGAACAGCGTTTGGCCGGTGAGGTGATGGAAGGCGCTCCGACCGGTTCTGACGCTGTAGAGCATGTGGCCCCAGGCGCGCCAGATCGCGTCGATGCCCATCTGCCGGACCAGGCTGTGCAGGGAGCCGGGAATATCGCTGCGCAAGGTTTCACTGAGCGGGGTGTTGCGAAATCGCCGGCCTTCGCTTTCGTGGAACAGGCCTGCGCAGCCCAGAGTCTGCAGCAGGCGGTACAAGGCATCCGGCTGCGCGCCGCAGGCGGCGGCCAGTTCGTCGACCGACTGTTCTTTTTCGACCAGGCGATCCGCCAGGCCCAGCTCGGCGGCCACCACGATGGCTTGGGATAGCCAGGCGCCGGTCACCAGCCGCCTCATCGTCTGCTGCGCCTGGGCGGTATCGTTGGACTTTGGGGCGGTGTTGACCGGCGAACCGGCTGCAACAGCTGTTTGATACATGATTTCCCTCCTGCACCGAAGTCTTCCGGCTGGACGGCGAACGCGCTTTCCGCAATGGAAACGCAAGCGCTTGGACCGGTGATGAGTGGGCGGCGCGCAGATGGCAACGATATTTGTAAACAACGCCTAACAAATTGTTTACAAGCCATTATCATCTGCCGGCTGGACGCTCATGAAACCTGTACTTTTGATAAGGTATTGATATTTAAGTGTTTTTACCGATATTGCGGCAGGGCGCGCGCGGCAGGATGGGCGGGGAGGAACGTCATGGAAGCCGGCAGCGTTCTTGGATGCGCCCAGCTGACAGCATGATCCGGCGGCAAGACTGCCGGAGGCGGCTGCTGCGTGTCGACGCGCCGATCTCCGTCACCGGGTTGGCGGAGAAACTGGGCGTGCGGCGGGCGATGGCGCAGCATCGCATCGCCAGGCTGGAAGAGAGCGGGGTGGTCGTCGGCTATACGGCGACGGTGAAGCCGGAGTTGGCAGCCAGGCGCATCCGGGGCTGGATGCGCATCCAGCGAAACCAGCATTCCGCTGTCCACGCGCAAGGCCTGGCGGCCGATTTACTTGGCCTGCGGCTTTTCCTGGTAGCAGGTGGTTTCCAGCAGGGTGGGCAACAGCTTGTCGGCGGCGTCGCGGCCCAGCGCGAATTGCACCTTGCCGGTGTTGATCACGGCTCGGACTACCGGGGCGCTGACGGGCACGTCGTTGATCACCACCACCATGCTTTGATTCAGGAAGTCGCCGGTGGCCTGCTGCAGGCGCGCGGCGGCTGGCTTGTTGAGCGTGGCGCTCAGGGAGAGGTTGTCGCGCTGGATGTTCAGGCTGCTTTCGGTGAAATCGCAGGCGGAATCCAGACGCAGGATGTTGCCGGTGATGACGGGTTTGCTTGGCGCATCGGCCATGGCCGCGGCGGAAACCAGCAGCGAGGCGGCGGCGGGCAGGAGAAACTTCATCAAACGCTCCATGTTCAGGATGTGGCTCATCGCATTATGACCGAGGCCGCCGCCAGAGGTTGCGTGGACTGGCTGCCAGGCCCACGGCCGCGACAAACGCAGCCGGTCTCAGAACCCCGCGTTGGCTATTCGGCATCCGAAGCCGGCCCGGCATCGCTTCTGCCCAGCTGCTGGCGGTACTGGCGCGGGGTGAGGCCGGTCAAGGCCTTGAACTGCCGGCTGAAGGCGCTGTGATCGGCATAGCCGCAGCGCAGCGCCACTTCTGTGATGGCCATGTCCTCATGCAGCAGCCGGTGCGCGTGCTCCAGCCGGGCCTTGTGTATCATCTGCCGCGGCGACAGGTGGAACACCTTTTTGCAGTAGCGCTCCAGCTGGGCGGCGGACATGCCGGCGATGCCGGTGAGCTCCGCCATGGTGACCGGTTGGCTGAAGTTGCGGCGGATGAACTCGTCCACCGCCACCAGGCGTTTGTACGCCGGGTGGGTCTTGCTGGCCGCTTGCAGGTCCAGCGAAATGCCGATCAGGCCGATGATTTCGTCTTGCCGGTCGCGCAACGGCCATTTGTAGGTCAGGCACCAGCCCGGCTCCCGGTTCTTGAACAGATGCAGTTCCAGCTGGCTTTCCAGCACCAGTCCGTCTTGCAGCACCTTCAGATCCTGCGCCGTATACGCCGGCCCCAGCTGGGCTGGAAACACTTCCGCGCTGGTCTTGCCCAGCAGCGGCCGCAAATCCTTCAGCCCGCAGCGCTGCACCAGCGTCTGGTTGGCGCAGAGATAGCGCGCCTGCCTGTCCTTGATGAAGATGGCCGCATTGGGGATCAGGTCCAGCACCGGCAACAGCGGGGCGATGCCCGCCAGCAGCTGGTCTATCGTCGCCGGGCGGATTTCGTCCCGCCAGCGGGCGATTTTTTCCACGGTCTCGCTCGTCATCCCTCCCGCCTTTCTTGGCGCGCCAAGCGCCGCGCCTGACCGTCGGCGTCCATCGCCGCCTCGCCATCCCGAATGCTCTGCCGCCTGGCCAAGCATCAAGCCTATCCCGCTCGCCAAGCCCTCTGAAACGCAAACTATGCCGATTTCGTCATCGCAACTGATGATAACCATCAAGATTGTCGGCGACAACGCCGCCATGCTAGCGGGGTGGAAGCGAATACCGACGCGGCGCGGAGATTCAATGGAATCAACGGCCTGCGAGATGACGGCGCGGTCGGCCGGACTGGATGGGTTTGAAAATGGACAAGCGAATGAAACAGGTGGAGATCATCGATTCCCACACCGGGGGCGAACCCACCCGGCTGGTGCTGAGCGGATTTCCCGCGCTGGCGGGGGCCTCCATGGCGGACAAGCGCGATGCGTTGCGCGAACTGCACGACCAATGGCGCCGCGCCTGCCTGTTGGAGCCGCGCGGCAGCGATGTGCTGGTGGGGGCGCTGTATTGCGAGCCGGTTTCGCCCGACGCCGCCTGCGGGGTGATCTTCTTCAACAACACCGGCTACATCGGCATGTGCGGCCACGGCACCATAGGCCTGATCGCCTCCTTGCATTACCTGGGGCGCATCGCGCCCGGCACCCACAAGATCGACACCCCGGTGGGGCCGGTGGACGCCGTCTTGCATGAGGATGGCGCGGTGACGCTGCGCAATGTGCCGGCTTATCGCTACCGCCGGCAGGTATCGGTAGCGGTGCCCGGGCATGGAACGGTGGCCGGCGACATCGCCTGGGGCGGCAATTGGTTTTTTCTGATGGCCGAGCACGGCCTGAGCGTGCGGCTGGACAATGTCGAGGCGCTGAGCGCGTTCAGCTGCGCCACGATGCAGGCGCTGGAGGCGCAGGGCGTCACCGGCGCCGACGGCGCGCGCATCGATCATGTGGAGCTGTTCGCCGACGACCAACACGCCGACAGCCGCAACTTCGTCATGTGCCCCGGCAAGGCTTACGACCGTTCCCCCTGCGGCACCGGCACCAGCGCCAAGCTGGCCTGCCTGGCCGCCGACGGCACGCTGGCTGAAGGCGAAGAGTGGGTGCAGGCCGGCATCACCGGCAGCCGTTTCATCGGCCGTTACCAGCGCGAAGGCGATTTCATCCGCCCCTACATCACCGGCCGCGCCCACATCACGGCGCGCGCCACATTGCTGATCGACGAGCAAGACCCCTTCGCGTGGGGCATCTGAGCCCGCGCCTCTCGTTACCTTTACCACCTGAATGAATGCCGCAAGGAGCAAGACAATGAGCGATAACATTTTCACCGGTTGCATCCCGGCGCTGATGACCCCGTGCACCGCCGATCGCCAGCCGGATTTCGACGCGCTGGTGGCCAAGGGCAAGGAGCTGGTATCCCTGGGCATGAGCGCCGTGGTGTACTGCGGCTCGATGGGCGACTGGCCGCTGCTGAGCGAAGCCCAGCGCCAGGAGGGCGTGGCGCGGCTGGCGGCCGCCGGCGTGCCGACCATCGTGGGCACCGGCGCCGTCAACACCCGCGAGGCGGTTTCCCATGCCGCCCACGCCGCCCGGGTGGGGGCGCATGGCTTGATGGTGATCCCGCGCGTGCTGTCGCGCGGCGCGTCGCCGGCCGCGCAAAAGGCGCATTTCTCGGCCATTCTGGCCGCCGCGCCCAAGCTGCCGGCGGTGATCTACAACAGCCCCTACTATGGCTTCGCCACCCGCGCCGACCTGTTCTTCGAGCTGCGCCGCGCCTATCCCAATCTGATCGGCTTCAAGGAGTTCGGCGGCGCCGCCGACCTGCGCTACGCCGCCGAGCACATCACCTCCCAGGATGACGAAGTCACGCTGATGGTGGGGGTGGACACCCAGGTGGTGCACGGCTTCGTCAATTGCAACGCCACCGGCGCCATCACCGGCATCGGCAACGCGCTGCCGCGCGAAGTGCTGCATCTGGTGGCATTGAGCCGGGCGGCGGCCATGGGCGACGCCGTGGCCCGCCGCCGCGCTGGCGAGCTGGAATCGGCGCTGGCCGTGCTGTCTTCCTTCGACGAGGGCTGCGACTTGGTGCTGTATTACAAGCACCTGATGGTGCTGAACGGCGACAAGGAATACGCGCTGCATTTCAACGAGAGCGACGCGCTGAGCGCCGCCCAGCGCCGTTATGCCGAAACCCAGTACGCGCTGTTCCGCGAGTGGTACCGCAACTGGTCGGCCGAGCAGAACGTCGCCTGACATCCCATCCCCGCCGCGCCATTGCGGCGCGGCCAGCCCCTTATTGCGCAGGAAACATGATGAATCTGACAGGCAAGATGCTCATCGGCGGGCAGGCCGTCGTAGGCCGCCGCGAGGTGATCCGGGCGATAGACCCGTCCACCGATCAAGCACTGGAGCCGGACTACCCCGGCGCGGACCGCGAACAGGTGGAGCAGGCCTGCGCCTTGGCCTGGGAGGCGTTTGACGCCTACCGCGAAACCGCGCCGGAAACGCGGGCGCGCTTTCTCGAAACCATCGCCGACGAGATCGAAGCGTTGGGCGATGCGCTGATAGAACGCGCGATGGCTGAAACCGGCCTGCCGCGCGCCCGCTTGCAGGGCGAGCGCGGCCGCGCCTGCGGCCAGCTGCGGCTGTTCGCCCGCACGCTGCGGGCCGGCGAGTGGCAGGACGCGAGGGTAGACCCCGTCTTGCCGCAGCGCCAGCCGCTGCCGCGCGCCGACCTGCGCCAGCGCCAGGTGGCGCTGGGACCGGTGGCGGTGTTCGGCGCCAGCAATTTCCCCTTGGCTTTCTCAGTGGCTGGCGGCGATACCGCTTCCGCGCTGGCGGCCGGCTGCCCGGTCATCGTCAAGGCCCACAGCGCCCATCCCGGCGTCAGCGAGCTGGCTGGGCGGGCCATCGCGCGGGCGGCGGAAAAATGCGGACTGCCGGCCGGCGTGTTCGCGCTGCTGTTCGGCGAAGGCCGCGAGGCGGGGCAGGCGCTGGTGGCCGATCCGCGCGTCAAGGCGGTAGGCTTCACCGGCTCGCGCGGCGGCGGCCTGGCCTTGTGCCGGCTGGCGCAAAGCCGGCCGGAGCCGATTCCGGTGTTTGCGGAAATGAGCTCCACCAATCCGGTGTTTCTGCTGCCGGCGGCGCTGCGGGCGCGCGGCGAGGCGCTGGCGCAGGGTTTCGTCGGCTCGCTGACGCTGGGCGCGGGACAGTTCTGCACCAATCCCGGCTTGATCATCGCCGAGCAGGGCCCGGCGTTGGACGGCTTCATCGCCGCCTCGTCCGCGCTGCTGCGGCAGAGCCCGGCGCAAACCATGCTGACGCCCGGCATCTTCCGCGCTTACCAGGCCGGCGTGGACGCGCTGTCCGGCCATGCCCGGCAATTGGTGGCTGGCCTGCCGGCTACTGGGCCCAACCAGTGCCAGGCCCAACTGTGGCTGGCCGACGCCGGGGACTACCTGGCCAAGCCGGCGTTGCGGGCCGAAGTGTTCGGCGCCGCCGCCTTGATCGTGCGATGCCGGGACGCGGGGGCGTTCCGCCAACTTGCCGAGCAGCTGGAAGGCCAGCTCACCGCCACGCTGCAATTGGACGAAGGCGATCTGGACCTGGCCCACGCGCTGCTGCCCACGCTGGAGCGCAAGGCCGGCCGCATTCTGGCGAACGGCTGGCCCACCGGCGTGGAAGTGTGCGACGCCATGGTGCATGGCGGGCCGTACCCGGCCACCTCGGACGCGCGCGCCACCTCGGTGGGCACGGCGGCCATCCAGCGCTTTCTGCGGCCGGTCTGCTACCAGGACTTCCCGGACGCGCTGCTGCCGCAGGCATTGCAACAGGCCAACCCGCTGGCGCTGCGCCGCCTGCTGGATGGCGGGCGGGAGGGCTGAGCCATGGCGCCCGCTCTCGCGCCCGGCGCAGCCGTCATCGTGGTGGGCGCCGGCGTGGTCGGCATCGCCGCCGCCTTGCAGCTGCGCTTGGCGGGTTTCGAGGTGACGCTGCTGGACCGCGGCGAGCCAGCAATGGAAACCAGCTACGGCAACGCCGGGGCTTTCGCCGTCAGCGACGTGATTCCGTTGGCCGAACCCGGCGTGCTGCGCAAGGTGCCCGGCTGGATGCTGGACCCGCTGGGGCCGCTGGCCCTGCGCTGGCGCTACCTGCCCACGCTGGCGCCCTGGCTGCTGCGCTTCCTGGCCGCCAGCCGGCCGCGCCGCGTGGCGGAGCTGACGCAGGCGCTGGCCGCGCTGCTGGGCCGGGTCAACGACGACTACGCCGGGCTGATCGCCCAAGCCGGTCTTGGCCACCTCTGGCGGCGGCACGGCAACCTGACGCTGTACCGCAGCCGGGAGGAGTTCGACGCCGCC
>NZ_JBUPWA010000001.1:349642-449418 GCF_055181315.1 Chromobacterium sp. Ag138
CCGCCTTGGGGGAGGCGTCTGATTGATGGCATCGACGATGCGGGCCCGGAATGGAGCCCACTCGAAGATGGCAGTGAAATGCGAGCTAGCGGATGAGTAATAGCTCGCTCAGTTGGGTGGTGTATCGGGGCGACCGCACGTCCTGGCGCATTTCCCAATTGGGCGTCAGCGCCTCCGACGCTAGCTTGACGCAACCGTGGCCGTAGGTTTGGTTGATCGAATCCAGCGTCCGCATCAGCCGTTGCCGGCGCGGATCTGGCGCGGCGGCGAACAAGTCCGCTTGCCGTTGTTCGCGGGGGGACAGCTCCATCAACACCACGCCGGCTTTCTGGTAACGCAGGCCGCGGCGGTAGACGGCGCGCAGGCCCGCCAGCGCGGCGGCAGCCAGCGCCATGGTGTCGTCGCTGGGGTGGACCAGCGGCACCACGGTGTAGCCGTGGTAGGGATCGTCGCCGAAGGGGCTGGTGCGCACGCTGACGCCGACCAGCCGCGCCGCGCTGCCTTGTTCGCGCAGTTTTTCGCCGGCGCGGGCGATGTGATGGCTGACGGCGGCGGTGAGCACGGCGAGGTCGGCGGTTTTTTCGCCGAAGGAACGGCTGGAGATGATCTGCTGGCGCGGCTGCTCCGCGTCTTCCAGGCTGAGGCAGCTGGCGCCGTTCAGCTCCGCCGCCGTGCGCTCCAGCGTCACGCTGAAATTCCGCTGCAGCCAGCGCGGGTCGGCGCGTTTCAGCTTCAGGGCGGTATCGATATGTTGTTCGATCAGCCTGGCAGCCAGCCTGCGGCCTACGCCCCATACCTTGCCGACCGGCAGCCGCGCCATCAGCGCGTCGGTTTCGGCCGGGGAGAGCCAGCTCCAGTCGAATACGCCGTCGTCCCAGCCTTCCACCCGCTTGGAAACGTGGTTGGCCAGCTTGGCCAGCGTTTTGCTGGGGCCGATGCCGACGCTGACCGGAATGCCGATGCGGCGCCGCACGTCTTCCCGCATCCGCCGCGCCAGCGCATCGGTGTCCGGCAGGCCGGCCAGGTCCAGAAAGCACTCGTCTATCGAATAGACTTCCTGGCAGGGGGCGTGCTGGGCCAGTATCGCCATCATGCGCCGGCTCATGTCGCCGTATAGCGCGTAATTGCTGGAAAACACCGTGACGCCGTGTTTGCGGCACAGGCCGGCGATTTCGAAGTAAGGGCCGAACATCTGGAAACCCAGCGCTTTGGCCTCGGCGCTGGCGGCCACCACGCAGCCGTCGTTGTTGCTCAATACCACGATGGGCTTGTCCGCCAGATCGGGCCGGAACACCCTCTCGCAGCTGGCGTAGAAGTTATTGCCGTCCACCAGGGCGAAAACGCTCACTTCAACTTCCTCACGCAGGCGGCCACTACGCCCCAGATCTGCAACTCCTGGCCATCCGCCGGCTCAATGGCGGGGTAGGCCGGGTTGGCGGCGAGCAGCATGCACCGGCCCTCCTTGCGGTGCAGCCGCTTGACGGTGAACTCGCCGTCCATCACGGCGATCACGATATCGCCATGCCGGGGCGGCAGGCCTTTGTCGACCACCAGGATGTCGTTGTCCAGGATGCCGGCGTCGCGCATCGAGTCGCCCCGAACCCGCACCATGAAAGTGGCCAGCGGATCGGCCACCAGGTAGTCGTGCAGGTTGATGGCGTTATCCATGTGGTCGCTTGCCGGGGATGGGAATCCGGCGCGCACCGGGTGCCCGGCCATGGGGATGGCGGCGGGCTGGCGATGGGTGGTCGGCATGCGGGAAATAGCCATGGCGATTGTTTTTTGAAATTGTACAAATTCAAATTACTATAGGCGGCGACGGTTTGCCAAGCGGAATTCGATGAACGGCGACTTTATGCGCTCGCGGTTTGAGCTGGCATGGCGAGGTGGTCTATTCCGAATGGCGGGCGCGCAGCGGCGGCGCCTGGACGGCTCGTATCGAACGTGGGGGCGTGTTGTAAAATGCAGGGTGCTGGTTCGCATGCCCAGGCAGGGCGCGCTGCGCAAGCATTGGATTTTTCATATGCGATGGGGCGCGGCTTTGCTGGGGTTTGACTCTGGATGCTTGATTTAAGTTATTGATAACCATATGAAAAGCATAACGGTTTGCACTTACAACATCCATAAGGGCATGTCGCCGTTGAACCGGCATGTGAAGGTGGGCGGCATGGCCGAGGCTTTGGCGGATCTGTCGCCGGACATGCTGTTTCTGCAGGAGGTGCAGGGCAAGAACCTGGAGCGGGCTTTGCGCCACCAGATCTGGCCCGTCCAGCCGCAACACCACTATCTGGCCGGCAGGCTGGCGCATCGCGCGGTGTACGGGTTGAACGCCAGTTATCGGCACGGCCATCATGGCAATGCCTTGCTGACGCGTTTTCACGTCCGCGAGTGGTGCAACCGCGATATTTCGGTCAACCGTTTCGAAAGCCGGGGCGTGCTGCAGTGCCTGTTGCAGCCGGATGGCTGGCCGCAGCCGGTGGTGGCGTTGTGCGGCCATTTCAACTTGCTGGCCTTCGATCGGCGCAGGCAATACCGCGGGCTGGCCGATTACGTGCGGCAGGGGATTGCGGACCACCTGCCGCTGATCCTGGCCGGGGACTTCAACGACTGGCGCGGCGAGGCCAGCGCGCTGCTGCGGCAGGAGCTGGGCCTGGAGGAGGCGTTCCTGACGCTGCATGGCCGACATGCGCAAAGCTTCCCGGCGCGGATGCCGATGCTGGCGCTGGACCGCATCTACGTGCGTGGTTTGAAGGTGGAGTCGGCCAGGGTGCTGGGCGGACGGCCGTGGTCCGGCTTGTCGGACCATTTGCCGCTGTGCGCGGAGATCCGGCCGTTGTAGTGATATAGCCAAGGGAGATATGCAAATTTCTTGCAATTATATTGCAAAGAATTTTTCGCAATAACGAGACGATTGCTTATATTTTTTCAAAAGGGTGTTGACGCTAAGCGAAAAAAGATGTTCAATCTCAATCAAATTTATCGCCGATTTGAACACAGCTTGCGGGCGTAAAACAGCTAAAGCGTGGGTAGACAGACCCAGCAACACCTAAACCTGTCTACATAAGTCTTCCGGAATACTTCGAAGACTTCCACAGCAAAGCCCGCCGCAGCAATCGGCGGGCTTTATGCTTTGGGAGTGTTTGGAATGATTCATCTGCAAAATATCCGTAAACGGTTCCGTCGCCCGGAGGGCGGCTGGTTCGACGCCGTCGCGGAAACCTCGTTGACCATCAAGCCTGGCGAAGTCTTCGGCCTGATCGGCTTCTCCGGCGCCGGCAAATCCACCTTGCTGCGCCTGATCAATCTGCTGGAGCGCCCGGACGCCGGCGCCGTGATCGTCGATGGCCAGGATTTGACCAGCCTGTCTCCCAAGCAGTTGCGCGCGGCTCGCCAGAACATCGGAATGGTGTTCCAGCAATTCAATCTGCTGGCCAACCGCACCGTCGCCGGCAATGTCGCCTTCCCGCTGGAGATCGCCGGCTGGAGCAAGGCCGATATTGAAAAGCGCGTCGCCGAGTGCCTGGCCGTGGTCGGCCTGGAAGACCGCGCCAACCATTATCCGGCCCAGTTGTCCGGCGGCCAGAAGCAGCGCGTCGGCATCGCCCGCGCCCTGGCCCCGCGTCCGCATGTGATCCTGGCCGACGAGCCCACCTCGGCGCTGGACCCGAAAACCACCCAATCCATCCTGGACTGCCTGCAGGACATCAACGCCCGCTTCGGCGTCACCGTGGTCATCGTCACCCATGAAATGAACGTGGTGCGCAGCATCTGCCATCGCGCCGCCGTGCTGGACCAGGGGCGCGTGGTGGAGGTGGTGGATGTGAACAATCGCGAAGTGGAGGCCGATTCGGATCTGGCCCGCTCGCTGCTGGAGGCCGCGTAAATGGATGCCGCAACTCTGAACGAAGCGCTGCAGAACCTGCAATCGATGGGCCCGGAAATCTGGCAGGCTGTTCTGGAAACCGGCGTGATGCTGGGCGTGGGCCTGGCCGCCGCCATTTTGCTCGGCGGGCCGCTGGGCGTCATCCTGTACCTGTCCCAGCCCGGCCAGATGTTCGCCAACCGCACCGTCAACGGCGTGCTGAGCTGGCTGGTGAACCTGGTGCGCTCCTTCCCCTTCATCATACTGATGGTGGTGCTGATTCCGCTGACCCGCGCGCTGGTGGGCAGCACCATCGGCCCGGTGGCGGCGTCGGTGCCGCTGTCCTTCGCCGCCATTCCGTACTTCGCCCGCCTGGTGGAGCAGACGCTGCGCGAGATTCCGCGCGGCGTGGTGGAGGCCGCCGAAGCGATGGGCGCCAGTCCGACCCAGATCATTTTCAAGGTGCTGGTGAACGAGGCCCGTTCCGGCCTGATCTCCAGCCTCACCATCCTGACCATCAGCTTCCTCAGCTACACCGCGGTGGCGGGCGTGGTGGGCGGCGGCGGCATCGGCGACCTCGCCATCCGCTACGGCTACTACCGCTTCCAGACCGACGTGATGGTGGCCATGGTGCTGCTGCTGGTGGTACTGGTGCAAATCATCCAGCTGCTGGGCAACCGCCTGGCGGCAAAGCTCGACAAACGCTGATTTCAAAATTTCAAGGAGAGAATAATGCGTAGATTCGTGATCAAGGCAGTTGCCGCATCCATCGTGGGCCTGGCTCTGGCCGGCCAGGTTCTGGCCGCCGACCCGGCCAAGAAGCAGATCGTCATCGGCACCACCGTCGGCGACTTCGGCGACATGGTCAAGCAGTCGATCAAGCCCCAGCTGGAAAAGCAGGGCTACACTGTGAAGCTGGTGGAGTTCACCGACTATGTCCGCCCGAACCTGGCGCTGCAGGAAGGCTCGCTGGACGTGAACGTGTTCCAGCACAAGCCCTACCTCGACAACTTCGCCAAAGAGCACAAGCTGTCGCTGAAAGAGGCGTTCCAGGTGCCGACCGCGCCGCTGGGCATCTATCCGGGCAAGCTGAAGTCGCTGAAGGACGTGAAGCCGGGCGTGACCATCGCCGCGCCTAACGATCCATCCAACTTCGCCCGCGCGCTGGTGATGCTGAGCGATCTGGGCTGGGTGAAGCTGAAGCCGGGCATCAATCCGCTGACCGCTTCCGAGCGCGACATCGCCGACAACATCAAGAAGGTGAAGATCGTGCCGCTGGAGGCTGCCCAGCTGCCGCGCTCCCGCAGCGACGTGGACTTCGCCGTGATCAACGGCAACTACGCCACCAGCTCCGGCATCAAGCTGACCGACGCCGTCTTCCAGGAAAAGAGCTACGCCTACGTGAACTGGGGCGTGGTGCGCGCGGCGGACGCCGGCAAGCCCTGGGCCAAGGACGTGGTCGCCGCCTACAATTCGCCGGCGTTCAAGTCCTACACCAAGCAGAAGTTCGCCGGCTACAAGCTGCCGCAGAACTGGAACTGAGTTTTTCTTGTAACACTCCTGGCTACAAGACTTGCGGAGGGCTTCGGCCCTCCTTTTTTATGCCCGCCGCGAAGGCGCGCGTCCCGATGCCTCATGACGCCTGATGCCGCGCCGCCTGCGGCCCGCCGCGCTTGCGCCGCAGGCATTGGCCATGCCTTTCGTGGTAGAATGGCAAGATTGTCACATCCGTCGGCCAAGGCCGGGGCGGGCGCGAAATCGCACATGCGAGGCGCGCCGCCGCGCCGCTGGCCGGATCATCCTTACGAATCAAGATACTTATGACCGATAACCTGTTCGCCAAGGAAACGCTTCCCATCAGCCTCGAAGAGGAGATGCGCCGTTCTTACCTGGATTACGCGATGAGCGTGATCGTGGGCCGGGCGCTGCCGGACGTGCGCGATGGCCTGAAGCCGGTGCACCGCCGCGTGCTGTACGCGATGCACGAGCTGTCCAATGACTGGAACCGCGCCTATAAGAAATCGGCCCGTATCGTTGGCGATGTGATCGGTAAGTACCACCCGCACGGCGATACCGCCGTGTACGACACCATCGTGCGCCTGGCGCAGGACTTCTCCCTGCGCTACCCGCTGGTGGACGGCCAGGGCAACTTCGGCTCCGTGGACGGCGACAACGCCGCCGCGATGCGTTACACCGAAATCCGCATGGCGCGCATCGCGCATGAGCTGCTGGCCGACATCGAGAAAGAAACCGTAGACTTCGGCCCCAACTACGACGGCTCCGAGCATGAGCCGCTGATCCTGCCGGCCAAAGTTCCCAATCTGCTGATCAACGGCTCCTCCGGCATCGCCGTGGGCATGGCCACCAATATTCCGCCGCACAACCTGAACGAGGTGGTGGACGCCTGCCTGGCGCTGCTGGCCAACAGCGATCTGACCATCGACGAGCTGATCGACATCATCCCGGCGCCGGACTTCCCGACCGCCGGCATCATCTACGGCACCGCCGGCGTCAAGGAAGGCTACCGCACCGGCCGCGGCCGCGTGTTCATGCGCGCGCGCACCCACACCGAACCCATCGGCAAGGGCGACCGCGAAGCGATCATCGTCGACGAGATTCCGTACCAGGTGAACAAGGCCCGCCTGCTGGAGCGCATCAGCGAGCTGGTGCGCGACAAGCAGATCGAGGGCATTTCCGACCTGCGCGACGAGTCGGACAAATCCGGCATGCGCGTGGTGATCGAGCTCAAGCGCGGCGAAATGCCGGAAGTGGTGCTCAATCACCTGTACAAGATGACCCAGCTGCAGGACAGCTTCGGCATGAACATGGTGGCGCTGGTCGACGGCCAGCCGCGCCTGCTGAACCTGAAGCAGATCCTGGAAGAGTTCCTGCGCCACCGCCGCGAGGTGGTGACCCGCCGCACCATCTTCGAACTGAAGAAGGCCCGCGAACGCGGCCACGTGCTGGAGGGCCTGGCCGTCGCGCTGTCCAACGTCGACGAGATCATCGCGCTGATCAAGGCCTCCGAAGCGCCGCCGCAGGCCAAGGCCGCGCTGATGGCGCGAGCCTGGCGCTCGTCGCTGGTGGAGGACATGCTGTCCCGCGTCGAGGGCGACAAGGCGCGTCCGGAAAACATCGATCCGTCCTTCGGCATGAAGGACGACGGCTACCACCTGTCCGACACCCAGGCCCAGGCCATTCTGGACATGCGCCTGCAGCGCCTGACCGGCCTGGAGCAGGACAAGATCGTCGGCGAATACCGCGAGATCATGGACGTGATCCAGGACCTGCTGGACATTTTGGCCAAGCCGGAGCGCATCAGCCAGATCATCAGCGAAGAGCTGGCCGCCATCCGCGCGCAGTTCGGCGATCCGCGCCGCTCCGAAATCGAGCCGTACGGCGGCGACATCAACATCGAAGACCTGATCACCCCGCAGGACATGGTGGTGACCATCTCCCACACCGGCTACATCAAGGCGCAGCCGATCGACGACTACAGCTCGCAGCGCCGCGGCGGCCGCGGCAAGCAGGCGGCGGCCACCAAGGACGACGACTTCATCGAGACGCTGTTCGTCGCCAACACCCACGACTACGTGCTGTGCTTCTCCAGCCGCGGCCGCTGCTACTGGCGCAAGGTGTACGACCTGCCGCAGGGCGGCCGCCAGAGCCGCGGCAAGCCCATGGTCAACGTGCTGCCGCTGGAAGACGGCGAGAAGATCAACGCGCTGCTGCCGGTCAAGGAGTTCCGCGACGACCAGTTCGTGTTCATGTGCACCGCCAACGGCACGGTGAAGAAGACCCCGCTGGTCGACTTCTCCCGTCCGCGCACCGCCGGCATCATCGCCGTCAACCTGGATGACGGCGACAACCTGATCGGCGTGGCGCTGACCCACGGCGACGACCAGATCATGCTGTTCTCCGACGCCGGCAAGGCCGTGCGCTTCAGCGAGACCGACGTGCGCCCGATGGGCCGCAACGCCACCGGCGTGCGCGGCATGATGCTGGGCGACGACCACCAGGTGATCTCGCTCTTGGTCAGCAATTCCGAGCAGCAGATGGTGCTGACCGCCAGCGACGGCGGCTACGGCAAGCGCACCTGCGTCGGCGATTTCCGCCGCACCAGCCGCGGCACCCAGGGCGTGATCGCGATGGACCTGACCGACAAGACCGGCCTCAAGCTGGTGGCGGCCAGCCTGGTGGAGGAAACCGACGACATCATGCTGATCACCACCGGCGGCGTGCTGATCCGCACCAAGGTGGCGGAAGTGCGCGAAACCGGCCGTTCGGCCCAGGGCGTGCGCCTGATCAACCTGGACGAAGGCGAGAAGCTGATCGGCCTGGAGATCGTGGCCGAATCCGAAGCGGAATGCGCGGAAGGCGAAGGCGAAGTGGATGGTGACGCCGCGCCGGAGCAGGGCGAGGCGTGATGATTCCGACTCCGGCCAATCCCCGGGTGCTGGAGATGATGAGCCAGCTCTTCGTCTCCTTCCCGCACTGCGCGACCCTGGGTTTCGAATACGTCGGCACCGACGGCCGCAAGCCCACGCTGAAGCTGGCGTGGCGCGAGGACTTGGTCGGCAATCCGGCGACCGGCATTCTGCACGGCGGGGTGATCACTTCGCTGGTGGACACTTGCAGCGCCATCGCGGTCACCGCGCAGCTGGCTGAGGTGGAAACCATCGCCACGCTGGATCTGCGCATCGACTACCTGAAGTCCGCGACGCCGGGCAAGGCCATCCACTGCACCGCCGAGTGCTACCGGCTGGCCAGCCAGATCGCCTTCACCCGCGCGGTGTGCTATCACGACGATCCGGCCGATCCGATCGCGCACGGAGTGGCAACGTTCATGCGCGAGTCCAGCCGCACGCCCATGCTGCAGGAGGGCGGGCAATGAGCGAATTCATGCAACGCTTCGGGGAGTGGCGCGACCGCAAGGCCTACGCGGAGATCGTGGACGCGCTGCCTTACGTCAAGCTGATGGGCACGGTGATGGCCGAGGACGAGCAGGGCGAGCTGCGCTTCGAGCTGCCGTTCCTGCCGCGGAATGTCGGCAACACCACGCTGCCGGCGCTGCATGGGGGGCTGATCGGCGGCTTCATGGAAAGCGCGGCGATGATACACCTGATGTGGAACCGCGAATCGCTGGAAGCGCCGAAGATCGTCGACTTCTCGCTGGACTATCTGCGGCCCGGCCGGCCGCAGACGCTGTTCGCCCAGTGCGAGATCACCAAGCAGGGCAAGCGAGTGGCTCATGTGCTGATCGAGGCCTGGCAGGACGACCGCTCCAAGCCGGTGGCGGTGGCGCGAGCCCATTTCCTGCTGACCAATTGAACAGTTTGTTCGTACTGTCCGCAGACAAACCGGCGCATCCCTGGCGGGAGACGCCGGTTTTTTTATACACTCGTAGCAACGCAGCCCGGAGCAGGCTGACCCGACACACGCAAAGAAACAGAGGATAGACATGGCCAAGGTGTACAACTTTTCCGCTGGTCCCGCCGTATTGCCGCACCAGGTGCTGGCCGAGGCGCAAAGCGAGTTGCTGGATTGGCACGGCTCCGGCATGAGCGTGATGGAGATGAGCCATCGCGGCAAGGAGTTCATGGAGATCATCCATGACGCCGAACAGGATTTGCGCCAGCTGATGGGCATTCCGGCCGGTTACAAGGTGCTGTTCCTGCAGGGCGGCGCGTCGCTGCAGTTCGCGATGGCGCCGCTGAACCTGCTGGGCGACAAGGACAGCATCGACATCGTCAATACCGGCCACTGGTCCAAGCTGGCGATCAAGGAGGCGAAGCGTTACGCCAAGGTGAATGTCGCGGCCAGCAGCGAGGACCGCAACTTCTGTTACATCCCGGAAGAGGCGGCCTGGCAGCGCGACCCGGACGCGGCCTATCTGCATTACACCTCCAACGAGACCATAGGCGGCCTGCAGTTTCCGTACATCCCGGCCGAGCAGCACGGCGTGCCGCTGGTCTGCGACATGTCGTCCGACTTTCTGTCGCGGGAGATCGATGTCAGCCGCTTCGGCATGATCTACGCCGGCGCGCAGAAAAACATCGGGCCGTCCGGCCTGACCGTGCTGGTGATCCGCGAGGATTTGCTGGGCAAGGCGCGCGCCGATATCCCGACCATGCTCAACTACCAGGTCCACGCCGACGCCGATTCGATGTACAACACGCCGGGCACCTATCCGATCTACATCGCCGGCCTGGTGTTCAAGTGGCTGAAGGAGCAGGGGGGCGTCAAGGGCATCGCCACCCGCAACGAGGAAAAAGCCGGCCTGCTGTACCACGTGATCGACAGCAGCGGCGGGTTCTACTCCACCCATATCGAGCAACCGTTCCGCTCCAAGATGAATGTGGTGTTCAAGCTGAAGGACGAGGCGCTGGACGAGATTTTCCTGCTGGAGGCGCGCAAGAACGGCCTGGCGCAGCTGAAGGGCCACCGCGCGGTGGGCGGCATGCGCGCGTCGATCTACAACGCGATGCCGATCGAGGGTGTGAAGTCGCTGGTCAACTTCATGCAGGATTTCGCGCGCCAATACGGCTGATCCGGCATCGCCGAGGACGGGAGCTCTGGCTTGGCCGGGCTCCCGTTTTTTTCGCCTGCGAAGAAGGGGCTGGTCAAGCGCCCGTCGCGAGTCGCCGGGGCTTGCTTAGAGTGGCTAACAAAATTCCTGATGCTGCGTTGCGCCGACTTGCCGTACTCTAGTACTGCCTGCGTCGGCGCGCCTTGCCTCAGTCGTGAAACTGATTTTTGTTAGCCGCTCTTAGGCCGCCGCCGGCTTGGGCAGTGTGTCGCAGTCGGCGTCGGCGCGGATTCTCAGCGCTAGCCGAATGCCTTTGCTGATGTTTCCGCCCCCCAGTTCCATTGCGATATCGATGCTTTCGGCGTCGAGATAAACATTATGGCGCGCGCCGCCCTGCATTTTGACAGGCGCGCCGGCATTGCTGCCGATGCCCAGCGCCATTTTCACCCGCCGCTGATCCAATGGCCGCAATATGCCTGAGTTGGCCATGCTGTAGATGCCGTTGCTGTATTTTCTCACCAAGGCGCCGCTTCGACCGGCGAGGGTGATCACACCTACCACTTCGTAGCCATTCAGGTCATCGAATTGATACAGCCTGGGTCGGCCTGGCTGTTCGATGCGAAGGCGGTGGCCGCTGTCTTTGTGCATGGGATGTTCCGCTTTTGCCGGCGAGCGTTATTAAAGCATTTCAGTGCTTGCCATAATCAATTTTGTACACACAGAATCAAAGCGCAAGCCGAAATATGCGCGCGCGGCAGGGCAAAACGAGGGGGGGACGGCCTTTCGCAGCCTTTCCGGTTTTTCCAAGGAGAGGGAATAGGAGGGCGAGGAAAAAGACCGCCGGCCCTTGAGCAAACAGCCGGTTTTCTTGTGGAAAATCATAAAGCCCGGCAGGGCCGGGCTTCGGGCGTTTTTCCTTCTCGCAAGCCAAGCCGGTTAAAACTCGCCGACGCTGGCGCTGGTTATGATTTACTGCGGCCCGGCTTCCTTGGCCCCCGGTTTCGCATGCTTGACATATTGATCCAGCCAGCGGTCTTCTTCCCACAGCATGTGAAGAATGGATTCCCGGGCGCGGTAGCCGTGGCTTTCCGCGGGCAGCATCGCCAGCCGCACCGTCGCGCCCAGGCCTTGCAGCGCCTGGTACATCCGCTCGCTCTGAATCGGGAAGGTGCCGGGGTTGTTGTCCGCCTCGCCGTGGATCAGCAACAGCGCATCCTTGATCTGCTCGGCGTAGTTGAACGGCGACATGGTCTGATAGACGTCTTTGGCCTGCCAGAAATCACGCTCCTCGGACTGGAAGCCGAATGGCGTCAGCGTGCGGTTGTAGGCCCCGGAGCGGGCGATGCCGGCACGGAACAGCCGGGTGTGGGCCAGCAGGTTGACGGTCATGAAGGCGCCGTACGAGTGGCCGCCGATGGCGATGCGGTCGCGGTCGGCCACGCCCAGCCGCACCACTTCGTCCACCGCCGCCTGCGCGTCCATTTTCAACTGCGGCAGGTAGCTGTCGTTGGGTTCCTGTTTGCCGGCGCCGACGATGGGCATGGATGGATTGTCCAGCACCGCGTAGCCGCGCGCCAGCAACGCTTCCGGCCCCCAGTAGCCGACGCGGTTGAAGCGATACGGCGAGTCTGTGACCTGGCTGGCGGCGTCTGCGCTCTTGAACTCGGTGGGATAGGCCCACATCAGCATCGGCAGCGGGCCGTCGCGCTTGGGGTTGTGGCCGGGCGGCAAATACAGGGTGGCGGTCAGGTCGATGCCATCCGCGCGCTTGTAGCGCAGCTGCCGCTTCTGCACATTCTTGAGCTGGGGCATCGGATGGGCGAAGAAGGTCAGTTGTCTCAAGCCGCCGTCGCGATCCAGGGCTTTCAGGTACAGATTGGGCGGCGCATCGGCCTGCTCGCGGCTGAGCAGCGCGCGCTCGCCGCCGTTCAGCACCGCCACCGGGGCTTCATACCATGGCGCTTGCGAGCGCCATAGCCGGATGGTCTTGTTGTCGGCGAGGCTCAGACGGTCGATGAAGGGCCGGTCGCCTTCCGGGCTTGCGCCGTCTCCCAGCAGGTACAGGCTGTCGCCATCCGGGCTGGTCTGCAGCACCGGCAGGCCGTCGGCATTGCTGACCATGGCCGGGCTGCCGGGGTCGGCGTAGCGGTCTTCGGAGCTGCGCTGGTTCAGCAGCGCCGGCGGCTGCCCCGGCTCGGCGGGGCGCACGCGCCAGACTTTCAGATCGCGCGTTTTCCACCAATACTCGCTGACCAAGGCCAGATCGCCCCGGCCCCACTGCACGTCGGCGAAGCGGCTGGCCAGCTCCTGCAGCTTGAACGGCGCTTGCTTGAACGGCGCCGGCTGCAGGAACAAGGCGTCGCGCACCTTGGCGTCGACTGATGGATCGCCGCCGTCCTGCGCTTCGGCCCAGAACAGCGTGGCGGGCGCGTCGGCGCGCCAGCCGATTTCGCGCGGGCCGGTAGCCACTGCGTCGTTGCCGGACGGCATCCGTTCCAGCAGCGGGCGTTTGGCCACCTGGCGCACGCTGCGGCCCTGCAGGTCGATCACCTCGACCAGCCGCGGAAAGCGGCTGATCGGCACCAGCGTGGAATAGGGGCGCAGCAAGCGGGTCGCCAGCAGGTACTGGCGGTCGGGCGACGCCTGCACCGACAGGTAGCGGTCAGGCTTGCCGATCAGCTTCTCTTTGCCGCTCATATCCACCAGCGCCAGTTGGCTGTTGAGCTCGAAGTCGAGCAGATCGGCGTCGTAAGGCGTTTTCAACAGGTCGGGATATGTCCGGGTTTGCGACAGCGCGCCGCCGGCGCTCTGCTGGATATTGGGGCCGGCCGGCGCGGCAGGCTTTTCCGGCGCCGGGCCTTGTCCGGCGGGGAGCCGCTTGACCAGCAGCTGTCGGCCCACCCAGGCGAAGCCGCGGCCGCTGGTGGCGTTCAGATGGAAATCGCCCAGCCGGCGCGCGCGGGCGCTGGCCGCGTCCAGCAGCCATAGCTCCACGCCGCGCTCGCCCCACAGGCTCAGCGCCACCTGCTTGCCGTCCGGCGACCAGGCGCTATCGGCGATGCGGGGCTTGGCCGGCAGGCCCGATACGGCGCGGCTTTTGCCGCTGGGGACGTCTAGCAGCGACAGCGCGTTGCCGAAATCGAAGCGGCTGGCCGCGCGCATCTTGGGGTTCAGCCTCAGCCCGGCCAGCTTCAGCTCCGGCTGGGCGACGTCGGCGATGCCGGGCAGGCCGGGACGATGCGTCTGCAGCACGGTATCGTTGCGGGGGCTCAGCGACTGCAGCGGCGTGCGCGGGGCGTCTACCAGCGCCGCCAATTCGGGCGGCGGGGTCTGATAGCCTTCGGCCAGCGCGGTGAGCGGGACAAGCAAGCCGGCCAGCAAGGGGCCGGCCAGGAGAGTATGGCTGCGGATCATGCGGTTTCCTGATCGTTCATGCGATGGGCGGGACGCGGACAGCCAAATTGCACCAGCCAGGCCGTCCGGTCAAGCGGATGGCATTTTCAGGCCGGGCGCTCGGCCAGCAATGCCGGAACCTGGATGGCGGAGACGTCCACCGTCGGATAGTCGAGGAACTGCAGCGTCACGCCGTCGCCCTCGGCCTGGAAGCGGGCCGGGAAACCCAGCGGCATCGTGGTCTTGGCGGCGATGTGCCCGAAGGGCAGGCCGGTGAACACCGGCACGCCGCTGATGCGCCGCAACTCGGCCACCACGGCATCGAAGTTGTAGTGCGGGTCGTAGACGTCGACATGCCGCTGCATCGAGAAATCGCCAAGGAAGATGGCCTTTTGCTTGGCAAGCACGCCGGCCAGATGCAGCTGCTGCAGCATCCGTTCGATACGGTACGGCTGTTCGCCCACGTCCTCCAGGAACAGCAGGCCGCCCTTGATGTCGGGCAGGTAGGGGGTGCCGGCCAGGCTGGAGAGCACGCTGAGGTTGCCGCCCCAGAAAATGCCCTCGCCGCGGGCCTGCGGCTGCGAGCCTGCGATGCGGAGGCTGCGCTGCGGCGTGGAGATGCCGGCGATGAATTCGTTGATCGCGTAGGCGTTGGGCGCGGCGCTGCCGAAATCGCCCAGCATCGGCCCGGCGAAGCTGCCGGCGCCGCTCTTGGCCAGCAGCGCCAGCTGGATCGCGCAGAAGTCGCTGTAGCCTATCAGCAGCGAGCGGGACTCCTTGAGCCGCGCGCCCAGCCGCGCCAGGTCCAGCCGAGGCAGCAGGCGCATCGCGCCGTAGCCGCCGCGGCCGGCCATGATCAGCTGCGGCCATTGCGGCTGATCCAGCAACGCCTGCAGGTCGGACAGCCGCTCGGCGTCGGTGCCGGAAAAGCGCTGATAGGCGCGGTTCAGCGCGGCGGCGTTTTCCAGGGAGAAGCCGGCGTGCGCCAGCCGCGGCAATGCCAGCTGGCGTTGCTTCTCCGGCACGATGCCGGAGCAGGCGGTCAGGTAGAGGCGGAGGCTGGCCGGGGAGGGCTGCGCTGGGGAGGACATGGAGCTGCATCCTTGCAATATGCCGGCGCCGGCGCCGAGGGCGAGCATCTGCAGCAGCTGGCGGCGGGATGGATTGATATCAGGAGTCATGGAAATCGGACGGATTGGCGGGGTTCAAGTTCCGGATGCCGCCCA
Organism: Chromobacterium sp. Ag138; assembly: GCF_055181315.1. NCBI lineage: Bacteria > Pseudomonadati > Pseudomonadota > Betaproteobacteria > Neisseriales > Chromobacteriaceae > Chromobacterium > Chromobacterium sp. Ag138. The sequence continues at coordinate 364,653 of NZ_JBUPWA010000001.1, forward strand.
AGGCGGCACGGCTCGCACGAGTATACGCCAAAAGAAAAGGCGGCCTCCACAACGGAGCCGCCTGCGAGAGTCCTGGAAAGGATCAGGCTATCAAGTTGGCCATGCTGGTTGAGGCTTGCTGCATTTGCGCCAGCTCGCTATTGAGGTTGGAGTATTCGGTAAGCAGGTTGGACTGCTCGGTATCCAGCTGATTCTGCAACTGTTGCTGCAGCTGTTGCTCGGTATTGATCTTGCTGTTCAGGCTGGCTTGATTCGATGTGATCAGCCCGTTTGGCCCCAGCAGGGAGTTGATCGTGCTGTTGAACACATTGGCCACGCCGGTATTCTGGGCGTTGCCGAACAGATTGGCTACAGCGGAGGGATTGGCGGTAAGCGCCGAGTTGAACGCGGCCGAGTCCAGGGCCAGCGTGCCATCCGCTTTTTGCGTGATGCCCACCTGCGCCAAGTAGGCGTAGGACGAGGTTGCATTCACGCCGGGCACAGGGGTGCCGAGAATATTCGCCATTTGCTCTTGCAGTGTGGTGAGATCGCCGCTGATGTCGGTGTTTGCTGGCGTGCTGCCAACTCGGGTATTGCTCTGGATCGCCGACCCGGTGGTGGAAATCACCTGGTTGTAGGCCGTGATGAAGCTTTGCAGCGTATTGGTGATGTTGGTGGTGCTTTGCGCCATGTTGATGGTGACTTGGCCCGCTTTTTCCAGATTGATGGTGGCGCCGGACACGACGTTGGCTACGCTATTGCTGTCCGATGACACGTTTACGCCGTTCACCGTCATCAAGGCGCTTTGGGCATTCGCCGATTCGCTGGTTGCCGTGGCGCTTTGCTTCAGTCCCGCCAGCGTGTTGCCGGAGGTGTTGCCGCTGTCGGTGCCGCCGGCGGTGACGCTGAAGGCGTTGCTGGGGCCGGCTTGGGTCGAGTTGAGCACCAAGGAATAGGTGTTGTTGTATTGCACGATGGAGGCGTTGACGCCTATGCCCGCGCTATTGATGCTGTTTGCCATGGAGGCGAGCGTAGCGTTGCTGCCCAGCTGCACGGTAGAACTGGTGCCGCCAACACTGAAAGTCAGCGATCCGGGGGCGCCGGCGATGGCCGCATTCTGGTTGGTGATCGCCGATCCGTCAGGGTTCTGGTCGAACACCAGCTGGCGAGGCTTGGCCAATTGCGACACGTTGAGCACGTATGTGCCGGCTGCGCCGCCGGACGAGGTGGAGACGCTCGCGATCGTGCTGTCGGACGAAGTGGCGCTGAATTGTTGCAGGAAGGTGCCGGATTGAAGCGTGGACGCCGCGGTTTGCAACGCGGAGAGCGCTGAGCTGACCTGTCCTATGGTGCTCAACTCGGACTGATAAGTGGAGGAGCGCTGCTTGCTCTGGCTCATAGGCTGGGAGTCAGCCTGAATCAGTTGGCTGACAATGGATTGCACGTCCAGAGGACCTGCGTTGGCGCTGATGGATGCGGATGACATGACGTCGGCTCCCTGGAGCGCGCCTGTTCTGCAGTCAGGCGCGCGTGTTGCTGTTAGGGCGGTTCAATGGTCATCACGGTTGCGGTCTGGCGCCGCGTTATAGTTTTTTTTTGCAGGCACGTGCCGCGTTTCAAGTTCATATCGGCCTGTCCGGCCGAAACTTTAATGCCTGTTTGCATTGATCTTACACCGTTGCGCGAGCGCGGGCTGGCATGAAATCCATATTCCAGCTTTGATGTTTTTAAGATTTGCTAAGCTTATATTGATATATCCAATCGGTTTTGAACGCTTGCGAATATTTCCGGTAGATTGGCTGCAACCATAGAACAGGCTGCAAGCATGGATATCGATCAAGCAAGGCTGACCCACCTCCAGCAACTGGAGGCGGAGTCCATCCACATCATCCGCGAGGTGGCGGCGGAATTCGAGAACCCGGTGATGCTGTACTCCATCGGCAAAGACTCCGCGGTGATGCTGCACCTGGCGAAAAAGGCGTTCTATCCCGGCAAGCCGCCGTTCCCCTTGATGCATGTCGACACCACCTGGAAATTCCGCGAAATGATCGCGCTGCGCGACAAGCAGGCCAAGGAAAACGGCTGGAACCTGATCGTCCATGTCAATCAGGACGGCGTGGACGCCGGCATCAATCCCTTCACCGCCGGCAGCGCCAAGCATACCGATGTGATGAAGACCGAGGGCCTGAAGCAGGCGCTGAACAAGCACAAATTCGACGCGGCCTTCGGCGGCGCGCGCCGCGACGAGGAGAAAAGCCGCGCCAAGGAGCGCGTGTACTCGTTCCGCGACAAGAACCACCGCTGGGACCCGAAAAGCCAGCGTCCGGAGCTGTGGAACATTTACAACGGCAAGATAGACAAGGGTGAGAGCATCCGCGTGTTCCCCTTGTCCAACTGGACCGAGCTGGACATCTGGCAATACATCTATCTGGAAGGCATCGAAATCGTGCCGCTGTATTTCGCCGCCGAGCGTCCGGTGGTGGAGCGCGACGGCATGCTGATCATGATCGACGACGATCGCATCCTCGAATACCTGACGCCGGCGGAAAAGGCCAGCATCCAGACGCGCAAGGTGCGCTTCCGCACGCTGGGCTGCTACCCGTTGACCGGCGCGGTGGAGTCCGAGGCCGCCACGCTGCCCGAGATCATCCAGGAAATGCTGCTGACCAAGACCTCCGAGCGGCAGGGCCGGCTGATCGACCATGACAGCGCCGGCTCGATGGAAAAGAAGAAAATGGAAGGGTATTTCTGATGTCTCACCAATCCGAACTGATCGCCGGGGATATCCTGGAATACCTGAGCCAGCATGAGAACAAGGACATGCTGCGCTTCATCACCTGTGGCAGCGTGGACGACGGCAAGTCCACGCTGATCGGCCGGCTGCTGCACGATTCCAAGCTGATCTTCGAGGACCAGCTGGCGGCGATCGAGCGCGACTCGAAAAAGTACAACACCACCGACCAGGAGATCGACCTGGCGTTGCTGGTGGATGGCCTGCAGGCTGAGCGGGAGCAGGGCATCACCATCGATGTCGCTTACCGCTACTTCAGCACGGAGAAGCGCAAGTTCATCATCGCCGATTGCCCGGGCCACGAGCAGTACACCCGCAACATGGCCACCGGCGCGTCCACCAGCAACCTGGCCATCATCTTGATCGACGCGCGGCGCGGCGTGCAGACGCAGACCCGCCGCCATAGCCACATCGTCAGCCTGCTGGGCATCCGCCACGTGATCGTCGCGGTCAACAAGATGGACCTGGTGGATTACAGCGAGGACGTCTACAACCGCATCCGCGACGAATACCTGACCTTCGCCGAGCATCTGGACATCCCGGACATCCATTTCGTGCCGATCTCCGCGTTGCGCGGCGACAATGTGGTCAGCCGCACCGAGGCCGCGCCGTGGTACCAGGGCGCGACGCTGATGCATCTGCTGGAAACGATACAGATCGTCCACGACGCCCCGCTGTCCGCCTTCCGTCTGCCGGTGCAGTACGTGAACCGGCCCAACCTGGACTTCCGCGGCTTCTGCGGCACCATCGCCAGCGGCGCCGTGCATCCGGGCGACGCGGTGGTGGCGCTGCCTTCCGGCAAGGAAAGCCGGGTCAAGGACATCGTCACCTTCGACGGCCGCTTGTCCCGAGCCTGCGCCGGCCAGGCGGTGACGCTGACGCTGGAGGACGAGATCGACATTTCCCGCGGCGACATGCTGGTGCGCGCCGACGAGGCGCGGCCGCAGGTGTCGCGCAGCTTCGACGCCCATCTGGTGGCGATGGGGGAGCAGCCGCTGCGGCCTGGCAAGGAATATGGTTTCAAGCTGGCCGGCAAGTACGTGACCGGCCGCATCGAAGCCATCCTGCATCGCACAGACGTCAATACGCTGCAGGATAGTCCGGCCGTCGCGCTGACGCTCAACGAGATCGGCCTGTGCCGGATTTCCCTCAACAGCCCGGCGGCGTTCGACCCGTACCGCGATTGCCGCGGCAGCGGCAGCCTGATCCTGATCGACAGGCTCAGCAACGGCACGGTGGCCGCCGGCATGATCGTCGCCCGCAGCGAGGAATCGTCTCCCGCCGCGCCGTCGCAGTGGGAGCTGTTCGAGCAGGAGCTGGACCAGCTGCTGCAGCGCCACTTCCCGCAGATGACGCGCGCCGAGCTGGCGCGGCGTTTGCAGGACGGACTCTGATCTTTTCTTGATCCAATGAAAAACCGCCCCGGTTCGGGGCGGTTTTTTTTGGAGCGGGCGGCTAGGGATGGGCGGGCGTGTGGAGCCGCTCGCGCCAGTCCGAGGCGAATGCCTCTTCGGGCAAGGGCCGTGAGTAGAGGAAGCCCTGGATCACATGGCAGCCGGCGGCGCGCAGGAATTCGAGCTGATGCGGCTCTTCCACGCCTTCCGCCACGGTTTCCAGCCCCAGATTGGAAGACAGCGCCAGGATGGCGTGAACGATGGCTTCTCCCCCTTTGCCGATGCCGAGAATGAAGCTGCGGTCTATTTTCAGCGCTTGCACCGGCAATTGCCGCAGATAGGAGAGCGAGGAGTAGCCGGTGCCGAAATCGTCGATGGACAGGCGGATGCCCAGCGCGCGCAGCTCTGCCAGGGCTTTGACCGCGTTGTCCGCCTCCATGATCACGCTTTCCGTGATTTCCAGCTCAAGATGATCGGGCAGCAGCTGATAACGCTGCAGCAGCCTGGCGACATGCTGGGGAAAGTCTTGCCGCTCCAGCTGCCGGGTCGACAAGTTGACGGAAATGGATGGCAGTTCGAAGCCATCCCGGCGCCAGTTCGCCAACTGGCGCAGCGATTTCTCCAGGATTTGATCGCCCAGGGACACGATGAGGCCGCATTCCTCGGCGATGGGAATGAAGCGCGATGGCGGCACCATGCCCTGGGCGGGATGCCGCCAGCGCGCCAGCGCCTCGGCGCCGACCAGCTTCCCCGTGGCCGCGTCCACCTGGGGCTGGTAGTGGGCCGTGATCTCGTTGTTTTCCAGCGCCTGGCGCAGCTGCCGTTCCAGCACCACCCGTTGTTCGGCGTCGGCCGACATTTGCGGGGTGTAATGCTGGCAGCGGTTGCGGCCGGCGTTCTTCGCCGCGTACATCGCGATGTCGGCATGGCGCAGCAGGGTGTCCACATCGGAGCCGTCGTGGCTGGCGAAGCTGATGCCTATGCTCGCCGACAGATAAAGATCGTTGCCGTTGATGCAAAACGGTTGCTGGAACAACGCCAGCAGCTTGCCGGCCACATCAGAGGCCATGTCGCGGTTCGCGATGTTTTCCAGCACGCAGATGAATTCATCCCCGCCCAGGCGGGCCAGCATGTCTTCGGCGCGCATGCCGTCGGCCAGCCGAGCGGCCACCGCGTTCAGCAACTGGTCGCCGATGTAGTGACCCAGCGTGTCGTTGACGTCTTTGAAGCGGTCCAAGTCGATGAACAACATCGCGAGCTGATAGGGAGGCAGGTCGGGAGCACTCAGCGAGCGGCTCAGCCGTTTCTGGAACAGCAGCCGGTTGGGCAGGCCGGTCAGAGGGTCGTGGTGGGCCAGGTGGTCCAGTCTTTCCTCGGCGCGGCGGCGTTCCTGGATTTCATCCTCCAGGCGGGTATTGGCGTTGGCCAGCTCCCAGGTGCGGGCCGCCACGCGGCTGTCCAACTCGCGATTGGTTTCGGACAAGGCCGCTGCCTGGCGGTCTATTATGCGGCCGGCCAAGCGCACCACCAGCATCTGGGCGAGGAACAGCACCGCCATCAATGCGCAAATGGCCAGCGTCACCCAGCGCAGCTGGCGGTCGCTGTCGACGACGAAGGGCGTGGCGTCCAGGTAGATCTCCAGCACGCCTTCTATCTTGCCGGCCGGATCGTGCACCGGCACGTAGGTGGAGATGATGTCGCGGTCGGTCAGCGTGCGTTCGAAGGCATCGATGCTGTGGCTGTGCACCAGTTCGCTGGCGGGAGCGCCGGCGGAGGCGTAGCGGTAGCCTTCATCGTCGTTTTCGTCCTCGCCTATCTGTTTGGGGTCGGTGGAAAACAGGGTGACGCCGTTGAGCGCGTACATCTTGACCCGGATCACGTCCGTGCCGCGCATCAGCCGTATCACGGCTTCGCGCAAACGCGGCTGATTGGCCACCTGCTTCAGCTTGGCTGGATCGCGCGCCAAGGGCAGCAGCGGGCGAAAGTCGGCCCACAGCGAGTTCTCGAAAATCTGCACCAGCGACGCGGCGCGGCTTTTCTCCAGCTTGAGCAGCTGCTCGCTGGAGTAGTGGCGCAGGTAGCCAGCCATCAGGACGGTCGCTCCCGCCATCAGCAGCAGCGACAACAGGAAGAAGTAGGGCACCAGCCGGAACGGCCGGCCGGATGTGAACAGGTTGCGCATGGCGCGGGCTCTTTTGGGGTGTGGAGCTTATTCAGTCTAGAACTCCGAATCCCGATTCCGAGGCCGGTTTGCATGCGTGTGTGAAAGGAGTCTTGGAGAGGGGAGCGGATGTTGGCGATGTCGCTGTAATCCTGTCGCGGCGAGCCACGGGCTACATCGGCTAGGCGCGTCTGCCGTGGCCTCTCCTCGCATAGTCGCGTCCCGGGCTTGGGGGAGGCGGCGAAATTGAGCGTGGATACTAGACGGCCCATCAAGCGACGGTCAGAGGGTGCTAAGGCCTGCCGTCGTTTTTCGCCATGGCAGTCAGCGCCTGGTTTCTTTTAAGCAAGATCAGCGCTATCGATGCCAGACCAATGAAAGCGGATACGCAGCCCAAGCCGTAAACCGCAAGGCCGATAAGCGCATCAATCCATTTTCCCATGCTTGTTTGCAATAGCTGTGCGCCATCTGGGTCCAGCGCGATCGCAAGGCCAAGATAGGCCAAGGGAATAATAAATTGGCATCGTAGTGCTCTGACGGTTAGCGGGTTGCCCAATTTAGGTCCGCTCTGCCATCGTTTGGCTTCGAGTATTTGCCAAAAGATCGGAATGGCCAACATTAAAGCCAAGAATAGCGCTGCAAGCACTCAGCAATCCTTCGCATCGGGCAGCCTTGGAGAGAATAAGGCTGAAGCATCGACATGGGGAGTATGTATCCGGATGTGGGGAGACGGTGGCGGTGTAAAAAGTTAACACTTCTTTACAGCACGAAAAACAAAGGCCCGGATTATTTATCCTGGCCTTTATATACTGGCGGAAGCGGTGAGATTCGAACTCACGGTGGGCTCGCACCCACGACGGTTTTCAAGACCGTTGCATTAAACCGCTCTGCCACGCTTCCGTATTCGGTATGAGGCGGCAATTCTAGCGGGAATCGCCGCGCTTGGCTAGAGGGCGGCGGCGTTGGAGGCCAACATTTCCGCCGCGTGCTCGCGCGTGGTCTGGGTGAGTTCGACGCCGCCCAGCATGCGGGCGATTTCCAGCACCCGCTGCTCGGCGTCCAGCGGCGCGATGCTGCTGAGCACCTGGCCCTTGCGCTCGCGCTTGCTGACTTGCCAGTGGTGCTTGCCGCAGGACGCCACCTGGGGCAGGTGGGTGATGCACAGCACCTGGTAGCGCTGGCCCAGGTCGCGCAGCATGTGGCCGATCACTTCGGCCACGCGGCCGCCTATGCCCACGTCCACTTCGTCGAAGATCAGCGTGGGCACGCTGGCCACCTGGCTGATCACCACCTGCATCGCCAGGCTGATGCGTGACAGCTCGCCGCCGGAGGCCACCTTGGCCAGCGGACGCAGGCTGGTGCCGGCGTTGGCGGCCACCAAGTATTCGATCGATTCCATGCCGTGCGCGCCGGGTTCGGCCAGCGCGGACAGTTCGATGGCGAAGCGGGCGCCGCCCATCGCCAGGCGGCCCATTTCGCCGGAGATGCGCTCGGACAGCTCGCTGGCGGCCTGGCGGCGCTTGCCGGACAGAGCTTCCGCCAGCGCGCGGTAGCGGGCCAGGCTGGCGGCTTCGGCCACGCTCAGCGCTTCCACGTCCACGCTGGCTTCCAGCGCGGCCAGTTGCTGCTGCCAGTCGGCCAGCTTGTCGGCCAGATCGGCCGGCTGCACGCGATATTTGCGCGCGGTGCTCATCAAGAGGTCCAGCCGGCGCTCCATTTCCACTAGCTGGTTGGCGTCCTGATCGATGTCGCTGGCGTAGTCGCGCAGGCTGTACACCACCTCGCGCAGCTCGGCGTCCACCGAGTCCAGCAGCGACAGGGTGTCGGACAGGCGCGGATCCAGGTTGGACAGCTTGGACAGCCGGGTTTGCACGTGGGCGAGCTGGGACAGGCAGCTGTCGTCGTTCTCGGACAGCACATCCACCGCCTGCTGCGCGCTCTGCACCAGTTCGGCGGAGTTGGCCAGCCGGGTGTGGCTCTGGCTCAGCGTGGTCCATTCGTCGGGCAGCAGATTGAGTTCGGTCAATTCGCCGATCTGCCAGGTGAGCCGTTCGCGCTCCACTTCGGATTCGCGAGACATCCGCTCGGCGTCCTGCCGCGCCTGACGGGCGGCTTGCCATTCCTGCCAGGCCTTGTTGGCGTCGCGAGCCAGCGTGGTGGAGCCGGCGTAGGCGTCCAGCAGCTGGCGCTGGGTCTCGCTCTTCATCAGCGATTGGTGCGCGTGCTGGCCGTGGATGTCCACCAGGAATTCGCCCAGCGATTTCAGCTGGGCCAGCGTGGCGGCCTGGCCGTTGACGAAGCTTTTGGAGCGGCCGCCGCGGTCTATCAACCGGCGCAGCAGCAGCACGCCTTCATCGCCGGACAGCTCGTTGTCGGCCAGCCAGGCGTCCACTTCGGGGCGGTTGGCGGTGGAGAACTCTGCAGTGATCTCGGCGCGCTCGGCGCCTTCGCGCACCTGGGCGCCGTCGGCGCGGTCGCCGAGCAGCAGCCCCAGCGCGTCCAGCATGATGGATTTGCCGGCGCCGGTCTCGCCGGTGAGCACGGTGAAACCGTCGGAAAAGTCCAGCGCGATGCTGTCGACGATGACGAAATCTTTGACGGTCAGCGAGAGAAGCATGGTGTGTGGTCGTTTCCGGTTAGATCAGGCGCTCGCCCCAGTGCAGCTTGTGGCGCAGCATGTCGTAGTAGTTGTAGCCTTCCGGGTGCAGGATGCGCAGCGGGTTGCGGTAGCGGCGGATCAGCACCCGGTCCATTTCCATCAGGTCGCAGTGCAGCTGGCCGTCGAAGTGCACGCGCGCGTCCAGCCCGCGGGTCAGCATGAATTCCACCTCGCAGGAGTCGTTGACGGCAATCGGCCGGTTGGACAGCGACTGTGGGCAGATCGGCACTAGGGCGATGGCCTGCAGCGTGGGGTGCAGGATGGGGCCGCCGGAGGCCAGCGAGTAGGCGGTGGAGCCGGTAGGGGTGGACACGATCAGGCCGTCCGAGCGCTGGCTGTAGACGAACTGGTTGTCGATGAAGATTTCGAATTCGATCATCGAGCCCACCGCGCCGCGGCTGAACACCACGTCGTTGAAGGCCAGCGCGCCGGCTACTTCGGCGTCTTCGCGCACGACGGAGGCTTGCAGCAGGATGCGGTCTTCCGGCACGAATTTGCCGTGCAGGATGGCGTCCACTGAATCCAGCATCTCGTGCAGCGGGATGTCGGTCATGAAGCCCAGCCGGCCCTGGTTGATGCCGACCAGCGGCACCCGGTACGGAGCCAGCAGGCGGGCGATGGAGAGCATGGTGCCGTCGCCGCCCAGCACGATGCAGAGATCCGCCAGCTTGCCCATGTCGGTGCGGTCTATCAGCGCGTGGCCGTTGGCTTCGGCCGGCGCGATGCTTTCCTTGTCGATCAGCACCGTGGCGCCGCCAGCGGCCAGGTGATCGGCCAGCTGCATCAGCGCGGGAGCGATGCCGGGCTTGCTGTGGCGCGCCACCAGGCAGATGTGTTTGAACAATCTTTCCATGCGGCGATTCTACTGGTTTGGCGGGAATTCGTTGAGCAAAATCTCTTCGTCTATCCGTTGTTTCTTGCCGGTGGCTTCCAGCGCCTTCAGATAGAAGCGCACCAGATCGGCCAGCGAGTCCACTCCCAGTTTGCTGAACAGATTGGCGCGGTGGACTTCGATGGTGCGCGGCGACAGGTCCAGTTCGCGCGCGATTTCCTTGCTGGACAGGCCGTCGGCCACCAGCTCCAGCACTTCGCGCTCGCGCCCGCTGATGCGGGCCAGCTGGCTCATCACCTCCTGCGTTTCCTCTTCCTGCTGGTGCTGCTGGATGCTGATGCGTATGCCGCGGCGCAGGCTGGCGATCAGGCGGTTCTGATCTATCGGCTTGGTCAGAAAATCGATGGCGCCGGTCTGGAACGCGCGTCGGCACTGCTCGATGTCGCCATGGCCGGTGATGAACACGATGGGGATGTTGATGTCGCGCTCCATCAATTGCTGTTGCAGCGCGAGGCCGGTGATCTGCGGCATGCGGATGTCCAGCACCAGGCAGCAGATCTGGTTGCCCTGATAGCCGTCCAGAAACTCCATCGCATTGGGGAAAGCGACTGTTTTCATGCCCTGGGCGGTGATCAGCATGGCCAGAGAGTCGAGTACGGCCGGGTCATCGTCGACGATGAATACGGTAGGGGTCGTGTTTTGCATCAGGCTTCCGCTCCGGATGTTACGGCCATGTCGCGCGGGGCGCATGGCAGGTCAATGATGAACTCCGCTCCCGAGCCGGGCTTGTTGCCGGCTATCAACTTGCCGCCGAAGGCTTCGACCGCGGTCTGGCAGATGGCCAGCCCCAGCCCCATGCCATTGGGCTTGGTGCTGAAGAAAGGGTCGAAAATCCGGTCCAGCTTGTCCGAGGGGATGCCGCAGCCGTTGTCGCTGATGATGAGCTGCACGCGCTCGCCCTGGCGGCGGGTGGTGATGCTCAGGCGTCCCCAGGGCCGGGTTTGCTCCATGGCTTCCACCGCGTTGCGCGCCAAGTTCAGCACCACCTGTTCCAACTGGATAGTGTCAGCGTATACCAACGGCAACTCAGGCGCGAAGTTTTGCTCGATGTGAATGTCGTGATCGTGCAATTCGTAATCCAGCAGCGACAAGGCGTTATGCACAGCCTGATTCAACTGTACTGGCGTCAGTTGCTGGTTCTTTTGGGTGACGAATTCCCGCAGCCGGCGGATGATGCGGCCGGCGCGGTCGGCCTGGTTGACCGATGAAGTCAGCGCGCGGCGCAGCATGGCGATGTCCTGCTCATCGTCCTCCAGCAGGCTGAGGCCGGCCTGGCAGTAGCTCATGATGGCCGATAGCGGCTGATTGATCTCATGGGCGATGCCGGAGGCCATTTCGCCCATGGTGTTGATGCGGGTGACGCGGGCCAGCTCCAGTTCGTGCTGGCGCAGCCGGCTTTCGCTGGCTTCCAGCGCCGCCAGCATGCGGCGGCGGATGGGCGCGGTGTCGCGGAAGGTCAGCACGCTGCCGATCAACTGGCCGTTGCGCCCGAGCAACGCCGCCACGGCCCCCTCCACCAGCAGCTTTTCGCCGCTGTGCCGCTTCAGATAGCAGTTTTGCGCCAGATGAACCACTTGCAGCGTCGACACAGCCTGTTCTATCGGATCCAGCACCGGCTGGCGGGAAAACTCGTAATGCAGCGGCGCCACCTGCTTCAGCCGCCGCTGCAGCAGTTGGGTGGCGGGCAGGCCCAGCAAGGTTTCCGCTGCCGGGTTCAGATATTGGATCACCTGCTCGGTGTCTATGCTGATCACCGCGTCGCTGATGCCGCGCAGGGCGACGCTGGCGTATTCGCGCTCGCGGAAAATGTCATCCTGGATCTGTTCCCGCGACTGGCGGTTGTGCTCCAGCAGCGCCAGCACCACCCAGAGTAGATAGGAGGGCAGCAGCGCGATCAGCAGGCATAGCGCGACCTCCGCCGCCGTGGTGCGCTCCAGCCGCAGCTGGCGGCTGAGCCTCATGTCGTAAGGCAGGGCGGACAAGTTGAGATTGGCCCGGTAGCTGAGCTGGGGCAGCAGCCAGTCCAGCCGAGAATCCGCCCGGTCTGATTTCTGGTTCTGCAATTGAATGATGCCGGGGTCGTTTGCATTGTCGCGGCGCAGCAGCTGCAATGTGTAGCGGCCCTCGAGGGAGGGCGGCAGGGCCAGCAGCGGCCGCAGGCACAGCACTTGCATCACCACGCCGGCGGCTTGCTCGATGCGCACCATGGGAACGGGCGAGGGCGGAGCGATGCGGTAGACGGTCTGGAACAGGGCCAATCCCCACTCGCCGTTGCGCAGCAGCAGCGTTGGCGACGAAGCCTGCAGGTGCCCCAGCGCGCGGTTGACCGCCGAGGACAGCACGGAGTCGTCCAGCAGATCCAATCCCATTTCCCGCCAGTCCGGCGAGGCGAGCCCCGGCTCGGCCATGCTGAGCGGCAGATAGCGCGACCGCTGCGGCGCGGCGCGCCAGGCCGCCCGATCGCGCCAGGTATTGAGCTGGTTGTGCAAGTAATCGCGAATCGCATAAGGCTGGCCCAGCCGTTGCGCCTGCTCGCGTTCGAAGCGGGCTCGCTCTGCCTGTTCCACCAGCGGCTGGTAGCCGATGAAGTACAGCTGAGGCTGGGTTTGCGTGGCGATCTGCACCAACTCCCGTATCCGCGCCCGTCCGCCCGGGGCATCGTTGGAGGCGATGTCGCCCACTTCGTCCTGCAGCAACTCGCTGCTGCGCAAGCGGCTGTTGACGTTCTGCAGCAGCAGCTCCACCGTCTGGCGAAATTCGTGGCGCTGCTGGCGGATATCCAATAGCAGCGCGTGCGCCATCAGCAGGCTGAAGGCGAGCAGCAGGCAAAGCACGCTCAGCCCCTTGCTGCGGGCGGAGGCATGGCGCAACAGATGCAGATGGGTACGGAGCGCGTTGAACGAGGAGGGGCGTGGCACTTCGACATCGGACATGCTTCGGACTTTGGTGGATGCAAGGTTGGTACACGTGCCGCGGGGCGCGTGCCATTATACCGGCCGCGCCCCGAATCTGCCCGTTAGTTTTGCAGTAAATGAGAGAATCGACTACGGATTTTTGCCAGTTTGGGAGAAATCACCAGTTGGCAGTAAGTCTGCTGCTGGTTCTGCGCATAGTAATTCTGGTGGTAGTCCTCTGCCGGGTGGAAACGGGGAGCGGGCTCCAGCCGGGTGACGATGGGGGCATCGAACACCTGTTCGCGGACCAACTCGCCGATGACGCGCTCCGCGCATTCCCGCTGGGCGTCGCTCCGGTAGAAGATCGCCGACGCGTACTGGGTGCCGACATCGTGGCCCTGGCGGTTCAGCGTAGTGGGATCGTGCACGGCGAAAAACACCTGCAGCAATGTGGCGTAATCGATGCGGGAGGGATCGTAATCGATTTCCACCACTTCCACGTGGCCGGAAGCTCCGGAGCAGACCTGGCGATAGTCCGGATTGTCGGTGTGGCCGCCGCAGTAGCCGGAAACCACCCGCTCCACGCCTTTCAGCCGGGAGAAGGCCGCCTCCAGGCACCAGAAGCAGCCGCCGCCCAGAATTGCTTTTTCCATGATGAACTCCTGTGTCAACTGGGTTGGGAACGCGGCGCGGCTGACGACGGTCTGCCACGTGATCCGAAACGGCTCTGGGCTGGCAGCATGATCAGCGGCGCTCAGCGGTTGGTCGGCTTAGCGCCGAAAATATCACACGCGAGTCTGACCGTTTCGGTCTGTATTGTCACGGTGTCCGTGATCGGAACCGCATAGCCTCCAGCCATGGTCACGACCAGCGCCGCGTCGCGGCGGCGGCAGGCGTCCATCACCATGCGATCGCGCTCGGCCAGGCCTTGCGGGCTCAGCGCCAGTCGGCCCAGGCGGTCGCCGCGGTAGGGGTCGGCGCCGGCCAGGTAGCACACCAGGTCGGGGCGGGCGCGGGTGAACAGCGCTGGCAGCGCGCCGTCCAGCGCGTCCAGATAGGCGGCGTCTTCGGTGCCGTCGGGCAGGTCGATGTCCCAGTCGCTGTCGACGCGGCGGAAGGGAAAGTTGCGCGCGCCATGCATGGAAAAAGTGAAGATGCGGGGCTCGCCGGCCGCGATGGCTGCGGTGCCGTCGCCCTGGTGGACGTCAAGATCCAGGATCAGGACGCGGCGGACGCGGCCTTCCGCCAGCATCAGCATCGACGCCACGGCGATGTCGTTGAATACGCAAAAACCGCTGCCGCGATCCGGGCCGGCATGGTGGGTGCCGCCGGCCAGGTTGACGCCGCAGCCTTCCAGCAGCGCCGCGCGGCTGGCGGCCACGGTGGCGCCGACCGAGCGGCGGCTGCGTTCGACCAGCTCCGGCGACCAGGGCAGTCCGATTTCCCGTTGGCCGGTCGTGTCCAGCGTGCCGTTCAGCACTGCGTCGACATAGTCCGGATGGTGAGCGTGCAGCAGCTCGCCGCGGGTCGCAGCCGGCGCGGTTTCCATCCTGTCCGCGGCGAAGGCCGATACCCGCTCGGCCAGCAGCCGGTATTTCTCCACGGGAAAACGGTGGCCCGGCGGCAGGGGCAGCGCAAACTGGTCGGTCCGATAGATGCGCATCGCGCCGGCCTACAGCGCCTTTACCAGGCTGAAACGGGGCATCTGGCGGCCTTCATGCTCCACCATTTCCTCAAACATCCCGGCGGGGCGGGCCCACAGACCGTAGTCGCCGTACAGCGCGCGGTACATCACCAGCGGCTCCCGGGTTTCCGAGTGTTCGGCGGTGCCGAGAACCTGATAGAGCTGGCGGTTGCGATAATGCTGATAGATTCCTGGCGCTGTCATGCGGACTTCTCCTGTGTATTGGCCGGCGGGTGGGCGAGGATGCCGCAGCGCGGCCGGGGCGTCAAGAATCGCCGCTGCGCCAGCCGTACACGCGAAAGTCGTTGTCCAGAGCGAAGCCCAGGCTTTCATACAAGCGCTGCGCACCCAGATTGTCATGCGCGGTCTGGAGCATGATTTCGCCGCCGCCCATGTCCCGCGCGTATTGCTGGCAACGCAGGATCAGCAGCTTGCCGACGCCGTGCCGGCGCGCGCTGGCGGCGACATAGAGATCGTGCAGCATCCAGCAGGGGCGCAGCGACAACGAGGAAAATCCGGCATACATCAGCGCAAAACCCAGGGCGGCGCCATCGCGTTTGGCCAGGAAGGCCACGGCCTGGCGGCGGCGCAGCCGTTCGCTCAGGTATTCCCGGCATGGCCCTGGCGATGGATGGACGCGGTAGAAATCCAGATAGGCGGTGAACAGCGGCAGCCATTCGGAAACCGACTCCGGGGTGGCGATGCTCAATTGTATGTCCATCTACAATCTCCGTGATGGCATGGCGGCGCTGGGGTACAATAGCGCCCTTTTTCAGCAGGTTAGACAATGAAGCTGGTGCTTGCCCCGATGGAGGGCCTGGTTGACGATGTGATGCGCGACGTGCTGACTCGCGTGGGCGGCATCGATCTATGTGTGACCGAATTCGTGCGCGTCACCTCCGTCTTGCTGCCCACGCGCACCTTCATGCGCCTGGCGCCGGAGCTCGACAATCAGGGCAATACCCGGGCCGGCGTGCCGGTGCGGGTACAGTTGCTGGGCTCCGACGTTTCTTGCCTGGCCGAGAACGGCGCAAAGGCGGCAAGCCTGGGGGCGCCCGGCGTAGACCTGAATTTCGGCTGTCCTGCGCCCACAGTCAACCGCCACCGCGGCGGGGCGGTTTTGCTCAAGGAGCCGGAGCTGCTGCACCAGATTGTCGCCGCGGTTCGCCGCGCGGTGCCGCCGGAGGTGCCGGTGACGGCCAAGATGCGGCTGGGATTCGAGGACAAGAGCCTGGCGCTGGAGTGCGCGCAGGCGATAGCCAGCGCCGGCGCCGACGAATTGACCGTCCACGGCCGCACCAAGGTGGAAGGCTATAAGCCTCCGGCCCACTGGGACTGGATCGCGCGCATACGCGAAAGCGTAGATATCCCGGTGACCGCCAATGGCGAAGTCTGGACGATGGCGGATTACCGCGCGATCCGGGAGGAGAGCGGTTGCGACACGGTGATGATAGGGCGCGGATTGGTGGCCTGTCCGGATTTGGCGCGGCGCATCTCGGCTGGCGGGCCGGCCGAACCGATGCTTTGGAGCGAGATGATGCCGTGGGTATTGGAATTCTTCCGGATGTGCAGGCAAAAGTCCGGGGAAGAGCGTTATCCGGCGGCCAGGCTCAAGCAATGGCTGGGTTTGCTCAAGCGCACCTGGCCGGAGGCCGAGCAGTTGTTTGCGGCGGTAAGGCGCGAGCAAGAGTCTGAAAAGATTGAGAATATTCTGATTGCAAGGCAAGTTAAGTAAATATACTCATACCGCAATTCGGAAACAGTTGCTAACATCAAAACGCGTGCTGCTTTGGTAAAGCAGCGCGCTGTAACATCTGCCGGCCTGCCTGGCTGCAGATCTTACACTTCCCCGATACCTTGCACCCCTCCCTCACGGGAGGGATTTTTTTTATCCGCAATCATGAACTAATAATTAGAAAAAATCATGTCGGAACAAGCATGGACACCCCACCCGCTGTCAGCTGGCTGGAAAAGCTGATCCCCGCTGTCTGGTACGGTTCTTTGACGGTCTTTGTCGCGATTGCCGCGGCCCTCTCCATTTTGTTGTACATAACCCATGCAGACAGCCGAAAACGCGTGCGGAGCACATTGCTGATCGCGCTGATCGGCTTGCTGGTGGTCAATGTCAGCCCTCCGACCGAGTCCGGACAGTGGGTGAGGCAGGCCGCTGTGATCGTGCTGGGCCTGGCCATGATCCGCCTGTGGGCGATGCTGTTGTTCCGGCTGCTGTTGCCGGTGCTGCGTATCAATCCTCCCCGCATTCTCGAGGAAATTCTGGTGGTGCTAGGCTATATCGCCTGGGGTTTGGTGTTGCTGCGGCTTGCGGGCCTGGATTTGAGCCACATCGTCACGACATCCGCCGTCATCACCGCGGTGCTGGCTTTCGCGATGCAGGACACATTGGGCAACATCCTGGCGGGGCTGTCCCTGCAAGTGGACAATTCAGTGGAGATCGGCGACTGGATCAAGAGCGGAGACCTGGTGGGCAGGGTGGTGGAGATCAATTGGCGCGCCACTTCCGTGGAAACGCGCAATTGGGAGACGGTGGTGGTTCCCAATAGCGTGCTGATGAAGAACCACTTCTCCATCCTGGGCAAGCGGCGCGGCAATCCGCAGCAGTGGAGGCGCTGGGTCTGGTTCAATATCAATTGGGACACCCTGCCGACGCAGATCATCGGCGTGGTGGAGAAATCGCTGCGCGAGGCGCAATTGCCCGGCGTGGCGGCCACGCCCGCGCCCAATTGCATACTGATGGGTTTCGAAAACGGCTATACCCGCTACGCGGTGCGCTACTGGCTGACCGATCTTGCCGCCGACGACTATACCGACTCCATTGTCCGCACCCATATCGACGCCGCGCTGCGGCGCCATAATCTGCGGATGGCCTCGCCTTACTACAATGTGCTGACCATCAAGGAAAACGAGAAATACATCGAGGCGCGGATGAAGCGGCACCTGGAGGAGCGGGTGCTGGCGCTGAGAAAAGTGGAGCTGCTGTCTAGCCTGAACGACGAGGAAATGGTGGTGCTGGCCGACCAGCTGAAATTCACCCCCTTCGTCACCGGCGACATCATCATGCACCAGGGGGCGGTGGCGCACTGGCTTTACATCATGCTGTCGGGCGAGGTCGAGGTGTGGGTGGAATTGCCGGACGGCGGCCGCAAGCTGGTGGATGTGTTGAAATCGGGCAGTTTTTTCGGCGAGATGGGGTTGATGACCGGCGAGTCGCGCTCCAGCACGGTGATCGCGCGTTCCAATGTCGAATGCCTGAGGCTGGACAAGGACGCGTTCCAGTCCATTCTGGTGTCGCGCAAGGAGCTGGCGGAAACCATCTCCGCCATCCTGGCGCAACGGCTGGAAGAGCAGCGCAACCGCGCGCCGGACTCGGCGCTGGACGCGGAAGGCGATGCGCCGAGGCGGGCCGAGCTGGTGGATCGCATTCGCAGCTTCTTTGGACTGAACAAGCATTGAGGCGCGCCGCGGCAGGCAAAGAGTCGGTCCGCGCAGTTTCGTCGGCGTGCGGCGCGGATGGCTCCATCCGCGCCGGCAACTATCGCGAAAAGGCTTGTCGACGGTCAGGTGGGCGGCCTTGCGCGGCGCGCCCAGAGTTCGCGCCACGCAGCCCAAGCGCTCGGATCGGCGCATGGCGCCCAGCGGCGCGCTGCCGCCAGGCGAAGGATGCGATGAGACGTGCGGTCAGACAAACTGAACTGGCACGAAGAAATCCCGCCCGGTGCGGCTGATCAGTACCTGAGGCTGGCCGGCGATCATCGCGCGGTAAGGGCGGGGCAGGCGCTTCCAGTCGTTGAATTTCATCTTGATGCTGTCGTTGAGCTTTGCCATTGCGGTCTCCTTCGCGCTAGTCCACTTTGTGGATGACATTGGTCACCACGCCCCAGATATGAAACGATGCGTCTTCCGGCACGTTTATCGGTTGGTAGGCCGGGTTTTCCGGCAGCAGGCGGATGCCACCGGTGCCGCGCTCCAGGCGCTTCACCGTCAACTCGCCGTACAGCACTGCCACCACCACCTTGCCGTTGCGCGGCTCGCGGCCGCGCTCCACCAGCAGCAGGTCGCCGTCGTGTATGCCCGCGCCCTGCATGGAGTCGCCTTTGACCTTGACCATGAAGGTGTCGCCGGGACGGCTGACCAGATGGGTGTTGAGGTCGATGTCGGCTTCTTTCAGGTCGTCAGTCGCTACCGGAGAGCCGGCGGGCACGCTGCCGGCGAACAGCGGCAAAGACAGTTCGCTCAGCTGCGCGCCCAGAGTGCGAAAGTCGAATGCCTGCGCGCTGTTGGCGGTGCGCCAGCTGCGATAATCGTCCAGCCATTGCTGCAGGATGGGCTTGAGCGGCTCCGGGACGCGAAGGGCGACGGTCTTGTCGCCGCCGAAGACGGACTTGCGGCCGGCGCCTGAGCGTTTGCCGCCGCGCTGTTTGGGCTTGTCGGTATCCATAATTTGATTCTGTACAATTTCAATTTGAATTGCAAGAATTCAGAAGCCGCCGCCACGGGTATATGCCGCCACGCCTGAAAATACAGGATGCCGGACTGTCTGATTCCAGCCACAGTTGGAAGAGAGTGGGCAAAGTTGAATGGCCTGGGCCGCGCGCTTGGAGTGTCGGGCAGCGGCGACGGACCGGTTATCGCAGCGATATGTTTGCGTCGACGCGTGGTCATCCATTAATATACGTTTCATATATAAATCGCTTATCGGAGGAGGCCATGGGCATCGTCAAGATTTCAGAGCGGATGCACGACAATCTGCGCACCGCGAGCGAGGCGCTGAGCCGCTCGATCAACTCCCAGGCCGAGCACTGGCTGCGCATCGGCATGCTGGCGGAACTGAACCCGGATCTGCGCTACAGCGAGATCTGCCAGTTGCTGCTGCAGGCGGGGCCGGATGGCGGCGGCCTGGATTTGCGCCGGCATGCGGAGGCGGCGCGATGAGCAAGGTGACGATCAAATCCGCGGCCGAAGTGGCCAAGGCGCGCGAAGCCGGCAAGCTGGTGGCGGAGTTGCTGGCGATGATAGGCGAGCATGTGAAGCCCGGGGTCAGCACCGAGGAACTGGACGCGCGCTGCCACGAATACATCGTCAAGGTGCAGAAGGCCAAGCCGGCGAATGTCGGCTATTACGGCTATCCCAAGACCATCTGCTCATCGGTCAATCAGGTGGTGTGCCACGGCATTCCGTCGGATAAGCAGATTCTGCGCGACGGCGACATCGTCAACATCGACGTGGCGGTGATCAAGAACGGCTGGCATGGCGACAGCAGCCGGATGTATTTCGTCGGCGCGCCATCGCCCGAGGCGAAGCGCTTGGTGGACGTCTGCTACGACGCCACCCGCGCCGGCATCCGCGCGGTGCGACCCGGCGCCACGCTGGGCGACGTCGGCCATGCGATCCAGACCCTCACCGAGGCGGCAGGCTTCAGCGTGGTGCGCGAGTATTGCGGCCACGGCATAGGCAAGGTCTACCACGAAGAGCCCGAGGTGCTGCACTACGGCAGGCCCGGGGCGGGACTGAAACTGAGGCCGGGGATGGTGTTCACCATCGAGCCGATGATCAACGCCGGCAAGGCCGGCACCCGCCAATTGGGCGACGGCTGGACCGTGGTGACGCAGGACGGGTCCTGGTCGGCGCAGTGGGAGCACATGGTGGCGGTGACTGATCATGGCTTTGAAGTGCTGACGCCGTGGCCGGACGGCCTGGGCGATTATCCGGCGATAGCCTGATCCATGGCGCGCTCGGAACGCTTGCTGGAATTGCTGCAGCTGCTGCGCCGCCATCGCCGGCCGGTGACGGCGCAGACGCTGGCCGAAGAGCTGGGCATCAGCGTGCGCACCGTTTACCGGGATATCGCCAGCCTGCAAATGCAGGGCGCGGACATCGCCGGCGAGCCGGGAATCGGCTATCTGCTGCGGCCGGGCTTCCTGCTGCCGCCCCTGATGTTCGCCGAAGAAGAGATCGAGGCGCTGGTGCTGGGCATGCGCTGGGTGGAAAAGCGGGCCGACTCCCGGCTGGCCCGCGCCGCCGGCAACGCGCTGGCCAAGGTGGCCGCCGTGCTGCCGGAGGATTTGCGGCGGCGGCTGGAGGATGAGACGCTGCTGGTGGGGTCGACCGAGTCGCCTGGCATCACGGTGGACATGGCCGCGCTGCGCGACGCCATCCGCCAGCAGCGCAAGCTAGTGTTGTCTTACCGCGACGTCAACGGCGGCGACAGCCGGCGCGTGGTGTGGCCGTTCGCGCTGGGCTTTTTCGAGAAGGTGCAGGTATTGGCGGCCTGGTGCGAGTTGCGCCAGGATTTCCGCCATTTCCGTTGCGACAGGATTCTGCGCTGCGAAAGCGCGGAGGATCGCTACCCGAAACGCCGCCAGGTTCTGCTGAAGGAGTGGCGGCTGCAGCTGGGCATTGCCGTCGACGCGTCTTGACGCCAGGCGCTCAGCGCCGGCGGTGCTCGGCCGCGTGCTGCGCCAAATAGGCGTCCAGATCGGCGCCGCCTATGTCCAGAGCCGCCAGGATTTCCGCCATGAAGCTGACCGGGGCGGTGCCGGGCGCGGTGACGACGCCCTGGTCTCCGACGGCATGGGGCACATCCTGGTAGAGGCTGGCGCCGGCATAGCCGGGCAGCGCCAGATTGTCGGCCGAATTGGAGGTATGGCGCGCATTGTTCAGCACGCCGGCCCGGGCCAGTGCGCGGGTGCCGTCGCAGATGCCGGCGACGACGGCGCCTTGGACGCGGGCGGCGGCGACCAGGCCGGCGATATCCGGCGCCTGCGGGGTTTGCCAGATGGCGCCGCCGCAAACGATCAGCAGGTCCAGCCGCTCAAGCTGGATGGCCTCCACCGCCAGATGGGGCGTGACCATCAGGCCGCCAGAGGAAATGACCGGCCTGCCGCGGGGGGAGGCGAAGCTGACGTCGAAACCGTAATAGCCGCGGGCTGAGGAATTGATCAGTGCGGTTTCCCAGTCGGAAAAATTGTCCGTGATGATGGTGATGGCGCGTTTCATCGGATTGCCTTGGTAGGTTTGGAAACGAATCCCGGACCCAGCGGGTCTTGCGGGTGGCCCAAAGGTAATCGATGCCGTTGCCAGTTCCTGTCAGCAGTCTTTTCCGCCCGACTGGCGGCCCTGGAATAGCGGCTGCGCGGGTATTTTCAGGCTACGCGGCAGGCTGCCAGCCGGTCTGAGCCGCCCATTGCTCGGCCGCGAGGTAGATCAGGTCCACCGCGGGGTCCTTCACGTCCGGATAACTGTCTGAATCGGCAAGTCCGGCCGCCAGCCGCCGTTTCAGTTCGCCGTAGGCTGCCGACATGGCCGGATGGGCGCGCAGATAGTCGCGGAACAACAGGGCGTAGCGCTGATTGGCCGCGCCCACCCGCCGCACATGGATGTGGGCGCGGCGTTCGCCCTCCGGCTCACGGAAGAAGAACTTGCGCCATTGCTCTCCGACATCGTCGAATCCGGGCGGCAAGTGGTCGCGGTTGAATGGCTTAAGGGCAAAGCCGGCGTCGCTCAGGCTTTGGGGCACGCTCTCGTCCAGTTCCGCCACCGTGATCTGAACGTCGATCACATCCTTTGCCGCCAGACCGGGCACGGAGGTGGAGCCGATGTGGTCGATGCGCAGGGCCAGGCCTCCCAGCGCGGCGCGCAGCCGCGCCGCGATGGCTTCGAACTCGTCCGCCCAGCGGGCTTGATGCGCGATGATGGTTACCGTTTCAGTCATGTTTGAGCAATTCAGAGAAGTGATGGGCGACGATGTCCATATTGCGGTTCAGGTAGAAACGGTGGGCGCGGTGGCGCCGCACGCCGGAGTCCAGGTGGATTTCGCCGCAGCCTTCGGACACGGCCAGCTGGCGCAGCCAATCCATCATTGCCGCGCCGTGGCCGCGTGAACGTATGTTTTCATCGGTGGCGAGGTCGTCGATATACAAGCTCTTGCCGGCGACCAGCGTGCGCTGGATGCGGAAACCGGCCACGCAGGCGATGGCGTCGCCATCCCGCAGATAGGCCAGTTGATAGCCTTCGGCCATTTGGGCGCGCACAGTCTCGACGAAAACTCCGGCTTGCAAATGCGGCCGCAATTGCCGCATCACGGCGAAGCAGCCCTCTATGTCTTGATCTTGCAGGGCAAGTTGGATCATCTGGACTTCCTATTCTTCGATATGGCTGTACATCCAAAAATCCCGCGAGGGGCTGCATACCTTGCGGTAGCTACGCAGCAAACCTTCGCGCTGAAAGCCGACACGTTCATGCACGCGGATGGCGCGCGCGTTTTCCGACAGGGCCGTCGCCTGGATGCGGGCCAGGCCGATATGGCCGTGTCCCCACTCCAGCAGGCTGGCGCAAGCAGCCGTGGCGATGCCGCGGCCCCAGGCGGAGGGAGACAGATCATACGCCATTTCCGCGCTGGCATTGACCGAGGAAACGGTATGAAAGCCTATGGTCCCAAGCAGACGGTCGCTGTCGCGGCCGGCGATGGCGAAGCGCAGCGCGCTGACCTCGGTGAACTGCTCTGGCATAGTGCTCCAGCTCGGATTGAGCCTGCACGTTCCAACTGGTGTGCTCGAACACCTGCGGCAGGGTCAGGTAGTCGTACCAAGCCAGGATATCGTCCGGATACAGTGGGCGCAGGATGGCATCAGGGTGGTCCAATGCCGGCATTTCAGTGAGCAACATGTATTTTGCCTGCTGTGGTGAGGGGCAAATCATTTTCATGGCCGCGGCGGATATGGATTGCGGATGCATTTTCGTAATCGGCATGCATGGCAATGGAAGCTTCAGTCGCAGGCAAGCAGTTTCCTTGAGCGGTTTCGGTGGATGGCTGCTATTCATCCTATGCCAAGCCAAGCCAAGCCATGCAGGCTTGGCGCGGAGATATAACGATTGGGGAATAAGTAGTCTGCAAGTTGACTGTCTTTTGCAGTCGTGATGATCATATTGTCATAATTGCGGAGTGTTCACTACTGACAAAAACTGACAGTATTGCGGGTTAGCATGACTACATGCCGAAACTAATCGGCGCCAACCAGGAGAATCGTCATGCAACACCCTGACTTCGTGATTTTGTACGTGGATCAGCCGACCCGCAGCGCGGACTTTTATTCGCGCCTGTTTGATCTGCAGCCCATCCAGTCATCGCCTACCTTCGCGATGTTCAAGTTCGCGTCTGGCATGCGGCTGGGCTTGTGGTCGCGCCACACGGCAGAGCCGGCTGCCGAGGTTTCCGGCAGCAGCGGAGAGTTGGTTGTGCAGGTGGAGGATTTCGCCGCCCTGGACGCATGTTTCGCCAGCTGGCAGGCGCAAGGCCTGCCCATCGCGCAGCCGATCACGGATATGGACTTTGGCCGCACCTTCGTCGCGCTGGACCCGGATGGGCACCGCTTGCGAGCCTATGTGCGCACGGAATGAAAACGAGCCGGTCTTGGCCGGCTCTGGAATGTTGGCCGCCGCGATGGCTCAGTCGGTGTGGAAACAGCGGCCGCATACGGCGCGGTAGCGCGCCTCGCCGCCGATTTCCACTTGCGGGCCTTCCTTCACCCGTTGGCCTGCTCCATCGATGCGGATATGCATCGTCGCCTTGCGGCCGCAGTGGCAGATGGTCTTGATCTCTTCCACGTCGTCGGCCAGCGACAGCAGCCAGGCGGAGCCGGGGAAAGGATGGCCCTGGAAGTCGGTGCGCAGGCCGAAACAGATCACCGGAATGTTGCGGTTGTGGGCCAGCCGGTGCAGCTGCTGGGCCTGTTCAGGCGTCATGAACTGGGCTTCGTCCACCAGAACGCAGGCGGTGTCGCCATAATCGTGGGCCAGGAAATCGAAGCCGGCGTCGAAGGTGTTGGATTCCCGCTGGATGTTCAGCCGCGAGGTGATCATGCCCACGCCGTAGCGGTCGTCGATGGCGCTGGTGTACAGCGCCACTTTTTTGTCCATCGATTCGTAGTTGTTGGCGATTTGCAGCAGCTGCGTGCTCTTGCCGCTGTTCATCGCGGCGTATCGGAAAAACAGTTTGGCCATGCGAGAGGTATGGAAACGGGTGCCGGGGCGCGCAGCATACCATGGCGCGTCCGGCTTGTGAGGCCCTGCAAGGCGGCGGGCAGGCGTGTCCCTTGTTTTGCGCTTTGCTTTTGTTGACGAATCTTTGCTTCAGCGCTGCCCATCCGCAACGGAAAGACCGCAATATGATTCGGCAAAACTGGACGCTTGGCGCGCCGCATCGTGCGGTCAACGCGTGTTTTTCAATTCGGCGTTTACGGAACAAGGGGGATCGGCAGTGCCCGTCATCTTGAGTCGTGTTTGCTTCATTGGATTGATCGCCTGCTTCGCCGGGAGCGGCGATGCCGGCGCCTCCGCAATCACGGTAAGCGCCGCGCCAGTTGCTAGCCTGGCCGATGGCCGCGTCGGCGCCTTCGCGTTCGAATCCGTCACGCCGCGGCAGATCATGGATTTCGTGAAGCGCGCGCCTGCGGAGAAGGCGGTGGTGACGGGCATGCTGTCATTGCCGCAACAGGCGCAAGGCCCGGTTCCCGCCGTCGTGATTCTCCACGGCAGCCTCGGCATCAATCCGGGAGAGTGGATGTGGGCCCAGCGGATGAACGCGCTGGGATACGCCAGCTTCGTCGTCGACAGTTTCTCGGGGCGGAATATCGCAGAGACCGAAAAAGACCAGACGCGGCTGTCGATGGCGGCGGATATCGCGGACGGCTATTCGGCCCTGCGGCTGCTGGCGACTCATCCGGAGATCGACCCCAGGCGGATCGCAGTGATGGGGTTTTCGCGCGGCGGCGTCGCCGCGCTCTATTCCTCGTTGGAGCCATTCCGAAAGGGCGTCATCGATGATGATCTGCGTTTCGCCGCGCATGTCGCGTTCTACCCCAGCTGCGGCATCCACTATGTCTCTGATCGCCTGGATGGAGCGCCCGTCCTGATGCTGTTGGGCGGCAAGGACGACTACACGCCCGCCGCGCCTTGCATGGCCTATGCCGATGATCTGAAGGCCAAGGGCGCGCGGGTGACGGTGAAGATCTATTCCGACGCCTATCATGCTTTCGACCGGTTCACGCCGCTGCGCGCCGTTCCGAGCGCGACCAGCGCCAGGCTGTGCCATGGAGAGTACGATCTGGACTCGGGACGGTTCACCATGGCGAGCGGCGCTGGCATCGTGCCTGGAGGCGAGGCGAAGATCGCCGCGCAGGCATGCCTGAGCAGGGGCGTCACCATAGGCGGGGACCCTGTCGGGCGCGAGCAATCGCCGGCGCTGGTCGCAAGCTTCCTGCAATCGGCGTTTGCGGCAGAGCGATAGGGGCCGCATTCTGGCCGACTGGAGGCGCTGCGGGCGGCCGTCAGTCGGATTTTTGCCCATGCGCCTTAAAAGAAACTGGCGATTTCGCCCAAAGGCTTCTTGCCGATATTGGGCACCATGCAGCCGTCCGCCGGATAACCGGCCACCAGCAGGATGTAGGGCTTCTCGTGGGACGGGCGGTTCAGCAGTTGGTTGAGGAAGTTCATCGGGCTGGGCGTATGGGTGAGGGTGGCGAGGCCGGCGTGGTGCAGCGCGGCGATCAAAAAGCCGGCGGCGATCGATACCGACTCCGGCACGTAGTAGTTCTTGATCTCGCCGCCGTCTTCCAGCACGGTCTTTTTCTGGCCGAAGATGGCGATCAGATAAGGCGCGGTTTCCAGAAACGGCTTGTCGGCGTCGGTGCCCAGCGGCGCCAGCGCGTCCTTCCATTCCTGCGGCGCGCGGTGTGTATAGAATTCGCGCTCCTCGGCTTCTGCGCCTTCCCGTATCTTGCGCTTCAGTTCCGGAACTTCGACGACGGCGAAATGCCAGGGCTGGTGGTTGGCGCCGGACGGCGCGGTGCCGGCGGCGCGCAGCGCATTCTCTATCACTTCGCGTGGAACGGGCTGGCCGGTGAATTCGCGCACCGTCTTGCGGCGGCGGATATCGGCGTAGAAAGCGCGCGAGCGCTCTACCATCTCCGCTTCCGGGTAGCGTTGGTAGGTGCTTAGCGGGACGAAGGCCGGCTGGCCCTGGTTGAACGGCAATTTGCTCATGACGGCTCCTGTGGGTGGGCGTGGCATTGCGGGCACATCCAAGCGGCGGCCAGCTTGGCGGGGCGGTTTTCCACGCGACAGCCTAATCGGCATACGAACGATTTCACCGCCTTCGGCATGCATCATGGCAGTGGTTTTTATTGAAATGCAATCGGCATTATGCATTTGAAAAGCCGATTGTCATGTAGTTTTATTTCAAATAAAGATGCTTTGCATGGAGTTATATTTGGTTGGGCGATGATGGTCAGGCAGGGGCCGGCGCCGGACGTAAAAAAAGCGCCCGGAAAGGGCGCTTGTCGCGGCACGGCGGGGCGCTTTACAGATCGCCGCCGGTTTCCAGGATGAAGCCGGCCTTGGCGTCCAGACCCAGGCGCTGAACCAGGTAGGGCAGCGTCTCGTTCAGGGTCTTGGGCAGGGTCCACGGCGCATTCAGGATGAACATGCCGCTGCCGTGCATGCCGAAACCGTCCGCCGACGGGCCTTGCACGTGCAGCTCCGCCCGCAGCCAGCTCTTGGCCGGCAGCTTCTTCAGCTCGGGAATCATCTCTTTCATTTCCGCGCGTTGCAGGCAGGGGTACCACACCGCGTAGACGCCAGTGGCGAAGCGCTTCAGGCCTTCTTTCAAGCCGGCGACCACGTTGTGGTAGTCGCGCTTGTCCTCATACGGCGGATCGATCAGCACCAGCGCCCGGCGCGGCGGCGGCGGCAGCACGGCCTTGATGCCGTCAAAGCCGTTGGCCTGCTGGATCTGCACCCGGCGGCCGCTGCCGGAAAAATTCTCCTGCAGGATCTGGGCGTCGCTGGGATGCAGCTCGAACAGGCGCAGCTTGTCGCTTTCCGGCATCACGTCGGCGGCGCACCAAGGCGAGCCGGGGTAGAACTTCAGCTCGCCATCTGGGTTGATCCGCTTGACCACGTCCACGTAGTTGCGCACGGCTTCGGGCAGATCGTCGCGCTGCCACAGGCGGGCGATGCCGGTTTCGAACTCGGCGTTCTTGGTGGCGTAACCCTCGGTCAGCGAGTAGGCGCCGGCGCCGGCGTGGGTGTCGATGTACCAGTAGGGCTTGTCCTTCTGGCCCAGGTAATTCAGCAGCTCGATCTCGATCAGATGCTTGAGCACGTCGGCGTGGTTGCCGGCGTGGAAGGCGTGGCGGTAGCTGAGCATTATTGTTGTCTTTCAGATGGTTAGTTCGATGCCGGCGGCGCGCGCGGCGTCGGCCCAGCCCAGGCGCGTCAGCAGCGCGGAGAAGTTCTCTTCCAGCGGGCAGCCCAGCCGCAGCGGCTGGCCGGTGACGGGGTGGGTCAGCCGCATTTCCACGCAGGCCAGCAGCATGCGGCGGCAGTCCAGCTCGTCGGCGAACATCCGGTTGTGGCGGCCCTTGCCGTAGGTGGAATCGCCGATGATGGGATGGGCGATGTGCTTCAGATGGCGGCGCAGCTGGTGGCGGCGGCCGGTCTGAGGTTCCAGTTCCAGCAGGCTGTAGCGGCTGGTGAGGTAGCGTTCCACCATGATGGGCAGCTCGACGCGCGCCAGCGTGCGGTAATCGGTGACGGCCGGCTGCGGCGCGGTTTCCACCTTCTCGCCTATCCACTCCAGGTCGTCCGGGCGGCGGCTGAGCGGATGGTCGATATGTCCCGCGTCGTCGGCATGGCCGCGAACCACGGCGAGGTAGCGCTTGTGCACCTGCTGGCGTTCGAATTGCCAGGACAGCTCGCGGCCGACGTCCTTGTCCAGCGCGAACAACAGCGCCCCCGAGGTGCCTTTGTCCAGCCGGTGGACCGGGTAGACGCGCCGGCCGATCTGGTCGCGCAGCATCTGGATGGCGAAACGGGTTTCGTGGCGGTCCAGCTCGGTGCGATGCACCAGCAGGTTGGATGGCTTGTGGATGGCGATCAGCAGATCGTCCCGATACAGTATTTGCAGCATGGATACAAAGGTTTTGGGCAGGGCGGAATTGTAGGGCTTGCACGCTGCTTTGGATATAGCCGTTAAGTTTTGTGTTGGATCAATCCAATTAAAGACAGTCATGACAAACGTGGCATGCCGTCGGCGTAATGCAGGGCTGGCGCGGCTTACAGCCAAGTCAATATTTTCAGGTGAAGAAATGTTTGCGACGCAGTATTTCAAAGTCGAGAGGAAAATGTTTACAGCCCCGTGAACGCTCATTACAATTCGCCGCGCTCAGAAGAACGACATGGTGGTGTCCGTAGCCGGCTTTCGCGCCTTGCGCGAGAGGGGCACGGGCGGCTTCGCCACAGCCAGGGTTGTAGTTCGCCGGTTACATGCCGGTTGCAAGTTTGGTTGCCTCCATATCACGTCCAAGCACTGTTGCACTCGCCGCGTCTGCCTGGGGCCAAGGCGCGTTGACCAACTCAATCCAAGAGTTATAGAGATGACCATCCAACTGAAACGTATCAGCTTCGCTGTCGCCGCCGCAGTTCTGTCCGCTGCCGCGTGCGCCAAAGACTTCACTCCCGCCGTGATCTACGATTCGGCCGGCAAGTTCGACAAGAGCTTCAGCGAAGCCGCCTACAACGGCGCGGAACGTTTCAAGAAGGACTTCAAGGTCAACTACCGCGAAGGCCAGATTTCCTCCGACGCGCAGAAGGAACAGCTGCTGCGCAAGATGGCCAGCCGCGACACCGACATCGTGGTCGCCGTCGGCTTCAACTTCTCCCAAGCCGTGGAAACCGTGGCCAAGGAATTCCCCAAGGTCAAGTTCGCCCTGATCGACGCCGTGGCCAAGGGCCCGAACGTGCAGAGCATCGTGTTCAAGGAACAGGAAGGCTCCTTCCTGGTGGGCATGGCCGCCGCGCTGAAATCCAAGACCGGCAAGGTCGGCTACATCGGTGGCATGGACATCCCGATGATCCGCGCCTTCGGCTGCGGCTATGCGCAAGGCGCCAAGTACGCCAACAAGAACGTGACCGTGCTGCAGAACATGACCGGCACCACGCCGCAGGCTTTCAATGACCCGGCGCGCGGCACCGAGCTGGCCAAGAGCCAATTCGACCGCGGCGCGGACGTGATCTTTGTCGCCGCCGGCGGCACCGGCATGGGCGTGCTGCAGGCCGCCAAGAACGCCGGCAAGTTCTCCATCGGCGTCGATAGCAACCAGAACTACCTGTTCCCGGGCTCGGTGCTGACTTCCATGGTTAAAAAAGTGGACGTCGCCGTCTACAACACCTTCAAGGAAGCCAAGGACGGCTCCTGGAAGTCCGGCGTGAAAGTGCTGGGCCTGAAGGAGCAAGCCGTGGATTGGGCGCTGGACAAGAACAACCGTCCGCAGATCACGCCGGACATGGAAAAGAAGATCGCCGCCGCCAAGGCCGAGATCATCAGCGGCAAGATCAAGGTGGTCGATTACCGCGCCAACAACAGCTGCCCGGCGCAATAACGAAGGCAGCGACTTCCCCGAAAGCGGGGCGCAGCCGCGGTGATTCATCATCGCGGCTGTTTGTTCGTGCCGCCGGGGAAACAAGAATCGAAGAATCGGGAACATATCAAGCATGACCGAGTTTGCCATTGAACTGACAGGCATCAACAAGAGCTTTGGTGCCGTCAAGGCCAATCGCGACGTGACGATGAGCGTGCCGAAGGCCAGCATCCACGGCATCATCGGCGAGAACGGCGCCGGCAAGTCCACGCTGATGAGCATTCTGTACGGCTATTACCACGCCGACAGCGGCACCATCCGCGTGAACGGCAAGGATGTCCGCATCCGCAACAGCCAGGAAGCCATCCGGCTGGGAATCGGCATGGTCCACCAGCACTTCATGCTGGTGGAAACCTTCACTGTGCTGGAAAACATTGTGCTGGGCGCCGAAGGCGGCCGGCTGCTCAAAGGCGGCATGGACGAGGCCCGCGAGCACCTGAAGGAACTGAACAAGAACTACTCGCTGGAAGTGGACCCTGACGCGCTGGTCGGCGACCTGGGCGTCGGCCTGCAGCAGCGGGTGGAAATCCTGAAGGCGCTGTACCGCGGCGCCGACGTGCTGATCCTGGACGAGCCGACCGCGGTGCTGACCCCGCAAGAGGCCGACCACCTGTTCCACATCCTGCGTTCGCTGAAAGAGCAGGGCAAGACGGTGATCCTGATCACCCACAAGCTGCGCGAGGTGATGGACATCACCGACAACGTCAGCGTGATGCGCGCCGGCACCGTGGTGGACAACGTGCGCACCTGCGACGTGGACAAGGAAAAGCTGGCCGACCTGATGGTGGGCCGCAAGGTGTCGCTGAAGGTGGACAAGGCTGACTGCCAGGCCGGCGCGGCCGTGCTGGACGTCAAGGGCCTGACCCTGATCGACGAGCGCCAGGTCAAGCTGCTGGACAACTTGAGCTTCCAGGTCAGGGCAGGCGAGATCGTCGGCGTGGCCGGCGTGTCCGGAAACGGCCAGTCCGAGCTGCTGGAAGTGCTGGCCGGCATGCGCGATCCGAGCGCCGGCGCCGTCGTCTACAAGGGCGAGGATCTGCTGAAGCTGCCGTGCCGCCGCAAGCCGCGCTCCGCCGTCTACCGCCAGCGCGGCATCGGCCATATTCCGGAAGACCGCTCGCGCGAGGGCCTGGTCAAGGCTTTCTCCACCTACGAGAACGCCATCCTCGGCTATCACGACGACAAGACGCTCAACAGCGGCCCGCTGTATTCCCGCAAGAAACTGGTGGAGCGCACCCGCGACTTCATCGCCCAGTTCGACATCCGTCCGGGCAATCCGCTGCTGCGCGTGGGCCTGCTCTCCGGCGGCAATCAGCAGAAAGTGGTGCTGGCGCGCGAGATCCACGCCAATCCGGACCTGCTGTTGATCGGCCAGCCGACGCGCGGCGTCGACATCGGCGCGATCGAATTCATCCACAAGCGGCTGATCGAGCTGCGCGACGAAGGCAAGGCCATCTTGCTGGTCTCGGTGGAACTTGAAGAAATCCTGGCCTTGTCCGACCGCATCCTGGTGATGGCCGGCGGCCAGATCACCGGCGAAGTGGCGGCCAAGGACGCCGACACCATTTCCCTCGGCTTGCTCATGGGGGGGCACAAGCATTGAAATTCGGACAACCATCCACCTTGCCGCGTTGGGCGCAGCTGACCATCCTGCCGGCGCTCAACCTGCTGGCCGCCTTGCTGGTGACGGGCCTCGTCACCTGGATGATTGGCGAAAACCCCTGGGAATGCCTGCAGCTGCTGATCCACGGCGCCTTCGGCTACGGCGAGGGCATAGGCTACACGCTGTTCTACACCACCAGCTTCATCTTCGCCGGCCTGTCGGTGGCCACCGCCTTCCACGCCGGCCTGTTCAACATCGGCGGCGAAGGCCAAGCCTATCTGGCCGGCCTGGGCGTGACGCTGGTGATGCTGGGCTTCGACCACACGCTGCCGCCGTATGTGCTGATTCCGCTGGCCATGCTGGCGGCGATGGGCTTCGGCGCGGCCTGGGCCTACATCCCGGCCTATCTGCAGGCTAAGCGCGGCAGCCACATCGTGGTGACCACGATCATGTTCAACTTCATCGCCTATTCGCTGATGTTGTACCTGATCAGCCACCAGCTGATCGAAGCCGGCTCGCAGAACCCGACCACCCGTTTGTTCGCCGAGAGCGGCTGGATTCCGCAGATGCACGAGCTGTTCGCCTTCCTGCCGAATTCGCCGCTGAACCTGTCCTTCGCCTTCGCGCTGCTGGCCGCCGGCCTGTTCTACCTGATCGTCTGGCACAGCCGCTGGGGCTTCACGCTGCGCACCGTCGGCACCAACGAGCACGCCGCCGGCTACGCCGGCATGAGCGTCAGCCGCACCATCATCGTGGCGATGTGCGTGTCCGGCGCGCTGGTGGGCCTGGCCTCGGTCAATGATCTGCTGGGCTCCTCGCACCGGATGAACGTGCTGTTCACCAACGGCGTCGGCTTCGTCGGCATCGCCGTGGCGCTGATGGGCCGCAACCATCCGGTGGGCATCGTCCTGTCCGCGCTGCTGTTCGGCGCGCTGACCCAGGGCGGTTCCGACCTGTCGTTTGAAAAACCGATGATCACCCGCGAGATGATCCTGTTCATCCAGGGCCTGATCATCCTGTTCTGCGGCGCGCTGGAAAACCTGTTCGAGCCGTTCATCGCCGGCCTGTTCAAGCGCAAGGACAAGTAATATGGAAATGTTCTTCAGTCTCCTCGACTCCACCGTGCGCGTGGCCACCCCGCTGGTGCTGGCCGCCTTGGCCGGCATGTTCTCCGAGCGCTCCGGCGTGGTGGACATCAGCCTGGAAGGCAAGATGCTGGCGGCGGCCTTCGCCTCCGCCGCCGCCGCCTACGTCACCCACAATCCATGGATCGGCCTGTTGGCCGGCATGATGGCGGCCGTGTCGCTGGCCATGGTGCACGCCTTCGTCTCCGTCACCTACAACGGCAACCAGCTGATCTCCGGCATGGCGATCAACACCATCGCTTCCGGTATCACGCCGGTGCTGGCGCTGGCCTGGTTCCAGCAGGGCGGCAACTCGCCGCAGCTGCCGGACGACGGCCGCTTCCACGAGATCGCGCTGCCGTTCGCCGACGCCTTGCGCGACGTGCCGGTAGTGGGCCTGGTGTACAGCAAGCTGATTTCCGGCCACAGCATTCTGGTGTACCTGACGGTGTTCATCGTCATCCCGCTGGTGACCTGGGTGCTGTACAAGACCCGCTTCGGCCTGCGCCTGCGCGCGGTGGGCGAGAACCCGCACGCCGCCGACACCGCCGGCATCTCGGTGGCCAAGGTGCGCTACACCGCGCTGTTCTGGGGCGGCATGCTGTGCGGCATGGCCGGCACTTACTTGTCCGTCTACCAGACCGGCAGCTTCATCAAGGAGATGACCGCCGGCAAGGGCTTCCTGGCGCTGGCGGCGCTGATCTTCGGCAAGTGGCGTCCGGTGCCGGCGGTGATCGGCTGCCTGTTGTTCGCCTTCGCCGACGCGATCCAGATCCGCCTGGAAGGCGTGGCGCTGCCGGTGGTGGGCCAGATCCCGTCGCAGGCGATCGCCGTGATCCCCTATGTGCTGACCGTGCTGCTGCTGGCCGGCTTCGTCGGCCGCGCGCTGGCGCCGAAGGCGATCGGCGTGCCGTTCGTCAAGTCGCGCTGATACGTTTTCCGCTTCGCTCCAAGCCCGCCCGCTCAACGCCGGCGGGCTTTTTGCATGGATGGCGCGTGCTATGATGGGGGCTTGTGACGGATGGGCCCGGCCCATCGCAAGACAGGATTGGAATATCGCATGCTGAGCTATCAACAGGCGCGGGATTGGCTGCTGGAGCGCGCCAAGCCGCTGAACACCCATCAAGAATTGCCGCTGATGCAAGCGCTGGGCCGCGTGCTGGCCGAGCCGGTGGCGGCCGGCGTGGACGTGCCGCCGCATGACAACAGCGCGATGGACGGCTACGCGCTGCGCTGCGCCGATCTGGCGCCGGCGATGGCGGTGTCGCAGCGGGTGCCCGCCGGCAGCGTGCCGGAGCCTCTTGCGGCAGGCACCGCGGCGCGCATCTTCACCGGCGCGCCGATTCCGCCGGGAGCGGACGCGGTGATCATGCAGGAACAGGCGGAGGTGGACGGGGAGGGCCGCGTGAGCTTCAGCGCCGAGCCTGGCCTGGGACAGAACATCCGCCGCCGCGGCGAGGACATCGCCGCAGGCCAGCGCATTCTGGAGGCCGGCCGCAAGCTGTCCGCCGCCGATCTGGGGCTGGCGGCCTCCATCGGCCTGGCGCGGTTGCCGGTGCTGCCGCGGCTGAGGGTGGCGGCCTTCTTCACCGGCGACGAGCTGGTGGAGCCGGGCCAGCCGCTGGGCGAGGGGCAGATCTACAACTCCAACCGCTACTGGCTGCTGCCGGCCTTGCAGCAACTGGGCTGCGAAGTGATAGACCTGGGCCATGTCGGCGACGCGCTGGCGCCCACCCGGCAGTTGCTGCGCGACGCGGCGGCGGTGGCCGACGTGGTGATCACCTGCGGCGGCGTGTCGGTCGGCGAGGAGGACCACGTCAAGGCCGCGGTCGAAGCCGAGGGCGAGCTCACGCTGTGGAAGGTGGCGATCAAGCCGGGCAAGCCGTTGGCCTACGGCAGGCTGGGCGAGGCGGACTTCATCGGCCTGCCGGGCAATCCGGTGTCCGGCTACGTGACGCTGCAAACGCTGATCAAGCCTTTCCTGCAGAAACGCATGGGTCTGGAGGTGCCGCCGCCGGAGGCGCAGCGGCTGCCGGCCGCCTTCGCCTGGGACAAGCCGGACACGCGTCGCAGCGAGTTCCTGCGCGTGCGCAAGGCGGCGGGCCAGCTGCAGCTGTATCCGCAGCAGGGCTCCGGCGTGCTGATGTCCTGCGCCTGGGCCGATGGCCTGGTCTGGCTGCAGCCGGGCCAGCGGGTGAAGCCGGGCGACGAATTGGCCTATCTGGAACTGACATGAGCCGGATACGCTTCGTCAGCGACAGCGGGGCCTTGCTGAACGAGTCGGAAGCGATGCCGGGAGACAATCTGCTGGACGTCGCCCGCCTGGCCGACGTGCCGCTGCACTGGCGCTGCGGCCAAGGCACCTGCGGCACCTGCAAGGTCCGTATCGCCGGCATGGCCGCGCCGCAGCGGCTGGGCCGCAAGGAGCGCAATGTGCTGCAGCGGGCCGGCGCGATCGGCGCGGAACTGGCGGCATGCGAGGAATGGAATGAAGCGGAACCGTGGCGGCTGGCTTGCCACCTGGAGGTGGAAGAGGCGGTAGACTGGCTGGTGGTTTGTCCGGCTTTCTAGCGCGCCTGGCGGAAAGGATGGCATGCAGAGTACGACCGGAGGGCTAGCATGAAGCTGTTTTCGGACCACGGGAGTAATCTCATGAAAAGCTTGTCGATTGGTTTCGGCTTCGCGCTGACCTTGTCCTGCGGATACGCGGCGGCGGCTAAATGGACGCTCGGCCCCCAGACCGATTATGTATGCCTGAGCGGCGGCACGGTGAAGCAGATTCAGTACTGTCACAACTGCGCGGCGGCATTAGGCAATCAGGCGAAAGTGCGTTGGACATTCAAAGAGATGTGCGACGGCAAGGAGGCCGGCAAGCGGGAGGTGAGGGGCGAGTTGGCGTGCAGCGGCAACTACGGCAGCGAAACGCAGCAGAACCAGAAAATCCGCGCCAATGCCGAGTCCAAGCTTCCTCCAGCCACCACGCCCTGCCCATAGCAGGCTGAAGAGAGTAAAAAAGGGCGCGCCGTCAACCGGCGCGCCCTTGTCGTTTTGCCAAGAGATCAGCCCTGCTCGCCCTCGCAGGCCAGCTCCTCGTTGTCCTCGCGCTGCAGCCAGTGGCGCAGCATGGTCAGGCCTACCGCCAGCAGGGTGGGGCCGATGAACAGGCCGATCACCCCCCAGGCGATCAGGCCGCCGATCACGCCGAGGAAGATCACCGACAGCGGCATCTGCGCGCCCTGGCTGATCAACAACGGCTTCAGAATGTTGTCTATGGTGTTGATCAGCAGGAAACCCCAGATCAGCAGGAACACGCCCAGCCCGGTGTGGCCGGTGTAGAACACCCAGGCGGCGGCCGGCAGCCAGACGACCAGCGTCGGCATCTGCGCCACCGCGACGATGAAGCACAAAAAGCCCAGCACCAGCGCGCCGGGCACGCCAGCGATCAACAGGCCGATCACGCACAGTATGGTCTGCGCCAGCGCGGTGCCGACCACGCCGGTGGTGACGCTGCGTATGGTGCGGGCGATCACCTCGGGCAGGTCGCCGGCGGTTTCGCCGCCCAGCTTGACCACGATGCGCTCCACCAGATCCCACAGCTTGTCGCCGTTGATCAGCAGCAGACCCGCGACGGCGATGGCCAGCACGATTTCCAGCAGGCTCAGGCCCAGGTTGGCGCCGCCGGACAGCAGCCACAGCGCCGCCTGGTTGATCGCGGGGCGGACTTTCTCGAAGAAGCCGGGCAGGTCTGCCTGGGTGCTTTGCCATAGTTTCTGCAGGCTGTCGCCGACGACCGGCAGATTGGTCAGCCAGGCCGGCGCGTCGGGCAGCCGGAAGCTGGTCAGATCATGGGCCAGATTGGCCAGATGCGGCAGCGTGTCGGCCAGCGTCAGCGCCATCAGGCCGATGGGAATGGCCAGCGCCGCGGACAGCGCCAGCACGATCAGCAGCGCCGCCAGCTTGTGGCGGCCGCGCAGCCGCAACTTGAGCCGGCTGTAGAGCGGCCAGGCGGAAATGGCGATGATGGCGGCCCAGGTCAGCGCGCCGAGGAAGGGTTGCAGCACTTTCAGGCAGGCAACCACCAGCAACGCCAATATGGCGACGCGGAACGCGCCGAGGATGCTGACGTTGGGAAAAGCGTTAGGCAGGGGAGGCATGAAGGCATCCGTTCTAGGTGGCGGAAATGACGGCCGGCGCGATGGCGCCGGCCGGATACGGCGCTAGTTTGCCACCTTGCCCAGTTCGCGGGCAAATGCGTCGGCGGGGGTGTAGCCGACGACGCGGTTGCTCTCGCGGGACTGGCTGTCGAACAGGATGATGCCCGGGGGGCCGAACAGGCCGAAGCGCTTGAGCAGCGCCTGGTGCTCCGGATTGTTGGCGGTGACGTCGGCGCGCAGCAATACGAAGCGCTGCATTTGCGCCGCCGCCTGAGGTTGCGGGAAGACGTCGGCCTCCATTTCCTTGCAGGCCACGCACCAGTCGGCATAGAAGTCCAGCAGCAGCGGCTTGCCGGCGGTCTTGGCCTCGGCCAGCTTGGCATCCAGCTCCGCGTTCGTGCTTATCGGCAGGAAATGCTGCCGTGTGGCGCCCTCGGCGCTGCTGGCGGCGATCAGCTTCAGCGGATAGCGCGGATTGTCGGCGCCGGACAGCAGGCCGACCAGCTGGGCGCCGCCCAGCAGGAACAGCAGCAGGCCCAGCGCCTTGCCCAGGCGCGCGCTGGCTTTGGTAGCGGTGGACAGGCTGTCGAAAGCGCCCACGAACACCGCCGCGCCGATCAGCAGCGCCGCCCACAGCAGCATCACCAGTGCCGCCGGCAGGAAGGGCGTGGCCAGCCAGATGGCCAGGCCCAGCATCACCACCCCGAACGCCGATTTGACCGCCTTCATCCAGTTGCCGGCGCGCGGCAGCACATGGCCGCCGAAGGTGCCGATGGCGATCAGCGGCAGGCCCAGGCCCATGGCCATCGCGTACAGCGCCGCGCCGCCTAGGACGGCGTCGCCGGTGCTGCCGATATAGCCCAGCGCCAGCGCCAGCGGCGGCGCCACGCAGGGGCCGATGATCAGCGCCGACAGCGCGCCCATCAGGAACACGGTGACAGCCTTGCCGCCGGAGAGCCGGTTGGAGGTGTCGGCCAGCCGGGATTGCAGCGCGTTCGGCAGCTGGATGGAGAACAGGTCGAACATCGACAGCGCGAACACCACCATCAACGCGCTGGCCGTGAGCACCACCGCCGGCTGCTGCAGCCACACGGTCAGCAGCGAGCCGGTCAGCCCGGCGACGACGCCGACCGCGGTATAGGTGAGCGCCAGGCCTTGCACGTAGAGCAGGGACAGCAGGAAGCCGCGGCTGCGGCTGAGGGTTGCGCCTTGGCCGGCAATCAGCGATGAAACGATGGGCAGCAGCGGATACATGCAGGCGGTGAACGCCATGCCTAGACCCGCCAGCAGAAAGGTGCCCAGTGTGGCCAGCCAACCCTGGGCGGCCAACTCGCTGTTACCGGCCGACGCTTTTCCCGACGGGCCGACCTCCGTCCAGGCGCTTAGCTTGTTGCTCGAGCCGCCCGCCTGGCCCACCTTCAGCTTGTGGGTGTAGGGCGGATAGCAGACGCCGGCTTCCGCGCAGCCCTGCAGCTTGACGTTCAGCTGGAAGTCCGCCGGCGCGCCGGCGGCCAGCGGGATGGTGATCAGCTGCTTGCCGTGGTAAATCTGTTGCTTGCCGAAGTAAGGATCGTTCTTTTCCTGGGCTGCGGGCAGTGTCGGCTTGCCGGCCAGGTCGGCCGGCGTGGTGCTGATGCTGATGCGGTCGCGGTACAGGTAGTAGCCGGGCGCGACATCCAGCGTCAGTTGCAGCTGATCGCCGCTGCGGCTGACCTGGGCGGCGAAGGCCTGCTCCGGCGGGAGCAGGTCTTCCTGGTTGACCGCGTGGGCGGGCAGGGCGAGGCCCAGGCAGGCGATCGCGGACGCCAGCCATAGCCAGGCCGATCGATAAAAGGAATGGAGGTATGCTTGCACGTGCAGACTCTTTTTGCGGTTGGCGATGGAACTGTGACGATGTAAACGGTTTGCGGTTCCGTTTTTACGATGCGTGATGCAATATGCATCAAATCGCATCGCCGGGCAAACGGAGGCCGCCGCGTCCCTGATGTCGGGAAAGCGGCTAGTATAGCTGGGCAGGCGGAGCGCAGGCAGCGTTCCGCTTATGAAAAATAAGAACGAGGATATCAAGAGGGGTTATGCGAGAAGCCATTCATTTCGCTCATGCAAACAGCTTTCCCGCGTCGGTGTACGGCAAGATGCTGGGCAAGCTGGCCGGAAGCCGCGATGTCGGCTATCTGGATACGATAGGCCACAATCCGGATTTCCCCATCACCGATTGCTGGCCGCATCTGGTGGACGAGAGCATCCGTTTCATCGAGTCCCGCTACCGCAGCCCCGTGGTGGGCGTCGGCCATTCGCTCGGTGGCTTCCTGATGTTCTACGCGGCGCTGAAGCGGCCGGATTTGTTCCGCGCCATCATCATTCTGGACTCGCCGCTGATGGGGCCGTCCCGCTCCCTCGGCATCTGGCTGGCCAAGCGGCTGGGCTTCATCCAGCGCGTGACGCCTGGCGGCAATACGCTGGCGCGCCGCGACAGTTGGGCGACGGTGGAGATGGCGCACGATTATTTCGCGCGCAAGCCCAAGTTTGCCCGCTTCGATCCCGACTGTCTCGCCGATTACGCCCTGCACGGCACGCAGGACGACGGCAAGGGCGGCCGCCGGCTCAAGTTCCGCCCGCAGGTGGAGCACGACATCTACGCGACGCTGCCGCACGACTTTCCCCGGCACCGCGGACGGCTGAAGGTGCCGGCGGCTTTGCTGGCCGGCTCGGCATCGGATGTGCTGCGCGACAGCGACCTGGCTTTCATGCGCAAGCATTTCTCCGTCATGGTGGGCAAGCAGCCGGGCAGCCACTTGTTTCCGCTGGAAAAACCGCTGGAAACGGCGGAACGCATCGAACAATTGCTGGCCGGGCTGGATCAGGGCGGCTGGAATTGAGGATGTCTGGCGCGCCTGGCCGGCTCGGCATTTAGTCCGCATCCGGCGCATGGCGCTTGCGAGCGGCGGCTATCTCGCGGAAACTGTAAGATATCGAGAAAGCCAGTTCGCCATCGTCAGAGAGCCCGAAACCAGTGTCTGAAGAACGTCTCAAGCAACACCGCAACGCCATCGACGCCATCGACGTCGAAGTCCTCAAGCTGCTGAACCAGCGCGCCAGCCATGCCCGCGAGATCGGAGAAATCAAGGGCGGCGGCGTCATCTACCGCCCGGAGCGGGAAGCCCAGGTGCTCCGCCGCTTGAAGGATCTGAATCCCGGCCCGCTGCCCAGCGAGTCCGTCGCCCGGTTGTTCCGCGAAGTGATGTCGGAATGCCTGGCGCTGGAAAAGCCGCTGTCCATCGCCTACCTGGGGCCGGAAGGCACCTTCAGCCAGCTGGCCACGATCAAGCACTTCGGCCATGCGGCCCGCACCATCGCCTGTAGCTCGATAGACGAGGCGTTCCGGCTGGTGGAGTCGCGCGCGCTGGACTACGTGGTGGCGCCGGTGGAAAATTCGACCGAAGGCGCGGTGGGGCGCACGCTGGACCTGATGGTCACCTCGCCGCTGAAGATTTGCGGCGAGGTGGTGCTGCGCATCCATCACCACCTGCTGCGCAAGGCCGAGGGGCTGGACGGCATCCGCCGCGTCTACGCCCACGCCCAGGCGCTGGCGCAATGCCACGAATGGCTGAACAAGAATCTGCCGGCCGACGTGGAGCGCGTGTCGGTGGCCAGCAACGCCGAAGCCGCGCGTCTGGCGGCCGAGGACGAAACCGCCGCCGCCATCGCCGGACAAGCTGCGGCCGAACGCTACGCCTTGTTCAAGCTGGCGGAGAACGTGGAAGACGAGCCCAACAACACCACCCGCTTCCTGGTGCTGGGCCTGCAGGATGTCGGCCCCAGCGGGCAGGACAAGACCTCCATCGTGGTCTCCGCCCCCAACCGGCCGGGCGCGGTGCACCAGTTACTGGAGCCGGTGGCCTCCAACGGCGTGTCGATGAGCAAGTTCGAGTCGCGTCCTTCGCGCGCCGGCCTGTGGGATTACGTGTTCTTCATCGACCTGGAAGGCCACCGCCAGGATGAGCGGGTGCTGAAGGCGCTGGCCGGCCTGGGCGAGCGCACGTCCTTCGTCAAGGTGCTGGGCTCCTACCCGATGGCGGTGTTGTGAGCCGCTTGGAATGACCCGGGGCCGGAATCTTCCGGCCCTTGTTTTTTTGCAAGAAATGGATGAAGAAAATGAAATCGATCTGCTTGTTCTGCGGCTCCAACAAAGGCGGCAACCCTGAATACGAGGACGCGGCCCGCGCATTCGGCCGCGCGCTGGCCGAGCAGAACATCACCCTGGTGTACGGTGCCGGCAACGTGGGGCTGATGGGCGTGGCGGCGGACGCCGCGCTTGAGGCGGGCGGCAAGGTGATCGGCGTGATTCCGGAATTCCTGAAGGCCAAGGAAGTGGCGCACATGGGCCTGACCGAGCTGCACGTCACCGAGACCATGCATCAGCGCAAGGCCCTGATGGCGCGGCTGTCCGATGGCTTCATCGCGCTGCCCGGCGGATTCGGCACCTTCGACGAATTGTTCGAGATCCTGACCTGGGCGCAGCTGTCGGTGCACAACAAGCCGGTGGGCGTGCTGGACGCCGGCGGCTTCTACCAGCCGCTGAAGGCCTTGGTCGAGCATGCGGTGGGCGAAGGCTTCGTGCCCAAGGGCAATCTGGACTTGTTCCGCATCGAGCGCGATCTGCCGACCTTGCTTGGCTGGATGCGGCAATACCAGCCCCGCCACGTCGCCAAGTGGCTGGATCTGGCCCGCACCTGAGCGGTCCGCATGGGAAAGCGGGATACGCAAGCGTCGCCATGGCTGCGCTCGCGGCGGGCGATGGCCTGGCCGTTGGCGCTGCTGCTGGCGGCGATCATCGTTTTCGAAGAGCTCGCCTGGGACGAACTGGCCGCGGCGCTTGCCCGGCTCGGCCGCTGGCCGCCGTTCGCAGCGCTGGAACGCTGGGTGGCGGGACGTTCCCCCAAGGTTGCCTTGGCGCTGTTTCTGGCCCCGGCGCTGGCCTTGCTGCCGGTCAAGCTGGCGGCGCTGTTCCTGATCGAGCAAGGCCATGCGCTGCTGGG
This sequence comes from Chromobacterium sp. Ag138, assembly GCF_055181315.1. Classification (NCBI taxonomy): domain Bacteria; kingdom Pseudomonadati; phylum Pseudomonadota; class Betaproteobacteria; order Neisseriales; family Chromobacteriaceae; genus Chromobacterium; species Chromobacterium sp. Ag138. The sequence continues at coordinate 406,521 of NZ_JBUPWA010000001.1, forward strand.
TCTGACCGTGATCCTGCTGGCCAAGCTCGGCGGCACCGCGCTGGTGGCCTGGCTGTTCACGCTGACGCGGCCGGCATTGATGTCGGTGCCGTGGTTCGTGCGCTGGCACCAGCGCTTCGAGCGGCTTCGCGCATGGGTGTTCGAGAGGCTGCGAGTCTCCTTGCCGTGGCGCTGGGCCAGGCTGGCGAAGGCGCGCGCGCGGCGGTTCTGGGCGCGGCCGTCGCCGCTGGCGCGCCTCGCGCGGCGGCTGGCCGGTCGTTGGCGCCGCGAGGCCTCTTCGGCGAAAGAAGACAAGAGGATGGACGGATGATTATCGTGATGAGCGCCCGCGCGAGCGAGGCTGAAGTGCGGAGCGTGGTGGCCAGGATAGAAAGCGCCGGCTTGGCCGCGCACGTATCCCGAGGCATGGAGCGCACGGTGATCGGCGCGGTGGGCGAGGAACGGGGGCTGGAGGCCGGCGCATTCGAGGCGATGGCCGGCGTCGAGCGCGCGCTCAGAGTCGTCGGCGACTACCGCATCGTGTCGCGGGAGGCCCAGCCGGCGGATTCAAAGGTGAGGGTGGGGAGGGCAGTGTTCGGCGCGAGCGGCGCGGCCTGGCTGGGCGGCCGCGCGCAGGACTGGAGCGAAGACGCGCTGCGCGCCGCCGCGCGCAACGTGGCGGCCGCTGGCGGATGCCTGCTGTATGCGGGCGGCGGCCGCAGCCACGTAAGTCCTTACCATTATCAGGCCTTGGGCGTGGCCGATCTGGAGCGTCTCTGCGACGTGGCGGGCGAGTCCGGGCTGGGCGCGGTGGCCGAGCTGCGCGACGTCCGCCTGCTGGACGCGCATCTGGAGTTGCAAACGGAAGCCTTGCTGCTGCCGCCGCCATCGCTGAACAATATCGAGTTGCTGCGGGAAGTCGGCCGCATCAATAAAGCTGTCATCTTGCAGCGGGACAATCGCCAGACGCTGGACGAGTGGCTGACCGCGGCCGAGCATGTCGCGCTCGGCGGCAATCACCAGATCGTGCTGTGCGAATGCGGCGGCGATGGCCAGTCGGTCAGCCTGGATGTCGGGGAGTTGGCCAGCCTGCGCCGGCGGACTCATCTGCCGCTTATCGTCTCAGCTCCGCAGACCGGCGGCCAGGCTTCGGCCTTGTCGCTGGCTCGCGCGGCGCTGATTGCCGGCGCTTGCGGCCTGATGCTGGACTGCGCGGCCTGGCCTGATGATGAAGCCGCGGGATGGCGCGGGTTGCTGGCGGGTGCAGTGGCGTGAGCGCGCTGGCGGGCTTGCTGTCGGATATCGCGGCTTGCCGGGCGTGCGAAGCGTCGTTGCCTTGCGGGCCCAGGCCGGTGCTGCGGGCCGCCGAAGGCTCACGCATCCTGCTGGCCGGCCAGGCTCCGGGCCGCAAGGTGCACGAGAGCGGAATACCCTGGGATGACGCCAGCGGCAAGCGCTTGAGAGAGTGGCTGGGCGTGGGGGAGGATGTGTTTTACGATCCGGATCGCTTCGCGATCGTGCCCATGGGGTTCTGTTATCCAGGCACGGGGCATAATGGCGATTTGCCGCCGCGTCCGGAGTGCAGCAAGCTCTGGCACCCGCGCCTGCTGCCCCTGCTTGGCCGGGTGGAGTTGGTGTTGGCGGTGGGCAGCTACGCGCAGGCTTATCATCTGTCTTCGCGCAAGCGCACGCTGACCGAAACGGTTGCGGCCTGGCGCGAGTATTATCCAGGCGTGATTCCATTGCCGCACCCCAGTCCGCGCAATCGGATGTGGCTGGCGCGCAATCGATGGTTCGAAACCGAGTTGCTGCCGGCGTTGCGGCGGCGAGTGGCGGAAGTGCTGGGGCGATAGATGGGAGTGCCTTGCTTGTGAATGAGCAAAAACTCTAAAAATGTGGATTTCCATCGTTTCGCGGGTGATAATTTGTCCAGTTCTATGGAGAGACCCGTCACGATGAAGTGTGTTGATGATTTTCGCCTGCAGTTGGGCAAACACGAATTGGTGCCAATCGTCATTGGAGGCATGGGCGTCGATATTTCCACCGCCCAGCTGGCGCTGGAGGCTGCGCGGCTAGGCGGCGTCGGCCATATTTCCGACGCGATGGTGCCGACCGTGACGGACCGCCGTTTCAATACCAAATTCGTCAAGAACAAGCTGGCCCAGTATAAATTCAACGTAGAAAATCCGGACAAGTCGGTCGTCCGCTTCGATCTGGGCATGCTGGAAGAGGCCACCCGCCTGCATGTGGGCAATACCATGCAGCAAAAGCAGGGCAGCGGCCTGGTGTTCATCAACTGCATGGAAAAGCTGACGATGAACGCGCCCAAGGAAACCCTGCGAGTGCGGATGCGCGCGGCGCTGGATGCCGGCATCGATGGCATCACGCTGGCAGCGGGCCTGCATCTGGGTTCTTTCGCCCTGATCGAAGACCACCCGCGTTTCCGCGACGTCAAGCTTGGCATCATCGTTTCCTCGCTGCGCGCGCTGCAGCTGTTCCTGAAGAAAAACGGCCGCTGCGGGCGCATGCCGGATTACGTCGTGGTGGAAGGGCCGCTGGCCGGCGGCCATCTGGGCTTCGGCATGGACTGGGCCGAGTACGACCTGGCCAGCATTTTCACCGAGATTCGCGATTGGCTGCGGGCCGAGCAATTGGACATCCCGCTGATTCCTGCCGGCGGCATCTTCACCGGCAGCGACGCGGCCGGCTTCCTGGAGGCGGGCGCCGGCGCGGTGCAGGTCGCCACCCGCTTCACCGTAGCCCGCGAGTGCGGACTGCCGGAAAAGGTGCAGCAGGAGTATTTCAAGTCCAGCGAAGAGGATATCGAGGTCAACCAGTTGTCTCCGACCGGCTATCCGATGCGGATGATCAAGCATTGCCCGGCGATCGGCGACAGCATCCGTCCGAATTGCGAAGCCTATGGCTATCTGCTGGATGCCAAGGGCGGCTGCTCCTACATCGACGCCTATCACAAGGCGCATGCGGAAAATCCGGGCCAGCGCCGCGTGCCGGTTTGGGAAAAGACCTGTCTGTGCACCCATATGCGCAATTTCGATTGCTGGACCTGCGGCCATTACGCGTATCGCCTGAAGGATACGACCCATCTTCGCGGCGATGGCAGTTATCAGTTATTGAGCGCCGAGCATGTGTTCCTGGATTATCAGCACAGCAAGGATAACAAGATCGCCCTGCCGCGGCGGGAGGAATGCCTGAAGGCGGGCTGACGCGCGTTCCCGCTTTCGCGCTTTGCAAATGGGCAGTCGAGCTTTTCGCTTCGACTGCCTTTTGTCATTTGGCACTTCTCGTAGAAAAGGTTTTGGCTCGGGTGTTGATGTTCGGCGGCCATTTATATAGCATTGATATCTTTTTCCCTCAATGCCATTCCCTTTCTGGACGATCATGACGCGAAGGCTGATCGGCCCGCGCGGATAGCGCCGCGGACAGGTTTATTCGCCGCTCGTCCGGCCTGGGATTGCGCAAGTTGCTGTATATTTCGGAATGATTTCCATTTTCTTGCGAACAAGTAATCAACAATGAGCAAAACCGACAAGCAGGGCCAGCGGGAAGCCGTGTCGCAGCGCATTCGCTATCGTCTGCAAAAGGCGGGAGCGCGCTTCCACGCCAACGACAATATTTCGGCCTTCATCGAGGAGGGCGAGCTGGACGAGTTGCAGGAAGAGGTGCAGGCCAAGTTGAGAGGCGTGCTGGAAAGCCTGGTGATCGATACCGCGAATGATCACAATACTCAAGACACCGCCAAGCGGGTGGCGAAGATGTTCGTGCGCGAGGTGTTCCGCGGCCGTTACGTCGCCATGCCGGCCAGCACCGAGTTTCCGAATGTCGAGCACCTGAACGAATTGATGATCATCGGCCCGATCACGGTGCGCAGCGCCTGCTCGCACCATCTGTGCCCCATCATCGGCAGAGTATGGGTGGGCGTGCTGCCCAATGAGCACTCGAATCTGATCGGCTTGTCCAAGTACGTTCGCCTGATCGATTGGGTCATGACCCGGCCGCAGATACAGGAAGAGGCGGTTTCGCAGATCGCCGAACTGCTGATGAGAAAGCTGCAGCCGGACGGTTTGGCCATCGTGATGGAAGCCGATCATTTCTGCATGCATTGGCGCGGCGTGAAGGATAGCAACAGCAAGATGACCAATAGCGTGATGCGCGGCGCCTTCCTGACCAACCCGGATCTGCGCAAGGAATTCCTTTCCCTGATGCAAAAGTGAGGATATCGGCGCAGCCGTGTCCCGCGTATTTACGATGAAAGAGCCTATGTTCCCTTATCGAATGATTCCTGCCTTGGTCTTATCCGTATGCGCGGCGGCGGCAATGGCCGAACCGGCTTCGCAAACCTTGCCTTCCGGCGTGAAGGTCGAGGTATTGGTGCCTGGGAAGGGCGCCAAGCCTTCAAGCAGCGACACCGTCAAAGTGAACTATCGCGGCACATTCAAAGATGGCAAGGAGTTTGACAGCTCCTACAAGAACGGCGGTCCGATCAGCTTCCCGTTGAGTCGCGTGATTCCCTGCTGGACCCAGGGCGTCAGCGCGCTGACGGTGGGCAGCAAGGCCAAGCTGTTTTGCCCGGCGAATACCGCATACGGCAGCCGAGGCGTGCCGGGCGTGATTCCGCCGAACGCGCCGCTGTATTTTGAAGTGGAGCTGCTTTCCATTCAGAAGTGATCGACAGTCGCATATGAAAACAGGCCCGGAATTCCGGGCCTGTTTTTTTGAATCCGGCCAAGCTTTCAGCTGGCCTGGTCGAACAGTTTGGCAAGCGGCTCGATGATGCGCTCCAGATAGCGCGCATCGGTTTGGTCGAAACCGCTCAGTTGGACGGAGTCGACATCCAGCACCGCCATGACGGCGCCTGCGGAGTCGCGGATGGGCACCACCACTTCGGAGCGGGCGCTCGACGAGCAGGCGATGTGTCCGGGAAAGGCGTCGACGTCATCGACCAGCAGCGTGCGGTTCTGCGCCCAGGCGCTGCCGCAGACGCCGCGGCCGCGCGGTATGCGGGTGCAGGCGATGGGCCCCTGGAACGGCCCCAGAACCAGCTGCTCGCCCTTGACCAGATAGAAGCCGGTCCATAGCCAGCCGAAAGTCGAGGCCAGCGCGGCGGACAGGTTCGCCAGCGCGGCGACGATGTCGGTTTCGCCGATGATCAGCGCATGAGCTTGCGGCAGCAAGGCCTGATACTTTTCTTCCTTGCTATCGCCTTCGATGATGAGATTTTCTGCCATGGCGGGTATTGCTTGGGAGTAAATGCGGACTGGACAGCATACACCATGCCGGGCATGAAAAGAAAACGCCGCCCGGACGGGCGGCGTGAACAGTATTACGGAGCCATGGCGCGGGTTACATCATGTGCTGCCCGCCATTCATTGCGATATTGCTGCCGGTGATGAAGCCGGCGTTGTCGGAGCAGAGGAAGGTGACCAGGGCGGCGATCTCTTCGGGACGGCCAAGGCGGCCGACCGGAATCTGGGCCACGATCTTGTTGCGGACATCTTCCGGCACCGCCATCACCATTTCGGTGGCGATATAGCCGGGAGAGATGGTGTTGACTGTCACGCCTTTTTTGGCCACTTCCTGGGCCAGCGCCATCGTGAAGCCATGCATGCCGGCCTTGGCCGCGGAGTAGTTGGTCTGGCCAAACTGACCCTTTTGGCCGTTGATGGACGAAATGTTGATGATGCGGCCGAAGCCCGCCTCCAGCATATTGTCCAGCACCGGCTTGGTCATGTTGAACACCGAATCCAGGTTGGTGCGGATCACGGCGTCCCAGTCATCCTTGTTCTGCTTTTTGAAACTGGCGTCGCGGGTGATGCCGGCGTTGTTGACCAGGATGCTGACCTGGCCAACATCCTTCGTGATCCGCGCAATCACTTCCTGGCAGGCTGCGAAGTCGGTAACGTCGCACTGGTAGCTGTGGATGTCGCTGAAACCCAGCCCCTTCATGTCGGCATGCCAGGCGGACTCCCGGCCCGGCTTGCTGTAGGTGGTCACCACGGCATATCCCGCTTCAGCCAAGGCTTTGCAGATGGAGGTTCCGATGCCTCCCATGCCTCCGGTGACTAATGCAATCCTTTTCGTCATGATGCTGGCTCCTCTGTCGGGTTTGGAATCTATGCTTGAATTATCTTTACTTCCTTTTGTTACAGAATATGCAGGACGCCATAAAAAGTAAATAAATAGCATGTGCTACTTTATTTACAATGCTTTAGCCTAGTTCCCGGCTGAGCCTTTGCAGCAAATCCAGTCTATGCTTAGAAATCGCGCCCTGTTCTGCAGCTGTAATGATTGCACAATTGGGCTCGACGCAATGCGAACAGTTATGGAACCGACACTGGCCAATATACCTGCGCATTTCGGGGAAATAGTGAATTAAATCTGTGGATTTCAGATGTTTCAAGCCAAATTCTTGCAGGCCCGGAGAGTCGATTAGATGACTGTTTTCGTCAAGATGGTACAAGGCCGCGTGGGTGGTGGTGTGCCGGCCGGAATCCAGCGCCTCCGAGATGTCGCCGATGCGGGCATTGGCCTCGGGCAGCAGCGCATTGGTCAGCGTGGATTTCCCCATGCCCGACTGGCCGACCAATACGCTGGTATGGCCGCTGAGCAAGGGTTTCAGCGGTGAAAAGTCCTGCTTGGCCGACAATGTGACCAGCTTGTAACCCAGGTTCACATAGAGTTGCAATTTTCCCAGCAGCGCCGCGGTTTCCGGCAGGTCGCTCTTGTTGACCACGATGATGGGGTCGATGTCGCCGGCCTCCGCCGCGATCAGGCAGCGCCCCAGCAGTTCCTCATTGGGCGTGGGCACGGCGGCGATCACGAACAGGATGCGCGTGACGTTGGCCGCGATCTTCTTGGCTTTCCAGTCGTCCTGGCGATAGAGCAGGCTGCGGCGGTCGTGCGCGCGCTCGATCACCGCCTGCTCGCGGTTCTGGATCAGGATGTCGACGATGTCGCCGCAAGCGTAGTCGACGCGCTTGCCGCGGGTGGTGCAATCGAAAGTCTGGCCGTCCGCCTCGACGATGAAGCGCCGGCCGTGGCTGCGTATGATTTGTCCGGTGCTGGCTGTCATGGGCGGCGGAACAGGGCTTCGGTCTTGGCCGCGCAGATGAAGTCGTTGAGGGTCAGGCCGCCGGCGTCGTGGGTGCTGAAATTCACCACCGCGCGATTGTAGTGGACCGACATGTCCGGATGATGGTCTTCCTGATTGGCGATCCACGCCAGAGCGTTCACGAAGGCCATGGTTTCATGGTAGTTGGCGAAGCGGTAAGTCTTGCGCAGCTCGATGCCGACGATTTCCCAGTCCGGCAGCGTGGACAGCAGCTGCTTGACGGTATTGTCAGCCAGCGGACTTTGGCCGTGTTGCGGGGTGCAGGAGAGTTCCAGCAGGTTCATGCCTGATTTCCTTTCAGATGTTGAATGCGCAGCGCCGCGGGCGGGTGCGAATCGTAGAAGGCGGAATGGACGGGGTCCGGCGTCAGCGTGGACGCGTTGTCGCGGTACAGTTTGACCAGCGCGCTGACCAGATACTCCGCCCGGGTTTGTTCCGACGCGAAATCGTCGGCCTCGTATTCGTGCACGCGCGACATCCGGCTGGACAGCGGCGTCAGCGGGAAGGTGAAGGCCGGCGTGGCGGTGAAGAACAGGATCAGGGCCATCGCGGTGCTGGGCGCGGCGACGCCGAGGCCGGCGTAGAACCAGGGCGCGTGCAGCAGTTGGCCCAGCAGCCACAGCAAGGCCAGCGACAGCGCGAACGCCATGGCGATGCGCTTGACGATGTGGCGGCGCTTGAAATGGCCGAGCTCATGGGCCAGCACGGCTTCGATTTCGGCGTGGCTGAGCTGGGTCAGCAAGGTATCGAAGAATACAATGCGCTTGGCGGCGCCGAAGCCAGTGAAATAGGCGTTGCCGTGATTGGAGCGGCGCGATCCGTCCATCACGAACACGCCTTGGCTCTTGAAGCCGGCGCGCTGCAGCAGCGCCTCGATCCGCGCCTTGAGCGCCTCGTCGTCAAGCGGCTTGAATTTATTGAACAGCGGCGCGATCAGCGTCGGATACAGCGCCACCATCAGGAGTTGGAAGCCGGACCAGACCAGCCATACCCACAGCCACCACAAGGGTCCGGAAATCTCCATCAGCCACAGCACCAGCGCCAGCAGCGGCAGACCGATCGCGGCGCCGATTAGGGTGCCCTTGATCATGTCAGTCGCGAACAGCGCGAAGGTGGTCTTGTTGAAGCCGTACCGGCTTTCGATCCCGAAGGTGCCGTACAGGGTGAACGGCAGCGAGACCGCGCTGCTGATCACGGCGACGGCCACGATCAGCGCCATGCCGGACAGCAGGGGATTGGCGAACCATTCCATGCAGCGGACGGCCAGCCATTGCAGTCCGCCGCCGAAAGTGAACGCCGCGATCAGCGCGGTATCCACCCAGGCGGACAGCAGGCCGAGCCGGGTCTTGGCGACGGTGTAGTCGGCGGCGTGGCGATGCCGCTCCGGCGTGATGCTGTCGCGGAAGGCGGCCGGGACCTGGGCGCGGTGGCGCGATACATGGCGAATGTGGCGCCAGCCTAGCCACAGTTTCAGGCAGAGGGTCAACGTCAGCGCGGCGGCGAACAGCAGGGAAAAGGCGTCGGTCATGGATGTCCGTATGGGGTTTGCCGACGGCGCGGCAATGAAGGAAAATGGCAGGGTTTTCTAAAGATTGGCTAGTATGGCACAAGATACCAATAACCTCATCTGGCTCGACATGGAGATGACGGGCCTGAATCCGGATCAGGACCGCATCATCGAAGTGGCGATGATCGTAACCGACAGCAATCTGAACGTCCTGGCCGAATCCCCGGTACTGGTGATTCACCAGCCGGACGCCATCCTGGACGGCATGGATGACTGGAACAAGAATACCCACGGCAAGAGCGGTCTGATCGAGAAAGTGAAGAACTCCACGATCAACGAGGCGGAAGCCGAGCAGCTGCTGCTGGATTTCATGGCGCAGTACATCCCGGAGCGCGTGACGCCGATGTGCGGCAACACCATCCATCAGGATCGCCGCTTCATGGCGCGCTGGATGCCGCGGCTGGAGGCTTACTTCCATTACCGCAACCTGGACGTATCCACCCTGAAGGAGCTCTGCAAGCGCTGGCGTCCGGAACTCGCCAAGGGCGTGGTCAAGCGCGGCAAGCATGAAGCGCTGGCCGACATCCTGGAGTCGATCGAGGAAATGCGCTACTACCGCGAGCACTTCCTCAAGGTATAAGCGCCGCCGCGACGAGCCGGCTCCAATGGGCCGGCTTTTTCACACTCACCTCGTATTCCATTGGCAGGAAACATGGCCGCACATCGCCACATCGACATTAACTCCACCCAGGTCTGGGCCAGGCTGCATCAGCATCAGCGCGCGACGCGCCACATGCATATGCGCGAGCTGTTCGAACTGGACCCGCAGCGGTTCCAGCGCTTTTCGCTGGAACTGGACGGCTTGCTGCTGGATTATTCGAAGAACCGCATCACGGAACGCACGCTGGAGCTGTTGTTCGAACTGGCGAACAAGGCAGATCTGCGGACCTGGATGGACCGGATGCGCCACGGCGAGCGCATCAATGTCAGCGAAGATCGATCGGTATTGCATACCGCCTTGCGTCTGCCCGCCGGCGCGCAGCTGAGCGTGGATGGGCGCGACGTGGCGGCCGATGTGCAGCAGGTGCTGGCGAGGCTCAAGGATTTCAGCGAACAGGTAAGAGACGGCCGCTGGCTGGGGTTTGCTGGCCAGCGGATTCGCGACGTGGTCAATCTTGGCATCGGCGGTTCGGATTTGGGGCCGCTGGTGACGGCGGACGCGCTGGCCGCGTATGCCCATCCGGAGCTCAAGGTACACTTCGTGTCTAACGTCGACGGCCAGCATCTGGCGCGAACGCTGCAGACGCTCGATCCCGCCTCCACGCTGTTTATCATCGCCTCCAAGTCCTTCACCACGCCGGAAACCCTGCTCAACGCCCAGGCCGCGCGCGCCTGGTTTCTGCAGGCGGGAACCGAGCAGGAAATCGCCAGGCACTTCGTCGCGGTTTCCACCAACGAGCCGGCGGTACGGGCCTTCGGCATCGATCCGCAACACATGTTCGGTTTCTGGGACTGGGTCGGCGGCCGCTACTCGGTCTGGTCGGCGATAGGCCTGCCGGTGATGCTATCCATCGGCTATGACAATTTCCGAGCCTTTTTGGACGGCGGCCACGCGATGGACCGGCATTTCTTCGAATCGCCGTTCGAGACCAATATGCCGGTGCTGCTGGCGCTGATCGGCATCTGGTACAACACCTTCTACCGGGCGCATACTCATGCCATCATGCCCTACGATCATGGCCTGCGCCGCCTGCCGGCTCATATCCAGCAACTGGACATGGAGTCCAACGGCAAGCGGGTGGGCCGTCTGGGCGAGGCTCTGGATTTTGACACCGGCCCGGTGATCTGGGGTGAGGAGGGCGCCAACAGCCAGCATGCGTTCTTCCAGCTGCTGCACCAGGGCACCCGGTTGGTGCCGTGCGATTTCATCCTGCCGCTGAACAGCCACTATCCGCTGGGCAATCAGCACGATGTGCTGGTCGCCAACTGCCTGGCTCAGACCGAGGCGCTGATGCGAGGCAAGAACGAGACCGAAGCGATGCAGGAGCTGGGCCACTTGTCCGGCGAGCAATTGGACATGCTGCTGCCGCAGAAGCTGTTTCCCGGCAATCAGCCGTCCAACACGCTGGCGCTGGACAGGGTCACGCCGTACAGCATGGGCATGCTGATGGCGCTTTACGAGCACAAGGTGTTCGTGCAGGGAGTGATCTGGGGCATCAACTCCTTCGATCAATGGGGCGTCGAGTACGGCAAGCAGCTGGCGAGGCGCATTCTGCCGGAGCTGTCCGGCGATACCGGCGCGCTGGGGCACGACAGTTCAACCAACGGCCTGATCCGACATTACAGGGAACACCATGGCAAATAGCAGACAACTGGCCGCCGACCTCGGCGCCGCCTTGCTGGCGCGGGGCGAGACCGTCTCTACCGCGGAGTCCTGCACCGGCGGCATGATAGCGGCCGCCATCACCGATATTCCAGGCAGCTCCGGCTGGTTCAGCCATGGCGTGGTCAGTTATGGCAACCAGGCCAAGCAGCAGTTGTTGAAAGTGCAGGCCTCGTCGCTGATGGATCACGGCGCGGTCAGCGAGCGGGTGGTCAGGGAGATGGCCGCCGGCGCGCAGGCCCTGGCCAACGCCGATTGGGCGGTGGCGGTATCTGGCATCGCCGGGCCGGACGGCGGTTCGCCGGACAAGCCGGTTGGCTTGGTGTGGCTGGCCATCGCGCATCCGGGCGGGCAAACCGAAGCCTGGAGCCGGCATTTCGCCGGCGACCGCCAGGCGGTGCGCCAGCAAACGACGGAGGACGCGCTGGCTCGGCTGCTGGATCGCGTCCATGCCGGCGCGTCCCAAGCCTGAGTCTGGATAGCCCTGCCGCTGGAGACATATGGAGTTATACGCTTTTCCCGCGCTGGCGATTTTGTTCGTCGGCATCTTTACCCGCGAAGTGATCGCGCCGGCGTCGAAAAATCGTTGCGACCGGCGCTGGCTGTTGATGGCCGGCGCGTTGGGCGCGTGCACGGCGGCGGTGACGCTTGCGCTGGGCTATTTGTTTTCCGCCCAGATCGGCAGGGCAGCGCTGATTCCGGCCGCGCGCGACTGGCCGGATATCTCGGTGGGCGCCGCCAGCTTCCTGCTGACCAGCTTCGTCTTTTATTGGTGGCATCGCGCGACGCATGCTTTGGATTGGCTTTGGCGCGTGTTTCACCAGCTTCACCACAGCCCGAGCCGCGTGGAGGCGCTGACCGCGTTTTACGCCCACCCGCTGGACTCGGCCGCAGCCGTGCTGATCAGCGCATTTTCCAGCTATTTGGCGCTGGGAGCCTCGCCCATCGCCGCAGCCTGGGCGTTGTTCTTCACCAGCGCTTTCGATCTGTTTCTGCACGGCGACATGAATACGCCGCGCTGGCTCGGCTATTTTTTTCAGCGTCCGGAGATGCACACCGTTCACCACGCTCACGGCCACCATGCGCAGAATTACGGCCTGCCGCTATGGGACTTGATGTTCGGCACCTGGAGCAATCCGGAGAGAAGAGTGGAGCGGCTCGGCTTTGACGAGGACAAGGCTGACGACATCCAGGCCATGTTGCTATGCCGGGATGTGCACAAGGGAGGTTAGTCCGAGGACCATTCCCGCAACGGCTAGGACGGTTCGCCGTCGTCCGTTTTGCCGCGCTTGCGCGCGCGCGGATGCGCGCCGTCGTACACCTTGGCCAGATGCTGGAAATCCAGCGCCGTATAAATCTGGGTGCTGGACAGATTGGCATGGCCCAGCAATTCCTGCACCGCGCGCAGATCGCCGGATGACTGCAGCAGGTGGGAGGCGAACGAGTGCCGCAGCATGTGCGGATGGACGTGCTGGCCGGCTCCGGTCTTGACCGCCCAGTCGCGCAGCCGCTTCTCAACCTGGCGGCCGCCCAGCCGCCGGCCATGTCGGCCAAGAAACAGGGCGGGTTCGCCTTCTCCCGCGGCGCGCTCGCTCAGCCAGGCCCGTAGCCGGCTCATGGCCTCGGCGCCGATCGGCGCCAGCCTTTCCTTCCCGCCCTTGCCGCGTATCCGCAGCAGCTGGTCGGAAAAGTCCACGTCATCCAGATTCAACGCCACCGTTTCCGACAAGCGCAGGCCGCAGCTGTAGACCAGCTCGAAAATCGCGCGGTCGCGGGCGTCCAAGCTGTCATCGCCGTCTATCCTGTCCAGCAGCGCCGCGGCACCGTCCACGGGCAAGGCCTTGGGCAGCAGTTTTTCCCGCTTGGGCGCGCGCAGTCCGGCGGCGGGATTGTCTTCCCGCCCGCCATTCAACTGCAACCAGTGGTAGAACTGCCGCCAGGAGGATAGCCGCCTGGCCAGGCTGCGGCCGCTCAACCCCTGCGCATGCAGTTTGGCCAGCGCCTTGCGCAGATCCGTCGGAGATGCCTCGTGCGCCGGCTTCGCCTGCATCGTTTTCTGCAGCAGCTCGATATCAGCCTGGTAGGCGGCGAGCGTGTGCGGACTGCGGCCGGCGACGGCCAAGTGGTCGATGAAGCGGCGGATCAGCTCTTCCATATCAGTTGCGGCGCAGGCGCGCCATCTGCATCAGCCGCTCGAACAGCTGCAAGTCCTGTTCGTTCTTCAGCAGCGCGCCGGCCAGCGGCGGCGGCGCGTTGCGTTGATGAACATCCGCAAGCTCGTTGGCGCCGATATTTTCGCCGGACAGCAACTTCAGCCAGTCCAGCAATTCGGATGTGGTGGGTTTCTTCTTCAGCCCGGGCAGCTCCCGGATCGAGAAGAACACTTCCAAAGCCTGGCTCACCAGCTGTTGACGGATGTCCGGGAAGTGGACATCGATGATGCTCTGCATCGTTTCCGCGTCGGGAAAGCGGATGTAATGGAAGAAGCAGCGGCGCAGGAAAGCGTCCGGCAATTCCTTCTCGTTGTTGGACGTGATGATGATGATGGGCCGCTGGCGGGCGCGCACGAACTGCTGGGTTTCGTGGACGAAGAATTCCATCTGGTCCAGTTCGCGCAACAGGTCATTGGGGAACTCGATGTCGGCTTTGTCTATCTCGTCGATCAGCAGCACCGGGGCTTGCTCGGCCTCGAATGCCTGCCATAGCTTGCCCTTGACGATGTAGTTGGCGATGTCGTGCACCTTGTCGCCGCCCAGCTGGGAATCCCGCAGCCGGGATACCGCGTCGTATTCGTACAGGCCGTGCTGGGCCTTGGTGGTGGACTTGATCGGCCAGACGATCAGCTCCCGGCCCAGGCTGGCCGCGACCTCTTCGGCCAGCATGGTCTTGCCGGTGCCGGGCTCGCCCTTGATCAGCAGCGGGCGCTGGAGCGTAATGGAGGCATTGACGGCCATCATCAGGTCGTCGGTGGCGATATAGCGTTCGGTTCCAGTAAAGCGAGTGTTCATTATTTATTGCAAGTATGGTTGCTTGGGAGGTGTCGGGCCGCCGTACCAGCGGCCGGAGCCGGTCATCGGGCGAATTCTCTTTCCAGGTCTTCCAGCGAAATGTCCCAGCTCTTCATCATGTGGCTGAGCAAGGCCATTTCGCTGTCGCTGATTGTACCGTCCGACTTGCTGATGTCCATGGCCAGCACGCAAGTCAGGATGCGCTTGCGGCGATCGGTGACGTCGGCAAGCAGATTGTCGATGCGCTCGCGCTCAAGCAGCTGGATCGAGCCATCGTCGGCCGCTTCGTCGGAAATATCGTCGCAGACGTCGCGCAGAACCTGGGCGAACTGCTTTCTCGGCAGGCTGATCAGGTGGTAGACGTGCAGCTTTTCAAGCAGCTCCAGCTCTCGAGGGTCCATATTGCCGTCCGCGATCATGAATATGGCGAGGAGTCTGGCAATCGCCTCCGGACTGTTTGGCGAGTAGTTTCTCATGGCGCGATTCCTTCTTGCTTATTGACCTAGCCGTGCCGAAAACGATTCCGGCATGGGGGCGACTTGGCGCGCGTGGTAATCAAAGAACACGATGCCCGTTTTCAATCTTGCCACTTCTCTGCCGCTGTTGTCATTGATCACTTGATAAATGAAATCCAGCCCCTTGCCATGGACATCGGCAATGCCGACAAGGAAGCGCAGGACATCCCCATGAAAGGCCTCCGACAGATAGGAAACGGCCGCGTCCGCCACCACGATCCCCACATCGCCGATATGCAGCTCATCGGCATGGCCCCAGTGCCGCAGCAGGCGAAGCCGGACTTCCTGGGCCATTCGCAGCAGCGCGTCGTTGGATAGGTGATTGGCGTAGTTGATATCGCCTATCCTGACATCCAGAAGCGTGTCGTAGACGATGGGTTGGGGCGCTTCGATTCGAATCCTGGCCATGGCGTATACTGGCAGAAGGGAATGACGATATGGCCTTTATGTCAAAACTGCCTAAGCTGTGTCAAATGCGGGTGCGGCGATTTTGATAGACTGGTGGCGCAAGCCAAGATCATAGAGGAGCTGAACGTCATGTATCAAAGGATATTCGTACCGGTGGACGACAGCGACACGTCCAATATGGCGCTGGATGAGGCGTGCAAGCTGGCCAAGGCGTTCGGCTCCACCCTGCGGCTGGTGCATGTGGTGGATCTGGCCCAGTTCGGCTGGGGCGGCACCGAGTTTCTGGATGCCACCGAGCTGCAGAAATCGATCAAGCAGGCCGGCGAGCAGGTGCTGGGGCTGGCGGGAGACCGCGTCCGGACGCAGGGCGTCACGCCGGAATGCAAGATACTGGAGAGTTGGGGAGACAAGATCGCGGCCGTCTTGTCCGACGAGGCCAGCACTTGGGGAGCGGACTTGATCGTGATGGGCACCCATGGCCTGGGCGGGCTGATGCACTTGCTGATGGGCAGCGTGGCTGAGGGCGTGCTGAAGGTGGCGGATATGCCTGTGCTATTGGTGCGCAACCCCGGCGATTGAACCGCGAGATGGTTTTGTCATCCGGCCGCAAGGCCGGGAGCGCGCCGCCGCGCCTGAATGAAAAAAGCCAGCCGGGCATGCCGCGGCTGGCTTTTTCGAGGAGCTGACAATCAGCTGGCAGCGGCTTCTGCGCCGCCTTCCTGTGCCTCGATCTTGGTGCGTACGGCCTTGCGCAGGCTCTTGTACAGATCGGGGTGGGTTTCCTTCAGGTATTCGACGATCTCGAAATCTTCGCGGCGCACTTTGGACAGATCGATCTGCTCGACGTGAACCAGGCGCAGCAATTCGCGAACGGGTTTCGGCATGTTGCGGCCGCTTTCGTAGCGGGAGCCGCCGGATTGAGTAACGCCGATGCGGCTCCAGAACTCTTGTTGGTTCAGGCCCAGCTTGCGACGGATTTCCCGGGGATTCGGGATCTTTTCAAACAGTTTCATGAGTGTTCCTCTCGTATCTGAAACAAATGGTTCTAGTATTTTTTTAGGACTTCGCCCTGCCTACTAAAAATAGCAAAAAAAATTCAACAGGAATATTTTTGATGCAGGGAATTTAGTGAAGTTCCATGAATTTGAAAATTCAACTTTGCTAATGTTAGCGGATTCTTATCGTGCAGAACAATGTTATCAGCATGCGAGACTGTGCATAGACGCAAAAGTGTCGCAAAATTGCAATTGTCCTTGCGGAATGCATAGAAGGGGAGGGGTGGCGAGCCCAACCCCCGGCACTTGCACTAAATAACTGTGGCTGCTTCCTTCCGGACCTGACCAGGTTCGCTATCGTGCAATGCGGGGAGGCCCGCCATAGAGAAAACGGATTGTATCCAATGCCCATCTATTTGACAAGCATTTTTATGATTTTTTGTCGGGCAGCCGCCAGGGGCGCCATCTGCATGGCCAGTGACTATTGATTGCGAATGGGAGGCGGTGCAGACTCGACAACCAGCCTCCTACTTATGCCAAGCGCCATGAATACCACACCCGCGACCTTGCTGGCCGAGCTGATCGGCTTCGACACCACCAGCCGAAACTCCAACCTGCAATTGATAGAGTGGATCCAGCGCTACTTGGCCGGGCACGGCCTGGCTAGCCGGCTGACCCACAATGACGACGGCAGCAAAGCCAATCTGTTTTGCCGCATCGGCGACGATGGACTGCCGTTGATCGTATTGTCCGGCCATACCGATGTGGTGCCGATTGACGGGCAGGACTGGTCCTATCCCGCGTTCGAGCTGACCGACGGCGGCGACGGGCGGCTGTACGGAAGGGGCAGCGCCGATATGAAAGGTTTCATCGCCTGCGTGCTGGCCAGAGTTCCGGACTTTATCGAACTGGCCAAGGCCGGCGCGCTGAAGCAGGGCGTAGGCATCGCGCTGTCCTACGACGAAGAGGTGGGTTGCCTGGGCGTGGGCAGGCTGATTGACGATCTGGCGGCTCAGGGCGCCACGGTGGCGGGATGCCTGGTCGGCGAGCCTACGTCGATGCGCCCGGTGGTGGCGCACAAGGGAATCGCTCATTACCGTTGCCGGGTCAAGGGCAGGGCGGCCCATTCCTCGCTGACGCCTCATGGCGTCAACGCCATCGAGTATGCGGCCAGGCTGATTACCCACATTCGCAAGCTGGCGGACGCCGAGGCTTCGTTCGGCCATCGCCAGCCGCTATATGATGTGCCGTTCACCACCATGCAGACCGGGCTGATCCGCGGCGGAGTGGCATGCAATATCGTGCCGGCGGACTGCGAGTTCATGTTCGAGTGCCGTTGGCTGCCAGGAGATGATCCGCAGCGCTTGGTCGCCTCGGTGGCCGATTACGCCGCGAGCCTGCTGCAGGAGATGCGAGCGGTGGCCGAGGAGGCGGAGATAGAGATCGAGCGCGTGGTGTACAGCCCCGCGTTCGAGGCGGAGCCAGACTCGG
Organism: Chromobacterium sp. Ag138; assembly: GCF_055181315.1. Taxonomy (NCBI): domain Bacteria; kingdom Pseudomonadati; phylum Pseudomonadota; class Betaproteobacteria; order Neisseriales; family Chromobacteriaceae; genus Chromobacterium; species Chromobacterium sp. Ag138. The sequence goes on from NZ_JBUPWA010000001.1 coordinate 423,936, forward strand.
ATATCAGCCGCTACGTTCACAGCCTTTGCCGTTGCGCTGGCGAAGGGGTCGCCTACACTACGGAGGCGGGCTTGTTCAGCGAGGCTGGAATACCCTGCGTGGTGCTGGGGCCGGGGTCGATCGAGCAGGCCCATCGGCCGGACGAATTCATCGAGGCCGGCCAACTGCAGGCTTGCTACGATTGGCTGGGACGGCTGACTAACAACTTAATCAAATAACTGTCAGAAATGCTTTGCATCCATAAGCATTAGGCTTCAAAATCCTGGCCCTTAACAACGAAGGTCAATTGAGCCCGCCCCGGACCTCCGCGCGGGCTCGTTTTATTGGGATTCAAAAAAACAATGAGTCAGAACAAGTCGGAAACGGGTGGGGCGCTCAAGACGCGGGACGGTTTCACCTCCAGCTTTGGCGTATTGGCGGCGACGCTGGGATCGGCGGTCGGCCTGGGCAATATCTGGAAATTCCCCTATCTGACCGGCACCAACGGCGGCGCCGGTTTTCTGGTGGTTTACGTGCTGGCCACCCTGGTGGTGGGGTTGCCGGTGATGATTTCGGAAATCATGCTGGGCCGGAAAGCCAAGCGCGATGCCGTGACCTCTCTGGTCAAATTGGCGCCGGCCGGGCAGCCCTGGTGGCTGGTGGGCGCTTTCGGCGTGCTTGCCGCGTTCCTGATCATGGCTTTCTATTCCGAAGTGGCGGCTTGGGTGTTCGCCTACATCTTCAAGGCCATCGGCGGCGAGATTCTGTCGCGCGACCCCAAGGTGACATCAGACGCCTTCGCCGCGCTGATTTCCGATCCGGTGCAGTCCTTGCTGTGGCAGTGGTTGGTGCTGGCGCTGATCGGCGGCATCCTCCTGCTGGGCGTGTCCAAGGGCATCGAGGCGGTGACCAAGAAATTGATGCCGCTGTTGTTCGTGCTGCTGGTGGTGATCGGCGCGCGCAGCCTGATGCTGCCGGGCGCCGGCCAAGGCCTCGCCTTCCTGTTTGCGCCTGATTTTTCCAAGATCAGCGCCGCCGTGGTGCTGACCGCGATGGGTCTGGCTTTCTTCAAGCTGTCCATCGGCATGGGCACCATGATCACTTACGGCAGCTATTTTCGCGATGATCAGAACATTCCGCTGACCACCTTCCGCGTTATGTGCGCCGACCTGTTCGTGTCGCTGCTGGCCGGCATCGCCATCTTCCCGGCGGTATTCGCCTTCGGCTTCCAGCCTGCCGCCGGCCCGTCGCTGCTGTTCATCACCATTCCCGCCGTCTTCGCCAGCATGCCGCTGGGACATTTCTTCATGGTGGTGTTCTTCGTTCTGACCGCCATCGCCGCCACCGGCGCCATGTTGTCCATCCTGGAGGTGCCGGTGTCGGTGCTGAGCGAGCGTTTTGGCGTCAGCCGCGTCAAGTCGACGGTGATCAATCTGCTGCTGCTGGCGCTGGTGGGTTCCGCCTGCGCGCTGTCCAATAGCTTGACGGCTGATTTCAAGATCTTCGGCATGACGATGTTCGACCTGTTCGACTTCGTTACTTCCAACGTGTTGATGCCGCTGGGAGGCATCTGCCTATGCCTGTTCACCGCCTGGGTGTGGGGCTACGACCGGTTCCGCGCGGCATTGAGCAATGAGGGCGCGTTGAGCAATGAGCGCTTGTTGAAGCCTTTGTTCTTCGTATTGCGCTATGTGTCGCCGGTATTGATCCTGTATGTGATGCTGAAGGGTTTGAAGGTTATCTGAGGCAAAAAGCCGGACGCGCAGTCCGGCTTTTTTTTGTCCCGTAAAATAAGTCAGGGAAGCGGCGTGTCTTCATCGGGCGCCACGACCGGCGGTGGCGTGAAGCCGTTGATGTCCCTGGCGCTCTTCTCCAGCAGCAGTACGATGGAAGTATTCAGCGCGCCGAATGCCCAACTGACCAGGAAGAACACCGAATAGGCGCTCAACTTGTCGGCGAACAGTGGATTGCCGTGAAGCTTGAGTTCGGCCGGTTCGAAGATTGAGAAAAACACGGCGGTCGCGATCATGGCGATCATGAAGGACGGCCAAAGCAACAGAATTCCCTTTTTCATGGATGCCTCCGTTTTAGAATAAAAGCACGGGCAAAAAATCCCCTGGCGGGACGCGCATGCTTCTGATTACGCCATGAGGACGGATTTGTCGATGGCTGGCCGCAACATCCTGCCTGTGGGGCCAGTGGATACATGTTAGACTATGTTCGACAGCGAACAGCCTTCATTCGGAAGGCAACAAACAGCATCAAGATTTTTTGATCGGCCGCCTGGCCGGTTCATTTGCAAAGCTAATGGAGCCTGGTATGACCTCTTCGATCTTCGCCGGTGTGGAACTGGCGCCGCGCGACCCCATCCTCGGACTCAACGAAGCGTTCAACGCTGATTCCCGCAGCACCAAGGTCAACCTTGGCGTGGGCGTTTACTCCGACGACAACGGCAAGATTCCGTTGCTGGCCGCGGTGCAAGCCGCTGAAAAAGCCCGCCTGGAGGCGCTGCCGGCGCGCGGCTACCAACCTATCGAAGGTCCGGCGGCTTACGATTCCGCGGTGCAGAAGCTGCTGTTCGGCGAAGGCAGCGAGCTGCTGGCCGCCGGCAGGGTGGTGACTGCCCAGGCGCTTGGCGGCACTGGCGCGCTGAAGATCGGCGCGGACTTCCTGAAACGGCTGAATCCGGCTTCCAAGGTGTATATCAGCGATCCGTCCTGGGAAAACCATCGCGCGCTGTTCGAGTCCGCCGGTTTCGAGGTGGAAAACTACCCGTACTACCATGCAGCCAGCCGCGGCGTGGATTTTGCTGCGATGAAGGCGCATCTGTCTTCGCTCGACTCGGGCGCCATCATCGTGCTGCACGCCTGCTGTCACAACCCCACCGGCGCCGACCTGTCCGCGGCGCAGTGGGAAGAAGTGGTCTCGGTCTGCCGCGAGCGCGGCCTGGTGCCGTTCCTGGACATGGCTTACCAGGGTTTCGCCGACGGCATCGACGCCGATGCGCTGGCCGTGCGCCTGTTCGCGGCTTCAGGCTTGCAGTTCTTCGTCGCCAGTTCTTTCTCCAAGAGCTTCTCGCTGTACGGCGAGCGCGTCGGCGCGCTGTCCATCGTCACCGCCGCCAAGGATGAATCGGTTCGGGTGCTGTCCCAGCTGAAGCGCGTGATTCGCACCAACTACTCCAATCCGCCGATCCACGGCGCGGCCATCGTCGCCGCAGTGCTGTCCAGCGCCGAGCTGCGCCAGCAGTGGGAGGATGAGCTGGCCGGCATGCGCGACCGCATCCGCAATATGCGGCTGGCGCTGCTGGACGCCATCAAGGCGCATGGCGTCGACGCTGACTTTTCCTTCATCACCGCCCAGCGTGGCATGTTCTCCTATACCGGCTTGAGCGCTGCGCAGGTGGACCGCCTGCGCGAGGAGTTCGGCATTTACGCGGTTTCCACCGGCCGCATCTGCCTGGCCGCGCTGAACAGCAAGAACGTCGATTATGTCGCCGCGGCCATCGCCAAGGTGATTCAAGCCTGACGAGCCCAATTTGGACATGAAAGCGCCCCGGCATGACCGGGGCGTTTTATTTGATGAGAAAAAATCATGTCATGAGCTTGGTCAAATAAAGCATTCAATAGAATGCTAAATTTATTCATCATTTTCACCTTGCGTTTGTGATGGCTCCGCCACCGGTTGAGTGTCCAAAAGTACAGGTTTCTTCACCGCTCCGTGTTTTTTCCCATTTCGGCATTGTCCGGTCCGGCAAACATCTCCATGATTGGACCAGACATCAATGAATGTCTGATCGCAAACCGTTTCGATGGCGCGCGATGACAAAATCCAATAATTCGTTTTTTGAGGGGGAACCCTCGGGGTAGATGCCATGACTGCGACTTTTCCTGAAGTGTTGGTTCCGCAGGCCATTTCTGCGGGTGCTTTCGACGCGGACGACGCCGATGTCCGCAACAACCTGGGCCTGCTCGGCCTGCTGGACGTGTATTCGCGCGACGGCCGCTATCATCTGACGGTATCGATGGAGCCCGTCGGTTCGGATCCGCAGCCCACGCAGTGGACGCTGGAGGCCGAAATGGAAATATGCGCCGAAGCCAAGGTTGCGCATTGCAAGCTTGGTCAGGTGGAATACGTAGGAAATGCGCCGGGCAGCCATCTGCGCAAGATGCTCGCCAATGGCGAATTGCACGGTTATCTGACGCAAAACCTTGCCGAGGCGGCGTAAGCCAATCCTGGGAAAGCGAAAAGGCCACTGCATCGCAGTGGCCTTTCTGTTTTGGGCAGGAGAAAATCGACTAGCCGCCGTGCCGCTCGTACAGCGAGTGGAAGGCGTGGCGATACTCCGGCTGCACATAGGGCTTGAGCAAGGCCAGCACCTGCAGCACGCCGCGATGGCCTGACTCTTCGGTGATCGGCGCCTTCGGGCGCGAAGTCTGCTCGAAGGCGAACCAGAATTTCACCACCAGCCAGATGTTGATGCTGACCGCCTCGATGTCTTCTTCGTCCATCTGCAGCAGCCCCAGACGGATGAATTCGCGGAAGTGCTCGCCCAGGATGTTTTTCAGCTCGGTATTCACAAACTGATGGTACTCGGACTGCATCTGCGGGTTTCGCGCCAGCAGGCCGGGCAGATCGTAGAACATGAAACGGAACTGCCACATGGCCAGGAAGGCGGTATCCAGATAGTTGACCAGATCGTCCACCGTCATCTTGCGGTCTTCCGGCACCGCTAGGCGCTGATTGATGAACTCGCGGTACATCAGGAAGATCTGGTAGACGATCTCTTCCTTGTTGCGGAAGTGGTAGTAGAGATTGCCGGGGCTGATGCCCAGATGCGCGGCGATGTGGTTGGTGGTGATGCTGCGCTCGCCTTGTTCGTTGAAAAGCTTGAGGCTTTCTTGAATGATGCGGTCGTAGGTCTTGATTCTGGTTTTACTCATGTAGCACCGGCTGGTAGTGACTTCGCATAGCGCAATTGTATACGATGTTTGGAGTTCTTGCTCTATTTATTGCGCTTCAATAATGGGGTAGCAATCCGACATGAATTTATGCAGGATGGCTTGCTCGATACGTTGCCTCTCCCTGGCCGGTATCGCGATGCGCAGGATCAACTGATAGCGTTTTTCATCGATAGGCTGAATGGAAATTCGAGGCTCCACCGACGGGATGTCCACCAGATAGCGCTTGGCCATGTCTTCCATATGGCGCCGGGCCACCTCCACATGGCAGTCGCAGGCCTCCTCGGCGGCCGCCATCAGCAGGCGTTCGGCCTGGACGGGCGGAACGGTGTAGGCGAGCGGCACATTGATGATGTGCATCACGTACTCGCCCATGTAATTTTCCCGGATCACCGGCGTGGACAGCAGCAGGCTGTTGGGAAAGGTGAGGGCGCGTCCGGTCATCTGGTGCGAGCTGTGATTGGGGCCGATTTCCATCACGGTGGTGGACAAGAGGCCGATGTCCACCACCCGGCCGCGCACCGCGCCCAGCTCGATATGATCGCCCAGGCCGTAGCTGTTGGACATCTGCCGCACCACGCCGCCGGACAGGCACATGATCAGTTCTTTGGTGGCCAGGATCAGCGCGGCGGCGAAGGCCAGCATCGATACGGCCAGCGTTTGCAGCTCGTTGGCCCAGATCAGGCCTATGCCCGCCAGGCCGGCGAGAAACAGGCCGTTGCGGGTGTTGACCGACCAGCGGCGCCGCTCCTCGACCGGCACGCCGCTGTTGGCCGCCAGCAGCCGGTCCACCGCGACGCGGATGATCAGCAGCGTCAGGACCAGCAGCAGCGAGCGGGTGATCTCGTGGGCGTAGTTCTCCCGCAGAAAGGCGATCAGGTCGAGCAGGGTGTGCATGGGCTCCTCAGTCGTTCAGCTTCACCGCGTGCTCGCGGGTTTCGTGGAAGACGATGTCCGGCCAGCGCTCCTGGGTCAGCTGCAGGTTGACGCGGTTCGGCGCCAGATAGGCGAGGTTGCCGCCGGCGTCCGTCGCGATATTCATCTGCAGCGTCTTGATGAATTCGTCCAGCTTCTTGCGGTCGTCGCAGCTGAACCAGCGGGCGGACCAGATGCTGGCGGATTCGAAGATGGCGTCGACGCCGTATTCGGCGGCCAGGCGGCTGGCCACCACCTCGAACTGCAGCACGCCCACGGCGCCCAGGATCAGATCGCCGCCGCTGTGCGGCTTGAACACCTGCACCGCGCCTTCCTCGCCCAGTTGCTGCAGGCCTTTTTGCAGCTGCTTCAGCTTCAGCGGGTTTTTGATGCGCACTGAGCGGAACAGTTCCGGCGCGAAGAAGGGAATGCCGGTGAAGGACAGATCCTCGCCTTCGGAGAAGCTGTCGCCGATCTGGATATTGCCGTGATTGGGCACGCCGATGATGTCGCCGGCGAACGCCTCCTCGACGATCTCGCGGTCATGCGACATGAAGGTCACCACGCTGGAGGCGGAAATGTCGCGATTCAAGCGCAGGTGCTTCATTTTCATGCCGCGCTCAAACTTGCCGGAGCACACGCGCAAGAAGGCGATGCGGTCGCGGTGCTTGGGATCCATATTGGCCTGGATCTTGAATACGAAGCCGGAGAACTTTCCTTCGGTCGGCGCCACGCTGCGCACGGTGGCGTCGCGCTCCTGCGGCGCCGGGGCCCAGTCGATCAGCGCGTTGAGGATTTCGCGCACGCCGAAGTTGTTGATGGCGGAGCCGAAGAACACCGGGGTCAGCTCGCCAGCCAGGAATTCTTCCAGGTTCCACTCGTTGGACGCGCCCTTGACCAGCTCGATCTCCATCCGCAGCTGTTCCATTTCCAGCGGGAACAGCTCATCCAGACGCGGGTTGTCTATGCCTTGGATCACTTCGATGTCGGAGACCAGCTTTTCCGTGCCGGCCTCGAACAGGATCACCGCGTCGTTCAGCAGGCTGTACACGCCGCGGAAGGTCTTGCCCATGCCGATCGGCCAGGTGATCGGCGAGCAGCGGATCTTGAGCACGTTTTCCACTTCGTCCAGCAGCTCCAGGCTGTCGCGGACTTCGCGGTCGCACTTGTTCATGAAGGTGACGATGGGCGTGCTGCGCAGGCGGCAGACATTGAGCAGCTTGATGGTCTGCTCTTCCACGCCCTTGGCGGCGTCGATCACCATCAGCGCGCTGTCGACCGCGGTCAGCACGCGGTAGGTGTCCTCGGAGAAGTCCTGGTGGCCTGGGGTGTCCAGCAGGTTGACGGTATGGTCGCGATAGTCGAACTGCATCACTGACGAGGCGACCGAAATGCCGCGCTGCTTTTCGATTTCCATCCAGTCCGACGTGGCGAACTTGCCGCCTTTTTTGCCCTTCACCGTGCCCGCCATCTGAATGGCGCCGGAGAACAGCAGCAGCTTTTCCGTCAGCGTGGTTTTGCCCGCGTCGGGGTGGGAGATGATGGCGAAGGTGCGGCGGTGCGAAACTTCTTCTGCGATGCGGGCGAGGTCGGCGGACATGGATGGCTTGCTTGAAATTCAATAAAGCCGAGCATTTTACCGGAGTTACGGGTTTCAGGAAATTCCATGTTACAATTGATAATGATTATCAATAATAAGTAGTTCCGTGATGCAACAACAACCAAAAAACGGCCGCGCGCAAGCAGCGGCCTTTCCGTTTTGCCTTTCCGTTCTCGCATTGAGCCTGGTCCATTTTTCGGTCTCGGCCCAGGATCAACAGCTGCAAACCATCAAGGTTCTATCCACCGCCATACAGAAGCAGCCCGGCGTCGACAAACTGGGCGCGGAGGAGATCGCCAGGCCCCAGGCGCGCTCCCTGGCCGAAGTGCTGGACGTCCTGCCCGGCGTGAACGCCGGCGGCTCGCCGCGTCCCGGCGGGCAGGTGATCAATGTCTGGGGCTACCGCTCGGTGGAGCAGGTACAGGTCCAGCTGGACGGCGCCAACCAGGCGTTCTCGAAATACCAGCAAGGCACCAGCTTCATAGAGCCGGAATTGCTGGGCAAGGTGGAAGTGATCAAGGGCGCGCAGTCGGCCCTGTACGGCAATGGCGGCTTCGGCGCCGTGATCCGGGCGGAAACCAAGTCGGTGGATGAGCTGTTGATGCCGGGCCAGTCAGTCGGTGGCTTCGCCAAGATCGGCCGCCAGAGCAATGGCGGCCAGATCAGCAAGAGCGTAGCCGCTTACGCTGGCGGCAGCGAACACTCTGCGGACATCCTCGGCTACATATCCCAGTCCCGCTCGGGCGACGGCAAGACCGGCGATGACCTCACTTATCTGTTTTCGGGCGGAGAGCAGAAAGCCGGCATGTTGAAGCTGGCATTCCGACCCTGGGGCGGCCATCAGTTTCGGTTGGGCATGGTCAGGCAGGAGTCGGAGATGCGCACGCCTTGGGCGGCGCGCAGCGGGCTGGTCGAGGCGCCTTCCAGTTCTGACATCAAGCGCTATGGCGAGGCGGAGGCTTGGCTGAGAAAAACCGTGATGCGGGATCAGAAAATTGATTCCCTCAATGGCGAATGGCGCTACGCCAGCCCCGACAATGCCTGGCTGGACCTCAGCGTCAACTATGCGCAATCCCGCCGCTATCAGCACGACAAGCGGCCGGAGTCCGCCTGGAAGGTGGATTACCGCTCATCCTACGGCCACGAGAGCTGGGTGACCCAGAACAGCCGCTCGCTGGATATCCGCAACGTCGCCAGGCTGAGCGATGCCAATAGTTTCACAACGGGCTTGGCCTGGAGCAAGCAGGACTGGGACCCGCGGTCATTTCTGGCCACCAAGGCCAAAGACCCGGATTACAACTACGGCTGGATAAACGCCTACGGCGGCAATCGCGGCGAGGAAACCATGCGCTCGGCTTATCTGATCCATGAGTGGAAGCCGCTGCCCAACTGGAAAATCACGCCCTCGCTGCGTTACGACCAGGTGGCCTTGTACGGCAAGCCCAATCTCGCGCCCATCTACAACGTCGCCAGCGCCGGCCACGACTATCGTCCGGTGAGCTTCACCGGCTGGTCGCCGCGCCTGGCCATAGGCTGGCGCTTCTCGCCGGGCTGGAATGCCAGCTTCAGCTATGTCGATACCTGGCGCGCGCCGACGGTGGACGAGGTATATGCCGCGCAAACCCCGCTATCCAATTTGTCCGGCACCAGCCGGTATCTGAAGCCGGAAAAATTGCGCGGGTTTTACTATGGCCTGGATTTCGAGCGTAGCGGCGCATTGTCGGCCGGCGACAGGCTGAGCATGTCTCTGCTCGCGTACCGGCAGCTGGTGCGCGACAACATCTACATGCGCCTCGGGACTGGCAATACCGGCGACGCGCCGGGCCAGACGCCGCCCGCCGGCACCGGTTTCTACCGTAATTTGAGCGGCTACGAAATCCATGGCTATGACCTGACGCTGGATTACCAGCTGCGCGGCTGGTTCGCGTCTGCAGCGCTCTCCGCGACCAGCGGCGACCATCGCAACAGCCTTCGCGATCCGTGGGGCAACTCAGAGCCGGTGGTGGACATTCCGCCGCGCAAAGCCGTCTTGACCACCGGTTACCGTGTGGCTCGGCTGGGGCTGACATTCGGCGGGCAGGGCAAATTCGTCCGCACCCAGGACCGAATACCGTATTTCGAGGGAACGCGCACCGCCTATTCCATGCCGCCCAGCAAAGGATATGTTCTGATCAATCTATTCACGGTGTGGCAGCCGCAGAGCGGCGCTTTCAAACATCTGGAGGCGCGCGTGTCGATAGATAATCTGTTCAATAGAGGTTACAGCCCTTATCTGACGGAGGGCATCCAAGGCATGGGCCGCTCAGTCCGCACCAGCGTGTCGTGGCGCTTCTGATTCCTCGCGCCAAATATCCTGAAACCGGCCCCGGGCCGGTTTTTTTATGACGCCGGCGGATTGGAAAACGATCATTCGGCTACAATATCGTCCAAACGACAATTCAAACCAAGGAGGCTTGCCGTGTTCACCGGTATCGTCCAGGGCGTGGCCGAAGTGGTCGCCATCGAAGAAAAACAGGATTTCCGCACCCATATCGTCCGTCTGCCCCAGGAGATGCTGCCCGGCCTGCAACTCGGCGCCTCGGTGGCCCATAACGGTTGCTGCCTCACTGTCACCCGCGTCGACGGCGACCTGGCTCATTTCGATCTGATGCAGGAAACGCTGCGGGTCACCAATCTGGGCGCGCTCAAGGCCGGCGACAGCGTGAACGTGGAGCGCGCAGCGCGCTTCGGCGACGACATCGGCGGCCACGCAATGTCCGGCCACATCATGGGTCTCGCCGCGGTCTCCGAAGTCATCGAATCCCCGAACAACCACACCGTCTGGTTCGAATTGCCTGCCGGTCTGGAAAAATACGTGTTCACCAAGGGCTATATCGGCATAGATGGCATCAGCCTCACCGTAGGCGCGGTCGAAGGCCGCCGCTTCTGCGTGCACCTGATTCCGGAAACGCTGAGCCGAACCAATATCGCCGGCCGCAAGCCGGGCGACAAGATCAACATCGAGATCGACTCGCAGACCCAGGCCATCGTCGACACGGTCGAGCGCGTGCTGGCGCAGCGCGGCCAGGCGTGATCTTGCGCGATCTGCCGGTGCTGGCGTCGTGGAGCGGCGGCAAGGACAGCTGCCTCGCGTTGTGGCGCGCCGTTCAGGCCGGCGCCAAGCCGCAGGCGCTGCTGACCATGCTGGACGAGGCGGGTGATCGATCCCGCTCGCACGGCGTGCGGCCCGAAGTGCTGGCGCTCCAGGCTCAGGCCTTGGGGCTGCCGCAGCGCTTGGGAAAGGCAAGCTGGAGTGATTACCGCGAGGTCTTCATTGAACAGTTGCGCGCGGCGGCGGCGGACGGCATCCGGGCGGCGGTGTTCGGCGATATCGATCTGGACGCGCACCGCGCATGGGAAGAAGACGTCTGCGCCGAGGCCGGTCTCGGCGCGATCCTGCCCTTGTGGCGGCAGTCCCGCGCCGATCTGGTGCGCGAATTCGTCGACGCCGGATTCGTCGCCCGCATCGTGATGGTCAATACTGCGCTGGTGGATGAAAAGTGGCTGGGCCGGACTTTCAACCGGCAGCTGATTGAAGACATGCTGGCCGAGGGCGTGGATCCCTGCGGCGAGGCGGGCGAGTTCCACACGCTGGTGGTGGACGGCCCCTTGTTCAACAAGCCGCTGGCGCTGCGCGACGGCGAAACGGCGGAGCTCGGCGAATACCGGGCGCTGGACCTGCTGCCCGCGTAGAACGGGCGTACCGACAAAGGAATAGAGCAATGAGCATATCCCCGATTCAAGACATCATCGCTGACATCAAGGCCGGCAAGATGGTGGTGCTGATGGACGCCGAAGACCGCGAGAACGAAGGCGACCTGGTGATGGCGGCAGAGTTCGTCACGCCGGAAGCGATCAACTTCATGGCCAAGCACGGCCGCGGCCTGATCTGCCTGACCCTGTCCGAAGAGCGCTGCAAGCTGCTGAATCTGCCGATGATGGCGACCAACAACGGCACCAGCTTCGGCACCAACTTCACCGTGTCGGTGGAGGCCGCCGAGGGCGTGACCACCGGCATCTCCGCAGCCGACCGCGCCCACACCATCAAGACCGCCGTGGCGCGGCTGGCCAAGGCCAGCGACCTGGTGCAGCCCGGCCACGTGTTTCCGCTCAAGGCGCAGAATGGCGGCGTGCTGATCCGCGCCGGCCATACCGAGGCCGGCTGCGACCTGGCCATGCTGGCCGGCGTGGAACCCGCCGGCGTGATCTGCGAGATCATGAACGACGACGGCACCATGGCGCGCCTGCCGGAGCTGCTGGAGTTCGCCAAGACGCACGGCCTGAAGATCGGCACCATTTCCGACCTGATCCAGTACCGCAGCCGCACCGAATCCCTGGTGGAAAAAGTGGGCGAGCGTCCGGTGGAGACGCCGTTCGGCAGCTTCGACCTGCACGTGTTCCGCGACATCACCACCTCGGCCACCCATCTGGCGCTGAGCAAGGGCAAGATCCGTCCGGACAAGGAAATCCTGGTGCGGGTGCATGAGCCGTTGTCGGTGATCGACATGCTGGCGCCGCTGTGCAGCCATCACTCCTGGACGCTGCCCAACGCGCTGGAAACCATGGAAGAGGAGGGCAGCGGCGTGATGGTGCTCTTGTACCGCGACGAAACCGGCGCCGATCTGGCGCAGCGGGCGCTGGACCAGGAGCCGCCGCGGCAGAAATGGGACAGCAAGACCTTCGGCGTCGGCGCGCAAATGCTGAAAGCGCTGGGCGTCGGCAAGATGAAGCTGATGTCGAGCCCGGTCAGCCTGCCGTCGATGGCCGGCTTCGAGCTGGAAGTCACCGGATTCTGCCAGCCGGGTCACTTCCACGTGGATGCCGGGAACGGCCCGGGCGTGGCCTAATCGCCGCGATTGCGTTACAATTGCAGGCTTTCCTTAGTGTTTTCGCCGCGAGGACCCAACATGCTTGACGCCATCCAGTGTATTGAACCCAATTTTTCCGGCAAGGGCCTGAAAATCGGCATCGTCATGGCGCGTTTCAACACGCCGGTATGCAACGGCCTGCGCGACGCGTGTCTCGCCGAGCTGGAAAAACTGGGCGTCGCCGCCGGCGACATCACCCTGGCCACGGTGCCTGGCGCGCTGGAAGTTCCGCTGGTGCTGCAAACCATGGCCAAGAGCGGTCGTTTCGACGCGCTGGTGGCGCTGGGCGCGGTGATCCGCGGCGAAACCTATCATTTCGAGCTGGTATCCAACGAATCCGGCGCCGGCGTCACCCGCGTCGGCCTGGACTTCGACATTCCGGTAGCCAACGCCATCCTGACCACCGAGAACGACGAGCAGGCGGAGGTCCGCATGCAGGAAAAGGGCGGCGACGCCGCCCGCGTCGCGGTCGAGATGGCCAATCTGCACAAGACGCTGCGCGGCTGAGCTGTCCGCCGCCCAGCCATTCAACGGGAAGCGGGCCATCGCGCCGCTTCCCTTGCTCTTTCAAGGAATCGCCACCATGAAAACCGCCCGCCGCCGCGCCCGTGAATTCGCCGTGCAAGGCATTTACGAATGGGAACTGAACCCGGACCGTCCGGCTTCGCTGATTGAAAAACACCTGCGCGAGAATGAATACTTCGCCAAAGCCGACGAGGCGCTGTTCCGCAGCATCCTGTACGGCGTGCTGAAAGATGTGGAGCTGCTGTCCGGCCAGGTTGGCCGTTACTACGAGCGCGCCGAAGACGAGGTCAGCCCGGTGGAGCGCGCCGTGCTGCTGATGGCCGCGCTGGAGCTGACGCAAAGCCCGGAAACCCCGTACCCGGTGATCATCAACGAAGCCATCGAAATCACCAAGACTTTCGGCGGCACCGATGGCCACAAATTCGTCAATGGCGTGCTGGACAAGCTGGCCGCCGAAGTGCGCGGCGACGAAGTGCTGGCGCAGAAACAGCGCCGCAAGCAGGACTGAGCCGGTCACGCCTTTGGCGTGCCGCTGTCGACGACACCCGCCGCCGGCGGGTGTTTTTGCGTGAGGTGCCATGAACGAATTCGAACTGATAGGCCGCTATTTCAAGCGGCCCACGCCATCCGCGGTGCTGGGCGTAGGCGACGACGCCGCCATCGTCCGTCCGACGCCTGGCTATGAGCTGCACCTGTCGGCAGACATGCTGGTGGAAGGGCGCCACTTCTTCGCCGACGTGTCGCCGCGCGCGCTGGGCCACAAGACGCTGGCGGTCAACCTGTCCGACATGGCGGCGATGGGCGCCCGTCCGCGCTGGGCGCTGCTTTCCATCGCGCTGCCGCGCGCCGACGAAGCCTGGGTGGCTGAATTCGCCGCCGGTTTCTTCGCGCTGGCGGATGCGCACGGCGTGGAGCTGATAGGCGGCGACACCACCGGCGGCCCGCTGACGCTGTCGGTGACGATCATGGGCGAGACGCCGGCCGGGCAGGCCTTGCGCCGCGATGGAGCCAAGCCGGGCGACGACATCTGGGTGTCCGGCGAATTGGGCCTGGGAGCGTTGGCGGTGCGCCATCGGCTGGGCTGGCTGAATGTAAACGATATGGAACTGCTGGCCGCGGCGACGCACAAACTGGAATGCCCGGAGCCGAGGCTGGCGCTGGGTGCCGCGCTGTTGCCGCTGGCGCATGCCGCCGCCGACGTGTCCGATGGGCTGATGGCCGACCTTGGCCACATTCTGGCGGCATCCGGTGTGGCGGGCGAAGTGTGGGCCGACGCCTTGCCGTCCCATCCCGCGCTGGAAGCGCGCCGCGAAGAATACCTCGCCTGCCTGGCGGCCGGCGGGGACGATTACGAACTGGTTTTCACTGCGCCGCCGGCGCGGCGCGCGGCCATCGAGGCCGCCGCGGCGGGAATCTGCCGCGTCACCCGCATCGGCCGCGTGCGGGAAGGGCGGGATGGCAGGCTGCTGAACGCCGCCGGACAGGCCGTGGCGCTGGACAAGAAAGGTTATGACCATTTTGGCTGACACTCCCAAAATCACCCCCAACTGGCGTTTTTTGCTGAGCCATCCGATTCACCTGCTGTCTTTCGGTTTCGGCAGCGGCCTGATGAAAAAGGCCCCCGGCACCTGGGGCACGCTGGTTGCCTATCCCATCTTCTTTCCCTTGCTGGCGCTGGGCGTCAACGGCTGGATGCTGATGGCGCTGTGCCTGCCGCTGTTCCTGATCGGCGTTTACGTCTGCGGCGTCACTGGCAAGGCGCTGGGCGTGCATGATTACGGCGGCATCGTCTGGGACGAAGTGGTGGGCATGCTGATGGTGCTGGCCTTCGCGCCGGCGAGCTGGGCCGGCTGGATTCTGGCCTTCGCGCTGTTCCGCCTGTTCGACATCGTCAAGCCCTGGCCGATACGCTGGTTCGATCAGCGCGTCGGCGGCGGATTCGGCGTGATGGTGGACGATGTGATCGCCGCGCTGTTCGCGTTGGCCGCGCAAGCCTTGATCTGGCATTGGCTGTGATACGGTCGCACAAAACAGTTACAATCAGATCTTAAAGTGACAGACAGTTTGACGCTTGACTCAGTCCAGCGCGCTGCCATGAAAAACACGCCCGCGCTCGCCGTGGGCAGCTAAATTTCGGGGTTCTCGACCGTGTGGGTTGTCGTCGTACTATTGCTGTCCGCGCTGGCCGCGGCCGGCTGGCTGGTAAAAAGCGGCAAGATGCCGCAGTTGATGCGCAAGCTGGATGCCCTGCTTGGGGTGGAGGGGCGCGGCGAACGCTACGAGCCCGATTACTTCTCCGAGCCGCCGCGGCGGCCGGAGGCGCCGGATGAGGACGCGTCTCTCCCAGCCCAGGCCGATGCGCGGCCGGACGCGGAGCCTGAGCCTCTGCCGGCCGCCCGTCGGCAAGTGCTTCCTCGACGCGAAGAGCCGGCCCAGTTTGTTCGCACTTCGCCGCCGGGCCTGCGGGCCAGGCCGGCTGAGCCGGCTGCGGCAGACAAGCCGCCACGCGAAACCATCGTGCTGCCCAAGCGCGTCCCGACGGCCAGCCAGGAGCCGCCGGTCGAGTTGCCGGTGCTGGAATTGTCGCGCGAGTACCGCCGCAAGAACCGCCAGCCGCAGCAGCCGTCGGAAGCGGACGACTTGCCGGTGATCGGCCTGTCCGAGATGCAGAGCAATATGCAGCAGGACTACCTGCGGCGGCGGCGCGTGCGCGGCATCGAGCCCGATGCGCGCAAGGAGGGGACGCTGCCCGTGATCGGCAGCGGCGAAGTGCGCGCCGCGGTGGCCAATTTGCATGCGCACCGCCGCAATCCGCCGCCGGCCGCGCCGCTGCCGCGGGTGGAGCTGGCGCCCATTCCGCGCGAAAAGCCCGAAATCAAGCCGGAGCCGGAGAAGCCGCTAGTGATCCTGGAGCCGTTGCGCAAGCCTGAGGCTGCGCCGGCCATCAAGCCCGCGGTCCAGCCGGCGCCGGCGGCTAGCGTCTTGCCGCCGGCGCAGCCTCCGCATCCCGTTTCCGCCGAAGCTGAGGCGATGCCCGCCGAGCGGGATGAGGGCGCCGCATTTTCCGGCACCGCGGAATCCGCAACCCAGCCCTGGCCCGAAATCCGCGAGCTCGAAGCGGAGTTCGCGGCGCAGCCGATCGCCGAGCCCCAGTCCCAGCCCGAGCCCGCCGCTGTAGAAGTGGACGAGCCTGCCGCGCCAGTGACTCCGTCCGAGCTGCTTGGGGCCGAGCTGTCCGCGCCCATGCCGCCAAACGCAGAAGAGGCGAGCATTGCCGATGCCGCGCCTGCGCTGCGCACGCCGTGGCGCTGGCCGCAGACGCGCGAAGTGCTGGTGCAGCAGGTGGATGAGGCGCCGGCCATCGTGCAGCAGACGGTGCTGCCGGAGCCGGCCGCGCCGTCGCTATCGGCCACCGCGGCCACGCTGGCGGCCAATCCCATGCCCTGGATCTTGTTGGACGAAAAGCCGGCGGTTCAGGCCGCCGAGCCCGCCGTCGAGGCGCCGCCAGCCCTCGCGCCAGCGGCAGCCTCCGCGCCGGCGGAAGAGGAGCCCCTGCCGCGGCACAGTTACGATGACTCCATGCTGCCCGGCCTGGGGCTGCTGAACCCGGCCGATGCGGCCCAGGAAACCTGCAATCAGGACGAGTTGATCGAGCGCGGCATCGTGATCGAGGAGAAGTGCGCCGAGTTCAAGGTCAAGGTCAGCGTGGTGGATGCTTACGCCGGTCCGGTGATCACCCGTTACGAGGTGGAGCCGGCGGTGGGCGTGCGCGGCAACCAGGTGGTGAACCTGATGAAGGATCTGTCGCGCGCGCTGGGCCTGGCCTCCATCCGCGTGGTGGAAACCATTCCGGGCAAGACCTGCATGGGCCTGGAGCTGCCCAATCCCAAGCGGCAGATGATACGGCTGTCGGAAATCTTCTCCGCCGACGTGTTCCAGCATTCCGCGTCGCGGCTGACGATGGCGCTGGGCAAGGACATCACCGGCGAGCCGGTGGTCACCGACCTGGCCAAGGCGCCGCACCTGCTGGTGGCCGGCACCACCGGCTCCGGCAAGTCGGTGGGCGTCAACGCGATGATCCTGTCCTTGCTGTACAAGGCAACGCCGGAAGAGGTCCGCTTCATCATGATCGACCCCAAGATGCTGGAATTGTCGGTTTACAACGACATTCCGCACTTGCTGGCCCCGGTGGTCACCGACATGAAGCTGGCCGCCAACGCGCTCAACTGGTGCGTGGGCGAGATGGAGCGCCGCTACCGGCTGATGAGCGCGCTGGGCGTGCGCAACCTGGCCGGCTACAACCAGAAGGTGCGCGAGGCGGCCGAGCGCGGCCAGCGCATCGCCAATCCGTTCAGCCTGACGCCGGAAACGCCGGAGCCCTTGGACAAGCTGCCCTTCATCGTGGTGGTGGTGGACGAGTTCGCCGACCTGATGATGGTGGCCGGCAAGAAGATCGAAGAATTGATCGCTCGCCTGGCGCAAAAGGCACGCGCCGCCGGCATCCACTTGATTCTGGCCACCCAGCGGCCATCGGTGGACGTGATCACCGGCCTGATCAAGGCCAACATCCCGACGCGGATCGCCTTCCAGGTATCCAGCAAAATCGACAGCCGCACGATTCTGGATCAGATGGGCGCGGAAAGCCTGCTGGGCCAGGGCGACATGCTGTATCTGCCGCCGGGCACCGGCTATCCGCAACGCGTGCACGGAGCCTTCGTCACCGACGATGAGGTGCACGCGGTGGTCGAGCATCTGAAGCAGTTCGGCGAGCCGGATTACGTGGAGGGCCTGCTGACCGGCGAGAGCGAGGCCGACGAGGCCTCGGCGGACGCCGCGGCCAAGGCGCAGGCGGCGACGGAAACCGACCCCTTGTACGATGAGGCGGTGGAGATCGTGCTGCGCACCCGCAAGCCGTCCATCTCCGGGGTGCAGCGCCATCTGCGCATCGGCTACAATCGCGCCGCGCGGTTGATCGAGGAGATGGAGGCCGCGGGCATCGTCAGCGCGATGGAGAGCAACGGCAACCGCACGGTGCTGGTGCCGCAGCGGGATTTCTGATCCGCCTCAGGCATGAAAAACGCCGCGACGATTCGCGGCGTTTTTCATTGCAAGCTTGGCCGGTTCAGCCGTAGCGCTTCTTCGCCTCGATGGCCAGGCCGCTGCCGATGCTGCCGAACAGATTGCCTTCCACGTGGCGGGCATTGGGCAGCAAGGCGCGGATGCCGTCGCGCAGCGCCGGCACGCCGCTGGAGCCGCCGGTGAAGAATACCGTGTCCACATCCTGGGCCTTGAGGCCGGAATCGGCCAGCAGCTTGCCGACGGTGCCGCCGACGCGGTCCAGCAGCGCGCTGATGCTGGTCTCGAAATCGGCGCGGCTCAGATCGCAGCGCAGGCCGCGCTCGATGGCGTCCAGCGCCAGGCGGTGGCTGTCGCGGTCGGACAGCGCGATCTTGGCGGCTTCCACTTCCATCGCCAGCCAGTGTCCGGCTCGCTCCTGGATCAGCTTGAACAGGCGGTCCAGCTTTTCCGGCTCGGCGGCGTCGCGGTGCACGTCCTGCAGGTCCATCCAGGCCTTGCGGGTGTAGGCGAAGTTGATGGTGTGCCAGGTGGCCAGGTTGAAATACTGGCTGGACGGCATCTCGGCGTTGTTGCGCAGCCGGGTCTTGAAGCCGAACAAGGGCATCACGCCGTGCAGGCTCAGCTGGCGGTCGAAATCGGTGCCGCCGATGTGCACGCCGCCGGTAGCCAGGATGTCGTCGCGGCGCTCGGCATGACTGCGGCGTTCCGGCGACAGGCGGATCAGCGTGAAGTCAGAGGTGCCGCCGCCGATGTCGACGATCAGCACCAGCTCTTCCTTCTGGATGTTGGATTCGTAGTCGAACGCCGCGGCGATCGGCTCCAGCTGGAAGGAGATATCCTTGAAACCCACCTGGCGGGCGATATCGGCCAGCGTGTCTTGCGCCAGCTTGTCGGCCTGCGGATTGTCGTCGACAAAGTAGACCGGGCGGCCCAGCACCACTTGCTCGAACTCGCGGCCGGCGTTGGCCTCGGCGCGCAGCTTCAGCTCCTGGATGAACAGCTTCAGCAAATGGCGGAAAGGCAGCGCCTTGCCCTGGACTTCGGTTTGGCTGTCGATCAGGCTGGAACCCAGCAGGCTTTTCAGCGAGCGCATCAGCCGGCCCTCGAAGCCGTCTATGTATTCGGCTAGCGCGGCGCGGCCGAAGCGGGAATGGTCTTCCTCGTAATTGAAGAACACCACCGAGGGCAGGGTGATCTTGCCGTCTTCCAGCTGCAGCAAGGTGTCATGGCCAGGACGCAGCCAGCCCACGGTGGAGTTGGAGGTGCCAAAGTCTATGCCGCAGGCGCGGGCGGCAGTTTGATCAGTCACTTAGCATCTCCTTGAAAATAAAAGAGGCGCGATGGTACGCGGAATGGCGCGGAAAGGGAAGGGCGAAACGCTCAGGCGTCGCGTTTCAGCTTGTGCAGGCGGCTGGCTTCGTGGCGGGCGTCTTCCTCGCTGTGCAGATAGCGGCGCGTGGTCTGGATGCTGGCATGGCGCAGGTTCTGGCTGACCAGCAGCAAGGGCACGCCCGCTTCCAGCTGGTGGCTGGCGGCAGTATGGCGCAGCCAGTGCGTGCTGGCCGCGCGCAGCTTGGCGCGGACTTCGTCGCTGGGCGCGTCTGCCTGCGCCCGGCCGAACACTTCCTTGCAGATCAGATAGATCGCCTTGTCGGACAGCGGTGTGGCCTGTCTCTTGCCGCCCACGCGGCAAACCAGCGGCGTGTCCTCGCCGACGGATGGCTGCGGGGGCAGGCCCAGGCTAAGCCGGTAACGGGCCATGGCGTCCATCAGCTCGTCCGACAGCGGAATGCGAGCGGAAACGCCGCCCTTGCCGACCACATGCCACCACCAGTTGCCGTTGCGGCGGACCAGATCGCCGGCGCGGGCGGCGGCAACCTCGCCGCGGCGCGCGCCGGTCAGGTAGAGCAGGGTGAACAGCCACAGCGCGCGTTCGGCATGGCAGATCTCCCTGCCGGTATCGCGCGGCAGATTGTGCAGCGTCGCTTGGAGGTGGCCCCAGCAATCGGCGTCGAGGAAGCGCTCGATTTCCTGCGAGGTTTTTCTGGCGCCGCGCCGGCGCAACAATTTGAACGGGTTGCCGTTCAGGTAGCCGGCGTCGTTGAGATAGGCGAACAAGGCGCCCAGCACGGTCAGGCTGTGTTCGACGCTGGCGGGAGACAGCGGCTTGCTGAACGGCTTCCAGTCCGGATGGCTGCGCGGCCGCGCCGGCCCCAGCCATTGCTCCGCCGGATGGGGCGAGGCGAGGAAGCGGCGGTAATCCAGCACATCCTCGCGCTTGACCCGGGCCAGCGTCTGCCCGCGGCCGTCCAGCCATAGCAGCAGCCGCTCGGCCTCCTTGCGATAAGCGGTCAGCGTGGCCGGGCGATCGGCGTGCTCCGCCAGCCAGGTCAGCACCGCCTGGGCGTCGGACTGCGCCTGTATCAGCGAGTGGGAGCCGGGGTCGGCGCGGAAGACATCTGGCAGCATGGCGGGAAAGGGCCGCCGCGGGAGCGGACGGCCTTCTGCGATTACTTGAAGCTGGGCTTGGCCGGGGTGCCGGCGGACTGGGTGAGGATTTCGTAGCCGGTTTCGGTGACCAGCACCGTGTGCTCCCACTGGGCGGACAGGCTGCGGTCCTTGGTGACCACGGTCCAGCCGTCGGCCAGCATGCGCAGGTGGCGCTTGCCCTGGTTGATCATCGGCTCGATGGTGAAGATCATGCCGGCCTGGATCTCCAGCCCGGTGCCCGGACGGCCGTAGTGCAGGATCTGCGGCTCTTCGTGGAACCTCTTGCCGATGCCGTGCCCGCAGAACTCCTGCACCACGCTGTAGCCGGCGCTTTCGGCGTAGCTTTGCACCGCGTAGCCGATGTCGCCCAGCGTGGCGCCCGGCTTCACTTTCTCGATACCTTTCCACATGGCTTCATAGGTGATCTTGCTCAGGCGCTTGGCATGCGGGCTCACGTCGCCGACGAAGAACATGCGGCTGGTATCGCCATGGTAGCCATCCTTGATCACGGTGATGTCCAGATTCATGATGTCGCCGTTTTTCAGCGGCTTGTCATTGGGGATGCCGTGGCAGATCACATGGTTGACCGAAGTGCAAACCGACTTGGGGTAAGGATTGTGGCCATCCGGCGCGTAGTTCAGCGGGGCGGGGATGGTGCCCTGCTCATTGACCATGTAGTCGTGGCACAGCTTGTCGATGGCCTCGGTGGTGATGCCGGGCTTGATGTGCGGGGTGATGAAATCCAAAACTTCCGACGCCAGGCGGCCGGCGATGCGCATTTTCTCGATATCTTGCGCGTCTTTGATCTGAATAGCCATTTTCTTTATGAAGCCTATTTATTTTTAGTTGTTTACATCAGTCCGGCTTGCGATTTCCAGAAAAAATCCAACAACTTTCAAGCCAGCCCTGATTGCTAATGATTGGTATTCTTCCATTCTACACTAGTTGTCCAGCGCCCGACCCAATGAGCCGCCCCAACTTCTGCGCATCGGGCCTGGCGGCGCGTCGAATTTCACGGCCGCGATGACGACTCGTTCCTGATTCCACGAGTTCGCCGCCTGCGTCGAAGACACCTCGGCAAAGAGGCTGTGCGATGCCGCAGGCCATCCTGACGAAATGCCTCAAGGACTGCCTGACCGAGAATGATGGCGTCAGCTACTGCCCGTTCCGGATCGCAGGCATGGCTCTGCCGACAGCGGCATCCCACATTCATCTGGGGCGCCGTCCATACAGTCCTGATGATGGGGACGCTCGATTATGTCGCTTTCGCGACAGGCTTTGGCGGCATGCTGACGGGGCTGACCGTATTGTGCGCCGGCATCGCATTAAAGACGAAGGCCGACGATGACTGGGATGGGCGTCCACGCACGTGAGCGCTCCGGTTTGGGCAATCCGCGCAGCCCCGCATAATTCTTTCTTCAGCCCAGCGTTTCAGATCGAAGGAAGCGATTGACTGTCGCGGGAGACGCCATCAGTTTCCGTGGTTTTCCATCCACCGCTGAAGCTGACAGAGTAGTTCGTCCAACTCCGCGCGAAAAACATCGAGGCGAGGCTCTAGATTCTCTTCTCCCCCGCGAACGGCATGCTCCAGATCCAGCGTCAGCCGCACGAAATCTTCGTAGGCAAACGTGCCCAGAGAGCCGCGGTAACGGTGTATCAGCCGCGCGGCGGTCTCGGAGTCGCCCTGCCGCCATTGCAGGCAAGCCTGATCAAAATCCCGCCGGCAGGTGTCGATGGCTTCCTGCAGCGTGCTGCGCAGCCGGATCGCCGAAGCGCGGTGCAGCAACTTCAACGTATCCAGTTTCAGCTTGCCGTATTCTTCGCCGGCTCGGCTGCGAACGCGATAGTGGTTAATCAACCGCAGCAGGGCCTCTCCATCCACCGGCTTGCGCAGGAAGCCATTCATGCCGGCCAGGCGGCAACTCTCCTGATGATCCGGCTCGGCGCTGGCGGTCAACGCGATGATGGGCAGCTTCAGCTTCAGCTCCTCGCGGATCGCGCGGGTTGCTCCCAATCCATCCAGCACGGGCATCTGCAAGTCCATCAGCACCAGTTGGTAACGCCGGCTGCCCTCACGGAGCCGCTGCAGGGCTTCGGCGCCATTGTTCGCGCAATCGAGCGAAATGCCCAAATCCTCAGCCAGGCTGGAAACGAACAGCTGGTTGATCTGACTGTCATCCACCAGCAGAACATGCAGCTTGGCGAGTTCGGCGCCAGCGGAATGCTCTTGTTCCATAAACCCTCCAGGGGAGTGTGCGCTACATTTTCGATGAAATGCCGTCCGCATCATTCAGACGCCGGTGCCACAAGCCAGAGGAAGAGCTATAGCTGTAATACCGGGATAAAGCAGCGGCCGGGAGCCGTGAACGCGATCAGTTAAAGCTTAGACAAGCGAAAGGGCGGGCGAAATGGAAAAACACAGAATGCTGGTGGTCGATGACGACCCCATCGTGAGCCAAGTCATGCGGATGCTGTTCGAGTCGGAGCTGCAACTGACCTGCAAAGTAACCGGCGAAGAAGGCTTGGAGGCTGTGGTGGAAGAAAAGCCGGAGATCGTGCTGCTGGATATCGAAATGGAAGGCATGGATGGATATGAGGCCTGCCGGCGCATCCGCCAGCTGAACCTGCCGTTTCAGCCTTACGTCATATTCGTGTCGGCGCATAGCGATCCGGTGAAGCGGCTGGCCGCATACAGCGTCGGCGGCGAAGATTTCGTCAGCAAACCGCTGCAACCTGAAGAGCTGGTCCGCAAGGTGGAGCAAGCTTTGCGCTACCGACGCGAGATACACGAACTGAAAAGCCAGGCCCGGGGCGCGATGTCGGTCGCCATGTCGGCGATGACCGACAGCAGCGCTTTGGGCGTTTGCCTGCAGTATTTCCGCCGGCTATTCCAGGTAGTCGACTCCAGCCAGTTGATGCGCGCCACGCTGGACGCGCTGGGGGAGTTCGGGCTGGCCGCATCGGTGCAGTTCCGCGACAACGGCGAGGTGAAAACCCTGAGCTCCGAATCAGGCAGCAGCCAGCTGGAATCGCTATTGCTGCAGGATCTGTCGGCGGAGCGGCAGCGCATCGTCTGCTACGACAGCCGTTGCGCATTCAACTACGGACCGGTGTCCTTGCTGGTCAACAACATGCCGGTGGACGACATTGAGCGCTGCGGCAAGCTTAAGGATTATCTGGCGTTGATGGCGGAGGGCGCCGCGGAGCGGGCGGAAGTCATGATTCAGGACAGCGCCGAGGCCGGACAGGATCAGGCGGGCGCCGCGCTGGCCGCCATGATGGAAAGTCAACGCGCGGGGCAGGCCGATGCGCGCGCGCTGCTGGATGCGATGCGAGCCCGCATGGAAGACATGCTGGGCGGCGAGCCTCGGGCGGCGCTTTTGTTGAGTTTGGTGGACGAGGCGCAAGACTCGCTGGGCAAGCTTCAGCTCCGGCAAATGAGAGAGCTCGAGTCGCTTGGGCGGCGGCTGCGAGGTGTCGCGCTGCGAGAGTAGCGCTTGGATTTCCTGCGCAGCCTGCCCACGCCGCCGCCGTCCTCCCTCCCTTTGCGCGTCCGAGTCAAAAACCGCCGGCGCAGCACGTTGCGCGGCGCGGCGGCGTATAGTTTTTTTGGCTGCACCTGTCTGGCAAGACCTCCACTCCGTATGGGTGGCGCTACAGCCCAATTGCAAACGGGCTTCAGATTGGTTGCCGCAGGGCTTCGAGAAGGCCGGTCTCGCAATTGCCGGAGCCGGCTTGGTCAGTCTGCATATGTGCCCCCCCAAAAAAAACCAGCCGCCTGCTAGTGGTAGCGCGCAGAAGTAATTTTCTCACATTTTACAACTTGATCGACGTCCCCCCGGTTCCCCAGACACATAGCTAAGAATATAGCTATACAAATATTCATTTTGAATATTATGCGTTCATGAGGGCATACTGCATCTCCTCATGAAAACCGACATCTAATCTAGAACACTCATGGGTTTACATGAGTTTGTACATCATGGTCAATAGTTGGCTAGGTACCTGAGAACAACACTACCTAGTTGATCAATCAAAGGCAACCACTGTGGGAATGGTAACCTCTGCCGCAGATGCGCAACCGTATATCACCCATAACAATCGTTACTTGGCATTGCAGTAGCTCGCAGTACGCCACTTCAACAGTGGTACGACATTTCATGCATTTAGAATGCTGTCGACAAGTTTGCTTAGCACATTGCCCGGACCGAGTTCTTCATACTCGAATGCGCCCTGGCGCATCAGGTAGCGAACCGTGTCCAGCCAATGCACCGAACCGCAGATCTGGCGGGAGAGATTGTCGATCAACTGCTCG
The DNA here is from genome assembly GCF_055181315.1 of Chromobacterium sp. Ag138. Classification (NCBI taxonomy): domain Bacteria; kingdom Pseudomonadati; phylum Pseudomonadota; class Betaproteobacteria; order Neisseriales; family Chromobacteriaceae; genus Chromobacterium; species Chromobacterium sp. Ag138. The sequence continues at coordinate 448,707 of NZ_JBUPWA010000001.1, forward strand.
TCGCGGTAGGGCTCGGCATGAACGTTGGATATGACCGGGATGCGCAGCGGGGAGTAGTCGAACTGCCGGAGGTAATCCCCGAATTCTTTCATCGCGTCCCCCATGTAGCGGGAATGGAAAGGCGCGCTGACAGGCAGCGGAATGAAGGTGATGCCCTGTTGCAGAAAGATTTCTCTGGCATCGCTGAGCGTTGCTGTCGGGCCGGAGAGCACGGTCTGGATGTGCGAGTTGTAGTTGGCGACGTCCAGTGCCTCCAGCCCGTGCCGGGACAGCAGCGAGCGGATTTCATCCGGATTGTGGCCTAGGACGGCCGCCATGCCGCCGCCGCTGGAACGAGCCATCAGTTCGCCGCGCTTTTTGACCAGCTTGAGGCCGGTCTCGAAAGAAAAGGCACCGGCGGCGAACAGCGCGCAGTACTCACCCAAGCTATGGCCGGCGACGAAGTCTGGAGGCCGGGCGTCCCGTCGTTGCCGATCCAGGAAGGTCAATGCGCCGACCGTGTAGAGCGCTGGCTGAGTGTAGCGGGTATCGGATAACTGCCGGTCGGGATCCTCCAGGCACAGTGTTTTCAGCGAATAGCCGAGAATTGCGTCGGCCTGGGCCAGATGCTCCGGGAAGCGGTCGAACACATGCTCCCCCATGCCCACGCGCTGCGAGCCCTGGCCGGGAAACAGGCAGACGTGCATGGGACCGGAGCGGGTGGGCATGGGGG
>NZ_JBUPWA010000001.1:449518-503025 GCF_055181315.1 Chromobacterium sp. Ag138
CCGAGCAGGGGCCGGCGGCGGGGTTTGCGGCTGATCGATGCGGCCAGCGGCTGACTTCGGCGCTTGCGCGGCAGTCGGCTGTGCTTGAAGCCCGCGAGCCAGCGACAGTACGCCGTCGAATTTCTCCAGATCGCGGCCGAAGGGGCTGAGCGCTGCGAAAATGCGCGATGCCTCGCCGCCGATATTCTGCCTGACCAGATTGGCCAGCGTGCCGCTGGGCCCCAAGTCCAGGTAGATGGGCGTTTCACCGCGCTCGGCGGCTTCTCGTTCCAGCCGCGCCAAGGTTTGGGAAAAACGGATGGGTTGGCGGATCACCTGCCAGAAATATTCGGCGCGCATGCTTTCCAGCGGAGCGGCTTCGCTGCAGGAGATCAGCGGGGTGCGTGAGGGACCGAAGTTCAACTGGCTGCACAGCGCCTCGGCCTCCGGCCGCAGAAAGTCGATCTGGCGGGAATGAAAGGCCTGCCGGACGGGCAGGCGCTGCACTACGATATCCCGTTCGCGCAGATGGCGTTCAGCCTCTGCGATGCGCTCTGCGGTGCCGGAGACGACGATGAGCGAGTCGGCGTTATAAGCGGCGATGTCGCAGTGCTGGCTCAATAACGGCGTTTGCCGATAGAGCGGCTCACCGGCCAGGATGGCCAGCATGGCCCCTTCGACGCCGGCATGGCGTTCGTGAAACAATTTGCCTTGGGCGACCACCAGGCGGATCGCGTCGGGCAGCGGAAGCATATCGGCGAGCGCCGCCGCGACCAGTTCGCCCAAGCTGGCGCCCAGGAGGAAGTCGGGCTGGATTCCTTGTTCTTCCAGCGTCTTGCCCAACGCGTATTCCACCATGAAGATCGCCGGGTGGCTGAGGCGGATATCGTCGAAGGCTTTGGAGCGCGCGTTGTTGTCGTGATAGATCTCGGTGATCACCGAGCGCCCGAGCTCGGCGCGGACCAGGCTGTCCAGGTCATTCATCCAGCGGTGGAACACCGGCTGGTTTTGATAGAGCTCCCGGCCCATCTGATAGAACTGGCCGCCTTGGCCGGGGAGCATGAAGACAATGGAGCACTGCTTTCCTTGATGGAGATAAGGCATGTTTTCCGGTCCTGAAGGATGGTTCCGAGCCGTATCGCGCTATTTCGGGCGCGCGGTATCCAGCGACGGTCGCCAGGGGGGGCTGGATGGGCGCGTCGCGGGAAGGTGGCAGTAAATTCATTTGAGCTGAACGTGATTTTGGGATACTTATACAGCATTAAAATGTATTTTGTCATGACGAGATGCCGACATTTTCTGCTGCCGACCACCTGCTTTTTTTGTCACTCGTTTTCTGCCTGCAAAAGCGCGGGCTGATTTCCAATCTGGGCCTCCGCCAGCCGTTCGAGCCGGCCCGGCTCTTTCCCGGTGATACCGCCAACGCCGGGCCGGCCCGCATTGCCGCCGACATTCTGGAAACTTGCGGCTGGTTGAGCCGTTCCGGGCCGGATGGTTGGCGGTTCAGTGGCCGGGCGTCGGCCGCCGGACGGCTGCCGGAACGGCTGGAAGAGTTGTTTCAATGGATGTCGCCTGATCGGCGGCCAGCCGCGGAGGATCCGCTGTGGTGGTCAGCCTGGCTGGAGTCGGCGGCCCTGCGATGGGACCTGGATTGTCCGACGCTGGCGCGAGGGCTCGACGAACTGCTGGCACGGGCCTCGTTGCGCCGGTTGGCGGCGGATGAGGTGGTGGAGGCGGGGAGCGGCAGGCTGGATATGTCCGTCGCCGGCCTCGCTCCGGGATTGGCCGGGCGCCTGACGGGGTTCCTGATTGCCGGCAAATGGCTGGTGGCGGGCAGGCTTGAGCCGGCGGCGCTGTCCGCGTGCCGGGACGAGTCTTTTTCGTCGTTCTGCGCTGGCCTCCCCGCAGCGCTGGATGGTCTGCTGTTTGGAAAAGGCGACGCTTGGGAAAACGCCGCCGAATGGATGGCGGCAGCCGGCGAGCGGGAGCCTTCGATGGCGGGCGGGCCGGCGCTAAAAGAGATTTTGGACCGGATGCTCGGTCAAGGGCCAGGGGAGACCCAACCTGATGCCATCATCGCCATCGGCGGCATGGCCGCTGCACTTGAAGCCGCGCGGCCTCCGCCAGTCCGGGTGCTGCCGCTGGCGCCGGAGGCGCTGGACGATGGCGCGGAGCTGGAGCGCTTGCTGCGGAAAGCCGGTTTGCGGGATGGCGATCGGCCGCTGTGGCTGTGTCTGTCCTCGCTGACGCTCGGGCCTTCCGGCGCATTGAGGCCGGGTTTCCGCCGATTGGCCGAGCGGGTCGGCGATCACGCGCTAATCATTGGCGCCAGCCATAGCTACAAGAGCGGACCGTTGTTGGGGCGTTTTTCCCGCGATGACGCGCCGGAGGCGGCACGCCATCTGCTGGCGCTGGCCGGCGAGGGCTGGCTTCCGGAACCGGGCATGCTGCATAGGCATCCCCGCAGAGGAGCGTGCGAGTCGAGCGCGGGCTGCTATCGCGCCCGGGCGTATCGGGTACGCCGCGCGGTTCCCGGCGACCTGCCGGCGCTGTCCGCGCTGGAAATCGCCTGCTGGCCGGAAGGCGGGCGAGTGGGCGACGATATTCTGCGCCGGCGGCTGGCGCGCTGGCCGGCCGGGCAATTGGTGCTGGAGCGGGGCAGCGAGGTGCTGGGCGTGATCTATTCCCAGCGCATCATGGAGATCGAAGGGCTGTTCGACGTCGATTTCTCGACGGTGGACCGGCTGTTCCACCCAGACGGCGGCATCGTGCAGATACAGAGTCTGAACGTGCTGCCGGCGCACCAGTACAGCAGCTATGGCGACCAACTGCTGGAGTTCATGCTCCAGTACTGCTCGCTGCTGGAGGGTGTCGACACCGTGGTCGGGGTCACTCGCTGCAAGGATTATCCCAAGCAGGCGGCGCGCATGCCATTGGGCGATTACATTCATGGCCGCAACCAGGCCGGGATGCTGCTGGATCCGGTGCTGCGCTTTCACGAACTGCACGGCGCCAGGGTCGAGCGTTTGGTGGCCGGCTATCGTCCCGCGGATGTCGACAACGCGGCCCACGGGGTGCTGGTGCGCTATGACCTAGCAGACCGGGTGAGGCAGGAACTGAGTCTGCCGCCTTCGGCCTTGGCTCCGGCCGAGCGGCCGGTCGGCGATGCGGTCCGGGCCGCGGTGAACCGCTGCCTGGGCCGGCCGGACGACGGCAGCTTGCCGCCGCAGCGCAGCTTGATGGAATTGGGTTTGGATTCGGCCGACATGCTTTCCTTGACCGAGCAGCTGGGGTTGACGCTCGGGCTGGCGCTGGAACAGACGTTTTTCTTCCGTTACGACTGCATGGAAAAAATCGTCGAGGCGCTGTCGCTGCGCCTGGGGGGCGGCTCGGTCAGCACGCCGCAGCCGGAGGCGCTTGGGATGCCGCGCGCGAAAAGCCATGGCGACTTCGCGATCATCGGCATCAGCGGCCGTTTTCCGGGCGGGGAGCTGGAGTCATTCCTGGAAGCCGCTCGCGGCGGGGAAAGCCAGCTGCGGAACGCGCCGGCGTGGCGCGGCGGCGGGGGGCTTGGCGGCTACATCGACGACATCGATTGTTTCGACCACGTCTTTTTCGGCCTGTCGGCGGCGGAAGCCGCGCAGATGGACCCTCAGCAGCGCCTATTGCTGCAATATGCCTGGCTGGCGATGGAGGACGCGGGCATTCCGGCGCCGAGGCTGGCCGGCAGCCGCACTGGCGTATTCATCGCCGCCGCGGCAGGCGAATACCGGGAAACGGCGGCGCATCCGGCCGACAGCCCTTTCCTGCTGACGTCCTCTTCTCCTTGCATGTACGCCAACCGCATCTCCCAGTTGCTGGATTTGCGGGGGCCAAGCGAATACTGCAACACTGCGTGTTCGTCGGCGCTGGCGGCCATCCACCGCGCCATCCGCGCCATCCGCGCCGGGGAGTGCGGACAGGCGCTGGTCGGCGCGGTCAACCTGCTGCTGTCCCCGGCGGAAACCGACGGATACCGTCGGATGGGATTGCTGAGCGGCAGCGGCCGAACCCGTTCGTTCCAGGAGGGGGCGGACGGCTATGTGAGATCGGAAGGCGTGGGCGCGTTGCTGCTCAAGCCGCTGGCCGACGCCGAGCGGGACGGAGACCGGATTTACCTGAAGATCAAGGGCAGCGCGGCCTTGCACGGCGGAAAGGGCGTTTCTCTGACCGCGCCCAACCATGATGGCATCCAGGCGGCGATCGTGGCGGCCCACCGCGACGCCGGGGTGGCGCCGGACAGCGTGGATTACGTGGAGGCGCACGGCGTCGGCTCGCCGCTGGGCGATGCGATCGAGATCGCCGCGCTGCAGGCCGCCAGGCTGGAATTGGGCGCCGGCGGCGGACCTGGCGATGCCTGGCGCGTCGCCAGCCTGAAGCCGGTGATCGGCCATTGCGAGCTGGCCTCCGGCTTGGCCGCGCTGTTCCGGGTGATCGACGCCATCGCCACGCGGCGTCTGCCCGGTTTGGCCGGTTATCAGACCCTTCTCCCCTCCATCGACTTGGACAAGCGGCTGCTGGCGTTCGAAGCCGACAGCGTCCCATGGCCGGCGCGCCGGGATGTCGCCGGCGTCGCGCTGCCGCGCCGGGCCGGCATCAACAGCTACGGTTTCGGCGGCGTTTGCGCCCACCTAGTGGTGGAGGAACATCTGGCGCCGGCCGGCGAGGAGGCGGGCGATGGCGGCAGCCAATTGATCGTGCTGTCGGCGCGCGACGTCGACAGCCTGCGCGAGCAGGCCGCGCGGCTGGGCCGCCATCTTGAGTCGCATCCGGAGCTGCGCCTGGCCGACATCGCTTACACCTTGCAGACAGGGCGAACGGCTATGTCCTGCCGCTGGCGCTGCGTGGCGGACAGCCTCGAGTCCCTGTCGAAAGCGCTGGGAGAGTTGGCCGTGGGCGTCGGAAATATCGACGCGCGATCGGCGCGATCGGCTGTCGAATTCAGCGCCGCCGTCGAGCTAGCTTTGTCCAGCAACGATTTGCGCGCGCTGGGCGATCTTTGGCAGGAAGGCGCGGAGCCCGACTGGAACAGGCTGCCTCGCGCCGGCGCGCCGAGGCGGATAGGCCTGCCGGGTTATGCTTTCGCCCGCGCAAGGCATTGGCTTCCATCCCGGCATGCGCCGGCGCAGATGAACGCTTGCGCTGGCGAGTCGGAGGCCGCGGGCTTTCGCGAAATGCTGGCCGATGCCTTGGGATGTCCGCCGGAGGCGTTGTCGGGACGGGAGGGCTGCCGTCTGGCGGATCTGGGACTCAACTCTCTGGCTGCGCTGGGGGTCAAGGCCAAGCTGGAGCGGGATTGGGCGCGACCGGTGCCGCTGGCGCGGCTCGACCCTTTCCTGAGCCTGGGCGAGGCTGAGGCCGGGCTGGAGGCGCTGGCGCAGGGCGGCGGCGAGCTGGCGCTGCCCAGGCTGATCGTCGATCTGGAAAGCCATTCGCTGCCGTTCCCTCTCAACGACATCCAGCAGTCCTTCCTGTCCGGCCGCCAGTTGCTGGCCGAGGCGGAAAGAGTGGGCTGCCATATCTATTTGGAGTTTGATTGGCGTGATCTGGACGTTGCCAGGCTCAACTCGGCCTGGAACCGGCTGGTCGGTTGCCATGAGGCGCTGCGCATCCGCCTGTTGGCCGATGGCCGCCAGCAGATTGCCGATGCCGCACCTTCTTGTTTCGCCGTCCAGGATTTGCGGCAGGCCGATGCCGAGGCGTGCGCGAGGGCGCTGGACGCGGTGCGGGAACAGATGTCGCACAAGGTTTATTTGCCGGGCGCGGAGGCGTTGTTCGAAATCCGCGTTTCGCTGTTGGCGGATGTCGTTGGCCGCGTGCATCTGAGCGTGGATGAACTGGTGGTCGACGCCACCTCGCTGGAAACGCTGTTGCAGCAGTGGCTGGCGTGCTACCGAGACCCGGAGGCGGCGCTCACCGCGCCGGGCTTGTCTTTCCGCGATTACCTGCTGTCGGTGGCGGCGTTCAAGGACTCCATCCGCTACCGGAATGACCTGCAGTACTGGATGGATCGGTTGGAGCGAATGCCGCCCGGCCTGAGCCTGCAGAAGGCGCAGCGGCCGGCCAGCCGATTGCGGCGGCGGCTGGCGGCCACGCTGGACGCGGCGCGCTGGAGTAGGCTGAAGCAACGCGGCGAGGCGCTCGGCGTTTCGGGCAGCGCGCTGCTGCTGGCCCTGTTCGGCCTGACGCTGCGCCGGGAGAACGCCGGCGCGGGATTCACCTTGATTTCCACTTGCTATAACCGTCTGCCGCTGCATTCCGACGTCGACGGTTTGGTCGGACCGCTGATCTCGACCCAGTTTTTCGCTTTCGATGACGAGAGCGGCGAGACGCTGGCGGAATTGGCGCGGCGGACGCAGCGCCAGTTGCTGGAAGACATGGACCACATGAGCGTGGGCGGCGTAGCGGTGCTGCGCGAGAGCCGGCGCCGCCAGGGCCTGGCGTTCAGCGGCGGCGAAGCGGTATTCACTTCCATGCTCAACAATCCGGTGATCGGCGGCGCGGACAGCTTCGGCGATGCGGAGCGTTACTGCGTCACCCAGACGCCGCAGGTCAATCTGGACCACCAGTTGAGGGAGCGCGGCGGCACGCTGTGCTTCAGCTGGGACGTGGCCGTCGATTGCTTCCCCGATGGAATGATGGAGCGGCTGTTCGACGATTATCGCCGGCTGTTGACCCGTCTGGCCGACGGCGAAGCCGACTGGGCGCATGCGCCGGCCTTCGCGGCGCTGGCGGAAAGCCCGTTGGCGCTGGAGCCGGGCGCCGCGAAGGGCGAGGCATTCGCCCTGACCGATCAGCAACAGGCGTACGCGTTCAGCCGGGCGCTGCATGGCGAGCGCGGCGCGTCGCATCTGTATCTGGCGCTGGCGATCGAGGACCTGGATATCGAGAGGCTGGAACGGGCCTGGCAGGAACTGGCCGCGCGGCATTCGATGCTGAACGTCCGGATCACGCCCAACGGCGTCCAGCAGTTGAGCGCCTCGCCGCCGCCTTTGCCGTTCGAGCGGCGCGAAGATCGCGGCGATCCGGAACGCATCGCGCGCGAGATGCTGGGCCGGGCGACGGAACTGGGCGGCTGGCCCCATGCCTGGCTGCGGGTGACGCCGCTGGAGGACGGGCGCAGCCTGGCGCATCTGGCGGTGGACTTGCTGATCGCCGATCTGCCCAGCCGGGATCTGCTGGCCCGCCAGTTGCTGGATATCTATCAGGGCCGATCGCCGGTCGTGCCGGCCATCGTCTATGCCGACTACATCGCCGCCTTGGCGCAGTTCCGGCGCTCGCCGGCCGGGCTGGACGAAATGGCGTACTGGACGGAGAAGTTCCGTCAATTGCCGCTCGGACCAAGCGTCGGAGAGGGGGAGACCACCTCGCATCTGGGGTTCGGGCATCGCTTGAACGGTTGGCGGGTCCTAAAGGCGCGGGCAGCTCAGGCCGGCGTATGCGCCGATGCGCTGTTGATTGCCGCCTATGGCTGGTGCCTGGCGCGCCACGGCTGCCCATTGCCTTTCTCTCTGGTGGCGCCTGGTTGGCGCAGGCCGGCTGCTCACGCAGAAATCAACGGTGTGGTTGGCGATTTCACTTCCTTGAGTTGGGTGGATTTTTACGCCGAAGCGCTGACCTTCATCGAACGCGCCCGCCGTTGCGGCCGGGTTCTGGCCGAAGACGACAGCCATGGTCTGATAGGAGGCTTGCCTGCCTTGCGCAAGGCCGCTGCGGATAGGCAATGGCACCGGCGGCTGCAGTTTCCCGTGGTATTCACCCGACTCAACCCGCAGGGGCCACTGGAACTGGCCGAAGGCGTGGAGCTGGTCAAGTTCGCCAGTCGCACGCACGGCGTGGCGCTGGACAATCTGAGCATGGAGCTGTCCGACGCGCTGCTGATCCATTGGGATTTCGCCGCCGGCTCGCTGCCGGGGGGCAATGTCGAAGCGATGTTCGCCGATTACTGCCGCTTGCTTGAGGCGTTGGCGCGCGGAGACGAGTTGTGGGAGATGCCGGAGGCGTGGCTGACGGAGGCATTAGCCGCTTGCGGGAGAGAAACCGAGGCGATGGCGGCGCAACCTGATCCTGTCTGATGTCCTTGTTGTTGGAGTGGCTTGGTTGCGTCATTATTTAATTTGTATGCCATTTCATTGACAAATGAATTTGCTGTTTGTATTTGTAATATTTCGTGAATAGAATGCAAATCCTCAGCGGGCAAGGACATTGTACTTGTTTAAAAAGTCATGCCCGCTGTCGCGCCGAGCCGTTCTCCTCGCACACTTCATATGGATTCACGGACGCCGGTGCCGCAGTTTTGTGCGATGCCGTCGTTCATGGGTTGGGATGCTGATTCGTGAACATACAAGAGAGCATGGTCATTTCCTCCTGGAACGACACTTACCGGGCATATCCGTTGGACAAGTGCCTGCAGCAGTTGATTGAGGAACAGGCTGAGCGCAGCCCGGACGCGGCGGCGGTGCGCTTCGAAGGCGAGGATGTGTGCTATCGCGAATTGAACCGGCGGGCCAACCTGCTGGCGCATCAGTTGCGTGGCTTGGGCGTGGGGCCGGACAGCCTCGTCGGCGTTCAGATGGAGCGCTCGGCGGAGCTGATGGTCGGCCTGCTGGCCATTCTGAAAGCCGGCGGCGCCTATCTGCCGCTGGATCCCGGCTACCCGGAGGAGAGGCTGGCGCTGATCGTCGAGGATGCGGCGGTCAAGGTCATCCTGACCCAGCGGCGCTTTCTCCCGCGGCTGGCGGCCTATGGCGGCGCAACGATCTGCCTGGACGATGCGGAATGCGATGTGTCGGCAGGACATGACGGCAACCCGGAGCCGGTCAACGGTCCGGACGATCTCGCCTACGTCATCTACACCTCGGGCTCCACCGGGCGGCCCAAGGGCTGCATGCTGCCGCACCGGGCGATCTGCAACCGTCTCTTGTGGATGCGGCGGCATTACGATGTGGGGGCGCAGGATCGGATTCTGCAGAAAACCCCGTTCACCTTCGATGTTTCAGTATGGGAACTATTCCTGCCGCTGCTGAGCGGAGCCTGCCTGGTGATGGCCAGGCCGGAAGGGCACAAGGACACGAATTACCTGGTGGAAACCATGCTGGCGGAGCGGATCACCATCTGCCATTTCGTACCGTCGATGCTGCGTTTTTTCCTCAAGCACCCCGCTGTTTCGCAATGCCGTTCGCTGGCCAAGGTGTTCGTCAGCGGCGAGGCGCTGACCCATGACCTGCTGCTGCAGTTCCGCGGCCGCCTGGAGGCCGAACTGCACAATCTGTACGGGCCGACCGAGGCGGCGGTGGACGTGACCTATTGGCCCGGCGAGCCGCGAGCCGACCAGATCGTGCCGATCGGCCGGCCGATAGACAATATCCAGATCCACATCCTGGACGCGGAAAGCCAGGCGGTACCGATCGGCGATACCGGCGAGCTGTGCATCGGCGGCGTGGGCCTGGCCAGGGGCTATCTCAACCGCCCGGAGCTCACCGCCGAGAAGTTCGTCCCCGATCCCTTTTCCGACGACGCGGCCGCCCGTTTGTACCGTACCGGCGACCAGGCGCGTTTCCTGGAGAACGGCGAAATCGAGCTGCTGGGCCGTTTCGACTCCCAAGTCAAACTGCGCGGCTTCCGGATCGAACTGGGCGAGATCGAGAACACGCTGCGCGGCCACCCGCTGATCGACGACGCGGTGGTCTTGGTCAAGGACCCCGGTTCGGAAGATCCCAAGCTGGCGGCTTTCGTGGTAGGCGCGGGGCTGGACAAGAAGGCGGTGCGGGACTTCATCAAGTCGCGGCTGCCGGAGTATATGACGCCGAATCTGGTTGCCTTCGTCGAGCATATTCCGGTGACCGCGCATGGCAAGGCCGATCGCAAGGCGCTGCTGGACGGCGCCGGCGTCCAGACGCCCGTCGCGGAAGCCGGACCGACGCGGCAGGCTGTGAGCGAATGGTTGGCCCGGTATTTCCGCGAGGCGCTCGGCGCGGCCGAATTGTCCGCCGACGATGATCTGTTCGACCAAGGCGCCACCTCCTTCACCCTGGTGCAGGCGGTGCACGGCATTCAGCAGGAGTACCGGGTCACGTTGCCGGTGGACGCGTTTCTGGAGCGGCCCACCATAGCGGCGGTAACGGGCCGCCTGCTGGCCGCGCTTGGCGGCGGCGAGGCGCCGGAAAGCGGGCAGTCAGAGCGGGGGGCAAAAGCGGATGAGGTTGCGATTCCGTTGGAGGAAGTCGGTTTCGATCCAAGTGCCTACCGCCGCGATGGCGGCAGTTCCGCCGATCTGGCGCGGCTGGGACGATTGCTGTCCTTGCTGAGGGAGACGCCGCTGGATGGCAACGGCAAGTATTTGTATTCGTCCGCAGGCGGCCTCAACGCGGTCCAGTGTTATCTCTACGCGGCGGAGGGGCGGATTCCCGGCCTGCCCGGAGGCGTCTATTACCACCATCCCCGGCTCAACCGCCTGCTGCCGGTCAGCGCGCAGGCGGTGCTGGATGCGGACGCTTTCCTGCCGGCGCAGCGCGGGCAGTTCGCCGCCGCCGGTTTCGCCTTGTTCCTGATCGCGGAAACCGACGCGATCGCGCCGATCTACAACGACGCCGCGCCCACGCTGGTGGCGCTGGAGGCCGGCTATATCGAGCAGATGCTGTTGTCGCGCCAGGCTGAGCTGGGTCTGACGCTCAGCCCGGCCTACGGCGTCGATTTCGCCGCGCTGGCCGAATCCTTCCGTCTTCAACCTAGCCACCGCTTCCTGCATTGCCTGATCGAAGGCACCGCGCCGGCTGGGCTGGCGCTCTATGGCGATGCCGGCCTGAGCGCCCACTGGCGTCGCCCGGACGCGGCGTTCGCCGACTTCCTCAGCGGACGGAACAATGGCTTCGCCCTACCGGGCGAGGAGGACATGGCCCGGCTGCATCAGGAGCAGCGGCAGATCCGCCCTGATTTGCCGGAGCAGGGTGACGGCGCGATCGCCTTGCCGGAAGAGCCCATCAGCGAGGACGCGCTGCGCTTGCGCGCGGCGAAGCGGCAGTATCTGGACGGGCCGCTGAGCTTTGGCCAGCTGAGCCGCTTGCTGAGCCTGCTGCGGCCGGACGGCGAGGGACGCAGCCTGCATGGCGCGGAGGTGGGGCCTGCAATCAAGGTCTATCTGCTGCTGGCCGAGCAAGGCGTGCTGTGGGGCTGCCAGGACCGTTATCTGCCGGCGGGCATATACCGTTACGACGCCGGTCCGCACTGTCTGCAGCGCGTCGGCGACGCCGACATGGCGGCGCTCAACGCCGGTTACAACCCGTTCAACCGCAGGCATGCGCAGCAGTCGAGGCTGCGGATTTTCCTGGTCGCGGGCCGCTCCCCGGCATTTGGCGAGGAAGGCCGCTATTTCAGCCTGTTGCAGGCGGGCCGGATGGGGCAGCTGCTGCTGGAGCGGCAGGGCGAATTCGGCGTGGGGCTATGCCCGATAGGCGCGATGAATTTCGATCGTCTGCGCGGCGCATTCGGCCTGGACGATGGCGACGAGTTGGCGCACAGCCTGGTCGGCGGCGCGGTGGAGCAGGCGCTGCCGGCCGCTTGGCCACGATTGGAAATCGGAGGCCAAGCCGCGTCCGGCCAGTCCTCCCCATCCTCCCGCGATGATGGCGCGCTGGCCATCGTCGGCATCAGCGGCCGGTTTCCCGGCGCGGCCGACGTGGACCAACTGTGGGTCAACCTGAGCGCAGGCCGTTCCAGCATCGGCGAGCTGAGCGGCGAGGCGCTGCTGCGCAGCGGTGCGTCCGAAACGGAGGCGTCCCACTGGGCGGCGGGCGAATTGGCGGACAAGCATCTGTTCGACCCGCTGCTGTTCAGGATCACGCCGGCTGAGGCGAAGACCCTGGATCCGCAGGAGCGTTTGTTCCTGCAGACGGTGTGGCATTGTTTGGAAAACAGCGGCTACACCGCGGACAACCTGGTTCGCCATGCCGGACGTGTCGGCGTGTTCGTCGGCGCGATGTGGGGAGATTACCAGCGACATGGCTCGGCCGGCCGCGAAGAGCGGGCTACCTCCTTCCTGTCGGCGATCGCCAATCGGGTGTCCTTCTTCAATGATTTCAACGGCCCCAGCGTGGTGTTCGACACCTCGTGCTCGTCGGCGATGACTGCGCTGCATTTCGCCTGCAACAGCATCCGCCAGGGCGAATGCAGGGCGGCGGTCGTCGGCGGCGTCAATCTGATCAGCCATCCGGCGCATCTGGAGCTGCTTTCCTCGCTGCAGCTGCTGTCCGGCGACGGCCAGGCCCATCCTTTCGGCCGCGACGCCGACGGCTGGGTGCCGGGCGAGGGCGTCGGTGCCTTGTTGATCCGGCCGTTGGCCGATGCCGAGCGGGACGGGGACCGGGTGCTGGGCGTGATCCGCGCCACCGCGGTCAGCCATGGCGGCAGAACCTTCCGCTACGGCGCGCCCAACGCCGACAGCCAGGCGCAGTCGATCCGGCTGGCATTGGAGCAAGCGGGCTTGGCGGCCGAGGATATCGGCTATATCGAGGCCGCGGCGCCGGGGGCCAGCCTGGCCGACGGCGCGGAGTTCGCCGCGCTTGCCCGGGTGTTCGGCGAACGGCGCGGCGACGCGCCGCTGCCGGTGGGGTCGATCAAGGGCAATATCGGCCATTTGGAGTCAGCATCTGCCTTGTCGCAGATCGCCAAGGTGCTGCAACAGCTGCGCCACGGCAGCATCGCCCCCACGCTGGGTTGCGCGCCGCTCAGCCCGGTATTGCCGTCCACCGGCGGCAGGCTCGCCGTCGCGGATGGCCTGTTGGCATGGAGCGGGCCGCGGCGGGCGCTGATCAACGCTTTCGGAGCCAGCGGCTCCGGCGGCCATTTGATACTGGAGGCACCGCCCGAGCGCGCGGCCGCTGCCGTCGACGCAGGGCCGTGGCTGTTCCCGTTTTCCGCCGCCAGCCGCGAGCAACTGGGCCGGCTGCTTGCGGCGTTCGCCGGTGATTTGCGTTCGGGGACGTTGGATGGCGAAGCCTTGGGCGACATCAGCTACACGCTTTGCGTCGGCAGGGTCGCGCTTGCTTGCCGGTTGGCGGTCGTCGCCGGCAGCCGCGAAGAATTGCTGAATTTGCTGGATGGAGTGGAGGCGTCTGCAGGCGCGCCACAGGCGGCGTCCGCGCCGGAGAGCCAGATTGAAAGCCTGAGGGGGCTGGACCGGCCAGCCCTGGCTGAGGCCGCCGCGGGCTGGATGGCCGGCGAGCGCGGCCTGGGGCGGATCGCGCGCCATGGGCGCCGGCGCGTCGCGCTGGCCGCCTATCCTTTCGCGGCCGTGGATTGCCATATCGCCGCCGCGGCCGTCGCGGAAGCGCCGCCGCCACTGGGCGACGAGACGCTGCAAAGGGCGCTGCAAGGCTATCTGCGCCGCCATTTTGCCCAGGTGTCGGCCATCGACGAGAGCGAGATCGATTGCCAGGAGTCGTTCGAGCGCTACGGACTGACCTCGCTGATGATCACCGCGTTGAACCGCCAGCTTTCGCAGGCGTTCGGCGAGCTGCCGTCCACGCTGTTCTTCGAATATCAGAGCATCGTCGAACTGGCCGACTATTTCGCCAACGAGCATCCGGCGCGCAGCCGGCAGCTGCTGGACATTCGGCCGGCGGTCGCCTGGCCGTCGGCCGGCGCCGCGGCCGCGCGCAGGGAGCTTCCGCGGCCTGGCCGGGACGGCGAGCCGATCGCCATCATCGGCCTGGCCGGACGCTTCCCCGGCGCGGAGGATCTGGACACGTTTTGGAACAATCTGCGCGACGGCGTGGACAGCATCGGCGAAATCCCCGCCGAGCGCTGGGAGCATGGCCGCTACTACAGCCGCGACCGAGCGCAAAAAGGCAAGATCCATACCCGCTGGGGCGGTTTCATCGACGGCATGGACCGTTTCGACCCGCTGTTCTTCAACATCTCGCCGCGCGACGCCGAGCGGATGGACCCGCAGGAGCGGATTTTCCTGGAAACCGCCTGGCACGCGCTGGAGGACGCCGGCTACGACAGGGCCGGGTTGCGCAGCCATTACCAGGGCGAGGTGGGCGTGTTCGTCGGCGTGATGCACGGCGAATACCTGCTGTACACCCGCTCCGCCGCGGCCGACTGCGAGGACGACGCGGTGGATTCCTCGTTCGGCTCAATCGCCAACCGGGTGTCGCACGTGCTGGACTGCAACGGCCCGAGCATGGCGGTGGACACCATCTGCTCGTCTTCGCTGACCGCGCTGCACCTGGCGGTGGAGAGCCTGCGGCGCGGCGAGTGCCGGCTGGCGTTCGCCGGCGGCGTCAACCTGTCGCTGCATCCCAACAAGTATTTCATCCAGTCGCAATTGACGATGTCGTCCACCGATGGGCGCTGCCGCAGCTTCGGCGAGGGCGGCGACGGCTTCGTGCCGGGAGAGGGCGTCGGCGCGGTTCTGCTCAAGCCGCTGTCCCAGGCCGAAGCGGACGGCGACCATATTTACGGCGTGATCCGGGCGACCACCGTCAACCACAACGGCAAGACCCACGGCTACACCGTGCCCAGCCCGAATGCCCAGGGCGCGATGATCGCCGCCTCGCTGGACAAGGCGGGCATGGACCCGCGGGAACTGAGCTACATCGAGGCGCACGGCACGGGCACGGCGCTGGGCGACCCGATCGAGATCGCGGGCTTGAGCCAGGGCTTCGCCCGCCGCAGCGCGGCCTTGGGCGTGGGAGCCGCGCCGGCCGGCCAATGCGCGGTGGGCTCGGTGAAGTCCAATATCGGCCATCTGGAGTCGGCGGCAGGCATCGCCGGCATCGCCAAGGTATTGCTGCAGCTCAGGCATGGCCAGTTGGCGCCGTCGCTGCACTCGGCCCGCCTGAATCCCGGTATCGCCTTCGCCGATTCGCCGTTCTACGTGCCGCAGCGCCTGGAATCGTGGCGGCGGCCGATGCTGAGCCTGGACGGACGCTTGCGCGAATATCCGCGCGCGGCCTCGGTGTCCTCGTTTGGCTCCGGCGGCGCCAACGGCCACGTGATTATCGCGGAATACCCGGCGCCCGCGCGGGCAGAAGAGGATGCGGCGCGCGCGGCGCTGATCCCGCTGTCCGCCAGGACGCCTGGACAGCTGCGGCAGGTGGCCGAGCGCCTGCTCCGCTTCCTGGGGCAGGACATCGGGGACTCGCCGGCGCTGCGGCTGTCCGACCTGGCGTTCACGCTGCAGCGGGGGCGGGAGGCGATGGAGCACCGCCTGGCTTTCCACGCCGAGTCCATCGCCCAGCTGAGCGCGCGGCTGGTCCAGGCCATCGAACGGCTGGCGGCGCAGCCCCAGCTGTCCGGCTGCTTCGACGACATTCATTTCGGCCGGGCGAAGGACAACAAGTCCGCGATGGCGGTGCTGGCCGAGGATGAGGACATGGCGGCGACGCTGGCGGCGTGGGCGGGCAAGGGCAAGCATCACAAGCTGCTGGAGTTGTGGGTGAAGGGTTTGCCGCTGGACTGGCGCGCGCTGGGGCAGCCGGCCGGCGGCGCGCGGCGCATCAGCCTGCCGGGCTATCCTTTCGCCCGGGAGCGGATCTGGGTGTCGGGCGAGTCGCATTACGCCGGCCAGGATGGCCCGATGGGCGGCGAGCGGCTGCATCCGCTGCTGCACGCCAACGTGTCAGACCTGTCGCGGCAGAAGTTCGCCTCCGTGTTCCACGGCGGCGAGTTCTTCCTGCGCGATCACCAAGTGGGCGGCTGCAGGGTGCTGCCCGGGGCGGCTTATCTGGAAATGGCCGGGGAGGCGGTTCGCCTGTCGCTGGGCGGGCAGGCCGGCGGCGGGTTCCATTTGCGCAACGTGGCGTGGTCGCAGCCATTGGCGCTGGCCGGCGGCGGCGGGGAGCTGCTTGAGGTGGAGACGCGCATCGACCGCCTGGACGATGGCAGGCTGGCTTTCGAGATTATCGAGCGCGGAGTAGACGCCGCGTGCTGCCAGGGCGAGGCCTGGCAGCAGGAGGGCGAGGCAGACGCGCCGAAGTCGCTGGCCGCGCTGCAGGCGGCGATCACCGGCGCGATGGACGCGGACGATTTGTACCGGATGTTCGACGGCGTCGGCATCCATTACGGTCGCTGGCACCGCGTGGTGCGCGAGCTGCGCGTTGCCGGCGGCGAAGCGCTGGCGCGAATCGAGCTGCCACAGCCGTTGTCCGGCCGCCAGCGTTTTTCGCTGCATCCCAGCCTGCTGGACGGCGCGCTGCAGACCACCTTGGCCGCGCTGGCGGCGGTGCGCGTCGAACGCGGCCTGGCGCCCCAGCCGGAGCGGACCTGGGTGCCTTTCGCGCTGGAGAGCCTGCGGGCGAGAGGCGAGCTGGGCGGGGAGATCTGGGCCTGGACGCGCAGCGCTCCGGCCGGGGACGATACGGAACAGCCGACGTTCGACATCGACATTTATAACCGGCAGGGCGAGCATTGCGCCGCGCTGCGAGGCTTCGCGTTGCGCGTGATGAAGCGGGAACAGACGGCTTTGGATGACGCGCCCGGCAGCCATCATTGCCTGGCGGAACGTTGGCGGCGTTGCGAGCCGGCCGATTCCGCGCCGTCGGCGAGCCGCTTGCTGTTGATCAGCAACGATCCGCGCGACGATCGCCAACTGGCTGAGCGCTATCCGCAAGGGAGCTTGCTGTCGTTGACGGGCGGGGAGTCGATCGACGAACTGGCCGAGCGGCTGCGCGAGTCCGGTTTCGCCGACCGCCTGCTGTGGCTGGCGCCTGCCGCGCCGGAAGCGGAAAGCGGTCTGGAGGGCATGATCCGCGCGCAGCAGCGCGGCGTGCTGGCGTGCTTCCGTCTGATCAAGGCGCTGCAGGCGCTGGAGTGGGACCAGCGTCCGCTGGAATGGACCGTGATCACCCGCGGCGCGTCGACCGTATCCGGCGCGGCCGACAGCCGCCATAGCGCCTTGACCGATCCGACGGCGCCGGCCCATGCAGGCGTGCACGGACTGGCGGGCGCGATGGCGAAGGAGCATGGCCATTGGCAGGTGAGGCTGGCGGATCTGCCGGCGGACGGCGCCTGGCCCGACCGGGACCCGTTGACGCTGCCGGCCGACCCCGCAGGGAACGCGCTTGCCTGGCGGGACGGCGTCTGGCATCGCCAGCATCTGACGCCTGTCCGGCCTGGCGCGTCCGATCGAGCGTCCAGTCTCTATCGCGACGGCGGCGTCTATCTGGTGATAGGCGGCGCGGGCGGGATCGGCCGGGTATGGACCGAGCATCTGATCCGCGCCCGCCAAGCGCAGGTGGTGTGGCTGGGACGGCGCGAGCGCGACGCGGAAATCGACGCGGCGATAGAGGCGTTGGCCAAGCTGGGCCCGGCGCCGCGCTATATCCGCGCCGACGCGGCCAGGCACGCGGAATTGAGCAGGGCGGCGGAAGAGGCGATCGCCGAGTTCGGCGTCATCCACGGCGTGGTGCACGCGGCTATCCAGCTGCAGGACAGCGGCTTGGCGCGGATGGACGAGCGGCGTTTCGCCGCCGGGCTGGCGGCCAAGGTGGATGTCTGCGTGCGGCTGGCCGAGGTGTTCGGCCGCATGCCGCTTGATTTCATGCTGTTCTTCTCATCGCTGCAGAGCTTCACCAAGTCGGCGGGACAGAGCAACTACGCGGCCGGCTGCGCGTTCAAGAACGCGTTCGCCCATTATCTGGCGCAGACGCTTGACTATCCGGTCAAGGTGGTCAATTGGGGATATTGGGGCGAGGTCGGCTCGGTTGCCGGCGACGACTACCGCCGCCGCATGGAAAAGCTCGGGTTAGGCTCGATCGATGGCGGGCAGGCGATGGCGGCATTGGAGACGCTGCTGGCGCAGCCGCTGTCCCAATTGGGCTTCTTGCGGACTTCCAGGCGGCTGGACGACGCCTTCGCCGAACTGCCGCTGCCGGCGCATCCGGACGGCGCCTTCGGTGAGCGCGGCGAGATATTGCCGGCAGATTATCTGTTATCGTCATCCGACGCCAGGCAAAGCCAGGCTGACGGCTGCGAGGTCAGGGCGGAAGTGGCGCGGACCGCGGCGGCGCGCGAGGCGCTGGACGCGCTCCAGGCGGGTTTGTTGTGCGCTCAGTTGCAGTCTCTGGGCTGCTTCGACGGCGGAGCCGGGACTGCGGAGGCAATGCGGCTGCGCGGCGGCCTGCTGCCGATGTACGGCCGCTGGCTGGACAAGAGCCTGGCCGAGTTGGCGCGGCGCGGCTACCTGTCGCCGGTGGGCGATGGCAGGCCGCTCGCCTACCGTCAGGCTGACCGGCGGTCGCCGGATCGTGACGAACTGTGGGCGCAATGGCAGGCGGGCACGCCGGCCTGGCTAACCGAACCGGCGCTGCAGGCCGAGGCGCGGCTGGCGGAAGCGATGCTGCGCGTTCTGCCGGACGTGTTGAGCGGACGTACCCCTGCGACCGACATCATGTTCCCGGACGCGTCCATGGCCATGGTGGAGGGAATATACCAGCGCAATCCGGTGTCGGATTTCTTCAATGAGGCGATGCTGGAGCAGATGGACGCCTTCGTGCGGCAGCGGCTGGCGGCGTCGCCCGACGCGCGGATCCGCATTCTGGAGATCGGCGCCGGCACCGGCGGCACCAGCGCGCGGGCTTTCGACAAGCTCAGACCGTATCGCGGCCATATCGCGGAGTACTGCTACACCGACGTTTCCCAGGCTTTTCTGCAGCATGCGCGTGAAAACTACGGCGCGGCCGCGCCGTATCTGAACTGCCGGCTGTTCGACGCCGGCCGGCCGCCGGCAGAGCAAGGCCTGGAGGCCGGCGGATACGATCTGGCGATCGCCACCAATGTGCTACACGCGACGCCGGACATCCGGCGGACCCTGCGCAACGCCAAGGCCGCGCTGAAGCGCAACGGCTTGCTGCTGATCAATGAAATCAGCGTCAACGGCTTGTTTACCCATCTGACTTTCGGCCTGCTCAAGGGCTGGTGGCTGTTCGACGACGAAGCGTTGCGGCTGCCGGGCGGCCCGGCATTGTCGCCGGAGCAGTGGAAGCGCGCGCTGGAGGGCGAGGGTTTCCGCCGGGTCCGCTATCCAGCGCTCTCTTGCCATGATCTGGGCCAACAAATCGTGATCGCCGAAAGCGACGGCGTGATCTGGCAGGAGGCCGGAGCCAGGCCGGCGCCGGCCAGCCGGCCCGTTCCCGCTGCGAGGGCCGCGCCGCGCGCCGATCTGGCGGCCAGGGCCGAACCGGCCAATGCGCCGGGACTGAAAGAGCGGGCGCTCGGCCATCTGCGGCGGACGGTCGGCGGCTTGTTCAAGATCCGGCCGGAAGAGATAGACGCGCGGGAGCCGCTGGAGACTTACGGCATCGACTCCATCCTGGTGGTGCAGCTGACCAATCTGCTGCGCGGCCAGGGGCTGAGCGTGGGCAGCGCGCTGTTCTTCGAGTGCCGGACCCTTGACGCGTTGGCCGACCATTTCGTCGTGGCGCAGCCCGACCGGCTGGCCGCGGCGCTGGGGGGCGACCCGGCAGCGCCGGCGGGGTCCGCATCCCCGGTCCGCGCCGACGCAGCGGAAACCGCTGCCCGGCTATCCGGCGACCGTTTCGCCGCCAGGCCCGCCGAGCCCGCTGCCGCGAGCCGGGAAAGCGCGGACGTCGCCATCATCGGCATCGCCGGCCGCTATGCCGGGGCCGACAATGTGGACGAGCTCTGGCTGCGGCTGAGCCAGGGTGAGAATTGCATAGGCGAAGTGCCGGCCGACCGCTGGGACTGGCGACGGTATTTCGATCCTGAGCCGGGCAAGGCGGGGCGCATCTACACCCGCTGGGGCGGCTTCATCCGCGAAATCGACAAATTCGATCCGCTGTTTTTCCACATCTCGCCGCGCGAGGCGGAAAAGATGGACCCGCAGGAGCGGCTGTTCCTGGAGGAGGCCTACCACTGCATCGCCGACGCCGGCTATACCCCGGCGCGGCTTAGCGCGGCGTCCCGGGTCGGCGTGTTCGTCGGCGTGATGAACGGCACCTACGCCCGCCAGTCCAGCTATTGGTCGGTAGCCAACCGGGTGTCCTACCAGTTCGATTTCCAGGGGCCCAGCCTGGCGGTGGACACCGCTTGCTCGTCTTCGCTGACCGCCATCCATCTGGCGCTGGAAAGCCTGCGCGGCGGCGCCAGCGACTGCGCGCTGGTTGGCGGCGTCAATCTGGTGGTCGATCCCGCCCACTATCTGGGTTTGACCGAGATGAAGATGCTGTCGCCTGGGCGCGAGTGCCGGGCCTTCGGCGCCGACGCCGACGGTTTTGTCGACGGGGAGGGCGTGGGCGTGCTGCTGCTCAAACCGCTGGTCAGGGCCGAAGCCGACGGCGACCGCATTTACGGCGTGATCAAGGGCAGCATGATCAACGCCGGCGGCAAGACCAACGGCTACACCGTGCCCAATCCGCTGGCGCAGAGCCGGCTGGTGTCGGACGCGCTGGCGGCGGCGGGCGTCGACGCCGCGGCGGTTAGCTATGTCGAGGCGCACGGCACCGGCACTGCGTTGGGCGATCCGATCGAGATCGCCGGTTTGGAGCGGGCCTTCCGCGATGCCGGACGGACGGTGGCGCAACGCTGCGCGATTGGATCGATCAAGCCCAATATCGGCCACTGCGAGAGCGCGGCCGGCATCGCAGGCGTCACCAAGGTGCTGCTGCAGCTGAAGCACCGCCAGCTGGCGCCGTCGCTGCATGCGGAAACGGCCAATCCGGAGATCGATTTCTCCGCCGGGCCATTTGCGGTTCAGCAGGCGTTGACCGCGTGGCAGCCCGCGCTGCATGCGGGCAAGCGCGTCGCGCTGGTATCGTCGTTCGGCGCCGGCGGCGCCAATGCCTGCGTGGTGATAGAAGAGCATGCCGATGTCCGGCGGCGGGCCATGCTCGCCGTCGACGAGCGGCGGCCAGCGATCATCCCCTTGTCGGCCAAAACCGAGGCGCAGCTGACGGACGTGGCCGGCCTGTTGTTGGATAGGCTGGAGCGAGAGAGCTGGGGTGACGCCGAACTGCCTGCGCTGGCCTGCACCTTGCAAACTGGACGGGAGGCGATGGAATGGCGGCTGGGCTTCCTGGCCGCGTCCATGGACGGGCTGAAGCGCTCGCTGAGGGATTTCGTCGACGATCCATCGAGCGCGCGGCATCTGCGCGGGCGGCTGAGCGCCGCGCGCCGCGCCCAGTTGAGCCATGCCAGCGCAGACGGCGGGACGCCGTTCGCAGACTGGATGGCCGAAGGCAGGCACGAGTCATTGCTGAAGGCTTGGCTCGACGGCCGGGACGTCGATTGGCGCTTGTTGTACCGGGATGGCGCGCCGCAGCCTGTCAGCCTGCCGGGCTATCCCTTCGCCCGCGAGCGCTATTGGCGTCCGCAGGCGGAGCCGGCCATAGAGGCGGCAACCATGCATCCGCTGCTGCATCGGAATGTGTCTGACCTGCGCGGCTTGCGCTACGCCAGCCGCTTCAGCGGCCGGGAGCGTTTCCTGTCTCAGCATGTGGTCGACGGCCGTGGCGTGATGCCGGGCGCGGCGATGGTGGCGATGATGGATGCGGCGCTGCGCGAGGCGTACGGCGCGGAGCCGTCCGACGGCCGTCTGCCGCGCATCCGCCATCTGGCCTGGACGCGGCCGTTCGTCGTGGATGGCGGCAACCGGGGCGAGTTGTTCCTGGAATTGGAGGCGTCGCTAGAGGGCGAGTGCCGGCTGGGCGTCTATTCGTATGGCAACGACGGGCTGCCGCTGCTGCATTGCCGCGCGCAGGCGGGCATGGCGGCAGCGCTGCCGGTGGCGCTGGATTTCCCGTCCGCCGCCGCGCGCCGGGTCGATGTCGACGCCTGCTACCGGCGCTTCGCCGAAATGGGCATCGAATACGGGCCGGGCTTCCGCGGCATGCGCTCGCTGCTGCGTACCGAAGATCAGGCGCTGGCGCGGGTGCGGCTGGAAAACGAAGCCGATGGCGAGGGCATGGCGATGGCTCCGGCGCTGCTGGACGCGGCGATGCAGGGGTGCATGGCGTTGCTGATAGACGAACTGGACGCGCAGCCGGCGTTGTTGCTGCCGGAGAGCGTCGGCGAATTCGCGCGCTTCGGCGATTTGCCCCCGACGCTGCAGGCATGGATCCGGCGGGTGGATGGCGAGCATTGCTTCGACTTGGCCTTGTTCGATGGGAACGGCGGGTGCCGCGCGTTGATCCGCCGCCTGTCGTTCAAGCCGGCGCCGCGCGGCAAGTCTCCGGGAGACGGCTTGTTCTGCCGTCGGCAGTGGTTGGACGCGGAGACGCCGCAAGCAGCCGAAGCGCAGCCGGAATTGCGGCTGGCGCTGACGCTGGGCAGCCATCCTGCCTTCGCAGGCCTGCCCGAGCGCTTGCGCGGACAGGGCGTGGAGTGCGCAGCGCTGGACGACATGGACTACGGTCAGGCAGCCTGGGCGCTGGCCGAGCGGATCCGGCCGCTGCTGGCCGCCGGGCGCGTCGGCGTGGCGCAGCTGATTGTGCCGCAGGATGACGCGCACGCTTATCGCGGCCTGGGCGGCCTGTTGTTCAGCGTCGGCCGCGAGCAGCCGGCGTTGGCCTGCCAACTGGTGGAGATCGCGCCGGAACTGGACGCTGGACTGCTGGCGCGGCAACTGTTGGCGGATGCGGAGGCGGCCGAGGAAGGCCATCTGCGTTATCTGTCCGCCGCCGGCGGTTTGCGGCGGCAGCGCCTGGCGTGGAGCCATGGTCCGCTGGCCGGCGGCGCGGCGCCCTGGCGGCCCGACGGCGCGTATCTGATCGCCGGTGGGCTGGGCGGCGTGGGCATGGCGATCGCGCGGGCGATTCTCAAAGCCGCGCCGCGCGCCCGGGTGTTGCTGTGCGGCCGCTCGGTTGCCGGGTCGCCGGGCGTCGCCGCCAAACTGGCGGCGTTGGACGGGCGCGGCTGCTATCGCCAGGCGGATCTTGGCGACGCGGCGCAGGCGCGGCGACTGATCGACTACGCGGTCGCGGAGTTCGGCGGCCTGCATGGCATCGTCCATTGCGCCGGCATCACCCGCGACGCTTTGCTGGCGGGCAAGACCAAGGCCGATTTCGACGCGGTGCTGGCGGCCAAGGTGGACGCCGCGCGCCATCTCGATCAGGCCAGCGCGGCGCTGGATTTGGATTTCTTCGTCTTGTGCTCGTCGGTGGCCAGCGTGCTCGGCAATGCCGGCCAGTGCGATTACGCGGCGGCCAATGGTTATCTCGACGCCTTCGCCGGCATCCGCAACCGCCTAGTCGCGGCGGGCGCGCGCCGGGGCCGCACCGTGGCGATCAACTGGCCGCTGTGGCGCGAGGGCGGCATGCGGATGAGCGAGGCCGCCATGCGCGCGCTGGCCGAGCGCACCGGCATCGAGTCGATGGACAGCGAAACCGGCATCCAGGCGCTGTACCAGGCGCTGGGCGACGGCGGCGACCAGCTGATGGTGCTGGCCGGAAACGGCGATCGTCTGGCCGCGCTGTTGGAGCGTGCCCCCCAGCCGGTTGTTGCAACGGCGTTGCCGGCGGACGACGGCGATCTGTTGTCCGATCTGCGCCGCCTGCTGGCGGACACGGTGAAAATCGCCGCGTCGCGGCTGGACGACGACGAGCCGTTCGAAAAGTATGGCATCGACTCGCTGATGATGATGGACATGACGTCGGTGTTGGAAAAGCGCTTCGGCCCCTTGCCCAAGACGCTGTTTTTCGAATATCCCAGCTTGCGCCGGCTGGCCGGCCATCTGTCGGCCGCGCTGCCGGACAGACAGGCGGCGGGAGAGGCGGCTCCGCTCGCCGAACTGCGGCGGATGCTGGCGGATGCCTTGAAGT
This sequence comes from Chromobacterium sp. Ag138, assembly GCF_055181315.1. Lineage (NCBI taxonomy): Bacteria > Pseudomonadati > Pseudomonadota > Betaproteobacteria > Neisseriales > Chromobacteriaceae > Chromobacterium > Chromobacterium sp. Ag138. The sequence goes on from NZ_JBUPWA010000001.1 coordinate 473,314, forward strand.
TGACTCCGGCCGAGATCGACGATGAACGGGGCTTTGAGCAATACGGTCTGGACTCGCTGGCGATCATGGCCCTGTCCTGCGATCTGGATAAACGCTTTGGCCCGCTGCCCGGCGCGCTGCTGTACGAACGCTCAACGCTGCGCTCGCTGGCGGAATACCTGTCCAAGCGGCAGGCCGCGCCGTCAGGCTTCGAGCCGCTGTCGCGAACGGAGCCTGTTGCCGCCGAACCGGCGCCGCGGCAGCCGCGTCTGTTCGAGCGCGCGGCGCAAGCGCAGGCCGATGCGGCCGGAACCGATATCGCCATCGTCGGCCTGGCTGGGCGTTATCCGGATGCTGACGACGTGGAGGCGTTCTGGCGCAATCTCAGCCAGGGGCGCGATTCCGTCGGCGAAATTCCGGCCGAGCGCTGGGACTGGCGCGAGTATTACAGCGAGAACCGCGGCGAGAGCGGCGTGCACAACAGCAAATGGGGCGGTTTCATCGACGGCGTCGACCGTTTCGACCCATTGTTCTTCAATATCTCGCCGCTGGAGGCGGAGCTGATCGACCCGCAGGAGCGCTTGTTCCTGCAAACCGCCTGGAACGCGATGGAAGACGCCGGCTATGGCCGCCGGGCGGGCGAGGATGATGGCCGGACCGGCGTCTACGTCGGCGTCATGTACAGCGAGTACCAGCTATTCGGCGCGGAGGCCAGCATGAGGGGGCAACGGATGGGCTTCGCCGGCAGCAATGCCAGCATCGCCAACCGGGTGTCCTTCTGCCTGAATCTGCGGGGCCCCAGCATGGCGGTGGATTCTATGTGCTCGGGATCGCTGACCGCCATCCACCTGGCCTGCCAGGATCTGCGCGGAGGCCGGATCGCGATGGCCATCGCCGGCGGGGTGAATCTCACCTTGCATCCCAATAAATACCTGATGCTCAGCGGCGGGCAGTTCATTTCCACCCAGGGGCATTGCGCCAGCTTCGGCGAGGGCGGCGACGGTTACGTGCCGGGCGAGGGCGTGGGGGCGGTCGTGCTCAAGCGGCTGGCCGACGCGGAGCGCGACGGCGACCGCATCTACGGCGTGATCAAGGGCAGTGGGTTGAACCACGGCGGCCGGAGCGCCGGCTACAGCGCGCCCAATCCGAACGCGCAGCGGGAAGCCATTCGCGCGGCGCTGGACGACGCCGGCGCCGCGCCGGATGCCATCGGCTATGTCGAAGCGCACGGCACCGGCACCCGGCTGGGCGATCCGATAGAGATCGCCGGGCTGGCCGGCGCGCTGGGAGAGCGTCCGGCGGGACGCACTTGCTGGATAGGCTCGGTCAAGTCGAATATCGGCCACTGCGAAGCGGCGGCGGGCGTCGCCGGGCTGACCAAGGTGCTGATGCAGCTCAGGCATGGACAGATCGCGCCATCGCTGCATTCCGGCGCGCTGAATCCCTTCATCGATTTCGCGGCGACGCCGTTCGAAGTGAACCAGCGACTGCGCGAATGGCCGAGGCCGGAGCGGGATGGCCGGTCCGCGCCGCGGATGGCTGGCATTTCGTCGTTCGGCGCCGGCGGCTCCAATGGACACCTGATCGTGGCGGAATACCTTGGCTCGGCGGCGGAGGATGCCGAAAGCGGCCGGCCGGAAATGATCGTGCTGTCCGCCCGCGAGCCGGAGCGGCTGGAGCGCATGGTCGGCCGCCTGTTGGAGCGGCTGGCCAAGCCTCAGCCCGGAGACAGCCTAGCCGCGGTGGCCTACACGCTGCAGGCGGGGCGCGAAGCGATGGCGCACCGCGCGGCCTGCGTTGTCGGCAGCATGGATGAATTGCGCGAGGCGTTGGGACGTTTCGCCGCCGGCGATCGCCGCGGCTGGATCTGCGGCGAGGCGATGGCGGCCGGCGCGCTTGCCGAGCGATTCAAAACCGTCCCCGGCGCCCTGTGGCGCGAACGTTTGGCTGCGCTGTTCGCCGCCGGTGAGTTACGGGCGGCGCTGGAGTTGTGGAGCCAGGGGCTGGCGGTGGATTGGGAAGCGCTTAGGGGGCCAGGAGGCCGGCGCATCGGCCTGCCCGGCTATCCCTTCTCCGAGGAGCGCTATTGGGCGCCGACCGGCGCGCGGCGGCTGCCTGTGAGCGCCGGGAGGCGGCATCCCTTGCTGCATCGCAATCAGTCGTCGTTCGACCGCCAGCGGTTCTCCACCGACTTTGACGGCGGCGAGCCCTGGCTGCGGGACCACCAGGTCGGCGGCCGCAAGGTGCTGCCCGGCGCGGCATGCCTGGAGATCATCCGGGCCGCGGCCGCGCAGTCGCTGGGTGCCGGCGGCGCGGTGACGATGACGCAGCTCAACTGGGTGGCGCCGTTCGCTGTGGAGGCTGGGCCGCGCAGGCTGCATGTGGAGCTGACGCGCATGGACGGCCGGATCGCCGTCGAGCTGAGCAGCGGCGGCGGGGAGGCGCGGGCGACGCTGCATTGCCAGGCGCTGGCGGCAGCGTTGCCCGCCGGCGGTCAGCAGCGCTTGGATCTGGCGGGCTGGCAAAGCCGCGATTGGCCGCTGCGGCTGGACGGCGGGCAGGTGTATCGGCTGTTCGAGCGGATGGGCGTCGAATACGGCCCCAGCCATCGCGGCATCCGCGCGCTGCGGACGGCGCAGAGCGGCGACAGACGGCTGGCGCTGGCGGAGCTGTCACTGGAGACGGACGTGCGCGCCGACGCTGCGGGCTGCTGGCTGGAGCCAGGCATGGCCGACAGCGCGCTGCAAGCGGCGATCGCCATGTTGCTGCCGCTGGACGGTGCGCCGCTCGAGTCTTCGGGCTGGATGCCTTTCGAGCTGCGCAGGCTGGACATTCTCGCGCCTGGCTCGGGCCGGATGTGGGCGCTGCTGTCCTGCCCGGCGGAAGATCCGCAGGCCGGCATCGACATCGATCTGTGCGATGAGCAGGGCAATGTCTGCGCGCGCTTCCAGGGCTTGAGGTCCCGGTCGCTGCCGGACACGAAACCTGCCGAAGCGGAGCGGGAGGAGGAATGGCTGCTGGCGCCCGTGTGGGAAACGGTGGCTGGCGCGGCGGAGCCGCGCCCGGCAGCCCGCGTCCCAGCGCTGGTGTTCGGCGCTTCCGGCGCGCGCCGCCAGGCAGCGGCCGCGCTGTATCCCGGCGCGGAGCTGACGCCGGACGGCGACTATTCGGCTGCGCTGGGCGGAGGCCGGAATCTGGACGAGGTGGTGTGGCTGGCGCCGTCCGAAACCGATATGGGCGCAACCGATCCGGAACTGCTTCCCGCGCAGCGGCGCGGCGCGCTGGCGCTGTTCCGCCTGGTCAAGGCTTTGCTGAGCCAGGGCTATGGCCGGCGCCCGCTGCGGCTGACCGTGGTCACGCAATCGGCCGTCGGCGCGTTGGCGGACGAGGCGTGCCGGCCGGCCCACGCCGCGGTTCATGGCCTGGCCGGCTCGCTGGCCAAAGAGTATCCGCACTGGAGCGTCCGTTTGGCCGACTTGGACGGCGAGCGGCTGGCGCCCCTCGCGGAGGCGCCGTTCGATGCGGTTCCTTCCGGCGCCGCCCTGGCCTGGCGGCAAGGCGGCTGGCGGCGCCGGCGGCTGGCCAGGGTGGATGCGGCCGCGCCGGACGCTGCTGGGCCGCGCTGCCGCGAAGGCGGCGTCTACCTGGTGGTGGGCGGCGCCGGCGGCATCGGCGACGTGTGGAGCCGGCACGTGATCCGCAAGCACCGCGCCCGCGTGCTTCTGCTGGGCCGCCGGCCTCTGGAGGGCGAGCTGCGAGCCCGGCTGGACGCGTTGACCGCCTTCAGCCTGCGCAGCGGCGCGCCGGCCCCGGTCTACCTGCAGGCGGATGCCGCCGACGAGCGGCAGCTAGACGCGGCGAGGCGCGCGGCGATCGAGCGCTTCGGCCGCATTGACGGCGTGGTGCACTCGGCGCTGGCGCTGCGGGACGGCAGCCTCGCCAAGATGGACGAGCAGGCGTTCACCGATGTGTTGGACGCCAAGGCAGCCACTTGCGCGGCGCTGGCCCGTGTGTTCGCCGACAGCGCGGCCAAATTGGATTTCGTGCTGTTCTTCTCCTCGATGATGTCCTTCAGCACCGCGGCGGGACAGGCCAATTACGCTGCCGGCTGCGCGTTCGCCGACGCGTTCGCCGACCGGCTGCGCAGCGACTGGCCATGCCCGGTCAAAGTGATCAACTGGGGATACTGGGGAGGTGTCGGCTCGGTCAGCGGCGCCCGCTACCGCGAACGGATGGCCGCGCTGGGGCTGGGGTCCATCGAGCCGGAAGAAGGCATGCGGGCGCTGGAGCGGCTGCTGGGCGGAGAGCTGGATCAACTCGCCTTGCTGAAGGTGCTGCGAGGCGGGCAGGCGGACGGCCTGGGCACGCTGGCCGGCCTGATCTCCGGCGACAGCATCCGCATCCACCCGGACGAAAGGCCGGACATGGACGCGCTGGCGGGCCGGCTGGCCGCCAGACTGGCGGCGTTGACGCCGCCGCAACACGTGACACGCATCGAAACAAGCATTGACGGACGCTCCGGGCGCCGCGAGGAAGTGGAAACATGCTGACAGCCGCAAATCAGACCAACGTATCCCAGGCCGAGGCGCTGGACGCCCTGGCGCGCCGCGTGCTGGCCGCCCAGTTGCGGCAGCTGTCGCTGCTCGGCGCGGACGATCTGGAACGCCTGGACCGGAAAGGGGACGCGATCGCGCGGGATCACCGATATCCCTGGCTGCGGGAAAGCCTGCGCTATGCGGAGGGCGTGGAAGCGGAAGCGCCGGAACGCGCGTGGGAACAATGGCGGGCATGCTTGGCCGGCTGGCGGGAGAACGCCGATCTGGCGGCCAGGGCGCGGCTGCTGGATGCCTGCCTGCAAAGCCTGCCTGCCTGGCTGAGCGGCGAAACGCCCGCCACCAGCGTGCTCTTTCCCGGCGGCTCGATGGCGCTGGTGGAGGGGGTGTACAAGAACAACGAGGTGTCCGACTACTTCAACCGGGTGTTGATCGAGTCCGCGCTGGCCTATGTCGAAAGCCGCCCGAAAGACGCGGAGCCGCTGCGCATCCTGGAGATCGGGGCTGGCACCGGCGGCGCCACTGCGGGTCTGCTGGCCGCGCTGGCTCCCTGGAGCGGCGCGATCGGCGAATATTGCTATACCGACCTGTCGCATGCCTTCCTTCAGCATGGCGAGGAAACTTTCGGCCGCGATCATCCCTTCCTGCGCACCCGGCTGTTCGATGTGTCGCGGCCCTGCGCCGAGCAGGGCATAGACATCGGCAGCTACCATCTGGCGGTGGCGAACAATGTGCTGCACGCCACGCCGGATATCTGCCAGACCCTGCGCAACGCCAAGGCCGCGCTGCGGGGCGGCGGCCTGCTGCTGATCAATGAAATCAGCGAGGCTTCGCTGTTCACCCATCTCAGCTTTGGCTTGCTGGAGGGCTGGTGGAACTACCGCGACGCCGAGCTGCGCATTCCCGGCTGCCCTGGCTTGTCGCCGGCGGGATGGCGCGCGGCGCTGCGGCAGGAAGGGCTGGACCCGGCGTTGTTTCCGGCCGAGACAGCCCACGGGCTGGGGCAGCAGGTCATTCTCGCCGTCAGCGACGGCATCATCCGCCAGCAGGCGGAAGCGACGCTGGCCGAAGCGGGGCAGCCAGCCGAGACGGCGCGGGACAATGAGCCCATTCCGCAGGAGCAGGATGGCTGGCGGGGGCGGGTGGGCGCGTATCTGCGGGAGTTGGTGGCTTCCACGCTGAAGATCCCGGCAGCCCGGCTGCACCCGGCGCGCCCGCTAGAGGAGTACGGCCTGGACTCCATCCTGGTGGTCAGATTGGTCAACGCCTTCAACGAGCGTTTCCAGGCGGTGGACAGCGCATTGTTCTTCGAGCTTCCGACGCTGGCCGCGCTGACCGAGCACTTCCTCGCGCATCGGGATGCCGAACTCAAGGCGCTGCTGGGACATAACCCGCCGGAGGCCGGTAAGGGGTCTTCCATGATCGCGGGGGCTGACGGCGAGGACGATGCGCACTTGGCGAACGCGCCGCGGACTGGGCCTTCGGATTCCGAGGGCGGACTCGCCATCGCCGTCATCGGGTTGGCCGGACGCTATCCGGGCGCGGCGTCGCTGCGCGACTTCTGGTCCAACCTGGCCGAAGGCCGTTGCTCGATAGACGAGATTCCGGCGCAACGCTGGGACTGGCGCCGTTATTTCGATCCGGAAAAGGGCAAGGCCGGCAGCAGCTATACCCGATGGGGCGGCTTTCTCGACGATATCGACAGCTTCGATCCCGCCTTCTTCCGCATCTCGCGGCGCGAGGCGGAGCGCATGGATCCGCAGGAGCGGCTGTTCCTGGAGACGGCTTACCACTGTGTCGAGGACGCCGGCTACAACCCGGCGGCGCTGGGCCGGCTGGGCGAGGTCGGCGTGTTCGTCGGCGCGATGAACGGCGGCTACCACCCGATGCCCAATCATTGGTCGATCGCCAACCGGGTGTCCTATCAACTGAACCTGAACGGGCCCAGCCTGGCGGTGGACAGCGCCTGCTCATCGTCGCTGACGGCGATCCATCTGGCGGCGGAAAGCCTGGCCGGAGGGAATTGCCAGCTGGCGATAGCCGGGGGCGTCAACCTGATCGTCAATCCCCACCATCATCTCGGCCTGTGCGAAATGATGATGCTGTCGCCGGGCGAGCGCTGCAGCGCTTTCGGCGCGGATGCAGACGGCTTCGTCGACGCCGAGGGCGTGGGCGCGGCGCTGCTCAAGCCGCTGGACAAGGCGCTGGCGGACGGGGACCGGATATACGGCGTGATCCGCGGCGGCGCGATCAACGCCGGCGGCAAGACCAACGGCTATACCGTGCCCAGCGCCGGCGCGCAGCGGCGCGTGCTGGAGAAGGCGCTGTCGCGCGCCCGGATGGATGCCGGGCGGATCAGCTATGTCGAAGCCCACGGCACCGGCACCGCGCTTGGCGATCCCATCGAGATCAGCGGCCTGGTCCGCGTCTTCGGCGACAGCGCCGCTCCGTGCGCAATCGGCTCGGTCAAGAGCAATATCGGCCATTGCGAGAGCGCGGCGGGCATCGCCGGGCTGAGCAAGGTGCTGTTGCAGCTGCGCCGCCGCCAGCTGGCGCCGACGCTGCATGCCGAACGCCTCAATCCGAAGATCGATTTCGACGGCACGCCGTTCAGCCTGCAGCTGCGGTTGGGGCCGTGGCGCGCCAACGGCGCGACGCGGGTCGCGGCGGTTTCCTCGTTCGGCGCCGGCGGCGCCAACGCTTCGCTGATCGTAGAGGAGCATGTCGCGGCGGCCGATTCCCGCCCGGCGGCGGCCGGGCCGTGGCTGGTCCCCTTGTCGGCCCGCGATCCGCAGCGGCTGGAGGAGGCGGTCGCCCAGCTGCGGCGCTTCCTGAGCGACGACGAGGGGCGCGGCGCGGAGATGGCCGATCTGGCGCATACGCTGCAGCAGGGACGGGAGCCGATGGCGCAGCGGCTGGCACTGCTTGTCGATTCCGCGGCGGAGCTGGACGAGCGGCTGGCTCGCTGGCAGGCGGGGACGCCGGCGGAGGGCGTGTTGAGCGGCCATGTGGATCCTTTCGGCGACAATGCGCCTGCCGACGCGGGACGCCTGGCCGACATCGACCGCTGGCTGGAAAGCGGGATGCTGGCCGAACTGGCGGCAGCATGGGTCGACGGCTGCGAGATCGATTGGCAGCGGCTGCGCCGCGACCCCGCCTGCCATCTGCCGCGGCGGATCAGCCTGCCGGGCTATCCTTTCGCTAGGCAACGCTGCTGGCTGCCGGGCCTGCCGCACCCGCAGGCCGGCGCGAACGATGCCTGGAGCGACGCGGCGTCGGCGGAGGGGCCGGCGCTGGACGACTGCTGCTATCTGCCCGACTGGCGGCCGTACCCGGCGGCCGGCAAGCCCGCGCCGACCGGACCGGGCGCGGCGGTATTGGTGGCGCTGGAGGCGTGCGGCGTGGCGGCCGAGCGGCTGCTGGATTCGATGGAGCGGCATTACCGCGCCGAGCGCAAGGTGGTGCGGATACGCTGCGGCGATGGCGGCACCGAGGCGCTGGCTGCCGGGCACTGGCGCTGCGGCCGCGGCGACGCGCAGGGTTTCGAGCGGATATTCGCCGAAATCGGCGAGGCGGCCTGCATCGTGGTGATGGGGCCGGAGGCCGCCGAGGTCGCGCCGGCGGAGCTGGCTGACAGCACCGAGCGCAACGAGCTGCCGCTGCTGCGCTTGTTCAAGGCCGCGCAGAGCCGCCTGGCCGCGGATGCCTGGCTGGATTGCTTCCTGATCTCGCAGCGCCGTTATCCCGCAGGGGATGAGGCGGGCGCCAACCCGCAGGGCGCGGGCATGGCCGGGTTGGGCTACGCGCTGGCGCAGGGCGACCACCGGGTGCGCCTGCGCAATCTGGACATTGATCCGGCGGAAACGGCCGATGCCGCGGCGCTGAGCCGCTTGCTGGCGCACATTACCGCCGAGCCTGGCTCCGAGCGGGGCGAGCCGGTCAGGCTGGCGCGCGGCGAGCGGTTGGAGCAGCGGCTGGTGCCGGTGGCGTTGCCTGCCGGCGGCGCGACGGCGCTGAAGCGCGGCGGCGTCTATCTGATTCTGGGCGGCGGCGGCGTTATCGGACGGACCATCAGCCGGCAGCTGATCGAGCATTACCAGGCCCGCGTGGTGTGGCTGGGGCGAAAGGCGGCCGACAGCCCTGAAGTGAGGCAAAGCCTGGCCGCGCACGAGCTGCGCGGCGGCGTCGACTACATCCAAGCCGACGCGACCGATCTGGCCCAGTTGCAAGGCGCGGTGGCGGAGGCCAAGCGGCGTCACGGGCGGCTTGACGGCGCGGTGTTCTCCGGCATGGTGTTCGATTTCGAGAACGGCATCCAGCAGACCTCCGAAGCCCGGTTCCGCGAAATCCTGGGCATCAAGAGCTGCGGCAGCGTCAATTTCTACCAGGCGCTGGCCGGCGAGCCGCTGGATTTCCTGTGTTATTTCTCGTCGGGGCAAGGGTTCGCGTTTTCCGGCGCGGCCCGCTTGTCGGCCTATTCCTGCGGCATCGCCTTCGCCGACGCGTTCGCTGAATGGGCGCGGCCGGCGGCGCCTTTCCCGGTTGGGGTGATCAACTGGGGCTTCTGGCGCGCCTCGCTGCGTGAACAGGAGATCAGCCGCCACATGGACGCGCTGGACGACGAGGAAGGCTTCGCCTGCTTCAGCCGCTTCGTTTCCCAGCTGGCCGGCGGCTCGCTGTCGCGGCTGTTGTGCATCAAGGCCTCGGCCGCCGTCCGGCAGCTGATGGCGGTGCCGGAAGGGCTGCGTTACCGGCTGGACCCGTCGCCGGGTTTGCCGGCGGGACAGGACCGCATCGAGTTGGACCCCGCCGAAATGGCGCGTCTGCGGCGCACCTTCGATCCGGCCGTTCTCGACCAGTCCGTCGCCGTCTTGCTGCTGCTTCAACTGCGGGAGCTGGGCGTTTTCGCCGGACCGCAGATGCGGGACGCGGAAAGCTGGCGGAGGCAGGCTGGCGTCGCGGACCGTCATGGCCGCTGGTGGGCGGAATGCCTGGCCATCCTGGCCGAACATGGCCTGTTGCGGCAGGAGGGGGACGCTTTCGGCCTGGCGGCGAATGTTCCGGCCGGCGGCCGGGACGCCATCCAGACCGCCTGGCGCGGACAGCTGGACCGCTATCTGGCCGACCCCGACCGTCAGGCGCAGGCGGCGCTGATCGATGACTGCCTGTCCAGGCTGCCTGACATCCTGCGGGGCCGCGCGCAAGCGACCGATACGCTGTTTCCGGACGGCTCCATGGACAAGGTGGAAGGCATCTACCAGCGAAACACGCTGTCAGACTTTTTCAACGCCAGGCTGGCGGAGCGGGTGGCGGAGCAAGTCCGCGGCCTGATCGAGCGGCATCCCGGCCGCCCGGTGCGAATACTGGAGGCCGGAGCGGGCACCGGTGGCACCACCGGCGCGGTATTGGCGGCGCTGGAGCCGCTGGCTGGCGGCATCGGCGAGTACTGCTATACCGATCTGTCGCGCGCCTTCCTGCGGCATGGCGAAAGCCGCTTCGCCGCCGGACGGCCGTATTTCCGGACCCGGACGCTGGATATCGGCCAGCCGGCCGTTGCGGGGCCGCGGGATGACGGCGCTTACGACATCGTGATCGCCACCAATGTGCTGCACGCCACCGCCAATATGCGCCGCACGCTGTCCCGGGCCAAGTCCCTGCTGCGCGGCGGCGGCCTGCTGGCGGTCAACGAGCTGGTGCGCAAGACCGCGGCCGCCACCGCGACCTTCGGCCTGCTGGATGGCTGGTGGTTGTACGAGGACGCTTCGTTGCGTATTCCAGGCTCGCCGCTGCTGGCTGAGGACGCCTGGCTTTGGCTGCTGAGAAGCGAGGGTTTCCGACAGGCGGTACCGCTGATCGGAAGCGGCGATGAGTTGGGGCAGCAGATTTTCGTCGCCTACAGCGACGGCCTGATCCCACAGCAAACCGGACAAGGCGCGCAGGCGCCGGAAGCGGAGAACGACCATTTGACGCAACAATGCCATCCGGCCGGCGCGAGCCCGGCCGCAGAAGACATTTCCGAGCGGCTGCAGCGGCTGATCGTCGACGCGCTAGCCAGCACGCTCAAGGCTGATGGCGACAGCATCTCGCCGCGCGCGCCATTTTCCGACTACGGCGTGGACTCCATCCTGGGCGTCGGCTTCGTCAAGCAGCTTGCCGGCAGACTGGACATCCCGCTCAACAGCGCCATTTTGTTCGACCACGCCACGGTGGCTAGGCTGCGGGACTACCTGCTGGCCGCCTACGGCGCCCAGGTGCGGCGCGCGCTGGAGGCGGCCAGCGCCGCAGCGTCCCGTCGGGAGGCCGCGCCGACGGCTGCCTCGGCTGAGGACATCAGTCCGGTGATGGCGGCGGCCCTTGCCGGCGGGGCTAGGGTTTCCGAACCGGTCCGGCCGGAGGCGGACAGCGGCCGCATCGCGGTGATCGGGATGTCAGGCCAGTTTCCCGGCGCCGACGATCCCGATCAGTTGTGGAGCAAGCTGCTGGCCGGGACCGATTGCGTGGAGGATCTACCCGCGCATTACCTCGCACCGGACGCGTACAGCGCGGACAAACAGCCGGGCAAGAGCCAATGCCGGCGAGCGGGCATCTTGAAGAACCGCGACTGTTTCGACCCGCTATTCTTCAACCTCACCCCGCGCGAGGCGGAGGCCATGACGCCGCACCAGCGGCTGGTGATGCAGGAGGGCTGGAAAGCGCTGGAGGACGCCGGCTACAACCCGATGGCGCTGGCCGGCCAGCCGGTGAGCGTCTACGTCGGCGCGGAACCCGGCGGCTACCAGCACGATTCCTTCACCGGCGCTTCCGAGGCGATCGTGGCGTCGAGGCTGTCCTATTTCCTCGATCTGCGCGGCCCGGCGATGACGATCAACACTGGTTGCTCGTCGTCGGGCGTCGCCATCCACCAGGCCTGCGAGAGCCTGCGCCGCGGCGAAAGCCGGATGGCGCTGGCCGGCGGCGTCTACGCGCTGCTTGACCAGCGGGGCCTGGTCAGCCTGTCGGCGATAGACATGCTCAGCCCCAGCGGCCGCTGCCACGCGTTCGACGCCGCGGCCGACGGCACGGTGATTTCCGAGGGCGTCGGCATGGTCGCGCTGAAGCGGCTGGAGGACGCGGAGGCCGACGGCGATCCCATCCACGGCGTGATTGAGGCGTCCGGCGTCAATCAGGACGGCGCCAGCAACGGCATTACCGCGCCCAACGGCGAGGCGCAGGAACAGCTGATCCTGGACGTTTACCGCAAGTTCGCGATAGACCCGGCGCGCATCGGCTACGTCGAGGCGCACGGCACCGGCACCCGGCTGGGCGATCCGGTCGAGGCCGGCGCGCTGGTCCGCGCGTTCCGCCGGTTCACCGACGCCAGCGGATACTGCGCGCTGGGCAGCGCCAAGGCCAGCCTTGGCCATGCGGCGGCCGGCGCCGGCGTGATCGGCCTGATCAAGGTGCTGCTGTCGCTGCGCCACGGCAAGCTGCCGGCGATGCCGGGCTTCGAGAGGCTCAACCCGCTGATCGAACTGGACGGCTCGCCGTTCTACATCAATCGCCGGACGGTGGATTGGCCAGCCGGCGGCCGCCGATTGGCCGCGCTGAATTCCTTCGGCCACAGCGGCACCAACGCCCATCTGGTGGTAGGCGAATACGCGGCGGCTCCGGCTCATCGCATCGAGCCGCCTGCCGCGGGCCGGGTCTTCCCGTTGTCGGCCCAGACCGACGGCAGCCTGCGCGATTACGCGCGGGCGTTGGCGCAATGGCTGGACGGAGCTGAGGCCGCGGGGGAGACCGCGCTGGCCGACGCCGCGTTCACGCTGCAGACCGCCAGGGAGGCGATGCGGGTTCGCGCCGCGCTGACGGCGGGGAGCGTTGCGGAACTGCGGGCCGAGTTGAGGCGGCTGGCCGATGGCGGCGCGGCGGTTCAGCCAGACGTCGACAAGGAGGGGCTGGCCGCGGCGTGGGCAGCGGGCAGGCGGGTGGACTGGGCCGCGTTGTGGCCGGCTGGCTCGGCGCGCCGCATCCATCTGCCATCTTATTCCTTCGCCAAGGAGCGCTATTGGATCGAGCAACGGCCGTTGTCCGCCGATGCGCCGACGACGCAGCCGGCGCCGATCGCTGACGGCAAGGACCTCCATGCCGCGACAGGACTGCTGTTGGCCCGGCCGATCTGGCGGGACGCGCTGGACGGCGAGAACGGCTCGGACATGGGCCGGCGCATGCTGTGGCTGACGGGCTTTTCCGGACAACAGGCGGCGCAACTGCGCACGGCGGCCGGAGATGGATTCGAGTGCGAAATCCTGGCATCGGACAAGGCGACGCCGGCCGCGCGCTACCAGGCGCTGGCGCTGGAGCTGTTGCGGCGTTTGCAGGCGCAGGACGGCCCGGCGCGGATCGAGTTGTGGATCGCGGAGCGGACGCCGGCGCATGGGCTGCTCGCTGGTCTGGACGGCATGCTCAAAACCGCCTGCCTGGAGCGGGACGATCTCGGCGCCCGTTGCCTGCTGGTGCCGGTGAACGACGATGCGCCGCTGGAGGCCGCGCGCGTCGCCGAGCTGGAGCGGGCGCTGGCGGATGCGCCGCGCCACGGCGCCTGCTCGCTGCAAAGAAGCGAGGCCGGCGACGGTTGCCTGGAATTGCAGTGGCAGGAACTGAGCGACGCGACCATCGATCCAGATATGCAGGGCGAGGGCCAGGCGGCATGGCGGGACGGGGGCGTTTACCTGATCACCGGCGGCGCGGGCGGCTTGGGCTTGATTTTCGCCGAGGACATCGCCGCGCAATGTCGCGACGTTTCCCTGATCCTGCTGGGCCGTTCGGCGCTGGACGCCGGCCGCGAGGCGCGGCTGCAGAAGATGCGCGACGCCGGGGCCAGAGTCCGCTATTGCCGGCTGGACCTGACCGACGGCGAGGCGCTGGACGGCCTGATGGACGAAATCCGCGCCGAATACGGCGGCCTGGACGGCGTGCTGCACGCCGCGGGCGTCAACCGCGACCGCTCGCTGGCGAGAAAAACGGCGCAGGAACTGGTCGAGGTGTTCGCCGCCAAGGTGATCGGCACCGAGCTGCTGGACCGGGTCTGCCGGCGGTTCCGTCTGGATTTCTTCGCGTTGTTCTCCTCCTGCTCGGCCGTGCTGGGCGGCCCCGGCCAGGCGGATTACGCGGCGGCCAACGCGTTCATGGACCATTTCGCCGGCTGGCGAAACCGCCGCGTGGCCGAGGGCCTGTGCTTCGGCCACACGCTGTCGATCAACTATCCGCTGTGGCGGGACGGCGGCATGCGGGTGGACGCCGCCACCGAGGCCGGCATCCGCAACATGACCGGGATGGCGCCGATGCAGTCCGGCCATGGCGTGCGGGCGTTGCGGCTGGGTTTGCGCGCCGGCCTGGAGCGCCTGATGGTAATCGAGGGCGATCTGCCCAGGCTTCGCGCTCGCCTAGGCGGCGCGGAGCCACTGGCCGATGCCGTCGTCGCCGAGCCCGCGTCGGCGCTTGACGGCGAACGGCTGCTCGCCGCGACGCGGGAACGGCTCAAGGCCGTGTTCTGCGAAGTGACCAAGCTGCCGCCGGACCGCGTGGAGCTGGATGCGCCGCTGGAGCGCTATGGCATCGATTCCATCATGATCACTCGGCTGAACCAGGCATTGGACGTCGCGTTTTCGCGGCTGGCTGCGTTGCCGGCGGCGGAGCGGCAGCCGTCGAAGACGCTGTTTTTCGAATGCCACACGCTGGCCGCCGCGGCCGCCCATCTGGCGCAGCGGCATCCGCGCGCCTGCGCCGCGTGGAGCGGCCTGGGCGATGACGGAGCCAAAGCCGGAGAGGAGGCCGGGAGCGCTGAGCCGGCGCGGCCGGCGGAGCAGGAACCGATTGCGGTGATCGGCATCAGCGGGCGCTATCCCCAAGCCGGCGACCTGGACGCGTTCTGGCGCAATCTGCGCGACGGCCATGACGCCATCACCGAAATCCCGCCCGCGCGCTGGCCGCTGGACGGTTTTTACGTCGAGTCGCCGCAGGAGGCGGTGAGGCAGGGGCGCAGCTACAGCAAATGGGGGGGATTTCTCGACGGTTTCGCCGATTTTGATCCGCTTTTCTTCAATATCTCGCCGCGCGAGGCGCTGAATATGGATCCGCAGGAGCGCCTGTTTCTGCAGACCTGCTGGCAGGCGATGGAGGATGCCGGGCTGACCCGGGCCGACCTGGCCGGGCCGTATCGCGGCGAAGTCGGCGTGTTCGTGGGCATCACCAAAACCGGCTACGGCCTGTACGGGCCGGCGATGCGGGAACAGGGGCGGATGGCGTTTCCGCGCACTTCGTTCGGCTCCGCCGCCAATCGCGTGTCCTATGCGCTGGGGCTGAGCGGGCCGAGCGAGCCGGTGGACACCATGTGCTCGTCGTCGCTGACCGCGCTGCACCGCGCCTGCGAGAGCCTGCGGCGCGGCGAGTGCCGGATGGCTTTCGCCGGCGGGGTCAATCTGTACCTGCATCCATCCAATTACGTCGAACTGTGCGCCGGCCAGATGTTGTCCCGGGACGGCGTCTGCCGCAGCTTCGGCGAGGGCGGAAATGGCTTTGTACCCGGCGAGGGCGTCGGCGCGCTGCTGCTCAAGCCGTTGTCGCGGGCGCTGGCGGACCGGGACAATATCCACGCGGTGATCCGCGCCACCGCGGTGAACCACGGCGGCAAGACCAATGGCTACACCGTGCCCAATCCTCAGGCCCAGGCCGCGGTGGTCCGCCAGGCCATCGAGCGCGCCGGATTGAATGCCGGCCAGGTCGGCTACATCGAGGCCCACGGCACCGGCACCGAGCTGGGCGATCCGATCGAAGTGAGCGGCTTGAGCCAGGCTTTCGCCCCGGACGGGGTGGCGCCGGGCAGCTGCGCGCTGGGCTCGGTTAAGGCCAGCATCGGCCATTTGGAGGCTGCGGCCGGCGTCGCCGGCGTCAGCAAGGTGATACTGCAGTTCCGGCATGGCCAGATCGCGCCCAGCCTGAACGCGGCCAGGCTCAATCCCAATCTGGCGCTGGAAACCACGCCGTTCCGCCTGCAACGGGAACTAGGAGACTGGCTGACGCCGGACGGTGGGCCGCGCATCGCCGGCGTATCGTCCTTCGGCGCGGGCGGCGCCAACGCGCACGCGTTGCTGCAGGAATGCGCGGAGTACCGCGAGCCGGCATCCGGGGGCGAGGAGGCCATCGTGCTGTCCGCCCGCGACGGCGAGCGGCTGTTGGCTTACGCCGAGGCGCTGCTGGCCCATGTCCGGGCCCGTCCCGGGATGACGGCCGCGGACCTGGCCAATCTGGCTTTCACGCTGCAGACCGGCCGCGAGGCCATGGCCGCACGGCTGGGCGTACTGGCGACGTCGCCAGCCGATCTGGAGGCGAAACTGAGCGCCTTCGTCGATAGCGGTGTATTGGGCGACGGCGTGTATCGGGGCGAGGCGGCGCGCGGCGCGGTGCTGGCCGCCGCGGACGATGGCGACGCGCTGGCGCTGTTGCGAGCGTGGACCGAGGGCGCGATGGTGGACTGGATGCGGCTGCATGCCCGCCGCGGCGGTGCGATGCCCTTCCGCGTCAGCTTGCCCGCTTATCCTTTTGCCCGCCAAACCTTCTGGCCGGTCGAGAGCGCTCCGCGCGCAAGCGTCGCAGGCAAAGAGGCGGTTCCGTGCGAAGCCGCATCCGAACCGGGCGCGTCCGAGGTGGATGACTTGAGTTTCGCCGCGCGTTGGCTGCCGGAGGCTCGCGCGGATGATGGGCAGGGCATAGGCGGGCGGCGCTGCGTGTTGATCGTCGCGCCGGCTTCCGCTTCGCCCGCGGCAGAGGCGCTTGCCCGGCTTCATCTGGACGACGCAGGCTTCGCGGCCGCGGGCGGCCGAGTGATTCTGGCCGAGCCCGGCGAGCGCAGCCTGGAGCGGTCTACGGACCGCTGGACGCTGGCCGCCGACGATCCGCAGGCGCTGGATCGGGCGCTGGGCGGCTATCCCGCCATCGACTGCCTGTACTTCATCGGCGAGGCTGGCGATCCGGCCGATTGGGACGCGCTGCGGGACAGTCCGCGGCGCAACGAGATTCTGCTGCTCAGGCTGATCCAGTGGTTGAAGCGGCATGGCCATGGCCAGGCGGTAGATTGCTATATCGTCAGCCAGGACAATTTCGACGTCGCCGGCTCGGCGGCCAGCGCTTTCGGCGGCGGCCTGACCGGGCTGGCCTACGCGATCGCCCAGGGCGAACACCGGTTCCGCGTGCGCAATATCGACGCGGACAGCCGGGAGCTGGCCGACCCGGTCCGCCTGCCTCAATGGGCGAGCCAGGTGAGCGCCGAGCAGGGACTGGCGCGCGGCGACGCGCTGTGCCTGCGCGGCGGCGCGCGTTATCGCCAGTCCATCGAGGTTCTGGATTGGACGTCGGCGGATGCGGGGCCGGGGCTGAGGCGGAATGGCGTGTACCTGATCCTGGGCGGAGCCGGCACGGTCGGTTCGGTGATCAGCCGCCACCTGCTGGCGGAACACCAGGCCACGGTGGTTTGGCTGGGACGCCGTTCCGCCGACGACGCCGGAGTGAAGCGGCGGTTGGCGGATTGCCTGGCCGCCGCCGGCACTGATTCCGCGAGACTGGATTACCTGCAGGCGGACGCCAACGACGAGGCGTCGCTGCGGCGCGCGGTGGCGCTGGCGAAGCGACGCCACGGCGAGATTCACGGCGCGGTGTTCTCCGGCGTGGTGTTCGGCAGCGAGGAGCCGGTCGGCAAGATGGCCGAACCGCTGTTTCGCGACATCATGGAGGTGAAGAGCCGCGGCAGCATGAATTTCTATCGCGCGCTGGCGGATCAGGCGCTGGATTTTCTGTGCTATTTCTCGTCGGCCCAGAGCTTCGCCTTCTCCGGCGCGGCCAGGCTGCCGGCCTACGCCGCGGGCATCACCTTCTCCGACGCGTTGGTCCGCAGCCTGGGCCGGTCGGCGGCTTTCCCGGTCGGCGTCGTCAACTGGGGCTTCTGGCAGGCATCGTTGCGGGAGCGCCAGGCGGCGGATCCGTCGGCGCAGGCGATGAGCCGCCACGCGGCCGCGCTGGAGGACCGCGACGGATGCGAATGCTTCGTCCGCTTTATCCGGACGCTGCGCGCCGGCGCGTTGACGCAGGCGATATGCATGGCCGCCTCCGCGCCGGTGCGCCAGCTGATGGGGCTGCCGGCCAAGCCGACCGCGCCTGCCGGCGACCGGTTCGAGCGCTATCGCGCGGACGCCGCTCCGCTGTTGGCGGCCCACGACCCCGAGCCTTTCGACCGGGCGATGGCCGGCATGCTGCTGGCCCAGCTGCGCGCCATGGGCCTGTTCGCGAAACCGGGCCGCTTCGAGGACGGCGAGGCGTTGCGCCGAGCTGCCCGAATAGGCGAGCAGTACCGCCGTTGGTGGCAGACCTGCCTGGAGTTGTTGGAACGGCACGGATTGACCAGGCTGCGAGGCGCGGAGGCATGCGCGACGGACAAGGCGCTGTCGGCCGATTCCGCCGCGGACTGGCGCCGGCTGCGCGAGGAGCTGTCCGCTGATCCGCAGCGCCGGGCGCAGGTCGAGCTAGTCGATGCCTGCCTGCAGCGCTTGCCGGAAATACTGGACGGCCGGCTACAGGCGACCGATGTGATCTTCCCCCGTTCGTCGATGGAAAAAGTGGAATGGGTGTATCGCAACAACGCGCGCTCCGACTACTTCAACCGGGTGGTGGCCGACGTGGCGTTGAAGCATGTCGAAGCCCTGCTGGCCGAAAATCCGCAGCGACGCATTCGCATCCTGGAAATCGGCGCCGGCACCGGCGGCACCACTTCGGTCGTGTTGCCGGCGCTGCGGCCGCTGAGCGAGCGCATCGCCGAGTACTGCTATACCGACGTGTCCAAGGCTTTTCTGCTGTACGCCAGGAAAACCTACGGCTCCGACTATCCCTTCCTTAGCTACCGCCTGTGGAACGTGGAGCAACCGCCGGAGAGCCAGGAGGTGCGGGCCGGCGGATACGATATCGTGATCGCCGCCAATGTGCTGCACGCCACGGCGAATATCCGCCGCACTTTGCGCCATGCCGGCGCTGCGCTGCGGGCTGGCGGCATTCTGCTGCTGAACGAGATCAGCGACCGCTCGCTGTTCTCGCATCTGACTTTCGGTCTGCTCAAGGGCTGGTGGCTGTACGAGGATCCCGAACTACGCATTCCCGGCACGCCGGCGCTGGATCCGGACGGCTGGGCCGCCGCGCTGGCGGATTCCGGGTTCGGCGGCGCGCGTTTTCCAGCCCGCTGCGCCCATGTCCTGGGCCAGCAGATCATCGTCGCCGAGCGAAGCGGGGCGGATGCCGGCGTGATGTCCGCAACCGTGGCGGCGCCTGAGCCGCTTCCCGCCAGCCGTCCGGAAGCGCGCGGCGGCGGAACCGCGCTGATGGCGGCGGCGCTGGCCAGCCTGGCAGACGCGCTGCAGATGGATGCAACGCAGATCCGGCCGGACCAGCCTTTCGCCGATTACGGCATCGACTCCATTCTCGGCGTGAGCTTTGTCGACGCTTTGAGCCAGGCGCTGGGCGAGGAGCTCAACACCGCCTTGCTGTTCGACTACCCGACCTTGGACAGCCTGGTGGCCCATCTGGCGGAGCGGTGGCCCCAGGCCTGCGCCCGCTTGGATGGGCGCGCGGCGCATTCCCATGCCGCCGACAGTGAGCGCGGCGCCGACGGGGAGGCGTTGGCGGCGTTGGTGACGGATGCTTTGGCCGAGGCCTTGCAATTGGAGCCGGCGCAGATCGACCGCGAACAGCCGTTTTCCGACTATGGGCTGGACTCTATCTTGGGGGCTGGCTTGATAGACCGTCTGGGCGCGGCGCTGGGAGTAGAGCTGGGCGCGGCGATATTGTTCGAGTACTCGACCGTGGCCAGCCTGACCGGCTATCTCGATGGCCTGGGCGCAAAGCGCCGGCCGGCGGACGCGCTTGCCAACGCCGGGCCGGCGAGGGAGGCGGTGATCAGGGTGCCGGCTGCGGAAGGTCTGGAACGGCGCTTCCTGTCCGGCGAACTGTCCGTCGACGCCTTGCTGGATCTGATCGGCAAGGATGCCGTCGAGCAATAAGCCCCGCGCCCTGGATGACCGGGTTCAGCCCAGGCGGCCTTGAACCGCCGGGGCTGTTTCTTTTGCATCGGCAGCCATCGACGGGTTGCAAAAATCTTTTGTTACTTTGCGTAAAACGCCAGCGATCTGTACATTTCTGCCATGCTAGAATCATATCTTAAAAGCATTTAAATCATTTTAGTCCGTACATTTGTCATTGAACGGTTATGGGCCGCTGCGTAGCGCGGGAAATTGTCTGGAAACGATCAATATGAGCAGCCAAGAATTTCAAGCCATTCTCGCAGCGTTGCAGCACGGGCGGATCACGGAGGCAGAGGCAAGGTCGCGCTTGCAGCGGCTGAAGGCCGGCTCCAGCCCGACAAAGGCATCGGGGAACTCGCCGCCCGACTCAGGTGCGGAGATCGCGGTGATCGGCATGGCCGGGCAATTTCCGGGCGCCGAGGATGTCGACGCTTTCTGGCGCAATCTCGCCGCAGGCGTCGACGGCGTGGCCGAATTGGGCGAGCGCTATCTCGATGCCGGCCGCCGCTACGCGCCGCAGCGACAAGCCGGTAAGACTTACTGCAAATGGGGCGGCGCGCTGGAGACACGGGATGATTTCGATCCGCTGTTCTTCAACATTTCCCCGCGCGACGCGGAATCGATGAATCCGCACCAGCGGCTGATCCTGCAAGAGGGCTGGAAAGCGCTGGAGGACGCGGGTTACAACCCGCGAAGCCTCAAGGACTGCCCAGTGGGCGTATTTGTCGGCGCGGAGCCGACGGGCTATTTCCATGAAACCTTCATCGGCGCTTCCGACGCCATCATCGCGTCGCGCCTGTCTTATTTTCTAGACTTCAAAGGGCCGGCTCTGGTCGTCAACACCGGTTGCTCGTCGTCGGCGGCGGCCATCCACCTGGCTTGCGACAGCCTGCGCAACGGCGAAACCGGATTGGCGCTGGCCGGCGGCGTGTTCGCCACCCTGGGCGAACCCAGCCTGATCAGCCTGTCGCAGATGGACATGCTGTCGCCCAGCGGCCGCTGCCGCACTTTCGACGAGCGCAGCGACGGCATCGTGTTGGCCGAGGCGGTCGGCATGGTCGCGCTCAAGCGCCTGTCGGACGCGCTGGCCGACGGCGACCCCATCCACGGCGTGATCTGCGCCTCGGGCATGAATCAGGACGGCGCCAGCAACGGCATCACCGCGCCGAACGGACAGGCCCAGGAAAGGCTGATCAGCGAGCTGTATCGTCGTTTTTGCATCGATCCTCGGCGCATCGGCTATGTCGAGGCGCACGGCACCGGCACGCCGCTGGGCGATCCGGTCGAGGTCGGCGCGCTGGCGCGCGCCTTCCGCCGTTTCACCGCCGATGCCGGTTATTGCGCGCTGGGCAGCGCCAAGGCCCACATCGGCCACGCTTCTGCCGCGGCGGGCGTGGTCAGCCTGATCAAGATATTGCTGTCGATGCGGCACCGCCGTCTGCCGGGCCTGCTCAATTTCGAGCGGCCGAATCCGAAGCTGCCGCTGGAGGGCTCAGCGTTCTATATCGCCCGCGAGGACCAGCCGTGGTCCAGCGGCGGCGGGCCGTTGATGGCGGCGCTGAATTCCTTCGGCCACAGCGGCACCAACGTCCACATGGTGATACGGGAGGCCGACGCGGCCGCAGTGCCGGCTGCCCAGTCCGACGGCCCGCACGTGCTGCCGTTGTCCGCGCGCACGGCGGACAGCCTTACGCAATACGCCGGGCGACTGCGGCAGGCTGCGGCCGAACCGGGCGTCAGTCTTGCCGACCTGGCCCATACATTGCGGATTGGCCGGCCGGAGCTTGCCCATCGGCTGGTTTTCCTGTGCCGGGACATGGACGAATTGATCCGCCAGCTGGACGGCTGGTTGGAGGGCGGCCGTCCCGAGCATTGCTGGCATGGCGCGGGGGACGGCATCGAGGGCGGGCAGATCGTTTTGCCGTCCGACGCCGCCGGGCTGCCGCGGCTGGCTGAAGCCTGGGCCGACGGCGGGCGGGTGGACTGGTTCGCATTCGGCCGCATGCACGCGCCCGCGGCCCGGCGCATCCACGCGCCGACCTATCCATTCGCCCGGCAGAATTTCTGGATCCCCCCCGAGCGCAGGGGCTCGGGCCGCGGCGAGGCCGGTTCTGCCGCCGCGCCGATCTGGGCAGGCCGCCTGCATCCCTTCCTGGCGCAGAATGTGTCGGACCTGGGCAGCCAGCGCTATGTCGCGGTTTTCGACGGCGAGGAATTCTTTCTCAAGCAGCACGTGGTGGGCGGACGCCGCATCTTCCCCGGCGTCGGCCATCTGGAAATGGCCAGAGCCGCGGTGGCGCTGGCGGCGGGGACGATGGCCGCCGGCAGACAGCCTTGGTTCAGCAACGTCGTCTGGCTGCGGCCGCTGATTCTGGACGGCAGTCCGCGGCAGGTGGAGGTGGCGCTGATCCCGGAGGACGATGGCCGAATCCGTTTTGAAATATCCAGCCGCGATTACGACCAGGCGAACGGCGTCGCCAGCGGGGAGCCGGAGCTGCACAGTCAGGGCGTGGCCGGTTTCGACGAGACGCGGTCCGGGTCCGGCGTCGATTTGGAGGCGCTCCGGGCCCGGACGGCCGGCGGCGCGCTGAGCGCGGAACAGTGCTACCGCGCCTACCACGACATGACTTTCGAGCATGGCCCAGCCTACCAGGGCTTGCGCTCGATCCGGCTGGGCCGGGGCGAGGTGCTGGCGGAGCTGGCGCTGCCGCCTTGCAGGCAGGGCAGCCTGGACGATTATCTACTGCATCCGTCGCTGATGGATTCAGCCTTGCAGGCGGCGATCGCACTGAGCTTGGGAGCCGACGTGGTGTTGCCGGACCGCGGCCGGGATGGGCTGCCGCCCGCCACGCGGCCGACCCTGCCTTTCGCGCTGGATGAACTGCGGATATTCGACCGCTGCGGCGAGCGGATGTGGGCGCGGGTGAGTTGCGCCGACCCGGCCGAGGGCGGCGGTTCGGGGGGCCTGCAGCGGCTGGACATCGAGCTGTTCGATGAAGGGGGCAAGCTGTGCGCGGCCATGCTTGGTTTCACTTCGCGGGTGTTGAGCGAGGCCGAAGCGCCGGCCGATGAAGGCCTGCGCGGTGAAACGCTGCTGTTCCGGCCGCATTGGGAGGACGAAGCCGCCTCCCGCCAGGCCGCAACAAGCTCAGCGCAGCGCCTGGTCCTGTTGAGCGGTTTCGACGCGGAGACGGTCGCGGATGCGAAGCGGCGGCTGGTCGAGCGCGATCCATCCTGCCGCTGCGAATCGTTGGACGCGGCGGCCGGCGATCCCGCCGACGATTACCGCCTCACCGCATTGGCGTTGCTGGCGCGCATCCGCATCCTGCTGCGGCAGGGAGGAGGCCTGCGGCGGCTGCAATTGGCCGTGCACGATCCATCCGGCGAGCGAATGGCCGGCGGATTGGCGGCGATGCTGCGCAGCTTGCGCCAGGAAGCGCCGGATATCGTCTGCCAGCTGATCGAGCTGGACGAAGCCGCTGCGCTGGCTGAGCGGCTGGACGACAACGCGGGCGCTGACGCCGTGGAGATCCGCTACCGCGCGGGACGCCGCCAGATTTTGCGCTGGCGGCGCTGCCCCGAGGCGGATCTGGCGGTGGGCGCGCCGTGGAAGGATGGCGGCGTGTATCTGATCACCGGCGGCCTGGGTGGCCTGGGCCGCGTCTTCGCGCGCGCGATCGACGCCGATGTCAGCGGCGCGGTCCTGATCCTGACTGGTCGCTCGGACCCCGCGCCGGCCTTGCTCGACGGCCTGGGCGCGTGCGGCAACCGGATCGAATACCAGCGCCTGGACGTCGGCGACCGCGGCGCGGTGGGCCGGTTGGTCGACGCGGCGCTGGCCGAGCATGGGAGACTGGATGGCGTGTTGCATTGCGCCGGCGTGATCCGGGACAGCCTGCTGGTCAACAAGCGCGATGAAGATGTTGAGCAAGTGCTGGCGGCCAAGGTGGCCGGCACGCGCAATCTGGACTTGGCGACGTCGTCGCTGCCTCTGGATTTCATGATCCTGTTTTCGTCTGGCACCGGCGCGGTCGGCAATGCCGGCCAGGCCGACTACGCCGCGGCCAACGCCTTCGTCGACCGTTACGCCGCTTACCGCGACAGGCTGGCGCGGCAGGGACGCCGCGGGGGACTCAGCCTGGCGATCAACTGGCCGCTGTGGCGCGAGGGGGGCATGAAAGTGGACGTCGAAACCGAGCGGAGGATGGCCCGAAGCGCCGGCATCGCAGCGATGCCGACCAATGCAGGCGTCCACGCGCTTCGCCAGTGCGTCGCGCTGGGCGAGGCGCAGGCGCTGGTCATGCATGGCGATCCCGTCCGGATTGAGGCGCTGATGGCCGGCCAAGGCGAGCCGGCGGAGCCGTCCGCCGGCGCGTCCATGCCTGCAGGGGATCACGCGCCGTTGGCCGAGGCGTTGCGCCGAGGCCTGGCGGAGCTGGTGGCGGGGCAGATGAAGATACCCTCCCCGGATATCCGCGCCGACGCCGAATTCAGCCAGTACGGCTACGACTCGATCAGCCTGACCGCGCTGGCGGGCGAGTTGAAACGGCAATGGCGGCTGGAGCTGGCGCCGACGGTGTTTTTCGAGCACCCGACGATAGCCCGTTTCGCCGCTTATCTGGCGCGCGCGCACGGCGGCAAGCTGGCGGGCCTGTTCGCGCCGACCTCCGTCGCCCAGCCGCCGGCAGCGGGCCAGGCCAAGGGGGGGCAACAGGGATGGCGGCGAATGAAGGCCGATCCATCCCGGTCCGGACGCGTTTTGCCGCCGGCCGTCAAGCCGCTCGCCGACGACGATATCGCGGTGATCGGCGTCAGCGGCCGCTTTCCCATGGCCGACGACGTCGACGCGTTTTTCCGCAATCTTCGCGACGGCAAAGACTGCATAAGCGAGATTCCAGGTGACCGTTGGGATTGGCGCGAATACTACGGCGATCCGCACCGCCAGCCTGATAAGACCAATGTCAAATGGGGCGGTTTCATCCGCGGCGTCGATCATTTCGACCCGCTGTTCTTCGGCATCTCGCCGCGCGAAGCCCAGCTGATGGATCCTCAACAGCGCCTGCTGATGACGCACGTCTGGCTGGCGATGGAGGACGCCGGTTACGCCGCCTCGGCCTTGGCTGGCAGCGACGCAGGCATTTTCGTCGGCACCGGCGTCACCGGCTACAGCAGCCTGATCGCCAAGAGCGGCGTGCCTATCGAGGGCTATAGCGCCACCGCGATGGTGCCGTCGGTCGGCCCCAACCGGATGAGCTTTTTCCTGGACCTGCACGGGCCCAGCGAACCGGTGGAAACAGCCTGCTCTTCATCGCTGGTGGCGATACACCGCGCAGTGCAGGCGATGCGCGCCGGGGACTGCTCGATGGCCATCGTCGGCGGCGTCAACACGCTGATCGCGCCGGAGGCGCAGATCAGCTTCAACAAGGCGGGCATGCTGGCGCTGGACGGGCGCAGCAAAACCTTCTCCGCCCAGGCCAACGGCTACGCGCGCGGCGAAGGGGCGGGCATGATCGTGCTGAAGCGGCGCGCCCAGGCCGAAGCCGACGGCGACCACATTTACGCACTGATCCGAGCCACCGCGGAAAACCACGGCGGCAAGGCCAACTCGCTGACCGCGCCGAATCCGCGAGCGCAGGCCGAGTTGCTTAAGTCGGCATACCGCCAGGCCGGCGTCGATCCGCGCAGCATCGGCTATATCGAGGCGCACGGCACCGGCACCGCGCTGGGGGACCCCATCGAGATCAACGGGCTGAAGACGGCCTTCGACGAACTGGCGGAAGAGATGGGCATCGCTTCGCTGGAGCGGGGCTATTGCGGGGTCGGCTCGGTGAAGTCCAATGTCGGCCACCTGGAACTGGCCGCGGGCATCGCCGGCGTGATCAAGGCGCTGCTGCAACTCAAGCACCGGACGCTGTTCCCCAGCCTGCACTGCGAGGAAATCAATCCCTATATCGAGCTGGACGACAGCCCGTTCTACATCGTGCGCGAAAGCCGCCCCTGGCCGGCGGCACGCGACGCCCAGGGCAGGGAGCTGCCGCGCCGCGCGGGGGTCAGCTCCTTCGGCTTCGGCGGCGCCAACGCCCATATTTTGCTCGAGGAATATCATCCGCCGGCGCGGCGCGACGGTCCTGCGGAACCCGGCGCGCGGCCCATTCTGCTGTCGGCCAGGACGCCTGAGCGCTTGCGCGAGTACGCGCGCCGCTTGTCCGCATTCCTCGAGGATCGTCCGGGCGACGCCTGGCGCGACCCCTTGCCGTATCTCGACGATCTGGCCTACACGCTGCAAACCGGCCGCGAGCCGATGGAGGAAAGGCTGGCGCTGCTTTGCGATTCGCTGGACGAGCTACAGCGCCAGCTCGCCGATTTCGCCGCGGGCGGTCAGGCCGCCTGCCATGGGCGCGCCGCCGGCGGCCAGGCGACGGCGCTGTTCCGGGAGGACGAGGACATGGCCGCCGCGTTGGCGGCCTGGATGGACAAGCGGAAATTCCGCAAGCTGGCGGAGCTGTGGTGCCAGGGGCTGGAGATAGACTGGCAGCGCTTCCATCGCACCGGCCGCCAGCCGCGAAGGCTCAGCCTGCCAGGCTATCCCTTCGCCGAGGAGCGATACTGGGTGACCGATCTGGCGACGGCCCGCCCGTCCGCGCCGACGTCCGGCGGCGCCTGGCTGCATCCGATGCTGGAGCGCAATACCTCCGATTTCTACCGCCAGCGTTTCAGCAGCCGCTGGCTGGGCGAGGAGAGCTGGTTTGTCGACCACCAGGTAGGCGGCCGCAAGATCATGCCCGGCGTCGGCTACCTGGAAATGGCCCGCGCGGCGATTGCCCAGTCATGGAGCGCGGACCGGCTGGCCGGCTGTGCGCTGCAGTTCGACAACGTCGTCTGGCTGGTGCCGTACACACCGGGGCTGGAGCATAGCGAACTTCATGTCGAGCTGGGGCTGGATGGCGAGCGGATCGATTTCAGAATCTATTCTCTGGCCGACGGCGGCGAGACCGAGCACTGTAAAGGCAGTGCGGCTGCGTCGTCGTCGATGGAGCCGGAAACGTTGGATTTGGCAGCGCTGAGGGCCGAGCCGTGGCCGCGGGTCCTGGATGCGGCCGAGCTGTATCCGCTGTTCGAGCGCATGGAGATCCATTACGGCGCGGGCCACCGCGGCGTTCGGCGGCTGTGGCTGGGAGAAGGACGGCTGCTGGCCAGGCTGGAGCTGGATGCCGCCATGTTCGGCGGCGATTGGACACTGCACCCGGGCATGCTGGATTCCGCGGTGCAGGCATCCATCGGCCTGCTGCTGCAGAACGGCGGATTGGACCAAACCCGGCTGCCGTTCGCGCTGGAGCGCTTGACTGTTTACGGCGGCTGCCGGCCGGCGATGTGGGCGAGCATCCGACTGGGGCGCGGCGGCCGGGGCGGCGCGGGGCGGCGCATCGACATCGACTTGTGCGGCGAGGACGGCCAAATCGCCGTCAGCATCCGCGGCTTCAGCTCGCGGCCGGTGGGCGCGGCGTCCGCCGCGCCGGACCTCGCCGGCGCGCTGCCGGCCGGTTTGAGCCTGCTGGCGCCGCGATGGGAAGTCGTGGCCGGTGAGCCTGTTCCGCCGCAGCCGGCGCCGACGCTGGCGATAGGCGGTACGCATGCGATGCGCGACTGGCTGGCCGGGCGGCATCCGCAGCTTCGCTCGCTGCCGGGGCTGGCTGACAGCGTGGACGGCATCGCCTCTCAGCTTGACGCCAGCGGCCCGTTCCAGCGGCTGGTTTGGGTGGCGCCGCCGGCGCAGGACAGCGTTGAGGACCAAGGTTTGCTGGATGGCCGCGACCAACGCGTGTTGGGCCTGTTCCGTCTGGCCAAGGCATTGATCCGGCTGGGTTACGACAAGCAGCCGCTGGCGCTGAGCCTGGTTTTCTCAGGCAGCGCCGCCGTCGGCGCCGGGGAGATGGCGGCGCCGGAACTGGCCGCCTGCCATGGCCTGGCCGGTTCGCTGGCCCAGGAGTACGAGCATTGGCGGGTCGAGCTGCTGGACTTGCCAACCGATGGGCAGCCGCTGCCTGCCGGCGAGCCCGAGCCGGAACTGCCGGCCGAGTGTCTGGCCTGGCGCGGCGGCGAATGGTTCCGCCAGCGATTGCTGCCGCTGGCGGAGCGGGCGAGGCCGGATGGCGGGGCGCGCTATCGCGAAGGCGGCGTCTATCTGGTGATAGGCGGCGCCGGCGGCATAGGCGAAGCCTGGACCGTGCACGCGATGCGCCGCTGCCGCGCGCAAGTGGTCTGGCTGGGCCGCCGCGCGGTCGACGACGCGATCCGCTCCAAGCTGGCGTCGCTGGCCGAGGTCGGCCGGACATGCGGCGCGCCGGCTCCCTTGTACATCCAGGCCGACGCTACCGACGCCGCGCAGCTGGAGAGGGCGAGGCGGCAGGTCGTCGAAACCTGCGGCGCTATCCATGGCTTGGTGCATTCTGCGCTGGTGCTGGACGACGCCAGGCTGGAGCAGATGGACGAGGCCGGGTTCGTCTCCGCGCTCGACGCGAAGATGGCGGCCAGCGTGCGCATGGCCGAGGCGTTCGGCCCGGAACACAGTCCGGAGCTGGATTTCGCGCTGTTCTTCTCGTCGATGATCTCGTTCAGCCGCGCCGCCGGCCAGGGCAATTACGCAGCCGGCTGCGCGTTCGCCGATGCGTTCGCCGCCCGGCTTGGCCAGCGGTGGCCGTGTCCGGTGAAAGTGATCAACTGGGGCTATTGGGGCAGCGTCGGCGTGGTGGCCGATCCGGAGCACCGCGCCAGAATGGCTGGCCTGGGACTGGGGTCGATCGAGCCGGAAGAAGGCATGGCGGCGCTGGACGCGCTGCTGGACTCCCCGCTGCCGCAACTGGGCCTGGTCAAACTGCTGGAGGCGATGGAGATTCCTGGCATAGACGGCGGCCGGTCGCTGGATTGCTATCCCGGCGAGCAGGCGGACGCCGCAACCGTCGACTGGCAGGCTGCGGCGGACAGGCTGGGGCCGCCGCCCAGCCACCACGCCGCCGCCGGCGACATGGACCGCTTGCTGTTGCGGCTGGTTTGCGCCAGTTTGGCCGACCTGGCCGGCGGCGAAGCGCTGACCGAATCCGCCATCTGCTCGCATCCGGCGGTGTCCGCCAATCTGGCCTCCCAGCCGTTCTACCGGCGCTGGCTGAGAGAAAGCCTGCGCCTGTTGGCGCAAGAGGGGCATGTCGACGAGGCCGGGCGGTTGCGGGAGGCATCGTCCGATGCCGCCGGACTGTGGCGGGAGTGGGAGCGGGCGAGCGAGGGCTGGCGGGGTGATGGCGGCCTGGATGCCCAGCTGAGGCTGGTGGAAGCCTGCGCGCGGGCCTTGCCCGCCATCCTGCGCGGCGACACGCCGGCTACCGAAGTGATGTTCCCTGGCGGTTCGATGTCGCGGGTCGAGGATGTCTACAAGAACAACCTGATCGCCGACTACTTCAACGCGGTATTGTGCGAAGCGGCGGCCGACATCGTCCGCCGCCGAGTCGAGGCCGGCGAAATCGTGCGCATTCTGGAGGTCGGCGCCGGTACCGGCGGCACCACGGCGGGTTTGATAGAGCGGCTGCGGCCATGGAGCGACCACATCGCCGAGTATTGCTACACCGACGTGTCGCAGGCCTTCCTGCGCCATGCGGAACAGCGCTTCGCGCCGCGGGCGCCGTATCTGCGCACCGCGATTTTCGACGCCGGCCAGGCTTGCGCCGAACAGGGCATCGCCACCGGCTGCTATGACCTGGCGATCGCCACCAACGTCCTGCACGCCACGACGGACCTGCGGCGCTCGCTGGGCAACGTCAAGTCCGCGTTGAGGCGCGGCGGCTTGCTGCTGCTGAACGAAATCAGCGATCGCGCGATGTTCACCCACCTGACTTTCGGCTTGCTCGAAGGCTGGTGGCGGCATGACGATCCGGCGTTGCGGATCGAGGGATGCCCCGGTTTGCGGCCGGAGGGCTGGCGCGCGCTGCTGGCGGCGCAGGGCTTCGAGGGCATCGCCTTCCCGGCGGCAGACAGCCACGGATTGGGGCAGCAGATCGTCGTGGCCGCCAGCGACGGCGTGGCATGCCAGCCGAGAG
>NZ_JBUPWA010000001.1:503224-671228 GCF_055181315.1 Chromobacterium sp. Ag138
GCGCGGGGCGCCCAAGACCGTTGTCGCCGAGCTTGCCCCGCCTGTCGCGCGGCCCGTTCCGGCAGATGGACAGGCCGATGGAGGCTTGGAATCGCAATGCCGCCGGTTGTTGGCGGATGCCTTGTCCAGGCTGGTGAACATCCCGGTCGAAAGGCTGCGCGGCGATGTCGGCTTCGACCGCTACGGCATCGACTCCATTCTGCAGATCAGCCTGATCCAGTCACTGGAGCAGGCCGCCGGCGAGTTGTCGCGTACCATCCTGTTCGAATACAACACGATGGACCAGCTGGCAGGCTACCTGGCGGCGGAGCGCGGCGATGCCTTGCGCAAGCATCTCGGCGGCGCGGACACTCGTCGGTCCGAGCCCGCCTTCGCGCCCGTCGTTTCCGCCCGCAAGCCTCGCCTCGCCGCGATTTCTGCCGCGGAAACCACCGTCCTGGATGCCCGGCTTCCGGAGCGGGCGGCCCAGACGGTGAGCGGCGGCGGGCAGGACATCGCGATCATCGGCCTGGGCGGCCGCTACCCGATGGCGGATGAGCTGGATATCTTGTGGGATGCGCTGCGCGCCGGCGGCAACTGCGTCGGCGAAGCGCCGGCGCGGCGCTGGGCCGGATCGTTGACCGGCGCGGAGCCGTGGGCGGCGGAAAAACGCTACGGTGGTTTCCTGAACGAGGTGGATGGCTTCGATCATGCGCTGTTCGGCCTGACGGACGAGGAGGCGGGCAATCTTTCTCCCGAACTGCGGCAGATGCTGGAGGTGAGCTGGCGAGCTTTCGAGGATGCCGGCTACAGCCGCGACGCCATCGCCGGGCTGCAACGGCGCGATCCGGCCGGCGTAGGCGTGTTCGTCGGCTCGATGTACCACCAGTCGCCATGGGCTGAGAGCAGCCTGGAGCGGGCGGCGATCAAGTCCAATGTCACTGATTGGCAGATTCCGAACCGCATTTCCCATTACTTCGACCTCAAGGGCCCGAGCCTGGCGGTGAACTCCGCCTGCTCCAGCTCGATGACGGCTATCCATCTGGCCTGCCAGAGCCTGTCGCAGAACGATTGCGCGATGGCCTTGGCCGGCGGCGTCAACCTGATTCTGGATCCGTCCAAATACCGGACCCTGCAGCTGGCCAACTATCTGGGCAGCGGCGAGCTGAGCCGGGGCTTCGGCCAGGGCGACGGCATGATCCCGGGCGAAGGCGCCGGCATGGCGCTGCTGAAGCCGCTGGCCGCGGCCCTGGCCGACGGCGACCGCATTCTCGGCGTGATCAAGAGCTCCGGCGCCAATCATGGCGGCGGCAGGCAGCGGTACTCGGCGCCGGATATCGGGCAGCAGGCGCGGCTGATATCCGAGTCCATTCGCCGCGCGGGCTTGCGGCCGGAGCAGATCAACTGCGTCGAGGCGGCGGCCAACGGTTCCGAACTGGGTGACCCGATCGAAGTGGCCGCGCTGAAGAAGGCGTTCGGCGGCATCGCGCCGGCAAGCTGCGCGCTGGGGACCGTCAAGTCGAACATCGGCCATCTGGAGGCGGCATCCGGCATCTCGCAGCTGACCAAGGTTCTGTTGCAACTGCGGCATGGGGAGCTGGCGCCGTCGATCAATGCCCAGCCGCTCAATCCGCACATCAAGCTGGATGGCAGCGCCTTCCGGCTGCAGGAGCGGGCATCGCCGTGGCCGGCGCTGCCGGACGGCTCCGGCGGCGAACAGCCGCGCCGCTGCCTGATCAACTCCTTCGGCGCCGGCGGCAGTTACGCCAGCCTGGTGGTGGAAGAGGCTCCGGCCCCGCCGCCACGCCGCCAAAGCGACGGCGGCGAGCAAGTGCTGCTCTTCGCCGCGGCCAGCCGCAAGAGCCTGCGGGCTTATTTGGAACGCCTGCAGGCCTTTGTCGCCGGCCATCCCGATCTGAGCCTGACGGACCTGGCCTACAGCCTGGCCCTGCGCGACCGGCGGCTGGGCCATCGCGCCGCGGTCGCCGCCGCCAGCCTGGATGAAGCCCGCGAGCGGCTGTCCGCGCTGTTGTCCGACGGGGCTTTGCCCGACGGATGCTGGATTTCCGCTGCCGACGGCGTGGAGCCGGGCGGCGCCGACGCTTCGCCGGGCTCGCCGGCGGATATCGCCGCCGCCTATTGCCTGGGGGCGGAGTTTGACGCCGCGATGCTGCATCCGGCGGGCGGCAACCGGATTCCATTGCCGGGATACGCGTTCGAGCGCGCCGCGCCGGCGGCGGACGCCTCGATACCGCAACCATCGTTCGAAAGCCTGCTGTATCGCCGCATTGTCAGCGGGGAGCTGGACGCGGAGCAGTTCGAACGGCTGATCACCACCATCTGACGACTCATGGGGAACACGATGAACCACAAGCAAGATACGGCCGCGATGGCGGAAGGCCGCGAGGAGGCGACGCTGGGCGTGGCGTCCGCGCCGGAGGAAAAAGCGGATGCGGCGCGAGACGGCAGGCCGTTGAAAACGGCTCGTCCGGTCGCCGCCGGATTGGCGATGAAGGACGGCTTTCCCGTGATGCCGGGCCGGATTCCGCTATTGGGTCACGTGCACAAGATAGGACAGGACGCGCTGAGCGAGCTGCGCAAGGCGGAGGCGGCCTGCGGTCCGATGTTCTGGACCTATTTCGGTTCCAAGCTGCCGGTGCTGCAGATCTTGGACGAGGAGGGCCTGGCCATCCTGCAGAACAAGTACACCGACAATTCCTTTCTGCGCGAACAGATGCCGGTGATCACCGGCGAGGCGATGAACGCCTTCGACGGTCCCCGCCACCGCAACGCGCGTCGCGCGAGCATGGACGCTTTCTCGCCCAAGGGGCTGACCCGCGCCCAGGTGGGCCAGTTCATCGAGGAGACCATCGCCAAGCGGCTGAACAACTGGGCCGGCAAGGACAAGCTGGCGATCTTCCCGGAAACCAAGGACATCGCGTTGGAAGTGGTGTTCCGCATCATGGGCATAGAAACCAGCGAGCTGTCGCAGTGGCGCCGCCAGTATGAGGAGTTCTTCCTCGGGATGATCCCGTTGAAAGTCGACCTGCCGGGCTTCCCCGCCTGGCGCTGCCGCAAGGCGCGCGGCTGGCTGGAGGAGAAGGTGGGCCGCATCGTCGCCGACGCGCGGGCGCGCAGCGATCGAGACAGCATGGTCGGCGCGATGGTGTTCGGCCGCGACGACGACGGCAACGGCATGTCCGAAGTGGAGCTGGTCCACAACATCCTGGGGCTGGGCTTCGCCGGCTCCGAAACCACGGCCGCGGTGATGGCGTGGTCGGCGCTGATGCTGTCGCAGCATCCGGATGTCTGGCAGCGGCTTTGCGAGGAGGTGGTGGCGCTGGACCGCCTGCCGCACACTCAGGATGAGCTGTCCCGCCAGACGCCGCTGGCGGAGGCGATCTTCCGCGAGACCATGCGGCTCTATCCGCCGGCGCCGTTCGAAATGCGCAAGACGCACACCGAGTTCGACATGATGGGGCGCAAGGTGCCGGCCGGCACGATGGTCGGCGTCAGCCTGCTGCACGTTTCCCGCAATCCGGAGCGCTACCCGGAGCCGGACCGCTGGCTGCCGGACCGCTGGCTGGGCGTGGACCGGGCGTTGAGCCAGGTGGAGACCTGCCAATTCGGCGGCGGTCCGCACGCCTGTCTCGGCCGCCATGTCGCCGCGCTGGAGATCACGCTGTTCATCGCGATGCTGGCGCGCGAGCTGGGGCCCAAGGGCATCGCGCCCAAGCTGGCCGGCAAGATGCCGCCGCCGGCTTACCTGCCGTTCCTGAGGCCGTCGAACAAGGCCTTCCTGAACCTGACCGGCCGCTGAGCGGCGGCCAGGGGAAAATCGATTCGGACAGCGCCCGCCAAGCGCGCGCCAGAGAGTGAAGAAGACAGTGGATAGTCAAATCAGGGTTCTGCACCGCAAGATACAAGCGCAAGAGATCAGCGTCGAAGAGGCCGCCAGGGAGTTTGAGAAAATCCGGGCGGGCATGCGTTTCGGCCATGAGGAGCGGGCGATCCAGCCGCCGCCGGGGAGCGGCAATCCGGCCCCGACCGCTGTCTATCGCTACGACGAGCCCTATTTGCGGGATCACCAGTTCAGTCGGCGGCGCATCCTGCTGGGTCTGACCTATGCCAGCCTGGCGCTGGAGCATGGTCGGGCCCAGCTGGCCGAAGGCGAGGCGTTGCGCCTGAAAAACCTGCTGTTCGCCGAGCCCGTCGCGCTGGACGAGGGACAGGCGCTGGAAGTGGCGTTGCGCGCCGGCGCGGCGGGCGGCGCGGCGTTCGAGGCGGTTTGCCGTCATGCCGCTTCCCTGCCGTGGCGGCAAGCGGCGGGCGGCGAGCTCCATGCCGTCGTCGCCCGCGCCGAGAGCGCGGACCTGGAGCGGCTGATGGCGGGGATGGAGGCTGTCGAGCCGCTGGACGCCATTTACCGGATCAGCGAGCAAATCCACGTCGGCGACAGCTACCGCACGCTGCGGGCGCTGCGTCGGCGGCCGAGTGGCCGCGAGGCGTTCGCCCGGGTGGCGTTGGGCGAGGCCGAGGCGGCAGATCGCCGCTACGGCCTGCATCCCTTGCTGCTCAACAGCGCCTTCCTGGCGTTGATCCCGTTGCTGGCGGATGAGCGGCTGGCCGGCAACTTCATTCCATTCGGCGTGAAATCGCTGACCCTCCACCGCTGGCCCGCGCCGGCGTCGGGCTGGCTGCATGTCCGGCTGGAGAAGAATTCCGGCGAACTGGTGCTGTTCGACGCCGAGCTGTACGCCGACGACGGCCAACTGATCGTCGAACTCAAGGGCGGCATGCTGAAGCGCTTGCGGCGAGAGGCGCTGGTCGCGGACGGCCGCAGCATCGAGGATTACCTGTTTTCCCTGTTGCGGGAGCTGGGCGCCGAGGGGATAGGCCGCAAGCAGCGCCTGCGGAATCTGATGGATCTGGGGCTGGAGTCCGGGCAGTTGGTCGAGTTGGCGCGGCGCATCGCCGGCGAAGTGAAGATGGAGCTGGAGCCGACGCTGTTCTTCGAATATCCGAACATCGCCGAACTCGCGGATTTCCTGCAGCGGGAGCATGGCGCCGCGTTCGCTTCGCTGGCGGCGGGACAGATCGCGCAACCCGACGCCGCCGCCATTCCGCCTGTCGCGCCGGCCGCCGCGCCGTCAAGGGCGCGCGCGGACGCCGGGGAGGAGCGCGACATCGCCATCATCGGCCTGCAGGGCCGCTTCGGCGAGGCAGACGATCTGGAGCAGTTCTGGCTCAATATCTGGCAGGGACGGGAGCTGATCAGGGAAGTGCCGGCGGATCACTGGGAGGTCGGCCCCTGGTTCGATCCCGATCCGGACGCGCATGACCGCACTTATTCCAAGTGGGGCAGTTTTATCCGTGACGTGGACAAGTTCGACGCCGATTTCTTCAACATGTCGCGACGCGAAGCGCAGTGGATGGACCCTCAGGTGCGGTTGCTGCTGCAAGGCGCTTACTCGGCGGCCGAGCACGCAGGCGCGATCCCGCGCCTGCGCGGCAGCGACACCGGTGTCTTCATCGGCTCCTGCTTCAACGAGTACTTGGACAAGATCAGCGAACTTGGCCTGCCGATGGACCCCTACATCGCCACCGGCAGCGGCGCTATCGCCGCCAACCGAATTTCTTTCTGGTTCGACCTCAAGGGGCCGAGCCTGATGTTCAACACCGCCTGCTCATCGTCGCTGGTGGCGCTGCACGCGGCCTGCGTTTCGCTGCGCAACGGCGAATGCGGCATGGCTCTGGTCGGCGGCAGCAACCTGCTGCTGTCGTCCTGGCATTACCGCTATTTCTCGGCGATCCGCGCTTTGTCGCCAACCGGGCGCTGCCACACTTTCGACGAGCGGGCGGACGGCTACGTGCCCGGAGAATGCGTGGCGATGTTGCTGCTGAAGCCGCTGTCGAAGGCGCTGGCCGACGGCGATCCCATCCACGGGATAATCAAGGGATCGGCGGCGCTGCATGGCGGCTACACGCCGTCGCTGACCGCGCCCAGCGTGGCCGGCGAGGAGAACGTGATCGCGCAGGCCTGGCAGAACGCCGGCATTGATCCACGCAGCCTGGGTTATATCGAGGCCCACGGCACCGGCACCAAGCTGGGCGACCCTATCGAGATCAACGCGCTGAAGCGCGCCTTCGCCCGCCATACCGCCGATGTGGGCTTCTGCGGCATCGGCTCGGTGAAGGCCAACATCGGCCATGCCGAGGGCGCGGCCGGCATCGCCGGCGTGCTCAAGGCGCTGCTGCAGATCCGCCACCGCAAGCTGCCGGCGCTGGCTGGTTTCCAGCGGCGCAACCCGCATATCCGGCTGGCGGATTCCCCGCTGCGGATCGACACCGAAGGCGCAGACTGGCCGGAACAGACGGAGCCGCGCCGGGCCGGAGTCAGCTCCTTCGGTTTTTCCGGCGCCAATGCCCACGCGGTGCTGGAGGAGTACCGAGAAGGCCGCGTATTCGCCGTCCACCGCGGGGGGGCGGTGCTGGTTCCGTTGTCCGCCCGCAACCCAGAGCGTTTGCGGGAACAAGCCGAGCGCCTGCTGAACCATTTGGGGCGGCATGCGCCGGATTTGGCAGCGGTGGCGTACACGCTGCAAACCGGGCGCGAGGCGATGGCCGCGCGCGCGGCGTTCCTGGCCGAAAGTCTGGATGGGCTGCGGCGGCAGCTGCAAACCTTCATCAATGGCGGAAACAGCGAGGATTTCGGCGCAGCGCGGATCACCGCCGAAGCGGCCTTGGCCGCAGGCGATCTGAGCCAGCTGGCGGCGCTGTGGCTGGCCGGCGGCGAGGATGGGGCCGAAATAGACTGGTCCCGCCTGTACGGTTCGGGTCTTATGCCGGCGAAAATCGAACTGCCCACATACCCCTTCGCCCGGCAGCGCTACTGGCTGGAAACGCCGGAAGCGGACGGCGAGAGCGCCGCTGCGTCGACGGTGGTCTGTTACGCCGAGCGATGGGCGGAGGCCGGGGAGCCCGAGGCCGGCGTCGCGCCGGCGCGGGTGATCTGCCTGCTGGGCGATCAGGGGTTGAGGACAACGCTGGCCGAGGCGCTGGCAGAACTGAACCCGCGGGCGGAGCTGGTTTTCGTCGCGGCGGGCGAAAGCCACGGGCGGGACGCCGATGGCCACTATCAAGTGAACGCCGGCGACCCGGCGCGGCTGGAGGAAGGCCTGCGCCGGATTCTGTCCGAAACTGGCGGCGGCCGGGTGCTGTACCTGTGGAGCATGGATGATGCGCGCTGGCTGCGGGATGGCGGGGCGATTCTGGCCTTGCTGAAGGCGGTCGGCGGAGCGGCCAAAGTGGATCGCCTGTTGTTGGCCGGGCGGGCGGAAGATGCGCTGGCGCGTTGCCATCTGGAATCCTGGATCGGCGTCGAGCGCTCGCTGGGCGCGGTGCTGCCGGGTTGCCCGGTCGAGGTGGCGATGGACCTGCCGCAAGAAGAAGCCGACGATGGCCGCTGGCTGCGCCGCTTGCTGCGCCAGCTTGGCGGTGCGGCGGCCGGCAGCCGCGCCTACCATGACGCTGCCGCGTTGAGGCCGCTGCTGGAGCCGGTCGGGCTTGAGCCGCAGCCATCGCCGTTGGCCCTGGAGCGGCTCGATACCGTATTGATCACCGGCGGGTTGGGCGGACTGGGGTTGTTGCTGGCCGCGGCGCTGGCCGAACGCGCGCGCAGCCGCGAGACCGGCGCGCTGACGCTGATTCTCAACGGCCGCTCGCCGCTGACCGCGGACAAGCAGGCGCGGCTGGAGTCGCTGCGCCATGACAAGTGTCGGGTTTTCCACATGCGGGCAGATTGCGCCGACGCGGGACAGCTGGCGGCGGCGCTGGCCGAAGTGCTGCCGCAAAGCGGACCGATAGACGGCTTGATCCACGCCGCCGGCTTGCAGGCCGGTGGCAGCGCGTTCGACAGCGCACCGGAGGCGTTCGACGCGGTGCTGCGGGCCAAGATCGATTCCGCGCAGGCGCTGGACCGGGCGCTGGCGGAACAGCCACTGCGGCTGATCTGCCATTTCAGCTCCAGCTCCGCGCAGTTGGGCGATATGGGCGCCTGCTGCTATGCGATCGCGAACCGCTTTCTGCAGGCCTACGCTGCCTATGCACAGGCTGGCCGAGCGGCCCGCGTGGTGGCGATCAATTGGCCTTTGTGGCGCGAGGGCGGCATGGCGGCGGGAGACCGGGGCGCGACAGAGCTTTATCTGCGGACCAGCGGCCTCCGCATGTTGGAGAGCGCCGAAGGGCTGGCGCTGCTGGACCGCGTCGTCGCTTCCGACGCCGGCCAAGTACTGGCATTGGCGGGGGAGCCGAAAAAGCTGCGGCGGCTGGTGGCCTCGGTCAACCAGACGGCGCGCCGGAATGGCGCGCCGTCTGCCGAGCTGCCGGAGTCGCGTGAGTTGGCGCGCGCACGGCCGGAACTCAAGGGTTTGAGCCTGGAGCAGGCCTTATTGTGGGATCTGCGCGATCTGGCCAGCCGGCCACTGAAAGCGGAGCGGCACGCGCTGGATGAAAACGCCAACCTGGCCGACTTCGGTTTCGACTCCATCAGCCTGGCCGAGTACGCCGTCCTGCTCAGCCGGCATTTCGGCCTCGCGTTGACGCCCGAACTGTTTTTCAGCCATTCCACGTTGGCCAGGATAGCCGCCCATTTGCTGGAGCGTCATCGTCCGGCGGTAGAGGCGCGCTATCTGGCGGAGGCGAAGCCGGCCGGCCGGCCGTCGCCCGCGCCGGCGCCGGCGCTGCCGGCGGTTTCCGCTTCCGCGCAGACAAGGCAGGACCGCGGGGCCATCGCGGTGATCGGCGTCAGCTGCCGGGTTTCCGGCGCGCGCGACGCGGACGAAATGTGGCGGGCGTTGGCCGAGGGCGTGGACCGGGTTGGGGAGATTCCGCCGGAGCGGTACGACTGGCGCGACTACTACGGCGACCCGCGGCAGGACCCGGGCAAGACCCGCTGCATCTGGATGGGCAGCGTGCCCGGCGTGGACGAGTTCGATCCGCTGTTTTTCGAAATCTCGCCGCGGGAAGCGAGGAATATGGACCCTCGGCAGCGGCTGCTGCTGCAGGAAGCCTGGAACGCGCTGGAGGACGCCGCCATCGGACCGCGCCATCTGGCCGAGCAGCGGGTCGGCATGTTCGTCGGCGTGGAAGAGGGCGATTTCCAGCGCCTGGCCGGCGAGGAGAGCCTCACCTCTGGCCATAACGGCATCCTGGCCTCCAGGCTGGCTTATTTTCTCGATCTCACCGGGCCGACGATGGCGATCAACACCGCCTGCTCGTCGGCGCTGGTCGCGCTGCATCAGGCGGCGTCCAGTCTGCGCAACGGTGAGTGCGAGATGGCGATCGCCGCCGGCGTCAATCTGGTCTTCTCGCCGGACGCCTTCATCGGCATGACCCAGGCCGGCATGCTGTCGCCGGACGGCAAATGTTTCGCCTTCGACGCCAGGGCCAACGGCATGGTGCCTGGCGAGGCTGTGTGCTGCGTGGTGCTCAAGCCGCTGGAGCGGGCCGAGGCCGACGGCGACCGCATCTACGGCGTGCTGCGCGGCAGCGGCGTCAACTACGACGGCAAGACCAACGGCATCACCGCGCCCAGCGGGGCATCGCAACAGCGCCTGCTGACAGACGTCTACCGGCGCGCGGGCATCGCGACCGAGTCCATCGAATACATCGTCACCCATGGCACCGGCACCCAACTGGGCGACCCAGTGGAAATCAACGCGCTCAACGATGCGTTTCGCGGCAACCGGCCCGGCCATTGCGCGCTGACCTCGACCAAGACCAATTTCGGCCACACCTTCGCCGCTTCGGGGCTGGTCAGCGTGATCGGCCTGCTGCAGGCGTTCCGCCACGAAACCATTCCGGCCAGCCTGAATTGCGAGCGCGGGAACGACTACATCCAGTGGAGGGACAGCCCGTTCTACGTCAACACGTCCAACAAGCCCTGGCCTAGAGGCGCTAGCGAACGCCTCGGCGCGGTCAGCGCCTTCGGCATGAGCGGCACCAACGCGCACGCGGTGCTGGAGAGCTATGGCCGCGAGCCAGACTGCGCGCCGTTCAGGCGGTCCTGCTACCTGCTGACGTTGTCGGCCAAGACCTCCGAAGCGTTGCGCGAACGCGTGGAAAGACTGGCGGACGCGCTGGAGTCGGGCGCTTACGGCGACGGATGGCTGCCGTCGATCAGCCTCACGCTGCTGGAAGGGCGCCATCCGTTCCGCCATCGTCTGGCGGTGGTCGCGGCGGACCTGGAAGAAGCCTGCTATGCGCTGCGGCAGCATCTGGCCGGCGAGCGGCGTCCCAATCTGTTCACTGGCGAAGTGGACCGCGGGTTCGCGCCGCAGAAAACCTTGTCGCGCTATGTCGACCAGTTGCTGGACGACAGCCGCGCCGCCGGAGAGGGCGAGGCGCGGGAGGCGTTGGCGGCGTTGGCAGACTTTTACCGCCAGGGCTACGACATCGATGGGCGTCGGCTGTTCTCCGAGGCTGGAAGCCGCGCCGCGCCGCCGCGGCTGTCGCTGCCGGGCTACCCGTTCGCCCGTGAGCGCCATTGGCCGGAGCCGCGCGAGAGCGTCCGGCTTTCGACTGCCGTAGGCGGAGAGCGGCTGCATCCGCTGCTGCACCGCAACGCGTCGACGCTGGCCGGGCTGCGTTTCGCCAGCCGTTTCACCGGCCGCGAAGCGTTCCTGGCCGACCACCGCATCGGCGACCAACTGGTCTTTCCCGGCGCGGCCTATCTGGAACTAGCGCGCGAGGCGGCCGTGCGGGCCAGCGAATTGCCGCCTGGCCGGGTGGCGCTGAGCAATGTGGCATGGCTGCGGCCGCTGGTTTTTCCAGTCGGCGGCGGCGCCGAAATCGAATTGTTCTGCGAATTGGAGAAAAAAAGCGAGGATCGCCTTTCGTTCCGGATTTTCAGCGCGGCCGGCGCGGAGGAGCGGGTGCATGCGCAAGGCGATGCGGCGTTGGCGGCCGTCGACGCGCCGGCGCCGCTTGTCGATTTGCCGGCGCTGGCCAAACGTGGCGGGGACGAGCGCGACGCGGAGGCTCTATACCGCGATTTTGAGGCGTTGGACGTCCACTACGGCCCGACCTTTCGCGCGGCCGGCCATATCCGCGTCGGCGGCGGCCTGGCGATCGGCCAATTGAGCTCGGAGGCGCTGGACCCGCAGCAAGAGGGCGCGTTGTTGCCGCCG
Organism: Chromobacterium sp. Ag138; assembly: GCF_055181315.1. NCBI lineage: Bacteria > Pseudomonadati > Pseudomonadota > Betaproteobacteria > Neisseriales > Chromobacteriaceae > Chromobacterium > Chromobacterium sp. Ag138. Next base: position 514,393 of record NZ_JBUPWA010000001.1, read on the forward strand.
GGGTTGCTGGATAGCGCGCTGCATGTCGCTTCCTCGCTGGGCGTGGGCGGCAGGGGCGGTTCCGGACCGGCGCTGCCTTTCGCGTTGGAGAGCCTTCGGTTGCATGGGGAGCCGGCCGGCGCGTGGCGAAACGGTCCGCTGACCGTCGTCGCCGAATACGGCGAAGCGGCCGCCGGCGGCACGATGGAAAAGATCAACCTGCGCATCTGCGACGGAGCCGGCGTTTGCCTGGCAGAGCTGCGGGGCTTCAGCTCGCGCAGGCTGGCGGGCGTAGCGCCTGCTGAGGCGCTGGTTGAGCCGCTCGCCGACGAAGCGTTGGCCAGCCTGATCCGCGCGCCGTTCTGGCAGCCGCTGGATGATGCGGGCGAGAGTTTGCCGGCGGCCGCGCGGCCGCGGCTGTTGTTGCTTGGCTTGCCTGCCGCCGTGGTATCCCGCGCGCGCCAGGCGTTCGGCGACAACGTGGACGCGCTGCCCGGCGAGCCGGGAGACAACGGCGCGGCGGCCTACCGCGCGGCCGCGCTGGCGCTGTTCGAGCGGCTGAAGGAACAGCGCAGCGGCTATCTGCAGCTTTTCGTCGGCCAGGAGCCGGATGATCTGCGCATGATGGCGCTGGACGGGATGCTGCAAAGCGCGATGCTGGAGAACGGCGAGTTGAAGGCGCGGCTGGTGGCGCTGGACCCGGCGATGGGCGAGGCGGCTCTGCTCGGCGCGATGGCCGAGCAGAGCCGCCGGCACCGGCCGGAGGCGGTGCGCGTCTTCCCCAGCGGCAGCCTGTACGGCAGGCGATGGCGCGAACTGGATGACGGCGACGCGCGCGAAGCGGCGCAGCGGTTCCGCGACGGCGGCGTCTATGCGGTCACCGGCGGCGCGGGCGGGTTGGGGATGATTCTCGCCAAGCACATCGCCGACAGCTGCCGCGCGCCGATTCTCTGCCTGGCGGGACGATCGGAGCATCCGTCACCGCAAGCCACGCGCGACATCGCGGCGCTGCGGGCGAACGGCGCTCGGGTCGATTACCATTCGCTGGACGTAGCGGACGCCGGGGCGACGGCCGAATGGGTAGCCGGCATCCGCGCCGAGCATGGCGCGCTGCACGGGCTGATCCACGCAGCGGGCGTGATCCGCGACGGCATGCTGATCAACAAGAGTGCGGACGAGTTTGCGCAGGTGCTGGCGGCCAAGGTGGCCGGCGTGGAGGCGCTGGACCAGGCGATAGGCGACAGGCCGCTGGATTTCCTGCTGTGCTGCTCGTCGCAGTCGGCGATGGGCAATCTGGGGCAGGCGGACTACGCCGCCGCCAACGCCTACATGGATGCCTTCATGCATCGCCGCCAGGCTCTGGCCGCGGACGGCAAGCGCAAGGGGCGTTCGCTCAGCGTCAACTGGCCGCTGTGGCGCGATGGCGGCATGCGGCTGCCGCAGGTGATCGAGCAGCAGATGCGCCGCCGCTTCGGCATCGCGCCGTTGCCGTCGCGAGACGGCGTCGAGTGTCTGCACAGCGCCTTGGCTTCGGTAGGCGCCCAGGCCTGGGTGGTCTACGGCGAGGCGTCGCGGCTGTCGTCCATCGGCGTGCCCGGCGTTTCCGGTTCGATGCCGGCCGCGCCGGCGCCGAACCTCGACGCGGCCAATGTCGACATCGACGAGGGCGAACTGCGGCGGCGGATTACGGACTTCATCGCCGGCATCGTCGCCGAGGTGGCGCAGATATCCTCGGAGAAGATCCACCCGGAGGAGAAGTTCGAGGCCTACGGTTTCGATTCCATCATGGCGGTGGGCGTCACCCAGGCGCTGGAGGAGCATCTTGGGCCCTTGCCCAAGACCTTGCTGTTCGAGCATGTCAATATCGCGCGCATGGCCGATCATTTCGCGGCGAAGCACCGCGCGACGTTCGCGGCGATGTTCGGCGGCAAGAGGGCGCAAGAATCTCCCGCGGCCGCTTCGGAAGATCCGCGGTGGACCGCGCCGGAATCCGTCGCACCGGTTGGGTCGCCCGCAGCCGCGGAGTCGGATGAGGATTCGCGCAACCATATCGCGGTGATCGGTCTGGGCGGCTACTACCCGGGCGCGGACGATATCGACCAGTTGTGGCGCAATCTGGCGGCCGGCGTCGACTGCATGGGCGAGTTTCCGGCCGAGCGCTGGGACCATGGCAGGATCTATTACAAGAACCGCTCGGTGCTGGGCAAGACCACTTGCATCAACGGCTCTTTCATCGCCGACGTCGACAAGTTCGACTACGGCTATTTCAAGATGCCCAAGGTCTACGCCGACCACATGTCGCCGGAGGTCAGGTTGTTCTTGCAGGTCGCCGTGCATGCCTTCGAGGACGCCGGCTACTCTCGCGAAACCATGCAAAGCCGATATGGCGGCGACGTGGGCGTGCTGGTCGGCACCATGGCCAACGACTACCACTACTACGGTTTCGAGCGCAATGTATTCCGCGGCGCGATGGCGTCGGGTTCCGGCATGGCCACCATTCCGATGACCGTTTCCTACTTCTACGGTCTGACCGGCCCCAGCCTGTTCATCGACACCATGTGCTCGTCGTCGTCCACCTGCATCCACACCGCCTGCCAGATGCTCAAGCACGACGAAACCCGGATGGTGCTGGCCGGGGGGCTCAACCTGATGTATCACCCGTACACCACGGTGAATACTTCGCAGGGCAACTTCACCTCGATCACCTCCACCTCGGTCAACAGCTATGGGGTGGGAGCCGACGGCACGGTGATAGGCGAGGGCGTGGGCGCGGTGCTGCTCAAGCGCCTGGACCGGGCGATCGCCGACCGCGACCGCATCTACGGCGTGATCAAGGGCTCGGCGATCACCAACGCCGGCGAGCGCAACGGCTTCAATGTGCCGAATCCCGAGCTGCAAACGCTGGCAATCCGCCAGGCGCTGGAACAGGCCAACGCGCATCCGGCCACGATTTCCTACGTGGAAGGCCATGGCTCCGGCACCAAATTGGGCGATCCCATCGAGGTGCTGGGGCTCGCCAACGCCTTCCGCCGGGAAACCGACGACAAGCAGTTCTGCCACCTTGGCTCGATCAAGTCTAATATCGGCCACCTGCTGGCCGCCTCCGGCATCGCCGGGCTGACCAAGGTGCTGCTCCAGCTCAAGCACGGCCAGATCGCGCCGTCCATCCACTCCGGCGAGCTCAACCACGACATCGATTTCGCTGACACGCCGTTCGTGGTGCCGCAGCGGCTGGTCGAGTGGCGGCGGCCCGAGCGGATGGTGGATGGGCGGTTGCAGGTGTTCCCCCGGCGCGCGGGCATCACCTCCATCGCCGCCGGCGGCATGAACGCCCACATGATCGTGGAGGAGTTCCCGGAGCCGTCAGACAGCGCGGGGGCCGCCACGGACGACAAGCTGGTCTTCGTGTTCTCGGTGCACAAGCTTTCTTTGCTGGCGGAGAACCTGACGGCCTTCCGCGACTGGCTGTCCGGCGACGACGCGGCGTTGTCCCGCGTCGCCCATACCCTGCAGGCGGGGCGCAACAATCTGCGCAACCGCCTGGCGATCCGCTGCCGCAGCCGAGAGGCGTTGCTGGACGCGCTGGATGCCTGCATCGAGGGCGGCTATCGCGCCGGCGGAGACTGCGAAATCCATTATCGCTTCCCGGAGAGCGGCGACGCGCGGCTGCCGGAAGTTGTCGGAGGCGATGAGCTGGCGGCGATGCTGGTCCGTTGGCTGGATGGCGACAACTGGGTGGACTGGTCCGGCCTTTACGCGCACAAGCCGCTGCCGGTCAGCCTGCCGGTCTACCGTTTTGAAAAGGCGCGCTGCTGGTATCTGGAAGATGGGGAAGAACCGTCCATTCTCGATCCGCAGATATTCCGGGCCCGGCCGCATCCGCTGGTGGAGGAAAGCGTGTCGACGCTGGAGCCGGAAGCGCGGTTCCGCGCCGGTTTCGCCGAGGCGGGCTTGCTCGATTATCTCTACCGTGACGGAGGCGGGCGTCGTTTCAGCGTATTCCATTTCGCGGACGCGGCGCTGGCGCTGCCGGAGTTGTCCGGACGCCTGTCCGGACGGCCGTTGTCGGTATCCTGCGCCTTCGAACACCACGTCGCCGACTGGTCGACGGTGAATGGGCTGGAATACCGGATGTATGAGGTGGAAGACGGCATGCTGGAGCTGGAATTCGAGCTGAGCCGGAACGGCGGCGAATGGACGGGCCTCGGCTTCGCGCTGGTCCGCCCGCGCCGCGACGGCGAAAGCTTCGCGCAGCTTCCGGAGGCGGTCCTCCAACTGCTTGGCGCCGGCTTGTCGCCAGACGGCGAGGCGGAGCGGCGGCTGACCCAGGCCGGCTATGACTTCACGCCCTATCTCGACGGCGAACTCGCGCTGAGAATAGGCCGCGACGGCCTGCTGCTGGCGGGACGCCGGCCGAAGCATCTGCATAATCACCGCGCGGCCGGGCTTGCGCTGCCGCCGCATCTGGCGACGGCCATCGACAAGGCGCTGATCCTGTTGCTGGACGAGCTGGGGCTGCCGAACGGCCGGGCCATCGTGCGCAATATCGACGGGCTGCGCAGCGACGGGCCGCCGGCGGACGGCTACTCGGTGGTCCTGTCCGATATCGCGCTTGCCGGCGACGAGCTGTCGCTTGGCTTGCGGGTGCTGGACGATCAGGCGCGCGTCCTCATTCAGGCGGACAGGATTCGCTTGTATCTGAGCCAACTGGAAAGGGAAGGCATCCGGCGCGATCACCGCTGGCTGTCGGCGGAAGAAAACGACGAGCCGGCTGCGGTAGCCTCCGCGGAGGGGCCGCAGCCTGAAATGGAGGAGCGCCAAGCAACGGCGCAGGAGAAGGCCGGGGGAGAGCTGGGGCGCGGAGAGCGGATGCTGGCCTTCATCCGGCAGGAATTGCGGGACAAGCTGGGCTTTTCGGAGCAGGAGGTCGGCGAATCGGCCCAGGTCCAGGACCTGGGACTGGACTCCATCATGGTGGTGCAGCTGACCGACAGCGTGAACAAGCGGTTCGGCACCCGGCTGATGCCGGATCTGTTTTACGAGAAGCGGCGGCTGGGCGAGCTGGCGGCGCGGCTGGACGCGGTCTGACCGCGGGAATCTGGCGTTCTGGCCCGGCTGACGCGTTGCCGGGTCGGGCGCGATGGCAAGGGCATTGGAAATCATGACAAAGAATCACGCAAACGACATCAGCCTGCCCAAGCAGGAGCGCGCCGGACGACGCCAGGTGGCGCGCGGCGCGGAAGGGCCGTCCGCCGCGGGCAAAGTGGCGATCGTCGGCTTTTCCGGCCGTTTTCCCGGGGCCGGCGACGCGCAGGCGTTCTGGCGCCTGTTGCGGGAGGAGCGTTCGGCGATAGGCGAGTTTCCATACTGGGATCTGCCGGGAATCGCCGAGCGCCGCCAACTGCGGGAAACGTTCGCTTGCCCCGGAGGCTTCATCAGCGATCCGCTGGCCTTCGACGCCGATTTTTTCAAGATATCGGCGCGCGAGGCCGAGGCGATGGACCCGCAGCACCGGCTGGCGCTGGAGCAGACCTGGGCGGCGCTCGAGGACGCGGGCATTCCGCCGCAAAGCCTGCGCGGCAGCGATACCGGCGTATATATCGGGATTTCCTCGGCGGACTACAGCGGCCTGCTGGCCCGAGCGGCGGCTGGCGCGCACGACGCCACCGGCAACGCGCACTCCATCGTCGCCAATCGCATTTCCTACCTGTTCGATCTTCACGGCCCCAGCGCTCCGGTGGACACCGCCTGCTCCAGTTCGCTGGTGGCGGTGCACCGCGCCGCGCGGTCCATTCTGAATGGAGAGTGCGCGCTGGCGATCGCCGGCGGCGTCAATCTCTGCTTCGAGCCCATGGTGTTCATCGGCGCAGCCAAGGCCGGGATGCTGAGCCCTACCGGGCTGTGCCGGACCTTTTCCGCGGAGGCGGACGGCTATGTGCGGGGCGAGGGCGTCGGCATCGTGGTGCTCAAGGATTACCGGCAGGCGCTGGCCGACGGCGACAATATCGCCGCGGTCATCGTCGGCTCGGCCGAAAACCACGGCGGCCACGCCAATTCGCTGACCGCGCCGAACCCCGGCGCTCAGGCCGATCTGATCCGGCAGGCCTGCCGCGGTGTGGACATCGACAGCATCGACTACATCGAGGTCCATGGCACCGGCACTCGTCTGGGCGACCCGATCGAGATCGGCGGCCTGAAGCAGGCGTTCTCGGAATTGGGGCGCAGCGGCGAGAGGCGCTGTTATCTGGGCTCGGTGAAAACCAATATCGGCCACCTGGAGTCCGCCGCCGGCGTCGCCGGGCTGATCAAGACCCTGCTGGCGCTCCGCCATGGCTACCTGCCCCGGAGCCTGCACAGCGAGCCGGCCAATCCCTATATCGACCTGGAGGGCGGCCCGTTCGAGGTGCTGCGCGAGGGCCGGGCTTGGCCCAGGCAGGCCGGCGCGCCGCGGCGGGCCGGGATCAGTTCTTTCGGTTTCGGCGGCGCCAATGCCCACGTGGTGCTGGAGGAGGCCGAACCGGCGCCCGTCGTCCCGGCAGGCGCCGCGGCGACGATGTTCCCGCTGTCGGCCCGGACGCCCGAGGCGCTGAGGGCGCGGGCGGAGCAATTGGTCGACCTTATCGAGCGGATTCCCGATCTTTCATTGCCGGCGCTGGCCGCCGGGTTGCAGCTGGGGCGGGAAGGGATGGAATGCCGGCTGGCGATCGCGGCGGACAGCCAGGATGGTTTGCTGGCCGGCCTCCGGCGCTATCTCGCTGATGACGGGGAAGCCGATCCCGCCGCGACACCCGCATCCGAGCTATCCCGCTGGCGCAGAGGGGAGCAGGTGGACTGGAGGGCGCTGTACCCGAATGGCCGCGCGCCGCGGTTGGCGTTGCCCACCTATCCGTTCCGCGGCGACCCATACTGGCTGGGCGGCGCCGCGGCCGAACCCCCGCGCCGAGCCGGGGTGGATGTCCTGCATCCGCTGGCGCAGCGCAACACCTCCGATCTGGCCGGGCTGCGCTTCAGCAGCCGCTTCGACGGCGGAGAGTTCTTTTTCGACCAGCACCGGGTCAACGGCGAGAAAGTGCTGCCCGGGGTCGCGTATCTGGAAATGGCTCGCGCGGCGATCGAGCTGTCGCTGGCCGGCGGCGAGACGCTGGCCAGGTTGAAGCATGTCGCCTGGCTGCGCCCGTTGCGCCATGATGGCGGCGAACTGGCGGTGGACATCGAACTGGAGCGCGGTGGTGACGGCGAGATCCGCTTCGAGGTGGTCGACGCGGCCGGCGTCAGCTATTGCCGGGGCGCTGCGGTGATAGGCGCCGCCGAGCCGCTGCCTGCAGTGGATGTTTCCGCCGTTTCGGCGGCCACGTCGGCGCGGAGCCTGGAGCCGGGGCAATGCTATCGCGTCTTCTCCGGCATGGGGCTGGATTATGGCGACGCTTTCCGGCGCATCCGCGCGATGCGCACGGGAGAGGGGCAGGCGCTTGCCGAATTGGCGGGGGCGGATGGCGAAGAGGCGCTGAGGCTGCCGCCCGGCTTGCTGGACGCCGCGCTGCAGTCGGCGCTGGGGCTGGCGCCGCTTGAGTCTGAAGAGCGGGATCCGGGCGCGATGGTGCCTTTCGCGCTGGATGCGGCGGTGCCGGGCAACCTCGATCTGCTGGCTGGAGATTGCCTCGTCTGGGTGCGTTATTCCGCTGGCCTCAGGCCGGGCCGGATCAGCAAGCTGGATGTGGACATTTGCGACAAACAGGGGCGGGTCGCGCTAGGCCTGCGCGGTTTTTCGTCGAGAAGGCTGGAAGGGAGAGAAACCGGCGCGCTGACGATGGCGCCGGTCTGGATCGACCGCCCGTTGGGCGTGGAAGCCTCCCGCGGATCTGCGGAGCGGCTGGTTCTGTTGGCCTCCGGCCTGGCGATGGCGTGCGATGCGCTGGCCGAGCGTTGCCGCACCCTTGAAGCCGGCAATGCTCGAGTCGCGGTTGATGTGTTGCCGGCTGCAGATGGCGATCCGGCCGCCGCGCTGAGCGCGTTGGCCGGCTTCCTGTTGGCCAGGCTGAAAACCTGCGGACGGGATTGCCTGGTGCAGCTGGTGGTGCCGGATGGCGGCGGGATGGAATCGTCGGCACCGGTATACGCGTCGCTGCACGCCCTGCTGAAAACCGCGCGCAAGGAGGGGCTGATCGCTGGCGGCCAGTGGGTCGGATTGGCGGGCGAAGCCAGCCCGGAATGGCTGGCGGCGCGCTTGCGCGAGGAGGCGGGCCAACACAGCGATCAAGTCCGCCTGGGCGCGGGCGGGCTGGCCGGACGCAGGGTATTGTCGTGGCGGGAGGCGGCGCTTGCGGATGACGGCCGCGCGCCCTGGCGCGAGGGCGGAGTGTACCTGCTGGCCGGCGGCGCGGGCGGGTTGGGATTGCTGTTGGCCGAAGCCATGGCCGGGGAGGCGAAAGGCGTTCGTCTGATTCTGGCCAGCCGTTCGGCCGGCCGGTTGCCGGATGCGGCATTGGAACGGATAGACGCCATGCGGTCGCAAGGCGCCGATGTGCGGCTTGAGGCGCTGGACGTGGCGGACGCAGCGGCGGTGGAGGCGCTGATCGGGCGCATCGAGCGCGAGTTCGGTGGCCTGGACGGCATCTTCCACTGCGCCGGGCTGCTGCGCGACGGCCTGCTGGCCGGCAAGAGCGAGGCGGATTTGCAGGCCGTGCTGGCGACCAAGGCGGCGGGCGCGCTGAATCTGGACCGGGCAAGCGCCCATCTGAGGCTGGACTGCTTCGCGCTGTTCTCGTCGCTGGCGGCGGTGATCGGCAATCCGGGCCAGGGAGACTACGCGCTGGCCAACGCGTTTCTGGACGCGTTCGCCGGCTGGCGCAACGCTCTGGCGGAGGCCGGACTGCGGCATGGGCGCGCGCTGTCGGTGAACTGGCCGTTGTGGCGCAACGGCGGCATGGGCATCGACGCGCGGCGCGAGCAGTGGATGGCCGAGCAGACCGGCATCCGGCCTTTGAGCGACCGGACCGGGCTGGGGCTGTTGCGCCGCGCGCTCGCCGATGCCGGCGCGCCCGAACGGCTGATGGTTCTGGAGGGCGATGCCGGCCGGATCCGCGCTTTCGTTGCCGATCTGGAATGGAAGGAGGAGGCGTCCGGCGCGCCACGGGAGCCGATGGCAAGGATTGGCGGCGATGCGCCGGATGACGAGTTGGCCGCAGCGGCTGTCCGCCATTTCAAGCAGCTGTTGTCGAAAATGCTGAAACGGCCGGTGGAGAAGATCGCCAGCGAAGGCTCGTTCGAACAGTACGGTGTGGATTCCATCATCTTGGCCGAACTGACCGCCGAGCTGGCGCGGGCATTCGGCTCGCTGCCCAATACCCTGTTGTACGAATACCAGACGGTGGCCGAATTGAGCGGCTATTTCGTCGACAAGCACCGCGCGGCGTTGCAGGGCCTGCTGTTCGGCGGCGCGGCCGCCAAGCCGGCGCAAGATCGCGAACCCGCGGCGGCGGCCCCGCGGCGGCGGAACTGGGAGCGAGCGGCCCGCCGCGTCGAGCGGACGGAAGCGCCCGCGCGCGAAGGACAGGAACTGGCCATCATAGGCTTGAGCGGCCGTTTTCCCGGCGCCGACGATCTGGACGCGTTCTGGCGCAGGCTGGCCGGCGGAGAGGACCTGATCCGCGAGGTGCCGGCCAGCCGCTGGGACCATGCCGCCTATTTCGACGAGCAGCGCGACAGCTTTGACAAGACTTACTGCAAATGGGGCGGCTTTCTGGACGGCGTCGAGGATTTCGATCCGCTGTTCTTCAACCTGTCGCCGCGCGATGCGGAAATCATCAATCCCAATGACAGGCTGTTCCTGGAAACGTGCTGGAACCTGCTGGAAGGCGCCGGGCTGACCCGGCAGAAGCTGAAGCGGCAGTACCGGCAGCAGGTGGGCGTGTTCGTCGGCGTGATGTATCAGCAGTACCAGGCGTTCCAATCCGACCTGGTGCGGGAATCGCTGGTATCGGTGAGCTCGCCAAGCGCGATCGCCAACCGGGTGTCTTATTTTTTCGACCTCCAGGGTCCCAGCCTTGCGCTGGACACCATGTGCGCGTCGTCGATTTCAGCCATCCACGCCGCGGGCGAGGCGCTGCGCAACGGCGATTGCCGGCTGGCGATCGCCGGCGGCGTCAACCTGACGTTGCACCCGAAGAAATACATAGGCTTGAGCGTGGGCAAGGTGCTGGGCAGCCATGCCGGCAGCCGCAGCTTCGCCGACGGCGACGGCTACCTGCCGTCCGAAGGGGTGGGCGCGGTGCTGCTCAAGACCTTGGCGGACGCGGAGCGCGATGGCGATCCCATCCTGGCGGTGATCAAGTCCACTGTGGTCAATCACGGCGGCCATACCCACGGTTTTTCCATGCCCAGCGCCAAGGCGCAGGCGGAGTTGCTGGAAGCCGGCTTCCGTCGCGCCGGCGTGGATCCGCGCACCATAGGCTATGTCGAGGCGGCGGCCAACGGCTCGGCGATGGGCGACGCCATCGAGCTGAGCGCGCTGAGCCGGGTGTTCGGCGAGGCCGGCGCCGCGCGGCAGTCGTGCGCGATCGGTTCGGTCAAGTCCAATCTGGGGCACGCCGAAGCGGCCTCGGGCATGTCGCAGCTGAGCAAGCTGGTGCTGCAGCTGCGGCACCGCCAGTTGGCGCCGTCCCTGTTGCTGGCGCCGCAAAATCCCAAGCTGGATTTCGCGTCCACGCCTTTCGCGCTGCAGCGCGAGCTGGCCGATTGGCCGCGCCGGACGGTGGAGACGCCGGATGGGCGGAGCGAATGCCCGCGGCGGGCCTGCCTCAGCGCTTTCGGCGCTGGCGGCTCCAACGCCCATCTGGTCATAGAGGAGTACCCGGCTCTGGAGCCAGTCCAGCCGCCAGCGGCCGGCGTGCTTTGCGTCGTGCCCTTGTCGGCCAAGACCGCGGGCGCGCTGCGCCGCGCCGCGGAGAGGCTGATGCACCATCTGGACGCCCATCCGGATGCGGGACTGGTCGATCTCGCCTACACCCTGCAAACCGGGCGGGAGGCGATGGAATGGCGGTTGGCCCTGCTGGCCGCCAGCCTGGAGGAGCTGCGCGCGACGCTGGCGAATATGCTGCGGGCTTGGGGGCCGGATCAGGGGCCGGCCGCGCTGGAGGCGCTGGACCTGCCCATCTGCCTGGGCAATGTGGACGAAGTGCCGGCCGCGACGGCCAGCCTGCTGTCCGGTCCCGGAGCGGAGGCGTTCGGCCTGGGCCTGATCGCCGCCGACGAACGGCGCCAGCTGGCTTTGTTCTGGACCCAGGGCGGCGAAGTGCCCTGGGTCCGGCTGGCGGAATATGCGGCCGGCGTTCGCCGTCCTGCGATCATTCCGCTGCCCACCTATGCGTTCGACAAGAAACGCTATTGGTTGACGCCTCCCGACGCGCAAGCCAAGACCGCGGCAATCGGAGAAGCCGCGCCGGCCGAGGCTTCCCGGGCAAATGAGCGGAGCGCGACCGGCGGCGAGCATGGCCTGCGTCTGTTGGCCGAGCTGCTGGGCATGCTTCCCGGCGAACTGTCCCCGGGCAAGCCGCTGGCAGCCTATGGCGCCGACTCCATCGTGATGGTGCAACTGGCGATGCGGCTGCAAACGGAAATGGATGCCGGACCGGTTTTGGCGGAGGTGATGGAGTGCGTGACCGTGCGGGACCTGATGGTGTTGCTTGGCGCGCGGGATAAGCAAGGCCCGGTGGGCGGAAGAGGGCAAAGTGGGCGCGGACGTTTTCTCGAACTGCAGCTGCTCAATGCGGAACGCCAGGGCAGGCCGGTGTTCTGGTTCCACGGCGCGCTTGGCGGCTGCGAAATCTACCAGCCCTTGGCGGCTCGAATCGAGCGTCCGTTTTACGGACTGCAGGCCCGCGGCTGGATGACCGAGCGGGCCCCGTTGCAGGGTATCGCCAAGATGGCTGCCTATTACGTCCAGGCCATCCAGTCGGTGCAGCCGCATGGCCCTTACGATCTGGGCGGCTATTCGCTGGGCGGCATGCTGGCCTATGAAACCGCGCGCCAGTTGCAGGAGCGGGACGAGACGGTGAAGACGCTGGTGATGCTTGACTCCCCGGACGTCACCGGCGAACGCTGCGCCAAGCTGGCCGACGCCACCCGCGTGCTGCAGGCTGTGAACATGGCACTGCAGATGACGATAGCCGACGAGCCGGAGCGCTTCGCCGAGGTGCTGATCCGCCGCGACGAAGTGGACGCGTCGCTGCCTTTGCCGGAATACCGGCTTCGTTTGACGGCGCTGGCGCGGAAGCGGGGGTTGAAGATGGACGACAAGCGGTTGGGGCGGATGGTTGAGCAGTCCGCGCGGATACAGGATGGATATCAGGTGGAGCAATACCGGATCCAGCCCTTGCCGCGCGCGGAAGAGGTGGATTGCTATTACTTCCGCAACGCCGGCGGATGGTGGCTGGGGGCGCTGGAGCCGTATTTCTCCATCGACGACAGCGAATTCGCCGCGTTCAACCACTCCGATTATTGTCAGAAGTGGCGAGAGCAACTGCCCAGGTTCGTGCTGCGGGACGTGCCCTCGTCCAATCACATGACTTTGTTGAGTGAGTCGGAACCGTTCGAAATCATCGCCGAGTTCTGCAGCGGGCTGTATACGCAGGAGCGGATGGAGAATGTCCAGGTCTGACCCGCCCGGAGAGGAAGGGCCGGGCAAGGCGCTGGACGCCTTGCCCGGTATGGCCGTTTTCGCTTAGACCGTTTTCGTCAAGCGCCAGAGCTTGTATACCAAGTGGCCGTTCTTGTAAGCCTTGACGCCGCTGTCGTCGAAGAAGTGGAACATGGTGTCGAACGCATGCCATACCTCGGGCGGCAGCGCGCTGGCCTGTTGTTTCTTCTCGTCTACCAGCGTTTTGAGCATGTGTTTCAGATGGCCATGCTCGCTTTCAAACGCCCTGACCACGCCAGCGGAGATGTCGGCATGATGCGCCACCTCGAAACCGGAGTGGCGGATCATCGTCAGATGCTGTTCCAGCACGTTGGTGAAAAAGTCGACGCCTACCTTGTCCTGCTCGGACAACTCGCTGCGATTGTCTCCCTGCATGGTGTCGGCGTAGAAGAATAATCCGCCCGGTTTCAGCACCCGGCGGACCTCCTCGCCGAACTTGTTCAGGTCCGGGTAGCAGTGGGAGGACTCGATGTTGACCACAGCGTCGAATTCGCTGTTTTCGAAAGGCAGGTTCGTCGCGTCGCCGCCGATGAAGGACACGCCTTCCAGACGATGCACCCGCTCGCAGAACTCGATGTGCGCGGGGCAGAAATCCACGCCCGTCACCGAAGCGGCGCCGGCGTAGCGCGCCAGATAAGAGCAGTTGCCGCCTCGCCCTGAGCCAATTTCGAGAACCTTCTTGCCTCGAAGGTCGGCGTTGCCCAGCAGTATCCGGATCAAATTGACAGAACAGCGCTGCTCGCGGTCTTCGTCCCGGATCCAGTCAAACTTCTCGCCTTCCTCTTGCACGCCGTAATTCAGGAAAGTCAGGCGACTGTCCGGGAACATCCGAGTCATCATGTCGTACCACTGACTGATGGGCGATGCTTCTGCTGCTACTGGAGTTGTCATGTCTGCCTCGTTTCAAGGGTCGGTGGGCGTGGAGCCTGGCATCAGGGCTATGAGCAGAATGGCATGCGCCTATCTGCAGGCCATGTCGTTTCACATCCCTCGCACTCCGCTGATGATGATGTCATTCATTGAGGATCAATCGCAAGTCAGTTCGCTCTTCAGACCCAGTCGTGCACGTTGATCGGCTGCGGTCCGCCCATTTTGGGGGCAGCGTCATCGCCCTAGTTCGGTCACAGGGGGCGAGACTGACTCACGCTGTGAACTAAAAGTTATACATGAATGCAAAAATATGATGTGTGAGAATTGGTTCAAGAAATGTGTGAATTTCACTTCGGAGCGCTGCGTGGGTGTGCGTCTGCTCGACAGAAGACTTTCATCGACATACGCCATAAAATAATTCCGATAAGTAAAATTATAGGAAAAATTTAAACAATTTGATAAATTTAAAATGTTATACGTAATATATTTATTGGCATGCTTCTGCTACACTTCAGTCCGGACAAAAGTGCGCAAAGGAAGCCCAAGTGACGGCCGATATTTATTCGCGGATACGCCAGGCGGCGTTCGAGCTGGTTGCGGAAGGGGTCTGGCCCACCGTGGTGGACGTGCGAGCCCGCCTCGGCAGCGGCTCCAACACCACCATCAACAACACGCTGAAAACCTGGCGGCAGGAGTTCCTGAGCAAAGTGGCCGTTTCCTCGAGAAGGCCGGACTGGCCTCCCGCGCTGGCTGAAGCCTTTGACCAGATATGGCAGAAGGCTTGCGACGAGGCTGATCAACAGCTGGCCGCGGTTCGCGAAGAGGCCGAAGCCGAAGTCGAAGCGCTGGGCAGGCAATTGACAGATTTGGCGCGCAAGCATGAGCAGGCCGAAGCGGAGACGCAGTCCCTGCGGCATGAGCTGGAGCTGCGCGCGGCGCGCCAAGTTGAGCTGAACAGCCTGTTGCAACGGGAAAAACTGCTGGCCGAGTCGCTGGAAAAGGAGCGCGCGGAGCTACAGAGCGCAGCCGCGCAACTGCGCGACGAGCTGAAGCAGGAGCGCAAGCGCGCGAATGAGCGGCTGGAGGAGCAAGAAAGCCAGCACCAGCAGCAGCTGCAGGCAGAACGGGAGGAGTCGGAACGCAAGGAGGCGCTAGCCTACGAGCGACTGGAGGGCCTGCGCGTCAGGCTGTACCAGCAAGTGGAAGAAGAGCGCCGGGACATGAAGCTGCAAACTCAAAAACTGGAGGACGCGCTGAGCCAGGCCCGGCAGGACGCCGCCGCGGTGGAGAATCTGTGGCGCGAGCGCTTGCTGGAGCGAGAGCGGGAGAACGGCGGCCTGCAGGCGCGGCTGGAGCTGATGGGGCAAAGAGAAGAAGCCTTGCGCCAGGAGGCGCAAGCCAGGCAGCAGGCGCTGGATGCCGGCAGCGCCCAGCTGCAGGAGCTGGCCGCGCGATGCGCCCGCCTGGAGGAGCGGAGCAGGCAGGAGCGCGCCAGAGGCATGGAGCGGGCGTGCGCGGTCTGGGATGCGGGAAGCCGGCCGGCGCCTGAGCAAACCCTGCGCGACTGGCTGGGCGAGCAACTCGCGGACTGAGCAAGCCGCCTGTCCGTCGGAACAGGCAGGATCGACAGAAATCACGCGCCCCTTGTCTATGCTGAATGAGTTTCGCCCACTCACAGCAGGGAGTCGATATGACCATGCAAGGCTATGCCGTACTCTACTCGGCGCTTGTCATCGCGCTATTCGCCGCCGTCGTCTGGAAAACGGACATCCTGCGCGATCGCGGCCCGCTCGCGCCGGGAGTCGCCGATGGACAGCAAACCTTCAGCCTGGCGCGCAGCCAATTGATCTGGTGGACCTTTCTGGTCGCCGTGATTGCCGGCTGGACGCTGCTCACCACCAACAATCTGCCCGCGCCGACGCTCGAACTGCTGGGATTGCTGGGCATCAGCGTAGCCACCTCCGGCGCAGCCTCGCTGATAGACGCTCCCGCGGGCGCGGCTCCCGCCCCCGTACTGCGCAGCCAGGGCTGGCTGCGGGATGTCCTGGACGACGGCCAGGGCGTATCGATCCACCGCTACCAAGCCTTGCTGGCCAATGTCGGCCTGGGCGTCGCATTCTTGTACAAGTCGGCGCAACTGCAGAGCTTTTATCCGATGGATGCAAACTGGCTGGTGGTCCTAGGCTTGAGCAGCGCCACTTACGTCGGCATGAAGTCGAAAGAGGGCCGCGCTCAGACGGTTCAGGCTGCAACGGTTCCGGCCCAGCAGGCAAGCGGCGCCGCGGGCGCGCCGCCATCCACGCCGGCAGTCCCCGCCTGAGACCCGCCTCCCGGCAGTCCAAATTTGCCGCCCCGCATGGTCAGCCGGGCGGCAATCTCTTACAATGATGGTCGATTCAATGGCGGTCTCCATGCGCGAACGCGTGCCCGGAGCCCGCTTTTTCATTACGGAAAGACCAAATGGAACCTGTACGACTGTCCAAGCGAATGGCCGAACTGGGGCTGTGCTCGCGCCGCGAAGCCGACAGCTATATCGAACAGGGCTGGGTCAAAGTGGATGGCGAAGTGGCCATCCTGGGCCAGAAAGTCCTGCCGCACAACCAGATAGAAGTCGACAGGAAGGCGCAGGATGCGCAGTCCGCGCGCGTGACCATTCTGCTGAACAAGCCAGTTGGCTATGTCTCCGGGCAGGCCGAGGATGGCTATCTGCCCGCCGCGGCGCTGGTGAAGCCCGAAAATCGCTGGGCCGAAGACGGCAGCCGCAAGCGCTTCCAGCCGTCGCACCTGCGCGGCCTGGCCCCGGCGGGCCGCCTGGACATCGACTCCGTCGGCCTGCTGGTGCTGACTCAGGATGGCCGCATCGCCAAGCAATTGATCGGCGAGCATTCCGAGGTGGAAAAGGAATACCTGGTGCGCGTCGAAGGCGAGCTGTCGGCCGACGGCCTGAAATTGCTCAACCACGGACTGGCCCTGGATGGCAAAAAGCTGCTTCCCGCCAAAGTCAGCTGGCAGAATGATGATCAGCTGCGCTTCGTGCTGCGTGAAGGCAAAAAGCGCCAGATTCGCCGCATGTGCGAGCTGGTGGGCTTGAGAGTGATCGGACTGAAGCGCATCTCCATCGGCAATGTCAAACTGGGCAACCTTCCTACCGGACAGTGGCGCTACCTTAGGGACGACGAGCAATTTTGACTAGCGGCGGGAGAGTGGGCATGTTCGAGTTCTTGCTGCGCAAACTGGGATGGGATGCCGCCAGCCGGCAGCAGGCCCGCGAGCTGGCGCGGCAAGTCGAGCAATTGCTGGAGGCGTGCGATCGAAGACTGTGCCTGTTGCCCGGCCGCCAGCATGCGCTGACGCCCGGCATACGCATCGCCCAGTCCTACCTCGCCTCGCTAAGCGACAAACTGCCCCCGGCGCTGGAGTTGTCGCTGCAAAACTTTTCCCGCGACCCCCGCCTGGGCTTATTGTTCGCCGGACCGTCCAGCTTGCTCGACGTCCTTGAGAGCAGCGAATCGTTGCGGACGTTTTTCTCTGCGGCCTCGAATGGCGACGAAGCCTGGGCGCTGATGACCATGCTGCGCAGCGAAACCAGCCGATTCGGCGTCGCCATGGAAAATGGCGAGCTGCGCAATGACGTCGCCCAAATCGTCGTCAGCTTCGATGGCCATGGATTGCAGATGCCCTGCGCCAGCGAGGAGGCATTTCGCAAGCAATCCGGAGAGCGGGCGCTGCACGTGCTGACGGCGGTCATCGCCCGTCAGCTTGAATGGCTGGAGCAGACCCGGCTCCACCTGGAGGCGGAACTGGGACGTTTGCAATTGCGCAGGCTGACGTTGCAATCCCCCTCCCGGGTGGTTGTGGACGGGCAGGGCGATGACGATCTCCCAAATACGCTGACCGATCTGGACAAGCGCCTGTCGGAAGTGCGCCCTCAGCTGGAGAGCCTGCGGGAATTGAACAGCCTGCAAGGGGCGCTGGACACGGTTCGGCACGTGCTTGAGCATCCGGGCGATTACTTCAGCCTGGAGAATGTGACCCTGTGCCTGAACCGGATGGGCATCAAATGCGAACCCGGCGAAGATGGCGCGACCGCATTGCAACTGGAAGAGCTCGTGCTGGGGCGCGAGCGGCCGATCCGCCGGGCCCTGATGCCGGTGAGAATTCGCCGGGAGAGCATTGCCGAACTCCGCAGACAATTTCGCGACTGACAAACGCCGCCTCGGCGGCGAGGCGCGCCAAAACCATTACGATCGCCCGCAAACGGACTATGCTGAATATGGAACAAGTTTCAATCGGCCTCAGGGCGGTCGGTTGAATCTGCCCCGACCTCCTGGCCGGGGCTTTTTTCATCCGCAGTCGATTTTGCCAAGCGCTTGATATCGTTCAATTCCGAATGCCGTTCGAGTGGGATAGAATGCCCGCATCTCAAACTTTTGGAGCGGGCCATGAAAAAAACGATACTGGCGTGCGCATTCGCGTGGAGCGGCCTGGTCGCGGCCGCCAATCCTGAGGCGCAGCCCCTGAGCGGCCACTACTATCTGCAAGGCGTGCGGGAAGTCGGCGCGGAACTGCTGTTGAAGCCGGATGGCAGTTTTGAGTGGGGCATGAGCTATGGCGCCGTGGATCAATATGCGCAAGGCAGGTGGACTGAGCGCGCCGGCAAAGTGGAGCTCCTGAGCGCGAGACCGGAAAAAGCCCCGGTTTTCCGCCCGTTCCGCGATGAAGAGTTTCGAATCCGCCGGCCGGCGGAGGATGGCACCTGGCTGGCGATCGTCGGCATGCCTGGCGTCGGCCCGATGCCGGGCGTGGAGGTCAGCTTTCAGGATCGATCCGGCAAAGTGCTGACGGCGATCACCGACCGCAATGGCGACGCCTCGGTCAGCGCGCCCGCGGGAGAGACCTGGACCAAGGCCGGCTTGCGCCGCGCCGAGGGCAAGGATGCCGTGCAGTGGCTAGACGTGCCCGCGGCGCGCTCCGCCCAGCGTCTGGCCGCCTTCGCCATCGACGATGCGGCCTATCTGAGCCAGCCTCCATTCCGCAACCTGACGCTGACAGTGCGGAAAGACGGCAAGCTGGAGGCGGATGACGGTTCTGGACGCATGGTCTACGCCCGCCAGGACCGATCCGCCGCGAGCAAGGAAGAATAAAAAAACCGCCATGGCGACAGGGGGGCTGACAACCACGGCGGCGGTGAAATCGAAATGAGGGCTTTTGCCTGTTTGACGATCAATAGCTGAGCGTGGTGGCGGCGGCGCTGGCGGCCGCATGGTAGTTGCAGCCGCCGCCCTGTTGCAGAACGCTTGCGTTCCAGGCAAGCGAGGCCGGGTTCGAAATGATCCGCTTGTTGATGTCCAGCAGCCGGATGTCGCTGAAGCTGATCGCGCCGTCGGCTGGATAGTTTTCGCAATTGGCGACGCCATACACTTCCAACACGCCGCCGAATGCCCAGTTGAAGCGCTGGCCGTAGTTGCTGGCATGGCTCAGCGTTGTCAGCGTATTTTGCGTGGCGTCGCGCGTTTCCACATTCCAGGAGCCGCAAGCGGCCGCGCCTGCCGCGCAGTCATGCCAGACCCGGCCCGTGATCAAGTCGCCGCTGGCCACTTTGCGCGGCGCGCTGTAATTCACCGCGCCGTTTCTGCAGCAATTCCAGCTGGCTATCGTCCAGGCCTGATCATTGAACGCATTCCAGCCCAGCACGGGCTGCAGAATGCTTTGCACATTGTCGCTGTCCTGCAGGCCCGGGAAGAAATAGATTACTTGTCCAATCTTGCTCGCCGGCGCCGCCGGAACCGGCCAACTGGCGCTGATTCCCGCATAGGGAGACGAGGCGATCAGCTCCGAATCCTCCACCCAGCCGTTGATTGCCGCCAAGGGAGCTCCCGCGCGCGCAGCCTTCGTGGCGGAACCGGGCGCCGTCACAGCCTTGCCTTGCGCGTCGTAATGCGCGCGGCTGGCGCAGGCGGGCGGGGCGTCGGCATCCGCCAGCCTGGCGCCGTCCGCCGCCTCACGGACGCAGGAGGGATGGAAGTAGCCGAAGGGCGTGACGACATAGTTTTGCGGGACGCCGCCCGGCCGGCTCCCCGAGCTGGCCGCGGTTGGCGAGGCGGCCCAGGCAGGCGAGGCTGTCAAAACGGTCATCAGCAGGAATGCGCGGCCCGACAGGCCCGTCAATGGCTTCATGCGACTCTCCCCATGGCACGAACAGTCCGGTCCTCCAGACTGCGCCCTATGAATGAGGGTAGATGGCCAAGGATGGAAAGAACCTGTCCTATGGTGCAGACGCGCACGAATCAGCCGCATCCATCGAAACCGATGGGCCCGGGAAGGTCGGGTGAAGAAGAGGGAGGGAGCGGTCTTGCCCGCATGCGCGTCGGCAAGACCAGGGACGGGGCTCAGCTCAGCGGGGATAGGGCCTCGATCAGCGCCACTTCTTGCGCGTAGCTCAAGCCCTTCATCTTGGACAGCAGCGCTTCGGCGTCGATCTGATGCTGCTGGTCGAGCTCGTCCTCGATGATTCTGGCTTCCACCGCCAGCCAGACGCCGCGGCAAGACGCGGCGCTGTCGAAATGGATGCCTGCGATCACGCCTGCGATCAGGCGCAATTCATCGTCGCTGAACATCCGCGACAGTTGGGCCTGCTCGCGGCGAACGATTTCCGCGTAACGGTCGCACATCTGCTGCACCCGCTCCGCGTCGCCGTAATGCGCCGGCTCGTCAACCGGACCGATTTCGCCGCCATGATGGAACCAGGCCTCGATCAGCGGACGCAGTTGCGGCAGATCCTCGTGCCAGACGCGCGCCAGCTCTTCGCGAAACTCGGCATTGTCGGTAAAGGACAGGTCGTCGAACGGCATGGCCGGCAGCACGTTCTCGTCCAGCGTGCGCTTGCCGACCCAGACGCGGCCCTCGTCGTCGACGCGGGTTTCCGCGCGCCAGACTGCCTGCTCTTCGGTGGAGAGATTGTCGACGTGGATTTCGACATAGGGCAGGGGGACGTCCTGGCCTTCGTCCTCGCTGACAAAGCGCAGCGTGATGTCGAACAGCCCATGCTTCATCACTTCCAGCAGTTGCAGCCCTTCGTCATGGCCGGCCAGGATGTAGCGGTTGTCATCTTCGTATACCGCGATTTGACCGGCGGCAGCGGGGTGGATCAGCCGGGCCTTTAGCGCGCCGGCCAGCTCGTTCACGTCGTCATGGTGGATGTCGTAACCGGTGCGGTAGGCCTCGCGCTCATGCCACAGTGCGTTCCAGTCGTACATATTGCGTGTTCCTTGTTGCCAGATGGCCGGAAGTGTAGCGCCAAACCGCGGTTCGGACTAATCCCTGAAAAATACACGCGGCCTTTACAGGATTGTCATCTGTCTTTACTGAAATTTTCTCGGTGTGGTTCTACCATGCTATAATCTTTCGATTTTTCTGTTTTCAGAATTCCAGCCGAAACACGCTAAACATGACCCGACAAATCCGCAACATCGCCATCATCGCCCACGTCGACCATGGCAAGACCACCCTGGTCGACCAACTGCTGAAACAAAGCGGCACCTTCCGCGAAAACCAGCAGGTCGACGAACGCGTAATGGACAGCAACGATCTTGAAAAAGAGCGCGGCATCACCATTCTCGCCAAGAACACCGCCATCAATTACGAAGGTGTGCACATCAACATCGTCGACACCCCGGGACACGCCGACTTCGGCGGCGAAGTGGAACGCGTGCTGGGCATGGTTGACGGCGTGGTGCTGCTGGTCGACGCGGTCGAAGGCCCGATGCCTCAGACCCGCTTCGTGACCAAGAAGGCGCTGGCCCTGGGCCTGCGCCCCATCGTGGTGATCAACAAGATCGACCGTCCGGGCTCCCGTCCTGACTGGGTGGTGGACCAAACCTTCGACCTGTTCGACAAGCTGGGCGCCACCGACGAGCAGCTGGACTTCCCGATCATCTACGCTTCGGGCCTGTCCGGCTTCGCCAAGCATGAGCTGGAAGAAGAGTCCAACGACATGCGCCCGCTGTTCGAGACCGTGCTGAAGCATGTGCCGACCCCGGCCGGCGACTCGGAAGCCCCGCTGCAGCTGCAGATCTCCGCTCTGGACTACTCCACCTACACCGGCCGCCTGGGCCTGGGCCGCATCCTGAACGGCCGCATCAAGTCCGGCCAGCAAGTGGTGGTGATGAACCATGAAGAGCAAGTGGCCACCGGCCGCATCAACCAAGTGCTGGGCTTCAAGGGCCTGGAGCGCGTGGAAGTGCCCGAAGCCGAAGCCGGCGACATCGTGATCATCTCCGGCATCGAAGACATCGGCATCGGCGTGACCATCTGCGACAAAGAGCAGCCGGTCGGCCTGCCGGTTCTGTCAGTGGACGAACCGACGCTGACCATGGACTTCATGGTGAACACCTCGCCGCTGGCCGGCACCGAAGGCAAGTTCGTCACCAGCCGCCAGATCCGCGACCGCCTGAACAAAGAGCTGCTGACCAACGTGGCGCTGCGTGTCGAAGACACCGCCGACGCCGACATCTTCCGCGTATCGGGTCGCGGCGAGCTGCACCTGACCATCCTGCTGGAAAGCATGCGCCGCGAAGGCTTTGAAATGGCCGTGGCCAAGCCGCGCGTGGTGTTCAAGGAAATCAACGGCCAGAAGTGCGAGCCGTACGAGAACCTGACCATCGACCTGGAAGACGACCACCAGGGCGGCGTGATGGAAGAGATCGGCCGCCGCCGCGGCGAGCTGACCAATATGGAATCCGACGGCATGGGCCGCACCCGCCTGGAATACCACATTCCGGCGCGCGGTCTGATCGGCTTCCAGTCCGACTTCATGACCATGACCCGCGGCACCGGCCTGATGAGCCACGTGTTCGACGACTACGCTCCGGTGAAGCCGGACCTGCCGGGCCGCCACAACGGCGTGCTGATCTCGCAAGAGAACGGCGAAGCCGTCGCCTACGCGCTGTGGAAGCTGGAAGACCGCGGCCGCATGTTCGTCTCCCCGGGCGACAAGCTGTACGAAGGCATGATCATCGGCATTCACAGCCGCGACAACGACCTGGTGGTGAACCCGGTCAAGGGCAAGCAGCTGACCAACGTCCGCGCCTCCGGCACCGACGAAGCGGTTCGCCTGACCACCCCGATCAAGCTGACGCTGGAATCCGCCGTGGAGTTCATCGACGACGACGAACTGGTGGAAATCACGCCGAAGTCCATCCGCATCCGCAAGCGCTACCTGCAAGAGCACGAGCGCCGCAAGATGGCCAAGGTGGAAAGCATCTAATCCGGACCTTGTCCGGCATGAGCAAAGCCCCGCGCAAGCGGGGCTTTTGTTTTGCGCGCTAGTTCGGCCTGGCCAGAGCGTCGCTCAACTGGTCGAACAGCTGGCGATAGACCGCCTGATCGCTGCACAGCAACGTGCGCGAATTGCCGTTGCTGTCCCAGATGGTCTGGCGGATGTTCGCCCGCAACAATACCTGCCGGGGCTGGCCGCCCGGCTTCAGCGTCAGCAGCACCTCGGTGGTCTGATGATCCGGCTTGCCCGGCAGCGGGAATTTCAATTTCAGCAGCCCGCGCAGCACCTGGCGCGCTTCGCTGATCAGCTTCTCGTCCTTCTCCGCGCGGATCACGCCGTAATCGGCATCGACATCCACCCGCCCGTACCCCAGACGCTCCAATGCCTTGCGGCCGGCCTGCAGCGCCGCCGCCGCGCTCGCGCCCTCCAGTCGCGCGTCCCGCGCCTGTAGATAGCTGCGCATGTCTTCGCTCGAAGGTTCCACCCGAACCTGTGTGGAGCTGTAGTGCAGGATGCGGCCGCCCTGGCCCTGTATTTGTTCGTTACCGGCGGCCCAGGCCGCCAGGCAGAACGTCAGCGGCAGCAGGCAGAGCATGCGTTTCATTGGAGGTTTCCGTCAAAACAATGACATGACATTCAATCCGAAATCGATGACGATTGCAATCCCGTCCGGAATCGCCTCTTTTTTAGACGACGAACACAATATATTGATCGTACTCAAGATTGATAACCATATTTTGAAGAAAAACCAGCCCGCCTCCCGGTTAAATCGCCTACAGTATTGACGGTTTCAGGGCCTGCTTGGCGCAGGCGTGTTCTATATGGCCGGATACGGCCAAGAGTCAGGAGAGAACCAGGCGATGCTGCAAGTGAGCAAGCGCGACGGCGCGGTAGTGGGATTCGACATCGGCAAGATCGCCAATGCTTGCCAGCGGGCGGCCATGGCGGCCGGGCATGCTGAACCGGCCAGACTGGCATTGGAAATCGCCGCGCAGGTGGAGCGCGAATGCCGAGAGCTGGCCCGGAACGGCCGGCTGGACATCCCGGCCATCCAGAAACGGGTGGAGGACGCGCTGATGCAGCGCTACCCGGAAGTGGCGCGCGTCTACATCGAATACCGCCACGACCGCGAGATGGTGCGCGCCCGCGGCTCCGAACTGCACGCCAAGCTGATGGGGCTGGTGCACAAGACCGACGAGGAAGCCACCACCGAAAACGCCAACAAGGACGCCAATGTTTTCCCGGTGATGCGCGACCTGATGGCCGGCATCGTGTCCAAGCAGTTCGCCGGCAACTTCCTGCCCAAGGACATCCTGGCCGCCCACAACGCCGGCGATATCCACTTCCATGATCTGGATTACTCGCCGTTCCTGCCTTTCACCAACTGCTGCCTGGTGGACCTGAAAGGCATGCTGGAGCAGGGCTTTCGCCTGGGCAACGCCCAGATAGAGAGTCCCAGGTCGATAGGCGTGGCCTGCGCCGTCACCGCGCAGATCATCGCCCAGGTGGCCAGCCACCAATACGGCGGCACCACCATCCCGAATATCGATCAGACGCTGGCGCCCTACGTGCTGAAAAGCTATCGCAAGAACCTAGACGTGGCGGAGCAGTACGGCATCGCCGAGCCGGAACGCTATGCGCGCGAGCACACGGAGAAAGAGTGCTACGACGGCATCCAGGCCTGCGAGTACGAGATCAACACCTTGTTCAGCTCCAACGGCCAGCAGCCTTTCGTCACCTTCTCCTTCGGCATGGGCACCGCCTGGGAAGAGCGCATCATTCAGCAGGCCATCCTGAAGGTAAGGATCAAGGGCCTGGGCAAGGAAGGCATCACGCCGGTTTTTCCCAAGCTGGTCATGTTCATCGACAAGGGGGTCAATCTGCGGCCGGAAGACCCCAATTACGACATCAAGCAGCTGGCGCTGGAGTGCACGTCCAAGCGCATGTATCCGGACATCATCTCCGCCGAGCTGAACCGGCGCATCACCGGCTCCTCCACGCCGGTTTCGCCGATGGGCTGCCGCAGCTTCCTGCCCGCCTGGCGGGACGAGACGGGCAGGGAGGTGCTGGACGGACGCAACAATCTGGGCGTGGTCAGTCTCAATCTGCCGCGCATCGCCATCGAAGCCAAGGGCGACCAGCAGGCATTCTGGTCGCTGCTGGATTCGCGCCTCGGCCTATGCTTTCGCGCGCTGATGCTGCGCATAGAGCGGCTGCGCGGCGTCAAGGCCAACGTGGCGCCGATTCTCTACACCGAGGGCGCGTTCGGCGTGCGGCTGGGGCCGGACGAGGAAATCATGGCGCTGTTCGAGGGCGGCCGCGCCTCGATCTCGCTCGGCTATATCGGCCTGCACGAGGTGGGCACACTGCTGTTCGGCTCGCACCCGGCCGACAGCCCGGCGATCCGCGATTTCTTGCGCCAAGTGGTTGGCCGCATGAGCGCGGCGGCGGCGGAGTGGCGGCGCGAAACCGGCTTCGGCTTCTCGTTGTACTCGACGCCCAGCGAGTCGCTGTGCCACCGTTTCTGCAAGCTGGACCGCGAGCGCTTCGGCGATATCGCCGAGGTGACGGACAAGGGCTATTACACCAACTCCTTCCATCTGGATGTTTTCCGCAAGGTCAATCCATTTGAAAAGGTAGACTTCGAGGCCGGCTATGCCGAACTCGCGACCGGCGGCCACATCACCTATGTCGAACTGCCCAATATGAAGCACAACCTGCAGGCGCTGGAACGGATCTGGGATTACGCGCTGGAGCGGGTGCCTTACTTCGGCAGCAATACGCCGGTGGATTCCTGCGGCGCTTGCGGCTTCATGGGCGAGGCCAAGGCGGACGCCGACGGCTTCTGCTGCCCGCAATGCGGCAACCGCGACAGCGCCTCGCTGTCGGTGACGCGCCGGGTGTGCGGCTATCTAGGCAGCCCCAACTCGCGGCCATTCAACGCCGGCAAACAAAAAGAAGTGATGCGCCGGGTCAAGCACTTCGGCGGCGAGCATTGAGCGCGGGATGAATTACGATCGCTATTACACCTGCGATCTGGTCAACGGCG
This sequence comes from Chromobacterium sp. Ag138, assembly GCF_055181315.1. Lineage (NCBI taxonomy): Bacteria > Pseudomonadati > Pseudomonadota > Betaproteobacteria > Neisseriales > Chromobacteriaceae > Chromobacterium > Chromobacterium sp. Ag138. The sequence goes on from NZ_JBUPWA010000001.1 coordinate 540,262, forward strand.
AGGGCGTGCGCGTCACGCTCTTCGTCACCGGCTGCGCGCACGCCTGCGACGGCTGCCACAACCGCTCGACCTGGGATCGCAAGAGCGGGCGGCCATTCACGCCGGAGGCGAGGGAGGAGTTGCTGCGTCACTGCGCCAGCCATGATGGCCTCAGCCTGTCCGGCGGCGACCCGCTGCTGCCGGCCAACCGCGACGAGATTCTGGCCTTGTGCCGGATGTTCAAGCAGCGCTATCCGGAGAAGAACATCTGGCTGTGGACCGGCTATGACTACGAAGAGGTGCGGGAGCTGGAGGTGCTGCACTTCGTCGATGTGCTGATAGACGGCCGCTACCGCCAGGACCTGCCGACAAGCAAGCCCTGGCGGGGATCGGACAATCAGCGCCTGATCAGGCTGGGCGCCGGATCACGGGCAATTGTTGCTGCCGCTGGTACAACTGACGTAATTGCTCTCGAAGCCTAGATTGCTGCGGTCTCGCCCGTACAGCGCGATCATCTTGTAGTCGCTGGCGGCCAGCGTCAGGCTGGACAGGTTGAAGCTGGCGCTGCCGGCGCTGCCCAGCTTGCCGCTCAGATCGATTTGCACCGGGCTGTTGCAACTGCCGGCGTTGCAGAATGAGGCATCATGCGGGACGACGCTATTGCTGCCGGTCCAGGAGAAGCTCAAGGCGCCGCCCTGGGCGCTGGCATAGTTTGCCAGCGCGCTCTGGCTGGCGCTGTCCAGGGTCAGCCAGGGCAGCGTCGCCAGCTGGGACGATTGCGGCGGCACGCCATCCACGCGGGTGACGACGCTGGCCAGCAGGCTGCTGAAGGCATTGTCGGAGTACAGGTCGATCTTCACCCTACGTCCGCGCTGGAAGAAGGCGGAGATCAAAGCGTCGCCGGATGCCAGGCTGCCATTGTTGAAGCTGTCGAGTCCCAGCCAGGTGCTGCCGCAAGTGCTGCCTTGCATGGTCAGCCTGGGCTGGCTGCTGCAGCCGGCGTTGCTGAGGGTGGCGATGGGCGTGCCGTCCCAGCCGGTGCCGGCGGCGTTGCGCTGGTAAACCTTGGCGGATTGAACAGCGTTGCTCACGCCGTTGGCGCTGGTGTTGATGTCAAACGAAATCGCGCGGTAATAGCTGGGTTGCGGATTGCTGATGCCAACCCGCAGCGTGCGCTGCGCATTGGCGTTGACATGGATTTCATAGGGTGACGCCTGGCCCAGCAATTTCCATGCCGCGGCGCCGTTGCGCAGCACTACCGCCATTTCCGCGCCTTCCTGCACGGTGCTGCCGTTGATGACATCGAAGCCGACCGTGCAGGTTTTGTCGCTGCCGGAGAAGTCGCAATCGCGCAGCGTGGGGTTGGCGACGCTGCCGCCGAGCAAGCTCCCTTGGGACAGGAAGCCGCAGATCGACGAAGCGAAATTGCTGGTATTGAGGGATTGCTGGTTGATGCTGAGCGTGAACTGCGGATCCAGCATGCTGGCGTTGTTGTTCAGCACGGCAGTGCAGGCGCTGGCGCTGCTGCTGCCGGCTGCGCTGTTCAATGCGGCGAATATCTGGCTGATGCTGGTCAGGTCCAAACCCAGCCCGTTTAGCAAGGTGTTGTCGCTCAGGCTGCCGGATTGGCTGCCGCTATTGTCGGCGTAGAAATTGCTGCTGCCAAAGCGCCCTTCCAGTTGCACGAAGGTATGCCCGTTATTGGTCCCGGTATTGGTGGCGATGGCGTCCAGCACCTTGTCCATGCCGGTGCGGTTGGCGCTGAAGGCCGTGGTGGTGAGATCGGCGCCGCTACTGAGGCCGGATGCGGTCAGCACTTGCGATAAGGCGTTCTGGAGTGTTTGCTGGCTGCTGTTGAGCGCGCTGGCGGATGGCGCGCCGGCGCTCATGATGCTGGCGGCGTCGCTGCCGGAGGCCAGCGTGACCAGCGCGGTGGTCAGTGACGTGACATTGGCGGTGCCTGCGCTTTGGGCCACGGCGTAATGACAGGTGTAGACCGCATTGACCAGGCCGCAGGCTTGCAGGCGGAAGGGCGTGGTCAGCGCGCTGATGTCCAGGTTGCTGTAGCTGCCGTCGCTATTGACGCTGACGCTGGCGGTCTGGCCATTGGCTCCCAGCACCGTCAGCGTGGCATTCTGCATCGGCGCGCCGACTGCGACCGTGCCGGATAGTCTGGAAGAGCCGGTGCTTGTGCTCCCGCCTCCACCTCCGCCGCCCCCGCATGAAACCAGTGCGGCGCAGCAGGCAAGTCCAAGAAACGCGCGATGGATTCTCATTCCTTTTCCCCCTCGGTTCATACGGCTGTGCTCCCAGATTAGTCAATCCGCAAGCGCGTATGGATATTTCTTCATCACGCATCGGGGCGCGCGGGCATTGGAATGGGCTGGCGCGACGCAGCAGGGCGCGTGGAAGTTTGTTGCTATTTTTTGCGATGCCAGACCCCTGCGCGAAATGCACTTATCATGAATGAGCAACCTGACAATAACTAGAGCTGGAGAAGAGGCATGGCTTGGAGCAAGGAGCAGAAACAAACCGTGTTCGCCTGTTATCTGGGCTGGACGCTGGACGCGTTCGACTTTTTCCTGATGGTGTTTGTCTTGAAGGACATCGCCCGGGATTTCGGCACCGATATCGAGGCGGTCAGCTGGGCCACCATGCTGACGCTGGCGGCGCGGCCGATCGGCGCGCTGATATTCGGCCGGTTGGCCGACCGTTTCGGCCGCAGGCCGGTATTGATGGCCAATATCGCGCTGTATTCGGTGCTGGGATTCTCGTCGGCCTTCGCGCCCAATTTGATGGCGCTGCTGGTGCTGCGCACTTTGTTCGGCGTGGCGATGGGCGGGGAATGGGGCGTGGGCTCTTCGCTGACCATGGAAAGCATACCCAAGGAATCGCGCGGCTTCGTCTCAGGCTTGCTGCAGGCGGGCTATCCCAGCGGCTACCTGCTGGCGACGCTGGCGTTCGGGCAGCTGTTCGAACACATAGGCTGGCGCGGCATGTTCATGCTCAGTCTGCTGCCGGCGCTGCTGACGCTGTACATCCGCCGCAATGTGCCGGAAAGCCCCAGCTGGGAAGCTTCCCGCCATCACGAAAAACCAGGCCTGCTGCAGGCGATATCGGCGCAATGGCGGCTGTCGTTGTACGCCATCGTCTTGATGACCTGCTTCAACTTCTTCTCGCACGGCACGCAGGACATGTACCCCACCTTCTTGCGCGTGCAGCACAAGTTCGATCCGCATACCGTGCAGATGATCGCCATCTGCCTCAATGTCGGCGCCATTGCCGGCGGCTTGGCCATCGGCAGCCTGTCCGAGAAAATCGGCCGGCGCAACGCGATCACGCTGGCCGCGCTGTTCGCACTGCCGGTGCTGCCGCTATGGGCGTTCACCAGCACGCCGCTGCTGCTGGCCATCGGCGCTTTCCTGATGCAGATTTCGGTTCAGGGGGCGTGGGGCGTGATCCCGGCCCACTTGAACGAAATCTCGCCGTCGGCGGTGCGCGCCACTTTTCCTGGCCTGGTCTACCAGTTGGGCAATCTGCTGGCCTCGGTCAACAGCCCCTTGCAGGCGCATATGGCCAAGACTAATGGCGGCGATTACGGCCTGGCGATGGCCATCGTCGCCGGCATCGTCGCGCTGGCGATCGCGATCCTGATCCGCTTCAGCCATGAGCGGCGCGGCGAAACGATGGCCTCGCACTAGCAAGCTCCAATCAAAAGGCGGCCTGCCGGCCGCCGCGCATGGGCAAGATGCGGATCGGACTCAGCCGCTCCGCTGCTTGCCGTCCTGGCCGAACAGGATGGCGCGGGAGGCGTCGGTGACCGAGGGCGACGTGTTGATGGTTTCCGCCAGCGCGTAGGCTCGCTGCGCGGCCGGACGCTCGGCGATGCGGTCGAACCAGCGCTTGAGGGAGGGGAAGTCGTCCAGATTCTGCTGCTGGCGCTGGTGCGGCACGATCCACGGATAGCATGCCATGTCGGCGATCGAGTATTCGCCGGCGATGAAGTCGCGTCCATCGGACAAATGCGTGTCTAGCACGCGATAGAGGCGGGCGGTTTCGCGCACGTAACGGTCTATCGCGTACGGCAGCTTCTCCGGCGCGTACTGGGAAAAATGGTGATTCTGGCCCGCCATCGGCCCCAGGCCGCCCATCTGCCAGAACAGCCATTGCAATGCCTCGTTGCGGCAGCGCAAATCTTGCGGAATGAAGCGCCCGGTCTTGTCCGCCAGATACAGCAGGATGGCGCCGGATTCGAATAGGCTGATCGGCTCTCCGCCGCCCTGCGGCGCATGATCCACAATCGCCGGGATGCGGTTGTTGGGCGCGATGCGCAGGAAGTCCGGTTTGAACTGCTCTCCGGTGGAGATGTTGACCGGCACGATGCGGTAAGGCAGCCTGGCCTCCTCGAGGAACAGGGTGATCTTGTGGCCGTTGGGCGTGGTCCAGTAATAGAGGTCTATCATCGTTCGCTTTCTGGCTTGAGAGTGGAAGGAATGACATGGGGGCATGTCGGCATTTTGCAAAGAGAGCGGCCGCAGGCTTGCGGGTCGTCCATCCGCCGCTGACAGGGTATGATTGCGCCAAGCCCCATCAAGCAAGATCATTCCATGCGCAACAAGCAAGACGACCATTCCCGATTCCTCAGCCTGGTGCTGCGGCATCAGCCGGAAACCATAGCGCTGAAACTGGATGCCCATGGCTGGGCCGACATCTCCGAGCTGCTGGCCCGACTCGCCGCCAGGGGCAGGGCCTTGAATCGCACACAGTTGGACGAAATCGTCCGCGACAACGACAAGCAACGCTTCGCCATCAGCGAGGATGGCCTGCGCATCCGCGCCAATCAGGGCCACTCGATCAAAATAGACCTGGGACTTTCCGCCAGCGAGCCTCCCGACAGGTTGTATCACGGCACCGCCACCCGTTTCCTGGACGCCATCCTGGCGGAAGGGTTGCGGCCAGGGCAACGCCAGCACGTGCACCTGTCCGCCGACTGGCAGACCGCTCGCAAAGTGGGCGCCCGCCACGGCAAGCCGATGGTGCTGGACATCGACGCCCGCGCAATGCGGAAGGCCGGCTTAACGTTTTATCTCGCCGACAACGGCGTCTGGCTTGCCGAAGCGGTGCCGGCTGTTTTTATTTCGCCCTCGAAGGCGGAGTAAGGCCTGAGCATGTGCGTCAATTTCATTCCGCCCAGCCGGAGCCAGCTGCGCGAATGGTTCGGCTGCGATCCGGGCGAGTGGCAATGGCAGGACGAAGCCTGGCAAGACTACCTCGCGCCCATTCTGACCCGCGACGGCCTGCGGATGGCCAGCTACGGCTTCATCCCCAAGCGCCATCAGCCTGAAGGGGTGCGGCTGAGCACCATGAACGCCCGCGCCGAAACCATAGGCCAGCTGCGCAGCTATCGCGACGCCTGGCGCAACTGCCAGCTGTGCCTGGTGCCGATGCAGGCCTTTTACGAACCCTGCTATGAGAGCGGGCGGGCGGTGCGCACCAAGATAAGCATGGCGGATGGCGCGCCGTTCGCGGTGGCCGGGCTGTGGCGGGAATGGCGCGAGGCGGACGGCTCTGTCAGCCTGGCCTTCACCCAAATCACCATCAACGCCGACGGCCACGGGGTGATGGGCCGCATGCATCGGCCGGGCGACGAGAAGCGCTCGCTGGTCATCATCCCCGCGGCGCTGCATCAGGAGTGGCTGCATTGCCGCAATCCCGAGCAGGCCCGGGCTTTTCTGCAGCTCTTCGCCGCCGAGTCGATGCGCGCGGAAGGCGAAATCCCGAATCCGCCCCAGCAGGGATCGCTGTTCGACTGAGTCAAACAAAAAGCCCGCGGGACGCGGGCTTTTCCGAGGGAGACTGACGCTTATTGCTGCTCGGCGTGGTAGCGCGTCACCCGCTCCACTTCTTCCTTCGAGCCCAGGAACACCGCCACGCGCTCGTGCAGCTTGGTCGGCTGGATGTCCATGATGCGCTGATGGCCGTTGGTGGCGACGCCGCCGGCCTGCTCGATGATGAAGGCCATCGGGTTGCCTTCGTACATCAGACGCAGCTTGCCGGCCTTGGACGGATCGCGCGCGTCCTTCGGATACATGAAGATGCCGCCGCGGGTGATGATGCGATGCACTTCGGCCACCATCGACGCCACCCAGCGCATATTGAAATCGCGGCCGCGCGGGCCGGTCTTGCCGGCCAGCATCTCCTCCACGTAGCGGCGCACCGGCGCTTCCCAGTGGCGCATATTGGACATATTGATCGCGAATTCGGCGGTGCGTTCCGGCACTTTCATGTCCGGGTGGGTCAGCACGAAAGAGCCGTGCTCGCGGTCCAGGGTGAAGCCGTGCACGCCGCTGCCGAAGGTCAGCACCAGCATGGTTTGCGGGCCGTACACGGTATAGCCGGCGGCGACTTGGTGGGTGCCCGGCTGCAGGAAATCGGTTTCTGTCGGCTGCGTCACGCCCTCGGGGCAGCGCAGGATGGAGAAAATGGTGCCGACCGAGATGTTGACGTCGATGTTGGACGAGCCGTCCAGCGGGTCGAACATCAGCAGGTATTCGCCCTTCGGGTACTCGCCCGGGATGTGGTAAGGCAGCTCCATTTCTTCAGACGCCATGGCGGCCAGGCTGCCGCCCCATTCGTTGGCGTCCAGCAGGAAGTCGTTGGCGATCACGTCCAGCTTCTTCTGCGCCTCGCCCTGGATGTTGCCGGTGCCGGCTTCGCCCAGCACGTCGGCCAGCGCGCCCTTGTTCACCGAATAGCTGATGGCTTTGCAGGCGCGGCCCACGGTTTCGATCAGCAGACGCAGTTCCGGCGGCAGCGTGCCCGCCTTGCGCTGTTGTTCGATCAGAAAACGGGAGAGGGTGATGCGGCTCATGACGTTCCTTAGGCTGGGTAGGTGCGCGAATGATAATGCCACCGGATTGGCGGCACAACGCGGCATTATAGCGAATAAGCCGGCAGGCGGGGCGGCCGGAGGCTATCAAGAAAAAGGTAGTTATACGTAGGAGAATCCCATGCCAGTGCGCGCCCTTGTCCTATTGCTGTTCAGCCTGTCCGCCTGGTCGGCCCGGGCGCAGGCGATCACCATCTTCACCGAGGAGTGGCCGCCCATCACTTTCCAACGCAACGGCATCGCCGACGGCATGGCGGTGGAGGTTGTGCGCGAGATCCAGGCCCGCATCCACGACAACAGCCCGATCGACGTCGTTCCCTGGGCGCGTGGCTACAAAGAGCTGCTGACCAATCCGGGCGTGATGCTGTTCACCGTCGGCCGCAGCGAGGCGCGGGAGAGGCAGATGACGCTGCTGGGGCCGATCGCGGTGTCGCAAACCGTGCTGCTGGCGCGCAAGGGCGAGGCGGCCAAGCTGCTGGCGCTGGGCGCCGGCATCTATCAGCGCCCGGTGGGCGCTTATCGCGGCAGCATCTTCGCCGACGCGGCCTCCGCGGCCGGCTTCGTCGAAGTGGACCTGGCGCCGACCCCTCAACTGACCGCGCAGAAGATGCTGATGGGGCGTTACGACATGTGGGTGGAAGGCGGCTTCGTGGTCCCCTCGGTCCTGAAGGACATCCATCAGCCGGCCGATGCGGTGGAAGTGGTGCGCGTGCTGGAATCGCTGGAGCTCTACCTGGCCTTTTCCCGCGGCACGCCGGCCGAAGAGGTCAAGCGCTGGCATGATGGCTTCGCGGCGATCAAGAAAGACGGCACCTACAAGCGCACCTATAACAAATGGCTGCCGCGGGACGCCGCGCCGATGGAGGTGAAGCTGATCGGCCTGCCTCCCGGGCCGGCGCGCTAATCGGCGCCGCGCTCCGCCGCGCCCGCCTTCTGGCCGGCGGCGCGGCGCAATGCCGGCCATTCCGCCAGCCGGATGTTTTCCGGCACGCCGCGCCGCTTGGCCACGCCCACCCGCTGCGCGCGGTAGATGCCGGAATGTCCCAAGCACAAATAACTGACCACGCAGGCCAGCCCGGCGTAAACGCCGATTTCCGGCCCGAACAGCTCCATCGCCATCACCGTGGAGGCCAGCGGCGTATTGGCCGCGCCGGCGAACACCGCGACGAAGCCCATGCCCGCCAGCAAGGGGAAGGGCAGATGCAACCATGGCGCCAGCGAGTTGCCCAGCGCCGCGCCGATGTAGAACAGCGGCGTCACCTCGCCGCCCTTGAATCCCGATCCCAGCGTCGCCACGGTGAAGCCCAGCTTGCCGATGAAATCATACGCCGGCAGCGGCTGCTGGAAGGCGGACACGATGGTGGGGATGCCCAGGCCCAGATAGGCCTGCGCGTCCATCAGCGAAGCGGCGATCGCGACCGCGCCGCCGCCGATCAATGGCCGCAGCGGCGCGTAAGGGATGAAGCGCTTGAAGCAGCCGGCCGCGCTGTGAACGGATTCTGCGAACAGCTTGCCGGCCAGGCCGAAGGCGGCGCCGGCCAGCACCGCCGCGCACAATCCCCAGGCGCTGGGCGCGGGAATGAAAGGAATCCGGTAGTGCGTGTGATGCACGCCCCACAGCAGTCCGATCTGGTCGCCGAGAATGGCCGCCGCCAGGCAGGGCAGAATCGCGTCATAGCACAAGCGGCCGATGGCCAGCACTTCCAGGCCGAAGATCGCGCCGGCGAGCGGCGTGCCGAAAACCGAGGCGAAGCCGGCGCTGATCCCGGCCATCAGCAGAATGCGGCGGTCTTCCCGCCTCAGGGGCAGCCATTTGTGGATCTGGTCGGCCAGCGCGCCGCCCATCTGCACCGCGGTGCCTTCCCGGCCGGCCGAACCGCCGCACAAATGCGTGGCGACGGTGCCGATCAGCACCAGCGGCGCCATGCGCAACGGGATGGTTTTTTTGGGATCGTGAATTTCATCGATCAGCAGATTGTTGCCGGCCTCCACTTCGCGCCCCAGTCGCCAGTAGGCCAGGCCGACCGCGAAGCCGGCCAGCGGCAGCATCCAGACCAGCCACGGGTGGCTCAGGCGGGTTTGCGTGGCCCAATCCAGCGAAAACAGAAACAAGGCGGAGGCGCTACCAGCCAGCGCGGCGACCAGCGCGGACAAAAGCAGCCATTTGCCGATATAGAGCGGGGCGGAAAATCTTTCCAGGGAGAGAAGGTGTCTCATGGGCGTCCAATGCGTTGTCATGGCAAACGTCTGGACGGGCATGCTTTGAAGGGCAGGCCTACAGCTTCCCGGTCCAGGAATACTGTAGGCATCATCAGCCTCTTGGCGAGGCGGTTACGGGAGGCATGCCATCTCCGCTTGAACCGATTGTACTGGCCGAAACGATGCAGAGGCAAGCCCGGGCTCAGCGCGGCGAAGTTCCGGCCTTGTCCGCTTCGCTTTCCAGCCAGCGGCAGAAGGTCGCCACGGCGGCATCCTCCGCCGACATCCGCGGCGCCACCCAGCAATAGTCGCGCACCGTCACCACCGGCGCCGGCAGCGGCGACACCAGCCGGCCCGCGTCTATCAGCGCCTGCGCCATCGGCATGGGGCCCAACACCACGCCCAGCCCGTCTATCGCGGCCTGCAGCGCCAGCGAGAACTTGTCGAAATGCATGCTGCTGGCGGGCTTCAGCTCCGGAACGCCGGCCAGCGTCAGCCAGCGGGGCCAGGCGGTGGGGCGAGTGTCCGCGTGCAGCAGTGTATGGGTGGTAAGATCGTCCGGGCGGTTCAGCGGCAGCTGGTCCAGCAGCGCCGGGCTGCACAGCGGCAGCTCCCACTCCTTCAGGAATGGCTTGGCGATGTGGCCGGGCCAATCGCCGGGGCCGCGGCGAATGGCGATGTCGAACGGCGAATCCAGCCGGCTCAGATCGCGGTCCGAAGTGGCCAGGTGCAGCTCAAGATCGGGGAAGCGCTCGCGGAAGCGCCCCAGTCTGGGCAGCAGCCAATAGGCGGCGAAAGTGGGTGTGGAATTGATGGAGAGCCGCCGCTGGCGGTTGGGTTGCAGCAGCTGGGCGGTGGCGTTGGCGATCAAGTCCAGGCCGTCCTGCACCTGCACCAGATAGCGCCAACCGGCGTCGGTCAGCCTGACGCGTCCGCCGCTGCGCTCGAACAGCGGCACGCCCAGCCAATCTTCCAGCTGCTTAATCTGTTTGCTCACAGCGCCATGGGTGACGAAGAGTTCGCCAGCTGCGGCGGAAAAGCTTTCCAGCCTTGCCGCGGCCTCGAAAATGCGCAATGAATTAAGAGGGGGGTAAGTGCTCATGTTGTGATTTTATCTCACAATCCATGTTGCGATTACTCGTTTGTATGCAAGCGCCGAACAGCGTAATCTTCAGTCACTACAAAGTGCATATTCCGGCGCGATGAGCCGGGAGCGATGCAGACCCTGCAAGTGGAGACTGGCGGCATGCCGCCAGGCCTGCGACAACCTTAAGCCAAGAAGGTCTCGAGTCATGTTAGAAGCTTACCGTCAGCACGTAGCCGAGCGCGCCGCGCTGGGCATTCCGCCCCTGCCGCTGTCCGCCAAGCAGGTCGAAGAACTGGTCGAACTGCTGAAAAATCCGCCCAAGGGCGAAGAGAGCGTGCTGGTCGACCTGATCACCCACCGCGTGCCGCCGGGCGTGGACGACGCTGCCAAGGTCAAGGCCTCCTTCCTGGCCGCTGTCGCCGAAGGCGGCGTGAAATCGCCGCTGGTTTCCCGCGAGCTGGCCACCGAGCTTTTGGGCACCATGCTGGGCGGCTACAACATCAAGCCGCTGATCGATCTGCTGGACGATCCGTCCGTCGCCAAGATCGCGGCCGCCGGCCTGAAGAAAACCCTGCTGATGTTCGACTCCTTCCACGATGTGAAGGAGAAAATGGACAAGGGCAACGCCGTCGCCAAGGAAGTGGTCGAGTCCTGGGCCAACGCCGAGTGGTTCACCAGCCGCCCGGAAGTGGCCCAGAAAATCACCGTCACCGTGTTCAAGGTGCCGGGCGAGACCAATACCGACGACCTGTCGCCGGCCCCCGATGCCTGGAGCCGTCCGGACATCCCGCTGCACTACCTGGCGATGCTGAAGAATACCCGCGCCGACGCGGCCTTCAAGCCGGAAGAAGACGGCAAGCGCGGCCCGATGCAGTTCATCGACGATCTGAAGAAGAAAGGCCATCTGGTCGCTTACGTAGGCGACGTGGTAGGCACCGGCTCCTCCCGCAAATCCGCCACCAACTCGGTGGTGTGGGCCACCGGCCAGGACATCCCCTTCGTGCCGAACAAGCGCTTCGGCGGCGTGACGCTGGGCGGCAAGATCGCGCCGATCTTCTTCAACACCCAGGAAGACTCCGGCTCGCTGCCGATCGAAGTGGACGTGTCCAAGCTGGAAATGGGCGACGTGATCGACGTTTACCCGTACGCCGGCAAAATTGAAAAGAACGGCGCCGTGGTGGCCGAGTTCAAGCTGAAATCCGAAGTGATCCTGGACGAAGTGCGCGCCGGCGGCCGCATCAACCTGATCATCGGCCGCGGCCTGACCGCCAAGGCGCGCGAAGCGCTGGGCCTGCCGGCCTCCACCGAATTCCGCCTGCCGAAGGCGCCGGTCGATTCCGGCAAGGGCTTCAGCCTGGGCCAGAAGATGGTCGGCCGCGCCTGTGGCCTGCCGGAAGGCAAGGGCGTGCGCCCGGGCACTTACTGTGAACCGAAGATGACCACCGTCGGCTCTCAGGACACCACCGGCCCGATGACCCGCGACGAGCTGAAAGACCTGGCCTGCCTGGGCTTCTCCGCCGACCTGGTGATGCAATCGTTCTGCCACACCGCCGCTTACCCCAAGCCGGTGGACGTGAAGATGCACAAGGAACTGCCGGCCTTCATTTCCACCCGCGGCGGCGTATCGCTGCGCCCGGGCGACGGCGTGATCCACAGCTGGTTGAACCGTCTGCTGCTGCCTGACACCGTCGGCACCGGCGGCGACAGCCACACCCGCTTCCCGATCGGCATTTCCTTCCCGGCCGGCTCCGGCCTGGTGGCCTTCGCCGCCGCCACCGGCGTGATGCCGCTGGACATGCCGGAATCGGTGCTGGTGCGCTTCAAGGGCAAGCTGCAGCCGGGCGTCACCCTGCGCGACCTGGTCAACGCCATTCCGCTGTACGCGATCAAGCAAGGCCTGCTGACCGTGGCTAAAGCCGGCAAGAAGAACATCTTCTCCGGCCGCATCCTGGAAATCGAAGGCCTGCCGGATCTGAAGGTCGAGCAAGCGTTCGAGCTGACCGACGCCTCGGCCGAGCGCTCCGCCGCCGGCTGCACCGTGCACCTGAACAAGGAGCCGATCGTCGAGTACATGCGCTCCAACATCACGCTGATGAAGGCCATGATCGCCGACGGCTATCAGGACGCCCGCACGCTGGAGCGCCGCATCAAGTCGATGGAAGAGTGGATCGCCAACGGCCAGCTGCTGAAGGCCGACGCCGACGCCGAATACGCCGCCGTGATCGACATCGACCTGGCCGACGTGAAAGAGCCGATCGTCGCCTGCCCGAACGACCCTGACGACGTGAAATTCATGTCCGAAGTGGCCGGCACCAAGATCGACGAAGTCTTCATCGGCTCGTGCATGACCAATATCGGCCACTTCCGTGCCGCGTCCAAACTGCTGGAAGGCAAGGCCGACATTCCGGTCAAGCTGTGGGTCGCTCCGCCGACCAAGATGGACGCCAAGCAGCTGACCGAAGAAGGCCACTACGGCGTGCTGGGCCGCGCCGGCGCCCGCATGGAAATGCCGGGCTGCTCGCTGTGCATGGGCAACCAGGCCCAGGTGCGCGAAGGCGCGACCGTGATGTCCACCTCCACCCGCAACTTCCCGAACCGTCTGGGCAAGAACTCCAACGTGTTCCTGGGCTCGGCGGAACTGGCCGCGATCTGCTCCAAGCTGGGCAAGATCCCGACCGTGGAGGAGTATCAGGCCAATATCGGCATCATCAACGAGAAGAGCGCAGAAGTTTACCAGTACCTGAATTTCGACCAGATCGCCGAATATCAGGAGCTGGCCGCCAGCAAGGCCTGATAGCCGAATCGATTACCTTGGTGATGGCGCCGTTCGCCCGCATGGGCGGGCGGCGTTTTTTTTACGGGAACTTGGCTGGGGATGCCGCAGACCAACCCGGCCATCTCAATGCGTCAAGGAAATGAAGCGAATATGGAAGTCACAAGCGCGCCGTATCAGGATCTGCCGCCGGCCTGGCGCCGGGAGATCAACGCCATGCTGCATCTGGCCTACCAATGCGAAGGCGAGCCCGATCTGGACGAGGCGCTGCACAGGCCGGCGCTGGATGCCCGCGCGTTCTGGCTGGCGGACAATGGGCGGCTTGCCGCCTACGCGTCCGCGTTTGGCAAAACCATCATCCACCAGGGAGCGGTCTTTTCGCTGGGCAGCCTCGGTTGCGTCGCCACCCAGCCGGCAATGCGCGGCCGCGGCCTGGGCGAGCGCGTGGTCGCCGCCGCTTCGGATTGGCTCAGAACCTGCGGCCGCTACGACATCGCGGCGTTCTCCTGCGATGCCGGGCTATTGCCGTTTTACCGGCGGGCTGCGGGGTGGGAGGCGGCTGACATCGTGCTGATTGCCAATGACGACGAAGAGGCCTTGCGCAGCGACGCGCTGGGCAAGGTTGTGGTGCTGGAGTTGCTGTCGGAGCGGGCCAGGGCGGCGGAAGCGTCGTTCCGCGGCGCGACGGTCAATCTGGGCTTGCCGCCGGGAGAGTTAATCTGAGCGTCAGCGCGGCGCTTTGCGGCGCGGCGCCTTGGCCGGCAATTGCATGCCAAGCTCCAGCTCGAACAGGCTGCCGGTGCGGCCGGTTTGCGACTGGCAGGCGATCATCAGCGCGCGGTTGATCGCCTCTTTCTTGCTGACGCCCCACCATTCGATCATCTTGTCCAAAGACTTCTGCGCGTCCCGGCTCAGTTCCACCGTCACCGACAACTCCTGCAGCCGGTTTCGGCGCAGCTCGCGGCTGCGGCGCTTGCGCTCGGCCACCGTCATCGCCCGTTCGCCCAGCGGTTTGCGGCCCGGTTTCTTGGGCACTCCGCCTATCAGGTCGAAGGTGTAGTGATCGCAAGGGTCTTTCATCGAAGAGTGACGGGTCACGGCAAGTAAACGAGGGGGCGCAAGGATACCATAAACATGGCATTTGCGCTGAAGCCGAAGCGGCGGGCCGATAAAAAAAGCCCCGCACGCGGGGCTTTTCTGCAAACCGGATGCGGCGAGGCTCAGTTCACCGGGCAGCTGTTGGCTGCGCGGTAGTCCACCACCTTGATCTTGCCGGCGATGATGTCCTTGCGCGCGGCGACGATCTTCTTTTCCATTTCCGGCGTGATCAGCGCGCGGTTGTATTGGTCCAGCGACCAGTCCACGCCGTTTTCCTTCAGCCCCATCACCTTGACGCTGGGCTTCCACTTGCCGTCCTTGGCATCGCGCATGGTTTCGTACACCGCGTTGTCCACGCGCTTGACCATGGAGGTCAGCACGGTGCCCGGCTGCATGTAGTTCTGGTTGCTGTCCACGCCGATGTAGTACTTGCCGGTGGCCTTGGCGGCCTGGATCACGCCCACGTTCGACAGCGCGGCCGCGGCGAAGATCACGTCGGCACCGCGATCGAACTGGCTCTTTGCCAGCTCATTGCCGCGGGACGGGTCATTGAAGGCGGTGTGGGTGGTGCCCAGCATGTTCTGCAGCACCACGGCCTTCGGGTTCACGTAGCGGGCGCCCTGCGCATAGCCGCAGCCAAAGGCGCGGATCAGTGGCACGTCCATGCCGCCCAGGTAGCCCACCTTGCCGGTCTTGGATTTCAGCGCGGCGGCCATGCCCACCAGGAAGGAGCCTTCCTGCTCCTTGAAGGCGATGCTCTGCACATTGGCGCCCTTGGCCACCGAGTCCACCAGCGTGAACTTGGTGTTCGGGAATTCCTTGGCCACGGTCTCGATCGACTGGGTGTAGGCGAAGCCCACGGCCACTACCAGGTCGGCGCCTTTGCGCGCCATATTGCGCAGCACTTGCTCCTTCTGCGCATCGTTGCTGGGCTGACCTTCGCGGTAATTGATCTTGAACTCTTTCTTGAAGCGTTCGGCGCCGGTATAGGCCGCTTCATTGAAGCTCTTGTCGAACTTGCCGGCCTGGTCGTACACCACGGCCACGTTGAAGTCCTTGGCCAGCGCGGAGCCGGCGAGCAGGGCGGCGGCTACGGCGCATCCTGCGGTCTTGATCGCAAACGTCATTTTCATCAGCTTTTCTAGTAGTAGTTTTCGAGATGGCTTGCCCGCGAGCCTGTCGCGGGCGCTTCAACGAGGGGACATGCCGTGCCGGGGAGAGGGAGGCCTCGAGCGACAGGATGCGACGAGGCGGGCGCCGCGCCGTCGTCAGACAGCGCATGCAACCCGCCCATTGAAGCGGCGAGATTCTACCCAGCGCCACCCCTCGTGTAAACCAATATAGACGAAACGCGCGCGAGAACCGCCAGGTCAGCGTGTTGGCATTGGCGGCGGCCCGTTTGCGATGCGGATCGCATCGCCGGCGTCACTCCTCGCTGATGCTTTCATGCGCGCCGGCGTCGCCGCGCTTCCAGTAGCCCGCCACCCGCATCCTGTCCTTGGACAAACCGCGCTGTTTCAGCAACTGGTGGATGGAACGCATCTCGCCGCTTTCTCCGGCCGCCCAGACAAAGCCGGCGCCAGGAGGCAGATCGCGGCCGTCCAGCGCTTGCTCCAGATCCTCGCCCCGGCTCCGGTAGCGCCAGACGATCTCCACTCCGGCCGGCGCGGCAAGCTCGAAACGGCAATCCGGGCTGTCGGCCAGGATCAGCGCCAATCCCCGCGCGTCGCCCGGCAATTCCTCCAGTCTGCGGGCGATGGCCGGCAACGCGGACTCGTCGCCCAGCAGCCAGTGCCAGTCGAAACCGGAGGGAATGACGCGCGAGCCGCGCGGACCGCCGATGCCCAGCATGTCGCCGGGCTTGGCGCTCAAGGCCCAGTCGGCGGCGATGCCGCCCGCGTGGACGACGAAATCGATATCCAGCTCTCCGGCAGCCGCGTCGTAGCGGCGCGGGGTGTAGTCGCGCATCGGCGGCTTGGGTTTGTCGGCCGGGAAACGGATGCCGCCGTCCTCGGCGACGGCGGGCAAGGCTGGCTGCTCGGCGCCAGGTTCGGGGAAGAACAGCTTCACGTGATCGTCGAAGGATGCGGAAACGAATCCATCCAGATCATCGCCCGTCAGGGTGACGCGCAACATGGAAGGCGACAGCCGCGATACGCGCGCCACCAGTAGCAGGCGGAAGCGCAAGGGATGGCGCAGGCGTTGGATCTCAAGTTCGGTATTCATAAGATTTCCTCAGGATTTTTCCGCGCCGGCGATTTCGGCGACGGCGCGTTGCAGGATGGCCGCGATGCGGCGCTGTTCGTCAGGCTCCGCCTGGTCTCGGAGCAGCAGCGCGTGCTTCAGCGCGCGCCTGGCCTCGATCAGCTCGCGGGTCCAGCCGGCCGCGCCGTCTTCGCCGATCTCCTCGCCGGCGTAGGCGCGCCGCGCCAGCTCCATCTTGCGGCCGATGTGGGTCAGCTTGGCCAGCGTCAGCTCCACATGTTCGCGATGGAGCGCCAGCCGCTCCCGGCCGGCGTCCGCGATGGCGTAGCACTTTCGCTTGCCGTGGCTGGAGGCGGTGACTTGGCCCGCTTCCTCCATGCGGGTGAGGGCGGGGTAGGCCACCCCCGGGCTGGGGCTGTAATAGCCGTTGGAACGGGCGGACAGCTCCTTGATCAGTTCATAGCCATGACAGGAGCGCTCATTGATCAACGCCAGCAGCAGCAGCTGCAGATCGTCGGAGCCGAACTTGCGCCCGCGGGCCAGCGCGCCGTCATCGCCTCCGCGGCGATGCGATCCGCGCATTGCCCGCAACCTACGGCGAATCGGATGTCGGTATGGATTGCACGGCATGGCCAGGCCTTTTTCTGGATGATGTGTCTTACGATATATATCGTAAGATATAAAGTCAAGTGAAGAAGCCAGGTTGGCGGGCAGATCAAGCCTGAGCGCCGTTTCCATGACAAAAATCAACAAAATACATTTGAATATTGAAATTGAATAATGGCATCGGTTATCGTTGGCAGTTGTTTACAAATTCCGTGAGCGAAACATGGCCAGAACCCTTTCCTTGAAACGGCGGCTGTTGCTGCAGACCGTCAGCGCGATCGTCCTGGTCTGCGTGCTGGGCACCTTGTTGATGAACGCCCTGCATCGGCAGATGATGGATGACCGGCACGACCAGGTGCGCACCCAGGTGGAAAACGCCGCCAGCCTGGTGGCGATGCATGAAGAGCAGGCCGCCGCCGGCCTGGTGCCGGAGGCGGAGGCGCAGAAAATGGCGCTGCAGGAACTGGCAAGGCTGCGTTTCGACGGCGACGAGTACTTCTTCACGCTGGACCGCAATCTGAAGTGGCTGTCGCACGGCATGAACCCCAAGCTGGTCGGCAAGGACATGCACAGCGTCAAGGACGGCGCCGGGGCCAATATCGGCGCGCTGTTCGAGCAAACCATGCGCAGCGGCGGCGGCAAGGGCTTCGTCAACTACGTATGGGACAAGCCCGGCGCCAGCTCGCCGCAGCCCAAGCTCGCCTATTTCCAGAGTACGCCGCGCTGGGGCTGGGTAGTGGGCACCGGACTGTATCTGGACGACATCAACGCCACGCTGACGCGGCAATTGCTGAGCGTGGGCGCGCAGGTGCTGCTGTTCATGGCGGTGAGCTTGTCGCTTGGCTGGTGGGTGTACCGCAGCGTGATGCGGGAGTTGGGCACGGAACCGTCCGAAGCCGCCGACATCGTGCGCGAGATCGCCGCCGGCAAGCTCGACCGGGAGATACAGGTGGGGGCCGGCCATCAGGACAGCCTGCTGGCCCACATCCGGGAGATGCAGGGACAGCTACGCCAATTGGTGGGCGACATCATGCGCGACGCCGAGGAGCTGGGCCGTCTGAACGCCGACGTGGTGGATGGCGCGCGCATGGTGGCCGGCAACTCCCAGGGGCAGAGCGAAGGCGCGGCGGCGATGGCGGCCTCGGTGGAGCAACTGACGGTCAGCATCAACCATATCGCCCAGCACGCGTCCGACGCCCGCGCGGTATCGCAGGATTCCGGCCAGTTGTCCGAAGCCGGCAGCCAGGTGATCGCGCGCGCGGTGGAGGAAATGCAGGGCATCAGCGCCACCGTGGACCTGACCGAGGCCGCCATTTCCGAGCTGGCCAGCAAGACATCCACCATCTCCAGCATCATGCAGGTGATCAAGGACATCGCCGATCAGACCAATCTGCTGGCGCTGAACGCCGCCATAGAGGCGGCGCGGGCCGGCGAGACCGGCCGCGGCTTCGCGGTGGTGGCGGACGAGGTGCGCAAGCTGTCGGAGCGCACGGCCAAGGCCACCGAGCAGACCGCCGACATGATCGCCGAAATCCAGGCCAGCTCGGACTTGTCGCGCAGGAATATGAGCGATACGGTGGCCAAGGTGAAAACCGGCCTGGAGCTGGCGGAGCAGGGCGGCGAACTGATCCAGCAGATCCGCGGCAGCGCCAGCCAGGTGGTGCAGGTGGTGAACGACATCTCGCACGCGCTGCAGGAGCAGGGCACCGCGAGCCAGGACATCGCCCGGCATGTCGAGCAGATCGCCCAGGTGGCGTCCGGCAACGCGGTCGCCGCCACCCAGGCGTCGGAAAGCATACAGCGGATAGACGAGGTGACCGGCAACCTCAGGCTGTCGGTCGCGCAATTCCAGGTCTGACGCTCAGCGCCCTGCCAGCGAGTAGCGCGCGGGATCCGCCGCCCGCGCGCGCTGGCGGTAGAAACGGTCTAGCTCGGCGCGGTAGCGCTGCGAGGATTCGGGAGACAGCCAGCGCTCCTGGGCCTGGCGGTAGGCGGGGTCGGCGACAACCTCGCTCAGCAACTGGTCTATCTTCAATATCGCCATCCTGCCCCAGCGGGTGCGCGGGCAGGCGATGCCCACCGGAATCAAGGTCGCGCCGACGATGGGCAGACTGGTCAGCGGGTGCTCCCGGCTCTGCTCGTCCCGGTATTTGAAGTTGGGTTCGTAATCCAGGGTGTAGTCGGCGCGCCCCAATTCCAGCAGTTTGAACAAACCGTCGTTGGTCGGGAGATTGGGAATCTCCCTGACGTTCGATCCCCCTTTGCCATCCGCCAGCAGGCGATCGACTTCAGCAGTGTAGCTTCTGCCCGCGGCGGCGATGCCGCGCAGCCCGGGCTTGCGGATCAGCTTGTCCAGCACCGCCTCTCCCGCCTCGTTCAGCGGCGCTTGCGCCGCCGCCTCCTTGCGGATCACCAGCCGCAACGGCAGCTGCATGTGGGTCAGCGTGAAAAAGGCGAATTTCTCCCTCTCGGGCGTCGGAATCAGGTTCATCCTGCATAGCTGGCTGCCGCGCTGAAGCTCCAGTGTGCTGCGCGCGGTGCTCATCACCATGAATCGATGCTCGGCCTCCGGCCAGCGCGCGATGATCAGCTTGAGATAAATGTCGTTCTGGCCGGTGGTGGGTTTGCCGTCGCGGATGATGAAGTTGGGCGCCCAGTCGGACAACACCCAGGTGATCTGGTAAGGCTCGCTTGCGCGGGCCGCGGCGGCGGCAAGCGCCAACAGGGCGAAACGGGCCAGATTGCGCCACGAGATGACGGGAGGGAACGCGAGCATCGGCACTCCATGCGGCGCCCAGGCCGCTGAATTCATTCTAGACCGTCGATTTTCAGCAACCAATTGCTCAGCGGACGGTCTGTTCCTGCCTTACTGACGGATTTCGCGCGGTCTGCCTTGCCGCAACGGCGCAGACTGGGCTTTTCAGCGGGCCGTTTTTGCTTCCGCCGCCAGACTGCAGTAGCATGTGCGCCCCGCGCAAGGGCGCGGCGGGACAACGAAGCAACAGGCCGCAAAGGCGACAACAATAATGACTGAAAATTTTCGCGGCGGGGTGGCGTCATGATGGTGGCCACCCATGTCGCATTCGGCGCGTTTTGCGCGGTCTCCGCGGCGCTGATCCTGCATTTGCCCGCCATGATGGCGGTGCTGCTGCTGGCCGGCGGGCTGGCCGGCTCGCTGCTGCCGGACATTGACCACCCCCAAAGCTGGCTCGGCCGGCGCATTCCCTTTCTTTCCCGTCCCATCGCCTATCTGTTCGGCCACCGCGGCATCACCCATAGCCTGCTGGCGGTGGTCGGCGTGTTCTACGCCAGCGCCGCCTGCCTGCATGGCTGGAACGTGCGGCTGGGCCATGCGATGCCCATGGTGCTGGGCTTGTGCGTCGGCTACGCCTCCCATTTGGTCGGCGATTGGCTGACGCCCGCCGGCATCCCGCTGCTGTGGCCGATCCGGGTGCGTTTCCGGGCGCCGCTGATGCTGCTGCGCCCCAAAATGGCCGAGCCCATCATGACGGTGCTGCTGTGGTTCGGCGCCGGCTTTTTGATGTCCCGCGCGCTTTAGCTGTTGCATCCGCGCCCCGGAAGCCGTTCCGCCTCCGCAATCCCGCGCGGAATGCCATGCGCGGCGGCCCCGCGCGGGTATGCTATCGGCTAGCCGCCGCATTCTGACTGCTTGGGCGGCGGCGAGGCCGAATGGCGGATGCGCCCGCTTCCGGCCGGAACAGGGGGGCGGAATGAAAAAATGGATGGCGCCCGCGGCGCTGTTGCTGGCGGCGGCGCTGGCGGGGGGCTATTACCTTTACCAGCGCGAGGCCGAGACCGCGCGCCAGGGCACGCTTTACGGCAATGTCGACATTCGCGAAGTGGCGCTCGCCTTCCGCGTTTCCGGCCGGCTGGCCTCCGTGCTGGTGGACGAAGGCGACAGCGTGCAGCCGGGGCAGATCCTGGCGCGGCTCGATATCGAGCCGCTGAAGAACAGCTTGAACGCCGCCCTGGCCAACGAGGCGGCGCTGGCGGCGCGCAACGCGCTGATACGCAAGGGCAGCCGCAGCGAGGACATCGCCCAGGCGCGTTCCAGACTGGAGGCGGCCCAGGCCGCCGTGACCCAGGCCGAGAGCGAATACCGGCGCCAGCGCGACCTGGTCCCGGCCGGCGGCAGCAGCCGGCAATTGCTGGAGGCCACCCGTTCGCAACGCGATCAATCGTTCGCCCAGCGCGATGCCGCCGCCCAGCAGTTGAAGGCGCTGGTCGCCGGCTTCCGGCCCGAGGAGATCGCCGAATCCGATGCCCAGCTGAAGCAGGCGCGGGCCAGCGTCGCCTCCGCGCGCCTCGCGTTGAAAGACGCCAGCCTGCAGTCTCCCAGCGCCGGCATCATCCTCGCCCGCGCGGTGGAGGCCGGCAGCCTGGTCCAGGCCGGCACGCCGGCGTTCACGCTGTCGCTGCGCCAGCCGGTATGGGTTCGCGCCTATGTCGGCGAATTCCAGCTAGGCAAGTTCTCCACCGGAACCGAAGTGCGGGTCTCCAGCGACAGCCGCCCGGACAAGAGCTATCGCGGCGTGGTGGGTTTCGTGTCGCCCACTGCCGAGTTCACGCCCAAATCGGTGGAGACGCCCGATTTGCGCACGGCGCTGGTCTACCGGATACGCGTGGTGGTCGGGGATGCCGACGCCGCGCTCAGCCAGGGCATGCCGGTGACGGTGAGGCTGGCGCAGTGAGCGCCGCCATCCGCGCCGCAAGCTTGGGCAAACGCTTTCCCGGCGCGGCGGCGGACGCGGTATCCGGCGTGGATCTGGACATCCCCCCCGGTTGCGTGGCCGGACTGGTCGGGCCGGACAGCGCCGGCAAGACCACGCTGCTGCGCATGCTGGCCGGCTTGCTGACGCCCAGCGCGGGGGAGGCGAGCGTGGCCGGGCTGAATCCCGTCGCCGACAGGGACGCGCTGCGGCGGAGCATAGGCTATATGCCGCAGAAGTTCGGCCTGTACGAAGACCTGACCGTGCAGGAAAACCTGGACCTGTACG
The DNA here is from genome assembly GCF_055181315.1 of Chromobacterium sp. Ag138. Classification (NCBI taxonomy): domain Bacteria; kingdom Pseudomonadati; phylum Pseudomonadota; class Betaproteobacteria; order Neisseriales; family Chromobacteriaceae; genus Chromobacterium; species Chromobacterium sp. Ag138. The sequence continues at coordinate 562,116 of NZ_JBUPWA010000001.1, forward strand.
CCGACTTGCGGGAAGTGCCCGTCGCCGAGCGCGAGCGGGATTTCGCGCGCCTGCTGGCGCTGACCGATCTCGCGCCGTTCACGGGCCGCCACGCCGGCAAGCTGTCCGGCGGCATGAAACAGAAACTGGGCTTGGCCTGCTCGCTGCTGGGCAAGCCGCGCGCCTTGCTGCTGGACGAGCCCGGCGTCGGCGTCGACCCCATCTCCCGGCGCGAGCTGTGGAAGCTGATCCGCGCGCTGTCGGCCGACGGCATCACCGTGCTGCTCAGCACCGCCTACCTCGACGAGGCCGAATCCTGCGACAGGGTCTACCTGATGGCCGGCGGCCGGATACGCGCCGGCGGGCCGCCCGCCGAACTGACCGCGCCGCTGGCCGGGCGCTGTCTGCAACTGGCCGGCATCTCGGGCAGCCGCCGACGTCTGCTGCAGCGCCTGTTGCGTCAGCCGGCGCTGATGGACGGCACGATACAGGGCCACAGCCTGCGCCTGTTGCTGCGCGACGAAAATCGCTGGCCCGACCTGGCCGCGGCGGAGGCGGGCCCGGATGCCAGACTGCAGCCCACCCGGCCCAGGCTGGAGGACGCGTTCATCAGCTTGCTGGACGGCGGTCCGGGCGGAGACTCGGCGCTGGCGGAAGTGATGCCCGACCTGCCGCGCCGCGATGACGGAGCGGTGATCGAGGCTCGGCGGCTGAGCAAGCGTTTCGGCGATTTCCGCGCCGCTGACGACATCAGCTTCGCGGTGCGCCGCGGAGAGGTGTTCGGCCTGCTGGGGCCGAATGGCGCCGGCAAGTCCACCACATTCAAGATGGAATGCGGCCTGCTCAAGCCCAGCGAGGGGCAGGCTCTGGTCATGGGGCTGGACTTGAAAGCCAGCCCCAGCGCCGCCCGCCAGCAGCTGGGCTATATGGCGCAGAAGTTTTCGCTGTACGCGCAGCTGACGGTGCGGCGCAACCTGATGTTCTACTCCGGCGTCTACGGGCTGGCCGGAAAGGCGCAGCGCGACAAGGTGGCGCAGATGGAGCGGGTGTTCGGCCTGGGGCCGCACATGGACAGCCCGGCCGGCGAGCTGCCGCTGGGCTTCAAGCAACGGCTGGCGCTGGCCTGCGCGGTGATGCATGAGCCGCCGCTGCTGTTTCTTGACGAGCCCACCTCCGGCGTCGATCCGGTAACCCGCCGGGAGTTCTGGACCCACATCAACGGCCTGGCGGAGAAAGGCGTCACCGTGCTGGTGACCACCCATTTCATGGACGAGGCCGAATACTGCGACCGCATCGCGCTGGTCTATCGCGGCCGGCTGCTGGCACTGGATACGCCGGACGCGCTCAAACGCCGGGTAGAAAGCGCGGCCTTGCCCGATCCGACGATGGAGGATGCCTTCATCCAGCTGGTGGAGGAGGCCGACCGATGAACCTGCGCCGCCTAGCTGCGCTGTGCCGCAAGGAAAGCTACCAGATCGTCCGCGACCCGAGCAGCATCCTGATCGCCTTCATCCTGCCGGTGGCGCTGTTGTTCATCCTGGGCTATGCGGTGAACCTGGACTCCGCCCACATCCGGCTGGGCTTGCTGCGCGAGGACGCCGGCGGCGCCGCGCAACGGCTGGCCGCGACGCTGTGCGCCACGCCGGCGCTGGACGTGCAGCCGCTGCGTTCCCGCCCGGAGATGGAGGAGAAGCTGGCCCATGGCAAGATACGCGGCGCGGTGGTGATTCGGGAAGGCTTCTCCCGAGACTGGATCGACGGGCGGGGAACGGTTCAATTGCTGACCGACGGCGCGGAGCCGAACACCGCCAACTTCGTCGCCGCCTATGTCCAGGGCGCCTGGCTGCGCTGGCAACAGGCCGAAGGCGACGAGCGCGCGCAGCCCTTCACCCCAGCCATCGATATCCGCCAGCGCTTCTGGTTCAACCCCAGCGCGGAGAGCCCCAATTTCCTGGTGCCCGGCACCATCGCCATCGTGATGACCATCGTCGGCGCGCTGTTGTCCTCGCTGGTGGTGGCGCGCGAATGGGAGCGCGGCACTATGGAAGCCCTGCTGGCCACGCCGGTGAGCCGTGCCGAGCTGCTGCTGTCCAAGATATTGCCGTATTACGCGCTGGGCATCGCCGCCATGCTGCTGTGCCTGGTCGTCGCCGTGTTCGTGATGCGGGTGCCGTTCCGCGGGCCGCTGTGGCTGCTGTGGCTGATGTCCTCGCTGTTCCTGGCCAACGCGCTGGGCATGGGCCTGTTCCTGTCCACGGTGATGCGCACCCAGTTCGATGCCGCCCAGGCCGCGCTGACCGCCGGCTATCTGCCGGCGCTGATGCTGTCCGGCTTCGTGTTCGAAATCTCCAGCATGCCGGCGCCGCTGCAATGGCTGACGCGCATCCTGCCGGCGCGTTATTTCGCCAGCACGCTGCAGACGCTGTTCCAGGCCGGGGTGATTCCGTCCCTGTTGTGGTTCAACGCCGGCAGTCTGATCCTGCTGGGGGCGTTCTGGCTGGGACAGACCGTGCGCAAAACCCGCCGCACGCTGGACTGAAGCCATGTGGCAACGCTTGCTGTGGCTGATCATCAAGGAACTGCAGGCGCTGGCCGGCAACCGCCAGGGACGCCTGTTGCTGGTGGTGCCGGTGCTGCTGCAGCTGCTGGTGTTTCCCTTCGCCGCCACGCTGGAGGTCAAGCATGCCAGCCTGGCGGTTTACAACCAGGATGCCGGCGCGGCTTCGCAGGAGCTGGTGAAGCGGCTGGCGGCCAGCGCCACGTTCGACCATATCGTGCCGATGCGCAGCCATGCCGAGCTGCGCGACTGCATAGACCGGCAATGCGCGCTGCTGGCGGTGGTGTTTCCGCAGGATTTTTCGCGCGCGCTGGCCGCCGGCCGACCCGCGGCGCTGCAGGTGATCGTGGATGGTCGCCGCTCCAACAGCGGACAGATCGCCAGCGCCTACATCGGACAAGTGGTCGCCGCCTACCGGCAGGAGCGCGCCGGCGCGGGGGCGCAGCTGTCGGTCCGCAATCTGTACAATCCCAATCTGGCGTTTCAGTGGCATGTGCTGCCCAGCCTGGTGGCCATCATCACCACCATAGGCTGCCTGATCGTCACGGCCTTGTCGGTGGCGCGGGAGCGCGAGGAGGGCACTTACGACCAATTGCTGGTGTCGCCATTGACCCCGGCTTACGTGATGGCGGGCAAGGCAGTGCCGGGCGTGCTGGTGGCGCTGCTGCAAGGCGGACTGATCGCCATCGCCGCGGTCTGGGCCTACCGGGTGCCTTTCGGCGGCTCCATTTTCCTGCTGCTGGCCAGCATGGCCAGCTACGGCCTGGCGCTGGCCGGAGTGGGGCTGTTCATCTCGTCGATCTGCCGCACCCAGCAGCAGGCGTTTCTGGGCGTATTTTCCTTCATGGTGCCGGCGGTGATCCTGTCCGGCTACGTATCACCGATCGAGAACATGCCGGACGCGCTGCAATGGCTGGCGCGGATCAATCCGCTCAGCTACTTCATCCCCATCCTGAAGGGGGTGTTCCTGAAAGGCTATGGCTTCGCCGACGCCTGGCCTTGGCTGCTGCCGCTGTGGCTGATCGCCGCGGCCACGTTGAGCCTGGCGCTATGGCGCTTCCGGCGCCATGTCGAGTAGCGGCGGCCCGCGCATGATGCTGGCCGCATGCGGCAGACCCTGCAGCGCGCCGCGCAGAATCCGCTCGCAGCGGGGCAGGGCACCTGGGCTGGCTTCCAACAGCTCGTACAAGCCCAGGAACAGGCAGACCAGATAATCCGCGGCCAGCCCCACGTCCAGCGAGGCGGGCAGCTCGTTCTGGGCGATGGCCCGCCGCAGCTGCCTGCGCGCGTAGTGCATGGTCAGACGGTCCGCCAGTTCCCGGCGCCGCAGCACGCTGCGGTTTTCCTCGATCTGCTCGCACTTCTGATACAGGATCTGGTACACCCGCTGCGGCGAGCCCGGCTCCAGGAACTGCGCCAGGTAGTAAACCCCGGCCGCCAGCAGCGTGTCGCCGGCGGATTCGCCTTGAGAAGGGAAGCGCAACGCGTCCAGCGCGAACGCGCGGTCTATCATCGCCTGGCACACTTCCATCTTGTTGTCGTAATGCCCGTACACCGCGCCGCGCGATACCTTCGCCGCGTCGGCGATCTCGGCCATGGTGGCGTTGGCGACGCCCTTGTCCAGAAACACCCGTTCCGCGCCATCCAGTATCGCGTCCCGGGTTTTCTGCGAGTCTTCCTTGGTTTTGCGGGCCATCCGTCTGTTCTTTCATGTCATGGACAGTCACATTCTGTCATTATTTAATCAATCATGCATGATTAATTAAGTGTTAGAATGATCGCTCCCCATCGCTCTTTGCCGCAACCACCCCATGCAGAATACCAATACCCACATCCGTGATCTGGACACGCTTCCCGTTTCCACGCTTTTCTGGCGCTATGCCATCCCTTCCATCGCCGGCATGCTGGTCACCGGCTTGTATGCGGTGATAGACGGGATTTTCGTCGGCCACTACGTGGGCAGCCACGGCCTGGCGGCGATCAATCTGGCCTATCCGCTGGTGATGCTGCAAGTGGGCCTGGGCGCGATGATCAGCATGGGCGCCGCCACCCGCATCGCCATTCAGCAAGGCGCCGGCGACATGAGCGCCGCGCGCGGCACTTTGCTGGCGGCGCTGGCGCTATTGGTTTTGCTGAGCGCGCTGATCCCCGCGCTGGGCCTGCCCAATATCGATCTGCTGCTGTCCTGGCTGAAAGCCGACGTCCAGCCCCAGGTGGCGGAACAGGCGCGCGGCTATCTGCTGCTGATGCTGTCCGGCGCCGGCTTGACCATGGGGCCGATGCTTCTGACCTATCTGGTGCGCAACGACGGGCGGCCCAAGCTGGCCACCGCCTTGATGACGCTGGGCGCGCTGCTGAACATCGGCCTGGATTATTTGTTCGTCGGCGTGATGGGCCAAGGCCTGGCCGGGGCGGCCATCGGCACGCTGCTGGCCGAGGCCGTGGTGCTGATTCTGGCGCTGGCGTATTTTTTCAGCCCGCGCGCGGCTCTGCGCATCCAGCTGGGGCGGCAGCGGCCGGACTGGCAGGGACTGTGGCCCATTCTGGCGCTGGGCGCGCCCAGCCTGCTGATGGAGCTCAACCTCGCCCTGCTGCTGTTCGCGCACAACCGCCAGCTGCTGGTGTGGGGCGACGACCTGAGCGTGGCCGCCTATGCGGTGGCTGGCTATAGTGAGTCGCTGTTCACGCTGGTGATTCACGGCCTGGCGGTGGGCATGCAGCCGCTGCTGGGACACGCCATTGGCGCAGGCCAGCCGGAACGGGCGCGCGCGGCCTTGCTGCACGGTCTGAAGGTGGGCCTGGCCATCGGCGCGGCCGCATGGGCGGCGGTGCAGCTGTTTCCGGCCTGGATCGCCGGCTGGTATAGCGATGGCAGCGCGGAGCTGATCGAAGCGGGCAGCCGCGCGCTGCGTCTGCACTTGCTGGCCATGCCGCTGGACGGACTGGTCGTCGTCGGCGCCACCGCGCTGCAGGCGATGGCGCTGACCCGCCTCGCGCTGGGCGTGACCGTTGGCAAGACCGCGCTGCTGCTGCCTGCGCTGGCATTGCTGCCGATGGCCATGGGCCTGGACGGCGTCTGGCTGGCGATGCCGCTGGTCAATCTGGCGCTGGGCCTGGCGGTGGCGGCGTTGCTATGGCGGCAACTGGCCCTGCTCAGCGGCGGGCGTCTGGCTGCCAATAATGCCTCTTGACCGGAAAAGTCAATTCCAACATGCCATATTGATATCTCTGATCATGGATTGGGGATGACGACATGGCGCATTTCGCGCAAGAACACCATCTGGAAATGGCGCGCCGCGACCAATTGCTGCGCAGCCGCCTGCTGCAGGCAGGCATACGCCAGTACGTCGCCAGCGGCACGGAGAGCATCTACTACCTGTCAGGCATCAGCTACGAGCCGCTGGAGCGCCCGTTCTTCCTGCTGCTGGATGCCGCCAGCGGCAAGCGCAAGCTGCTGGTGCCGCAGCTTGAGCACGCGCACCTGAAACAGGCCTGGAACGTCGCCGAGGAAGACGTGCACAGCTACCGCGAGTACCCGGCGCCGGCGGGGCAACGCTGGGAGGACGCGCTAATTCCGCTGCTAGACGACCGCTTCGCTTTCGACCCCGCCACGCCGCTGCACCACGCCGAATTCATGCAGTCGGTGGGCGGCCGCGCCGACGACGCGCTGGACCGGATGCGGATGGTCAAATCGCCATGGGAAATCGCCAAGCTGGCGCGCGCCGGACGCTACGCGGCGGAAGGCGTGAATCAGCTGCTGCGCGGCGTTTACGACGGCGTGTCGGTGGCGGAGGGCTACGCCACCGGCCAGCAGCTGCTGCGGCGGATCATCCGCGACGAGCCGGATTTCGACCCGCTGTGCACCCGGGTGCTGCTGGCGCCCTGGCCGGCACCGCTGAGCGCGCAGCCGCATGCGATTCCGCAGCTGTCGCAGCGGCTGAAGGATGGCCCCCACGTGGTGATTTCCGTCGTGCGCCTGGACGGCTACACCGCTGAATGCGAGCGCACCTTCTTCACTCGCGCGCCCACCGCCGCCCAGCGCGAGCGCTTCCAGCTGATGAGCGAAGCGCGCAGGCTGGCGATGTCCATGCTGAGGCCGGGCGTCGCCTGCGGCGAGATCGACGAAAAGGTCAACGATTTCCTGCAGGACAAGAGCTTCGGTGACTGGCGCTTGCGGCTGCACCGCTGCGGCCACGGCCTGGGCTTGGGCAATCACGAAGCCCCCTGGCTGGCGCAGGGCAGCGCCGATGTACTGCAGGCCGGCATGGTGGTATCGATAGAGCCGGGCATCTATCTCGCCGACGAAGGCGGCTACCGCCATTCCGACACCCTGGCCGTCACCGACGAGGGCTGGATCAACCTGACCGGCCAGGCGGCGGTGGAGCTGGAAGCATTGACCATTGCGGCCGCCAAGCCGGCCCAAAGAATGAAAGGCTATTTCATTCGCAAAATGGTTTCAGCTTAGAAAATATATCCTTCAATATTTTCATTAATAAAATTAAATTCATCCAAATATAACTAGGCCAGTCTTTGACTGGCCTTTTTTCCTATTTCAGTCACTCAAACGTTTGAATTAATATTTACATCGGATATTTGCCGTTTTATTGCAATAAATTTCATGTTATTAGCAGTGAAATTGATATTTTCCATTCAAATAAAATAGGGGCTAACATGTCTGAAATGGGAAAGTCTGTTGTTGTTGCGCCGGCTTTGATGGCGGCGCACGACAGGGAAAAACTGGTGGATGAGTTATATCTGGTGCATTGCGATATATTCGATGGCGTCAGCAAGGAGGATTTCGCCAGCTATGTCGTATATTCCAAAGCCAATGAAACCCGCATTTTGATTCATAAGAATGCGCAAGGCCAATCCGTTGGTTATTGCGCGATCCATTTCTTCGAACAAAACCTGGAAGGACGAGAGTCGACCGTAATCCGGATGGAGGCGGGGCTGATGCGCGCCTACCGTGGCAAAAACCGCAACGCGCCGTTCGTTTGCCGCCAGGTGCTGGCTTACCGCCTGACCCGGCCTGGCCGCCGGATTTATTACCTGGGGGCCCTGGTGCATCCATCCAGCTATATGCTGCTGGACAAGTACGCCACCCGGGTATGGCCCAGCGCCCAACAATCCTCTGAGCTGGATTACGGCGGCGTGATCGGCCAGCTGGCGCGGCTGTTCGGTCTCAAGCCGGTGGATCCGGACAAGCCGGGCGTGGTCCACGTGGGCTGGCAAACGCGGGACAACGAGGGCGACCGCAGGCAGTGGCAAGCCAGCCCCAATTCGGCGGCCCAGTTCTATATCCATCGCAACCCCGGCTACACCAAGGGCCATGGCTTGCTGACGCTGGTGCCGGTCACGCTGGGCTGCATGGCGCACGCCACCGGGCGCATGCTGCTGAACCGCCTGAGCAGGCTCTTCGCGCCGCATCCGCACGGCCATCGCGGCTAGAAAGCAAAACGCCCGCGCAGCTGCGCGGGCGTTTTGATTCAAACCGACATTTTTTATTCGGGCCGACGGCCCATACCCCGCAGGAAGTTCTGCTGCGCGCGCCAGAGCCCCTGATAGCCGATGCAACGATAGGGCAGGCCATGCCGCTGCGCCTGCTCTTCGACGATGCGCGCCAGCGCTGGATAGTGGCGGTGGCTATAGGCCGGAAACAAATGGTGGGTCAGGTGCAAATGCAAGCCGCCGAATAAATGCCCCAGCGCCCGCGGCCTGGGCTGCCAATCGCAGCAGGTCAGGAACTGGTGCTCATGCCAGGTATGCGGCATTTCCGCGCCTTCGGGCCGGAAAAACTCCACCTCGGCCCAATGAGTCCCCAGAATCATCGCCACCAGAAAACAGGAAGCCGCCATCAAGCCGGCCAGATAGCAAATCAGCAGGCCGCCCCAGCTGATCGCGCCGGCCGGCAGGCAATACCAGGGCAACGCCAGCAGCAGGATCAGGTGTCCCAGCTTGCCCAGCAGGAATCCGCCTGCGGTAATGGGCTGGCTGTCGTACTGCCGCAGCTTGCTCTTGCCCAGCAGGTCCAGCCAATCGCCGTACCAGCACAGGTAGGGCAGGGACAGCGCCGCCACCAGCGGCCAGTAGCGGTGCTGGTAGCGGAATTGCGGCGACCAGTCCTGGAACGGCGTTTGCCGCAGGAACGGATTGGGCTCGATGTCCAGATCGTAGCCGTCGACATTGGGGTAGGTATGGTGCAAGTGCACATGCCGCCGGGTCCAGATATCGGCGTCTATGCCCATCGGCAGGCTGGCGGCGCGGGTCAGCCACCGGTTGAGCCTTGCGTTGCGGAACAGCGCGCCATGGGCGGCATCGTGCAAGGTGTTCATCGCTAGCAGCATCGCCATGACGATGGCCGCGATGTAGGCCGGCGCGAACGACCACGCCGTCGTCGCGCGCAATGCCAGCGCATAGCAAGCCAGGCTGAGCGCCGCCAGCGCCGCGCCTTTCAGCCCCACGCGCCAGTCGGCGTGGCGATGGTCGCCGCGCTCGGCCAGGTAGGCCTGGGCTGCGCGCTGCAGGTCGATGCGGAACGGCAGTTGCGCCGACGATTGGAATCTCAGTTTGCCCATGCGGCCTCCCGCAGACGCAGCCCGGCCAGGCCGTGCACGAGCAGCAACGCCAGCAAGGCCAATGCCCAGCCGTCGCGCATGCCGAACAAACCGGCGCACAGCGCCGGCATCGCCAGCGTCAGCGCCAGCCAACCCCGCCAGCCCCAACGCCGCTCATCCGACATGCCGCCGATGGCGATGGTGCCGGCCACCAGGCAGGCGAACACGCTCCAGCGGCCGATGGCGTCCCAGCTGGCCACCCGCTCCACGTAATAGATCACCATGCCGAACAGCAATACCCCGCCGGTGGCGATGTAGGCGGCGGGCATCCGCATCGCGGGCAGTCCGGACGGATCGAAGCGGCGCCGGAACCAGGCTTGCAGCCTCTGGTTGCTGGCCCAGAAAGGATTGTAGCCGGGCGAGGCGCCGTTCACGCCGTAATGCAGCGGCACGTCGTCGCGCTGGGGCTGATAGCTGCCGAACAGCTTGTCCCAGATCAGGAAGGTGCCGCCGAAATTCTTGTTCAGGTACACCGGGTGGGTGGCGTGGTGGACGCGATGATTGGACGGCGTCACCAGCACCCGGTCCAGCCAGCCGCTCTTGCCGACGAAGGCGTTGTGGTTGTACAGCTGCACTGCGTAATGAAAGGACGACGCGGCGACGAACATCTCCAGCGGCAGCCCCAGCACCGCCAGCGGCGCGACGAACAGGAAGGAGGTCAGCGACGAATACCAGGAGTTGCGTATGCCCAGCGACAGGCTGAAATGCTCGCCCTGGTGATGCACCACGTGCACCGCCCAGAAGATGCGCCAGGCATGGTGGGCGCGGTGCATGCAGTAAAAGCTCAAGTCCCAGGCGACGAAAGCGAATACCCATTGCCAGAACACCGGCAGCCGGTCGACCAGATGCAGATTGGCGTATTGCAGCAGCAGGCCGAAACCCGCCACCTCCACGCCGCGGAACACCCACATCACGATGTGGCCGGAGTTGAGGTTGAAAATGATCTCGCGCCAGGGAATGGTTTCGCGGCGCCAATGGCGCAAGGCGAACAGCTCCAGCAGCACGACCGCCAACATGACGGCGAAGGTGAGGGCGAATACGTTCATGTGCGTCGATATGAAAAAGAGAAAACGGTTGCCGGCCGCGCCGCCAGCAGGCCGCAAAGCAGCCCCAGCGCCACGCCGGAGGACAGGTCGATGAACAGATGGCGGCGCAACTGGACCACGGAGAACAGAATGGCCAGCGCCCACGCCAGCAACAGCCATGAGCTCAGCTTGCTGCGGCCATCCCACAAGGCCCAGGCGGCCAACGCGGTCAGCGCGCCGTGCAGGGAGGGCAGGCAGTTGTGCGGCGTGTCGAAACGCAGGAAGAAGCGCAACGCTTCGGCATGCCATCCGTCGCCGATGATGGGCGGATACGCCAGCGTGGTCGGACACAGCAGAAAGGCCGCGCCCGCGGCCAGCGCGCACCACTGCATCGAACGCTGCAGCCAAAGCAAGCGCTCCGCACGGGCGAACAGGTAGGCCGCGGGCACGATCAGGAAAAACGACGCGTACAGCCAGATCGCCGCTGGATTGAAGGGAATCCAGCGATCCACGGCCAGCTCGGGCAGGACGATCGCGCGCTGGGGCCACAGGCTGCCCAGCGAGTAAGCGCAGCCGACCGAAGCCCAGCCCAGCAGCATGTGGCGCAGCCTGGACGGCAGCCAGCCCAGCGCGCGCCTCATGCGAACGCCCTGACGATGCGCCGGCGCTTGCGCGTGGCGTCCATCGGCGGCACCTGGTCCGACAGCGTCCAACGCAGCGCGCCGGCGTCCACGCCCAGGTCCGCCAGCGTCCGCTCCAGACAATGCCGGATAGCCGGCAAGGCCGCCGCCGGCACCTCGGCATCCAGCGCCAGTTCGGCCGGGCCGGTCTGGCGCAGCCGGTAATCGGCCTCGAGCGGCAGGGCGGTCGCCAGCGCGCGGCCCATCACGTCGGCGAACACCGTCAGCTCGCCGCCATCGCGGCCCGGCAGCCTCAGCATGTCGTCGCAGCGGCCCTCCACCGCGTCCAGCGCCATCGCCGCGCGTCCGCATGGACAGGGCTCGGCGCGCGCCTGCAGCACATCGTTCAGCCGGTAGCGGACGATGGGCTGGGCGAGACGACTGAAGTCGGTGATCACCGGGACGAAACGGCGCCGCTCCTCATCCAGCCATTCCGGCTCGACATGGATGTATTCCTCGTTCAAATGCAGCGTGCCGTATTCGCAGCTGCTGGCCAGGAAGCCCTCGGTCGCCTGGTAGATTTCGTGCACGCAGCCGAAAGCCTGCTCGATCACCGCGCGATCCTGCGGCTCCAGCACCTCGGCGATCGAATACGCCCGCTTGGGCGAAAGACGCAGCCGGCCATCCAGCTGCGCCAGCGCCAGCGCGCGCAGCACCTGCGCCGGCGCCAGCAGAATGGTGGGCGCGTAAGCGTCAAGCGGCGGCAAATGGCCGTCCAGCGGCTGGAACAGGTCGAAAAAGCGGAAAGTCAGCCAGCGGCTGCGCACCGCGCCGTAGAGATTGCTGTTGGCGCGCAGGAACAGCGCCACTTTTTCGCCTGCCAGCAACCCCTCAGGCAGCGCCTTGGCCAGCATGATGCCGGCCCATTGCGCCTGCTCGGCCTTGCTGACGACGAAAGCGCCGCGTTGGCCGGACGTGCCGGACGACAGGCCAACCGTGTGGCCGTTCAAGGTGGGGGAAAAGTCGCGGCTGCGCTCGGCGCGCAGCGCGGCGTCCATCACATCGGCCAACTTCAGCCCCGCGGTGTTCATCTCGTCGAAATGCGCGAGCATCGCGGCCTTGTCCATCCGCGGCCAGTGCGCGAAGGGCAGGGCGCCCAGCCGGGCGAAATAGGGGCTGCGGCGCCGCAATGCGGCCAGGAAACGGCCCATCTTCCGGGCCTGATGGCGCTCCAGCGCCGCGCGGTCGCGAAAGGCCAGCCGCCGGGTCCGCCAGTAGGCGGCCAGGATGCGGATCAGTCTCAGCATGCGGTGTCGGCCTCCTGGTGCGTCAGCAGAATCTTCGCGCGTCCGCCCTTGTGCAGCGCGTGCAGCCTGGCCAGCGTGTCGTAGTAGGCGCGGCGGCTGTGCTGCACCAGGAAAGACAGCTCGGAGGGGCCGCGCATCTCCCGGTAGCCTTCCTCCGACCACGCCGCGTCCGAGGCCAGCAGCGTCCAACCCGAATCGCCCAGCACGAAGGCTCCCAGGTGGCCGGCCGCATGTCCGGGCAGATCCACCACGAACACTTCGCCGCTGCAGCTGACGTCGCGCCCATGGCTAAACGGCGCCAGCTCGGCGGGCAGCGCCTGCAGGGGAAGCGCCTCGATAAAAGACAGGCGGCTTGCCATGTCGGTCGGCAGCAAGCCGGGCAGAAAAGCCTGCCGCACCGCGGCCAGCCCGCTCAGCCCCCGCACCGCGCACCAGCCTGGCTCCGAAACCACGATGCGGGCATGGGGGAAGTCGCGCAGGCCGGCGATGTGATCGGCATGAAAGTGCGACAGCAATAATGTGTGTATATCGCTTGGGCTTATGCCGCGCCCGCGCAGCTGCTCGCGCAGCGATCGGGCGCCGTCGAAATGCACCGGCGTCACCATCGGGTACAACCGGTAGGCGCCGCGGCGGCTGGCGTCGAAAAAATGCTCGGAATAACCGGTGTCCCACAGCAATAGGCGGTCCCGGGTTTCGATCAGATAGGCGCGCGAAGGAAAACAGCGGCTGGCCAGCCCCGCGCCTTTCAGCGCCATGCAGGCCGGGTGGGTGCAGTATCCGACGCTGAACGCGGTGACGCTAGCCATGCCCATGCTCCCGCAGCCAGCGCGCGGTGCGCGCCAAGCCTTCGTCCAGCGTGTGCGGCGGCAAATAGCCCAGCACCTCGCGCGCGCGGGTGTTGTCCAGCGTCATGTCGAAATGGATCGCACCCAGGCTGTAAGGCGTCAATGCCGGCTCCCTGCCGGTGAGCGCGGCCCATAGCTGCGCCAGGCGGCTGGCCGCGCTCAGCAAGGGGTAGGGCAGGCTGACGATGCGCAAGGGCCGGCCCAGCTCCTGGGCGAACACCCGCGTCAGCACATCGCGCAGCACCGCCGGCTGCTGATTGGTGATATTGAACGCCTGGCCGCTGGCAAGGCTGGGGTGCGCGGTGGCCAGCCACATCGCGTGGACCACGTTGCCGACATAGGTCAGATCCAGCGTCACCGCGCCGCCTCGCGGCAGCGGCAGCCGTCCGCCGCGCCGGCTCAGCATGCGCGCCAGCCTGGGCATCAGCACCTGGTCGTGCTCGCCGAAAATGGCGCGCGGGCGCAGGATGGTGGTGCGCAGCGCGGGATAGGCGCGCGCAGCTTGCAAAACCTTGTCCTCGGCCAGAGCCTTGGTGCGCGCGTAGGCATTGATATAACGGCGCGGCCGGAACGATTCCGGCACCGCGTAACGGTGTTGATAATCGAAATACAAGGCCGGCGTGGAAATATGGATGAAGCGGCGCGCGCGCGACTGTCCCGCGGCTTTCAACAGCTTGTCGGTAGCATGAACGTTGGCGGCGACGAAATCGGCTTCCCGGCCCCAGGGCGCGGAAAGGGCGGCGCAGTGCCATACCGCGTCCACGCCCTCCATCAGGCCAGCCAACTCGCGCTCATCGGCGGCGGCCAGATCCAGCGCGACGAACTCCGCGCCCTGGCCGGCCAACTCGATGCCCGCCTGCCGATTGCGGCCGGTGGCGCGCACCGCGCAGCCTTTGTTCAACAGATAAGCGACGGCATTGCGCCCAAGTCCCCCGGTGGCGCCGGTCACCAGCACCCGCGTCACAGGTCCCATACCAGTCCGCCCAGGTTGAGTCCCGCGGCCGTGCCCACCATCAACAGGCGCTTGCCGGCGCGGGCGCGGCCATCGACAAAGGCCTCATGCAGGGCGGTGGGCAGGGAGGCCGCCACCTGGTTGCCATGCGAGGCGTAGATGTCGACGATGCGGCCGGCGGCGATGCCCAGCCGCTTGGCCATGTGCTGCATGCCCAGGTGGCTGGCCTGGTGCGGCACCACGCAATCGATGCTGCCCAGCCCGCCTGGCGTGGCGTCCATCAACGCATCCAGAAAATCCGGCATCAGCCGCGAGGCCAGCTTGAAAACCGCCTTGCCGTTCATGTCGAACAGGAAATCGCCGTCGACCACGCCCTGGCGCGGGTTACGCTGGGTGCCGCCGGCGCGAATCTCGCAGAAATTGCGGCCTTCCGGATAGGTGGCCAGCTTGAAAGTCCGCAAGCCGCGTCCCGGCGCGCCGCGCTCGACGATGGCGGCGGCCGCGCCGTCGCCGAAAATCAGCGAAGCCTCAGGATTAGCCCAGTCCAGCCCGCGCGAGGCCAGGTCGGCCGATACGATGGCGATGCGGCGATACGCGCCGGAAAGCAGCAGGCAGTCTGCCACCTGCAGCGCGGACAGAAAGCTGAGGCAGCTGGCGTTGACGTCGAAGGCGGGCAGCCCGGCCGGCAAGTTGGCCGCATGGGCGATGAAGCTGGCGGTGCCGGGCAGGGCCTGCTCCGGAATGCCGCAAGCGCCGATCAGCAGATCGATGCCGGATGCGCTTATTTCCGCACGGTCCAGCGCGTCCCTCAACGCGCGGGCGCCAAGTTGGCTTTGGGATTCGTGATCGCCGGCGAAATGCCGGGTATGGACGCCGCTTTTTTTCAAACTGTGGCCGCGGCGGCAGCCAAGCTTCACATCAAGGTCATCAGCGGTGACAAGCTGGCTTGGCAGCGCCTTGCCGGTTGCAATCAAATTCATTCAGGTTCAAGGTGCAATTTGGATTTGATTGCATTTTCATGTATTGCAACATTCCAACACAAGCTTATCCATATCAGAAACAGATGAGCGCAGCGATAAATCCAGAGCAAACCGCTGTCAGGCAATGCCAATCATCATGACTGTCAATTAGTACAGTTGTAGATTTATTTTTAATGGTGGCTGCTGATATTTGCAGTCGCTCGGCTGCGCAGCAGCCAGCGAAGATTCGCAACGCCGTGAAAAATACTCATGAATCAAAATGAGGACAGGAACCGCCAAACTTTGTCATGAATACCCGCCATCACCGGTCAGCCGAGACATGCGCCATGGAAAAAAACCGCTCCGCACGACAACAGCGCCCACTTTCTTGCTCGATGCGCAGCCGCGCGCAGGCGCGCATTCCACGCCTGCGAGCCGAAATGAGTTGCGCGGCGGCGCTGAAACGCATCGCTCAGGAGTGTTTGCGCCAACTCCTGGCCAATACGCCAAGCATTTGCGAAGGGAATGACGCCGAGCCTATTCATCAGGGCAGGGTGGCCATCCGGCGGCTGAGAACCGCGCTCAAAACCTTTGCGCCGCTGATTCGCGGCCGGAGATGGAGAATCATATCCAACGATCTGAAATGGCTGGCGCGCATATTCGGCAAGGCGCGCGATCTGGATGTTCTGGCGTTGGAAACATTGCCGGCTATCCAGGATGGCCTATCCAGCGAAACGATGAAGCCCGCCCTGGCGGCGCTGGACGCCGCCCGACGGGATGGCCGGGCTGCCTGCCGCGTGGCGCTGGCTTCCCATCGATGGCGCACGCTTCCAACCCGCTTGCTGGATGGCCTAGCCAGCCTGCCGCCCTCGCGCCTCGACAATCTGCAGCGATTCGCCAGCCATGCGCTGCAACGCCAGCGGGCGGACATGCGCAAACTATGGAAACAAAAAAGGCATTCAGCCGAACAGCTGCACGAATTACGCAAGCAAGGCAAAAAACTGCGCTATGCCATCGAGTTCTTTTCAGACTTAGAACTGAATGGCAACCACAAGCACTTTCTGAACAAGTTGCGCGGCTTGCTGCAAGCCTTGGGAGATTATAACGACGCCATTTCCGCCAAGGAGTGGTGCAAGCATCTTGAGCCGGAAGGTCTCCGGGTTCTTCTGGAACAACGGCTGGACGAGCGCGCCAGCCAAGCAGAGACAAAGATGCTTGCTTTCTAAAAGTGGCTAACAAAAATCAGCCTCACAGCTGAGGCAGGGTGCGCCGACGCACGCAGTACTTGGATACGGCAAGTCTGTGCAACAACGCATACCGCACCCGAAAGGTGGCTGATGAAGAAACTTGTTTTGCTAGCTGGTCTTGGTTTTGCTGGTTGTTCTTATGCTCCACAGCAGGCCATTGCACAGAAAGAAGTGAAGGTCTACAAGGCTCCAATTGATGGCACGCAGGATATTGCCTTTGTTGTGCAGGCCGGGGAGAGCTGCTTGTTCACGGAGGAGCAACAGAACAAGGTCTATCTGTTCAAGCGGGTTGAGTGCGGCGGCCAGTCTGGCTGGACCCCTGATTGGGCTGACTTCAAGGTTCAGAAGACAGAAGGATGAGGTGTTGAGCCTACCGGAAGCAAGGACCCGCCTCGGCGGGTTTTTTCATAAGTGTTGCCTCGTATATCTATTTCTGCTTTTTCTAACTTCAGGGGTTTTCCAGCAGATCGCTGAGAAATGGAAACTCTTGGCAACAGATGGCATTGATATTATTGCGCACTTGGTCATGTAAGCTCTGATCGTGCGTAGTGATGTCGAGGTAGTAGTTTTTGCCTTCGTACTTCGCGAATAGAATCCACTCCCCGGTCATTGCTTCCGCTTCCCTCAATCGCCGGAGATTGCCAAGCACTACATCTGCTGTCAGTTCTTGCACATCCTCGGTAGTGAAGTAGCGGGTTTCCCCTGCAGCCTCTGCGTCGGCGATTTTCTGATCAATACATGGGATCCCGTACTTGTGAAGACCTCTCTTGAGGTTCATCGCAAGCGACGCAAGACCCTGTTCAAGATAGTGCTTATGCCATAGTCCCTTAAGAGGTGGATGGCGATTCTGGATCGGCGGCTTCAAGACGCTGGCTTCACCATTCTCAAGTAGCTTGATTTCGTGGACTACTTTGTGTGGATTTACTGTTCCCGACTTCCAGCCACCAAATAGGCTTAGCAGCAGCAGGAAGCTATACCGATCAGGCACCACCTGTTCTAGACCAGTGAACTGCCTGAATGACTCTATTTCGGCGCCAATATCATTGCCATCCTGATCGGTACCTGTAATTGTCCATTGAGGTTGAGATGTGTTCATCGCTTTTTCTTTCCTGGTGGCCAGCGGCGCGGCTGCAAGGTTCCACAAAGGCCGGCGAAGCCGGCCTAGACGGGTGACTGGTATTACCCGTCTTTCTTTCCCATTTTGACCAAAATCTGGGCTATTTCCCCTCCATCTCTAGATAAAGCAATACCATTGTCATTCTCGACTTAGAGCGCCTTACGTCAACTTCTGCACGTCCTGATAGAGTTTGCGCAGATGCCCATCAGACATGTCGAGGATCGGCTCGTACATGAATGAATTCAGATGGATGTTTTCTGGCGTCATAAGAACTACCCGCTGCAATACAGCTAGTGATGCACGGTCATCTGAGAACAGCGTCTGAAATTTCTTCAGAAAGAGAGCAGTCTGGTTAGCATCAACCGTAGCGACAAACGCGGGATCATTGATTTTCTTGACCATGAACTGCTCGGCGGCAATACGCGTAGCTATAGCCAAGACGACTTTGTTTTCGAAGTTAATCCCGTCAGCTGCCCGAAGACATGCATCTGCCTCTTCGGCGATCAGACCAATCACTGACTTGGTGTTGTCGACTGATGTTCCCGTTTTGTCGAACAATTCGTTGTAGATCGTGTCAAGGTCAGCCACAGTAATCACGGCCGAGTCAGCCTTCCAGTGCAATAGTGAAGTCAGCGTCAAGAAGGCTGGTGCTGCGGATCCCCGCGTGTATTCGATCAGATTTCGCATGAAGGAGATAGAAGCAATCTTCTTCATGGCGTTAGTGTAGAAAGCTTTCTTCCAGTCGTTCAAGAACACATTCTTGATACCTACCGCTTTTTCCAATTTGACACCTGCGGCAGTTTTTGAAGT
Source organism: Chromobacterium sp. Ag138 (assembly GCF_055181315.1). Taxonomy (NCBI): domain Bacteria; kingdom Pseudomonadati; phylum Pseudomonadota; class Betaproteobacteria; order Neisseriales; family Chromobacteriaceae; genus Chromobacterium; species Chromobacterium sp. Ag138. Next base: position 580,148 of record NZ_JBUPWA010000001.1, read on the forward strand.
CATCAAGCAGTTGCTATAGCCAACGAAGCGGCTTTCGACCGTACGATAGAAGTCGAAGTTGTGTGTCAGCAGAATCTGCTTGAAGTATGGGGCTTCCGAAATATCCATCAGATATTGGATGATTGCGTACTTATTCTTGTAGTCGAACGAATCGGCAATATCATCAACAATAATCAGTGTCTCTTGCGCTGCTTTCTTCCGGGCCTCGATTTCGAACAGAATATTCAACACATATAAGGCTTTCTTCTCACCAGTACTGAGTGCCTGCAATAAGGAGTTACGGTCAACGGGGGCCTGCTCGGTACCATCGTCGAAGATAAAGTCCAGGTTCAAAAACTCCTGCTGGCCTAGGATGACATCGATCCGATTGGAGGCTTTCAGCTTAAACGGCACGAAGAAGCGGTCGTTAAAAATATCGATGACTTCTTCCCACTGCGTACGCTCCTTGCTTGCTTGATCTTCGATCTCCTTGCGACGTGCCTCTGCCGCTTGATAGCTATCTAGAAGCGCCTTGTAGAGATCAAAGCGACTACTAATATAAGACTTCCACACCTCCTGGCGGAAGCCAGCCATATTAGTAAATTTGGTTAGAATCTCTTCATGATCAAGCAAATAGGCCTCGAAATCACGCACGGTGACGTTCTTATGGATGACCTTCTCGATTTCACTAAACTTTTTACGCAATTCTTTGTCGCTGGATATTTCCTCCTTCTCTTTGGCGATCAGGTCTTCCAGTTCTTTCTGTGTCGTGATTTCCTTCTTTTCGGCTGAATTGAGGTTTACGGAATGATTGGCTTCGAAGAACCCGTTTTCAGCCAGCTGCTTGGCTATCTGCGCAGCATTATAGTAGTTGAAAACACCCTTTTTGAAATAGGTCGAAGCAGCCAAAAGATCATTGTATTTCCTGACAAAACCATCAATAGCCGTCTTAAAATCCTTGGTATCCAAGAAGTTTTGCACCTTGTCGTCGAAGATCAAGTCATAGGGCACGTCCTTCAACGGAGCTTCCGCGAGATCTGAAACCTCATCCTTGATACGGCTCAGCGCAATGTAGAATTTATCGGGTGACTCAGTGAAGGCCAGCGAGATTTCCTTTTCAAGGTCACGCCTAGAGCCTGATTGCTCGCGCATGCCCTTCAGAAACTCGTCTCGTGCAGTATCAATATCAGCATGCAAGCTCTCGTATTCCTTACGCAGACCCGGATTGACCAGCAGCGTAGCAGTCTTCGCTGAGCTTCCCATAGTCTCTTCATAGGGACAGATCACAAGCACACTGTCTTTCTGCAGATTTGCGCCACTCTCATCCGTGATGATCCGCTTGTAATCCCGTTTCGGGAAAATGCGATCTTTGGATTCCGTGTCGCTGACGATATCCTGAAAAGTCTTCGCCAGCGATGTCTTCATCGATCCATTAGGTGCGTAGATTGCGATAGCTGAGGCTGTGGAAAAATTCAGCGTCTCCTCGAGCTTCCTTATGCCATAACAGTTTTCCAAGTCAATCATCAGAGTCTTCAAGAGTTTCTCCTTATATTGCTGAACACGAGTATTAAGCATAGGCAAGTTTTTACAGAGAAACCCAAAACCATTCTGAATATTAGCTATTGCCGGATGTCCCGTTCTACAGCACGCAACGGAACCGGATTAGGGCGCGGGGCAGGGGGCTGTAACGTCACGCCTGCCGCCATTGCCTGCGGGCTGGCCATGCCGCGCAGTCTCATGGCGATCCGTGCGATGTCCTCTTGCTTCGCCGGGCCGGCAATCCGCAGCGCCTTCAGTCCGACGCTTTCCACAACGCCATCCCGCGCGCGGTCCTTGTCTTGTTTGCCCTGGTGCGACCGGTCATCCAATTCCAAGATGGCCAGCATGGTGAGGTCGTCTTTGCAGATGACGAAATCGGCCACTTTCTGGCTCATGGTCATCCACAGCTTTCTGTTTTCGGACTGCGTGCCGCCTGTCACATTGAGGATCTGGCTGAAAGCGACTTGTGGGAACACGATGAAGTCTGGCCCCAACTCCTTGACCAGCAGCTTGTAGCAATCGATCTCGCGGCCTGTCAGCAGTTGCTTCCTTTTGAGGAAGAAGCGGCTCTTACTGGCTTGGGTATGGCCTGCGCGGGGCGTTCCTGATGTTTTCTTTAGGGCCAGAACGATGAAGGCGAGAAGGACCAGAAGCAGCAGGACAAAAACAAGTAGGTAGCTCACGATAGGACTCCAGCAAGGAAAACCTCCATTTTCTACCTTTTTGTCATTACCAATCCTGATGGTGTGCAAAAGGCCGGGCTAGCCTTTATCTCTGTGATTGAAGATGCCGCTCAGCAGCATGCCGTAACGGGCGTCTTGGTGGCAGTTCTGGCGATAGTAGTCGCGTTCCTTCATCAGCCTTTCAATCAACTCCGCCTGTTGCTGCGCCAGCCGGTGCGCCCGTCGATACTCGGCCAGTAGCGGCAGCTCGGCGTAATTGATCCGGGTGCCGGTTCCTGGGCATACCAGAGCGTCGGCGCGGTCGCTGAGTCGGAAGTCACGGAACGGGCCGTATTGCTCGCCAAGAATCGTGCCGCTACGTTTGGTGAGATAGAGATAAACCAACTTCGGCACGGGGTCGCGGCCACGTCGCCAGCGCTCAACCTTTTGCGGGGTAACGTCCAGCTCGTCGGCCAGGGCCTGGGCGTCGCCAAAGCAAAGCGCCCGGTACAGATCGTCCGGGCGGCATGGAAAGGTGGTCACAGGGTTGTAGTGCTTCATCAGACGGCAAGGATTGAATCAGGGAATGACGTCAGTTTCGCGAAATTGTTGCGCGCATGCGACATGAATCGTGTCAGTCGCATAAAAATCTTCTGGTAGAATTTCTCCCTAATTCGACGTACAAGATTTGACATAATATAGACCGTCATCATATACAGCATCGAAATGCTGCGATATGCGCGTATTTTCAGCCCATGCTCTATCCGGGGCGAGGCTCCCCAGCATCAAAACTGCCGCCAGTCCGGTGATCCCCGCCTTGACGCCGAACTTTTTCCGAAAATCCGCCCAAATCTCCCGCCGTTCCTCGTTTTTCTCGCGTTCCATTTGTGCCGCCGCAATCACTTCCATGCCATCGATTCCAAGCGTCTTGGCAACCATGATGCATGTGAAGTCGTCCATGATTCTGATGCCCGTCCTGTAGTGACTTAGTGCTTGCTTCGTGACCTTCAACGCAGCTGCGGCTTGCGTGTCATTTTCAACCCCAAGCTTTTCAATCGCCTCTTGCAGGTACTCGATGCTCTGTCTCATGTCATTTTCCCTTTGAAGTCTACGGCCGTATACTCTGCTCGTCGTATACAGCTGTATTCGACTTTCGCTTACCAATTCTAGCAGGGGAGGCTAAAAAAATGATCGTCATTGAAGTTGAACGCGCCGACGTGCAAGAGCGCACCGGTACCCGCGATAACGGCCAGCCTTGGAAAATCCGCAACCAAGTCGTTTACGCCCATCTGTTCGATCCCGATACCAGCAGCCTCAAGCGCTACCCGACGGAAGTGAAGCTGCGTCTGCCGGATGACCAAAAGCCCTACCAGCCGGGCTTCTACATGCTGTCCCCGACATCGATCTATTCGGACCGCTACGACTCCCTGGCCGTTGACGCCCAGCTGGTCGCGGTGGAGGAGTGCACCAAGCTCATCGGCCAAGCCGTCACCCAGCGCGTTCCGGCTCCTGGCAAGGACAAGGCGGCCTAACCATGAACTTCGCGCCCAATCTGCCTGAGCTGATGCCGCATAGCCCCCGTTTTTGGGACTGGAACCGCGTCCATTTCAATGAGCTGACGGCTTCCGAAAAGGTCGAGCTCGACAAGCTGGGCGCGCAGTTCTTCAACGAGTACACGCCCGAACAGCTGGCCATCTATCGCACGCCCAAGGGCCTGACCTTCCTGACCCCCATGGAATTCGTGGAGTTGTAACCGTGAACATCCATTCGCTTTTGATCCCGAACCGCGCCTACCTCAAGCCGCACCTGAAGGGCTTGCCGTCGGCGCTGACGGACACCATCAGCGATGAATGGTTTGCCCGGCTGGCGCAACCTGCGACGCCGGCATCCTGGCTGCGCAGCCCGGAGGCTAACGCGTGGCTGAACCTGACGACAGAGGCGATCCGGGAAATCGGCATGCCTCGTCGTCTGCTCCTGGACGAGGATTCCATCCATGAAAAGGCGAAGGCACTTGCTCGGCGTGCGACTTGGTTGCGGCGGTGTGGCGCTTCCCTTGCTGATGTCGAAGCGCTGGCCGGACTCTACCATCTTCACCTACCGGACTGGACACGACAGCCGCACACAGAAGAAAGCGTGTGGAGTCGCGCCGCTGACCCATCATTCTGGCGTCGCCAGATTAGGACGGCTCACGCTCGTCTTGCAGAGCGAGGAGCCCGACTTGCCGGACGTGTGCATAATCGCGCCGGGCTATACGCCTCAGACGACGCCGTAAAGCGCAAGCGCGCCCGCAAACGCCGCAACAATGAATTGCTGTCCACGCTTCTTGTCGTCAATGAGCTGGGACAAGAGTTCAGTCTTGCCGATCTGGCTGCGGTGTCGCCGTCGAATCCCATCATCCGCCGCGCCGAGCTGATGGTCCGGCTGCGCGGCTTCGAGACTTACGCGAAAGAGCAGGGCCATGCTTGTGACTTCTACACGCTGACTTGCCCAGGGGCTTACCATGCGCGGCTTTCCAAGTCTGGCGCGCCGAACCCCAACTATGACCCCAAGGTCGGCCCGCGCGAGGCGCAAGCACACCTTCAGCGCGTTTGGTCCCGCGCCCGCGCCAAGCTCCACCGCAAAGACATCCGCGTGTACGGCTTCCGCGTCGCCGAACCGCATCACGACGGCACGCCGCATTGGCACATGGTGCTGTTCTTCGATGAAGCCGAACGCAAGGAAATCCGCCGCATCCTGCGCCACTACGCCTTGCAAATAGATCCGCTGGAGAAGGGCGCATGGCGTCGCCGCTGCACCTTCAAGCGCATCGACATGGTGCGCGGCTCCGCCTGCGGCTATGTCGCCAAATACATATCCAAGAACGTGGACGGCCGCGCCGCTTCCGGCCAGGACCTGCCGGACTTTGACGGCGAGTCGAGCCCATCCAATCCGGCCCGCTTCTGCGAAACCGCGCTCCGGGTCGAAGCCTGGGCCGGGTGGGGCATCCGCCAATTCCAGCAAATCGGCTGCGTGCCGGTCACGGTCTGGCGAGAACTGCGCCGGCTGGACCCCGACGAAGTGCGCGCCGAACTGGCGCCCTTGGCGCATGCCGCCGATGCCAGCGACTGGGCGGAATACGTCCGGCTTCAGGGTGGGGCGCAAATCTCCCGCAAAGACCTGCGCTGCCGCCCCTATAGGGAGACTGTCACCAATCGCTATGGCGAGGAATCCGCCATCGTGCGCGGCGTCGAGCTCAGCCTCGGCCAGCATCCCGCTTTGGATGTCCCGATGACGGACATCACGATTTCGCGCGTACACACATGGACGTTGACGACACAGGCAGGCGCAGCCGACGGCCATGTGACGCGAGCGCAGCGAGAGGCATATGGCGGCGCAAGCCGCCCTTGGACTCGTGTCAATAACTGTACGCAAACCGAAATCCGGATAGCTAGCCGGACCGCATTCAGGGATGGACTGCTAGATGAACAGGACTCCAGCGCTGACTTTGATGGCTCCTCTCCGCCATCGGATTCACCCTGGATTCACTAACTGAATTCGATTGGCCACGCCAATTCGATGTGCACCGTGCTACCCCGTAGCACATCCCGCGCTCAGCGCGTAATCGTAAGGAGAACAACATGCAATTCCGTGAAATCGCTCGCCGCTACGGCTCCCGCGCCGCCCTGGCCGCCGCCATGACCACCGTCGCCGCCTCCGCGCTGGCGGACGTGCCGGAAGAGGTCAAAGCCTCCATCACCAACTCCGGCAAGGACGCCGCCATCATGGGCGGCTTGGTGCTGGCGGTGATCGTCGCGATCTTCGGCTTCAAATGGATGCGCAAGGCGCTGTGACATGGGCTACAGCGTCGGCACGGCCTGCTATTCGAATCTGGCTGACGCGGCGGACGCCTACTACAGCGCCACCGCGCCGCACCTCTCGGATACCGGTTATAGCGCCTTTGAAAAAACCGGGGCCGGCTGGCAGCTGAACACCTACCAAAACGGCCCGCAACGGGCCGTTTTAACCTCCAGCGTCGGCATGTCGCCCCAGCTGCCGGAATGCAACCCGGCCGAACAGGTTCGCGACGGCGTGGCGCTGGGCTGGCTGGTGCTGCTGCCGGCTTTCATCGCCTGGGGCATCGTTGTCTTGCGCAGGACTTTGCAAACATGAGCGTCTACTTCCTGGCGGGCTTCCTGTCCGTGATCCTGGCGGGCTGGGTGATCCTCAAATGACCACCCCGCCTATCCTGTTCCTGGCCGTGCTGCTCGGCCTCCTCATTCCCCCGGCGCAGGCCGGCGGCTATCAAGTCGGCACCTATTACCGCTACGGCGACCAGATCACCCGCAAGGCCACCACCGCGGCGGATAAAGAACGCCTGTCCGGGACCATCATGAAAGTCTACCTGGACGACCGAAAATCTCTCGGCGTCACCACCCAGATCGCCTACGGCATGGAATCCAATATGATTCAGGGCCGGATGTTCGATCACTACAAAATCCCGGCGAAATCCTTGTCCGAACGCATCGGCCCGGCACTGCGCAAGAATATGCGCGGCGGGCTCGGCGGCATGATCGGCGGCGCGGCGGCCAGCATCGCCATTGATTACGCCATCGAAAAGGGCTGGGAATGGATGGGAGACGCCCAGGAATGGACCCGGCCCACCAATGCCGGCTCCACCGGCCCGGGCAGCGAGCGCGACCCGTACCACCAGGGCTATAACCCCGACTATCCGGTGTCGTGCTGGGATTACCCGAAAGCGAAATCGCTCTCCACCTGCCTGGATCGGTTTTACGACGACCATAAAACCAGCTGCAATCGACAATTCTACTTCCCCGTATACGTGACCAAACCCGACGCGATTGTGGTTTCAGTATGCGGCGGCACGGTTGCCGATCTCCACACCAAACAGACCGACCCCAATATCCCCATTCGCACACCGGTGCCGCGAACCCGGGTGAACGATGCCGATGTCGATGCGATGGCGGACGATGTCATTCTGAAGCTGTACAAGCCGCTGATTGAAGCGGTGGCCAAGGATGGCACCATTTTGGAGTTGGACGACGCCGGCGAATCCAGCGTCAGCGGCGATCCGGTGACCGGTCCCAAGACTGTAACCGGCTCCAGCACCGAAACCCGCCCCGACGGCTCCACCGTCACCACGCAAACGCAGACGCAAACCACCTACAAGCCCACCGGGGGCGGCCTGATGGGCAAGCCGATCGGCTTCGAGCAAAGCACCACCTCGACCACCACGGTCAACAGCTGCACCGGCGCCGGCAGCTGCTCAACCTCCACCTCGACCAGCACCACCAACAAGCCGCCACCGTCAGAGCCTCAGCAAACCGACTGCGACAAGTACCCCGACTCCATCGGCTGCAGCAAGTGGGGCGACCCGCCTACCGTGCCGATCCCTGAGGAAAAGCGGGAAGTGTCGTTCTCCCCGAAAGCCTTCTCCATGCCGGCGGCCTGTCCGCCGAATTACGAATTCACGCTCTCGAACGGCCAGCACTTCTCTTACTCGTTCGAATGGTTCTGCAAGTTCGCCAGCGCCATCCGCGCCTTGATCATCCTGGCCGCTCTCATCAGCGCCTACTTCATCATCTTCAGCGCCAGAAAGGGGGAGGGTAGCTAATGGCCACCATGAGTTCGTTCCTGGTCGGCATGGTCAAGCCCATCATCGGCCAGATCCTGGTCAGCCTGGGCCTGTCCGTCGTCACCTACACCGGCATTCAACTGATCGTCGATCAGCTCAATCAGGCGATCCAAGCCAATCTCAGCGGCATCCCGTCCATCGCCGCCAATCTGCTGGGCCTCGCCGGCCTGGGCGAAGCGCTGGGCATCGTCATCGGCGCGTTCGCCTTCCGCCTGTCCATGAACGTGTTCAAACGCATCGAATTCAAACGGAGTTGATCCCATGCTGACGCTGATTACCGGAGAGCCAGGGGCGGGCAAAACCGCGCTGGCGGTGTCGCTGCTGATGGAAGAGGTCGGCAACCGGCCGCTGTTCGTGATGGGCATCCCCGAGCTGAAGATCACCCACGAACCGACGCCGCCGATTGCCGAATGGACCAAGCTACAGCCACTGCCAGAGGACCCGAGCCTGTTCCGCCCCGTCTTCACCTTCCCGCCGAACGCCATCATCGTCATCGACGAAGCGCAAAACGTCTACCGGCCGCGCTCGGCCGCGTCCAAGGTGCCGGACATCGTCGCCGCGTTCGAAACGCACCGCCATACCGGCGTCGACTTCTGGTTGATCACCCAGGGACCGCACCTGATCGACTCCAATATCAAATCCTTGATTGGCCGCCATCTGCACATCCGCAATATGGCGCTCGGCCGCCAGCTCTACGAATGGTCGGAATGCGGCGACCCCAAGTCCAAGGCCTCGCGCGACGTTGCCGCCAGGAAGCGCTACAAGCTGCCCAAGAAAGCGTTCGAGCAATACAAGTCGGCTTCGCTGCACCTGAAGCAAAGCAAGCGCATTCCCGGCTACGTCTGGCTGCTCGGCGGCGCGCTGGCGGCCATGCTCGCCCTGGGGTGGCTGTCGTTCCGCTCCATCAGCAACAAGATGGACCCGGGCAAGCCGGCTCCCGCCGCCCAGGCCTCGCCCGATGCCGCGCCACCACTACCGACAGCCACCGCCACGCCACAACCCGCCGTGACCGCCGCCAGCCTATTCGAAGCTGAAAACCCGCGTCTTGCTGGCCGCCCTGAAACCGCGCCGGCGTATGACCAAATGCGCCAGGTCAGGCAGATGCCGCAAGCCGTCGCCTTCATCGCCAATCGCCATACCTGCCACGCCTACACCCAGCAAGGCACGCGAATTCAGATGACGGAAGAACAGTGCCGGGAAGAAATGAACGCGCCACGGTTCAACCCGTATGTGGAAGTCGCCAGGGATGCCCCCGCGCCCGTGGCCAAGGTCGAGCCCGCGCCGACGCCAAGAGAGCAGGGCGGCAACATCCAGATGCTGGGCGACAGCTCGCACAAGCCGAATATGTTTGATCGCCATCGTCAGGATTCACCGGCAGAGAAGCGCCAGGACAGCCATTCATAAAGGGGAGGGGAGAGATGGAATTCTATTTGTGGCTCGTATGCTTTGTGATTGCTGCCGTTGGCGTGCCGGTGTTGCTCGTGTCTTTGATCAAGAATGTGCGATAACTGGTGAGCATCCGGCCTCAAATCCGCAGCTTGCGCTAATGGACAGCTCCTATGCTAGCGAAAATGCTTTAGCATGCTGGGGGAGTGCTATATTTCGACTTTAAAACCCCTCAAGCGTTTAAAAATAGATCCAGCTTGTTAAGGGCCTGCTATGAAGACATTTTTTATCGGTGGAGTGCTTGATGGGTCGCCGCGCAGCATGGTAGATGAGGTTGAGTTGACACATCTTGGATATCGCCAAGCTTTAATTATCAAATCCCAGCTCGGCGATATAAAGCACGTGATAGCCGTACCTTTAACCTGGTCAGAAAGCGAAGTCCGAGAAGCCATATTAAATAGGCCGGATTTAATATACTGATAGATTTGAATAAGTAATTTTTCATATATCATCACAACTGCAAACTGGCTAGATTTCAACTATGGCCATGGCAAGTGGTGACAAACATGTCGAGCACAGTTGTCGACTTCATTGGTGGCGCACTGGATAGGCATCGTCAAGACAATGTTGGCGATGTCGGTCTTCTCAAGCTTGGCTATAGGGCTTACTTGACGTCGCGGGATCAGGATGGCGTGGTGTGCATCCTGGCCGTGCCTATAGATTGGACGGAAGGGGAGGCCAGTTGGGCCTTAGTTGACCGGGTGTCGGTCAAATGCTTGGCCAACCCCGTCATGTGGTAGTTCCTTTTCTGTCGCGCCATCGCGCGCGCCAGATGCCTCACTGGGTGTCAATGACCGGCTCGGGAGACCGCAGTCCCTGCGGCGGCCGGTCATTGATGCCCCCACCAGCTGAAATACCCTCCGGACAGCCGTCCGGGGTGATGGCAAAGCCAATCATCCCGGATGGATGCCGCCCGGCGAGGGGCTTTTAAATTCTGCAATCCTGTTGCGTCATCTTGTCTTGCACGTCACGCAGCTTGGTAAATAAGTCTCGGATTTTGGTGTTCGCTTTTGGGTCCATTTGCGTCATGTAATAGTCGCGCCATGTTCGGAGCTCTTCACATGATGGCAATGCACGCCTGGGAGGTTCAATGACGAGAGGGCGCGAATAGGTGGGCGAATTGCGGTTGTAGATGTAGGTGCGAGGGGTATTAGCGGATGGAGGCGGATAGTTCTCGTTCAGCTGTAAGGCTCGCTTGGGCTTGAGGCCGTTTGGACATTCCGTTGCATTGGTAAATTCGACCTTGCCGCCGTTGACGCATTCCAGGACTTGGGAGTTTGCCGCGCCACAGAATAGAGCTGCAGCCAGGAATGGGATTTCCAACCTCATAAGACCTCCACCAATCGAATGACGTAGTCATTCTAAGGCATCAATCCTCATCAGGCGGGAAAATCTGATTGATCAGCCAACCGGCGCGGGCCTGCTGGTGGCAGTTTGACTGGTAGAAATCGCGTTCTGTCATCAGCCGTTCAATCAGCTCGGCTTGCTGCTTCACCAACCGACTCAAGCGCCGGTACTCCGGCAACATGGCGATTTCGTCGTAGGGGATACGAACGCCAGTTGCCGGACACTCTAGGGCCTCGCCGTAACGGCTGAGGCGGAAACCCCAGAAATGGTTCAGCCACAGAAAAACTGCCTTCGGCACGGGTTCGCGTCCACGCCGCCAGTAGGCCAGCTGTTGCGCGCTGACGCCGAGTTCGGCGGCCATTTCCTCAATGTCACCAAAACAAAGCGCCCGGACGCCGAGTTCGGCGGCCATTTCCTCAATGTCACCAAAACAAAGCGCCCGGTAGAGGTCATCCGGGCGGCAATGGAAGTTCGCAAAAGGCCTAGTCATGATGCAGAAACCGACGCGAGGTAAGAGAACTGCGTCAGTTTCTGCCTAGTGTTGCGTAGGAGCGACATGAATCGTGTCACCAGCATTTTTGCTGTTTGCTTGAAAATCCGTCCTATACAAGATTTGACATAATATAGATTATGCGAACAAAAGCGAACAAAGCAGATATCAGTGCCACCATAGCCTCTAAGTACTCGCCCATGCGGCGCTGATACTCTCGCCAGCCTCTGGACACGTGAAGCCAGCCGTTGTGTCGACCCGGCACTTCAGCATAGGCAGAACTCGCAACCGACCGCGTTCTTGGCCAAGTGATGGCCCAAGTGTCCATGTACGCGCCCTTGATGCGGTGGTTCCCGGTTTGGCATGTCAGCCCACGAGATTGGTTTCCACGAACAGGCTATATGGGACTCGCGCGGCTGGTTGCAGGCTGTTTTGACTAACCGGCTGCCGCCGCGGCTGTCCGCGCAGACGGCGTCTGGCAGCCCACGATAGCTGGCGCTTGCTGGATCAGCTCATCATTGTTCAGCGCCTCCACCATGAACATCGCGAAGTCGATTCGACGCGTGATGTTGCTTGCCAGGATGGCGTCGCCCACATGCTGGCTCCAAACCGGCAAGCCTTGGCTTTCGCCCTCTTCTAGATTGCTTCCTCGAACCACGGTCCAACGCGTATTGCTCGAAAATATGCGCCGGAACGCTTCAACTTGGTCGTTGATTTCGCCGATGCGGAGCGCTCTCATCAGCCAGCCGCCGATGAGGACCGCCGCTCTGATAGACAAGGGATAGACGTCGCGTCCATCACGCGTGATGTGCCAGCCGCATGAAAAAATCAGCCGCGCGTGTTGCGGCGCGAAGTCAAGAACGGCCTGAGCGGTTCCCGAGGAGTACTTTTGCATGCCCCATGGTACCAGCACGGTCAGGACGCCATCGCACCCTGCCACAGCCTGCTCCACTACGCGGCGATCATCCGTCGCGCCGGGAAGAATCGTAATCCGATCCTTGAAACGCGCCAGCTTCCCGACGCTTGCCGCGCGGCAGACTGCGACAACCTCGTATCCCCGGTCCAACGCATGCTGAACCATGTATTGCCCGAGCTTGCCGGATGCGCCGATGATGCAAATTTTCTTCATAGCCTTACCTGCTAATTTGAACTGGAAACAGGGTGCTCTGCACTCAGAATACTCCGTATGAGAGACAATTTGATTTGTTTGACCTGTCGTGAATCTAACTCGGACTCGAGGCGGACGGGGCGGTTCCAGCGAAGCTCCGCGCATCGACGCGAAGCACTGCAGCTTCGCTTAGTCATGCATTCATTCATCAACCCGCATGCAAGCAGGGAAGAACTTGCTAGAGTCTGCCGCAAGCGGGAGTGCTCAGCGCGGCCATGCCGCTTTGAATAATTGTTTCGGCACTTCGAAAGGACGATCCATGCATACGCCCACCACTTCGGCTCCTTACCGCATTTACGGCGCCAGCCCTGCCCGGGAATGCAGTTTGCTGATCGATTACGTCCCTGCCTCGTCGGGTCTGGATAAGAACGCCCTGCTCCGCCACATTCAGCTGGCGACCGATGAACCGCTGCGCAGCTGGCCGGCGCGGGATGCGCTGCAAATAGATGATCTGTTCGAAATCGAATGCGTAAGCAGCCAACAGGCCGCATTGCGCGCGGTCGAATTTTGGCGCGCCTATTTCCGGGCGCTGGGCGAACTGGTGATTGAGTCTGGCCATCTGCCTCCGATGGACGCGGTCCGTGAACCGGCTTGATATGGGCGGGCGCAGATGATCACGATATTCATGTTTTCGGGACAGGGTTCCCAATATTTTCAGATGGGTCAGGAATTGTTTGGCTCAAACCTGGAATTCCGCAGTTGGATGGAAACGCTGGACCGGCAAGTTCAGGCGCGAACCGGCGCATCGGCGTTGGAAGCGATCTACTCGCGCGGCAAGAGCGAGACGTTCGACCATATCCCACACACCCATCCAGCGATCTTCATGCTGGAGTACGCGCTGGCGCAGTGCCTGCAAAGCGAGGGACTGCATCCGGACCTGACGCTTGGGGCCAGCATGGGATCGTTCGCCGCCGCAGCCGTCGCCGGCTTTATTTCTGTTGAAGATGCGCTGGATGCGGTAATCGGCCAGGCTGGCGCTTTTCACGATCGAGCCATGCCTGGCGGCATGCTGGCGGTCCTGGCTCCAATGGATAAAACGGTTGCTTGCCTGGATGGGCTGCAATGGGAGCCGGCGGCCGATAATTTCGACGGCCACTTCGCCTTGTCGGCACCCGCGGCGCAACTTCCGGAAATCGAAGCCAGGCTGCGGTGCCTGGAGATCGCCCACCAACGCCTTCCCGTGCGCCATGCCTACCATTCGCGCTGGATAGACGACTCGCGGGACGATTTTCTGCGGCGCACCGCGCATCTATCTTTCAAACAAGGTACGCTGCCACTGCTCTGTTGCGAGCAAGCAGACCGGTTGCAGCGTCTGCCGGCCGACTTTTTCTGGCGCGTCGTGCGCAACCCTATCCGCTTGCGCGAAACCATCGCGCGGCTGGAACGAGATGGCGGCTGCCGCTATATCGATGTCGGACCATCCGGCACCATGGCCACATTCGCCAAATATCTGCTCCGAAAAGACAGCGGTTCCAGCGCGCATGCCATCCTCACCCCATATGGGCGCGATCTGAACAACCTGGCTCGTTTGCGCGAAACCTTGGACTGAACCGTTTGTTTCAACGCATGAAAAGCCGCGGCGAACTTCACCGCGGCTTTTCTACTCCCGCCAACGCCGGATCATGCCGGCGACACTTCATCCAGCTCGAAATAGCCGTTGTAACCCTTCATATAGACTGCCGCGCGGTGGCCGAACAACACCATGGCTTCGGTGCGCGTCTCCAGTTCCGGATACCCTTCCATCGAGGTTTTCACCTTGCTGCCGATCGGATGTCCGCGATTCCAGGCGGCGACTTTGTCGGCTGCGCTCGCTTTTGCCGCCCCTGAGGCGGGCTGCTCTGTTTGAGCCGCCTCTATGGAAGCCGGCATCTGCTGTTTGATGCCGTAAACCAACCGGGTCAGCACGTCGCCGGCGCCCATTTCCTCGAATGCCGCGTCTTGGCCGCGCTCCGCGGCCGTTTCCAGCAGGTACTGGATGCTCTCGGACCAACGCACCGTGCTGGCGATCTGCCGCGACAGCGTGTCGGCGATCTTCTTGTCCTCGTAGGGTCGAGCCGAGACATTGGCAATCACCGGGATCTGCGGTTTGGCGAACTTGAACTGCTTCAGGAATTTGGAGAACACCTCCTTCGCCGGCAGCATGAAGCGGGTATGGAAGGCGCCGCTGGTATTGAGCGGGTAATAACGCATCTTGCCGCGCTGGAACAGCTGCTCGGCTCGGGCGATCTCGTCGGCCTGGCCGGAGATGACGATTTGCGAGGGCGTATTGTAGTTGGCGATGAATACGTTGGAGAGGCCGTTCTCGGCCAGCGCGCTTTCAATCTCCTCCTTGCCGGCGTTGACAATGGCGGCCATCGCGCCGTTGCTCACTTCGCCCATCAGCTCGCCGCGCTTCTGCACCAGTTTGAGCCCGGTTTCGAAGTCGTAGCACCCTGCCGCCATCAGTGCGTTGAATTCGCCCAGGCTGTGGCCGGCCAAAAAGTCCGGCTTGCCGCTTCCCTCCTCCAGCTTGCGGAAATAGCTCAGCGCATTGACCACGTACAGCGCCGGCTGGGTGAAGCGGGTCTGATTCAGCTCGCCGCGCGGGTCGTCGAGGCACAGTTCGCGCAGCGAATAACCCAAAATGCCATCCGCCTTGTCCGCCAGGTCCTTGAAACCGTCGAACAAATCGCCGCCCATGCCCTTGTACTGGGAGCCCTGGCCGGGAAACATGAACACTTTCATCCTATTTCACCTCCACTGAATCATTGTTTTACAGATCAGACGCGGCTCAAACAGACCGCTGTGTTGATGCCGCCGAAGCCCATGCTCAGGTTCAAGGCGTGCCGCATTTCGTGCCGCGCCGCCTCTGCGCCGGTCCAGCCCAAATCCGGCGCCATCGGGCTATCCAGATTGCGGGTGGGGTGCAAGCGCCCTTCCCGCATTTGCAGCAGGACCGCGATCAACTCCACCGCGCCGGCGGCGCTCAGGCCATGGCCAACCAAAGCCTTGGTGGCGTTCAGGCGGACGTGGTCCAGTCCGCTGGCGCGCAGCGCTTGCAGTTCCGTGGCGTCGCCCAGTCCGGAGCCTGTGCCATGGGGGTTGATGTAGTCGATGTCGGCTGCGCGCAAGCCAGCGGTTTCGAGCGCCTGCCGTATCGCCTCCACCTCGCCCTCGAGTGAAGGATTCGGATTGCGGTTGCCATCCATCGCGATGCCCCGGCCGGACAGCCTGGCATAGGGATTGATGCTCTTGCGCCCCGCGCGCTCCACCACCACCGCGCCGCAGGCTTCGCCGTAAATGAAGCCGTCGCGCCCCTCGTCGAACGGCCGGCAAGCGAGCTGGGGCGCGTCCGCGTAGCGATCCGAGCCCATCGCGCCCAGCGAGCGGAAGCTCTGGCACTCCCAATAGGACAGATCCATCAGCGCGCCCAGCGCGATGCAGACATCCGCCCGGCCGCTTTCAACCGCCTCGCATGCCTGCAGCACCGCCAACTGTCCGCTGGCCGACGCGCCGCCCGCCGTATAGGCCATGCCCCGTATGCCGAAGGCCTCGGTGCACAGTCCGCAGATGTCGCTGTCCATGAAGGACAACGCATAGGTCGGCCGTAAAAAGGATTCGCGGCCCCGATAGGCTTCCCGCGACAGCATCAGCTCGCGCTGCTGGAGATTGGAGCCCCCCACCACCAGGCCTATCCGGTGCGGCGGAACCTCATCCAGGCAAGCATCGAGCCAGGCTTCGCCCAGCGCCGCCAGCGCCGCCTTGCCCGACCAGGACGCGGCGCGCTGCAGCGACGGGGAGACCCGATCCGGCAGGCTTAGCTCGCCGATTTCCGCGCCGAGGAAGAGCGACAAGGCCGGATCGGCCGCCGGGCGTTGCCGGCCGGGCCGTTGCATGACCGCGAAACGCTGACGGCCCTCCATCAAGCCCTGAAGGAAGTCCTTGCTGCCCTGGCCGATGGCCGAAACCACGCCCAAGCCGCTGACGAACAGATCCCGTCGCTCAAAGCTTCGCATGGATGATGCGGGCCAGTTCGCCGATGTTCTCCGCCTTGGCCATCTCGATCAGCGGGGCGTTGAGCGACAGCGACTCCAGCGTCATCATGATGATGTCGGCGCGGTCCACCGAGTTGGCGCCCAGCGCGCGCAGCGAGTCGGATTCGCTGAACGCGTGGTCTTGCAGGTCCGGCACGATTTCCCGCGCGTGACGGGCGATGATTTCCAGCACGCCTTCCTGATTCATTCGTTTTCTCCTTTAAATTAAACGATTGCGCGTCAACGCCCGAACAAGGCCTCGATCCGTTCCCGGACCTCGGGTTGATGAAAGGTCTGTTCGTGCAACTCAAGTTCCTGCTCGATGAACGCCGGCAGCTTCGCGCGCAAAGCGGCGCTCAGGTGCCGTTTCAGCGCCACCAGCGACTGCCTGGGCTTCTCCGCCAGCGATGCGGCCAGCTCCAGCGCATGCGGCAGCACCTGCTCGCGCGGCAGCACGGGAAACGGCACGCCCCGCCGCTGCAGCTCTTCGCCGCGGTAGTTGCCGGCGCCCAGCATCATTTCCTGGGCCAGCGCCGGTCCCAGTTTTTCCGGCAGCACCAGCGTCGCGCCCATGCCCGGCGTGAAGCCGTATTTCATGAAATTGGCGGTATAGACGCTTTCCCGCGCCAGCACCGCCAAATCCGCGAACAGCCCCAGCACGAAACCGCCGCCGATGCCGTGGCCCTGCATCGCCGCCACCACCGGCAGCGGGCAATTCAGCGCCACGCTGTACAGGTCCTTGTCGGTGAAGCGGTAACGGCCCTCGAACAGGTCGCGCAGGCCTTCCTGGGTGCCGCCGCTGGAAAAATAGCTGTCGTAGCCGGTCAGCACCACGGCGCGGACATCCTGCCGCGCGCCGGCTTCGGCGAAGGCTTCGGTCAGCCGATCTATCATTTCGAAGGTGAAGGTGTTCTTGTTGGCGCGGTCCTGCATCCGGATCAGCGCCACGCCGGGCAAGGCGTTCTCCACCGCTACGACAGGCGCGCTCATGGCTGGACTTCCCAAGGGAAGCGGCCGGTCCTGACAAAGCGGGCGATCTTTTCCAGGTTGTCCGCGTCGGAAAACACTTCGACGTTGGCGGCCAGCGCCGGCGCCATCGACCGTTGCAGCGAATCGTCCAGCTCCGCGGCATAGCGCTTGTAGCGCGCGATGCCGGTCTTGCCCATGCGGCGCAACCGCAGCAACTGGGCGCGCAGCAGCTTGTCGCTGTTTTCGTCGCAGGCGTCCACCAGCCCCCACTCCCTCGCCAAGGCCGCGGAGACCGGCTGGGTGGTCAAGGTCATGTAATTGGCCTTGGAGAAACCCACTCTCCGGATCAGGAAAGGCAGCACGCAGGCCGGCATCAGGCCGAACAGCAGCTCGGACAGGCCGAAAGTGGCCTTGTCGTCGCTGAGCACGATGTCGCAGGCGGAGACGAAACCGATGCCTCCCGCGTTGGCCTTGCCCTTGACGTGGGCGATGGTGACATAAGGTCCGCGCGCCAGCTTCTGCCACAGCCGGTACAAGGGTTCCGGATGCTGGCCCCCGCTCGCGTCGCCCGCGTCCAGCCTTTGCTCGATCTGGCGGAAGTCGGCGCCCGCGCAGAACACCTCGGGCTGGCCTTCCAGCACCACCACCTTGGCCGCCTGGTCGCAGGCGGCCAGCGCCGCGGACATTTCCTCTACCAGCATGTCGTTTATCGCGTTGCCGGCGTCCGGCCTGTGGATGCGGATGAAGCAGACCTCATCCTCCAGCCGAACCTGCAGCGTTTCCCAGCTCCGGTTCAGGATATCCATTCATACTCCCGATGGAACTCCTTGATTTCTTTCAGGAACAATACCGGACGCCCCATGGTCTTGCGCGCTTCGGACACGAAGCTGGTATCCACCGTCAGGTTGCGGGTGCCGAATTTCAGCCTCAGATTGCGTTCCAGCAGTTCGTCGTACTCTGCGATGGTCAGCGCGCGGCGGCGGTCCAGATGCTCGCCTATCCTCATCCCGCGCAGCCGGCGCTGGCCTTCCGGCGTGGCGATGCCGCTGAAGAACTCGGAGCAGCAGCCGGAGCCGTAGGAGAACACGCCGATGCGGCGCGGCGCATCGATTTGCGCGTGGTCTATCGTGCTGGCCAGCGATAGCGCCGCCGTCGCGCCCATGATGTTGCCCACGCGCTGGCAGTGCGTCATGCCTGGCATCACGCGGCGCTGGAAATCCGCCTCGATGTCGGCCGGGGTGGCCTTGGCCAGCTTGCGCATCATGTTGCGGTGCGCGCCTTTGACCATGCCGCCAAACGGCGTGTGATAGGCCAGATAGGAAAAGGTCTGGGCGAAATCGGCTCCGGTCACGCGCTTCTGGTATTCCAGGAAAGCGTTTTCGCAGCAGTTCAGGTAGGACAGCAGCGACAGGTCGGTGTCGCCGGCATCGGTATCCGGCGATGGACGGCAGGTGTCCATCACCTCGTAGCCGTAATAACCGTTGGCGCCGACATCGATCTGGAAAATATGCGGCCGGTCGCTGACCAGCATCGCCACCGCGCCCGAGCCGCTGCTGGGCTCGGCGAACGACCAGTCGGCCGACAGCGCGTCGCCGCCCGCCTCCACCATGAAGCGCGACACGTCGGTGGCCAGCACCAGCGCCTTGGCGCCCGGCGAGGCCTGGGACAGCACGAAATTGATCGCGTTCTGCAGGCCGGCCACGCCGGAGTAGCAGGCGTTTTTCAGCTCGAACAGCCGGCAGTTGCGATTCAGTCCCAGCAGGTCGTGGCAATAGGTGCTCATCGACTTGCCGAAGTCGAACGCGGACTCGGTGCAGGTGATCACCATCTCGATCCGGTCCTTCTCCTCCGGACTCAACGCGTCGATGATGGGCTTGGCCGCGTTCACCGCGAAGGTGATCGGGTCTTCGTACGGCAACGCCACCGACTTTTCCTTCATCAGCAGGTTCTCGAACCGGCTCATGTCCAGCCCCCTGTGCTCCGCCAGTTTGAACACGTCCAGACAGACCGTGCCGGAGAACACATTCATCGCTTCGATTCCAACGATACTCACGTCATTCCTTTCGAGGTCACTGTGGTCGGCCGCGCAGGGCAGGCGCGCCGGATCTAACGGAAAGCGAGCAGCTTTTGCATGCTCTGCCCGCTGCGCAGCCGGTATGCCGCGAAGCTTTCCCGGTCGCGAAACTGGAGATAGATGTTGCAGGCCAGCACCTTGGACAGCGGCTGGCCGGGTTCCAGTTGGTAGGTATGCCCCGGATAGATGCGCGTATCCCTGGGCAATATCGCCTTCAGCCGCTCCAGGCTGTCGTACATCTGATGGGCCGCCGTTTCGTCGGGGCAGATGCCGCAGCCTTCGATGAACAGCACATCGCCGGTAAACAGATGGCCGCCGATCAGATAGCAGGCGCAGCCAGGCGTATGGCCTGGGGTGAGGATGGGCTGGATGCGCAGCCCGCCCACCTGCCATGGGGTTTCGTCTATGGCGGCGAGGCGGGCTGCGCGGTAGCCGGAGGAGGCGATTTCCCGCTCAGACATCCATACCGGGCAGCCGTGCCGTTCGGACAGCTGCTCGGCCAGATGAATGTGGTCGAAATGCGCATGGGTGAGCAGGATGCCGCGCAGCCTGGCGGCGCGGCCAGCCAGCGCGGCTTCTATCTTTTCATCCTGCCAGGCCGGGTCCACCAGCACCGCGTCGCGACTGAGCGGGTCCATCGCGAGATAGTTGTTGTTCTTCATGAACTGGTGCTCGACGCGTATCACGTCGACCACCGGCGCTACCTCGCACTCCTCCATCCGCATACGCTGCATCGCTCAATCCACTCCTCAGTCGGCGTGCTGCAGCCGCGCATCCCCCATGGAGCCGGCCTCTCCGGCGAAAGCCCGCGCATACAGCCTGTTCAGCCGGAGCAGCGGTTCGCCGTTTTGATTGAGCAGCAGAATATCGAACTGCTTAAGGTCGGAGGGACGGCCATGCGCAGATTCGCACAGCCACGCGCATGCGTAGCATTCCGGCGGCAAACGGCCCAGCAGCTGGACGCCGCCCAGCGCGAACGGCAGGTGCGGCGCGGCGCTTGCGCCCTGCCCCGCGACGCCCAGCACCGTTTGCAGCGCGCCGTCCACCAAGCTGGGATGCAGCGAATACTGGTCGAAATCGGCCAGGCAGCTGTCGGCTAGCTTGAGCCGCGACAGCGCGTAGCCCTCGCCGATGTGCAGTTCCTGGATGGTCTGGAAGCAGGGCCCGTAATGGAAGCCCAGCTTCGCCAGCTCGGCGTAGCAATCGGGGCCGGACTTCGTCTGCGTAGCCCTGGCTTTCAGATCGTCCAGCCGGATGGGCTCCGCCGCCTCGCCATGGCTTGCCCGGCCATAGATCAGACGGGCCTCGGCATGCACCACGCGCTCGTTGTCCTCGTCGAAGGACACGATCAGGCAATCCGCGCCATCTTCTCCGCCGCGCAAGACGGTCTTCACCAGCTGGCTGCGGCCGGCGTCCAGCCGCAGCGGCTGGTTCCACACCACGTCTTCCAGCCCCGCCACCGGCCGCTCGCCGGCGATGGAGCCGGCCACGCAGGCCAGTTCCAGGAAACCCGCGCCGGGGAACAGCCGCTGGCCGTTGATGCGGTGGTCGCGGGCGTAGAAACCGTCGCCGGACAAGCTGGACGAAAACGCCACTTCCTTGAGCGTGGAGGCGTTCTCCGCCACCAGCGGATGCAGGCGCGGAGCCGGCGCGGCCGGCTGCGAGCGCATTTCGGGCTGCGAAGGCGCGGCGTCGGACACCCAGTAGCGCAGCTTGGCGAAGGGATAAGCCGGCAACGGCAGCCGCGCAGGCGGTTCGCCCTGGTGCAGCAGCGGCCAATCCAGCGCCTGGCCGGCCACCCAGGCGCGGGCGATTTCCAGCGTCTCCCCCGCGTCGCGCAGCGCGCGCAGACGAACCAGCTCTTCGTCCGCCAGCTTCTTGCGCCGCTGATGCGGCTCCACCCTGCCCTCCGCCATGACTGGAGCGGTTTCGCCGGCGGCCGCCTGCCGCAGCGCGTCCAGCAGGCTGGCGCGGTCGTCCGCGGCGATGGCCAACCGTTGCTCCATCGCCTCGCGGCCGGTCTGCAGCGTCCAGGCCAGCGCGTCCAGGTCTATGGCCTGGTCCCCGGCCACGCGCTCGGCCAGCCTGGCGGCCTGCTCGCGCAATCGGTCCCCGTCGCGCGCGGACAGCGGGAACAGTTTCAACGCCTCGCGGCTCCGCCCGATCGGCGGCAGGTGCTCTTCCAGAATCAGGCAGGCGTTGACGCCGCCGGCGCCGAAAGAGTTGATCATCGCCCGGCGCGGCTGGCCGTCGACCGCCTTCCAATCGGCCAGCTCGTGCTGCAGATAGAACGGCGAAGCGGCAAAGTCGATGTTGGGATTCGCCTCTCGGGCGTGCAGCGTCGGCGCGATCTGCCGATGGCGCAGCTGCAGCAGGATCTTGGCCACGCCGCCCATGCCGGCCGCCGACTCCGCGTGGCCGATATTGGATTTCACCGATCCGATCGGGCAGTACTGCTTTTTATCGGTGCCGGCGCGGAAGGCCTGGCTCAGGGATGCCACCTCCAGGCTGTCGCCCAGCTGGGTGCCGGTGCCGTGCCCCTCGACATAGCCCATCGCCTCCGGACTCAGGCCGGCCTGGGCTAGCGTGCGGCCGATCAGCGCCGCTTGCGCGCCGGGGTTGGGCGCGGCGTAGCCGTTGCCTCGCCCGCTGTGCTCGTAGCCGCTGGCGGCGATCACGCCGTGAATATGATCGCCGTCTGCGAGCGCGCGCGACAGCGGCTTCAGCACCACGGCGCCGACGCCCTCGCCGGGCACGAAACCATCGTCGCCGGCGCCGAAACTGCGGCAATGCGCGCCGCGCGCCAGCATGCCGCGGCCGCACAGCGAGTAATACTTGGACGGATGCAGGTAAAGGTTGACCCCCCCGGCCACCGCCGCCTGGCATTCGCCCCGGCGCAGGCTTTCGCAAGCCAGGTGCATCGCCACCAGCGACGACGAGCAAGCGGTGTCCACCGGCATGCTCGGACCGTTGAAGTCGAAAACATAGGACACGCGGTTGGCGATCGACCACGGCATCGAAGCCGGGGACGCCATGTTTCCGCGGCGCCATTCGTCCGGCGCCAGCATCTGGTAGCTGTTGGTGGTGACGCCGCAGAACACCCCGACATCCGCTCCTCGGCCTTTGGGATGACGCCTGCGCAGACTGTCCCGGGTATAACCGGCGTCCTCCAGCGCGCTCCATGCCGACTGCAGGAATAGTCTCTCCTGCGGGTCCATCAGCCTGGCGTCGTCATCCGGGATGCCGAAGAACGGCGCGTCGAACTGGTCGACGCCGTCGAGAAAGCCGCCCCAGCGGCAATAGATGCCCTGCTCGCCCTCGGCCCAGGCTTCGGCGTCCCAGCGCGCCGCCGGCACTGGCGAGATCAGGTCGCGCCCGGCCTGCAAGTGGCTCCAGAAGCTATCCAGATCATCCGCTCCGGGGAAGCGGCCATGGATGCCCACGATTGCGATTTTTTCGCCGCTTTCCATCGGCGCGACAGCCGATGCGACAGCCAAACCCACGGTCCACGCGGCTTCGGCGGACCCGGCTCCGCCAGCGGGCGCCATCGGCGCCGCCAGCAAGGCCGACAGGGCCGGCGCGGCTTCCCTGCGCAGGTAGCCGGCCAGTTCCGCCACCGTCGCGCATTCATAGAACAGGGTTTTCGGCAGCACGCCCAGGTCGCGCTCCAGCTCGGCGTTCAGGCGATTCACCATCACCGAATCCAGGCCGTAGGCGTCGAAACGCTCGTCAGAGTCTATCCTATCCTCCGGCAAGCGGATTTCTCCGCTCAACAGGCGTTTCAGGTACGCCTCCACCGCCTCCTGCCCCAGATCCGCGCTTGCCGCGGCCGGCTTCGCCGCCGCAGCATGCGGCCGCGAAGCCAGATTGGCGTCCAAGCGCTCGGCCTCGCCGTACAGCGCGATGCCCTGCGTCAGCCCCGACGCCAGGAAATCATCCCAGCAGCGCAGGCCCAAGGCAGTCGGCAGCGGGTGGATGCCGGCCCGCTCGCGCAGCAGCTCGAGATCGGCGTTGGCGATGCGCATGCCGCCATCGGCCCAGAACGGCCAATCTATCGACAAGGTCCGGCCGGACGAGCGCGCGGCCCGCGTTTCGGCGTAAGCATCGAGAAAGCGGTTGGCATAGGCGTAGTCGCATTGTCCGGCATTGCCGGCCACGCCGGCGATGGACGAGAACAAGACGAACAAATCCAGGTCCAGGTCGCGCGTCGCCCGATCGAGGTGGACGGTTCCCAATACTTTGGCGGCAAGCACCGCATCCATCTCTTCGCGCGGCTTGTTGACCGCGTAGGCATCCCGATGCGCGCCGGCGCTGTGGATCACGCCATCCAGCCTGCCGAAGCGGGTCAGGATCTCCGCCACCAGCGCGTCCGCCTGGCCGCGATCGGCCACGTCCGTCTGCAGATAGACAGCCTCGCCGCCCCAGGCGCGCAGATGCGCCAGCCTGCGTTCGGTTTTTTCATCCGCCGCGGAGCGGCCGCTGAGCGCCAGTTTGGCGCCGTACTCTCGCGCCAGATGCTCGGCCAGCAGATACCCGAGTCCGCCCAGCCCGCCGGTGATCAGATAGGCCCCGCCCTGGCGGATGCACACGCCGGTGCGGCCAGCCACGAAATCGGCGTCATCGCAGCGCTCGATGGCGCGGACCTGGCGGCGCGCTTGCGCCCCGTAACGCACTTCCTCCCCGCGCCAGTCGGCATCGCCCAGCTCGGCGAGCGCGATGGCGGCCAGCTCATCGCTGGCCGCGGCGGCTTCCGTCCCGATCACGCGTCCGGCGACGCGCGGCGCTTCCAGCGTCAGGCTGCGCAGATAGCCGGCCAAGGCGGCATGGGCAGGCAAAGCTCCCCGCGCCGCGGCCAGGATGCGCAGCGCGCCGGCGTTCTTGCGTCGCAATTGCGCCCGGCACAGGCTATGCAGCGCATGCACGCCGCCATCCAGCTGCGCGGTGATTTCGCCTTCCGCGCTGAGATGCAACACCGCGCGCGGCCCCAGTCCGTCCTGCTCCAGATCGTCCAACAGGCGGTCGAAATCGGCGTCGCTGGCCATGTCCAGCTCATAACAACCCGCCTCTGCGCGGCGATACTCGCTGGCGGCGGTCGCTGAAGCGACCTGCGCCCCGGCGTTTTTCAACGCATCCGCCAGGGCGGCTTCGGCGCCCAGCAACAGGATCGCGCCGCTCCACTCTCCTCCGGCCAGCGGCTGATCTCGCCAAACCGGACCATAGCGGCGCAACGCCAGCTCCGGCATCCGCGCGGCCTGCGGCGCGTCGGCGGGCAAAGCCGCCGCCAGCCAGTAGCGCTCCCTTTCAAATGGATAAAATGGAAGCGAGACGCGGCGGCCCGACGCATGCAGCCGCGCCCAGGCGATGTCCGCGCCGGCGATCCACAACCTCGCCAACCGATCCAGGTCTCGCTGCCTCAGCGCTACGTCGAGGAAGGCCGCGCCCGCCTCGCCGTCGGTCAGCAGCGCCGCGCCGTTTCCGCCATCGCGGACATTGCCTTCATGCGCCGCCTCGCCTTCGCCCCGCAGCCAACGCGCAAGCTTGTCCCGCCATTCGTCCCGGCTGGCGGCGATGACCGCCAGCCGCTCAGGCAACGGCTCGCGTCCTAGCTGCGAGGTGTACGCGATATCGGCCCAGGCTGCCGATTGGTCCGTCGCCGCGAAGGCCAGCATGCGCTCGGCGTAGACTCGCAACGCGGCTCGGCTGCGCGCGGAGAGCAGGAAGATTTCCGGCTGGTCGGCTGTCGCCGGCGGCCGCGCGGCCAGGCATTCCTCTATCACCAAGTGGGCGTTGGAGCCGCCCGCCCCGAAGGAGCTGACGCAGGCGCGGCGTGCTTGTCCGTTCCGCCGCGGCCAATCCGCAGACGCGGTCTGCACCCGGAACGGGGAGGCATTGAAATCAATGAGCGGATTCAGGGTGTCGGCATGCAGCGACGGCGCCAGCTGGCCATGGCGGATCTGCAGCAGCACCTTGGTCAGCGCGGCGATGCCGGCCGCCGACTCCAGGTGGCCAATATTGGACTTCACCGAGCCTATCGGGCAGGACTGGGCTTCCAGGCCGTCGCCGAACGCGCGCGCCAGGCCGGCGATCTCGATCGGATCGCCCAGCGAGGTGCCGGTGCCGTGCGTCTCCACGTAGCCGATGGCGGCGGCGTCCACGCCGGCCTTGTCCAGCGCCGCGCGGATCACTTCGGCCTGCGCCGAGGGATTGGGCACGGTGTAGCCATTGGTCTTGCCGCCGTGGTTGACCGCGCTGGCCTTGACGATGCCGTACACCTGGTCGCCGTCCGCCAGCGCGCGCGACAAGGGCTTGAGCACCACCGCGCCCACGCCCTCGCCCGGCACGTAGCCGTCGCCGCCGGCGCCGAAACTGCGGCAGCGGCCGTCGCTGGATGAGAAGTTTCCCTGACTCAGATTCAGGTATTTGTTGGGATGGATGGAGACATTGACGCCGCCGGCGATGGCGACGTCGGCCTCTCCGCCGCGCAAGGCCTCGCAAGCCAGGTGAATGGCGGTCAGCGACGACGAGCACATGGTGTCCAGCGCCAGGCTGGGGCCATGGAAATCGAAGAAGTACGACACCCGGTTGGCGATGGATGCGAACGAGGAGCTGGGCACCCCGTCCTGCGGCGCGTTGACGCCGTATAGCTCGTATTGGCCCCACATCGCGCCGACATAGACGCCGACGCGGCGGCCGGCGAAACCGGTCTTGCCGTAGCCGGCATCTTCCATCGCCTCCCAGGCGGTCTCCAGGAACAAACGCTCCTGCGGGTCCATCAGCTGCGCTTCCTTGGGCGAAATGCTGAAGAACAGCGGATCGAAACGATCCACGCCATCGAGGAAGCCGCCCCACTTGCTGTAGGTCTTGCCCGGCTGGTTGCGGCGCGGATCGAAGAAGCGCGCGTGGTCCCAGCGCTCGGCCGGCACTTCGCCTATGCAATCCACGCCATCGCGCAGATTGGCCCAGAATTCCGCCGGGTTCGCGGCGCGCGGATATCGGCCGGCCAAGCCGATGATGGCCACCTCGTCGCGGCCGGCGGCCGGCGGCGCGGTGAAGCGGGATGCGCCCGGCAGCCAGCGCGCAGCTTGCGGCGGCCGCGACGGTTCAGGCTGGGCGGCATGCTGGCCCGACCCCGCCATGGCCGCGACAGCGCCGGGATATTGGCGCGCCAGATGGCCGGCCAAAGCGTCCAGCGTCTGGTACTCGAACAACAGCGTCTTGGGCAAGGCGCCGAAATGGCACTCCAGCTGCTGAGTGAATTTCATCGCCAGCACCGAGTCCATCCCATACTTGTCCAGCGGAGCCCGGACATCCACCTCCCTTGAAGGCAGCTTCAGCAACGCGGCGAACTCGCCGGCCAGCCAACGGCGCGCGCCGTCGCGCAAGGCTTCCCCGCCTGCCCCTTCCGCAACGGAAGCCGCCGGCTCGGCTTGGGCGCGCGCCTCCAGCAGCGCGCGGCGCAGCTTGGGCAGATCGCCTTGCGCCACCGCCACCCGCGCCGCCCCCGACGCCAATGCCGCTTCCAGCGCGGCGACGCCGTTCGCCGTCTCCAGCGGACGCATGCCGGAGGCCTGCTCCAGGCTTGCCGCCTGGCCCTCGTCCAGGCGCATGCCGCCCTCCAGCCACAAGGGCCAGGCGATGGACAGGCTGCGGCCCGCGCGCAGGCCTGCCTTCGCCAGCCGCGCGCGATGCTCGGCGTAACGGTCCATGAAGGCGTTGGCGGCGGCGTAGTCGGCTTGCCCCGCATTGCCGTAAGCGCCGGCCAGCGAGGAGAACAGCGCGAAGAAGTCCAGCCCGATGTCGAGAGTGGCCAAATCCAGATTGACCGCGCCCGCCGTTTTGGGCGCCAGCACCTTGGCGAAACCGGCGGCATCCTTGCCGGCCAGCAGTCCGTCTGCGGTCATGCCGGCGCTGTGCAACACCCCGCTCAGGCCGCCGAACTGCGAAACGATGCCGGAAACCAGTTCCGCCACATCCGCGGCATCCGCCAGGTCCACGCGGCGATACGCCAGCCGTCCGACTGCCGCGCCAGCCTGCCCGGCCAGCTCCCGCAAGGCTTGGTCCTGCTCGCTTCCTGCCGGCGCGCGGCCGCTCAGCACCACGACGGCGTCGCGGGTCCGCTCCAGAATGGCGCGCGCGAACACGCGGCCCAGCCCGCCAAGGCCGCCGGTGATCAGATAGACGCCGCCATCGCGGAAAACAGGCGCATCTTGCGGCGCGGCAAGCTCGCGCCAGCGCTGGACGGAGGCCTGGCCGTCCTGGAATTTCAGCAGCGTTTCCGACGGCAGGTTCGCGGCGGCATTCAATTGGTCGGCCAAAACCGCCGCGTCGCGCGCCGCGTCCGTCAGCAGCAGCTGGACGCGCAAGTTAGGCCGTTCCTGGCGGACGCTGTCCAGCATGCCGCTCAGCCCGGCCAACAGCTCGTCTTCGCCGCATGCGACCGCCACTTGCAGCGAAACGGGGGCTTGTCCGCCAGCGAACAGCGCATGCAATCGTTTCAGCGTCGCCAGCGCCGCCGCCTGGAAGCGTTCGGCCGGCTTGGCCGCGTCGGGCAAATCCAGGATTTCGACATCCACTTCGGACAAGGCCCGGCGCAGCGCGTCGCGCTCCATGCCGTCGATGCCAAGCAACAGCGCCGCGCGGCGCCGGCCCGCATCCGCCGCTTGCGCTGCGGCGGGACCCGGCAACGCCTCCCATGCCGGCTCGGCCATCAGTACCCCGTCGCGCCCGCCCTCAGCGCGCAGCTCGCGCACCTCAAGCCCTCGCAGTTGCACGCAGACCCGGCCGGACGGGTCGCACAGATCGATGTCTATCCGGCCTGAATCGTCCCGGCGCAGCCAGGCATGCATCTCGGCCTGGCACGGTGCGAATGCCGTTATCGATCCCAGCGCGAACGGCACTGCCGGCGTGTCCGGCAAAGCCCCGCCGGCCAGGGCGGCTGAGGCCTGCAAGGCGCTGTCCAGCATCCCGGGATGCAGCGCGTAGCCATTGGCCATGCCAGGCAGCGCCAGCCTGGCCAGCGCCTGCCCCTCTCCCGGAAACAGCTCGGCCACGCCGCGGAAGCCCGGCCCGTAATGCATGCCCATGGATTCGAAAACCCGATACAGCTCCGCTGCCTTCATTTCGCCGGCGCCCATTGCGCCACGCAGCGCCTCCAGATCCAGCATCGGGCCGGCGGCCGAGGCCAACGGCGTCGCCTCGCCCAGGCAGAACGGCTCGTCTTCGCCGTTCGCCAGCACTTCGAAGCCTATGCCGCCATCCGCGCGCGGCGTCAGCGCGACATGGACTTCTCCGGCCTGCGCGGCCGTCAGCGGACGCAGCCACGCCACGCTGTCCAGCCGCCAGGCTGCCGGCCTGGCTTCGGCCGGCATGGCCAGCTCCGCCGCCGCGCGGACCATTTCCAGAAAGGCAGCGGCCGGCAGCACGCCCCGGCGCTCGCCGGCCATATCGAGCTTGTGGTCGGCGAAAAAGAATTCGCCGCCGTCAAAACGGGAAACGTAGCGCTGCCGCGCGAGGTCCGATGCGTTTTCATGCAGCAAGGGATGCAGCGCGGCGGCGGCGGCCCCGGCTTTGCGCGCCTTGCGCCGGTCGGCGATCCAGTAGCGCTCGCGGGCGAAGGGGTAAGCCGGCAGAGAGATCAATCTGCCCGCCCCGCCGCTGCGCAAGCGGCTCCAATCCAGCTCCAGTCCACGCGTCCACATCTCGGCCAGCCGCTCCAGCTTGCCGCGCGCGATCCAGCGCTCCACGGTTTCGCGCATGTCCTCGTCGCGGACCAGCGACGCGAACTCGTCGCCATCCCGCCCGGCGTCGCCGCGGAAGCAAGCCTCGATCTCCGCCTCGCCGCGACAGAAGGCCTCCAGCCGTTCCGTCAGCTGGGGGAGGCTGTCGACGACAAAAGCCGCGCGCGCGTCCATCGCCTCGCGGCCGACTTGCAGCGTATGGCTCAGCGCCGACAGCGACGGCTCATGCTCTTGACGGCGCAAATAGGCCAGCAGATCGCTCGCTTTTTGCGCCAGCTGCTGGCCGGTGCGCGCCGACAGCGGCACGATGGCCGGCCCAGCCTGCTCGCCGGCAAAGGCCGGCTGGATATACTCCGCCACGATCAGATGGGCGTTGGAGCCGCCGGCGCCGAACGAGGAAATACCCGCGATGCGGGGCAGCGAGCGGCCGTTTTCCTCAGGCGCGTCCCATGGCCGCAAGGTCTGGTTGACGATGAAAGGCGTGGATGCGAAATCGATGTGCGGATTCAGCCGGGCGGAGTGCAGCGAAGGCACCAGGCTGCGGTGCCTCATCTGCAGCAGCACCTTGGTCAGGCCGGCGATGCCGGCCGCCGATTCGCAGTGGCCGATATTGGATTTGGCCGAGCCGATCGCGCAGAATTGGCGACGATCGGTGGATTCGCGGAACACCTCGGTCAACGCGGCGATCTCTATCGGATCGCCCAGCTTGGTGCCGGTTCCATGCGCCTCGATATAGCCTACATGGCGGGCCTCGACGCCGGCGTCCTTCAAAGCCTGGCGGATCACGCTGGCCTGGGCCCGGGGATTCGGCACCGAATAGCCGTTGGTCTTGCCGCCGTGATTCAACGCGCTGCCGCGGATCACGCCGTAGATGACGTTTCCGTCGCGCTCGGCGTCCGACAGGCGCTTGAGCACCACCGCGCCGACGCCCTCGCCGGGAATATAGCCGTCCCCGCCCTCGCCGAAGCTCTGGCAATGGCCATCGCTGGAAATATACTGGCCAGCGCTGAGAATCAGGTACTTGTTGGGGTGTATCGTGACATTGACGCCGCCGGCGATGGCCAGCTCGGCGCGGCCGCTTTTCAGGTCCTGGCAGGCCAGATGGATGGCGGTCAGCGACGACGAGCACATGCTGTCCAGCGTCATGCTGGGACCATGCAGGTTGAGCAGATAGGACACCCGGTTGGCGATGCTGGCGTAGCTGACCGGCACGCCCACTCGCTCCCCGTCCAGACTGGCTTCGGCGCCGAACAGCTGGTACTCGCCGTACATCACGCCGACATAGACGCCCACCTGCCCTGGCAGATCGCCGTCGCGCGGAATCTGCAATGCGGCTCGGCTGTAGCCGGCGTCCTCCACCGCCATCCAGGCGTGCTGCAGAAACAATCTCTCCTGAGGATCCAGGTATTCCGCGTCTACCGGCGGGATGTTGAAGAACAGCGGGTCGAATTCGTCTACGCCCTCGATGAAGCCGCCCCATTTGCTGTAGTGCGCGCCCGGTTTGGTTCGGTCTTCGCTGTAATACTCGCGCCAGTCCCAGCGCTCGCGCGGCACCTCGGTGACGCAGTCCTCGCCGTCGCGCAGCTTTTGCCAGAAGGCGTCCACATCCATGGCCTGCGGATAGCGGCCGCTGAGCCCGACGATGGCGATGGGCTCGTCGCGGCACAGGGCGGGCGCGGCTGCCGGCTTGGCCAAAGGCCGCATTGCGCGCGCGGCTGGACGCGGAGCGGCGGGAGGCTGTCGCTTCGTGGCGGTTTGCGGCGCCTCGCCAGCGAACAGGCCGTCCAGCTTATCCGCATGCGCGCGCAGGAAATAGCCGGTCAGCTCCTCTATGGACTGATATTCGAAAAACAGCGTCTTGGACAGCGGGCCGAAGGTCTTTTCCAGTTGCCTGGTCAGGTCCATCGCCAGGATGGAGTCTATGCCGTATTTTTCCAGCGGCGCGCGCGCGTCTATCTTGTGGTGCGCCAGCTTGAACAGCGCCGCGAACTGGCGGCGCAAGTAGTCGCGGGTTTTGTCGGCCAGACCGCCGCCGCCGATGGCCGGCATCGACTCTTCAATCGGCTCCAATGCGGCGGATGCCGGCGCGTCGAACAAAACCTGGCGGATGCGGCGGCCATCGCCCTCTACCACCACGGTCTGGGAGACGCCGGACGCCAGGCTGATGCGGAAGGCGGACATGCCGCTTTCCGTCTGCAGCGCCCGCATGCCGGTGGATTCTAACATCGCGGCAAGCTGGCTCTCGGGCATGCCCATGCCGCCGTCGCGCCACAACGGCCAATTGACGGCCAGCGCGCGGCCCTGGCGCAAGCCTTGCTCCGCCAATTGCTCGCGGTGCGCGGCGAAAGCGTCGAGAAAACCGTTTGCCGCCGCGTAATCGCCCTGTCCCGGATTGCCCAGCACGGATGCGCCGGATGAGAACAAGGCAAAGAAATCCAGCGGCGAATCGGCGCAGGCCAGGTCCAGATTGATGGTGCCGGCCACCTTTGGCGCGAGCACGCTGCGGAATTCCGCTTCATCCTTGCCCGCCAGCAGCTTGTCCCTGACCATGCCGGCGCAATGCAGCACGCCGTTCAGGCCGCCGTGAGCGGATGCGATATCGGCCACCGCGCGAGCCGCCGCCTTGCGGTCGGCCAGATCCAGCTGCCGATAGTGCAGCCGTTCCCGCGCCGCGGGGTCGGGCGCGATCTCGTCAAGCCGGGCCTGGGTGCCCTCCCCGCCAGCGGCCCGGCCGGCCAGCACCACGCGGGCGCGCGATGCCTGAGTCAGGATGTCGGCGGCGAACAACCCTCCGATGCCGCCCAGCCCCCCGGTGATCAGGTAGACGCCGTCTTCTTTGTACGCCAGCGGCGCGCGCTGGTCCGCCGGCAGCGCCGCCCAGCCGCGCGTCTTGCGCGTGCCGTCGCGATAATCGACCAGCGCGTCGGCGCCGGACTCCGCCTGCAGTCGCTCGGCCAGCGTCTCCGCGCCGCAATCCGGCTCAAGCAACAGCAATTGCGCGCGCAGCCGCGGGCGCTCCAGGGCGGCGGTGCGCAGCAGGCCGGACAAACCAGCGTGCAGCTCATCGGCAACCGCCAGTTGCAACAGGACTCCTTCTTCTTCGGAGGACAGCCGCTGGATCGCGCGCAGGCAGGCCAGCGCGGCGGCCTCGTAGCTGCTGGCCGCGTCTTCGCCCAGCCAAGGCAGGCATTCGATGGACGCGTCCGGCAACGCCCTCCGCAGCGCATCGGCCTGCCCATCTGCCACGCCGCACAACAACACATGGCGGCGGCCCTGATGGCTGCCGGACGCCACCGCTTCGCGCCAGACCGGCTTGGCGATCACCAGCTCGTCGGCCGAGCCGTTTTGCAACGGCCGCGAGCAAAAACCGCGCAGCGCGGCGCATACCCTGCCATCTTCGTCGCAAAGGTCGATGTCCAGCCGCGCGGTCAGATCGCCGCCGGGCTCGCCCGGACAGCGGCGCACCCAGGCGAACATGCGCCGCGCGCAGCCGGCGTAAACGGTCAGGCTGTCCAGCGCGAACGGCAGCGAAGGCTCGTCCGGCGCGGCGGACGGGTCGGCCAGCAAGCCCATGGCAGCTTGCAGCGCGCCGTCCAGCAGGCTGGGATGCAGCCGGAACGCGCCCAGCGTGTCGCCCACCGCGGCCGGCAGGCTGAGGCAGGCCAGGACTTCGCCATCGCCGCGCAGCACCCAGTCCACCGGCCGGTGGGCCGGGCCGAAACGCATGCCCATCGCGTGATAGGCGGCATACAACTCGTTCGCGTCCAGCCGGCCGACCATCATGCGCGCCTGAAGCTCCGCCAGATCCAGCTTGCCCGCCGGTTCGTCTGGCGACGGCCTGGCCGTGCCGCGGCAGTGCGGCGATGACTCCCCGCCGCCGCCGGGCACGCTCAGCACCTCGAACGCGATGCTACCGCCCTCGTCGGCCGACAGCTCCAGCAGCACATCGACGCGGCCGTCCGCCACCACCGGCTGCAGCCATACCACGTCGTCGAGGCGCAGCGCGTCGGATGCCTGGCGTTCCGGCGAAGCGTCCACCACGGCTGCGCGAGCCATTTCCAGGTAGGCGACCGCGGGCAATACCCGGATGGGCTCGCCAGTCTGCACCGCCACCCGATGGTCGGCCAGGAAGAATTCTCCACCGTCGAAGGACGAGCCGTAGCGCTGGTGGTAAAGATCGGAAATATTGTGCTGCAGCAGCGGGTGGCGCGCGCCGTCCTGACGCCCCGCGCCGCGCTGGCCGGCGTACTGCCGGATCAGGCCGAAGGCGTTGTCGCGGGACAGGCGCCCTTCTTTCAATTCGCTCGCCACGTACTCGATAAAATCCATCATCTCTCGTCTCTTTCTCCGCGCGGCCGCAGCCGCCGCGCTGTCATGGATCGCACTCGCGCGCGCCGCGCTGGCGGCGCGCGGCGGCTTGTCAAACCAGGTTCTTCAGCAAGCGCGCGCCTTCGGCGGGGCTCAGCGTCGAGTCCTCTATCCGGCCCAGGGTTTCCATCAGCCGGGACAGGCCGTCAGCTTGAGGCGCGGCCGATTCGGCGCTGCCTTGAACGGTTTCCGGCAACCAGTACTCGTCCCTTGCGAACGGATAGCCCGGCAACTCGATCCGGCGCGGTTCGCGCCCGCGGTACAACCCGCGCCAATCGATATCGAAGCCTTGGACCCACAGCTCCAGCAGCTTGGTCTGCCTGCCGGCGGCCGCCCAGCCCGAGATCGCGCTCCTGATGTCGTCGTCCTGCAGAATCCGCTTCAAGCCCTCAGGCCCGCGCTGCGTCTGGCCGCGCCAGACGCCGTCGACCACACGCTCCTCGTCGGCATAGGCGCTGAGCATCGAGATCAGCTGTTCCAGGGATTCCGCCGCCAGACCCAGCCGCTCCTCCATCGCTTCGCGCCCCACTTGCAGGGTGTAGGCCAGCGCCGCCAGGTCCACCTTCTCGCCTGATGCGGCGAGGTAGTCGCGCAACTCCCGCGCCTTCTGCCTCAGCTGCTCCGGCGTGCGCGCAGACAAGGGCAGCGCGGCGATGCCGCCAACCGGCGGCCCGGCCGGACGCGCTGGGCTCTGGGCCCGGTATTCGCCGACGATCACGTGGGCGTTGGCTCCGCCGGCTCCGAACGAGGAAATGCCGGCGACGCGCGGCTTCTCCCCTCCGCCCGCTATTGGCCGGTTCCACGCCGCCAGCTGGCGGTTGACCTGGAACGGCGTTTTGTCGAAGCGGATATGCGGGTTCAACGTCTGCGCGTGCAGCGACGGCGCCAGTTGACCATGCTTGATCTGCAGCAGCACTTTGCTCAGCCCCGCCACGCCGGCCGCCGCCTCGCAGTGGCCGATGTTGGATTTCACCGAGCCGATGGCGCAGAAGCCGGTATCGGCGGTGTCCTGGGCGAAAGCCTGTTGCAAGCCGGAGATCTCGATGGGGTCGCCCAGCTCGGTGCCGGTGCCATGCGCCTCGATATAGCTGACGTCGCGGGCGCTGATGCCGGCCTTGTCCAGCGCGCGGCGCACCAGCTCGGCCTGCGCCGCCGGATTGGGCACGGTGAAGCCGTTGGTTTTGCCGCCGTGGTTTACCTGGCTGGCCAGGATCACGCCGTGGATGATGTCGCCGTCGGCCACCGCCCGCTCCAGGGGCTTGAGCAAGGCCACGCCGACGCCCTCGCCCGGCACGAAACCGTTGGCCCCGGCGCCGAAGCTCTTGCACTTGCCGTCCGCGGACAGCATGTGCTGCGACGACAT
Source organism: Chromobacterium sp. Ag138 (assembly GCF_055181315.1). Lineage (NCBI taxonomy): Bacteria > Pseudomonadati > Pseudomonadota > Betaproteobacteria > Neisseriales > Chromobacteriaceae > Chromobacterium > Chromobacterium sp. Ag138. The sequence goes on from NZ_JBUPWA010000001.1 coordinate 614,935, forward strand.
GTCGGTGAAGCTGGTGGGATGCAGGTACAGGTTGACCCCGCCGGCGAAGGCCAAGTCGCAATCGCCATTGGCGATGTGCTCGCAGGCCTCATGCAGCGCGGTCAACGAGGACGAGCACATGGTGTCCACCGGCAGGCTGGGGCCGTTGATGTCCAGGAAATAGGACAGCCGGTTGGCCACCGAGGCGAAGGAGGTCCGCGGCCAGAACTTCTCGTCGTTGCCGTTCAGGGGCCGGTGCAGGTTGTAGCCGGCGCGGGTGATGCCGGCGAACACGCCCACCCTGCCGCCGAAACGCTCTCGCAGGTCCCGGCGGGTATAGCCGGCGTTCTCCAGCGCGTGCCAGGCGGACTGCATGAACAGCCGCTCCTGCGGGTCCATGTTGTAGGCCTCGCGCGGCGGGATGCCGAAGAACAGCGTGTCGAACTCGGCGAAGCGGTCGACAAAGCCCCCCCACTTGCAGTAACTGAGGCCGGCATCCACAGCCTTTTGCTCGTCCGGCTCGTAAAACCCGGCCAGTTTCCAGCGCCGCGCCGGGATTTCGCCGACGCAGTCGTCGCCGTTTTTCAGCCGCTGCCAAAAAGCTTCCAGATTGTCCGCGCCAGGATACATGCCGCTGATGCCTATCACGGCGATAGGGCCGCGTCCCGGCTGCTTCGGCGCGATAGCCGGATACGCCACCGCAGCGGCAGGCTCCGCCTCGCGCGTCGATGCGGCCGCCGCGCCCTGCCCGCACAGGCGGGTCAGCACGTCGGCGCGGGTTTGCGCCAGGTGGCCGGCCAGGGCGTCCAGGGTCTGGAACTGGAACAGCAAAGTGCTGCCGATCTCGCCGAAATGCTGCTGCAAACGCTGATTGACCAGATTGACGATGATGGAGTCGAAGCCGTAGCGCTCCAGCGGCTCGGCCGGGTCGATATGGTTCGGGTCCAGCTTCAGCGCGTCGGCGAAGACCTGGCGGCACAGCTCCACCGCCTTGGCCCGCAACGCAGCCGGATCGGGCTGCGCCGCGGCCGCAGAGGTCTGCGTCGGCGAGGCAGAACCCTCTCCTCCCCCGAACATCGCCTCCAGCCTTCCGCGCTGCGTCTGCAGCAGGTGTTCCGCCAGCGCGGCTATGGTCTGAAACTGGTACAACAGCGTGCTGCCGACGTCGTCGAAATGCCGCTGCAGCTGCTGGTTGACCAGCCCGATCACGATGGAGTCTATGCCGTAGCGTTCCATCGGCGTCTCGGCGTCCAGCTCGCGCTCGTCTATTTTCAGCGCCTCGCCGATGACCCGCTTGCACAGGGCCACGGCGCCTTCGCGCAGCGACGACGCCGATGGGCGAACGGCGGCGGCGGGCGCTTCCACGCGGGCCAGCTGGGGTGCTGGCGCCGGCGGCGGAATGTCCGGCTCGCGCTGGCGCATCACGCCGTCGCTGACGGCGACGATGATCTGCTGGCCGGCGGCATGCGCGCCGCGGCAAGGGAAATGCACGGCGGAGAAACCCTCCTCCTCCAGCACCCGCCGCCAGGCTTCCGGGTACAGGCCTGGAGAGCCCGGAATCCGCACCTCGTCGTCTTCGTTCAGCCACCAGCCGTCCAGCAGGCCGAAAGTCAGATGGCCGCACACCGAGTGCAGGCTGATTTCGTTCATCAACAGCGCGCCGCCGCGCCGCAGCAGCGCCTTGGCGTTGCGCAGCGTGTTGCGGATGTTGCGGGTGGCATGGATCACGTTGGCCGCCACCACGAAATCGTAGCTGCCCGGCGCCACATCCTGGCCGGCTAGCGGCTTCTCCACATTGAGCAGCAGCGTGCGCAAGTACGGCGCCCTCGGCGCGTACTCGCGCTCGGCGTGGAACAGAAAGGCCTTGGAGATGTCGGTGTAACCGTACTCCTCGATGCGGTCCGCGCGCGGCGCCAGCCGATCGAGGATGCCCGAGGTGGTGGCGCCTGTCCCTGCGCCGATTTCCAGCAGCCGCAGCCGCGCGGACGGCTCCGCCGCCAGCCGCGCGTCCACCGCCGCCAGCAGCGTGTCGCGCAGGCTTTGATTGAAGGCCAGCGAGTGGACGTCGGTTTTATATACCCGCTCGACCCACTCCAGCGAAGACCCGGGGAAGATCACGTCGGTCGCCTTGCGCGCGCCGCTCAGGATGTCGGGCAGCGCGCGGACGCAGCGGTCCACCAGCCGGCACAGCTCGCTGCCGCCGGGCTTGTCCAGCCAGGCCGGCAGCGCGGCATCCCACTCCCGCCACGCGGCATCCAGCGACGCGTTCTCGTCCACGCCGGCCCTGGCGATGATCTTGCGGCTTTCCTCCAACCAGCGGCGCAGGCCGGGCGCGGGATGGGCCGCGCCGCGGATCACGCCCGCCATCAGCCGGATCAGCAGCGGCTCCATTTGCTCGCCCGCCCGGCCCTGAAGGGCCGCGAAAGCCTCGGGCAGGGGCAGGCTGTCGAAATCCGGCAGCGCCAGCCGCGTTTTTGCCTGGACCGGCTCGGCCAGCCATTCGCCGTCCGCGCACAGCCGGGCGGCGGAGCCGCGCGCCACCCGCGATATCGACATCTGGGTGAAATCGCCGGCCAGGAAGGCGTCCAGCGCGTCCATGGCTTCGGCTTCCCGCAACGGACGATATCCGCTGGCATGGAAGAAGCCCTTGAGCGCGCCGCTCAGCTTGTCGCCGGCGCCGATGTCCCAATAGCCCCAGTTCACCACCTTGACCGCGCACGGCCACAAGCGGGCCAGCTGGCCGGCGAAGGCGTCCTTGAACGCGCAGCCGGCCGCGTAACCGCCCATGCCCGCGCCGCGGACGAAGGAGGCGTTGGAAGAGAAGAACAATGCGAAATCCAGCGCCTCGCCGGCGAAAGCCTGGGCGATGCGGACGCTGATGTCCACCTTGGCGGCCAGCACTGCGCGAAAATCGGCCTCGGACACTGTTTTCAGGCTTTGGTCGAATGCGCCGACAGCCGAGTGCGCCACCCCGTGGATGGCGCCATGGCGGCGTTTGATCTCGTCGCGAGCCGCTTCCAGCGCGCCGGTCTGCCGGGCGTCGGCCTGGATGTATTCCGGCCGGGGGCCGAAGGCGGCCAGATCATCCAGCTTGCGCCGCAACGCCTCGTCCAGCGGCCGGCGGCCTATCCAGACCACCTGCGCGCCGCAGGCGGACATCACATGCCGGGTCCAGGCCTCGCCAATGCCGCCGGCGCCGCCTATCGCCACATATACGCCGCCGGCGCGGTACGGCGTCTCCGCCGGCTGCGCCATTCTGGCTTCCACCAGCTTGCGCGCGAACCACTCGCCGCTGCGCCAGGCGTAGCAAGCGCCCTTGCCCCGCGACGACAAGCCGCCCAGCGCCGCCACCGCGTCCGCGCTCCAGGTTTGCAAATCGCACAGCCTCAGCGACCAGGCTGGGTAAGCGTCGGCCAAGCTTCCGCACAGGCCCTGAAGGCCGGCGTGGGCCGGATTGGCCGCTTCGGCCCTGTGCGTGGCCAGCGCGCCGATGGTGATCCAGTCCCATTCCAGCGCCTGCGAATCCAAACCGGCGCGCTGCAAAGCCCGCGCGAGGCGCAAGGCCCGCAGCGCGCCGCGCTCCTGATCGGCGATCAGCGACTCCTCGGACAGCTCGGCCGCGTCGCCGGCATGCGCCAGCCAGACCAGGCGATCGAAGCGTTGCCCGGCCAAACGATCCGCCAATGCTTCCATTTCGCCGTCATCGGCGAGAAAATCGAACGCCTCGGCCGGATAATGCCGCCGCAGCAGTTCGGCCTGCTTCTCATCCGCGCCCAGCACCAGGGCACGGCGTCCGGCGGCCGCGTCGCGGCCGGTGTCGAACAGCCTGTCCCATACCGGCGTCGCCGTCTCCAGCATGTCCTCGTCCGCCGCCGCGCGATCGCCCGGGCTCTCCACCTTCGCCCTGCCCGCCGCGATCCAGTAGCGTTCCGCGGCGAACGGGTAATTGGGCAGCTCGATACGGCGCGGCGCGGCGCCGGGATACAGCAGGCTCCAGTCGAAATCCAGCCCCTTGGCCCACAACTCCAGCAGCTTGCCCAGCCTGCGTTGGCTCAGCCATTTTTCTACCAAACCGGCGCGCACTTCCGCGTCCTGGTTCAACAGTTTCAGGCTGTCATGGTTGCGCCTCGCGTCGCCGCGGTACGCGCCATCCGGCATCGGCTCTCCGGCGACGAAAGACGCCAGCTGCCCGCGCAGCTCCGCCACGTTGGCGGCGAGGAAACCCACGCGCTCGTCCATGGCCTCGCGGCCAACCTGCAGCGTGTAGGCCAGCTCGGCCAGCTCCGGTTCGCTGTCATTCAACGCAGACAACAGATCCGCCGCCTTGCGCCGCAGTTGTTCCTCCGTTCGCGCGGACAACGGCACCATCAGCCTGCCGTCTTGGTTCAGAACCTCTATTTCACGGCTCGACCGCCGCGGCGCCAGGTATTCGCCAAGCACGATGTGGGCGTTGGTGCCGCTGAAGCCGAAGGAGCTCACCGCCGCCAGCCTCGCCCGGCCATCCTCGCCGCGCCACGGGCGCAGGCTGTCGTTGATGTAAAACGGACTGCCGTCCAGCTGGATGTGCTCATTGCGCTGGCGATAGTGGATGGTGGGCGGCAGCTGGCGATGGCGCAGCGCCTGCACCAGCTTGATCATGCCGGCCGCGCCTGCGGCGGTGAGGCAATGGCCGATATTGCTCTTCACCGAGCCGATCGCGCAGTAGCCGGCGCGCTCGGTGAACGGCCGGAACGCCGCCTTCAGCCCGGCCACCTCGATGGGATCGCCCAGTTTGGTGCCGGTGCCGTGGGCTTCGATCAGGCCGATTTCAGCCGGGTCGATGCCGAAGCGCCGGTAAACCGACTGCAGCAGCTCGCTTTGCGCGTCCTCGTTGGGCGCTGTGATGCCGTTGGATTTGCCATCCTGATTCACCCCCCAGCCGCGCATCACGGCCAGGATGCGGTCGCCGTCGCGTTCGGCGTCGGACAGGCGCTTGAGCAGCAACGCGCCAACGCCCTCGCCCGGGACGAAACCGTTGGCCCGCTGGTCGAAAGCGTGGCAGCGGCCATCCGGCGACAACATGCCGGCCTGGGCGGTCATCACGTGCATGGACGGACCGCCCATCACATAGACGCCGCCAGCCAGCGCCAAATCGCAATTGCCGGCGCTCAGGCTATCGCAGGCGGTGGCGAAAGCCACCAGCGACGACGAGCAGGCGGTGTCTATCGCCAGGCAGGGGCCGCGCAAGTTCAGCATGTAGGCGATGCGGGCCGCCAGGATGGAGCTGGACGTGCCCAGGAAGCCCTGGGCGCTCAGCCGCGCCTCCTCCGACGGCATCAGGTAGTCGCTGGCGCTGCAGCCGACGAACACCCCGCAGCGGCTGCCGGACAGCCCGCGCGGGCTATAGCCGGCGTTTTCCACGCAATGCCAGCCGGCCTGCAGGAACAGGCGTTGCTGCGGGTCCATCGCCTCGGCTTCGGTCGGAGAGATGCTGAAGAACAGCGGATCGAAGCAGTCGTATCCGTCCAAGGCGCCCAGCCAGCGGCTATTGGTCTTGCCGGGCGTCGGCGCGCCTTCCCGGTAGTGTTCGGCCAGGCTCCAGCGCTCCGCCGGCACCGCGGCGACGCAGTCGCGCCCCTCCGCGATATTGCGCCAGAACGCGTCCACGTCCGCGGCCTTGGGAAATTGGCCGGCCATGCCGATCACGGCGATGGCCTCCGGCGCGCGCCGGCCTTTGGCGGCGGTCTTGGCGCGGCTGGACTTACGCCAGGAGGCCAGCGTCGGCGCGGTCTCCTGTGTTGGCGCCGCCGGCTTTTTCCCGGTCGGCGAAACCGGTACGTCCCGGCCCGGCACCGGCATGGCTTCGGCCACCAGCCTGGCCATCTCGGCCAGCGTTGGGTGGCTGTAGACGCGGGTGGCCTCGATATCCACGCCGTAGCGCTCGTTGATCCTGCGCACCCAAGTGACGCCGGTGATGGAATCCAGCCCCAGCTCGATGAACGGGGTCTCGTCGTCTATCTCGTCCGGGTCCAGATGCAGCTCCCGCGCCAACAGCGCGCGCAGCGTCGCCGCCACATCGCCTGAGTCGCCGGAGCGGGTGGGCGTAGCCGCTGCCGCGCCGCTCGGTTCGCGGCCGGCGAGCAACTCCGCAAGGTGGCCGGCCAGGGCGGTCAGGGTCGGGTGGCTGTAGACCCGGGTGGCTTCGATATCGGTGCCGAACCTGGCATTGATCTTTCGTATCCAGGTGACCCCGGTGATGGAGTCCAGCCCCAGCTCGATGAACGGCGCTTCGTCGTCGATTTCGGCTTCCTGCAGCAACAGCTCCTGCGCCAGCAGCCCTCGCATGGCGTCGACGATGTCCGCCGCGCCGGCTGTCGGCGAGCTGGCCGCACGAACCTCCTGCGACGGGGCTCCCGCAAAGCGGCTTTCTATACGCAGCAAGGTGTCGTCGTTGCGCACGAAAGTGGCCTCATGCATGGCCACCTCAAGGCGATAGGCCTCTTCGCGGCCTGCCAGCAGCGGCTGCGCCAGCAAGCGCTTGAGACGGACCAGACGCTCGCGCGGCTGGCTGGCGATGCGGGCGGCCCGCTCCAGCGCGGCGTCCAGCAAGGCGCGGCGCGGCAGCGCGGGCAAGCCGCGGCCGGCCAGGTCGGCGCCGGACTGTTCGCGCGCCGTCAGCAACGTTTCCCGCGCCAGATCCAGGCCCAGCCGTTCCGGGAATATCAGGGTGGAACCGGCTCCCGGCGTGAAGCCGTAGGACATATAGGGGTTGAAATAGCGCGCCTCTTCCGCCGCCCAGGCCAGATCGGCGAACATGCCGAAAGCCCAGCCGCCGCCTATCGCGTGGCCCTGCATCGCCGATATCACCGGCAGCGGACACGCCAGGGCCAGCTGAAAGGCCATTTCGTCAGTGAACTGCGCCTGACCCTTCTGGATCGCCTGCAGGGTTTCACGGGTGCCGCCGGTGGCGAAATAGCCGTCATGGCCGGTCAGCACCACGGCCCGGCAGGCGGGCGCGGCGGCGGCATGCGCGAAAGCTCGTTTCAATCCTTCCACCAGCGCCGGGGTGAACATGTTTTTCGCCTCGCGCTCGCACATGGCGATCAGCGCCACGCCATCGGGGCGAATGTCCAGACTCACCGGACCAAAATCCAAATCGAAAGATTCGGCTTGCGCCGGAGCGGCATCTGCCGGAGCTACCGGCGGCAAGGCGCTCAATTCCGCATTGCGGCGGGCCTTCCAGTCCCGCGCCAAGCCGCGCGGCCAGCCCCGCCACTGCGAGGCGAGCGCCAACGCGCGTGGCAACGCGCCGGCGGCATCGGCGATCTCCGCCGCGCCGCACAGCCGCCCCAGCGACAAACCGCTTCGGCTGTCCGCATCCAGGCTCAATTCGCGCGCCGCCTTGCCGCCCAACCGCAGAGCGGCCAGGCGCGCGGCCTCGTCTTCCAAGGCCGGCGCGGAGGCCAGGCCCGCGAAGCCGTAGCGTCCTTCGTCGACAAACACCGCCGCGTCGCACCACAGGCACAGCCACCAAGTCAGTCCAGTCGCCTCTCCATCGCAGGCGGCGATCAACGGCAAGGGGCTGGCGCGCAAGGCCTCGCGCAAAATTTCCGCCTCGGCCGCCGGCCATTGCCCGGCATCGCCGGACAGTCCGGCCGGCAAGCCGGACAGCACGATGGAACGGCAAGCGGGCAGCAAATCCGCCCGGGCATAGGCGGCGCGCAGTTCCGCCGCCATCGCGGCGGGACTCCACTTTTTGCCTGAAGCGGCAGGCGCCACCAGCAACGCGCCTTGCCGCAGGCCCTCATCCTCAGCCGGGCTGGCCGTCGCTTCCGGCAGGCCTGCCGGCGCCAGCGCGGCGGCCTGGGCCGCCACGTCGCGCCCCAGATGGGCTTTCAGCAGGCGCAACGCCTCGGCCGGCTTGTCCGCGAGATCGCGGGCCAGCGCCAGCGCGCGGTCCGCCGCTTCGCCACGGGCCGCGACCGGACACGCCAGTCCCATGCGCGCCAGCTGCGCGCCGCTCGCAAGAGGCCGGCGGTACAGCGTGGCTTCGGCCAGCGCCTCCCCCAGCCGCGCGCGCAGCAGACGATCTTCCGCTACGCTCGGGAACAGGTCTGCGGCCGGATCGGCATAGCCGTACTCGGCGTCCTCGGCCAACACCATGAAATCGCACAGCAAGGACAGCAGCCAGCCCGCGCCCACGGCGCCGGCAGCAGGCGAGGCTATCAGCGGAAACGGGAAGCGGGCGACGGCCTGGGGCAAGCCGGATGCGATGGCCGCGTCGCAGGTTTCGCGCCCGCCGCGCCAGCTTTCATCGCCTCCGGTCAGCAGCAAGGCCTTCAGCGACGACATCCGGCCGGCCTGCTCCAGCGCGCGGAACAGAGAGGCCAGGCCGGCAGCCAGATCGCCGCCCGGCACGACGAAACCGAATACGCCATCGCCCAAGTCGCGCAGCCGGTCGCTTTCCCCAACCGCACCGGCAGCGGAAACGTCGGGCAGGCTCAGCCTCGCTTTGGCAGCCAGCGGCGCGGCGATAGGCTCAGCCGCCTCGGAGAGCGCGACGAGGACGGGCTTGCCGCGGCTCGCCGGCGGGGCCGAAACCATAGGGGCGGCGGGTCGCGGCGGGTCGTCCGCGCGCGGCGCCTCTGCCTGCGTGGCCAGCTCGGGCTCGGCGGCGCGGCGGCGCAAGCCCGCCAGCCGAGCGAGAACCTGTCCGCCCGCGTCGCAAAAATCGATATCGAAAACGCCGGCCTCTGCCTGGCGCAGATATAACCAAGCCGCTTCGCCGGACTCTCCGGACAGCCGCAACTCGGCAAGATAGAGCGGTTCGGCGCGCAGGCCGGCCATCTCGTCCAGCAACGAAGCCGCCATCCGCAGGCCGCGGGGACTCAGCGTCCACTCGCCGCCCTCGTCGCCGGGCTGCAGCGCCGCCAGCCGGCGTCCCTCCGCAGACCACAAGCCGGACGCAGCCGCAAGCATTCCTGCCCGCAGGCGGCTCAGGTCATGCCGCTCGGCCAATGGCTCGTCGACCCGCTCGGCATGCAGCTGGCAATGCACGGCCTCGCCGGTATGGATCTCGACGTCGACATGCTCGTCATCGCGCGTCAGCAAGGCGGTGCGCAAGGCATGCTCGCGTCCCGCCCGCGCCGGCTCGCCCCAGCGGATATCGCTCAGCGCCCAGCCGCCCCGGGATTCCGAGGCGGCGTCCAACGCGAATCTCGCCATCTCCAGCATCAGCAGCGCCGGCAGCCGCGTGAAGCCGCCAGCGGCCTCGAGGAAAGTCTCGTCGCCCGCAAGACGGGTTTCATAGGCTTGTTCGGCCAGGCTGGAGACGTTGGCGTGCGCCAGCGGGTGCAGCACGGCGCGGGCGGGTTGAACCGCCGCCGGAGCCTGCCAGTAACGCTCGCGGGCAAAAGGGTAACCGGGAAGGCTGATCAGCCCCGCCCCGTCCGCGCGCAAGCGCTCCCAACCCCAATCCAGGCCTTTGGCCCACAGTTGCGCCAGCTTGTTCAGATCTGCGGAGGCGATCGCATGCTCGGCTTCGGCTCGCGACTGGGCGTCGGCCTCGTCCAGGGTCAGCATGTCCCGCGATTTGACGCTGCCCTGGAACGTGGCGCGGCCGTCGCGCACAAAGACTTCCAGCTGCGCTTGCAGTTCCTCGCTCGAGGCCGCGACGAAGGCCGCGCGCTCGGTCATCGGCTCGCGGCCGCTCTGCAGCGTCCGGGCCAGGTCCCGGATGTCGATGCCGCCGACGCGCAAGCGATCGAGCAGATCGAGCGCGCGCTGGCGGAGATGCTCCGGCGCACGCGCCGACAAGGGGGCGATGAAGGCTGATGCCGCCACGGTTTGAGGGCTGCGGACCGGACGGTATTCCTCGATGATCAGGTGGGCATTGGAGCCCCCGGCGCCGAAGGAAGATACGCCGGCGACGCGCGGCAGTTCCCGTCCATCGCGCGCCGGGCGCGCCCAGGGGCTCAGCGTCTGATTGACGACGAAAGGCGTGGACGCGAAATCGATATGCGGATTCAGCCGGCTGGAATGCAAAGACGGCGCAATCGCGCCGTGCTTCATCTGCAGCAGGACCTTGGTGACGCCGGCGATGCCTGCCGCCGATTCGCAATGGCCGATGTTGGATTTGGCCGAGCCGATGCGGCAAAAGCCGGTCTGCCTTTCGTCCGGCTCCAGCCCCTCGTGAAAGGCGCGGGTCAACGCGGCGATCTCGATCGGATCGCCCAGCTTGGTGCCCGTGCCGTGGGCCTCGATGTAGCCTACATCGCGCGCGGCCACGCCAGCCTCCGTCAACGCCATGCGGATCACTTCCGCCTGGGCCTGCGGATTCGGCACCGTGTAGCCGTTGGTCTTGCCGCCGTGGTTGAGCGCGCTGCCGCGGATCAGACCATAGATGTGGTTGCCGTCGCGCTCGGCGTCGGACAGGCGCTTGAGCACCGCCACGCCGACGCCCTCGCCCGGGATGTAGCCGTCGCCGCCCTCGCCGAAGCTCTGGCAATGGCCGTCGCCGGAAATGAACTGGCCGGCGCTCAGCATCTGGTATTTGTTGGGGTGGATCGTGACATTGACGCCGCCGGCGAGCGCCAGCGCGGTGCGGCCCTGCCGCAGATCCTGGCAAGCCAGATGGATGGCGGTCAGCGACGACGAGCACATGGTGTCCAGCGTCAGGCTGGGGCCATGCAGATCAAGGAAATACGAGGTCCGGTTGGCGATGCTCGCCAGGCTGCCGGACAGATTGTATTCGCCGTACATCACGCCGGCGTAGACGCCGACTTGCCCCGCCCGTCCGTTCGCGGCCGCGGCTTGCAAGGCCGCGCGGTTCAGGCCGGCGTCCTCGATGGCCTGCCAGGCGTGTTGCAGGAATAGCCGCTCCTGCGGGTCCATGCCGGCGGCTTCCTTGGGCGAAATATTGAAAAAGCGCGGATCGAACTCGTCCACGCCTTCAATGAAACCGCCCCATTTGCTGTAATGGCGGCCGGCTTCGCCGCGGTCTTCGCTGTAGTGCTCGCGCCAGTCCCAGCGAGAGGCCGGCACTTCGACGATGCAATCGCGGCCTTCGCTCAGATTGCGCCAATACGCGGCCAGGTCCCATGCCTCGGGATAGCGGCCGCTGAGGCCGACGATCGCGATGGGTTCGTTCGCCGACGACGCGGCGATGGATGGCGCCGCCGACCGCTGAGGCCGGCCGCGGCGCGCCATCGCGGGCGCGGCTGCCGGCATGATAGGCGCGGATGTCTCGGGCGCTGGCGCCTCAGGCGCGAACAAGGCCAGCAAGGCCGGTTTTTGCGCCTGCAGGAAATAATCGGCCAGCTCGTCCAGGGTCCGGTATTCGAAGAACAGCGTCTTGGCCAGGGTGCCGAAGGTTTTTTCCAGCTCGCCGGTCACATTCATCGCCAGGATGGAATCGATGCCGTACTTTTCCAGCGCCGCCCGGCCCTCGATCCGCTCAGGCGGCAGCTTGAGCGCGCCGGCAAACACGCGGCGCAGGAAATCGCGCGTGCGCGCGGCCAGATCGGCTGGCTCGGCCGTCGCGGCCAAGGTCTTCGCCATCGGCTGCGCGGCATGTCCGCGCGGCTCCAGCGCCTTGCGCATCGCCGCGGGATCGCCATGCATCGCCATCAGCGCGCCCTGCGGCTGCGACAAGCAGCGGCGCCATGCCTGGATGCCTGCCTCCGCGCTCAATGAGCCCATGCCGGTGCGCCTGCGCAGCGCGTCCATGTCCGCCGCGTCCACATGCATGCCGCCGTCCAGCCAGTGCGGCCAGGCGATGGCCGCCGTTCGGCCGGAGCGCTCTCCAACCGCCGCCTGACGGTTGCGGTAGACCGCGAACTGCTCGAGAAAGCCATTGGCCGCGGCGTAGTCGGCTTGGCCGAGATTGCCCGCCCAGGAGGCGATGGATGAGAACAAAACGAAGAAGTCCAGCGGCAGCGCGCGGGTGGCGCGGTCCAGGTTGCGGCAACCTGCCACCTTGGGCGCCAGCACGGCGCGGAAGGAATCCGCTGTCTTCTTCAGGATGAATTCGTCCCGCAACAGGCCGGAGCTGTGGATCACGCCGTCCAGCCTGCCGTGGCGGGCCAGGATGTCCGCCACCAGGGCGTCCGTCTCGGCGGGATTGGAAACGTCGGCTCGCGCGTATTCCACGCGCCCGAGGGCTTGCAGCTCGGCCAGCAGGGCCTGTTCCGGCTCGGAACGGCCGGCCAGCACGACCGCGACGTCCGCGCCTCGGCTCAGCATCTCGCGGGCGAACAGCCGCCCCAGTCCGCCCAGTCCGCCTGCTATCAAATAAACCCCGCCTTGCCGGAGCGCGTCCGGCGCAGCCGGCGCCTCGTCGATGACGCGCCAGCGGCGCGCCTGCCTGGCGGAGCCATCCAGCCGGACCACGACGTCCGCCGATCCTCCCCATTCGGCGCGCAGCCCGCGCGCCAGAGCCGCGCCGTCGGCGCCGGCGGAAACCAGAACCAGCTGGGCGGAGACCGCCGGGTTCTCCAGCCTGGCCGTTTCGAACATCCCGGCCAGGCCGATCAGCCATTCGGCCTCGTCCCCGGTCGCAACCAGCTGCAGCCCGGCGGGAGACTGGGGTCGGGCCCGCATCAGGCCCCGCAGCGCCTCGAAAACGCCCAGAGCCAGCGCTTCGTAGCCTTCGCCCTCCAGCACCCGGCAAGTCGCCGGCGCCAGTCGCGAAGACAGCGCCTCGGCGTCTTTGGGACCGAAGCCGCGCAGCAGCACCAGCCGCTCGCCCGCGTCCTCCCCGGCCCCGTCCGGCGCGACAGCCGCTTCCCACTGCGGCGAAGCCAGCAGCGTGGCGAGCGCCTCGCCGCCCGTCCGTCGAAGCGTGGCGATTTGGAGCATGGCATCCTGTTGCGAGAGTTCGCCGCTCGCCAGCGCGCGATAGATACGTTCCAGCTCTTGCTTCATAAGTCCAACCCAGTCAGTTCAACCGCCTGGTCGGCGGAGAGTTCGTTGTTGAGGACGCGCGCGATGATGGCCGCGACGCGGGTCTGTTCGTCGCCGCCCAACGGCCTGGCGGAGAAGCCGCGCATCTCCACGCATACGACGCCATCCCTGTCGCACATATCGATATCACACTTGAATAGCCGTCCTTCCGCGCCGCCCGAAACGCGGCGCAGCCAAGCGAACATCTCGCGTTCGCAGCCCTTGAGCACTCGCATCGACTCCAGCGCGTACGGCAGCCACGCGCCGTTTTCTCCCGCCCTGTCCGCGATCAGCTCGATGGCGCCTTGCAACGCGCTGTCCAGCAGGCCAGGCGGCAGCGGGCAGTCCGGGCCGCCGGCCGGCAGCCGCAGCTCGGCCAACGCCTCGCCATCGCCCAGACGCAGCGCGGCGATGCCCTGGAAGCTCGGTCCGTAGGCCAAGCCCATGGCGGCGAAGCGCGGATACAGCTTGTCCGGCCCCAGTTCGCCGCGCCGCATGCCGGCGCGGAGGCTTTCCATGTCCAGCCTCCGCGGCTGGGTCTGCGCCTCCGCCACGGCCATCCCCCGGCAATGCAGCGTTTCCCGGCCATCGGCATCCTCGCTGCGGATTTCGAACGCGATCGCGCCGTCATCGGCGGACGCGAGATCGACAATCACCTCTACCGCGCCGTCCGCCGCCAGCGGCTGCGACCACACCGCGTGCGCCAAGCTCAGCCGCAGATGGCTTTCCTCCGGCGGCAGGGCGTCGGCCACCGCGGCGCGCGCCATTTCCAGATAGGCGGCAGCCGGCAACACCGGCTTGCCGTTGACGCGGTGGTCGGCCAGGAAGGATTCATCGCCCAGAAAGCGGCTGCGGTAACGCTGCTGATTCAAGTTGGACGCGTTGCGGTGCAGCAGCGGATGCAGCGCGCCGCCTTTCGCCTCCGTTTTGGCAGCCGGGCGGACCCAGTGGCTTTCACGGGCGAAGGGATAGGTCGGCAGCGCCAGTTTCCGAGGCGCGCCTGCTTGATGCAGCGCGCTCCAATCCAGATCCACGCCGCGCACCCAAAGGCTCAGCAACTTGGGCAGGTTGCGCCGCGCCAGCCACTCGCCGGTCAATCGGCGCATATCCTCGTCGGCGGCGAACAGGCTCAACGTGTCCTCGTCCAGCCCGGTCGGGCTGTAGTGGACGCCGTCCATGCGCCGCCCTGCCAGATAGGCAGCCAGTTGTTCGCGCAACTGCGCGGCCGAAGCGGCGACGAAACCCGCCCGGCGCGGCATCGCGTCGCGGCCGGTCTGCAAGGTATGCGCCACGCGGGCCAGATCGGCCTCGCCATCCGCCAGCCAGGCCAGCAGCGCCTCGGCCTGCTGCCTCAGCTGCTCATCGCCGCGCGCCGACAGCACCACCGCGTGGCTGCCGCTCGCATCGGACATGGCCGGTTTCTCCTGCGGATATTCCGAAATCACCACGTGGGCGTTGGTGCCGCTGAAACCGAACGAGCTGACCGCCGCGACGCGCGGAACATCGCTGTCCCAGTCGCGGCAGGCCGTGTTGACGTAGAACGGCGAAGCTGCGAAATCAATGTGCGGGTTCGGCTGCCGGTAATGCAGCGACGGCACCAGCTTGCCGTGGCGCAGGCACAGCAGCGCCTTCACCATACCCGCCACGCCGGCAGAGAAACCGGCATGGCCGATATTGCTTTTCACCGAGCCCAGCGCGCAGGCTTGCGCCCCCGCGCCGGCGGCGCGGAACACCGCGCTCAGCGCGTCCACTTCGATGGGGTCGCCCAGCGGGGTGGCCGTGCCGTGCGCCTCCACGTAGCCGATGCGGCGCGGATCGATGCCGAAACGGCCGTACACCTGGCGCAGCAGCCTCTCCTGCGCATTGGCGCTCGGCGCGGTGATGCCGTTGGTCTTGCCGTCCTGATTGACGCCGGAGCCTTCGATCACGCCGAGGATCTCGTCGTTGTCGGCCAGCGCCCGGGACAGCGACTTGAGCAGCAGCACGCCGCACCCCTCTGAGAACACGATGCCGCCGGCCTCGGCGTCGAAGGCCGCGCAGCGGCCGTCCTTTGACGGCATGCCCACCTGTGAGGTCAGCACGTGGCCGATCGGCGTGGTCAGCAGATTGATGCCGCCGGCGAGCGCCATCTCATTTTCGCCGTTGCGTATGCTTTCGCAGGCGAGGTGCACCGCCACCAGCGATGACGAGCAGGCCGTGTCCACCGCGATGGCCGCGCCTTTGAGGTTCAGATAGTAGGAAATCCGGGCCGCCAATATCGCGCTGGAGGTGCCCATGAAGGCCGCGCCCGCGCCGTCCCGTCCCGCGTCGCGCAGCACGCGCCCATAATCGCCGGACGCGCAGCCCACATAGACGCCGCAGCCCACGCCCGACATCGCGCCCGGCGCATAGCCGGCGCTTTCAATCGTCTTCCAGCACTCCTCCAGGAAGATGCGCTGCTGCGGGTCCATCAGCTCCGCCTCCGCCGGCGAGATGCCGAAGAACAGCGGATCGAACAGGTCGATGCCGTCCAGCAGGCCGGCCCATTTGGAGTAAGAGGTGCCCGGGTGGCGCGGATCCGGGTGGAACCAGGCCGCGCGCTCGCCCCAGCGCGCTTCCGGAATCTCGCCGATGCTGTCCACGCCCTGGCTCAGGTTGCGCCAGAACGCGTCGGCGTCGGGGCTGCCCGGATAACGGCAGGACATGCCGATCACGGCGATTTTATCCGCATATCCGGTCTGCGCCGGAACGGCCGGCAGCGCGGGAGATTCGCGGCCGCGCAAGGCCTGGGCCGATACCCGCCGCAGGCTGATCGCCTCCATCGACGCCACAGCCTCGCCCGCCGCGTCGAGCAGGACGAAATCGAACTCGAAAGCATCGAACGCGCGCGCGCGCAGCCGCGCCAGGCAGCGGTATTCGCGGTCGTTCAGCGTCCCGGCCACGATCACCGCGCCTATCCGGTGCGGCAGGAACTGGTCGTCGCTGGCGCCGTAGTGCCGCGCCGCCAGATGGCCCGCGTGGTTGATCACCGTGCACAAACCGCCGTACAGCGCGAAGGGACTGGCCAGGAAACGGTAGCCATGGTCGGCGACGCGGATCTCGCCGCGCGCGGCCTCCTCCCCGAATGTCAGCGAGCGCAGCGGCGCGTAGCAGGCGCCGACGTTGGTCGGAATCTCATCCGCGTTGAGCGTCGCCCATTCGGCGAAATCGTTGTCCTCCAGCCGCATCGGCGCGGTCTCTGCCGGCGCGATGAAGCCCTGCATGTGCAGGCGGTCTCCGGCAGTTTCCAGCGAGTCGCCTGAGCGCACGAAGAACTGCAGGCCATCGCCGCTGCGGCGGAAAACGATGCGCGCGTGGCGCTCGCAGCCGGTTTTTCCCAGCAGCGGATTGGCGATGGCGATCCGCTCCAACCTGACGGCGGGCGCGTCGAAATGGCTGCGCAGGGCGCTGAGCACCAGTTCGATATACGCGTCGGTGGGCAGCAGATGTTCGCCGAACACCACGTGCTCGCGCAGGCAGACGTTGCTTTCTGGACTAACGCGCCAGGACACTGCGCACTCGCCCGTGGCGGCGAAGTCGCCCTCGCAGTCCGCGCTGTGGAAATACAGGTCCCGCAAACTATCGTCGCGGCGCTGGCGGAAAGGAAACCCCGCCTCGGCTGGCGCATTTCCGGCCGGGGCCGCCGCGCCTATCTGTCCAGCCAGATAGGCGGCCAAAGCCTTCAAGTCGGGATAATCGTAGATGCGCGTCGCCGACAGCGATACGCCGTAGCGGCTGTTGAGCGCCTTCACCCACTCGACGCCGATGATGGAGTCCAATCCCAGCTCCATGAACGAGCGACCGGCATCGATATCGCCCGGCTGCATCAGCAGCGCCTCAGCCAAGCTGGCTTTCAACTCCTGTTGCAATCCAGCCGTGTCGACGCGCTCCGGCGCGGAGGCGACTGCGGCTGCCACGGCATGCGCCGCGGCCGGAGCGGCTTCGGGAACGCTGTCTGCAGCCAATTGCGGATGCAGGAAGGCGGCCAGCGCCTTCAGGTTGGGGTAATCGTAAATGCGCGTCGCCGACAATGCGACGCCGTGCTCGCGGCTTATCGCCTTCATCCATTCCACGCCCAGGATGGAGTCCAGGCCCAGCTCGGTGAAGGAGCGGCTGTCGTCCAACTCGTCCGGCCGCATCATCAGCACCTCGGCCAGGCTGGCCCGCAACTGGCGGCGCAACAGGTCCGGCGCGGATGCCGCAGGCGCGGCCGCGGCCTTGGCGGGAGTCGGCGCAGGCATGCGGGCCGGCTCGATAACCGCCGGAACAGGAGACTGTTCTGTTTCCAGCCAATAGCGTTCGCGGGCGAACGGATATGGCGGCAAACCCAGTTTGCGCGGCGCGCCGCTCGGATACAGCCGCGACCAGTCCAGCGCCACGCCCTTGACCCACAATTCCGCCAGCCGGCCCAGTTCGCGCCGCGCCATCCACTTGGCGGCCATCGCCTGGAAGTCGGCGTCGCCGCCCATGCCCGACAGCGCGCCCTTGCCGCCCGCCTTGCCCCGCAAAGCGCGGCCGCCGGCCGTGTCGTCGCCATCCAGGAAGGCGCGCAGTCCCGCCGCCAGTTCATCGGCGGAGCCGGCCAGCAGCGCCAGCCGTTCGCCGAATTCGGCGCGTCCCAGCTGCAGCGTGGCGGCAAGGCGAGCCAGATCAACGGTGTTTTCGCCGAGCCAGGCCAGCAGCCGGCGCGCCTGTTCCCGCAACTGTTCCGGGGTGCGGGCCGACAGCGGCAGCAGCGCGTCGCCGCTCCAGCCGGAGTCGTTTTCCGGCTGCGCATGCTCGGCCAGCACGATGTGGGCGTTGGTGCCGCTGAAGCCGAAGGCGTTGATCGCGGCGCGGCGCGGCTGGCCGTCCCGCGCCGCCCAGTCGCGCAGCTTGTCGTTGACGTAGAAAGGCGAGCCCTGCAGGGAAATATGCGGATTCAGCCTGGAGAAGTTGGCGGCCGGCGGCAGCTGGCGGTGTTTCAGCGCCATCAGCAGCTTGAGAAAACCGGAAATGCCGGCGGCGGACAGGCAGTGCCCGATATTGCTCTTCACCGAACCCAGCGCGCAGAAGCCTTGCGCCCTGGCATCCGGCGCGAACGCGTCTTTCAGCGCCGCCACTTCGATCGGATCGCCCAGCGGCGTGCCGGTGCCGTGCGCCTCGATCAGGCCAATGCCGGACGGGTCGATGCCGAAACGCTGGTAAACGTCCCGCTGCAGCCGCGTCTGGGCCTCGGCGCTGGGCGCGGTGATGCCGTTGGTCTTGCCGTCCTGGTTGACGCCCCAGCCCTGCACCACGCCGTAGATGCGGTCGCCGTCGCGTTCGGCGTCGGCCAGACGCTTCAGCACCACCACGCCGGAGCCTTCGCCGATCGCGATGCCGTCGGCCGCCTCATCGAAGGTGCGGCAACGGCCGTTGGGCGACAGCATGCCCATCTGCGAGGTCATGATGTGCATGGCCGGACCGGCCAGCACGTTGACGCCGCCGGCCAAGGCCAGATCGCTGGCGCCGGAAGCCAGGCTGTCGCAGGCGCTGGCGATGGCCACCAGCGACGACGAGCAGGCGGTGTCTATCGCCAGGCAGGGCCCGCGCAGGTCCAGCAGATAGGAGATGCGGGCGGCCAGGATGGCCGGCGATGCGCCGGTGAAGCCCGGCCCGCTGAGCTGCTCGCGCTCGGACAGGCGGTGGTAGTCGCCGGCGGCGCAGCCGACGAAAACGCCGCAGCGGCTGCCGGACAGCTTGCGCGGATCGTAGCCTGCATGCTCGATGCCGTGCCAGCAGGTTTCCAGGAACACCCGCTGCTGCGGGTCCATGCTGCGCGCCTCGCGCGGCGACAGGTTGAAGAATGCCGGATCGAAGCAGTCGTAGCCGCCCAATGCGCCCATCCACTTGCTGTAGGTCTTGCCCGGAGCGGCTTCGCCCGGCTGGTAATGGCGCGACATGTCCCAACGCCCCGCCGGCACTTCCTCCACGCAGTCCCGTCCTGCGGCCAGATTGCGCCAGAACGCGTCCAGATCGTCCGCGCCGGCGAACCGCCCGGCCATGCCCACCACCGCGATCGCATCGCCGCCGCGGCCCGCCGGCGTGCTTGGCCGGCTGCGCCGGGAGCGCAGTGCGATCCGCTCAAATTGCGGCGCGCCCTCGGCCGCGGTGATTGGCGCCTCCTCGCGGACCGGGGCGGTTTCGGCCACGTGCCGCGCCAGCTGCGCCAATGTCGGATAGCTGTAGATGCGCACGGCTTCGATGTCGGTGTCGTAATCCTCGTTGATGCGTCGTATCCAGGTGACGCCGGTGATCGAATCCAGGCCCAGCGATACGAAGGGCTCGTCGTCGACGATCTCCGCTTCGTCTATTCTCAGCTCCTGGGCCAGCAGGCTGCGCAGACGCTCGGCCACTTTGCCCGCATCGCGGGCCGGAGCCGCCGCGCCGGCGGCTTTGGCTGCCCCCGCCGCCGCGCCGAAACCGCCCTGAATCCGCGCCAGCGCGCCGGCCTGGCCGACAAAGGTGCGCTCGTGCATTTCCAGTTCCCTGGCGATGGTCTCATCCAGCTCGCGGCGCAAAGGGGCGGAGCGGCGGCGCTTGCACGCCAGCAGCCACGACCGCGGATGCCGCGCGATGCGGCCGGCCAAGGCCAGCGCCTCGGCCAGCACCTCGCCGCGCGGCAGCGCTTGTTGCGGCAGGCCGCGGCGCGCCAAATCCGCGCCTGAATACTCACGGGCCGTCATCAGCGACTCCAGAGCCAGGTCACGGCCGGCTTCCAGCGGGAAGATCAGGGTCGCGCCGGCTCCGGGCGTGAAGCCGTAACCCATGTAAGGGCTGTAGTAACGGCTTTCCTCGGCCAGCAGCGCGAAATCGGCGAACATGCCCAGCGCCCAGCCGGCGCCTATCGCATGGCCCTGCATCGCGGCGATCACCGGGATGTCGCAATCCAGCGGCAGCCGGAAAATCGGGTTGTCGTTGAAGCGGATGCTGCCCTCGTGTATCGCCAGCAAGGTTTCCCGCGTGCCGCCCGACGAGAAGTACTGGTCATAGCCAGTCAGCACCACCGCCTTGTAGGCGCGGCTGGCCGCGACGTGGGCGAACGCTTCCCGCAGCCCGTCGCTGAACGCGTCGGAGAACATATTCTTGGCCGCTCGGTCCTCCAGGCGCACTTCCAGCACGCCGTTCGGATGCGCGACCGCCTTCACCGCGTCGGACGACAACGCCACCGGACCGGCCGCGGCCGCTTCATCTTCGTCCGCCGGCTCATACGCCTGGGGCGGCTGCGCGCCGGCCAAGCGCCAGGCGCTCAGCTCCTCGCGGGACAGCGCCGCCATATTCGCCGCCAGCGCCAGCGCGCCTTGCGCGACCTTGCCCGGCTCGCATACCTGCGTCGCGCCGAAACGGCCAAGCAGCTCGGCGCCGGCGCATTCGCCGCCGTCCAGCAGCAGGCGGTAGGCCGGCTCATCGTCGAAATGGCGCCGCAAGGCCGCTTGCGCGGCGTCGCTCAGCAAGCCTCCCATCGCATAGCGGCCATCGGTTCGATAGACGCATGCATCCGCGCCGAGCGCGGCCAGCCAGGCGGCACCGCGCGCGCCGGCGTCCAGCGCGGCCACCAGCGGCCGCTCCAGCCGGCCAAGCTCGGCCATCAGCGCCTGCGAGGCCGCGGCGTCTTCCGGCGTGTCGCCCAGAGGCAGGAAACCCGGATGCTCGCTCATCAGCGCCAGGCTGCGGCAATCGTCGTCGGCGTTGACCAGATCGACCAGCTTCGCCAGCTCGCCGGTCAAAGCCTGGATATCGATGCCTCCGTCCAACACGCGGATGGACGCTTCCAGCACGCCGGCCGGATGGCCGCGCAACTGCAGGCATTCGAAATCGGCCGCCGGCAGGCGCGCTTCCGGCGCGCGTTTCCGGCGCGCCGCCGGCGCCGAGGCATCCAGCCCACGCGCGGGTTCGGCCAGGGGCCGGGCCAGATGGCGCTTCAGCAGGCGCAGCGACTGAGTCGGCTTGCGGGCCAGTTCTCCGGCCAGGCTGCGCGCATGCCCCTCGACTTCAGCCTCCGGCAGCACCGGGCAGGTCCAGCCCTTGCGCCGCAGCCGCTCGCCTTTCTGCCGCGGTTCCAGGTACAGCAGATCGGCAGCGCGCGCGCGTCCGAATCGGGCCTCGAACAATTCGCGCGCATGGCCGGGATACAGCCCGGCTTCGAAATCGATGAAGCCGTAGCGCGACGCCTCGGCGCAGACCATGAAATCGCACAACGCGCCCAGCAGGAAACCCGCGCCCAGCGCTTCGCCGCGCATCGCGGCGATCACCGGCGCAGGGAAGTCCAGCAATGCCTGGTACAGGCCGGCCCGCAGCGCTTCGGCATGCGCGTCGGCGCCGCCTTGCAGAAAGATCGTTCCGGAACCGCTCAAAATCAGCGCCTTCGCATCGGCATCGGCCGCCGCGGCGTCCAGCGCGGCGCGCAGCTGCGCGGCGCAGACGGCAGACAACACATTCGGCGCGCCGATTTGCAGCTCATATACGCCGTCGCCATGCCGGTACAAATCGACCAGCGGCTCGGGTTGAGCCAAAGAAGCGGCCGGCGCCGCTGCGGCGCCCAGCGCGACAGCCGGCTTCGTCGCCGCCACCGGTCCGGCAGCCAGCGCCGCGGCGATGGGTTCGCCCAGCAGGATGCCCAGCGGCTTGCCGGGCGATCCGGCCGGGCTCGAAGGCAGCGCCAGCGCCACTTTGCGCGGCGCGTCCGCGGCGACCGCCGCTTCCGCCGCAGGCGCCAAGGCTGCGCCGCCGTGCGGGTAAGCGAGGCCTTTCAGTTGCGCCAGCACCGCGCCGTCATCGTCGCAAAGATCGATGTCTAGCGCGGCGCGGCCCTCCTGCGCCGGCCGCAGCCAAGCATGAGTCGCCTGCTCAACGGCGCCTGTGAAACGCGCACCGGCCAGCCAGGCCGGCTGCATGTCCAAACCGGCCGCTTCGGCGGCGGCCCGCAATGCCTGATCCAACCGGGCGATGCCCAAGGCGTGGCCATTGCCGCCTTGCATCGGCGGCAATGGCAGCAAGCGCCCTGCCGCTGCAGCGCGCAGCGCGGCCAGATCCAGCCTCGCGGCTTGCTCCGCGGAGCGGAAGGCCAGACGGCCCTGGCAATGGACGGTTTCGTCCCCATCCGCGCGGTGGATTTCGAAGCGGGCGGCGTTGCCGTTCCGCTCGAACAGGGAGATGGCCAGCTTGCGGCCTTCAACGCCGACGCCGGGAACGGCCCAAGCCACCTCGGACAGCTCCAGGCACTCCGCCCCTTCCTGACTCATCACCGCTTCGAACGCGGCGCGGGCCATTTCCAGGCAGCCGGCCGCGCCCAATGCGCGCTGTCCCGGCTCGCCTGCCAAGAAAGGCTCTTCGCCGGTAAAGGCCGATACATAGCGCGGCCCGTCGAAGCCGGAGCGGTTCTCTCCCAGCAGCGGATGGCTATCCTGAACCACGACTCGGCCCTTGGGCACATCCACCCAATGGCGTTGCCGCGCGAACGGGTACGCAGGCAGGCTGACCGGCGGCGGAAACGCTGGCTCCAGCGCGCGCCAATCAGTCTCGGCGCCGGCAGTCCACAACTCCAGCGCGCGCGCGCATTGAGCCTCGCTCATCCCCGGCGACAGCGCGGCCTGCGGCTCGGCCGCGGTTGCGGCGCGGCCGCGGAACACGCCGGCCTCCAGACGGCCGTGATCGACGAAGGCGCGCAGCTTGGCGGCCAGGTCGGCGGCGTCGGCGGCCAGCACGCCCAGACGCTCGGCCATGGGCTCGCGGCCGAGCCGCAGCGTGGATGCGATAGCCGGGAAGTCCGCGCCGCCGGCTTCCCGGTCCAGCATCGCCAGCAGATCGATGGCCTTCCGCCGCAGCTGATCGGCGGTGCGGGCGGACAAGGGCACCGGCTGCGCGCGAACCGCCCCTGCCGGCGCGCGGACTGCGGGCACATGCTCCTCCACCACCAAATGGGCGTTGGAGCCGCCGGCGCCGAAGGAGGAGATGCCCGCGACGCGCGGCAGCGCGCGGCCGCCCGCCTCCGGCGCGTCCCAGGCGCTCAGCGTCTGGTTGACGACGAAAGGCGTGGACGCGAAATCGATATGCGGATTCAGACGGCTGGAATGCAGCGACGGCGCGATGCTCCGGTGCCGCATCTGCAGCAGCACCTTGGTCAGGCCGGCGATGCCGGCCGCGGCTTCGCAATGGCCGATATTGGACTTCACCGAGCCGATCCGGCAGAAGCCGGTGTCTCCTGTGCTTTCGCCGAACGCCTTGGCCAGAGCGGCGATCTCGATCGGGTCGCCCAGCTTGGTGCCGGTGCCGTGCGCCTCGATGTAGCCGATATTCCTGGCGTCGACGCCAGCTTCCTCAATCGCCTGGCGTATCGCGGCGGCCTGTGCCTGCGGATTGGGCACGGTGTAGCCATTGGTCTTGCCGCCGTGGCTGAGCGCGCTGCCGCGGATCACGCCGTAGATGCGGTCGCCGTCGCGCTCGGCGTCGGACAGGCGCTTGAGCACTACCGCGCCGACGCCCTCGCCCGGGATATAGCCGTCGCCGCCCTCGCCGAAGCTCTGGCAATGGCCGTCGCCGGAAATGAACTGGCCGGCGCTCAGCATCAGGTATTTGTTGGGATGGATCGTGACATTGACGCCGCCGGCGATGGCCAGGCCGATGCGGCCCAGCCGCAGATCCTGGCAGGCCAGATGGATGGCGGTCAAAGAGGACGAGCACATGGTGTCCACCACCATGCTGGGGCCGCGCAGGTCGAGGAAATAGGATACGCGATTGGCGATGCTGGCCGGATTGCTGGCGAAGCCCATGCGCTGGCCAAGCAGGCTGGATTCGGCGCCCAACAGCTGGTACTCGCCGTACATCACGCCGGCGTAGACGCCCGCCTGCGCCGGCTTGCCGCCGGCCGGCGCGTGCAGCCGCGCGCGGGTATAGCCGGCGTCTTCCACCGCCATCCAGGCGTGTTCGAGGAACAGCCGCTCCTGGGGGTCCATCTTGTCCGCCTCGGGCGGCGCGATATTGAAGAAGCGCGCGTCGAACTCGTCCACGCCCTCGATGAAGCCGCCCCACTTGCTGTAGTGCGCGCCCGGCTTGCTCCTGTCCTCGCTGTAGTACTCGCGCCAGTCCCAGCGCTCGCGCGGCACTTCGGTGATGCAGTCGCGCCCTTCGCGCAAGGCTTCCCAGAGCGCGCCGACATCGCGCGCGCCGGGATAGCGCCCGCTGAGGCCGATGATGGCGATGGGCTCCTCCCCGCTGGAGCGGCGCGCGCGCGCGCCTTGCCCCCGCAGGCTGCGCGCATTGGAAAACGCAAGCTCAGCGGCGGGCTCTGCCGCTGAGCCGCCCGCCGCCTCGCCGCCCAACAGCCGCGTCAGCCTGCCGGCATGGGCGCGGACGAAGTAGCCGGCCAAGTCGCGCAGGTTCAAATATTCGAAAAACAGCGTTTTCGGCAACTGGCCGAACGACTTCTCCAGATGCCGCGTCAGGTCCAACGCCAGGATGGAGTCCATGCCGTAAGCGTCCAGCGACGCGGCCGGGTCCACCGTGTCCAGCTTCAGCAAGGCGCGCAATTGGCCGCACAACCAGGCTTCCGCCTGGCGCGCCAGCTCCGGCGCGGACGCGCTGTCCGCGGCAACCGCCGCGGTTTCCATTGGCGAGGCGTGCTCGCTCAAGACGCGGCGCATCGCGGCGAGGTCGCCTTCCATCGCCAGCGCCTGGTCGAAACCGCCGGCCAGCGCCTGGGCGAACAGACGCATGCCGGTTTGCGTGGCCATCGGCCGGATGCCCATGGCGTCGGCCAGCCGCTGGCTTTCCTGTCCGGATACCGTCATGCCGCCCTCGCGCCACAAGGGCCACAGCATGGCCAGCGCGCGGCCGCGGCAAACGCCGGCCTCGACCAGCCGGTTGCGATAAGCGGCGAGACGGTCAAGGAAGCCATTGGCCGCCGCATAGTCGGCCTGCCCCAGGTTGCCGAGGGCGGACGTCAGCGACGAGAACAGCGCCAGGAAGTCCAAGTCCAGATCCAGCGTCGCCTGGTGCAGATTGAAGGCGCCGGCCACCTTGGGCGCCAGCACCGCGCGGAAGCTTTCATCCGTTTTTTTCAGGACAAAGCCATCGTCTATCATGCCGGCGCTGTGCAGCACGCCGTTGAGTCGGCCGTAGTCGCGCGCGACGGCGGCGATCACCTCCCGCGTCCGCTCCGCGTCGGCGGGGTCCATCCGGCGATATTCCACCGAGCAGCCCGCTCCGGCCAGCTCCGCCAACAAGCGGCTCTTGTCCGCGGAAGCGGCCACGTCCTCCTCCGCGCGGCCGGTCAGCACGATGCGCGCTCTTTCAGCCTTCCTGGCGATCTCGCGGGCGAACAGCATGCCCAGGCCGCCCAGACCGCCGGTGATCAGGTAAACCCCGCCTGCCTTGAAAGGCGCTTCCTCCGAACCGGCCTGCGGCGCATCGTTCAGCACTTCCCAAATGGCCGCCATGCGCTCGCCGCCCACGTGGCGGATCAGGGTTTGCTCAGGCGATCCGGCGTCGGCAGCCAGCCGCGCCGCCAAGGCGGCCTCGCCGCCGGCGAAATCGGTGAAAATCAATTGGCCGCGCAGCAAAGGATTTTCCAGCGCGGCGGTCTTCAGCATGCCGGCCATGCCGGCCATCAGGCGCGGTTCGTCGCCATCCGGCATGACGAACTGCAGCAGCGTTTCCCGCTCCGGCTTGCCGGCCAGGCGTTGGCGCAGCAGGCCGAAGCAAGCCAGCGACAAACTGGCGTAACGCTCGGCGGCATCGCCGCCCGGCATCGGCAGCGCCAGGGTTTCGCAACCCAGCGCGCCGGCATCCACATCCGGCAGACCGCACAGAACCGCGATTCTCTCCCCGGAAAAGGCCGTTTCGCCGGCTGCGCGGCGGGCCCAGGTTTCGGTGGCCAACAAGGCGCCTCGCCGGCCGCCGTCCAGCGCGCGGGCGGCGAAGCCGCGCAGCGACGCGCAGACATTGCCGTCAGCGTCGGCCAGATCGATGTCCAGGCTGCCCGACTCGTTCATCCGCGCCCACGCCAGTGTTTCCTCCGCCGGGCAGGCCGACCAGACCCGGACGAGGTCCAGCGCGAACGGCACGACGGGCGCGCTCGGCGGCGCATCCAAATCGAACAGCAGCGTGGAGGCGGCCTGCAGCGCGCCGTCCAGCAAGCTGGGATGCAGCAGGAATTCGCCCGCGCCGTCGCGCGCGGACGCCGGCAGCGACAAGCGCGCCAGCGCGGCGTTTTCGCCGCGGCGCAGCGCGCGTATCGCCCGGTGCGCCGGCCCATAGGCGAGCCCCATCGCATCGAAGGCGGCGTAGACCGCGTCGGCGCCGCGCGCCTCGCCGTCCAGAGAGGCCTCCAGCCCCGCGACGTCCAGCTTGGCCGGCGACGCGCCCGCGGCCGCCTCCGCGCGGCCCTGGCAGTGCGCGGCGTCATCTTCGCCGTAAGCTTCGAAAGCGATGCCGGCGTCGTCCGGCAGCAGCGCGATATTGACTCGGCGCGGCTGGTCGACCACGGCCGGCCTCAGCCACGCGATGTCGCGCAGGGTCCAGCCGCCGTCGGCGAGGCCGGTCCGCTCGGCCGCCGCGCGCGCCATTTCCAGATAGGCCACGCCGGGCAACACCCGACTGGCCTCACCCTCCGCCTCCGCGCGCACCCGGTGGTCGCGCAGGAAGAACTCTTCGCCGCTGAACAGCGAACTGTAGCGATGCTCGTCCAGATCCGAGGTATTGGCGTGCAGCAACGGGTGCAGCAGCGCGCCTCCGCCGGCGCGGGCCTCGGCTTCCAGCCAATAGCGCTCGCGGGCGAAAACATAGGAGGGCAGACTGACGCGCAGGCGCTTGCCTTTGCCGCGCGCGGCGCTCCAGTCGACGTCGCCTCCAGCCATCCAGGCGGCGGCCAGCTCGCCTTGCGCGCCGGCGGCGGCCAGCGGCTCATAGCCGCCGGCATAGGCCTGCAACTGCTCCCGCAGCTGCTCGACAGTGTCCGCGACGAAGGCCGCGCGGCAAGCCATGTGCTGGCGGCCGGTCTGCAGCGTATAGGCCAGATCGCCCAGGTCCGGGGCCTCGCGGCCGAGGAAGTCAGCCAACCGGCCCGCGTAGGCGCGCAGGCTTTCCACCGTCCGCGCCGAGAGGGGCGCCACGACCGTGCCCGAGGCCTTGCGGACGCGGCGGGACGGCTGATGCTGCTCCAGCACCACGAAAGCGTTGGTGCCGCCCACGCCCAGTCCGTTGACGGCGGCGCGGCGCGGCCCATCCTGCTTCGGCCAGCCTCGCGCCTCGGCGTCGACGTAGAACGGCGTGTTTTCGAAGCGTATCCGCGGATTGGGCTTGGCGTAGTTGACGACCGGCGGGATCACGCCCCGCTGGACAGCCAGCGCGGCCTTGATCAGGCCGACCACACCGGCGGCGGCTTCCAGATGGCCCAGATTGGCCTTCGCCGCGCCGAGCGCGCAATAGCCCTTGCGCTCGGTATCGCGCTTGAAGGCGCTGGACAGCGCCTTGACCTCCTCCGGATCGCCCATCGCGGTGCCGGTGCCGTGGGTTTCCACCAGGCCTATGCTGTCGGCGCTCACGCCGGCGTTGTCCAGCGCGGCGCGGATGCAGGATATCTGTCCGCTGGCGCTGCTGGCGGCGTAGCTCATCTTGGCCTTGCCGTCGTTGCCGATCGCCGAGCCTTTGATCACCGCGTAAATGTGGTCGCCGTCGCGCACCGCTTCGTCCAGCCGCTTGAGCAACACCAGCCCCAGGCCGCTGCCAAACACCACGCCGTCGGCGTCGGCGTCGAAAGCGCGGATGCGCCCGGTTTTCGAGAAGATATAGCCCTCGCGGTAGCGGTAGCCGTGCTCCAGCGGCACCCGCACGCTGACGCCGCCGGCCAGCGCCATCGAGCACTCGCCGTTGAGCAGGCTCATCCGCGCCTGGTGGACCGCCACCAGCGAGGTCGAGCAGGCGGTCTGCACCGTCATGCTCGGTCCGGTCAGATTGAGCTTGTACGAGAGATAGGTGGAGAGAAAATCCTTGTCGTTGCTGATATGGGTCGCGCCCGCCGAAATTTTCTCGATGCGATCATGGAGATTGACGAAGTTGGCGAAGTAGCTGGTGACCACGCCGCCGGCGCCGGCGAACACGCCGATATTCTGCGGCCCCGCTCCGGCGTAGCCCGCGTCTTCCAGCGTCTCCCACGCGCATTGCAACAGCAGCCGGACCTGCGGATCCATCAACTCCGCCTCCCGCGGGGCGATCTTGAAAAAGCCCGGATCGAAGCGATCCGCGTCGGCGAGCGGCGCGCAGGCCTTCACATAGCTAGGGTCGGCAAGCTCCGCCTCGCTCACGCCTGCGCGGCGCAGCGTTTCGTCCGACAGGTCGCGGATGCCTTGATGCCCCGCGCACAGCTTGGTCCACAGTTCGGACACATTGTCCGCGCCCGGAAAACGACCGGCCATGCCGATCACCGCAACATCTCTAGCCTTATTCATGTGCTCTTCATCTCTCGAGAAAACGGGCGGTGCGCGACCGCCGGGTTACGCTTGCGCCGCCAGGCAGTCCGAGTAAACGCGACAGAGATCGCCGACGGTGCGGATGTCGGTGATGCGCACGTTTTCGTCCAGGAACGGGTCCACGCCCAGTTCCACCTCCACCCGGAACAACAGCATGGCGATGCTCACCGAGGTAAAGCCCATCTCATCCACCAGCTCGGTGTCGTCTCCATAGGCCGGCAGGCTCAGCAGGTTTTCCTCCGCCACCAGGCGCAGCGTCTTTTCAATCACTTGTCTAACGTCGTGTTGCATCTGGATATCTCCCGTCAAGTCGTCAAACCGCCATCCACGATCAGCGTCTGCCCCGTGACGAATCCTGCCTCGTCCGACAACAGAAACCGGACGACGGAGGCGGCGTCGTCCACCGTCGTCAATCTGCCCAGCGGCGTTTGCCGCACGAGCTGCTCCTTTTGCCTCGCCACCATGCCGGAGACCATTTCCGTCTCCATCAGCCCGGGCGCCACCGCGTTGACGCGGATGCGCATCGGCCCCAGCTCCCGCGCCAGGCTGCGGGTCAACCCGTCCAGCGCGGCCTTGGTGGCGCTGTAGGCCGCCACGCCTTCGAAGCCACGGACGCCGGCCACCGAGGACACGTTGACGATGGCCCCGCCGCCGCCCACCATCATCTGCTTGGCGCACAGCTGGGCCAGCCGGATCGCGCCGCCCAGGTTCACGTCCAGCAAGCGGGCGATGTCGTCCGGCCGGCTCATCGCCAACAAGCCCTCGTGATAGACGCCGGCGTTGTTGACCAGGCCGCGCAGCGGACCCAGCTTCTCCCGCGCGCGCCCGAGGAAACGGGACAGCGCCGGCGCGTCGGTCACGTCGGTGGCCTCCCAATGGAAATCGCCGGCGGCGCTATCCCGCAGCCGGCTCAACTCCGCCGTGTCGTTGCGGCTGAATGTCGCCACCCGGTAGCCGCCGGCTAGCAAGCTTTCGCAAATCCTCAGACCCAGGCTGCGGCTCCCGCCGCTGACCACTACCACCGGTTTGACTGCTTCCTGCATGGTCGCTCCAATCATTTGCCATAAACATGGCGCGCGAGCGCCCTCCCGGGCGCGCCTTGAAGCGCGCCCCGCCGCGCTCAATGCTTGGCCAGCGTCCGGTCGGACAGGAAGTCGAACCTCGCCTTGCGGTATTTCTCTTGATTCAGCTGGCGCGGAATGTCCTTGGTCAGCATCTGCCTCACCACCATCGGCGCCATCAAGTTCTGCGCCCACTGCGGAAAGCCGCCGCCCATGTCCATGTCGTACAGCACCTCCACCTTGACCGCGCCGTCCTGCTGCGGGGTGTAACGGAAGACGTTGTGCATGTGTTCCAGCCGCACCCGGTTCTCGTTTGGCGGCAGTTTGTTGGGCGCCGCGATGTTCTCCAGCGTGACCACGCCGGTGGCCGGGTCCTGCCTCAGTTGGCCCAGCAGCAGCATTTCTCGCGGGGTGAACGGCGGAAACAGCTCCACCGACCACAATGTGACGATGCTCCCGCTGCGCGGGTCCCATGGCTGGACGATGCGGTAGCCCAGGCAGCCCTGCACCCATTCGGCGCAGTTGTTCTGGATGCTTTCATCCAGGAAAGGCGCGATGTGGTTGCTGAGGCTGAACTGCTTCATCGTGGTGATGCCGCGCACGCGCAGCGCCGACGAGCCCGGGGTCTTCATGGTGTAGACCTGCACGCCGTCGGCGTCGGACTGCAACTCCCAACGATTGGAGCCGGACAGCATCCACAGCCAGTTGCCCAGCACGGACAGCAGCGCCAGCGCCGGCACGGCGTAGATCAGCGCCTTGCCCAGCCGGCGCAGGCGGGAGCGGCGCTTGGCGGGCGCCGGCATCGCGGCCGGCGACAAAGTGTTTTCGAGCTTGCTCATCTACATCCTCACGTATTCGGGGTGTCCAGTTCGCGGATGCCGGGGACCCGCGCGTTGCGATACTTCTCCATATTCATCAGCCCTTGCATGCCGTGGAGAATCTGGTAGGTGCTTTCGATCAGCGCCGGATTGACCAGCGGGTACGGCAATCCGCCCACGTCGGTGTCCTGGGTGAATTCAATGTCCAGCCAGCCGCCCGGCTGCGGCGTGATGGTCCAGTGGTTGCTCAGATGGGCGATGCGCACGCAGCACTCGTCGCGCGGGATGCGGTTGGGCGCGGCGATGATGTTGAGCTCCAGCCGCTTGCTGACCGGGTCTTGCCAGTGTTCCTGCAGCAGCACGTACTGGCGGGTTTTCAACAACGGCATGTCGAACTTGAACTGCACGTACGCGGCGTAGCGGTCCGGCGTGGTCGGCAGGCGCTCTATCACCGAGCCGTCGTAGCAGTAGGCTTCGGCGCAGCTGCTCAGATCCTCCAGCAGCTTCACCATGCCCGACAGGCTGGATTTGACGCGGGCGTGCGCCTTCACCAGCACCAGGCCGCTGCCCGGCGTCTTCAACGTCCACACCTGGACGCCGTCCTGATCACGCGAAGGCTCCCAGCGGTTGGAGCCTGAATACACCCAGGCGAAATGGGCGGCCACGGCCAGCGCCAGCAGGGCCAGCCCCGCCCGCAGCAGACGTTTGCGCCATCGCCGTTGCGGCTTGGCCTGGCCCGGGATGGCGGCCGCCATCTGATTGCTTGATGTCATTGCTCGATTCCGAAGGTTGGTGGATGAAAGCCGCGCTCAGGTCACGGCCAGCAGGTGCCGGGACAGATGGCGCGCCAGACAAATCAGTGAAACGGTCGGCGTGCCGCGCATGTCGTCGGGAATGATGGAACCGTCGCAAACGTGCAGGCCGCGCAGCGAGGTTTCCAGCTTGCCATCGACGTGCTCGCCGATGCGGATCAAACCGCCGATGCGACCAGCGGCGCGCAATCCGACATCGAAAATATGCTTGGCGCCCGCCCGCTCCAGCAGGCGGACCGCCTCGCGCCGCCCCCGCTCCAGCCGGACCTGGTCGTCGTGGTCGAAGCCCTTGCGCAAGCGCCCGTCCGCCTCCAGGCGGCCGCCCAGGCCATCCTTGACCTTGACGCCGACGCCCACGCAATCGCTGTAGGAGAACAAGTGGCGGAAACGCAGCGCCGCCAGCATCATCGGCCGGTGCAGCACGCGGGCCACATTGGCGTCGCCCAGCTCGATGCCGTCGTCCAGATGGCAGCTCATGCTGCCGACGAAGCCCTCCTCGCCGCCGCCCAGCCCCGGCACCAAGCCGTAAACCCCGTAGCCGGGGTTGCAGAAGAAGCCGCGCGCGCCGACGCCGTCCACGCCGCAGTCCCGCAGCATCGCTGGCGTGGCCAGCTCGCCGGCCGCCAGCACCACTTTCTTGGCGTAAGCCTGCCGCAGCTCGGAGCCGAAGCCCTTGCGCCGCCGGTATTCCACGCCTATCGCCCGGCCGCCTTCCCGCAGCACGCGCACCACCATGGCGCGCGAGATCAGCGTCGCGCCAGCCGCCAGCGCGTCCTCGACGTAGTCCAGCGCTTTCCATTTGGCTTCGTAGCAGTAGCCGGAATCGCACCGCGACGCGTCGATCAGCATCTCGTTCTTGCGCCAGTCATGCCCCAGCTCGATGGCGCTGGCCCGCAACCGGCGCGCCTTGGCCGTCAGCAGCCTGTCCGGCAGCGCGGCGATCGGCAATTCGCTGCGCACCGCTTCCAGATCATCCGCCAGCTCGATGCCGTGCGCGCGGAACAGCTCCAGCGGCGGCATATTGGCGACGGCGAAATACATCGAAGTGGAGCCGCCGGTGGTCAATGCCCTGACCGTGGCCAGCTTGCGCTCGCCCAGCCGGACTTCGTCGGCGATGCCGGCGATGCCCGCCAGGCTTTCCCAGGCCGGCGCCGAGCCGCCCCTCTCCAGCATCAGCACCTTGCGTCCCTGCCGGCTCATTGCCCGGGCGATGGTGGCGCCGCATACGCCGGAGCCGACGACGATGACGTCGAATTCTTCATGCTTCATGGATGTCCCCCTAGCCGCTGACGGCCAGCTCGCCCTGCGCGGCGGGCTTGCGGGCCGGCTTCGCGTCGCGCTGCCGCATGCGCTTGGCCACCTCGGCCACCGCCGCAGGATCGGTCACGATGGAAAAATGATCGGCGGCGATCTCAAACACGCTGAACCGCTCCGCCGCCAGCTCGCTCCAGCCATAATCCTCAGGCGCGCCGGCGAAGCCGCCGCCTGCCCGCAGCAGCGTCAGCCTCGCGCCGCCCGGCAGCGGCTGCGGCCGGTAGGCCCGGCAAGCTCCCTCGCTGGCCACCGCGATGTCCAGCGTCGCCTGGAAAGCGTCGAATGGAATCCGGACGCCCTTTTCGCCCAGCAGGGCGTGCAGCCTGGCGCCGCGCTCGCCGGCCGGCAGAGCTTCCAGTTCGCCGGCATCCACGGATATCTCGGCGCCCAGCGTCCGGGAGAAATGGCGGAACACTTCGGCCATCATGGCCGCCATGCCGTAGCCGCGCAGATCGGGGCGCAGGGTGTCGAGCAGAATCACCGACGACACCTGCCGCCCCATGGCCAGCAGCTGGCGCGCCATTTCATAGGCCACCACCCCGCCGTTGGAATAACCCAGCAGCCGGCACGGTCCCTGCAAGCCGGCGTCGCCCAGCAGGCGGACATTGGCTGCGGCCGCCTCCTCCACGCTGGATGCGCCGCCGGCGGGCTCCACGCAGTAGAACGGCTGGCTATCGCCCAGCTCGCGGCTCAGCAGTTGCAGGGACAGCGCGCCGCCGCCCGCGCCGGGCAAGGCGACGATGGGCTCCCGGCTGCCGCCGGCGCGCATCGGCACCAGCCGTTCGCCGCCATTCTCGGTCCGCGGCTCGCGCGCCGCCGCGAGGGCGGCGATGCGGCTGGCCAACGCCGCGATGCCCGGGTAGCGGAAAATGTCGGCCGGCGATAAGGCCACGCCCATCTCCGCGTCCACCCGCTGCATCATCTCCATGATGTCCACCGAGCCCAGCCCCAGCTCGATCAATGGTTTGTCGGTCGCCACGTCGCCGACGGCCAGACCCAGCTTCACGGCGGCTTCGCGCCTCAACAGCACGATGGCGCGGCCGGCGGCGTCCAGTCCGGCGCAATCGTCCGGCGCCTGAGCCTCGGCGGCCTGCGGCGCCAAAGGAAGGGCCGCGTCATCCTCATCCTCGCCCAGCCAGTGCCGCGTCCCGGCGAAGGGATAGCCCGGCGCCGACACCGGCTGCACGCGGCGGCCGCGCCACAGCGCGCGCCAAGGCATCTCCACGCCATGCACCCACAACCGCGCCACATGCCCCCATCGGCCGCCATCCCGCGCCTGTTCCAGCTGCATGGCGGCGATGTCGCCGCCGATCAGGCCCGCCAGCGGATTGCGCCGCTCGGCATCGGCGGCGGCGTAGTAGATGCCGCGCGCCTCCAAGCCGGACGGCTCTGTGCTCTTCGCCGCCGATGCCAGCTTGTCGCGCAGCTCGGCTATCGAGCCGGCCTCCACCGCCAGCCGCGCGTCCATCGGCTCGCGCCCCAGCTGCGAGGTGTAGACCAGGTCCGCCAGGCGGGCATGCGCGCCCTCCGCGTCCAGAAAAGAAAGGTAAGCGTCCAGATAGGCGGCGAGCCGCTCCGGCGTCCTGGCCGACAGCACGAACAGCTGCTCGCCGGCATCTTCCTCGCGCTCGCGGGCTTCCAGACACTCTTCCAGCAAAATGTGGACATTGCTGCCGCTGTCGGCAAAGGAGTTGACGCCGGCGCGGATCGGCTGGTCGCCGTCGCGGATATCGTCCAGGACGATTTCGCGGTCGGCGATGTAAAGCGGATGGTCCTCGCTGGCGATATCGATGAAGCTGCTGAGCTTGCGCATCGAAATGGTGGCCGGAAAGCGGCCGTGGCGCAGCGACAGCGCCAGCTTGATCACGTTGACCACGCCGCTGGCGGCTTCCACGTTGCCGATATTGCCCTTGACGCTGCCCAGCGCGCAGCGTTTGCCGGCCATGGCCTGTCCCAGCGCGTTTTTGACGCCCTCGAACTCGAAGGAATCCGCCCACTTGCGCGCATAGCCGTCCACCTCGATGTAGCGCACCGAGTGCGGCTCCACGCCGGCCTTGCGGTAGCAATCTGCCAGCGCGGCGGTGATGGACTCGTGCTTCACTTCGGACAGGCTGCGCGCCCCGCCGCGGTGGTTCTGATGGCAGGACTTGATCAGGCAATAGGCGCGGTCGCCGTCGCGGCGCGCGTCGGCCAGCCGCTTCAGCACGATCACGCCGACGCCCTCGCCCCGGGTGAAGCCGCTGGCGTCATTGTCGAACACGCCGCTGCTGCCGTCAGGCGACAGCAATCCGTACTGCGAGGACGCCACGTAATCGCCCGCGCCCAGATTGAGCGAAACGCCGCCGACGATGGCCAGGTCGCACTCGCCGTTGAGCAGCGAGTAATAAGCGCGGTTGATCGCCACCGCCGACGACGCGCAATTGACATTGATCGCCTCGCTGGGGCCGCGAAGGTCGAAGGCATGCGAGAGGCGGTTGGCCAGGTAATAGGTAGGACTGGACGAGGTGAACACCGGGCCGTCCGCCAGCGCGCGGAAATCCATGCCGCGCAGCAGCTGCTCGTATTCCGAGTACTGGTAGCCGACGAAAACCCCGCAACGGGAGCCCGCCAGCGAGCGGATGTCGACCCCGGCGTCCTCCACTGCGCGGTAGGCTTGTTGCAGCAGCAGGCGCAACTGAGGGTCCATCGCCCGCGCCTCGGCCGGCGGAATATTGAAGAAAGCCGCATCGAAGCAATCGACGCCGTCCACCAGCGCGCCCCATTTGGACAGGGTCTTGCCGGGCGCCGGCGCGTCGGCGTAATGCGCTTCCCAGCGCCAGCGGGACTCCGGCACCGGGCGGACGCTGTTCTTGCCCGCCATCAGATTGCGCCAGAACGCGCGGGCGTCCGGCGCGTCGGGCAACAGACAGCTCAGGCCCACCAGCGCGATGTCGCCGCCAGCCGGAGCAGCAGCAGGCGCCTCGCCAGCCAAGCCGTAATGGCGGATCAACGCATCCGCGTGCCGGGAAACCAGCGCGTCGGCGACGGCTTCGGCCGATGCGCCCTCCGCGTCCTCCAGGCGAATGCCGTAACGGCGGCTGACGAAGTCCGCCAGATCGGCGCCGGACGGCGCGGACCGGACCGCGTCCGGTTCGCTTTGCGGAGCGTTGGCGTCCAACAGCGCCGCCAGCTCGCGCAGCGTGCCGACGCCGGCGAACTGGGCCGGCGTCAATGCCAGGCCGAACGCGCGGGCGATGCCGTCTATCAGCTCCATCATGATGATGGAGTCGATGCCCAGCTCGGGCAGCGCCGCATCGGCGTCCACCTTCGCCGCCGGCAATTTCAACGTGGTCTCGATCAGGCCGGTCAGGCGGTCGAGCGCGCTCATTCGTGACGGATGCAACATATCAGACTTCCTTTGCAAGAAAACCGCGCAAATCGGCAAGCACCAGCTGCCGCAGCTTGTCGGCGGACGGGATGCGCGCCGGCGCGGACGGCTGCCGGGCCTCTTCCTCTTCGTTGCCGGACAGCAGCCGCCTCAGCCGCGGCGTCTGTCCCTCCATCACCAGCGTCTGCCCGCCGCCGGACGCCAGGCAGTCATGCCAGGCCGCCAGGCCGGTTTCGCTGCGCATCGGCAGCATGCCGGTCGCTTCCAGCATGCGGACCCGAGCCTTGGCCGGCAGCCCCATGCCGCCCTCTTCCCACAGCGGCCAGTTGATCGACAGCGTCAGGCCGCTGCGCAGCCCGGCCGCCGCCTGTCCGTTGCGCCAATGGGCGAATTGATCGAGGAAACCGTTGGCCGCCGCGTAGTCGGCCTGGCCGGCGTTGCCGAAAACGGCGCTGGCCGAGGAGAACAGCGCCAGAAAATCCAGATCCAGCTCGCTGGTCGCGGCATCCAGGTTCACCGCGCCGTCCACCTTGGGCGTCAGCACCCGCTCGAAATCCGCTCGGGTTTTGCCGGCGATCAGCCCGTCCCGGGTCATGCCGGCGCTGTGGATCACGCCATTGAGCGCGCCGAAGCGGCTGAGCGTTTCCGCGATGGCGGCCTCCACCTGGGCCGGATCCGCCGGGTCCATCCGCAGGTAGGCCAGGCGCGCCGGCTGGACGGAAGCTTCCGCAGCCAGGCGTTTCAGCTCGGATAGCCGCTCCCCATCCTCGCCGCCGCGGCCGGTCAGCACCACGATGGCGTCCGCGGCCCGCGCCAGGATGTCGCGGGCGAAGATGCGCCCCAGTCCGCCCAAACCGCCGGTGATCAGGTAGACGCCGCCCGCGCGCAAGGCCGGCGCGGTGTGCTTAGGCGCATCCGCCTCATGCCAGCGCTTGACGGCGGCGTCGCGGCCGGCGAAACGCAGCACGGCCTCGTCCGGCGCGGCGGCCGCCAACTTCAGCCTTTCGGCCAAAACGGCCTCGGAGCAGGCATCACCCAACAGCACCAGTTGCGCCGCCAGGCCGCCATGTTCCAGCCGGGCGCTGCGGACCAGGCCTTCCAAGCCGGCCAGCAACGTGCCGTCTCCGCTTTCCGCGACAACGATCTGGAACAGGACCCGCCCAGCCGGTTTGGCGCGCAGCAGGCGCTGCAGCCTTTCAAACCCCTCCACGGCGACTGCGCGGTAGCGCTCGGCCAAGCCGGCGTCGGACGGCATCGCCGCGTGCGAAGCGTCGTCGCAACCCAGTTTGCCGGCCAGGCTGGCGGCATGGATCGCGGGCAAGCCGCACAACAGCAGCTCGCGGCGGCTGAAATCGCCCGCGGCTTTTCGGGCGGCCGCGGCTAGCGGCGTCCATGCGGGACGCGCCAGCACGCGCCCCACCTGCGCTCCGCGCAATACCGATACCGGCGCGCCGCGTTCGACCGGGGCGGGCGCTATCCAATAGCGCTCCCGGGCGAACGGATAGCCGGGCAGGTTCAGCCGGCGGCGGTCAGCGCCGGCATGCAGTCCCGCCCACTCGACGCGGCGGCCCGCCACCCAGGCTTCGCCCAGGCGGCGCAAGTCGTCGCCGCCGCGGGGACGCAGCGCATCCTCTTCGGCCAGCTTGCGCGCCGCGCGGCCGCTCAGCAGGCCATCGGCCTCCCGCCCTCCCGCATACGCCTCCAGGCCGGCGATCCACTCCTCGCGGGTCGAGCCTGCCAGCGCCAGCCGTTCGTCCATTTCTTCGCGGCCCAATTGCAGCGTGTAGGCCAGATCGGCCAGATCGACATCATGCCGGCGCAGGTAGACGGCCAGATTCGCCGCGCTGGCGCGCAGCCGCTCATCGTTCTTGGCCGACAGCGTAAGCAACTGCGGGCCCGCCGCCGCCGGACGGCGCGCTGACGGGACGTGCTCCTCCAGCACCACGTGGGCATTGGCGCCCCCCCAGCCAAAGGCGCTGACGCCGGCGCGCCGCGGCAGCGCCTCGCCGCTTGCATCCCGCGGAGCGGCCCAAGGCGTGGTCTTGTCGACGATGTAGAACGGGCTGCCGGCCAGGTCGATGTAGGGATTGAGCGCGTCGAAATGCAGCAGCGCCGGTATTTGCCGGTTGCGCATCGCCAGCAGCGTCTTGAGCAGCCCCGCCATGCCGGCCGCCGGCTCCAGGTGGCCGATATTGGTTTTCACCGAGCTCAGGCCGCAATGCGGCGTTGCCGGCGCCGCGCGGCCGCGCTTCGCGTACAGATCGGCGAAGGATTTCTTCAGCGCCTGGATCTCGATGGGATCGCCCAGGCTGGTGCCGGTGCCGTGGCATTCGATATAGCCGACGGTGGCGGGATCGATGCCGGCCTGATCGTAGGCGTCAATCAGCAGTTCGATCTGCGCTTTGGGATTGGGCGCGGTCAGATTGCTGACGCGGCCGCCATGGTTTTCCGATGTGGATCTGACCACTGCGTAGATCGGGTCGCCGTCGGCCAGCGCTTTGTCCAGCGGCTTGATCAGCATCGCGCCCACGCCCTCGCCGCGCACATAGCCGTCGGCGGACTTGTCGAAAGTCTTGCACTTGCCCTCGGGACTCAGCATGCCGGCTGCGCTCAGCGAGATATGGGCGGTGGGCGTCAGCATCACCTGTACGCCGGCGACGATGGCCATCTCGCTGCTGCCGGTGTGGATGGACTCGATCGCCCGGTGCAAGGCCACCAGCGAGCTGGAGCAGGCGGTGTCCAGCGGCGCGCTCGGTCCGCGCAAGTTGAACAGGAAGGAGATGCGGTTGGCCAGGATGGAATGGGAGTTGCCGGAAGCCGAATAGCCGTCCAGCGAAGCGCCGCTGTCGG
This sequence comes from Chromobacterium sp. Ag138, assembly GCF_055181315.1. Classification (NCBI taxonomy): domain Bacteria; kingdom Pseudomonadati; phylum Pseudomonadota; class Betaproteobacteria; order Neisseriales; family Chromobacteriaceae; genus Chromobacterium; species Chromobacterium sp. Ag138. The sequence continues at coordinate 653,560 of NZ_JBUPWA010000001.1, forward strand.
CCAGCACATCCACGTAATCCTGCGAGGAGGCACCGACGAACAGGCCGGTGCGGGTGCCGGACAGATCGGACATCTTGTGGCCGGCATCCTCTACCGCCGCCCACACGGTCTGGATCAGCAAGCGCTGCTGCGGGTCCATCATCTCGGCTTCGCGCGGGGTGATGCCGAAAAACAGCGGATCGAACTTGTCCACTTCCTTCATGAAGCCCCCCCAGCGCGAGTAGGACTTATTGGCATCCTTCACCGGCTCGCCGTGCACATGCTCCCAGATCCAGCGGTCACGCGGAATTTCCGTGACCAGATTGCGCTCTTGGCTGAGGCTGTCCCAAAAGGCTTGCAGGTTTTCCGACTGCGGCATCACCCCGGCGATGCCGACGATGGCGATAGGTTGCCGGGCGAAACGGTTGCCGCCGGCAGGCCTGTCCGCGGCGGGCGCGCGCCAGCCTTTGTCGATGCCGCTTAGCAACGCCGCAGGCTTGGCCGCGACGGCTTGCGAGGCCGCCGCCGCGCCGCCGTGGACGCGGCGCGCGGCGGCGGCGTGTTCGCCGCACAGCGCGTCCGCCACTCCGGCCGGCGTCGGATGCTCGAAGAACAGCACCGGGTTGACTTCAAGTCCGTACGCCTCGTTGATCGCGTTGGCGAAAGCGGTCAGGCCGATGGAGTCGAACCCCAGGTCCAGCAGCATGCTGTCGGTCGAATAGTCGTCGTCGCCCAGCTTCAACAGTCCGGTCACGATCGACTTCAGTTTCTCAGCGACTGCCGCCCGCAGCGCGTCGCCTCCCGTTTCCGCGCCTCCAGCCTGGATCGGCGCCGCCGCCCGCGGCGACAGGCCCCAGGCTTTTTCCAGCTTGTCGCGCACGCCGCTGACCACCGCGACCTGATGGCGCGTCGAGGCCAGCGCCGTCTCGAAGGCCGCCAGACCATCCGGCGTCGCCAGCGGCGCCATGCCCAGGTTGTGGCGGAACATTTTCTCGGTCTGCTCGTCCAGCCGCATGCCGCCCTCGGCCCACAGCGGCCAATTCAGGCTCAGGCTGCGGCCCTGCCTCCGGCCCGCCTGCCGCTGCGCGTCGCGCCAGGCGGCGAAGGCATCCAGATAGTGGTTGGCGAACGCGTAATCGCACTGGCCGGCGTTGCCGCCTATCGCCGCCAGCGAAGAGAACATCGCAAAAAAGTCCAGCTCGCCGTCGCCGACGGTGCGATCCAGATGGAAGGCGCCCATAACCTTGGGCGCGAGCACCGCGTCCATGTCTTCCCGCGTCTTCTTCCTGATCAGCGAATCGCGCAGCACCCCCGCGCCGTGCAGGATGCCGTCCAGCCGGCCGAATCGCGCCCGGGCAGCCTCGACCGCCGCGCGCGCGCCGTCCTCGGTCGCCACATCGGCCTGCAGGTATGACGCCTCGGCCCCCTTGGCGCGCAGCGCTTCCAGCATGGACTCCAGCGCTGGCGTCGGCGCGGAACGGCCTGTCAGCGTCAGCCTGGCGCGGCAGCGTTCCGCCAGATATCCGGCGAAGATCAGACCCAGTCCGCCGGCGCCGCCGGTGATCAGATAGGAGCCGCCCTGCCGCCATGCCGGACGACCGGCATCCGCCGCGTCCAGCGACAAGCGGCGCAGCGCCCGCGCCAGCCTGCCGCCGCCCGCGTAGCGCACGGCCTTGTCCGCCGCCGTGGCGGCGCTAAGTTCCGCCATCGCCGCCGCCAGGGTTTCATCGGCGTCGAACGCGTCCGGCAATTGCAGCGTCTTGCAGGACAACTTGGGATTTTCCAGCTCCAGCGAACGGGCGAAGCCATGAATCGCCTCATTGTGCGGCTGCGTCCCATCTCCTCTATGCAGATACAGCAGTTGCGCGGCGGCGGGCTTGCGCTCGATCAGGGCCTGGCACAGCGACAGCATGCCCCCCACGCCGCGGTCCAGGGCCTGCCGCAACCCGCCTTCATCGCCGGCCTCTCCCGCCGGCCAAGCGTAGCAAATCCTTTCCAAAGGCCAGCCGGCCTCCGCCAGCGCGGCCAGCGCGCGGGCAATGTCCTGCGGCCGGGACGCATCCACCTCGTAGACATGGTCCCCGGGCTCGGCGTAGCGGTCGGCGCGCAGAACCAGCGCGGCCTTCAGTCCGCGGCGGATGCATGCCTCGAACAGCGCCCGATCGGTGTCGAACAGCACCAGCCGGCCGGGGGCGGCATCCGCGCGCTCCGCGTCCAGCGGTGCGGCCTGCCACTCGCAGCCGTAATGCAGCATCTCGAACGCTTCGGCCGGCGCGTAACGCGCGGCGGGTTTTTCGTGCACACTGGCCAAGGGCACGCCGACGGTTTCATGGATGCGCACCAGCACGCGGCCATCCTCGTCGACGATGGCCACCTCGTCGCGCGCGACGCCTGACGCGCTTCGGCTGCCGTAAATCACGTGGCTGTAGCAAACGCGGGGCAGCGGGCGGAGCATCTCCACCTCGCCCAACGAGTACGGCACCCTCGCCTCCCCGGATGCGCCCAGCAAAGCCGCCACGCCGGCCTGCATCGCCGCGTCCAGCAGGCTGGGATGCAGCGGCAGGCTGTCGAAGTCGGCGGCGCAAACGGCGGGCAGCTCCAAACGGCCCAGCGTCTCGCCATCGCCGCAGCGCACCTCGGAAAGCACGCGGAAGCCGGGGCCGTAGGCCATGCCGGCGGCGGCGAAAGCCGCGTACACCTCGCCGGCGTCCAGCGTCCGGCCGCAGCGGGCGCGGATGGCGTCCAGATCTATTCTTTCCTCGGGCGCTTCGCCGCCGTCGGCGTAGAACAAGCGGCCCTGGGCATGCAGCTGGCGCGACTCGCCGCCGCGCACTTCGAAAGCCACCGCCTCGCCGTCAGGCTTCAACTCGACGAAAGCCTCGCGGCTGCCGCCGCCATCCAAGGCCAGCGGGCTGACCCAGGTGACGTTGCGCAGCCGCGCCACCGGACGGCCGGCGGCCAATTCGCCGGCTTTGCGCGCCAGTTCCAGATAAGCGGTGCCGGGCAGGGTGGGAATGCCGGACACCACGTGGTCGGCGAGGAAGTACTCGCCGGCGCGGAAGGTCTTGCGGAAGAGTTGACGCTCGAAGGTGGACTCATTGCTGTCCAGCAGCGGATGCAGCGCGGCTTGCGGCGCGCCGGCGGCCACGGATTCGCCGCGGGAAATCCAGTGCCGCTTGTCGGCGAAGGGATAGGTGGGCAGCGACACCCGGCGGCCCTCGCTTTCCATGCCCTGGCAATCCGGCAGCAAGCCCTCCAGCCACAACTGCGCCAGTTTGCGAGGATCCCGGCTTGCGGACAGCATGCCCACCAGTTGCTCGGTCTCCCTTCGGCTCAACAGGCGTGCGACGCCCTCGGCGCCGCGCGCGTTGCCGCTCAGCACGTCCGGGTCGCTTCGTCCGGCGGCGAAGGCCGCCAATTTGTCCGCCAAGGCGTCGACGCTGTCCGCCAGTACCGCCAAGCGGCAATCGAAGGACTTGCGGCCATGCTGCAAGGTGTAGGCGATGTCGGAGAGCCGGCGCCCGGCATCAGGGCGGCGCAGATGGGCGGCCAGGCGATGCGCCATCAGCTTCAGCTGTTCTTCGCTGCGGGCCGACAGGGGGAATACCCTCAGGCCGGCGCTTTCCGGCCGCGGCGGCTCATCGGGATACTGCTCCAGCACCACGTGGGCATTGGCGCCGCCCGCGCCGAAAGAGCTGACCCCGGCGCGCAGCGGCGCGCCGTCTTTGGGCAGCCACGGCGCCAGTTCGCGCTGCACCTGGAACGGCGACGCGGCGAAATCGATGTGAGCGTTCAGCGTCTCGGCGTGCAGCGACGGCGCGAGCTGGCGGTGCTTGATCTGCAGCAGCGCCTTGCTGACGCCCGCGACGCCTGCGGCGGCCTCCAGATGGCCGATATTGGTTTTCACCGAGCCTATCGCGCAGCTCTGGGCCGCCTGGCCGGCGAAGGCATGGCCGAGGCCGGCGATCTCCACCGGGTCGCCCAGCTCCGTGCCGGTGCCGTGCGCCTCGATGTAGCCGATGGAGGACGCGTCGACGCGCGCGCGGCGCAGCGTCTCGGCGATCAATTCTCCCTGAGCCTTGGGATTCGGCACGGTGTAGCCGCCGGAGCGCCCGCCGTGGTTAACAGCGGAGGCGCGGATCACGCCGTAGACCTGATCGCGGTCAAGCAATGCCTGATCCAGCGGTTTGAGCAACAGCGCGCCCACCCCTTCGCCAGCCACATAGCCGTTGGCTCCGGCGCCGAAGGTGCGGCATACGCCGTCGGGGGACAAGGCGCCGCCGGCATGGTTGATGTCGAATTTGTGCTGGTGCGCATCCAAATTGACGCCGCCGACGATGGCGCTGGCGCAATCGCCGTTGCGGATCGCCTCGCAAGCCAGATGCAGCGCGGTCAGGCTGGACGAGCAGGCGGTATCCACCGACAGGCTGGGCCCGTTCAGATTCATCCAGTAGGACACGCGGTTGGCAATGCTCCACTGGAAGGAATTGGGGTGGACCTCGGCGCCTGCCAGCTTGGCCTCCACGCCCGCCACCTGGTACATCGCCCACACCGCGCCGACGAAGACGCCCACCTTGCGGCCGCCGTCAGGCCCGCCGAGGATTTCCGGATAATAGCCGGCGTCTTCCACCGCCTCCCAGGCCACCTCCAGGAACAACCGTTCCTGAGGGTCCAGCATTTCCGCTTCGCGCGGCGAAATGTTGAAGAACAGCGAATCGAAACGGTCGATGCCGTCGATGAAGCCGCCGCGGTAGGCGCGGTTGAAGACGCGGCTGGCGCGTAGGGCCAGCCGTTCCGCCGGCATCTCGGTCACGCAGTCGCGGCCCTCGCGCAGATTGTCCCAGAACTCGGCCAGCGTGCCGGCCTGCGGATAGCGCCCGGCCATGCCCACCACCGCGATGTCGCCCGCGGCGCGCGTGGCGACCGGTTCGGACGCCATCGCCGATGAGGCCTCCGCGCGCGCTTCGGGCGCAGACGCCTCCGATTCCGCGCCTGGACGGAGGCGGTGGTAGCGGATCAGGCCATGCTCGGCATGCATGTCGCCGGCGGCGGCCTGCTTGCCGCCGACCGGCTCGACCTCGGGAATATTCGCCCGCTCGCGGAAGGCCTGGGCCAGCCGCGCGGCCAGTTCATCGATTTCCGCCGCTTTCAGCCCCAGGGGCACCGCCAGCCTGGCCATGCCGCCCAGCGGCCCGTTCTGCCGCATGCCTGCGCTGTGCGCGCCGGCGCGGATGCCCGTGCTCAGGTACAGCCAGGCCAGGAAGGATGGCAGCGGATGAGCGAAACCGGAAAACTCAGGCATGCGCGCGACATCGACGACCACGCAATGGCCACCGGCCGGCGACATCAGCGGCGCGCCGGCGTTTTTCAGCGCCTGCCACAGTTTTTCGGACGACTCCACGCGGCGCGCGGCCTGGGCGGATGCCCAATCGCTTTCCGCCAGCGCGAGCCCCACGAGTTTTTTGTCGAGCACATCCAGTCCGCCGCCATCGCGCCGCTGCTGCTCCTGCAGCCGCCGAAACAGGCCGGCGTCCCTCACCGCGACCACCCCGCCGCGGTTGACGCCGAAATCCTTGGCCAGCGAGGCGGTGACAATATCGGCGCAGTCCAGTATTTCGCGCGCCAGCTCCCAAACATCGCGCCCGGTCTGGCCAGCTTCTCGCCGGATCAGCAATAACGCGTTTTCCAGCACCCGGGTGGCATCGATCACCAGCGCGATGCCATGCGCCGACAGCAGCTCCTTGACCCGCTTCAAGTGGGACAGCGCGGCGGGCTGGCCGCCGCAGGCGTTGTTGCACACCTCCACGCAGACGAAGGCGATCTCCCCGGCATGGTCAGCCGTCTGCGCGCGCAGCGCGTCCCAATCGAGATTGCCCTTGAACGGCTCGTCCGCATCCGGCTGCAGCGCCGCCGGGTGCGGCAGCTCGCAGGGTTCGTAGCCCTGATCTATCTGGTGGAACAGTCCGGACGGAAACAGCAGGTTCTCCAGCACGCGGCCGCGTTTCGGCCATGCCTTGCACAACAAGCTCTCCGCGGCGCGGCCGGACTCGGTCGGCAAACAATACTCGAAGCCCAGCAGCCGCTTCAGTTCGGCTTCGATATTGGCCGGTTGCTGCAACTTGGCGCGGAGATAATCGACGCGGCGGCTCACCGCCGAGGTTTCCAGCTGCGCCCACGAATCGGTCCGCAGATCGAATTCCACCTGTGCCGCCGCCAGGTTGTGCGGATTGAAGCCGCAAGCCTCCAGGGCGCGGACCCGCTCGCCATCCAGCCGCGCCGCGCCCTTTGGCGCTGTGCCAGCCGACAGCGCGGCCTCGGTTGCGGCAGGCCGGATGGCCGGCGGAGCCATCGCGATGACAGGCGGGGCCATCGCCTCGCTTGCGCCGGGCGCAGGCAGATTATGATTCTCTTCGTCCGGGGTCTGGGCCCGTTCCGGATCGGCGATCATCAGGATGATGTCGATCACATTGTCGGCGCGGCCGCTGCCAGCCGGACGGCTCAGGTAGATGGTGCGGTTTTCCGGACGGAACTTGTTCTTGAATTGCAGATTGCCTTCGTCGTTGAAGATGCCCTGCCGGTGCAAGTCGTCCAGGATGCGGTCCACCTCCGGGTCGGCGTTGCCGCTGCCCTCCAGCCGGCAGCCGTAGGTGCCGCCCAGGCTGAGCATGTCGCAGCCTTCTTGCGCCAGCGCGCCGATGATATTGACTATCGCGAATTCCAGGCCGCCCAGCGGCATGTCCTTCGGATAGAACTCCAGGTCCATCAGGTAGCCTTTGTGTTCGGCTGCGCTCATCGCCGAGATCAGGATCACGTTTTGCAGCGCGCCGTCCAAATAGGTCAGGAACAAGCGATGCTGCGCATCCAGGCGGCCGGCCAGGATTTCCTCGCGCACGATGCGGATCAGCGGATTGACCATGGGCTTGGCTTCGCACCAGCGGTCAATGACAGCGGCGATCTCGCCATCCACCTTGGCGTCCGTTCCGCAGCGGTACTCGACCGTGCGCCCTTCGCCGGCCTTTTCGAATTTGGATACCTGGTAACGCAGCCGGCGCATCGCGCCGCCTTCCAAAGTGAACGAGCCGATGTCCAGCACCCTCTGCACCACGCCGAAAGGCGTGGAGGAGAACGCCGTCTCGCCCACCGTCTCCACTGGCGCGTCGGTCAGCATGTTCAGCTGGTAGCCTCGCGATTCGCAGTAGCGATGGAATTCCGCGGCAAGATCCGCGAAGTGCTCAGCCGGGCCGGTGTAGGCGTAGGCCATCACCAGGTCCTTGTAGCGGCCGTAATGAAAGTAGCCGCGGCGGGCCGCGCCGATGAACAGATTGGGGGCGATGTTGCGGGTGCCGCGGGATACGCTGCCTTCGTTCTTGTGCTCGGCGAACAGCTTTTCCATCTGCGCCTGCAATTCCGGATGCGCGGACAGATTCTTTTCCAGCATGCGTATGCTGTCGGCCGGCATCGCCGGCGCCGCCGCGCTTGCGGCCGGGGGCGCGCTCACCGCGGCAGGCGGCGCAGAGGCAGGCGCGCCGCATTTTTCGGCCAGCGCCGCCGCGTGCCGGCTGACGAAATAAGCAGCCAGCAATTCGATATTGAAGTGCTCGAACAGCAGGGTTTTCGGCAAGGTGCCGAAATCGCTCTCCAGCCGTTTGATGACCTTCAGAATACGAAAGGAATCCAGGCCCAACTCGCCGAATGGCGCGGCAATATCGAATGAAGCCGAGGAGCCGGCCGCCACCTCCGCCGATTCCGCGATCGCGGCTTGCAAATAGGACTGGGCCAATTCCTGCAAATGTTCATTATTGAACTTTTCAATCTCAGCCATTTCGACGGACACCCCAATGTTCAGGAATGCGAAGCGCGCTAAGCGTTCGCATCGCAGCGATGGCGACAAATTGTCACGGCCGTTTCCCGATGAAACCGGGTCCGGCCGGCATCGATCCATTCGGGCCGCTTGCCATGCGCATGCGTTTTATTGACGCAATAGGCGCGACGGATCGATTGCCGGCGACTATAGCAAAGCGGCATTCCCCGCCATCCGGATAGGCGAACCAGGGGAATCAAATGCGAATGCGCGGTACTTCGCCTCCATCCGCCGCGCTTCCCATTGCCCGGAGTGAAAAAACAAAGCCGGGATATATTGAGCCGCATGCCGGGAGGTGGCGTTTCCAACGGTCGAAACCATGCCGGCCATCGAATCGGTTTTGCCTGCGGGATTTCGTCGGAAGCGGAAATTCGCCCCTGTTTCGCCCCTGCGGTTTGTTCTCCAGCCTCTCAGCCATCGCCCGGCCGGCGCCTGCCCGAAGGAGAGGCCGGACCAGATCAGCGGCCTGCCCTGGCTAGTCCTCCCCCGCCCGCGTTTGCGGCGGAAGCCGGATTCACGCATAGCAACATCATGAGGTGACTGAATGATCGAAGGTTTTCGGCCTCGCGCCGACAGAACGATCCCATCGCGCGCGCCGCGGTTGATTTGCGCCGCGGCCCTCGCCGCGGCACTGTCGGCATGCGCCGTCGGCCCGGAATACAGCCGCCCCGCCATGCCGCAGGCCGACCGCTACACCGAAACAGCCTTGCCCGCGCAAACCGTCGGCAGCCCGGGCCCGGGAGGCCTGGCGCAGCGATTTGCCGCTGGCGAAGACATTCCCGCCGACTGGTGGAAACTGTTCCGCAACGAAGCGCTGGACGGCCTGATCCGCGACGCGCTGGCGCGCAGCCCCAATATCGCCGCGGCGCAGGCGGCATTGCGCCAGGCGGGAGAGATCTATCAGTCCGAACGCGGCGGCCAGTCCTTGCCCAGAGTGGATGGCCAGCTGGGCGCCCAGCGACAGAAGATCAACGGCATTCCGTTCGGCCAACCCGACTTCGCCAGCGCGCTGAACCTGTACAACGCCTCGGTCAACGTCAGCTACCGTTTCGATCTGTTCGGCGGAACCCGCCGCGAATTGGAAAAGTTGCAGGCAAGCGTGGATTACCAAGGTTTCCAGCTGCGCGCGGCCTACCTGGCGCTGAGCGCCAATCTGGTCACCTCGGCGGTGCAGGAAGCCTCGCTACGGGCGCAGATCGAGTCCACCGAACGCATCGCGTCCGACCAGGCCAGCCAGTTGGGCGTGCTGCGCCGGCAATTCGAAGCCGGCGGCGCGGCGCGCACCGACGTGCTGCTGCAGCAAACCCAGCTGGCGCAAACTGAAGCTTCGCTGGCGCCGCTGCGCCAATCGCTGGCTCAAACCCGGCATCGGCTGGCCGCTTTATCCGGACGCCTGCCTGGAGAAGGCGGACTTCCGGCTTTCCACTTGGACATGTTCACGCTGCCGGACAGCCTGCCCGTCAGCGTGCCGTCCGAACTGGCGCGCCGGCGTCCCGACATCCTGGCCTCTGAGGCGCTGTTGCGTCAGGCCAGCGCCCAGGTGGGCGTGGCCGCCGCGGCGCTCTATCCGCAACTGACCTTGTCCGCCGGCTATGGCAGCCAGGCGGGGGCCGGATCGCAGTTGCTCACCCCGGCGGCGGCCGTATGGAACTTCGGCGCGGGACTGGCCCAGCCGCTGTTCCACGGCGGAGAGCTGCGCTCGCGCAAGCGCGCGGCCGAAGCGGCGTACGAACAAGCCGAGGCCCAATACCGCGAAACCGTGCTGTCCGCTTTCCAGAACGTAGCCGACGCGCTGCGCGCGCTGGACAACGACGCGGCAGGCCTGCGCGCCCAAACCCAAGCCTGGTCATCCGCCCGCGACACCCTTGAGCTTGCGCGCAAACAATACGGCCTGGGCGCGATCGGCTATCTGTCGCTGCTGGATGCCCAACGCCAATACCAGCAGACCACCATCGCGCTGGCCCAGGCTCGGGCCGCGCGCTATGCCGACACCGCCGCGTTGTTCCAGGCGCTGGGCGGCGGCTGGCATCAGGACGAAACCCAAAAAACGGCCGCACCGCCGCAACAGGAGAATACCCGATGACAACAACCACCCTGCCGACTCCGCGCCCGTTGAGAAAGCGGATGATCGTGATGCTGATCTGTCTGGCGCTGCTGTTCGGCGCGCTGGTCGGATTCAATTTTCTCAAGGGTTACATGATCGCCAAATTCGTCGGCGAGATGTCGGCGCAACCGGTCACGGTCAGCACCGCCCGCGCCGGCTACCAGACCTGGCAACCGCAAATCCACGCAGTGGGCAGCATCCGCGCCGCCCAGGGCGTGGACGTCACCACGGAAGTGGCGGGCCTGATTCGTCAGGTGCGCTTCAAGTCCGGGGATGAGGTGAAAGCCGGACAAGTACTGCTGGAGTTGAACGACACCGACGACATCGCGCTGCTGCAATCCCACAAGGCCGCCGCCGAACTGGCGAAGACGGCCTATGACCGCGACCGCACCCAATACGAGATCAAGGCCATCCCCAAGGCCACGCTGGATGCGTCGGCGGCCGACCTGAAAAGCAAGCAAGCGCTGGCCCGGCAGCAACAGGCGCTGGTGGACAAGAAAACGATACGCGCAGCCTTTTCCGGCAAACTGGGCATACGCACCGTCAATCCGGGCCAGTACTTGAAACCCGGCGACGCCATCGTCACGCTGCAGGCGCTCGACCCGTTGTTCGTCGACTTCAGCGTGCCGCAAGAACAGTTAGCCCAGCTCTCGCCCGGCCAGACCGTCAATGTGGAAACCAACGCGCGCGCCGGGCAATGGTTCGGCGGCAAGATCACATCCATCAGCCCCAAGGTGGACGATGCCACCCGCTCGGTACGGGTGGAGGCCCAGCTCGCCAACCACCAGCAGAAGCTGCTGCCTGGCATGTACGCCAATATCCGCATCGATGCCGGCGCCCGTCAGCGCCACCTGACCCTGCCCCAGGCCGCGCTGTCCTACAACGCTTACGGCGCCACGGCCTTCATCGTCAAGCCGGGCGCCAAGGCCGGCGAAGACGGCAAGACGCTGCCGGTGGCCGAGCAGGTGTTTGTCACCACGGGTTCCACCCGCGGCGACCAAGTGGCCATCCTCAAAGGCATCCAGGCCGGCGACCAGGTGGTGACCAGCGGCCAGCTCAAGCTCAAGAACGGCACCGCGCTGGTTATCGACAACAAAGTCCAGCCCGCCAGCGAAGCCAATCCGGCTCCGCAGGAACAATAAGGACGGCCAGATGAAATTCACCGATATCTTCATCCGCCGGCCGGTGCTGGCCATTACCCTCAACCTGCTGATCCTGGTGCTTGGGCTGCATGCGTTCTCCTCGCTGAAAGTCAGCGAATACCCGAAAACCGAAAATGCGATCGTCACCATCAGCACCGCCTATTACGGGGCCAGCGCCGACACGGTGGCCGGCTTCATCACCCAGCCGCTGGAAAGCGCCGTCGCCCAGGCCCAGGGCGTGGACTACATCTCGTCCACCAGCTCCAGCGGCATGTCCACTATCGTCGCCACGCTGCGGCTGAACTACGACCCCAACAAAGCGCTGACCGAGATCAACACCCAGGTCCAGTCGATGAAGAACCAGCTGCCTCAGCAAGCGCAGCAGCCTACGCTGAACGTGCAGATAGGCCAGACCACCGATGCGATGTATCTGGGTTTTTACAGCGACGAGCTGCCGGGCAACCACATCACCGACTACCTGCTGCGCGTGGTCAAACCCAAGTTGGACTCCATCGAAGGCGTGCAGAAAACCCAGATGCTGGGCGACCGCCAGTTCGCGCTGAGGGCCTGGCTGGACTCCACCCGGCTGGCCGCCCACAACGTCACCGCCAACGAAGTCTACGCCGCGCTGGCCAGCAACAACTATTTGACGACGCTGGGCGCGACCAAGGGCCAGATGGTCAGCGTCAATCTGAACGCCGGCACCGAGCTGCACTCGGTGGAGGAATTCAAGAAGCTGGTGATCAAGCAGGAGAATGGCGCGCTGGTGCGCCTGTCCGACGTGGCCAACGTGGTGCTGGGCGCCGACAACTATGACTCCAGCGTGTCCTTCGACGGCAAGCGTTCGGTTTTCCTCGGCGTCAAGGTCGCCCCGGGCGCCAACGCGCTGGACGTGGCCAAGCGCGTGCGCGCGGCCTTCCCCGAGCTGCAGAAAGAGATGCCCACCGGCCTGAAGAGCAGCATCGTCTTCGACGCCACCGACACCATCAACATCTCGGTCAACGAAGTGGTGAAGACGCTGATCGAAGCGTTCATCATCGTGTCGGCGGTGGTTTTCCTGTTCCTGGGCAATATGCGCGCGGTGATCGTGCCGGTGATCGCCATTCCGCTGTCGCTGATCGGCACCTTCATCATCATGCAGATGCTGGGCTACACCATCAATCTGCTGACCTTGCTGGCATTCGTGCTGGCCATCGGCCTGGTGGTGGACGACGCCATCATCGTCATCGAAAACGTGGACCGCCACATGCGCGAGGACGGTCTGTCTGCGCTGGAGGCCTCGCTGCTGGCCGCGCGGCAACTGGCTGGCCCGGTCGTAGCCATGACGGCGGTGCTGATCGCCGCCTACATGCCCATCGGTTTCCAGGGCGGCCTCACCGGCGCGTTATTCACCGAGTTCGCCTTCACGCTGGCCGGCGCGGTGACGATGTCGGGCGTGATCGCCCTGACACTGTCGCCGATGATGAGCGCAGGCCTGATGCGCGCCGGCCACCAGCCCGGCAAGCTGGCCCGCTTCATGGACAGGAGAATGGAGCGCATCCAGCTCCGCTACGAGCGCATGCTCAAAAGCGCGCTGGACACCTGGCAGGTGTGGGTGGCGATGGGCGGCCTGATCTTGTGCGGCCTGATCTATCTGTTCATGACCTCGATGTCGGAACTGGCGCCTCAAGAGGATCAGGGCATCGTGCTGGCGCATGTCCAGGGCCCGCCCAACGCCACCATCCAGCAGATGCAGACTTATGCCGACCAGGTGTATGAAATCGCCAGAAAGCGGCCTGAGTACGCGCAGATGTTCCAGATGACCGGCACCCCGACCGTCAACCAGAGCATAGGCGGCATGCTGCTGAAACCCTGGGGCGAACGCAAGCTGAGCGCAACCAAGCTGCAACAGGAAATGCAGAAGGAGTGGTCGGCCGTGGCGGGCGCTCGGGTCGCCGCGTTCCAGCTCCCTTCCCTCCCCGGTGCCCAGGGGTTGCCGATGCAATTCGTGATCCGCACCGCCGAGCCGGTGGACAAGCTGAACGGCGTGGCGCAGGCCGTGCTGGCCAAGGCGCAAGCGAGCGGGCGGTTTTTCTTCGTCGACTCGGACCTCAAGGTGGACCGGCCGCAATCCACGCTGGTCATAGACCGCGACAAAGTCGCCATGCTGGGCATGACCCAGAGCGATGTCGGCCAGGCGCTGGGCGCGGCGTTGGGCGGCGCCTACGTCAATTACTTCTCCATCGACGGCCGCTCCTACAAGGTGATTCCGCAAATGAAGCAAAGCGACCGGCTGAATCCATCCCAGATTCTGGATTACAAGCTGCGCACACCGGGCGGCGGCATCGTTCCGGCCTCCTCTGTCGCCCATCTGCAGCAGGAAGTGGCGCCCGCGGCCATTTACCGCTTCCAGCAACAGAACTCGGCCACTCTGTCAGGAGTGCCTTTGATCGGCCTTTCCCAGGGCGAGGCGCTGGACTTCATGCGCAAGACGCTGGCTGAAGTGGCGCCCAGCGGCTACTCGGTGGACTACTCCGGACCATCCCGCCAGTACATGCAGGAAACCGGCGGCTTTGTCATCGTGCTGCTTCTGGCCGCATTCATCGTCTACCTGGTGCTGGCCGCGCAATTCGAAAGCTTCCGCGACCCGATGGTCATCCTCGTGTCGGTGCCGATGGCCTTGTTCGGCGCGATGGTCTTCATCAACATCGGCCTCGCCACGCTCAACATCTACACCCAGGTGGGACTGGTCACGCTGATGGGGTTGATCAGCAAGCACGGCATTCTGATCGTGCAATACGCGAACGAGCTGCAGCGCGCGGGGCGGAACAAACGGGAAGCATTGGAAGAAGCGGCAGGCATCCGGCTGCGCCCCATCCTGATGACAACGGCCGCGATGGCGCTGGGCGTGCTGCCTCTGGTGCTGGCCTCCGGTGCCGGCGCGGCGGGGCGCAACGCGATGGGCATCGTCATCTTCGCCGGCCTGTCCATCGGCACCTTGTTCACATTGTTCGTGGTGCCGGCGACCTACCTGCTGCTAGGCGCCGACCGTCAAGGCGCAAAGAAGGACTCGGCCCAAGCGGCCCTGGCATCGTAAACGGCATGAAAAACAGCTGGGCCGGCAAAGCCAGCCCAGCATCGAGGGAGACCTGACGACAATGACGGACACCGCCTGCCGCAGGAATGAGTCGCGTAAGCTACACCGCCATGTTGCGGCCGGAGAACAGCGGCTGCAAACGCGGGTCGAAACGCCAAACCCGGAGCCACACATAATTCTCGTTCTCCAGCGTCTGCCAATAGAGCTGAGCCGCTTCCACGCCGTCGATTTCCAGAATCAGCGGCAACAGGCTGGTACGCACATGGCGGCTGTCGATACCCCGCAGGTAGCTACGAACGGCGAAAATGGCCGACGGCCCCTCTACCCTGCTGCGGATATACAGATTATGCGCGGCGAGCATGCCCACCTCGTTGCCGGAATCGCGGACGCGCCGGGCCAGTTCGTCCGCGGCCGCCAGGTCACCCTTCACCGCCAGCAGCAGGCCGAGATTGCTTTGCAGCACCGGATGGTCCTGGCCGTGCTGGTTCAACTGCCGCGTTGCCAATGCGATGGCCTCTTCCAGATCGTGCTGGCAGTAGGAGATCCACACCTTGAGGATGCTGGCGGCGATGCGCGACGGATCTCGTCCCAGGCAACAGTCCAACTCATGCTGAGCCTGCTCCAGCTTGCCGCACAGAAACAGATGCCAAGCATAGTGGTAATAGATATCGATGGAATCCGGCGCCAACAACCTTGCCTGCCGGAACAGCGTCTCCGCGATGACCGACTCGCCGCGCAAGCTGCTGACTCTCGCCAACAGGCTGAGCGCCTGGGGATGATCGACCTTGAGTTCAACCGCCTTGCTGACCAGCTGCCAAGCCTGCTCGAGCGCCTGCTCCTGATCGAACAGACCCAGCTGGGCCATGGACAGGTAACACTCGGCCAGACAGCAATATGGTTGAATTTCACGCGGACTGGCGCTGACCTGTTGGCAAAACAGGGCCAATGCTCTTTTCAGGCTGGCCGGCGTATATTGCTGAAGATCATTCCGGCCGTTCAAATAGGCGATCGCGGCCTCCATCGACCGAAACTCGGCCACCTCGCCCGGCGTGCCCTGCAGCGCCGGAACGCATTGCACCGCCAATCGTCCCAAGTGGACGCGGAGATCGGCTGCAAACAGGCCTTGCGGCAACTGTATATTGTCATGCAACAACACCCGGTGCCCTTCGGTCCGCACCAGCTCCAGGTTCAAACGACAGGCTTCCTCATGCCGATGGATCTGGCCGGCGAGATAGTAATCGGGGGCCAGTCGATCAACCATGGACATAATCTTGTCCATATCCTGGCAGTCGCGGGTCAGGCTTGCGGGCAGGACCGAAAGATGGGACGGCGCATAGCCCGAAAGATGCTGCACCAGCTCGGCATGAAGGACCTGGGCCTCCAGCGGCGCATCTGAATGGAATGGCAAAATCGCGAGGGTGTAGCGCCTAGTCTGCTGAGGCGGCGCGGATACGAAAGCCACATGCCGGCAGAATCGGTAGCCCTTGCCGTAGACGGTTTCGATGTAGCGGTTGGTTTTGTTCTCGCAAAGAATACGCCGCAAAGCGTAGATGCAGCGGCATAAGGATTCCTGCCCGACATCCTCATCCAGCCAGACTTTCTCCAGCAGCTCGTTCTTGCTTATCAGCGCGCCCGAGGCCTGCAGCAACGCAGTCAGAACCGCCAGCTCCTTCGGCGGGATATCCACCTGCCGATTACGATGCAGCAACACCCCGTCCGCTTGCAATACAAAGTCGCCAAAAATAAATTGCTGACTCGCAAGGTGGTCTTGCTTTTGATACATATTCTTTCAACCCTCTTTACGAATGCAATTCTATTGCGGAGACATCATCGGCGCCGCAGTCTTGCGCAACTTAATTCAAACGCTTGATCTATTTTTGGCGCAATGCGAATCCAGCCATCGCCATTCAAGCGACAATCCCCTCTCAAAAGAAAATCGAGGAATAAAGGGAAAGCGATGCCGCCGCCAGCCCTGAAATTAAAGGCTGGCGGCTAAGCCAGGCTATTTGACGGCATGAAAAGAGCGCTTCATCTGATCCAGCTCAAATGCCAAGGCCATTCCAGCCGAATAGGCATATATATATAGAACTGGCACGCACAATATAAAGTCGCTTAATTACTAATGGCAAGAGTTTTTTGATGCATTATCCAAAATGCCAAATATCGATGTCATTTTTTCGAAATAATAGCCATCGTCGAAACAACAACCTCAAAAAAACAACCTGTCATTTAGGTCAGTATCGGCTTGTCAACCAAGACTCAGCATGATAGGCAAACTCTCGCCAAAATAGCTTCACTTCCGATTCAACGTCTGCGATGGCGCTTCATTGAATTGCCGCTTGTACGCATTCAGTAGGGTGGATCGATTCGGCACGCCCCACTTGTTGCCCACTTCCCTTACCTTCTGCCCTACCTTTGAATCATCGCTTTGCAGCTCCCGCCGTATTCTGACCATCCGTTCCTGCCGAATGATTTCAGATGGCGTGGAGCCCAGATTGCTGCGGAAAGTATTTTGCAGAGCGCGAACCGTGACGCCTATTTCCACGGCGATCTCGCGTATGGAAAGATCGCTGCGCTCCAAATTGTCCAGAAGGTATTGGTAAGCGCGCCGATATTTAGCCGGCAGCCTCGCCGTAATGTCGTTGCTGACCCCCTGGGCATGGTTCTTGGGACTGCTTTGCGCCACCACGCCCGCCCCCTCCCGAATGCAATGCGCCGCGGCCATCGCATACTTGCTGTACAACTGGCGCGCGCGATCGGTATAGCCTTGGGCCTGATTGACCTTGGACAGACAGTACAAGGTTTCCAGTTGGCGATGGCCGCTTCCGGCGCGCGCGTCGGCGTTCAACGGCCGCAACACCATTTCCGCCAACTGCGGGTAATCGCCAACCAGGCTGGCCAGCGCGATTTCCTGTCGCAGGGAGTTCTGGTACGCCTTAAGACTATTCGAATCAGCCCAGTCCAGATGCGCCAGCAAGCAGTCCCGCTCCTCTTTGTTGCCTTTGGCCAAGCGATTCAATGACTCCTTGAAGTCCAACCGCGCCCTCAGCACCGGCAACTCGATGTCGTTGCTTCCGCGCGGGCACTGCGGAACGCCCGCCGGCGCATCACGCAAGGCCATGAAATCATTCAGCCTCCCGGAATGCCAGTAGATGTGGTCGGATAGCTGAGGGGCATGGCGCAGCATACGCTGCACCGCCAAATCCGCGTACATCGCCCGGATCAGGCCTCGCCAGTTCGAGCGCTCTTCATCGGAGGCCGGCAGTTCCTCCGCCTTGGCGGCGATATCGTTCAGCATGTCCTCGGCATCGTTCAGATGCCCCATTTCGAACAAGATGCTCATGATGCCGAACATCCCCTCAACCTTGCGACGAGGATCGATGTCGGGTTCGTTGACCAAGCGAGTGAAACACCCGATAGCCGTGCTGAAACGGCGACGAAACAATTGCTGCCATCCCATATTGCGGGAGGAAAGCGCCCGCATCTCCTCTTTTGAGGCTCGCATCC
>NZ_JBUPWA010000001.1:671328-726694 GCF_055181315.1 Chromobacterium sp. Ag138
CGCGCCGGCCACCAGCCCGGCAAGCTGGCCCGCTTCATGGACAGGAGAATGGAGCGCATCCAGCTCCGCTACGAGCGCATGCTCAAAAGCGCGCTGGACACCTGGCAGGTGTGGGTGGCGATGGGCGGCCTGATCTTGTGCGGCCTGATCTATCTGTTCATGACCTCGATGTCGGAACTGGCGCCTCAAGAGGATCAGGGCATCGTGCTGGCGCATGTCCAGGGCCCGCCCAACGCCACCATCCAGCAGATGCAGACTTATGCCGACCAGGTGTATGAAATCGCCAGAAAGCGGCCTGAGTACGCGCAGATGTTCCAGATGACCGGCACCCCGACCGTCAACCAGAGCATAGGCGGCATGCTGCTGAAACCCTGGGGCGAACGCAAGCTGAGCGCAACCAAGCTGCAACAGGAAATGCAGAAGGAGTGGTCGGCCGTGGCGGGCGCTCGGGTCGCCGCGTTCCAGCTCCCTTCCCTCCCCGGTGCCCAGGGGTTGCCGATGCAATTCGTGATCCGCACCGCCGAGCCGGTGGACAAGCTGAACGGCGTGGCGCAGGCCGTGCTGGCCAAGGCGCAAGCGAGCGGGCGGTTTTTCTTCGTCGACTCGGACCTCAAGGTGGACCGGCCGCAATCCACGCTGGTCATAGACCGCGACAAAGTCGCCATGCTGGGCATGACCCAGAGCGATGTCGGCCAGGCGCTGGGCGCGGCGTTGGGCGGCGCCTACGTCAATTACTTCTCCATCGACGGCCGCTCCTACAAGGTGATTCCGCAAATGAAGCAAAGCGACCGGCTGAATCCATCCCAGATTCTGGATTACAAGCTGCGCACACCGGGCGGCGGCATCGTTCCGGCCTCCTCTGTCGCCCATCTGCAGCAGGAAGTGGCGCCCGCGGCCATTTACCGCTTCCAGCAACAGAACTCGGCCACTCTGTCAGGAGTGCCTTTGATCGGCCTTTCCCAGGGCGAGGCGCTGGACTTCATGCGCAAGACGCTGGCTGAAGTGGCGCCCAGCGGCTACTCGGTGGACTACTCCGGACCATCCCGCCAGTACATGCAGGAAACCGGCGGCTTTGTCATCGTGCTGCTTCTGGCCGCATTCATCGTCTACCTGGTGCTGGCCGCGCAATTCGAAAGCTTCCGCGACCCGATGGTCATCCTCGTGTCGGTGCCGATGGCCTTGTTCGGCGCGATGGTCTTCATCAACATCGGCCTCGCCACGCTCAACATCTACACCCAGGTGGGACTGGTCACGCTGATGGGGTTGATCAGCAAGCACGGCATTCTGATCGTGCAATACGCGAACGAGCTGCAGCGCGCGGGGCGGAACAAACGGGAAGCATTGGAAGAAGCGGCAGGCATCCGGCTGCGCCCCATCCTGATGACAACGGCCGCGATGGCGCTGGGCGTGCTGCCTCTGGTGCTGGCCTCCGGTGCCGGCGCGGCGGGGCGCAACGCGATGGGCATCGTCATCTTCGCCGGCCTGTCCATCGGCACCTTGTTCACATTGTTCGTGGTGCCGGCGACCTACCTGCTGCTAGGCGCCGACCGTCAAGGCGCAAAGAAGGACTCGGCCCAAGCGGCCCTGGCATCGTAAACGGCATGAAAAACAGCTGGGCCGGCAAAGCCAGCCCAGCATCGAGGGAGACCTGACGACAATGACGGACACCGCCTGCCGCAGGAATGAGTCGCGTAAGCTACACCGCCATGTTGCGGCCGGAGAACAGCGGCTGCAAACGCGGGTCGAAACGCCAAACCCGGAGCCACACATAATTCTCGTTCTCCAGCGTCTGCCAATAGAGCTGAGCCGCTTCCACGCCGTCGATTTCCAGAATCAGCGGCAACAGGCTGGTACGCACATGGCGGCTGTCGATACCCCGCAGGTAGCTACGAACGGCGAAAATGGCCGACGGCCCCTCTACCCTGCTGCGGATATACAGATTATGCGCGGCGAGCATGCCCACCTCGTTGCCGGAATCGCGGACGCGCCGGGCCAGTTCGTCCGCGGCCGCCAGGTCACCCTTCACCGCCAGCAGCAGGCCGAGATTGCTTTGCAGCACCGGATGGTCCTGGCCGTGCTGGTTCAACTGCCGCGTTGCCAATGCGATGGCCTCTTCCAGATCGTGCTGGCAGTAGGAGATCCACACCTTGAGGATGCTGGCGGCGATGCGCGACGGATCTCGTCCCAGGCAACAGTCCAACTCATGCTGAGCCTGCTCCAGCTTGCCGCACAGAAACAGATGCCAAGCATAGTGGTAATAGATATCGATGGAATCCGGCGCCAACAACCTTGCCTGCCGGAACAGCGTCTCCGCGATGACCGACTCGCCGCGCAAGCTGCTGACTCTCGCCAACAGGCTGAGCGCCTGGGGATGATCGACCTTGAGTTCAACCGCCTTGCTGACCAGCTGCCAAGCCTGCTCGAGCGCCTGCTCCTGATCGAACAGACCCAGCTGGGCCATGGACAGGTAACACTCGGCCAGACAGCAATATGGTTGAATTTCACGCGGACTGGCGCTGACCTGTTGGCAAAACAGGGCCAATGCTCTTTTCAGGCTGGCCGGCGTATATTGCTGAAGATCATTCCGGCCGTTCAAATAGGCGATCGCGGCCTCCATCGACCGAAACTCGGCCACCTCGCCCGGCGTGCCCTGCAGCGCCGGAACGCATTGCACCGCCAATCGTCCCAAGTGGACGCGGAGATCGGCTGCAAACAGGCCTTGCGGCAACTGTATATTGTCATGCAACAACACCCGGTGCCCTTCGGTCCGCACCAGCTCCAGGTTCAAACGACAGGCTTCCTCATGCCGATGGATCTGGCCGGCGAGATAGTAATCGGGGGCCAGTCGATCAACCATGGACATAATCTTGTCCATATCCTGGCAGTCGCGGGTCAGGCTTGCGGGCAGGACCGAAAGATGGGACGGCGCATAGCCCGAAAGATGCTGCACCAGCTCGGCATGAAGGACCTGGGCCTCCAGCGGCGCATCTGAATGGAATGGCAAAATCGCGAGGGTGTAGCGCCTAGTCTGCTGAGGCGGCGCGGATACGAAAGCCACATGCCGGCAGAATCGGTAGCCCTTGCCGTAGACGGTTTCGATGTAGCGGTTGGTTTTGTTCTCGCAAAGAATACGCCGCAAAGCGTAGATGCAGCGGCATAAGGATTCCTGCCCGACATCCTCATCCAGCCAGACTTTCTCCAGCAGCTCGTTCTTGCTTATCAGCGCGCCCGAGGCCTGCAGCAACGCAGTCAGAACCGCCAGCTCCTTCGGCGGGATATCCACCTGCCGATTACGATGCAGCAACACCCCGTCCGCTTGCAATACAAAGTCGCCAAAAATAAATTGCTGACTCGCAAGGTGGTCTTGCTTTTGATACATATTCTTTCAACCCTCTTTACGAATGCAATTCTATTGCGGAGACATCATCGGCGCCGCAGTCTTGCGCAACTTAATTCAAACGCTTGATCTATTTTTGGCGCAATGCGAATCCAGCCATCGCCATTCAAGCGACAATCCCCTCTCAAAAGAAAATCGAGGAATAAAGGGAAAGCGATGCCGCCGCCAGCCCTGAAATTAAAGGCTGGCGGCTAAGCCAGGCTATTTGACGGCATGAAAAGAGCGCTTCATCTGATCCAGCTCAAATGCCAAGGCCATTCCAGCCGAATAGGCATATATATATAGAACTGGCACGCACAATATAAAGTCGCTTAATTACTAATGGCAAGAGTTTTTTGATGCATTATCCAAAATGCCAAATATCGATGTCATTTTTTCGAAATAATAGCCATCGTCGAAACAACAACCTCAAAAAAACAACCTGTCATTTAGGTCAGTATCGGCTTGTCAACCAAGACTCAGCATGATAGGCAAACTCTCGCCAAAATAGCTTCACTTCCGATTCAACGTCTGCGATGGCGCTTCATTGAATTGCCGCTTGTACGCATTCAGTAGGGTGGATCGATTCGGCACGCCCCACTTGTTGCCCACTTCCCTTACCTTCTGCCCTACCTTTGAATCATCGCTTTGCAGCTCCCGCCGTATTCTGACCATCCGTTCCTGCCGAATGATTTCAGATGGCGTGGAGCCCAGATTGCTGCGGAAAGTATTTTGCAGAGCGCGAACCGTGACGCCTATTTCCACGGCGATCTCGCGTATGGAAAGATCGCTGCGCTCCAAATTGTCCAGAAGGTATTGGTAAGCGCGCCGATATTTAGCCGGCAGCCTCGCCGTAATGTCGTTGCTGACCCCCTGGGCATGGTTCTTGGGACTGCTTTGCGCCACCACGCCCGCCCCCTCCCGAATGCAATGCGCCGCGGCCATCGCATACTTGCTGTACAACTGGCGCGCGCGATCGGTATAGCCTTGGGCCTGATTGACCTTGGACAGACAGTACAAGGTTTCCAGTTGGCGATGGCCGCTTCCGGCGCGCGCGTCGGCGTTCAACGGCCGCAACACCATTTCCGCCAACTGCGGGTAATCGCCAACCAGGCTGGCCAGCGCGATTTCCTGTCGCAGGGAGTTCTGGTACGCCTTAAGACTATTCGAATCAGCCCAGTCCAGATGCGCCAGCAAGCAGTCCCGCTCCTCTTTGTTGCCTTTGGCCAAGCGATTCAATGACTCCTTGAAGTCCAACCGCGCCCTCAGCACCGGCAACTCGATGTCGTTGCTTCCGCGCGGGCACTGCGGAACGCCCGCCGGCGCATCACGCAAGGCCATGAAATCATTCAGCCTCCCGGAATGCCAGTAGATGTGGTCGGATAGCTGAGGGGCATGGCGCAGCATACGCTGCACCGCCAAATCCGCGTACATCGCCCGGATCAGGCCTCGCCAGTTCGAGCGCTCTTCATCGGAGGCCGGCAGTTCCTCCGCCTTGGCGGCGATATCGTTCAGCATGTCCTCGGCATCGTTCAGATGCCCCATTTCGAACAAGATGCTCATGATGCCGAACATCCCCTCAACCTTGCGACGAGGATCGATGTCGGGTTCGTTGACCAAGCGAGTGAAACACCCGATAGCCGTGCTGAAACGGCGACGAAACAATTGCTGCCATCCCATATTGCGGGAGGAAAGCGCCCGCATCTCCTCTTTTGAGGCTCGCATCCCCCGACAGGCTTGCCGGTACGACTCTTCGGCATCGCACTCCAAGCCCATTGCCAATTGCAGGTCCGCGTGCAATTGCAGCCAGTGCGAGGCATCCTGTCCTCCCTCGCCATCCTGGACGTGGCGCACCAAGTCCATAGAGGCCGAAAGAAATCTGGCATTGCGTAATTTGGCCCACATGCCTTCTGGCAAGGATGGGGAGGACAGCGCGGAAACAAGGGGGAAATAGAAGTCGTAGAACATGCTGGTCTTCCATATTGAGGCGTCGTTGCACACATCGACTGCCAATCAGATTGCAAACGAAATAAAAGTACTAACTATTCCATTTCGTATTAGTCTAACCACTCAACCCAATGCCACATCACGCAGCCCGCAGGACAGGCTGCGCGCAACCAGATTCACGCCCAGGATGAGCGCGGCAATTCATGGAAACGATGAACAACACCCAATCCAGCCAAGCTGTCATTCACGCTTAGCGGGAATATATGAACAAATCAGCAATGGGTCTTGATGAGAAATTGATCAATTATCCAACTGCGAAATAATTGCATGATTGTTTGCAAAAAAACGGTAAACAAACTGACTATGTAAATGCGCCGATTTGTATTGAATGGAAATCTGAGCGCGAATATGGCCTGAAACCCCTTGCCGGCCCCGCCAATTCTCATTTTTCGCAAATGCAACTCGCACAATCTGCGCGCAATATGACAATAAGAATTCAGCTTTGCCGCTGTGGCGCCTTGGTGACAACAGCCTCCAGCCGCAAGAGCGTCTGCCGCCTCGGATGAAAAACGGCGGCGATGAAAAGTAAGCGCTATGCTGATCCGCTACCCGCTGCGCATGCCTATCGCCAATAAAGGCAAAAACGCCAAGATCATGTAACAAACCACGAACAATCACATCAAGGACTATTTAAGGAAAGCTGGTAGCATCTCCTCCTTAGTCATTGGGGAGTAGCCATTTCCGGCCGATCCGGAAAGTCCGCGTCAACAAGCTTGAGATCGCATGTCTCATGGCGCAGGCAGTTTGCCTTCATGCTGTTTTCAGCAAGGCAAGCCAGGCAAGACCTTTGGCCGCGATGCGTTTGCCAGCCGGGCAAGCCGTGTCGCGCGCCATCGGTTTTCGCTTGCCCGGCTGGATGGTTTTCATGTCTGCCACGCTTGCTCTGTTTTTCCTGTCCGCCGGCGCGATCTATGCCGCCTGCGAGTATTTCGTCAATGGCGTCGAATGGCTGGGCCGCCGCTTGAATCTGGGCGCCACGGCCATCGGCTCGGTGCTTGCGGCGTTTGGAACCGCGCTGCCGGAATGCGCGGTGACGCTGATGGCGGTGGCATTCGGCAGCACGCCTGAGCAAAAAAGCCTTGGCGTCGGCGCGGCGATGGGCGGACCGTTGGTTCTGGCCACCCTAGCCTATGCCGTTGTCGGGCTAGCCCTGCTCTTGAACCGAAAACGATTAGGTCGCTCTTCCGGACAAACGCAGGCCGACCATGCCGGGCTCAGCCGGGATCAGGCCGTTTTCTTTGCCGTATTCGCGCTGAAGGTTGGATTGGGTTTGTTTGCTTTTGCCATCAAGCCCTGGCTTGGCTTGGCGTTCTTGGCCGCTTACGTTGCCTATGTCTGGCGTGAAATACGAGATGCGGAAACCGCGACGGACGAGGAAGACCTGGAGCCGTTGAAAATCCGCCCTTCCGCCGGCGAAACCTCGCTGGCCTGGCCCTGTCTTCAGACTCTGCTGGCTTTAAGCGTCATTGGCCTGGCTTCCCATACCTTTGTCGGCCAGCTTGAAGCCATTGGACTGGCCATGGGCTGGTCCCCGCATCTGACCGCCTTGTTGCTCAGCCCGGTCGCGACTGAGCTGCCGGAAATCATGAACGCGCTGATCTGGGTGCGCCAAGGGAAGGAACGGCTGGCGCTGGCCAATATTTCCGGCGCGATGATGATCCAAGCCACCATTCCCAGCGCGCTGGGTCTGATGTTCACGCCCTGGCTGTTTGATGGTCCCTTGCTTGTCGCGGGCGCGATCACGGCGCTGGCTGTCGCTTTTCTGTGGTTGAATTTTCGGCGCGGCGCGGTGGACGGCCGCGCGCTGGTGATGGTTGGCGGCCTTTATGGAGTTTTCGCGTGGACGATTGCCGCCTGTTTCTAGCCATGGTCTAGGACGCTCCGCGCTTTCAATCAACGGCGCCGTGCCTCAAGGACACGGCGCTAGCTGAGAAACGTCTTGCCTGGACTCAGGTATGGCCGCGGCTCAGGCTGGCGTCCAGACGGCCTCGCTCCAACGCCAGCTCGATCAGCGCCGTGATCAGGTCGCGATACGACATGCCCGCGGCCTGCCAGAGCTTGGGGTACATGCTGATGTTGGTGAAGCCCGGCAGCGTGTTCAGCTCATTGATCACGACCTCACCCTCTGGCGTCAGGAATACGTCCACTCGCGCCATGCCGCCGCACTCCAGCGCCTGAAAAGCCTGGATGGCGATGGCGCGGATGCGCTGGCAGGCGTCGTCGGAAATATCGGCCGGCACCACCACGCGAGCGCCGCTTTCATTCAGATACTTGGTGTTGTAGGCATAGAATTCATCGTTGAGCACGATCTCGCCGCAACCGCTGGCGCGGGGATGCTCGTTGCCCAACACCGCGCATTCGATTTCCCTGCCGATTACCGCCTGCTCTATCAGAACCTTATGGTCGTAGCGCAGCGCTTCATCCAGCGCGGCTTGCAAAGCCTCGGCGCGCTTCACCTTGCTCACGCCCACGGACGAACCCTGGTTGGCAGGCTTGACGAACAGCGGCAAGCCCAATTGCTCGATGATGGCCGCAAGGTCGGCCTGCGCAGCCTTGGCGCGAGTCAATGTGACATAGGGCGCCACTTGCAGACCCGCGTCCCGCAGCAGCCGCTTGGCCACATCTTTGTCCATGCAGACGGCCGATCCCAGCACGCCGGCGCCGACGAAAGGGATATTGGCCATCCGGAGCAGGCCTTGCAAACAACCATCCTCCCCCAACGAGCCGTGGACGATGGGAAAAGCCACGTCGATCTTCGCCAGCGGCGATGCGTCGGCAGCCGCGCGCAATTGACCTGATTGCTCGCCCGGCACCACGGCCAGGCTTTCACCTGACTCCCGCAGCGCGATGCGTGCGGGGTCGTCCGCATTCAACAGGTAATTGGACGAATGGTTGACATGCCAACGCCCCTGCTTGTCCACGCCGATCAACGACACGTCGAAACGATCGCCATCTATCGCGTCCAAGATGTTCCTGGCCGACTGCAAAGACACTTCGTGCTCGGAGGACTGCCCGCCGAAAATCAAGCCTACCCGGATTTTGCCCATGGCCGTCTTCAATGTGAAAACAAGAAGGCAGCATGATAATGTATTTTCGATGCCGCCTGGCTGCCCGCGATCACTCCTCGACCGGCTCTTCGTCGGCGTCCTCGCCGCTCTCCAGCCGCAACTGGGCCGATAGCTGCTTGTTGTTGCGTATGCCCAGCTTGCGCAGCTTCTCCGCGCTGGTCATCAGATTGCCGCGTCCGCTGGACAACTGTTTCATCGCGTCGGAGAAAGTGTCGCGGCTGGTATCCAGCTGCTTGCCCAACTTCTCCATATTGGCGACGAAGCCGGCGAACTTGTCGTACATCGCCCCGCCCTGCCGCGCGATCTCCTGCGCGTTCTGGTTCTGGTACTCATAGCGCCAGATGCTGGCGACGGTGCGCAGCGTGGCCAGTAGCGTGCTCGGGCCGACGATCATGATGCGGCGCTCGAAAGCCTCGTTGAACAGGCTCATGTCGTGCTGCACCGCCAGCAGATAGGCCGGCTCCACCGGGATGAACATGAACACGAAATCCAGCGTGTTCAGCTTG
Source organism: Chromobacterium sp. Ag138 (assembly GCF_055181315.1). Classification (NCBI taxonomy): domain Bacteria; kingdom Pseudomonadati; phylum Pseudomonadota; class Betaproteobacteria; order Neisseriales; family Chromobacteriaceae; genus Chromobacterium; species Chromobacterium sp. Ag138. The sequence goes on from NZ_JBUPWA010000001.1 coordinate 680,286, forward strand.
TACAAATCCTGATAGCGCTTTTCGGACAGCGAACGGATATGGGCGCGGATGGCGGCGATGTGGCCCTTCAGCTCGGCCTCGCGCGCGGCGTCGTCTTCCGCCGCCGTGTAGCGGACATAGGCGTTCAGCGACACCTTGGAATCCACCACCAGCTGCTTGCCTTCCGGCAGGTCTATCACCACGTCCGGCTGATAGCGCTTGCCGCCGTCGTCGGTTTCCAGCGTGTCGGACACCTGCACCCGGTACTCGCGGTCTTTGGTGAGGCCGGAGGTTTCCAGCACCTTCTCCAGCACCATTTCGCCCCAGGTGCCCTGCGCCTTGCTGCTGGCGCCGGTCAGGGCGTTGGTCAGCGCCACGGCGTCGTCGCCCAGGCGGGTGTTCAGCTCCTGCAAGCGCTTGAGCTCGGTCTCCAGCGTCAGCCGCTCCTTGCTGTCCTTGTCGTAGGTGTCCTGCACCAGCTTGCCGAAATTCTGGATGCGCTCGTGCAGCGGATTCAGCAGCGTGCCCAGGTTCTGCTGGTTCTGCTCGGTGAAACGCTTGGATTTTTCCTCCAGGATGTCGCCGGCCAGCGCCTTGAACTGGTCCGACAGCGTCTGGCGCGCCTCCATCAGCAGAGCCAGTTTTTCCTGGCTCTGGCGGCGCTCGTTGTCCAGTTGCGTGGCCAGTTCCTGCTCGCGCGCGCTCAAGCGCACGATGTCCTCGCCCTGCTTCTGGCTGCGCTGCTGCAAGGCGTCCAGCAGACGTCCCTGCTCCTCGCTGGCCGCCAGTTGCGCCGACAGGCGGCGCAGCTCCAGCTGCAGCCCGTCCACCTGCTGGCCGCGCTCCTGCAGCTGCTTTTCCAGCTCCGGCACGCGCTGGGCGCGGGCGACATAAGCGCCCAGCTGGGTCTGGCTGTCGGCCAATTGCTGGCTTTGCGCCTGCAAGGCCCTGTTCGCCTCCTGCTCCCGGCCTCTCGCCTCTTCCAGCTGCGGCCGCAACGCATCCAGCTGCGCCTGCAATCCCGCAGCCTGCTGCCGCAGCGCTTCAAGATCCCTGACGCTCCGTCCCCGCGCGGCCCAAGCCGCGGCGCCGCCGCCCAGCAGACCCAGCAACAGGCCGATCACCAACATTTCCATCGAAACACCCCATGCGCGCAAGCCGCGCTACTTGCCTATCTGATTGATTACAAAAGCCGCCCGCTGTTCCAGCGAACCGCGCGGCACTTCCGCCAGCCGGTATCCCAGGCGGGTGTAAACCCGCTCCATCGCCTCGCAGGTGCGCTCGGCCTCTTCCTGACTCTGCCGACGCTCGTTGTCTTGCGCGAAAATCTCCGGCCAGGGCCGCAGCAAGCAAATCGTGTCATAGCGAAACACGCCGGCCGCCTTTTCCAGGTGGGCGGGAACCGGCAATCCCGACAACTCGAGATAGCCGATGACATCCGGAATGCCGCGATCCAGAAACACCGGCCCCGCCTCGCGCTCTGCCATGTGGAAATTGCGCATGTCCCAGCACAGCATCAGCTCTGCGAACGCCCGCGGGTCGATCCAGGGCAGCGCGTTCCCGCCTATCCGCTGCTGGTCCTGGATGATGGCCCGGCCGGCTTCATCCAGCGCCGGATAGCCCATGGCCTGCAGCGTCGCCAGCAAAGATGTCTTGCCGGCGCCGGGGCCGCCGGTCAACACCAGTAATTTAGCCGGCGCGATTCCGTCCTTGCCGCTCACGCGGCCGCCCAATGCTGCAGATACACTTGCAGCTCCTTGCGCCCCTGCCACTCATTGGCGATCAGCTGGTACACCGCCTGGATGCGGTCCGGCAGCCAGTCGGCGTGGTTGAACAGCATCGCGTCGAATTCGCAGCCTTCGCGCGCCAGGCGCAGCTTCAGGTGCTTGTCGCCCACCAGCTTCTGGTTGACCACCATGAACTGGTCGTGGAAATACGGCACCGGGAAGCCCTGCCCCCACACTTCGGCGGCCAGCGTCTCGGCCAGCTGCAGATTGACGTCCCGCGCCGGCAGGCTGCCGTCGGTTTCTATCATCCGGGTCAGCTGCTTCTCATCCATCAGCTCGCGCGCCACCGCCTCGAACGCCTGCTGGAACTCGGCGAAGCGGCTTTCATCCAGGCTCAGGCCGGCCGCCATCGCATGGCCGCCAAACTTGAGGATCAGCCCTGGATGGCGCTTGTAGACCAGATCCAGCGCATCGCGCAGATGGAAACCGGAAATCGAACGGCCGGAGCCCTTGATTTCGCCCTCGTCGCCGGGGGCGAACACGATGACGGGGCGGTGGAAGCGCTCCTTCAGCCGGGAAGCCACAATCCCCACCACGCCCTGATGCCAGTCGTCGCGGTACAGGGTCAGCGTGTAGCGGTTGCCGGCATCGATGCCGGACAGCGCCGCCAGCGCCTCGTCCTGCATGCCGGCCTCGATGCCGCGCCGCTCGCGGTTGAGTTTGTCCAGCTCCTGCGCCAGCCGCATCGCCTGCTCTTCATTGCTGGCCAACAGGCAGGCGATGCCCAGGCTCATGTCGTCCAGACGGCCGGCGGCATTCAGCCGCGGCCCCAGCGTGAAGCCCAGATCGAAAGTATTGGCTTTGTAGTGGGCGCGTCCGGCGACGCGGAACAAGGCCGCGATGCCCGGTGCCATCCGCCCGGCCCGCATCCGTTTCAGGCCGTTCTCCACCAGGGTGCGGTTGTTGCGGTCCAGCCGCACCACATCGGCCACCGTGCCCAGCGCCACCAGGTCCAGCAGCACGCCCAGATTGGGCTGGGTCTGCTCGTCGAACACCCCGCGCCGCCGCATTTCCACCCGCAAGGCCATCAGCACGTAGAACATCACGCCGACGCCAGCCAGATTCTTGGACGGAAATTCGCAGCCGGGCTGGTTGGGATTGACGATCAAGGCGTCGGGCAAGCTGTCGCCCGGCAGATGGTGGTCGGTCACCAGCACTTCGATGCCGCGCGCCTTGGCGGCCTCCACCCCGGCCACGCTGGCGATGCCGTTGTCGACGGTGACGATGATGTCAGGCCGTTTCTGCGCCGCCAGTTCGACGATCTCCGGCGTCAGGCCGTAACCGTACTCGAAGCGGTTGGGCACGATGAAGCCTATGGTGGCGCCCAGCATCGACAAGCCCTTCACCGCCACCGCGCAGGCGGTGGCGCCGTCGGCGTCATAGTCGGCCACCACCAGCAGGCGCTGCTTGGCGGCGATGGCGTCGGCCAGCCGAGAGGCCATCGCCTCGGCATTCTTCAGGTTTTGATACGGCAGCAGGCCTTTCAGGCCGTAATCCAGTTCCTCGCTGTCGGCGATGCCGCGGGCGGCGTACAGCCGCGCCTGCAGCGGGGTCAGCCCTTGGCCAAGCAGCTTGTGCTGCAGCTCGGCGGGCACTTCTCGAGTGACGATTTGCGACATATATTCTTCTAGTACAGCGCCGCCAGCGGCAGCGCGCGTTTCCAGAACTTCCACAGGTCGGACGGTTTGAGCGTCAGCTCGAAGCCGGCCGGGCCGGTGGCGATCAGCGTCAGTTGTTCCAGCTGGCCTCGGCGCAGCGCGGACAGCATCGGCGCGAACCAGTCGCCCTCCAGCCTCTCCAGCGTTTCGCGCCAGCCCCAGGCGTCGCGGTACTGCGCGGGGGCCTGCAGCGCGTCCAGCGCCAGCAGGCAATCTCCGCCCAGTTCCAGGCCGTCGAAGGCGAACGGCGCGGCGTCGACGGCCATGCCGGAGCGCTCCGCCAGCAGCCGCAGCGCCTCGTCGTCGGCCAGCAGCCTGGGCGCCGGAGCGCGCCATGCGCCGGGTTCGCCCTCGCCCCACAGCCACACGCTGTTGACAGCCAGCTCGCCGCGCATTTCGCGCTCGTCATTGATGGGCTGGGTATACAGCAGCATCTGCAGCTCGTTCAGCATCCGGCTCCAGGCCAGGCCGTCGTCGCCTTGCGGCAGATGGCGGTTGATGTCCTCGCCCACCACGTCCCACAGCGGCGTGAAGCGCGCGCGCAGCGGCTTGTCGGATCGCAACAGCCAGCGGCCCGGCGTCGCCGGGTGGAAACTCAGGCCGTCTTCGCCGAAATGGCGATTCAAGGCATCTGCCAGCTTGGCGGCCTCGTCCTGGCTCACCTGCATCACGCCCACATCGGCCAGCAGCGCCCGGTCGCGGTCCACCCTCAGATGCACCGGATCGGCGAACAGCCAGTCGCCACTTTCGGCGTCCAGGCCGGCTTCGGCGGCGGCTATCCGCGCCAAACCGGCGGGCGCCGCGCCCCACAGCCGGCCCAGGCATTCGGCGTGGCTCTGCTCGCGCCGCTGCAGCGCGCCCTTGCCCAGCAATTGTTGCAACGCCGGCACACTCAGCCCCTTGCCTACCTCCGCGCCGTCATGGGCGTCCAGCCAGCATAGGCCGGGTAACAACAGGGTTAATTTCATATTCTTGCCAGATGGGTTGGGAATGGCGGCCATTTTGGCCGCTGGTCATTTGGCTCGCGCATCATTCTGCGGCACACTGACGTCTTTTGCCGGAACTATCGCGCGGGCCGCCTACCAAACATGATTTTGGCGCATGCATGCGCTGGAATCGGATCAATATTTTGCATAGGCAGGCGGCGCCTGCCCGGAAAAGTGATGGATTATCGCAAACTGCTACATATCCCGCAAAAGTGCGCCAGCCGGCTGGTCAACCACCACCTGAGCTGGCTCGGCATCGCCGCCTGCCTGCCGCTGCTGGGCACGGCCACCGCCTTCGGCGTCGCCAACGGCGCCAAGGAAACCCTGCCCGAACAGGTTAGGCAGCAACAAGTGATCGAACGGCTGGCGCTGCCGGCATTCCATTTCGCCGACAGCCAGACCCGCTACTGGCGCGACGAGGCGGTCAAGCGCGGCGACACCGTGGCCCGGGTGCTGAACCGCCTGGGCGTGCGCGACAACGAAGCCCGCGCCTTCCTGTATACCAGCCCGGTGGCCAAGGATCTGCTCAAGCTGAAGGTCGGCGCCACGCTGACGGTGCAGACCAACGACGCCGGCGAACTGTTCGGCCTGCGCTTCCTGCAGGACGACGACAACGGCGAACAGCTGCTGGTAGCGCTGGAGAAGCGCGACGGCAAGTGGCAGGCCAGCGCCGATCCGGTGGCCGCCGAGAGCGTGGAAACCGTGCGCTCGATCACGCTGAAGCGCGGCGCCGCCGCCGAGCTGGCCGCCGCCCGCGTGCCGGCCGACATCCGCAACCAGCTGTCCGAAGTTTTCTCCGACCAGTTCGAGCTCTCCAGCCTGAAGCCGGGCGACCGCATCAATCTGGTGTACGAAACCATGGTCTACGCCGGCACCTCCATCGCCAGCGGCAACCTGCTGGCGGTGTCGATCGAACGCGCAGGCAAGCTGCACCAGGCTTTCTATTTCGCTCATGACAGCGAAAGCGGCGCTTACTACGACGCCGAAGGCAAGCCGGTCAAGAAAGGCTTCAGCCGCCAGCCGGTGGCCGGCGCCCGCATCAGCTCCGGCTTCGGCCTGCGCAAACATCCCATACTGCGCTCGCTGCGCATGCATTCCGGCATCGACTACGCCGCCAGCGCCGGCACGCCCATCGTGGCCCCCGCCGATGGCGAGCTGATCAAAGTGGCGCGCGAAAACGGCTACGGCAACGTGGTGATGATACGCCACAACGCCAAGCTGACCACGCTGTACGCCCATATGCGCGGCTTCGGCAAGGGCATCCAGGCAGGCGGCAAGGTCAAGGCCGGCGATGTGATAGGCTATGTTGGAAGCACGGGCCGCTCCACCGGCGCCCACCTGCACTTCGAGGTGCGGGTCAACGACCAGCCAGTGGACCCGGCCACCAACGCCCTGCCCACTCCGGGCCTGAGCAAGACCCAGCTCGCGCAGTTCGACGCCAAGAAACAGGTGCTGAGCGCGCGGCTTGATCTGCTGCAGAACATCCCGGTCAACGTTGCCCAGATCGATTGATGACTGACCTATACATTGGAATGATGTCCGGCACCAGCCTGGACGGCGTAGACGCCGTGCTGGTGCGCTTCGACGACGCCGGCCGCCCCCAGCCGCTGGCCGACCATGTCGTCCCCTATCCCGCGGAGGTGAAGTCCGCCGTGCTGGCGCTGCAGCCGCGCGGCCACGACGAGCTGCACCGCGCTGAAACGCTGGCCAACCGGCTAGCCGAGATCTATGCCCAGGCCGCCGTCGAATTGCTGGCAAAATCGGGCCGCCATCCGAACGATATCCGCGCCATCGCCTGCCACGGCCAGACCGTTCGCCACGCGCCGCACGACGGCTACACGATTCAGATCGGCAATATGGCCAAGCTGGCCGAGCTGGCCGGCATCGACGTGATAGCGGATTTCCGCAGCCGCGACGTCGCCGCCGGCGGCCACGGCGCGCCGCTGGTGCCCGCTTTTCAGCAAAGCGCTTTCTCCAACCTGGACGAAAAGCGGGTGATCCTCAATATCGGCGGCATCAGCAACATCGCCCGGCTGCACGCGGGCCAAGAGGCGATAGGCTTCGACTGCGGACCCGGCAATATGCTGATGGACGCCTGGTGCCTGCGCCACACCGGCCAGCCCTTCGACGACGACGGCCGCTGGGCCGCCGGCGGCGCGGTCCACGCGCCCTTGCTGGCCGCGATGCTGGCCGAGCCTTATCTGACGCAACCGCCGCCCAAAAGCACCGGGCGCGATCTGTTCGACGACGAATGGCTGGCCGGAAAGCTGGCCGCGCTATCATCCGCGCCCTCCCCGCAGGATGTGCAAGCCACCTTGCTGGCCTTCAGCGCCCGCAGCATCGCCGACTCCATTCTCGAGCACTGCCCCGGCAATCAGGCGGTTTACGCCTGCGGCGGCGGCGCCCGCAACGGCGCGCTGATGGCGGAGATTTCCCGCCTGCTGCCTGGGCAGCAAGTGAGCGCGATCGAAGCGCTGGGACTGCCCGCGCAGCTGATCGAGGCGATCGCCTTCGCCTGGCTGGGCTGGCGCTTCGACCATCGCCAAGCCGGCAACCTGCCCTCCGTCACCGGCGCGCAGGGGCCCCGCGTGCTGGGCGCGCTGTATCCTCGGTAAGGTGAAAAGCTTCGCATCAGGCTATAATCATCAGCTGTCATAGCCAAATATGAAAAAAATGCGATTTTTCAAGCGCAAAGCCGTAGTCAAGAACAACCAGACGCCGCTGCCGCCTCAGCTGGTCTCCCTGCTTCGAGAAGCATGGTGGCTGCTGATGGCGGTGGCGGCCGTCTACCTTGTGCTGGTGCTGGCCAGCTACTCGCCGCTCGACTCCTCTTGGTCGCACAGCTCCTCCGACCCCACTGTCCGCAATTACGGCGGCGCGTTCGGCGCCTGGCTGTCGGACATGCTGCTGTACGTGTTCGGCTTTTCCACCTGGTGGCTGGTGGTGTTCTGCCTGGTGGCGATAGGCTGGGGCTACCGCCGCATCGAAAGCCTGGGCTTCAAGTTCAATCCCATCACCGCCGCCGCCGTCGGCGGCTTCGTGCTGTTGCTGCTGTCCAGCTCCAGCTTCGAAGCCATCGTGCTGGACGGCAAGGCGCTGAAGCTGCCGCTGGACGCTGGCGGCATGTTCGGCCACTTCATCGGCAAGGGCATCGCCCACGGCCTGGGCCTGTCCGGCTCCTACCTGCTGCTGGGCGTGCTGTCCGCCATTGGTTTCTCGCTGTTCACCGGCCTGTCCTGGCTCAATCTGATGGAGCGCATCGGCACGTGGCTGGAGGAAGGCGTGATCGGCCTGTGGCAGAGCTGGCAGGCGAAGAAGGACCGCGAGATCGGCAAGGAAACCGCGCAGAAGCGCGAGGAAAAGGTGTCGGTCGCCAAGAAGAAGATCGAGGAAACTGCGCCGGTGCGCATCGAGCCGCCGGTGCTGGAAGTGCCGGTGTCGGCCAAGGCCCAGAAGCCGGTTCAGCAGTCTTTGTTCGCCGATCCCAAAGACGCCGCCCTGCCCGGCCTGAGCCTGCTGGACATGCCCAAGGAGCTGCTGGAAACGGTGTCGCAGGAAACGGTGGAATACACATCCAGACTGATCGAGCGCAAGCTGGCCGACTTCGGCGTGGACGTCAAGGTGATCGCCGCCTATCCCGGCCCGGTGATCACCCGCTACGAGATCGAGCCCGCGGTCGGCGTCAAGGGCGCGCAGATCGTCAACCTGATGAAGGACCTGGCGCGCGCGCTGTCGCTGGTGTCCATCCGCGTGGTCGAAACCATTCCGGGCAAGACCTACATGGGCCTGGAGCTGCCGAATCCCAAGCGCCAGATCGTGAAGCTGACCGAGATCATCGGCTCTGACGGCTACCAGAACATGGCCTCGCGCCTGACCATGGCGCTGGGCAAGGACATCGCCGGCCAGCCGGTGTCGGCCGACCTGGCCAAGATGCCGCACGTGCTGGTGGCCGGCACCACCGGCTCCGGCAAATCGGTGGCGATCAACGCGATGATCCTGTCGCTGCTGTACAAGGCGACGCCGCAGGAAGTGCGGCTGATCATGGTGGACCCGAAAATGCTGGAGCTGTCGGTGTATGAAGGCATCCCGCACCTGCTGGCCCCGGTGGTCACCGACATGAAGCAGGCCGCCAACGCGCTCAACTGGTGCGTGGGCGAGATGGAGCGCCGCTATAAGCTGATGTCCAAGCTCGGCGTGCGCAACCTGGCCGGCTTCAACCAGAAGATCAAGGACGCCGACAAGGCCGGCGAGAAAATCCCCAACCCGTTCAGCCTGACGCCGGAAACGCCGGAGCCGCTCGACACCCTGCCGCTGGTGGTGGTGGTGATAGACGAGCTGGCCGACCTGATGATGGTGGCCGGCAAGAAGATCGAGGAGTTGATCGCCCGCCTGGCGCAGAAGGCCCGCGCCGCCGGCATCCACCTGATCCTGGCCACCCAGCGGCCGTCGGTGGACGTGATCACCGGCCTGATCAAGGCCAATATCCCGACGCGAATCGCCTTCCAGGTGTCCAGCAAGATCGACAGCCGCACCATCCTCGACCAGATGGGCGCCGAGGCGCTGCTGGGCCAGGGCGACATGCTGTATCTGCCGCCGGGCACCGGCTACCCCAACCGCGTCCACGGTGCCTTCGTCTCCGACGAAGAAGTGCACCACGTGGTGGAATTCCTGAAAACAACCGGCGAGCCGAACTACGTCGAAGGCATCCTCACCGGGCAGGCCGACGGCGACGATGGCTCCAGCTCCGGCGGCCTGGACGGCGAATCGAACGGCGAATCCGATCCGCTGTACGACGAAGCCGTCGCCATCGTGGTGAAGACCCGCAAGGCGTCGATATCCTCGGTGCAACGCCACCTGCGCATCGGCTACAACCGGGCGGCCCGGCTGATCGAGCAAATGGAGGCCGCCGGCCTGGTCTCCTCGATGGAAAGCAACGGCAACCGCACCGTGCTGGCGCCTGCCAGAGAAGACTGAGACCTCCACGGGCGCCGTGCCGCGGCGCCCGCTTTCCCATAATAAAGGATGGCCATGCCCCGCTATCTTCCCGAACCTGCGTTCCGCCACGATTACACGCCCAAGACCGGCGTGCTGCTGATCAACCTGGGCACGCCCGATGCCCCCACCGCGCAGGCGCTGCGCCCCTACCTCAAGCAATTCCTGTCCGATCCGCGCGTGATCGAGATTCCGCGCCTGCCCTGGTGGCTGATCCTCAACGGCATCATTCTGAATACCCGTCCCAAGCAATCGGCCCAAAAGTACGCCAGCATCTGGACCAAGGAAGGCTCGCCGCTGCTGGTTCACACCCGCAGCCAGGCCAGGCTGCTGAAGGGACAGCTGGGCGAAATGGGCCTGCGCGACCTGGTGGTCGACTACGCGATGCGCTACGGCAATCCGTCCGTCGAAAGCGTGATCGGCAAGATGCGGGAGCAAGGCGTGGAGCGGCTGCTGCTGCTGCCGCTGTATCCGCAATACGCAGCCTCCTCCAGCGGCACCGCCCTGGACGAAGCGTTCCGTACGCTGGCCAGGCTGCGCAATATGCCGGACGTGCGCACGGTGCGGCACTTCCACGACGATCCCGGCTATATCGCCGCGCTGGCCGCCCGAATACGCCAGCATTGGCAATACGGCCAACAGCCGGACAAGCTGGTGATGAGCTTTCACGGCGTGCCGCGCTTCACCCGCGACAAGGGCGACCCCTACCATTGCGAATGCCAGAAGACCGGGCGGCTGCTGGCGGAGGCGCTGCATCTGCGGGCGGATCAATACGTCATCAGTTTTCAAAGCCGTTTCGGCCGCACCGAATGGCTGAAGCCGTATACCAGCGAAGTGCTGATGGAATTAGGCAAGGCGAAAACCGCAAAGGTGGACGTCGTCTGCCCTGGTTTTGTCGGCGACTGCCTCGAAACGCTGGAAGAAATCGCCATGGAAGGCAAGGAGACCTTCTTGAGCAGCGGCGGTGGCGAATTCCGCTACATTTCCTGCCTGAACGAGGACCCGCAATGGATAGCCTCTCTTGCTGCGATCGTCAGGAACAATCTGGCCGGATGGACAGAAATCCCGACAGAAGATAGCCGCCAAAGAACGACTCGCGCGCATGACATGGGGGCATCCTCCTGACATCAACATCAGCCGCGCCGCTTTCCACCACCCCAAGCAACCCTTTTAAAATCAGCTGGATAAGCTGAAAATACGGGCGTATGACCGAATGGCCATACGCCCGTTTTCAACTTGTTTGCCGCAAAATGCCAAGATTGATCCTATATTCATTGAGTGCGCTTCCGGCCAGATTGACACTCTCGCAAACTGGTCACCATAATCAGTCGCAACTAACAGCCTCTTAATGGTGTTGTTGGTTTACCAAAGAGATCATCAAAGTCTACGCAGATAAGATTCAGGGGAACTCTCAATGAACAAATACGCTCGCTACAGCCTGATCGCCACCGCCGTCATCGCCATGAGCGCCTGCAGCAAGCAGGAGCAGCCGGCCACGGGCAGCCAGCCCGCCTCCGCTCCCAGCCAGGCCGCCGCCGGCGGCGAAACCGTGGTCAAGATCGGCCAAGTCTCGCCGATGTCCGGCCCCATCTCCCACCTTGGCAAGGACAACGAATACGGCGCCAAGCTCGCCATCGAAGACCTGAACGCCAAGGGCGTGGAAATCGGCGGCAAGAAGGTCAAGTTCGAACTGGTATCCGAGGACGACCAGGGCGACCCGAAAATCGGCACCCAAGTCGCCCAGCGCCTGGTGGACGCCGGCGTGGTCGGCGTGGTCGGACACCTGAACTCCGGCACCACCATCCCGGCCTCCAAGATCTACTCCGACGCCGGCCTCCCGCAGATTTCCCCGTCCGCCACCAACCCGGACTACACCAAGCAAGGCTTCAAGACCACCTTCCGCGTGATCGCCAATGACGTGCAGCAGGGCAAGGCCCTGGGCGAATTCGCCGCCGGCACGCTGAACGCCAAAAAAATCGCGATCATCGACGACCGCACCGCCTACGGCCAGGGCCTGGCCGACCAGTTCGAAGGCGCGGTGAAGGCCAAGGGCGCCCAGGTGGTGAAACGCGAGTTCACCAACAACACCGCCACCGACTTCAACGCCATCCTCACCTCGATCAAGGCTACCAACCCGGATTTGGTGTTCTACGGCGGCATGGACGCGCAGGCCGGCCCGTTGGCCAAGCAGATGCAGCGCCTGGGCCTGAAGGCCAAGCTGATGGGCGGCGACGGCTGGCAAACTCCGGAATTCGTCAAGCTGGCCGGCGACGCGTCCGAAGGCCAATACGCGTCCAGCTGCGGCATCTCGCGCGACAAGATGCCCGGCTTCAAGGCCTTCGACGAGAAGTTCAAGAAGGAATTCAACACCGACGTGCAGATCTACGCGCCTTTCGAATACGACGCGGTGATGGTGCTGGTGGACGCGATGAAGCGCGCCAAGTCCTACGACCCCAAGACCTACCTGCCTGAAGTCGGCAAAACCGACTATCTGGGCGTGACCGGCAAGATCGCCTTCGACGACAAGGGCGACATCAAGAACGGCGCCGTCACCGTCTATCAGGTGAAGAACGGCAAGTGGGAAGTGGTGTCCACCGTCGGCGGCGAGGCCAAATAAACGCCTCCCCCAGCTCCGCAACACAAGAGAGGCGCTTCGGCGCCTCTTTCATTTTGCAGGCCAAACAAGCCGAGGCCGCCGCCCAAGCTTGCAACAAGCAGCACTCATTTCGGATTTGGCGCAGCCGTCCCAACGCCGCCAGCATGACAAGCCCTAGCCAGATGCTGCAGACACGGCAAGCACACATCGAAGGCGCTCTGGCGCCTGTTTTGTTTTTCCGCCACATGCAATCGCCATTTTTTACTATTTTTGACATCAAATATTGAATGAACGTTCGTTCATTGTATGATTGGAAAAGCCACCTTTATACAAAGGAAACCGCATGACGCCCAAGCGCCAGCAGCAAACCGAAAACCGCCGCGGACAGATCGTCGACGCGGCGCTTGCCTGTTTCATCGCCTCAGGCTTCCACCAGACCGGCATGCGCGACATCGCGGACGCCGCCGGCGTCAGCCTGGGCAATCTGTACAACCACTTTCCCAACAAGCAGGCCCTGATCGCGGAGATCGCCGCGATGGAGGCGCTGGAAAAACAGGACTTGATCGATGCGTTGACGGCGGACCCCGCCGGCCCTGCCGTCCGGGATTTCGCCGAACGCTATCTGCGGCTGTGCGAGCGTCCGGAAGACGTCAGCCTGACCGCCGAAGTGCTGGCGGAAGCCGCGCGCGACGCCGAGCTGGCCCGGCTGTTCGCGGCCAACCGCCGTCGCCTGGCCAGCGCCTTGGCCGATGCCCTGCGCCGCGGCGCCGAACAGGGAGACATAGACCATGGCCTGCCCTTTTCCGCCTGCGCCCACTGGCTGCTGGACGCGCTGGAGGGCTGCGCCATCAATCGCGCCTTGCTGGGCGCCCAACTGGACAACAATGACATCTCGGTCTTGATCGACAAGCTGTTGTCGCCCGCGGGAGGAAAACGATGACCCCCCGCCCCAACCGCCTGGACGGCCTGGACCTGGCTCGCTGCCTGGCCCTGATCGGCATGGTGCTGGTCAACTTTCGCCTGGCGATCGCGCCCTTCCCGTCCGTCCAGGACCCGCTGCTGCCCTGGTTCTCCCTGCTGGAGGGGCGATCCGCCGCCACCTTCGTGACCCTGGCCGGCATCGGCCTTGGCCTGGCCACCGCGCGGCTGGCCCGCGTCCAGGCCATCAGCCAGACCTGCCGGCGCGCCGTGTTCCTGCTGGCGGTCGGGCTGCTCAACTTCACCTTGTTCCCCGCCGACATCATCCATTACTACGCCTTCTATTTCTTCGCCGCCTGCCTGTTGCTGAAACTGCCTGAGCGATGGCTGCTGGCAGCGCTGTGCCTGACCTTGTCGACAGCCTTCGCCTTGCAGCTGACGCTGGACTATGAAAGGGGCTGGAACTGGGCCACGCTCAGCTATCAGGACTTCTGGACCCCGGCCGGCTTCACGCGCAACCTGCTGCTCAATGGCTGGCACCCGATGCTGCCCTGGCTGGGTTTTGCGATATGGGGGCTATGGCTGTCGCGGCAGCCCTTGGCCCGCTCTGGCACGCAATGGAGGCTGATCGCCGGCGGCGCGCTGCTGGCGCTTGCCAGCGGTCTGCTGTCGGCCTGGCTGCGGGATCTGTCGCCCGCTCGGCTTTCGCCGTTTCTGGGAACGAAACCGTTGCCGCCCGGGCCGCTGTACATGCTGAACGCCGGCGGCATCGCCAGCGCGGCGATAGGCGGCTGCCTGGCGCTGGCGTCGCGCCCAGGCCTCGCCGCCCGACTCGCGCCGCTGCTGGCGGCGGGCCGGCAAACGCTGACGCTGTACATCGCCCACATCCTGATCGGCATGGGCGTTCTGGAGGAAATGGGATGGCTGGACAGCGGCGAGCTCGCGCGGGTGCCGCCGGCCGCCGCGCTGTATTGCGCCGCCGCCGTGGCCTTCGCCTGGCTATGGTCCAAGCGCTTCCGCCACGGCCCGCTGGAATGGCTGATGCGGCGCGTCTGCGACCGGCCCGCGCCTTGAAAATCGCCTACTTCCGGCAGGAAACCATCCTGCCGGAAGGCAAGGTCTTCGTAACTCTCAGTCCCGGAAGCTGACCTGCTGCTTCATCATCGCGGCCATGCCGGCCTTCTGGATGTCTTCCGAGATCAGCATCGCCGCGTTCCAGCCGGCGACGAACTGCAGCCCGTCCGCCACGCTGTGGTCGCGGCTGTAGTTCAGCACTTCCTTGCTGCCGCGAACCGCCAGCGGCGACTTGCTCGCGATCAGCTTCGCGCTCTGCAGCGCGGCGGCCAACACGGTGTCGGCATCCGCCAGCACCCGGTTGACCAGGCCGACCTCCAGCGCCTCCTCGGCCACCATGTCGCGGCCGGTCAGCGCCAATTCGCGGGCCACGCCCTCGCCCACCACGCGCGGCAGGCGCTGCAAGGAGCCGACGTCGGCCACCATGCCCAAGTCCACCTCGCGCACGCCGAACACCGCGCCTTCCGCCGCGAAGCGGAAATCCGCCGCCAACGCGATGTCCAGGCCGCCGCCCAGGCAGGCGCCGTGTATCGCGGCGATCACCGGCTTGCGGCAGCGCTCCAGGCTGGTCACGCAGTCCTGCAGATCCAGGATCAAGCGGCGCAGCTTGTCGCGCTTGCGCCCTTCGCACTCGTCCTGGATGCTGGATTGCAGTCCCACCAGCATCGTCAGGTCGATTCCCGAGCAGAAATGCTTGCCGCTGCCGGCCAGCACCACGGCGCGGACGCCGGGCTCGCCATCGGCCCAATCCAGCGCGGCGCGCAAGTCCTGCCACATCGGCAGGTTAAGCGCATTGGCCTTGTCGGGACGGTTGAAACGCAACAGAGCGACCTTATCGTCCAGCTCCGCTGACAGGGTTTGCAGATTGATCATGCCGCTTTCGCCTCCGGACGTTTCTTGGGAACCCAGGCCCACAGCATCTCACAGACAATGGGGGATTCGCCGGACTCGTCGGTCACCAGCACCTCCACCAGCACCTCGCCCTTTTCCTGCTCGTACATGGTCTGGATCTGCTGTGGCGTCAGCGTCGCCACGGCTTTCATGTCGCCCTGGGAACGCTTGACGTAATTGACTTTCATCGACTTGAGCAGCATCAGCTTGTCGTCCGGCATGTTCATGCCCACCACGAAGCCGGTGGATGTCTCGGCCAGCAGCGCCATCGCCGCCGCGTGCACGCCGCGGATGTGGTTCTGCACCTTCTTGCGGTTGCGGATCGACACCGTCAGCCTGTCATGGCCGACCTCTTCGAATCGCAGCCCGGCGGTGGACAGGAAGGGAACGATCTTGCCGAACATCATCGACAGCACTGGCCGGCGCCAGCCCACCGGCAAGCGGCCCACCTTGTCTGCGATCCGGCTCATGCTGTTCTTTCTGTACTCCATGCTACCCCCTTTGTTGTTCTCGTGTTGTCTGCGCCCGGTTTGCCGCCGGCCGCTTATTCTTGCGCCTCGGGCATGCCCAGCGTGGTCCTGACCTGGCTCTTCAAAAGCGGCAGCGCGCCCTCGTCGATGCGCGCCAGCTGCAGCCCGCCCTGCAGCGCGGAAAACAGCATCATGCCGACGGCCTCGGGCGTCCCGGCGTATGTCATCCGCTCGGAGTCCCGCCCCAGCCTGACGATGGCCACCGCCCATTGCCGCATCTCATCGATGAAGGCCGAGGCCTCTTGCCGCATGTCTTCCGGCAGGGTCTGGAACTCGGTGCTGAGGATGCCGCTGGGGCAGATCTGCTTGTGCTGCAGGTAATATTGGTCCGACAAGCCGAAATACGCCTCCAGCCGGCGGGCGGCGTCCCACTCCCCCTGTTGCTCGATGAAACGCTGGAAACGACGGCGGTAACGCTGGATCAGCGCCACGCCCAGGTCGCTTTTCTTGGGAAAGTGGTAGTGGATGGCCGCGTTGCGCACGCCCAGCGCGCTGCTGATGTGCTGGTAGCTGAAACCGTTGAAGCCGCGCGTCAGCAGCAGCTCCTCGGCCAGGTCGAGTATGCGCTTGCGGGTATCGTTCTTGCTGTCGGAACCATTATGCATCAGGCCACTCTACTTACTGGTCAGTAAGGTGTCAATCGGCCCGCCGGCGGGGCATCTTGCCCGCTTCGGCCGCGCATGCCCTAAAATACAGGCGACACTCTTTCCCATTCGCGCGCCAGCGCGCGACCACTCTGGTAGAACATGACCGAACACACCGTTCCCGATCTGGAATCCTCTTTGCGCCAGCTGTGCGAAACGCCCGGCCAGACCGAAGCGCTGGCGGCGCTGATCGCCGCGCTGCGTCCCGGCGACCGCCAGCCGGCGCAGCAAGCCACCGTCAATCTGCAGGCCTTGTCCTTCCTGCTCGAGCATCACGCCGAATTCCGCGAAGCCTTGCGCCAGGCCCTGTGCACCTTGCTGGCCGAAAGCCGGCAGATCCCGCTGTACACCGACGCCGGCATTCTGGCCAACGACGGTTTCGGCACCACGCTGTTGCACCGCCTGGGAGAGCGCGCGCTGCCCATGCCTTACAACCCTGATTCGCTGCGAGACCGCTTCGGCCTGCTGTTCAGCGACAAGCAGGACTATCTGTGGCTAGAAACCGTGCCCGACGCCACCTGGCACGCGCTGTGGCGGGCGATGGCCTGGCAGGAAGCGCCGCGGCAGGACAGCGAGCGCCAGACCCGGCTGCAGCTGCTGGAGTCGGTGCAAGTGCTGTCCGCCCGCATCACCGCCATCGGCCTGGAGCCGGAGCTGGTGCGCGTCTGCCCCGAGGTGGAGCGTTTCGCGTCCCCCTTCATGCATCTGAGCGCCGAAGTGCAGCGCTACGTCGATGGCTATCGCCAGGCGCTGACCGACGGCGTCGAGCCGCCCGAGGACGAGAAGCAGGTGCTGGTGCTACTGGACCAGTGCGAGGCCATTCTGGGCAAAGTACGCAAAAACGCGGCCCGTTACGGCATCTCGGTCAATCTGACCTACCACGGCCTGCGGCTGGCTCAGAGCATCGCCCGGCTGCGCGCGCTGCTGGAGCTGCTGTCGCCCGGGCACAATCCCGCCGAGCGCCCGCAGCTGTTCCAGCTGCTGGTGGATTTCGCCCGCGCGGAGAACCGCAAGTACAGCCTGCGCGATCTGTTCAAATCCAATACCGAGCTGCTGGCGCTGCAAGTGACCGAGCACGCCGGCCGCCAGGGCGAGCACTACATCGCCGAAGACCGCAAGGAATGGTCGAAGATGGGCAAGGCGGCGATGGGCGCCGGCCTGCTCGTCGGCTTCATGGCGCTGATCAAGCTGATGCTGGCGCGCGGCCACTTGCCGCTGCTGTGGGAAGGCATCGCCTTCGGCCTCAATTACGCGATCGGCTTCATCATCGTGCAGATCCTGCACTTCACCATCGCCACCAAGCAGCCGGCGATGACGGCGGCCCGGCTGGCGGCCGTGCTGCAAGCCCAATACGGCCGCAAGAAACAGCTGGAAGAGCTGTCGGAGCTGATCGTCAAGGTTGTGCGCACGCAATTCGTCGCCATCATGGGCAACGTGCTGCTGGCCATCCCCACCGCGGCGCTGATCGCGCTGGCCTGGAACGCGCTGTTCGGCGCGCCGGTGGTGGACGCGGCCAAGGCGCAAAAGCTGCTGCACGAGATCGATCCGGTGCACAGCCTGGCGCTGCCCCACGCCGCCATCGCCGGCGTGTTCCTGTTCCTGTCGGGCCTGATCGCCGGCTACTACGACAACAAGGCGATCTACCGCCGCATACCGGAACGCATCGCCAATCACCGCCTGCTCAAGCGACTGCTGGGCGAGAACCGCGCCTGGCGGCTGGGCAACTACATCGAGCACAATCTGGGCGCGCTGGCAGGCAATTTCTACTTCGGCATGTTCCTGGGCCTCACCGGCACCGTGGGCACGATACTGGGCCTGCCGCTGGACATCCGCCACATCACCTTCTCGTCCGCCAACCTGGCCTTCGCCAGCGTGTCGCTGGACTTCCAGGTGCCTCTGTCCGCCGTGCTGCTGGGTTGCGCCGGGGTGGCGCTGATCGGTCTCGTCAACCTGGGCGTCAGCTTCTTCCTGGCGCTGTGGGTGGCGCTGCGTTCGCGCAAGCTGTCCGGTTCGCTGCTGCTGCCCTTGATCCCGATGCTGGCCAAGCGCTTCCTGCGCCGGCCGCTGAGCTTCTTCGTGCCGCCGCCCCTGCTGCCCGCTCCCGCCGCGGAAACGCCGCCGCTAGACGAAACGCGCGGCTGACGCTCGCCTCCGGCGGACGCTGGCGCGCCCGCCGGACTCATCCCTTGGCCAGTTCCCTCGCCAAGCGGTCGGCGGCGCGCCAAGCGAAGGCGTAGATGGACAACTGGGGATTGGCGCCGACGCTGGTCGGGAAAATCGACCCGTCCAGCACCGCGAGATTTCGCCATTCCCAGTGATTGCCCCAGTTATCCAGCACCGATCGGGCCGGATCGTCGCCCATCGCCATGCCGCCCATCACGTGGGCGCTGACCAGCCTGGCCTGCAGCGCCTGCAAGGGCAAGCCTTCAATCATCTCCCTGGCCTGCCTCCAGCTCGATACCGGCCGCGCGCGCTCATGCAGCGGCATCGCCAGCCTGGCGCCGGCGGCGAACTGCAGCTCGGCCATCGCCAGCCAGCTGCGCCGCACGCCATCCCAGATCACGTCGTTGAGCGGGTAATCCAGCGCCGGCGAGCCATCGCCGCGCAGCTTCACCTCCCCGCCCCGGCTGTCCGGATGGAAGCCGTCGCGCAGCAGGGCCAGCGTCGCGTGCAGATGCGGCAGCTGTTGCAAAAGCTGCGATTGCTCGATGCCGAAGCCCGGAAAGGTGACGCTGGCGAGCAAGGGATGGATGGGCGGCACTTCCAGCTTGAAGCCCAGCGGCCCGTCCAGCGGCTGGGTGTGCATGTAGTGATCGGAGTAAACCGTTTGCGGCGCGCCATTGTAAGGCTCCACCATTTCCGGCATCAGCGCCGCGCTCAGCGCCACCGGATGCAAAAAGGTGCGCTTGCCGGTCTGGCCGGCGGCGTCCGTCAGGCCGCTGCGCAGCATGATGGCCGGCGTGCCGATGGCGCCGGCGGCCAACACCACCTGCCGCGCCCGCACGCTGAAGCGGCGGCCGGTCGGCGTGTTGCCGTCGGCTCCGAGCAGGCTGCCCTGAATGGATGCGATGCGCTTGCGGCCCGAATCCGCCAGCAGCCTGTCCACGCGCGCCCGGCACAGCAGCCTGGCGCCATGAGACAACGCTTCAGGAATGCAAGTGACCAGCATCGACTGCTTGGCGTTGGTGGGGCAGCCCATGCCGCAATAGCCCAGGTTCCAGCATCCCTTCACATTGCGCGCGATGCGGGCGTGCCGCAGGCCCAGCGCCCGGCAGCCCCGCTCCAGCACCAGATTGTTGCCGTTGGGCTCGGCCTGCCAGGGGCCGATGCCCAGCCGCTGCTCCGCCTTTTCGAACCATGGGCGCATGCCTTCGACCGACAAGGTCGCCAAACCGTGGTATTCCTGCCACCACAGCAGGGTGTCCGGCGGCGTGCGGAAGCTGCTGGTCCAGTTGACCGTGGTGCCGCCGCCCACCGTCCGCCCTTGCAGGATGGTGATGCCCTTGTCCAGCGTCTGCCGGCTGGCCGACTCCTGGTACAGCTCCGGATAGGCTTTGGCCTCCAGCAGGCGGAAGTCGCTGGAACTGTATAAGCCGCCCTCTTCCAACAGCAGCACGTCCAGCCCGGCCCGGCTGAGCGCTTCCGCCGCGATGCCGCCCCCGGCGCCGCTGCCTATGATCGCCACATCGGCGTCCAGCGCCAGGTCCTTGTCCTGCCTGGCGCCATCGAACACCTTCCAGCCGCTTGCCAGTCCCGCCCGGATAGGATCGGGTATCTTGCCGCTCAAGGCAGCATCTCCATCACCGCCGCCGGCTGCCGGTAACCCAGCGCCGGCCAACTGGCGGGATTGCCGTACCAGCCGGCGTGGATCAAGCGATGCAAGCCCTGGTAGGCGCTGCACTGCAGGGCGAAACGGCTCTCCCGCCATCGTTGAAGAAACCGCGCCAGCTCAAGCGGGCCGGCGGATTGCCAGGGCTCGCGCACGCCGGCCAGCCAGCGCCGCGCCCAGCGGTTGCCCAGGAGATCGAACAGCTGGCGCACCTCGCGCTGCGTCGCGGGCGGCAAACCCGCCACGGCCCGGTCCACCCCCGCCGCCACGCTGGCGGCGGGAACGCCGGGCAAGCCCAGCAGCACCGGCGCGAGCGCGGCGACGATCTGCGCGTCCAGCGGCCGCAGCCACGCCAGCGGTCCGGCTGCCGGAGGGACGGAATCGACCGCCGGCGCCGCCCAATATCCCGCCAGCAACAACGCCGCGCCTCCCAGCACGCCCGCCTGCAGAAACTGACGCCGGCTGGCCATCAACGCAGCATCAGCTTGAGCAGCCATTCCACCGCGGCGCCGTAAGGCGGCCGCGTCAGCCAGGCGCCGGACAGGCGGCTCTGGTGGAATACCGGCTTGAGCTTGGAAAAGGTCAGGAAGCCCTCGCGGCCGTGGTAATGGCCCATGCCGGACGGACCCACCCCGCCGAATGGCAGATCATCCTGCACCACGTGCAGCAGCGTGTCGTTGACGCTAACGCCGCCGGAAATCGTTTCCTGCAGCACCCGGTCGATGCGCAATGGGTCGTCGTCGAACAGGTACAGCGCCAACGGCCTCGGCCGGGCGTTGATATAAGCCAGCGCCTCGTCGAACTTGTCATAGGCCACCACCGGCAGAATGGGGCCGAAGATTTCCTCCCGCATCAGCGCGCAATCTTCAGGGCAGCGCTGCGCCAGGGTCAGCGGCAGCTTGCGGACCGCGGCCAGCTCTTCTCCCGCGGGATTGACCTCGTCGATGCGGGCTCCGGCCTCGCGAGCCTCCTCCAGCCAGCTCCGCAGCCGCTGGTAATGCCTGTCGTTGACGATGGCGCTGTAGTCGGGGTTGTTCGCCAGGGTGGGATACGCGCGCTTGGCGGCCTCGCGCACCTCATCCAGCAGCAGCGCGCAATCCTTGTCGTTGACCAGCACATAGTCCGGCGCCACGCAGGTTTGGCCGGCGTTCATCAGCTTGCCGGCGACGATGGCCTCCGCCGCGCGCTTGAGATTGGCGCCGCGCGCCACCAGCGCCGGCGACTTGCCGCCCAGCTCCAACGTCACCGGGGTCAGGTTCTCCGCCGCCGCGCGCATCACGTGGCGCCCCACCGCGGTGGAGCCGGTGAACAGCAGATGGTCGAACGGCAGCCGGACGAAGGCCTGGGCCAGCTCCGGCCCGCCGTTGACCACCGTCAGCAGATCATCGCCGAAATGCTGGCGCGCCAAGCGCTGCAGCAGCTCCCCGGTGGCCGGCGTGTATTCGGACATCTTCACCATCACCCGGTTGCCGGCGGCCAGCGCAGCGGTGATCGGGCCGAAGGCCAGGAACAGCGGGTAATTCCACGGCACCACCACGCCCACCACGCCCAGCGGCTGCGGGTGCACGCTGGCGCCGGCCGGCGCGAACCATAATGAAACACCGCGGCGGCGCGGTTTCATCCAGTTTTTCAAATGGCGACGGGCATGGCGCACGCCTTCCAGCGACGGGAACAGTTCGGCCAGGCGCGTTTCCACGCTGCTGCGCTGGCCAAAATCGCGGTTCACCGCCTCCACCAAGGCCTGGCGATTTTCCTGGATCAGGCGCTCTAGCGCGTTCAGCCAGGACTTGCGGGTTTCCTGCGAGGGATATGGGGCCGCGCGCGCGACCGCCTTGAGCCGGGCAAACGCGTCCAGCAGCTCGGCTTCTTCCTGAGGGGGCATCTTGATGGCATCCATAGTAATTATCCTTGTTGATACCAGCCAAACAAACGTTTAGAGCCTGTGCTCTAGCCAAGATTAGCACCAGCGCACTTCACTGTCATCATGTCCGCATGCCACGCCGCTCGATCCCAATGGCGCCATCTTGGCGCGCATGCGCCGCCGGCAAATGTCAATCAGCAGCCAGGGATTGCCGCCACTGTCGCGGCGTCATGCCGCATTGCGCCTTGAACGCCCGAGACAAGGCGGCCTCGCTGCCGTAGCCGACTTCGATCGCGATCATCTTCAAGCGCCTTCCCTGCCGCAATGCTTGCTGCGCCAGCCTGATCCGCCAGCCTTGCAGATAGGCGCCAGGCGCGCAGCCTACGATATCGCGGAAGTTGCCGGCGAAAACGCTGCGCGACATCCCCGCGATATCCGCCAGCCCCTCCAGAGACCACTCCCGCTCCGGCCGCTCGTGCATCGCCGCCAGCGCTTTTCTCAGCTTGGGATGGGACATGCCGGCCAGCATGCCGCCGCGCAGCTCGCCGCTTTCCATCAAATGCCGCAGCAACTGCACCAGCACGACCTCGAACAGCCGGTCAACCACGACATGCCGGCCGCAATTCTGGCTGAACGCTTCGTTGAACAGCATCGCCAGCACTGGCCCCGCGCCAGCGATGCTATTCAGCGGCAAACAGACCACCTCCGGCAACGCCGCCACGATGGGATTCTCGGCTCCGCCGTCGAAATGCAGCTCCGCGCAGGCCAGATCGGCTCCGCCATGCTCATCCGAGACGAAGCGGCGCGGCATGGCGCGCGGATAAAACAGCAGGCTGGGCACGTTCACATGCAAGCCGGCCGATCGGCCTGCATGAATGATGTCCAGCGTTCCCGCGCGGATAAGATGCAACTGGCCGCCCTCTCCCGGCTGGGAAAAATCTGTCATGCCGCACAAGGCGCCGGAATGGAACATCCGCGCGCGGACGGGAAAGCGACTCAGCAACGCATCCAGCCTGTCGATACATGCCTCAGTCATTTCAAAACTCTTGATCAAATTTTCAGGACTTTATGCAGCTTATCGTATTTTTGATTGGCGTAGAGTGGTTCCTGCCAAACGGCTCAACGCAAATCCGCCAGATCATAAGGAGCGCACCATGTCGATTGAAAAGATTCTGTACCGCACCCAGGCCACCGTCTGCGGCGGCCGCGAAGGAACTGCCGAGTCCCCGGACGGCGCGCTGAAAATCCAGCTGTCCACGCCGCGCGAACTCGGCGGCGCCGGCGGCCCCGGCACCAATCCCGAGCAGCTGTTCGCCGCCGGCTATGCGGCCTGCTTCCTGGGATCGATGAAGTTTGTCGCGGCCCAGAAAAAAATGACGCTGCCGGCCGAAGCCAGCGTGACCGCCGCCGTCGGCATCGGCCTCATTCCCAGCGGTTTCGGCATCGAGGCCGAACTGTGGATCAGCCTGCCAGGCCTGGCGATCGAAGACGCTCAGGCCTTGGTCGAGCAGGCTCACATCGTCTGCCCCTATTCCAACGCCACCCACGGCAACATCGACGTGCGCCTGAGCCTCGTGTGAACCGCCTCTCGACAACCCAAACTCAAGGAATAGCCATGAAACCGAAACTCACCATCACTGCCGCGGCCGCGTCCGCGCTGATCGCAGGCTCCGCGCTGGCCGCCGGCAGCCCCGGCGTCGAACGCAACACCCAGGCCTTCCTCGACGCGCTGGCCAAGAGCGGCGGCCAGCCGCTGGAAACGCTGTCTCCCGCCGCCGCGCGTCAGGTTCTGGTCGGCGCGCAACAGGGCGCCAAGCTGCCGCCGGCGGATGTCAGCGAGAAAACCATCACCGCCAACGGCAAACCGTTGAAACTGACCATCGTGCGGCCTGCCGGCTCCAAGGGCGCCTTGCCCGCCTTCATGTTCTTCCACGGCGGCGGCTGGATTCTGGGCGACTATCCCACCCATGAGCGCCTGGTGCGCGACCTGGTGGCCGAGTCCGGCGCCGCGGCGGTGTTCGTCAACTACACGCCGTCGCCGGAAGCGCGCTATCCGGTGGCGATCAATCAGGCGTATGCCGCGACCAAGTGGGTGGCCGAGCACGGCGATCAGATCCAGATCGACGGCCAGCGCCTCGCGGTGGCGGGCAACAGCGTGGGCGGCAATATGGCGGCGGTGGTCGCGCTGATGGCCAAGGCCAGCGGCGGGCCCAAGCTGCGCGCCCAGGTGCTGTTCTGGCCGGTGACCGACGCCAACTTCGAGGACGCGTCCTATGGCGAATTCGCCAGCGGCCATTTCCTGACCAGGCCGATGATGAAATGGTTCTGGGACGCCTATGCCGCCCCTCTGCAACGCCTGGAAGCCTATGCCTCGCCGCTGCAAGCCACCTCGCAGCAGTTGCAAGGCCTACCGCCCGCCCTGGTGCAGACCGCGGAGAAGGACGTGCTGCGCGACGAGGGAGAAGCTTACGCGCGCAAGCTGGACGCCGCCGGCGTCGACGTGGTGGCCATCCGCTACAACGGCATGATCCATGACTTCGGCTTGCTCAACGCCTTGTCGGGCCTGCCGGCCACGCGCGCCGCCCTGCATCAGGCAGCCGAAGAACTGAAGTCCCGCCTCCGCTGAGCGCTGCCGCCGCGCCGACATCCCCTTCGGTTTCGGCGCGGCCCGCCCACCGCCTGCCTAACGCCAGACATGCCGCGGCTGTCGGGACATAGTATGATTCCCGACAGGATATCCCTTGTCTCGAACTCTCGCCCGCCCCCGACATGCTGATCGACTTCTTCTACGCGCTGCGCAACGCCAGCCTGCCAGTCACCCTGAAAGAATTCCTGCTATTGCTGGAAGCGCTGCAACGCAACGTCGCCTTCGGCAGCCTTGACGAGTTCTACTACCTGTCGCGCGCGGCGCTGGTCAAGGACGAAAAACATTTCGACCGTTTCGACCAGGTATTCGGCCATCACTTCAAGGGTTTGGCGCTGGAGCTGGAAGACTTGCAGCGCGCCATCCCTGAAGACTGGCTGCGCAAGCAGGCGGAGAAATACCTCAGCGAAGAGGAAAAGAAAAAACTGGCATCCATGGGCTGGGACAAGCTGATGGAAACGCTGCACCAGCGATTGGAAGAGCAGAAGGAAAGGCATCAGGGCGGCAACAAATGGATAGGCACCGGCGGCACCAGCCCCTTCGGCG
This sequence comes from Chromobacterium sp. Ag138, assembly GCF_055181315.1. Lineage (NCBI taxonomy): Bacteria > Pseudomonadati > Pseudomonadota > Betaproteobacteria > Neisseriales > Chromobacteriaceae > Chromobacterium > Chromobacterium sp. Ag138. The sequence goes on from NZ_JBUPWA010000001.1 coordinate 705,221, forward strand.
CCTGGGGCTATAACCCCGAAGGCGTGCGCATCGGCCAGAACCAGTCCCGCCACCGCCGCGCGGTGAAGGTGTGGGACCAGCGGGAGTTCCGCAATTTCGACGACAAGGCGGAGTTGGGCACCCGCAACATCAAACTGGCGCTGCGCCGCCTGCGCGAATTCGCCCGCGACGGCGCCGAGGAAATCCTGGACCTGGACGCCACCATCGCCGCCACCGCGCGCAAGGGCGGCATGCTGGACCTGAAAATGCAGCGCGAGCAGCACAACAGCGTCAAGGTGCTGGTGCTGTTCGACGTGGGCGGCTCGATGGACGACCACATCCGCGAGTGCGAGGAGCTTTTTTCCGCGGTCAAGGCGGAGTTCAAGCACCTGGAGTACTTCTATTTCCACAACTGCGTGTACGAGTCGGTGTGGAAAGACAACAACCGCAGGCAAAGCCAGCGCTTCCCCACTTGGGACCTGATCCACACCTTCGGCCGCGACTACAAGCTGATCTTCGTCGGCGACGCCAGCATGAGCCCCTATGAAATCGCCTTTCCCGGCGGCAGCGTCGAACATATGAACGAAGAGTCCGGCGAAGTCTGGCTCAAACGGCTGCTCGAGCATTTCCGCCATGCGGCATGGATCAATCCGCTGACTCAGGAACACTGGAATTACACGCAATCAGTGGGCATGATTAGACAGCTGATGGGCCAGAGAATGCACCCGATGACGCTGTCCGGCCTGGATCAGGCGATGCGGGATTTGAAAAAAACTGCCGCGCCCGCTTGAAAATTTAACGTTGACTCACAACTTTTTCCTTGAGTCGGCAGCATGTTGTAGCCCAGAATGAAGTCGAGGGGCCACAGCTCAAGTCCGAAACCGGCCTCAGATTCAGTTACGGGGAGTCATACCATGCAAATCCTTCTTATCGCGGCCCTTGCCGTTGCGGTGGTCGCTGTAGCCAAATTGCTGGCTGCCCCGGTACAACAGCAAGCCAAGCTGGTGCCCATCCGCATCCGCGACGATGAAGCGCGTCGCCGCCGCTGATACGCCGCCCGCCAGAGCCCAAGCGCGTCCAGAACGCGCTTTTTTGTTGCCTCTCCGCCAAAGCCCCGCGATCAGACACAGTCATTAAGAAATGGCGCTTGCTCGAACAAGTCGTTGTTTCTAAACTAGATAGGCATCATTGCATTCAATAGATTCGCGACGGAGAAACACCATGGCGCTGACTGTCAACACCAACTCAGCCTCGCTGATTGGACAGTACCAGCTGAACAAGACTCAGCAGACTACCAAGCAGGTGCTGGCTCAGCTGAGTTCTGGATCGAAGCTGAACAGCGCGGCCGACAACGCCGCCAATCTGGCGATCGCCCAGCAGTTGCAGGCTCAAATAAATGGCAACAATCAGGCGATCAACAACACCAATGACGGCGTGTCGATGCTGCAAACCGCCGACTCGGCGCTGAGCCAGCTCCAGGACAACACCCAGCAGATCCAGACCCTGGCGATCCAGGCCGGCAACGGCGCGCTGAGCGCGAGCAACCGTCAAGCGCTGCAACAGCAGGTTGACCAGTTGACCCAGAGCAATTCGCAAATCATCCAGAGCACGCAATTCAACGGCACCCAACTGCTGAACAACAACAACTCCACGACCTTTCAAGTCGGGCCCAATGGCACCGCCAACAATCAAATCACCGTGCCGGGCATCAACCTGACCAATCCCCCGGCCAACGGCGGCCTGAATGGCTACAACGCCAATCTGGCCGCGACCAATACCATAGACATCACCACGCAGGCCAATGCGCTGGCCGCCCAGCAAAGCACCGGCAGCGACCTCAACGCCATCTCGTCGCAACGCGCAACGCTGGGAGCGGTCAGCAACAGTTTCGATGCCGTGGTCAACAACCTGCAGAACTCGACGCTGAACACCACGGCAGCCAAGAGCCGGATCAGCGATACCGACTTCGCCGCCGCGACCTCCCAGTTGACCGCGCAACAGATTCTCGGCCGCACCGGCGCCGCCACGCTGGCGCAGGCCAATATCGCCCCGCAAGCCGCGCTGTCGCTGCTAGGCTGAGCAACTTTACGCAAAAGTTCCCCAAGCAAAGAGAAAAATAATTCCAACGCTCTCTTGTTTAACAGCCTTTGATTCCATTATCATCAACAGCTGAATCCCTCCGGGATTTGTCCATCGGGCACCGCAAGCGGTGCCCTTTGTCCATTTGCAAGGAGTCTTATATGTCGACCACGCCGGCAATCACCATTTCCTCCCTAGACTACGACAGGTTGTCCGTCCTGCTGGAGAGCTGCGAGCACGACCATCCGGTTGCCGGCCGCCTGGAAGACGAACTGGAGCGGGCCGACGTCGTCGATCCGCAGGCCATGCCGTCGAATGTGGTCACCATGAACAGCTCCGTCCGCATCCGACTGGGCGATGGCCAGGAAAAACTGCTGACCCTGGTCTACCCCAAGGACGCCGACAGCGAGCAAGGCCGGATTTCGGTGCTGGCGCCGATAGGCGCGGCGCTGCTCGGGCTCTCTGTCGGCCAGAGCATGCAATGGCCCACCCCATCCGGACATACCGAGTTGAGCGTGCTGGAAATCACGTACCAACCGGAAGCCGCCGGCGAATACCATCGCTAGAAGCTGTTCAACGTCGCGCCAGCCAAGACGAAAACGGCTGCGGAGATGGTGCGCTGGGCGCTCTGAGCCTGCTTGAGCACCATGCAGCCGAGGCATATATGGCCCCGGCCAGCCGCGGCGCTCAGCCGCGCTCGACAGCCAGCTTGGCCCCCATGTCGGAGTCGGCATAAAGCAGGGCAATTTCGCGGAAGCTTTCCGTGATTTGCAAAAAAGCCTTCACCATCTCCGGATCGAAGTGCCGGCCGCTGCCATCCCGTATGATCTCCACCGCTTTTTCATGCGAAAACGGCGGTTTGTACACCCGCCTGGAAATCAAGGCGTCGTAAACGTCGGCCACCGCCATCAGCCTGGCGGACAAGGGAATGGCCTCGCCGGCCAAACCTTGCGGATAGCCGCTGCCGTCCCACTTTTCCTGATGGCAATACGCGATTTCCCGCGCCAATCGCAGAAAACTGCTGGGCGCGTCCAGCATGCGCTCGGCGGTGGCGATGGTGTCGCGCCCCAACACCGTGTGCGTCTTCATCACCTCGAACTCTTCAGGCGTCAGCGGCCCCGGCTTCAGCAGAATGTCGTCGGGAATGCCCACTTTGCCGATATCGTGCAACGGCGCCGACTTGTACAGCAGCTGCACCGTTTCGTCGTCCAGCAGCGGCCGATAGCGCGGATGATTCCGCAGCTCTAGCGCCAGCGCGCGAACATAGTTTTGAGTGCGGCGCAGATGGTTGCCGGTTTCGTGGTCGCGCGTCTCCGCCAGCGAGGCCAGCGCCATGATGGTAACGTCCTGTATCACCTGCACTTCCCGCGTTCGCCTCTCCACCTCTTCTTGCAGGAAAGCGGCCCTGTCCTCCAGAAAGTCAGCCATCGCCTTGGCCCGCAAGTGAGTGCCCACCCGGGCCAGCATGATGGGGGGCGACACCGGTTTGATGATGTAGTCCGCGGCGCCGGCATCGAAACCGGCCTGCTCGTCCTCGTGTTCGCCCATCGCGGTCAGGAAAATCACCGGGATCGATTCGGTGCGGGAGTCCGCTTTGAGCCGGCGGCAAACCTCCAGCCCTCCCAATCCCGGCATCATCACGTCCAGCAGCACCAAGTCGGGCAGCACGTCGCCCTCGACGATCTGCAACGCGCGCTCGCCGCTGTTCGCGATCAGCGTCCGATAGCGCGGCTTCAGCAGGCCGTACATCTGCGTCAGGCTCTCGGGGCTGTCGTCGACCAGCAAAACCGTCTGCCGGGCGGGCGGGTTCGCTTCGCTCATCTCGTGTCCTCCGGCAACTTCTTGCCATACACCCGCGCCAGTTCGCGCAAAGCGCTCAGCGCGGACACAAAGTCGAAACCGTTCAAAGCCCGCTCAAATGGCTCGCAAGCCCCATCCGGGAAGCAGGCCCGGATTCGGGGCGCGTGTTCGAGAAAATATCCCAGCGCGTCGCCGTCACCGACCCTCAGCAACACCGCCAGCCGCTCAAGCAGGGAATCGTCGGCTTTGGCATTCACCTCGGGAGGTCCGAGCTCCGCCAAGCCGGCGCGCAAGGCCTCCACCACCTGTCCCAGCTCGATTTCCAGTTCCACCAACAGGCTTCGCCATTCCTCGCGCGCCCGGATCGCCACCTCCAGCCGCATCGCCGCGCTTTGCAGATCGACGAAGCCTATGCCGCCCGCCGCGCCTTTCAGCGTATGCACGATGCGCTCGGCAGTCTGAAAGTCGCCCTCCTCCAGGGCCACTCCGGCCCGGGTGGCCGCGCCGGCCTCCTCCTCGACAAACTGTTTGAGCAGATGTAGATAAAGCTGGCGGTTGCCGGCCACCCGGCGCAAGCCGGCGGACTGGTCCAGCCCGGCGATCTGCGGCAGCCGCGTCTTGTCGACGGCTGCCCCGCCCCGGGCCTGCGGCTCGCCGATTTTCCCCACCCAGCGCGTCAGCGTGGAAAACAGGATATGCGGATCTATCGGCTTGGCGATATGATCGACCATGCCTGCCATCAGGCAACGTTCCCTCTCCTCCACCAGCGCATCCGCCGTCATGGCGATGATGGGCAGATCGATGAATCCGGGCATTGCCCGAATGCGGCTGGTGGCTTCGATCCCGTCCATCACCGGCATCTGCACGTCCATCAGCACCGCGTCGAAAGCCTTGGGACCGTAAGCGAGCAGCTTGTCCAGCGCCGCCTGCCCATTTCCCGCCACCGTGATGGTGGCGCCCGTTCCCTCCAAGAGCTCGATCGCGATCTGCTGGTTGATGTGGTTGTCCTCCACCAGCAGCAGATGGGCGCCGTCGAAACGGGGAAGCTGGTCATCCTCGTCGATCAGCGACAACCCGCCGCTGCGGCCAAAACCGAACACTTCCAGCAGTACATCGAACAACTGCGACAGATTGACCGGCTTGACCATGAAAGCGTCGCAACCCGCCGCGCGCGCCTTCAGCCGGATATCGTCGCGACCAAAGGCCGTCACCATCACGATGCGCATCTTGCGACTGATCTGCCGCATCCGGCGTACGGTCTCCACGCCGTCCATTTCCTGCATCATCCAGTCGACGAAGACGACATCGAACGGCTTCTGCAGGCAATCCTGCCTCACCCGCGACAGCCCCTCGTTGCCGCTCAGGCATCCCTGAACTTCGAAACCAAGCTGTTTCAGCTGCGCGCACAGCACATCGACGGCAGACTGGTTGTCGTCCACCACCAAAACCCGCAATCCGCGGATCTCCTGGGGAAGAGACTGCCTGCGCGAGTCCGTCTCTGCCGAAACGCCCAGCCAGCAACTGAAAATGAAGGAGCTTCCCCAGCCCGGCGAGGACTCCACCAGCATGGCGCCGCCCATCAGCTCCACCAGCCGCTTCGCGATGGTCAGGCCCAGGCCGGTGCCGCCGTACCGGCGGGTCGTCGAGCCGTCGGCCTGGCTGAAAGCCTGGAACAGCCGGCTTTGCTGTTCTTCGCTCATGCCTATGCCGGTATCGTGGACACAGAATTTCAGCTGTACCTTGTCGCCTATCCTCTCGCTCAGGCCGATGATGATGGACACCTGCCCCGCCTCGGTGAACTTGATCGCGTTGCCGGTCAGATTGGTCAACACCTGCCCGAGGCGCAGCGCGTCGCCCAGCAAACCCTGCGGCACGTCGCTAGCGGTTTCGAACAACAGCTCCAGGCCCTTGTCCGCCGCCTTCTGCGCCACCAGCGCCGACACGCCGTCCAGCACATCGTCGAGCCAAAACGGCTGCGACTCCAGCTCCAGCTTGCCGGCTTCCACCTTGGAAAAATCGAGGATGTCGTTGATGATGCCCAGCAGCGACGTGCCGGCGTTGTGGATCTTGCCGATGTAATTGCGCTGCTGGTCATCCAGCTCGGTCCGCAACGCCAGATAGGACATGCCGATGACCGCGTTCATCGGCGTGCGGATTTCGTGGCTCATATTGGCCAGAAACAAAGATTTGGCCTGGGTGGCCTGCTCGGCGGCCAGCTTGGCCTCGCGCAGTTGCGCCGAGTTGTCGACCAGCCGCGCATACAGCAGGCCATACTCCAGCAACAGCGCCATCAGCACGAAACTGGCCGCCATCAATCCATAAATGCGGCCGGCGTAGAAGCCAAGATCGAAACGCCCGGCGTTGAACACCACGGACAGCGCAATGTCGAAAATCCAGCTGACCATCACCACGATCAGCCACAGGTCCAGCATGCTGCGTGGCCGCCGCAACGCCACCGCGACCAGCGCCAGTATGCATAAGCCCCAAACGCAGGTGATCACGCCCCACATCAGCGGCGAATAGCGACTGCCCTGCATGATCACCGGCAGAAAATCATGGCCTTGGGTGGCGAGCGCGCCCAGCACGACTACCAGCAAGAACGCCAGAGAAGCCGGCTGCGCGATGGCGCGGACGGTTCCGACCCGGACGACGCCGCTCAGGGTGCAATAGAGGATCACCAGCAGCGGAAAGCCGCTGTGCCAGAACATATACAGCCAGGCCGTGGTCTGCGGCCCCGAGCCGAACAAGCCATGCTCCGCAAACAGTCCGGGGAAACTCAAAGCATGCAGCATCGCCATCAGGGCGGTGAACAGATAGGCCGTAGCCAGTATCTGCAGGGAGCGCAGGCGCAGGATGGCGAACTGGCCGAACAACAGCACCGCGGTGATCAGGTCGTTGACGGCCAGGGCGGACTGATACAGCGGAATGAACGCCCACACCTTGGGCAATTGGGTTTTGGCGAACGGCAGGATGGCGAGAAAAACCAGCGTCGAGACCACGATGACGCTGATCGCCAGCCGCGACTGCCCACGCGTGGGGGGCAGCGAGGACAGGAATTCGAGTCCATGGCCGGCCGTCGAATATGATTTCTGCATAAACAACGTTCTCCGCGCTGCGGTTCCGGTGTCTGCCCGTCCGCCCATGCTCGATGGCGGCCGCGCCGGATTCCGCACCCGGCATCTGATGTATAGCACAGCCATGGCGGCGACATGCTGCCGCGCGCCGGACTCAAATCATCGATACCGTTCCGGAGTCAGGCCAGCCAGCCGCACTGGCGCGCCTGCTCCAGGCGGCTCTCCAGATAATCCCACAAGGCGGGACAGCCCTGGCGAACCGGCGGGCCGATGCGGTCGACCACCTGCTGATGGCGGATCCCGTTCTCGCGCCAGCTCTGTCCGTTGTTGGCCAGATTCAGCAACACCGGCATCGCGCGGTCAGCCGCGTGGGCGAACCGGGCTTCCGCGGTTTCGGCGGCTTCGAACTCGTTCCACAGGGCGAGGAAGCGTTGTCCCAGCTCGGCCGGCAACATGCCGAAGATGCGGGTGACGCAAGCCAGTTCCTGCGCCTTGCGCTCTTCCCAGCCGCCTTCGGCGTAGACGATGGTGTCGCCGGTCTCGATTTCGCCGATATCATGCACCAGCAGCATCGCCACCACGCGGTCCATGTCCACCGGCTCTACCACGTACGGCGCCAGCGAGGATGCCAGCAGCGCGATTTGCCAGCTGTGCTCGGCCGAGTTTTCATAGCGATCGCTGTTCAACACCCGCGTCTTGCGCGTCACTTGCTTGAGCTTGTCGATTTCCAGCACGAAATCTACGATGTTCTGCATATTGCTTTCTTTCCGTCGATACAAAAAAAGCAGACCAAGGTCTGCTTGTTCCGGCGCTCACCAGCACCGTTGAATCATCTGCGCCAGTTGCACCAGCCGGCCGTGGAAGAAGTGGCCCGCGCCGGGAAACACCAGCACCGGCAGGCTCTGCGGCCGCGCCCACTCCATCACCGCGGACAGCGGGATCACCTCATCCTCTTCGCCGTGGATCACCAGCGTGTCGGCCGGCACCGCCGGCGTCGGGATCGGATACTTGCCGACCGCCACGCCCATCAGCAGCAGCTTGTCCGCCTCGATGCGGGCGCGCGCCCGCGCGGCGACGAAGCCGCCAAAGGAGAAGCCGGCCAAAGCCAGCGGCAGGCCCGGGTGCTGGACCCGGGCGTACTCGGCCACGGCGATCGCGTCGTCCACCTCGCCGTTGCCGTAGTCATGCTCGCCTTCGCTGTCGCCGACGCCGCGCAGGTTCGGGCAATAACAGGCATAGCCCAGCTGCGACAAGGCCTTGGCGGCGGTCTGCACCACCTTGTTGGTGTGGGTGCCGCCCTGCAGCGGATTGGGATGGCAGATCACGGCGACGCCGGTCGCTTCGCCCTGGGCCGGCACGATGATGGTGTCGAGCGCGCCGACCGGTCCGGCGACGCTGATCTTGTTCAGTGCCTTCAGCATCAGATCTTCAGCCTTTCCACCACTCGGCCATGCACCATGTGCTCGCTGACGATTTCATCGATATCGTCCTTGTCGACGAAGGTGTACCAGGTCTCCTGCGGATAGACCACCATCACCGGACCGTCGTCGCAGCGTCCCAGGCAGCCGGCCTTGTTGACGCGGATCTTGCCCTCGCCGGCCAGCCCCAGCGCCTTGACCTTGTCCTTCATATAGCCCAGCAGTTCGCTGGAGCCAAAATTGTTGCAGCAGCTTTCGCCTGCGGCGCGCTGGTTGCAACAAATGAATACATGCTTGTCGAAAAAGCTCATGACTGTGTCCCGTTTTCGGCTTAGCCGTCGTTGTCCGCCCAGCCGGCGGCGCCGACGGTGGCGGCGTTGTCGAACTTGGCATAGTGGCCGATGAAGGCCAGCCGCACCGCGCCGGTCGGGCCGTTACGATGCTTGCCGATGATCGCCTCGGCCAGGCCCTTGTCCGGCGAATCCGGATTGTAGTACTCGTCGCGGTACATGAAGATGATCAAGTCGGCGTCCTGCTCGATCGCGCCCGATTCCCGCAGGTCGGACATCATCGGCCGCTTGTTCGGCCGCTGCTCCACCGCCCGAGACAGCTGCGACAGCGCGATCACCGGCACCTGCAGCTCCTTGGCCAGGCCCTTCAGGCCCCGCGAGATTTCGCCCAGTTCGGCGGTACGGTTGTCGCCGCGGCCGGATCCGCTCATCAGCTGCAGGTAGTCGATCACGATCAGGCCCAGCTTGCCGCCATGCTGGCGTGCCAGCCGGCGCGCGCGGGCGCGCACTTCCAGCGCCGTCAGCGCCGGCGTTTCGTCGATGTACATCGGCGCGTCGGAGAGCTTGCCGATCGCGTAGGTCAGCTTCTGCCAGTCGTCGTCGCCCAACTTGCCGGTGCGCAGCACGTGCTGGTCCAGCCGGCCCACCGAGCCAAGCATACGCATCACCAGCTGCGCGCCGCCCATTTCCATCGAAAACACCGCCACCGGCAGGTGGGTTTCCACCGCCACGTGTTCGGCGATGTTCATCGAGAAGGCGGTCTTGCCCATGGATGGACGTCCGGCGACGATGATCAGGTCGCCCGGCTGCAGGCCGGAGGTCTTGGCGTCCAAGTCGAAGAAGCCGGTGGGCACGCCGGTCACTTCGTCCGGGTTGTCCCGGCTGTACAGCATGTCGATCCGTTCCACCACTTCTTTCAGCAGGCCCGGCATCTCCAGGAAGCCCTGCTTGGACTTGGCGGTGGATTCGGCGATCTGGAACACGCGGCCCTCGGCCTCGTCCAGCAGTTGCGCCGCGTCACGGCCCATCGGCGCGTAGGCGGCCTCGGCGATTTCGGTGCCGACCTGGGCCAGCTGGCGCATCACCGAGCGCTCGCGGACGATCTCGGCGTAGCGGCGGATATTGGCGGCCGACGGCGTGTTCTGCGCCAGCGTCGCCAGATAGGCCAGACCGCCGATCTCGGCCAGCTCGGCGTTCTTGTCCAGCGCCTCGGACACGGTCACCACGTCGGCCGGACGACCCATCTCCACCAGCTTGGCGATATGCTTGTAGACCAACCGGTGGTCGTGGCGGTAGAAGTCGGCCTCGGACACCACGTCGGCGATCTTGTCCCAGGCGCTGTTGTCCAGCAACAAGCCGCCCAGCACAGACTGTTCGGCCTCCACCGAATGCGGCGGCGTGCGGATGGACGCCATCTCGCTGTCAAAATTATCGTACTGTTCTGTCATGTAGACCCGGGGGAAGGCGCGCGGCAAGCGGCGCGCGTAAGGCAAAACGCAATTCTAACCCGAAACAAACCGGGCCCGCTCAGCAGTTCATCCCGGCCACGTAGCCGGACGACCATGCCCACTGGAAGTTATAGCCGCCCAGCCAGCCGGTGACGTCCACCACTTCGCCGATGAAGAACAGGCCGGGCACGTCGTTCGCCATCAGGGCCTTGGACGACAAGGCCTTGGTCGACACGCCGCCCAGCGTCACCTCGGCCTTCTTGTAGCCCTGGGTGCCGTTGGGCTTCACGCACCAGCGGTGCAGCTGCTCGGCCAACTGGCGGCGCTGCTTGGGCCCCAGGTCCTTGGCGCGCTTGTTCAGGCCTAGCCGATCCAGCCAGGCGTCGGCGAAGCGGCGCGACCAGCCCAGTTCAGCCAGGGCGTTGGCGATCAACTGTTCGCTGTCGCCCTTCTCTTCCAGCCAGCGCTCGGCGTCGCCGTCCGGCATCAGGTCCAGCAGCAGCTCCATGCCGGGTTGCCAGTACGACGACACCTGCAGAATGGCCGGGCCTGACACCCCCTTATGGGTGAACAATACGTTTTCGCGAAAACGTCCCTTGCCCGCCCTGGCCTCCACATTCACCGACACGCCGGCCAGCGGGGTGAAGATCTCGGCGTCCTCGACATGGAATGTAAGCGGCACCAGCGCCGGCGACAGCGGCGTCACCGCCAGGCCAAACTGCTCCGCCAGCTGGTAGCCAAGTGGCGTCGCTCCGATCTGGGGAATCGACAAGCCGCCCGAAGCGACAACCAGCGACTGCGATTGGAAACGGCCGCAGCTGGTCTCGACGACGAAACCGCCTTCCCCGGTTCGTGACACGCTCTGTATCGCGGTCTCCATCCGGCGGTCCACGCCGCCCTTGCGACACTCCTCGTCCAGCATGGCGATGATGCGCTCGCTGCCGTCGTCGCAGAACAGCTGGCCCAGCTTCTTCTCGTGGTAGCCGATGCCATGGCGCTCCACCATGGCGATGAAGTCCTGCGGCGTGTATTGGGCCAACGCGGAGCGGCAGAAATTGGGGTTGGCCGACAGATAGCAGTCGAAACGGGCATTGACGTTGGTGAAGTTGCAGCGCCCGCCGCCGGAGATGCGGATCTTCTCCGCCAGCTTGGCCGCGTGGTCGAGCAGCAGCACGCTGCGGCCGCGCTGCCCTGCCGTCGCCGCGCACATCAGGCCGGCGGCGCCGGCCCCGATGACAATCACATCAAATTGCAAAAACTTATCCTTATCATTTTAGTCAACTATTAGCCACACAGGACATATTCCAGTAAACTACGATCAAAGCCACCGCTTATGCGGATTACTCTACTCAACAAGGAGAGCATAATGGAACACAAACTGCCTGAACTGCCGTACGCGCTGGATGCCCTGGCCCCGCACATCTCCAAGGAAACCTTGGAATTCCACTACGGCAAGCATCATCAGACCTACATCACCAACCTGAACAATCTGATCAAGGGCACCGAGTTCGAAAACGCCTCCCTGGAAGAGATCGTCAAGAAATCCTCCGGCGGCATCTTCAACAACGCCGCTCAGGTATGGAACCACACTTTCTACTGGTTCGGCTTCGCCCCGAACGCCTCCGGCGCGGAACGCAAGCCGTCCGGCGCGCTGGCAGATGCGATCAACGCCAAGTGGGGCTCCTACGACGAGTTCAAGAAGGCCTTCACCCAGACCGCCATCGGCACCTTCGGCTCCGGCTGGGCCTGGCTGGTGAAGAACAGCGACGGCAGCCTGGATCTGGTATCCACCAGCAACGCCGCCACCCCGCTGACCACCGACAAGAAGCCGCTGCTGACCTGTGATGTGTGGGAACACGCGTATTATATCGACTACCGCAACAGCCGCCCGAACTATCTGGAACACTTCTGGACGCTGGTGAACTGGGACTTCGTGGCCAAGAACTTCGCCTGATTTCCGCTGCTGTCGATCCAAAGGGGCCTTTCGGCCCCTTTTTTCATGCCCGCCGCGGAATCGGCAGCCCAAGCGCCGCCTACAAAACCTCGCGGCACGGCGGAGGCGAGGCGCGCCGGCGCCACGCAGCGTCGGGCGTCGTCAACCGCTCCTGGCGACGCTAAACATGGCCATTGTCCCGCATCCACTGCACGAACTGGTCGAACGGCAACGGGCGGCTATGGTAGTAGCCCTGAGCCACGTCGCAGCCCAACGCCGCCAATTGCTGCCAATCATCCTCCGTCTCCACGCCTTCGGCCACCGACAACAGCTGCAGCTTCTGGCACATCGCCACCGCGGAGGTCAGGATGGCGAGCTTCTTCGGGCTGCTGCCCGCGTCGTGGACGAACTCGCGGTCTATCTTCAGCTCGGTGAACGGGCTGCGCGACAGCTGCTTCATCGATGAATAGCCGGTGCCGTAATCATCCATCGCCAGACCGAAGCCATTCAGGCGCAACCTAGCCAGCGTGCCGAGCGAAGCGGCCAGATTGGACATCAGCGAGGTTTCGGTCACCTCCAGCACGACGCTGTCGCTGGGTTGGCCGCTGGATCGCACGATGGAAGTCATTTCGTCCACCAGATTGGCGTCGTTGAGCAAGGGCACCGGCAGATTGATGGACGCGTGCAAGCCGGGACGCAACGCCAGGAACTGCTTCATCTGCGCGCAGACATCGCGCAGGAACTGGTAGAAGAAGCGGATGGCCAGCTCGCCCTCCTCCAGGTGATGGACAAACGCCGCCGGCGGCAATACCCCGTACAGCGGATGATTCCAGCGCACCAGCGCTTCCATGCCGAACAGGGAGCCATCCTTGATGGACACCTTGGGCTGGTAATACGGCACCAGCTGGCGCTGCTTCAGGGCGTCGGCGACATCCTGCTCGCTCATGTCGAGCTTGCTCATCGCGTCGCTCACTCCCGACCATTCGGGATTGTAGCCGTCCAGCACCCGGCTCAGCTCTTCCTTCTTCAGCGGCTTGGGAAATACCGCCAGCAGATTCAGCTCCGACGCGTCCACCACGCCCTGCACAGTGTCCAACACATCCCGCGGCACGCCGCTCATCACGGCGACGAAACGCACCTTGCCCTTCAGCTTGCCGGCGATGCTCTCCAGCAGCTTGACGCCGTCCATATAGGGCATGTTGAGATCGGTCACCACCAGGTCCACCCGGTCCAGCGCCGCCAGCTTGGTCATCGCATCCAGGCCATTCTCGGCCTCGTGGACCACGCAAAATCCCATGTCTTTCAGAATGCCAGCCGCCAGCAGCCTTTGCGTGGCGGAGTCTTCCACCACCATCACCGACAGGCTCTTCCATTTGTCCAGATATCCCATCATCAGCCCCTGATGCCCGCCAACATGTGGGTGATGCGCTCCAACGACATCACCTCATCCACGCCGCCGTGGTTGATTGCCTCGGCCGGCATGCCGAACACCACGCAGGACTCCTCGTCCTGGGCTATGGTGCGAGCGCCTGCGTCATGCATCTCGCGCATGCCGCGCGCGCCGTCGTCCCCCATCCCCGTCATGATCACGCCGACCGCGTTGCCGCCGGCGCAGACCGCCACCGAGCGGAACAGCACGTCCACCGACGGCCGGTGCCGCGACACCAGCGGACCATCCTTCACCTCCGCTACGTATTGCGCGCCGTTGCGCTTGACCAGCAAATGCTTGCCGCCCGGCGCGATCAGCGCCACGCCGGAAATCAGCCGATCGCCGTTCTTCGCCTCCCTCACCTCCACCTGGCACAAGCCATTCAGCCGCTGGGCGAACGAAGCGGTGAATTTCTCAGGCATGTGCTGCACGACAGCCACGCCGGGACAGGTGGCCGGCAGCCGCGGCAGCAAGTATTCCAATGCCTGGGTGCCGCCGGTGGAAGTGCCTATCGCGATGATTTTCTCGGTGGTGCGGTACTTCTCCAGCCCGGACGGCGCCTCCAGCACCACGTCGGCAGTCAGCTTGGGCGCCGGCATGGCCGTCGGCTCTCCCGAACTTTGCGAAATGCGCTTCACCACGCCCATCTTCGCCCGCGCCGCGTCGCGCACCTCCTGAACCAGCTCCTTGGCCGCCTCCAGCAGAAAGGCGCGCTGGTTGAGCGCAGGCTTGGTGATCACCGCCACCGCGCCCGCCGACATCGCGTCCAGCGTGATGCGCGCGCCCTTCTCGGTCAGCGACGAGCAGATGATCACCGGCGTCGGACGCTCGTCCATGATCTTGCGCAGGAAGGTCAAGCCATCCATCCGCGGCATCTCGATATCCAGCACGATCACGTCGGGCCAGCGCAGCTTCATCCGGTTCATCGCGAACAGCGGATCGGGCGCGGCCCCCAGCACCTCGATGTCCGGCGCCGATGACAGCATCTGGGACAATACCTCGCGCACTACGGCGGAATCGTCGACGATCAGCACAGAGACGCTCATCTTGCACCTCCACTCTTGAGGCGGGCAGCTTCGAAACGGTAGCGCGACGGCACTTCCTGAACCAGCGGCAGGTCCAGCTTGTGCAGCGATTCGGAATGGCCGATCAGCAGATGCCCCCCATCTCGCATGCGGGAGCACACCCGGGCCAGCACATCGCGCTTGGTGCCTTCATTGAAGTAAATCAGCACATTGCGCAAAAAAACAATATCGAAATCCGCTTGCTGAAACTTGTCGCAATGCAGCAGATTCAACTTGGAGAACTCCACCCTGCGCGCCAATTCCGGCGATACCTTCACCATGCCTTCATACTCGTCGTGTCCGCGCAGAAAGTATTTTTGCCACAGCCTGGGCGGCGTTTTCCGCACCCTGTCCAGCGGATAGACCCCGCGCTTGGCGGCGGCCAGCACCTTGGTGTTGATGTCGGTGGCGCAGATTTTCCAGTTGCCGGCCAAGCCCAGGGTTTCCGCCATCACCATCGCGATGGTGTAAGGCTCCTCGCCGGTGGAGCTGGCCGCGGACCAGATCCTCACCGCGCCTGCCCGTCGATCCCGCAGCGCCTGCGCCTGTTGCTCCAGCCAATGGAAGTGCTGGGGCTCGCGGAAAAAATAGGTTTCGTTGGTGGACAGCAGGTTCACCGCCCGCTGCCGCTCCGCCTCGCCCCGCGGATCGCTCAACACTTTCCAGTACGCCGAATAGCTATCCAGGCCCAGATGGCGCAGTCGCTTGGACAAGCGGGACTGCACCAGCGAGCGCTTGCTGGCGGGCAGGTCTATTCCGGCCTCGCTGAGAATGAATTGCTTGAAACGGGCGAATTCCGCATCGTTCAGCACGGGATCAGCGGAGCGCATGCGGACTCTCCGGCATCAGGCCACCTCGGCGTCGTCGCTGAAATGCTGCAGGGAGACGGTCTCCGCCATCGCGCTCAACTCCGATACCGACAAGGCTTGCTGGACATTGAGCAGGATGGCGAAACGCTCGTTGATGGTGGCGATGCCCTGGATGAAATCGCCGCGGATGCTGACTCCGAAAGTGGGAGAAGGATCGATGTCGCTGTCCGGTATCTCCAGCACCTCGCACACCGCGTCCAGCAGGATGCCCACGTCGTTGTAGCCACCCTCCAGCCCCGGCAGGGAAAGGATGGCGACGCAGGAGGACGGCTTCAGCTCGGTCAGCCCCCTGCCGAAGCGTATCGACAGGTCGATCACCGGCACCACGGAGCCGCGCAGATTGATGATGCCGCGCACGAAACTGGGCATCATCGGAACGTGGGTGATGCCGTCAAGCTCGATGATCTCGCGGATGAAATTGATCTGGATGCCGAACAGGTCCTCGCCCAGGATGAAGGTGACGCAATGGAACTTGCCGCCCTGCGCCGCGCCTGCCGGATCGGAACGCTCGCTCATGCCCGTGCTCCTCAGTATTTGGAAAACTTGCCGTCGTCCACTTCTTCATCGAAGTCTTCGTCGAAAGCGCGATTGGACGACGGCGGCGCGGCCTTGTGGCCGCTTCCGCCATGTCCGCCGGAATGCATCATCACGCTCTTGCGCGCGTTGCGGCTGCTGCGCAGCTTGAACTGCTGCATCAGGTCCTGCAGCTGCATCGCGGCGGAGCTGAGCTCTTCCGAGGTGGAGCTCAGCTCTTCCGCCGACGAGGCCGATGACTGCATGCCGGTGCTGATCTGCGATACCGCGGTGTTGATCTGGTCGATGCCGGTGCGCTGCTCCCGCGAGGCGGCGGAAATCTCCTGCACCAGCGAGGCGGTCTGATCTATGCCGGGCAGCATTTCCTGCAGCAATACGCCGGAGCGCTCCGCGACGGTGACCGAACGCCCCGCCAGGTCGCCGATTTCCTTGGCCGCCACCTGGGAGCGCTCCGCCAGCTTGCGCACTTCCACCGCCACGGTGGCGAAGCCCTTGCCGTGCTCGCCGGCCCGCGCCGCCTCGATCGCGGCGTTGATCGCCAGCAGGTCGGTCTTGTTGGCGATATCGTTGATCGCGGTGATCCGCGACGCGATCTCCTTCATCGCGTGCACCATGTCGCCCACCGCCTTGCCGCTCTCGGTGGCGCTGTCCGCCGATTTGGACGCGATGCCCTCGGTGACCCGGGCATTGTCGGCGTTCTGGGTGACGGTGGAAGCCATTTCTTCCACCGAGGCGCTGGTTTCCTCGACGCTGGAGGCCAGCTCCGACGCCGTCTGCGCCAGCGAGCTGGCGGTGGACGCCACTTCTTCCGACGCCGCGCCGATGGACTCCGACATCGAGCTCACCTCGGCCAGCGTGTCGGACAAGCGGTGCGCCATGCCCTTGATCGAGTACAGCAGGCTGCTGTCGTCATTGGGGCGCAGCTTGATCGGCACCGCCAGATCTCCGTCGGCCACGCGCGCCACGACCTGCATCGCATAGGACGGATCGCCGCCCAGTTGCCGCAAAATGCTGCGGATGATGGCCAGCGCCAGCAGCACCGTGACCACCAGCGCCGCCGCGCCTATCGAAACCATCATGTTGCGCGCGTTCTCGGCGCTGACCGCGGCCTCATGGCTCAGGTCCTTCATCTGCTGAGACTGGAACTCGCCCATCTCGTCCAGGGCCGCGATCAAGGTATTGTTGGCCGGAGCGAAATCCTTCAACAGGTAGGTCGTCGCCAGCGCGTGGTCCTTGGCCAGCAGCGCGTACAGTTCGCCATACTTGGTGTTCAGGTTGTCGCGGGCGGACACGATCTTGTCGTAGAGCTCGCGTCCCTTGGGCGTGTCGATCAACCGGTCCAGCTTTTGCAGCGACTGCTTGTTCTCCTCGCGCAGCTTGTTGATCGCCTGCTTGGTCTTCTCCACTTCGGCCGGCTCCGTCAACAACAGCAGATTGCGCACGTAGCGGCCGTTGTTCAGCGTGCTCTGCGTGATTTCGTTGGACAGCGATACTTTCGCGTACCGGTCGGAGACGATCTCGTTGGTGTTGCTGCTCATCGTGGCCATGCCGCGCATGCCGACCAGCAGAATGGCCAGCATCAGCAACAGGATGAGTCCATAGCCTATCGCCAGCTTGATGTGGACCTGCATATTGTGAAACGAATTCATATCTGTCTCCTCAAACCGCGAATGTCGGTCTTATTGCTTGTCGCCCAGCAGCGCCTCCGCGCTCTGCCGGATCAGCCTTCGCTCCCGCCGGCAGGCGTGGTGTATCAACTGCGGAATATCCAGCACCAACGCGGGTTTGCCGTTGCCCAGGATGGTGGAGCCGCTGATGCCGCGCAGCGACTTGAACAACTCGCCCAGCGGCTTGATCACCGCCTGAACCTCGCCCATCAGCTTGTCCACCACGATGCCGGCCCGGTATTCGCCGTAATGGACGATCACGATGTACTCGGGATGATCGGACGGCGGCAGGCCGAACAGCTCGCGCAAGGACACGAAGGGCAGCCAGTCGCCGCGCAGATTGATCTGGCGGGCATGGTGGCTCATCGCGCCATCCGGCATGTCCACGCACTCGATCATCATGTCCAGCGGCATCACCAGCGCCGACTCGTTCACCTCCACCCGGAAGCCGTCGATGATGGCCAGCGTCAGCGGCAGGCGCAGGCGGAAGGTGGAGCCGACTCCCGGCTGGGACTGGATTTCTATCTCGCCGCGCAAAGCCTCGATATTGCGCTTGACCACATCCATGCCGACGCCGCGGCCGGACAGGTCGCTGACCGCGTCGGCGGTCGAAAAGCCGGGCAGGAAGATCAGCTGCAGCGTTTCCTGATCGCCGAGCAGCCGGCCGTCGGCGATCAGCCCCCGCTCGATGGCCTTGGCCAGCACTTTCTCGCGGTTGATGCCGCCGCCGTCATCCTTCACCTCCACCACCACCGAGCCGGCGTCGTGATAGGCGTTCAGCGTGACGGTGCCCTGCTCCGGCTTGCCGGCGGCCCGGCGTTTCTCCGCGGACTCCAGCCCGTGGTCCACCGCGTTGCGGACGATGTGCATCAAGGGATCGTTCAGCTTCTCCACCATCGACTTGTCGATCTCGGTGTCGCCGCCCTTGATCTCCAGCTGTATCGCCTTGCCCAGCTGTTTGGACACTTCGCGCACCATCCGCGGGAAGCGGCTGAATATCTCGTCCACCGGCACCATGCGCAGCGTCAGCGCGTCGTCGCGTATGCTTTCCACCAGGGTGTTGATCACCGCCACCGATTCCAGCAACTCGCCGTCGCCGCGGCTCTGGGCGATCAGCTTGGTCCCAGCCGACGCGATCACCAGCTCGCCGACGCGGTTGATCAGCCGATCCAGCTTGCTGGCCTCGATGCGGATATAGCTGTCTCCGCGCCCGCTCTTGGCCGGGGCCGTCCCTGGTGGGGACGCTTCCCGAGCCGGCGGCGCGGCCGCCGGCGCATCCACAGACCCGGCGGCCTCAACCGGCTCAGTTACGTCGCCGCTGCGCAGCCGCTCGGCCTCTTCCTCCGTCAGCGCGCCGCGCGCGATCCAGCGCTGCAGTTGCTCTTCCAGCGGCTCGCCCAGCGCTTCGGCCTCCGCCAGGTAGTCCGCCAGCGGCGCGCGCGGCGCCAAAATGCCGATGTGGCTGTCCTCGGCGATGAATTCGAAAGTGTCGGCGATGCGCTGCCGGCCCTCGTCCGTCTCCAGCGCCAGATCGAAGCCGATGAAGCATTCGGTCACGTCCAGCAGCTGCGGCGGCGGCCAGTTCCGCCAAACCGGCGTCACATCGCGCAAGACGCAGAAACTGCCCAGATAGCGCAGGAAAGACAACGGGTCGAAGCCGTGGCGGAAAGTGTCGGGGTGGAAGCGCAGCGACAGCTGCCAATACGGGCTGCAGGTCTCGACATCGCCCCCTAGTCCCTGCTCCGCCGCCTCCTCGGCTTCCGCGCTCTCCGCCGGCGCTTCATGCGCCTGGCCTTCCTGATAGCGCTTCAAGCCGGCCAGCAAGGGCTCGCCTTCCGGCAGATCGCGCTGCGCCATCTCGTCGCTGACCGCGCTGGCATCCAGCAGCCGGCGCAGATGGTCGTTGCAGGCCAGCAGCAGCGTGATCAGGTCGTCGCTCAGCGAAACCTGGCCGGAGCGCAGCCGCTCCAGCACGTTTTCCATCACGTGCGCGAAGCGCACCAGCGCGTCCAGGCCGAAGATGCCGGCTGAGCCCTTGATGGTGTGCGCGGTGCGGAACAGCAGGTTGTAGGTTTCCACCCCCGGCGGATAGGCGACCGGGTCCAGCAACGCCGACTCCAATCCATCGCACAGCTCGCGCGACTCTTCGAAGAAAACCTCCTTGGCCTTGCTAAGATCCATCGCCCGCCTCTCCTTGCCCATTTCCGCCCGGCGGCAGGAAGCCCAGCCATGCGCCGACCTCGTCCACCAAGGGGTTGCCGGCTGCGATCGCCACCGATTTCTCCAGCCGCGCGGCCTCCGCCAGCATGATGCTCAGCAACTGCGCGCCGCAGCCGTCCAGCTCCGTGACGCCGGACAGGTCGAGTTCCACCTGGTCGTGGTTGAGCAGGCCGAGCAATTCGTCCTGTATTTCTTCCGCGGTGAAGATGGTCAGCTCGCCGTCCAACGCCGCCCGCGTCGTTCCGCCATCCTGTTGCAGCTGCAAGGCCATGGCGTACTCCGGCTCAGGGTTGAATCAGCTTAGACACGGCGTCCAGCAGCTTGGCCGGGTCGAAAGGCTTGACGATCCAGGCCTTGGCCCCGGCTTCCTTGCCCTGCATTTTCTTGTCATCGCTGCCTTCGGTGGTCAGCATGATCACCGGCAGAAAGCGGGTGGCCGGACCTTCCTTCAGCCGCTTGAGCAGCGTGATGCCGTCCATGCCGGGCATATTGACGTCGGAAATCACCAGATTGACGCGGACGCCGTTCAGCTTGGACAGCGCGTCGTTGCCGTCGCAGGCCTCGATCACCTCGTAACCCGCCCCCTTGAGCGCAATGCTGACGGTGGCGCGGATGCTGGCGGCGTCATCGACGATCAGAATGGATTTGCTGGCCATGAATCTCTCCGGAATAGGTCCGAAAAACTGGGTCAAACATCAGAAAAAGTCGACATCGCCGCTGGACGCCGCGGGCTTTCCGCCATCGCCGCCCTTGTGAAGCGCGGCCTGCTCCAGCGTGGTGTAAGTGGACTCCAGGCGTTTGAGCCACTCCCGCGGCTCGATCCGGGGGCCTTGCTCCCCGCGCCGGCGCGCCTCGCGCACCGCCTCCAGATGGGCCAGCATGTGCTTCAGATCCTGCGTGACATGCTGGACGATCTGGCTGACCCGGTCCTGGAACTGCAAGGCGACCAGCGAGGCGTGCAGTTCCTTTTCCACGCGGGAGCCCTCGGTCTGCATCCTCTGGTTGACCTGGGCCAGCCTTTCGGCGGCGGCGCTGAAGTCCCGCACCGAGTCGTCCAGCAGCCCCAGCGCGTTATTGCCGCGGTCCGCGTCCTGCGCGCCCAGGCTGGTGGTGGTCTGGCGGGTCTGCTCCAGCGCGGCGTTGATCTCCACCACCTTTTCCGACATCTGCTTGCCGGTCTGTTCCGACTGCTGCGACAGCTTGCGCACTTCATCCGCCACCACCGCGAAGCCGCGGCCGAATTCCCCGGCGCGCGCGGCTTCGATGCTGGCGTTCAGGGCCAGCAGGTTGGTCTGGTTGGAGATGCGGCCCACCTGGTCGGCCATGGACAGCAATTCGCCCGAGTAGGTGGCGAGGCGAGAGACTTCTTCGATCAGCTGCTGGCGGTGGCCGACGATCTCCGCCAGCACCGACGAGATCTCCTTGCTGCGCAGGCTGGCGTCCGCCACCATCTGCTCCAGGCTGGCATTGCCGATGTCGCTGGAGGCGGAACCCGCCGCCTCGATGGTGGCGTGCAGTCCGTCCGCGATGCCGGTCAGCGTGCCCGCCAGCTGGTTGCCGCCGCTCACCGACTGCTCTATCACCAATTGCAGATTGCCTTCCCAGCGCTCGATCACCTGCTGCAGCAGCTCCAGGCTCTCGTCGGCATCCGCGGCCGGCGCGGCGGCGGC
>NZ_JBUPWA010000001.1:726794-781922 GCF_055181315.1 Chromobacterium sp. Ag138
GCCCAGCACGGGAATCAGCCAGCCCAGCCACGGCGACACCCACACCAACGCCGCCATCGCCGCCAGGCTCAGTCCGGCGAAGATGAACAGCGGTTTGCTCCTGTTTCCCATTCAACCATGCCCCCGCCAGTGTGGAATCTTATCGTCGGCGCCGCCCCCCATACCGGCGGGTGTGTGGTTTTACTTAAGTTGCCGCCGACAAGACTGTCAAGAAAGGCAATGGAATTCAGGGCGCCGCCGGCGACACCAGGCGGCCGTAGCTGCCGTCCTGCTTCATTGTTTCCAGCGCGGCGTCGAAACGGTCGCGCAAGCCGGCGAGCTCCGGTTTGCGCGCAAACGCGATATAGCTGGGAATTTGCTCGACCGGCGGCTTCAGTTCGCGCACCAAGGCCTCGGCATGCTGCCGCCGGACAATGTCCCGCGCGCCGAGCCGATTGCTGATCAGGATGTCGAAACGCCGCGCCAACAGTTTGTCCATGTTCTGCTCGCCGCTGGCGGCCGTCTCCGCGATGCGGATGCCGCCTTGCCTCACCGCCGCGTCGAAGATCGCGCCGTAGCTGACGGCCCTGACCACGCCGAAGCGATAGCCGGCCAGTTGGCTCAGCCGGCCGTCGAAGCGAATGGGAGAGTCCCGCAGCACGAACAGCGACACCTCCTGCGGCATCAGCACCTGGCGGGAGTAGTCCAGCAGGGCCTCACGCTCCGGCGTCTTGTAAAGCGTGAAGATGGCGTCCGCCTGGCCCGATTCCGCCATAGCCAGCGAGCGGCCCCAGGGATAGATGCCGACATGGACAGGCCGCCCCATCCTGCGGAAGGCCTCGCGCACGATGTCCACCGCGATGCCGCTCACCTCGGTCCCATCCTGATACTGGTAAGGCGGATATTGCAGCGTGACCAGCTCCAGCGGCCGTTCGCCGGCGGCAGCCAAAGCGGGCAGAAGGCACAGCAAAACGAGCAAGCGGGACAAGATTCGCGCGCTCCATAAAGACAAAGAGGACGTTCCGCTGCCGGAACGCCCTCTTTGGCGCAGAACCGGCCTGGACTCTTCAAGATAGCCCAGGCCAAAGGCCGATCAGATCAGATTCTGCTCAGCCACGTTCAGGTTGAGGTCTATCATGTGCTCGCTGCCGCCCTTGTCCTTCAAGTCCAGCCGCGCGCACTCGATGGCGTCGAGATACGCTTCGGTGATGTCGCCGGTGATGTATTTGCCGTCGAAGCAGGAGCTCTCGAACAGGCCCAGCTCGCGGTTGACGCTGCGCACCGCGTCCTGCAGCGCGTCCAGATCCTGGTAGATCACCACGTCGGCGCCGATTTCGCGCGCGATCTCCGCCTCGTCGCGGCCGGTGGCCAGCAACTCGGCCCGGGTGGGCATGTCGATGCCGTAGACATTGGGAAAGCGCACCGCCGGCGCGGCCGAGGCGAAATAAACCTTCTTGGCGCCGGAATCGCGCGCCATCTGCACGATTTCCTTGGACGTGGTGCCGCGGACGATGGAGTCATCCACCAGCAGCACATTGCGGCCGGCGAACTCCAGCGGCACCGGGTTCAGCTTCTGGCGCACCGACTTCCTGCGCACCGCCTGGCCGGGCATGATGAAGGTGCGGCCGATGTAGCGGTTCTTGATGAAGCCCTCGCGGTACGGCAGGCCCAGCGCGTTGGCGAGCTGCAGCGCGCTCTGGCGGCTGGAGTCCGGAATCGGGATCACCACGTCGATGTCCAGCTCCGGCAGATCGCGGCGGATCTTCTCCGCCAGCGTCTCGCCCATATTGAGGCGGGACTGGTAAACCGACACGCCGTCGATCACCGAATCCGGGCGGGCGAAGTATACGTATTCGAACAGGCAGGGCGCCAGGCGGGTATTTTCGGCGCAGATCTGGCTGTGCATGTCGCCGTCGAAGGTCACGTACACGCACTCTCCCGGCTGCACGTCGCGCAGCAGGCTGAAACCGGAACAGTCCAGCGCCACCGACTCCGACGCGAACATGTATTCGGTCTTGCCGTCTGTCTCGGTGCAGCCCATCACCAGCGGACGGATGCCGTTGGGGTCGCGGAAAGCCACCAGGCCGAAGCCGGCGATCATCGCCACCACCGCGTAGGCGCCCTTGACGCGGCGGTGCACGGCTTCCACCGCGCCGAACACGGCCTCCACCGTCAACTCGTGGCCCGTCACCCGTTGCGCCACTTCGTGGGCGAACACGTTCAGCAGCACTTCGGAGTCGGAATTGGTGTTGATGTGCCGCAGGTCGTTGCGGAACATGTCCGCCTTCAGCTCTTCGGTATTGGTCAGATTGCCGTTGTGCGCCAGCACGATGCCGAAGGGCGAGTTGACGTAGAACGGCTGGGCCTCAGCCAGGCAGGAAGCCGAGCCAGCCGTCGGATAGCGCACATGGGCGATGCCGGCATTGCCCAGCAGCGAACGCATGTTGCGGGTGCGGAACACGTCGCGCACCATGCCGCTGCCCTTGTGCATGTGAAAGGTCTTGCTATTGGCGGTAACGATACCGGCCGCGTCCTGTCCGCGGTGTTGCAGCACCTGCAAACCATCGTACAGCAGCTGATTGACCGGCGATTGACCGACCACGCCTAGAATTCCACACATCTTTAATGCCCTCTATCCCAACTTGCTGAAAAAGGAAAAGCCCAAAAGAAAGAGGCGGAATCTTGAAGTAAAGATATCAAGATATTCCGCCTCTTTCGCCTAACTGTCCGGCGGCAAGCCGCCGGGCGAGTCGTAGTGCAAATTGTCCGCCATCGTTGGCGGCAACCATGGCCTCAATGACAAGGCCAGAGATTCGAATGGCGCCGCGAGCACGGCGTTCCTCCACATAGGTTTCTGCGGCAGATTGCTCAATCCGCCCAACAGCACCAGCGCTGTCACCAGCGCCAAGCCCCGCGCCAGGCCGAACATGCCGCCCAGCAGCCGGTTGACCGCGCCCAAGCCTATGCTGTCCACCAGTCCGGTCAGCGTCACCCGCAGCAAGGCGGTGGCCAGCCACACCAGGAAGAAGACCAGCACGAAGCCCGCCACCATCCGCAGGCCTTCGCTCTGCAGGCTGGACGGCAGGAACGCCATCGCCAGCGGCGAAAACTGCTTCGCGCACCAGAAGGCTATCAGCCACGAGCCCAGCGACAGCACCTCGGCGATCAGACCGCGCATCAGGGCCATCAGCACCGATCCGGCGATGATGGCTATTGCGATATAGTCGAACACGGTCATGGCGGCTACTTGTTGATGATGATGCCGTTGATGCCGGACTTGGCCAGCTTCTGCAGCGCGGCCTGCGCTTCAGCCTGGCTGGCGAACGGACCGACGCGGACGCGGGTCACCTCGCCCTTGCTGGTTTCCACCTTGGAAAAGTGGGCGGTCACGCCGATGGCGGAGAGTTTGCCGCGCAGCGCGTCCACCTTGGCCGGATCGGACAGCGCCGCCAGCTGGATCACCGACTTGCCGTGGGCCGGCTCGGCCTTGGCCTGATGGCTGTCCGGATCGACGCGGCCCTCCAGGATGGCGGCCGGATCGGCCTTGCGCGGCTTCTCGGCCTTAGGCTCTTCCTTGCGTTTTTCCGGCTTGGGCTCAGTTTTGGGTTTCGGCTCGGGCTTGGGTTCCGGCTTCGGCGCGGTTTCCGCCACGGCCGGGGCCGGCTTCGCGGCGGGCTTGGCGGTTTCCGCCGGCGGCGGCGCGATGACGGAAGACAGGTTGGCCGGCAGCTCGGTGGCGTTGCCGGACGCGGGCGCCGGAACAGCGGCGTCCGCCGCTACCTGCGACGCTGCGGGCTTCGCGGCCGCGGAAGCGGCCACCGGCGCGGACGCGCCGCCCATGATCTCGATGGACTCGGGCTTCATCTGCTGCTCCGGCA
Source organism: Chromobacterium sp. Ag138 (assembly GCF_055181315.1). NCBI lineage: Bacteria > Pseudomonadati > Pseudomonadota > Betaproteobacteria > Neisseriales > Chromobacteriaceae > Chromobacterium > Chromobacterium sp. Ag138. The sequence continues at coordinate 730,652 of NZ_JBUPWA010000001.1, forward strand.
GATGACCCACCACATTCCACAAAACGACGGTGGCGATGGAAACCAGCACCACCGCGCCCACCAGGCGGCGGCGGGCGCGCTTTCTCAGCAATATCAGTTCATCGTGGCTGGACAGTGCCATGCATTCCTCAAACCGGGTGTCGCCGGGCCGCTTCCACTTCCGCTACGGTGTGGAACGATCCGAAAACGACGATTCTATCATTTTCGCCGGCCCGCGATAAGGCTGCCGACCACGCTTGGGCGACGGTATCGAAAGCGGACACCGACGCGACGCCGGCATTTTTCAGCGACGCGGCGATGGCTTCGCCGCTCTGGCCGCGCGGCATGTCCAGCCCGGCCGCCAGCCAATGGTCGAATTCGCCCTTAGCCAGCTCGATCACCGCCGCCATATCCTTGTCGGCCAGCATCGAGAACACCGCGTAGCGGTTCTCGGCGTACGGCAGCTGCTTGAGCGCCGCCACCATCGCCTTGACCGCGTGCGGGTTGTGTCCGACGTCCAGCACCACAGCCGGGCGGCCCGGCAGCACCTGGAAGCGGCCTGGCCACTCCACCTCGACCAGGCCCTGCTTGATCGCGCCTATGCCCACCGGCAGTTGGTCGCGGATCGCCTCCAGCGCGGCCAGGGCGCCGCAGGCGTTGACCATCTGGTAGCCGCCGCGCAACGCCGGAATGGGCAGCGCGTGGCGCGCGTGGGCGCCGCAACGGAACGACCACTGGTTGTCCATCCGGGTGTAGCCGAAATCGCGGCCGTACAGCCTCAGATCCGCGCCGATGGCGGCCGCGTGGTCCAGCAGCCGCTGCGGCGGCTCGGGGTCGACGCAGATCGCCGGCTTGCCCGCGCGGTAGATGCCGGCCTTCTCGAAGCCGATGTCCTCGCGGTTGTCGCCCAGAATGGCCTGATGATCCAGATCCACGCTGACGACGACGGAGACGTCAGGCTCAAAAATATTGACCGCGTCCAGCCTGCCGCCCAGCCCCACCTCCAGGATGATCACATCCACCTTTTCGGCGACGAAGCTGTGCACCGCGGCCAGGGTGCCGAATTCGAAATAGGTCAGCGTGGTGTCGCCGCGCGCGGCGTCTATCGCCTCGAAGCTGGCGATGATGCGCGCGTCGCTGGCCGGCTTCAGATCGATGGCGATGCGCTCGTTGTAGCGCAGGATGTGCGGCGAGGTATACGCGCCGACCTTGAAGCCGGCGGCGCGAAAGATGCTGGACAGCATCGCGCAGGTGGACCCCTTGCCGTTGGTGCCGGCCACCATGATCACCGGACAGGCCGGCTTGAGCCCCATCGCGTCGCGCACCCGGGACACGCGGGCCAGGCCCATGTCTATCGCCGCGGTGTGCAGGCTTTCCTGCCAGCTCAGCCAGTCGTCCAGCGTCTTCTTCATCGTCATCGGTGGGTTTCCGTCTCTTCTTCAGGCTGCGGCGGCTGGAACCACAGCAGGTAAACTCTTAGCAGGCGGCGCGCTTCGGCGCCGGCCGAATCCGGCCACAGCATCACGCTGCGGCGCCTGCCGTCCTGCCTGGCGCTCAGCACCGTCAGCAGCGGCGTGACGAAGCAATCGTCCAGCACCTCCGCCTCGCGCCGCTCGTCGCCGCGACACAGGAACAAGCGGCCGCGCGGATCGATTTCCAGCCGCTCCGGCGCGTCGCCCCGCAGCCATCCGTCGGCGCGCAGCGCGCGCTGGGCCAGCCAGGCGGCGGCCGGCACGCTGATCAGATAAGCCGCCGGCAGGTGCCAGGCCACGACGGCCGCATAGGCGGCGAAAGCGGCCGACACCAGGCCCAGCCACCACCGCGACGGCCGCAGCGGCACCGAGAAGGGTTGCAGCAGCGGCCGTTCGCGCATGATGTTACAGCTCGCTGGCCGGGCTGTTGGTAATGTCGTCGTCGACGCTGTCCATCACCGTGGAGTGGATTTCCACGTCAAACCACTCCCAGAACGCCTTCAGCGACAAATCCTTGGGCCACAGGCTTTCGTCCTCGTCCCAGGACGCGAGTTCCATCTTGAACAGCTGCTCGCTGATTTCGTCGATGTGGGCCACGCCCTCTTCCGGCTCGATGAACTCCGGCAGCAGGATGGCGGTGCAGTCGCTGCGCAGGCTGTCCAGCGACAGATCGATCATGTCGGTGTCCGGCAGCTGGTTCAGCCAGTCCAGGAACGGTTGCTTCGGTTTGATCACGGCAACGGCGCGGTCGACGAAATACATGGCGGGACCTTTCGGACAAATGTTGATTCGGCGCGCATTGTATCAGCCCCGAAGCCGCCAGGCGACCCGTCCGCCGGCAGGGCCATCGTGTTAAACTGGCCGGTATTTTCCCATCTCGCAAGACACACAGAACATGGCCCTGATTACCGTCGAGAAGGCATGCCTCGCCTTCGGACACCACGCGCTGCTGGACAACGTAGACTTCGCCCTGGAACCGGGCGAGGCGGTCGGCCTGATCGGCCGCAACGGCGCGGGCAAGTCGTCGCTGCTGAAAGGCATCGCCGGCGCGGTGCAGCTGGACGACGGCCGCATCAACACCAAGGGCGACGTCAAGGTCGCCTACGTGCCGCAGGAACCGGAATTCAACCCCGAGCACACCGTGTTCGAGGCGGTGGCCGAGGGCCTGGGCGAGCTGAAGGCGCTGCTGACCGACTATCACAAGGTCACCCAGCTGCTGACGCAGGCCGACGCCGACCACGAACAGGCGCTGGCGCGGATGGAAACCATCCAGCACGAGCTGGAGGCCCGCGGCGGCTGGCAATTCGACGCGCTGATCTCGTCCACGCTGAGCCACCTGGGCCTGGACGCCGACGCCCGCATCTCGGCGCTGTCAGGCGGCTGGAAGAAACGCGTGGCGCTGGCGCGCGCGCTGGCGTCCAAGCCGGACGTGCTGCTGCTGGACGAGCCCACCAACCACCTGGACGTGTCCGCCATCGAATGGCTGGAAGGCCTGATCAAGAGCTTCTCCGGCAGCGTGCTGCTGATCACTCACGACCGCCGCTTTCTGGACAACGTCGCCACCCGCATCATCGAGCTGGACCGCGGCATTCTGCGCAGCTATCCGGGCAGCTTCTCCGCCTATCAGACGCGCAAGGCGGAAGAGCTGGCGATAGAAGAAGAGCAGAACCGCATCTTCGATAAATTCCACGCCCAGGAAGAAGTGTGGATCCGCAAGGGCATCGAGGCGCGCCGCACCCGCAACGAAGGCCGCGTGCGCCGGCTGGAGGCCATCCGCCGCGAACGCGCGTCCCGCCGCGAACGCGTCGGCAAGGTGAATTTCCAGCTGGATGCCGGCGAGCGCTCCGGCAAGCTGGTGGCGGAACTGGAACACGTCAGCAAGGGCTTCGGCGATAAACAGCTGATCCGCGACTTCACCAACCGCATCCTGCGCGGCGACAAGATCGGCCTGATCGGACCAAATGGCGCCGGCAAGACCACGCTGCTTAAGCTGATCCTGGGCGAGCTCGAGCCCGACTCCGGCTCGGTCAAGCAAGGCACCAAGCTGGAAATCGCCTACTTCGACCAGTTCCGCGAGCAGCTGGACGAGGAAATGAGCGTGGCCGACGTGATCAGCCAGGGCAACGACTTTGTCGAGATCGGCGGCGTGAAGAAACACGTGATGAGCTATCTGGAAGACTTCCTGTTCTCGCCGCAACGCGCCAGGAGCCCGGTGCGCTCGCTGTCCGGCGGCGAACGCAACCGCCTGCTGCTGGCCCGCCTGTTCACCCGCCCGGCCAATGTGCTGGTGCTGGACGAGCCGACCAACGACCTCGACATCGACACGCTGGAATTGCTGGAGGACGTGATCGCGCAGTATGCAGGCACCGTGTTCCTGGTCAGCCACGACCGGGCCTTCCTGGACAATGTGGTCACCCAGGTGATCGCCTTTGAGGGCCAAGGCAAGCTGGAGGAATACCCGGGCGGCTACCAGGATTGGCTGGAAGCCAGAAAGCGCATGGCCGAGCTGGCGCCGAGCGAAAAAGCGAAGGAAGCTTCGCCCGCCGCGGCGCAGGCGCGCCAGGACAAGCCCAAGGCCGCGCGCAACAAGCTGTCCTACAACGAAACCCGCGAGCTGACGGCGCTGCCGGACCAGATCGGCGCGCTGGAGGCGGAGCAGGCCGAGCTGAACCAGCGCCTGCTCGATCCCAACTGCTACCGCGACACGCCCAAGGAAGCCATCGCCTGGCAGCAGCGCGTCGACGAAATCGACGAGCTGCTGCTGGAAAAGCTGGCCCGCTGGGAAGACCTGGAACAACGCGCCCGCTGAGCCCTGCCCGTTGGGCTGGGCGGCGCTTTGCCGCCCGGTCGCGGATGGGCTACACCGGAAGGAAGAGGCGACGCGGAACGCCATCCAGCCTCCCGCGCCGGCCGCGGCCTGCGTCGCCAAGACCCAACCAGACACGGGGCGGAGGACATGTGGCGCCACTCGACAGCCGAAAACCGCGGCATGGGCAAGGCTGGCGGCTCGCGGCAGCGCTGGCGATGACCGTCAGCGCCGCGCAGGCGGCGCCGCTGGCTTGCGCGTCCGACGTGGATTTTCCGCCGTATGTGTTCACCTCGTCGTCCGGCTTCGCCGGCGGCGCCCAGGACACAGGGCTCGCCATCAATGTGCTGCAGCGCGCGCTGAGGCGCGCCGGGCGCGAGCCGGCGGTCATAGAAAGGCTGCCGTGGAGACGCTGCCGCGAGATGGTCGCCCACGGCCAGATCGACATCGCCATCGACGTTCCCTCCCGCGAGCTCGACGAAAAACGCTTCCTGGCCACCGACGCCTACGCCGAAGTCCATCACCTGTATTTCTATTCCGCCAGAAAGCACCCGGAGGGCGCGCCGCTGCGCGCGCTGTCCGATCTCAAGCGCTACACCGTGTGCGGCCTGTTCGGCAACCGCCTGGACGCGTTCGGCGTCGACCCTTCGCGCCAGGACATCGGCTCGAAGAACGAGCGCAGCGCGATCAGCAAGATCATCGAGAACCGCTGCGACGTCTTCATCGAAATCCGTGAAGTGGTGGACAGCCTGTCCCAACGCGACGCCGCGCTGCGCGATCTGTTCAACGGGCCGGCGCTCCGCCGCGCCGACCTGCCCGGCGACACCCCCACCGGCCTGCATTTCGAGCTCAGCCGCGCGTTGAAAGGCGGCCGCGCGCTGCAGCAATCGTTCAACGCCACCATCCGAGACCTGATCCGCAACAATGAAATGGCCCGCATGATGCCGTGATGCCGCTCACTTCAGCGGCTTGCCGAACACCGTTTTCGAGGCGACCGGCATCAACTGGTCGACATTGCGGCTGGTGGCCACCAGGATGGGTACCAGGATTTCCTTGGCCGGCGAATGGCCATGCAGGTGCGAAACCAGCGCGCCGGCCGCGGAGCTGCCCATCAAATACGGCTGCTGCATGCCGACGGCGATCAAGGCGTCGCTCTTGAGCAGGCGCGCCACGTCCGGCATCGCGTCGAAGGAGACCAGCAGCGCCTGCTTTTCCTTGCCCGCCTCCCGTATCGCCCGCATCGCCCCATCCACCGGCTGGTCGGTTTCGATGAAGAAGCCCCGCATGCCCGGATGCGCGGTCAGCATCTCCTTGACATAGCGGTATGTTTCCTCGGCGGAGTAATCCTTCATCTGCCTGAGCACGATCTCGCGCGGAAAGCCGGCATCCTTCATCGCGTCGCGGAATCCATTGGTGCGGTCCTGGCCGTTCTTCCTGGACAACTCGATGGTGACCATGCCGTACGCGCCGCCGCTCCAGTTCCGCGCCTTAAGCGCCTTCGCCAGCTCCGCGCCCACATCGTATGCGCCGCGATAGTTGTCCGACTTGACGAAGCTGACGTAATCGCCGCCGCTGGCGCCGATATCGGCGATGGCGACCGGAACGCCAGCCCGCCGGGCCAGCGTGAGCGCCTCCTCCGCCGACTTGCTGTTGGTCGGGGAAATCACGATCCCCGCCACATGGCGATCGATGGCCTGGCGGACATTGCTCAGCTGCATCTCCGCGTTGAGCTTGCTGTCCAGCTCCGAAAACGCGTAGCCGTTCGCCTCCGCCACCGCCCTCACTCCCTTGCCCACCGTGTCCCAGAACGGCAGATCGGCCTTGGCGGTGATGTAGGCGATTTCAGCGGACAGCGCATGCGGCGCGACGAGGGCGATGAAGATCGCCAACGCCCGCGGCAGCGCGCGGCGCATCAACGACGCGATCCTCAAAACGATTGTGGAGACCGTTACAATATTCACCGCGCATCTCCCCTCGGAAAGATGTCGAATCGAGCTACCAGTTTAGCCGGGCACGCGCGATATCCATGGAAAATCAGGGCCATCCGGATGCCGGCGTTGCCAGCCGGCGCGCCATTCGCCCCGGCATCGCCGCCGACCGACATGGCCCGACCCGTTACCGCGTTTACAGTGGCGCCGGAGCTGGCGTCCCGGCTCGCGCTATACTGCCCCCAAAGCAGCCTTTCCCGTCGCGTGGCCGGAGCGCCCGGCGGGAGCGAGACAAATCGCCGCGGAGCCCGATGCGGGGCGCACACCCCCTCCGCGGCATGGAAAGACAGGAGTCCAAGCGACAATGGAAGACACCCAGCTGAATGACGGCGGCGCCGGCCGCCGCCGCCTGCTCCAGGGCGCGGCGCTGGCCGGCCTGGCGGCCATGCTCGCCGCCTGCGGCACCACGCCGGTGAAAACCAGCCAGCAGCGCCCGCGGCCGGGCAAGCCGGGCGGCGACACCTCGCTGTCCAACATCACCGCCGACGGCAACGGCCGCGAGATCCTGCTGTACACGATAGGCCTGCTGGACGGCGGCTATCAGTTCGGCGGCAGCAATCCGGAAGCGGGGCTCGATTGCAGCGGCATGGTCAGCTACATCTACCAGAACGCCGTCGGCATCCGCCTGCCGCACAACGCCGCGCAGATCGCCGGCATCGCGCGGCCGATCTCCGACAGCCAGATGCAGGTCGGCGACCTGGTGTTCTTCAACACCATGAACCGGCCGTTCTCGCACATGGGCATCTTCATCGGCGACGGCAAGTTCGTCCACGCGCCGCGCACCAACAGCACCATACGCGTGGCGCGGCTGGACAACGTCTACTTCGCGCCGCGCTACCAGGGCGCGCGCACCGTGCTGCGCGCCTGAGTCCCCGGCGGCCGCGCCCGGCTCCGGCGCGGCCGCCCTCCCATCCCCGGTGAATATCCGTCCGCGCTATGCTAATCTGCGCTATCCGCATCACGCAGCGCAGACAACCGGCTCATGAAACTGAAATTCAGCAAGATGCACGGCCTCGGCAATGACTTCATGGTCATCGACGGCGTGCGCCAAACCGTGTCCCTCGCCCCGGAGCAGATCCGCCTGCTAGGCAACCGCCAGCTGGGCATCGGCTTCGACCAGCTGCTGCTGGTGGAGCCGGCGCGCGAAGCGGCCCACGACTTCCGCTACCGCATCTTCAACAACGACGGCGGCGAGGTCGAGCAATGCGGCAACGGCGCGCGCTGCTTCGCCAAGTTCGTCCGCGACCAGGGCCTGACCGGCAAGACCCGGATCGAAGTGGAAACCGCGCGCGGCGTGATCGCGCCGGAATACCTGGGCGACGGCCTGGCCCGCGTCGACATGGGCGTGCCGCGCTTCAAACCTGCCGACCTCCCCTTCCTGGCCGACGCCGAAGCCTTGACCTACGCCTTGCCGCTGGCCGGCGGTGCCTGCGAGATCGGCATCGCGTCGATGGGCAATCCGCACGCGGTGCAACTGGTGGATGACGTGGATGCCGCGCCGGTGGCCGAGATCGGCCCGCGCATCGAGAGCCATCCCGCCTTCCCGCAACGGGTGAACGCCGGCTTCATGCAGATCGTCAACCGCGGAGAGATCCGCCTGCGCGTCTACGAGCGCGGCGCCGGCGAAACGCTGGCCTGCGGCACCGGCGCCTGCGCGGCGGTGGCTTGCGGCATCCGCTGGGGCCTGCTGGACGCACGCGTCACCGTGCACGCGCGCGGCGGCGACATCGTGATCGAATGGGCCGGCGAAGGCAGCCCGGTGATCATGACCGGCCCGGCCGTCACCGTTTTCCAGGGCGAAATCGAACTTTAACCCCCGCCGCCACACCAACCCATTTCCGCATCCCGATAAGGAAAGGACAAGGCAGATGCACAGCGAACAAGTCCTGGCGTTTCTCGACGAGCATCCCGACTTCCTGCAGCAGCACGCCCCGCGTTACAACCTGCAGGCCGCGCCGCAGAACGGCGAGCGCGTGATCTCCTTCGTCGAGCGCCAGATGCTGGAGCTGAAGGACCAGAACCGCCAGCTGGAGGCTCAGCTGCAGCAGCTGATCGAGCGCGGCCAGGATAATGACCGCCTGCTGGCCAGGCTGCACCGCCTGACGCTGGCCTTGCTTGCCGCGCGCGGCCCCGGCGAGCTGATCGCCGAGCTGAAAGGCAGCCTGCGCCAGGAGTTCCAGCTGGACCGCGCCGCGCTGAAACTGTGGCACCCGGCCGCGGAGAAGGACGCCGAGCATTACAACGCCCGCAGCGAAGTGCAGGGCCTGGCCCGCAATCTAGCGGCGCCGTATTGCGGGCCTTACGTCAACGACGAGGTGCTGAGCTGGTTCCCCGCCACGCCGGTGCTGCAGTCCTTCGCCCAGGTGGCGCTGAAAGACGCCGGCGGCCAGCCCTTCGGCATTCTGGTGCTGGCCAGCGACGATTCCCAGCGTTTCACCTTCGACATGCACACCCAGTACCTGGCCCAGATCGGCGAGCTGGTATCCGCCGCGCTGCTGTCGGCGCTGGAGGCTGCATGACGGCGACGCCTGTCGGAATCCTGCTGCTGCTTGTCCTCATCCTGTTTTCGCTGCACATGGCCTGGCGGCTGGTCCGCAGCCGCGACGGCACCGCTGTCGCCTGTTTCCTGGCCGCCTACCTGATACTGGCGGCGCTGCTGGACCACCATCCGGAACCGGTATCGATCGAACCTCTGGTATTGCCGCTGTTCTACCCTTACGCCTGGCTGGGCATCGCCGCCGCGATGTGGGCGGCGGTCCACATGCGCGTGAGCCGGCGCGCCATGCGCTTCCCGGGCCGCGACCTGCGGCTGGCGGCGCTGTGCGCCAGCCAGCTGGCCTTGCACCTCGGGGTGCTGGCGCTGTCGCCGTGGCTGGAGTGGCGTCCCATGGCCGCCTATGTGCTGGTGTCGCCGCTGGTCGCCGCCATCAGCTATCTCGCCTACCGGCTGCAGCTGATGGAAATGCGCCGGCGCTCGGATTGCGAGACTTCCTGGGTCTTCTGGGGCGGGCTGTGCCTGATCCTGCCGGTCGTGCTGGCCTGGCTGACGGTGCGCGTGATGCCGCTGCTGCTGTACCTGACCTAGCCGATCCGCTGTCGGCCATGAAAAAGGCGGCGCTGAAAAGCGCCGCCTTTTTCATTTTGGCCAGGCTGCCGGATCAGGACTCCTTCGCCCTCAGCGCCGCGCCGGCGCGCTCCCTAGCGGCTCCGCGACTCAGGGAGCTGAGCGCGATGCCGCCGAAAATCGCCGCCAGCCCGGCCGCGTGATACCAATGCAGCTCTTCGCCCAACAGCGCGATCGATTGCATCGCGCCGAAAGCCGGCATCAGGTACAGGAAAGCGGCCGCCTTGGCGGTGCCCACCATCGCGATGGCGCGGTTGTACAGCAGATAAGCCACCACCGAAGGCAACGCGCCCAGATACAGCAAACTGGCCGCGGCGCCGGCGTCCAGCGTCGGCAGGCCGCGCGACGACAGCTCGCCCAGGAACAAGGGCAGCAATACCGCCTCGCCCACCAGCAGCAGCGCGGCCATCTGCACCATGGGATCGATGCCCGGCTTCAGCTTGCGCAGGCCCAGCGTGTAGATGGCCCAGCTCAGGCCGCCGGCCAGCACGAACAGGTCGCCGCCGCTGAAATGAAAACCGCCGATCTCCAGCAGATTGCCCTTCAGCACGATCAGCAGCGCGCCGCACAGCGCCAGCGTCATGCCCATCCACTGCCGGCTGCTCAAGCGCTGGCGGAAATACAGCGAGCCCAGCAGCAGCACCATCACCGGCGTCGCGCTGTTGAGGATCACCGCGTTGGTGGCGGTGGTGGTCTGTACCGCCCAGTAGACGAAGGTATTGGTCAGGCCGATGCCGAACAGGCCCAGGACAAGCAGCAACGGCCATTGCGCGCGCAGCTTGCTCCAGTTGCGGCCCAGCCTGGGCAGCGCGAACGGCAGCACGCAGGCCAGGGCGATGCCCCAGCGGGCGAAAGCCAGCGTGAACGGCCCCAGCTGCGTATGCAGCGCGCGGGCGATGACGAAATTGGTGGACCACATCAACATGGTCAACACCAACAGGATGTAAGCGTTGCGTTGGGAATGAATGGCGGGCATGGCGACGAATGTAAACAATTTGTGCCATTTTACAATAATTCAAAGAAGCATTATTTCAATAAATAATCAAACAATGAAATATTTCATATGCTAAAAAATCATGATCGGAAGAAAAGTTCAAGAAAGAACAAAACCGCGCAAATTACATCCACAGAGTCCATGCGCCGCCGCCCTCCGCCCCCTACGCCTAAATAGCTAGACCGCCTCCCACCTCCAGGCAACTGCCGCGCGGCGCTTTCCCGCATACAATTTTCACTATCTCGGCAGTCCCCCAAGGATGCACCATGTTGTCCGACCGCTTCGGCCGCGCCATCGATTACCTGCGGCTTTCCGTCACCGATCGCTGCGACCTGCGCTGCAGCTATTGTCTGCCCAAGGGTTTCAAAGGCTTCGAAGAGCCCGCGCACTGGCTAAGCTTCGACGAGATCGAACGCGTCGCCGCCGCCTTCGTCCGTCTGGGCGCGCGCCGCATCCGCCTGACCGGCGGCGAGCCGCTGCTGCGCCGCGACCTGCCCTCGCTGGCCGGCAGGCTGTCCGCCCTGCCCGGCCTGGCGGACCTTTCCCTGTCCACCAACGCCACCCAGCTGGAGCGCCACGCCGAGGCGCTGCGCCGCGCCGGCGTGAGCCGGCTCAATGTCAGCCTGGATTCGTTGCGCCGCGATTGCGTGGCGCAGCTGACCGGCAGCGACAGCCTGCCCAAGGCGCTGGCCGGCCTGTCCGCCGCCAAAGCGGCGGGCTTCGAGCGGATCAAGATCAATATGGTGCCGATCGCCGGCGTCAACGACGGCGATATCGAAGCGATGGCGGAATTCTGCATCGAGCACGGCTTTATCCTGCGCCTGATCGAGGCGATGCCGATGGGCGACAGCGGCCGGGACGCCCGCGGCAGCGAGCTGGCGCCGATACTGGAGCGGCTGGGCCGCCGCTTCTGCCTGTCCGAGCTCAGCGCCAGCCTGGGCGGCGGGCCGGCCCGCTATTGGGGATCGCGCGACGGCCGCTTCACGCTGGGCCTGATCACGCCGATCAGCCAGCACTTCTGCGCCAGCTGCAACCGGGTGAGGATGTCTGTGGACGGCACGCTCTACCTGTGCCTGGGCCAGGAGCAGCGTTTCGAGCTGCGGCCGCTGCTGCGCGCCGGCTGCAGCGACGCCGAGCTGGACCGCGCCATCCGCGCCGCCATCGAGCTGAAGCCGGAAAAACACGACTTCCGCGAAGCGCCGGCCAAGGTGATGCGCTTCATGTCGCAGACCGGCGGCTGAATCACCGCTGATCCGCCAGCCAGGCGGCAATGAAATGCGCCACCCCCTCCGCGTCGTTCAGATCCAGCACCGGAATGGCCGCCGCCAACGGCGCGTCGCTGGCCACCGCGATCACATCCCTGTCATCCAGATAGCGCGCCGGCTTGCCCAGCGCCGGCCGGTACACCTCCAGCTTGGGCACAGGCAGGCTCTTCTGTCCCTCCAGCAGCACCAGATCGCACGGCGACAGGCGCGCCAGCTGCTCGTCCAGCGTCAGCTCGCGCGCGGTCTCAGCAAACACGCCCACCCGATGCGGGGACACGATCATCACCTCGCAGGCGCCGGCCTGGCGATGGCGAAAACTGTCCTTGCCGGGCGCATCCAGCTGCACATCGTGGTGGCTGTGCTTGATCACCGACACCCTCAGCCCGCGCCGCGTCAACACAGGCAACAAGGCCTCCAGCAAAGTGGTCTTGCCGCTGCCCGAATAGCCGCATATGCCCAGTACCGCTTGCATGCCTTCTCCTTTTGGCGGATTGTCTCGAACACCGATAAAAGCTATGTTGAAACAATCAATATTTAAACCATAACCGCGACTGCCTATTGTGCAGCCCGCCGCCGCAGTACGCCATCCGCCAAAAGCAGAATATGCCCATGCCCGACATCCGCCTTGCGCCCCCCCGCTTCCAGACCCTGGCCAGCAAATTGCTGGTGCTGTCGCTGCTGGCGCTCTTCGTCGCGCTGGTCTCGATAGGCTATACGCTGGCCCTGTCCTGGCGGCTGGAGGGCGGCGCCGCCGCGATCAACGACGTGGGCAGCCTGCGCATGCGCACTTTCCGCGCCGCCTACCTGCTGTCCACCCAGGCCCCAGACCGCCTGCTGCGCGACGAGATAGACGGCTTCGACCAGACACTGGCCCGGCTGAAGCACGGCGACCCGGCCCGGCCGCTGTTCCTCCCCGACAACCGCGACATCCGCGCCCAGGAACAACGCCTGGAGCAACGCTGGCGCAGCGACATCCGCCCGCGGCTGCTGGCCGCCGGCAGCCAACCCACCACCCAGCAGCTGCACGCCTTCGTCGCCGAGATAGACAGCTTGGTCAGCCTGCTGGAGCGCGACAACGAAAACCACACCAATCTGCTGCGCATGTTCCAGATGGTGCTGATCGCGATGGCGCTGGCCGGTGCGGTGACCATGGCCTACATGCTGTTCCTGATGGTGATCAACCCGGTCAATACCCTGAGCGACGCGATACGCCGCCTGCGCGAGGGCGAGCTGGACACGCGGGTCAAGGTGGACCGACAGGACGAATTCGGCATGCTGGCCGAAGGCTTCAACCAGATGGCAGAGCGGGCGCAAGACCTGTACCAGAATCTGGAAAGCAAGGTGCAACAGAAAACCCGCGAAGTGGAAGAACAGAACCTGCGGCTAAAAACGCTGTACGACATGACATCCTTCCTGCACCAGCAGCGCGCGCTGGACGAAACCTGCCACGGCTTCATCGGCCGGCTGATGCAGCTGACCGGCGCCGACGCGGCCAACGCCAGGCTGGTGGACCCCGAGCGCGGCAAGCTGGATCAGATCGCCCAGCAGGGGCTGCCGGAAGAGATGGCGCTGGTCGAGGAATGCATTCCCGACGACGCCTGCCACTGCGGCGAAGCGGCGCAACAGCCCTTCGCCGTGCTGCGCCATATCGGCGAGCTGGAAGGCGAGGATATCCGCCACTGCGGCAAGGCCGGCTTCGCCTCCATCGCCGTGTTCCACATCCGCAGCCAGCGCGAGGATGTCGGCATCTTCACGCTGTACTTCCGCCAGAAGCGCGTCTTGTCGATGCCGGAGCAAATGCTGATCGAAACCCTGGGCCAGCATCTGGGCGTCGCCATCGAAAACCAGCGGCTGAGCGCGCGCGAGCGCCAGTTCGCCGTATCGGAGGAGCGCAACCTGATGGCCCAGGGCCTGCACGACAGCATCGCCCAATCGCTGTCCTTCCTCAATCTGCAGGCGCAGATGCTGGAAGAGGCGATGAATTCGCGCGAGGAGGAACTGGCCCGCGAGAACCTGGCCTTCATCCGCGCCGGCGTGCAGGAGTGCTACGAAGACGTCAGGGAACTGCTGCTCAACTTCCGCACCCGCATCAGCCGCCAGGAATTCCCGGAAGCGGTGCGCACCCTGCTGCAGCGCTTCGAGCAGCAGACCCGGGTGCCGGTGGCGCTGGAAATGCGCGGCGAAGGCAAGCCGCTGGACCCGCAACAGCAGCTGCAAGTGTTCTTCATCCTGCAGGAAGCGCTGTCCAATATCCGCAAGCACGCCGAAGCCAGCGAGGTGGAAGTGGAAATCGACAACACCGCCAGCTTCAGCATGCGCATCCGCGACAACGGCCGCGGCTTCGACTCCGGCCAGCTGGCGGCGAAATCCGCGCGCCACGTCGGGGTGTCCATCATGCAAGAGCGGGCCAACCGCATACACAGCCAGATTCAGATCAGCTCCGCGCCGAAACAAGGCACCACGGTGGAGCTGACCCTGCCCAAAGAGGAGCGCACCAGCGCATGACACAAGCCATACGCATTTTACTGATCGACGACCACACGCTGTTCCGCAGCGGCCTCAAGGCGCTGCTGCAGCGCCAGGATGACTTTCTAGTGGTCGGCGAAGCCGCCGACGGGTTGGACGGCGTCAAGCAGGCCGAGCTGCTGCGGCCCGACGTGGTGCTGCTGGACCTGGACATGCCGGTGATGAACGGCCGCGAAGCGCTGGCGCAGATACTGAGCGGCTGTCCCGACGCCGCGGTGCTGATGCTGACCGTGTCCGAGGATGGAGACGATCTGGCCGAATGCATGCGCGGCGGCGCGCGCGGCTACCTGCTGAAGAACATCAACGCCGACTTCCTGCTGGACAGCATACGTCGCGCCGTGGACGGCGACAGCGTGCTGTCGCCAGAAATGACCACCAAGCTGCTGGCCCGGCTGCGCCAGCCGCCCAGCGCCAAGACCAGCGAGCTGGACACCCTGACCCCGCGCGAGCGCGAAACGCTGAGCTGGCTGGCCCGCGGCGCCAGCAACAAGGAAATCGCCCGCGCGCTGGACCTGGCCGAGAGCACGGTCAAAGTCCACGTGCAGAACATCCTGCGCAAGCTGTCGCTGAGCAGCCGGGTGCAGGCGGCGGTTTACGCCGTCGAGCATGGGCTGGACAAGGCTTGAGCCTCGCCCGGTTTGATATCCCACAGCCATACCATCGTAGCGCGGGGCGGCCAAGGCTAACCCGCGTTCCCCTCTCATGTGTTTAATGAATTCAGCGTGGAATGACCTAGCTTATAGAGTGGTGTGTTTTTCCCATTCTTAGGTCGCCTAAAATAGTTAGTCCGAGCCGCATCATACTGATTTCAATATGAAATCTTGACGGCATAATTTTTATGCGCCAAAATCTGGTGGTTTCACTCGACATTTCGGGTGTCTAATTACAAGTTGGGCAGCTTAAGATGATCACCGCCGAAATCGCAAAGACGTTTCTTGAGTTCCTGAAGCTCGCGCCACGTTATCTCATAGCGCTCGGAGCTATGGCTGCCATCCTCCTTTTTCCAAGTCGCCAGTTCCTCGAGCAAATCGGCGTTGCGGAGTTTGCACAAAACAATCGCGCGGTTCTCGGCCTTACCCTTATTGTCACCGTGTCGCTTTTTGTTGT
Source organism: Chromobacterium sp. Ag138 (assembly GCF_055181315.1). Taxonomy (NCBI): domain Bacteria; kingdom Pseudomonadati; phylum Pseudomonadota; class Betaproteobacteria; order Neisseriales; family Chromobacteriaceae; genus Chromobacterium; species Chromobacterium sp. Ag138. The sequence continues at coordinate 745,913 of NZ_JBUPWA010000001.1, forward strand.
CTCTGTTGCCGCCGATATAACCGGCCTCATCAAAAAATGGCGAAGACGGAGAAATATCTATAGGCGCATAATCGATAGACTCCATAGCCTGACAGAAGATGAAAAGCAAATTCTCCGCTTTTACCTCGCCATGAATACGCGAGCCAATATGCTCCGCATTGAAGATGGCGTTGTTCAAGGACTCAAAGCCGATGGCATCATTTTCCAATCCGTCTCTCTCGGCAATGTTCTTGAAGGGTTCGCACATAATATTAGCGACTTCGCATGGGATTATCTCCACGCACATCCGCATCTGCTCGAAGGAACCACCAATACCTACCGAACTGATAAACGGGAGTCGTATTGGTAACATACTGCCCAACCCGGCAGTCAAGAGGGACGCGCCGCCTATCGGCGACTCGCCCCTCACTTTTACGTTAGAAGGTTGTTGTTTGGTGGGTTTCGCAGTCGCTGGCTGCGACTTGTCAGCTTGGCGCTTCGTCGTGTGACGTGAATGGGGATTTGTGAAACTTGCCGCGCCGAAGACAAACAAGCTGGCTGACGGAACTTCCCGATTATGCGACCAAGCTCTTATTGATTCGTTGCTTGCTGTTGAATAAATTTTTGGTGGACTGCGCTGGTGCGGTTATTTACTCGTGCAGTGCTAATATTTTATTCAAGCTGACGCTGCTTCGCGGTGCGGCTTAATTCACACATTATGCCCCAGATGCATTTTGCGGCCTAGCCTAAGAGATACCCGATGACAGAACCTAAAATTGATAGTATTACCACACTACTGGATCAGATATCTAAGATAAAAAAACCCGGCCACAGCTTATACTTTAGAGGGCAAAAGAAAAAATACGAATCCATTAAGCCATCAATCGACAGAGATGGGTTCCTTGAAAGCGAGGACAAGCTTTTCAAAGAGTTTATTATAAGAAATCCTGATGAATTTAAAGGCCAAAAATCAACCTTTGAAATTCTAACAAAAATGCAACATTACGGCCTACCCACGCGCCTTCTCGACATAACAACAAACCCTTTGGTTGCGCTATTTTTTGCAGTAGAAGCCGATGAAAATACCGACTCAGAAGCAGGCGAATTCATAGTTTACGCGATACCAGACAAATTTATAAAATATTACGATTCAGACACCGTAAGCGTAGTCTCAAACATCGTTAAAAGACCTTACAATAAACTCGACATCAGCAAAACATCGCGAAAAATATCAGAGGGCGAAGATAAGTCGAAATGGATTAAGCGATTTAACAGTCAGCCACATATTCAATACTTGCTGCACGAGATTAAAGACGAGAAGCCATACTTTTCCCACGTCATAGAGAAAGATCACCTTCAATCAATATGGTGCGTCAAGCCCCTGCTCAACAATCGAAGAATAATAAAACAAGACGGCGCATTCCTTCTATTCGGAATAGATGGCACAAAGAAAAAGCTTGCCGACTATAAAAAAGAAGAATTCGAACCACAAAGATTTAAAGTGCAGAACAAACCAATGCTCAGGGATCAACTAGAGCTACTCGGCTTTTCCAAAGACAAAATTTATCCAGAAATGGATACTGCAGCCGACTATTTGAAGCAAAAGTATAAAAAAGCATAACCATGCGCTCAACTATCGCTCGCTGGACAGTCAAAAGCGACGCTTTTGCCTGCCCGTTTGCTTAGTCGTTGCCTCGCCCCCCGGATATCAGCCACTCGCCGGCGGAACTCACGCCTGCGGCGCGATTCCGCCCTACGACAGGCGTAGGGTGGATGCCCCGCAGGGGCGATCCACCGCATCTACCCGGATAACACCACGGACCTCTACGGGAAACGAAACGTGGTCTGCCCAAACAAAACGCCGCACGCCCTCACCGGATGCGCGGCGTTTTTCATGCCCAGGCGTTCAGCCGCGCGGGCGCACCAGCTGCCAGGCCCGTCCCAGATAGGTCACCGCGCCGAAGCCGCTCCACACGTGCACCAGCCGGGTGAAGGGGAAGATCACGAACAAACTCATGCCCATGAACAGGTGCAGCTTGAACACCGGCGAGGCGGAGACGATGAAATCCGCCGCGTCGCCGCGGAAGGTGACGATATGCTGCGCCCAGCTCATCAGCAGCACCATTTCGCCGCCGTCCCGGTGCAGGGCCGACACGAAGATGGTGGACAGGCCCAATAGCAGCGTCGCCAGTATCCACAGCAGCACCAGCTTGTCGCGCCAGGTGGTGTTGGCCGCCAGGCGGTCGCACATAAAGCGGCGGTGCAGCAGCAGCGCGATGCCGATCAGGCACAGGCTGCCCATCAGGCCGCCGGCGCTCATCGCCACCAGTTGCTTGAAGCTGTGGCTGACGCCCAGCGCTTCCCACACCGCCAGCGGCGTCAACAGGCCGGCCAGGTGGCCGAAAAACAAGCCGATGATGCCCAGGTGGAACAGGATATTGCCCAGCCGCAGCTGGCCGCGGTACAGCAGCTGGGACGACTCGCTCTTCCAGCTGTATTGCTCGCGCTCGAAGCGGATCAGGCTGCCCAGCAGGAAGATGGCCAGCGCGATATAGGGGTAGATGCCGAATACAAATTGATGAAGGTAGCTCATGGTTTTCTCCTGCATGGCGGAGAGCGGGCGGCATCGCCCCCTCTCCCCGGCCCTCTCCCGCGAGGGGAGAGGGGGATTTGGGTTCTACATGGCGGCCTTGGCCCTGGCCGAAAGCCTTTGGCCTGGCCCGCCCGCTCTCCCTGCCCTTTTCCCGCAAGCAGAGAGTGAGGCTCTGGCGCTAGCGCGCGCCCCGCGCCGGCGGATAAAAATTGACCGGCGCGATGGCCGGCAGGGCCGGCTTCAGCAAGGGCTCCACGCCGTCCGCACCGGGGCCGAAGGTTTCCAGCATTTCGTCCATGTCGCGGATGGGCGGCGCCTGCAGCGGCTCCGGCTTGACCGGAGACAAGGTCAGCAGCGCGTCGAACAGGCCGGCGTACACCGAGCCGGCATCATTCAGCTTGCCGGCCACATGGCCGATCACATGCGCCGCGTCGCCCAGCAGCCGTTCGGACTCGGCCTTGTCACACTGGCCCAAAAACTCCAGGAACAGCGGCAGGTAGTCCGGCAGCTCGCTGCAGGCCGGCTCGAAGCCGTGGCGGCGGTATTCCTCCAGCAGGTCCACCATGGCCTGGCCGCGGGCGCGGTCCTCGCCGTGGATATGCTCGAACAAGTGCAGCGAGTGGGAGGGGGTGCGGTCGAAGGTGAGCACGTAACGCTGCTGCAGCACGATCAGGTCCTCGCTCTCCAGTGCCTGCAGCAAGGGCTCCAGCAGGCTGGCGGTTTGCAGGTGCTCGGCCGCCTCGGCGCGGATCTCGTCCACCGCGGCCGCCAGTTCGGCCTCCGGGTAGCACAAGAGCGCGGACAGAATGGCGTGGATGCGCATGATGGTCTCCCTCAGTTGCCGGCGTTGGACTTGCGGTCGCGCCGCATGTCGTGGAACACGATGGGCGTGGCCTTCTTCTTGCCGAACAGGCTGGCCTCGGATTCGCCGCCGGAGCAGCCGTTGCCGAAGCTGAAGCCGCAGCTGGCCTTGTCCTCGAACGCCTCCTCCACCATTTCCTTGTGGCTGGACGGAATCACGAAGCGGTCTTCGTAATTGGCGATGGCCATCACCTGGTACATCTCTTCCACCTGGCTTGAGCTCAGGTGGGTGCCGGCCAAGGTCGACGCGTCGCTAACCTTCTCCACGCTCTTCTTGCGCATGTAGCGGCGCATCGCCACCATGGTTTCCAGCGCCTTGACCACCGGTTCTTCCTTGCCCGCCGTCAGCAGGTTGGCCAGATACTTGATGGGAATGCGCAGGCTCTGCACGTCCGGGATGATGCCGCCCTCGCCTATCAGGCCGTTCTCCATCGCGCTCTGGATCGGCGACAGCGGCGGGATGTACCACACCATCGGCAGCGTCCGGTATTCCGGGTGCAGCGGGAAGGCCACCTTCCACTCCATCGCCATCTTGTACACCGGCGAGCGGCGGGCGGCGTCCAGCCAGCTTTGCGGGATGCCCTGCTTCAGCGCCTCGGCCGCGATGGCCGGATCATTCGGGTCCAGGAACAGGTCCAGCTGCGACTGGTACAGATCCTGCGGATCTTCCACCGCCGCCGCCTGCTCGATCTGGTCGGCGTCGTACAGCAGCACGCCAAGGTAGCGGATGCGGCCGACGCAGGTTTCCGAGCACACGGTAGGCTGGCCGGACTCGATGCGCGGGTAGCAGAAGATGCACTTCTCGGCCTTGCCGGACGTCCAGTTGTAATAAATCTTCTTGTACGGACAGCCAGACACGCACATCCGCCAGCCGCGGCACTTGTCCTGGTCGATCAGCACGATGCCGTCGTCTTCGCGCTTGTAGATGGAGCCGGACGGGCAGGAGGCGACGCAGGCCGGGTTCAGGCAGTGTTCGCACAGCCGCGGCAGATACATCATGAAGGTGTTTTCGAAGGCCGAGTACATCTCCTTCTGGATGCCTTCGAACAAGGCGTCCTTGGCGCGCTTGGAGAATTCGCCGCCCAGGTCGTCCTCCCAGTTCGGGCCCCACTCGATCTTGTCCATCTTCTTGCCGGTCAGCACCGACACCGGCCGCGCGGTCGGCGGCGTCTGCATCCGCGGCGCGTTCTGCAGATGCTCGTAGTCGTAGGTGAACGGCTCGTAGTAGTCGTCGATGGCCGGCAGGTTGGGGTTGGCGAAGATATTGGCCAAAATTTTCAGTTTGCCGCCCTGGCGCGGCTCCAGCTTGCCGTCGCTGCGCCGCTTCCAGCCGCCCTGCCACTTGTCCTGGTTTTCCCAGTCCTTGGGGTAGCCGATGCCGGGCTTGGTTTCCACATTGTTGAACCAGGCGTACTCGATGCCGTCGCGGCTGGTCCACACGTTCTTGCAGGTGACCGAACAGGTGTGGCAACCGATGCACTTGTCCAGGTTCAGCACCATGCCGATTTGCGCGCGTATCTTCATTGCTTCTCTCCCGCGGACGGAGCCGTCTCGTCCATCCAGTCGACTTTGTCCATCTTGCGCACCACCACGAACTCGTCGCGGTTGGCGCCCACCGTGCCGTAGTAATTGAAGCCCCAGGACAGCTGGGCGTAGCCGCCTATCATGTGGGTGGGCTTGGTCACGGTCCGGGTCACCGAGTTGTGAATGCCGCCGCGCTTGCCGGACACTTCGGCGCCCGGCACGTTCACGATCTTCTCCTGGGCGTGGTACATCAGCGTCATGCCTTCCGGCACCCGCTGCGACACCACGGCGCGGGCGGTCAGCGTGCCGTTGACGTTGAACACCTCGATCCAGTCGTTGTCGGCGATGCCGGCCTTGGCGGCGTCGATCTCGGACAGCCACACGTGAGGCCCGCCGCGGCTCAGCGTCAGCATGCGCAGATTGTCGGAATAGGTGCTGTGTATGCCCCATTTCTGGTGCGGGGTGATGAAGTTCAGCACCAGCTCGTGATTGCCGTTGCCGTGCTTGCCCAGCACAGCCTGCGTGGTCTTCAAATCGACCGCCGGCTTATACACACACAATCCCTCGCCGAAGGCGCGCATCCACTGGTGATCCTGGTAAAACTGCTGGCGGCCGGTCAGCGTGCGCCACGGAATCAGTTCGTGGACATTGGTGTAACCCGCGTTGTAGCTGACTTCCTCGCTTTCCAGACCGGACCAGGTCGGCGAGGAAATGATCTTGCGCGGCTGCGCCTGCACGTCGCGGAAACGGATGGTGTCATGCTCGCGCGGGCGGGCAAGGTGTGTATGGTCGCGGCCGGTGATTTTCGACAGCGCGTCCCAGGCTTTCACCGCCACATGGCCGTTGGTCTCCGGCGCCAGCGTCAGAATCATCTCCGCCGCGTCGATGGCGGTCTCCAGCCGGGGCTGGCCCTTGCCGGCGCCCGATTGCGCCACCTGGTTCAGGCCGCGCAGGATGTCCACCTCGTGCGCCGTCTTCCAGCCTATGCCCTTGCCGCCGTTGCCGGCCTTTTCCAGCAAGGGGCCGATGGTGGTGAACTTGTCGTAGATCGCGCCGTAGTCGCGCTCCACCACCGTCATCGCCGGCATGGTCTTGCCCGGCAGCGGCTCGCACTCGCCTTTCTTCCAGTCCTTGGGGTCGAAAGGCTGGCCCAGCTCCTGCGGGCTGTCGTGCATCAACGGCGTCAGCACCAGGTCCCTCTGCGTGCCCAGATAATCCTTGCCGATCTCGGACAGGCTCTTGGCGAAGCCCTTGTAGATTTCCCAGTCGCTCCTGGCCTGCCACAAGGGCTGCACGGCCTCGGACAGCGGATGGATGAAGGGGTGCATGTCGGAGGTGTTGAGGTCGTCCTTCTCGTACCAGGTGGCGGTGGGCAGCACGATGTCGCCGTACAGGCAGGTGGTGGACATGCGGAAGTCCAGCACCACCATCAGGTCCAGCTTGCCCTCGGCGGCCGGACGCACGGTGATCTCGGATGGCTTGATGCATTCGTCTTCCGAGCCCAGCACCGCGTTCTGGGTGCCCAGCAGGTATTTGAGGAAGTACTCGTGGCCCTTGCCGGAGCTGCCCAGGATGTTGGAGCGCCACACGAACATATTGCGCGGGAAGTTCTGCGGGTTGTCCGGATCATTGCAGGCCATGTCCAGCCGGCCCGATTTCAAACCGTCCACGGTATAGGCGACCGGGTCCAGGCCCGCCTCCGCGGCGGCGCGGGTGATGTCCAGCGGGTTGGCGGACAGCTGCGGCGCGGACGGCAGCCAGCCCATCCGCTCGGCCTTGGCGTTGTAATCGATCAGCGCCATATCGGCCATCTTGCCGTCGGCGGTCGGGCACAGGATCTCGCCCACGCCCAGTTTTTCATGCCGCCACTGGCTGGTGTGGGCGTAGAAGAAGCTGGTGCCGTTCATCTGCCGCGCCGGGCGGTTCCAGTCGCCTGCGAAGGCCAGCGGCGCCCAGCCGGTTTGCGGCCGCAGCTTTTCCTGACCGACGTAGTGGCACCAGCCGCCGCCGGACTGGCCGATGCAACCACACAGCATCAGCATATTGATGATGCCGCGGTAGGTCATGTCCATGTGGTACCAGTGGTTCAGCGCCGCGCCGACGATGACCATCGACTTGCCCTGGGTCTGGTCGGCGTTCTTCGCGAACTCGCGCGCCACCTGGATCACCAGCTCCGGCTTCACGCCGGTGTGCTTCTGTTGCCAGGCCGGCGTGTACGGTACGTCGTCCATGTAGTCGATGGCGAGGTTGCCGCCGCCCAGGCCGCGGTCCAGGCCGTAGTTGGCGGCCATCAGGTCGAACACCGTGGCCACCAGCGCCTCGCTGCCGTCGGCCAGCTTGACGCGCTTGGCCGGCACATTGCGGGTCAGCAATTCATCGTGCTCGGAGCCGAAATACGGGAAGCCTACGCCCACCACCTCGTCGCGATGCTCGATCAGCGACAAGCGCCCCGACACCTCGCGCGCGCCCTCGGCCTTCTGCTCCAGGTTCCACTTGCCGGTCTTGCCCTCGGCCTGGCCCCAGCGGAAGCCGATCGATCCATTGGGCGCGACGATGTCGCCGCTGGCCTCGTCGATCAACAGGGTTTTCCAGTCCGGGTTGTTGTCTTCGCCCAATTGGCCGTCAAGATGCGAGGCGCGCAGGAAGTAGTCCGGCAGCCAGCGCTCGCCGTCGCGCTTGAGCGTCACCAGCATCGGCATGTCGGTGTAGCGGCGGATGTAGTCGGTGAAGTAGGCGGACGGCTGGTCGAGATGGAATTCCTTGAAGATCACGTGGCCCATCGCCATCGCCAGCGCGGCGTCGGTGCCCTGCTTGGGCGCCAGCCAGATGTCGCCGAACTTGGCCATTTCGCCGAAGTCGGACGACACCGCCACTGTCTTAGTGCCCTTGTAGCGCACCTCGGTGTAGAAGTGGGCGTCCGGGGTGCGGGTCATCGGCACATTGGAGCCCCACACCATCAGGTAGGTGGAGTTGTACCAGTCGGCGGACTCGGCCACGTCGGTCTGCTCGCCCCAGGTCTGCGGGCTGGCCGGCGGCAGGTCGCAATACCAGTCGTAGAACGACAGCGGCACGCCGCCGATCAGGCTGAGGTAGCGGCTGCCGGCGGCGTAGGACACCATGGACATCGCCGGGATCGGTGAAAAGCCTACCACGCGGTCCGGGCCGAATTTCTTGATGGTGAAGGCGTTGGCGGCCGCGACGATCTCGTTGGCCTCGTCCCAGCTGGCGCGGACGAAACCGCCCTGGCCGCGCGCGGACTTGTATTGCTTGGCGAGTTCGGGCGTCTGGCTGATCTTTTCCCAGGCCTCGACCGGGCTCAGGGTCTGGCGCGCCTCGCGCCACATCCGGGCCAGTTCGCCGCGCAGCATCGGATATTTGACGCGCTGGGCGGAATACACGTACCAACTGTAAGACGCGCCGCGCGGACAGCCTCGCGGTTCGTGGTTGGGCAGGTCCGGGCGGGTGCGGGGATAGTCGGTCTGCTGGGTTTCCCAGGTGATCAGGCCGCTCTTCACATACACTTTCCAGCTGCAGGAGCCGGTGCAGTTGACGCCGTGGGTGGAGCGGACGATCTTGTCGTGCTGCCAGCGCTGGCGGTACGCGTCTTCCCAGCCGCGGTCTTCATTCACCACCGCGCCGTGGCCGTCGGCGAAGGTGCTCTTGACCTTGCCTAGGAAATTCAGTCTGTCGAGAAAGTGGCTCATCTTGCCTCCATGCGCGCCGGGAACCTTGCCTTGCGTCGCCGCCGCCCGGCTGCCGGTACTGGTTGCGATGGTTCTTAGCCTACCTTTGGCCTTCAAGCCGCCCAATCGGCCAGTAGGGGTGAATGGACCAGGCAGAGGAAGGGGTCCGGCTAAGCCATAAGGAGTAGTCCGGAATAGAACGAAAGCCGAACGTGAAAAAGGCGCCCGGGGGCGCCCTTTCGATACCATCCAAGCCATAGGCTGCAATGCCCGGCCGACAAGCGCCGTCCGCTTAGCAGCGCACCTCCGCCTTCTTGCGGGCGTAGTACCAGCCGTTGATCGCCAGGCAGCTCAGGTAGAAGGCGATGAACAAATACAAAGCCGCTTCCACGCCGCCGGTCATCGCGATCGAGGTGCCGTAGCTCTTGGGAATGAAGAAGCCGCCATACGCGCCTATCGCGCTGGTGAAGCCCAGCACCGCCGCCGCTTCGCGGGTGGCGTCTTGCGTCGCCTGCTTCTGCGCCGCCTCGCCGGGGCCGGCCATGCGCTGATGCAGCGTCAGGAAGATGGCCGGCACCTGCATGAAAGTGGAGCCGTTGCCGATTCCCGTCAGCGCGAACAGGCACAGGAACATCGCGAAGAAGCCGGCGAAGCTGCCGCCCTGGCCGCCGTGCGGCAGGAAGAAGATCACGCCCAGCACGCCCAATACCATCAGCGAAAACGCCGTCTGCGTCACCTTGGCTCCGCCTATCTTGTCCGCCAGCCAGCCGCCCAGCGGACGGGTCAGCGCGCCGACCAGGGGACCGAGGAAGGCATAGCGGGTGGGGTCGATTTCCGGAAACTGGCCTTTCACCAGCAGCGGAAAGCCGGCGGAGAAGCCGATAAAGGAGCCGAAGGTGCCCACGTACAGCCAGCACATCAGCCAGTTATGCTTGCGGGTGAAGATCACCGCCTGTTCGGAGAACGAGGACTTGGCCGAGGCCAGGTCATTCATGCCGAACCAGGCCGCCAGCGCCGACACGGCGATGAACGGCACCCAGACGAAGCCGGCGTTCTGCAGCCACATCTGTTTGGACAGCGCGCCCTTCGCCCAATGCTGCGGATCGCCGCCCAACTGGCCGAACAGGCCCATGGTGATGACGATGGGCACCACGAACTGGACGATGGACACGCCCAGATTGCCCAGACCGGCGTTCAGGCCCAGCGCGGTGCCCTTCTCCGCCTTGGGAAAGAAGAAGCTGATATTGGCCATGCTGGAGCTGAAGTTGCCGCCGCCGAAGCCGCACAACAGCGCCAACGTCACCATGGTGACATAGCTGGTGCTGGGGTCTTGCACCGCGAAACCGATGCCCACCGCGGGAATCAGCAAGCTGGCGGTGGAAATCGCCGTCCACTTGCGCCCGCCGAACACCGGCACCATGAAGGAATAGAAAATGCGCAGCGTGGCGCCGGACAAGGCCGGCAGCGCCGCCAGCCAGAACAGCTGGTTCTGGCTGTAGCCGAAGCCGATATTCGGCATGTTCAGCACCGCCACGCTCCATACCTGCCAGATCGCGAAGGCCAGCGTCAGCGCCGGAATCGAGATCCACAGGTTGCGCCGCGCCACCGCGCGGCCTTTCTGCTGCCAGAACGAGGCCGATTCCGGCTCCCAGTGTTTGATCAGATAAGTCATGAGTGTCTCCCGCGCCGCGCTCAGCCGCGCTCGCTCGTCAAGGGAATGGGATGGACCGGCGCGGCCGCGCGCGCCTTGGCCTTAGCCGCCGATTTGAAGGAAAAATGCATCCACACCAGGCTGACGCACACCGTGCCGTACAGCAGCATGAAGGCGCTGGAACGAACGCTGGTCAGATCCAGCAGCGCGCCGAACAGAATGGGCAGCAGAAAACCGCCCAGGCCGCCGGACAGGCCCACCACGCCGGACACCGCGCCGATGGAGTCCGGGAACTCGTCGGCGATGAACTTGAACACCGACGCCTTGCCGATGGCCATCGCCACCCCCACCAGGAACAGCAGGCCGGTGAACAGGTAGACGTTGAGGCCGATATGCAGGCTCATCGGCCCGTTCACGGTGGCGACGCGCATCTCGGTCTGCGGATAGGACAACAGGAAGAAGGCCACCCAGCACACCCACATCACCGCCCAGGTGACGACATAGGGGCCGAAGCGGTCGGACAGATACCCCCCCGCAGCGCGCAGCACGCCGCCGGGCAGGGAGAAGCAGGCCGCCAGCAACGCCGCGTGCTTCAGGTCCAACCCGTACTCGCCGACGTAGTACTTGGTCATCCACAGCGCCAGCGCCACGTAGCCGCCGAACACCACCGAGTAGTACTGGCAATAGCGCAGCACCGCCGGGTGCTTCATCAGCGCCAGTTGCTGGCGCAGCGTGATGGTGGACGGCGCCTTGTGCGCCGGATCGCTGAACGAGAACAGCCAGAACAGGATGGCGGCGGCCAGCATGATCAACGCGTAGGCGGTGGGCACGCTCTGCCAGCCCCAGGCGACGATCAGCGCCGGTGCCACCAGCTTGGTCAAGGCCGAGCCGGCGTTGCCCGCGCCGAAGATGCCCATGGCCAGGCCCTGCTGCTCCTTGCGGAACCAGCGCGCCACATAGGGCGTGCCGACCGAGAACGAGCCGCCGGCCAGGCCGACGAACAAGCCGGCCAGCAGAAACTGCCAGTAGGCGCTGGCGAATTGCATCAGGTAGATGGGAATCACGCAGCTGAGCATCAGCGCGAACAATACCGGGCGGCCGCCGTAGCGGTCGGTCCAGATGCCCAGCGGCACGCGGATCAGCGAGCCGGTCAGCACCGGCGTCGCCGCCAGGATGCCGAACTCGGTTTCGTTGAGGCCCAGCTGCTGCTGGATCGGGATGCCCAGCACCGCGAACATCATCCAGACCATGAAGCAGAGGGTGAAGGCCAGCGTGCTGCTGGCCAGCACGCAGTAGCGTTTGAATGTCGGGGAAGTCATGGCACCATACCCATGGAGTGGTCATGGTTGCCACGATAAGCGACGGCGGCGCGCGCCGGTATTCGTCGGTCGCAGGATTATCAGCCTGCCAACGGACGAGGCGGATTAACCCTTACGGCCGGCGCCGGCTACTCCCAATGGAGGAGAGTCAGCCCGCGCGCCACCATTCCGGATGCTGGACCAGCGGCGCGGCGATGTCGGCGGCCAGGCCATCCAGCAAGGTCTGCAGGCCGGCCAGCAGCGCGCCCGGCTCGTTAGACGCCACCGCCTGGCTGCGGCTGAAGCCGCCGCGGGCCAATATCTTGCCGTCGGCCGCGTTCTGCAGCTGCCACGCCGCCTCCAGCGCCGCCCCCTGCCCCGGTTTCAGGCTGAGGCCGCGCACGTCGACGGCGATGCGCAGATCGCCGCCGTCCATGCCCGGCTGCGGGTAGGCGTAGACGCTGGCCACGCCGCTGGCGCGCGCCACGCCCTGGCTGAGCCGCTGCGCCAGCAAGCGGTCCAGCGGCGCGCTCCAGCGTTCGAACTCCTGCAGCTTCAGCTCGCCGCCGCCCATGTCCATCACCAGCTGGGGCCGATCCAGCGCCGCCGGCAGGCTCACCGGCCCCAGCAGCACCCGCTTGCCGAACTGCGCCTGCGTCTGCGGCGCGGCCGGCGCGTCCAGCCCGTAAAAGCGCGACTGCGGCGACGCGCAGCCCGCCAGCGCCGCGATCGTGGCCGCTGCGAACATCGTTTTCATCATCATGGCTGCGCCTCCTTGCCGCGCACCAGCGCCTCGGGATGGCGGTCCAGATAATCGGCCAGCGCGCGGAAGCTGCGCGCGGTCTCCTTCACTTCCTGCGCGGCGGAGCGCATGTCCTGCTGCAGCGGGGAATCGGCGCGCATGGTCTGGCGGGTGGCTTCCAGCGTCTGCTGCAGCTGCTCCAGCGTCTTGCTCGCCTGCGGCACCGTCTGCTTATTCAGGCCGTCGCTGAGCTGCTTCACGCTGTCCAGCGTCTGGTGCAGCGATTTCAACGAGGCGTCGGCCTCCTTGCCTATGCTGTCGAACGGCACCGCATCCAGTTTCTTGACGATGCGCTGCAACACCCGCTGCAGTTCTTCCAGGTCGCCCGGAATGGTCGGCAACTCCGGCACGCCGCCCTTCACCACCAGCCGGGCCGGCGGCGCGTCGCGGAAGAAGTCCAGCGCCACGTAGAGCTGGCCGGTGATCAGGTTGCCGGAGCGCAGCTGGGCGCGCATGCCGTTGGCCACCAGCGCCTGCGGCGACAACTTGCCGGTGATGCGGCCGCCGCGCGACAGGCTGTCCAGACGGCTGGGATAGGTGCGGATGTCCACCGTCATGTCGAAGTCCTTGCGGTCCTGCACATACTGCACGCCTATCGCCGTCACCTCGCCTATCGTGATGCCGCGAAAGTCCACCGGCGCGCCGACGCTGAGCCCGCGCAGCGACTGGCGGAAACGCAGGCGGAACGGCTGCATCTCGCGGTCCGGATTCTGCAGCGCCCTGTCGCGGGTATCGTGCAGGATGAAATTGCGGTCCGACAGCGGGATGCCGGCATTGTCGGCCAGCGGCGTCTCGAAGGCGATGCCGCCCAGCGCGATCGCCGCCAGCGACTGGGTGCTGACGTTGAGGCCGTTGGCGCTCAGCGACACGTCGACGCCGCTGGCGTGCCAGAAGCGGCTGTTGGCGGACACGAAATGGTCGTAAGGCGCATTGATGAAGACGGCCACCTTGACGTAGCCGCCCTTGGGGTCCAGCTCGTAGCCGACCACCTGCCCCACCGGCACCCGGCGGAAATACACCGGCGAGCCGGTGTTCAGCGAGCCCAGATTGTCGGCGCGCAGCGTGAAGGTCTGGCCCGGCAGGTCGGCATTGATGATGGGCGGGGTTTCCAGGCCGACGAAATCGGTCTTGCGCGCCTCGCTCTTGCCGATGTCCATGCCGATGTAGGAACCGGACAGCACTGTGCCCAGGCCGGACACGCCGCCGCCGGACACCCGCGGCCGCACCACCCAGAAGCGGCTGTCCTCGGCCAGGTAGTCGGCGGCCTCCTTGCTCAGCTGCGCGGTGGCGACGATGGCCTGCCGGCTGGGACTGAGCTTGACCGAAGTCACCTCGCCGATCTCCACGTCCTTGTACTTGATCCGGGTCTTGCCGGCCTCTATCCCCTCCGCGTTCTGGAAGGAAATGGTGATGGTGGGGCCGCGCGACAGCACGGCATGCACCGCCAGCCAGCCGCCTATCAAGGCCGCCACCACCGGAATCAGCCAGACCAGCGACGGCGCCCAGCGGCCGCGGCGCACCGGCACCGCCTGCGGCAGATCCGGCTCTGGAGGGTTTTGCGGATTTTCACTGCTCATCATGTTCCTCTACGGGGTCCCAGATCATCCGGGGATCGAAACTCATCGCGGCCAGCATGGTCAGCACCACCACCGCGCCGAAGGCGATCGCGCCGGGCCCGGCCTTGATGCTGGCCAACGACTGCCACTGCACCAGCGCCACCATCAGCGCCACCACGAAAATGTCCAGCATCGACCACGGGCCGATCACTTCTATCATCCGGTACAGCCGCGTGCGCTGGCGCGGCGCCCAGCGCCAGCGCCACTGCACGCTGCACAACAGCAGCAGCAAGGCCAGTATTTTCAGCAACGGCACCAGCACGCTGGCGGTGAACACCACCAGCGCCAGCGGCCAAGAGTCGTTGTTCCACAGATAGACCACGCCGCTCATGATGGTGTCGCGCTGCACGCCGGTCAGCGCCGTGGTTTCCATGATGGGCAAGAGATTGGCCGGCAGATAACTGATCATCGCCGCCAGCAGCAAAGCCCAGCAACGCTGCAGCGCCGCCGGGCGCCGCAGGTGCAGCGGGGCCGCGCAACGCGGACAGACGGCGGCATGGGGCGTAGATATCCTCACCAGCAGCCCGCAGCCGTGGCACAGGCACAGATTGCGCGACGCGGCGCTGCTCAATGGATAATGCGGCATGAGCGGTAGCGCTCCCACAGTTCATGCGGCCGGAAGCGGCTGGCGCTGGCCGCCATCAGCACGATCAGGCCGAAAAACGCCCATAGGCCTATGCCTGGCTGCACGCTGGCCAGATGCACCAGCTTCACCAGCGAAACCAGCACCCCCAGCAAGAACACCTCCACCATGCACCAGGGCCGCGCCAGGCCGCGCAACCGCATCATCGCCGGAAAACCCGGCAGCGCGCGGCCGAACAACAGCGGCAACTGCAGGTAAAGCATGCTGGCCAGCTCCAGCGCCGGCATCACGATGCCGGTGAACAGCACTAGCAACGCCACCTCCGGCATGCCCTGCCCATGCAGCGCCAGCGCGGTCTGCCACAGCGTGGCGGCATTGCGGTTGCCGGCGATCTCCAGCACCAGCACCGGATAGACGTTGGAGATCGCGAACATCACCGCGCCGGCCGCCAGCAACGCCACGCCGACCTCGGGGCCGCTGTCCGAGCATTCGTACAGCTGGGCGCCGCAGCGCGGGCAGCAAACGCGCACGCGGCCGGTTTGCGCGCCGGGCAGGCGTAGCAGCAGATCGCAATCGTGGCAGGCCGTCAGCGCCCCCTCCCCGTTCACACCGTCCATTTGCGCTTGCGCTCCGCGGTGAAACTTGGCCAAGCGCGCGCCTCGCCGGTATCCATGTAGTGGCAAACCGACATCAGTACGTCGAGCACGCAAGGGTCGTGGCGCTGGCCGGTGGCGTCGCACAGCTGCACATAAAGCTGGTGGGGATCGCGCCCCCGCAGCTCTGCCGGATGGCTCAGGCCGAGCAGCCGCAGGTCTGCGGCGGCGCGCGGGCCGACGTTGGGCAGTTGCAGCAGATCGGTGGCGGCGTCCGGCGGCGGACAGCGGGATGGGTGCATGGAAAACGGCCGTGGCGTAGTCATTCAGACTACATGATAAAGGAGCGGCCGCCTCAGTTCAAAGCGGCCGCTCCCGGGCAAAACGCTCAGCCGTGGAAAATATCCCAGGCCAGCTTGCAGATCAGCACGCTGGTCAAACCGAGGAACAGCACCCGCACGAAGCCGGCGCCCTTCTTCATCGCCAGGCGGGTGCCGACCATCGCGCCGGCCATATTGGCGGCCGCCATCGGCAGCGCGAGCTGGTACAGCACGTGGCCGGCGCCGACGAAGAAGATCAACGCCGCGACATTGGTGGCCAGGTTCACCACCTTGGCCGCCGCGGACGCGTGCAGAAAGTCGAAGGCGAAGAAGCGGATGAACAGGAACATCAGGAAGCTGCCGGTGCCGGGCCCGAACAGACCGTCGTAGAAACCGATGGCGCCGCCTATGGCCATGCCGACCGCCATTTCCCGGCGGCCGATGGCCACCGGCTTGTGCAGCTTGCCGAAGTCCTTCTTCCACAGCGTATACACCGCCATCACCAGCAGCAGCGCCAGCACCAACGGCCGGATCACGCCCTTGGGAATCTGCGACACGACAGCCGCGCCGGCGAACGAAAACGCGAAGGCGGTGGCGGCGGCCGGCAGCACCAGCCGCCACGGCAGCCGCACCCGGCTCAGATAAGAACGCGCCGCCGACAGCGTGCCCACCGCCGCCGACAGCTTGTTGGTGCCGAAGATGGTGGCCGGCGCCGCATTCGGCAGCGCGCTGAACAGGCCGGGAATCTGGATCAGGCCGCCGCCGCCGACGGCCGCGTCCACCAAACCCGCGCAAAACGCGATCAGGCATAGAAAGCTCAAGCTCAACAACATTGTCATCCTCCTCGACGCGAATTGTACGTGCTGGCCCGAAACAATGCTTGCAATGTAATATTGCAAAAAACGCAACCTTGGAGCCGCGATGAAGCCGCTATGGGGAATCCGCATATTCTGCGCGGTGGTAGAGCAGAAGAGTTTCGTCTCCGCCGCCCGCCAGTTGGGCACCTCGCCCAGCAGCGCCACCCGCGCGCTGCAGGCGCTGGAGGAGGAACTGGGCGCGATGCTGCTGGCCCGCTCCAGCAAACAGGTGGAGCTGACCATGGCCGGCGAAGCCTACTACCCGGCCGCCCGCCAGATGCTGGACCTGCAGCAGCAGGCCGAGGAAGAGCTGAGCCAGCAGGCCGGCGCGCCGCGCGGCCTGCTGCGCTTCTCCGCGCCGGAAACGCTGGGACGCGAACTGCTGCCCGCCGTGCTGGCCAGCCTGGCCGATGCCCACGCCGGCCTGCGCTTCGAAGTGCTGTACAGCGATTCGATACTGGAGCCGATACGGGACAAGCTGGATTTCTCGATACGCGGCGCCTTCCCCGCTTCCAGCGAGCTGATCGGCCACCCCTTGTGGCAGTACCGCCGCCACCTGTACGCCAGCCCGGACTACGTCGCCCGCCACGGCGCGCCGGACCATCCCGCCGAGCTGCCCCAGCACCGGGTGGTGATCCATAGCGCGCCACGGGTGCTGAAAGCCTGGAATTTCGTATCGAGAGATGAAACCGTCAGCCTCAACCTGACTGCCTGGCATCGCAGCAACTCCGGCAACGGCGTGCTGGACGCCGTCCGCGCCGGCATGGGCATCGCCCGGCTGGGAGACTGGCTGGCGGAGCCGCTGGCCGCGCGCGGCCAGCTGGTGCGGCTGTGCCCGGATTTCCGCATCGTGTCCAGCCACGGCGACGATCCGCAGATGCATGCGGTGTTCGCCAGCCGCGGCATGCCGCGCAAGGCCCGGCTGCTGCTGGACGCGCTGCGCCAGGAAGCCCGGGCGCGCGGCTTCGGGCTTCATCCACCGCGCTGAAAGCAAAAAGCCCCGCATGCGCGGGGCTTGGCGTCCGGAGCGGGCCGGATCAGTTGTTGTCGGTCAGCGACTGCTTGCCGGCGGTGACCGGATACTTCTCGCGCAGGGCCTTCAGGTAGCTGGCCAACTGGCTGTTGGCGCTCAATTCGCCCAGCACATTGCCCAGCTGCGCCCGGTCGGCGTCGGTGACGGCCGGAGCCGGAACCACCTTGTTGACGCGGTAGATCACGTACTCGCCGGTGTCGTGGCGCACGCCCGCGAAGCCAGGCAGCTTGCTGCCGGCCACGGCGAACACCGCGCGGACGTCAGCCACGGGCATGCCGGCGGCAGCGCGGCGCGACACCGTGGCCGACTGGCCCCATTTCTGGGCGTCCACGCCCTTGCCGGCCTTCAGCTCGGCCAGCAGAGCCTGGCCTTTCTTGTCGGCCAGCTTGGCGCCTTCGCGCTCCACCAACTCCTTGCGGATCGCGTCGCTGACGTCGGCCAGCGGCTGCTGCCGCTCCGGCTGGTGCTCGGCGATGCGGGCGACCACCAGGCGGTTGCCGCCGATGTCCACCACTTCGCTGTTGTGCTTCTTCTTCAGCACATCGTCGCTGAACACGGCGGACAGCAGCTTGGCGTTGCCCAGCAGCTCATCCTGCGACGGCTGGTTGCGCTGGATCCAGTCGGAGTGCTTGACCTCCAGCTTCAGCGCGTCGACGACGCCCTTCAGCGAGTCGGCCTGCTGATAGGCGACTTCGTTCAGCTTGTCGGCCTGCTCGCGGAACAGCGCCGCGGACTTCTGCTTCTGCAGCTTGTCGACGATCGCTCCCTTGACGTCCTCCAGGCTCTGCGACTTGACCGCGTCCAGGCGGATGATGTGGAAACCGTACTCGGTTTCCACCAGATCGCTGATCTGGCCCGGCTTCAGCTTGAACACCGCGTCGTCGAACGGCTTGACCATCATGCCGTGGCCGAAGAAGCCCAGATCGCCGCCCTTCTCCGCGGAGCCCGGATCCTGCGACTTGGCCTTGGCCAGCTCGGCGAACTTGGCCGGATTGGCGCGCACGTCCTTCAGGATGGCCTCTGCCTCGGCCTTGACCTTGGCCTTCTGTTCCGGCTTGGCGTCCTTGGCCACCGTCAGCAGGATGTGGGAAGCGCGGCGCTGTTCGCCGGCCAGGTCGGCCTTGTGCTGGTCGTAGTACTTCTGCACCTCGGCGTCGCTGACCTTGATGCCCTGGGCCAGAGCATCCTGGGACAGCACCACGTAATCCAGCTTCACCTGCTCCGGCAGCTTGAAGCGCTTGGCGTTGGCATCGTAGTAGGCCTTGATCGCGGCGGCGTCGGTCTTGACCTCGGATGCGAAGTCGGACGGTTTCAGCACCAGCTGCTGCAGCTCGCGGCCTTCGCCCAGCAGCCCCGCCACGCGGGCCACCACGGTATTGGACACAAACTGGGTGCCGGCCACGCTGTTCAGCTGGCTTTGCAACAGGATGTCGCGGCCGATGTCGGCCTCGAAGGCTTCCGGATTCGGATAGCGGCTCTTCAGGAATTCGCTGTAGCGCTGAGCGCTGAACTGGCCGTTTTCCTGGAACGCGGGAATGGAGGCGATCACCTTGCGCAGCTGTTCCGGGCTGACAGCGACGCCGTGGTCGCGGGCCTCGGCCAGCAGCAGCTCCTGGCGGATCAGGTTTTCCAGCGCGGCCTGGCGGGCGGCGGGGTCGCTAGGCTGGCCCTCCAGCGCGCGATCCAGATCTCGTTTATAGATCTTGGTCTTGCCCACCTTGACCAGATAGGGATCGTCGGTGGCGCTGGAATAGCTGCCGACGCCGAAGCCCACGAAAGTCAGGGCCACAGCGCCCAGGATCACTTGAATGACGGTTTTGTTGTTCTGGACAAACTCGAACATGACGATTGGCTAAGGCCACCCCTGTAAAAAAAAAGGTGAACACGCAAACGGTTCACCTTCTCTTGTGTATTTGGCGGAGTGGACGGGGCTCGAACCCGCGACCCCCGGCGTGACAGGCCGGTATTCTGACCAACTGAACTACCACTCCGTGCCGTTGGTGGGCGTTGACGGAGTCGAACCGCCGACATTCTGCTTGTAAGGCAGACGCTCTACCAACTGAGCTAAACGCCCCTGCGCTCCGCCGAACCCTGCAAAATCAGACCCCGGCGGAGTGGCAAATTATAGCGCGTCTTTCAGTGCCTTGCCAGCGCGGAACTTGGGAGAACGTGCCGCCGGGATCTTGATGGTGGCGCCGGTCTTCGGGTTGCGGCCGCTGCGCTCGGCGCGCTCGCCCACGTAGAAGGTGCCGAAACCCACCAGGGTCACGGTATCGCCTTTTTTCAAGGCAGAGGTAACGGCAGCAACCATGCCGTCCAGAGCCTTGGCAGCAGCAGCCTTGGAAATATCGGCTTCAGCCGCGATGGCGTCAATCAGTTCAGACTTGTTCACGTAAGTCCCCTTTCGTCGTTCTCGGTCTACGTAGTTCAGATAAAAACGCTTGCTTTATAGCAAGGCGGAAATCCTTGTGTCAAGCGGCTTCCACGGTCATTTTGCTAATTCGCAAGCACAACGGGAAGCCGCGAAAACACAGCTTATTCACGGCTTCGGTAAGACCATGATTCTTAATGCTTCAGAACCGGGACATTGCTGCCCGCATCCTGCGCAGGCGGGATGTCGCCAGATTGTTCTTCTTGCGACAGTTCTTCCGGTTGACGTTCCAGCGCGAGCGCCAGCACCTCATCAATCCACTTCACCGGATGGATCTCCAGTTTCTGCTTGATGTTGGCCGGAATCTCCACCAAGTCCTTTTCATTGCCCTTGGGGATCAGCACGTGGCGGATGCCGCCGCGGTGCGCCGCCAGCAACTTTTCCTTCAAGCCACCGATCGGCAACACCTCGCCGCGCAGCGTGATCTCGCCGGTCATCGCCACGTCGGCACGCACCGGAATGCCGGTCAGCACCGACACGATGGCCGTGGTCATCGCAATGCCCGCGCTGGGGCCATCCTTCGGTGTCGCGCCTTCCGGCACGTGGATGTGCATGTCGCTCTTCTCGTAGAAGTCCGGCTTCACGCCCAGGCTCCTGGCCCTGCTGCGCACCACGCTCATCGCCGCCGTGATCGACTCCTGCATCACCTCGCCCAACTGGCCGGTGCGCACGATGTTGCCCTTGCCGGGCAGCGACACCGCCTCGATGGTCAGCAGCTCGCCGCCCACTTCGGTCCATGCCAGGCCAGTCACCTGGCCGATTCGGTTCTGCTCCTCGGCTAGGCCGTAGTCGAAGCGGCGCACGCCCAGGTACTTGTCCAGATTCTTGGCCGACACCGTCACCTTGGCCGTTTTGGCCGGCTTCAGCAGCGCGCCGGTCACCACCTTGCGGCAGATCTTGGCCACCTCGCGGTCCAGGCTGCGCACGCCGGCTTCGCGGGTGTAGTAACGGACGATGTCGCGAATCGCCGACTCCTGCACCACCAGCTCGCCTTCGCGCACGCCGTTGGCCTCCATCTGCTTCGGCAACAGGTACTTCAGCGCGATGTTCACCTTTTCGTCCTCGGTATAGCCGGAAAGACGAATGATTTCCATCCGGTCAAGCAAGGCCGGCGGAATGTTCAGCGAGTTGGCGGTCGCGACGAACATCACATCGGACAGGTCGTACTCGACTTCGGCGTAGTGGTCGATGAAGGCGTGGTTCTGCTCCGGATCCAGCACTTCCAGCAGCGCCGACGACGGATCGCCGCGGAAGTCGGCGCCCAGCTTGTCCACTTCGTCCAGCAGGAACAGCGGGTTCTTGACGCCGATTTTGGCCATGTTCTGCAGCACCTTGCCCGGCATGGAGCCGATGTAGGTGCGGCGGTGGCCGCGGATCTCGGACTCGTCGCGCACGCCGCCCAGCGCCATGCGCACGAACTTGCGGTTGGTGGCGCGGGCGATGGACTGCCCCAGCGAGGTCTTGCCCACGCCCGGAGGGCCCACCAGGCACAGGATGGGCGCTTTCAGGCGGTCGACGCGCTGTTGCACCGCCAGGTACTCCAGAATACGCTCCTTGACCTTCTCCAGGCCGAAGTGATCCTCGTCCAGCACGGCGTCGGCCGCGGCCACGTCCTTGCTGATCTTGGTCTTTTTCTTCCACGGCAGCTCGAGCAGCGTGTCGATATAATTGCGCACCACGGTGGCCTCGGCCGACATCGGCGACATCATCTTCAGCTTCTTCAGCTCGGACAACGCCTTCTCGCGGCCTTCCTTGCTCATGCCGGCAGCCTTGATGCGGCGCTCCAGCTCGTCGTGGTCGCTGGCCTCGTCCATCTCGCCCAGCTCTTTCTGGATGGCCTTGACCTGCTCGTTCAGGTAGTACTCGCGCTGGCTCTTCTCCATCTGGCGCTTGACGCGGCCGCGGATGCGCTTCTCCACCTGCAGGATGTCGATCTCGCCTTCCAGCTGCGACATCAGGTGCTCGAGGCGGGTCTGCACGTCGAACATCTCGAGCACCTCCTGCTTCTGCTCCAGCTTCAGCGGCAGGTGGGCGATGATGCTGTCGGCCATGCGGCCGGCGCGATCGATGCCGGCCAGCGAGTTCAACACCTCGGGCGGAATCTTCTTGTTCAGTTTGACGTACTGCTCGAACTGCGCGAGCAGCGCGCGGCGCATCGCCTCGGTCTCGTTGGACTCTTCCAGCTCGCTGGACAGCGGCGCGAACTCGGCGACGAAGCAGCCGTCCTCCTCGCCCACCTCCTTGATGGTGGCGCGCTGACGGCCCTCCACCAGCACCTTGACGGTGCCATCGGGGAGCTTGAGCATCTGCAGCACGGCTGCGATGGTGCCCACGCTGTACAGGTCTTCGGCGGAAGGTTCGTCCTTGGAGGCCGAGCGCTGGGCCACCAGCAGGATCTGCTTGCCTTCGTCCATCGCCAGTTCCAGCGCACGGATCGACTTGGCCCGTCCGACGAACAGCGGAATGACCATGTGCGGAAAGACCACCACGTCGCGCAAGGGCAGCAGCGGCAGCGTGGTCTCTTCTCTGATTTCTGCGGGTTGCGGCATATCACCTAACCTTAGCTTGGGGAAACAATGCTTGGAAAATGGGGTGGAAGGCCAGAATATCAACACCCCATACTAAAACAGATTACGTCGGTGACAAATAAAAAACCGCCCTGACGGGCGGTTCAGTCATTCAGGCCAGGCCGTCAGGCGGATTGTGCCACACCGCCGCCTTCGCGATAGATGAAAAGCGGCTTGTCGCCCTTCTCGATCACTTTCTCGTCGACGACGACCTTTTCCACATCCTGCATCGACGGCAGCTCGTACATGGTGTCCAGCAGCGCGCGTTCCAGAATGGAACGCAGGCCGCGGGCGCCGGTCTTGCGGGCGAGCGCCTGCTTGGCGATCACGCGCAGCGCCGACGGACGAACCTCCAGCTCCACCGTCTCCAGCGAGAACAACCGCTGATACTGCTTGATCAGCGCATTCTTCGGCTGGGTCAGGATGGAAACCAGCGCTTCCTCGTCCAGCTCTTCCAGCGTGGCCACCACCGGCAGACGACCGATCAGCTCCGGAATCAGGCCGAAACGGATGATGTCCTGCGGCTCGACTTCCTGGAACAGCTTGGTCAGGCTCTTGCCGTCGTCCTTGGAGGAGACCTCGGCGCCGAAGCCGATGCCGCCCTTCTCGGAACGCTGGCGAATGATCTTGTCCAGACCATCGAAAGCGCCGCCGCAGACGAACAGGATGTTGGTGGTGTCGACCTGGATGAACTCCTGGTTCGGATGCTTGCGGCCGCCCTGCGGCGGCACCGAGGCCACCGTGCCCTCGATCAGCTTCAGCAAGGCCTGCTGCACGCCCTCGCCCGATACGTCGCGGGTGATGGACGGGTTTTCCGACTTGCGCGAAATCTTGTCGATCTCGTCGATGTAGACGATGCCGCGCTGGGCCTTCTCCACATCGTAGTCGCACTTCTGCAGCAGCTTCTGGATGATGTGCTCGACATCCTCGCCCACATACCCCGCCTCGGTCAGCGTGGTGGCGTCGGCGATGACGAAGGGCACGTCCAAGAGGCGCGCCAGCGACTGCGCCAGCAGCGTCTTGCCGGAGCCGGTCGGACCGATCAAGAGGATGTTGCTCTTGGCCAGCTCGACGTCATCCTTGCCGCCCTTGTTGTACAACCGCTTGTAGTGGTTGTACACCGCCACCGACAGAGTTTTCTTGGCGAAGTCCTGGCCGATGATGTACTGGTCCAGGTCCGCGCGAATCTCCTGCGGCGTCGGCAAGGGATGATCGTCGGATCCGCCGCCGATCACCTCTCCGCCAGCGCCTTTTTCCAGCTCCTCGCGGATGATGTCATTGCACAGCTCGACGCATTCATTGCAAATGAACACCTGCGGTCCGGCGATCAGCCGTTGCACCTCGTGCTGGCTCTTTCCGCAGAAAGAGCAGTAGAGAAGCTTCTCATTGCTGTTTTTGTCAGCCATTAGCCAATTCCACTACTTAGGCCGTCACATCCCGACGGGAAGACAGCACTTTATCGATCATGCCGTACGCACGAGCCTCTTCCGCCGACATGAAGTTGTCGCGCTCGGTGTCGGACTGCACACGCTCCAGCGTCTGGCCCGAGTGCTTGGCCAGCAGCTCGTTCATCTTGGCCTTCACCTTGACCAGCTCGCGGGCATGGATCTCGATGTCGGTCACCTGGCCGGACAGGCCGCCGCCATACAGCAGCGGCTGGTGAATCATCACCCGGCTGTTCTCCAGCGCGAAGCGCTTGCCATGCGCGCCGGCCGCCAGCAGGAAGGCGCCCATGCTGGCCGCCTGCCCGATGCACAGCGTGGAAACGTCCGGCTTGATGAAGTTCATCGTATCGTAGATCGACATGCCGGCGGTAATCGAACCGCCCGGCGAGTTGATGTAGAAATGGATGTCCTTGTCCGGATTTTCCGACTCCAGGAACAGCATCTGCGCCACAACCAGGTTGGCCGACTCGTCGGTGACAGGGCCGACCAGGAAGACGATGCGTTCCTTCAGCAGGCGAGAGTAGATGTCATAGGCGCGCTCGCCCCGACCGCTCTGCTCCACCACCATGGGCACCAAGCCCAGACCTTGCGCTTCCATCATAGATTTCATCGGCCACTCCAAAAGTTGTTATCAGGCTTGGCTGCCCATCAGTTCATCGAAGGACAGGTCCTTGGCTACAACATTGGCCTGAGACAGCACAAATTCAACCACGTTGTCTTCCAGAACCATCGAAGTCGGGCCTTCCAGACGGTCTTGGCTCTCGTAGTACCAGGACAGCACGTCTTCCGGCTGCTCGTAGCTGTCGGCGAACTCGGTGATCATGGCGCGAACCTGCTCCGGCTTGGCTTCCAGCTTGTTGGCTTCAACCATTTCAGACAGGATCAGACCCAGCTTCACGCGGCGCTCGGCCTGGGCGGCGAACAGTTCCGGCGGGAACGGCATGTCTTTCACGTTCATGCCGCGCTGTTGCATGTCGCGGCGGGCCTGCTCGACCAGACGGCCGATTTCCAGGCTCACCAGGGCCTTCGGCAGCTCCAGCTCGGTAGCGTCGATCAGCGCCTGCATCACGTTTTCCTTGATGCGGGCCTGCAGGCGGCGCTTCACTTCGCGCTCAACGTTCTTGCGGATTTCGCCGCGCATTTTTTCGACGTCGCCTTCGGCGATGCCCAGCATCTTGGCGAATTCTTCGTTCACTTCCGGCAGGGTGGCCTCAGCCACGTTCTTCACCAGGATTTCGAACACGGCCTTCTTGCCGGCCACGTCCTTGCCGTGGTAGTCCTCGGGGAAGCTCACTTCCACGCTCTTGATGTCGCCTTCCTTGGCGCCGACGATGCCGGCTTCGAACTCGGCCAGCATCTGGCCCTGGCCCAGCACGAAGGGGAAGTTTTCGGAGGAGCCACCTTCGAAGGCCACGCCGTCAATGGTGCCCTTGAAGTCGATGATCACGCGGTCGCCTTCGGCGGCTTCGCGCTCAACGCGGTTGTAGCGGGTGCGCTGTTTGCGCAGGATGTCGATGGTCTTTTCGATTTCGGCGTCGCCGACCACGGTGTTCGGCTTTTCGATTTCCTTGCCGGCCAGTTCGCCGATCTTCACTTCCGGATACACTTCGAAAGTGGCGGCGAACTTGAAGTTTTCCTTGTCGTCGCCGGCGGCAACCGGCTCGAAACGCGGGTAGCCGGCAACGCGCAGGCTTTGTTCGGTCACGGCTTTGTAGAAGCCTTGCTGAACCTGCTCACCCATCACCTCTTCACGCACCTGGGCGCCGTAGTTCATCTCCACGATCTTCAGCGGAGCCTTGCCCGGGCGGAAACCTTGGATCTTGGCGCCGCGTGCCACGCGCTTCAGGCGCTCCGCAACCTGGGTTTCGATGGCGGCCATCGGCAGGGCGATGTTCATGCGGCGTTCAAGATTGCTCAGAGTTTCCAGCTGTACTTGCATGTTGATTCCTTAAGTGTGACAGGTTTTAGTCATCTGGGACGGTACGACGCCCACTCCCGCCAGGTTTCCGGCACCCGCCGGACGGCTTGGAAGCGGCGCTGCGTGGAGTTACACCACGCACCCAACGAAGCAAAGAGTATAGCACGCAGGGCCGGCTTGTCTGCCCTTCTGCCGCTCCGGCTTCGGCCGGGAGGCTCGCCCGCCTGCGGCGCCGACGCGCGCCGCGCCGCGAGCCCAAAAGGATTCCGGCTTGATATTGCAGAGGTTTTTACCGGCGCGCGCGCGGCGGCTGGCGCCATCTGCTATCATCCCGCCTCATGCAAATTGCCATTTCCGGCAGAGAAAATATCCTGAAAGAATGAGCATTCCCGCCCGAAACCGCGCCTCCCGGCCCCAACCATCCCTCGGTGATGCCATGAAGACACTGCTGCGCCGCAGCCTGCTGCTCGCCGCTCTCGCCGCCCCCGCCGCCACTCTCGCCGGCGTGGTCACCTTCAGCCCCCAGGGCGAAGTGAAGGAAATCAGCCAGGTGCGCGCCACCTTCTCGGCCAGCATGATCGCGCTGGGCAACAGCGCCGCGCCGGCGCCGTTCGCCTGGAGCTGCGGCCTGAAAGGCAAGGGCCACTGGGTGGACGACAAGACCTGGGCGCTGGACCTGCCGGAGACGCCCGCCGCCAACACCGACTGCCGCTTCACGCTGAAGCCCGGCCTGAAGGATGCGCGGGGAGACGCGGTCAGCGGCCCGGCCTTCCGCTTCTTCACCGGCCTGCCCATTGTCAGCCGCAGCTGGCCGGACGAGGGGCGGATCGAGGAAGACCAGGCCTTCGTGCTGAAATTCAACGCCGCCAATGTGTCGCCGTCTTCGCTGTATTGCCAGTCGTCCAGCCTGCCGGAACGCATCCCGGTGCGGACGCTCGCCATCGCCGAGCGCGCGGCGCTGCTCAAGCATCTCGATCTGCAAAAGTCGGCCTCTCAGGTGCTGACCGTGCGCTGCGACCAACGCCTGGCGCCGGACAGCAAGCTGTCGCTGGTGCACCTGCGCGGCGCCGGCAAACCGGACAAGCTGGACTTCCAGGTGCGCCCCGCCTTCAGCGCCAGCATGAGCTGCCAACGCGAGAGCGCCAAGGGCGCCTGCATCCCGTTCAAGCCCGTCACGCTGAACTTCAGCTCGCCGGTGCCGGAAAAGCTGGCCATGGCGGTGCGCCTGTCCGGCGGCGGCGCCGAGCGCGCGCCTCAGGCGCAAGAGCGCAGCAAGGGCGAGCCGGTGGACAGCATCAGCTTCGCGCCGCCCTTCCCGCCGCTGGAAACGCTGACGCTGACCTTGCCCAAGGACTTCCGAGACGAGGTGGGCCGGCCGCTGGTCAACGCCGGCCGCTTCCCGTTGTCGTTCAAGCT
Organism: Chromobacterium sp. Ag138; assembly: GCF_055181315.1. Taxonomy (NCBI): domain Bacteria; kingdom Pseudomonadati; phylum Pseudomonadota; class Betaproteobacteria; order Neisseriales; family Chromobacteriaceae; genus Chromobacterium; species Chromobacterium sp. Ag138. Next base: position 773,083 of record NZ_JBUPWA010000001.1, read on the forward strand.
GGGCGACTATCCCCCGCTGGCCAAGTTCGCCGCCGCGCCGTTCGGCATCATCGAATCCGGCGCCGACGCCGCCTTGCCGATCACGCTGCGCGGCGTGGAGGCCGATCTGCGCATCAAGTCGGTGCAGCTGGGCGGCAAGGCGCTGCACTTGCTGAACGACGCCGACATGATGGAGTGGCTGGCCAAGGTGCAGCGCTACCATGAAAGCAATCTGCCGGCCGGCAAGGACAAAACCGTGGAAAGCCGGCGCGTGTCGCTATTGAACAAGAACCGCGACGCCGCGCCGCTGAAGCTGCCGACGCAGCCTGACAAGAACGGCAAGTGGCCGTTCGAGGTGGTGGGCATCCCGCTGCCCAAACCCGGCCTCTACGTGGTGGAAGTGTCGTCCCGCCTCTTGGGCAAGTCTCTGCTGGGCGCCGACAAACCGATGTACGTGCGCACCGCCGCCCTGGTCACCAATATGGCCGTGCACCTGAAGCGCTCCGGCGAGAACGCCTCGGTGTGGGTCACCACGCTGGACAAGGGCAAGCCGGTGCCGGACGCCAAAATCAGCGTTTACGACTGCAAGGGCGAGGCGCTGTGGTCCGGCAAGGCCGACAAGAACGGCATCGCCAACATCAACAAGCAGCTGAACGGCGGCGAATGCTCATCCGACGAAGAGCTGTCCGGCCTGTTCGTCACCGCCCGCGCCAAGGACGCGCAGGGCAACGAGGACGTGTCCTTCGTACGCTCCGGCTGGAACCGCGGCATCGAGTCCTGGCGCTTCCCCTTCCCCACGCAATGGAACGACAGCCCGTCCATCCTGGCCCACACCATCCTGGACCGCCCGCTGTTCCGCGCCGGCGAAACGGTGTCGATGAAGCACCTGCTGCGGGTGCAGGCCGGCAAGGGACTGGCCCAGCTGAAGCCGAACCAACTGCCGCAGCAGCTGCGCATCGTCCATGACGGCAGCGGCGACGAGATCACTCTGCCGCTGGCCTGGCGCAACGGCCGCTACGCCGAGAGCAGCTACGCTCTGCCGAAGGAGGCCAAGCTCGGCGAGTACACGCTGTACCTGGAACGCAAGGGCGCCCGCGGCCCGGACGACAAGGCCAAGCCGGCCAGCCCGGAGCTGGACGGCTACTCGCTGCACAGCGGCAGCTTCCGCGTCGAGGAATTCCGCCTGCCGGTGATGACCGGCCGCATCTTCACCGCCAAGGGCGCCAATATCGGCGCCAAGCAAGTGCCGCTCAACGTGTCGATGTCCTGGGGCAACGGCGGCCCGGCCAAGGACTGGCCGGTGGAGGTCAGCGCGATGCTGGCCGACGCCTACACCCGCATCAAGGCCTATGACGGCTTCACCTTCTCGCCGCCGCAGCGCAGCCGCGAAAACAGCGACGGCTCGCTGGACGGCAAGGTGGTGCTGGACAAGGCCGCGCTGAAGCTGGACGCCAACGGCAACGGCAAGGTGGCCGTCGACAAGCTGCCCAAGCTGGACCGCCGCTACGACCTGGTGACCGAGGCCGCCTACCGCGACCCCAACGGCGAAACCCAGACCATCACCCGCCGCATTCCGCTGTGGCCCGCCGCGCTGCAGGTGGGCGTCAGCGTGGACAGCTGGATCACCGCCGGCCGCGCGCTGCAGCTGAAGGCCGTGGTGCTGGACACCGCCGGCAAGCCCATCGCCAACAAGGACGTCAAGGTCACGCTGCGCGAACACCGCTACCTGTCCAGCCGCAAACGGTTGGTGGGCGGCTTCTACGCCTGGGACCACAACGAGGAAACCGACGACAAGGGCAAGGTGTGCGGCGGCACCACCGACGCCCGCGGCCTGGTGTTCTGCGACATCAACCTCAAGAACGCAGGCGACATGGAATTGATCGCCGAAGCCAAGGATGACCAGGGCAACATCGCCCAGGCCGCGCAATCGGTCTGGGTCAGCAAGCACGACGAGCTGTGGTTCGATGTCGACAACAACGACCGCATCGACATCCTGCCCGAAAAAACCAGCTATCTGCCCGGCGAGACCGCCCGCTTCCAGGTGCGCATGCCCTTCCGCAAGGCCACCGCCTGGCTGGCCATCGAACGCGAAGGTGTCCTGGAAACCCGCGTGGTGGAGCTGGAAGGCAAGGACCCGACCGTAGAGCTGAAAATCGGCCCCGACTGGACGCCCAACGTCTATGTATCGGTGCTGGCCGTGCGCGGCCGCGTGCGCGACGTGCCGTGGTACTCCTTCTTCACCTGGGGCTGGAAGAGCCCGTCGGAATGGTGGGACGCCTACTGGAACGAAGGCGGCGACTACGCGCCGCCGACCGCGATGGTGGACCTGTCGCGCCCGGCCTTCAAATACGGCGTGGCGGAGATACAAGTGGGCGACGCCGCCAAGCGGCTGAGCGTGGAAGTCACGCCAGCCAAGAAGAGCTACGGCATCCGCGAGACCGCCGAAGTCGCCGTCAAGGTGAAACTGCCCAATGGCAAACCGGCGCCTGCCGGCACCGAGGTGGCCTTCGCCGCCGTCGACGAGGCGCTGCTGGAACTGCAGCCCAACCACAGCTGGGAGCTGATGCAGGCGATGTACCAGCGCCACAGCTACGGCGTGGAAACTGCCACCGCCCAGCTGGAAGTGGTGGGCAAGCGCCACTACGGCCGCAAGTCGCTGCCGCCGGGCGGCGGCGGCGGCAAGGCGCCGACACGCGAGCTGCTGGACACCCTGCTGGTCTGGCAGCCCGCCCTCAAACTAGACGCCAACGGCAGCGCCCGCGTCAAGGTGCCGATCAACGACGCCCTCACCCGCTTCCGCCTGATGGCGGTGGCCGATGTCGGCAATGACATGTTCGGCACCGGCGAATCCGGCTTCAACGTCACACAAGATCTGCAACTGACTTCCGGCATCCCGCCGCTGGCGCGCGAGGGCGATCAGTTCCAGGCCGGCGTCACCGTCCGCAACGGCGGCGAAAAGGCGCTGAAGGTCAAGGTATCGGCCGCCGCATCCGGCTTCCCGGCGCTGCCGGCCAGAGAAATCAGCCTGCCGGTGGGCGAGGCGCGGCTGGTCAGCTGGAACGTGACGGTGCCTGAGGGGCTGAAAGAGGCGCAATGGACCTTCTCCGCCCAGCAGGTTGACGGCAAGGCCGCCGACAAGCTGGCGGTCAAGCAACAGATCGACCCGGCGGTGCCGGTGACGGTGGAACAGGCCACGCTGCAGCGCGTATCGCCCGAGCTGTCCATCCCGGCGGCCCCTCCGCCGGGCGCGCTGCCGGGCCGCGGCGGCATCCGCGTCAGCCTGCAGGCCAAACTGGGCAACAGCCTGCCCGGCGTGCGCCGCTGGTTCGAGGACTATCCCTACGCCTGCCTGGAACAGCGCAGCTCCATCGCCATCGGCCTGGCCGACGGCAAGCGCTGGAACCAGCTGATGGGCGAGCTGCCCTTGTATCTGGACGGCAATGGCCTGGCCGCCTACTTCCCGCTCGCCGAAGGCGCGCCGGACCGCGGCAGCGACGTGCTGACCAGCTATCTGCTGTCGGTGGCCGGCGAGGCCGGCATGGAGATTCCGGAAAGCCCGCGCGGCAAAATGCTGGACGGCCTGTCCGCCTTCGTCGAAGGCAAGCTGAAACGCGACCTGCCCGGTAGCCGCCAGGACGCCGACGCGCGCCGCCTGGCGGCGATGGACGCGCTGTCGCGCTACGGCCGCTTCCGCCCGGCGATGCTGGACGTGCTGGACCTGAACCCGCAGAAGATGGGCACCGCCATGCTGGTGGACTGGCTGTCGCTGCTGGGCCGCGCGGCGGACATCCCGCAGCGCGCCGGCCGCATCTCGGAAGCCTCCAACCTGCTGCGCGCCCGCCTGACCTACCAGGGCACGCGGATGGGCTTCAGCACCGAGGCCAGCGACAACGCCTGGTGGCTGATGGGCAACGGCGACGTCAACGCCGCCAAGCTGCTGCTGGCGGCGCGCAAGCTGCCGGACTGGCAGGCCGACATGCCGCGCCTGCTGACCGGCCTGCTCGGCCGCCAGCAGAAAGGCCATTGGGACACCACTACCGCCAACCTATGGGGATCGCTGGCCACCGCGCAGTTCTCGCGCCAGTTCGAGACCGTGCCGGTGACGGGCCAGACCAGCGCCGTCCTCGGCAAATCCAGCCTCAGCCTCGCCTGGCCGCAGGAAGGCGTCAAACTGCTGGGCCTGCTGCCGTGGCCCGCCGGCGGCGGCAAGCTGCAGCTCAAGCACGCCGGCTCCGGCGCTCCATGGGCTACCGTCCAGGCCGAAGCGGCCATCCCGCTGAAAGCGCCGCGCTACGCCGGCTACAGCATCAAGAAGACGCTGACGCCGGTGAGCCAGAAGGTGGACGGCCAATATCAGCCAGGCGACGTGGTCAAAGTGACGCTGTCCATCCAGGCGCAGAGCGACATGAGCTGGGTGGTGGTGGACGACCCGATCCCGGCCGGCGCCGCGATCCAGGGCGGCGGCCTGGGCCGCGACTCGGCGATCGACGCCAAGCCCGGCAACGGCGGCGACTACGCCGACTACATCGAACGCCGCTTCGCCGGCTACCGCGCCTACTACAGCTATGTGCCGCGCGGCGAGCTGAAAGTGGAATACACGATGCGGCTGAACAATCCCGGCACCTTCAAGCTGCCGCCGACCCGCGTCGAAGCGATGTACGCGCCGGACGTGTTCGGCATGTCGCCGAACGGGGCATTCAAAGTGGTGGATGGCGGCAAGTGACGCAATGGCCTCTCCCTGTCATTCCAGGGAGAGGCCGCACTCGCTCATGGGCTGGATGTCGCGCAGAAATAACGGGAGAAAAGATGGAGTGTTTGGGCTGCCGATTGGCGAATGGTAAAGAAACCATACACACAGTTTACGAAAACGACCTTGTCGCGTGCTTTCTCGACCACGATCCTTTCAGCGAAGGGCATACGCTGATCCTCCCCAAGCGGCATGCCGTGGAACTGGAAGAACTGGACGAGCAGTTGACTAAAGCGGTCATGGGCGCGGCCCAAACCGTCGCCAGGGCCATCCAGTCGCTGTACCGCCCGGACGGCATCGCCCTCTGCCAGAACGGCGGCGCCTTCAATGAGCTCGGCCACTTTCACATGCATGTCGTGCCCAGAGATAAAAATCGTCCATTTTCAGAATTCTATTCGACCGAACCCGCTGAGCCGAGAAATCACGGACTCGCTCAAACGGCAGCCGCATTGAGAGAAGCGATAGGCATCGCAACAGCCGCCCAGCAGCAGAGTTCGCGCCAATGAACCCCGAATGCGCCGCGCCATAACCTTTGCGCCAATACCCAGTGCCCGCCCGCAATTGAGAAAAGCACCAGCAGTGACCAAACCCAGCATCCTCATCATCGCCCTGACCCTGCTCTCCGCCCCCGCCTGGGCTCAGCCCACGTTCAAAGAGGTGAAAGCCGCCTGGCAACCGTCCGACGTGACGCTGCTGGACCGACACGGCCAGACGCTGCAGCGGCTGCGCGTCGACAAGCAGGCGCGGCGGCAGGAGTGGGTCGACCTGGCCGACACCTCGCCCGCCTTCCGCCAGGCGCTGCTGCTGTCCGAGGACAAGCGCTTCTACCAGCACAGCGGCGTGGACTGGTCCGGCGTGGCGGCGGCGGCCTGGGCCAATCTGTGGAACACCCGCACCCGCGGCGCGTCCACGCTGACCATGCAGTTGGCCGGCCTGCTGGACGACGATCTGAAGGTGAGCAAGGGCGGGCGCAGCCTGTGGCAGAAAATGGGCCAGACCTGGTCCGCCGCCTGGCTGGAACGGCACTGGACCAAGGCGGAGATCCTGGAGGCCTACCTGAACCTGGTGGGCTTCCGCGGCGAGCTGGTGGGTCTGTCATCGCTGTCGTCCACGCTGTTCGGCAAGCTGCCTTCCGGGCTGAATCTGGAAGAGTCGGCGATCGCGGTGGCGCTGATCCGCGCGCCCAACGCCGCGCCGGACAAGGTGTCCGGCCGCGCCTGCCATATCCTGCAGGACATGGGCCGCAAACCGGACTGCGCGGCGCTGGGCGTGCGCGCCAGCCAAGCGCTGGCCCGCAGCCGCGCCGCCAACCCGCTGGCCGAACAGGACGCGCCGCACTTCGCGCAAAAGCTGCAGCAGACGCGCCGTTTCGCCGCCGGCAGCCGGGTGGCCACCACGCTGGACCTGCCGCTGCAGCGCTTCGCCGCCGCCGCGCTGCGCCGCCATCTGTCGGCGCTGTCGCAGCGCAATGTGCAGGACGGCGCGCTGGTGGTGCTGGACAACCGCAGCGGCGACATCCTGGCCTGGATCGGATCCAGCGGCCGCGGCTTGTCCAACGCCGCCCAGGTGGACGGGGTCACCGCGCTGCGCCAGGCCGGCTCCACGCTCAAGCCTTTCCTGTACCAGCAGGCGCTGGAGAAACATTATCTGACCGCGGCTTCGCTGCTGGACGACAGCCCGCTGGATCTGCAGACCGGCAGCGGCCTGTACGCGCCGCAAAATTACTCCAAGGACTTCAAGGGCTTGGTGCCGGTGCGCACCGCGCTGGCGTCATCGTTGAACATCCCGGCGGTGCGAACGATAGAAATGGTCACTCCCAACGCCGCGCGCGACCGGCTGGTCAAGCTGGGGTTCTCCAGCTTGACCGAGGACGGCGACTACTACGGCTACAGCCTGGCGCTGGGCGCGGCCGACATCCGCCTGCTGGACCTGGCCAACGCCTACCGCACGCTCGCCAACCAGGGCCTGGCCAGCCCGCCGCGCTGGACGCTGGCCGACGCGAAGCCTCAGCCCCAGCGTCTGCTCGACCCCGCCAGCAGCTTCATCATCGCAGACATCCTGTCCGACCGCACCGCGCGCGCCCTCACCTTCGGCCTGGAAAGCGCGCTGTCCACTCGCTACTGGAGCGCGGTGAAGACCGGCACCAGCAAGGACATGCGCGACAACTGGGCGGTGGGCTTCTCGCGCCGCTTCACCGTCGCGGCCTGGGTGGGCAACGCCAGCGGCGAGCCGATGTGGGACGTGTCCGGCATGCACGGCGCGGCGCCGGTATGGCAGGCCGTGCTGGATCGCGCCCAGCAATCGGCCGCGCCCCTGCCGCCGCCCGCGCCGCCGGCCGGCCTGGTGCGCCAGAAGGTGCGCTACCAGGGCGATGTCGCCGCGCCGCGGACCGAGTGGTTCCTGGCCGGCACCCAGCGCGCGCTGATCGTGCCGCAGAAAGGCTCCGCCGCCGACCTGACGCCGGGCATCGCCGCGCCGGTGGACGGCAGCATCTTCGCGCTCGATCCGGACATCCCGCCCGCCAACCAGCGCATGGTGCTGCGCGCGCGCGGCGTGGCCAAGCCGCAATGGTGGCTGGACGGCAAACGATTGGGAAGCGGAGCGGAGCTGGCCTGGTTTCCCTGGCCCGGCCGGCACCGGCTGGAGCTGCGCGGCGGCGACGGCAAGGCGGTGCAGGCGGTGAGATTCGAGGTGCGCGGCGCCTCGCTGCGGCCCGGCAGGCCGCGTTGAAGCGCCGCGTCCCGTCAAACTAGCCGGCGGCGGCCTTGCGCCGCTGCAGCGATTGCCACAACTGGTTGGCGCGTTGCGCGGCGCTGGCCTTCTGCTGCTCGGTCAAGGCCTGGTAGTCCTTGGTCTTCAATAACCAGTCGGCGCTGAGCGTGTCGCCGGAGCGGCGCGCCACCAGGTTCCAGGCGGCGGCCTCTTCCGGCTGCTTGTCCAGCAGATAACTCTCCGAGATGATGGCCGCCGCGTGCAGATTGCCGCGCGCATAGGCCTGCTGCAGCGCCTCGCGCGCCTCCTCGCGATAGCGGAAGTCCGCCTCGTAGTCCGGCTCGCGCGGGTGGCCGTCAAGCTGGAACAGATAGCGCTCGGCCAGATGCGTCAGCGCCTGCGGATCGCCGCGGCTGGCGGCCATGCGCAAGTCGGCCAGCGACATTTGGTAATAACGCGCGTCTATCATGTAGCCCAGTTTGCGCAGCTGCTGCTTGCGCGCGCGCTCGGCCGGCGTTTCCGCTGGCGCGGCGGCGGACGGCTGCTGCGCGGACGGATCGCCGCCCACCGCGAAGCTGAAACCATCGGCGGCCGGTTTCGCGGATGCCTGCGCCGCTCCCTTTTCCATCCCGGCCCCCTTCGCGGCGGCGGACTGCGCCTGTCCGGACGCGCCGCCCGCCATCGTGAAGTGAGCGGGCAGCCATAGCCATGCCGCCACGGCCGCCGTCCCTGCGGCCGCTGCGATCAACAAGGTTGCCCTCTTCATCGTCAGATCCGCGTCATGCAGACGTTGAAGCCGTTGGCGTAGCCGTAGCGCGAGTAGTAATCGCGCTGCGACGGCGTGCCGTGCTCGGCGTAGTCGGCCGCGTCGCGCGCCGATGCCACCGCGTTCTCGATGAAGCTCGGATAGCGCAGATTGGTCTCGGCGTACTTGGCGAAGGTGCCGCCCACGCAATCAGCCTGCAGCTCCTGCATCGGCGGCTGGCGGTTGATGCCGCGGGTGAACTGGACGGAGTGGCCCCATTCGTGCGCCAGGATGAACTTGGCCACATAGTTGCCATAGCTGCTTTCCTGTTGCTGCAGGAAGCCGGTGCCGACGCTGATGGTGTACGGCCCGCACGCCATCGCGCTGGTTTGCGGCTCGCCGCAGGCGTTCTGGTCCACATAGACCGTCGGGCGCGCGTAAGCGCCGAGAAAGCCCCGGATCTCGTTGGCGCTGGACTGGATGTAGCTATTGTTCACCGGCAGGGCCAGGGCCGCGCCGATCTGGCCTGCGATAACCGCGCCGAGCGCGCACAGCGTGATGATTTTCTTTGTCATGATCTCTTTCTCCTTGAGTGTTGCGTCACGGAGATCTTTTTATGGCAAATGAATAATCATTCTGGAAAGAATTATTATTTAT
>NZ_JBUPWA010000001.1:782022-809865 GCF_055181315.1 Chromobacterium sp. Ag138
ATTCTAACTTTATGTCATTGTTTTAACGCTAAAATGCCTTTGTTTCGTAATCAAAATATCCATGCAAAAGGGCGAGCCCGCTATCGCGGCCCGCCCTTTCCCTGCCCGCCCTCATATCCGGCATCGCCGGCTTGAGGCGTTTACGCCGGCTGTCCGGTCGCCGCCAACACGATTTCGCGCACGCACACGCGCTGCGGCTGCCCGTAGGCGTATGCGATGGCTTCGGCCACGTCGTCCGCCGCCAGCACCCCGCCCATCTGCTGCTTCCACTCCTGGTAGCCGGCCTTGATCGCCTCGTCGGTGGTGTGGCCCAGCAGCTCCGTCTCCACCGCGCCCGGCGCGATGGTGATCACGCGCACGCCGCTGCCGGCCATTTCCTCGCGCAGGTTTTCCGAAATCGCGTGCACGGCGAACTTGGTGCCGCAATAGGCCACGTGATTGGGAAAGGTCTTGCGCCCGGCGATGGAGCCGATGTTGATGATGGTGCCGCGGCCGCGCGCCGCCATGCCGGCCAGCACCGCGTGGATGCCGTTGAGCAAGCCCTTGACGTTGACGTCCAGCATGCGCTGCCACTCATCCGGGTCTTGCCGCGCCATCGCGCCCAGCAGCATCACGCCGGCATTATTGACGATGGCGTCCGCGGGGCCGAAACGCGCCTCGGCCTCGGCCAGCGCCGCTTGCAGCTGGGCGCGGTCGGTCACGTCCACCCGGCGGCACAGGGCATTCGGCAACTCCAGCGCCTCCAGTTTTTCGATGCGGCGCGCCAGCAGCAACAGCGAATGGCCAGCCTGGGAAAACAGCTTGGCAGCGGCAGCGCCGATGCCGGAACTGGCGCCGGTGATCACGATCAGGGGCTTGCTCATGGACAATCTCCTTCCATAAAATTTATCGATGCAAAACAGATGCCATGCAGTATATTCACCATAAAATAAGCTGAAAAATGATAAAAATCTCTGCAAGATATAGATTACTTCTATGGATATTCGCCAACTGAAGGCCTTCGTCGCCGTTTTCGAAGAACGCAGCATCACGCTCGCGGCGCAACGGCTATTCGTCACCCAGCCGACGCTGTCGGTCACCATACGCCAGCTGGAGGACGCGCTGGGCGTCACCCTGTTCGAACGGCTGCCCCGCGGCGTGGAGGTCAGCGAAGACGCGCGCCTGCTCTACCCGCAAGCGCGCAGGATGCTGGCCCAGGCCGACGCTTTGGCGAAGATGTTCCGGCAGCGCCGCGATTGCCCGCCGCTATGCCTGGGCGTGGATGGCGACGTGAGCCGCAGCCATCTGGAAGACCTGCTGGCGCGCGCGGCGCGGGCCGAGCCGGCGATCTTGCTGGAGGTGCGGGAGGGATGCTGCGGCGATGCCCGGCTGGCGGCCGAGGACGGCCGCTGCGAAGACGAACTGTTTCTGCCCTTGCGGGAGGAGGATTTCGTGCTGGCCGTGCCGGCGGGCCACCGGCTGGCGGCGCGCGATCAGGTGGACATGGCGCTGCTGGACGAGCCGGACTGGATAGTCTGTCCGGACCATCCCAGCCACCAGCGGCTGCTGGATCTGCATGGCCGCGCGGAGCCGGCATTGGCGGTTGCCGCGCGGGCGGGCAGCCTGAGGCTGGCCGCCCACATGGCGGCCGCGGGGCTGGGCGTGGCGCTGCTGCCCGCCTCGCTGGCGAGCGACCACCCCGGCCTGAAAGCCATTTCACTGTCCGGCGCGACCCCGGTCCGCCGGATCGGGCTGTGCTACGCGGCCCAGGCGCTGGAACTGCCGGCCTTGCAGGCGCTGAAGGCAGCCCTCGACGATTACAGCGGCAGCGGCGCCGACAAGCCGTAGTTGTAGATCAGCATGGAGGCGGTGAACAGCATCACGAAGCCGATCACGCAGTCCAGCACCCGCCAGCTGGACGGCTTGGTGAACAACGGGGCCAGCCTGCCCGCGAACAGGCCGATGGCGCCGAACCACAGCACGGAGGCGCTGAGGCTGCCGATCAGGAAGGACACCGCGCCGTGCTCGCCGTACACCGAGGACACGCTGCCGATCAGCACCACAGTGTCCAGCCAGACATAAGGATTGAGCAGGGTCACCACCAGAATGGTGCGGATGGCGCTCTTGCGGTCGCGCTCCACGCCGCCGTCCAGCGTCATGCCGCCCGCGTTCAGCGCGGAGCGGAAAGACTTGAAACCCAGCCACAAGATGAAGGCCGCGCCGGCCCAGGTGACCACGCTGACGAAGCCAGGGATGCCGGCCACCACCTTGCCGACGCCGAGCACGCCGGCGGCGATCAACAGCACGTCGGCGACGATGCAGATGGCGACGATGGGCAGCACATGGCTGCGCCCTATGCCCTGCCGCAGCACATAGGCGTTCTGCGGACCGATGCCGACGATCTGGCTGAAAGAGATGCCCAGCGCGGAAAGGAAAACACTGAAATTGAACATTGCCTGCTCCAAACTATTTGCAGGCAGATTAACGTCCGGATTTCCTTAAGTAAAACTAATAAAAATCATGATACATAAGAAGAATTAATAGCAGCATTCTTGCTCCACTGCTTCAGCCACTCCGGCAGCTCGCCGGCGGCCAGCGGCGGCGAAATGCCGTAGCCTTGGCCGTCGTGGCAGCCTATCTCGCGCAGCCTGCTCCAGATCGCCCGGCTTTCCACCCCCTCCACCACCAGCTTGCGCCCGGTGTAGTGGGCGAAGGACAGCATGCTGCGGATGATGGCCTCGTTGCCCGGCATGTCCAGCAGCAGCCGGACGAAGCGCTGGTCGATCTTGATGGTGTCGAACGGCAGCTGCTGCAGGTGCACCAGCGACGATGCCCCGGTGCCGAAGTCGTCCAGCGCGATGGACAGTCCCAGGTCGCGGCAGCGCTCCAGCTTGGCCGTGATCTGCTCCGCCTCCTGCTGGGTGACGCTTTCCAGCACCTCCAGTTCCAGAAAGCCCGCCGGCAGCGGGTTCGCCTCCAGCAAGGCCTCCAGTCCGAACAGGAAATCCTCGTGCTTGAGCGTGGCAGCCGACAAGTTGACGCTGACCGGCAGCGACAAGCCGCGCCGCCGCCATTCGCCCATCTGGCGCACCGCCTCGCGCAGCACCCACCAGTCCAGCTCGCGCATCAGATTGGTATGCTCGATGGCGTTGAAAAACTCGCCCGGCGGCACGTGCCGGCCGTTGCGCACCCAGCGCACCAGCGCCTCCGCGCCTTCGATGCGGTGGTTCTGCAGATTGATCTTGGGTTGGTAGTACAGCGCCAGCTCGCCGCGCGGAATGGCCAGCGCGAACGCGCTGCGCAGCGCGTGCAGCTTGTGGATTTCCTCGTCCATCGCCGCGTCGTAATGGCGGGAATGACCGCCGCCCTCGTCCTTGGCCCGGTTCAGGGCCAGGCCGGCGCGGCGCAGCAGGTTGGCCGCGTCGCACAGCGCGTCGCCGCTGACCGCGACGCCGACGCTGCAGCGGATCTCCACCTGGGCGCCCATCGCGTCCACCGGTTGCGGCAGCAGGCTCATCAGCTCGTCCACCAGCTCCTGCAGCCTGTCGGTGCGTTCCGAGCAGGCGACGAAGCGCGCGGCGCCGACGCGGCCGACATGGCCGAACGGGTAGATGGCTTGCCGCAAGCGGCGCGCCATCTCGCACAGCACCAGATCCCCGCCCTCGTAGCCCAGGCGGGCGTTGATGTCGTGGAAGCCTTCCACCGCGATCGCCAGCACCGCCACCTGGCCGCTGTCGCGGCGCGACTTCAGCAGCCGGGCGATCAGCTCCTGCATGCGGCTGCGGTTGGGCAGGCCGGTCAGCGCGTCATGCTGGGCCAGAAAGGCGAGTTCGGTCTCGGCGCGGTGGCTGCGCTCCAGCGCGTCGTGGCGCTCCAGCCCGCGGCCGACCTCGCGCGCCATCAGTTCGAACAAGGCGCGGCGGGACTGGTCGAAGAAGCCCTCTTCGCCGGCGTGCAGCGCCAGCGCTCCCACTACCTGCTGCCGCACCAGCAGCGGCACCACCAGCAGGCTGCGGATGCCTTGGCGGCTCAGCGCGCCGTGCCAGGGGCGCAGCGCGGGATCGGACTGCGCGTCGTTGCTGACCTGTGCCGCGCGGCTGCGCAGCGCGCGCGATACCAGGCCAGGCGCCTGCGCGTCCTCGGCGTGCGCCGGCAGCTCGCCGGGCATGGAGGCGCGTTCGCCGCGGGACAGCGCCGCCACTTCCACACGTTTCTCGTCGGCGTCGAGCAGCCCCACCCAGGCCATTTCGAAACCGGCTTCGCGCACGCAGACGTCGCAGACGGTCTGCAGCAGGATGCGGCGATCGGCGCTGTCGGCCAGCGCCAGGCTGACGCCGCTCAGGGTCGCGTACAGGCCGGACATCGCCTGGAAATGCTCGCCATGGCGGGAAGCCTCGCGCTTCAGCGCCTGCTGGTAGCCATGGGTCTTCAGCATCTGGTCCAGCAAGATGCGCTTGCGCAGCAGCCGCGCCGCTTCGGCGCCCTCCGCCTGCTCCAGGCTGGCCAGCAAATGCGGCTGGCAGCGCTCGTATAGGCCCTGCAGCCAGCCCAGGCTCACGCCCAGCCGGCAATACAGTTCGCCCTGCTCGACCAAAGCCGCTGCCACGGCTGGATCCAGGGGCATTCTCAAAAGCGCGTCCCACTCCGCCAGCAGCATGGCCGCCAGCTCATCCTGGCAGCAGCCGTGATGCCGCTGCAGGCGCTCCGCTTCGCCGGGGCTTTTCAGCAAATGCCAGTAAAGCTCCTTGCCCAGCAGCTCTCTGCGGGCCAGCCCGGCATCGGCGTGGCGCGGCAACAGCGCCAGGTGTTCGGTCCGGATTCCGATAAAGCGGCACATATTCGCCAGGAGTGCCATTTCATCCGTATGCATTGTTTTCTGCGCCTGTCGTGGCTGGGACGCGGCCGGCCGGGCCGCCGCCCCTACTATCTCGCCCACCTGCCCAGGAGCAGGTATTTCTTGTACCGTATCTGACTGCGCGGCCTGTCTCAAACCCGCATCAGACAGGGCCGGCCGCCAAAGGCTGCAACATGCCACGGCGCTGGCTTTTAAGCAAGTCCGGCCGCATTATTAAACGATCTCTTAATCGTCGAAAGACTACGGGAAACGAAAGTGTTCGACCCCAGACAACTGCAGACCCTGGCCGCGGTGGCGGAAACCGGCGGTTTCGACAAAGCCGCCAAGAAGCTGTTCCTGACCCAGTCTGCGGTATCGCAACGCATACGCCAGCTGGAGGAACAGCTGGGCCAGCCGGTGCTCACCCGCACCTCGCCCGCGGAAGCCACCGAGGCCGGACGCCAGCTGCTGCGGCACTATCAGCAGCTGCTGCTGATGGAAAACCAGCTGCTGCAAAAGCTCAGTCCCGCGCCGCGCCAGCGCGCGTTCACCACGCTGGCGGTGGGCGTCAACGCCGACAGCCTGGCCACCTGGTATCTGCAGGCGGTGACGCCGGTGCTGGAGGCGCACGACCTGCTGCTGGACGTGGTGGTCGACGACCAGGACCACACTCACGAACTGATGCGCACCGGCCACGTGATGGGTTGCGTCAGCACCCGGCCGGTGCCGATCCAGAGCGGCGTCCAGCACTACCTGGGCGCGATGCGCTACCTGTGCCTGGCCACGCCTCGCTTCGCCGAGCGCCATTTCCCGGACGGGGTGGACCACGCGGCGCTCGCGCGCGCGCCCAGCATCCTCTTCAGCCGCAAGGACGCGGTGCACGGGCAGTTCCTGCGCCAGGCGGCCGGCTACGAGGGCGGCTTTCCCAGCTTCACCGTGCCCTCGGCGCAGGGCTTCGTCGAGCTCACCCGCCAGGGCGTCGCCTACAGCCTGCTGCCGGAGCTGATGCTGGACGGCGATGTCGAAGACGGCCGGCTGGTAGACCTGTTCCCGGGCCAGTACATGGATCTGCCGCTGTACTGGCACCACTGGCGGGTGGAGTCCGAGCTGTCGCAGGCGCTGACGGAAGCGATGCTGGACTATTGCGGCCGCCACTTGCGCCAGGACAAAGTCGCATATCGCGCATCTGTTGGAGAATCGCAGCAGGCGCTCTGACCCACGCGGCATGGCCGCCGCGTTGACAAGGCCCAGCCCCTGGCGCATCATCCGTCGCCGACCTGGTTTTATGGAGGCAGCATGACCAGCAAGCAATACGCACCCAGCAACGAACAATGGGCCGAACTGGAAATGGCCGCGCAACTGGCCGCCCGCCAGGCTTACGCGCCCTATAGCCGCTTCACTGTCGGCGCCGCCATCCTGGACGGCAACGGCAAGATACACATCGGCTGCAATGTGGAAAACGCCTCCTTCGGCCTGAGCAACTGCGCCGAACGCACCGCGGTTTTCGCCGCCCGCGCCAACCACGGCATGCAGGATGTGGTGGCGGTCTGCATCTACACCCCCACCGACAAGCCCACTTCGCCCTGCGGCGCCTGCCGCCAGGTGCTGAACGAATTCGGCCCGGCCATGCACGTGCGCTCGATCTGCGACAGCGAAGACATCATCGACACCACGCTGGACGCGCTGCTGCCGTCAGCCTTCGGCCCCAAGAACCTGCGGGACGCCGGCCAGCGCTGAGCCGCAGCCAGCCGCCAGCCAAGGGAACCCGAGGGTTCCCTTTTCCACGCCCGCGAAAAGGTTCCCCCATCTCCGCCTCTCTTAGGGACAGCTGAAAACCAGCAGCGCCCGCTATATGGTCGGTCACGCAGTTCCTGTTCAGAACGATAGGGAGTCCGTGATGATGAAACCCGCCATTTCATATTTATCCGTGCTGCTGATCTGCCTGGGCGCGGCGCCCGCCCACGCCGCCGGGGAAGCCCAGGATCCTGCGCTGCGCAGACAGGCCGCCGACGCGCTGGCGCGGCTCGCGCCGCAGCCGCTGGCCAAGGGAGACCAGCCGCAACCACTGGTCGAGGTGAACCGGGAGAGCGCCGACCGCCGCTGGGTGCTGGGCTCCGCCACCCAGCCGCTGCCCGTCATGGCCGGCGCGGATGCCGACCAAGTGCCCCTGTCGCGGTTGTTCCTCGCCCATCAAACCGGCCAAGGCTGGCGGCTGGCGCTGGAGGGAGACCGCGATTTCGCCGCGCTGCTCGAGGCCGCGCCGACCGGCTGGCTGAGCGCCGACGAGCGGCGCGCCTGGCACAGCCAGACGGCGCTCTCCAAGCGGCTGGCGCCCGAAGCCACCGGCCTGGGCCTGCCCTGGCAGGAAGGCGCGGCCTGGAGCATGACCGGCGGCCCGCACGGCTACAGCGGCGAAAGCCAGCCCTACGATTCCATAGACTTCGCCGGCGGCGACGGCCGGGTGCTGGCGCCGCAGGCCGGGGTGATCTACAAGAGCTGCCTGCGCAACGGCAGCGGGCTGGTCAAGCTGGTGCACGACAACGGCTACTCGTCCACGTACTACCACATGATCAACCTGAACACGGTGGCCGACGGCCAGCGCGTGGCCAAAGGCACCTACCTGGGCAAGATCGGCAACGGCCTGCCCTGCGGCGGCAGCACCACCGGCCCGCACGTGCACTTCTCGCTGATCCACCAGGGCAAGGCCGAGCCGGTGAACCGCAAGTGGCTGGGCGGATGGCAGTTTTTCTCCGGCAGCCGCGCCTACCAGGGCTACGCCGCGCGCGACGGCGGCCGGGTGAACGTCGGCGGCCGCCTGACCCACTACCGCGGCGGCGGCGATCCGGCGCCCGCGCCCGGCGGCGCCAACGGCGTCGCCACGCCGCGCGGCGGCGACGGCTACGTCAACCTGCGCGGCGGCCCCAGCCTGAGCGCCGAGATCGTCGGCAGCGCCGCCCGCGGCGAGCAGGTGTCGCTGCAGTGCCACGCGCGCGGCGAGGCGGTGGACGGCGTCTGGGGCCGCACCGACATCTGGAACCGCACCGCCGCCGGGCATTGGATCAGCGACGGCTTCATCGATACCGGCAGCAACGCGCCGGTGGTGCCGCAATGCCCGTCGTCGGCCCGGCCATGGTAAACGCCTAGCCGGCGCCTCGCCCTCCGCCGGGGACGGCCGCCCACGCGGCCGCGCCCCGGCGCATCATCAGCCAGTACAGGCCGGCCGTCCCCAGCCAACCCACCAGCCAGGAAATGTCCGCGCCGCCCAGCGCGCCGACCATCGGCCCGCTGAACAAGGCGCTGTCGATGAACGGCAGCTGCAACAGCACGCCCGCCAAATAGGCCAGCAGGCCGGGCCAGCGGTAGTCGACGCCCTCCAGCGCCGCCGCATCCAGCCTGCCGCCGCGCAGCAGATAGAAATCCACCAGATTCACCGCGCTCCACGGCGTGAACAGCGTCAGCAGCAGCAACAGGAAAGACTTGAACAGCGGCAAAAAGCCCTGCTGCGCCCATACCGCGACGGATAGGGAAACCAGCGCCATCGCGGCGACGATCAGCCAGCGCCGGCGCGGCCCCAACGCCTCCGGCCGCGCGCCGAACGCCGACGCGATGCTGCCCGCGCACATGAAGCCGCCGTAAGCGTTGAGCGTGGAAATCGTGACCTTGCCGAACGCCACGCAGAAAAACAGCGAGGCGGCGATGGCGCCGTCTGCGCCCAGCCCGACGAAATAGGCGACCTCATGCCCGCGGAACGCCGCGCCGCCGACGGCCGCCACCAGCACGCCCAGCGACATCGCGATCTGCGCGCCCAGGCCCGAGCCCAAGCCTATCGCCAGCGCCACCCGCGCCGGCGGCGTAGCCGACGGCAGATAACGCGAATAGTCGGACACATAAGGCGCGAAGGCGATCTGCCAGGATGCCGACAGCGATATCGCGACAGTGAAGGCGGCCGGCTGGAAACGGGTGTGCGCCGCCAGCAGCGGCAGCAAATCCACCCGCCCCAGCAAGCGCATGAACAGATAGCAGAACGCCAGCAGGCCGAGCAGGCTGGCCACGCGCCCCAACCGGTGTATCGCCCGATAGCCCAGCGCCGCGGCGAGCAGCACCGCCAGCGCGAACAACAGGCTGCCGGCGGCGTCGCTTATCTTGAACAGCTGCCCCAGCGCCTGGCCGGACAGCACCATGCCGGTGGCGTTGAAGCCCAGGTACATGGCGCAGGCCAACGCCAGCGGCAGCACCGCGCCCTTGACGCCGAACTGCGCGCGGCAGGCCAGCATCTGCGGCAACCCCAGCCTGGGGCCCTGCGCGCCGTGCAAGGCCATCACCGCGCCGCCGGCGATCTGTCCCAGCAGCAGGCCGACGATGGACCAGACCACGTCGCCGCCCAGCACCACCGCCAGCGCGCCGGTGACCACGGCGGTGATCTGCAGATTGGCGGCCAGCCACAGCGTGAACTGGCTGAACGCGCGGCCATGCCGCTCGCCTTCCGGAATGAAGTCTATGGAACGGCGCTCGATCAGCGGCGCGCCGATGGATGTTTTCGCTTTCATGACGGTTTCTCCTTTGTCCGCGCCCGGAGCGCCGTCTTGCCGCGGCGCGGCTCCGGGCCTGCGCCGAACAATTTATACTTTTCGCATTTAAACGGGCAAACCCAAGCCATGCGGCATCGCACCATCGATCCGGCATGCTCGTCCGTGTCCCCGCGCCGCCTATCTCCACGGCTCGTGGCAGCCATCGTCGAGATTTGTCCTAACATTTCGTATAGGAACCCTTCGCGCCGGCTCGCAGGATGGAATGAAGTGCACCGTTTCCCCTTGTCCACCACCGAACTCAAACGCCAGCTGCTGCATGACCGATATCGGTTGCTAGCCATCGCGGCAAGCCTATTTCTGGTCCTGCTGGGCATCAGCGTCATCAGCGGCTGGCTCCTCCGCTCTCCCGCCCTGATTCCGGAAAACATCCACATGGTGATCGCCACAGCGCTCTGCCTGATCCTGTACGGCCTCGCGCTGCCGCTGGCCTTGTGGCAGCCGCAATGGCGGGCGCACCGGCTGCTGGCGGCGCTGGTGCTGGCGATGGCGGCAATCGCGCTGCTGGAAAACCTCACCGGCATGTCCCTGGGGCTGGACCTGCCGCAATTGCACGCCTGGCGGCACGATATGGCGCCCCATCCGGGCCGGATAGCGCCGCCGACCGCGCTGGCGCTGGCCGCCCTCAGCTGCGGTTTGCTGCTGCAGCCGGGGACCACGCCGATCCGGCGCCGGGCGATGAAAATCTGCGTGTTGCTGCCGCTGCTGCTGGGCGTGCTCGGCGCGGTGGCGTATCTGGTCAAGCTGGAACTGCTGTACAGCTGGGGCGCCTCGGTGCGGATGGCGCTGCTGACCGCGCTGGGCATCATCTCCGCCGCCCTGGGCTTGAACGCGCTGGCGATGCAGGCGCTGCGCAAGCACCCGCGCTCGCAGGACATGGCGGATTCGATTTCCGTGACCGCCACCGCGCTGCTGATCTCCATCTCGCTCATCACCGGCCTGCTGATCTACCGCGTCTCCAGCGAAGCGCATGAGCGCAGCCTGAGCACGGTGATGGCCAACAGCGTGCGGCAGCGCGCCGCGTTGCTGGTGGCCCAATTCGGCATCAGCGACGACATCGCCCGCCGCATCTACCAGCGCCCGTCGATGCAGAAGCTGCTGGAAGACGCCAGCCGGGGCAAACTGGACGCCAGCGCCGCCGCCGCCGAGCTGGCGGCCCGCAACCACATGACGCTGAACGGCATCGCCATCCAGGATGCGGCCGGGCGCGCGCTGGTGCAGGTCGGCTATTTCGAAACCCGGCCGCGCCAGGCCCTGGCGCTGCGCTCGCCGGCTGGCTCCCGGCTGCTGTGGAACGGCCATTACCTGTACCGCACCGAGGCGATCTACCGCACCTCGGCCGGCACATCGCGGCTGGTGATCGAACAGAAATTGGAGATGTTCGACCGCATCGTCCAGGACACCGCCCCGCGCGACGGACTCAGCGGCCTGTACGCGCTGTGCGGCCACGACGACCACGATCTGCGCTGCTTCTCGCAGTCGCCGCGGGATCCCGGGCCCACGATCCCGATCGCCGGCAACGTCCACCACTTCACCATGTGGCCGGCCTTTTCCGGGAAAAACGGTTCGCTGCACGCGGTCGACTACTCGGGCCGCGACGTGATCAGCGCCTATGCGCCGGTCGGCGACAGCGGGCTCGCCTTCAGTTACAAGATCCGGGTAGCCGACCTGCTGGCGCCGATCCGCCATGATCTGGAAATCGACGCGCTGATCATGCTGGCGATGGTCACGCTGGGCACGCTGATCCTGCGCTGGCGCACTTCGCCGCTGCTGCGCGAGGTATTGCAATCCAACCGGATGGCGGAAATGGCGGCCGAGCGCTTCCGCAACGCCGCCGAAGCCAATATGGACGCCTTCATCATCATGGAGGCGCTGCGCGACCACATCGGCGTGGTGGACGATTTTCGCGTGGTCTACATCAACGCCGAGGCGGAAAGGATGTGGCAGCTGCGCCGGGATGAAACCATAGGCCGGAACTGGAAAGCGCTGGCGGCCTCGCTGAACGTCGCCAACCACTTCGAAAGCTATAAACAGGTCATCGACACCGGCATGCCGCTGTCCGAAGAAGTGCCCAAGGCCTACGACGCCAGCCACCCGACCTGGATCCACCAGGAAATCGTCCGCGCCGGGGACGGCATCAGCATCAGCGTGCGCGACATCACGCAAAAGAAGCTGGCGGAACTGGACCTGGTCCTGCGCGAGGCCTTGCTCAAGACCGTCACCGACTCCATCCCTGCGCTGGTGGCCTTCGTCGACGTCGATCAACGCTACCGCTATTGCAACAAGACCTACACCCGGTTGTTCGGCATTGCGCCGGAGCAGGTGATAGGCCGCAATATGCGCGACTTTCTTGGCGAAGAAAGCTATGCGGCGGTGCGGCCCTATGTCGAACAGGCGCTGCAGGGCCAGCCCGCCGCCTTCGAGATGGAGATGTTCCTGCACGGCAGCCAGCGCTATGTGGAGGGGCGCTACATTCCGCAGCAGCACGCGGATGGCACGGTGTCGGGGTTTTACGTGATGATCTGGGACATCACCCAGTCGCGCGCGCGGGAAATCGAGCTGCGCAACAAGGTCACCCAGGACGCGATGACCGGCCTGCTCAACCGCATGGCCTTCATGGATATCCTGGGCGACGAGATCAAGCACCACTATCTGAAGCGGCAGGCATTGGCTCTGCTGTTTCTCGACATCGATCACTTCAAGCAAGTGAACGACACGCTGGGACACGCCACCGGCGACGAGCTGATCAAGATTTTCGCCGGACGGCTGCGGCAAAACGTGCGCGGCACCGATCATGTGGCCCGGCTGGGCGGCGACGAATTCGTGGTACTGCTGGTCGGCCTGGACTCCGAACGCACCGCGACGGCAGTGGTCGACAAGCTGATGGCGGCCGTCTGCCAGGATGCGGAACTGTCAGGCGCGCGCCGCCGCGTCTCCACCAGCATCGGCATCGCCTACGCCTACATGCCCGACATCACGCCGGAGCGGCTGCTGGAAATCGCCGACGAGGGCCTGTACCAGGCCAAGGCCGCCGGGCGCAATACCTATCGGCTGATGCGGGTAGGATAAACGGCCATGCATCACAAGCGTCTGCGACATGCGCGCCGGCTTGTCTCCGGCGACGCCGCGGTGCTTGGCGGATGCAATAAAAAAAAACCCTCCGCCGAGGCGGAGGGTTTGGATTGCCAGCATCAAGCCGATCAGTCGCGGTTGCCGCCGAAGGCCAGCAGCAGCTGCAACAGGCTGGTGAACAGGTTATAGATGCTGATGTAGATGGACAGCGCCGCCGAGATGTAGCTGTTCTCACCGCCATCCACCACGGTCTTGACCTGCCACAGAATCATCAGCGAGCTGAACAACGCGAAGGCCGCCGAGATCATCAGCTGGAAAGCCGGCATGCGCAGGAACAGGTTGGCTACCACGGCCACCATCAGCACGATGGCGCCGACCGTCAGGAAATTGCCCAGCCCGGACAAGTCGCGCTTGGTGGTGGTGGCGATGCCTGCCATCACGAAGAACACGACGGACGTGGCCGCGCCGGCGGTCATGATCAGCTGGCCGCCGTTGGAGAACTTGAGCGCGAACTGCAGCAAGGGTCCGAGCAGGACGCCCATCATGAAGGTGAAGCCCAGCATCAGGAACACGCCCAGCGAGCTGTAGCGGTTCTTCTCGATGGCGAAGACCAGGCCGTAGAACACCGCCATGATCAGCAGCATGCCGATGATGGGGCTGCCGGCCAGGAACGCGAAACTCATGTGGGTGCCCACGATGGCGCCCATGACGGTCGGGATCATCGACAGGCCCAGCAGGCCATAGGTGTTGCGCAACACTTTGTTGCGAACATCGGCCATCGGGGTCGATTGGTAGGCCGTTTGAAAATCCGGGTGCATGTGAAACTCTCCTGAGTTGATTATTCTGGAACGACTTTTGGGATTGTAAGCAACAGACCATGCCGAAGGGAATAAGTTTCCATTTCTTCTTCCTGCTTGTCTTGAGCGAATCCTTGGGGTAATATCGCCTTCCCTCAAGGCACAGATGTGGGCGGCAGTCCGCGTTTGCAAGCCATTTGGATGCGAGAGTGGCGGAATTGGTAGACGCACTGGATTTAGGTTCCAGCGCCGCAAGGCGTGAGAGTTCGAGTCTCTCCTTTCGCACCAACCCTAGATTTAACGTTTCCCTTCACATCCCGACATACCCTTCAAGAACTCCGCAAACAAAGCCTTTTCCCAGCAATATTTCTTCGCTGCGACCCTGCGCGATGCTCTGCGATACGCCATAGCTTGCGCCAAGCTCATCCCCGCAAAGCGCCCCAGGCACGGCTGGCGGGTCCAATGCTTTACTCCAACAAAAACAAGCCATCAGCCCAGCGCGTCAAACGCGATCATCCGCCAGCCAGGCTCGCGCCGCGCCGGCCACCCGCTCCAGCTCCAATTCGATATCCTGCAACAATGACGGCCAATTCTGGCTTCGTCCTTCCTTTACCGCTTTTTCCAGGCCCTTGAGAAGAGACACCAGATCCGCCGCGCCAAACGAGCCCACGCTGCCGCGCAAGGCATGCAGCTGCCTGGCGCCGGCATCCAGCAAACCCTGCTCCAAACAGGCTTGGATGCGCGTCATTTCCGGCCCGCTGGTATCGATCAGCATCTGCATCAGCTTGCGCACGCGCGCGCGCGCGGCGGGACTGGAGTCGGCCAGACGCATCAGCTCGGCCGAAAATACCACCTCGTCCGGCCCGGCGGCCTTTCCTCCCTCCGGCGGCCAAGCCAGGTAACGATCCAGCACCGCGTACAAGCGATCCAACTGTATCGGTTTGGCGATGAACTCATCCATGCCCGCCCGCAAACACTCCGACCGCTCCTCGGGCGACATGCCCGCGCTCATCGCGACGATGGGCAGTTTCAGCCCCAGCTCTCCGCGTATCAACGACGCCGCGGTATCGCCGTCCATCACCGGCATCTGCCTGTCCATCAACACCAGCGCGTAATCTCCGCCCCGCTCTCTGAGCGCGTCCAGCGCCAACCGGCCGTTCTCCACGGTCTCCACTTGCAAGCCTGCCTGCTGCAACAAGCCGCAAGCCACCTGCTGGTTGATCGGATTGTCCTCCACCAGCAGGATGCGCGCCGGCCGCCACCCGTCCGGCCGGGCGCCGAACGGCCTCGCCCCGGACTCCGCTCCGCGCGCGCGCGCGTTTCTCCAGGCATCGGCCAGCGCTCCGGCGACCACCGGCTTCACCAGCGCGCCATTCAACGCCTCTCGTCCCGCCTCCTGGTCCAGCCTGGCCCTGTCGTCGGCTCTCGCCATCGCGATCAAGACGATGTCGCGCTCCGGCCAGCTCCGGCGAATCTCGCCGCACAGCTCCAGCCCGCTCTCTTCCGCCAGGCGCCAGTCCACCAGGGCGACGCCGAACGCCGCGCCGTCCTCCCCCGCCAGTGCGGCGAGCGCCTCGTCCGCGCTCGCCGCCCCTTCGGGCGATCCGCCCAGGCGCGCCACATGCCAGCAGACCGCCTGCCGGCTGTCCGCGTTGTCGTCCACCACTAGCACGCGCCCAAGTGGCACTGCCGCCGGGAGCGCCTTCCCGCCGACCTCCACGGGCAAGGAAAACCAGAAGCGGCTGCCCTCGCCCAACCGGCTCTCCACCCCCATCTCGCCGCCCATCAGCTCGACCAGTCGCCGGGAAATCGTCAAGCCCAGGCCGGTGCCGCCGAAACGCCGCGTGTTGGAGGAGTCCGCTTGGATGAAGGGGTCGAATACCGTTTTCAACAGCGCCTCGTCCATGCCCAGCCCCGTATCGCGGACGGAGAACAACAGCTTGTCGCCGCCAGCCCCCCTCTCCAGCCCCACCGTCACCGCCACCTCGCCCCGCTCAGTGAACTTGATCGCATTCCCGGCCAGATTCACCAGCACCTGCTGCAATTTGAGCGGATCGCCGATCAGGCTCTCCGGCACATCCGGCTCGACCGCGATCACCAACTCCAGCGACTTGCGGGCCGCGTTCATCGACATCATCGCCGCCAGCGCGCCCAGCACCTCGCTCAGGTCGTAATCGGCGCGGGCCGCTTCCAGCTTGCCGGCCTCCATCTTGGAAAAGTCCAGGATGTCGTTGAGGATGGCCATCAGCGAACGGCAAGACAGCTGCAGCATGTCCAGATAGTTGCGCTGGACGCCGTCCAGCCTGGTGTTGGACAGCAGCTCCAGCATGCCGAGCACGCCATTCATCGGCGTGCGGATTTCATGGCTCATGTTGGCGACGAATTCACTCTTGGCCCGGCTGGCGCTTTCAGCCTGCTCCTTGGCCAGCTCCAGCATCCGCGTCGCCTCCCGCTCCGCGCGGACGTCCTTGGCGATGCAGACAAAGCCATACAGCCAGCCGTCCTGCCAGATGCCGGTAGTCACCAGGCTGACCGGAATGTGCCGGCCATCCTTGTGGCGATAGGTCCACTCCTGGATGATGCTGCCGCCTCGGCGCGTCTTCTCCACGAAAACGTCGAAGCCGGCGACGGGCCTTTCCAGCTCCTCCGACAGCTCGCGCTCGTGCTTGGCCACCTCCTCCGGCAAATGCAGGATCATCGGCGTGGCCTGCCCGATCAGCTCATCGGCCCGATATCCCAGCATGCGCTCGGCGCCGGCGCTGAAAATGCTGATCTTGCCCCGCAGATCGGTGGCGATGATCGCGAAATCGCTGGCGGAATCGATAATGCCCTGCAGCCTGGCCTGCACCTCCTGCCGCTCCCGCTGCGCCTGCTTCAGAGGCGTGATGTCGGTGACGAACACGTAAAATCCGCTGACTTGCCCCTGCTGCCAGTGCGGAACGTAATGCGCCAGCAGATGCCGCTCCTGCCCGCTCAGATCGATGATGCAGCGCTCGGACAGGCTGTCTACGCCGTCCAGCGCGCCCTGGATATAGGGCTGATTGGCGCGATAGCGCTCGTCTCCGATCACATGGCGCAGATGGCGGCCCCTGACGTCGCCTATTTCCAGCCCCATCCAGTCCAGATAGGCGCGGTTGGCGAAAACATTGCGCAGATTGCCGTCCCAATAGCTGACCATCGCCGGCATCGAGTCGAGCACGGTTTGCAATTCGTCGCGCACGCGGCGCAATTCGGCCCGCCCCTCCTGCAGGCTGCCCGCGTCCCAGCACACGCCCTCGGCCCGCAATACCCGCCCGGCCTCGTCCCGCTCCACCTGGGCGCACAGCCGGAACCAGCGCAAGCGGCCTTCGCCGTCCACGATGCGATAGTCCCAGCCCTCGGCGGCCAACCCGCGCAACTCATCGGTCCAGAGCCCATCCCACGCCGCCAGTTCGTCTGGATGCACGCAGCTGCGCCAGCGCGGCCAGTTGACCGCCTCCTCGCCGCCTGCCCCATGCAACACCCGCATCCTCTCATCCCACGCCAGCGACTGCTCGGACGCATCCCACGTCCACCGCCCGATGTCGAACGCGGCGGCCAGCGACTCGAGCTGGCTCTGGATAGCCTCGGCGCCATGTCCGCTTTGCCGTTGCGGCGCCAAGATCCTCGCCCGCAGCAGCCAGACGATGCCGTCGCCGCCCGCCGCCAGCGGCGTCAGGCCAAGTTCGCAATCATGAAAACCCTCCTCCGCGGCAAACAGCCGCAACCGCAAGCGCTGCGGGACCCCGCCGCGGGCCAGGGCCGCATTCCAGCGCGGAACATCCTCCGGCGCGCAGCATGCCGCCACGGTCTTGCCCCGCGACGCGTCGCCAAGCAGGCGACGCAGTCCATCGCCGACCTCCAGCAGCCGTCCGTCCTCGTCCAGCAGCGCGCCATGGCCCTCCATGCTGTCCAGCGCTTGCGACAAGCGCCTCTGCCCCAGCGACCGCTCCGCGCGCGCGCTCCGGATCAGTCCGGCCGCATGGGGCAAAAGCGCGGCAGCCAGCCAGAACAGCGCCTGGACGAACCAAACCAGCGGCTCCGGTTGGCGCAGCGGCTCCGGCATGACTTCCGGAAAAAGGCGGATCAGAGTTTCGCAGGCCAGAACAGCCATCAAAGGCAGCGCCAGCATCGCGCCCGCCGCATCCAGCAGCAGTCCGGCCAGCAACACGGGCAGCGCCAGATCGGCGACGCCCAACGGCCGCCACTTCGCCGTCAGCGCGCACCAGGCAAGCGCCAGGGCGACCAGCATCAAGACGCGGTCCAGCCTCAGGCCCGCGGCCCCGAAGCGCCGAAGCGCCGCCCATGGCGGCAACAGCGTCAGCCCCGCTGCGATCCCGCCCGCGTACCAGCCGCCCGAATCCAGCCATGGATGCATCCACAACAGCAGCGCGCCCGGCAGGCCCGACGCCAGCGCCGCCGCCAGCCAGCCGATGCCGCCGCCATCCTCACGCGGCCCGCGCTCGAGAAACCGGTTAAGCGACAATCCGGCGCCGGCCGCCTGCAGCCAGCTGACGACGGCCAGCTCGGCGGCGGGCAGCGCGCCCAGATGGGCCCAGCCGCCCAGCCAGAATGCGGCCAGCGCCAGCGCGTGGCGGCCGGGCCGCGTCCAGGCCCGCCACAGCAGCAGCAAGGTCAGCGCGTTGCCGTACAGGGGAACAACCAGGCCGCCCTGGCCGCGGGCCAGCCCCAGCGCCCAGAACGTGGACAACGCGACGGCGACGGCCAGGACGGCGGCGGCGCGCCTGGACGTCGCGGACAGGCTGTCGGGCAAGGACATCATCAGACCAGTCCCCTCTTAATCGATGGCGAAACCTTACAGCCTGAATTCCGCCTCCACTTCGTTGCCGTTGCCGAGATAGGCCAATCGCGCGCACAAGGCGTTCATCAGGAACACGCCGCGACCATGGCGGCGCTTGCCGGCCTGCCGGTTCAGCTGTTCCATCAGGGCCGGGTAATCAAATCCCGTCCCGCTGTCCCGCAAGCGTATCAGCACCGCGTCGCCGTCATTTCCCTTCCGGCGCTCGAGCACCAGCTCAAGCTCGGCGCGCTCCAGCTCGGCCAGTCGTTCGCGTCGCAGCATGAAATAGCGCTCGTAGCCATCCGGCTGGTCCTTCATCCCGGAATCCAGCCCCAGCACGCCATGGTCCAACGCGTTATTGAACAGCTCCGACACGATCAACAACACCTCCTTGAACTGCCTCCCGCGAAAGCCCAGTTGATTCAGCCAGCCGATCAACAGCGGAATGCTTTGATCGCGCCGCAGCGCCTCCGCGCCGAAAACCAGCTGCACCCGCCAACAGCTCGGCTGGCCGCCGTCGTCGCGCCCCCGGTGATCCGCCACCCGATCCAGCGCGGCATTCACGCCCGCCTCCAGCCTGACCACACCCAAAGAAATGTCGTCGCGGTTGTTCAAACCGCTCAAATGCTCGAGCACGGCCAGCCGGATGCCGTCCAGCGGGGCGGCCGGGTTCGATATCAGCGCCTGCAGCAGCCCGCCGATGCCAAACTGTTCGCCTTCCGGATTCTCGGCTTCGGTCAAGCCGTCGGAACACACCACCAGCTGACCGCTCTGTTCCCAGAAATAAGTCTCGCTGCCCCAGCAGAACTCGTCGGCGGACAAGATCCCCAGCGGCGGATATTGCGACTTCCACTCTTTCATCGGACAACCTTCGTCGTCGACAAACATCACGCAAGGAATGCCGCCGTTCCAGACTTCGACGCAGCCCAGCTCCCAGTCTATGGCGACCAGCGCCGCGGCGACGAAGCGCCCCACCGGCAGCAAGCGGTTGAGCTTGGCGTTGATCTCGCGCGCCATCGAGGTCAGCGGGAAGCCTCGCCGCGCCATCGCATAGAAAATGTCGACGGCGGGCAGGCAAGACAGCGCCGCTGACAATCCGTGTCCGGTGCTGTCCGCCAGCATGATGCACAACTGCCCGGTCGGCGACAGCGCGCGGGCCAGCACGTCGCCGCTGAACTGTTCCGCGGACTGCTGCCAGCTGCGCACGCCCGGCAGGTCCTGCCCCTCGCCGCCCACGATGCTGTCCAGCACGTGCTTGGCGAACAATTGCTCGCGCTCGTTGGTGTGGTAATAGCTGACCAATTGGCGGGCATCGTCGGAAATCCGCCGCTGCATCTCGCTGATCCGCTGCATCACGCGGATTTTGGCCGCCAGCATGGTCAGGTTGATCGGCTTGGGCAGGTAGTCGTCGGCCCCCAGGTCGAGGCTGCTGATGTGAGCCTCCTCGTCGCTGCGCGCGCTGAGGAAGATGATGGGCAGCCAGCGGTCCGGACACAGCAGGCGAATCTGCCGGCAGGCCTCGTGGCCATCCATCACCGGCATCATCATGTCCATCAGCACCATGTCCGGCAGCGCCTGCCGGCATTGCTCGACAGCCTGCAGGCCGTTCTCGGCATACCAGACCCGATGGCCCATCTCCTCGATCACCAAGCCCATCAACAACCGGGTGGGCTCGACGTCCTCGGCCACCAGCACGGTGAATGTGCGGTCCATAAATGCTCAGCGGAGGGAGAAGAACTTGTCGAAGCTGGCCACGACCAGAATCTGCCGCACGAAGCCGCGGCAGCCCGACAACGCAATGCTGTCAATCCCAAGCGCCTTCGCCCTGTCCCGCATCACCAGCAGCATGCCCAGCGCCGAACTCTCCAGGTAATCCACCCGCGACAAATCCACCTCGAGCCCCAGACCGCCCCCTCGCTGCAGAGCCTCGTCCAGGCACGCCCGAAACGCCTCGTGCTGCTGAAAATCGAACCGGCCTTCTACCGCGATCACCGATTTGTCCGCCGTCTTGCCAAGCCTGACGCCCATCTCGCCGCCCTCCATTGGCCGCCCAGAACAGAAGCGGTTCGTTTCGCCGATCGCGCGGCCGACTGCAAACCCTGGCTGAACCTATCCGTCCGCTCAGAACAGATCGATGCCGCCAGCCGACATGCCCTGCGGCGCAGCGCCGTTGGCCTGGTGCCTGTCGACCAGCTGCTGCAGCTGGCGGCGCATGTCCTCCAGCCTGTCGATTTCATCCTTGCCATCCATCTGGCGCATGCTGTCGCCCACTTGGTAAAAGCCCTGCATCCGGCTGCTGACATTGCGCACCAAGGGCGAAACCAGATCCTGAAACTGCAGCGCAGTCACCGTGGAGCGCACGCTGTCCCCGACACGGCCGGCGATCTGCGACAGCTGGTCCACAGCCTGGCCCGTATCCGCATTCATCCGCGACAGCTGCCCCAGCATGTCCTCGATCTGGGTCTTCGCGTCCAGCGCGAAATTCATGTCGCGGGACGCCATCTCGAATATCTCTGATTTGGCGTGCTCGATGGCCTGCGCCATCAAGTCTATCGACTGGCGTATCTGCCCGGAAAAATCGGATGAGCGCTGCGACAGCTTGCGCACCTCGTCCGCCACCACTGCGAATCCGCGCCCGGCTTCGCCCGCGCGGGCCGCCTCGATCGCGGCGTTCAACGCCAGCATATTGGTCTGGGCGGTGATGTCCGCCATCTCGCTGAGCCCGTTCTCCACCGCGTCGACCCGCTTCTTGATCTCATGCATGCGATCAACCAGCACCATGGCCGTCTTGCTGGTGCTGACGGTGTTGTCGACGAACTCCGTCATGCTCTGCGAGGTGCGCTTGAGAAACGCGTCGAAACCGGCGCCGTCGCCATGATCGCCATGCTGGACGATCTTTAGCGCCAACGCCTGCTGCTCGCGCAGCATCGCCTCGATGTCGGAAAAACCCTGCACCAGCTTGACGATGGCGTCGCTCAGAATGGCCTGCATCTGCGACACGTCCCGCTCCACCGCGCCGGAGATGTCGGAAATGCCGTGGCCCAATTGGCCCAATCCGTTAAACATCCGCTCCCGCGCCGCCGACACGCCATCGTCGGCAGGCGGCGGAGGCGGCGCGCCCAGCAGCCAAACCGCCAGCAGGCAGCCCGCGGCCAGCAGCGACACCGCCAGATAGCCGGGCATACTGCCTCCCAGCCAGACCAGCAAGCCGCAAGCGCACAGCCATAGCGCGGCGCAGCACAACAGGATCTTGGGTCTAGGATCCGCCTTGATGTCAGAAGAATTCATCTTTCAACCGGAATGTGGAAAGGAAAGTCGAGAGCCGCCGGCGCCTGCGGCATGCCAATCGAATTTGCCGGCGCCGATTATTGCGATATGGCGCATAAGGCGATGCCTGTCAAACCGCCCGTGGCAAAAACCATGCGCGGCATTGATGCTGCGCAACATGAAACAGACTCGCAGAATGCCGCCGCGCTTGAATGGGCATCAGCCGTCGCCTGAAAATTCGTCTTTTGCCAGCCGCCGCTGGCTGTCGTTTAATGGCGACTTCCGCCGGACTTTCGCGGCCAAGACAGGACTTCAAAATGATTCACGGCAAGACGCTGGACGAATGGCGGCAGATCCACCCAGAAATCCGGAACCTGGCCGATCTGCGCGAGTGCGCCTGGTTCAATCCCGCGGTCGCGCCCGCCGCCCAGGCGCTCGGCGACGCCGGCCTGGATGCCGGCGACGTCGCCGACGCCTCCGCCCGCCTGCAACGCTTCGCGTCCTATATCCGCCGCGTCTTTCCCGAGACCGCAGGCAACGGCGGCATCATCGAGTCGCCGCTGCTCCCCGCCCCCGCCTTCCAGCAAGCGCTGGAGCGCCGCTACGGCATGGCGCTGCCCGGGCGCCTGTGGCTGAAGGCCGACAGCCATCTGCCGATCTCCGGCTCGATCAAGGCCCGCGGCGGCATCTACGAAGTGCTGAAGCACGCGGAGGGGCTGGCGCTGGCCCACGGTCTGCTCCGTCCCGGCGATGATTACGCGAAACTAGACGGCCCCGAAGCGCGCGCGCTGTTCGGCCGCCACCGCGTCGCCGTCGGCTCCACCGGCAACCTCGGCCTGTCCATCGGCATCATGGCCGCGAAACTGGGCTTCCAGGCCACCGTGCACATGTCGTCCGACGCGCGGCAGTGGAAGAAAGACAAGCTGCGCGCGCACGGCGTAACCGTGGCGGAGTACGACTCCGACTACAGCGCGGTCGTCGAGCAAGGCCGCAAGCAAGCCGCCGGCGATCCGTCCTGCCACTTCGTCGACGATGAAAACTCTGTCCACCTGTTTCTGGGCTACGCGGTGGCGGCGGAACGGCTGAAGGTCCAATTGGCGGAAGCCGGCGTGCGCGTGGACGCCGACCGGCCGCTGTTCGTCTATCTGCCCTGCGGCGTCGGCGGCGGCCCCGGCGGCGTGGCCTTCGGGCTCAAGCTGGTTTTCGGCGACGCCGTCCACTGCCTGTTCGCCGAGCCCACCCACTCGCCCTGCATGATGCTGGGCGTGCTCACCGGCCTGCACGACCGGATCTCGGTGCAGGACTTCGGCATCGACAACCGCACCGCCGCCGACGGCCTGGCGGTCGGCCGCCCCTCCGGCTTCGTCGGCCGCGCGATGCAAAGGCTGATCGACGGCTACTACACGGTGGACGACAACGAACTGTTTCGCTTGCTGGCCATGCTGGAGCGGACGGAAGGCCTGCGCCTGGAGCCGTCGGCGCTGGCCGGCGCGCCCGGCATCGCCCGCGTGCTGGGCGACAACCAGGGCTATCGCCAGCGCATGGGGCTGGACGCGGAGCGGCTCGCCCGCGCCACCCACCTGATCTGGGCGACGGGCGGCAGCATGGTTCCGGAGGCGGAAATGAACGATTACCTGCGGCGCGGCCGCGGCTTGACAGGCTGAGCGACGATGCATCCGACACGGCTGGACGGCGGCCAGCTCGCCAGTCTGCACACCTTCCTGGCCGTCTCGCGCCGGTTGAGCTTCGCCGCCGCGGCCGACGAGCTGTGCCTGACGCCGAGCGCGGTCAGCCACCGCATCGCCCGGCTGGAGCGCTCGCTGGGATTGCGGCTGTTTCAGCGCCTGACCCGCGGCATCCGCCTCACCGCGGACGGCGAGCGCATCTTCGCCGCGCTGCAAAAAAGCATGGCCGAGCTCGACGCCGCGCTCTACCCCGAAGCCGACGCCGAGCCTTCCGGCCGCGTCGCCCTCTATGCCCACCCCTCCATCGCCCAATGCTGGCTGGCGCCCCGCCTGGCCGCTCTCGCCGAACGCCATCCGCGGATCGAGCTCGACATCCGCACCGGCAACGGCGACGCCGACTTCCGCGGCGGCCGCGCCGATCTGGCGCTGTACTACGCCGACGGCCATTTTCCGGGACTGGCCTGCCGCAAGCTGATGGACGAGGAAATGGCGCCCGTCTGCAGCCCCGCCTACGCGGAGCGCCATGGCCTGGCGGCCGATCCGGCGCGGCTGCGCGACTGCAGGCTGCTGCACGACGCGCAAGCTTGGCGCCAGGCCGCCCACGATGCGGAATGGACGCTGTGGGCCCAACGGCATCGCTGCGAATCCCTGCTGCCCTCGCGCGGGCTGACGCTGGACCGCTCGGACCTGTGCCTGGCCGCCGCTGTCGGCCACGCCGGCGTCGCCATCGCGCGCCGCAGGCTCGCCCAGCCGCTGCTGGACAGCAACCAGCTGACGCTGCCCCTGGGCGCGTTTGAGCCAGTGGAACGCTATGCCTACTATCTGGTCCACCCCAAATTCGACCCTATGCCGCCCCGGCTGCGGGCGGTGATCGACTGGCTGCAGCAGTCTGCCGCCGGCTAGGGGCGCCGCGTAACACGCAAGCGTCCTCCCTGGCCACGTGCCGGCAGCTCATGTGCAAATGTCATCAAATGCGCTGAAATGCCCCGTGCAAGTTCCGTTTGCCAACGCTTGAATAGGCAGGAGGGTTGCGATGGCCAACCCCTTTGAGGAAGTGGTGCGGCGGGGAAAATACGAGGCGGGAGAGGGCAAAAGCTCGGTTTCCGGCCTGCCCTCGGATGCCTTCATGACGGTACAAGTGAACTACGGCTACTGGACAACGGCAACGCAGCGATCCCGAACGACAAACCGGCTGAGAGGCAAGCCCTGGGTCAGAGAGACGCCCGGATCAGCGTCAGCACCTGGCCGCCTTGCAGATAAAAACCACCATCGAACGTCCGCCCGGCCTCCAGGCCAGGCGCCAGCGTCCTTCGCAGGCGGATGGCGAAACGGCCCCGATCCCAATCCACCCGGACCATTTCCGCCGCGTCGAAATCGAAATACTCGCCCACCGTTGGATACAGCGCCTTGAACAGGCTTTCCTTGGCGGAAAAGGCCAGCGTCAGCGCATGCGGAAACGGCCACCATCCCGCCAGGACTTCATCCTCGCTCTCCACCAGAATGCCGGTCCGCACATTGTCGGCGGTCTTGTCCGACATCCAGCGCTCCAGATCCATGCCCAGCATCAGCCCGCCATCGGCCGGCGCCAGCGCCACCATCGCGGTTTCGTCGCTGTGGGTGATGGCGCCCGTCCAGCCCTCCGGCCACAACGGCTGTCGATGCCGGCCGCTGCCGACGCCGGGCGGCAGCCCGCGCGCCTCCAGCAACAGCTTGCACAAATAGCGCGCCGCCAGATACTCCGCCTTTCTTTTCGGCACCGCCCGCTCCAGCGTATCCGGACGCGCCACGCCCAGCGCGGCGAACCAGGCGTCGTCGTAGGCTGAAATACGAAAACGGCAGCGCATCACGGCCACGCCGTCGCCCCCCGGCAATGGGTAAGGAGCGACATCCGGCAAAAATTCGGCTAATTCAGCTATGGCGATCGACATGGGATAAGAAAGGGAATCCGGACTGTCCGGCGGAAAGCTGCAAGGTAAACCAGCAAGCATGGCGGCGCAAGCGCGCGCGGCAAACGGTCAAGCAACGTTTCAGCCCAAGATCGCCTGCTTCAGGTCAACACCACGCGCAAAAACCACCCATTAAAAATCAAATGTCATATCATGTCGGCAAAATGCAGTCTTGCCTCCATTCACCGCAACCATCTTGTCAGGAGACGACATGAACCGCCGCCAATTGATGATTCTCGCCGCCGCGCTGGCCGCAGCCGGCGCCGCATCCGCCGCGCCATCGCCAAGCGCCGCGCCGCAATCACGGGTCTCCCCGCTTTCGTTCGGCCAGACCCAATGGATCATGGTCGGCTCGCCGGTGCCGGCCGGCTGGGTGATCACCCGCACCACCGGCACCATGAACGAGATCACCGATGCCCAGGGCGCGAGATACGGCCAGGAATTCACCGTGATGCTGGGCTCCCCCATTCCCGCCGGCTGGATTGTCCGCCGCGCCAACGGCAACAGCAATGTGATCTTCTACACGGTCGGCGCCAGCTACGGCACCCAGCTCAGCGCGATGGTGGGCTCGCCGATACCTGACGGCTGGATCGTCACCCGCGCGGAAGGCCAGAGCAATCAGCTGACCTATGTCACCGGCGCCAGCTACGGCGCGCGCTTCACCGCGATGCTGGGCTCGCCGATTCCTTCGGGCTGGGTCATCATCCGCCC
Source organism: Chromobacterium sp. Ag138 (assembly GCF_055181315.1). Lineage (NCBI taxonomy): Bacteria > Pseudomonadati > Pseudomonadota > Betaproteobacteria > Neisseriales > Chromobacteriaceae > Chromobacterium > Chromobacterium sp. Ag138. The sequence goes on from NZ_JBUPWA010000001.1 coordinate 807,719, forward strand.
CAACGGCAACGCCAACGACATCTACAACGCCAATAACGCGCCGAGGGAGGCGGAGCTGCAAGTAGCCGTCGGCTCGCCGGTGCCCGACGGCTGGGTGATCACCCGCGCCATGGGCAACTTCAACACCATCCACAATGTCGCCGGCTCGTCTTACGGCCGTCAGATCACTGTGATGCTGGGCTCGCCCATTCCCGCCGACTGGGTGGTCACCCGCGCCAACGGCAACAGCAATGACATCTACTACACCAAGGGCGCGGCCATCGGCGCCGAACTGCAGGTGATGCTGGGCTCGCCGATCCCGGCCGGCTGGGCGGTGGTGCGCGCCAACGGCAATAGCAACATCATCAAACGTTTGAGCTAAGCCATGCCTCCCGCCCCGTTGCCCGGGGCGGGAATTGAGGACGGCACCGCCAATCGCGTCACATCAGCCGGCCGCCGTTCGGCGCCTCAAGCGGAAACTCGGCCAGCATCACCCTGCCCGCATCGTCGTGCACGCCGGTCACCAGCACTTCAGAACGCACGCCGGCCACGCGCTTGGGCGGGAAGTTGCATACGCACAGCACGCGCTTGCCGATCAGCTCGGCGGCAAGGTAATGGTCGGTGATCTGGGCGCTGGACGTTTTCACCCCCAGCTCGCCCAGATCCACCTTCAGCACATAGGCGGGCTTGCGAGCCTGCGCGTTGGGCTCGGCGTGGACGATGGTCCCCGCCCGGAACTCCACCTTGAGGAAATCTTCCCAGCTGAGGCGGCTTGAGTCGGACATTTCGCGTTCTCCATGCAATCAGACATGGCCGCAGTATGGCCGAACCGCCCGGGCGCGGCGCGTGCCAAACTACGGTTCAAGCGCGCCGGACTCTGCCCCGCGCTTCGCTGGGATTGGCGCCGAAGCGCTGCCGGTACGCAGCGCTGAAAGCGGAAGCCGATTGGTAGCCCACCTGCAGCGCCACATCCAGCACGCTGGCGCGTCCGTCCAGCAGCAAACGCCGCGCCCGCTCCATCCGCATCCGGCATAGATAGGCCATCGGCGTCAGTCCGGTTTCCGCTTTCAGCCGCGCGTGAAACTGGCTGGGCGACAAATGGCAGGCGGCCGCCATGTCCGCCACCGTCAACGGCCGCGCCAGCCGCGAATCCAGAAAACGGCCAAGCCGCGGCGACAGCTGGAAAGCCGCCGGCGCGCCGGGAAACAGCAGGTCCAGCAGCATGCCGGACAGCATAGGCTGCCGCGCTTCCGGCTGCGGATGCCGCGCCGCCCAGTCCGCCAGCTCCTTCGCCGCGGGCGGCAGGGTCAATTGGCATGCCGCCGCGTCCGCGCCGCTTTCCTGGATCGGCACGTTCAGCACCAGTTGCCGATTGCCCGGCCCGCCGGCATAGCAATGGGAAACGCCAGCCGGGATGCGCACCGCGGAACCGGCGCCGTTCAGATAGGGCCGCCCTTCCATCTCCAGCTCCAACGCCCCCGCCAGGCCAAACACCCACTGGTGATGGCCGTCATGGGCGTGGCGGATGCTGTCGCTGCCGTAATGCAGCAGTTCGATGCGGGCGGGAAACATGGTGTGAGACATCGCGGAAAGGCGCCGGCGGTGGAATCGATGCCGAAAAGAATAGCCGAACGGACAGCCTCGTCCAAGCCGGCGCCAGCGACCGGCCTCAAGGAAACTCGTCGTGTTGCGGCAGATTGTCGGTGATGTCGTGCCACGCGGCCTTGGAGCCGACAAAAATATGCGCGGTGGGGCGGATGGCAGGGACGTCGATCAAAGTGCCCAGCGTGACATGGACGAACTCGCCGTCTCGCACCACCGAATACAGCAGCGATCCGCATTGGCCGCAACGCGCGTCATGCGCGCGCTCGTCGCCATAAATCAACAGACTGTCCCGCCCCCGGGTCAGCTTGAGTTTTTGCCGCTCGATGCCGGCGAAGGGCTTGAACGCCGCCCCGGTGGCCCGCCGGCACTGGCCGCAATGGCAATTGAGCGCATAGCGGAATTCATCGCGGACCGCATACCGCACGGCACCACACAGACAGCTTCCCTCAAGCATCAGCGTCGCCTCCTCCAAAGTTCTGCCGCGCCGACCGCCCATGCCGCAGGCGCTCGGCGCCATGCGCCGCGCGGGTCAGATGCGCGCGATATCCAGCTCCAAAGGCGCG
>NZ_JBUPWA010000001.1:809965-840288 GCF_055181315.1 Chromobacterium sp. Ag138
CCGCGCCAACGGCAACAGCAATGACATCTACTACACCAAGGGCGCGGCCATCGGCGCCGAACTGCAGGTGATGCTGGGCTCGCCGATCCCGGCCGGCTGGGCGGTGGTGCGCGCCAACGGCAATAGCAACATCATCAAACGTTTGAGCTAAGCCATGCCTCCCGCCCCGTTGCCCGGGGCGGGAATTGAGGACGGCACCGCCAATCGCGTCACATCAGCCGGCCGCCGTTCGGCGCCTCAAGCGGAAACTCGGCCAGCATCACCCTGCCCGCATCGTCGTGCACGCCGGTCACCAGCACTTCAGAACGCACGCCGGCCACGCGCTTGGGCGGGAAGTTGCATACGCACAGCACGCGCTTGCCGATCAGCTCGGCGGCAAGGTAATGGTCGGTGATCTGGGCGCTGGACGTTTTCACCCCCAGCTCGCCCAGATCCACCTTCAGCACATAGGCGGGCTTGCGAGCCTGCGCGTTGGGCTCGGCGTGGACGATGGTCCCCGCCCGGAACTCCACCTTGAGGAAATCTTCCCAGCTGAGGCGGCTTGAGTCGGACATTTCGCGTTCTCCATGCAATCAGACATGGCCGCAGTATGGCCGAACCGCCCGGGCGCGGCGCGTGCCAAACTACGGTTCAAGCGCGCCGGACTCTGCCCCGCGCTTCGCTGGGATTGGCGCCGAAGCGCTGCCGGTACGCAGCGCTGAAAGCGGAAGCCGATTGGTAGCCCACCTGCAGCGCCACATCCAGCACGCTGGCGCGTCCGTCCAGCAGCAAACGCCGCGCCCGCTCCATCCGCATCCGGCATAGATAGGCCATCGGCGTCAGTCCGGTTTCCGCTTTCAGCCGCGCGTGAAACTGGCTGGGCGACAAATGGCAGGCGGCCGCCATGTCCGCCACCGTCAACGGCCGCGCCAGCCGCGAATCCAGAAAACGGCCAAGCCGCGGCGACAGCTGGAAAGCCGCCGGCGCGCCGGGAAACAGCAGGTCCAGCAGCATGCCGGACAGCATAGGCTGCCGCGCTTCCGGCTGCGGATGCCGCGCCGCCCAGTCCGCCAGCTCCTTCGCCGCGGGCGGCAGGGTCAATTGGCATGCCGCCGCGTCCGCGCCGCTTTCCTGGATCGGCACGTTCAGCACCAGTTGCCGATTGCCCGGCCCGCCGGCATAGCAATGGGAAACGCCAGCCGGGATGCGCACCGCGGAACCGGCGCCGTTCAGATAGGGCCGCCCTTCCATCTCCAGCTCCAACGCCCCCGCCAGGCCAAACACCCACTGGTGATGGCCGTCATGGGCGTGGCGGATGCTGTCGCTGCCGTAATGCAGCAGTTCGATGCGGGCGGGAAACATGGTGTGAGACATCGCGGAAAGGCGCCGGCGGTGGAATCGATGCCGAAAAGAATAGCCGAACGGACAGCCTCGTCCAAGCCGGCGCCAGCGACCGGCCTCAAGGAAACTCGTCGTGTTGCGGCAGATTGTCGGTGATGTCGTGCCACGCGGCCTTGGAGCCGACAAAAATATGCGCGGTGGGGCGGATGGCAGGGACGTCGATCAAAGTGCCCAGCGTGACATGGACGAACTCGCCGTCTCGCACCACCGAATACAGCAGCGATCCGCATTGGCCGCAACGCGCGTCATGCGCGCGCTCGTCGCCATAAATCAACAGACTGTCCCGCCCCCGGGTCAGCTTGAGTTTTTGCCGCTCGATGCCGGCGAAGGGCTTGAACGCCGCCCCGGTGGCCCGCCGGCACTGGCCGCAATGGCAATTGAGCGCATAGCGGAATTCATCGCGGACCGCATACCGCACGGCACCACACAGACAGCTTCCCTCAAGCATCAGCGTCGCCTCCTCCAAAGTTCTGCCGCGCCGACCGCCCATGCCGCAGGCGCTCGGCGCCATGCGCCGCGCGGGTCAGATGCGCGCGATATCCAGCTCCAAAGGCGCGCTCGGGCGTTGCGAAACATGGAACACGGCTCGCGGCGGCGTCATCCCGGCAGGCGCCGACAAGCGGTATTTGCGCAGCAGCTGCGCGGCCACCAGCGTCATCTCCGCCACAGCCAGATGCTGCCCCAGGCACACGCGCGGGCCGCCGCCGAAGGGCAGATAGGCGCCCTGCTGCGGCCTGGCCGCATCGGGGTTGAAACGTTCCGGGCGATAGCTGAGCGGCTCGGGGAACCAACGCTCGTCATGCTGCATCAACTGCATCGGCACCATGAATACCGTCTTTGCCGGAAAGGTCCAGTCTCCCAGCGTCACCGGCTTGACCGCGCGGCGGCTCATCAGCAGCGGCACCGCCGGATGCAGGCGCATCGTTTCCAGCAGGGTCTGGCTTACGTATTGCAGCGCGGACAAGTCCGCGTCCCCGTCGTTTCCGCCGGGCCAAGCCGCCAGCGCCTCGGCCCGCGCCCGCTCCTGGATATCCGGATGGGACGCCATGCACCAGGCCCACCAGGCCAGCGAAGCCGCCACCGTCTCGTGCCCGGCCAGGAAAGCTGTCTTGCACTCGTCCCGCACCGCCTGCAATGGCCAACTTTTTGGTTGCCGCAGATGGAGCCGCAACAAACGGGACAGCAGATCCTCCGGCCATGCCTCCGCCGGCAGACGCAGCCTGGCCTGCAAGTGCCGTTCGATCAAACCGTTCATCAGCAGCCGCGCGCGGCGGCGCTTGCGCTGCCACGGCACCCAGTCCGGCAGGCTGGCTGGCCGCCACAGCTCTTCGGTCGAGGCCACCATCAAGGTATGGACCGCCTCTTCCGCCTCCCGCGCCTCGCTTCCGACGCCGCTTGAGAACATCATCCGCAAAATCACTTCCATCGTCACCGACGTCAGCTCGCTCTCTATCGGCCAGGCGTCGCGCCGATCCGGCCATTGCTCGAACGCCCGCCGGGCGGCTTCGATAATGGATGGCGAGAAAGCCTGCACCGATTTGCGCGTGAAGTCAGGCTGCAGCGCTTGCCGCTTTTCGCGCCAGGCCTCTCCTTCGGCGATCAACACGCTGTGGCCGTGCACCCGGCCATACACGCTCAGCGCCCGCTCCCAGCGGCGCAGCGAGTCGGCCTGATTGACCAGCAGCTCGCGCGCCAGATGCGGATCGGAAACGATGATCTGATGCTCCGGCCAGGTGCTCACATGCACCAGATCGCCGAACTCGCGCTGCCAGCCGGCCAGCGTGCCCATCAAATCGCGCGACAACTGCGTCAGCAGCCCCCAACCGGTCAGGCCGGCTTCCGGGCCTGGCGGCCAACTTCCGGAGGACGGTTTGGGCGATGCCGGCGGTTGGCCGCCGGCATGGAACGGGCAGGAGGATTGCGGTGGCGTTTTCATTCAAAAATCATACCACCCATCCATTAAAATGTGGCTAATGAAAACAAAAACCATCAGTATTATTCATATAGCCTATAAAATAATGAATGAATTCAGCTTCCTGCCGCAAGCCGGCGCGCTTTTCAAAGAAACGACGACAAAGCGATTCATCCGCCCGTACCGGCCTGGAACAAAAATGCCGTTGCGGCTTGCGGCGGCCTCCTGTTTCAGACAGCCGCCTCCGCCGGCAACAACTGGCTGTCGATCACGTCCCACAGCGCCGCCAGCGCATCGAGAAAAGCGTCGATGCCGGACAGGACCAACGGCTCGGTTTCAGCATTGAGCACGCCCGTAATGGCTTGCCGCACATTCAACTCATGTTGCTGCTCCGCTCCGCACTCCCCCCAGTGGTCAAGCAGATAGTACATTTCCGGGTCTTCCAGGCTTACGCCGTAGTGTCCGGAATCAATCAATGCCCGTTTCTCGCCCGGAATCAGCGAGCGGTTGGAAATCAACTCCAACGCGAAAGCGATGCCCAGATTGCGGATGGTGGACTCGGGGTCGGACCTGCTTCTTTGATGAAACACGGCGATGGCCTCGCGCGCCTGGCGAGTCAGGCCGCTGGCGCGATCATAGCCTGGCAGGTCGCCCAGCAACTGGTCAGAATAGCGTTTCAGCCCAGCCTCCACCTCCGCCTGGTCATCCAGATCATCGAATACCCGTTCCTTGCCGGCCAGATTGACGATGTGGCCCGCCATTCTCGCCAGATCGGGACCATGGCCGCTCTCCGAAATCTCGATTTCGGACATCAGCTCCGCCTGCTTCGGCAGCCCCATGCTCTTTAAGCCCTGCGGAAAGGCCATTCCCAGCCGGGTCGAGGCGCAAAAATTCTGCACCTGATGGAACAAGGCTGCCGATTGCGCCGCCGGCAGCGGCGCACAGGCCCAGTGCCGGTACATGGGGTGGTCGAACACCCGGTGGTTCATCACTTTCCGGGCCAGCGCTTCCACTGCCCTTGCCATATCGTTCATGACGTTCTCCTGTCGACATACTCGGACTGCGAGATCAGAAATACTTGCGATGGGCCATCTCGTCGGGCACCTCGTAACCCAGGCGCTGGATATGGCCGCGGACATCATCGCGATAGATGTCCCGCAACTGGCCGTTGGTGTACTGCCGCAGCCCCCATCTCACCGCCATTTCGCTGCGGCGCGAATCGGATCGGCCAAACATGTCCATCGCCATCGGATACAAGCGGTCCAGCGCCTCCTGCGCCCGCGCCCGCGCATCCCTGTCCTTTGCCGCGCGCCGCATCAGCAGCGCCCCATGGCTGAAATGCCGGGCCTCCTCCTTCAACACCGCCTGGGCTTCCGCGCGCAGCGGCTGGTAGCTGCTCTCCACCATCTCCTTGATCTGGTAATGCCCCTCCAGCTCGCACAAGAAGCTGAAAGCCGCCCGCTCTTCCCAGCTGCGGAACTCCGTCGTCATGCTTTCCGCCGCAAAGTACCGCCTATCCTCCTTTTTCTGGCTCAGCATGTGCGAGGTGTCGATCTCCAGTTCGGCCAACAAACGGGAAAAACGCCGGAAATGATCCACTTCCTCCGCGGCGAACTGCGCGCAGATATAGCGTTCGTCCGCATCCGGCGCCAAGGGGTAGAAGGAATCGATATAGGTGTCGCCCGCGCTCAGCTCGCCTTCTCCATTCGCCAGCAACTGGTGAATCAGGGTGTCGCGGTATTCGTCGGGCATCGAGCCTATTCCCTCCAGGCTCACTTCATGCGGATAAATCTTGCTTTCCATCATGTTTTCTTTTCTCCAGAGTGAATGGCGACGATGGTCAGCCGCGGCGGAATGGCTAACCGCAGCGCGGCGCGTCGCCGAAAACAGGCGCAAGTCGGCCTGCGAGCGGAGATGGTCAATGAAGCGGGCCAGGTCCGACCGATGAAGTTGTGCCCCGCAATGGGTTCAGGCGGAGAGATAGGTCAAAGTGTGATGCGACAGCGTTTGCCCCGCGCCATCCGTGATGGTGGCGGTGCCGTAGGTCACTCGCCTGCCGCTTTTCATCACTTCGGCGCGGCAGTAAACATCAGCCTGCGCCGCGCGCAGAAAGTTGGTTTTCATTTCCAGAGTGACGATAGGAGCATCGATGCCCAGCTCGGTCATGGCCGCCAGCCAAAACGCCGTGTCCGCCAAGGTCATCAGACAGCCTCCTTGAATGATGCCGCCCGGACGGTAAAACTGAGGCTGCGCCGGCAGCGCCAAATCCACTCTCCCGGCTTGCACGCTCAATACTTGATAATTCCAGATGGCGACAAACGGAGACTCCTGCAAAATCCTGACAGCCTGCTCAACCGTTTCCAACAATAGCGGCGTTTTTTTCATTCACTTCGCTCCTCCATATCGATTGTTCTGATGCATCCTTTTGGCGAATAGATTATGCGTGTCAAAATCATTCAACAAGCGCTTTCTCAGAGAACTGGCCATATTAACTACAGTCATTTTGGACAGGTGCAGATATTTCATGTCAATACCATTTTCAACTGTACTTTTTGCCTGGAAAGTCGAATATATCGCCCAAAGCGTTCGTTTCAAATAGGGGGATTTACTTGACAGTAAATACCACATATCCGTCCCCACCCATGGCCATCCTTCCAAAATCCGGCCAAAAATGAAATCGCCGTAAAAACAGCCGTACTCGGATGCCGACCATTTTCTCGAGCCCGGCCCCGACGCCACCATTCAGAAGCCATGCCTTGCCCTCTCACCGCCCACGCCAATTGACCGCCTGAAACAGGGCGCGCCCAGTCTTGACCCGATCCCGCCGCGCATAAAAATGCCATGCGGATGCAGAGCCATTAATCTAGAAAGAATGGTAATCAATGCATGCCCCCTTATCCGAATAGATATAGGAAACTTACGCAGATCCGCATTGCAAACAAATAGGATTAAACACTTTGAATTAAAAAAACAACGCCAAATCATCAATGAATCGTTAAAAACTACTCCATAGGGAAACGATCTGGCCAATCGACAATATCAATTTGATTAATCGAAGATAAAAACAGGAAAAGGAAACATGGAGATCAGCAAACTCTTTGCTAGCACGGGTAGCTATCAGGACATCGTCAAGGCAATTCGTGGCGCGCAGGGCGTCATACAATTCAAGCCCGACGGCACCATCATCGACGCCAACCCCATCTTCCTGAACCTGATGGGCTATTCGCTGAATGAGGTTGTCGGCAGACACCACGGCATGTTTTTGCCGGAAAGCGAAAAAAGCAGCGCATCCTACCAACAGTTCTGGGCAGAACTGCAGCAAGGCAAACATCAGACAGCCCAATTCAGACGCATTGCCAAAAACGGCAAAGATGTCTGGATACAGGCCTCCTACATCCCGATTCGAAAAGGCCGCCGCGTCGCCAGCGTCATCAAGTTCGCAACCGACATCACCGGCGACGTCATGATCGCCGCCGAACGGAAAGGCCAGATTGAAGCGATCAATCGCTCGCAGGCAGTGATTGAATTCACTATCGAAGGCATCGTTTCCCGCGCCAATCAGAATTTTTGCCAAGCATTGAATTATGACGAGCAAGAGATCATTGGAAAGCATCACAAGCTATTCGTTCTGCCAGAAGAAAGCCAGAGCGAGGCCTATCAGCGCTTTTGGGACAGCCTGAGACAAGGCGCGTTTCACGAAGGAGAATTCTGCCGCGTGGCGAAAAATGGCCGGAAGATCTGGATTCAAGCCACCTACAATCCGATCTTCGACCCTGACGGCAAAATCATAAAAATCGTCAAGTACGCCACCAACATCACCGAGGCGGTGAAGGCCAGAAACTCCAGCAAGCTGATGTCGCTGATCATCAACCAGACCGACAACTCGGCGCTGGTGGCTGACAAAAATGGCTTGATCATCTTCGCCAACGACGGCTTCTCGAAAATGAGCGGCTACGCGGCCGACGAGATCATCGGCAAGAAGCCGGGGCACATTCTGCAGGGCGAAGACACCAATCCGGACACCGTCCGGAAAATCGGCGCCTGCCTGCGGGAGCATCGCCCCTTCCACGGCGAAATCCTCAACTACACCAAGGCCGACAAGCCCTATTGGGTTTCACTGGCCATCAACCCGGTGTTCGACGAAACCGGCAGCCTGGCGAACTACATCTCCATCCAGGCCGACATCACCGAGACGAAAGAGCGGGAAGAGGAATACAGCAAAAAATTCGCCGCGATAGGCATGTCGAACGCCATCTGCGAATGGAATACCGAGGGCAAGGTGCTGCAAGCCAATGAGTACATGGTTTCCCACCTGGAGCTGAAGAGCAATGAAGAGCTCCAGCAGCACGCCCGCCCGCTGCCGGAAATCATAGGATCGGAGAATTTCAGCCGCGCGCTCAAAGGCGAGATGCTGACTGAAGAGTTCAAGATGAGGAAAAAAGACGGATCGCTGGTGTTGATGAACGTCACCGTCTGCCCGCTCACCTCCCAGCAAGGCATCGTCAAGAATATCGTGACCTATGGCGTGGATGTCACCGCCAAGATGGAAGCGGAAAGAGTGACCGATCAGGAAATGCGTCAGGTCATTTCCTCCAGCGAAAAGATATCGTCCATCATCGGCACCATCAACGACATCGCCGCGCAGACCAATCTGCTGGCGCTGAACGCCGCCATCGAGGCCGCCCGCGCCGGTGAAATGGGCAGAGGCTTCGCGGTGGTGGCCGACGAGGTGAGAAAACTGTCGATTGAGTCGACCAAATCGTCAAAGGAAATCGCCGACCTGGTGGACGAATCCATCGGCAGGATAAAAACGCTGGAGGCCTCGCTGAACAACCTGAAGACAAACGTCAAATCATGACCGCGTCCGCCATGCATCCCGGCGCGTCGCCTCATTGGATTGACGCGCCCTGATCGCCGGAATGCCCGCACCCCTTCATATGATTGAGGAAACATTCATGCCCGCCGCCAAGCCAAGCTTCAAACACGTCACCGAGTATCCGCTCCCCGCATCCAGCCAGACGCATGAAGTCGTATCCATCGCGCCGGACCTGATTCTCATCTCGCAGCAGCCATCCGGCGGCTTGGTGAAAATGCGGGTGGATCCCGGCACAGGGCGGCCCATCGAGTCAGCCGTCCACATCATCGACAACCCATTCTCCGGCCTGCACGGGCTGACGGTGTCGAAACGCCATCCCGGCTGCCTGTGGGTCACGCTGCAGTTTCAATCGGAGCTGCTGCTGATCGACCCGGTCGCGCACGACTTGGCGGCCGCCCCCAGGACGCTGCAAAGAATCCAGCTGCCGGAACCCGCCCGCGGCCCCCACGTCGTCGCAGAGGACGGCGACATCCTGTGGGCCTCCTGCAAGGACAGCCACCACGTGGCGCGGGTGGACACCCATGACCCCGACCATCCGCTGATCATCCCCTGCCCGCCACGTCCGATCTTCGTGCAAGTGCACCCCGCCAGCGGGGATGTCTATGCCACACTGGATCAATCCAGCGCGCTGTTCCGCATCCCCGCCAACCCTGCGCAGGCGCCCAGCGAAATCGCCATTCCCGGAGAGATCGGCAATACCCCGGTCGGCATGGTGCCAGGGCCGGACGGCAACCTGTGGCTCGCCCTGCTGGGCGGCTCCGCCGGCGGAAACGGCAGTTTCGGCCGCATCCTGGCCAATGGCGAAATCAACTGGTTTCAACTCACCGCCGGCCCAGCCAAGGGAGCCTCTTTCATCCACCTGGGGTTCTCACCCGACCCATCCAAATCAAATACGATCTATCTGCTGGCCTCATCGATGGCCGACCACGCCGCGCTCAACGGCGTGGTGCAAGTCGTGCTGAACGAAGACTACAGCCAGATCGGCCCTCAGCAAACCATTGTCTTCCCTACGCAGCAGAGCATGACCCATCGCGTGCTTTGCACCGAGCGCAGCCTTTACGCCACCGAGCTGGGCGCCTGCTGCCTCGCGCACCTCGCCCCCGCGTCCTCCCCGTACGGCGAGGGCATCAATGAAATGGCGGACACCTATTCGCTATGGGGCTGCGGCGTCCCAAGCCAGACCGTCCACTACCACGGACCGGATCCGGAGCGCTAAGCGCCTGTTCATTTGCTTCGCCTGCCCGGCGGATGCCTCACCCCATGATGAGGCATCCTGACTATTCGAAAAATATTGACAAATCAAAAAATTAACAGGAGAATTGGCCGAAATCGCTTCATGTTGTCCAGCTCAAACGAGCCGTCACGCTCCTCTTCTCTAGCCAAGCCTCCTCCAAATCATCAGTTGTTGGCACGCGAAGGTAGTTGTCACAAGCCTAGCCAGCAATCCATTGCAAGCCGCCAAGCCAAACATATTGAATCGGCGGCGACTGATTGGAATCCGTTGTCTCGCAGCCTCCATGACACCCGGGCAGAACTCATGAAAATATCGCAAGCCGTCCTTGCCAAAGGGACTCGCTTTAACAATCTCAACCCATGCCAAAAGCATGGGAGTTGGAAAATAAACCATGAAAATTCAGGAACTGAAACAGGGTGACCTGATCACCCAGCAAATCGACAATCTGATCGTCTCGTTCAAAGTCTTGTCCATCAAGCAAATCGGCCGCCGCTTTCAGGTAACCTTCAGCTCGGCCTCGGGCATCGAAACCGCAAGCTATCAAGCCGACGCGCTGATTACCTCCGTCTGATCGCGCGCCGCGAGGCAAGCCCAGCCTCCCTGCCGCCGACTTCCGCCACGCTGCCCGCCCCTATGGCGCGAAGCTCCGCATGTTTCATAAAAGGCATGCCTTCATAACGGAACACAAGCGGCGCGCCTCTCGCCAGCCAATTCACGCCGCCAACCGCGAACGGCAAACCGCATTCGCCAGTTCGATACAGCGAGCCAAGCAAGGCGCGGCATCCTGCCCCCTCAACATGTCCCGACTCCAGCCGCGGAATCGCATTAAGACCCGCTAACAAAACCCCTGATCCTGCGTTGCGCCTCCTTGTCGTACTCTCTGTACTGCCTGCGTCGGCGCGCCTTGGCTCAGGGACTCTGCGAGGTTTTGTTAGCGGTTCTAAGCGTATTTCACACTTGCGGCAATGCGATGGGCAGCCTGAGGAAGCTTAAGTGTAAATGCATACTTATTTGTATTTTAATAAACCATAAATATAAATAAGAGTGCCCCTACACCAGGGACCTCCTGGTTGCCGATTGGCAGCAATCGCCAAACTAGGCATCCACAATGATCCGCAGGAAATCCGGCAACGCAAAGGAGCGGCGATATGAAGCAAGCACCAACGCGTGGCGGCCATCAGCCGCTGATCTTGAGCGACAAGCAGGGCTTTGACAGGCGCTGGTTCGCGCCGCAGCTGCAAGCCGTTTACGTGCCGGCTCGCCATGAGCAGGCAGAGGAATATGTCGGCGCGGCATTAAGCGAATACGGCCGCGACGTGAAAATCGCCTCCGGCCGCCATTGCTACGAGAACTTTGTCTACAACGACAGCACCCGCGCCGTCATCGACATGTCCGCCCTGAACCAGGCGGGCTTCGATGCGGAACGCCACTCCTATTTTGTCGATGCCGGCTGCGAAAACTGGGGCGTGTACCGCGCCCTGCTCAATGGCTATGGCAAAACCCTGCCTGCCGGCTCCTGCTATTCGGTGGGCGCAGGCGGGCATATCACAGGCGGCGGCTACGGCCTGCTGTCGCGCCTGCATGGTTTGACGGTTGACCATCTCACCGGCGTAGACATCGTCACCTGGGACGCCGCGCTGGGCCAAGCGAAATTGCGCCATGTCTCCGAACAAAGCACTGACCAAGCGGAACGCGACTTGTTCTGGGCCTTGCGCGGCGCCGGCTGCGGCAATTTCGGCGTCATCGTTCGCTATTACTTTGCCGCGCTGCCGGATGCGCCAGACCATGCCACGCAGTTCACGCTTGCCTGGGATTGGGATCAAATCAACAAACAAGCCTTCAACCAATTGCTGGACGAATACGCCGACTTCGTCATGCATATGCCCAACAACCAGTTCAGCTTGCTGAAACTGAACCATGTCGATAACGGGCAAATCGGCCTGCTTGTGCAAATCGCCTCGCCCGTCGGCGCCAGCTTTCTCCAGCATTGCCAACAGGCCGAGGCCCGCATCCAGAGCCTGCAGCAACGCTTTGCCGCCATTGCCCCCGCAACCGTCCTGCGCCGGCCCATGGGCGGCCATCCCGGCTGGATGAACACGCTGCACGCCAGCCTCAGCGCGCAGCATTTAACCTATCTGGAAGCGCTGCAGACAGTGAATGGCTCCGGCCCCAACCAGTTTGGCAAATACAAGTCCGCCTATATGAACAAAGGCTTTCCGCAAAACCAAAAGGATGAGATTTTCCGCTGGCTGCATGAGAAACCCGAAGGGCTGGCGGATGGGGCCTTGGCGCAAAGCCTGCTGCAAGTGGATAGCTACGGCGGCGCGGTCAACGAGCGCAGCAGCAGCGCCACCCCGGTGCCGCAACGCAGCTCCATCCTGAAACTGCAATATCAAACCTATTGGAACAACGCCTCCGCGCCGGGGCAAAGCCGACAATCTCGTTACCAGGAACAGGCCCAGGCGCATCTGGACTGGATTAGCGGCTTTTATCAGTCGGTGTACGCCGAATATGGCGGCACACCCAATCCGGAGCAAGACAAGAACGGCGTGGTGGACGGCTGCTACTACAACTACCCGGATTGCGACCTAGGCACCCATGAAAACGGGAAGATCGACCAGGCCATGCAGCTGTATTTCAAGGAAAACTACCACAGCGCGCCACGCAACCTGGTTCAGGTGAAACGGCAATGGGATCCGCAAAACTACTTCCACCACGCGCAATCCATTCCCATCAAATAATAGGGTGAGCGCGCTCCGCGGACTCGTTCATACCACCAACTGCAAAGGATGGAAGCGACAGGCGAACCCAAGCCATACCAAATTGTCTCGGCAGGACTCGGGCTTTATTTCTTGCAGCGCAGCCTACTGGCTAATCCTAAACAGAAAAGCCGCCAGCACAGATGCCGGCGGCTTTTGCTTTACCCCGAGCTTAGCTCAAGGGCTGATCGCGAAGAACACGAAAGACGCGAAGATCACCAGATGCACGATGCCCTGCAGAATCGTTGTACGCCCTACCGACAGCGACAATGAGCACGCCACCAGCGTCAGCAGCAGGAAGATGGTTTCCTTGATTTCCAAGCCCAGGATCAGCGGCTCGCCCATGAACACGAAAATCATCGCCACCGTGGGAATGGTCAGGCCGATGGATGCCAGCGCCGAACCCAAAGCCAGATTCAGGCTGGTCTGCACCCGGTCCGCCCGCGCCGCGTTGGCGGCGGCCAGCCCTTCCGGCAACAGCACCAGAGCTGCGATGATGATGCCCACCACCGCGGCCGGCGCGCCGGCGTCTACCACGAAGCTCTCAATCGACGGCGACAGCAGCTTGGCCAGAGTCACCACTGCCACCAGGCAAATCAGCAGCATCGCCACGGCCAGCATGGCCAACTTGTTGGACGGCGGCGGCGCGTGCTCATCCTCGTCATGGCTGCCTTCCACCAGGAAATAATCGCGGTGGCGGATGGTTTGCACAAACACGAAAGCGCCGTACAGCACCAGCGACACCACGCCGGTGAACGCCAGCTGTGACGACGACAGCAACGGTCCCGGCTGACTGGTGCCATAGTTGGGCAGCACCAGCGCCAATACCGAAATCGCCGCCAGCACGGTCAAGGCCGCCTTGGCGCCGCTGAGCTGGAAGTTCTGCTCGCGATGGCGCAAGCCGCCCAACAGCAGGCAAATACCCAGAATGCCGTTGCAGGTGATCATGATGGCGGAAAAAATGGTGTCTCGCGCCAGCGCCAGCTTCTCCTCGCCCCCGCCCAGCATGAAGGAAATGATCAGCGCCACCTCGATCACCGTCACCGCCAGCGCCAGGATCAGCGTGCCGAAAGGCTCGCCCACCTTATGCGCCACCACTTCGGCGTGGTGCACGGCGGCGAATACCGTTCCAGCCAGCAACACCGCCAGCAGCGTCAGATAGAAAGCGTGCCCGCCGGCCGCCGAAGACGCGGCGATGGCGGCCCAGGCCAAAACAGGGGTGACAATGGTCCAGCGCGGAATCGTGTTATGAATCAATGGATTTTCCTTATTGTTGGCGAACGGCCGCATGACTCGCCCGGCAAAGACCTAGCCAGGGCGAGATGGGCAACCGTTCTGGGAGAGCAATCGAGAAACCAGCATGGAGGCTGCTTTAGCCACAGCATAGCAGCATTAGGTAAATAGACCATGACGCGGCCCATGGGTTCAGGCTTTTGTAAACAAACGGTGCGTCACATACCGCCGCTCGCAGGCTCATCCGCTCGGTCGATGTAGGGTGCGTCACCCCACAGGGGCGACGCACCTCCGACATACCTCGCCGGATCAATATTTGAGCGGTGGGGTATTGAGACAAATGGTGCGTCGCCCCCCTTGGGGTGACGCACCCTACAGTTGGCGCAAGAATTCGATCAAGGCTGCGTTGACTTGATCGGGGGCTTCTTGCTGCAGCCAGTGGCCCACTCCTGGAATGACCAAAGAATCCCGAAGATCGGGCACAAACTTCGGCATGGCGTCGATAATGTCGCGCATGCCCGGCATCGCCAGCCCGGGATCATGCTCGCCAACCAGATACAGGGCGGGAACCTGGACAAGCATGCCGTTGAATGCCGCTTGCAGATCCCAGTTGCGATCCAGACTGCGGTAATAGTTCAAGCCGCCGCGAAAACCCGACGCCGTGAATGCGCTCACCAATGCATCGAAGTCCGCGCCACTCAGCCAATTAGGCAGCGCTCCGGGGTCGGGCAAGGCATCCAGCAGCCCCGCTTCGCGCGCAACCAGCCCGAAGGGATTCGGCGTCCGGCCGTCACGCGGGCCGGCCTCGCCCGAGGCCCAAAAATAGATTTTCCGCAGCGTGGCGGCAACATCGCGCCCGAATTCATTCTCCGCCAGCCCTGCCTGGGAAAAATAATGCGTGTAAAACCACGCCTCCTCGCTTGACGGAAACAGCCGGCTTGGCGCCATCGGCGCCCGGCCCATCATCGGCACGCCGAAGGCGACCACGGCGCGGAAGCGATCGGGCCGCAGCTGCGCGGCCTGCCATGCGATAGTTGCCCCCCAGTCGTTCCCGACCACCACCGCGTCCGCCTCCCCCAGCGCGTCCAAGATTCCCACCAGATCGCCAACGATGTCCAGGCTTGTGTACTGCTGCGGGTTCTCCGGGCTCTCGCTTGCGCCATAACCGCGCAGATCCGGCGCGAGCGCACGAAACCCGGCGGCCGACAGGGCCGCCAGCTGGTGCCGCCACGCGTGCGACGTCTCGGGAAATCCATGCAGCAGCAATACCAGCGGCCCGGCGCCCTGCGCGGCGACGCTCAGGCGAATACCGTTGATTTCAAGAATGGACTGATTGAATGCAGACATGATCGCGCTCCGATAGTTGCCTAAAGTCACGCAAAACCGTAACATTAAATGTAACGAATTTCCACCACTAAGAACCGCTAACAAAACCTCGCAGAGTCCCTGAGCCAAGGCGCGCCGACGCAGGCAGTACAGAGAGTACGACAAGGAGGCGCAACGCAGGATCAGGGGTTTTGTTAGCGGGTCTAAAGAACTATGCAAAGAGATACTCGGCTAGCCCGGCTGCTTCACGTGCTCATCCATATGCACCTGCGCGGCGGCGCCACCACCTCCGAAACCATCGCGCAAATGCTGCACACCCAGCCCTCGCTCGTTCGCCGCACCATGGCCGCGCTGCGTGAAGCCGGCTATGTCGCGTCGATTCCGGGCCCCAAAGGCGGCTGGATGCTTTGCCGGGAACTGAGCGAGCTGACGGTGCGGGACATCTACGTGGCGATCACGCACAAGAGCGCGTTTGCGATCAGCGCGGCCAATGACAATCCAGCCTGCCCGGTAGAAACCACAGTCAACCGGGTGCTCGACGCTGCCTTGAACTCGGCTGAAGAGGCGTTGCTTCAACATCTCACGCAAATACGCCTTTCCGACCTAGCGCAGCATGTGAAAGCATCGGCAGGCTGAGCCGCATGAAGGCCTCTATCACCAGCAAGGCGCGGACGAAACGGATTGTGATGGCTTGGGCGCGGTTGACGGAGACAAATATGACATCCATTAACAGCGGCGCGTGGGGAATTGCGCGTAGACTAGCGGCCCTACCCGTGCATGAACAGAACATTCCATGACTTCCATGAGCTTCAAGCAGGTCGATGTCTTCAGCTCCACTCCCCTTAAGGGCAACCCGGTGGCCGTAGTGTTCGATGCGGATAGGCTTGATGATCAGCAGATGGCGACCTTTGCCAACTGGACCAATCTCAGCGAGACCACCTTCATCCTTCAACCCAGAGACCCGCGGGCTGACTACCGCCTTAGGATCTTCACGACGCTGGATGAGCTGCCGTTCGCTGGCCATCCTACTTTGGGCAGCTGCCACGCCTGGTTGGAGTCCGGCGGGGTGCCGAAGGGGGAGTACGTCATCCAGGAATGCGAGGTGGGGCTGGTGCGGATTCGCCGCCAAGAGGGACAGTTGGCGTTTCTTGCTCCCCCCTTGCTGCGCTCCGGCCCCTTGGCGGCCGAACTTCTGGAGCGGGTGCGCCTGGGCTTGCGCTTAGCGCCCGGGGCGATTGTAGATGCCCAGTGGGTCGACAACGGCGCGGGTTGGCTGGCCGTGATGCTCTCCCAGCGCCAACAGGTGCTGGACCTAAAACCCGACTATCCGGCGTTGAGCGGGCTGGCGGTGGGGGTGATTGCCCCTTGTGATCCGCAGCATGACGATAGCGATGCGCAGTTCGAGGTGAGGGCCTTTATCGCAGACGATGGCATGCCTGAGGACCCCGCCACCGGCAGCCTGAACGCCGGGATTGCCCAATGGTTGCTGGGAACGGGCATGGCGCCAGCGCGCTATCGCGTCAGCCAAGGCTTGAGCATGGGGCGGGCTGGGTGCATCGAGGTGGAGCAGGTGGGCAACGATGTGTGGATCGGCGGCAATACCATAACCTGCATTGAAGGCCGTCTGATGCTATAGCCGCCCAAGTTCGAAATGGTGTGAGCGGCCACGCCGGTTTCCCGCCGGCAAACCATCTCCCCGCCACCCAGCGGCATGGCGCGGATCGCCTCCCCGTTCCGCCCGGTAGGGTGCGTCACCCGCCAGGGCGACGCACCGTCAACGCATCACGCCGGATCAACATTTGAGGGTATACAACGCAAATGGTGTGTCGCCCATCGGTGCGTCGCCCCTACGGGGTGACACACCCTACGAGTCATACACCGCCGACCCACAGGCTCATCCGCTCAGCCAAGCGCAGATGGCATGCAGCCAGGTAGGGTGCGTCACCCCACAGGGGCGACGCACCGCCAACACATCACGCCGAATCAATATTGAAGAAGGTGGAAACAAGCGGTGCGTCGCCCCGCCAAAGAGGCGGGGTGACGCACCCTACATCACACATCCGCCACCCGCAGGCTCATCCGCTCCGCCAAGCGCAGATGGCATGCGGCAGCCAGTTTCACCAGTTCGGTATCGGTTGCCGGCATGCCGTCCGGCACGGCGATCAGCTCGGCCAGAGCATCCAAGGTAGCGACGGCGCTGTTGAGGCCCATCATGCGGCCGAGCGGATGTTTTTGGCGGTTATGCCGCTCGTAGTCCAGAGTTACCAGCCAGCGGCTATGCTGCCAGCACGTCTCGCCATTCTCCAACACCGCATCCAGCACCGCCCGGCTCACCTGCCGCGCGGCCTCCGCTGCCAGAGCCAAGGCCAGCTCCAGCTGATCCGCCGTCAGCGCCTCCTCGCCCTCCCGCCGCAAAGTTGGCAGCAACTCCTCCTCCAACCAACGCCGAAAGCGCCGCGCCGCCGGCTTGCGATAGCGCCGAATCGCCGTGGCCACGCCGGTTTCCGACAGGCAAACCACCTCCCCGCCACCCAGCGGCATGGTTCGGACTTCTTCTTTGTTGAGTTTGCTGAGCAGCGCCGCTGTACTGCGGCACTTGATCGCCGCCGCGACATCATCGACAAAAAACCACAAGCCGTTGTGGCGATGCAGGAGACGGAAGGGTTTATCGAGGAAAGTGAATTCCCGCAAAGATGGGGACGCGGGTGAGTGGATGGACTGTGCCATGAGTGAATCTCCGTGCAGTTTCACTAACTGCCCCCACGTCGCCAAACGAGGGTGGCAGGCCAAGGCGGGGTTGGCGAACCGGCTACACGGACCCGGCAGACCCGGAGGTCTCCCCACCCGGCCCGCCATGGACTGCATGAACGCGCACGAGGACAGCAGACATAGTCAATGCTACGCCTGCCGTGTAGTCTGGGTCGCCAAACCCAATCGTGCTGTTGGACACGATTCGACAAGGCTAGAACCCAGGCACAAGAGGGTCACGGGTAAATGACAGTTGGAAGACTGGCAAGAAGGGCAGGCAGGCACGGCAAGCAACTTGATGGAAAATCCTAGAATATTCCTTCACTTAACACCGATCATGAGCAAGCCCATTATCCGCCTCGGGGACAAGACTGATCATGGCGGCACCGTTCTTGAGGCCTTCCCTACCCTCATCGTCTTTGGCAAACCTGCAGCAGGCGTCGGCCACAAAGTCAGCTGTCCAAAGTGCAAAGGCACGTTTGTGATCGTGGAGGGCGCGGCGAATACAAGCTTCATGGGCAAAAACGTCGCCATCGAAGGAATGAAAACCTCCTGCGGCGCCACCTTGATCGCATCGCAGGGACAGTCAACGATAAACGTCGACTCAGGCGCTGCCGCAGTTGCCACTCCCTCCCCTGCGCAAATCGCATCCGCGCTAACAGCAGCCAGCGCGAGCGAGAAGCTGTTCGACCAACATTTCATTGTGCACGACAAGAACGGCGCGCCGCTTCCCAACTGGCCGTACACTATCGAATTGGCCAATGGACAGACCATCAGCGGCAAAACTGACGACATGGGCAAAACATCCAAGGTTTCGTCCGACGAGGCCGACTCCGTCACCTTGCACGTATACGAACCGGAGCCCACACCGATCAATCCGCATTGGGATCAATAAGATGGCCCCCAAACCAAAAAAGAAAATTCACTCCCATAAGGACAAGCTGACCCCTAAGTCCGTCACGGCTCCGCAAAAGGTTGGAGTAGACGATACCGTTCGGCTGAAGGAAATCCGCAGCTTGGTCGAGAAGAACAATCAGTCATCCTTGTCTACTGATCTGATCATTTGCCAGATTTACATGGAGTCGCGCTTTGACTCCAACCCGCACAACAGCGATAGCTCCGCCAAAGGGTTGATGCAGCTACTCAAAGCCCCCATCCGGGAAATGTACCGAATGGAAAATATGCAAAAACCGAGAAGCGACAGACTGACTGACCAAGAGGCCTTCAAGAAAGCGGATGTCTTTCATGACAGCCCCTCCCTGCTAAACGATGCCATCAACATTCAGACCGGGACCAAGTATTTGCAGATACTGATTGATAAACAGAAAAAGAAAGGCGCTGATGACCCAATATCAGAAGCGTACAAGGATTACAGAGGGCTTAGAAACGGTGTCTATTACAGAAAAATCAAGGCAATGGCTGACAAACTAAAAGACAATCCAGAATCCATGCAAATATTGAGAGACGGCGTAAAATGAAATACCTTTTATTTTCAATCGTACTGCTTTCCCTGAGCGCAAACGCAGAAACTGTGCAAAGTTGCCGTCTTTCCAACCAAAACACCATCACCATTAGCCGCGACAAAAAAGTCGCCGACACATATCTTTACTTTATCCAATCAAACAATAACAAGCGTGAATTCATCTTCAGCACCGAAGAAGAGTCGAGAGGCAGCGACGTTCAGGCAGTATGCGCAGGAAAGAAACAAAAGGCTGTTATTGTTTCGGGAGAGTTCACATCCAACTACATGAAGGGTTTGGCAATCAATGAGCAAGGCCGGATAGATTTTGCGGAAAAAATCAGGCCATCCATCGCATATACCAAGGCCAGTGAAATGATAGTCATATTCCGGACTGATAAAAAATGGGACTCAAGCAACATCTATACAGTTTACAAACTTACTGGAAATGAAAAACAGTCCGACGAGAGCTTCGGCACAGATATCAAGCCCAGCCAGCACGGCTACGAAGTAACCATTTTAAATAGATAAAACGGCTCAACCAAACAGGCTAAAGTACCTTGCCCGTATAGCTTGGGCCGAATAGGACCTATCTTGTCACCATTCTTACCCCATCATAGAATAGATGCAACTCGCCCCACCCCCTTGGCGCGAGCCGGTCAAAATAATGCGTCCCAGGCTTTAAGCGGCCGCCTGTTTGAGCACCGCGACGTTAGCGCGGTGCGAGTTCAGCCGCGCCTGGAGCGCATTATTTTTGACCGGGGTTTCGAAGCGCCCAGGGCCACCTTTTCTTTCGTTAATTTCTTTTTGAGGAGTAAAAGAAATAGACCCATCAGCCGGACGGAATCTGCTCCAAGCATCCGCTCAAGAAATGGAACCAAAATAAATAGCCAAATAAAAATTCCATTTACTTGACTACTTCAGAACAAAATACTTTATTAAATCATAAGAGAAATTAGTAAACAAACCAACCAAGCAAACACCTACCACGCCAAATATTGACGAGAGAAATGAAGATCTATTTCGCCTTTGAAAATCATCAAGCAAGCGACAGTCCCCCTTTGTAATCTTTACATACGATAGCGGGAGATAACCATCAATTGCCCTTTCAATCCTCCTAAGAAACGTCTCAGACAGCACTCCTACAACCATAAAAAATGAAGCATAGACAACAATAAACTTTGCAAGTAGATCAACGACAATAACTTTTAAATCTATACCTCTTACAACAAAAAAAGAAAGTGCGATATATGCCAATAACTTACCAAAACGCGGCACCAAGTGTGAATATGGCTTAACCTTAGAAAAGATCTTAATAGACTCAGAACTCGCACAGCCTTTCACCCACTCATCAAACATTGCAACAAAAGTTCTAGCTTTTACATAATCTTCATAATGAATTGTAATTATTGCTGTCTTTGTGACGAAATTTGCCAAAATCTCCTGTGGAATAAATGAAGGTGGCTCCTCCTCAAATTGCTTCAATTCAGCAAGTCTAGACTTAATATGAATTACAACTTTATATTTCTCAAAATTTTTCCCCAAATCATCAAAGATTGAGAAATTATAAGCCAAAACAATCTCTGCTGTTGCAGCTGACTTGGCCGAATTTCCACTGCGAAACTTTTCAAATGTACTAAATTTCTCCACCTCACCTTCACAATAGGAAACGGCGACAAGCTCCCCCACAGCACCTCCTGCAGGACTAAACGAATTAATCGTTTGAATAGTCTTTTTATGCAAATCATCCACATCAGAAAACTCAACCACCATATCTTTAGAATAAGACTTAGAAACCTCATCGCCTCTAGCATTAACTTTTTCATGGATTTGAAAATATAAATCCAACAACTCCCCCTGGACCTGAGGAGCGACACCTCTTGGGTCAGAGTCAATTAATTTACTCATTTCAACCCCCTGTCTAAAAGTTTTAAAACATATAAATTCCAAGATCTAATACAAAAAACCCCGTCACCTTTCGATGACGGGGTTTTATCATAGATGACGTTTGACTATCAAGCCAGCTTCACAAGCTGCGCCTTCACCTTCTCCAACTTGTCATTCAGCTCAGCCAACTGAACCTTGTCGCGCTCAACCAAATGCGCCGGTGCCTTGTCCACGTAACCCGGCTTCTCCAGCTTGGCGGTCAGCTTGGCCAGTTCGGCTTCCACCTTGCCCTGCTCCTTGGTCAGGCGCGCGGTTTCGGCGGCTTTGTCCACTTCCACCTTCAGCATCAGGCGCGCTTCGCCGGACATCGCCACCGGGGCGTCGTCTTCCGGCAGCTTGGCCACCAGCGTGCCTTCGGTCAGACGGGCCAGCAGCTTCAGGTAAGGCACGAAGCCGGCGATGGACACGTCTGCGGTTTCGATGAACAGCGGGGCCTTGACGGCCGGGCCGATGCCCATTTCGCCGCGCAGATTGCGCACCGCGTTGACCATGTCCTTGAACGCGTCCATGCGGGCGTTGGCTGCGGCGCTGATCTTGGATTCGTCAGCCACCGGCCACGGGGCCAGCATCAGCGAGTCTGCCTTCTTGGCGTTGGCCAGCGGGGCCACGGTCTGCCACAGCTCTTCGGTGATGAAGGGCATCAGCGGGTGGTTCAGGCGCAGCGCCACTTCCAGCACGCGCACCAGGGTGCGGCGAGTGGCGCGCTGCTGGGCTTCGTTGCCGCCCTGGATCTGCACCTTGGCCAGTTCCACGTACCAGTCGCAGTACTCGTTCCAGATGAATTCGTAGATCACCTGGGCGGCGATGTCGAAGCGGTAGGTTTCCAGCGCGTTGGTGACGTCGATCTCGGCCTGTTGCAGGCGGCCGATGATCCATTGGTCCACAAAGCTGTATTCCAGCGGCAGGCTTTCGTCCTGGCCGCAGTCCTTGCCGTCCACGTTCATCATCACGAAGCGGGTGGCGTTCCACAGCTTGTTGCAGAAGTTGCGGTAGCCTTCGGCGCGCTTGAAGTCGAAGTTGACCGAGCGGCCCAGCGTAGCGTAGCTGGCCATGGTGAAGCGCAGCGCATCCGTGCCGTAAGCCGGGATGCCTTCCGGGAACAGCTTCTCGGTGGCCTTGGCGATGGCCGGGGCCTTTTCCGGGCGGCGCAGGCCGGTGGTGCGCTTTTCCACCAGCGGCTCCAGCGCGATGCCGTCGATCAGGTCCACCGGGTCGATGACGTTGCCCTCGGACTTCGACATCTTCTTGCCTTCGTGATCGCGCACCATGCCGTGGATGTAGACATCCTTGAACGGCACCTTGCCGGTGAAGTGCTTGGTCATCATGATCATCCGGGCCACCCAGAAGAAGATGATTTCGTAGCCGGTCACCAGCACGTTGGAGGTGAGGAAGGCTTTCAGGTCCGGCGTTTCTTCCGGCCAGCCCAGGGTGGAGAACGGCACCAGGGCGGAGCTAAACCAGGTGTCCAGCACGTCCTGCTCGCGGCGCAGCGTCTTGCCCGGGGCTTTGGCCTGGGCTTCCGCTTCGGTGCGGCCGACGTAGATATTGCCGTCTTCGTCGTACCAGGCCGGGATCTGGTGGCCCCACCACAGCTGGCGGGAGATGCACCAGTCCTGGATGTTCTTCATCCACTGGTTGTAGGTGTTGACCCAGTTTTCCGGCACGAAGCGCACTTCGCCGGATTCCACGGCTTCAATCGCCTTGGCGGCGATGGATTGGCCGGTGGCGTCGCCTTCGGCGACTTTATTCATGGCCACGAACCATTGATCGGTCAAGAGCGGCTCGATCACGGTGCCGGTGCGGTCGCCGCGCGGCACCATCAGCTTGTGCGGCTTGGTGTCCAGCAGCAGGCCCTGGGCTTGCAGATCGGCCAGCATGGCCTTGCGCGCCTCCTGGGCCGTGAGGCCGGCGTAGGCGGCCGGCAGCTCGATGGTGCCTTGGGCGGCGCCGTCGAAGCCGAAGATCTGCGCCTTGGCCAGAATCTTGGCTTCCAGGCTCATCACATTGATCAGCTGGGTGTTGTGGCGCTTGCCCACTTCGTAATCGTTGAAATCGTGCGCCGGGGTGATCTTGACGAAGCCGGTGCCAAACTCTTTATCCACGTACTCGTCGGCGATCACCGGGATGGTGCGGCCAGTGAGCGGCAGCTCAAGCTGCTTGCCCACCAGGTGCAGATAGCGCTCGTCGTCCGGGGCGATGGCCACGGCCACGTCGCCCAGCAGGGTTTCCGGACGGGTGGTGGCGACGGTGACGAACTCGTCGCTACCCACCACCGGGTACTTGATGTGCCACATGTGGCCGTCTTCTTCCTCGGAAACCACTTCGAGGTCGGAGATGGCGGTGCCCAGCTTGGCGTCCCAGTTGGACAGACGCTTGCCGCGGTAGATCAGGCCTTGCTCGTACAGGCGGACGAAGACTTCGGTCACCACCTCGGCGCGGACGTCGTCCATGGTGAAGTATTCGCGGTCCCAATCCACCGAGCAGCCGACGCGGCGCATCTGGCTGGTGATAGTGCCGCCGGACTTTTCCTTCCATTCCCAGATCTTGCTGGTGAAGGCTTCGCGGCCCATATCGTGGCGGTTCAGGCCCTGGTCGGCCAGCTGGCGCTCCACCACGATCTGGGTGGCGATGCCGGCGTGGTCGGTGCCCGGCACCCATACGGTGTTGTGGCCCTTCATCCGGTAGAAGCGGGTCAGGCCATCCATGATGGTCTGGTTGAAGGCGTGGCCCATGTGCAACGTGCCGGTCACATTGGGCGGCGGCAGCTGGATGGCGAAGGACGGCTTGGAGGTGTCCATGCTCGGCTTGAAGTAGCCGGCCTGTTCCCAGTGTTGATACCAGCGGCGCTCGAGGTCGCCCGGTTCATAGCTCTTGGCAAGTTGTTCCATGGTGCTGAATCTTGGTTTTCTGGATGGAAAAAATGGGTCGATTATACCCGGTTTTGACCTGCGCTCCGACCCCTCTTGCCCAATAACGGCGCAATCCGCGCAAGCTGCTCGCATCACGCCCGCCTCCGCCCTCTCCTCTGTCCAAACAAGCTGCGCCACCGCAATTCAATTGAAATTGCTTTTAATTAATATAACATATGCATTGATGACAAAGTCATCAATGCATGCCCACACCTGACGAGGAGAATTGCATGAGTCACGATCATCACCTTGGTTGCGCATGTTGCACCCTGCCCCTGCTCGGCGCCCTGGCCCACACGCAGCAGGGCCAGGACGACTGGCTGAAGCAGTTGGAGGCATTCGCCGACGATGCCAAAAGCTTCCCGCCTCTTCCGCACAAGGAAAACGCGATTTTCCACGGCGGCACCATCCACCCGCTGGCCGCGTCCGGCCCGGATCAGGTGGAAGCACTGGGCATGGCTGGCGGCCGCATCGTCGCGCTCGGCTCGCTGGAAGAGGTGAAAACCGAGATGGCCAGCCATCATCCTTACCGCACGATCGACTTGCATAACGCCACCCTGATCCCCGGCCTGATCGATGCCCACCTGCACATCGTGCCCAGCGCCATTTTCCAGGGCTGGCTGCAATTAGGGCCGTTTGGCGAGCATGATAAATCCCATCCGGAGTCTCAGCGTTTAGTTCCGGACTACGGCTCCAAATACATCGAAGGCATCTTGCGAGCAAGGATTCATGCCATCCGGGACAAGAGGCCAAAAGGAATCACTTGGCTGACCGGCTTCGGTGTTGACCCCTCCTTGATGAAGGTATGGACCAATATCGATATGCACCAGCTGGATGCGTTAACTGAGCCGGGCGAGAACATCGCCATCTTCCTGCTCAACTCCTCCGGCCATATCGGTTACGCCAACACTGTGGCCATGAAGGCAGCCAATATTTCCGACAAGGTCATTGATGATAGCCAAGGCGTTTTCACCGAAGCCAACATCGAACCCCTTCTCAAAGCCATTCCCAAACCCATGCTGCTGGAGAATTTGGTCTCCAACCTGCTGCCGGTGCTGCAAGAGGCATCCAGCCGAGGCATCACCACGGTGATGGACGCCGGCGTGGGCTCCTCGCTCAAGGAAGTCGAGGTGCTGCTGCTGGAAACGCTGGCCAAGCTCAACCTGTCTCCGGTACGAATCTGTGCGGCGCTCTTCTCCAACGAGCTGACGCAAATGTCGAAATGGATGCGCGAGTTCAAGCCCGATCTCAACAAGCAGGAGGACAGCAGCTTCATGATCAAGGCGCTGAAGCTGGTGGCGGACGGCTCCAACCAGGGCTTGACCGGCTTACAGTACCAGCCGTATCTGTACATCGACCAACCGGACCCAAATGGCGTCTGCCATAAGGTCCCTCACGTGCAGGACACTGGCCTGTACAACTTCAAGCGGCCTCATGAGGGATGCTGCTCGGAAGAAGAGTCGTCGGAAATCGAGCTGGACGTCTATCTGAAACAAGCCTTGAAAGGCGGCTGGCCAGTACTGGTCCATGCCAACGGCGACCATGCGATGGAGCTGGTGCTGAATAGCTACCAGCAGGCCATCGAAGCAACTGGGGCGGATGTCGCCGGATTGCGGCCCCGAGTCGAGCACGCTTCGCTGCTGACCGACGCCGCTTTGCACCGCATGGCCAAACTGGGCATTTCGCCCAGCTTCCTGATCGGCCATGTCGGCTATTGGGGCTACACCTTCCAACAGAACATTTTCGGCGAAACCCGTACCGAACTGCTGGACCGCTGCAAATCTGCGCTGGACGCCGGCATGCGGATCAGCCTGCACTCGGACCATTTCGTCTCGCCGCTGGGTCCGTTGCGCATGGCGGAGCAGGCCAACTACCGCAAAATGGAAGGCGCGCCGGGAGAGGAAAAACCGGTACTGAACCCGGACGAATGCCTCAACCGCCTGCAGGCGCTGCGCGCGGTGACGCTGGACGCGGCGTGGCAGTGCCATATGGATCACTTGGTTGGCTCGCTGGAGGTCGGCAAACTGGCCGACCTAGTGGTATTGAAGCAAGATCCGCTGGATGTAAATGTGGAAAACCTGCGCGATATCCCCGTTCTGGAAACCTGGCGAGGCGGCGCGCGGGTATATAGAAACACCGACACGCAATAAGCGTACCGCCAAATGCGGCCGAGTGGCCGCATTCCTGAGCGAAGCGGCCTGTCCAGCAACGGACAGGCAGCTTGCTATATTTGAGCATGGAGCCGCCTCCTCGCCGCCCCGCGCCTTGCCGGAGTCCACATGGCCACACCGCTTGTCCGCGCCACCCGGTGTCTCATCCTGGCTCTAACAACAGTCTGGCCGGCCTGCTCTACGAACGCCGCCTTGCCGGACGCCGTCGCCCCCGTCTCCGGGCCGCCGGCCCAGACCGGCCGTCATGTACTCTTGATCGCCTACGACCTGCGCAACGGCGGCATTTCCAAAACCACCCGCAGCTTCCTGAACGCCGCAGGCTATCTGCATTGGCAAGTGAAAGTGGCCGACGCCAAAAGCAGCAACGACGCAGTGCGCGAACAACTGCTGCTGCAGGCTACGGCCAATGATATCGCCGGGGTGGCGCTGATCGGCGCCGACAGCGCCGGCTACCATCTGGAACTGGCCATGCTGAAGCAGATGGGCAAGGTCGCGGTGGGCTGGCATGCCGGCAGCGCCCCCGGCCCCAACGCCGAGCTGTTCGCCAACATCTCCACCGATCCGCTGGCCGTCGCTCAAACCGCGGTGGACTACGCGATAGGCAGCAGCGCGGGGCCGATGGGCGCAGTCATCTTCACCGATTCCCACTTTTCCATCGCCATGCGCAAGGCCCAGGCGATGAAGACGGCGCTGGAGCGCTGCAAACGCTGCAAGGTGCTGGCCGTGCGCGATGTGGACCTGAGCCAGACCGCGCAGATCATCCCCAAGCTGGTGCCGGAGCTGGCGCGGCAATACGGCAAGGCGTGGACGCACACCCTCGCCATCAACGACCTCTACTACGACAACATCAACTTCCCGCTGCACCAGGCCGGGCGGGCAGACATCGTCAACATATCTGCCGGCGATGGCTCCAATTCGGCGATGAACCGCATCCGCGAGGGCATTTCGCAGCAAAAGGCCACCGTGGCCGAACCTTGCAACCAACAAGGCTGGCAGATGGCAGACGAACTGAACCGCGGCTTCGCCCGCCAGCCGCCCAGCGGCTTCGTCAGCAAACCGATACTGGTCACGCAGGAACGGCTGCTGAGCCATGGCCGCGACGGAGACATCGAGGACGATTCGGCCTACCGGCGCGCCTATCTCGCCATCTGGCTGAAAGGCACGCGCTAAGCCGGGCGAAGCGGAACCGTCAATGCGCGGATGCTTTTGAGAACAGATTGATCACCGCCACGCCGGCGATGATCAACCCCATGCCTGCCACCGCGGCCAAGTCCAATTTCTGGCCGTACAGCAGCCAGGCGATCAGCGATACCAGCACGATGCCGATGCCGGACCACAGCGCGTAGGCGACGCCCACCGGAATATGGCGCAGGGTCTGCGACAACAGGTAGAAGGCCAGCACATAGCCGCCTGCGGTCAGCAAGGACGGCCACAGCCGGGTAAAGCCATCCGAGGCCTTCAAGGCGGAGGTGGCCACCACCTCGGACAGGATGGCCCCCATCAGGAACAGCCAGACTTTCATCAATCACTCCACAGCGGCCGACAGGCTCCGGCGGGCGACAAAACGCTCGCGCAGATAGTCGTACAGCCAGTTGAACACATACGTATAAGGCAGGAAAAAAACAAAGAAGCCCAGATCCAGCAAGAAAGCCTGCCAGTAGCTGCTGTTCAGCCACCAGGCTGCCAACGGCACCAACAACACCACCAGTCCGCCCTCGAAACCTAGCGCGTGCAGGCAGCGCACGCCGGCGGTGCGACGCCATTGGAAACGGCGCTCGACGCGCTCGAACAGCGCGTTGAACACCATGTTCCACAACATGGCGGCCGTCGACATCATCAACGCCAACGCGCCCATGTGCAGCATGTCTTTCTGCATGACCAGCGCCGCCAGCGGCACCAGCAAGGCCATCGCGCAAGCCTCGTACAGCACGGCGTGCAATACCCGTTCGCCCAGTTTCTTGTTTGTCATTTGCATTGACTTCTCCCTAATGCTGAAATTCAATGCTTGGCATTATGATTGGGTTTTCGGATACTATAAAAATACCATTCATCGGTTAAGCCGATATGACTCTTTCCGTCGACGCTCTCTCCGCCTTCGTGTACGCCGCCGACCTCGGCTCCTTCTCCGCTGCCGCCAGGCGGCTGGGCAAGAGCCAGTCCACCATCAGCGAGGCCATCGCTAATCTGGAAATCGACCTGGGCAACCCGCTGTTCGACCGCGGCACCCGGACGCCCACGCTCACCCCGGCCGGCCGGCTGCTGCTGCCGCAAGCGCGCCAAGTCATGACCGCCAGCCAAGACATGCAACGGCAGGCGGAACAGCTGAGCGCCGGCGTGGAAAGCCGGCTCACCATCGTGCTGTCCGACACCTTCCAGTCCGAAACGCTGGAAAACGTCGCTTGCCGACTGGAAGCGCGCTACCCGCTGCTGGAGCTGGAGTGCCTGGCCGGGGAGCAGGAAGACGTGCTAGACCTGATCTTGTCCGGCCGCGCCCAGCTGGGCCTGGTCGGCGCGCTGGACCATTACCCGCCGGACATCCGCCACCAGCGCCAGCGCGAGGCCAGCGAGCTGGCCCTGTACGCCGCATATCGGCATCCGCTGGTGGAAATGGACCGCGTCGACGAACAGCAACTGGCCCTGCACCGCCAGTTGCGGCTCAACACCTACAACGATAAAAGCCCCGCGCGCACCGGCCAACGGCAATGGTACGCGCCCAGTTATCTGATGCTGCTGGACATGGCGCGCCTGGGCGTGGGCTGGGCCGAGCTGCCGTGCTGGCTGGTGAAAAGCTTTGGCGGCGGCGAGCTTAAGCAGCTGGATGTGGCCGGCTGGCCCAAACGGATGCCGGTGGACCTGGTATGGGCCGCCCACCGCCCGCTGGGCGCGGCGGCGGGATGGCTGCTGCGGCAATTGGCCGGCGGAGAGAAATGGTCCAAGACGGACTAGAGGATCACGGCGCGTTGGCCTCCATCGTCTCGTGCTCCTCCCGGCATTGCGCCTTGTTGGCGTAAATCACCCATTCGTCGTTCTTGCCATGGCGACAGGTCAACAGCGGCTGCACATGGCCAAAGCCGCTGCCGCCATTCTCGCAGGTTTGAAAGCGCCGCAAATCCGCCTTGCCTATCTTGCGGCAAGGGGTGGGGCCATACCAGTCGAATCCATAAGCGCCATCCGGCAAGACAGGCGTCTCCGCCGCCTGCGCCATGCATGACCCCATCAAGGCGACGCCGGCCATCATCATCCATCCCGTCATTTTCCTCTCCTTTTGTCTTGTCCCGCGCTTGGCGAGCCATCAATGAAATGACTCGCCACTATCCTATGGCCGCAGTCGGCAATGCCTGTCCGAAAGAGTGGCGCAGACCAACCCGCCCCCACATCCCGCCTATTCTATCAAGCGCCAATCCGCCAAATAACGCGACTCTTCCCGCAAGGAGAAAACAGATGAGCTCACCCGTCGTGACAGTGAAAAACCACTCCAGCCGCGCCATATACATCGACAGCGATCCAAACTGGGACGACCAGGAGCTATTGCTGGACGACAAACCCTTGCCGCGCGGCTACGCGCTGGAGCCTGACCGCGCGGCCCGGATCAGCGTGGACTGGAGCGGCCCCGGCAATGCGTACATGATGGGCGTGATCTTCGCCGACGGCCCGGACTACGACTACGGCGGCGACGGATTCTACCAGCTGACCATAGGCCAGGATGAAGACAGCGGCCTGCTGGACGTGACGGATGGCGGCGGCGAAGCCAAGATCGCCTACTCCATCAGCCAGCAAACGCCATGGAGCATGGTCATGGATTTCGCCGACAGCTGAGGCGCAAACAAAAAGCCGGCCCACCCGGGCCGGCTTGTCCTCACAACCATCCAAGGCGCTACGCCGGCGCCAGCGACGGGCTCCAGCCCTGCGGAATCGCCCCCAGCAGCTTCTTGGTGTAGCCGTCCCGCGGCTCGCGGTAGATCACGTCCGCGTCCGCCTGCTCCACCACCCTGCCCTTGTTCATCACCAGCACCTGGTCCGAGATGTGCTTCACCACCGCCAGATCGTGCGAAATGAACAGGTACGACAGCTTGTACTCGTCCTGCAGGTCCTGCAGCAGGTTCAACACCTGCGCCTGCACCGACACGTCCAACGCCGACACCGATTCGTCGCAGATCAGCACTTCCGGCTTCAAAGTCAGGCAGCGCGCGATCGCGATCCGCTGCCGCTGCCCGCCGGAGAACTCGTGCGGGTACTTGGCCAGCGCGCCGGCCGCCAGCCCCACCTTGTCCAACAGCTCCTGCGCCAGCTTGCGGCGCTGGCCAGCGTCCTGGCCGATGCCGTGCAGCTGCATCGGCTCGGTCAGGATCTGCTCCACCGTGAAGCGCGG
>NZ_JBUPWA010000001.1:840388-849185 GCF_055181315.1 Chromobacterium sp. Ag138
TGAACAGCACCGACATGCCGTGCTTCTTCTGCAAGTCGGCGATCAGCTGCAGGATCTGCTTCTGAATCGTGACATCCAGCGCCGTGGTCGGCTCGTCGGCGATCAAGAGCTTGGGCTCGCAGGCGATGGCGATGGCGATCATCACCCGCTGCTGCTGGCCGCCGGACAGCTCATGCGGGTAGCTCTTCACCCGCTTCTCCGGCTCCGGCAGGCCCACTTCGCGCAGCAGCTCCACCGCCCGCTTCCACGCCGCGCCGCGGCTCAACCCAGCATGCAGCGTCAACGTCTCGACGATCTGCTCGCCGACGGTGAACACCGGGTTCAGCGAGCTCATCGGCTCCTGGAAGATCATCGCGATGTCCTTGCCGCGCAGCCGGCGCAGCTCGGACGAACTCAGCTTCAGCAGGTCGCGGCCGTCGAAGCGCAATTCGGACGCCGGATCGATCTCGCTCGACTGCGGCGGCAGCAGCTGCATGATGGCCATCGACGTCACCGACTTGCCGGAACCCGACTCGCCCACCAGCGCCACCGTGCGGTGCGCCGGGATGTCGAAACTGACGCCCTTCAGCGCCTCGAAGCGGCCGCCGTCCTCCTGGCGGAAACTCACCCGCAGGTTGCGGACCGACAGCAAAGTCTTATTGTTGCTCATGGTGTGATCCTCACTTTACCTTCGGGTCCAGCGCGTCGCGCAGGGAATCGGTCAGCATGCTGAAGGCGGTCACCAGCAGCGACATGAACACCACCACCATGGCCAGCTGCCACCAGTAGCCCTGCATCAGTTCCTCCGGCACCTCGGACAGCATCGAGCCCCAGCTCACCTGGCGCACATCGACGCCGAAGCCGAGGAAGGACAGGATCACCTCGTACTTGATCAGGCCCACCATCAGCAAGGAAAACTGCACCAGCAGCAGGTGGGAGACATTGGGCAGGATGTGGACGAACATCCGCCGCGCGCTGCTGGCGCCGATGGCGTCCGCCGCCTGCACGAATTCGCGCGAGCGCAGCTTGATGAACTCGGCGCGCACCAGGCGGAAGGTGCCCGGCCAGCTGGTCAGCGACAGCACCAGGATCACCGTGCCCAGGCCGCGGCCGGCCACCGCGGCGAAAGCCAGCAACAGCAGCATGTCCGGCATCGCGGTGAACACGTTGTAGAACCACATCAGGAAATCGTCGACCTTGCGGCCAAGGAAGCCGGCGCAAGCGCCCAGCGACGCGCCGATCACCACCGACAGCAAAGCGCCGAAGAAACCGACGAACAACGAAGTGGACGTGCCCTTGACCACCTTGTCCAGGATGTCGCGGCCGCGGATGTCCGCGCCGAACGTCAGCGACTCCGCCTTCTTCACTTCCGGCACCACGTACTTGTCGCGGTTCTTCATCGCCGCCTGGGTTTCCGCCCAGATCGGGTCTTCCTCAGGGCGCAGGCCCGTGCCGGTGACCGTCTCGGCTTTTTTCGCGCCAGAGGCCCGGGCAGCATCATGCGCCTGCTGGTACAGGAAGGTGGGCGGCGCGTAGGACACCGCCACCTCGGCATTCCAGCCGCGTCCGATCAGTCCCACCCAGCTGCACAAGGCCAGCAGCATGAAGCCGGTCACGATCCACAGGCACGCGAAACCGATGCGGTCGCGCTTCAAGCGTTGCCAACCCAGCGCCCACAGGCTGCGGGACGGGACGGCGGCCGGCGCGGCGCCGGCGGTATTCTGCAATGTCGTCATCGTCTCTCTCCCCTTACTTCAGCTGGACGCGCGGATCGATCCACTTGTACAGGACGTCCGCCAGCAGGTTGAACACCATGGCCGCGGCGGCGATGGTGATGGTGATCGCCTTGATCACCGGGAAGTCGCTCTTGTCGACGGCGTTCAGCAGCTCATTGCCCATGCCCGGAATGCCGAAGAAACGTTCCAGCAGCATCGAGCCCAGCATCAGGAAAGGCAGCGACATGGTGATGTTGGTGACGACTGGGATCAGCGCGTTGCGCAGCACGTGCTTGAACAGCACGCGCGACTCGGGCAAGCCCTTGGCGCGCGCGGTGCGCACGTAGTCGTGGTTCAACTCCTCCACCACGAAGCTGCGATAAAAGCGCACGCTCGGCGCCAGCGCCACCAGGATGCCCAGGATAAGCGGCAACGGCAGGTAGACCAGCAGATTGGTGGCCAGGCTGCTGTCGTCCCACCCCATCACGGGGAACCAATCCATCACGAAAGCAAGCTGGTATTGGCCGACGATGATGTAGACCAGCGAACTCACCGACATCGCCACCGTGCAGATCATGGTGACCAGGCGGTCGGTCAGCGTGCCGCGGAAATAGGCGACGGCGACGGCGATGGGCAGCGCGGTCAGCAGCTCCAGCACCAGCAGGCTGCCGGCCAGCGTCAGCGACGGGCCGACCCGATTGGCCAGCGTGCCGGAAACCGACTGCTGCGTGGCCCAGGAATTGCCAAAGTCGTAAGTGAACACCTGTTTGACGAACAGCAGGAACTGCTCCGGCAGGCTCTTGTCCAGACCCAGCTGCACGCGGATATTGGCCAGCATCTCCGGCGTCAGGCGCTTGCCTTCCAGGATGAAGGTGGGGTCGCCGCCCACCCAGTTGAACAGCACGAACACCAGCAGCATGACGCCCAGCATGGTGGGGATCATCTGCCAGAGCCGGCGAATGATGAATGCGAACATGTTTTTTCCTTGCTCCGTCGGGCCATCCGGCGGAAACGAACTAGATGGGACTCAATGCCGGGCGATATCGACGTAGCGCCAGAAGCCGCCGACCGTGTAGATCGGGTGGGGCTTATAGCCGAGCACATAGCCATGGGCCAAAGAGTTGGTGAAGCGAGTCACGCCCAAGACGTAGGGCTGATAGGCCGCCACCACCCGGTTCATCTGCTCGAACTTGGCTTCGCGTTCCGGCCCGTTGGGCAGCAAGCGCGA
Organism: Chromobacterium sp. Ag138; assembly: GCF_055181315.1. NCBI lineage: Bacteria > Pseudomonadati > Pseudomonadota > Betaproteobacteria > Neisseriales > Chromobacteriaceae > Chromobacterium > Chromobacterium sp. Ag138. The sequence goes on from NZ_JBUPWA010000001.1 coordinate 843,311, forward strand.
CGCTTCGAAAAGCTGGTCAAACTTGGGCCGGCTGAAGGCGGACAAATTGCTGCCGCTGGCGATGCTGTCGGTCCACAGCTCAATCATGGTGTCGTCGCCGTCAGGCATCGAAGCCGTCCCGCCCAGACTCCACATCTGCAGCTTGTGGCCATAGGCGCTCTTCAGGTTCTCGTTCCACTTGGCCACCTTGAAATTCACCCGGATCTTGAGGCTGTCGAATGTCTTCTGCCAGATCTGGTTGAACTGCTTGTCCAAAGCCGAGGCCTGGGTCGCCTGGGTGATCTGCAGCGGCTTGCCATTGGGCAACGTGCGGTAGCCGTCCGGCCCGATCTTGTAGCCGAACTGGTCAAGCAGAGCGTTGCCCAGCGCCGGGTCGTACTTGACCTCGCCACGAAAGCCCGGGCTGGAGCCGGACATGCCAGTCGACACCGCGCCCTGCATCGGCACCGCCTGGTTGCCGTAAATGAGAGGCACCACTTCTTGCTTAAGCGGATACGCCAGCGCGATCGCGCGGCGCAGCGCGATCTTGTCCTTGCCGTATCCGCCGACGACTGGATCCTGCATGTTGAAATAGGCGTAGGTCACGTCCAGATTCAGCACGTGGGACAGCTTGATGCCCCGCTTGGCCAGCACCGGATTCAACGAGGTCTGGAAGGGATCGTTGTCCGTCACGTGCAGCGCCGTCTTCATCGCGGCCTTGGGCACCGCGACCACATCCAGTTGTTTGTTCAGGAATGACAGCCAGCGCGGCTGATCCTCCTCGATCACGCGGATTTCCACCCGGCCGACCGCCGGCAAGGTCTTGCCGGCCATCTCTCTGGCGATCTCCTGGTCACGCGGGTCGCTGCCCGGCTCGCCATCGAACACCATCTTGCGATAGCCCGGATTGGCCACCAGCACGATCTTGCTGCCCTGCTTCCATTCTTTGAGCATGAATGGCCCGGTGCCGACCGGGTGGGACATGGTGTCTTTGCTGTAGGCCTCGATCGCCTCGCGCGCCACCGCGCCGAACTGCTTGGCCGCCAACGTGTACTGGAAAATGAAGTTGGTCTTGGTCAGCGTCAGCCGCAAGGTGTAGCGGTCCAACACCTGGATGCCGGGAATCGGCGCCGCGTAATCGAACTTGCCGGTCTTGCTCGCGCGCTTGCCGGCCTCGGCCAGGCCCAGCACCCAGTCGGTCATCATGTTGGAGACCGGGGAGTTGACGACGGGATCGGCGAAGCGTTTGAAGGAGTAAGCGTAGTCCTCGGCAGTCAGCTCGCGCTTCTTGCCCTTGAACACCGGGTCGTCGGCGAAATAGATGCCGGGCTGGATCCGTATCGTGTACACGCGGCCGTCAGCCGAGACCTCCGGCATCGCCGCCGCGGTATTGGGCTTCATTTTCAGCGGCCGGGCCAGGTAATCGTATTTCAGCAGCGGCTCGAAAATGTTTTCGATCACACCGATCGAATACACATCATTGACCTTGCCGGGATCAAAACCGGTTTCCGGCGCGGGGATCGACACCCGGAGCACTTTATTGGGGTCGGCTGCGTGAGCGGACAGCGCGAACGAGCCGCCCAGTATCAGCATGGGCAGCCATTTCAGGTGCGTCATCTTGAATTGTTCTCCTTCGTAGCGCGGGGCCTTCCCGGCCCGCTTTATTCTTTGCGCCCGCCATCGCCAACTGCCGCAGCCATGACAAGCGCGAATGAATGTAAAGCCAATTCGCTACGCGGATCAACAAAAAAATATCAAGATGGCATCAGGAAAATTCAATTAAGGACTTGGATGCCTCATGTCGCGCCGCGGCAAGCGCCGTCGTACCAGCGCTGGGGCAGGAAACGGCGCAGGAACCAGAACAGCTTGGTGGGAAAGGTCACCCGGTAGCGGGCGCGTGGCCGGCGGCTGGTGACAGCCCGCCACACGGCCTCCGCCACCGCGCTGGCCGGCAGTGTGAACGGCGCCGCGTGGCCTTCTTTTTTCAGCCTTTCCAGCTGCTGCTGATAATTGTCGCGATGCACGCTGCCGTCGATGTCAACGTTTTTCAAAAAGCGCGCCAGCGCGTTGGGGCGGAAGCGGCTTTCAATCGGCCCCGGCTCCACCAGCGCCACGTGGATGCCGGTGCCGTGCAGCTCGTGCCGCAAAGTGTCGCACAGGCCCTCCATCGCGAACTTGCTGGCGTTGTAGGCGCCGCGCCAGCGCATCGCGGCGAAGCCGAGAATGGAGCTGTTGTAGACGATACGGCCATGGCCCTGGGCGCGCATCACCGCCATCACCGCGTTGGTCAGCTCCCACGGGCCGAACAGATTGGTCTCGAACTGCTCGCGCATCGCCTGGCGCGAAATGTCCTCCACCGCGCCAGGCTGGCCGAAGCCGGCGTTGTTGAACAAGGCGTCGAGCCTGCCGCCGGTCCGCGCCAATACCTCGTCCAGCGCCGCGCGGATCGAGCCGGCGTCGTCCACGTCCAGCCGCAGGCTTTCGAATCCCTCCGCGCGCAGGCGCTCCGCGTCTTCCTGTTTGCGGCAGCTGGCGAACACTCGCCAGCCTTTCTCGCGGAACCACTTGGCCGTGTGATAGCCGATGCCGCTGGAGCAGCCGGTGATCAGGATGGTGCGGGCGGATTCGGACATGTCGGGCCTCGGGAAAGAAAGGGAGCCGCCACCCTACACCATTCCCCGCCGCGCCGAAACCGCCCCATTTGACGCACATCGGCCGGAGCACTGTCGTTTTTCATCGGAATTGGACTAGAATGTCGGCCTGACACGCACGAGGAACTCCGCCATGGCAAAAGCCGCAAAAGCGCCGGCCAGCTTCGAAACCGCGCTGGCCCAGCTGGAGGACATCATCCAGGCGATGGACAGCGGCGACATGCCGCTGGAAACAGCCCTTGCCTCCTACAAGCAAGGCACCGAATTGATCAAGTTCTGCCAGGGCAAACTCGCCGACGCGGAACAGCAGCTGAAAATCCTGGAAAACAACGAACTGAAGGCGCTGGATCTGCCCAATGGCCAATGAAACCTTCATCGGCTGGATGACCTCCATCCAGCAATACATGGAGCAGGCGCTGGAAAAGTTGCTGCCGTCGGCCGACTGCGCGCCGCAACGCCTGCATGAGGCGATGCGCTACGCGACGCTGGAAGGCGGCAAGCGCGTGCGCCCGCTGCTGGTGTTCGCCGCCGGCGAGTTGGTCGGGGCGGAGCCAGACAATCTGGCCCGCATCGGCGCGGCGCTGGAGATGGTCCACGCCTATTCGCTGGTGCACGACGACATGCCCTGCATGGACAACGACGTGTTGCGCCGCGGCAAGCCCACCTGTCACATCGCCTATGACGACGCCACCGCGCTCTTGGTAGGCGACGCGCTGCAAACCCGCGCCTTCGAGCTGCTCTCCCAGCCGATGCCCGGCATCGCCCCGGCCAACCAGCTGGAAATGGTACGCATCCTGTCCCACGCCGCCGGCCACGCCGGCATGGCGGGCGGCCAGGCGATAGACCTGGCCAGCGTCGGCCTGCCGCTGACGCTGCCGGAGCTGGAATTCATGCACATGCTGAAAACCGGCGCGCTGATCCGCGCTTCGGTGCTGGCCGGCTCGATGGCCGGCCGGGAGCTGTCCGGCGCGGAGAAAGAGGCGCTCGACGCCTTCTCCAAGCGCATCGGCCTGGCCTTTCAGGTGGTGGACGACATTCTGGACTGCGAGGCGGACACCGCCACGCTGGGCAAGACCGCCGGCAAGGATGCCGCCAACGACAAGCCCACCTATGTCAGCCTGCTGGGCCTCGCCGAGGCCAAGCGGATGGCGAAGGATTTGCACGACCAGGCCTTCGCCGCGCTGCAGGGCTTCGGCCCGCAGGCGGACCGCCTGAAACAACTGGCCGACTACATCGTCGCCCGCTCGTTTTGAACCGCTCGTGAAAAACAGGGCGGCCCACCGCCCGGCGAGCCCAGCCGCAGAACCAGAACAATGTACTCTCTGCTTGAAACCATCAACAGCCCTGCCGACCTGCGGTTGTTGCAACGCAACCAGCTGCCGCAGCTGGCGCGCGAACTGCGCGAATTCCTGGTTGAAACGGTCAGCAAGACCGGCGGCCACTTCGCGTCCAATCTGGGCAGCATCGAGCTGACCATCGCCCTGCACTATGTGTTCGACACCCCGCATGACCGCCTGGTGTGGGACGTGGGCCACCAGACCTACCCGCACAAGATCCTGACCGGCCGCCGCGAGCAAATGGGCAGCATGCGCCAGTTCGGCGGCCTGGCCGGCTTCCCCAAGCGCGAAGAGTCCGAGTACGACACCTTCGGCGTCGGCCACTCGTCCACCTCCATCGGCGCGGCGCTGGGCATGGCGGTGGCAGCCAAGACGCTGGGCGTGGACCGCAAGAGCGTAGCCATCATCGGCGACGGCGCGATGACCGCCGGCCAGGCCTTCGAAGCGCTGAACAACGCCGGCGCGATGGACACCGACTTGCTGGTGATCCTGAACGACAACGACATGTCGATCTCGCCCAACGTCGGCGCGCTGAACAACTATCTGGCCAAGCTGATGTCCGGCCGCTTCTACGCCGCAATGCGCGAGGGCTCCAGCAAGGTGCTGGGCATCGCCCCGCCGCTGAAGGAGATCGCCAGCAAGGTGGAAGAGCACGTCAAGGGCTTCTTCACGCCGGGCACGCTGTTCGAGGAATTCGGCTTCAACTACATCGGCCCGATCGACGGCCACGATGTGGACGTGCTGGTGGACACGCTGAAGAACATCCGCAGCCTGAAGGGCCCGCAGTTCCTGCACATCGTCACCAAGAAGGGCCAGGGCTACAAGCTGGCGGAGAACGATCCGGTCAAATACCACGGCGTCACCAAGTTCGACCCGGCCAACGGCCTCGCCGGCGGCAAGAGCGGCGGCGGCAAGCCGCAATACACCCAGGTGTTCGGCGACTGGCTGTGCGACATGGCCAAGCTGGACAAGCGCCTGGTCGGCATCACGCCCGCGATGCGCGAAGGCTCCGGCATGGTGCGTTTCGAGAAGGAACACCCCGACCGCTACTACGACGTGGCGATCGCCGAACAGCACGCGGTCACCTTCGCCGGCGGCATGGCCTGCGACGGCCTGAAGCCGGTGGTGGCGATCTACTCCACCTTCCTGCAACGCGGCTATGACCAGCTGATCCACGATGTGGCGCTGCAGAACCTGCCGGTGCTATTCGCGCTGGACCGCGCCGGCCTGGTCGGCGCCGACGGCCCGACCCACGCCGGCGCCTTCGATCTCAGCTACCTGCGCTGCATTCCCAATATGACAGTGATGGCGCCGTCCGACGAAAACGAATGCCGCCAGCTGCTGTACACCGCCTTCCAGCTCGACACCCCCACCGCCGTCCGCTACCCGCGCGGCACCGGCCCCGGCGTGGAGATCCAGCAGCAGATGGAAGCGCTGCCGATCGGCAAGGGCGTGGTTCGCCGCCAAGGCAAGAAGATCGCCATCCTGGCCTTCGGCAGCATGGTGCACCCCGCCCTCGCCGCCGCCGAGCAGTTGGACGCCACCGTCGCCGACATGCGCTTCGTCAAGCCGCTCGACACTGAGCTGATCCGCGAACTGGCGCAAACCCACGAGCTGATCGTCACCGTCGAGGAGAACGTGGTGATGGGCGGCGCCGGCTCGGCCTGCCTGGAGGCGCTGCAAGCTATGCGCGTGGCAACTCCCGTGCTGCAACTGGGCCTGCCGGACGATTACGTCGAGCACGGCGATCCAGCGCTGCTGCTGTCGCTGTGCGGTTTGGACGCCGCCGGCATCGAGAAGAGCATCCGCGAGCGCCTGGCCGGCTGATGGCCTCGCTGCCGCTGCCCAGCCTGGAAACCCGGCTGCAACTGCATGCGGAAACGGCGCTGTCGCTGGTTTGCGCCGCGC
>NZ_JBUPWA010000001.1:849285-865803 GCF_055181315.1 Chromobacterium sp. Ag138
GGCCTGGCCGGCTTCCCCAAGCGCGAAGAGTCCGAGTACGACACCTTCGGCGTCGGCCACTCGTCCACCTCCATCGGCGCGGCGCTGGGCATGGCGGTGGCAGCCAAGACGCTGGGCGTGGACCGCAAGAGCGTAGCCATCATCGGCGACGGCGCGATGACCGCCGGCCAGGCCTTCGAAGCGCTGAACAACGCCGGCGCGATGGACACCGACTTGCTGGTGATCCTGAACGACAACGACATGTCGATCTCGCCCAACGTCGGCGCGCTGAACAACTATCTGGCCAAGCTGATGTCCGGCCGCTTCTACGCCGCAATGCGCGAGGGCTCCAGCAAGGTGCTGGGCATCGCCCCGCCGCTGAAGGAGATCGCCAGCAAGGTGGAAGAGCACGTCAAGGGCTTCTTCACGCCGGGCACGCTGTTCGAGGAATTCGGCTTCAACTACATCGGCCCGATCGACGGCCACGATGTGGACGTGCTGGTGGACACGCTGAAGAACATCCGCAGCCTGAAGGGCCCGCAGTTCCTGCACATCGTCACCAAGAAGGGCCAGGGCTACAAGCTGGCGGAGAACGATCCGGTCAAATACCACGGCGTCACCAAGTTCGACCCGGCCAACGGCCTCGCCGGCGGCAAGAGCGGCGGCGGCAAGCCGCAATACACCCAGGTGTTCGGCGACTGGCTGTGCGACATGGCCAAGCTGGACAAGCGCCTGGTCGGCATCACGCCCGCGATGCGCGAAGGCTCCGGCATGGTGCGTTTCGAGAAGGAACACCCCGACCGCTACTACGACGTGGCGATCGCCGAACAGCACGCGGTCACCTTCGCCGGCGGCATGGCCTGCGACGGCCTGAAGCCGGTGGTGGCGATCTACTCCACCTTCCTGCAACGCGGCTATGACCAGCTGATCCACGATGTGGCGCTGCAGAACCTGCCGGTGCTATTCGCGCTGGACCGCGCCGGCCTGGTCGGCGCCGACGGCCCGACCCACGCCGGCGCCTTCGATCTCAGCTACCTGCGCTGCATTCCCAATATGACAGTGATGGCGCCGTCCGACGAAAACGAATGCCGCCAGCTGCTGTACACCGCCTTCCAGCTCGACACCCCCACCGCCGTCCGCTACCCGCGCGGCACCGGCCCCGGCGTGGAGATCCAGCAGCAGATGGAAGCGCTGCCGATCGGCAAGGGCGTGGTTCGCCGCCAAGGCAAGAAGATCGCCATCCTGGCCTTCGGCAGCATGGTGCACCCCGCCCTCGCCGCCGCCGAGCAGTTGGACGCCACCGTCGCCGACATGCGCTTCGTCAAGCCGCTCGACACTGAGCTGATCCGCGAACTGGCGCAAACCCACGAGCTGATCGTCACCGTCGAGGAGAACGTGGTGATGGGCGGCGCCGGCTCGGCCTGCCTGGAGGCGCTGCAAGCTATGCGCGTGGCAACTCCCGTGCTGCAACTGGGCCTGCCGGACGATTACGTCGAGCACGGCGATCCAGCGCTGCTGCTGTCGCTGTGCGGTTTGGACGCCGCCGGCATCGAGAAGAGCATCCGCGAGCGCCTGGCCGGCTGATGGCCTCGCTGCCGCTGCCCAGCCTGGAAACCCGGCTGCAACTGCATGCGGAAACGGCGCTGTCGCTGGTTTGCGCCGCGCTGTTCACGCTATTGTGGCGCGGCGCGGATCTGCACGCCCTGCTGCCGCGCCAGGGCGAGCAATGGCTGGCGTGGGCGGTGTTCTTCTGGCCGCTGTGGCGCACCGGCCGCCACATCCTGCGGCGGCCGCGCCAACGCCAGCTGGGCGACCTGATCGGCCTCTACATCGGCTTGGTGCTGCAATTCGCCGTCGTCTACTACCTGTTCGCGTTGCTGCTGAGCGGCGGCAGCGCCTTCCACGGCATGACGCCGCTGTACGACCGCCAGGGCGGCCCGCTGCCCGATTTCTACGGCAAGGCCGCCCTGCTGTTTCTGGACTGTTTCCACCTGTCCATCGCCACCGCGGCCACCGTCGGCTACGGCGACATGTACCCCACCTACTGGCCGGTGCGATTGCTGGCCGACCTTCAGATCATCTTCACCAGCGCGCTGGTGATCATAGGCTTCGGCCGCCATTTCGCAGGCCAAGGGCCGCGGGATGCCGGCGATCAGGCTTCTTCCCGCTGACGGATGTAAACCAGGCTGAGCAGAATGAACCCTACGAAGGCGTAGGCCTTCATCTGGCCGTTCCACTTGCTGGCCCACATCGCGAAATACTCGCCGCCCACCACCGCGAAGCCGAAATACCAGACCAGCACGGCGACCAGCGCGCCCAGCGTGAACAGGCTTTTGCCCCAAGCCAAGCCGTCGCGGCCCGCCGCCGCCCGCAGCATGCCGACACCGCCCACAGCGCACAGCAGTCCGCAGATCATTTCGCCGGCGATGATGGCGAAATAGGCCAGCTGCTGCCCGAACGGATCGCGGACCGCCCGGCCCTCCAGCGCCGCGCCATTGAACCACGGCTCCAAGGCGTCCATCGCCAGCACGCGGCGAACGAACTGCCAGTTGGAGTCGTAATCGATGATGTTTCCGCTCGCCACCAACAGGCCGAACGCGCCTATCGACAAGGCCAGCGCGGCCTTGCACAGGTACTGGATGCGCAGATGGATGCTCAATTGTTCTTTTTTCACGGATTTCTCCAGCATTTTGACAAACCCGTAGCATGCCATGATCGGCCCGGCAGCCGATATAAAAAATGGCCTAGAAAGGCCAGACCATTTTTTCATTGCAAGAAAAGCCGCTCAGCGCGCAGGAATCGCCTTCAGCACCGCCTGAAGCAGCTGCCAGGCCTTGCCGACCGACTCCACTTCCACGCGCTCGCCCGGCGCGTGGGCGCCGCGGATGTTCGGGCCGAAAGACACCATGTCCAGATTCGGGTACTTGGAGCCCAAAATGCCGCACTCCAGGCCGGCGTGGATCACCTGCACTTCGGCCTCGCCGCCGAATTCCTTGCGGTAAACATCCTTGAACAACGCCAACAGCTTGGAGCCCGGATTCGGCGCCCAGCCCGGATAGCCACCCTCCATCTCCACCTTGAACGCGGCAAGCTTGAACAGGCTTTCGACTTCGCGCGCCAGCATCCAGGTGCCGGAATCCAGCAGCGAGCGCACCATCAGGTTGGCGAACACCTTGCCGTCGACCACGTGCACCACGCCCAGGTTGTTAGAGGTTTCGACCACGCCCTCGACGCGCTGGCTCATGCGTTTGACGCCGTGCGGCGCGGCATGCAGCGCGGACAGGATGGCGTTCTGGTCGGCGACCGCCAGCACGCCGGCGGCGGAAGCCGCCTCGGACAGCACCGCCACGCCTTCGTCGACGCCGGCCAGTTCGAAGCGCATCAGCGCCTGAAACGCGTCCAGCTTGGCCGCCACCTTGGCGGCGTCGGCGGCCGGGTAGGCAACGACGGCGAAAGCCTCGCGCGACAGCGCGTTGCGGGCGGTGCCGCCCTGCAAGGAAACCAGGCGCAGCTCGGTTTCGGCTTCCAGCTCGCGGACCAGGCGGATCAGGATCTTGTTGGCGTTGCCGCGGCCCAGGTGGATGTCGGCTCCGGAGTGGCCGCCTTTCAGGCCCTTGATGGTCAGGCTGGCTACTTGGTAGCCGGCCGGAACCGGCTCGACCGCGTATTCGCGGGTGACGTTGACGTCGACGCCGCCGGCGCAGCCCATGTAGAACTCGCCCCACTCTTCGGTGTCGATATTGATCAGGTATTGACCATTCAACAGGCCGGTTTCCAGGCCCAGCGCGCCGCCCATGCCGGCCTCTTCGTCCAGCGTCAGCAGCACTTCCACCGGGCCGTGGGCGACGTCGTCGCCGGACAGCACCGCCATGCCCAGCGCCACGCCTATGCCGTTGTCGGCGCCCAAGGTGGTGTTTTCGGCGATCAGCCAGCCGTCTTTCAGCACCGGGCGGATCGGGTCCTTGAAAAAGTCGTGCTCGGTACCGCTATTGGCCTGGCACACCATGTCCAGGTGGCCCTGCAGCACCACGCCGGCACGGTCTTCATAACCCGGTGTCGCCGGTTTGCGGATGATCAGGTTGCCCGCCTGGTCGACAACGGTTTCCAGGCCTCGCAGCTCCGCACAGCCTTTCATGTAGTTGCGCACCTGCTCTTCGTGCTTGGACGGGCGCGGAATGTCGCACAGGGTTTGGAAATGTTCCCAGACGGCGGTTGGTTCGAGCTTAGCGATATCAGTCACAACGCATTCCTTGATTCGGTGTCGCGGCGCGGCTCACGTTTGGCCGCGCCGCCGGATACAACATCCGCCATCCGGCGAAGGCTGGAAATATAGATGCCACATCGACATGCCGCGCCTGGCGCTCAGCGCTTGGCCGGCCATGTCTGGTGGTTCTCGATGGGATCATTCTACACCAAGCGCGATGAAGAGAAAGCATGCCATCCGCGCATGCGCCATCGGGAGTTTTCTTGAAAAAACATCGCGGACATTGAGCATATTGCATCGTCGCGCCGTCATACCAAACGCATCAACCATGTAAAAACCGCATACATTACATCCATGCGAGCAGCCGGAACAAGGCAAATCCGCCTCGCCCCGGCAATCGCGCCTACAAGCTGAAGCGCAATGACTTGACCAGCGCCCCGGGCAACAGCTTGCTCTGGGCGGCGCGGCCGCCATAGCTGCCGGCGTCCACCAACAGCTCGCGCTCCGCGGTCAAGGCTTCCAGCTGCTCGCCCAGCAGGCTGTACAGGCTGTCGTCGAAGCGCATCACGCCCAGGGGCGCGACTATCTTTCCCTCCTCCACCCAGAAGCAGGCGAAGCGCGTCATCCCGGTGATGCGGCAGGCGGCGCGGTCGGAGAAGTTCAGGTACCACAGATTGGACAGATAGACGCCGGTGCCCAGCGCCTTCAAGGCTTCGTCGCGCGGCAGCTCGCCCGGGGCCAGCTGCATCGACTCCGCGTACTCGTCGCCGCCGGCATTCGGCTCCAGGCCGAACTCGCGCGCGCTGCGCGGGCCGATCAGGCTGTTCCGGTGCGCGCCGCCTGCGATCAGCTCCACCCGCTCCAGCCGGATGAATCCCTCGGTCTGAAACAGCGGCGACAGCCCTTCTCCCGCCGCCTCAGCCAGGCTGACCCGCGGCGACAGCTTCGCCTCGCCGTCGACCAGCTTCAGCAAGGGGCTGCGCTTGGCCCGAACCTCTTTTTCCGACAAGCCGCCCCAGTTCAGCATGGACAGCAGGCCGCCCAAAGCGGTGGGAGTGAAATAGGCGCGGTACTCGCCCGGCTCCAGCGTTTTCAGAGGCAGCTTCAGCAAGGCCAGTTGCTCGGCGGCCTCGGCGATGCCGCGCCGGATCGCGCCGGCATCCCAGACGCTGCCGGCCTGGCTGCGCTTCACCGCCTTGTCGCCATGCGAATAGAGGCTCCAGTCGAAGTTCCAGCTCTCGCCCTGCTGCCAGTTGAACTGGCCCAGATGGTTGGCGAAACCGAAGCTCATCTCGCCGCAGGCCAGGATGCCCACCAGATCCAGCCCTTCCGCGGCGGCGAGAATGTCGGCCACCATGGCTTCCGCCGGCGGCAACGCGCCGGGGGCGATCCTTTCGGTGCTGCTCGGCTGCTCGCTCAACAACAGGAAAGGATCGTCCTCCACTTGCTCCAGCGCCTCGCGCAGCGCCGGCAGCGAGGCCTCCAGCAAGACCAGGTCGTCATCGCCTCCGCACAGCGACAGCTGTTGCGTGGCCTGGCGCTTGCCGCGGATCAGCCTCAGATCCAGGTAGGCCTGCTCCACCCCGCCGGCCTGGCGCACCTTGCCGTGGTTGAAACGGACGAAATCGGTGCGCTCCGCTTCCAGCCACAGCGTGAATCCCTCGTCCTGCCGCAGCAGCCGGCTCAGCGCCGCCGCCAGTCTTTGCAAATGCGCGCGCATCATGCCGCTCCTCCGAATACGTCCACCTCGCCGAACACGCAGGCAGGCGAGGCATGCCCCACCCGCACCACTTGATTGGGTTCGCCCTTGCCGCAGTACGGCGTGCCCATCACCGTGAAGGTGCTCGCATCGCCCACCGCCTTCAGCGAGCGCCAGAAGCTGGCGGAAACGCCGCGGTAGTTGGGATTGCGCACCACGCCCTTGAGCTCGCCGTTTTCAATCAGCTGCCCCCATTCGCAACCGAACTGGAACTTGTTGCGCGAATCGTCGATCGACCAGCTGACGTTGGTCTGCATCAACACGCCGCGCTCGATGCCGGCCACCAGTTGCTCAAATGTTTTGTCGCCGGGTTCGACATTGAGATTGGCCATGCGGTCTATCGGCGCGCGATTCCAGTTGCAGGCGCGGCTGTTGGCCATGCCGTCCAGCGCAAAGCCGTTCAATCTGGCGCGGGCGGACGAGATGTCTCCGCCCAGCGGGCGCTCCAGCACGCCGTTACGGATCAGCCACGCCTTCTCCGCCGGCTTGCCGTCGTCGTCCCAGCCGTAGCTGGCCAGCTCATTGCGCTGCAGCGGGTCGAAGGTGACGTTGAGCAGCTCGGAACCATAACGGTAATTGCCGAACATCTCCGGCGTGACGAAGCTGGTGCCGGCGTAATTGCGCTCGTCGCCCAGGATGCGGTCCAGCTCCAGCGGGTGGCCTATGCTTTCGTGGATCTGCAGCATCATCTGCTCCGGCATCAGCAGCAGGTCCATCTTGCCGCTCGGGCAGTTGGGCGCGGCCAGCAGCTGCAGAGCTTCGTCGGCGACGCGGCGGCCCGCGCCGCGCAAGCCGGCCTCGGCGATCAGCTCCAGTCCGCCCTGGCGGCCCAGGCCGCCGTATTGCCCGCCCAGGCTGCGGGTTTGCACCCGCCCCTTGTCGAATGCCGTCACCGCCAGCGAGGGCGTCAATGCGCGCATGCGCTGCTCGGTCTCGCCGCCGCCGGAAGTCAGATACAGCTGGCGGATATCCTGCCGCCACAAGCCGGCCGACCAATCCACCACCCGGTCGTCGCCGCCTTTGGCCGCCGCCGACTCGCTGAGCAGCAGATCCAGCAGCGCGGCGCGCGGCCACTCGGTCTCGCCGTCGCATCCCGGCCCCTGGTAGCGGCCTTGCGGGCTGGGCAGCTGGATTTGCCGATAATCGAACACGCCGCGCTCCGCCGTGGCGCGCGCCCAGCGCCTAGCGCGTTCGAAAGCCGCCCTCAGCCCGGCCTCGCTCAAATCGGCGGTGGCCGCATAGCCGTAGCCGCCGCCATCGAGCACCGTGATCATCGCGCCGCGGTCGTGCCGGCGCACGAGCGGCTGCTGCCGCCCCTGGCGCACGCTCAGGCGCTCGTTGTCTTCCTCCACATAGCGCAGCGAACAGAAGTCCGCCTGCGGCTGCAGCGCCAAAAAGCGCTGCCGGATGGTTTCAAGCATGGTCAAAGCTCCGGATGAGGCGGCGGCCTGCCGCTCAATGAAATGTCAATAGCATTTATACTAATCAGTTCGACAGCTTGCTGTCCATCCGTTCCGCACAGAAAAGCCGCTCTTCCAAGCGGCTTGCGCAAAGCGGCGGCAGGCGATGCGCCCTGCAGGCCCGCACCTGACAGGGCTGGCGTTTTCAACGCCTGTACTACAGTCCCAGCTCGCTCAAACCGGGATGATCGTCCGGCCGCCGGCCCAGCGGCCAGAAGAACTTGCGCTCAGTCTCCCGAATGGGCATGTCGTTGATGCTGGCGTGCCTGTCGGTCATCAAGCCGTCAGCGCCGAACTCCCAGTTCTCGTTGCCGTAGCTGCGGTACCACTGGCCGGCGTCGTCATGCCACTCGTAAGCGAAGCGCACGGCGATGCGATTGCCGCCGAACGCCCAAAGTTCCTTGATCAGCCGATACTCCAGCTCCCGCTTCCACTTGCGTTCCAGCATCGCCTGCGCCTCGGCCCGGCCGCGCGGAAAATCGACGCGGTTGCGCCAGCGGGTGTCCAGGCTGTAGGCCAGCGCCACGCGCGCCGGATCGCGGCTGTTCCAGCCGTCTTCGGCCAGGCGGATTTTTTCGATCGCGGTCTCACGGGTGAATGGCGGCAGCGGGGGACGGGTTTCCATATCGGTTTCCTTTTTGAATTGAGTAGACAGATCTGTCTACATGCAAACCAGTCTAGACCAATGTAGACAAGTCTGTCTACAATCCATCCATGAACCCCATTTTCTCCGCCGACATCGCCGCGCTGCCCGCCCGCGACCGCATCCTCGCCACCGCCCATCGGCTGTTCTACCAGGAAAGCCTGCGCGCCACCGGCATAGACCGGCTCATCGCCGAATCCGGCGTCACCAAGGTCACCTTCTACCGCCATTTCCCCAGCAAGAACGACTTGATCCAGGCCTATCTGACGCAACGCCACAGCTTATGGATGGACTGGTTCCGCGGCGCATTGGCCAGCCAGCCCGGCCCTGCCTCCCTGGTTGATGCCTTGCGCGAGTGGTTCTCCTCGGACGACTTTCGCGGCTGCGCCTTCATCAACGGCGCGGGGGAAATGCCGGCCGAGCCGGCGGTGATGGATGCCGCGCGGCGGCACAAGGCAGAGATGCGGCAGGCGATCGCCGAGCGGCTGCCGGAAGGCCCCGGCAAGGACGAAATGGCAGAAATGCTATCCCTCGCCGTGGACGGCGCCATCGTGCGCGCGCAGCTGGATGGTCATCCGGATGCCGCGCTGGCGGCGCTGGAAAGCTTGATCGGGAAACTGGCGGGATGACGCGCCGATGCCGGCCGTGATAGTTTCGAAGGGAACGAAAACGCCGGAGACGCCCGCATGGAACACGCCCTGTACCGCTTGCTGGACGAGCAGCGCATCCCCTATCAACGCTTCGAGCATCCGCCGGTCTATACCTGCGAGGAAGCCGCGCGCCTGATCCCGGACCTGCCCGGAGCGGAATGCAAGAACCTGTTTTTATGCGACGCCAAGGGCCGCCGCCACTTCCTGGTGGCGGTGCCGGCCAATGCCGGGGTGGACATCAAGGCCTTGGGCGAAACGCTGGAGGCCAAGGGCCTGCGCTTCGCGTCGCCGGAGCGGCTGAAAAAATACCTGGGGCTGGAGCCGGGATCGGTGACGCTGCTGGCCGCGGTCAACGACCGCGATCGTCAGGTGGAAGTGGTGGTGGACAATGCCTTGTGGGCGCGGGAGGCGATTCTCTGCCACCCGCTGGTCAACACCGCCACGCTGAGCGTGCCGGTGGAAGGGTTGGCGCGGCTGTTGGCGCACACCGGCCACGCGCCGCGCGTGATCGCGGTGCCGCGCCGCGGCTAGCGCGGCTTGGCGGCCGCCCGCTTGCGCTCAAACGGGCGAAGCCCCGCCGCCCAAGGCCTTGTATAGATAAGCCAGATTCTTCAGCCGCTCCAGATTCAAATCCAGCAGTTTCTCCCGCGCCTGGCGTTCTCCGCGCGCGGCTTCCAGCCAGGATTGGATGTCGGTCTCTCCCGCGCGGTAGCGGCTCTGGGCCAGCTGGGCGTTCCGCCCCGCCAAGCGCAGCGCCTCGCTTTGCAGAGCGGCGCTGGCGGCCAGGCGGCGGCGCCCGTCCAGGCCCTCTTCCACCTCGCGATAGGCGCCGTACAGCGTCTTGCGGAATTCCACCTCCGCCAGCTGGTAATCGGCCTCGCTCGATTTCAGTTTCAGATCCAGCCGCCGCCAGTCGAGAAAAGGCAGCGACAGCGTCGCGCCCAGACCCAGTTGCGCGCCGGGAACGGCGCCGCCCCGGCTCAGGTCGCCATTCAGGCTGAAACGCGGAAAGAAATCCGCCCGGCGCTGGTCCGCATCGGCCAGCTTGCTCCGCAACCGCGCCTCGGCCGCCTGCAGGTCCGGCCGGCGGCGCAACAAGTCTGCCGGCAGGCCGGAAGCGATGCCTGGCAGCGATGGCTGCTCTGCCAGCGGCGGGATCGCCGGCAACGACGAACCCGGCGGCCCGTCCAGCAGCAGCGCCAGCGCGTTTTCCTTCTTGCGCAGCTCTTCCCGTTGGCTCAACAGGCTGGCGCGCTGCGCCAGCGCTTCGCTGTCCGCCTGAGTCGCATCCTGCTCGGCCAGCGCGCCGGTCTTCCATCTTGAACGCGCCAGCGCCTGCATGCGGACCGCGTCGGCCAGCGCCGTCTCGGTCAGGGCGAGCCTGGCCTTCTGCGCGGCGATGTCCCAATACAAGCCGGCGGCGGCGCTGTCGGACAGCAAGTCGGCGCTGACCTGGTCGTAGCGGCTGGCGGCGAAGGCCTCTCCCGCCGAACGCTGCGCGGCGTCCAGCCGCCCCCACAGGTCGACCTCGTAATCCACTTTCAGGCCGGCGCTGTGGCTGTTCGACCAAGCGCCGCCATCCAAAGGGCGGCTGCGGTTGCCCGATAGCGAACCGCTCAGCGTCGGCCGCGCGTCGCTGTCGGCCAGGCCGGCCTCCAGCTGCGCCTTGCGTAATTTCAGCAGCGCGATCTCCAGATCGGGATTGCGGCTGCGCGCCTGGCTCAGCACCCGCAGCAGCGCCGGATCGGCGAAACCTCCCCACCACGCCTCGCGGCCCATGTCCTGCTCCGCCGCATCCGGCTGCGCCCACTGCGCCGGCGTCCGCAAGGGCTGCCGCTGATACGGCGTGGCCTGGCAGCCAGCCAGCAAGGCGGCCAGCGCCAGCCATGTCCATCTCTTGCGCTTGTCCATTTTCACTCCCGCGCCAGCGCGTCTATCGGGTTCAGCCTGGCGGCGCTGCGCGCCGGCAAAAAGCCGAACAGCACGCCGATCAGCGACGAGCACGCCACCGCCAGCAAGATGGCCGTCAGCGACAGCGACATCTTCCATGAGCTGACGAATA
This sequence comes from Chromobacterium sp. Ag138, assembly GCF_055181315.1. Classification (NCBI taxonomy): domain Bacteria; kingdom Pseudomonadati; phylum Pseudomonadota; class Betaproteobacteria; order Neisseriales; family Chromobacteriaceae; genus Chromobacterium; species Chromobacterium sp. Ag138. The sequence goes on from NZ_JBUPWA010000001.1 coordinate 860,043, forward strand.
GCGCGAACACGAAGCTAATGCCATAGGACAGCATCACGCCGATGGCGCCGCCGACCAGGCAAACCAGCACCGCCTCGGTCAGGAACTGCTGCAGCACGTCGCCCTGACGGGCGCCCACTGCCATGCGGATGCCGATCTCCCGGGTACGCTCGGTCACCGAGACCAGCATGATGTTCATCACGCCGATGCCGCCCACCACCAGCGAGATCACCGCGATCAGCGTCAGCAGCAAGGCCAGCGTGCGGCTGGTGCTCTCCACCGTTTTCAGCACGTCTTCCATATTGTGGGTAAAGAAATCCTTGCCGCCGTGGCGCTGGGTCAACAGGGCCGTGATCGCCTTCTCCGCCAGCTTGGTCGGCTGGCCGTCCTTCACCCGGATCACGAAACGGTCGAAATGCTGCTGGCCGAACAAGCGGCTGGCGGTGGTGGAGTATGGCATCCACAGCTGCAGCGAATTGCCGCCGAAGCCGCGGTCGCGCTGCGCCACCACGCCGATCACCGTCGCCGGAACCGTGCCCACTAGGATCACCCGCCCCACCGCCTCGCCGTCGCCGAACAGCTTGCGGCGCGCGTTCTTGTCCAGCAGCGCCACCTGCCGCTGCTGGCGGATGTCGTCGCGGCTGAAGCCCTGGCCCTCGGCCAGCTTCATGCCCTGCACGCGGAAGAAATCCCGCCCCACGCCGCTGACCGAGCCGTTGACATCGACATTGCGGTAGCGTATGCGCTGCGACTGCGTGGTTTCCGGCGTCACGCTGTCCACGTAGCCCTCTTCCGCCAGCGCGGCGATGTCGCCCGGCAGGAAGGTGCGGATGCCTTCGGCCTTGTCGTCGCCCCAGTCCTTGCCGCGAAACACGGTGATGGTCTGGGTGCCCATCGCGCGGATGTCGTTGAGCACGTAGTCGCGCGCGCCCTCGCCGATGGCGATGATGGACACCACCGAGGTGATGCCGATGACGATGCCCAGCATGGTCAGCGCGGTGCGCAGGCGGTTGGACAGCATGGCCAGCATCGCCATCTTGAACGCCTCGGCCATTCGTTCTCGCGGGGACGGGCCGCCATCGGCCCGCGCTTCCTCGCCTCCGGCTTCGGCAACAGGCTTCGCCGCGCCGCTGTCGCGCAGGATTTCGCCGTCGCGGATTTCGATCACGCGGTCGGTCTGCGCGGCGATGGCCGGGTCGTGGGTGACGATGATCACCGTGTGTCCGGCGGCGTTCAGCTCCTTCAGGATGCGCATCACCTCTTCGCCGCTGCGGCTATCCAGCGCGCCGGTCGGCTCGTCGGCCAGGATGATGCGGCCGCCGTTCATCAGCGCGCGGGCGATGGATACCCGCTGTTGCTGGCCGCCGGACAGCTGGCCGGGCCGATGATGCTCTTTGCCCGCAAGCCCCAGCCGCGCCAGCAGCGCCTGCGCCCGCTCGCGCCGCTCATGCAGCGCCATGCCGGCGTAGACGGCGGGCATGGCGACATTGTCCAAGGCCGACAGATGCGGCAGCAGGTGGTAGCGCTGGAAGATGAAGCCGAAATGCTCGCGCCTGAGCGCGGCCAGCTGGTCGCCGTCCAGGCTGCCGGCATCGCGCCCGGCCACCCGGTAGCGGCCTGCCGACGGCTGGTCCAGGCAGCCCAGAATATTCATCAGCGTGGACTTGCCGGAGCCGGACGCGCCGACGATGGCCACCATCTCGCCCGGCGCGATGCTCAGCGTCACATCCTTCAGCACCGCCACCTCGTCCTCGCCGGACGGAAAGCGCCGCCAGACGCCATCCAGCTGAAGGCCGGCGCCGCTCATGCGCTCACCATCACGGCGCCGCCCTCTTCGGGCTTGTCGGGCTGCTCTCCGGTCACCACCTGCTCGCCCGCCTTCAGTCCGTCCAGCACCTGGGCGCGGGTGGAGGTTTGCATGCCGATGCGCACCTGGCGCTCCTCCAGCCTGCCGTCCTTGCCCTTCACCTTCACCGCGTAGCGGCCGTCCTTGCCCGCCACGCCCAACGCCGACAGCGGAATGCTCAAGGCCTTGTCCACGCGGGACAGCACGATGCTGACCTGGGTGGTCATGTCCACGCGCAGCTTGCCGTCGGGGTTGGGCACGTCGAACAGCGCCTTGTAGAACATCGCGTTGTTGATCTTCTCCGGCATCGGCAGGATGGCGCGCAGCTTGCCCCAGTGACGCTGGTCCGGCGCGCCCAGCACGGTGAAATACACCGGCAGGCCGGCCTTCACCCGGATCACATCGGCCTCGGCCACATAAGCCCGCACCGTCACCTTGCTCAGATCGGCCAGCTTGAGGATCACCGGCACCGTCTGGGTGGCGATCACGGTCTGGCCCTGCTGGGTGACGATCTCCAGCACCTCGCCGCTCATCGGCGCCAAGATGCGGGTATAGCCCAGCTTGGTGCGCCGGCCATCCAACTGCGACTGGTCCTGGCGGATCTGCGCCTGCAGCTCCGCCAATCCGGCCTTCAAGGTTTGGTAATTGGTATCGGCCGCCAGCAAATCCTTGTCCGAGGTGGAGCCCTCGGCATGCATGCGGCGCTGGCGCGCCAGCTCCTGCTCGGCCTGCCGCAGCGCGGCCTGCTTGGCCTGGCGCTGCGCGACGCGCGCGTCCAGCGAGGCCTCTGCGGCGCGCAAATCGTTCAGGCTGTCTTCCGGGTCGATTTCGGCCAGCAGCTCGCCCTGCTTCACCTTGTCGCCCGCCTCCACCTTCAGCGACTTCAGCTGGCCGTTGGCCTGGGCGCCGACATCCACCTGCCGCAACGCCTGGATCACGCCGCTGGCCAGCACCAGATCCTCCAGCTCGCCGCGCTCCACCTTGGCGGTCAGCACCGGCGGCGGCGGAGCCTCCGCCAGCCAGCGGTGCGCGCCCCAGCCGGCCAGCGCCAGAACCGCCAACAAGGCCGCGGCGTTGCGCCGCGGCCGCTTGCCGAAGCCCCAACGCCGGCAGCGCCGCCACAGGGCGGCCAACCCGCGCGCGGGGAGCAACAAAATGCCAAACCATTGCCTGAACCGCATCATCACCAACAATTCATTAACAAAAGCAAACTTTGTCAGGCAATTTAGTTACAAAGTAGTTCCATCATCACCTACTTAAGCACAATCGCATAAATCCGCTATTCCAACCGCAAACGCTCGCGCAACAGCGCGGATGCCCACTCGACAAACACCTGCACCCGCCGCGACAGATGCCTGCGGTGCGGATACAGCACCGATACCGGCATTGCCGGCGGCGGCCAGTCGGCCAGCACTTCCACCAGTCGCCCGGCGGCGACATGAGGCTCCGCGTCGTAGCGCGGCAGCTGGATCAGCCCCAGTCCGGCCAGCGCGCAGGCGATATAGCTTTCCACCTGGTTGACGCTGACCTGGGACTTCAACGCCAGCTCGCGCCGTTCGCCGTCTTGCAGATACTCCCAGGCAAACACCTTGCCGGTGGACGGCGACGCGTAGCTGACCGCGCGATGGCCGGCCAGCGCGTCCGGCGAAGCCGGCGCGCCGAAAGCGGCCAGATAATCCGGGCTGGCGTAATTGCCTTGCGGCAGCATGCCGATCCGGCGCGCCACCAGCCGCGACTCCGCCAAGACTCCGACGCGGATCACGCAGTCGACGCCTTCCTGGATCAGATCCACCGGCCTGTCGGTCACCCCCAGTTCCAGCTCGATGTCGGGATAGAGCCGGAAAAACGCCGGCAGCGCCGGCGCCAGCACCTGCCGCCCTATCGGCCCCGGCACATCTATCCGCAGCTTGCCGCGCGGACTGGCGCCCTGCTGGCTGAACAAGGACTCCAGTTCGTCGAAATCCGCCAACAGCTGCTGGCAGCGCTCGTAGAAAGTGCCGCCGTCCAGCGTCAGTTGCACCCGCCGCGTGGTCCGGTGCAGCAGCCGCGCGCCCAATTGCGCTTCCAGTTGCTGCACCGCGCTGGACACCGTGGCCCGCGGCAGCTGCAACTGCTGCGCCGCCCGGGTGAAGCCGCCGCAATCGACGACGGCGGCGAAAACCCGCATCGACATGACCCTATCCATCACCGCTCCAATTAGTACGATTTTATGGATAGTGTAAACAATAAAGCACCGTTTATCCGGATCAAGCCCAGCAATACACTGCAAAGCGTCAACAGCAAGCCGCGCCTGCGGCGAACCCAACGGAGAACTGACATGAGCCAAGCCAACTTTGCAGGACAAGTCGCACTGATCATCGGCGCATCGCGCAATATGGGCCGCGCCTTCGCCGACGCGCTGGCCGCCGACGGCGCCGCCGTCGCCATCCACTACCACAGCGCCGGCTCCCGCGCCGGAGCCGAAGAAGCCGCCGCCGCGATTGAAGCCGCCGGCGGCCAGGCGTTCGCGGTCCAGGCCGACGTCACCCAGGTGGCGGAAGTGCGCCGCCTGTTCGACGCGGTGGAAGACCGCTTCGGCCACGTCGACATCCTGATCAACACCGCCGGCATGATGGTGAAGAAAGCGATCACTGAAGTCAGCGAGCAAGAATTCGACGCCATCTTCGCGCTGAACACCAAGGCCGCGTTCTTCGCGCTGCAGGAAGCCGGCCGCCGCATCCGCGACAACGGCCGCATCGTCAGCGTCGGCACCTCGCTGCTGGCGGCCACCACCGGCCATTACGGCGCCTACGCCGGCAGCAAGGCGCCGCTGGAGGACTTCACCCGCGCGCTGGCCAAGGAAATCGGCCATCGCGGCGTCACCGTCAACGTGGTGGCCCCCGGCCCGATGGACACCGAGTTCTTCTACGCCGCGGAAACGCCGGAAGCCGTCGCCTACCTGAAGCGCGCCAGCATCAACGGCGAGCTGGGCCAGGTGGCCGACCTGGTGCCTCTGGTCAAGCACCTGGTTTCGCCGGAAAACCGCTGGACCACCGCCCAGACCCTGTTCATCAACGGCGGCTTCGTTTCCCGCTAAGCTCCCTCTGCCCAGAAAGCCGCCGCCAGGCGGCTTTCTCATGCCGCATGGCAAATGGCCGCGCTCCCGCATCTCGCTTTCTTGCGCTGGAGATCCGACCAAGCCTGTCTGCCGGCAAATATCGCGCTTTGCTAATAATTCGCGGGATGAGTTAGCATCCACCATCGCTACACCGATTCCGAAAGCCCGCCATGTCCCAGATCGACATCATCCAGCACCTGCGCCATCAGCCCTTGTTCCAGCGCTTGTCGGACAGGCAGTTGGCCACGCTGGAGCCTCATGTCCACGCCAAGCGTGGCGACCGGGGACAGCTGCTGTTTCAGCGCGGCGACGAATGCGACGGCATGTACCTGGTGGTGTACGGCAAGGTGAAGCTGGCGATCCCCTCACCGCAGGGCGTGGAGAAGGTGGTGGAGATCATCCACCCCGGCCAGAGCTTCGCCGAGGCGGTGATGTTCCTGGGCAAGCCCTACCCGGTGCTGGCCCAGTTGCTGGAAGACAGCCTGCTGCTGCACATCGGCGCGGCCGGCGTGTTCCAGGCATTGGCCGAGGACCCGGGCTTCGCGCGCAATATGCTGGCCGGCATGTCGCTGCGCCTGCACGGCATGGTGCGGGACGTGGAGCGCTACTCGGTGGAAACCGCGCTGCAGCGCGTGATCGGCTACCTGCTGCAGCAAATGGACGACGCGCCCGCCGGCGAGAAAGTCGTGCTGACGCTGGAAGCCAACAAGAACCTGATCGCTTCCCGCCTGAACCTGACGCCGGAAACCTTCTCCCGCGTGCTACAGCAACTGAGCAAGGCCGGCCTGGTGGAGGTCGAAGGCAAGGACATCGCCCTGCTCGATCCCGCCGCGCTGGCC
>NZ_JBUPWA010000001.1:865903-939689 GCF_055181315.1 Chromobacterium sp. Ag138
CGGTGCAGCAGCCGCGCGCCCAATTGCGCTTCCAGTTGCTGCACCGCGCTGGACACCGTGGCCCGCGGCAGCTGCAACTGCTGCGCCGCCCGGGTGAAGCCGCCGCAATCGACGACGGCGGCGAAAACCCGCATCGACATGACCCTATCCATCACCGCTCCAATTAGTACGATTTTATGGATAGTGTAAACAATAAAGCACCGTTTATCCGGATCAAGCCCAGCAATACACTGCAAAGCGTCAACAGCAAGCCGCGCCTGCGGCGAACCCAACGGAGAACTGACATGAGCCAAGCCAACTTTGCAGGACAAGTCGCACTGATCATCGGCGCATCGCGCAATATGGGCCGCGCCTTCGCCGACGCGCTGGCCGCCGACGGCGCCGCCGTCGCCATCCACTACCACAGCGCCGGCTCCCGCGCCGGAGCCGAAGAAGCCGCCGCCGCGATTGAAGCCGCCGGCGGCCAGGCGTTCGCGGTCCAGGCCGACGTCACCCAGGTGGCGGAAGTGCGCCGCCTGTTCGACGCGGTGGAAGACCGCTTCGGCCACGTCGACATCCTGATCAACACCGCCGGCATGATGGTGAAGAAAGCGATCACTGAAGTCAGCGAGCAAGAATTCGACGCCATCTTCGCGCTGAACACCAAGGCCGCGTTCTTCGCGCTGCAGGAAGCCGGCCGCCGCATCCGCGACAACGGCCGCATCGTCAGCGTCGGCACCTCGCTGCTGGCGGCCACCACCGGCCATTACGGCGCCTACGCCGGCAGCAAGGCGCCGCTGGAGGACTTCACCCGCGCGCTGGCCAAGGAAATCGGCCATCGCGGCGTCACCGTCAACGTGGTGGCCCCCGGCCCGATGGACACCGAGTTCTTCTACGCCGCGGAAACGCCGGAAGCCGTCGCCTACCTGAAGCGCGCCAGCATCAACGGCGAGCTGGGCCAGGTGGCCGACCTGGTGCCTCTGGTCAAGCACCTGGTTTCGCCGGAAAACCGCTGGACCACCGCCCAGACCCTGTTCATCAACGGCGGCTTCGTTTCCCGCTAAGCTCCCTCTGCCCAGAAAGCCGCCGCCAGGCGGCTTTCTCATGCCGCATGGCAAATGGCCGCGCTCCCGCATCTCGCTTTCTTGCGCTGGAGATCCGACCAAGCCTGTCTGCCGGCAAATATCGCGCTTTGCTAATAATTCGCGGGATGAGTTAGCATCCACCATCGCTACACCGATTCCGAAAGCCCGCCATGTCCCAGATCGACATCATCCAGCACCTGCGCCATCAGCCCTTGTTCCAGCGCTTGTCGGACAGGCAGTTGGCCACGCTGGAGCCTCATGTCCACGCCAAGCGTGGCGACCGGGGACAGCTGCTGTTTCAGCGCGGCGACGAATGCGACGGCATGTACCTGGTGGTGTACGGCAAGGTGAAGCTGGCGATCCCCTCACCGCAGGGCGTGGAGAAGGTGGTGGAGATCATCCACCCCGGCCAGAGCTTCGCCGAGGCGGTGATGTTCCTGGGCAAGCCCTACCCGGTGCTGGCCCAGTTGCTGGAAGACAGCCTGCTGCTGCACATCGGCGCGGCCGGCGTGTTCCAGGCATTGGCCGAGGACCCGGGCTTCGCGCGCAATATGCTGGCCGGCATGTCGCTGCGCCTGCACGGCATGGTGCGGGACGTGGAGCGCTACTCGGTGGAAACCGCGCTGCAGCGCGTGATCGGCTACCTGCTGCAGCAAATGGACGACGCGCCCGCCGGCGAGAAAGTCGTGCTGACGCTGGAAGCCAACAAGAACCTGATCGCTTCCCGCCTGAACCTGACGCCGGAAACCTTCTCCCGCGTGCTACAGCAACTGAGCAAGGCCGGCCTGGTGGAGGTCGAAGGCAAGGACATCGCCCTGCTCGATCCCGCCGCGCTGGCCGACTACGGCATGACGCCGGCCGCCTGAGCGGCGCGCCAGTCGCGGACGCAGGCGCGGTAGCGCCATAACGCCCTGCCCGCGTCCCCGGCCACGAGCGCGGCCAGCGCGCATGTTCCGACGCCTGCCGCCACTCCCGGCAAGCCACCCAAGGCCAGCGCGCACCCCATCGCCAGGCAGGCTGAAAACACAAACAGGCAGCGACGCTGCGCCGCTTCCGGCAACAGCGTCAGCGTGGCCGGCGGCCGCGCGCCAGGCGGCGCCTTGCGCTGCAGGTCCAGCCACAGCAGGAAGGGCAATATCTTGTAGAACATGCCCAGCACCGCGCCGACGCCCAGTCCGAACAGCAGCAGCCAGCCGCTCAGCGCGGCCCAGCCGGCGGCCAGCAGGTCCGCGGCGACAAGCCAGGCCGCCAGCAGCCCCAACGCCAGCGCCGCCATCGCCACCTGCCAGAAGCGCCGCCCGCAGTCTCCGGGACGCCGGCTTCGACGCTGCAAGCGCCAGGTCATGGCGGCAAAGGCCAGCGCCGCCATCGATGCCGGCGACCAGGCCAGCCAACTCGCCGTCAACTGCCATCCCAAACCGGACGCCAGCAACGCCGCCGGCCAAATCATCGCGGCATGCCGCATCCAGCGCGCCGGATACGCCGGCGTGATCTGGAACATCGGCACCACCGTGGCCGCCGCCGCCATGATCAGGCCCAGCAGCCATCCGCCCAGCGCCCACAGCGCATGCCAATCCAGCAAAATTTTCCAAGGCAGCGGCCAGGCCGCGCCCAGGGTGCCCGCCAGGGCGATGCCCAAAGCGGCGGCGACCAACAGCGCGGCCAGCGCCGACGCCATGCCGCGGGTGGTCGCGTCGCGCGCCGGACTCTTGGCGATGCCATGCAGGCCGAAGCCGGCGAAAACCAGCAAGCCCCAGCCCAACAGCGCGGCGGCCGGCAGCAACAGCGTAGGCAGGAAACCATTCAGAAAAGCCGCCGCCAGCAGGCCGCAGCCAAGCTGCAATGGCCAGAACAGCGCATGCAGCAGCAAACGGGGACGGGAAAACGGCACCCCGGCCACCACCGCCAGGATCTGCAGCGCGGCGCCCAGCATCGCGTTGCCCAGCACGCCCAGCGCCAACAGATGCGCGGCCGCCAGCGCCGCCGGGTCGAAGCGGTGCAGCGGGCCGGGTCCCGCCAACGCCAGACATAAACCAGCGATGAACAGCCAGCACGGCGACGCCAGCAGAAAAGGCGGGGGAAGGCCAAGTGGCGGCGCCCGGTCATAGGACGGCCATCCCTGCATCAGCTGCGCTCCATGATCAGCAGCACGCCGCCGTCGCCCGACAATTCGAAGCGATAAGCCAAGCCGGCCATCCTGTCCAGCAAAGGCAGCAAGGGGGTCGGAAAATGCGGCAGCACGAAGCGCACAGACTGGCCCGGCGACAACAGCTCCGCTTCGCCCAGCACGATGTCCATCGGCTCCGGCGGCGGCAGATCGCGCAGGTCAAGCGACATGGCCGGCCTCCTCCAGCAAGCGCCCCAGATCCGGCACGCATTGCTCGCACATCGGATACAGGATGTTCTCCTCCTTCATATTGTGCTGCTGAGTCAGGATCAACAACGTGTCGGCCTCCGCCAGGAAGCCGCCGCGATCGCGCGCGGCCAGCGCCTGGGCCATGCCGTCCAGCAGCTGCCGCATCTGCGCGTGCTCGGCGCGCATCACCGCGGTGGGGCCGGCGCGCACGCCGCTGGCCTGTTCGAAAGCGGGAAACAGCCTCCCCTCCTCCAGCCGGAAGTGGTCCTCCATCTCGCCGCGCATCGCGGCGAAAGCGGATTCGGCAGCGGGCCAGTCCTGTGCGCGCGCGGCTTGCTCGGCGTCGGCGAAACGGGCGTCGCAGTCCCGGTGCTGACTGGTCAATAGTTCGGATGGGGTCATGATGGTCTCCAGTTTGAAATTTGTAAGCCGATCAACCGTCTTTGCCGTCGGCGCGGGGACGCAGGTAAACCGGCAGGAGGCGGCCGCCCCACAGCGACAGGGTCAGCAGCCACCCTGCCGCGGCCAGCCCGTACATGCCGGCGCGCCAACCAACCGGCAGCAGATCGGCCGCCACTCGGGCCAGCGCCAGCCACTGAGCGGCCAGATACAGCAACCACAAGGCCTTGCCGGCCTCCAGCGGCTGTCCGGAATGGCCCAGCGATACCCTCGACACGAAGGCGATCATCATGGTCAGGAAGAAGCCGACCGAGATCGCGTGCAGCGGCGCCCAGGCCAGGCCGCCCAGCGCGCCCTGCCAGGCGTACAGCGCGAAACCGGCAGCCAGCCAGGCGAAAGACAGATGCAGCATGGCCAGCAGCTTCACCCGCAGCGAGGCCAGCAGCCCCCAGCGCCAGTTGGTGTAGCCAAACAGCGAGGCCAGCGCCAGATCCAGGCCCCAGGACGGCCGGCCGGCGATGGACAGCAGGCCGTGCCCCAGCGAGCCGCCCAGCATCGCCGCCAGCAGCCACCATGGCCGCCAGGGCTGATACGGTGCCAGCGCGCTGGAAGAGAAGAACGGCAGCATGCGGTGGCACACGGTCAGGAATACCGGCAGCAAAAAGCCCCACAAGGCCAGGTCCCGCATCCACAGCCAGCCGCGGACATCGCCGCTCAACAGCCAATAGCCGGCCGCGCCCAGCGCCAGGACGCCGATGCCGAAAGCCGACAGCACCGCCCAGGCATGGCGCCGGTCCGGCGCCGGGCTGGCTAGCAACAAGCGCGCGAAGCCTCCGGCCAGACCGAGAAAACCCAGGCTGTACACCAGATGGCCGGCCGGCAGCCAAACGCCGCCGACTGCCGCGCCGGCCAGCCACAGCAGCAGGCCCGCGGCCAGCAACGCCGGCGTCAGCAGATAGGCGCCGCGTCCGGGCGGCGGCACGTTCAGCCAGCGCGGTCCGGCGGTGAACAGAAAACCGGTCATGAACAAGGGAAAGAAACCGAACAGCATCAGGAAGCCATGGGCCAGCATCGCCGGCAACGCCAAGGGCAAGCCGAGGCCGAACAGGCGCGCCGCCAGTTCGGCGCTCCAGCCCGCCAGCAACAAGATGGCCAGCAGCATGCCGGGCAGGAACGCCGCCCGGTGCGGGGCGGAAAAGAAAGGATGAGCGCGCGCCATGGCGGAACTCCGACGGGTGGGTGTGCCCGCAGTATCCAGCCCAGCCAAGAGAACGAGAATGATTTGAATCAAGCATCCGGAACGATGTCGGCTCCCGCCGGGCTTGCCATCCCGCCTGATGTTCTGCATGATGGCCCATTCGTTGTTGTCAACATAGAAGCCAGCATGTCCGACATTCTCAACACCATCATCGCCACCAAACATCAGGAAATCGCCGCCGCGCTGGCCAGCCGGCCGCTGTCCTCGGTACGGGCCGACGCCGAAGCGCGCGGCGACCGCCGCGACTTCGTCGCCGCCCTGCGCGCCAAGCACGCGCTGGGCAAGGCCGCCGTCATCGCAGAGATCAAGAAAGCCAGCCCCAGCAAAGGCGTGATCCGCGAGAACTTCCAGCCTGCCGCCATCGCCGAGGGCTATGCCGCCCACGGCGCGGCCTGCCTGTCGGTGCTGACCGACCGCCAGTACTTTCAGGGCGACGCCAGCTATCTGGAGGCGGCGCGCGCCGCCTGCCACCTGCCGGTGCTGCGCAAGGATTTCATCGTCGACGACTACCAGGTATACGAAGCCCGCGCGATGGGCGCCGACTGCATCCTGCTGATCGCCGCCGCGCTCGAGCTGCCCAAGATGAAGGCGCTGGAGGCTTTGGCGAACGAACTGGGCATGGCGGTGCTGGTGGAGGTCCACAACGAAGAAGAGCTGGATGCCGCGCTGCAGTTGAAAACCGAACTAGTCGGCGTCAACAACCGCAACCTGCGCACCTTCGAGGTGAGCCTGGCCACCACGCTGAAGCTGCTGCCGCGCATCACCGACGGCCGCATCGCCGTCACCGAGAGCGGCATCGCCACCATCGAGGACGTGCGGCTGATGCAGGCCAGCGGCGTGCACACCTTCCTGGTCGGCGAGGCCTTCATGCGCGAGGCCGAGCCGGGCGAGGCGCTGCGCCGCCTGTTTTTCGCCCAGCCCTGAGCGAAACCGCTCCACGAAAAACAGGCGCCCTTGGGTGCCTGTTTCGCTTTCCGCATCGGTTCAGTTGGGCAGATACGCCGGCAGGCGCAGCGCCTCCTGCGGCGAAAACCGCTGCGACTGCAACTGGGCGACCGCTTGCTGCCGCTGCTGCGCGCTCAGTCCGCCGTTGGCGAGAATGGCCGTCCGCTCGCGCTTGAAATCGTCCAGCCGCTTCTGCCAGCCAGCCTGCTCCCGATCCAGCTCCCCCAGCCTGTCCGCCGCCGCCTGGCCCACCATGCCGGCGCGCAACTGGTACAGCTGCTGCTCGCCGCCTCCACCCTGCTTCAACCGGGCTTCCGCGTCGGCCAGCGCCAGGTGTTTGACCGGCTCCTCGCGCGCGGCGCGCAGCGCCGGGGGCAGCCGGCTCTCCAGCTGGGCGACCATGCGCCGCTTGTCGGCGGCGCTCAGCGCCGGATTGGCCTCTATCGCCAGCCGCCTGGCGGTGAAGTCGTCATAGCGATCTTCATCGCCGAACAAGCCATCGAGTTCAAGCTGGCTGAAATACTGCCGCCGAGCCGCCTGCACCAACTCCAGCCGGCGCGTCAGGTCAGCCGCGGCCGCCGCCTCCTTGCCGGCCAGCGAACGCTTGTAGGCGACATAACGGTCGAACAGCCCCATCGCCTGGGCCAAGGCCCCGCCTCCCAATCCGCGCTTGAGCTGGCTCTGCAGCTCGGTCCGGATGGCGGGCAGATCGCGCTCGCCCAACGTGGCCAGGTAGTAGTCGAACAGCTGGCGCAACTGCTGGTCCACCACCAGCTTGCCGTCCGCTTCGACGGCGGCGCCGTCCGGCCGGGTGCCGACCAGCGACGCCGCGAAACCGCCGCGCGCCGCCTGACGGGCGGCGGCCGCTTCCGGCTGCGCGCCGTCCGGCCAGGCCCACCAAGCCAGCAAGGCGGCGCAGGCCGCCGCCAGCGTCAAGCCGAGGCCGCGCATCTCACAGCCCCGCGTTTTTCAGCCGGTTGGCCTGCTGGCGGTACAGCGAGACCGGACTCACCTCGAACAGGCTGACCAGACCGAAGCTCTGGTTGATCTCGTTGACGTGGTTCATCTTGTAATCGTCGCGGATTACCTGGCCCAGGTGGGCCGAGCACACGCCGACCAGACCGTCGGACGGCGTGGAGCCGAAAGCCAGGCCCAGCACGCCCATCGGCACGGTCAGCGGGTCCAGGACATTGGTGGTGGTGGCGGCGCCGGTCCACGAGTAATAACGCACCCCGTTAGCCTCGTAATCGCCCTCGCCGCAAGCCGAAGCCGGCACGCCGCCCGGGAACTTGGCGCTGAACGCCAGCGAACCGGCCGTGGTCAGGGAATTCAGCGCATCGATAGGCTGCTGGGGCAGATCGCTGGTGCCCGAGAAGAAGGCCAGCACCTTGACGAACGCCCCCGTCACCGCGGCGGCCACGGCTTCGCTGATCGATCCCGGAGGCGCCGCGCCGCGGACGATGTCGGCCACCACCGAACCCTTGTTGACGCCGCCGACGGTAGTGACCGAGGCCACCAGGTCCGGCCGCACGCCCGCGACGTAGCGCGCGGTGGGCGCGCCCTGGCTATGGCCGATCAGGTTGACCTTCTGCGCGCCGGTAATGGCCAGGATGCGCTGCACCTGCTGCAACAGCTGCTCGCCGCGCGCCTCATTGCTGCCGGTGGCCGACACTTCGGCTACGAACACCTGCGCGCCATCCTCCTTCAGGGCGGCAGGCACGCGATAGAAGTAATCGACGCCCAGCACCTGGCCGAAGCCGAACAGGCCGTGCACCAGCACGATGGGGTAGCGGGTCTGGGTATAGCCGGAGGACGCCTGGGCCGAAGCGAACGGCAGCAGCAACAAGGCAAGCAAGAAGGCAGTGCGTGACAACAGCTGTTTCATTATCTCTCCCGTTATATCGTGATTGCCGGCCGCCGGAATGGCGGCCCATATCGGGATAGATCATGACATTGGCAAAATCCAGAATTAATTCAAACGTTTGTCTCAGATGCTGGGCAATCCCATACCTAAGGACAGGCCATCCACGCGACATCAGCCGCGCGGATGGCCTGGGTCAATAGTCTACGCCGAGATAGATGTAGCCGGTCAGCCTGCCGCCCTGCGCGCTGCCCACGCCGACGAAGAACGGCCCGAGGATGGTGTCGGCGCCCAGGAAAACCGAGCCGGCCGGGATCCAGCGATGGGTCTGCGGCAAACTGGAAAAGTCTTCGCCCCACAAGCGTCCGGCCTCCAACGAGACCCCGGCATACACGCCTGAGCCGAGCACGGCCGGCAGCGATGCCGCCCGCCAGTACACCATCAGCCGCGCCAACGCGACTTCACTGGCCAACAGCTCGCCGTTCTGGTAGCCGGTCAAGTTCAGGAACCCACCGAGCTGCTGCGGCACAAAGGCATCCGATCGGACATCAATATTGCCTTTGGCCTTGGCCGTGAGACGCGCGGTGAAGTCGCCATAAGTGTGGGCAAGCTCGCCGGTAAAGTCGTAGAACTTCTGGTTCACCTCGCTGCCCAAGCCGGGCAAGCCCGCGCCCAACTTGCCGTTGAAGTAATAGCCGGCGCGCGGCCAGCGCGGATTGTCGAACTGATCCACCACCAGGCGGGTTTGCACGCCGACATCGCGGAAGCGGGTATTGCCGCCAGGGTCTGGATCCCCTTGCGACAAGGTGAAATCGTTATCCTGCCGATAGAGGCCAAGCCGCCATTCGCCATACTTGCCCAGCGTCACGCCCGCATTCAGTTGCGTCTCAAAGATGCTGTTGTTGAAAGTGGCCAACACCGTATGGTCTTCATTGAACAGTTTGAACGGCTTTTGCTGATATCCCAGCGAGGCGGCGGCAAACATCGGACTGCCGCGCCACAGCGGCTGGTACAGCTCGGTCTTGATCGCCTTGTCGTCGCCGATCGCCGCATCGTTGCGCCAGGAGCCGCCAGCGTCATTCAACGACGTCCACTCGTGCGCGGCACGGAGCGTGAAGCTGCTGCTTCCCGGCGTGTCGCTGCTGAGGTTGAGTCCGAAATGCACGGTGTTCTGGCCTATGCTGCGCTCCACCGGCATCACCATCATCACATTGCGCCCGGAAACGCTGTCCACGCGATAGCCGAGCTTGTCGTACTCGCCTCCGGTGAAAATTTCCGCCAGACGGTTGCGCGCCTCGCCCACCGGTATCCTGTTCGATGAAAAGGCCAGCGATTCCTGCAAGGACGACATTTTGGTGAAATCGCCGTCCTTGCCCTCCACCTTGACCTCATCGAGCACCGGGTAGCGCGGCCGGCCCAGCTTGCTTTTCCAGGCCTGGTAGTCCGCCTCGGACACCGAATAGGCGGATAACTGCCGCGCCATCTTGCGCGCGGCCTCCGCGCCGCGCTCGACAATCGCCTTGTGGTCGCCGAAAGACGCCACGGTATAGCCGTTCAGATCAGGCCGAATCACGATGTCGCGCTTATCCAGCCGCTTCATCTGCTCTTGCTCGTTGCGCATCACCGCCAGGTTGGAGCTTTGATCGACCACGTCGAACAAGGTGTGGATCTCGTCCGCCTTCAACAGCGGCGTGCTCACGTCCACCACGATCACGTGCTCGGCGCAGCGGCCCTTCACCTCCTGCACCGGAATATTGCGGGCGATGGCGCCATCCACCAGCAGCTTGCCGTCGTCCTCCACCAGATCGAACACCCCGGGAACCGCCATGCTGGCGCGCAAGGCGCGCGACAACGAGCCCCGGTCGAACACCACCGCGTCGCCGGTCAGCAGATCCGCCGCCACAGCGCGGAACGGAATGGGCAGCTTGTCGAAACTGTCGATGTCCCGGTCCCGCGTCATTTTATGGATGTAGAGCTCGATGCCCTGGGAGTTGATCGCGCTGCGCGGAACCCGCAGCGCGCCGCCCTTGAGCCCGAAGCTGACATCCAGATAGTTCTGGTAGTCGTTGCGCTTGCGATCGTATGGGATGTCGGTGCGCGCCGGCTTGCCGGACAGCATCTGGTCCCAGTCGGCGGCATTGAACTCGCGCTCCATCTCGTCCAGCGGCAGGCCGTTGGCGTAAATGCCACCGATCAGCGCCCCGGCGCTGGTGCCGGAGATGCAGGCCACGGGTATCCGCAGGCGCTCCAGTTCCTTCAGGACGCCCAGGTGGGCGAAGCCGCGCGCGCCGCCGCCGCCGAGCACAACGCCAACGCCCTCAGGCACTTGCGTCGCATCCGCGGCGTCCACAGCTGTCGAAACGAGCAGTCCGGCCGCGCACAAGGCGAGAACCAGACGACGATAGGGGAAAAACTTGCTTTTTGGCATGCCCGATAAATTTGCGATTATGGTTTCACCAGCATCAATGCGTGACGTAAGATAGAGTGACATACAAGTGAGAACATAAATCCCATATCCAGAAGCCCGGTTCAATGTTTGACTTCAAATCTCTAGTCAGCTCACTTCTCAGCAAGAACACGCCCGCCTCCGGCGTGGCGCAATCTGCCACCCTGCTGGTACGCGATCTGCCGCAGGCTGAATACTTTACCGCCCTGGTGGAAATCATCAAGGCCGTATCCAAAATCAACGCGGATAGCGAGATGTCGTTGAAGGAGCGCATCAAGACGCTGCTCTATGTCGACGACAAGGCTGCCAGCATCCACCACCAGCTCTGCCAGGATTATCTTCATTCCAGAGGCGGCAGCAAAGGCTATCTGCCCACCATTCTCGCCTATTGGCACGAATTGGCCAGCGCCTACCAGATCTGTCTGCGCCTGCAGCGCGGCGGCTCCAGCCAGGCTGGCGACGCTGAGCTGCAGCTGGTCGCCACCCGCGGCCTGCATCACCAGATGCGGCTGCTGGCGTGGAACGCGCTGCGCTATCTGAAGCCAGAGGGCAGCGCCTGGCAGCAAGGCTTCCGTTTCTACACCTACGCGGAGGAAGCGGGCTTCGCCCGTTCGCCCATCCTGCTGTATCCGGACGCCAAGCAGGAAATCAGCTGCGAGCACCTGCTGGTTCAGGCCGGCATGCTGCACCTGGCTCAGACCGAGAACATGCTGCACAAGGAAATCGTCGCGGTGGACCAGCTGCTGATGCTGATCTGCCAGAACATCCCGCTGGACAAGCAGCCGCCGGCCGAAATGCCGGTCTTCGTCTACAACCTGTCCCTGCCGGAGCCTCCGCAGCCGATGCTGCGCGGCATGGCCGGCAAGTGGCACCGTTACTGGTCCTCCTACGAGATCACCACCCGCCTGGCCGACCTGATGTTCGACTTGGACGCCCGCATCCCCTCTCAGATCGCCGCGCTGGACTGCGAGCTGGAACGCGAGGAATGGTCGGTGCTGTGCGAAAAACTGGCGGTGCGCTGGTCCAGCGACGGCGGCAAGTCGCTGCGCAAGTCGGAACGCTCGCTGCATTCCTCCAGCGCCCAGGTATCGATAGGCTTCGACCGCGTGGCCTTCCACATCAAGGTTCAGGATGTCGGCGGGCTGGACGCCGACCGCAGCGACGAATGGCGCATCAACGACATCAGCAGCACCGGCATGGGACTCACCTTCATCGGCAAGACCATAGACCAGCTGGCGATTGGCCGGCTGATCCTGGTCAAAACCGAGACCCATCCGCTGCTGCTGGGCGTGATACGGCGCATTCTACGCCAGAATAACGGCACCAAGGTGGGCATCGAGATATTGGGCCAAACGCCGGTCGGCGTCTCGCTGCAGGATCCATCGCAGCCGGACAGCGCGCCCTTCTCGGCCATTTACATCACGCAGCCGAACTCGCGCAAGGGCCAACGCTGGTTCCTGATGCCCAAGACGCTGCTGGACGACGACAAGCAGCTGGTGCTCAGCGCCCAGGGCAAATCCTATCAGATCAAGCTGAAAGATCCGCAACAGGAATTCGAAGACTGCAGCCACAGCAACTTCGACACGCTGTCCAAAATGGACTGACCCCGCCGCCGGCCCGACATGGGCCGGCGTTTCTTGCTCGTCTTCTTGCCGCTTTCCCCCGCTCTCCCTTCTCTGCCCATTCACGCGAGAACCGCAAATTCTTGCCGCCGATTCCAATATGACAAAAAGATATTTGTGCAATAAAAATTAACAAATATGATCCTCTGGCGACCACAATCGCAAAACAACAAAGGCAAATAGAGGATCTCAATCATGCACGTTCGCATCACCAGCAGCGCAGTCATGCTGGCGCTGGCCTCCCTGGCCAGCCATGCCGCCACTTCCGCGCCGGATCGCAGCGTTCCGTTGCTGCCCGGCGACCCCCTGGTCAACCAGCAATGGCACTTGAAGAACACCGGCCAGAACGCCTTCTCCAAGCGCGGCGGCGTCAAAGGCGTCGACCTCAATCTCGCTTTCACCCATTTGCGCGGCATCCGCGGCATCGGCACCACCATCGCCGTCATCGACGACGGCCTGGAAATCAAGCACCCCGACTTGGCCGCCAACATCGTGCCCGGCTCCAAAAACCTGGTGAACGGCAGCAATGATCCGACCCCCGAGTCCGGGGACAACGGCCACGGCACCGCCGTGGCCGGCATCGCGGCAGCGGTGGCCTTCAATGGCATAGGCGGCCGCGGCATCGCGCCCTCCGCCGGCCTGAAAGGCTTCAACTGGCTGCTGAACCAAACGCTGGACGGCTGGCTGCTGGCGCACGGCAAGAAACCCAACGGCGGCCCGCTGGAAGCCTTCACCGACGCCCGCGTGTTCAACCAGAGCTACGGCTCCTCCACCATCACCTCGGTTCCCGCCAATCCAGACCAGGACATCGAGCTGAAGACCGAAGAGGAAACCTACGAAGACATCAGCCGCAATAGCCACTGGGGCCGCGGCGCGGTCTTCGTCAAATCGGCCGGCAATGCCTACAACTCCTTCCGTTTGAGCAAGACCGAGTCGCTGCTGGGTTATCAGGGCAACAACGGCCTGCCGATACAGGACTCCAACCTGACCGCCGACAACAACAACTACTGGAACGTGGTGGTGTCGGCGCTGAACGCCGATGGCGTACGCTCCTCGTACTCGTCGGTCGGCGCCAACGTGCTGCTGACCGCGCCCGGCGGCGAATACGGCACCGACTCCCCGGCGATGGTCACCACCGACCTGTCCGGCTGCGCCCGCGGCTACAACGTGAGCGGCAGCACCTCCAACGGCCTGCACGGCGGCACGGCGCTGGACCCGAACTGCGACTACAACGGCGTCATGAACGGCACCTCGTCAGCGGCGCCGTCCACCTCCGGCTCCTTCGCGCTGGTGATGTCGGCCAACCCGGCGCTGTCCGCCCGCGACGTGCGCCACATCCTGATCACCACCGCCCGCCAGGTGGATGCCGCCAATCCAGGCGTGACGCTGGCCTTCAAGGACAAGAGCGGCGGCGCGCACAGCTACCAGGCCATTCCCGGCTGGCAGAAGAACGCCGCCGGCCTGCCCTTCCACCCGTTCTACGGTTTTGGCCTGATCAACATCGACAAGGCGGTGGAAAAAGCGCTGTTCTACAACAAGCCCCTGCCGCCGCTGCAAAAGACCCGCTGGGAAACCGTATCCGCCCAGGCCGCCATCCCCGATGCGGATGAAAAAGGCGTGGAAAGCGTATTCAACCAGCCTGCGGACCTGACCGTGGAAGCGGTCCAGATCCTGGTCGACGCCGAACACGGCCGCGCCAACGATCTGGCGGTGGAGCTGATCTCCCCGTCCGGCACCCGCTCGGTGCTGCTGTCTCCGCGCACTTCCCTGGTGGGAGAGACCTACGGCCTCAACCAGCAGCGCCTGCTGTCCAATCAGTTCTACGGCGAACAGGCCAAAGGCCAGTGGCGACTGCGCGTGATCGACACCAACGGCGGCCAGTACCAATACGTCATCCGCAATCGCGAAACCGGCGCCAACACCATCTACTCCCTGCCTAACGCGGAAGGCAAACTGAAATCGTGGTCGATCCGCTTCTTCGGCCACCGGAGCGCAGCATGAAACCAATGATCCGACTGATCCCCCTCGCCCTGCTGGCCCTGACCGCCCACAGCCAGGCCGCCGAGCCATCCTTCCTGGCCCAGCCTGCCGGCCAGGCCGTGGTGATCAACGGCAAGACCTACTACAAGCAAGCGCCGCAATCAAAGTTCGGCGTATCCGCCCGCAGCGCCGGCGCCGTTGCGCCTTCGCTGAAACGCGGCGACGTGGTGCAGGCGCCGAAGCAGCTGGTTCCATCCGTCGTCAGCGGCACCGTGCTGGTGCAGCTGGCCTCCCCGCAGGATGAGGCCGCCGTCGCGCGCGATCACAACCTGACCGCGCGCTACCGCACCGCCAGCGTGGTGGTTTTCACCACCCCGGCCCAGGCTGACCTGCTGACGCTGCAGCAGAAGCTGTCCGCAGACAAACGGGTGAAGAAGGCTCAGTTGGAGCTGGCCAGCAACGACAAGCAAATCGAGTAAGGCCCTCTTCCAGCCAGGAAACGGCCCCGGGCATTGCCCAGGGCCGTTTTGCTTTTCTGCACTCCCCGCGCCCGAAGATCGCCTGCGCCCGCTCGGCCGGCGCAATGAAAAACGCCACGGCGCAAAACCGTGGCGTCCTTTCCCTGCGATGACTGACAAGCCGGCTTACAGCACCTCAATGATGCCTGCCGCGCCCATGCCGGTGCCGATGCACATCGTCACCATGCCGTGGCCCTTCAAACCGGCGTCGCGCATGCCATGCACCAGCGTTGCGGTGCGGATCGCGCCGGTGGCGCCCAGCGGGTGGCCCAGGGCGATCGCGCCGCCATGCGGGTTCACCTTGGACGTATCCAGGTTCAGATCGCGAATCACTGCCAGCGCCTGCGCGGCGAAGGCTTCGTTCAGCTCGATCCACTTCAGGTCGTCCTGCTTCAGGCCCGCCTGGGCCAGCGCGGCCGGGATGGCTTCCTTCGGACCGATGCCCATGATCTCCGGCGGCACGCCCTTGACCGAGAAGGTCACGTAGCGGGCCAGCGGCACCAGATTGAACTCCTTCAGCACGCGCTCGGACACCAGAATCACTGCGCCGGCACCGTCGGACATCTGCGAGGAGTTGCCGGCGGTGACCGAGCCCTTGGCGTCGAACACGGTCTTCAGCTTGGCCAGGCCTTCCAGCGTGGTTTCGCGGCGCGGGCCTTCGTCGGTGTCCAGCACGCGGGTCTTGCTCACCACTTCGCCGGTTTCCAGATTCGGCGTGCGGTAGGTCACTTCCAGCGGAGTGATCTCGTTCTTGAACTTGCCGCCATCGATCGCGGCCAGCGCGCGGCGGTGGGACTCCACCGCGAACGCATCCTGGTCTTCGCGCGACACGCCCCATTGCTGCGCCACTTTCTCAGCGGTCAGGCCCATGCCGTAGGCGATGCCGTAGTTCTCGTCCTTGGCGAAGATTTCCGGGTTCAGCGACACCTTGTTGCCCATCATCGGCACCAGCGACATCGATTCGGAACCGGCCGCGATCACCACGTCGGCTTCGCCCAGGCGGATGCGGTCGGCCGCCATCTGCACGGCGTTGATGCCGGACGAGCAGTAGCGGTTTATGGTGATGCCGCCCACGGTGTTGGGCAGCCCGGCCAACAGCACGCCGATACGCGCCATGTTCAGGCCCTGCTCCGCTTCCGGGAAGGCGCAACCGACCACGCAGTCGGAAATCAGTTTCGGGTCCAGATTCGGCACCTGCGCCAGCGCGCCGGTGATCACGTGCGCCAGCATGTCGTCCGGACGCACATTGCGCATCATGCCGCGCGGCGCCTTGCCCACCGGGGTGCGGGTGGCGGCGACGATGTAAGCTTCTTGTACTTGCTTAACCATTCTTTTGCTCCTTCGCGACCGGCGGCTAGGTCTCATGCCTGCCGCCAGCCTTTGCATTCTTGGATTTTCGAACCGTTCACAAGCGCCTTGAGGCAAGGCGCGCCGACGAAGACAGTACATCTGGTACGGCGAGTCGGCGCAACGCAGCATCAGGCGTCTTGTGGGCGGCTCGTATTAGTTGCGCAGCGGCTTGCCGGTGGTCAGCATGTTGGCGATGCGGTCCTGGGTCTTGGAGTTCTTCAGCAGGGTCATGAAGGCCTTGCGCTCCAGTTCCAGAATCCATTGCTCGTTGACCAGGGTGCCGGCCTCCAAGTCGCCGCCGGTCATCACGTCGGCGATCTGCGAGGCGATGAAGAAGTCGTGCTGGCTGATGAAATTGCCTTCCAGCATGTTCACCAGCTGGCCCTTGATCGACGCCGCGCCGGAACGGCCGGCAACCGGGAAGCCCTTCACCTTCAGCGGCGGACGGTAGCCGGATTCAGCCAGCGCCAACGCCTGCTTCTTGGCGACGTACAGCAGCTCGTAAGCGTTGAACACCACCGGATCGCCCTTGCGGAAGAAGCCCAGCTCCTGCGCCTCGATGCCGCTGGTGGCGACCTTGGCGGTGGCGATATTCATGAAGTAGTCCTTCAACGCGGCCAGCAGATCGCCCTTGGACTCCTGCGAGGCGCGCAGCGCGAACTCCTTGCAGCCGCCGCCGCCCGGCAGCAGGCCGACGCCCACTTCCACCAGGCCGACATAGGATTCCAGCGCGGCCACGGTCTTGTCGCAGTGCATCGCGAACTCGCAGCCGCCGCCGAACACATAGCCCTGGGTCGCGGCCACGGTCGGAACTTGGCTGTAGCGCAGGCGCAGCGCGGTGGACTGGAAGCGGCCGATCATGGCGTCGATCGCGTCCCAGTCGCCCATCATGAAGGCCGGCATCATCGACTGCAGGTCAGCGCCGACCGAGAAAGGCTCTTCGGTCTGCCAGATGACCAAGCCCTTGAAGCGGTCTTCGGCGATGTCCAGCGCGGTGTTCAGGCCATCCAGCACGGCCGGGCCGATGGCGTGGGCCTTGGATTTGAACGACACCACCAGCACCTCGTCGCCGGTGGTGAAGGCGCGCACGCCCTCGTTCTCGAACACGGTCTCGCCCAGCAGCTCCGCCTTCTCGCCCAACACCTTGGCCGGAGCCAGCTGGCGCTGGTACACGTCCAGCGTGGAGCGGCCCACCAGCTTCTTGTCGGCGGCATTGTAGGAGCCGTCGGCGAAATGCACGCCGGCGCGGTCGCCTTCCAGCACCCAGGCCGGCAGCTCGGCATTGGCGAGGGTCTTGCCGGCCACGATGTCTTCCTTCAGCCATTTGGCCACTTGCTGCCAGCCGGCGGATTGCCAGGTCTCGAACGGACCGGCGGACCAGCCGAAGCCCCAGCGAATGGCGAAGTCCACGTCGCGGGCACAGTTGGCGATATCGCCCAGGTGGAAGGAAATATAGTGGAACACGTCGCGGAAGCAGGCCCACAGGAATTGCGCCTGCGGATGCTCGCTCTCGCGCAGCTTCTGGAATTTCTCGGCCGGGTTGGCGATCTTCAGGATGTCTTTGACCGCGTCGTCGCCCTTCTCGCCGGAGCCGACATACTCGCCTTTGGCCGGGTCCAGCACCAGCATGCGCTTGCCGTCTTTTTTGTAGATGCCGGCGCGGGTCTTGGCGCCCAGCGCGCCGTTCGCGATCAACTGCTGCATCCAGTCAGGCGTGGCGAACAGGCTGTGCCACGGGTCTTGCGGCAGCGTGTCCTGCATGGTCTTCACCACGTGGGCGAAGGTATCCAGGCCCACCACGTCGGCGGTGCGGAAGGTAGCCGACTTCGGGCGGCCCAGGCGCGGGCCGGTCAGGTCGTCCACCACGTCGAAGCGGATGCCGTACTTGGCGGCATTGGCGATGGTGGCCAGCATCGAGAACACGCCGATGCGGTTGGCGACGAAGTTCGGGGTGTCTTTCGCGCGCACCACGCCCTTGCCCAGCGTGGACACCAGGAAGCGTTCCAGATTGTCCAGAATGTGGGCGTCGGAAGTCACGCAGGGGATGATTTCAACCAGGTGCATGTAGCGCGGCGGGTTGAAGAAGTGCACGCCGCAGAAACGCGGGCGCACCGAATCCGGGCAGCCTTCGGCCAGCTTGTTGATCGACAGGCCGGAAGTGTTGGTGGCGAAGATGGTGTGCTCGCCCAAATGCGGCGCCACCTTGTGGTACAGGTCCACCTTCCAGTCCATGCGCTCGGCGATGGCTTCGATCACCAGATCGCAGTCCTTCAGCAGATGCAGGTGGTCGTCGTAATTGGCGGGCTGGATGTGAGCGACCACATCGCTGCCGGCCAGCGGAGAGGGTTTCAGCTTCTTCAGACCGTCGATGGCCTTCAGCGCGATGCCGTTCTTGTCGCCTTCCTTAGCCGGCAGGTCGAACAGGATGGTCGGTACCTTGGCGTTCACCAGGTGGGCGGCGATCTGCGCCCCCATCACGCCAGCGCCGAGCACGGCAACCTTGCGTACATTGAATTTGGTTTGAGACATGGTTTCCTCGTTTTGTTGAAACACACATGAGACAGGCCCCTCTCAACCTGTCCTGCTTGCTTCAAGGACGGGCGTTGAAATCGTCCTTGCCCATTGCCCTGCGCCGGCAGGGGCTGACGCGGCGCGGGCGGGTACTGCTTGATAGAAACGACCGGGGATAATCGCTATTGTTCCGGTCTGGGCCGCAATCGGCGCTTGTCGAACGCGAACGGCAGCCATATCGCGAGCATAGATAAAATATCAAACACTCGCTTTTATGCTGGATTAGTCTAACCCATTTTGGGCAAAATCAAAGCAGGTTTTTCAAAAAAAACGCATGCGGCGCTGGCGCGAGCGCAACAACGCCGCCAGGCCGCTCAAAGCAAGCGGGGCGAACGCTTGCGCGCCCGCCCCGAACCGGTTTTACGACGGCGCGATGCCGCTTAGAAACGGTAGTTGTATTGCACGCCGATCAGTTGCAGATAAGTCTTGTAGCTGCCTTTGACCGTGCCGCCGTTGCCGGTGCACAGGGAGCCGTCAGCCTTTTGGCCTCCCGGGTTGCAGGAGTCAGTATAGTTGACGTTGGCGTTCTTGAAGTCGATGAAGCTGTAGGCCAGATCGATCGAGCTCTGCTTGTTGATCTTGTAATTGGCGCCGAACGACAGCCAGATGCGGTCGCTGTCCGGAATCGCCGGGTGGCGCTGGTCGTCCGACTGCAGCGGCGCCTGCTCCCAGGCCACGCCACCGCGCAGCATCCAGGCATCGTTCAGCTGGTAGTTGGAGCCGAACGACACGCGCCAAGTATCCTTCCAGTTCTGGTGCAGCACCAGATCGCCTTGGGCGGTCCCATTCACAGTGGACTGCTTGATATCGATCTGCTGCATGCGCGAGTTGCGCACCCAGGTCACATCGCCCATCAACGCCACCTTCGGGTTCAACTGATGGAAAAAGTTGGCGGACGCGGTTTCCGGAGTCGTAACATCAACCGAGGCAGAAGCATCTGGATGCTTCGACTTTGCAGCTGCTGCAGCCGACAACGGAATGCCGAACGGAACCATGCTGCCGGTCACATTATTAAAGGTCCAAGTTGAACTGCCAGTCAGCGTCTGTTTGATGCTGGAGCGGTAGGCCAAACCGAACCGGGTGTTCTCGTCCAACTGGAACATATAGCCAACATTCCAACCGAATCCCCAGTCATTGCCCTCGACATGCGCCAGACCATCCCCACTCACACCTGCGGCTTTCAGCAGGCCAACAGCTGTCGCGATGTTGCCAGGAGTCACACCGCCAGGCAGACCCTTTGCAACGCCCAATGCCAAGCCAGACGTCGCATCCGCCATCTGCTCCAGCGTCGCATCCATATACTGGGCGGACACGCCGAAACCGAAAGAGTGGCGATCATCCAGCTTGAACGAGATCGACGGATTGATGTTCAGCGACTGCAGGTTGATGCTCTTCAACGCGTAGCGACCGGCCCAGTCGAAGCCATAGTCCAGCTTGGCGCCGTAAGGCACATACATGCCGATGCCGGCGGTGATCTTGTCGTTGATTTTGTGCGACAGGTAGAAGGTCGGCGCGGCCACGGCCTTGGGGGCGAACGTGCCGCCATTGCCGCCGCCGGTGGGCTGGCCCAATACGTTTTTGGAACCGTTATCGGTATATTCGGAGTGCGGAACCACCAGGGTGCCGCCGATGACGAGCTGGGTGCCGTCCAGCCGGGACAGGCCGGCCGGATTGGTGAAGATGGTGGAAGGATCGTTGGCCTCTGCTCCGTTGGCGTGGGCGGTGCCCTGGCCGGAGACGCTCTGCGAGCCGAACTGATAACCCGAGGCCGCAGCCTGAGTCGATGCCAGGCCGAGCGCGGTGCCCATGATCATCACGGACAGGCTGAGATGCTTGAGCTTCATGCTTCCCTCTCTTTTGTAGCTTAGATATTTTTCATTAGCGATGACTCGGTCATTGACCTCATCATCGTCGATGCTACCAGAGAATTAGAGCAATCCAACCAGATATCAGAGCTTTTGTTCCAAACGTACGTTTAATGCAACATTTCCACAACAATTTGTTTCCGCCACCACATTTAGGCTAGGAATCGCCCAGCAATCTGGACTTGCCGTCGGGATCGACGGCGACAAAAGTGGCGATCACCTCGGTGATGCGGATATGCGAGCCGTCCATGCGTTCGGCCTCCACCGAGATCTTCAGCGTGATGGACTTCTGGCCAATGCGCAGGCGCTCCACGTACAGATCCACCACATCGCCCAACAGGATGGGAGCGGCGAACTGGAAGGCGTTGACGGCCACCGTCGTCACCGGGCCACGGGACAAGCGCTCGGCGTCCAGGCTGCCCGCCATGTCGATCTGGCTCATCAGCCAGCCCGCCTGGACCCGGCCATAGGCATTGGTGCTGGTGGGCAAGGCGCGCACCCGCAATACCGGCGTCCGGTGTTCCTGCTGTTCCATCCCCTACCCCCTTGAAAGCGAAGCGCTGAGAAAAACGGCCGCAACAAACGCGGCCGCTTTGCTCAACGCCGGATGCGTGCGGCATCCGGCGCATGTTAGCACGTTGCCGGATTTAGAAAATCAGGCGCTGCAGCAATTGCTCGTCATGCTGATCCAGCTTCTTGTCGAAGTCGTCCACCATGATCACGTCGCGCTTCAGCTTGCGGGCGCGGGTGACCGCGTCGAACTCTTCCTGGTTGATCAGGCCGGTCTGCAGCGCTTCCGCCAGACGCTCGCGCGCGGTAATGGTCTTGAACTTGCCGTCGCGCGCCAGCTTGCGCAGCTTCTGCTCCACCGGCTCGGTGGCCAGGATGGCGTGCAGCGCGTGGTCCAGCACGCCCACCGGATCGGCCTCGGACTTCGGCACATACATGCCGTGGGTCAGACGGTCGCGGGTGGCGCCCGGCTCCATCATCGCGCGGGCCACCTTGGTGCCCACGCGGTCGGAGGCCGGCTTCAGGGTCAGGCCCCACGGGAAGATCACGCGGCGCAGGACCCAGGCCAGACCGCGGCTGGGCAGGTTGGCCAGGAAGCCATCCATCGCCACCTGGACATCGTACAGCGCGTTCTCCACCGCCCAGCTCATCACCGCGATGTCTTCCTTCGGCGCGCCTTCGCGCTCGAAGCGCTTCAAGCAGGCCGTGGCGATATACAGGCCGGACAGCATGTCGCCCAGACGGGCCGACAGCTTCTCGCGGAACTTCAGCGAGCCGCCCAAGCTGAACATCGCCATGTCGGACAGCAGCGCGAAGGCGCTGGACAGCCGGGTGACGCGCTTGTAGTACGCCGCGGCGACGCCGCCCTTCGGGCTCTTCGCGAAGCGGGCGCAGGTCAGACCCAGCCACAGCGAACGGACGAAGTTGCTGATCACGAAGTTGATGTGGCCGGTGATCGCCTTGTCGAACTCGGCGCCGTCATTGGCCATTGCCGACTTCATCTCGCGCAGCACGAAGGGATGGCAACGGATCGCGCCCTGGCCGTAGATGATCATCGAACGGGTCAGGATGTTGGCGCCTTCCACGGTGATGCCGATCGGAACCGCCTGATAGCCGCGCGCCAGGTAGTTGCGCGGCCCCAGCACCACGGTCTTGCCGCCATGCACATCCATCGCGTCGCTCAGCGTTTTGCGCATGCGCTCGGTGTTGTGGTACTTCAGGATGGCCGACAGCACCGACGGCTTTTCGCCATTGTCGAGCGCGGTCAGCGCCAGGTCCTGCGAGGCCTCCATCTGGTAGGTGAAGCCGCCGATGCGGGCCATCGCCTCGTCCACGCCCTCGAACTTGCCGATGGGCAGGCCGAACTGGTCGCGGATGCGGGCATAGGCGCCGGTGGTCCAAGTGGTCAACTTGCCGCAGGCGACAGACATCGCCGGCAGCGAGATGCAGCGGCCGACCGACAGGCACTCCACCAGCATGCGCCAGCCCTGGCCGGCGTAATCGCGGCCGCCGATGATCCAGTCCAGCGGAATGAATACATCCTTGCCCCAGGTTGGGCCGTTCATGAAGGCGGAGCCGCCCGGGAAGTGGCGGCGGCCGATCTCGACGCCCTCGTGCTCGGTCGGCACCAGCGCGCAGGTGATGCCGATGTCTTCCTTGTCGCCCAGCAGATGCTCCGGGTCGTACATCTTGAACGCCAGGCCCAGGATGGTGGCGACCGGCGCCAGCGTGATCCAGCGCTTTTCCCAGCTGACGCGCACGCCCAGCACGTTCTCGAAACGCTCGCCGGTGCGCGGGTGAGTGTAGGAGCCGCGGCAGACCACGCCGTAATCCGGAATGGCGCCGGCGTCGGAGCCGGCGTACGGGCTGGTCAGCGCGAAGCACGGCACTTCCACGCCCTTGGCCAGACGCGGCAGGTAGTAGTCTTTCTGCGCCTCGGTGCCGTAGTGCTGCAGCAACTCGCCCGGCCCCAGCGAGTTGGGCACCATCACCGTCACCGCGGCGGTGCCGCCGCGGGTGGCGATCTTGGTCACGACTTTAGCGTGGGCGTAGTTGGAGAATTCCAGGCCGCCGTATTTCTTTTTGACGATCATGCCCAGAAAGCCATGATCCTTGATGAACTGCCACACTTCCGGCGGCAGATCCTTCAGCTCATGGGTGATCTTCCAGTCGTCGATCATGCCGCACAGCTGCTCGGTCGGGCCGTCGATGAAGGCCTGCTCTTCCGGCGTCAGCTTCGGATCCGGAAAGGACAGCAGGCGGCTGTAATCCGGCTTGCCGGAGAACAGGTCGCGATCCCACCAGACGGTGCCGGCGTTGATCGCCTCCTGCTCGGTCTGCGACATCGCCGGCGTGATTCTCTTGAACACGCCGAACACCGGGCCCGTGAAAACGGCGCGGCGCAACGGCACGATGTTGAGCACCGCGGCGACCACGGCGAACACCGCCCAAGCGGCGCCAGGCACCGGACAGTTGAATACGAACTGGAGCGCGGCGAGCCAGGCGGCGACACCAACGGTCCAGACCAGCACCGGCGCGGCGAAATACGCCAGCGCGCCGAGCAGCACGACCAGAAGAACGGCAGCAATCATTGTGTTTACCCTCGTGTTGACCCCTCAGTTCCGCAAGCGCCGCCGTGATCTTGTAATGGGCTGGCGATGCGGAATCAGCCTTCGATGGGCGCGACCAGACCGGCAATCACAAAAGGCACCAGATACTTGACGATCATGTCCGGATCCCGGGCGGTAACGATCTGGCTGCGCGTGAAGATTTTCAGCACATCGTTGCCGGCGAAGGCGTTGAACATGACGCTGAAGGCGAGGTGCATCCGCCAGGCGAGCTGCTCCGGCTCCAGGTGCGGCAGCGCCCGTTGAAAGGCGCTGGTATAGCGTTGCACGAACACGCTGTACTGTTGCGAGATGGTCTCGCGCAGCAGGCGGTGGTTCTCCACCAGGGTTCGCGACAACAGGCGCACGAACATGGCGCCGCCGCGCGACGGATCCTTGGACAGAGCCAGACAGGGCCGTATGAAAGACAGCACCAGCTGCTCCAGCGGCAAGTCTCCTTCCCGCGCCTCCAGCGTATCCAGTTCCGCCAGGCACCCTTCCAGCAAGGGCGCCAGCCTGCGCAGAAACACGGATTCGAACAACGCATCCTTGGAGCCGAAGTGATAATTCACCGCGGCCAGATTCACCTCGGCCTGCTGGGTGATCATGCGCAGCGAAGTCGCCTCGAAGCCGTGCTCCACGAACAGACGTTCCGCGACGTCCAGGATGCGGGTAGCGGTATCGGGACGGTTGCCCTCCATGATCTCCAGAGCCTTTGTTGTGTTTTGTGATTTGGTCTTGCTCATCTCAGCTTTCGAACAAGCGTTTCAAACTTACGTTTTAACTTGATCGATGTCAAGGCATCTCCCTCTTGCCTCGCCATCCACCGCTCAGGGCACACAAAAAACGGCAGTCCGTATTTTAGACTGCCGTTTGAATGAAACACGCGTTAAAAGCGCTTAGTCAAGGCCTCGCAACAGATCTTGTTGAAGGTCCCGCACATTTTCCAGGCCGACGCTGACGCGCAACAGTCCCTCGACGATGCCGGCGCGCTCCCGCGCCTCCGGCGTCACGCGCGCGTGCGTGGTGCTGGAGGGATGGGTGATGGTGGTCTTCACATCGCCCAGGTTGGCGGTGCGGGAAATCACCTGAACGGCGTCCACCACCCGCCATGCGGCCTCTCTGCCGCCCTTGACCACGAAGGACACCACCGCGCCGCCGCTCTTCTGCTGGCGCAGCGCCAGTTCGTGCTGGGGGTGGCTCTCCAGTCCCGGATAGTAGACGCGCTCGACATTGGGCTGCGCCTCCAGCCAGCGCGCCAGCTCCAGCGCGTTGGCGCTGTGCTTCTCCATCCGCAGATGCAGCGTTTCCATGCCGGACAGCAGCGTCCAGGCGTTGAACGGCGCCAGCGACGGGCCCGCCGCGCGCACGTGCAGATAGATCTGCTCGATCAGCTTGTCGCTACCCACCACCGCGCCGCCCATCACCCTGCCATGGCCATCCAGGAACTTGGTGGCGGAGTGCATGACCAGATCGGCGCCCAGCTTCAGCGGCTGCTGCAAAGCCGGCGAACAGAAGCTGTTGTCCACCACCAGCAGCGCGCCGTGCGCGTGGGCGATATCGGCGATGGCCGCGATGTCCGCCACTTCGGTCAAGGGATTGGACGGCGTTTCCAGGAACAGCAGCTTGGTATTGGGCTGCAGCGCCTCACGCCAGAGCGACAGATCGCGCGCGTCGACGAAGGTGGTCGCCACGCCGAACTTGGACAGCTGGTTGGCGAACAGATTGGTGGTGGAGCCGAACAGGCTTTGCGACGACACGATGTGGTCGCCAGCCTGCAGCATCGTCATCATGATGGCCTGGATCGCCGCCATGCCGGTGGCGGTGGCGATGGCGCGCTCCCCCTCCTCCATCTCCGCCAGCCGCTGCTGGAACGCGGCCACCGTAGGATTGGTGAACCGGGTGTAGGTGTAGCCGTCGATCTCGCCGAGGAACATCGCGGCGGCCTGGGCGGCGGATTCGTAGGTGAAGCTGGAGGTAAGGTACAAGCCCTGGCTGTGCTCGTTGAACTGGCTGACCTCGCGGCCGGCGCGGATGGCCAGGGTCTCGGGATGCAGCGGAAGATGCGGCGCGTCGGATGCCATGATGATTCTCTCTTTCTTTCTTGTCCGCCCTCTCGGCGGACCGCATTCCGACATCTTGCCTGAAAACGACGAGTTTACTAAATGCCATCAAGCCATATACAACACGGCTCCGCGCTATTTGCCTAGCCCAGCTCCTCCGGCAGCTGCAGTTGGCGCTTGGTCTGCAGCAGCAGGTCCAGCGACAGGTAGCCGCCATCCTCCTGCAAGGCGATCAACTCGTCCCGGTGCGCGCCGGCCAGCCTGGCCACCAGTTCTTCGCCCTTGGGCTGCAGATGCACCTCCACGCAGCGCCGGTCCTCGCGCCCCGGCTGGCGCCGCACCAATTGCTGTCCCTCGCAGCGGCTGACCAGCCCCACCACGCTGTGATGATGGGACTGCAGCCGTTCCGCCAGCTCCGCCACCGTGGCCCAGCTGCGCCCCGGATAGCCTTTCAGCTGCAGCAGCAGCAGATACTGCAACGGCGTGATGCCGCTATCCTGGGCCAGATCCTCGCTGAACCGCAGAAAACGGCGCAGCCGGTAACGGAAATCAGCCAGGCGTTCGAAATCTTCCTTGCTCAAGCTCATGCCATGACTTCAATGACAGTGGATCATGCGCGGCAGTCTAGCGCACCCCGGCCGCCGATGGCGATCCTGCTCACGCCTCCGCCTTTTCAGCCTGGCGCTCGCGGTAGCGCTGCTGCAAAAAGGCCTTCAGCGCCATCACCGGGCTATGCTCGTCCGGCTCGCCACTGTGCAGCAGCGCCAGCTCGCCCTGCTCCATCGCTTTCAGCAAGGGCAGCCAGCGCGGGGGATTGTTGCCCATGTCGGCCCAATAGATGTCGCAAAAGGTCGCCCAACGCAGCGGCTGGAGACGCATCCAGGCCACCAGTTCGTCGGTCGGCATCACCCGGGGCAGCCAATGCCCGGCGGCCAGCGCGGAGCGCGGCAGCCCTCGCGGCCACTTGCTGTCCACCAGGAACGCGCCGGCCGGCGGATTCCGGCACCCCTCCACTCTTTCCAAACGTATTTCGATTCCCATGATTGTTACCTCCTGTCTTGCTTTCGCATGCGCAACCCGCTCCTCCGGCCCTAGCCGCCTACTTTAGCTTTTAATTAAAATATCGCAATACGATATATATTGGCAAAAAATTTTGCTCTGCGGAGCGGCCGATCTCACGCATCGGCCGCTCCGCCATCGGCTACATCGCCGCGCGGAAGATCGAGCAGACATCCTGATGGCTGCCCTTGCGCGGATTGGTCAGCCCGCAGGCATCCTTCAGCGCATTGTCCGCCAGCGTCGGGATATCCGCCTCCTTGACGCCCAGCGCGGCCAAGCCCGCCGGGATGCCGACATCCGCGGCCAGGCGCTTGATCGCGGCGATGGCCGCCTCGGCGCTGCGGGCCTTCTCGCCCAGCGCGATGGCCACATCGCCCAGCCGCTCGCCGGCGACGGCGGCGTTGAAAACCTGGACATGCGGCAACAAGACTGCATTGCAGACGCCGTGCGGCAGATCGTAGAAGCCGCCCAGCTGATGCGCCATCGCGTGCACATAGCCCAGGGAAGCATTGTTGAAGGCCATGCCGGCCAGGAATTGCGCGTAAGCCATCTGCTCTCGCGCCTCCATGTCCTTGCCATCCTTCACCGCGCGACGCAGGAAGCCGGCGATCAGCTCCACCGCCTTCAAGGCGCAGGCGTCGGTGATGGGGGTGGCGATGGTGGAGACATAGGCCTCCACCGCGTGGGTCAGCGCGTCCATGCCGGTGGCGGCGGTCAGCGAAGCCGGCATGCCGGCCATGGTTTCCGGATCGTTGACCGACAAGATGGGGGTGGTGTGCTTGTCGACGATGGCCATCTTGATGTGGCGCGACTCGTCGGTGATGATGCAGAAGCGGGTCATTTCGGACGCCGTGCCGGCGGTGGTGTTGATCGCCACCAGCGGCAGCTGCGGCTTGGCCGACTTGTCCACGCCTTCGTAGTCCTGGATCTTGCCGCCATTCACCGCCACCAGCGCGATGCCCTTGGCGCAATCATGCGGCGAGCCGCCGCCCAGCGACACCACCACGTCGCACTGTTTTTCACGCAGCAGCGCGAGGCCGGCGTTGACATTGGCGCAGCTGGGATTGGGATGGACGCCGTCGAAGATCACCGGCTCGATGTCGGCCTTGCCCAGCATGTCGGCCACCTTGGCGGCCAGTCCGGCCTTGACCAGGCCCTGGTCGGTGACGATCAGCGCGCGGCGGAAGCCGTGGCCGCGCATCGCGTCGACGGCCTGTCGCAGACAGCCCGCGCCCATCAGGTTCAGCGAGGGGATGAAGAAAGCGCTTGTGCTCATGTCCGTCTCCAGTCGGTGGATTGCCATTGAACACAGTCTGCCGCCTTCTCCTCCCGTCAACTTTGCCTCAAGTCAATAAATGCCGGCCCGGCGGCACGCGGATGGAATGCCGATCAACGCAGCATCGCGGCGTTGTCGCGCAGCCACTGGCTGGCCAGCTCGCCGAAGCCGTCCCACATGATCTGCACGCCCAGGCACAGCAGGATGAAGGCGGAAAGGCGCAGGAACACCACCGAGCCGGTCTGGCCCAGGTAGCGCAATAGCTTGTCGGCGTTGGCGTAGCACAGGTAGACCAGCGTGCTGCACACCAGCACCGCGGTGAGCCCCGCCACCGGGCTGACCACGAAGCGCACCAGGCCCTTGCCGCTGCCGGTCAGCGTGGCGCCGATGGTGATGGCCACCGACACCGAGCCCGGCCCCACCGTCAGCGGGAAGGTCAGCGGATAGAAGGCGCGCTGCTTGAGCTCGGCCTGGCTGTCCACCCTGGCCTGCTCAGTGGACGGCTGGCTGGATTCCGCCGGCGTATCGTTCAGCATGCGCCAGGCGGCGAAGGTGATCAGCAAGCCGCCGGACATCTGCACCACCGGCAGCGACACGCCGAAGAAGGACAACACATAGCCGCCGACGAACATGCTGCCGATCAACAGCAGCGCGCAATAGACGGCGATGCGCCGCGCCAGGTAGCGCCGCTGCTGCGGCGTGTTGCGCGCCGTCATCGAGATGAAGATGGGCACCAGGCCGGGCGGGTTCATGATGGGCAGCAGCGCCGCCATCACGAACAGAAACTTGGTAATGAAGGTGGACAGCAACTGCATACGGCACCCCGCCAGGAAGGTTTAAAATGTTGTCAGGATAGCGGATGAAACCATAAAAAAAGCCCGCTTGCCAGCGGGCTTTTTCAAGCATTTTTCCAGACCGGTCAGGCCTGGGCGGAAACCGGTTTGCCACCGCGGGTTTCTTCCCGCAGCATCAAGGCGTTGCGATGCGCCTCGGCCAGCTCCACCTTGTCCAGCGGCACCATGCGGGTGTTGTGCTTGACGCGGTATCCCCACCACAGCGCCACAAACAGCGGGATGCCCAGATAGGTGGCGATGACGCCGTTCCAGTCCACCTTGGCCGCGGTGAAGGCGGTGTAGTTCTGGCCCAGCATGATCAGCAGGCACAGCGCGAAGGCGAACAGCGGGCCCAGCGGGAACCACTTGGCCTTGTACGGCAGGTCGTCCAGGCTGTAGCCCTGCTTCACATAGGCGCGGCGGAAGCGGTAGTGGCTGATGGCCACGCCCAGCCAGGCGATGAAGCCGGTCATGCCGGAAGAGTTCAGCAGCCACATGTAGACGGCGTTGCTCTGGAACAGCGAGGTCAGGAAGCACAGGCAGGCCACCAGCGTGGTGGCGTACAGCGCGTTGCGCGGCACGCCGTTGGCGGTCAGCTTGCCGAAGACCTTGGGCGCCATGCCGTTCTTGGCCATCGCGTACAGCATGCGGGTGGACGCGTACATGCCGGAATTGCCGGCCGACAGGATGGCGGACAGGATCACCGCGTTCATCAGGCTGGCGGCGAAGGCGAGGCCCGCGCGGTTGAACACCAGCGTGAACGGGCTGGCGCCGACGTCCTTCATGTCGTTCTTCAACAGCGACGGATCGTTGTGCGGCAGGATCAGGCCGATGATCAGGATGGACAGCATGTAGAACATCAGGATGCGCCAGAAAATCTGGCGCACAGCGCGCGGAATGGTGCGGCCCGGGTTGGCGGACTCGCCAGCGGCGACGCCGATCAGCTCGGTGCCCTGGAAGGAGAAGCCGACCACCATGGCGACGCCGACAAAGGCGGCCAGGCCGCCGACGAAAGCGCCG
Source organism: Chromobacterium sp. Ag138 (assembly GCF_055181315.1). Taxonomy (NCBI): domain Bacteria; kingdom Pseudomonadati; phylum Pseudomonadota; class Betaproteobacteria; order Neisseriales; family Chromobacteriaceae; genus Chromobacterium; species Chromobacterium sp. Ag138. Next base: position 895,506 of record NZ_JBUPWA010000001.1, read on the forward strand.
TCGCCCTGCATCATCACATTCAGGCCCGGCGCGATGCGGTTCGGATTCGGCTCGGTCATGATGCCCAGAATCATCAGGAAGCCGATGACGATGAAGGCGATGATGGTGGCCACCTTCAGCATCGAGCACCAGAACTCGGCTTCGCCGAAGCCCTTCACCGAGAAGTAGTTGAGCGCGAAGATGATGGCCAGGAAGCCCCCGCTCCACACCACGCCCGGCACGCCGGGGTACCAGTAGTTCATGATGATGGCGGCCGCGGCCAGCTCCACCGCGACGGTGATCGCCCAGTTGTACCAGTAGTTCCAGCCCTGGGCGAAGCCGAAGGCCGGATCGACGAAGCGCGAGCCGTAAGCCTGGAAGGAGCCGGAAACCGGCATGAAGGCGGCCATTTCGCCCAGGCTGGTCATCAGGAAATACACCATCAGGCCCACCAGCGCGTAAGCCAGCAGCGCGCCGCCGGCGCCCGCGCTGGAGATGGTGGCGCCGGACGCCAGGAACAGGCCGGTGCCGATGGACCCGCCGATGGCGATCATCGACAGGTGGCGCGCCTGCAGCGTGCGCCTCAGCTCGGGCGCGTCTTGTTTCTTGCTCATATCCAACTCACTCTATTGTTCTGCCGCGCGGACCGGGACCGGCGTCGCCCAGGCTCTGCGCCGGGCTGGGGACAATCAAAGCGGGAAAGAATGACATTGATCGCCGGCATTGCCTAGCCCGGATTAGGCGTTTTACGCAAAAAACGAAGATGTCATGTTCGGAAATGAACGCGGAACCCAGAGCAGGCAAGGCGAAGCCGCCGCCGCGGCGCGCCCGCCCGGATCGGACATTTCATGAGGACAACACGCGACAGTTCGCATGCCTAGTCCAGCTAGCCGCCGCTCAGGATGAGCCGAGCAGGATCAGGTGCTCGACGATGGGCCCCAGCGCCAGCGCCGGCAGATAGGTCAGCGCGGTCAATAGCAGGATGGTGGCGATGAGCAGGCCGGCGAATAACCCGCCATGCGTAGGCAGCGTGCCCAGGCCAGCCGGTCGCTTCGGCTTGGCGACCAAGGCTCCGGCCATCGCCATCACCGGCACGATGACGCCGAAGCGGCCGAACCACATTGCGATCGCCAGCATGATGTTGTAATAACTTGTATTGGCGGAGAGACCCGCGAAGGCGCTGCCATTGTTATTGGCGGCGGAGGTGAACGCGTACAACACCTCGCTGAGCCCGTGAGCGCCCGGATTGCCCAATCCCGCCAGGCCCGGCCCCACGCTGACGCTGATGGCAGACTGCAGCAGCACCATGCAAGGCACCAGCAAGATGATGATGGCCATCATTTTCATCTCGTGCGCATCAATCTTCTTGCCCAAGTACTCCGGCGCGCGGCCTATCATCAGCCCGACGATGAACACCACCAGCACCGCATGGATCAGCATGCTGTAGATTCCGGCGCCCGGTCCGCCGAACACCACCTCGCCAGTCTGCATCAGCGCCATGGGCACCAATCCGCCCAGCGGCATGAAGGAATCATGCATGGCATTGACAGCCCCATCGCCAGAACTGGTCGTCACCGCGGCATACAGCGCGGAGCCGGCCGCGCCGAAGCGAGCCTCTTTGCCTTCCATATTGCCACCGCTCTGCGCAGTCCCATAGCTCTGGTCTACCGCCAGCGCCGACAGCATGGGATTGCCAGCCTGCTCGCTGCGGATGCAAACCGCCGCGCCCAACGTCAGCATCAGCGCCATCGCGAAAAACAGGGTCCACCCCTGGCGACTGTCGCCCACCATGCGGCCGAAGGTATAGCACAGGCCCGCAGGCAGAATAAGCAAGGTCAGCAGTTGCAGAAAATTGGTGAGCGGGGTCGGATTTTCGAAGGGATGGGCGGAATTGGCATTGAAGAAGCCGCCGCCATCGCCGCTCATGATCTTGATCGGCTCCTGCGACGCCACCGGGCCCAGGGAGATGAACTGCTTCCGCGTCACCACCTTCTCCATAAGCGGCTTGCCGCGGGCATCGACGATAGGCGCGCCACTCACTCCGGTCTTGGCCTGCTCATAGCGCGTCACATCCAGCGTAGCCGCCTCAGCTCCAGCGGAAAGGGTTTGCGGCACGCCCTGCTGCACGAAAACCAGCGCCAGGATAAAAGACAGGGGCAACAGGACGTAAAGCGTGCAACGGGTCACGTCCACCCAGAAATTCCCGAGGGTGCCGACCGACTGTCTGGCGAAAGCCCTCACCAGCGCCAACATCACCGCCATGCCGGTCGCCGCCGACAAGAAACTCTGCAGGTTGATGCCCAGCATCTGGGCTAGATGGCTCATGGCGGTTTCACCCGCGTAGCCCTGCCAGCTGGTATTAGTGGCGAAACTGACCGCCGTATTGAACGCGCTGTCGGGGGAAATATTGGCGAAGCCCTGCGGATTCAGCGGCAACCAGAACTGGACGCGCTGCAGGAGATACAGGGCGGCCGCGCCAAGCAGATTGAAAGCCAGCAAGCTGAGCGCATAGGATTTCCACCCCATCTCAGCAGAGGGATCGACGCCTGCGGCCCGGTAAAGCGGCGCCTCCAGCCATTGCTCCCACTTCCGCGCCCAGGGAGGGCGTCCTTCCAATACATGAAACATGTACAGTCCGATGGGCTTGGTCAGCCCGAACAGCACCAACATGAATAAAATAAGCTGCAGATACGAATGCCAAACCATGACACATCCCCAAAGTGAGCGGCATGCCCGCCTCGTTGATTTCGAAGCTTGCCGTTTTGCAAACGAACCTTATCCGTAGCAGTATAAAGGCCATGTAACAATCCGTTTTTCAGCCATAGGAATATCATCAAAATCCGGCTGACCGCATCCAATATGCCACATCAGGCCGCGCGCTCCGCGCCGACTGGCCACTATGCGGACCGCATCCGACCTGGTCGCCCAAGGCGGAATCCGCCCCCGCCCGCCACGCGACAGGCAATCATGGTAAAAACCGCATTCCCGCCGTGCGCGCCATGCATGCTTGGCATCGCCATAAGCATCAAAGCCTTAGCTCTCCAGGCATCCGCTGCGTCAAACAATAAAAAGTAAACGCTCTTTTTTAATTAACATTTCACAACACAAAGCAACGCCCCACTCAAACCAAGCTAATACAATGCGTTCACTCTTATACATGCGTATTCAGCACTAAATCGCTGTTTTCACGCGTAAGCGCAGCACAAAGCATGTAAAAATGTCATGCTTTTCCTACAACAACACTCAACGTCTGCCCGGAGCTTTCCGCATGTCCACCGCCGCGCCAGCCCAATCCAAACGCCTGCCCCTGATCCTCATCCTGCTCGCCGCGCTGGGCGGCGGCTGGTGGTGGCACCAGCACAATCAAAGCGTCAAGGAAGCCGTCGCCCGCAACAAGGGCGCCGCGCCGATGGCGGTGGGCGTGGCGGACGTGCGGACCATGGACGCTCCCCTGCAGTTGAACGCGCTGGGCACTGTCGCTTCCACCAATACCGTGACCGTCCGCAGCCGCGTCGACGGGCAGCTGGACAAGATCCACTTCACCGAAGGCCAACAGGTCAAGCAGGGACAGCTGCTGGCCGAACTGGACGCCCGCCCCTACCAGGCGGCGCTGACCCAGGCCGAGGGCCAGCTGCTGCGCGACCAGGCGCTGCTGGAAAACGCCCGCCTGGATCTGGCGCGCTACAAGCAACTGGCCAGCCAGAACTCCATCTCCAAGCAGCAGGTGGACACCCAGCAGGCGCTGGTGCGCCAGTACGAAGGCACGGTCAAGGTTGATCAGGGATCGGTGGCCGCCGCGCGCATCAATGTCGACTACACCCGCGTCGTCGCGCCGATCAGCGGCCACGTCGGCCTGCGCCAGGTCGACCCGGGCAATATCGTCCATGCCAGCGACGCCAACGGCCTGGTCACCATCACCCAGACCCAGCCGATCAACGTGGTGTTCGCCGTGCCGGAAACCAGCCTGGCTTCGGTGCTGCAGGCCGCCCGCGCCGACAAGGCGCTGAAGGTCGAAGCCTGGGATCGCGACAACCGCCACAAGCTGGCTGACGGCAAATTGCTGGCGCTGGACAACCAGCTGAACACCAGCACCGGCACCATCAACATCAAGGCCTCTTTCACCAATGAACAGCAGCAGCTGTTCCCCAACCAGTTCGTCAACGTCAACCTGCAGCTGGGGGTGCGCAAGGACGCGGTGGTGGTGCCCACCGCCGCGGTGCAGCTGGGCAAGGTGGGCAGCTACGTCTACACCGTCGGCGGCGACTCCACCGTCAGCATCGCCCAAGTCAAGACCGGCCCGGTTTCCGGCGCCGACACCATCATCGAGGACGGCCTGAAACCCGGCCAGCGGGTGGTGATAGACGGCGTGGACAAGCTGCGCAACGGCGCCCAGGTCAAAGTGATAGACCGCGCCGCCCAGGCGCGCGAGGCCGCCTCGGCCGCCGCCGGCGAGGCCAGGGGACAGAAGCACGCCGCGGGCGCCAGGGGCAAGCAACACGCCTCGGCGGCCAACTAAACGGGAGGACTGCGCATGAATCCCTCCCGCCCGTTCATTACGCGGCCGGTGGCCACCACCTTGCTGATGGTGGCCATCCTGCTGACCGGCCTGGTGGCCTGGCGGATGCTGCCGGTGTCGGCGCTGCCTGAAGTCGACTATCCGACCATCCAGGTGGTGACGCTCTATCCCGGCGCCAGCCCGGACGTGATGACCTCATCGGTCACCGCGCCGCTGGAACGCCAGTTCGGCCAGATGCCCGGCTTGTCGCAGATGTCGTCGTCCAGCTCCGGCGGCGCCTCGGTGATCACGCTGCAATTCAGCCTGGACCTGACGCTGGACGTGGCCGAGCAGGAAGTCCAGGCGGCCATCAACGCCGCCGGCAACCTGCTGCCGTCCGACCTGCCCAGCCCGCCGGTCTACAACAAGGTCAACCCGGCCGACACGCCCATCCTCACCGTCGCCATCAGCTCGCCCACCCTGCCGCTGACCAAGCTGGAAGACATGGTAGACACTCGTCTGGCCCAGAAGCTGTCGCAGGTGCCCGGCGTGGGCCTGGTCAGCATCAGCGGCGGCCAGCGGCCGGCCGTGCGCATCCAGAGCAACCCCAAGGCGCTGGCCGCGCGCGGCTTGACGCTGGAGGACATCCGCACCGCCATCGCCGCCGCCAACGTCAACCAGGCCAAGGGCAGCTTCGACGGCCCGACCCAGGCCTCCACCGTGGACGGCAACGACCAGCTGCAATCGGCCGACGAGTACAGGAACGTCATCGTCGCCTACAAGAACGGCGCGCCGGTCTACGTCAGGGACGTGGCCAAGGTGGTGGAATCGGCCGAGAACACCCGGCTGGCGGCCTGGTCCGGCGCCACGCCGGCCATCATCCTCAACGTGCAGCGCCAGCCGGGCGCCAACGTGATCCAGGTGACCGACCGCATCAAGTCGCTGCTGCCGCAACTGCAGGGCACCCTGCCCGGCTCGGTGGACGTGCGCGTGCTGAGCGACCGCACCGTGACCATCCGCGCTTCGGTGGAGGATGTGGAGTTCGAGCTGATGCTGGCCATCGCGCTGGTGGTGATGGTGATCTTCGTCTTCCTGCGCAACGTGCCGGCCACCATCATTCCGGCGGTGGCGGTGCCGCTGTCGCTGGTGGGCACCTTCGGCGTGATGTACCTGACCGGCTTCTCCATCAACAACCTGACGCTGATGGCGCTGACCATCGCCACCGGCTTCGTGGTCGACGACGCCATCGTGATGATCGAAAACATCGCCCGCTACATCGAAGAGGGCGAGAAGCCGCTGGAGGCCGCGCTGAAGGGCTCCAAGCAGATCGGCTTCACCATCATCTCGCTGACCATCTCGCTAATCGCGGTGCTGATTCCGCTGTTGTTCATGGGAGACGTGGTGGGCCGGCTGTTCCGCGAGTTCGCCGTCACGTTGGCGGTGTCCATCCTGATCTCCGCCTTCATCTCGCTGACGCTGACGCCGATGATGTGCGCGCGGCTGCTCAAGCATGTGCCGGAAGAAAAACAGGGCCGCTTCTATCACGCCAGCGGCAAGTTCTTCGACGATGTCATCGCCCGCTACGGCAAGATGCTGACCTGGGTGCTGGACCGCCAGAAAACCACTCTGCTGGTGGCCGTCGGCACCGTGGCGCTGACCGCGGCGCTGTACGTCTGGGTGCCCAAGGGCTTCTTCCCGCTGCAGGACACCGGCGCCATCCAGGGCATCAGCGAAGCCTCGCAGTCCATCTCCTTCGCCGCGATGGCCGACCGCCAGGAAAAACTGGCCGAACAGCTGCTGAAAGACCCGGCGGTGGACAGCCTGTCGTCCTTCATCGGCGTGGACGGCACCAACGCCACGCTGAACAGCGGCCGCCTGCTGATCAACCTGAAACCCAAGGGCGAGCGCGACGACATCCGCACCGTGCTCGCGCGGCTGCAACAGCGCGCCGACGAGGTGCCGGGCATGTCGCTGTACCTGCAGGCGGTGCAGGATCTGACCATCGACGCCCGCGTCAGCCGCACCCAGTACCAGTTCACGCTGCAGGCCACCAGCCAGGACGACCTGTCCGCCTGGATGCCCAAGCTGGTGCGCCGGCTGCAGCAGGAGCCGGCGCTGGCCGATGTGGCCAGCGACCTGCAGGACAAGGGCCTGCAAGCCTACGTCAACATCAACCGCGACGTCGCCTCGCGCCTGGGCGTCACCACTGCCGCGATCGACAACGCCTTGTACGACGCCTTCGGCCAGCGGCTGATCTCCACCATCTTCACCCAGACCAACCAGTACCGCGTGGTGCTGGAGGTGGACAAGGAGCACCAGCGCGATCCGCTGTCGCTGAAGGGCATCTACGTGCCCACCGCCAGCGGCGGGCCGGTGCCGCTGGACGCGGTGGCCACCATCGAGGAGCGCCCGGCCTCGCTGGCCATCAACCATCTGGGCCAGTTCCCTACCGCCACCATCTCCTTCAACCTGAAACAGGGCGCGTCGCTGGGCGAGGCGGTGGACGCCATCCGCCAGGCCGAATCCGAGCTGGGCCTGCCGGCCAGCATGGACACCAAGTTCCAGGGCGCGGCGATGGCCTTCCAGGCGTCGCTGTCCAACACCCTGTGGCTGATCCTGGCCGCCATCGTCACCATGTACATCGTGCTGGGCGTGCTGTACGAGAGCTATATCCATCCGATCACGATTCTCTCCACCCTGCCCTCGGCCGGCATCGGCGCGCTGCTGGCGCTGATGGTGTCCGGCACCGACCTGTCGGTGATCGCCATCATCGGCATCATCCTGCTGATCGGCATCGTGAAGAAAAACGCGATCATGATGATCGACTTCGCGCTGGAGGCCGAGCGCGAACAGGGCATGGCCCCGCGCGAGGCGATCTACCAGGCCTGCCTGCTGCGTTTCCGCCCCATCCTGATGACCACGATGGCGGCACTGCTGGGCGCGCTGCCACTGATGATGGGCGGCGGCATGGGGTCGGAGCTGCGCCAGCCGCTGGGCATCACCATGGTGGGCGGCCTGATGGTCAGCCAGGTGCTGACGCTGTTCACCACGCCGGTGATCTACCTGGCCTTCGACCGGCTGGCGCGGCGCTTCGGCCGCAAGGACAAGCCTGAGCTGGCGGAAGAGGTGGACGCATGATTCCGTCCGCCCCCTTCATCCGCCGGCCGGTGGCCACCACGCTGTTGACGCTGGCCATCCTGCTGGCCGGCGCCATCGCCTTCAAGCTGCTGCCGGTGTCGCCGCTGCCGCAGGTGGACTTCCCCACCATCTCGGTATCGGCCAAGCTGCCCGGCGCCAGCCCGGAGACGATGGCCGCCACCGTGGCCACGCCGCTGGAGCGCGCGCTGGGCCGGATCGCCGGCATCACCGAGATGACGTCCACCAGCTCGCTGGGCTCCAGCAACATCACGCTGCAGTTCGACCTGGACCGCGACATCAACGGCGCCGCGCGCGACGTGCAGGCGGCGATCAACGCCGCCCGCTCGCTGCTGCCCACCGGCATGCCCTCCAACCCGACCTATCGCAAGGTGAACCCGGCCGACGCGCCCATCATGATCCTGGCGCTGACCTCGGACAGCCTGACCCGCGGCCAGATGTACGACGCGGCGGACTCCATCCTGGGCCAGAAACTGTCGCAGGTGGACGGCATCGGCAACGTGATCATCGGCGGCGGCGCCCAGCCGGCGGTGCGGGTGGAAATGAACCCAATGCAGCTGAACCACTACGGCATCGGCATGGAAACGGTGCGCTCCGCCATCACCAGCACCAACGCCAACCGGCCCAAGGGCTTCCTGGAGAACGAGGACAAGCACTGGCAGGTGCAGGCCAACGACCAGGCCGGCAAGGCCAGCGACTACCTGCCGCTGATCGTCAGCTACAACAACGGCAGCGCGGTGCGCATCTCCGACGTGGCCGAGGTCAAGGATTCGGTGGTGGACCTGCGCAACGCCGGCATGCTGGGCAAGCAGCCGGCGGTGATGCTGATCCTGTTCCGCCAGCCCGGCGCCAACATCATCGAGACGGTGGACCGGGTGAAGGCGATGCTGCCGCAACTGCAAGCCTCCATCCCGTCGGCGATCAAGATCAACCAGGTGATGGACCGTACGCCCACCATCCGCGCCTCGCTGTCGGAAGTGGAGCGTTCGCTGGCGATCTCCATCGCGCTGGTCATCCTGGTGGTGTTCCTGTTCCTGCGCAACGGCCGCGCCACCGCCATCCCGGCCATCACCGTGCCGGTGTCGCTGGTGGGCACCTTCGCCGTGATGTATATGGCCGGCTTTTCCTTGAACAACCTCAGCCTGATGGCGCTGACCATCGCCACCGGCTTCGTCGTCGACGACACCATCGTGGTGCTGGAAAACATCTCGCGCCATATCGAAAACGGCATGAAGCCGTTCCAGGCGGCGCTGCAGGGCGCGCGCGAGGTGGGCTTCACCGTGCTGTCGATGAGCATTTCGCTGATCGCGGTGTTCATCCCCATCCTGCTGATGGGCGGCATCATCGGCCGCTTGTTCCGCGAGTTCGCCGTCACGCTGTCGGTGGCGATCATGGTATCGCTGGTGGTGTCGCTGACCACCACGCCGATGCTGTGCGCGCGCTGGCTGAAAGCGCATGACGCCAGCAAGGAGCCGGGCAAGTTGTTCCGATGGAGCGAGCGCGCGTTAGACGCGATGCTGGACGGCTACCGCCGCTCGCTGTCCTGGGCGCTGCGCCACAGCCGGCTGATGATGGCGATCCTGGGCGCCACCATCGCGCTCAATGTGTTCCTGTACGTGGTGATCGCCAAGGGCTTCTTCCCGCAGCAGGACACCGGCCGCCTGAACGGCATGATACGCGCCGACCAGAGCATCTCCTTCCAGGCGATGCAGGTCAAACTCCAGCGCTTCATCAATGTGGTCGGCGCCGATCCGGCGGTGGACAAGGTGGTGGGCTTCACCGGCGGCGGCCAGCGCAACGGCGCCAATATGTTCGTCAGCCTGAAGCCGCTGTCCGAACGCAAGGAAAGCGCCGACCAGGTGATCGCCCGGCTGCGCAAGAAGCTGGCCGCGGAGCCCGGCGCCCAGCTGTTCCTGCAGTCGGTGCAGGACATCCGCATCGGCGGCCGCTCCAGCAACGCGCAGTACCAGTACACGCTGCAAGGCGACGATCTGAACGAGCTGCGCGAATGGACGCCCAAGGTGCAGCAGGCGATGAGCAAAATCCCCTTCCTGGCCGACCTCAACAACGATCAGGAAGTGAAGGGTCTGCAAACCACGCTCAACTTCGACCGCGCGGCCATGGCGCGGCTAGGCCTGACCCAGGCGCAGGTGGATTCGGTATTGAACGACGCCTTCGGCCAGCGCCAGGTCTCCACCATCTACAACGCGCTCAACCAGTACCGCGTGGTGCTGGAAGTGGCGCCGCAATACTGGCAAAGCCCGGAGAGCCTGCGCGACATCTACCTGCAGACGCCGGGCGGGTCGCCTACGCCGCTGTCGGCCTTCGCCAGCTGGAAGCCCACCAACACCTCGCTGTCGGTCAACCACCAGAGCCAGTTCGCCGCCACCACCATCTCCTTCAACCTGCCGCCGGGCTACTCGCTGTCCGACGCCACGGTGGCCATAGACGCGGCCATCGCCGACATCGGCCTGCCCAGCAGCATCCACGCCAGCTTCCAGGGCACGGCCAAGTCGTTCCAGGCCTCGCTGGACAGCCAGCCTTACTTGATCCTGGCGGCGCTGGTGGCGGTCTACATCGTGCTGGGCATGCTGTACGAGAGCGTGGTGCACCCGATCACCATCCTCTCCACCCTGCCCTCCGCCGGCGTCGGCGCGCTGCTGGCGCTGATAGCCACCGGCGGCGAGTTCAACATCATCTCGCTGATCGGCATCCTGCTCTTGATCGGCATCGTCAAGAAGAACGCGATCATGATGATAGATTTCGCGCTCACCGCCGAGCGCGAACAAAAACTGCCGCCGCAGGAGGCCATCCTGCAGGCCTGCCTGCTGCGCTTCCGCCCCATCATGATGACCACGATGGCGGCGCTGTTCGGCGCGCTGCCGCTGGCGCTGGGCCATGGCGACGGCGCCGAGATGCGCACGCCGCTGGGCATCTCCATCGTCGGCGGCCTGCTGCTCAGCCAGCTGCTGACGCTGTACACCACCCCCATCGTCTACCTGTACCTGGACCGCTTCCGCCTGTGGTGCCTGAAATGGCGCGGCAGCCACGGCCGCGCGCTGGCCGGCGGCAAAGAGGAATGATAGCCATGAATAGAACAACAACACCGCTGAAACACGGCCTGAGCGCCCTCTTCATCGCCGCCGCGCTGGCCGGCTGCGCCATCGGCCCCGACTACGCGAGGCCCAAGCTCGATATCCCGGCCGGCTTCAAGGAAGACGGCCGCTGGAAAACCGCCGAACCGCAGGACGCGATGCCGCGCGGCGACTGGTGGACGGTGTTCCAGGATCCTACTCTGAACCGCCTGATGGACACGCTGAACCAACAGAGCCCCACCATCGCCCAGGCCGAGGCGCAGTACCGCGCGGCCCAGGCCCAGCTGCGCCAGGCCCAGGCCGGGCTGTTCCCGTCGCTGTCGGCCAACGCGTCCCAGAGCCATGGCGCGAGCACGCCGGGCGCCGGCGCGTCCACCAGTTACAACCTGGGCCTGTCCGCCAGTTGGGAAGTGGACCTGTGGGGCGCGGTGCGGCGCGAGGTGGAAGCCGGCAAGGCCAAGCAGCAGGCGTCCGAGGCCCAGTTGGCCGCCATCCGCCTGAGCAGCCAGGCTCAGCTCGCAACCGCCTACCTGCAGCTGGTGGTGGCCGACCGGCAGCTGGCCAATCTGCGCGACAGCGAAAAAGCGCTGGGAGAAGCGCTGCAACTGACCCGCAACCAGTTCGCCGCCGGCATCGTCGGCGACGAGGCGGTGGCCTCGGCGGAAAGCCAGTGGCACGCCGCGCAGGCGGCGACGGTGGACAAGCGTCTGGCCCGCGCCCAGCTGGAACACGCGATCGCCGCCCAGCTGGGCCAGGCGCCGGCCAGCTTCTCGCTGCCCCCCGCGACGCAAACGCCCCACCTGCCGCAGATTCCGGCCGGCCTGCCGTCGGCGCTGCTGGAGCGCCGGCCCGACGTGGCGGCGGCCGAGCGCAATATGGCCGCCGCCAACGCCCAGATCGGCATCGCCAAGGCCGCTTTCTTCCCGACGCTGACGCTAGGCGCCAGCGGCGGCTACCGCGGCTCCAGCTTCGCCGATTGGGTGACGCTGCCCAACCGGGTCTGGTCCATCGGGCCCTCGCTGGCGCTGACGCTGTTCGACGCCGGCCTGCGCCGCGCCCAGACCGACCAGGCGATCGCCGGCTACGACGCCAGCGTGGCCAGCTACCGCCAGACCGTGCTCGCCGCGCTGCAAGGCGTGGAGGACAATCTGTCGGCGCAGAGCCTGCTGAAGGAGGAATCCGGCATGCAGACCGCGGCGCTGGCCGCGGCCAAGCGGGCGGAGACCATCGCGATGAACCAGTACCAGGCCGGCACCGTCGCCTACCTGAACGTGCTGTCGGCGCAAAACGCCCGCATCGCCGCCGAGAATAATCTATGGGCCGTCGTCAACCGCCAGTACACCGGCAGCGTGGCGCTGATCGCCGCGCTGGGCGGCCACTGGTGATCCGGCCATTCCCAACGGAAAAACCGGGCGCAGGCCCGGTTTTTTTATCCCCGACAATCAGCCATCACTGCGCCAGCCCTTGCTTCACCGCGGCCCAGAAACCGGCGTCCTCCATGCCCAGCGCGTAGACCGAGGTGCCGCCCAGACCGTAGGCGTTCACCAGGCTGGCCTTCAGCGCCACGCTGCGGGCGTTTTCGGTCCACACGGTGTGGCGGCTGCCGTCGGACGCGCGGTAGCTGAAGGTCAGCGAGTTGCTGCCCGCGTCGTAACGCGGCTGGGCGCCGTAACGGGCGATCAGCGCCTGGGTGTCCTTCCAGTACAGCATGCCGCCATCCCCCGGCTGTTTCCAGTCATAGCCGTAGGCTGGAATGCCGTTCAATATCTTGGCCGCCGGCACCCGCTCCGCCGCGTAGTCCAGATCATCTTCCATCCAGCCTGAGCCGGCCACCGGTCCCGGGTCCCAGGCCGGGATCGCCTCGTCGTAGGTCATGATCTGCAGATAATCCGCCGCCGCGCCCAGCGCGCGCAGATCGTAGCCGTAATTGGCCTCGTGGTTTTCGTCCTTGGCGGAAAACGCCGGCACGCTGACGATCAGCTTCAGCCCCTTGGCGTGCAATGCCCGGCCCAGAACCTGGATGAAATTGCTGAAGTTGTTGCGGTCGCTCTGCGCCACCGCCTCGAAGTCCACATTGATGCCGGCGAAACGCTGGTCCTGGGCGAACTTGACCAGGTTGGCCACCGACGCGTTCATCGCCGAGGTCGACACCGCGTGGGCGATGTCGGCGCTCCAATTGCCCTTGCCGTCCACGTTCGACACCGCGCCGTAAGCGGGAATCTTCCTGCCGCGCAGGAAGGCGATGGCGTCGCCGGGCGCCGGATCGCCGTTGCCCGTCACCGCGCCCTGCGCCGTGATGTTGTAGAAATCGATGGCGACCGAGTTGAAGCTGGACGCGTATTTGGTCAGCGCCGCGTAATTGCCGGCATAGCCGGAGTAATACGCCAGAACCATAGGCGCAGCATGCGCCTGGCTTGCCGCCAGCGCCAGGCCGGCCAGCAGGATGGATATCGTTTTTTTCATCGGATGCTCTCTTTGTCATGGTGCGATGACCTCTCCAGCCCAAGCCGGCCCAGGCCACGGCCCTTATATCCGATGGGGTCGGCGCGCGTCCACCTGGAAAATATGACAAGCATCCACCGCCTTTCGGCGCCAGGGCTTTCCCTCCCCGCCAGCGCGCCGCCAAGGACATCATGCCGCCGAGAATGCCAAAATTTCAGCATCATCGACCTTTTTTCAAAGCAAACGAGAAACTCCATTTCAAGAAGCAGGATATTCGCCCGCATGCCGGCAATTTTGACAATCCGACGCGATGCCGCCTTCCCGCATAATGGAGCGGCAGCCTCCCGACTTGAATATTCTGGAAAAATAAGGAAAGACGCGATGAACAAAAACCTTGCCCTGCTCTGCCTGGCGCTGGCCGCGCCCTTGGCCTCCGCGGCCGGCGCGCCGCAAGCCATGCTGGAAAATTACCTGGCCAAAGACGCCGCCGGCATGCGGCTGCAGGAGTACCCGGCCACCCGCTACTTCGCCAACTACCAGGACGAGCCGGGCTGGGACATGGTGACGCTGATCACCGGCTACGGCGTACAACCGCAACAATGCGGCCCGCGCCGCTGCGAATTCGTGGTCCGCTACCAGCTGGATCCGACCCGCCCATCCGACGAACAGGCCAAGCCCCATCCCAAGGGCGGCGAAGAAAAGGCCCGCTACGTGGTAGTCAAGCAGGGCGGCGGCTGGAAGATAGACAGCGGCAGCATGCGCGAGCCGCACGTGAAGCGCGGCGCGCTGCGCTGAAACCGCTGAAAACGGGGGCTGCGGCCCCCGTTTCAAAGCGCCTCAATCCCGCGCCGGGATCGCCAGGCCGCGCTCGACAGCCGGCCGCTCGACAAAGGCCCGCACCGCGCGCTGGACATTGGGGAAGTCGTCGAACCCCACCAGCTCGCCGGCGTCGTAGAAACCCACCAGATTGCGCACCCAGGGCCAGATGGCGATGTCGGCGATGGTGTATTCGTCGCCCATGATCCAGGCGCGGCCGGCCATCCGGCCCTCCAACACTTGCAACAGTCGGCGGGACTCGGCGACATAGCGGTCGCGCGGGCGCTTGTCCTCGTAGTCCTTGCCGGCGAACTTATGGAAGAAGCCGAGCTGGCCGAACATCGGCCCCACGCCGCCCATCTGGAACATCAGCCACTGGATGGCCTCGTAGCGCGCCGCCGGCTGTTTGGGCAGCAGCTGGCCGGTCTTGTCGGCCAAGTAGATCAGGATGGCGCCGGACTCGAACAGCGTCAGCGGGTCGCCCTCCGGGCCGTTCGGGTCCAGGATCGCCGGGATCTTGTTGTTCGGGTTAAGCGACAGGAATTCCGGCGACAGCTGATCGTTGCGCTCGAAGCTGACCAGGTGCGCCTCGTACGGCAAGCCGGTTTCCTCCAGCATGATGGAAACCTTGACGCCGTTGGGCGTGGGCAGCGAATACAGCTGCAGGCGGTCGGGATGCTTTGCCGGCCATTTGCCGGCGATCGGGAAGGCGGACAGGTCTGCCATGGCGTCATCCTTGGAAAAACGGCGAAACGCCCACTATACCCGCCCGGCATTGCGCCGTCTCTCGCCGCGATGAACCGCCCATGCTACGATCCCGCCCTCGATCATCCGCACCCGCCGGGAAACACGCCATGCGCAACCTCCTCGCCGCCCTCGCCCTCGCCCTGGCATCGGCCAGCCTGCCAGCCTTCGCCGCCTGTTCCGCCAACGCGCCGGGCGAGCCGCTGCATTGGGCCATCGCCATCTGCCAGCAGCGTTACGAAACGGACGAGATCGAAAGCCCCAAGATGCAGTCCTGCATCTTCTCGACCGCGAAAGCGCATCAGGTCGATCCGGCCAAGCCCTCCGCCAACGCCTGCGCGATCAATCTGCAATTGAAAAAGAAATGGTGCGCAGAACTGAAGAAAAACGGCGCGGCCGGCTCGGTGGAGGCCTGCGTCCGCTCCCGCGACGCCGTCCCCGAGGCGGTCGCGCAAGGCGGCGCCTGAGCGCCAGGATGGCCCGCGCCGCGCCGCGGGTATATCATGTCGCTTTGCCCAATCGGCCGCGCCTTGCCTGCGGCCGCGCACGAATACAGGAAGAATCCCTTGATCAACGTCACCCTCTCCCCGTCCGTCACTGTCGGCAATGAAGCGCCGTTCACGCTGTTCGGCGGCGTCAATGTGCTGGAATCCCGCGACCTGGCGCTGCGCGCCGCCGAGGAATACGTCCGCGTCACCCAAAAGCTGGGCATTCCCTACGTGTTCAAGGGCAGCTTCGACAAGGCCAACCGCTCGTCGATCCACTCCTACCGCGGCCCGGGCCTGGAAGAAGGCATGAAGATCCTGCAGGCGGTGAAAGACACTTTCGGCGTGCCGGTGATCACCGACGTGCATGAGCCGTGGCAAGCCGCCCCGGTGGCCGAAGTGGCCGATGTGGTGCAGCTGCCGGCCTTCCTCGCCCGCCAGACCGACTTGGTGGAAGCGCTGGCCAAGACCGGCCGCGCCGTCAACATCAAGAAGCCGCAGTTCATGAGCCCGGCGCAGATCCAGAACGTGGTGGAGAAATTCGTCGAAGCCGGCAACCAGCAACTGATCCTGTGCGACCGCGGCACCTGCCTCGGCTACGATAACCTGGTGGTGGACATGCTGGGCTTCGGCGTAATGAAGAAAGTCAGCGGCAACCGCCCGGTGATCTTCGACGTCACCCACTCGCTGCAGCAGCGCGAATCCGGCGCCGCCGCGTCCGGCGGCCGCCGCGCCCAGGTGGCGGAGCTGGCCCGCGCCGGCACGGCTGTCGGCATCGCCGGCCTGTTCCTGGAAGCCCATCCGAACCCGGCTGAAGCCAAGTGCGACGGCCCCAGCGCGCTGCCGCTGGCGCAGCTGGAGCCGTTCCTGGCCCAGGTCAAGGCCATCGACGATCTGGTCAAGTCCTTCCCGCCGCTGCAGATCGGCTAAGCCGCCTTACAGCCGGGCGCAGCGATACGCCTCGGTGCGGTAGGGAAACGCCACCTCGTCCCTGCCGCGCAAATCCGGATGGGTGGCGATCAAACGGCGCAGCGCTTCGGCGAAGCGCCGTTTTTCATCGTCCGGCAAGGCCGCGATGAAGCTGACCGACAGGAAGCGATCGACGATCACGCGCTCCGGCGGGCCGACATGCCAGTTCGGCAGCATGGTCGCGGCCGGCGCGGCGAAGTAGCGGCCGGCTTCGAACGGCCGGCGCCATGCGCCGGAGTGGAAGCGCGGCGTGTCGCCCTCGTACGGCGCCATCAGCTCGCTGATTCGCGCCACCCAATCGCCGGACTCGTCTCGCACATTCCATACCAGCCCCAGGCTGCCACCGGGCTTCAGCACCCGGTGGATTTCCCGCAACGCCTCTTCATTGGCGAACCAGTGGAAAGCCTGCGCGCATATCACGGCGTCCATCGACGCGCCAGGCAGCGGAATCTCCCCGGCTGAGCCCTTCAACGCCCGCAGCCCCGGCAGACTGGCTTGCAACTGCGCCCGCATTTCGTCCACCGGCTCCACCGCCACCGTTTCGCCGGCCACCGCGGCCAGCAAGCGGGTGAACTTGCCGGTGCCGGCACCTAGATCCAGCACAGCCGAACTCGGCCCCAGGCCCAACTCGCCCTTCAGCCAAGCCGCCAGTTCCGGCGCGTATTCCGGCCTGCCGCGCTCGTAGGCTTGCGCCTCCTTGGCAAACCCCGCCTTAGCCTGCGTATGCAATGTATCCATATTTCCTCGCCGCCTTGCGGCATTCCGTGAAGATGATTTCAACAGGTACAGTATTGGCACGTATTTTTAAGCCGACACCAACCACCTAATATGAAACAGGGCGGCCCCATGCCTTGCCGACGACACGCATCCGGCTCCTCCCACATCGCCCATCCGACGATCCGAAGACTCATCCCGGCCGCCCATGCTCTCTCCACGCCCGCCCGCAGAGCGATCTGTCCGCCGACCCCCTGGGCCCTACGCCTACGCGGCGCAGGTCGCCACGCTGCCGGAAACGCATGACGGCCATCAACAACCAGCAGAAGCCCAGGGCTTCCTCTTTTTAGCCCCGTCTTTTCTCATCGCCCGCATAAATCGCCTATCATGGCGGCTCCCGACATCCGCCATAAAACACCAAATTGAAAAACTTGCTCAGCCCCGCCGTTCCGGTTTTATTCGCAGCGACCCTTAACAGTCTCCCCACTCATGCGGCATCGCCCCAATACTCCAGCACCATGGCCCAGCTGGATGCCATTATGCGCGAGGCCGCACAGCAATTCGCCTCCCAACCAGAGATGGCCCGCAAACAAGGACAGTGCCTGCCATTGCCGGCAGAAATCGACCGCCATATCCCAGGATGCCCGCTGCAGTTCATGGACTCCTACAGCATCAGCAGCCTCCCTGTCGGCAGGCTTCTTCCAGGCAAACGGGGCAGCATCCTGAGCATATTGGACCAAAAAAACGGCACCGCCGAATTCGGCGTTTTTTATCCCGATGGCCAGGCGCGCCTGGACAAAGTCGTTATTCGGCCCGGACAAAGCGCGCAATACACCGTCCGGGATGATCAGGGGCGCAAGCTGGTCAGCTATGGCATAGAGAACGGCTTGTTCAATGGCCGCTGGCAACGATGGGATGAAAACGGCAGCAAGGTAGCCGACGGCAATTACGAGGCTGATCTGGAAAACGGCCGTTGGCGCAATTGGGATGAGAGCGGACAGCTCGTTCAGGATGCGATATATCGCGGCGGCGTAGAGATCTCCGGCTGGCAAATTCTGGCGAATTACCGGCAGAAGTTCGTCTGGAAGATGGTTCCGGCCGGCCGTCAACAAGAAATATACCAACAGGACAAGGACGACCGCTACTGGTTGAAGCGGCGGGAAATAGTCGGAGACCGGATTGACACCCGGCTCTCCCAGCAGGGCGAGATCACCACCTGGCATCAGAATGGACAGATGGCCAGCCATTATTACAGCCAAAATGGCAAATGGTACGGCCTTTACGAAACCTGGTACGAAAACGGCAAGCAACAAGAACTCAGCCACTACACCGGCGGAGACAAAAACGGCAAGTCGGAGCAATGGTATGAAAACGGCCAATTAAGCGCGTCGGATGATTACCGGGATGGCAAACGACAGGGGCTATCGCTGGCCTGGCATCAGAACGGCCAGAAGCGCTGGGAGGTCGGCTACCAGGATGGCAAGAAACAGGGTCTATACCAGTCCTGGAACGACAGCGGATTCCTCGTCAGCCAGGTCATATATCAAGCCGGAAAAATGGAAGGATGGGAAAAAGTCTGGCTCAAACCGGGCCAGCTCAAATCGGAAACCATGTACAAGAACGGCAAGAAGGATGGCCGGGAACGCATCTGGCAGGATAACGGCCAGCTTTGGGCCGACACGCGATATGTCGATGGCCAGGCCGAAGGGCTAGCGATCAACTACCGCGAAAACGGGCAAAAAAAGAGCGAATACACCTTCGCGCACGGCATCGAAAACGGACCCGCCCGCTTCTGGGACGAGCATGGCAAGCTCTACAGGGAAACCACATACAGAAATGGGGTTTCGCTAGACGGACAGATGTAGCGGCAAGGGAGGCGCATGCGCCTCCCTTTGCTCAAACTGCTGCGCCGGCCTGCAATTCCCGCAAATAGGGTTTGACCTTGGCCGCGGTCACTTTCTGCAACTTGCACAGCAAGGCGTGATCGATGTCCGCCAGATGGAATTGCCGCCGCAGCGTATCGCTCAACAGCGCCATCAGGTTGGCCGCCATTTCGGCGTCCGCCATCGCGCGGTGGGCCCGGCCGGTATCAGGCAGGCCGGCCCAGCGCGCCAGCGTGCCCAGTTTGTGGTCCGGCGCCTGCGGCAGCAGGCGGCGCGACAACATCAAGGTGCAGGCGAAGTCCTGGCTTCGCGCCAGCCCCAGCAAACCCAGCTCGTAATCCCAGAACTTGCGGTCGAAGCTGGCGTTGTGCGCGGCCAGCGGCGCATCGCCGACAAAACGGGCCGCGTCGCGCATCACCAGATCGGCCGGCGGCGCGGTTTTCAGCATCGCGTTGCTGATGCCGGTCAGCCGCTCGATCATCGGCGGCACCCAGACGCCCGCGTTCATCAGGCTCTGGAAGCGGTCGACCACGCGGCCGTCCTCCACCATCGCCACGCCGATCTCGGTGGCGCGGCAGTCGCGGCCCGGCGACGCGCCGTTGGTTTCGAAGTCGATGACGGCGACGCGCTGCCTCATGCCAGAGCGGCCTTTGCCGCCTCTTCCGGCGTCAGGCCGTCGAAGAACTGGTCGGTATACCATTCGGCCTGCTCTTCGATGTGCTCCTGGGCCTCGGCTTCCGTCGCGCCGGCGGCGACCAGATGGGTCTCCACTTCCGCGCACCAGGCCAGCAGCGCCAGCGTTTCCTCGTCCAGTTTTTCCTGCGGCTTCTTCGACATCGGGATTTCCTTGCGATTCAATACATTATCGAGCCGGGCATTGTACCCGGCTTTGCGCGGCATGCAAGCGCGGATCCGAGCCTGCCGGCGCTAATCGTCGACCCGGCCGCGCAGCGATTTGATCGCCGCCCGCTGCGACTTGCCGGCCAGCCGGCGCTGCTTGGAGCCATAGGTCGGCTTGGTGGCGCGGCGCGCCTTGGGAGTGTGGCCGACGGCATCTATCAGCGCCTGCAACCGCTCGATGGCATCGGCGCGGTTCTGCTCCTGGGTGCGGTACTGCTGCGCCTTGATCACCAGCACGCCGTCTTTGCTCAGCCGCTGGTCATTCAGGCCCAGCAGCCTTTCGCGCAGCCAATCCGGCAGCGATGACGCGGCGATGTCGAAACGCAGGTGGACCGCGGACGAGACCTTGTTGACGTTCTGGCCGCCGGCGCCCTGGGCGCGCATCGCGGTGATCGTCACCTCGTCCTCTTTGACGAGATAGCGGGAAACGGACATGGGGAAAACGATTTCTTAAAACCGCATTATAAGCCGCGCGCGGCTCCAGGTCCGCGCGGCTTGCCGCCGTCCCGTCCTCTTTCGCCTCCCGAACCGGCACACGCGCCGCCTGCGATGTCTTTTGCATGACTTACGTCGAACTCGCGTCCATCCATATATCATCAACGCCATAGCGCATATATTTAAATAAGTCCCCGCCGCAGCCAAGCATTCCTCAATGACCCACTAAGCATTCCGACGCCAGACCAGAGAACCAGATGCGACAACTGACCATTCGCCAACTCATGGCCATCGGCACCGCCATCGCCGTGATCCCGCTATTGTTCGGCAATGCGCTGATATGGCAGAGCAATGCTTGGCTGAAAGAGACCGCCGCCGCCAGCGACAACGCCTCGGCGGCCCTGCTGCATTTCAAGAACGCCCGCTACAACGTGGTGCAAATCCAGCAGTTTCTGACCGATGCCGCCGCCACCGGCGAAACCGCCGACGACTACCGGGATGAGGACCGCAACTGGAAACAGGTCCTCGCCGAACTGGATAAGCTGTCACAGCTGCTGCCGGAATTGACGCCTGACCTGCAAGCGCTGAAACCGCAAGTCAACCGCCTGCACGAAGAAGGGCGCGTCATGGTGGAAGCCTATATCCGGCAAGGCAAAGAGGCCGGCAACGCCATCATGAAAAAACCCGGATCCGGTTTCGACGACACCACCAACGCGATAGACGAACAGCTGGAGCGCTTGTCCAAGCGCCTGGATCAAATCTCCACCGCGGCCAAAAGCGCCCAAGACAGCACGATGCGGCAAACCGCGCTGCTCAACGCCGCCATCGCCGCGGTGGCCATCCTGCTGATTCTGGCCGCCAACGCTTATCAATACCTCAGCCTGCGGCGGCTGTTGGGCGGCGAGCCCGCCTACGCTTCCGAAGTGGCCAAGGAAATCGCCGAAGGGAATCTGTCCTTGCAGGTCGCGAACCAGTCGCTGTCCGCCGACAGTTTGCTGGGTTCGATGAAAACCATGACGCAGAATCTCACCGGGCATCTGCGGCTGCTGGATCAGGAAACCAAGCAGGTTGGGCAGTCGTCGTACCAGATCTCCGAAATTTCCAAGCACATCACCGACAATTCCGAGCGGGAACAAGGCCATTCGGACGAAGTCCGCCATGCCACCACGGTGCTGGAACAAACCACGGAAACAGTGCGGGCCATCGCCCAGGAGGTCAGCAACCACGCCGACCAGGCGCGCCTCAGCGCCAACCAGGGCATGTCCACCATGCGCAGCAATATCGAGGAGATGGGACGCGCCGTAGACGAAGCCCAGCAGGCCGAAGGCAAAATTCAGGCCTTGAGCGCAGCCAATCAAAAAATCCAGGTCATCACCCAGACCATCTCCAGCATCACCGAACAAACCAATCTGCTGGCGCTGAACGCCGCGATAGAAGCGGCCAGAGCGGGCGAAGCCGGGCGCGGCTTCGCGGTGGTGGCGGACGAAGTGCGCAAGTTGGCTCACCACGCCGGCCAGGCCACCGATGAGATCACCGCCATCATCGGCAACCTGAACCGGTTGATAGAGGAAAACACCCGCTCGGTGCAGGGCATCATCGAACGCACCCGCGCCGGCATGCAAAAAGCCGAGGAAGCCAGCGCCGCCATCTCCAGCCTGGTGCGCGACATCGACAACAATGTCCAGGCCGCCCACCAGATCAGCGATGCCAGCTCCACCCAGATGCAACGTCTGGACGCTTTGCGCTCGCTGCTGGGCAAGCTGCTGGACAGCATGGCCGACAACGCCCTGAAAGTGCGCACCACCGGCGTGATCAGCCGCGACCTCTATCGGGTGACCGGCAAGCTCAGCCAGATCATGGAGACATTCCGCTTCGATCCCAACTGGACGCCAGCCGCCCGCAGCGACGAACATCGCCGCCACCCGCGGGTCAACAAAAACCTGTTGGTGCAAGTGAGCGACGGCAGCCAGATGCGCGACGCCACCACCGTGGACTTCAGCCTGACCGGCTTGCAGCTGCGGCTGCCTATGCCGCTGCAGGCCAAGGTCGGAAGCGAGCTGTCGCTCAACATCCAGCTGCCCCAGGACTCCATAGAACGCTACGCCAGCCAGCAGCCACTGAAGCTGGCGGCCAAGCTGCTATGGACGCGCCCAACCGAGGAAGGCCAGCTGTGCGGCTTTTCCTTCGGCCGCCCTGATCAGCAACAACTGGCCCAACTGGAGCAGGCCTTCCTGTTTTTCTGCCATAACCCGACCTACGAATAAACCCGCCTGCCCACAAACGACAAACCCCGCCGCAGGCCTGGCCCGGGCGGGGATTTGCGCTGCGCGGCAGCGCCGAATCAGGACTTCAGGTTTTTGACCAAATCGTCGCACACCGGCTTCTGCGCATCGCCGGCCGGCAGTTTTTCACACACCCCGTTCAACTGGCCGGCCAGGCGGCCGATTTCGCCAGCGTGCTTCTGGTCCTGGTTCCAGGCCTTCAGGCGGCTGGCGATCTTTTCCAGCGAGCGGCGGCTGCGCTCGTAGAAGGCGCTGCTGGAGTGGCCGGCGTCGGCGAAGACTTCGCTGGCGGCCTTTTCGATGCGGCCGGCGTCCTGCGGCGCCAGTTCCACCGCGTTGCTGACGTAGCTGGCGCCCCATTGCAGCCGGGTGGCCTGCCCTTCCGACGCCTGGTAGGCCTTCTGGTACCAGTCGAGCGCCGCGGCCTTGTCGCCGCGCTCCTTGGCGTTGGAGGCCAGAATCAGCATATGGTAGTAAGGCGCGTGCGAGGTTTTCAGTTCGCCTCGCAGCAGCTTGTCGGACTCATCCAGCAGGCCGGCGTCGGCCAGCAGCTCGCCGGCGGCGGTGATCACCGCCTGGCGCTGATAAGGGTTAGAGCTGGCCTTGTCCGCTTCCGCCGCCCTGGCTTTCACGTCGGCCACCCGTTCGGCCGGCAACGGCTGCTTGGGGTGCTGCTGCTTGTACAAGGCCAGCAAGGTCGACGCCGCGCCCAGGCGATCGCCCCAGGACAGCGTGCCGTCCGCCTCCAGTTTCCTCAATTGCGCGTCGAAGGCCTCGCGCAGGGCCGCGTCGTCGCCCAGCAGCTTCAGCGCGTCGCTGGCGGAATAGATGACGATGTCGGCGTTCGCGCGGCTCAGCCGGTCGTCGCCCAGAACCTGCAGCAACCGGCCCCGCGCCAGGTCTCGGTCGAAAGCCGGGGGCGCTTTCTCCCCGGCCAAGGCCGCCAGCGCCTTCAATTGCAGTCGGGTCGCGACGGCTGCCGGCTCGGCGGGCACCCGCTCGGCCAGTTTCTCCAGCGTGGCGGGCACGTCCTTCTCCGGCAGCAGCTGGCCGCGGTCCACATCCCAGGCGTAATCGGCCAGCAACTGCCAGTCGGCCGCCGCCAGCGCGTTGCCGGCCAAGGCGTCGGACAACAGCGTCTTCACCGGCTTCACCGTGGTCAAGCCCAATTGCAGCGTGCGCAAGTAGCGCTCCGGGTCCACCTCGCCCGGCAGGCGGGTGATCTCCGTGCCGTCGGGGCGGAACAGGATCATGGTCGGATAGCCGCGCACCTTGAATTTCTCGCCCAGCTGCTGCGCGTTCTCGCTATCGCCATCCAGGTACACCGACACGAACTGGCGGGTGGCGGCGATGAAGTCCGGGCGGTTGAAGATGGTGGACTTCACCTGGTTGCAAGGCGGGCACCACACCGCGCCCCAGTACAGGAACACCGGCTTGTTTTCCGCCTGGGCGCGGGCGAACGCCGCCGGCACGTCGCCCTGCTGCCAGCTGATGCCTGGCGGCAAGGCATGGCCGTCGCTGACGTCGGCATGCGCGATCGGCATCAAACCGGCCAACGCCAGCGCCATCACCAACAAAGTTCGCTTCATGTCTCTGCCTCTTTCTGTCTTTGTAATGGCACCATGCTACACCCAATATTCACAAGGCATAAAGATGGACTGGCGATTTGCTTAGCAGCAGCGCGGCAAAAGACGCCGGCGATACCAATGGCATTCCGCTGGCGGCTAGCCTATCATCGATGGCCATGAGCCGCCTGATCCTGCCGCCCCCGCCATCGCTGAGCGGCATCGTCCGCTACTTCCACATCGAACATGCCGACGGCGGCGTGCTGCGGATGCCCGCCATGCCCTTCCCCTACATCGGCGTCCTGCTGAGCGGCGACAGCTGCGCGGAGCGCGGCGGCGAACGCATGGCGTCGCCGCGCAGCTTCGCCGTCGGCGCGTTGTCGCGCCCGGTCAGCCTGCGCATTTCCGCCGGAGCCGTTTTCGCCAGCGCGCCGCTGCGGCTCGGCCAGCTGCAAACGCTGTTCGGCATTTCCAGCCATGAATTGACCGACCAAATCTGGCCGCTGGACGCGCTCATCGGCCGCGCGGAGGAAGAAGCGCTGTTCGACAGCCTGCGGCCGGGAGACGGGGCCGGACAATGGGTGGCGGCGCTGTCCGCCTGGATCACGCGCAGGCTGGCGCGGCGGGCAGCGCCGGGTGGATTCGACCACTGGCGGCTGCCGGCCGCCTCCCTGTTTCTCGATGCCCGCACGCTGGCGGAACAATCCAGCCTGAGCACGCGCCAATTCGAGCGCCGCTTCCTCGCCCGCTACGGCCAGCCATTGCGCGACATGCGCCGGATGGCGCGCTTCATGCGGGCGATGGGCGGGATGATCCTGAGCCGGGAAGGCTCTCTGGCCGATCTGGCGCTGGACTGCGGCTATTTCGACCAGGCCCATTTGAGCCGCGACTTCAAGCTGCTGTCAGGCTTCACCCCGCGCGAATTCGCGCAGGGTCTCCGTGGCCAAAGCAATCGGGAACTGGACCTGCTGCGCTACGACGCGCGCGATAAACGGCTGGTGATGGACAGCGTGGACGCCGATCTGCGGGAAATGCGGGCGGCCGAAGCGACGGATGTCGCCTCGGTACAAGACGCTTGTTGAGAAAGGGGCGCAGCATGGGGGCCTTGCCTAACGGAGACCCCAGATGAACAGCCCCTCGCTGGAAAAAGACGGCTTTTTGCTCACCACCGTCGACGGCCTGTTCGGCCGCGCCCAAAGCGGCAGCCTGTGGTATCTGTCGTTTGGCCTCGCCTGTTGCGCGGTGGAGATGATGCACGCGGCGGCGGCTCGCTACGACATGGACCGCTTCGGCTGGATACCCCGCGCCACGCCGCGCCAGGCAGACCTGATGATCGTGGCCGGCACGCTGACCAACAAGATGGCGCCGGCGATGCGCAAGGTCTACGACCAGATGTCGGAGCCTCGCTACGTGTTGTCGATGGGCTCCTGCGCCAACGGCGGCGGCTATTACCATTACAGCTATTCCGTGGTGCGCGGCTGCGACCGCATCGTGCCGGTGGACGTCTACGTGCCCGGCTGCCCGCCCACCGCGGAGGCGCTGCTGTACGGCCTGATGCAGCTGCAGGCCAAGATACGCCGCAACGACACCGCCAGCCGGCGCGAGCTGCCGGGCCGCCCGGCAAGCAAGCAACCCGGCTGAATCAGTCCTCGCGCAGCTCGAAATCGTGGGTAATGTCGGCGGTCTTGGCCAGCATGATGGACGCCGAACAATATTTCTCCGCCGACAGCTTGATCGCCCGCTCCACCGCGTCCGGCTTCAACTCTCGCCCCGTCACCACGAAGTGGAAATGGATGCGAGTGAACACCTTGGGATCGGCGTCGGCGCGGTCGGCCTGGATTTCCACCCAGCAGTCGCGCACGTCCTGGCGGGATTTTTTCAGGATGGCGATCACGTCGTAGCTGGTGCAGCCGGCAGTGCCCAGCAGCACCAGCTCCATCGGCCGCGGCCCCAGATTGCGGCCGCCGCCCTCCGGCGCGCCGTCCATCACCACCGCGTGGCCGCTGCCGGTTTCGCCCATGAAACACACGCCGTCCACCCATTTCAGCCTCGCCTGCATCGTCCCGCCCCCTCTTAATCATCAAAAATGTTCATCAGACTAACACTGCCGATTTGGGCGGACAAAGATTCACCGGTAGAATAGAAAGATTGTCCCGTTATATTCCGAGCTGCACCCATGCTGGTACTAGGCATTGAATCCTCCTGCGACGAAACCGGCGTCGCGCTGTACGACACCGAACAAGGCCTGCTGGCCCATCAGCTGCACACTCAGATGGCGATGCACGCCGAGTACGGCGGCGTGGTGCCCGAGCTGGCCAGCCGCGACCATATCCGCCGCGCCATCCCGCTGACCGAAGCCTGCCTGGCCGACGCCGGCAAAACGCTGGCCGACCTGGACGCCGTCGCCTACACCCAGGGCCCCGGCCTGGGCGGCGCGCTGATGGTGGGCGCCAGCATGGCCAATGCGCTGGCCTTCGGCCTGAACATCCCGGTGATCCCGGTCCACCACCTGGAAGGCCACCTGCTGTCGCCGCTGCTCGCCGACCCGAAGCCGGAGTTCCCCTTCCTGGCGCTGCTGGTTTCCGGCGGCCACACCCAGCTGATGGCGGTGCGCGGCGTCGGCGACTATGAAATCCTCGGCGAGACGGTGGACGACGCCGCCGGCGAGGCCTTCGACAAGACCGCCAAGCTGTTGGGCCTGCCCTATCCCGGCGGCCCGCTGCTGTCCAGGCTGGCGGAATCCGGCAGTCCGGACCGCTTCACGCTGCCGCGGCCCATGCTGCACTCCGGCAACCTGGACATGAGCTTCTCCGGCCTGAAGACCGCGGTGCTGACCCTGGTGCGCCAGCAGGAATCCGCCCAAGGCGAGCTGGACGAACAGACGCGGATGGACATCTGCCGCGCCTTCCAGGAGGCCATCGTCGAGGTGCTGGTGAGGAAGTCGCTGGCCGCGATGAGACAAGCCGGCCTGAAGCGGCTGGTGGTGGCCGGCGGCGTCGGCGCCAACAAGCAGCTGCGCGCCGCGCTGGACGAAGCCGCCGCCCGCAAACGCTTCGAGGTGTTCTACCCGCCCTTGGCGCTATGCACCGACAACGGCGCGATGATCGCCTTCGCCGGCGCCATGCGCGTCAAATTCGCCGAGCCGGCCGGCGGCTTCACCATCAAGCCGCGCTGGGACCTGTCCAGCCTGCCGGCGGTTTAAACCGAACGCATACGCCGTCCGCTCAAGCGGGCGGCCAGAAGAATATGATCCAACTGAAAAACCTCAGCCTGCGCCGCGGCCTGAAAGAGCTGCTGATCGGCGCCAACCTGACGCTGAACCCCGGCTACAAGGCCGGCCTGACCGGCGCCAACGGCGTCGGCAAGTCCAGCCTGTTCGCGATGCTGCTGGGCGAATTGCACGCCGACGGTGGCGACATGCTGCTGCCGCCCAACTGGACCGTCGCCCACGTGGCGCAGGAAACGCCGGCGCTGGAACGCAGCGCGCTCGATTACGTGCTGGACGGCGACAAGGAGCTGCGCGCGCTGGAAGCCCAGCTGGCTGAAGCGGAAGACAAGCACGACGGCAACGCCATCGGCCATCTGCACGGCGAGCTGGCCCATATCGACGCCTACTCCGCGCCGGCCCGCGCCGGCAAGCTGTTGACCGGCCTGGGCTTCGACGAGACCGGCCAGCAACGCCCGGTGGCCAGCTTCTCCGGCGGCTGGCGCATGCGGCTGAACCTGGCCCAGGCGCTGATGTGCCGCTCCGACCTGCTACTGCTGGACGAGCCGACCAACCACCTGGATCTGGAAACCGTGCTGTGGCTGGAAGACTGGCTGAAAGCCTACCCGGGCACGCTGCTGGTGATCTCCCACGACCGCGACTTCCTGGACGCCATCTGCAGCCACACCGTGGAAGTGGCCAACCAGACGCTGACGCTGTACACCGGCAACTACAGCCAGTTCGAAGTGATGCGCGCCGAGAAGCTGGCGCGCCAGCAGGGCGAATATGAAAAACAGCAACGCCAGATCGCCCACCTGGAATCGTTCATCACCCGCTTCAAGGCCAAGGCCAGCAAGGCGCGCCAGGCGCAGAGCCGAGTCAAGGCGCTGGAAAAACTGGAGCGCATCGCCCCGGCTCACGCCGCCTCGCCGTTCGACTTCCATTTCGACAGCCCCGAGCATCTGCCCAACCCGCTCTTGAAGCTGGACAAGGCCAGCGCCGGCTATGGCGACAAGACCATTCTGTCCGGCATCAGCCTGTCGGTGGAGGCCGGCGCGCGCATCGGCCTGTTGGGCGTCAACGGTGCCGGCAAATCGACGCTGGTCAAGCTGCTGTCCGGCGACCTGGCGCCGCAAGCCGGCGAGCGCATCAACGCGCAGATGCTGAAGATAGGCTACTTCGCCCAGCACACGCTGGAAACGCTGCGTCCCGACGAATCGCCGCTC
Source organism: Chromobacterium sp. Ag138 (assembly GCF_055181315.1). NCBI lineage: Bacteria > Pseudomonadati > Pseudomonadota > Betaproteobacteria > Neisseriales > Chromobacteriaceae > Chromobacterium > Chromobacterium sp. Ag138. The sequence goes on from NZ_JBUPWA010000001.1 coordinate 923,897, forward strand.
TTGCACATGCAGCGCCTGGCGCCGACCACCCGCGAGCTGGAGCTGCGCAGCTTCCTAGGCGGCTTCAACTTCCGCGGCGACGCCGCCACCGATCCGGTCGGCCCAATGTCCGGCGGCGAGAAAGCGCGCCTGGCGCTGGCGATGATAGTCTGGCAAAAGCCCAACCTGCTGCTGCTGGACGAACCGACCAACCACTTGGATCTGGAGATGCGCCACGCGCTGACGCTGGCGCTGCAGGACTTCACCGGCGCGCTGATCGTGGTATCCCACGACCGCAGCCTGCTGGAATCCACCACCGACGTGTTCTGGCTGGTGAGCGGCGGCAAGGTGCAGCCCTTCGACGGCGACCTGGAAGACTACCGCCAGTGGCGCCTCGCCCAACTGGCGGAAGACGGCAAGCCGTCCGGCGGCGACGCGCAGACAGTCAACCGCAAGGAGCTGAAGCGGCAGGAAGCCGAAGCGCGCCAACAGCTGGCCAAGCAGCGCAAACCCTTGCAGAGCCGCCTGTCCAAGCTGGAGCAGGAAATGGACAAGCTGTCGCAGGAAAAGAGCCAGCTGGAAGCCTTCCTGTCGTCCAGCGACGCCTACGAAGACGCCAACAAGCAGAAACTGGCCGACAGCGTGCGGCGCCAGGGCGAAGTCTCGGGCAAGCTGGAAGTTGTCGAAGAGGAGTGGATGGAAGTGCAGGAACAACTGGAAGCGCTGGCCCAGGCCGACTGAGCGCCGCTGGCGACGGACCATGGCGGCGAGAGAAATTACTTGTAATCTCCGCCGCCGTCTTCTTACGCTAAGAAGAAGCGGGGTCTCCCGCGAACCGGAACGCGCCATGCCGCATGCGCTCACGCACAAGCTTCTGCTGGCCAGCCTGCTGCTGGCCGCGCCCTGCACTTTTCCGGCAGAGCCCATCCGCCTCGCCACCCATCAGCAGCCTCCCCTCTCTTTCACTCGCGACAACGGCCAGGCGGACGGCCTGGCCGTGCAGGTCGTCGACTGCGCGCTGAAAAAGATGCAGCGCCCCTACACCCTGGATTTCCTGCCCTGGCCCCGCGCGCAGTGGCAAGTCCAGCATCTGCAATCCGATGGCTTTTTTGCCGCCACGCCATCCGAAGAGCGCGACAGTTACGCGACGCTGTCCGCCCCGCTGATTCCCTACGAGCGGCGCTGGTATCTGCTCAAAGCCAATCCGCTTTCGCCTTCCAGCCCGGCATTCAAACGCCAGGCCCGCATCGCCGCCTTCAGCGGCTCCAATATGGACGCCTGGCTGCGCGACCACGGCTATCAACTGACCGCCACCCCGGGCAATAGCGAGCAGCTGCTGCGCATGCTGCAATCGCGGCGCGTGGATGCGGTGCTGGGCAACGCCTACGCGGTGGACGCGCTGATCGCCCGCCTGGGGCTGCAGGCGGAGCTGCGCAGCGAGTTAGCGGAAGCGCTGCCGATGGGCCTCTACTTCGGCAAAGCCTTCCTCGCCCGCGAGGGCCCGCAATTCCTGCCCCAATTCAACAACGCGCTGCAAGGCTGCCGCCCCAAATGAAAATGCCGCCCGAAGGCGGCATTGGATAGCCTAGGCACAAGCCGCTCAAACGGCGGCAGGCTCCTTCATCAGCAGCGTGATCAGGCCGGCGATCTTGCGCTTCAGTTCGCGGCGGTCCACCACCATGTCCACCGCGCCCTTGTCGAGCAGGAACTCGGCGCGCTGGAAGCCTTCCGGCAGCGTTTCGCGCACGGTCTGCTCGATGACCCGGGCGCCGGCGAAGCCGATGCGGGCTTTTGGTTCGGCCATCACCACGTCGCCCAGGAAGGCGAAGGATGCGGACACGCCGCCCATGGTCGGATCGGTCAGCACCGAAATGAAGGGCAGCTTGTGCTCGGTCAGCAGCTGCAACGCGGCGCTGGTCTTGGCCATCTGCATCAACGAATTCAGGCCTTCCTGCATCCGCGCGCCGCCGGAAGCCGACACGCAGATGAACGGCGCCTTGGCTTCCACCGCAGCCTGCACGCCGCGCACGAAGCGCTCGCCGACCACCGAGCCCATCGAACCGCCGATGAACTTGAATTCGAACGCGGCCACGACCGCCGGCAGTGAATGGATGCTGCCCTGCATCACCACCAGCGCGTCATCCTCGCCGGTGTCGCTCTTGGCGGCGGCGAGGCGGTCCGGGTACTTCTTGCTGTCCTTGAATTTCAGGATGTCCACCGGCCGCACTTCCTCGCCCACCTCGCGCCGCCCTTCTTCGTCCAGCAGCAGGTTCAGGCGCTGGCGCGCCGTCAACGGGTGGTGATGGCTGCACTTCGGGCAGACCTGGAGGTTGTTTTCCAGATCGGTGTAATACAGTACCGCTTCGCATTCCGGGCATTTGCTCCAAAGCCCCTCCGGCACCGCCGAAGGCTTGTCGGCGCGGTTTTCGCGCTTGATCTTCGGCGGGAGGAGCTTGTTCAACCAGCTCATGCTGACTCCTTGAATCTAGGTGTCCGGATATCTCCGGCCACATTGCGACGGGGGCGATGCGCCCCCGTCTGTGTTCTAGCGGATGGCAGCCTTTAATTCGGCTACCAGACGAGTTAACTGCTCTCTGGCAGTTTCGGGTGTCGCCGCCTCAATTTCCTGCACCAGCCTGCTGCCCACCACCACCGCGTCGGCGGCGGCGGCGATGGCCTTGGCAGTCGCGGCGTCGCGAATCCCGAAGCCCACGCCTATCGGCAGCGGCAATTGTTGTCTGAGGGCAGCAATTTTACGCGCTACATCCTCAATGTCCAGATGTCCGGCGCCGGTCACGCCTTTCAGCGACACATAATAAACGTATCCGCGCGCCAGTTTGGCGATTTCCGCCACCCGCGACGGCGGCGTGGTCGGCGCCACCAGGAACACGGTGTCGAGACCCTGGGCATCCAGCGCGGATTGAAGCTCGGCGGCCTCTTCCGGCGGACAATCCACCGTCAGCGCGCCATCCACGCCGGCCGCCTTGGCCCGGGCGGCAAATTCGGTATAGCCCATCGCGCACAGCGGATTCAGGTAGCCCATCAACACCACCGGCGTCGTTGCGTTGTCGCGACGGAATTCGGCCACCATCTCCAGCACGTGGCGCAAACCCACCTTGTGCTTGAGCGCGCGCTCGGACGCGCGCTGGATCACCGGGCCGTCGGCCATCGGGTCGGAAAACGGCACGCCCAGCTCGATGATGTCGGCGCCGCCCTCCACCAGACCATGCATCAGCGACACGGTCAGGCCGGGATGCGGATCGCCCGCGGTGATGAACGGGATCAGGGCTTTCTTGCCCGCGAGCTCGGCAAAACAGTTGGCAATGCGTGACATTCTCGCCCCCTTCACAGCGTGATGCCGGCCAGGCCGGCAACGGTATTGATGTCCTTGTCGCCGCGGCCGGACAGATTGACCAGAATCACCTGGTCCTTGCCCATGGTCGGCGCGACTTTGGCGGCCCAGGCCAGCGCGTGGCTGGATTCCAGCGCCGGGATGATGCCTTCCAGGTGACAGCAATCGTGGAAGGCGCGCAACGCCTCGTCGTCGTCGATCGACACATACTCGGCGCGACCGATGTCTTTCAGGTGGCAATGCTCCGGCCCCACGCCGGGATAGTCCAGCCCGGCCGAAACCGAATGGGTCTCGATGATCTGGCCGTCCGCATCCTGCATCAGGTAGCTCTTGGAGCCGTGCAGCACGCCCACCGGCGCGCCGGAGGAGATCGGCGCGGCGTGCTTGCCGCTGGAAACGCCGTGGCCGCCCGCCTCCACGCCCACCATGCGGACGCCCGGCACGTCGATATAGGGATGGAACATGCCGATCGCATTGGAGCCGCCGCCCACGCAAGCCACCACCACGTCGGGCTGGCGGCCTATCGCTTCCGGCATCTGGATCTTGGATTCCGCGCCGATCACCGATACGAAATCGCGAACCAGCATAGGATACGGATGCGGGCCGGCGGCGGTGCCGAGAATGTAGAAGGTGGAATCGACATTCGTCACCCAGTCGCGCATCGCTTCGTTCAGCGCGTCCTTGAGCGTCTTGGAGCCGGACTCCACCGGCACCACGGTGGCGCCCAGGAGCTTCATGCGGAATACATTGGGCGACTGGCGCTTGACGTCCTCCGCGCCCATGTACACCACGCACTCCATGCCGTAGCGGGCGGCGACGGTGGCGGTGGCCACACCATGCTGGCCGGCGCCGGTTTCGGCGATCACGCGCTTCTTGCCCATGCGGCGGGCCAGCAGCGCCTGGCCGATGGCGTTGTTGATCTTGTGGGCACCGGTGTGGTTCAGGTCTTCGCGCTTGAACCAGATCTGCGCGCCGCCCAGCTGCTCGGACCAGCGCTTGGCGTGGTAAACCGGGCTGGGGCGGCCGACATAGTGCTTGAGCTCATGATGAAACTCTTGCCAGAACGTCGGATCGGCCTTCACGCGGGCGTATTCTTCTTTCAGCTGATCCAGCGCCACCATCAAGGTTTCGGCGACGTAAACGCCGCCGTACGGGCCGAAATGGCCCTGCGCATCCGGAAAATCATACCGATCCATGTCTTGCTCCTGATATGAAGGCCGCCATTCTGGCAGCGGATTTGATTCCCTTCGACGCCTCCACTCCGCTGGAGACGTCCACCGCGGCCGGCTTCACCCGGCGCACGGCTTCGATAATGTTCTGCTCGTCCAGCCCCCCGGACAGGATCAGCGGCAAGGGCAGATCGTCCGGCAGCAGGGTCCAGTCGAAAGTGGCGCCGGTGCCGCCGTGCGCGCCCTCGACGAAAGCGTCGGTCAACAGGCCGCGCGCATCGGGATAACGGCTCGCCCACTCCAGCAGATCCACCCCCGGCCTCACCCTCACCGCCTTCAGGTAGGGTCGATGGAAAGCGCGGCAGAACTCAGCGCTCTCCTCGCCGTGAAACTGCAGCACGTCGATCGCGCAGCCGGCCAGCACCCGCTCCACCCACTCGCGCTCGGGATTGACGAACAAGGCCACCACGCTGACGAAGGGCGGCAGCGCGGCGATCACCGCGCGGGCCTGCTCAATCGACACATTGCGCGGGCTCTTGTCGTAAAACACCAGTCCGACCGCATCCGCGCCCAGGCGGGCCGCCTCGGCGCCGTCCTCAGGCCGGGTGATGCCGCAAATCTTGATTCTGACCACGATTCCCTGTGCCCCACTCGATAAGGGTTGAACTTCAGCGCAGCCTGAGCCGCTCCGCCTCGCAACGGGACGGCAGCGCGAACTCGTCCGGATAGCCCACGCCGGTCAGATACAAGCCGTCCGGCATGAAGGTGGGCGGCGCGCTGGTGCGGTCGCGCGCCGCCAGCAAGGCCTGCATGTCGCCAGGGCTCAACGCCCCCTTGCCTACGTACAGCAGCGCGCCGACGATGTTGCGCACCATGTGGTGCAGGAAGGCGTCGGCGCTCAAATCGAAGCGCAGCAGGCCGTCGGACTCGACGATATCCAGTTGCTGCAGATCCTTGACCGGCGACTTCGCCTGGCACTCCGACGCGCGGAAGCTGGAAAAATCATGCCGCCCCAGCAGCCGGGCCGCCGCCTCGCGCATCGCCGCCACATCCAGCGCCTGGTGATACCAGCCCACCTTGCCCGCCAGCAGGCAGGAGCGGACCGGATGCGTCAGCAGGAAATAGCTGTAGCTGCGGGAAAACGCGGAGAACCTGGCATGGAATTCGTCGCTGACTTCGCGTGCCCACACCACGGCCACCTCGGGCGGCAACAGCGCGTTGACGCCCCTCACCCAGGCGTTGAGCGGACGCGTCGCGTCGGTATCGAAATGAACCACCTGCATCGCGGCATGCACGCCGGCGTCGGTGCGGCCGGCGGCGTGGGTGGCCACGTCGCGGTTGCCGGCGATCTGCCCCAATGCCTGATTCAGCCTGTCCTGTACCGTGTTGCCGTGCGGCTGGGTCTGCCAGCCGGCGAACGCCCGACCGTCATACTCTATGCCGAGCGCGATTCTCATACCCACTCATCCATTCATTGCCACGCTCCGGGCCGGACAAAGCCTCGCCCAGAGCGATAAAGCACCCACTTTATCCTATCCGGCCTAGTTTGCGCCACACGCGTCGCCTCAATACAAAAACAAATGGCACCGGCCGAAACCGGTGCCATTGGCCATCCCCGCCCACGCGCTTATCGGCCGTGCTGGGCCTCGCGCATCAACAGCTCGGCGGTTTCCTTGTCGCCCATTTCCATATAGAGCTTGGCCAGCTCCATTTTCTCGACATCCTCGGTCCCCTCGATCGGTGCCTCCATTGCCGGCGGCGGTGTGGGAGGCGCTTTCGCGGCGACAGTCGCGGCCGCCGGCGCCGCGGGCGGAGGAACCGCGATCGCGGGGCGCGGCTCGGGTGCCGCAACCTGGGGCGCGGCGCTCTGCGGCTCCGCGCCGCGCTCTTGGGCGAACAAGGGATGGTCGGGCAATTGGGCTCGGCCCAGTTCGCTGACCCGCTGCCACAAGGTGCTGTCCTTGCTGAACATGCTCTGAGTCGCGACAGCTTCCTCGATGAACGCCTCCTTGTCTGGCTGAGCCGCCAGCACTTCCAGCAATTTGTAGCGCAGATCCTGCCTCAAGGGCTCTTTCGCCAGGCCCTCGCGCAGAATCAGCAGCGCCTGGTCGTCGCGTCCATAAGCCAGATAGACTTCTGCTTCGGCCATCACGTCGACGGAACCCAGATCGATGCCCTCGTCGCTCTTCAACGAACTCATCAGCGAGGTCAGCGGCTTCAACTGCATCTTGGCGGATTGGGCATCGTCGCCGGCTTCGCCGCCGGCCCCCTGGCCAGCGGCGGCGCGGCGGCGGCGGATCAGCAGCAGCGCCACCAATCCCAGCGCGGCGGCGGCGCCGCCCAGCTTGATTTGCACATCACGGTCGCTCAACGCCGCCATCGGGCCAGCCGCCGCGCCACGCGCCGGCGCAGACGGCGGCGCCGCCTCACGCAGCATGACCGGCTCGCGCCTGCTCTCGGGAGGCTGAAGCAGTTCCGGCGGTCCATGCAAAGCGGGAACCTCCGGCTTGACTGCCGGCGTCTCCGGCGGCTCTTCCTTCCGCGCCGCCTGCGCCTCGGGCTTCTCGGCGGGTGGTTTGGGCGCGGCAGGCGTGGGTTTGGCGGACACGCCGCCCTCCTGCTTGCTGGCCGCCACAACGCCCGCGGATGGTGCGGATGCGGCAGAGGGCTTGCTCTTGGCTTGCTGAAGCGAGCGGATCTTGTCTTCCAGCGCCTTGGCTCTTTGCTCGGTCTGCTTCAGCGCCTGCTCCTGCTTCATCAGCATGTCGCGCATGCGGCGCTCGGCCGCCAGCGCCTGCGGCGATGATGCCGTCTGGGCGGCAGGCTTCGGCTCCGGAACGGGTTTCGCCGCCGGCTTGGCTTCCGGCTGGGCCGCCGCCTTGGCCGGGTGCGGCTTCTCCAGATCGGCCTGATGCCCTTCCGCCAGCAATTTGGCCATGCTGCCGGGCTTGGCGGCACCCTTCGCCTGCTCCGGCTTGCCCTCGCCCTTCGCCGCTTCCCGCATCGTCCAGCCGCTCGGATAATGCAGTTCCGCGCCCGCCAGCAGACGATTGGCGTCGCCGCCGACAAAGGCCTCGGGGTTGTCCCGCAACAGCCGCCCGGCCACATCCTCGCCGCGCGCCTGCCCGCTCATCTTCATGGCGATTCCGGACAGGGTATCGCCTCTTTTCACCTGGTAGGTGTTGCCGTTGGACGCCGCCTCAGAGCCTGCAGGCTTCGCCCCCGGCTTGGCGACGGTTCTGGCCGCATCCGCGCCGCTCTTGGCCGCGGCGCCGTCCAGCGCCAGGCTATAAGTCTTTTGCGCCCTGACATCGCCGGCGACCACCTCGATCCGGAACGACAATCTCGGCTGGGTGATCGGCAGCGATGAAGACAGCCGCAACACGCGGTGCCCGCTGGGTGAACGATCCAGCTGATGCGAAATCGACGCGACTTGCGACAGCTGCTCCTTCAGCGCCACGCCTTGCGCGGCGTCCGGCAGAATCGCCACCCGCAACTGCTCCGACTTGTCGAAAGCGCCGCCCAGCAAAGGCAGCTCGGCGGTCAGCGGCTCTCCCAGGCGGGAGCTGACGCGGATATCGCCCAAACCCGCGCCGTCCAGCCTGGAGCCCTGATCCGGCGTCGCGGCATGGCGCTTGTCGTCGTCTCCGCCGGCGGGAGCCGGCGCCTTGCGGCGCGGTCCATCGCGCTTGTAATCCACCTCGAACTCGCGAACCAGGCTGCCCGCAGGCCAGCGCACCTCCACAGCGAAGCGCAGCAAGGCCTCGCCGAAACTCGCCGGGCCTTTCACCTGCACCTTGCTGATGCGGCCATCGCTGCTGCGCACCAGATTGAAATGCAAAACCGGCGCCGAACCGCTGTAAGGGGAAAGCAGCGGATAATTGTTGCGATCGGCCAGATTTACCTGGGCAAGGTCTTCGATATCCTCATTGACGACCGGTATTTCAGCGGCGAACGATTCTCCGTCCGCCGAAAGCACGCGTATCGGACCCAGCCCCGCATGCGCCGCGTGAATGCTTCCCATGCCCGCCAGCAGCAGCGCCAAGCCTGTCTTGCGAAAGTTTGCAGCCATCGTTGATGTTCCCAATCTTCTTGCATGCATGATACAGCCCGGCCCGGCGGAAAAATACCCGCCTTTGCCCCGAAGGCCCTTATCCATCAAGGCGGCCGGCGTTTTGCAAAAACGCATAATTAAACCTTATAGCACTTTCGCCTGACAATCCCATGCGAAACGCAATACCTGGCTTCAAGCGCCCCAAACACCCGCCGCACAGCCGGCGCGCGATCCCGCCTACGCATCCATCCGCCGCGCATGCGAATCATCCGGCGTCTGAAAAACAGATATTCCCCTCTCATCCTCTTGCGCTTTCTACGGTGGCACTGCTGACGCATTCGATGCTTTCACGCCCGCAAACGCATGGCACATTTTCCAATTCAGCCGAAATGAAAAACCAATTACCCGCGTCATGAAGCCAGGCTCCCGCTCTCGCAATTCGCCGCGCAAGAATTCCGAACATGAAAAAACCGCCTGAGCGCATGGCTGCAGACGGTTTTTTGCCTCGCGGCGATGGTTCCTCAGGCGCTGATCTTGTCGAGCAATGCCTGGGCCTCCTCCTTGAGCGGCCCCTGAGCCTCGCTCAGCAAGTCCTGCAACACTTCGCGCGCGCCCTCGCGATCGCCCATGTCCAGGTAAACCTTGGCCAGGTCCAGCTTGGTGGCCAAAGGGTCGTCCATCACCGATACGCCTTCGGCTTTCGCCTCGTTCGGAGCGGAATCGGCAGGCTGCCCGCCCCCTGCCGCAGAAGGCTCTTCCGCCAGCATGTCTTCGTACAAGGATTCCAGCCCGGCGGCGCCTGGAGCCTCCGCCGGCTTGGCCTCGGCAGCCGGCGCGGCGTCCAGATTGAAATCGAAGTCCAACATATTAGCCTCCGGCTCCGGCGCCTTGGCTCCGCCGGCCTCGGGCTCCGCGGTGAGCATGGCGTCCAGATCGAAATCCAGCGCGCTGGCTTCCGGCTCCGGAGGCGCTTCGCCGCCAGGCGGCGCATCGAACAACGCCGCCAACGGATCCACCTCCTCAGCGGCCGGCGATGCCGGCTCAGCCGGCGCCGGCGCGGCTTCGATGGCTGCGGGCGCTTCGTCGCCGAACAGCTCCTGATCCAGATCTATCACCTCGCCGCCCGCTGTCGCCGGCGCGGGCCCCGGCTCGCCGGCATCCGCCTGATACAGGGCATTGCCTGGATCGATGGCGCGGCCCAAGGCCGCCGCCTTGGCCCACAGCGCGCCCTTGCCGTCGAAGGCGGCATGCATTTCCTTGGCCAGCCGCTCGAAGGCCGCGACATCCGGCCTGGCCGCATACACCTCCATCAGCTTCATTCTGACCTCATGGCGCGACGGATCCTTCTGCAGCGCATCCTTGAGGATTTCCTCGGCCTGCTGATCGCGGCCGTAAGCGATGTACACCTCGGCCTCCGCCACGGGGTCGACCTCCGCCGCGTCGATGGCGCCGGCAGCCTGGGTGAAGTTGCTCATGAAGGAATTGCTGCCGCCTGCGGCGTTGGCGTCATGCCCGGCGACCGTGCTGCGGCCCAGGGCGGCGCTGCCGGCATTCTCGTCAGCCCCCTTGCGCCGCCTGGCGATCATGACGCCCAGCAACCCCAGCAAGCCTACGCCGGCGACGCCGCCGCCTATCAACGGCAGATAGCCCAGCACCCGGCTCATCAGCGATGGCGCAGGCGGCGGCGCGGGATGCGCGGCAACGGGCTTGGGATGGGGCTTCTCTGCCGGCTTGGGCTCCGGTTTGGGCGCGCTGGCCGCGACGGCCTCATGCGGCACGCTTGCCGCCATCGGCGCGCTGGACGGCGCGGCGGCAGGCGGAATGGGCTCCAGCTTGGCGCCCGGCGCTTGCAAGCTGCTCTGCAGCGCCTTCAACTGCTGCTCCAGCGCCGCGATGCGGGTGGTGGCGTCCTGCAGCGCTTTTTCCCGGGCTGAGATTTGCTGCTGCAGGTCGTTGAGCTTGGCGCTGTCCGAGCCGTCTCCCGGCGCCAGCTTGAGCACATCGCCGCCCTTGCCCGCCGGCGCGCCGGCCTGGCCGCCCGCCGACGAAGCCGGCGCCGCCGGGGCGGGTTCGCCCAGAATGCCGGCTACCTGGCTGGCCGACAGCGCGCGCATCTTGCGCGCGGACGGCACCTGCAGCGTCGAGCCCGGTTTGGGATGGCTGACGTCGCCGTCGGCGAAAGCATCCGGATTGGCCTGGACCAAGGCAGCCATGGTCTGCCGCAACGACGCGCCCTTGGGCTTGACCTTGGCCGCCAGCGAGCGCAGCGTGGCGCCCTGGCGCACTGTCAGCTCGCGCGGCGCGGCAGGCGCCGCCTTGGCCGGCGCGGCCTGGCGATAGCGGCTGGCCTGGTCGTCGTCGGCATAGCTGGGCACGTCCTGGACGATGTTTTGCGCCGTGTAGTTGGCGGGATCGAGCAGCACCGTATATTCGCGGACCGAGCGGCCGGAAGGCGCTTTGGCCTCCACCACGAAACGCAGATAGGGATCGTTGATGGGCTGAGTGGAACTGACGCGTATCATCGCGCCGCGCGTATTGGGACTCAGCGCGAAGCGCAGGGACGACAAGGAGCTGGCGTAATCGACATTCAAGGCCTGGAAGGTTTCGATGCCCGCCAGACCCACCCTGACGGCGTCAAGCTCCGTCGGCTGCACGCCGGTCATCTCGATGTCGGCCTTCAATAGTTCGCCCAGATTGGAGCGAACATGTATCTTCCCCAAACCGGCCCAGGCGCACGCGGAGTACGCCAGGCCGATCAATAGCACGCCAAGCTTGAGTTTTCCCTGATTTCTCACTGTCTACCTTCCGGCACTGTCGCATTATCAGATGTTATCGGCGCCCATCCCTTCGGGATGAGTGTGCAACTGTTGCAATCTTAGGCCTTTGCACGTCGTTTAGCCAGATTTCACAGCCGCCGCCGGCTTGGCATGCCGTACGCGTCGATTACACCAAAGCGCTTTGCCCTGCCAGGATTTCAGCGATGCGCACGCAGTGCAGCGCCGCGCCGGCCTTGACGTTGTCGGCCGACACCCACAGGCCCAGCGTCTTGCCGTGCTTGCGCAGGCGGCTGACCCACACCATCTCGTTGCCGGTTGCCTCCATCGGCGACACGTAGCCGCCATGCTGTTCGCTGCCGACCACCTGCAATCCTGCCGCCTTGAGGCGTTTGCGCGCTTGTTCGAGGTCAAACTCTTCATGCAATTCGACTTGAATCGCCCAGGAATGGCCAAAGAACACCGGCACGCGGGCGCAAGTGACTTCCAGCTGTTCCGGCTTCAACTTCAGCAGGCGCGCGGTCTCGTCGCGCACCGAGCGCTCCTCTTCCGAGTCGCCGTTTTCGTCCACATCGCCGATCTGAGGCAATACATTGAAGGCGATGCGCTTGGCGTAGACGCTGACTTCCGCATCGCGGTGCGAGAACAGCGCGGTGGTCTGTTCCGCCATCTCTTCCATCGCCTTCTGGCCGCTGCCGGATACCGCCTGGTAGGTGGCCACGGTCACGCGGGCGATGCCCAGCGGCGCGAGCGGCGCGAGCGCAAGGGCCAGCGGCGTCACCGTGCAATTGGGCACCGCCACCAGCGGCGCGCGGCCCAGCTCTTCCAGTTCGGCGGCGTTGATGGCCGGCGCCACCAGCGGCACGCCGGCGTCGCCGCGGAACGCGGAGCTGAAGTCCACCACCGCCGCGCCGGCGTCGCGCGCCTGCGGAACATACTGTCGCGAGATGTCGCCGCCGGCGGCGAAGATAGCCAGACCGACATTCTCGAAATTGAACTCGTCCACCACGTGCACGTCCAGTTCCAGATTGCCCAGCGACACGGTGCTGCCATCCTGCTCGGCGCTGTCCACGGCGAACACGCGCGCGGCGGGGAAATTGCGCTCGGCCAGCAATTCCAGCACGGCCTGGCCCACCAGGCTGGTGGCGCCCACGACGGCGATTTGCAGAGAAGTCGACATAATCTTGTTCCTATCGTTACCGCCGGCGGCGTCTCGCCCACCGGCATTGCAATGCGAAAAGGGCACCGAAGTGCCCTTGAATTCTGTTGCGGCCGGCAAAGCCGGCCCAGGCTCGCGCCTATTCTACCCGTCAGCGCTCGATCAGGATACGCAGCATGCGGCGCAGCGGCTCGGCCGCGCCCCACAGCAGTTGGTCGCCAATCACGAAGGCGGACAGATACTCGCCGCCCATATTCATCTTGCGCACGCGGCCGACGCCCACCTCCAGCCCGCCGGTAATGGCGGCCGGCGTCAGTTCCTTGACCGAAATCTCGCGGTCGTTCGGCACCCACTTCACCCAGTCGTTGCCGGACTTGATGATGGCTTCGATCTCGGACAGCGGCAGATCCTTCTTCAGCTTCACGGTCAGCGCCAGGCTGTGGCAGCGCATCGCGCCGATGCGCACGCACAGGCCGTCTACCGGCACCACGCTGGAGGTGCCGAGAATCTTGTTGACCTCGGCCTGGCCCTTCCACTCTTCCTTGGACTGGCCATTGTCCAGCTGCTTATCGATCCAGGGGATCAGCCCGCCGGCCAGCGGCGCGCCGAAGTATTCGGTCGGCACGTCCTCGCGGATGGCCTGGGCCACCTTGCGGTCGATTTCCAGGATGGCGGACGACGGCGTGGCCAGCTCTTCGGCCACGGTGGAATGGATCGCGCCCATGCCCTTGAGCAGTTCGCGCATGTGATTGGCGCCGCCGCCCGAAGCCGCCTGGTAGGTCATCGAGGACACCCAGTCGACCAGGCCTTCGCGGAACAGGCCGTTCATGCCCATCAGCATGATGGAGTTGGTGCAGTTGCCGCCGATGTAATCCTTGACGCCGTTGGCCACGCCCTTGTCGATCAGCTCGCGGTTGACCGGGTCCAGCACGATGATGGAGTCTTCCTGCATCCGCAGCGTGGAGGCCGCGTCGATCCAGTAGCCCTTCCAGCCGGCTGCGCGCAGCTTGCCGTACACCTCGGTGGTGTAATCGCCGCCCTGGCAGGTGACGATCACGTCCATCGCCTTCAGCTCGTCAATGTCGCCGGCGTCTTTCAGCGGCGGCACGTCGCGGCCGATGTCCGGCGCCTTGCCGCCGACGTTGGAGGTGGTGAAGAACACCGGTTCCGCGATCACCGCGAAATCGTTTTCCTCGCGCATGCGCTGCATCAGCACGGAACCCACCATGCCGCGCCAGCCTACAAAGCCTACTCTCACTGGAAATCTCCCGAGTCTGTCCTAAGTCCGAATCGTGACCGCCGCGCGGCTGATGCCGGCGCGGCGGTTAAATTTTTGTTACCCCATTGTGCAGCGCGCCAAGAAGACAGGCAATGGGGCAAATCGTTTTTATTGTGAAGTTCCGCAGAACAAATGATTAAGCCGCGATAAACAGCGTGCCCGCAGACATTCGGCCTCGCCCCAGGGAGTGCCTAGAGAGCTTGCAGAGCATCGCCATCGAGCTGTCGATCAAGTTTGGAACAGCTCGAAAGCCGCGCCGGGGCGCTGGGAAATCACGCGGAATGTCTGGCTCAAGTCTCGCCTAACCAGGCAACGAATCATAGGACAGGGATGCGGGCAACATGACAAACCGTCGGCCGCGCTTGGTTCCGCCAGCCAAACCCAGCGAAACGCCTGAAGCAAAACACGCCGACACAGGCGATGCGCAAGTTGGCGCGACGCCACATCAAGGGTTTTGTGAGCGGCTATTAACGGTAAAACCTGCGCTTACGGGCAAAGCAGGCCGCCAACCCTTGCCACAATAAATAGCCGGCGGCGACAACTGCACTGGCCACGATCAGCAAGCTGCCGCCGGCAATCAGCGCAAAGGGTTCGCGCAACACGCCGCTTGCGTCAACATGGGAGCCAATCAAACCAGCCGCGCCCAGGCAGGCCAGTCCTGGCAGCCGCCAACAGCGTGACCACGACCAACAGGGATTTCAACGAGCGGGACATAGTTTCCAGACCTAGATAGCGGATAAGTCTCAGTCCCGCTTTCCCGCTCCAAGTTCCATGCTGGAGTCCATACCGGGGGGACGTCGGGGACGTCGGAGCCTTCACAATCCAACACCGCTTGGCAGGCCAAACAGGCTCTTGGGCTTTGACCACGCGGTCAGAACCGTAGTTTGGGCTGAATGAAATGAAGCCCAACGCTTACCAAGAAAATTCATGGCCCCATAAATATTGATCGCCATATATCGCGGTGAACGTTGGGCTTCGCAAGCTCAGCCCAACCTACGGCCCTTGACCCAAAAGAAAACGGCGCATCGCCACTAAGGAGATACGCCGCTTACGTGATAGATCATGCCAGCGCCGGGGCGCCGATTATCTTGCGCCAGGACCGTAGCTTGGGCTGGATGAAATGAAGCCCAACGCTTACCGAGAAAAACCACGATCGCATAAATATTGATCGTCATATATCGCGGTTAACATTGGGCTTCGCAAGCTCAGCCCAACCTTGTATCTTGCAATTGGTAGTGGTGAGCCGCCACTGCCTGGAGCCGAAGCAGCTTGGGCCCAATCTTAAGGCCAGACCTTGAGCCGTAGATAAAGCCTTCGACTCCACCTCATCGCCAAATCCGACACTGAACGGTAGCCAAGGGTTCGACCCTGCATGCACAAGGCAAATGGGCGATTAGGCATTTTCCGTGAGGACCCGCTTTATGCATTATCTCGGAATAGACGTAGCCAAAGCCAAACTGGACTGCACTCTTTTGCTGGATGCCGCCAACAAACGCAAAGCCAAATGCGTGAGCAACGATAAAACCGGCATTCATGCTCTGTTGTCATGGCTGACCAAGCAAGGCCTGGAGCCCCGGCAGGTTCATGCTGTGATGGAAGGCACCGGCGTGTATCACGAACAAGCAGCCATCGCCTTGTGCGATGCCGGTGTGATCGTTTCCATCATCAACCCGGCGCAAATCCGCGACTTCGCTAAAGGCTTGGCGATTCGAACCAAGACCGATGGCGTAGATAGCTTGGTCCTGGCGCGTTATGGAGCCTTGCTCCAACCTATGGCCTGGATTCCTCCCAGCCGGCAAGCCCGTGCGCTACAGGCGTTGCTGGCTCGGCGCGAGGCGCTGCAGCAGGATCTTCGCCGTGAGCTGAATCGGCAAGAAAAAGCCGAAGCCACCGATACACCAGAGCTGATTCAGCAGTCGCTGATCGAGTCGATTGCGTTTATCGGAACACAACTGGCCAAGTTGCAGCAGGATATCGACGACCATATTGACCGTCACCCGGAATTGAAAGCGGACCTGGCCCTGTTG
>NZ_JBUPWA010000001.1:939789-980645 GCF_055181315.1 Chromobacterium sp. Ag138
TCATCCCCGCCCAGGAGCCGCCGGCTTCCGGTTTGCCGATCAGCTTCAGCTGGCCGTTCTCCATCACCCCGGCCGTGCCGCTGCTGCCGGCCAGATCGAGTGAGCGGCTGGGCGCCAGCGCAGCCTGCAGTTCCGCCTCGCTCGGCTGCGCCGACAGCGACACGCTTTGATCGTAGCGTTTCTCTTCTACCACTTGTCCGGCGGCATCGTACTTGCGCTCCGTCACTTGCCCCAACGGATCTACGCTGTAACGCTGCCGGCCCGCCGCGTCGTAAACGTAACGCGTGACCCGATCGCGCGCCGAATCCTGCAGCGTCGGCAGGAAGGCCGCCAGCTGCTCCTGGCTACCCACTTGCGACAGCGTGCTCTGCTCCTCCTGGATATCCGCGCTAACATCCCAACCCTGAGTCACGCCATCAAAATGCGTGAAGGTTTCCGACAACACCTCTCCGCGCTGCACGCTGCTGACGCGCAGATTGTCATACACCACGCCCGCATTTGCGTCGCTCTGGCCCACCATGTTGTAGAGGTACACCAACATAGTGTCATCATGACCCGTCATCTGATGCGTCAACGTCAGCGTCTGCCACCCGCCATTGCCGGGCTGCGCCACTACGACGGCGTTGTCAAAGGCAGACAGGGGATTACCGAGCTGCATCTGGCCAATCAACCCCACCGGCGCCTTGAAGCGCACGGTCGCAGTTACCACGTCGCCGACTTTGAAATTGCTCAGATTTTTGGAGATGGCGTGCCATTGGCCATCTTTGTTCTTGATCTTCACCCCGCCGCCGTTCGGCACAGTGTTGGCCAGTTCGCGCCTGGCGGTGACATTGCCCGCCGCGTCGTACTCATACTGCGTCACCGCGCCGGCGGCGTTCACCACGTAGCTCTGACGGCCCGCCGCGTCGTACACCGTGCGCGTAATCTGGTCCTGCGCCGTCGCGCTCAGCCGGGCCTCAACATCCGACAGCTTCGACGCCTGGTCTAATCCGTCCAGCTTGATCGCCGTCGCGTAACGCACGCTGGCAGTGACATGCCCCGCCGCGTCGTAGCGCTGCTCCGTCACCTGCCCCAGCGGGTCGATGCTGTAGTACAGCCGGTCGTTGCCGTCGTACACATAGCGCATGACCTGGCCCGCCGCGTCGGTCTTGGCGGTGACGTTGCCGTTGCCGTCGTAACTGTAGCGCGTGCTCAGGCTCAGCTTCTGCGGATCGACCGTCTCGCGAAC
The DNA here is from genome assembly GCF_055181315.1 of Chromobacterium sp. Ag138. Taxonomy (NCBI): domain Bacteria; kingdom Pseudomonadati; phylum Pseudomonadota; class Betaproteobacteria; order Neisseriales; family Chromobacteriaceae; genus Chromobacterium; species Chromobacterium sp. Ag138. Next base: position 941,018 of record NZ_JBUPWA010000001.1, read on the forward strand.
GCGCCGCCCGGCGCCGTCGTATTCGTATTCGGTGACTTTGGCCTGGGCGGTGCCGGCCGCTTCGGTGACCCGCACTTTCCGACCCTGGGCGTCGTAGTCGTAGGCGGTGGTCAGCTTGAGCCCGTCCGGGTCGACGATGACGGCTTGCAGCCGGCCATTGGCGTCGTAGCGGCTTTCGGTGACCCGCCCGCCCGGCTCGGTCTGCCGCAATACGCGGCCCTGGGCGTCGTAACGGGTTTGCGTGGTCAGCTTCAGGCCGTCGGGGTCGACGGTGCGGCTGAGCGCGCGCCCGGCGGCGTCGTATTGGTAGGCGGTCTTGACGCCGCGGATGTCGGTGCTGATGGCCAGTTGGCCGGCGCTGTCGTAGCCGCTGCGGGTCGCGCCGGCCGGGGTGGTGGTGGACAGCAGCTGGCCGTCGCGGTTGTATTGGTAGGTGGTGACGTGGCCCAGCGGGTCGGTCAGCTGGACGGTTTCGCCGTAGGCGTTCTGCTGGCTGACGGTCTGGATGCCGCCCGGCTGGGTGATCGTCACCGTGCCGGCGGCGTCGTCGTAGACGGTGGCGGTGACGTGGCCGAGCGCGTCGGTGTGGCTCAGCGTGCGGCCGAAGGCGTCGTAGGCGGTGGTTTGGCTGCCGCCTTGCGGGTCGCGCGCGGCGAGCTGCCGGCCGAGCTTGTCGTAGTCGACATGGCGGACGTTGCCGTTGGCGTCGATGCTGTCGGTGAGCCGGCCGAAGGCGTCGTAGCGGGCCTGGGTGCTCAAACCCAGGCCTTCGGCGTCGGCGGTCTGGCCGACGGCCAGGCCGCGGCGGTCGTAGGCGCTGCGTTGCAGCGCGCTGCGGTTGGCGTCCAGCCGCAGCCGGTGGCCGATGGCGTCGCCGAAGGCGTTGTAGTCCCAGCGCTCGCGCTCCGCGCTCAGGCTGTCGCCGGCGGCGACGCGTTGGCCCAGGCGGTTGTACTGGCTGGTTTCGACGCTGTCGGCGACGGTCTGCACACCGGAGACCAGGGTCCCCAGGTCGTTGCGGGCGCCGCCGTTGAGGCGGGCCAACTGCTCGGCGCTCAGCCGGGTGGCGTAGCGGCGGCTGTCGATGGCTTCGCCGAAGGCGTTGTAGCGGATTTCGCTGACTTCGCCCAGGCTGTTGAGGGTGTGGCTGAGCCGTCCTGCGCCGTCGTAGTAGTACAGGGTGCGGCGGCCGGCGCCGCCCTGGCCGTCGGGGCTCAGGCTGGCGAGGCGTTGGCCGCCGGCGTTGTAGTAGTGGCGGGTGCCCCAGCGCGACCAGACGGCGTCGATCTGCGCCGCCGTGGCGGCATTGCCGAGGGCGGCCAGCGCCTGCGCGCCTTCGCCGCCCAGGGTCTGGATCGCCCGGCCCTGGCTGTCGTAGCGGCTCAGCTGGCTGCGGCTGTCGGCGCCGGCGCTGCGGGTGGTGGCGGTGAGATGGCCTTGCGCGTCGTATTGGTAGGTGGTCACCAGGCCGCTAGGTTGCGTCTCTTCGCGGATCAGTTGGCCGGCGTCGTCGTATTGCCGCAGCGTCTTGCGGTCGTTGCGGTCGGCCGCCGGACGCAGCTGGGCCAGGCTGTCGCCGGCGTTGGCGCGCTGGGCGTAGCGCAGGGTCTGGGCGACCCGGCCCTGGCTGTCGTACAGGGTCTCGGTCAGGTAGCCTTCGGCGTCGACTTGGCCGACGACGCGGCCTTCGCCGTCGTGCAGGGTTCGCGTGCGCTGGTCGGCGGCGCTGGCGGCCGGACGGATGGCCGCCAGGGTGTCGCCGGCGTTGGCGCGCGCGGCGTAGCGGAGGGTGTCGACGGCGTGGCCGGCGCCGTCGTAGCGGGTTTCGGTCAGGTAGCCCTCGCCGTCCAGCTGGCCGAGCAGCAGACCATCGGCGTCGTAGAAGGCGCGGCTGACGCGGTCGTTGGCCGGATCGGCCGCCGGCTGGTTGGCGGCGTCGTCGGGGTTCGGTTCGCCGCTGGCCTGCGCCAGCGCCGCCAGACGGTCGGCGGACAGCCGGTTGGCGTAGCGGGTGCTGGCGCTGAGCCGGTCGCCGGCGTCGTACTGGTGGCGGGTGACCCCGCCTTCGGCGTCGATCGTCTGGATGAGCCGGCCCAGGCTGTCGTACAGCCGGTAGTCGACGCGGTCACCCGCCGGGTCGGCCGCCGGGCGCAGATCGGCCAGTTGCAGCGTCGCCGGGTCGCCGGCCAGCGCCGCCAGCTTCACCCGGTTGGCGTAGCGCAGCGTCGCGGTGACCTGGCCGTTGCCGTTGTAGCGCCATTCGGTGACGCCGCCTTCGTTGTCGATCTGGCCCACCTTGCGGCCCAGGCCGTCGTAAACCAGATAGGTGACGGCGCCGTTGGCGTCGGTCAGCTTCACCGGCAGGCCCTGGGCGTTGTAGCGGGTGCTGGCCGTGCCCAACGCCCCGCCGGCATCCTGCTGCAGCGCGCCGATCAGCTGGCCGGCGGCGTCGTAGCTGCTGACGGTGGTGAGGCCGTTGCTGAGGCTGACCCGGGTCTGGCGCTGGGCGTCGTTGTAGACGGTGACGGTGGCGACCTGATTGCCGTCCACCGCGCGCAGCACGCGGTTGAGGCCGTCGTACAGGTAGCTGGCGCGCACCGCGCCGCTGCCGTCCAGTTGTTGCAGCAGATTGCCGGCGGCGTCGTAGACGTAGCGGGTGACGATTTGCCGGCCATCGGCCACGCCGTTGCCCTGGGCGTCCAGCGCGGCGTAGCGGGTGGTCTGCGCCGCCAGCCCGCGCAGGTCGTAGGCGGTGTCCAGCCGTTCGATGCGGCTGGGGTCCTGCTTGGCGGCCCAGGCTTGCAGGTCGGCTTCGCCGGTCGTGTCGTCGGCGCCGGCGATGCCGCCCTGGTAGGCCAGCCGGCTCACTTCCCGGCCCTGGGCGTCGTAGCGGCGCTCCACCACCCGGCCTTCGGCGCTGATGCTGAAGCGCAGGCGCAGGCCGCTGGCGTCGTAGAGGCGGCGGCTGGTGCCGACGCCGGCGACGGTTTCGCTGACGAGCTGGTTCTGCGCGTTGTAGCGCCGGGTAGTCTGGCGTTGCTGCGCGTCGCGCGCGCCGACGCGGTTGCCGGCGGCGTCGTAGTCGTAGTGGGTGGTCTGGCCGCGGCCGTCGGTGACGTCGCTGACCCGGGCGTGGCTGTCGTAGGCGAAGCGCTGCTCCACCCCGCCGCCGGCGACGCGCCGCAGTTGGCCGTTGTCGTACTCGAGCTGGGTCGCCTGGTTGGCGGCGTCGGTGACGGTGGTGCGGCCGCCGCCGGCGTCGTAGTCGAAGCGGGTGGTCAGCGTCTGGCCGTCGCGCACGTCGCTGACGGTCTGGATCCGGTAGTCGGCCCCGACCTGGACGTAAGTGAAGTCCAGCCGGCTGCCGTCGCTCTGCTGCAGGCTGGCCACCCGGCGGCTGGCGCCGTCGTAGAGATAGCGGGTGGTGTAGACCTGGCCGTCGGCCACGCTGTTGTCGTCGGGCGTGAGATCGGTGGCGACGCTGCTCAAACGGCCCTGGGCGTCGTAGCCGTAGCGGGTGCGGGTCAGCGTCTGGCTCTGGCCGTCCTTCAGGTACACCGTGCGCAGCTGGCTGAGCTGGCCCTGGGCGTCGTAGTCGACAAACAATGCTTCGCCGCCGGCGCGCTTCAGGCTGACGATGCGGCCGGCGCCGTCGTAGCCGACGTCCACCGTCTGGCCGTCCCGGTCCCGGGTTTGCTGCAGCCGGCCGCCAGCGTCGTAGCGCTCCTGCGCCTGGCTGGCGCCGTCGGTCCAGGTCCAGCCTTGCGCGTCGCCGCGCAAGGTGTCGTCGGCGCCGCCATCGCTGCGCTGCGACACATACAGCCCGCGCCCGGCGTCATAGGCGTACAGGGTGTCGCTGCCGTCCTCGGCGATACGGTGGACGCTGCAGCCCGCCGTGTTCAGCGCGCCGGACAGGGCGCTCAGCTGGCGGCTGTAGCCCAGCCGCCAGTTGCCGGCGTCGCCGCCCTGGCCCTGGCTGTTGTAGGTGCGGATCAGGCCCAGCGGCAGGCCGCCGGCCAGGAACTCGTCCTGGTGCTGCAGGATCAGGTTGCCGTTGCCGGCGTTGACGTAGACCCGCTCGCCGCCGCGGCCGAACGCCGCCGCGCCCAGCTGGCCTGGCGCGCCCAGCGCCGCCAGTGATCCATTGCGCAGACCCAGTCCCGTTCCCGCTACCACTGCAACCATACCGCCACCCCATCAAAAGTCTGTTATGTCGAACAGCCTTATCCTGAGTTTGCGGCGAAAGTTTAGCGAAAAGCGAAAATATTTTATTCGCATTCGATCAATAAATTACACTTCTCTTTGAAATCAGCACCTTAAGTCAACAATCAACAATGAACTATCTACATAAAAAATGGCGCGATCCTTAACCAGATCGCGCCACGCGCGTCAATCAGCGGACAAACAGCGTCACATCGCCGCCACCACCGCGTCGCCCATGCCGGAGCAGCTGACCTTCTCGCAGCCTGCTTCGTAGATGTCGGCGGTGCGATAGCCCCGGGCCAGCACCTTCTTCACCGCGCCCTCGACGCGCAGGGCGGCGGCTTCCTGGCCGAAGCTGTAGCGCAGCATCATCGCGGCGGAAAGGATGGTGGCCAGCGGATTGGCCAGGTTCTGGCCGGCAATATCCGGCGCCGAGCCGTGGCTGGGCTCGTAAAGGCCTTTGTTGTTCTGGTCCAGCGAGGCGGACGGCAGCATGCCGATGGAGCCGGTCAGCATGGAGGCTTCGTCGGATAGGATGTCGCCGAAGATGTTGCCGGTGACCATCACGTCGAACTGCTTGGGATTGCGCACCAGCTGCATCGCGGCGTTGTCGACGTACATGTGGCTGAGCTCCACCTGCGGATATTCTCGCGCCACGTCTATCATGATTTCCTTCCAGAACTCGGTGGTTTCCAGCACATTGGCCTTGTCCACCGAACAGAGCTTTTTATTGCGCTTCATGGCGATACCGAAGGCGACATGGGCGATGCGCCGCACTTCGCTCTCGCTATAGCGCATGGTGTTGTAGGCCTCGCGCTCGCCCAGTTCGTTGACGGCGATGCCGCGCGGCTGGCCGAAGTAGATGTCGCCGGTCAGTTCGCGCACGATCATGATGTCCAGCCCCGCCACCACCTCCGGCTTCAGCGTGGAGGCGTTGGCCAGCTCGGGGTACAGGATGGCCGGCCGCAGATTGGCGAACAGGCCCAGGTCCTTGCGAATGGCCAAGAGGCCGCGCTCGGGGCGCAGCGGACGATCCAGCTTGTCGTAAGCCGGGCCGCCCACCGCGCCCAGCAGCACCGCGTCCGCTTCGCGCGCCAGCTTCTGCGTGGCTTCCGGATACGGCGCGCCGTACTGGTCGTAGGCGGCGCCGCCCAGCGGCGCGTGTTCGGTTTCAATCTTCAAACCGTCGCGACGCAACACGTCCAGCACGCGCTCGGCTTGGGCAATGATTTCCGGACCGATGCCGTCTCCCGGCAGGATGGCGATCTTCATGAATGCTCCTTTATTTCCGCTTGTCGTCGTCGCGCCGGGTCAGCCGCTCCACCAGCGCCCGTTCGCAACATTTGAATACGATATAAGCCGCCATCGCGGCATAGCCGGACAGCAGCAGTTCTCCCAGCTGGCGTAACGCGCCGTCCATCGCCGCCTGCCAGCCCGCATCCAGCCACAGCTTGAGATTGAGCTGCAACAACAGCGCCAGGTTGACGGTGGCGGCGCCGAACAGCAGAAAACTCAGGCCCAGCAGCAGGAAGGCCGCCAGCGGGCGGCGATGCAGCCAGGCCAGCCAGCCGCGGCCGCTCATGGCGATCCACCTTCCGCTTTCATTCCTGTCCCGCCTTGTCCAGCTGGAGCATGCCGCTTTTTTCGACGATGCCGGTCGGCAGGCCATCCAGGCTGACGCCGTTCCGGTTTCGCCAGTAGTCGCGGATGCCCGGCTCGCCCTTGGCGCGGGCCCAAGCGTTCAATTGCTCCCGCTCGCCCTGGTATTGATAGCAAGGCACAGCCATGCCGCAAGAGGCCTGCACCAGCTCCACGTTCAGCAAGAATATCTGGCGCGCGCCCGGCAAGCGATTGAACAGGCCATAACAGCTGTCCCAGTCGGCATCGCCTTGATGGACCGCCCGCGCCTGGCCATACAGGCGCAGGATCAGCGGCTTGCCTTCAAACGCGCAGAACATCAAGGTCATGCGCGGGCTATGCTCGACATGGCAGGCGGTCTCGTTGCCGCTGCCGGTGACGTTCAGCCAGGCCACCCGATTCGGCCCCAACACCCGCAGCGAGTCCATGCCCTTGGGCGACAGATTGACATGGCCGTCCGCCATGGCGGTGGCGACAAAAAACAGCTTTTGCCCGGCGATGAACTCGCGGTGCGAGTCTTGCAATTCCTGGTAACGCTGCCCCATGCCGGGCCTCCCTCAACAATGAACCGCCCTGTTGGCGGACATGCTTGTCTTACGCAAAATGCTCCGCGTTCTCCGGCACCGCCACCCAGCCATGCTTCCTGTCCTCATAAACCGACACGCTGGGCGGAGGAAAGCCGGGGTCGGCAAATGCGCCCACCGGTATCGCCACAAACTCTTCCAGCCCTTCCGGCTCGTAGTACACGGTGGCGCCGCAAACCGGGCAAAAGTGGAATTTGACGCGGGAGCCTTCGTCGCCCACGCGGACGTAGACGGTGGAATCGCCGGCAATGGCAACGTCCTTGCGGTAGAACCTGGCCTGCTGGCCAAAGACGCTGCCGGTGCGGCGCTGGCAGGCCAGACAGTGGCAGATGGAGACGCGTACCGGGTCACTTGCGACTTGGGCGGTAAGCTGGCCGCAGCTGCATGCGGCAAGGCGATTGGGCATGGGACGCTCTCTTCCAGTAGCTGATATTGGGTTGAAGCGGCGCCTTCGCTGGGTGCCCCTTCACGCGGATGCTTGCCTATTCCGCAGGCAGGCGGCCGGACAGCGATACGCTTTTCAGGCAAACAGCCAGGGCTGCGCCGCGCGGCGCTTCGCCTCGAAAGCCTTGATCTCGTCGGCATGTTGCAAGGTCAGGCCGATTTCGTCCAGGCCGCCCAGCAGGCAGTGCTTGCGATGCTCGGTGATATCGAACAGGAAGGCCTGGCCTGACGGGGCGAACACGGTCTGCGCCGCCAGATCCACCTTCAGGCTGTAGCCCGGCGACTGCTCGCACTCGCGGAACAACTGGTCCACGATATCCGCCGCCAGCACGATGGGCAACAAGCCGTTCTTGTAGCAATTGTTGAAGAAGATGTCGGCGAAGCTGGGCGCGATCACTACGCGGAAGCCCTGGTCGTCCAGCGCCCACGGCGCGTGCTCGCGGCTGGAGCCGCAGCCGAAGTTCTCGCGCGCCAGCAGGATCTGCGCGCCCTGGTAGCGCGGCTGGTTCAGCACGAAGTCAGGGTTGAGCGGACGCTGGCTGTTGTCCATGCCCGGTTCGCCGTGGTCCAGGTAGCGCCATTCGTCGAACAAATTGGGGCCGAAGCCGGACCGCTTGATCGACTTCAGGAACTGCTTGGGGATGATCGCGTCGGTGTCGACGTTGGCCCGGTCCAGCGGGCAGACCAGCCCCTGCAAAGTGGTGAATGCTTTCATATTGCGCTCCCTGTTCAGGATGGCGCGGGGTTACTCGGCGGTGCGTTTGATCGCTTCCCCGCCTTTTTCCACCGCATTGCCGATCGCCTGTCCAGCCTTCTGCAGTCCGTGGCCCACCGCCTGCCCGCCTTCCTTGGCGTCGGTTTTGATGCCTTGCACGGTGTTGCAGCCGCCCAGCAGCAGGGCCAGGCTCAGACAAACCATCTCTTTTTTCATGTGATGCGCTCCATTCGGGTGGCGGCCGGGCCGCCGGTCTGACAAAGGGACATTCTAAGCAATCCCGGCGTTTTCGTCAGACCTCTGCCCCGAACGGGCGTCCGATTGCGCTCAGTTGGCGGCCAGGCCGCGCACGTCGACAAAATGGCCGGCCACCGCCGCCGCCGCCGCCATCGCCGGGCTCACCAGGTGGGTGCGTCCGCCCTGGCCCTGGCGGCCTTCGAAGTTGCGATTGGAGGTGGAGGCGCAACGCTCGCCCGGCAGCAGCCGGTCGGCATTCATCGCCAGGCACATCGAACACCCCGGCTCGCGCCACTCGAAACCGGCGGCGACGAAAATCTTGTCCAGCCCCTCGGCCTCGGCCTGCGCCTTGACCAGGCCGGAGCCCGGCACCACCAGCACCTGCTTGACGCTGCCGGCCTTGCGGCGGCCCCTGGCCACCGCGGCCGCCTCGCGCAGATCTTCGATGCGGCTGTTGGTACAGGAGCCGATGAACACCACGTCCACCGGAATCTGGTCTATCGGCGTATCCGCCTCCAGTCCCATATACGCCAGCGCGCGCTCGATGCCGGCCTTCTTCACCGGATCGCTTTCATTGGCGGGGTTCGGCACCTTGCCGCCCACCGCCGTCACCATTTCCGGAGAGGTGCCCCAGGTGACCTGCGGCTGAATGTCGGCGGCCTGCAGGACGACCACTTCGTCGAAATGCGCGCCGTCGTCGGAATGCAGTGTGCGCCAGTAGGCGACGGCCTGCTCCCACTGCTCGGCCTTGGGCGCGTATGGCCGCCCCTTGACGTAGTCGATGGTCTTGTCATCCACCGCCACCAGGCCGGAACGCGCGCCACCCTCGATCGCCATATTGCACAGCGTCATCCGCCCTTCCATGCTCAAGCCGCGGATCGCCTCGCCGCCGAACTCGATGGCGTAGCCGGTGCCGCCGGCGGTGCCGATCTTGCCGATGATCGCCAGCGCCACATCCTTGGCGGTGACGCCGGCGCCCAGCTGGCCGTCCACTCTCACCAGCATGTTTTTGGATTTCTTGGCCGTCAGGCACTGGGTGGCCATCACATGCTCGACCTCGGAGGTGCCGATGCCGTGGGCCAGCGCGCCGAAAGCGCCGTGAGTGGAGGTGTGGCTGTCGCCGCACACCACCGTCATGCCGGGCAGCGTGGCGCCCTGCTCCGGGCCCATCACGTGGACGATGCCCTGGCCCTTGTCCTTGAACGGGAAGTAAGCCAGCGCGCCAAAGGCCTTGATGTTGGCGTCCAGCGTTTCCACCTGCTGGCGCGAGATCGGGTCCTTGATGCCCTGATCCCAATGATCGGTCGGCGTGTTGTGGTCGGCGGTGGATACCACGGAATCGACGCGCCACAGCTTGCGCCCGGCCAGCTTCAGCCCTTCGAAGGCTTGCGGGCTGGTCACTTCGTGCACCAGGTGGCGGTCGATGTACAGCAGCGCGGTGCCGTCGGCCTCCTCGCGCACCACGTGGCTGTTCCAAAGTTTGTCGTACAAGGTTTGCGCGGTCATGTTGCGGTTCCTCGGGTCATCGTTGACTGCATATTCGAACAGCTTTGATCCTGTTACAAGATAAGCAGTTATACTGGTATAAAAACCAACAGGATAAGACCATGGATACCGCCGCCACGCCATTGGGCGCCTTCCTGCGCGCCCACCGCGAGCGACTGACGCCGCAGCAGGCCGGCCTGCCCGCCGGATTGCGCCGCCGCGCCAAAGGCTTGCGCCGCGAGGAAGTGGCGCAGCTGGCCGGCATCAGCGCCACCTGGCTCACCTGGCTGGAACAGGGCCGCAGCGAATCGGTGTCCGCGCATACGCTGGGCCGCCTCGCCGCCGCGCTGCAGCTGTCCGGCGCGGAAACCGACTACCTGTTTGATCTGGCTGGCTTGAAGAACCCGCAGGAGAAGCGCGCCGAAGCCAATCCGCAGGCGCGGGAGATACTGGAGAAGATGTTGCCGCGCATCGACATGCCGGCTTACGTGCTGGACCGCCGCTGGCGCGCGGTGGCCTGGAACCGGGCGGCCGAAGAACTGTTCTGCGACTGGCTGGGCCGGCCGGACGCCAGCCGCGATCAGTTGGACTTCATTTTCCTGATGCCGGAATCCCGCGGCTTCATCGACAACTGGCCGGAACGGGCCCGGCGCGTGGTCGCCGAGCTGCGCGCCGACCTGGGCCAGCAACTGGATGACGCGGAAACCGCGGGCATGCTGGAGAAACTGCGCCGCGAAAGCCCCGAGTTCGACCGGCTGTGGCAGCAGCAGGACGTGCTCGAGCGCGAAGGCGGCGAGCGCGGCTTCAACCACCCTCGCCTCGGCCGCCTGCAGAAACAGCAAATCACGCTGCGGCCGGCCAACGCGCCGGAATTCAAACTGGTGATGCTGCTCTGAGCTTGCCGGCCGGCCGCAGCCAGCGCAGGCACACCAGCACGCCGATCAAGGCCGCCACGGCCGACATCGCGAAGGTCGGCATCACGCCGCCATGCGGCCACACCAGCCCGCCGATCAGGCCGCCGCCGCTGCCGCCGACGCCGAAGGACGCGACGATGTACAAGCCCTGCGCGCGGCCGTGGTGCTGCTCGGCGAACATGCGGTTGATCAGGCCGATGGCCGACGCGTGGTGCAAGGCGTAGGTCAGCGCGTGCAAGGCCTGGGCGAAGGCGGCCACCGCCGGCGAGGCCAGGCAGGTAGCGATCAGGCCGAAACGCAGCACCGCCGCCGATAGCGACGCCAGCATCAATGCTTCCAGCCCGAAACGGCGCATGATGCGCGGCATCAGCATGAAGACGCCCACCTCGAACACCACGCCCAGCGCCCACAGCGCGCCGACAGCCGCCTTGTCGTAGCCGAAGGCCTTCAAGCCCAGCGAATAGAAAGTGTAGTAAGGGCCATGGGCGAAGGCCTGCAGAAAGCAGCAAGCGAACAGCGCCATCACCGCCGGCTTCTTCAGCGTGTCCCAGATCGGCCCGGCCGGCTTGGGCTTGTCCTGCGGCACCACCTCCGGCACCTTGAACGCGGCCAGCGCCACGCCGGCCAGCAGCGCCGAGACGATCCACGGCGTCGCCGCGATGCCCAGCCAGTCCAGCAGATAGCCGCCGCTCATCGCCAGGCAGACGAAGCCGATCGACCCCCATACCCGCACCCGGCTGTAGCGGCCGGGATTGTCGCGCGTCAGGTAGGCGGTGCTGGCCTCGACCAAGGGCAAGGCGGCGGCCCAGAAGAAATGAGACACCGCCAGGCTGACGAAGATCCACCAGAAGCCGTCATGCAAGCCCACCAGGCAGAAACTGGCGGCCGACAGGACGGAAGTGGTGACGATGATGTTGCGCCGGCGGCCGCTTCGGTCCGCCAGCCAGCCCCAGAAGCCCGGCGCGACGATCCGCGCCAGCGTGGACAGCGCCATCAGCACCGAGATCTGCCAAGCGCTGAACGACAGCGACTGCAGATACAGGCCCCAGAACGGGCTGAACATGCCCTGGAAGGTGAAATAGGTGAAATAGAACGAAGCGAACGGCCACAACGACTGCATGGTCATCTTTCTGAAGGTTCGATGCCGGGCGCCCTACGGCGCCGGGCCGACGCCGCGATGGCGGCTAAAACGACGATTTGAAGCGGGATATCTCGCGGCGGGCCTTCTTGGTGGGTCGGCCGTCGCCATGCGGGAAGCTGGCGTGCTCGGCCTTCAGCAGCAGCGATCGTTCCTCGCGGGCGGCGATGGACGCCTCGTCCTCGCGGTACATCAGCGCCGCCTCCTTGGCCGGCCGGCGCTGAGTGGAGAGCTGCAGCACCTCCACGTTGTACTCCAGCTGATTCAGGCGCAACAGCAGCCTGTCGCCCTCCGTCACCACCCGAGAGGCCTTGACCCGGTCGCCGTTGACCAGCACCCGGCCCAGCTCCAGCGCCTCGTGCGCCAGCTGGCGCGTCTTGAAGAAGCGCGCCGCCCACAGCCATTTGTCGAGACGCACCTTGTCGTCGTCCCGTTCTTCCTGCCTTGCCATCATTCAACCTTCCAATGCGCCGACACCTGCCCATGCAGGCTGAGGTCCAATTCATCGCCGGACACGATGCGCGCCACGCCATCCGGCGTGCCGGTGAAGATCAGGTCGCCGTCGGACAGGCCGTAAAGCCTGGACAGATAGCTGATCTGTTCCGCCAGCGTGAACAGCATCAGGCCGGCGTCGCCGCTCTGGCGCAGCTGGCCGTTGACCCGCAATTCGAACTTCAGCCGCTGCGGGTCCGCCACCCGGGCCGCCGGCACCAGCGTGGACACGCAGGCCGCGCCGCGAAAACCCTTGGCCTTGGTCCATGGATGGCCCTTGCGCTTGGCCTCCACCTGCGCGTCGCGCGCGGTCAGATCCAGGCCAATGCCGTAGCCCGCCACATGGCTCAGCGCCGCGTCCGGCGGAATGTCGTTTCCGCCCTTGCCTATCAGCGCCACCAGCTCGCACTCGTGATGAACGTCTTCGGAATAGGCCGGCAGGCGAATGGGCGAGGACTCGTCCTGCAGCGCCGACGTGGGCTTCAGAAACACCAGTGGCTCATCTTCCACCTTGTTGCCCAGCTCGGCGGCGTGCGCGGCGTAATTTCGGCCGATGCAGAAAATATTGCCGACGCGGACGGCGTGTAAGCCAAGTTTTACACTCGACATTGCAATTCCCCCTGAATTTCGAAGTCGATTATCCCACAAGCGATGTCAAACCCATACCGCGAAACGCCTTGTGTTTTATGACGGTTTGTGCATCGCAGCAACAAACTGCGCCCCGCGCCCGCCTTATGGCGGATTTCGCCGCCGGACGGCGTGAAAATGTCATGCAACCCTGTTAAAGTCGCAGGGACATCCGCTTGACCATGCAGTCCAGACATTCAGACAGGCTTCGACAACGATTTGCACGTTTCAGGAGATTCATCTTGTCCCAGAATAGTACCGCCGCGCTGGAAGGTTTCTTCACCAGCCTCTCCGAGGCCAACCAGCAATGGATGCAGCAGTTCGTCAACTCACTGTCGCCGGCCTACGCCCCCGGCGCCGAAAACCATCCGTTCTCCGGTGCCTGGTCCCAGCTGATGAATCAGACCAATCAGCTGTTCGCCCTGCAGTCCTCGCTATACCAGCAACAAATCAACCTGTGGTCGCAGTTCCTCGGCCAGACCTCCGGCCAGCATGCCCCGGCCGAGCCGGGTGCCAAGCCCGCCGACCGCCGCTTCGCGTCGCCGGAATGGAACGAGCACCCGTTCTACAACTTCCTCAAGCAGAGCTATCTGCAAACCTCCAAATGGATGATGGAGCTGGTGGACAAGACCCAGCTCGACGAGGACGCCAAGGACAAGCTGGCTTTCGCCACCCGCCAGTACCTGGACGCGATGTCGCCCAGCAACTTCATGCTGACCAACCCGGATGTGGTCAAGCGCGCGATCGAGACCAAGGGCGAAAGCCTGGTCGAAGGCATGAAGAACATGCTGGACGACATCCAGAAGGGCCACATCTCGATGTCGGACGAAAGCAAGTTCGAGATCGGCAAGAACCTGGTGGTCACGCCGGGCCAGGTGGTGTTCCGCAACGAGCTGATCGAACTGATCCAGTACACCCCCACCACCGACAAGGTGTACGAAAAACCGTTGCTGTTCATCCCGCCGTGCATCAACAAGTACTACCTGATGGACCTGCAGCCAGACAACTCGATGGTGCGCCACTTCGTCGCCCAGGGCTACCGCGTGTTCCTGATCAGCTGGCGCTCGGCCGTGTCCGAGATGCGGCACTTCACCTGGGAAACCTATATCGAGAAAGGCGTGTTCGAGGCGGCGGAAGCGGTGCAGAAGATCACCAAGCAGCCGACGATGAACGTGCTCGGCTTCTGTGTGGGCGGGGTCATCCTCACCACCGCGCTGTGCGTGGCCCAGGCCAAGGGACTGAAATACTTCGATTCCGCCACCTTCATGACCTCGCTGATCGACCATGCCGAGCCGGGCGAGATCTCCTTCTTCATCGACGAAAACGTCATCGCCGGCCGCGAAGCCAAGATGGCCGCCGGCGGCATCATCAGCGGCAAGGAGATCGGCCGCACCTTCGCCAGCCTGCGCGCCAACGATCTGGTATGGAACTACGTGGTCAACAACTATCTGCTGGGCAAGACCCCGGCGCCGTTCGACCTCCTGTTCTGGAACAATGACGCGGTGGACCTGCCGCTGCCGATGCACACCTTCCTGCTGCGCCAGTTCTACATGAACAACGCGCTGGTGCGTCCGGGCGCGATCACGCTGTGCGGCGTGCCCATCGACATCTCCAAGATCGACGTACCGGTCTACATGTTCGCCGCGCGCGACGACCATATCGTGCTGTGGAGCTCCGCCTTCTCCGGCCTGAAATACCTGGGCGGCGCGCCCAGCCGCCGCTTTGTACTCGGCGCGTCCGGCCACATCGCCGGCTCCATCAATCCGGTGACCAAGGACAAGCGCAACTACTGGGCCAACGACAAGCTGCCGCTGCACGCCGAAGAATGGCTGGAAGGCGCCGAGAGCCGCCCCGGCAGCTGGTGGAAGGACTGGGACGCCTGGCTGGCGCCGCAATCCGGCAAGCAGGTGGCCGCACCCAAGAGCCTGGGCAGCAAGGAGCTTCCGCCGCTGCTGCCGGCGCCGGGCGAATACGTGCTGGCCAAGGCCATGCCCGCCGTCGCCGCCAGCCTGCAATAACCCTATTCAAACGCCCTCCAGGGCCGCATGGCCCGCCTTCGGGCGGGCCGCAAGCAAAAGGAGAAAGACATGGAAGTAGCAATCGTAGCCGCGCAACGCACCGCCATCGGCAGCTTCGGCGGCGGACTGGCCAAGATTCCGGCGCCGGAGCTGGGCGCCGCCGTGATCAAGGCGCTGCTGGAAAAAACCGGCGTCAAGCCGGAAGACGTCAGCGAAGTGATCCTGGGCCAGGTGCTCACCGCCGGCAGCGGACAGAATCCGGCCCGCCAGGCGCTGATCAAGGCCGGCCTGCCGGTCACCACCCCGGCCACCACGTTGAACGTGGTGTGCGGCTCCGGCCTGCGCGCCGTGCATCTGGCGGCCCAGGCCATCCTGGCCGGCGACGCCGAGATCGTCATCGCCGGCGGCCAGGAGAGCATGTCGCTGTCCCCGCACATCCTGCCGGGCTCCCGCGACGGCTTCCGCATGGGCAACGCCCAGCTGGTGGACACCATGGTCAACGACGGCCTGACCGACGCCTACAACGCCTACCACATGGGCATCACCGCCGAGAACGTGGCCGCCAAATACGGCATAGGCCGCGAAGAGCAGGACGCCTTCTCGCTGCAATCCCAGCAGCGCGCCGCAGCAGCCCAGAAAGCCGGCAAGTTCAAGGACGAGATCGTCCCGGTGCTGGTGCCGCAGCGCAAGGGCGACCCGCTGGCCTTCGACGCCGACGAGTTCATCAAGCATGACGCCAGCGCCGAAGGCTTGGCCAAGCTGCGCGCGGCCTTCAAGAAAGACGGCACCGTCACCGCCGGCAACGCCTCCGGCATCAACGACGGCGCCGCCGCCGTGCTGCTGATGTCCACCCAGAAGGCCGACCAGCTGGGCCTGAAGCCGCTGGCCGTCATCAAGGGCTACGCGCTGACCGGCTGCGAGCCGGAAATCATGGGCATCGGCCCGGTGTCCGCCACCCGCAAGGCGCTCTCCAAAGCCGGCTGGAAAGTGGAAGACCTGGACCTGGTGGAAGCCAACGAAGCCTTCGCCGCCCAGGCGCTGGGCGTGGCCAAAGAGCTGGGCTGGGGTTCGGACAAGGTCAACGTCAATGGCGGCGCGATCGCGCTGGGCCACCCGATCGGCGCGTCCGGCTGCCGCGTGCTGGTGACGCTGCTGCACGAAATGCAGCGCCGCGGCGCCAAGAAGGGCCTGGCCACGCTGTGCATCGGCGGCGGCATGGGCGTGGCGCTGGCGGTTGAGCGCCCGTAAGCGCCTCCCGCCGTCAAATCAAAACCGCCGGATCTTCGCCGGCGGTTTTTTATTCCCTCAGTTTCCGCCGCCATCCCTGCGCTGCCCCCGTTCGCGCAGATAGGCGATGTCCAAATCCAGCGGCTGCCCCAGCCACATCGCGAAATCGCTGTGGTCCTCGACATCGTCGCCGCTGAGCGGGTGCACCAGGATATCCAGCTCGCCCCGGTTCAACATCAGCCACGGCACCAACTCGCCGAACTGCGCAACGTCGAACGCCAGCTGGTACGCCCCGCAGGGATGCGGCCCGTACGCCTGGTCGCGCCACCGCCCCACGCTGACATCGAAATGCTGCTGCACCGCCTCCCTGAGCCAACTCGCGCGCGTCTTGCTGTTTTCGTCGAAATACACATGGGCGTGATAGCCCGTCACTGTTATCGCCTGTTGCATGTTTATTCTCCCTCGCAGTTGCTGCCCGATGCCCACGCGCGAACTGATCCATCCCCGCAAGCCATGACAGCGGCGAGGATGGAAGCTCAGGGCCTGCATGCTATTGTACTGCCGCTTGGCCGTTCAGCGGGCCGCAAACGCGGCCGGTGCATCCGGCCCATCGAGGCATGGAGGCCCATCAGCTTGTCGCCATCTCTCCAGGCAGCAATGATCCGTCGCGAAATCTGGCGAGCTAGGCCTCGGACAGCCATTTCTTGAGACGAGCGCTTTCAGCTTCCAGGTCCCAGGCACGCAGAAACTCGATGACACACATGCCGCCGCATCTGCTGCGCCGCTTGCAGAAGATGGCCTCGGAAAAACCGCCCAGGCCGCATGCTTCCTTGATCGGCACGCCGAGCACGGCGCGCTTTAGAAAGCCGATGACCTGCCCCGCAGCGGATCCGCTCATTTTCGTATCCGCCATTCTCCTTCAGCAACGGACCTCTCTCTACTTTTGATTGGCATGGGCATGCGCCAAGGAGAGCAGATCGCAACATCGCCTATTTGACAATATGTCCTTTACGCTATTCCAAGGCTTGCTTATTAACAGGCACACAAATGCGCAGGGCCTATCAGCACGCAGTACAGCCCGATCAAGTCAGGTTGGTTTAACTACTGGAATTTTCCTAGATTAAAAATGAATAGCGTCGCTTGAACCGAAGGCTGCCGCCTCAAGCAAGCGCTATCGCTTGGCATATCAGCAAAACCAACACCGCAAATGAGGTTTTCAAGCGGGGGGACTGGGAGGGACGTATGCTTGCAAACAACCAGCATCATATAACAACAATAACTTTGACTTATATTCTTGTTTCGCTTGCCTGGCTTGTCATTCCGGACATCCTGTTCAATGGGCAAGCAGGGGAGCTTGTATTTGGCGGGCTCGCATGGGATATATTCTTTATTTTTGTGTCAGCTAGCTTGTTATACTTCTCTATGCTCAGAGTGCACCCCAATCATTTTGCCAGACTACTCCACTATGAAAAGCTATCGAATTGGGCATGCGCCCACCCTCACCGTTTGGTGCTCTCCACCACCACAATTTACACCCTGCTAGCTCTTCTTTGGCTGGTCATTCCAGACTGGCTGCTTGATAGCCAAGGAGTGGGCATATGGATAGCCAGTGGCAAAGATGCATCGTTTACTTTCGTAACGGCGACGCTTTTATTTTGGAGTCTCCGCTCCCTTCGTGAAGAAAAATTCGCCGCGCCGGTTTCATTTACACCACCTAGTGACAAGTGGAAAAGTTATATTTTTTCCATCATTGGCTCAATCTTGGTCGTAATGGTTCGCATCAATATTCCTCCAGAGTTCACCCAACGCCCACTATTAATACTGTTTCTGATTCCGATTGGTCTAAGCGCCATTCTAGGCGGACTGGGGCCTGGTTTGCTTGCAACAGCAATTTCGACAGGAAGCATAGCACTGCTTTTCTCTATGTCAGCGGGTAGCGTCAGCCATCTAGGGATTGATTTGTTACAAACTAGCCTACTAGTGCTCAATGGAGTTGTGCTGAGCATGCTTGGCGAGTATCAGTCTCACGCTCGCTCACGCTTAGTCGCATCATTACGCGCATTAGAGGCCAAGTCTGCTGAATTGCGACAAAGTGAAGAGCGCTTTCGCACCATCTTTGAAGGCAGTCCAGTTGCAATGGGGCTATCGCGCAAGGAAGATGGCCGGTTGATCGAAATCAATCAAGCTTTCAGGCAGTTATTTCATGTTGATACGCATCAAGCTATTGGACGCACCACTCAGGATCTAGCAATCTGGGTCAATCCAGATGATAGAACAAGGCTGATAGCCGAAATGCAGAGTTGCCAACGCATAAGCGGAGCCCCCGTTCAGTTGCGAAAAGTTAACGGCGAGACCTTCCACGCTCTACTTTCATGGCAGTTGATCCAGTTTGGCGGAGATGTCTATGTCCACGGAGCAGTATTGGATGTCAGCAAAGAGCATCGCATACAAGAAGCATTACGCCGCAGCGAACATGAATTTCGTTTACTAGTGGACGCCATCACGGATTACGCCTTCTTCCTGCTTGATACGAATGGGATGGTAAAAAGCTGGAGCATCGGCTCCCAAGGCATTAAAGGTTATTCTGCCAATGAAATCATCGGCCGGTCTTTTACTTGTTTCTATACTAAGGAAGACCAAGATGCGGGCATTCCGGACTCATTATTAACTCACGCAACAGAAAATGGCCGAGCAGAGCATGAAGGCTGGCGTGTTCGGCGCGACGGCAGCCGTTTCTGGGCTAAGGCGGTTGTGTATTCCATTCGAGATGAGGCTGGTTTGCTGGTAGGTTTTGCCAAAGTCACCCAGGACCTGACTGCACATAAAGCGGCTGAACAAGAATTGCGGGATAGCGAAAAGCGTTACGCCAGCATTGTCAACTCCGCAATGGATGGCATCATTACAATTGACAATGCGCAGCATATTACGTTTTTCAATCCAGCGGCTGAAATCATGTTCGGTAGAAAATCCTGTGACACTGTTGGGCAACCATTGGATATTCTATTACCTCCCGCCTTTCGCACGGCACATACACAACGTATCAAAGCTTTCAGTCAGAGCCCCGTAACCAGTCGTCGCACTGGGAGCCAGGATGGAAAAATTCTAGGCATCAGAGCGGATGGTTCTGTCTTCCCCGTGGAAACATCATTTTCCAAGCTAGAATTAGACGGCAAGCGTTTTATTACGGTAGTCATACGAGATATCAGCGACAGAATGCAAGCTCGTACCGAATTGGAAACACATTTGCAGCATTTGGAGTCACTCAATGAGCTAGGAAGGGTAATTCTAGCTGCGCAAACGCCACATCAGGTGGCACAGCTAGGTTTGCGTTACCTGCGTAAACTGGTACCATTCTGGGGTGCTACAGCCATGATTATCGATTGGGAAGAGCATCAGGCGCAAGTATTGGCCATGGAACGCGCACCAGGCTCAAGCTATAACCCAGGACAACGATTATCACTTTTCAGCTATGGTTTGGATGACTTAAGACGCTTGGAAAAAGGACAGGTTTGCCGAGTGGATGAGCTTGGCTCGATGACCAAACGATCAACTATCCTGGAACGCTTATATCAACAAGGCATGCAGTCATACATCCGAATTCCATTGCTGGCCGAAGGCAAATTACTGGGAGTCATGAACCTCGCGTCAAAAGAGCCAGGCGCTTTCACCGCAGTACAGCAAGATCTTGCGGAAGGTTATGCCCGCCAGTTATCCATTGCCTTGCAGCAATCATTGTTACGTCAGCATATAGAACATCTAAGCAGAGTATACGAGGTATTAAGCCGCATCAATGCCTTGATTGTACGCTGCCATAGCCGCAATGAGCTTTTCGATGATGCCTGCCGCATCGCCGTAGAGGTAGGCGCATATCAGATGGCGTGGCTTGGCATTATTGACCCCTCCAGCCAAGAAGGGCACGTTGCAGCCTGTTACGGCATGGATGATGGCACCCCTCAACAGATTAATTTCAGCGCCGGGGAGGATGCCGTCATTCGAGATGATGCAGTTTATCGTGCCGTGCAATCTGCGAGAATGGTGGTTTGCAATGATGTGCAGTCCGCGACCATACCCCTTCAATCCGACACAAGCCTTTCAGTCCATACTCCCCAGGCCGCAGCGTATCTGCCAATTATCGTCAATGGCGAAACAACTGCGGTTTTGGCACTATATGCAAGAGAGGTTGGGGTATTCGATAAACAAGAAACCGCACTTCTGCAAGAACTATCAGATGACATCGCTTTCGCGCTCGACCATATCTTAAAAGAAGAAAAGCTGGATTACCTTTCTTATTATGATAGCCTCACGGGCCTTGCCAATCGCTCCCTGCTTAGCGAGCGTTTGACGTTGAAAACGATAGACGCAGAACGTGAAGTCAGCAAGCTAGCAGTCGCGCTCCTGGATATTGAACATTTCAGAACCATCAATGATGTATTTGGCCGTCGGGTTGGAGATCACATTCTTCATGAATTGGCAACCAGTCTGACGGAACATCTAGGCGATGCCAATCTATTAGCCAGATATGGCGCAGATCAATTCGTCATGATGCTGCCTGACACACAAAACGAAGAGGAGGTTGCTCGACGAATTGACTACTTGCAGCAAAACTGCCTAGGAGACACATTTGCCGTAATTGACGATATCGAACTGAGGCTCTCAGCCAAGTTTGGCGTTGCCATGTACCCAGACGATGGACTCGACTCCAATACCTTGCTGGAGCGTGCTGAGTCGGCTCTGAATCGTTCAAAAGCAGAAGCAAAACCATTTTTATTTTATCGCCAGGAAATGACTGAGCGCGCGCTTGTCTCGCTGTCCTTGGCAGCCAAACTGCGACAGGCCATCGAACGTGAACAGTTCGTGCTTCACTATCAACCCAAGTACCATGCTCGCACTCACCGCTTGGTAAGTGTGGAAGCCTTGATCCGCTGGCAAAGCCCGGACTTCGGGCTCGTTCCGCCGGCCGAATTTGTCCCGATCCTGGAAGAGCTTGGCTTGATAGGCCAAGTTGGCATTTGGGTATTGCAGCGGGCTGTCGAAGATTTTCATGAATGGAAGAGCGCAGGTTTGCACACTCCACGCATTGCGGTTAATGTCTCCCCGTGGCAACTCAAGCAAACTGATTTTATTTCAACATTGTCATCCATACTGCAGCGCTATCCAAGTGAAAATGGCATCGATCTTGAAATTACTGAGACCCAGATTATGGAAAATATCGATAACAGCATTGAAACACTGCATCAGTTACGGAAATTTGATCTAGCGATTGCTATCGATGATTTTGGCACAGGCTATTCCTCTCTTGCCTACCTGGCAAAGCTACCAGTACAGGCGCTGAAAATCGACCGCGCTTTTATTAGCTCCATGCTGGATGAAAGCGAAACCATGACGCTGGTTGAGATGATCATTTCCATGGCGCACGCCATGAGTCTTGAAGTCATTGCCGAGGGGGTAGAGAACCAGGAACAAGCTGAAGTTTTAAATAATCTGGGCTGCGATGTGCTTCAGGGTTTTTGGCTGAGTCCGCCGCTTTCCAAGGTCGAATTAACAAAAAAATTACAGCTCGCGCACTAAGCGCTGCCGACGCCCCTCTCCCACCATATTGAATAGCACCTGACTTTAGCGTCCAGCTCGCCACAATATGGCGAGCGGGCATGAAGAAGCAACTTACCGAAGAACAGATCCTCCGGATTTCTGCGCCAAGCGGAAACAGGCATGCCCGCTGCCGAGCCATGCTGATCGCCAACCGCTAGTGGTTTGACCCGCGCCCCCCGGCGACGAGCTGCTGGGCGGCGCCTTCGGTCGCAGTACGCGAGGCCTGCTGATTTGGACCTGCTCGATTTGCCCAAGTCGATGCGGCGGTACGGCTCATGCTTTACTTATCCAGCAAAAAGCGCGGCCCGCTGCCCTTTTCCCCTGCCTCATCGTCAGGGTTGTACAGCTTGCAGCGCTCCAGCGACAGACAGCCGCAACCGATGCAGCTGTCCAGCTGGTCGCGCAGCCGGGATAGCGCGTCTATCCGCGCCTGCAGCAACGGGCGCCAGGCCTGCGAGATCTTGGCCCAGTCGTCGGCTGTCGGCGTGCGCTGGGACGGCAGCTCGGCCAGCGCCGCGCCGATGTCCTGCAGACTCATGCCCATCGCCTGGGCCACGCGGATGAACGACACCCGGCGTATCGCGTCGCGGCGGTAACGCCGGGTCTTGCCCGCCTCGCCCACGCTGCTGATCAGCCCCCTCGCCTCGTAAAACCGCAAGGCGCTGGCCGCCACGCCGGTGCGCTTGGCCAGCCGGCCTATGGTGATGGCGCTATCTTCCATATTCGCATTGACTTAAAGTTAACTTTAACTTTGACAATAGCACGGCAATCATTCATTACGCGAACGACATGAGCCACATCCAGATCGTCTATTATTCCAGCGGCGACAGCACCCGCCAGTTGGCCGAGGCCGTCCAGGAAGGCGCGGCGGAACACGGCCACGCCCGTCTGCTGCGCATCCTGCCGCAACACATCCAGCACGGCCGTTATCCAATCCAGGCCTTCGTCGACGAGCTGCAGGACGCCAGCGCCATCATCTTCGGCAGCCCCACTTTCATGGGCGGGCCCGCCGCGCAGTTCAAGGCTTTCGCCGACGCCAGCAGCGCCAGCTGGTGCCGCCAGGCCTGGGCCGACAAGATCGCCGCCGGTTTCACCATAGGCGGCAACCTGAACGGCGATCAGCAATGCACGCTGGCCTATTTCGCCACGCTGGCGGCCCAGCACGGCATGCTGTGGTGCGGGCTGGACATCGCCGCCGGCTACAGTCCGGAGGGACTCAACCGTCTGGGTTGCCAGCTGGGTGCCACCGCGCACAGCCCGGATGGCAAACTGCACCCGTCCGATCTGGCCACCGCCCGCCATCTGGGCCGGCGCGTCGCCAGGCTGGCGCAACGCATGCGCGCCGCCGCGCTCACCAAGGAGCAACAGGCATGACACCCGACATCCATGGCATAGACCACATCCACGTATACGCGCGCGACCGCGCCGCCGCCGAAGCCTGGTACCGCCGCGTGCTGGGCCTCTCCCGCGTGCCGGAGCTGGAGTCCTGGAGCCCCGGCCGCGGCCCGCTGACCGTCGCCAATGCGGCCGGCACCCTCAAGCTGGCGCTGTTCGAGCGGGCCGAAGTCATGCCCGGCTCAGTGATCGCGCTGGGCGTCGATGCCGACGGCTTCCTGCAATGGCGCGCCCATCTGCGGCAAGAACTGGGCAAGCAGCCGGAGGCGGTGGACCACGACCTTTCCTGGTCGATGTATTTCCTTGATCCGGACGGCAACGGCTACGAAATCACCAGCTACGATTACGCGGCCCTGAAGATGCGGCTGGCACAAGACTGAAAACCCAATGAAAAACCTCCCGCAGCGCCATGCTCGGGAGGCTTGTCCTCTTGTCCGGCCAAGCGGCCGGAAATATCCGCCCATGCCAGGCGGTCGGGTTCGGCGATGGCGCCGCTCAGGCGCGGCCGGCTAGTGAGGAACGATGACGGGGGCTTCCGGCGCATGCTTCTTCTGATGCTTGGCGGCCCGTTTCTCCTTCGGCGTCATCAACGGCTGTTTCTTCGACTCTTTGCTGCTGTGTCTGGATTTGCTCATGATTCGCTCCTGATTTAGTCGAGCGTCGGCATGACCGACACCGGCCTCAGTATAGTAAGAATCGCCAGGAATGCCGGAAACGCAACAAAAATGCGCGCAACATCTTGCCTTGCATCAAATGTCTTGCCAAACCAATAAATGCCATTATCATTCAAATTCCCGCTACCCCACGCTCACACTGAGCCATGACCAGCGATAAAACGACAAAGGAATCCATGATGAAGCATTTTCTGTCCACGCTCGTCCAGCTTTGCAACGTCGCCGGACGCCCCGGCCACCGCCGCATCAAACATCGCTGAGCCACGCTCGGCCCCATAAACGCCGCGCCGGCGGATGAGCATGCCAGCCATGAACCATGCTCATCCACTTGCGCGGCGTTTCCTTTGCTTACAGAATGCATGCAACCACCCTCCCGGAGCCGGCATGAACACTGTAGCAACCCCAGAGTTGAACACCATTCCGCAACGCATCGCCTCGCTGCGCGCAGCAATGAAGAACGCCGGCGTCGATGCCTGTCTGGTACCCTCGTCCGACCCCCACATTTCCGAATACCTGCCCAAGCGCTGGCAGGCGCGCCAATGGCTGTCCGGCTTCACCGGATCGATGGGCACGCTGATTGTCAGCGCCGACTTCGCCGGCGTCTGGGCCGACAGCCGCTACTGGGTTCAGGCCGAGCAGGAACTGGCCGGCACCGGCGTTCAACTGATGAAAATCGATACCGCCGCCAGCAGCCTGCACCTGCAATGGCTGGCGGACACGCTGAAGCCCGGCCAGACGCTGGCGGTGGACGGCGACGTGCTCGGCCTGGCCGCCGCCAAGGCGCTGCAAGCCGCGCTGGAGCCGCGCGGCATCGCTCTGCGCACCGATATCGACCTGATCGACGCGATCTACCCCGGCCGGCCGCCGCTGCCCGCCGCCGCCGTCTACCAGCATGACGCCGCCTACGCGCCGGAAAGCCGCGCCGCCAAACTCGCCCGCGTGCGCGACGCGATGCGCGCGGCCGGCGCCGAGCGCCACTTCATCTCCACGCTGGACGACATCGCCTGGCTGTTCAATCTGCGCGGCGCGGACGTCAGCTACAACCCGGTGTTCATCGCCCACGCGCTGATCGAGGCTGGCTCCGCCACGCTGTTCGTTGCGCCGGGCAAGATAGATGCCGCCCTCGCTGTCCAGTTGGCCGCCGACGGCGTCCGCGTGGCCGATTACGCCGAAGCCAAGCCGGCGCTGTCCGCGCTGGCCGGCGGCGCGCTGCTGATCGACCCCCGCCGCGTCACGCTGGGCCTGCGCCAGGCGGTGGCGGACGGCGTCAGGGTGGTCGAGGCGATCAACCCCAGCACCCTGATGAAATCGCGCAAGAGCGCGGCCGAAGCCGAACACGTGCGCCGCGCGATGGAGCAGGACGGCGCCGCGCTGGCCGAGTTCTTCGCCTGGTTCGAAGCCAACGTCAACCGCGCCCGCATCACCGAACTGACCATAGACGAAGAAATCACCGCCGCGCGCGCGCGCCGGCCCGGCTTCGTCTCGCCCAGCTTCGGCACCATCGCCGGCTTCAACGCCAACGGCGCGCTGCCGCACTATCACGCCACCCCGGAAGCGCACAGCGAGATCAAGGGCGACGGCCTGCTGCTGATCGACTCAGGCGGCCAGTACCTGGGCGGCACCACCGACATCACCCGCGTGGTGGCTGTTGGCAGCCCTTCGGCCGAGCAGAAGCGCGACTTCACCCTGGTGCTGAAAGGCACGCTGGCGCTGTCGATGGCGCATTTCCCGCGCGGCACGCTGTCGCCGATGCTGGACGCGCTGGCGCGCGCGCCGCTGTGGCAGCACGACATCGATTTCGGCCACGGCACCGGCCACGGCGTAGGCTATTTCCTCAACGTGCACGAGGGTCCGCAAAGCATCTCGCGCGCGGTGCCGGAGCCGCACATGGCGATGCAGGAAGGCATGATCACGTCGATTGAGCCGGGCGTGTACCGCGCCGGCCAATGGGGCGTGCGCATTGAAAACCTGGTGCTGAACGTGGCGTCGGAGCAGAACCAGTTCGGCGACTTCCTGAAGTTCGAGACGCTGACGCTGTGCCCGATCGACCGCCGCTGCATCGACCACTCGCTGCTGACCCGGCCGGAGATCGCCTGGCTGAACGGCTACCACGCCGAAGTGCGCGCGCGGCTGCTGCCGCTGGTGGACGGCGCGGCGCGCGACTGGCTGCTGGCCAACACCGAAACGCTGTAAACTGCGGCGATACTGTCGACAGGCCATGCCCCGCGGCATGGCCTGTTTCGTTTTTGCAAGGAAAGATCGATGCCGTTCGACCGCCTGGCCGACCTGCGCCTGTTCCAGGATGCCTCCCAGCTTGGCAGCTTCTCGGCCGCCGGCCGCAAGCACGGCCTGTCCCCGGCGGCCGCCAGCGCCTGCATCCAGCGCATGGAAGCAGCGCTAGGCGCCCGCCTGTTCCAGCGCACCACCCGCCGGCTCCGGCTGACCGAGGCCGGCGAAACCTATCTAACGTACTGCCGGCAGGCACTGGAGCTGCTGGAGGAAGGCGAGCACCGGCTGCAGCAGGAACAGCGGGAACTGAGCGGAGTGATCCGCCTGTCCGCGCCGTCCGATCTCGGCCGCAACCAGTTGCTGGGCTACCTGGACCGTTTCGGCGCCGAGCACCCCGGCGTGCATTTCTCGCTGTCGCTCAGCGACACGCCGGCCGACCTGATCGGCGACGACATCGACCTCGCCATCCGCTACGGCCAGCCCGCGGACAGCAGCCTGGTGGCGCGGCAGCTGGCGGCCAGCCGGCGCGTGGTCTGCGCCGCGCCGGCGCTGCTGGAAAGGCTGGGGCGGCCCAGCCACCCGCAGGAACTGTCCGCGCTCCCCACCCTGACGCTGATGACCAGCCACGGGCCGATGAACGAATGGCGTTATCGCGAAAAGGGAGAAATCAGAACGCTGCGGCTGGAGCGCGCGCGCCAGAGCAACGACGGCGAGGTGCTGCGCCGCTGGGCGGTGCAGGGCCTCGGCTTCGCCTATAAATCGCAGCTGGACATCGCCGCCGATCTGGCAGCCGGCCGGCTGGCGACGGTGCTGGACGACTACTTCACCGAGCCCGCGCCGCTGCATCTGCTCTACCCCGGCCACCGCCTGCAGCCGGCGCGGATACGGCGGCTGATAGATTTCCTGCTGGAGCAGTTCGCCGCTTAGAATCGGCCATTTCGAGTACCGTCGGACGCCCGTCCGTCGACTTGCCGCGAGATGCGCGGCAT
Organism: Chromobacterium sp. Ag138; assembly: GCF_055181315.1. Classification (NCBI taxonomy): domain Bacteria; kingdom Pseudomonadati; phylum Pseudomonadota; class Betaproteobacteria; order Neisseriales; family Chromobacteriaceae; genus Chromobacterium; species Chromobacterium sp. Ag138. Next base: position 967,616 of record NZ_JBUPWA010000001.1, read on the forward strand.
ATGTTTCAGGATCACGCATTTGGCGTGCAAAGAGATTACCCCATGCTGGCCAAGACATGGCCTTCGCTCACGCCGGCAACGCGCTGGCTGTTTGGAGGCGGGGCAGCCTCGACCGCTCACGGTCGGCGCCAGCCCGTCGCCAGGCATGCTCAGGCCACAGACTCGCTCAGGCCTCTTGGCGCATCTTCGACCATATCGTCAAGTTGAGCCAGATTGGTGCCCAGCAGGGCAAACACCGATATCGCCAAACTGCCAACGCCGCACAACACGAAGAGCAAGGCTACGCCTCGTCCTTGCCCAACTCCCAACCAGCCTCCGAGCAGATCCGCCAATCCGCCGCCAGGCATCATCGCAGGCGCGAGCACTCTCTCCACCAGTATGCCACCCGCCAGCAGCATCGCAGAAACCGCGGCGAGATTGATCGAAGCCAACAGGCTGAACAAGCTACCCCGCCAATCCAGCGGCGTCTTGCGCATCCAAAGACTCAAAGTGCAGCTGTTGGACACGCTGCCGCATGCCATCGCCACCGTGGCGGCCAGCGCCCACGACAGGGGCTTTTCCGCGAAGCCCGCCATGGCCACGGCGACCGCCAACAGCAGATCCGACAATATGATCCAGTGCATCAGCCGATGCTTGGGATTCGCGATGGTGACCGCGATCGCCCCGCCGATCGCGCCGAAAGCGCCGCACCCCATCACCATCCCCAGCGTGTCGCTGCCGTGCCGGGCCAGCACCAGCGGCGTCAGCATGCTGGAAACCAGCGTGATCAGCGCAATCTGCAATAGCATATAGATCAGCAAACCGAACATCGCTCTTTGCCCGTTCAGATAGGCCATCGTTTTGGTCAGGCTGGAGCAGCTGTGCCGCCACAAGCGGCCAACCGTGTTGCCAGCGGCCGCCGGTTCCGTCGTTCCCCGCATGGCTCGCAGCACCAGCAAAACGGCGGCCACAATCAGCAGCATCTCCAACGGCAGAATGCCCGTCAGCCCAAACTGGAACATCAGCGCGCCGGCCAGCATGGGTCCCGCGAGTTGCACCAGCCCATCGCTTAGGGTCCGTAATCCATTGGCCTGGCTTAGTTGGTTGACAGGCAGCAGCCGGCTCAATGCCACTTGGTATGATGGCCTACGGAAGAGATGGATCAAAGCGACAAGTCCATTCATCGCCATCGCAGCTGGAACCAGCAGCGCATCCAGCCAGATCATGGAAGATAAAAGGCCAATCAGCAGCAACAGTAAGAAATCGCAGGCTACCAGGACTTTTCTTCGATCCAATAGATCCGCGCAAGCGCCGGCGATGGGCAGCAACAAAAACGCAGGCAAGGTTCCCGTCAATAAGGCAAAAGAAAAATCCTCGACCGAGCCCGTCTTTTGATAAATCCACACCCCTAGCGCGAATTGCAGCAATAGACTGGCCAGGCCAGTAATCATCTCGCTCAGCCACATGCAAGCAAACGCAGCGCCCAAGGATCGAAATCGCTTCAGCACTAAGCTCACGAAACCACCGCTTTCATGTCGAACAGCATTTCGTCCAACCATGCCGCCAGGTGCCCAGCCTGAGGCGATCGCAACAAGGTGATGTGATTGCCTGGCCCCTCCCAGAACACTAAATCGGGCAGCCATCTACACCAACCCGCAATCCATTGCTCGCGCGGCATCGGGTCTTCTGACGAGCGCGCTTCCGACGGTTTGACCAGCACCAGCCGGCTGGGGCCTTGGTACAAGCGCTCTGGCCGGTATCCGGCTCGCAAAGCGCAGGCAAAGGTTCTGAGCACCCCGCTCAAGATATCCGGGGTGGTGCGAGAAGGCAGAATGCCGACTCTAACCAATTCGCCATGCAGCGCCTTTCTTTGCTCCTCCGGACTTCGCTCCGCCAATTCCGCCGCATCCAGTCTTAGCGGCTCCCCGCATCCCTGCTGATATAAGGCAATCAGTCTGCCCAGCACTTCGCGCTGGCCATACTCGCCTGGCGCATCATTCGGCACCCGGCTGTCCAGCACCGTCAACGACAACACGCTGGTTCCCGCGCTTTGCAACTGCGCCGCCAGCTCATGCGCGATCCAGCCGCCAAACGAATGCCCAAGCAAATGCACTGGCCCTGGCGCGCTCGTGCGCAGCGCCTCCAGATACGACCGCGCCGCATCCTCGACCGTCACATGCGGGGGCTGTCTGCCATCCAGCCCCCTTGGCTGCAACCCATACACGACCCCTTGATAGGACAGCGCGCTTGAAAGCGCGAAGAAATCCACCACGCTGGCACCGGCGCCAGGCACGCAAATCAATGGCGGCAACGATTGCCGTCCCTGCCTGAGCATCACCAACGGTTGGTGAGCCGGGACTCGCGCGTTCGCTTGCGCGCCCAAGGGGCGCCAGAAAGCCTCTGCGGATGCCCGCATATTCGTTAGCTGCAATGGGAAATCCCCTGGTTCGGGGACATAGGATGAAAGACAGCGGCATAGCCATGCCGGCAAACTGACTTGCGACCGCTCGACCGCCAACTCTTCGGGCTGTCGAACCCAGGCAGGCGCGCCCTCCAGCGCAACGGAGGCGACAGTCTGCTCCATGCCTCGCAACTTCAAGCCCACTTCATAAGCCAGCGCGCCCAGAACGCCTTTTCCCGCCAGGCGATAAGGACCATCGGGCTGCAAACGGCGCACCTCGCGCGCCAGCGCATAAGCCAAGCCTTGCAACGTCTGGAATCCATGCTCCGGCAAGGCGGCTAGCCAAAGCCGGCAAATCTCCTCGCCTTCGAGGCTCGCCAGCGCCGCTTCGCTGCTCATGTTATCCTGCACCATCCATCGCTTCACAGTCATCAGTCTTTCATCCTATTGGCAGATCAATCCCCGCCATTCAGCCCATCATGGACAAGCCATGCCTAGTTTTCTGCCGGCAATAGCTGAGTCGCGAATCCGGTACCCACGCTTTCCTCGCTAGCCGACAATTTCCATTGCCTCACGTTTCCTGACTTGTCGAACAACAACACCAATTCCTTGCTGTAATTACTCTGCCCGCGGAACAAAACACTCACATTGGTGAAGTTTTGCAGTTTGGCCTTGTACTGCCGGTAGCTATACACCCAAATTTCATTGTCGCCATCAAAGCTTATCTTCCGCTGCGGCTGGCCAAGCAATCCCGCCATTCCTTGTTTGGTGCCTTCGCCCCGAGACAAGGCTTGCTTGACATACGGTTCATCCACATCCTCCAGCTTGGCATTGCCAACGCTGGCGCATGCCGACAACAAAATACCCAGCGCCATCACACCAAACAGCCTTGCTGCTCGTCTCATCCCCATCCTTCGCGCCATGCTCTCCCTCCCCGGCTCAAACCGGCTCAAACTGGATCCATATATTCGAAGACCACGAGCGCATCGTTAGACCAAGAAGCATCGCTCAGCGGAAGCGAATAAAAATATTGCTTTGGATAAGGCCAGTGGAAAAACGGACTCCGTTGCTGCCGCAGTCCATAAAGCCATTCTGTCGGCAATACCAGCTTGCGCCCGCCCTGCTGCAAGGAGACTGAAAACAAAGGTCTGTCAGCAATGAACAAATAACTGAATGGCTTGGCTTCGTAAGGGTCGTTCTCTACTTCCAACCTAGCAACCCCTTTGATTGCATCCAAAACCGCCGCGCCGACTGCGGCTGGCACATATTTGGCACAATTGTGCATATCATCTATGCAGTAAGCCTCCTTAGTCGCGGCGGGCATGCACTCGACTTTGCCTTCATTCAGCCCATTCAGATTGCTTTTGACATCCACCAAGCACTCCAAACGCAGATCGCCCAATCTTCTGGTCCCTGCCGGCAGGCCCGGTGTGCTCACCTCGGCTCGCCAGTTGATGCTCTCGCTCGCCGGCGACACCATCAATTTCAATGAGGAATCCGACTTTGCCGCCATTCCCGGCAGAGAAAAAACCTGTCTCGCGCCAAGCGGCACCGCCGTGGATCCACCCCTGCCCGACAGCTTTAGTGTCGGCGCCGACACATTGGAAGCGCCGTTCAGATAAAGTCGATATTGGAGCACTCCATTCGGCGCGAGCTTGGCGTTTTCCTGAAAAACCGCCTCCCCTTTTTGCAAGACCGCATAGCTCCGACTCGAAGCCAGATCCGCGTCGGTGCCTGCGGCCACGGCGGCTGTGAGCCAAGCCGCGGCCAGACCGGAGCCGATAGCGGAGCGCACTGCACATTTGCCTGTCATCTTGCCTCGCTGTGACATTTGATTTTTGGATTTCATATTTTATTCATTAGAAATCAAAACGCAATCCGCCAAACGGATGGCTGGCAGGGGATGCTTGCCCCGGCCAGCCGCCCTTACCCATCGTCAGGATCAAGCCTCCTCTGCCAATCGTTTTCTGAACGCTTCCCCCAACGCCAAAATCGCAGGCATCTGCAATATGCTGTAATGATCTCCCTTGATTGTCTCCACTCTCAGATCAGGGCATGACTGACGCCATCCTTCATCCAAATTCGCGGCAAGAGAGTCGGTAGCCACGAACAAAACCGTGGGCGCAGCCAAGCGCTTCGGTTGATAAGAAAGCGCGGCTTTTAGCGTCATCCAACGGGTGGTCAAATGCGACCACTCTTCCGTCAGCGTCCCGGCCGCCGGTGTTCCGATATCCTTAAGCGCGGTTAACAACATCTCGTCTGGATCCGGCAAGCTTCGCAAACTGGCCAGCCCAGCCTCGTCATAGTCATGCTCCAGCTCCAGCCATGAGAACAGCATGGCGACACGCTCGTTTTGCTCGGCCCGTTGCCGCTGCTCCAGCCTAGCCGCGAGGCTGGAATAGTCCGGCATGCTATCGATCAGTCCCAAGAAGGCGACCTCCTCCCCCTGGGCGGACAATTCCGCTGCCACCGCATGCGCGATCGTGCCGCCGACCGACCAGCCTGCCAGGCTATACGGCCCCTTCGCCTGCAAGCTTCTTATCCGAGCCGCGTGAATGCGCGCCAACCTGCCCATATCTGGTTCTTTCAGCAAGTTTCCATGCTCATCAATGCCAGGCAAGGCATAGATAGAGCGGTCCTGCCCGAGGTGTTGAGCTAGATCTCTGGCATAGGCGATGCCACCATGAAGTTCATGCAGGATAAACAAGCGCCCCTCTTCACTCTGTCCACCCACTCGTATGGCAGCGTCGCCCCCGCCCCCCGCGCTCAATCTACGAGCCAACTCGGCTAGGGAAGGGAAAGCGTAAACATCCTGCAAGCTGGCGGCATAAGACATGCGACCTGCGATGCTTGCCACCAGCTTCACCGCCAGCAAGGAATGTCCGCCCAGTTCGAAGAAGTTGTCGTGGCGGCCCACTTGCTCCACCCCCAGCAACTCCCCCCAGATCGCCGCCAGCGTCGTCTCCGCCTCGCCCTCCGGCGCCGCGTACGCCCGGCTCGACAGCTGCGCGCCGTCCGGCGCCGGCAGCGCCTTGCGGTCCAGCTTGCCGTTCGGCGTCAAGGGCAACGCCTCCAGCACCACGAAGCCGCTCGGCACCATGTATTCCGCCAGGCCCGCCAACAGCTGCGCCCGCAGCGATGATGGCTCTAATTCCGCGCCCGGCTGCGCCGTCAGGTAGGCCACCAGCCGCTTGTCACCCGGCGCGTCTTCCCGCGCCAGCACCACCGCCTCCTTCACCCCGGCGCAGGCCGCCAGCTTGGCTTCGATTTCACCCAGCTCGATCCGGAAACCGCGGATCTTCACCTGGAAGTCGTTGCGGCCCAGGTACTCTATGCTGCCGTCCGGCAACCAGCGGCCCAGGTCGCCGGTCTTGTACAGCCGCGCCTGCCCATCGGCGCTGAACGGATCGGCGATGAAGCGCTCCGCCGTCAGCTCCGGACGGTTCAGGTAGCCGCGCGCCACCCCGACCCCGCCGATATGGATTTCCCCCGCCACCCCGACCGGCGCCAGCTGGCCGTCGCCGTCCAGGATGTAAATCCGGGTGTTGCCGATCGGCTTGCCGATCGGCAGGCTGGCCGCCGTCTCCGCCTCCGCGCCGATTTCGTGCGTCGCCGCGAAGGTGGTGGTTTCGGTCGGGCCGTAGCAGTTGAGCAGGTGCGCCGGCGGGTTGTCGCGCCGCACTTGCGCCGCCACCCGCGGGTCCACCACATCGCCGCCCACCATCAGGTAGCGCAAGCCGGACAAAGCCGCGCCCAAGCCTTGGGCATGGCGCTGGAACAGCCCGGCGGTCAGCCACAGAATGGTGATGCGGTCGCGTTGCAGGCAGGCGCCCAACGCTTCGGCGCTCAGCAACGTGTCCTTATCGATCGCCACCAGGCATGCGCCATGCGACAGCGCGCCCCAGATTTCCAGGGTGCTGGCGTCGAAGGCCGGATTGGCCGCCCAGGCGATGCGGTCGTCGGCCTGGAAGTCGGCGTAGCCATTGCCGCAGACCAGCCGCGTGATGCCGCGATGCGGCACCAGCACCCCCTTGGGTTCCCCGGTGGAGCCTGAGGTGTACATCAGATAGGCGAGGCTCTCCGCGTCGCCGGCGACCGCCGGGTTCTCTTCCGGCCACGTCCCTGGCGTCGCCAGCCAGCCGGCGTCCACCGACAGCTTCGCGCCGCTGTCCGCCAGCAGCCATTGCCGCCGTTCTGCCGTCAGGCCCTCATCCAAGGGCAGATAGGCCGCCCCCGACTTCAGTACGCCCAAGATCGCGATCAGCAGCTCCGCCCCCCTGGGCACCTCCAGCGCCACCCGGTCGCCGGCCCCCACCCCCACGCCGAGCAGGCGATGCGCCAGCTGGTTGGCCCGCCGGTTCAGCTCGCCATAGCTCAGCGTCTGCTCGCCGCAAACCAGCGCGACAGCCTCCGGCCGCGCCGCCGCCTGCGCCTCAAACAGCTGGTGGATCCGCGCCGCTGCCGGATAGCTGGATGCCGTGTCGTTGAAAGTCTCCAACAGTTGCCGGCGCTCCGCCGCCGGCAACACCTCCAGCCGACGCACCGCCTCGCCGCTGTCCGACTCCAGCGCCGCCGCCAGCGACGCCAGCGCCGTTTCCATCATCGCGCACACCCGCGCCGCCCCCACGCTCGACAGCGTCTGCGCCGTCAGCGCCAGGCCCGCGCCCAGGTCGTCCACTGACAGGATGAGCGGGTAGTTGGTCCGCTCTTCGCCCACCAATACCTCAACTCCATCCCAATCAGGCGCATCGCCTTCGTATCCGGAACTGTGCCGATAGTTCAGCAAGGCGCTGAACAGAGGCTGCGGCGCCGCCACGCCGCTGCAGCGCTGCGCCAGCGCCAGCGGCGCGTGTTCGTGCCGCAGCAGCGAAGTCAGCGCCTGCTGCGTCTGCTTCACCGCCTCCCGCGCCGTCGCCGCGCCGACCTCCAGCTTCAGCGGCAGCGTGTTGATGAACAGCCCCAGCGCCCGGTCTGCCCCCGCCCCGCCTTGCAGCCGCCCGAACAGCACCGTGCCGAACACCACTTGCGTCCGGCCCGACGCCCGCGCCAGCACCTGGCCCCAGGCCAGGTGGGCCAGGCAGGCCACGCTGACGCCGAAACGCCGCGCTTGCTGCCGCAATTGGTCGGTCAGCGCCATCGGCAGCCGCGTCCGCCACTCTTCTTGCCGGCTGCCGTCTTCCTGGGTGTCGCTCAGGCCGAAAGGCAGCGTCGGCTCGTCCACCTCGCCCAGTTGCGCACGGAAATAGGCTTCGTGCTCCGCCGCGCCCACGCCCAGCCGCGCCTGCGCCACGAACTGCCGGAACGGCAGCGATGGCGGCAGCGACGCGCCCTGCCCTTGCTGCAGCTGGCGGACTTCCTCCAGCAACCGCTCCAGCGTGGTATGGTCGATCGCCAAGTGGTGGTAAAGCAATTGCAGATACTGCCGGCCCGTCGCCGCCTCCGCCGCGACGAAGCCGCGCAGCAGCGGCGCCTCTCGCACGTCGATCCGGTAGCGCCGCGGGTGGTAGCGCGCTTCCAGCTGCTCCGCCAGCGGACCGTCCGCCGGGTCCAGCGCCACCGTCTCCACCTGCACCGGCGCCTGCCGCCACACTACTTGCACCGGTTCCGGCAGGTCTTGCCACAGCACTCCGGTGCGCAGGATGTCGTGCCGGTCCACCACTTGCTGCAGGCTGGCCAGGAAGCCGTTCAACCGCTCGCCGCTGTCGAAGGCCAGCAGGTCGTACAGCAGATAGGCATCGCCTTCGCCGCCCAGCAGGTGATGGAACAGGATGCCTTCCTGCAACGGCGCCAGCGGGTAGATGTCCTGGATATTGGCCATCCCGCCCGGCACGTGCGCGGCGATCGCGTCGATCTGCGCCTGGCTCAAGGCAACCAGCGTCACCATCTCCGGCGTGATCGCCTCGCAGCCCTCGGCCGGAATGCCGTTGGCCGGCGCCGCCACCAGCGCCGATTCGCCGCTCAGGCTGGCCGCCAGCGCCGCCAGATCAGCCGCGCCGAACAGTTGCCGAATGTCGCTGTGCAAGCCCGCTTGACGCATCCGCTCCACCAGCGTCACCGCCAGCAAGGAATGTCCGCCCAGTTCGAAGAAGTTGTCGTGGCGGCCCACTTGCTCCACCCCCAGCAACTCCCCCCAGATCGCCGCCAGCGTCGTCTCCGCCTCGCCCTCCGGCGCCGCGTACGCCCGGCTCGACAGCTGCGCGCCGTCCGGCGCCGGCAGCGCCTTGCGGTCCAGCTTGCCGTTCGGCGTCAAGGGCAACGCCTCCAGCACCACGAAGCCGCTCGGCACCATGTATTCCGCCAGGCCGGCCAACAGCTGCGCCCGCAGCGATGTTGGCTCTAATGCCGCGCCCGGCTGCGCCGTCAGGTAGGCCACCAGCCGCTTGTCACCCGGCGCGTCTTCCCGCGCCAGCACCACCGCCTCCTTCACCCCGGCGCAGGCCGCCAGCTTGGCTTCGATTTCACCCAGCTCGATCCGGAAACCGCGGATCTTCACCTGGAAGTCGTTGCGGCCCAGGTACTCGATGCTGCCGTCCGGCAACCAGCGGCCCAGGTCGCCGGTCTTGTACAGCCGCGCCTGCCCATCGGCGCTGAACGGATCGGCGATGAAGCGCTCCGCCGTCAGCTCCGGACGGTTCAGGTAGCCGCGCCCCACCTGGACGCCCGCAATGTACAGCTCTCCGGTCACGCCTATGGGCACCGGTTGCAACTTGCCATCCAGGATATACATGCTGGTATTGGCGAACGGTTTGCCAATCGTGACATTGACGCCCTCAAACTCCCCACCCAGTCGCGTCGCCGTGCAAGAAACCGTGGCTTCTGTCGGTCCATAGGTATTGATCAAGCCGGTAGACTCTGGACGGATGCTTTCCCAAACCCGCACTTTTTGCGCCGACAATGCGTCTCCGGTGACATTGACTAAGCGCACGCCCTGCAAATACTGCAAAGCCTGCAAGGGCGCATCACTCCATTGCCCAACGAGGGTGTGCCAATGGGCGGCCGTCATATGCACGAAACTGATGCCCAGCTTGCGGTGCTCGGACAACGGCGCGGAGCCAAACAACTCAGTCGCCAGCACCAGGCACGCGCCGGATAACAGCGCCGGAAGCATTTCTTCCAGCGAAAGGTCGAAGTTCAGCGAATTTTGCTGCAAGACGCGATCGGACGGCGTCAACTCGAACCAACGAATCGCATCCAATACATAGTTGACCAAGCTGCGATGCTCGATCATCACGCCCTTGGGATTGCCGGTGGAGCCGGAGGTATAAATCACATAGGCCAGGTCGCCGGCGTTCAGATGCAGGCACGCAGGCGCGTCTGCCGAAAGCGCCGACCAGGCGTCGCCCTGCCGCTCAAGATTGATCAGGCGGGTCGCGAGCTGCAATGGTTCCAGAATGGCCTGCCCGGCGTCGTCCGCCAGAATGAGCAAGGGCTGGCTGTCTCCTAGAATGTAAGCCAGCCGATCCGCGGGATAGGCGGTATCCAGCGGGATATAGGCGCCGCCGGCCTTCAGGATCGCCAGCAGTCCCACCACCATGTCCAGGCTGCGTTGCGCGCACAGCGCCACGAATTCGCCGGCTTGCACGCCTTGCACGCGCAAGTGCCGGGCCAAGCGATTGGCTCGGCAATCCAACTCGCGATAGCTCAGCGCTACTCCCTTGTGCTCAACCGCCGGAGCGTCGGGAGTCCGTTTGGCCTGGGCCTCGAATATTTGATGGATCAAGGCCTCGCGCGGAAAGTCCCTGGCGGTGGCATTGAAGCCACTCAGCACCTGTTCGCGTTCGGCCGGCGACAACAACTGCAACTCGCCTACAGTCTGCAAATCGTCTTCGGCAAATGCCTCCAGCAATGTGAAATAGTGCTGAATCATTTGCCGCATCAAGGCTTCATCCACTTGCGCGGCATCGAAGCGGAAGGGGCAGCGCATGCGGTCGTCGATCACCAGCACATCCAGGGTCAAAGTGACCGAAGCGTCGCCGATCAGCGGATAGGGGAAACGCCGAAGCTCCGCGCCGCCCCAAGAAATAGCGGCTTCGTCATCCTCCGCCACCCAAAGCTTGTCTAGCCCCCCCTCCATTCGGGTGTTCTGAAACGTCATCATGGCCTGGAAAACAGGAGACACCTCCGGATTGCGTGCCACCCCAAGGCTTTCCAACACTTTGGCGAAGGGATATTTCTGGTTTTCGATGCCTTGCCGAATCAGCCTTTGGGTATGGCGAATGTGTTCGCGCACAGTCAGCGCGCCGTCAATCTGGCATCTCAGCGCCACCGAATTCACGAACTCCCCGACCACGCGCCCCCATTTGCTGCGCGTTCGCCCCGGCAGACTAGAGCCGATAATGATGTCGTCCAGACCGCTGTATCGTTGCAATAGAATCTGATACGCGGACAGCATGACGGCAAACAAGCTGCTGCCTTGCCTGTCGGCCAAGTCGTTCAGCTTTCTTGCCAAAGATTCAGGCACCACAGGATCGATCACCTGGGTTCCCCTTGCTACCTTCTTGCCGGCAGGAAACTGCAAAATCGGCAATTCGCCGGACAAAACCTCTTGCCAATGCCGGCGCTGCGCTTGCGCGACCGGACCTTCCAGCCATTTCTGCTGCCACTGGACATAATGCGCAAAGTCCTGCGGCGGCAATTCCGCCAGCGGTTCCCCCGCCAACACAAAACCCAACTCATCCAACACCACCCAATATGACCAGCCATCCACCGCCAAATGTTCGCAAACAACCAACAAAACGGGGTCTTGGTTCGCGCGCGCATACCAATAGGCCGCGAGCAAGGGCGGACGGGTCACATCGAAGGCGCGCTCGCAATCTCGCACCACACGATGCCGAAGCGCCTCGTCGCTTTCCGCGCCGACATCCACCACATTCACCCTGATCGAGACATCTTCTAGAATCCGATACGCCAACTCCCCCTGATGAATTTCGAATGCCGCGCGTAGCATCGGGTGTCTGCGAACGAGAAGATTCAACGCGTCCTCCAGACGGTCCGGCGTCAGACCGCGCACACGCGCGCAAAATGGCGAATTGGATTGCCCGGCGGATTCCGGTTTTAGCTGATACTGCAGCCAACGACTTTTTTGCGTTTCCGAAAGAGGATAGATTGTGGGCGATTGAGGCTGATGCATTTTTCTCTTCTTCTTAATAAAGTGATATGTCATCAAGGGAACGGCTAACGGTGTGAAACAGCCATGACGACAGAGGGCCGTCGCGTCGCGCGGGCCCTTGTCAAATTAAATGGGTGGAGAATCAGGCCGTTTCTGATTCGAGCGAGCGGCTTAACAAAGCCTGGGCGCAGGCGGCGATGCGCGATGCCGCCGCTAACATGGCTTGCCTGTCCATGGTCAAGACAGGCATCAGCTTGAGCACCTCATTGCGAGGACCGCACACCTCAATCAGCAAACCCGATTCAAATAAACGGTGCGAGGCTTCGCGGGCGTGCTCGGCATGCTGGAAACGCAAACCTATCATCAGCCCCTTGCCGACTACGCTGACTTGGCCATCAAAGGATTGCAGCGCACTTTTCAAGCAAGCCGCCACGGCCAAGCCCTTTTCTTCGACCTCATGGGCAAAGTGCGGGGTCGCCCAATATTTCCGCAGCGCGGCGGTCGCCATGACCATGGCAAGATTATTGCCGCGAAAGGTCCCATTATGCTCACCCGGATTCCAGATATCGATCTCAGGCTTGATGAGGTTGAGCGAGAACGGCAATCCGCCGCCACCCAAGGATTTAGACAAGCAAATGATGTCCGGCTCGATGCAGGCGTGCTCGAAGCTGAAGAAGCGCCCGGTGCGGCCGCAGCCGGTCTGAATTTCGTCCACAATCAACAAGGCGCCAAGCTTGCGGGCGAGCGCCGCCACCCCTTGCAGCCACTCTGCCGACGCACAATTCACTCCGCCCTCGCCTTGCACGCATTCCAGCAAGAACGCGGCGGGCGGATCGATGCCGAAGCCGGGACGGCACAACATGTCTTGCAAAACTCTCAGCTGGCTGGCGACGTTGCCTTCAATCGCCCCCTCGTAAGGCAAACGCACCACCCCAGGAACCTGCACCACCAGCGAAGCCCGTTTGACGGCATTGGCCGTCACCGACAACGCCCCCAGGGACATGCCGTGGTAGCCACCCGAGAAGCAGGCGATATCGGGCCGTTGCGTGACTTTCCTGGCCAGCTTCATGGCAGCCTCCACCGCGTTCGCGCCCGTCGGTCCGGTGAATTGGAGCTTGTAATTAAGATCACGAGGCTGCAGCACCAAGGTGCGGAATGTTTCGATGAATTCTGCTTTAGCGGAAGTATTTAAGTCCAAGCCATTGAGAACGCCATCTTTACGCATATAGGATATGGCGGCCTCGATCATATCGTCATCATTGTGGCCGTAATTGAGCGATCCCGCTCCTGCAAAGAAGTCCAAAAACTTCCGCCCATCTTCAGCAAGCAGATACTCTCCTTTGGCGCGCGAAAACACTGCGGGGAACGCTCGGCAATAACTACGCACTTCTGACTCAAACTCACTGAAGATTGTTACAGACATGGCTCATACCCTTAAGAATATACTTATCATTAAATATTTACTCAAAGACAAAAACGATTATCACATAGAAAATCAATCCGACAAAGAAATTTTAATTACAAATGGATCACAACAATAC
>NZ_JBUPWA010000001.1:980745-1097835 GCF_055181315.1 Chromobacterium sp. Ag138
AAATAATTGTTCAAACAAAAATAGACACGGTTTAATTTAAAAAGTCGTTGAGAAAAATAAAAAAAACTTATCCTAATTGTGAAAATCCCTATGGATTTAGCAAAAACATGGCGGCCCAAAGTTGAGATTTTTGGCAGATTTAACCCATTCGGGCAGGAGATTTGTCATGAAAAATCGAAGTTCACCGAAGAGCAGATCGCCTTCGCATTGCGCCAGGCGGAATCCGGCACCACCGTCGCCGAGGTCTGCCGCAAGATGGGCGTCTCCGAAGCCACCTTCTACAACTGGAAGAAGAAATACGGCGGCCTGGGCGTCAGCGAACTGCGCCGCCTGAAGCAACTGGAATCAGCTGTTCAACGGCCAGAAAATCCGGGCCTTGACTGTAGTAGATAATTTTAGCCGGGAGAGCCTGGCGATCACGGTGGATTTCGCGCTGAAAGCCGCGGACGTGGTTGCTACGATGCAGCATGTGCAAGCCTTGCGCGGGACGCCGCAACGAATTCAGGTCGACAACGGCAGCGAGTTTATTTCCCTGGCGCTGGACCAGTGGGCCTATGAGCAAGGCGTCACGCTGGACTTCTCACGACCAGGGAAACCCACGGATAATGCCTTTATCGAGTCATTTAACGGCAGTCTGCGGGATGAGTGCCTGAATGTGCATTGGTTTCTATCGCTGGACGACGCACGCGAAAAGGTCGAGCGTTGGCGGCAGGATTACAATGAATTCAGGCCGCACAGTTCGCTGGGCGACCAGACCCCGAGCGAGTTCCGACTTGCTCACCTTGAAGCCGGAAATCTCTAGACTCGACTGCTCGGTTAGTCGGGAGGAGGTCACCCCTGGACCACCGGCAGGCCCGCCGCCTTCCAGTCCGGAAATCCATCCACCAGATGGCGCGCGCGCCGCCCGGCTGCCTGCAGCATGGCTGCCGCCCGCTCCGACAACGCGCAATACGGCCCGCGGCAATACGCGATGATCTCCACATCGGCCGGCAAGCCGGCCAACTCGCCCTTCAATTGCTCCAACGTCAGATTCATCGCGCCGGGAAGATGACCCTGGACATATTCTCCGCTCGGACGCACATCCAGCAGCAGCACATCGCCCATCCGCATCCGGGACAACAGCTCGTCGCGGAGGATGCCTTCCGCGCCGCCCGCTCCCGCCACTCCGGCCGCCAGCCTGGCCAACTCCGCCCGCCGGTGCTCCACGCATTGGCGCAGCGCCGCCAGCAATGGAATCACCGGCCCCTCGCCCAGCCGATAGCGCACATGCTTGCCATCCCGGCGCGACAGCACGAAGCCGGCGCGCTTGAGCTGTTGCAGATGCTGCGAGGCGTTGGCAACGCTCAAGCCCGCCTGCTCGGCCAAAGCTTCCACGCTCCACTCCCCCTGCGCCGCGAGCTCCAGCAGCAGCAAGCGATGCGGGCTGCCCAGCGTACGCGCCAGCTCAGCGAATTCATCCAGCGCGCCATGCCTCGCCACATCCAAGCCCATTGACATCTCCGCCTCCATCACATCATCATTCAATCAATAAATTGAATGATAGTTTATCAAAACCTCGTCTCATCCGCGAGTCGAAACAAGAAAGGCAATCCAAATGGACAATGCATGGCAATCGCTGCTCCCGCACTCGGTCGCGCTGGGCATAGGGGCCACCCTGGTCATGGACGCGTGGGCGCTGTTGCTGAAACGCGGCTTCGGCATTCCGTCGCTGGATTACGCGATGGTTGGCCGCTGGCTGGGCCACCTGCCGCGCGGCCATTTCCGCCATGACGGCATCGGCCGCTCCGCCCCCATCGCCGGCGAAAAAGCGCTGGGCTGGGCTGCGCACTATTTGATCGGCGTGCTGTTCGCCTTTCTGTTGTTGGCGCTGTGCGGTCCCGCTTGGCTGGCCCGGCCCACGCTGCCGCCGGCGCTGGCATTCGGCCTGCTCAGCGTGGCCGCGCCCTTCCTGATTCTGCAACCGGGAATGGGAGCCGGCATCGCAGCCCGCAATACGCCCAACCCCAAGGCCGCCAGGCTTCGCAGCCTGTCCGCGCACGCGGCGTTCGGCCTGGGTTTGTATCTTGCGGGCCAGTCTTTGGCGATCTTGCGCCTCTGACGCCAAAGAAAACGCTCCGCCGCCGCCGATTAGCAGCTATTAGCAATCTTTCCGTATCGTTCGGGCCAAACCGGCAATACAATGCAGCGCAAAGATTCATCGGCGCCGCTCGCGCCCAACAGCAACACGGAACAACAATGAGAATCATCCCCCTGCTAAGCCTCGGCCTGCCCCTGCTTTCCTCCCTGGCCCAGGCCGCCGCTCAACCGGCCGAATCACCGATAGACCGCTACGGACAGCAGATTTTCAAGAACAGCAGGGCCATCGGCATGACCATGGTGGTCATCGATAAGAATCAAACCCAGATGCGCTTCTACGGCGAAACCCGAGCCGGCAGCCGACAAACGCCGGACGCCGACTCGCTGGTCCGCATCGCCAGCATCAGCAAGGCCATGACCGGCGAAGTGCTGAGCGCGCTGGCGCTGGACAAGAAAGTGAAGCTGGACGACCCGCTGCAGAAATACGCTCCGGCAGGCGTGGCGCTGCCGCCGGCGGGACAATCGATCACTCTGCTCAACCTGGCCACCCATACCAGCGGCGTGCCGCGCGAAATGCCGGGCGAGAAACCCAAGGACACGCCGGTTTTCGTCTGGCCCAATGTCCAGCAACGCTGGAACTGGCTGTCCGGCACCAAGAACAAGCTCGCCCCCGGACAACGCGCCCAATATTCCAACCTCGGCTTCGACCTGCTGGCCGATGCGCTGTCCCGCGCCGCCGGCAAACCCTACCCGGTCCTGTTCCGGGAAAAAATCACCGCCCCGCTGGGCATGAAAGACACCACCTTCACCCCCACTCCCGCCCAGTGCGCGCGGCTGATGGAGGGCTACGGCGCCAGCCCCTGCGTCGACACCACGGCGGCGATAGGCAGCGGCGGGATTTATTCCACCCCCCGCGACATGCAGCGCTGGCTGCAGGAACTGCTCCACCCGCAGAACGAGGCCCGCCGCCAGCTGCGCGACCAAACGCTGCGCATGCACTTGCAGCGGACCGATCTGAGCAGCCTGCGCGGCATGGACGTAGCCGGCCAGGCGGACCAGCTTGGCCTGGCCTGGATACGGATGGAGCCCAGCCCCAACGCGCCGGAAATCATCCAGAAAACAGCGGGCGGTGGCGGCTTCCTAGGCTACGCGGCGCTGGCGCCCCGCAACGACGTGGCGGTATGGGTGGGCCTCACCCGCAGCGGCGGCACCCGCTACCAGCACCTGAGCGGCGGCGTGAACAAACTGGTGGCCGAGCTGAGCGGCTACAAGCCAGTCGCCGCGCCGATGCCCAAACCCACGCTGGCCAAGACCGGCCGCGGCAAGGCGGCGATCGCCCAGGCGGCCGCGACCAAGCCACGCGCGAAAAAGGCCGCGCGGAAAACCGCCGGCCCCAAGACTGCCGTCGCGAAAAACGGCGTCAAGAAGAAAAACCACTTGGTCAAAACATCGGCACACCGGGCGCAGTAAACGCGAAGCGCGCGATCTCGTCCTTGCGCATGAACCGCACGCCCGGATGGCTCTGGGCGTAGCGGATGAAGGTCTCCAGCGCCTTCACCCGCGCCGGCGTGCCGGAGATGCGGTCGTGGGTGCTGATCGACATCATCCTGCGGCGATGGCCAGCCTCCTGGTACAGCAGGTCGAATTCGGCCTTCAGGTCGGCCAGATAGCCATCCACGGTCAGCGCCGGCGAATCGTAGCGGACGATGTCGTTATTGCGCAGCGTGTACGGCACCACCATGAAGGGCTTGCCGTTCACCGGCACCGTGAACGGCTCGTCGCGGCTGATGTCGTCGATGTGATAGACGAAGCCCAGCTCCTGCAGGATGCCCAACGTGTTGGGCGTGCCGCGCAGCCAGAAGGCGTTGAAGCCTATCGGCCGCGTGCCGGTGGCGCGCTCGATGCTGGCGATGCTGGCCTGGTAGCCGGCCCGCTCCTGTTCCGGCGTCATCGAATACTGCGGCTCCCAGGTCTGGCCGTGCCCGGCCGCCTCGTGGCCGCGCTCGACGATCTCGCGCGCCAGTTGCGGATGGCGGTCCACCGCCTGCCCCACCATGTGCGAGGTGACCTTGACGCCGGTACGGTCCCACAGGTCCAGCATGCGCGGGATGCCCTCCTTCACGCCATAGTCGTACCAGGTCTGCATCGGCAAGTCGGCATACTTCGGGTCCAGCGGCGGGAACGGCCCGCTGGCGCCGCGCTCCGGCTGCGCGCCGGCCTCGAACTGCATGGAAATGGAGATGACCAACCGGGTGTCCCCGGGCCAGAATCCGGTTTGCTCGTGCTTGCTTTGCGTCATTTTTCCTGCCCTTCCCGTTGCCGCCCAGGCCTGGCCTTGGCCCAAGGCCAGGCTCGCGCCTCCGGCCGTGGCGCCGGCCAAAAACTGGCGGCGGTTGATTGGTAACGTTTTCTTCATCGCGCCCTCCGGCTACAGCAGACCGCCGCCATCCACATCCAGCACCGCGCCGGTGAGGAAGGCATTGCCCATCGCGAACAGATAGGCCTCGGCCAGATCCTGCGGCCTGCCCACCCTGCCCAGCGGCAGGCCGGACGCGATCCGCGCCATCGCCGCCGCGCGCCCCTCCGCCCCCGCCTCGCCCCACAGCTCGGTATCCACCACGCCGGGGCTGACAACGTTGACACGGCGCGGCGCCAGCTCCTTGGCCAGATTTTTCGCCGCGGCCTCGAGCGCCGCGTTGACCGCGCTCTTGAGCAAGCCGCCGGGGCCGTACTTGCGCGACAACAATCCCGATGTGAAGGTGATCGACGCATCCGGCGCCAGATAAGGCAGGGCTTGCTGCGCAGCCAGCAGCGCGCCGAACAGCTTGACTGCGAACGTCCGCTGAAAATCGTCGAGCGTCGCATCCTCCAGCCGCGGCGAGCCGACCCGCGCGCCAGCGGTCAGAATCAGATGGTCGATGCGGCCGATGCCGGCGAAGGCGTTGCGCAGGCTGTACAGATCGGTGACATCGGCCTGCAGGCTCTGCCAGGGGCCGGGCTGGGCGACGGAACGGCCCAGCACATAAACCTGCGCGCCGGCGTCTGCCGCGGCCTGGGCCACCGCCCGGCCGATGCCGGAGGTGCCGCCCAGCACCGCCACCGTTTTCTGCCGCAGAAAATCCGTAGCCGCGCTCATGGCTTCAGCGCTCCCAATTGCTTCAACAGGGTCAGGTTGTCTTCCAGATGCCAGTTCTCGGCAATGCGGCCGTTTTTCACCCGGTAAAGATCAAACGCCTGGAAATCCACCGCCTGGCCTGCGCCCTGGATATCGCCGAACTTGCCGCTGAAATGGCCGGTGAAGTGCAGGCGCAGCGCCACTCTGTCGGCGGCCAGCACCATATCGGTGACTTCCACCTTCAGATCCGGCACCGCGGCGCGGAAGGTTTGCGAAGCCTGCAACGGCCCGGCCGTGCCCTGGCGCCGCCCTTCGGGCAGCGTGCGGTCGAGAAAGTCAGGGTCCAGCGCCATCTCGGCGTAGCGCGGATCGCCGGTGTTCCAGAAGGCGGCGTAACGCATGGCCGCCAGCTTCACCGCGGCGGCGTTTCCGCCGTTGCGTTCGGAAAACACCCGCGCCGGTTGCGGCAAGGCGTCGGCGGCCATTGCGGCGCCGGCGGCAAGCGCCAGCAGGCCTGCGGAGATCAGATGGGAAAGACGGTTCATGTCGACTCCTCGTGGTGTGTGGGAGTCGATTATCGGCCCGCTCGCCCTGGTTGATAATTGGCCGCAGCATTGCATGATTTTCCAGTTAAATTTGAAAATAAGCGCAGCCTGCCGCCCAATCCGCCTGGTGCCCTTTACCGGCAGGCAAAGAAAAAGGCGCCCCTTCAAGGGTCGCCTTTATTTGAAAACCTGAAGCCCGGCTGCGCGGGCCGCGCCGCTCAGGCGCGCACGTCCAGGTTTTGTCCCAGGTGGGCCGGATTGGAAGCCTGAATTTGCTGGGAGGACTGCTCCGCGCCCTGCAACAGCGTCAGCGTCGATTGCGCATCGGCTTGCATGGCTTTCTTCAATGCGAACACCTGAGTGCCGCCGCTGACATTTTGCGCGCTGACTTGACTTACCGCGTCCATACCCCCACCTCCTGAAAATGCTACAAAGTGCATCACAATCTGCAGTGTAGCGCCATGCCGGCCAGCGGCATAGCAAAACTGTTAGAATGTGATGCAATTCCCACCTTTTCGACGACAGGAAAACACTCATGAGCGCACCCCGTCACAGCCCTCTGCTGATTCTTGGCTCCGGCCCGGCCGGCTACACCGCAGCCGTCTACGCCGCCCGCGCCAACCTGAAGCCGGTAGTCATCACCGGCATGGCCCAGGGCGGCCAGCTGATGACCACCACCGACGTGGACAACTGGCCCGCCGACGCGGAAGGCGTGCAGGGTCCGGAACTGATGCAGCGCTTCCAGCAGCACGCCGAGCGCTTCGGCACTGAAATCCTGTTCGACCACATCCACACCACCCACCTGAGCGAGAAGCCGATCCGCCTGGTGGGCGACGCAGGCGAATACACCTGCGACGCGCTGATCATCGCCACCGGCGCTTCCGCCCAGTACCTGGGCCTGCCGTCCGAAGAAGCCTTCTCCGGCAAGGGCGTGTCCGCCTGCGCCACCTGCGACGGCTTCTTCTACCGCAACCAGGACGTAGCGGTGGTCGGCGGCGGCAATACCGCGGTCGAAGAAGCGCTGTACCTGGCCAACATCGCCAAGCACGTCACCCTGATCCACCGCCGCGACACCTTCCGCGCCGAGAAGATCCTGGTCGACAAGCTGATGAGCCGCGTCGCCGAGGGCAAGATCAGCCTGAAGCTGAACGCCACGCTCGACGAAGTGCTGGGCGACAACACCGGCGTGACCGGCGTGCGCGTCAAGCTGAACGACGGTTCCAGCGAAAACCTGGCATTGACCGGCGTGTTCATCGCCATCGGCCACAAGCCCAACACCGACATCTTCAAGGGCCAGCTGGAAATGGACGCCACCGGCTACCTGATCACCAAGGGCGGCCGCGACGGCAACGCCACCCTGACCAGCATCGACGGCGTGTTCGCCGCCGGCGACGTGCAGGACCACATCTACCGCCAGGCCGTGACCAGCGCCGCCTCCGGCTGCCAGGCCGCCCTGGACGCCGAGCGCTATCTCGACAGCCTGAAGTAAGCGCCGGAACCCAGCATCATGAAGACCTTCAAGGACACTCTGAAGGGCCTTCGCCAGACGCTGCGCCAGGCCGCCCCGCCGCGGGCGGCCTTGCCGCGGCCTGCAGTGCCCGAGGAGGCGGATTTCCGTCAGTCGGTCGGCGACGTCAAGCCGCTGAGGCCTGACGACCGCCACCACCCTCAGCCTCCCAAGCCCAGTCCCCGTCCGCGCAAGCCCAGCCAGGGCCCGGCGCTGCACGCGGCCGCCTGCCTGGAAATCCTGCAACATCAGATAGGCTGGTTCGAACCCACCCACCAGTTGCAACAGTACGCCCGCCCCGGCATGCCGTCCGCCACGCTGAAACGGCTGCGCCACGGCAACTGGCCGGTTTGCGCCCAGCTGGACCTGCACGGCTACACCCGCCATCAGGCCCAGGACGCGCTGGCGCTGTTCATCCACCGCGCCCGCCACCGCGGCCAATGCGTGAAAGTGATCCACGGCAAGGGATTCGGCTCGCCGCAAGGGGAGCCGGTGCTGAAAAAGCTGGTGCGCAGCTGGCTGCAGCACCACCCCGACGTGCTGGCTTTCTGCGAGGCGGAAGCCGGCGGCGCCGGCGGCTCGCTGCTGGTGCTTTTGCGCCGTCCGGCCGCCGGAGAAATCCGCGACGAAGGATAACGTGACAACCGCAACGATAATCCGCTAAGCTCAAAACAAGGCGGACCCCTGCACACTACCAGGAGTTATGCATGACAGGCACACCCTGCCCCGACTTCACCCTGCCCGGCACCGCCGGCGCCGATTTTCAGCTCTCCTCCAGCCGCAAGCCGCTGGTGATCTACTTCTACCCCAAAGACAACACGCCCGGCTGCACCAATGAAAGCATGGCTTTCCGCGATCTCCATCCGGAATTCGCCGCGCTGGGCGCCGAAATCGTCGGCATCTCCCGCGACAGCCTGAAGTCCCACCACAACTTCAAGGCCAAGCTGGAGCTGCCGTTCGAGCTGCTGTCCGACGCAGAGGAAACCGCCTGCGGCCTGTTCGGCGTCATCAAGATGAAAAACATGTACGGCAAACAGGTGCGGGGCATCGAGCGCAGCACTTTCGTCATCGATGCCTCCGGCAAAGTGTCGCGCGAATGGCGCGGCGTGAAAGTGCCCGGTCACGCAGAGGAGGTGCTGGCGTACGTCAAGACGTTGAAGTAGCAAGCCGCAGCAGCCCGGCCGACCGGCCGGGCCAGAACATGAACAAGGGGACCACATCATGGCCGGCCGTAAAAAGACCACCGCGTGCAAACTGTTCGTACTGGACACCAACGTACTGTTGCACGACCCCACCTGTCTGTACCGCTTTGAAGAACACGATGTGTTCATCCCCATCATCACGCTGGAAGAACTGGACACCCACAAGAAGGGCATGTCCGAAGTGGCGCGCAACGCCCGCCAGGCCAGCCGCTTCCTCGACGACATCATCAGCGGCAAAGAGCTGAACATTTCCGAAGGCATCCCCCTCAAGCACGCCAGCCGGGACGCCGCCAGCGGCAAGCTGATCCTGCAGACCCAGGCCATCAACGGCGCCCTTCCCTCGTCGCTGCCCATGGGCAAGGCCGACAACCAGATCCTCGGCATCGTGATGGCGCTGAAAGGCCATTATGAAGGCCGCGCCGTCATCCTGGTGTCCAAGGACATCAATATGCGCATCAAGGCCCGCGCGCTGGGCCTTGAAGCCGAAGACTACTTCAACGACAAGGTGCTGGAAGACACCGACGTGCTGTACACCGGCACGCGCGAGATCGAGCAGATCTTCTGGGAACGCAACAGCAAGGACATGAAGTCGTGGCAAGACCACGGCCGCAGTTACTACCAACTGGCCGGACCGGACTGCAACGGGCTCTACGTCAACCAGCTGCTATGGCACGAGGGCGAAAAACCGTTCCAGGCGCGGGTGATCAAGGTGGAAGGCAAGACCGCGGTCCTGGAAACGCTGAAAGACTACAGCCACAACAAGAACAACGTCTGGGGCATCACCGCGCGCAACCGCGAACAGAACTTCGCGCTGAACATGCTGATGGATCCCAACGTCGATTTCATCACCCTGCTGGGCCAGGCCGGCACCGGCAAAACGCTGCTGACCCTCGCCGCCGGATTGGCGATGACGCTGGAACAGAAGATCTACAGCGAAATCATCATGACCCGCGTCACCGTGCCGGTGGGCGAGGACATCGGTTTCCTGCCCGGCACCGAGGAAGAGAAGATGGCGCCGTGGATGGGCGCGCTGGAAGACAATCTGGACGTGCTGAACAAGAGCGACGACGACGGCGGCGACTGGGGCCGAGCCGCCACCCGCGACCTGATCCGCAGCCGCATCAAGGTGAAGAGCCTCAACTTCATGCGCGGCCGCACCTTCCTCAACAAGTACCTGATCATCGACGAGGCGCAGAACCTGACGCCGAAACAGATGAAGACGCTGATCACCCGCGCTGGCCCCGGCACCAAGGTGGTCTGCCTGGGCAACGTCAGCCAGATCGACACGCCCTACCTCACCGAAGGCAGTTCCGGCCTGACCTACGTGGTGGACCGCTTCAAGGGCTGGGGTCATTCGGCCCACATCACGCTGCAACGCGGCGAGCGCTCGCGGCTGGCCGACTACGCCGGCGAGGTGCTGTAAACGCCCAGGGCGCGGCGAGCGCTTCCGCCCGCCGCGCCCGAAATGGCAAAACGGCGTCCGCCTCGCCGCGGACGCCGCTTCTCTCCAACGCTTACCAGTCTTCTTGCTCGCGCATGCCGCGCAGATAGCCCAGCAGACACAGCACCGCCACGCCCAGCACCAACAGATCCAGCGCGAACCACTTCTTCGCGTCCCGCATGCTCTCGCTGCGAGACATCAGCTCCGCCGCCAGCGCCAGCCTTTCCACATCGTCGCGCGGCTCCGCGGCCGCGGTCCGCGCGGCGCCCTTGTCGGCGCACACCACGCATGCGCGCGGCGGCGGCTCATTTCCCAGCTCATGCCAGCTCGCCGCCAGCACCACCGCGCAAAACACGCAAAACAACAACAAAAACCTGATCATTCCCATTCGGCGCGCATCCGCGCCGGCCTCATCCGCCCAACCATAAAAACAATCGCCGCCAGGCGCATGCCCTTGCGGCGATTTCCAGCCGGCGTTCCGCACGCCTGCCGATCACTCCCCAACCATTCACATTTTTTAACAATCACCCGGCAGGGTCAATCAATCGATCCCGCTCAGGACAATCCCGCTGCATTCGCGCCACAAAAATGCCATTGCAATCAAAAACACCCTTCGCCGGCTCAGCGCCGGCCCCGCCCCGTCACCGCGTCCGGCCCATACAGGCTCCACTCGCTGATCAGCAACATGCCATCCCCAGTCGCCACCAGCAGTTGCTCGGCTTGGGAGTAAATCAGACTGCCCGGCGCGAAGCCATGCGTCTCCACCCAGCCCTCTGCGCGATGAATGAAGAAAGTGACGTTGTTGACGACCGCCGCGCACTCGAAATCGCCGAAGGCCCGCACCTGACGCAACAGTTCCGCCGTGGCGCGGCTGAAATCCAGCATCCGGTCGCCGTCGGTCCACAGCGGCCAATAACTGCCGCCCTCCCCTTGAGGCCTCGCCTCGTCCCACAGGCGGTCGAAATCATGGGCCAGTTTATGGCTGAGGCGGTGCAGCGCCAGCTGCAACTTGATGTCCAGCATCTGATGGCTGTCGGCCTCTCCCAGCGCGAAACGCTCCTGCGCCAGGATATCCCCGGCGTCAAACTCCGGACTCACCTTGTGGCAGGTGCAGCCCCATTCGCGATGTCCCTCCAGCAAGGCGCGCACCTGCGGATACGGCCCGCGGCCCACCGGCAGCAGAGAAGGGTGGAAGTTGACAGCGTATCTCAGATACGGCGTCCAGTCGGGAATGCGCCAGTTGTAGCTGCCCACCAGCAACGCTTCGCACCCCTGCTCAGCCAGTTCCTCCAGATCCCGCGCCCGCATCGGCGACAACTGCAGCGGCAGCCTGCGCTGCTCGGCGAAAGCCATCGACATCTTGTTATGGTGCATCCGGTTGTCCGCCGGGGTGCAGAAGACTTTCACCGGCTGCCATCCCGCCTGCAAGAACACATCGAGCACCGGTTTGAAACGATCGGAAAGGGTAATCGCGAAACGCATGGCATCCACTCAGGGCAAGCAGGCCATCCGGCCCGATGGCTTGGTTATACCATTCGCCCTCACCGCGCTTTTGGCGATGACACGCAAATTAACAGAAGCCGGCATCCTCCCACACACTCAGGCCACGGTCTCCTCCAGCCATGCGTCGAAAGCCTCCAGCAAGCGTTGCCCATCGGCTTCCGAGGCATGCGGGCTGAACAGCAGCATATTGTGGAACGGCGTGATCAGCAGGCCCCGGTTCAATAGGTACAGATGGATGCAACGCTCCAGCTCCCCGTCCTGCCCCGCTGCGGCCTCGCTGCCATTGCGCGGCGGCCTGGCGACGAACTGGAACTCGCAGCGCGCGCCCAGCTGCGTCACGCACCAGGGCAAGGCGAAGCGGGCGAACAGCTCGCGCAGGCCCTGCGCCAAGCGGCCGGCGCGCTCGAACATGATCCGATAGTTGTCCTCGGTCATCACTTCGGCCAGATTGGCGCGCATCGCCGCGCAGGCCAGGCGGCTCGCGCTCAGGGTTGTGCCGATGCCGGAATGCCCCGGGGGCGCGTCGCGCTTGGCCTGCTGGGCCCTCGCCGCCAGATCGGCGCTGAAGCCGTAGGCGGCGGCCGGCAACCCGCCCGCCAGCGGCTTGCCCAGCACCAGCATGTCCGGCTGCAGATGATGCGCGGCGGCATAGCCGCCCGGGCCGCAGCTGATGGTGTGGGTTTCGTCCAGCAACAACAGGCTGCCATGGCGGCGGATGATGGCCTGCGCCTGTTCCCAATAGTCCGGATCGGGCAGCACCATGCCGATATTGGTCATCGCCGGCTCGGCCAGCACGCAGGCGACCCGGCCATCGGCGAGCGCCTCTTCGAGCGCGGCCAGGTCGTTGAATTCCACCACCCGGGTGTGTTCGGTCAAATCGTAAACCTGGCCCAGCAGGCTGGCGCGCGGCGTCGCCCTGCCATCGACCAGATCGACGAACACATCGTCCACCGTGCCGTGGTAGCAGCCATTGAACACCAGGATGCGGTCGCGGCCGGTGACCGCCCGCGCCCAACGGATGGCGAAACGGTTGGCGTCGCTGGCCGACAACGCAAACTGCCACACCGGCAAGCCGAAGCGCCGCGACAGCTCCTCCGCCACCCACAACGCGTCTTCGCCGGGCAGCATCGCGGTCAAGCCCCGGGCCGACTCGCGGGCGATGGCCTCCGCCACCGCCGCCGGCGAATGGCCGAACATCGCTCCGGTATCGCCCAGGCAGAAGTCGGCGTAGACATGGCCGTCCACATCGATCAGCCGTGCGCCCCGCGCCTCGGCCAGAAACAGCGAGCGCGGCGTCGGCCAATCATCCATCCAGTGCAGCGGCACGCCGAACAGCAGATGCGCGCCGGCCCGCTCCGCCAGTTCCAGCGAACGCGGATGCCTCGCCAGGAAATCCTCCGTCTCGCGCGCATGCCGCGCGCGCGCCCTGTCCAGATCGATGCCGTGCCGAATCGCCATGCTCGCCGCTCCTGTTGTCCGGGATGCGGACAGTATGCCAAACCTATCAGAATCCGATCCACCACGACAAAAGGCCCGGAGGAAACACGCTCCGGGCCAATGTGCTGCAATGAACGGTTATTCAGCCTAGGGGCAAGTGCCCCGACAGGGTATTGAGCTTGCCGACTGCGCGGCGGAAACGCGCGTGGGCGCGGGATACGGTGGATTCGCTGATGTCCATCTGCTGCGCGGCGAAGTAGCCTGTCATGCCTTCCACCTCCATCAGCCACACCGCCTCGCGCGAACGTTTTTTCATGCCGATCAGGTCGGCCACCACATTGAAATCGTCCAACTTCATCTTATGCCTCCCCATGTAGTCATGGTTCCCGGCCTGCGCCGGTGAGCCAAACATGTCCTTGCATCTCAATCATAGATGCTTGCAGGAAAAATGCAGGCAACGCGCAACACGGATTCCAATCTTTGCCGCCGCAGCCCTGCGGATGGAGAGGACCTCCGCCAGTCGGCCAGCAAGCCGGCGAGCCATAGCCGGCTTGCGTGGCGATCCGGAGACGCGGCTGTTTGCCTGATGTCTCCATGCGGTTTTTCAATCGATTAAATTCCATTGGCATTCATCAATCCAGACAGCGCCATGCCATCTCCTTGCAAATGCGAGCCTCCGACCTCCGGCGACTCGTATCTGCGTATAATCCCCGGCGTGCCTTGGAATTTTGTCCCAAGGCGCTATTGATTCATCGCATTCCATCGGGACGCAAGCGATCGCCACGACTGCTATTTTCTCGCTCCCTAAAATTTTGCAGCACGACTATCCCCAATGATCATTCTGAAAAACGTGGCTTTGCGCCGCGGCACTAAAGTCTTGCTGGACGGCGCGACCGTCAGCATCAACCCCGGCGAAAAGGTTGGCCTTGTAGGGCGCAACGGCGCGGGCAAGTCTTCGCTGTTCGCGGTGCTGAACGGCAGCCTGCACGAAGACGGCGGCGATTTCTCCATTCCCAGCCAGTGGCGCATGGCGCAGGTGGCGCAGGACATGCCGGAAACGTCGCAGACCGCCACGGAGTTCGTGGTGGAGGGCGATACCACCCTGCTGGCGGCGCGGCGCGAAGTGGCCGAAGCCGAGGCGGGCGAAGATTACATGCGCATGGCGCATGCCTACACCGCCCTGAACGATGCCGGCGAGCACGACGCCCCCGCCCGCGCCCAGGCGTTGATCCTGGGTCTGGGCTTCAGCGTGGCCGAACTGCAGCAGCCGGTGAACAGCTTCTCCGGCGGCTGGCGCATGCGCTTGCAGCTGGCGCGCGCGCTGATGTGCCCGTCGGACCTGCTGCTGCTTGACGAGCCGACCAACCACCTCGACCTGGACGCGCTGGTCTGGCTGGAGGCCTGGCTCAAGCAATACGCCGGCACCATGGTGGTGATCAGCCATGACCGCGAGTTTCTCGACGCGGTGACCAATGTCACGCTGCACATCGACCACGGCAAGCTGGTGCGTTACGGCGGCAACTACAGCAAGTTCGAAGACATGCGCGCCGAGCAGATGATTCTGCAGCAGGCCGCGCTGGCCAAGCAGCAGGAAAAGATGGCGCACCTGCAAAAATTCATCGACCGCTTCAAGGCCAAGGCCAGCAAGGCCAAGCAGGCGCAAAGCCGCGTCAAGGCGTTGGAGAGGATGGAGAAGATCGCGCCGGTGCTGGCCGATGCCGAGTTCCAGTTCGAGTTCAAGGAACCAGGCAGCCTGCCCAATCCGATGCTGACCATGTCGCAGGCCTCGTTTGGCTACCCGGCGCCGGAAGACGCCGCGGCAGGCACGCCGCCCACCGTAATCGTCAAAGGCGTGAACCGCTCGGTGCTGGCCGGCCAGCGCATCGGCATCCTCGGCGCCAACGGCCAAGGCAAATCCACGCTGGTCAAGACAGTGGCCGAAGCGCTGGCGGCCACCAGCGGCGAGATCATCCGCGGCAAAGGCCTGAATATCGGCTATTTCTCGCAACAGGAGCTGGACGTATTGCGGCCGGAAGACGACCCGCTGCAGCACATGCTGCGATTGGCGCGCGAAACGCCGGCGCAGCTGCGCCCGCCGGCCAACGACTGCCGCGAGCAGGGCCTGCGCAACTTCCTGGGCACTTTCAATTTCAGCGGCGACATGGTCAAACAGGCTGTGGGCAGCATGAGCGGCGGGGAAAAGGCGCGGCTGGTGCTGTGCATGATCGTCTGGCTGCGCCCTAATCTGTTGCTGCTGGACGAGCCGACCAACCACCTGGACCTGGCCACGCGCGAGGCGCTGAGCGTGGCACTGAACGAGTTTGAAGGCTCGGTGATGCTGGTCAGCCACGATCGGGCCCTGCTGCGGGCGGTGTGCGACGAGTTCTGGATGGTGTCGCGCGGCAGCGTCAGCGACTTCGACGGCGATCTGGACGACTACCAGGTCTACCTGCTGGAAGAGGCCAAGCGCCGGCGCGAAGAAGCGGCCGGCAAGCGATGAGCGCTAGGCGGCAAAGGTGGAACGCCTCCGCCTCTGCCGCCCTAGCTTGGCGTCAGGCGCTGCCCACCAGCCCGCGCGCTTTCGATCCCGCCTCGGCCGCATCCACGCCGAACATCGCCTGCAAGGCCAATGCTTTGACGTCGGTGACGGACAACTCCCCTTCACAGGCGAAATCGCAGTCGCTGATCAGCAGCGGCGCATCCGCGGCGACTGGCGCGGGCAGCCCATGCGATCCCTTGACGATGCCGGCGTCCAGGCCGATCACATCCATCAGGCTGCGCATGCCCAGCGCGCGCCTGGCCAGCCGGCTGGCCACGGCCAGCTTGGGGAAGCGGAGGTTCGGGTCGATGAACAGCTCCGCCGGGTCATAGCCGGGCTTGCGGTGGATGTCCACCGTGCGCGCGAAATCCGGCACCCTGGCGTCGTCCAGCCAGTAGTAATAGCTGAACCAGGCGTCACCGTCCGCCAGCGCGACGAAATCCCCGGCGCGCTCGTGGTTCAGGCCCAGTTCGCCGCGCGCGCGCCCTTGCCACACCCCCGCCACGCCCGGGATGGACCGCAAGGCTTCCTCCACTTCGGCCGCCTTGCGCGCGCCCAGGCCGGGCTGCAAATAGACATGGGCGATCTGGTGGTCCGCCACGGCGAACGCCTGGCATTGGCTGGGATCCAGAATTTCCGCGCCCGCCTCATGCCGCACCTGCAGCAGGCCCGCTTCGCGCAGATGGCGGTTCAGATGCACCGCGCGGCTCACCGGGGTGATGCCGTACTCGGACACCGCCATCACCTGATAGCCCCGCTCCCGCGCATGAGCGATCAAATCCCCCGCCACCGCGTCGATGTCCCGCAGCGATTGCCGCACCGCGGGATGCCCCAGATCCGGTCCGTAGCGCTGCAGATCGTAATCCAGATGGGGAAGGTAGCTCAGCAACAGGCTGGGGCGAAAATCGGCCATCGCCAGCTTGCTGGCTTCGGCGATCCAGCGGCTGGACGCGATGGAGGTGGCCGGCCCCCAGAAATGGAACAAGGGAAATGGTCCCAGCTCCGCCGTCAGCCGGTCCCGCCACTCGGCGGGCTTGGTGTGGCAATCGGGCAGCTTGCGGCCGTCCGCCTTGTAAATGGGGCGCGGCGTCGCGCCGAAATCATGGCTGGACGCCATGTTGTACCACCAGAACAGGTTGGCGCAGGAAAAGTCCGGGTCGTGCCGCTTGCCCGCCTCCCACAAGCGCTCGCCGTGGACCAGGCGGTTGGACTGGCGCCAGAACCAGACCTCCGCCAGCTCGCGGAACAGCCAGCCGTTGCCGACGATGCCGTGCTGCTCCGGCGCCAGTCCGGTCAGCATGCTCGCCTGCACAGAACAGGTCACCGCCGGCACGATATTGTTCAAGGTCCTGACTGCGCCCTGGCCGGCAAACTCGGCCAAGCGGGGCGTGTGCTCCCCGATGAGGCGCGATGTCAGGCCAACGATGTTGAGCAGAAGCAGCGGTTGCATATACTCGCCTTTCCCATATCACTCGACTTGCGGCGGCCCGGACAAGAAACGCGCAAGGGCCGGTCCAAAGCTGCCGCCTGGCCAGGCCCCGCCCGGAAACCGCCGCCCCGGCCTCATCTGCCGATGCAGGCATTTAGATACCAATAAACTCCACAATAGAATCAAAACAATCAATCGTCATTGAAATTGTTGAAACCCTCCCCTAGAAATACAGCTGATGCTCGCATCCTTCACGTATTCGCCGTCCCGCCGCATCGCAAAGCCGCTCAAGACCGTAGCAACCTTATCGAGGAGCTATCGCATGAGTTATCTCCAGTACCCCCGTCTGGCCTTCTCCGGCCTGTTCCAATCCGATGTTTCCACCGTCAACAACGATCCGCGCCATTTCGACAACGCCACCTTTGAACAGCGCTTCCAGGAGCCGCGCTACCAGCCTCCCGTGCAGGAAGACGCCGGCGGCGCTCAGATCTCGATCAACAACGGCTGGTGGAACCCTTGGGGCACCGGCATCTTCGGGCTGAAGAATTGCGTGGTGCAATCGGCGCTGGGACCGGATGGCCAGGAAATCCTGAACAGCGGCGAAGACGCCGCCGTCGGCCTGCTCGTGGGCAACGCCAACGACCAGCCTTCCGGCAAGATGGTGGACCTGGACCCGGACTGGCAGCTGGCTTCCTGTATTTACGGCCAAGTGATCACACTGCGCTCCGCCAACGGACAAGTGCTGATGCGCGGCCAATACGCGCCCAACCCCTTCCGCGACCTGTGGTTCAACCGAGTGGGGAACATATCGGGCGACAGCGCGGCCTCCGCCATCTGGCAAACTCAGCTCACCCATGTGGAATGGGATCTGGACAAGATCGACAGCCCGGTGCTGCATGCCTTGAAAGCCATCTGTGAGCAACAGGGCAATATCCTGTCGCTGCGGCTGACCACTTACGGCTACGACGACGCATTGGGCGAAAGCTTCTTCTCTTACGGCATCCTGCTGGGCGCCATCGGCCCCGCTTATGAGACCGAGCCGGAGTCCTTCATCCTGGGCCGCCGCTTCATTCCAGCCAATAATCTGCTGCCGCCCGACGCTTACCAGCCGCAAGACTATGTTCCCAATGTCGGCTGGTTCAGCGCGCAAGTGGTGACAAACGACAAAACCCAAAGCAGCACTCTGTACGTGGACCTCAGCAATGCGCTGCCCCTGGTCTACAAACCAGACCACAAAACAGCGGATGGGAGGCCTAGAAGACCAGCCAGCACGCCGGAAACGACATATGAGGTGGACATCACCTGCGGCAGGGGCAGCGGCAATCCAGCAGCCCCTAAAGAAGGCGATAGCCAGCAGCTGTGGCAGCAACCCCTGATCATCGCCCAATTGACGTCGCAGACGCTGCCGACCAGTCCCTATCTGCAGCCGGGACAAACCGCCCCGGCTCCCGCAGCTGCGCAATATCAGCCGCTGGCGACCATCGACATCAGCAATGCCAACCTGCTCAGCCGCAGCGGCATTGTCGCGGTGCCGATTCCTGCGTCCATGCAAGCGAGCATCAACCAACTGCCGCTGGCGTTGCTGACTTCAGCCAACCCCAATCCCAACACTGGCTGGGCCTTGCTATTGTGCTGCGAAGGAAGCGGCGGCTGGGAAGTGCGCGCCGACCAATTCGCGCTGCGCCTTGACCCCAATGACGCGACCGCCAACGTTTTGGACTCGAACGTTTACGTCGCGCAATATGGCGTGCCGCTGGCCAATGGCGACGTCACCCTGGCCGTCACCTCCACCGGTCCCCAGGTGGATGTGGGCGACTGTCCCTCCGACACCCCGCCGGAAACAACGCCCAAGGCTGCGACTCCCACCTTCAACGTGCCGGCTGAGCAAGTCCGCTTCGCCCAGAACGCCGCGCGCACCGACGCCAACGGCATGGTGAAGCTTACCCTCAGCGGTCCGCAGGCTATGGGCTACCCGCGCTATTACATCGATGGCCAGCTGTTCAACTACGCCTACAACTTCGCGTCCGACCCCTCCGCCCCCAAGTCGGCTCCGCAGCCGACGGTACAGCAGATGTTCGACCAGTACGCGATCGTCGTCCGCTCCACCTATGCGGTTCCCGATACGGTCACCTGGGAAGACGTGCAGCCCATCCTGCAACAGTACGCCAACCTGTACCCGGTGATGAGCCAGGGCCTGTTCGATTTTTCCAAGAAAGAGCAGGCGGACGCCAACGCCTTCATCCTCAAGTTCGTGCTGGACAAACCGGACGACGATCCGGACCAGATGCCGGTCACCCGGGATCTGTCCAGCAGCAAGCGCCAGGCGCTGATCAAGTATTTCGACAGCGTGCTGCAGGAACAGGGCCGCCCCCCCAGCATGCTGGACATGTTCGGCAAGCGTTGCCCTACCCGAGGCGGAGGCTCTCAAAAAGACTGCCCCCAAGGCGCCGTCAGCTACGGCAAGCCCGACTGCCCGGCTAAATAACCGAGCTTCCATTTCGAAAGGGTACCAATATGCTGCGCATCAAACAGAGCATCATCAATCAATTGCTGAAAGGCTGTAGCCTGGATGAGCTGAAGAAAGCCGTCACTACCGCGATCGCGCTCGAGTTCTCCACCATCCCCCCCTACCTCACCGGGCTGTTCTCCATCATGCCCGGCAGCAATCAAAGAGCCTCCGCCCTGATCCAATCCATCGTCACCGAGGAAATGCTGCACCTGACGCTGGCCTCCAACATCCTGATCGCCATCGGCGGCAATCCGGACATCGTCGCCATCGGCCGCTCCCTGGTTTATCCGGGACCGCTGCCGGACCAGATCGACAATGATCTGCAGGTGGGGCTGGCCGCGCTCAGCAAACCGCAGCTGAATAAAGTGTTCATGGCGATAGAACGTCCGGAAACCAAGCCGGGAGAAATCCTGCCTGGCGAGGAAGCGCCGCAACCCACGCCTGTCAACCCCGGCGAGTTCGGCTCCATCGGCCAGTTCTACAAGGCTCTGCTGACCGCCCTGACCATCGCCAACGCCACCAATCCGGAACTGTTCGCCACACCCAGGCTGGAGCAGCAGCTCGACATCAGCCAATGGTTCCCGCCGGTTCCCACCGCGCCGGCGGAAGGCAAGATCCGGAACCTCGACGACGCGGCGCTGGCGATCAACACCATCGTGATCCAGGGCGAAGGCATCGAAACCGGAGGCGAAAGCCAGGGGAATCTCGAAGGCCAGAGAATGGAGGGCAAGCTCAGGAAGGCAAATCTGAATGAATCGATCCTGCCGCGGCATCGCCATGGCGGAAACCGAGGCGTGTCCGTCGAGAATGTCAGCCCTGGCGACGGCGATGGCAGCTACGCGCACTATTTCAAGTTTGGCGAGATCTTTTACGGCCGCGAGCTGATGCCAGACTCCGAAGCCGTGTCGGGCTGGTCCTACAACGGCGCACCGGTGCCGCTGGATGAAAGCCAGATTTACAACTTCTTGGCCAATGCCTCCGTCAGCGATTACCTGCCCGGCTCCTCCGCTTCCGTCGCCGCCCAACGCTTCTACGATGCCTACCAGATGCTGCTGACCAGCCTGAACCAGGTGTTCAACGGCAAACCCGCGGCCATGGACCGGGCGATGGGCCTGATGTACCAGCTGAAGCTGCAGGCGCAGCAGGTCGCGCAATGCCCGGTCGGCGGCAATGTCTCCAATCTGGTGGCTGCGCCCCCGTTCATGTTGACCCATTGATGCGTCCCTGGCGGCGCGTTCCGCCAGACATGGTCGGACCCCCCCGACGCCGCTCACGGAGGTGCCGATGAAACCAGCCGAAACCGATGTCCCTCGCCCGCTTCCGGCCGACCGCGCGGCAAACGCCGACGCTAGGCCGGACTCGCCGCTGCAGCTGCAACTGAACCATGACTTCAGCGTGATCCACACCCGCGACGCCTTCGCCGCGGACAACCCAGCCCTGCTTCAAACGCTGTGCCGCCGCGAGCCGGCCAAGCGGCATCGGCTGGCGGTCTTCATCGACGGCGGCGTGCTGCGCGCCTGCCCGGAACTGCCGCAGCGCATCCGCGGCTACGCGGACACCCACGCCGCCCACCTGGAAATAGCCGGGGAGATCGTGCCGCTGCCGGGCGGAGAAGTCTGCAAGAACGATCCCCAGCAGCTGTGGCAGCTGCTGCAAGCGCTGGCCGACCGCAATATAGACCGCCACTCCTACGCGCTGGCCATAGGCGGCGGCGCGGCGCTGGACACAGTCGGCCTGGCCGCGTCGCTGTTCCATCGCGGCGTGCGCCACATCCGTCTGCCGTCCACGGTGCTGTCCCAGGCCGACAGCGGCGTCGGCGTCAAAAACGCCATCAACTGGAACGGGCAGAA
Source organism: Chromobacterium sp. Ag138 (assembly GCF_055181315.1). Taxonomy (NCBI): domain Bacteria; kingdom Pseudomonadati; phylum Pseudomonadota; class Betaproteobacteria; order Neisseriales; family Chromobacteriaceae; genus Chromobacterium; species Chromobacterium sp. Ag138. Next base: position 1,001,899 of record NZ_JBUPWA010000001.1, read on the forward strand.
AAACCTGATCGGCAGCTTCGCCGTGCCCTGGGCGGTGATCAACGACGCGGCGCTGATAGACGGCTTGCCCGCGCGCGAAAAACGCGCGGGCATGGCAGAAGCGGTGAAGGTGGCGCTGATCCGGGACGCGTCATTCTTCCACTGGCTTGAAGCCCGGGCCGACGCGCTCGCCCGCTTCGAGCGTCCGGACCTGGAGGAACTGATACAACGCTCGGCGGCGCTGCACCTGCGCCAGATCACCCAGGGCGGCGATCCATTCGAACAGGGCTCGGCGCGGCCGCTGGACTATGGCCACTGGATAGCGCACAAGCTCGAACGGCTGAGCGGCCACGCGCTGAATCACGGCGAGGCCGTGGCCATAGGCGTCGCCTGCGACGCGCGCTATTCGGCATTGGCCGGACTGCTGCCGGCGGGAGATGAGGCGCGCGTCTGGCAACTGCTGCGCGCGCTGGGCTTCGAGCTATGGCACGAACAGCTGCTGGCCCGCGACGAACGCGGCCGGCTGGCGCTGCTGCAAGGCCTCGGAGAATTCCGCGAACACCTGGGCGGCGACCTGTGCGTGACCCTGCTGGCGGAGCTGGGGCGCGGTCGTGAAGTGAACGCCATAGACGGCGAGCGCGTCTTGCAAAGCATCTTCTGGCTGCAGCAGCGGCACGCCTCCGCCCTGCCCGATGCGCGCGCCGGCATCAACGAAACGATCTGCGGAGCCGGGCGATGAAACTGGCGCACCTGCCCCTGCCCGCGCATCTCTCCTACTGCACCAATATCCATGCCGGCGACAGCCTGGCCGAGGTCGAGGCCAGCCTGGATGATTTTCTGCCGGCGATCCGCGTCTATCTGGAAGAGTGGCGTGCGCTGGCCCCCGACGCGCCATTCGGCCTGGGACTGCGGCTGTCCGCCCAGGCGGCGGAAAGCCTGATGCATGAGGAAGCGCTGCGCGCCTTCGCCGCCCGGCTGGAATCGCTGCATGCCTATGTGTTCACCATCAATGCCTTCCCCTGGGGAAACTTTCACCGAAAACCGGTGAAGCAGGCGGTCTACCAGCCCGACTGGCGCAGCAGCCAGCGCGCCGTTTACACCGCCCATTGCGCGCGGACGCTGGCCGCCCTGCTGCCCCCCGGGGTGGGGGGCAGCATCTCCACCGTGCCGCTGGGCTTCGCCGAAGGGGACCGCGCGGCGGCGATGGCCGACTCGCTGCCGCAACTGCGGCTGGCCGTGCTGGAACTCAACCGGCTGATGCGCGAAACCGGCAAGGAAATCGTCCTGGCGCTGGAGCCGGAGCCGGCCTGCCTGCTGGAAAACGCCGCCGATGCCCTGTCTTTCTTCCAGCGATATTGGTTTGCCGAGGAAAATCTGGCGCAGCTGGCCCGGCAGGCCGGCTGCGCGCTGCCCGAAGCCCGTCGGCTGGCGCAGCGCCATCTGGGCGTCTGCTACGACGTCTGCCACGGCGCGGTCGAATTCGAAGATCCATGCGCGGCGCTGGCCAAGCTGCTCAACGCCGGCATCCGCATCGCCAAGATCCAGCTGTCCTGCGCCCTGCGGGTGGAAGCGATGGATGAGCGCGCCGCGCGTCAACTGCAGGCCTTCGACGACGGGATTTACCTGCATCAGGTGGTCAGGCGCGATGCGTCCGGCCTGCAGCGCCACCGAGACCTGCCGCAAGCGCTGAGCCTGCCGCCCAACGTCGTCCGGCGGGAATCATGGCGCGTGCACTGCCACGTGCCGCTGTTTTGGCAAGCACCGCCGGAAGCGGGCCTGGCCAACACCCGCGACAGCCTGGACGCGGTGCTCGGCCTGCTGCGCCGGCAGGCCGTCAGCCCCCATCTCGAAGTGGAAACCTATACCTGGGACGTGTTGCCGCCCCAACTGCGCGAAATGCCCAAGGCCCAAGCCATCGCGCTCGAATTGCATACCGTTCTGAAGGAGCTGCGCCATGAGCGCTGACGCCGTTTCATCGATGCCGGTCTGGCTGCGCCTGGGCCGCGTTTCCAACCTGCCCACCGTCTTCAGCAACGCGCTGGCCGCCGCGCTGCTGGGCGCCGCGGCCGGCGGACAGGCATTGAGCGTGGCGGCGCTGGCGGCCCTGCCGCCGTTGATGCTGTCAATGTGCCTGTTTTACGTGGGCGGCATGTACCTCAACGATGCCTTCGACCGCGAAATCGACGCCCGCGAACGTCCGCAGCGTCCCATCCCATCCGGCGAAGCGCGCGCGCAAACGGTTTTCGCCTGCGGCTTCGGCATGCTGCTGGCCGGCTGGCTGCTGCTGGGGCGATACGGCAACGATCACAGCCGTTTTTACGGCGCGCTGCTGGCCTCCGCCATCGTGCTGTACAACGTCTGGCACAAGAACAATCCCTGCAGCCCGCTGCTGATGGGCGCGTGCCGCGCCCTGCTCTGCCTGTGCGTCGGCTCGGCCTTCGCCGGGGGCACGCCGCCGCTGCTCTGTCTGGCCGCCGCCCTGCTGCTGGCGCATATCGTCGGGCTCAGCCACGCCGCCAAGCAGGAAAGCCTGGACCGCATCGGCGCTCTCTGGCCGCTGGCGGTGCTCGGCCTGCCGCCATTGGCCTACGCGCTGCTGGCGCTTGTCCGGTTCATCCCGGACGGAGCCCCCCAGGCCTGGCAGGCGCTGGCGCTCGCCGCGCTGCTGGCCATCGCGCTGGCCGCCGCGCTGGCGCTCGCCTTGGCGCGGCTGCTCAAGCGTTCGGCGCCCGGCGCGGTCGGACAGGCGGTGGCGCGGATGATCGCCGCCGTCAGCCTGCTGGATGGCCTGGCTCTGGCCGCCGGCCTGCCGCAGCCCGCGCCCGCGGCCATCCTCGGCTGCGTGGCGGCCTATTTCGCCACTCGCCTCCTGCAAACCTATATCCCGGGAACCTGAACATGCGCATCGACACTCAAGACCCGACTCTCGCCCCTCCCTCCCATTCGGCATCAGACGCATGGGGCGCCTGGCGCGCCCGCCTGAGCGACTGGCAGGCGCTGCTGCAAAGCTGGCTGCGCGCCCGCGCCGACGGCGACTGGTACGCGCGGCAATGCAAGGATCTGGCCCACGCCACAACAGGCGACCGCCCGCTGAACCTGCTGTTCAAAGCGATGGGCATCGCGCCGCGCAAGCTGGGCAAACAAGACCTGGCGCTCAGCGATGAGGAACTGCGCCAGGCCCGCGCCTTGCAGCCCGGATTCGACGCCCGCCGCTGGAGCGTGGACCAGGCGGCCCGCGTCGGCTTGATCTTGGCCGCGGCCGGCAGCCTGTCCGACGGAGCGGCCTTCGCCGCCCTGCTCGACGAGCTGGCGAACCAGGGCGACATCCAGGAGCAGATCGCCCTGTATCAGGGATTCGCCCTGTATCCGCAAGACCCGGCCTTGCTCGCGCGGGCCGGCGAAGCCGTGCGCAGCGGCATCCGTCCGGTGTTCGCCGCCTTCGCGCTGCGCAATCCCTGGCCACAAGCCATGCTGCCGCAGGCGGCATGGAATCAGATGGTGGCCAAAACCTTCTTTCTGGACTTGCCGCTGTGGCCGATCCAGGGGCTGGCCGAACGCGCCGATCAGGATCTGGGCGAAATCCTGTGCGACCTGGCGGCTGAGCGCGCCGCCGCCGGCCGCGGCCTGAACCTGGAAATCTGGCGCCTGCTGGCGCTATGCCCCGGCGAGCGCGGACACGCGCTGCTGCGCCGGCATTACGCCGACACCCGTCCCGGCACGCACGAGATGTACGCCTTGCAACTGGCGGCGAGGGAAAGTCCGCACCCCGATGTCCGGGCGCTGGCGCCTGCCGGACTGCCCAGCATCGAATTCAGCGATGAATGGGAACGGCTGGCCCAGTGGCGGGAATGAATCCAACGAGGGGGAAAACCAGATGAGCGACACCCAGCAAGCAATCGAAGAAATGTTTTCCGACCGCAGCGCGGCCTGCCCCTGCTGCGGGGCGACATTGAGTCCGGAAATGCTGCGAGGCCTGCTGCGGCAAGCCTCGCAGCGGCAACAGGAGCGCCAGTCGCGCCACCGCCTCTCTCCGGGCGCGAGCGGCATGCTGATCGACCCGCACGCCCACATGATCGCGCGCACCACCGACGACTACGAAGCGATGGCCGCCAGCGGCGTCGTCGCCGTGATCGAACCGGCATTCTGGCTGGGGCAGGCGCGCACCAACGTGGGCAGCTTCATCGATTACTTCTCGACCATCGCCGGCTTCGAGCGCTTCCGCGCCGCGCAGTTCGGCATCCGCCACTACTGCGCGATCGGCCTGAATCCCAAGGAGGCCAACAACCGCGAACTCGCCGACGCCGTGCTGGACATCCTGCCGCGCTACCTGGGCAAGGAAGGCGTGGTGGCGCTGGGGGAAATCGGCTACGACGAGCAGACCGAACTGGAAGACCGCGCCTTCCGCGCGCAAATCGAGCTGGCCCTGGAATTCGACCTGCCCATCATGATCCACACGCCGCACCGCGACAAAAAGCGCGGCGCCAAGCGGACGATGGATACGCTGGAAGCCTGCGGCTTCGATCCCGCGCGCTGCGTGATCGACCACAACAACGAGGAAACGGTGCAGGAAGTGCTGGATCGCGGCTATTGGTGCGCGTTCACGATCTACCCCTCCACCAAGATGGGCAACGACCGTCTGGCGGCCATCGTGGAGCGCTACGGCCCGGAACGCATCATCGTCGACTCCGCCTGCGACTGGGGCGTGTCCGACCCGCTGGCCGTCGCCAAGTCGGCGCGGATCATGGCCGCCCACGGCCTCGACGAAGCCACGATACGGCAGGTGGTCTACCACAATGCGCTGGCGGTCTACGGCCTGAGCGGCGAAATGAGCGAAACCGACTGGCTGGAACCCGCGCCGGTGGATCAGCGCACGCTGTACGGCGGCAACTCGGTACTGCGCGGCCAGGCCCCGCGAGTGGACCAGGACAACCCGGACCGCATTGTGTGACGGCGAAACATCCCCAAGAGGAAAACGGCATGACAAGCAGACAAAGCAATCCCGTGAGCCTGGTTTCGCAATGGTTCATCCGCCACGGTTGCGTCGAACAGGTGCTGTCGGCGCTGCCCGCCTATGTGCAGGACGTGATGGAGGAGCCGGGAACGCTGATTTACCTGGTCCACGCTCCGCTGCCGGAAAACAATCCCAACCCCTTGCTGCAATCGCTGCCGCCCGCCGTGCGCCCCAGCCTGCTGTTCTTCGAAGAATATGCCAGCGAAGACGCCTTTCTGGCCCATGTCAAAGGCCCGGCCTTCACCGCTTTCGTCGACAAATACGGCCAGTGCTTCATCAGCAGCGATGGCCGCACCTACAACACGGTCACCTTCCTGCGCCGCGAGCAGGGCTTCATCCGCGGCCTGGACAGCCGTTCCCCGCAAGCCGAGCAGATCGGCAGCCTGAACCGGCATCCGGCCGTGATGTTTGAAATCATCGCCAAGGATCAGGACAAATCCAAGGCGTTCTACAGCGAAGTGTTCGGCTGGCGCTACCAGAACGGCGGCTCCGGCTTCGCGTATGTCCACTTCCCGCTGCAACTGCGCACCCTGCTGGGCGGCATCGGCCAATCCGAAAACGGCGTGCCGGGCATGGAGCCGGGCCACAGCTTCTATTTGCTGGTGGAGGACTTGCAGCTGGCCATAGACCGCGCGCTGGCCGCCGGCGGCAGTCCGCACATGCCGATCACCAGCGTGGACGGCTACACCTTCGCCATGATCAAAGACCCCGAAGGCAACCCGATCGGCCTGCTGCAGGCGGTCTGAACTTCGCGCCCCCAGCCGTGTCCGCGGGGCGCGAAGGCCGCGCGGCGCTTCAAGCTTGCCGATCGGCCGCCTCCGGCTAGCGGCGCGCTTCCGGCCCCACCGGCAGCCGGCCCGACATCTTCACTTCGCGCAGCGACAGGCTGGAGCGGATGGACGACACGCCCGGCAATTCGCGCAGCACGTCGCGAACGAAAACGCCGAACGATTCCAGATCCTCGGCCACCACTTGCAGCAGGTAGTCGCACTCGCCGGTCAGGTTATGGCAGGACAGCACCTCCGGGATCGCGCGCACCATCTCCTCGAAGCGCAGCGGCGCCTCGCCGATATGGCTGCCGAAGCCGATCTGCACGAAGGCGAGCACGCCGTAACCCAGCTTCTTGCGGCTCAACACCGCCTGATATCCCTCGATATAGCCGTCGGCTTCCAGCCGCTTCAGCCGGCGCCAGCACGGCGTTTCGCTCAACGCCACCTGCTCCGCCAGTTTCGCGTTGGACAGCCTGCCGTCCTTCTGCAGCATGGCCATCAAGGCAAGATCCACATCATCCAGGTTTGATTTTGGAAGATTCATTTTCATTCACGCAAAAACAAGAAAGAGTCTTTTTAAATTTAACGCGTCGGCGCAAGAGAAAGCAAAGCAATTTCATTCCGCCAGGCGCACACTAGCCGCATCGCCTTCCTATGCCGGAGCCCGCCATGCTGTCCTTGTCCGTGTTGTCGCTCTACCTCGCCGCCCTGGTCGCCGTCTACATCCTGCCTGGCCCGGACATGGCGCTGGTGATGGCCACCTCGGCCAGCCGCGGCGTCGGCGCCGGCTTGATGACCGCTGTCGGCATCGCCGCCTCGCGCTTTCTGCACGTGATGATGTCCGGCCTGGGCCTCGCGGCCCTGATGGCCACGCATCCGCTGCTGTTCGACGCGGTGCGCTGGATAGGCGCCGGTTATCTGCTGTGGCTGGCGTGGAAGGTGGTGCGCGCCAAGCCGGCGCCGGAAGATGCGCCCCAAGCGACCGAGTCCGGCCGCGCGGCGATCGCGCGCGGCTTCCTGACCAATCTGCTCAACCCCAAGGCGCTGATGTTCTGCGCCCTGTTCCTGCCCCAGTTCGTCTCGCCGGCGCACGGCGCGGTGCTGCCGCAGTTCGCCCTGCTCGCGGCCATCCTGGTCTCGGTAGGGCTGTGCTTCGATACCGCCTACGCCTTCGCCGCCTGCGGCATCGCCCGCCGCCTGAAGGGCCGCGGCCCGGCGGTGAGGCTGCAGAAAGGCCTGCTCGGCGGCGTGTTCGTGCTGATGGCCGGCCGGCTGATCTTCGGCTGACGGCCCGCCCCCGTCGGCGCGATGACAAAGAGCCATCCGAGGATGGCTCTTTGTCCGTTCAAGTCGAGGATGCGGCCAAGGCCGGATAGTCGGTCAGACCGCGGGCGCCGCCGCCGAACAAGGTGGCGCGATCATGCGTCGCCAGGGGCGCGCCGGTTCGCAAACGCTGCGGCAGATCCGGGTTGGCGACGAAAGGCCGGCCGAAGGCGATCAAGTCGGCCCAGCCGGCGGCGATCGCCTCGCGCGCCCGTTCGGCGGCGTACTTGCCGGCGTATATCAGCACGCCCGGGAAGGCCTCGCGCAGCTTCCGCTTGAAAACCGTCGGCATCAGCGGCGCGTCGTCCCAATCCGCCTCGGCGATGTGCAGATAGCCGACGCCCAGCTCGCCCAGCAGCCTGGCCGCGGCCAGATAGGTGGTTTCCGGATCGCCGTCGACGCAGCCGTTCAGCGTGGTCAACGGCGCCAGGCGAATGCCGACGCGCGACGCGTCTCCGCTCCCGTCTATCAAGGCCTGCGCCACTTCGCCGAGGAAGCGCAGCCGCTTCTCCAGCGTGCCGCCGTACTCGTCGGTACGGCTATTGGCGTTCGAGTCGATGAACTGGTTCACCAGATAGCCGTTCGCGCCATGCAGCTCCACGCCGTCGAAACCGGCGGCCATCGCGTTGCGGGCGGCGGCGCGGTACTGCTCCACCACTTCGCCGATCTCGGCGACGCTCAAGGCCCGCGGCGCGGAAGCCTGGACGAAGCCCGGCGTGCGGCCGTCCTCGCCAGCGATGAACACATTGACGCCGACGGCCTGGATAGGCGACGACGATACCGGCTGCTCGCCGCCCAGCAAGCTGGCGTGGCTGAGCCGGCCAACGTGCCAGAGCTGCGCGAAAATGCGGCCGCCGGCGGCGTGCACGGCGTCGGTCGTCTTGCGCCAGCCGGCCACCTGCGCCGGCGTGTGGATGCCGGGCGTCCACGCATAGCCCTTGCCTAGCGGCGAGATATACGTCCCTTCGCTGACGATCAGGCCGGCGCCGGCGCGCTGCGCGTAATACTCGGCCATCAACGCATTAGCTTCGTCGCCGGGCTGGCTGGCGCGCGAACGCGTCATCGGCGGCATCACGATGCGGTTGGGCAGCGTCAGCGCGCCTAGCCGCAGCGGTTGAAACAGAGGGTCCTGCATCATGGTGCTTGTCCTGTCGATGCCGCGGCCTGCCGACCGCGGACGGGTTGCTTCGGATCGGGCGCGGCGCGCTCAATCCCACTGCGGCGCCAGGCCGTCGGGGTTCACTTCGCGGCCATTGCGCTCCAGCGCGGCGATTTGCGCCATGTCCTCGCCGCTCAAGCGCAGGGTCTGCGCCAACAGGTTGCTGGCCAGATTTTCGCGTTTGGTGGACGACGGGATCACCGAATAACCCAGCTGCAGCGCCCATGCCAGCACCACCTGGGCCGGAGTGGCCTGGCGGCGCTGCGCGATGGCGGCGATCACCGGGTCGCCCAGCGCCTTGCCGTAGGCCAGGGTCATGTAGGAAGTAACGTGGATACCCTCGCCTTGCAGGAAGCCGACCAGCTTGCGGTTTTGCAGATAGGGGCTCAGCTCGATCTGGTTGGTCGCGATCGCGTCCTTGCCCACCGCGGCGATTGCCTGGCGGGTCAGCTCGATGTTGAAGTTGGACACGCCGATCCGGCGGGTCAGGCCCTTGGCCTGGGCGTCGGCCAGCGCGGCCATGAAGGCTTCGACGGACACGCCGTTGCCGGGGGCCGGCCAGTGGATCAGCGTCAGGTCGACGTAGTCGGTGCGCAGCTTGGCCAGGCTTTCCTCCAGGCTGGCCGCCAGTTTTTCCGGCGCATAGTTGTCGACCCAGATCTTCGTCGTCAGGAACAGATCTTCGCGGCCCACCCCGGACGCGGCGATCGCCTCACCCACTTCTGCCTCGTTGCCGTAGATCTGGGCGGTGTCTATCGCGCGGTAGCCGAGTTCCAGGCCGTTGCGTACCGAGTCGATGACGACCTGGCCTTGCAGGCGGAAAGTGCCGAGGCCGAAGGCGGGGATGGTGTTCATGGTGTGTGCTCCGTGGTGGTCATGGGAAAACCGGCAGCAGGCGCGCGCTCTTGTCCGATGCAAGAACAGCGTGAAGTGCGCGCTGCCGTTGAAAAGACTCGGATGACGCGCTCAAGGCGCGGGGGCAGCGGCTTCTGCGGCCCCCCCGGCAGGACGCCGCGCCGGTCCAGCGCGCCGCTGAAGGCGGTCAGCGCAAAGGCGATCAGCGTCACCGCGGCGGCGATCCACGGCGTGTGGCCCAGGCCGCCGCGCTCGACGATCAGCCCGCCCAGCGAGGAACCGCCGGCGACGCCAAGATTGAAGGCGGCGATATTGAAACCGGACGCGACATCGGCGGCCTCCGGCGCGAAACGCCGCGCCTGCTGGACGACATAAACCTGCAAGCCCGGCACATTGCCGAAAGCCACCGCGCCCCAGGCCAGCATCGTCAGCGCCGCCAGCCAGGCAATGTGGACGGTGAAGGTCAGCGCCAGCAGCACCAGCGCCAGCAACAGGAAGATCCGCTTCAGCGCCTTGACCGGTCCGGCGCGGTCCGCCAGCTTGCCGCCCCAGACATTGCCGAAGGCGACCGACACGCCGTAGCCGACCAGCGCCAGGCTGAGCTGGGCCGGCGTGAAACCGGCGACCTGTTCCAGCAGCGGCGCCATATAGGTGAAGGCGATCAGCGAGCCGCCGTAGCCGACCGCCGTAATCGCGTAGACCAGCAGCAGGCGCGGCTGCGTCAATGCGCGGAGCTGCCGGGCCAGCGGCGCCGGCGCGGCCTGCGCCAGGCGGCGCGGCACGAAGACGATCGCGCCGACGAAGGCGATCAGGCCGAACAGCGCGACGACCAGGAAGGTGGCGCGCCAGCCGAAATGCTGGCCGATGAAGGTGCCGAGCGGAATGCCGGCGACAAAGGCCACCGTCATGCCGCTGAACATGGTCGCGATCGCGCGGGCGGCCTTCTCTTTCGACACCAGCGTGGTGGCAATGACGGAGCCGACCGAGAAGAACACGCCGTGGGCCAGGCCGGTGAGCACGCGCGCGACGACCAGCGACTCATAGCCGGGCGAGCGCCAGGCGACGAGATTGCCGACAGTGAACAGCGCCATCAGCGCGGCCAGCAGCGTCTTGCGCGGCACGCGGCCGGTCAGCGCCGTCAGCAGCGGCGCGCCGATGGCGACGCTGAGCGCGTAGAGGCTGACCAGCAGGCCGGCGGAAGGCAGGCTGGCCTGGAGATCGGCGGCGATGGTCGGAATCAGCCCGACGATGACGAACTCGGTCGTCCCGATGGCGAAGGCGCTGATGGTCAGCGCGAGCAAAGCGAGTGGCATGATGAACATCCATGGGTCCGTGAGGAATGGACGCAGTGTGCCTGCTTTACTTTTGCGGAAAAACCAGCTTATAAACGAAACTCTTTTGAAAAAAAATCAATAATGAAAATCACGCTGGATGAACTCCAGGCCTTCGCCACCGTGGTGGACACCGGCTCCATCACCGCCGCGGCCCAGCAGCTGAACCTGACCGTGTCGGCGATCAGCCGTTCGCTGGCGCGGCTGGAAGAGAAACTGAAAACCACGCTGCTGCGCCGGACCACGCGTCGCCTGGAACTGACCGAGGAGGGCCGGACGTTTCTGCACAGCGCGCGGGCCATCATCGATTCGGTGGACAGCGCGGAAGAACAAATGCTGGCGCGGCGCGAACAGCCGTCCGGGCGGCTGCGGGTGGACGCCGCCACGCCGTTCATGCTGCACGTGATCGTGCCGTTGGTGCGCGGCTATCGCGAACGCTATCCGCAAGTGGAACTGGAGCTGAACAGCAACGAGGGCATCATCGACCTGCTGGAGCGGCGCACCGACGTGGCGATCCGCATCGGCCAGCTGAAGGACTCGACGCTGCACAGCCGCCTGATCGGCCACAGCCGGCTGCGCGTCCTGGCCAGCCCGGCCTATCTGGCAGCCCGAGGCCAACCGCGGAATGTCCAAGAATTGGCCAAGCACGCGCTGCTGGGCTTCAACCAGCCCGAGACGCTGAACGTCTGGCCGCTGCTGGGCGCCGACGGCGAGCCCTGCCGGATAGAGCCGGCGGTGCGCGCCTCCAGCGGCGAAACGCTGAGGCAGCTAGCGCTGGGCGGCGCCGGCATCGTCTGCCTGTCGGACTTCATGACCGAGCGGGACCGCGAATCCGGCCGCCTGATGCAAATCCTCGCGCCCGACACCCTGGACATGCGCCAACCGGTCCAGGCCGTCTACTACCGCAACACCGCGGTATCGTCGCGGATCGCGTCCTTCATCGACTACCTGGCCGAGGCGTTGGGCGGCAAGCTTCCCGAGCGGCGGCCTGCGGAGTGGGCAGCTGCCGCGAAATGAAAAAAGCCTTCCCGGTCGGGAAGGCTTTTCGCTTGCGCTGCCGCTGCGCGGCAGCCGCCGGGAGCAGTCAAACCTCCCAGTACTCTTTCTCCCTGCCTTGCGAACCCGGGTTGAGCTGCTCACGCAGGCTGCGCAGCTTTTCCGGCTCGCCGCGCACGCGGAAGCGGCTGCCTTCCTCATCGGCATGCTCTTCCAGCACCTGGCAGTGGCTGTAGATCTCGCCGCGCAGTTGCTGGGCGGACCACGGCAGCAGCAGCTCGTCTTCCACCAGATCCTGCTGGAAGAAAGAGACGATGGCCGCGCGCATTCTGGACACGTCATCCGGACGAAGCGCGCTCATCACCACGCAGCCCGGGTAGCGCTGTTGCAATTCCGCCGTCCAGGCGGCCTGCGCGGCTTCGTCGCCGACATGATCGATCTTGTTGAACACGCGGATGCGCGGCAGCTCGTCGGCGCCGATTTCCTTCAGCACTTCGTCGGTCACTTCCAGCTGGCGCAGGAAACCCGGATCGCTGGCATCGATGGCATGCAGCAGCAACGAGGCGTCCAGCGCCTCTTCCAGCGTGGACTTGAACGACGCCACCAGGCCGTGGGGCAGGTTCTTGATAAATCCCACCGTGTCGCTGACCAGCACGCGCGGCACGCTCTCCGGGTACAGCACCCGCACCGTGGTGTCCAGCGTGGCGAACAGCTTGTTGGCCACCAGCACCTCGCTGCCGGTCAAGGCGCGCATCAGCGTGGATTTGCCGGCGTTGGTGTAGCCGACCAGCGACACCCCGCCCAGGCCCATGCCCTGCCGCTCCAGGCGGCGCGCGCGCTGGGTCTTGCGCTCCAGCTCCATCGCGATGATCTCGCGCTGCAACTCGGCGATGCGGTCGCGCACCTTGCGGCGGTCCAGTTCGGTATGCGATTCGCCGGAACCGCGGCCGCCCATGCCGCTGCGCTGACGGCCTTGCGGACCGGCCAGCTTGGCCGCCTCGCGCAGGCGCGGCGCCATGTAGCCGAGACGGGCGATTTCCACCTGGGCGCGCGCCGCGCGCGAGCGGGCGTTGCGATGGAAGATCTCCAGGATGACCATGGTGCGGTCCATCACCTCGCAGCCTACGGCCAGCTCCAGATTGCGCATCTGCGACGGCGAGATTTCATGGTCCACCAGCACCGCGTCGATTTCGACCACGCTGGCGTCCAGCGCCTGCGGCTCGTCTTCCAGTTCGTCGCCGCGGATGCCGCGTTTGACGAACATGCTGATTTCCTCCAGCTTGCCCACGCCCATATAGGCGGTGCGGTCGAAGCTGTTGCGCTTTTGCACAAAGGTCTGCACCACCTGGAAGCCCAGGGTCTTGGCCAGCTCGCTCAGTTCGGTGAGCGAGGCCTCGAACTCGACATCGCTGACTTCAGGCAACTGCACCGAGGCCACAATGGCGTAGCGGGGCTTCTCTTTGACTTCTGTTTGCATCTACGGATGGCTTTATTTTGGATGAAGAGCCCAGATAGTACTCGCAAACGGCGGTTTCCGCTGGCAAGTCGCGCTTCTTTCTTGACCGGATGTCCGGCGCGGCCGATACTCGTGCCGCCTCGGGCCATCTGGCCCTTATCTCCCTTATTTAAACAGCTGTCGCCATTCATGCCATTCGCTTCCCTGGGCCTGCAGCCCGATCTGGTCCAGTCCGCTCTCGAGCAAGGCTATATCCAGCCCACCGCCATCCAGAACGCCGCCATTCCCGCTATCCTGCAAGGCGGCGACCTGCTGGCCACCGCTCAAACCGGCTCCGGCAAAACCGCCGCTTTCTGCCTGCCGCTGCTGCAGCAGTGGTTGTCCAGACCGCGCGGCATCCTGCGCCAGCCCCAGGCGCTGGTCCTGCTGCCCACCCGCGAACTGGCGGCCCAGGTCGGCGAGATCCTGCGCGACCTGGCGCAGGCCCTGCCGCGCAAGCTGAAAGTGGCCGTGGTCTACGGCGGCGTGTCCATCAATCCGCAAATGATGGCGCTGCGAGGCGGCGCGGACATCGTGGTGGCCACGCCAGGCCGGCTGCTGGATTTGCTCGACCACAACGCGCTGCGGCTTTCCGCCGTCAAGACGCTGGTGCTGGATGAGGCCGACCGCTTGCTGGACCTGGGCTTCGCCGACGAGCTGGGCAGCGTGCTGGAGCGGCTGCCGCCGACGCGGCAGAACCTGCTGTTCTCCGCCACCTTCCCGCTCGCGGTGCGCGCGCTGGCGGAAAAGCTGCTGAACCAGCCGCAGCGGATAGACATCGAACCAACCGCCGCCACCGCGCCGGACATCCTCCAGCGCGCCATCGAGGTGGACGCAGACAAGCGCACCCTGCTGCTGCGCCATCTGCTGGCGACAAACCATTGGGACCGGGCATTGGTATTCGTCGCCAGCCGGCAGGCCGCCGACCGGGTGGCGGACAAGCTGCAGCGCAACGGCGTGCCCGCCGCCGCCCTGCACGGCGATTGCAGCCAAGGCCAGCGCGGCCAGGTGCTGGCCGACCTCAAGTCGGGCCGCTTGCGGGTGCTGGTGGCCACCGACGTGGCGACGCGCGGCATCGACATCGCCCGGCTGCCGCTAGTGGTGAACTACGACCTGCCGCGCTCGCCGGTGGACTACACCCACCGCATCGGCCGCACCGGACGCGCCGGCGCCCGCGGCGAAGCCATCAGCTTCGTCAGCGCCGACTGCGCCGCCCACTTCAAGCTGATCGAAAAACGCCAGCAGCTGCGGCTGCCGCGCGAGCGGATAGAAGGCTTCGAGCCAAGCGAAGCCGCCGTCCCGCCCGCCTCGCTGACGGACCCCGACGGCAACGGCGGCATCAAGGGCAAACGCAAGAGCAAGAAAGACAAGCTGCGCGAAGCCGCCGCCCGGCAACAGGCCGGCGGCGACTGAGGCAAGCCAGGGCGGCCGCGCCGCGGCTTCCGCCAGGCTAAAACCCGGCCCCGTCGCCAGGCCCCGCCTCCTCGCTCGGAGCAGGCGGAATGCACCCCAGCAAGTCGCGGCGCGGTCCTTCAGCTTCATCGGCCGCGCGGCGCTGATGTCCTACCTGGCCTCGGCGCTGGCCCCGCATAACCAGAGGCATGGCTACCAGCAGCTGCGCAGCGAACTGCCGGATTGAGCGGTGATCAGCGTCTCCCACCGGCCCGAGGTGGACGCTTACCATGATCGTGCCTGGCGGATAGAGGGATGAACCCGCGCGCCGTCAGCCCTAACTCCGCCCGCTCTTCCCGGATTTGGATTTCGCCGCGGCAAGATTGAGCGCGACCGCGGCGCGGATCAGCGCCTTGAACGCATCCGCGTCTATCGCGTCCCCTTCGCGGATATCGATGGCGCGCCTGGCGTTGCCGTCCAGGCTGGCGTTGAAAAGCCTGGACGGATCGTCCAGCGAAGCGCCTTTGAGAAAGGTCAGCTTGACCACCGACTGGTAGGATTCGCCGGTGCAGATGATCCCGGCATGCGCCCAGACCGGCGTGCCCATCCACTTCCACTCCTCGACGACCTCCGGGTCCGCGTCCCGGATAAGCTGGCGCATCCGGCTCAAAGCCGCTCCGCGCCAGCCGCCAAGCTCCGCGATTCTTTCATCTATCCGTCGGGACGCCGGCAAAGCCTCGGTTGAAACCGCTTTCCGCATTGCTTCCTCCGCTCAAGAGAACGCCATGGCCCCATGGGCCCGGCCAGCCGCCTCGCTTTCCCATGCAAGGCGACGCCTTTGCATTTTGAACTCGGACGGGCATTCATGCCAAAAACATATCCCGCCTGACACTCCTCGCAGCCTGACAAGTGTCAGGACTGGAGAAACAAGCTGTTGATGTCCACGCTGGCGCTGCGCCCGACCTTGCCGCCATGCTCCGCCATCCAGGCCTGCGCCGCCTGGCGCCCTTCGTCCCGCAGCCAGGCCAGGAACGGGCCATAAGTCAGCGCCCGGCTGGACGAGTCGAGTTCGGCCAGCAAATCATGGGCCTCCACCAGATGGAAGCGCGTGGCCAGCAGATGGCGCTCCAGCCGGCCGCGCAGATAGGCTGGCGCATCCGCCATCTCCCGCAGCAGCGCGAACAAGCGCATCTCGCGCAGAAAGGCGCTGTTGAAGCCCAGCAACATCGCCCGGCGCTGGATCTCGTCGGCGGTGCGCGGGGTATCGCCATGCATCATCGGCGACAGCAACACCAGCAGGATGTCGTCGCTGCGGCAAAACTTGAACAGCGGAAAGATCGCCGGGTTGGCGGCAAAGCCGCCATCCCAGTACGGCTCGCCTTCTATCATCACCGCCTGCTGCAACGATGGCAGACAGGCCGATGCCAGCAAGGCGTCCGCGGACAGGTCGGCATTGCGGAACAGCTTCAGCCTCCCGCTGTTGGCGTGCGTGGCCGCGACGAAAAGCTGCACCGGCGAAGACTGCCGGATGCGCTCGAAATCGAACAACGAAACGATGATGTCCCGCAGCGGGTTGTAATCCAGCGGATTGAGCTGGTACGGAGAAAACCATTGGGACAGCTGCAACACCATTTTCAGGCTGGAGGACACGGTGGAATCCATGCTGAACGGCAAAGGCCGGGCCATTTCTCCCGGCAAGCTTTCCCCCACCCTGCGCCAGAACGCCGCCAGCGCCTCCCGAGCCGCATCCGGCCCGCCATGGCACAGGCCATGCGCGACCGCCACCGCGTTCATCGCGCCGGCGCTGGTGCCGCTCAAACCGTCGAAACGATAGCGCCCCGCCTCCAGCAGCGCATCCAGCACGCCCCAGGTAAACGCCCCATGCGCCCCGCCGCCCTGAAGCGCCAAACTCAGCGACGGCCTGCCTTCCACACGCCAGAACATAGCCGCTCCAATTATGCTGCACTGCACAAATATGGCATGGCGGCTTGCCATTCACAAGTTGCGTTTGCATGAACGCGGCAAGCCGCGCTTGCCATTCGGTCTTTCAATGGCGGCATGCGCGGCGTCTGAAGAGCCGGCCATCCTCCGGGCGCCGCGGCCGGCTCACCGCGTCTTTTCCGTCAAGCCAGGCAAGCTTTTGCCTGCTCCGCAAATTAGTTAGTTTGCTAATTAATAAAATAGCCGCTACAATCCATTTACATCAAGACTATCCCCATCCGGCCTGCCGGCCGGCAAACACCCATGGAAAACATCGATCTGTTACGCCTGAGGCTGACCAGCAGCCTGCGCCCCATGAGCGTGCTGTGGCGGCATATCGCGCAGGAAGCGCTGACGGTTCACGGCATCTCGGTATCCGGCGGCTCCGCTCTGCTGTTCATCGGACGGCTGGGCGAAGGCGTCAGCCACAGCGCGCTGGCCGAAGAGCTGGGCATGGAGCCCGCGTCCCTGGTTCGCATCGTAGACCAGTTGAGCCAGGCCGGCCTGTTGCGTCGGGAGCAGGGCCTGCATGACCGCCGGGTGAAAACGCTGTGGTTCACCGACGCCGGCCGCGAAGTCACCCGCAAGATAGAGACAGAGCTGGTGGCGCTGCGCTCGCGCGTGCTGGCACCGCTCAGCCAGGCCGACCTGGAGGCCGCGCTGCGGGTGTTCCACGTGCTGGAGCAGGCGGCGCAAACCCGGCCGCCCAACGACCCCATGCTGGATACCCGCCATGATCGCGCTGCCCGCTAAACGCGACTGGCTGTTCTCGGCCCGCACCTTCGCCGCCGCGATGCTGGCGCTGTACATCGCGCTGGCGCTGGGCCTGCCGCGCCCCAGCTGGGCGATGGGCACCGTCTACATCGTGTCCCACCCGCTGATCGGCGCCACCCGCTCCAAGGCGGTGTACCGCGTGTTCGGCACCTTGCTCGGCGCGGCCGCCTCGGTGTGCGTGGTGCCGCCGCTGGCCAACCAGCCGGTATTGCTGAGCCTGGTGGTGGCGCTGTGGTCCGGCTCCCTGCTCTACCTGTCGATGCTGGACCACACGCCGCGCCATTACCTGCTGCGGCTGCCGGCCTACACCATGCCGCTGATCGCGCTGTCGGCGGTGTACGCGCCGGAGAACGTGTTCGACATCGCCGTTGCCCGCAGCGAGGAAATCGTCCTCGGCATCGTCTGCGCCAGCGTGGCGGCGGCGCTGGTGCTGCCCACCCGCGTGTCAGCGGTGCTGAGCCCCCGCGTGGACGGCTGGCTCAAGGACGCCGCCGCCTGGGCAACGGATACGCTGGGCAGCGATCCCCAACCGCCATCGACAGGCCGCAACCGGCTGGCTGCCGACCTGCTGGCCTTCGACCAACTGCTTACCCACCTCTCCTACGACGCCACCAGCCGCAACGCCGAGCGCACCGCGGGCGAGCTGCGCGCGCGGATGAGCATGCTGCCGCCGCTGCTGTCGTCGCTGTCCGAGTTGCTGGCGGCACTGCGCAAGACGCCCGGCGGCGTGTCCGCGGACTTGCTCCAGTTGATGGAGGACACCTCCAATTGGCTAAGCTCCCCAGCCGACAATCCTTGGTTCCTGAGCCAGGCGCGCGCGCTGCGCCGCCAGCTGGACGCGCCGCCGCCCGACGGCGGCTGGCCGTCTTTGCTGGAAGGCACGGTGCGGATGCGGCTGAAATCGCTGGCCAACCTGTGGCAGGACTGCCTGACGCTGCGCGCGCTGATCGCGCGGGGACTGCCGCTGTGGGACTGGAAGCCCGCCTACCGCCGCTGGGAAGTGGGCGTGAAGGCCCGCCACTACGATTACGGCCTGCTCGGCTTCGCCGCCGGCACCGCCGCGCTCGGCATCTTCCTGGGCTGCCTGGCCTGGATCGCGCTGGGCTGGCAGGACGGCGCCAACGCGGTGATCCTGGGCACGGTGGCCTGCTGCCTGTTCGGCTCGATGGACGAGCCCGCGCCGATGCTGCGCACGCTGTTCATCGTCAACACCATCTGCACCATGCTGGCCGGCCTGCTGCTGTTCGCCGTGCTGCCGGCGGTGCACGAGTTCGAGATGCTGGCGCTATGCCTGGCCCCGCCCTTCCTGTTGGGCGGCGCGCTGATGAACCAGCCGCGCTTCGGGCCGGTGGCGATGCTGCTGGTGGTGTTCACCGCCAACCTGATCGGCCTGCAGCAAAGCTACAACGCCGACTTCCAGTCCTTCCTGAACAGCAATCTGGCCGGCGCGGCCGGCATCCTGTTCGCGCTGATCTGGACGCTGACCACCCGCCCCTTCGGCGCCGAGCTGACGCTGCGCCGCCTGATCCGCTCCAACTGGCGCGACCTGGCGCATAACGCCGCCGGCCGCCACGGCGGCGACTACGCGCGGCTGACGGCGCTGATGCTGGACCGCCTGTCGCTGCTGGCGCCGCGCCTTGCCGCCGACGGCGCGGATCCGTCCGCCGGCTTCCGCGAGCTGCGGGTGGGCTTCAGCGCGCTGGACCTTCAGCGCGACGAGCACCGCCTGGCCGGCGCCGCCCACCAGGCGGTGGACGCCGCGTTGCAGGGCGTCAGCGAACACTTCCGCGCCTGCGCCGACGCCGACCGCTATCTCGACGCGCCGGATGCGCTATTGGGCCGGCTGGACGCGGCCATCGTCCTCACCCTGGCCGACCCGGCGCCGGCCGCGCGCGAGGCGCGCAACGCGCTGGTGGAGATGCGCGTGTCGCTGTTCCCCGATGCCGAAGGCTGCCAGCCGGCGTCGACCGTTCCAGGAGCCCAGCCATGATAGGCGAAGTCAATTTCTACGGGGTGTACTTCCCCAGCCTGCTGGTGATGATGGTGATCGCCTTCGCCGCCAGCAGCTTGCTGCGCCGCGCGCTGGCCCGCCTGGGCCTGTACCGCGTGGTGTGGCACCGCTCCCTCTTCAATTTCGCGCTTTACGTGATCGTGCTGGGCGGCACGATCGCGCTGTTTCACAGGTGACATCATGAACAACCGCATTCGCAAAGCCGGGTCCGTGCTGCTGACCCTGGCCACCGTCGCCGTCGCCATCGTGGTGGTGCGGCATATCTGGATTTACTACACCGACGCGCCATGGACGCGCGATGGCCATATCGCCGCCGACGTGGTGCAGGTGGCGCCCGACGTGTCCGGGCTGATCACCGAAGTGAAAGTCTCGGACAACCAGCTGGTCAAGAAGGGCCAGGTGCTGTTCGTGGTGGACCGCGCGCATTACGAACTGGCGCTGCGCCAGGCCGAAGCCGCTCTCGCCGCGCAGCGCGCCACGCTGGCCCAGGCCCGCCGCGAGGCCGCGCGCAACCATTCGCTGACCGACCTGGTGGCCGCCGAAGCCCGCGAGGAAGGCGACGCCAAGGTGCAGCTGGGCGAAGCCACGCTGGCCGCCGCCGAGGCCGCCGCCGGCCTGGCCCGGCTGAACCTGGAGCGCACCGTGGTGAAAAGCCCGGTGGACGGCTATCTGAGCGACCGCACGCCGCGCGCCGGCGATTACGCCGCCAGCGGCCACGCGGTATTGTCCGTCGTCGACTCCCATTCCTTCCACGTAGACGGCTATTTCGAGGAAACCAAGCTGGGCGGCGTGGAATTGAACCAGCCGGTGGACATCCAGATCATGGGCGAATCGCGCAAGCTGCGCGGCCACGTGCAGAGCATCGCCGCCGGCATCGAAAGCCGAGACCGCAGCAACGGCACCTCGCTGCTGCCCAACGTCAACCCCACCTTCAACTGGGTGCGGCTGGCGCAGCGCATTCCGGTGCGCATCGCGCTGGACGAAGTGCCGGCCAATTTCCGGCTGATCGCCGGCCGCACCGCCACCGTGTCGGTGCGCCAGGGAGGCCGTTCATGAAAGCCGCGCTGAAGCTGACCGCGCTGGCCTTGACCGGCGCGCTGGCCGGCTGCGCCGCCGTCGGCCCGGACTACCACCTGCCTTCGCAGGCCGCGCTGGGCAAGCCCGCCGCCAACGCCGCCTTCCAGTCGGCCGACAATGCGGCCTTCGCCCAGCAGCCGGTCCCCGCCAGCTGGTGGCGGCTGTATGACGACGCCAGGCTGGACAGCCTGGTGGCGGAAGCGCTGAGCGCCAACGCCGATCTGCGCGCGGCCGCCGCCAACCTGCGCAAGGCGCTGGCGGTGGAAGCCTCGGTCAATGCCGAGCGCGATCCCCACGCCAGCGTGTCCGCCACCGTCCAGCGCGCGCAAGATTCCGGCGAGGCGTATTTGATCGAGAAAAAGCTGCCGGTGGCCAATGTCGGCGACGGCGGGCTGAAGATAGGCTACGAAATCGACCTGTTCGGCAAGCTCGCCCGCGCCGAGGAAGCCGCCCGCGCCGGCACCCAGGCCACCGAGGCGGCGATGGACCTGGCGCGGACCACGGTGGCGGCGGAAACCGTGCGCGCCTATGTCCAGGGCTGCGCCGCCGGACACCAGCTGGCGGTGGCCAGACACGAACTGGACCTGCAGAACCGCGGCGTGGCGGTGGCCAAGCGGATGCAGTCCGCCGGCCGCGGCCGCGCCACCGACGTGGAGCGCGCCCAGGCCCAGGCCGACATCCAGCGCGCCGCGCTGCCCCGCTTGCAAGCAGAGCAGGACGCCGCCCGCTTCCGCCTGGCGGCGCTGCTGGGCAAGGCGCCGGCCGAGTTGCCCGCCGCCGCCTGCTCCGAACTGCCGAGGCTGAAGCAGCCGCTGCCGGTCGGCGATGGCGCGGCGCTGCTCAAGCGTCGCCCTGACGTTCGCGAGGCCGAGCGCAAACTCGCCGCCGCCACCGCGCGCATCGGCGTGGCCACCGCCCAGCTCTACCCCAGCGTCAGCCTGGGCGCGTCGGCCGGCGTCACCGGCCTGCTGGAACACGTGGGCGAAGACCGCACCCGGCGCTGGAGCCTGGGGCCGCTGATCAGCTGGACCATCCCGGACAGCGGCGCCCGCGCCCGGGTGAAAGCGGCCGAAGCGGACGCCGACGCCGCGCTCGCCCATTTCGACGGCGTGGTGCTGAACGCGCTGCGCGAGACGGAAACCGCGCTGACCTTCTACGCCAAGGACCTGGAGCGCAACGCCGACCTGCGCTCGGCGCGCGACAACGCCCGCGCCGCCGCGCAGGACAACCGCCGCCTGTACGCGGCGGGGCGCACGCCCTATCTGGCCAGCCTGGACGCCGACCGGGCGCTGGCAGGCAATGAATCGGCGCTGGCCGCGTCGGACGCGCAACTGGCGCTGGATCAGGTCAGCCTGTTCCTGGCGCTGGGCGGCGGCTGGGAGCAGACGCCGCGTTGAATCCCGCAATCGAACAGAACGACAATATGAAACAGGAAGTGATTTTTCTCAGCGAAGACCTGGAGCTGGTCGGCCATCTGTACCGCCCCGCCGACTGCCAGCCGGAGAAGCGCTACCCGGCCATCGTGGTCAGCCACCCGTTCACCGGCGTCAAGGAGCAGGTGGCCGGGCGCTACGCCGAGCGGCTGGCGCAGGACGGCTACCTCGCGCTGGCGTTCGACACCGCCTACCAGGGCGAGAGCGAAGGCCTGCCGCGCCATCTGGAAACGCCCCATTCGCGGGCCGAGGGGATCAAATCGGCGGTCAGCTACCTGTCCAACCTGCCCGATGTCGATCCCGAGCGCATCGGCGCGCTGGGCATCGCCGCCGGCGGCGGCTACGCGGCGTTCACCGCCCGCACCGACCCGCGCATCCAGGCCGTGGCCACCGTCAACTCGATCTGCCAGGGCAGCCTGCTGCGCGACGGGCTGAACGGCAGCCGCTCGCCCGAACAGCTGCAGAGCCTGCTCGCCGCCGCGGCGGAAGACCGCACCGCCCAGGACCGCGGCGAAGCCGCCGCCACCCGCGACGCGCTGGCGGAAACGGCGCTGGCGGCGGCCGAGCAGCCGCAGCGCCTGCTGCGCGAGGCCTACGACTACTACCGCACGCCGCGCGGCCATCATCCCAACGCGGAAAACCGCTTCGTGGTATCCGGGCTGGACGCGCTGGCCGGTTTCGACGCCTTCTCCCGCATCGACATGCTCGCCCCGCGGCCGCTGCTGATGATAGCCGGCGCCGACGCCGACACCCGCTACTTCAGCGAACGGGCCATCGCCGCCGCCGCCGAGCCGAAGGAGCTGTGTCTGATCGCCTGGGCCTCGCACTTCGACCTGTACGACCGCGAACCTTGCGTGGCGGCGGCCGCCGCCAGGCTGAAAGCCTTTTTCGACCGGAGCCTGGCCTAGCCGGCCAGCAGCGGCTCGGCCTCGTTGGCCCCCGCCGGCGCCTCCCACAGCGCCGGCAGGCCGTGGATGGCGCGCGCCTTCAGGCATTGCGCCGAGCCGGCCTCCACTTCGCGGCAGGGACTGGGCCGCAGCGGATAGACGCCGCAGCCGACGCTGCCGCCCACCTCGCCCTGCAAGGCGACGCAGCGCGGGCTGGCGGACCAGGTTCCGCGCATGCAGCGGCTCCAGTCGTTGAGTTTTTCGGTGAGATGGCCGGGAACCGGGCCGCCGCCGTCATCGGCCTCGGCCCAGTAGAAAGAAACGCGGAAACTGGCGCAGCACGCGCCGCAGGATTGGCAGGGATTGCTTTTTTCACTCATGGCAAGCAAGAAAAACAGGTTGCGGATCGCGCCCGGGATGGGCGAATAAAATGCGATCCGGGTATTCTGTCAGGCCTGCTTGCCGTCCTCAAGTAAAACTATTTTGATGCCTGCCGTTCCAGCCAGTCGGCGACGCCCTGCCCGGCCGCGCGGCCGCTGGCGAAGCAGGCAGTCAACAAATAGCCGCCGGTCGGCGCTTCCCAGTCCAGCATCTCGCCGGCGCAGAACACGCCGGGCAGCGCGGCCAGCATTTGCCTCTCGTCCAGCGCGGAGAAGCTGACGCCACCGGCGGTGCTGATCGCCTCGTCGATGGGCCGCGCCGCGGTCACGGTCACGGGCAAACGCTTGATCGCGGCCGCCAGCGCCGCCGGGTTCTGGAAGCTGTCCTTGTCCACGCACTCGCGCAGGATGCCGGCGCGCGCGCCCTTCAGGTTCAGCCGGCTTTGCAGATGGCTGGACAAGGAGCGCGAGCCGCGCGGATGCGACACCTCGGCCAGCACCCGCGCCTCGTCCCAGGCCGGGATCAAGTCCAGATGGCAGGTGGCGGCGCCGGCGCGGGCGATCTCGTCGCGCAGCAGCGCCGAGCAGGCGTAGATCAGGCTGCCTTCTATGCCGCTCTTGGTGATCACGCATTCGCCGACGCGCTTGAATTCGCGGCCGTCTCCGCCCTGAAAAGCCAGGCCGACGGACTTCAGCGGCTCGCCGGCGAACTTGTCGGCGAAGAAATCGCTCCACTCGGCGTCGAAGCCGCAATTGGACGGCAGCAGCGGCGCGGTGGCCACGCCCTTTTCCTCCAGCCACGGCATCCAGCGGCCATCCGAGCCCAGCTTCTTCCAGCTGCCCCCGCCCAGCGCCAGCAGCGTCGCGTCGGCGCGCACCGCCAGTTCGCCGTCCGGCGTGTCGAACTTCAGGCTGCCATCGGCGTTCCAGCCCAGCCAGCGATGGCGCACGTGAATGCGCGCGCCGGCCTCGCGCAGCCGGCTGAGCCAGGCGCGCAGCAGCGGCGCGGCCTTCATTTCCTTGGGAAACACCCGGCCGGAGCTGCCGACGAAGGTTTCCACTCCCAGGCCATGCACCCAGGCGCGCAGCGCGTCGGCATCGAAATCCTTCAGCAGCGGTTCGATCTGCTCCGCGCGGTCGCCGTAACGCCCGACAAAGGCCGGATAGGCTTCGGAATGGGTGAGGTTGAGGCCGCCGATGCCGGCCAGCAGGAATTTGCGGCCCACCGACGGCATCGCGTCGTACACGTCCACCGCATAGCCGCGCGCCGCCAGCACCTCCGCCGCCATCAGGCCCGCCGGGCCGCCGCCTATGATGGCGACGCCGCGCCTTGTGCTGTCATTCATGCCCATTCCTTGTATTCCTGTCCCGTTTTCACCATAGCCGTGGCGGCAAGGGCGCGATTGTTGCAGAAATCGGCCGCCAACCCAAGCGCAAGCGTTTTCCCGGCAATGTTTGATCCAGACCAGAAGTCCGGTTCCCGTTCTCCATCAGAATCCATACGGCATAGCCGGGACTGTCCGCAATCCGGCCGACAATAACGACGCCACACACAGGAGACGGGGCCCGCCCCCCCGAAACGCGATGAGAAAATTTTCCGATTGGCCCATCTGGCTGCGCCTGACCGGCGCGATCTGGACCTGTCTGGTGCTGGCCTGGGGCGGGCTGATCGCCTGGGAAACCCAGGCCAGCCGCCAGATCGCCGTGGAGCAGGCCAAAGACCTGGCCCACAGCATGAACGAAATGACGCTGGCCGGCCTCACCGGCATGATGATCACCGGCACTGTCGGCCAGCGCGACGTGTTCCTGGACCAGATCCGCGAGCTGTCGGCGGTGCGCGACCTGCGCGTGATACGCGGCGACGCGGTCAGCAAGCAGTTCGGCCCCGGCAGCGCCGGCGACAAGGCCCGGCCGGGCGACGAAACCGAACGCGCCGCGCTGCGCGACGGCAAGCCGCACATCCAGATAGAGTCCACCCCGCAATTGGGCGAACACCTGCGCGTGGTCTACCCGGCGCTGGCCTCCGCCAACTACCTGGGCAAGAACTGTCTGGCTTGCCACCAGGTGGCGGACAAGACGCCGCTGGGCGTGGTCAGCATGCGCATTTCCCTGGAACGGCCATACGCGGCGGTCGACGCCTTCCGCACCCAGAGCATCCTGTTCGCGCTGTTCGCCACGCTGCCGATGCTGGCGGTGGTGTACCTGTTCATCCGCCGCTTCGTCACCCGCCCGCTACGGGAAATGTCCGCAGGGCTGGCCGAACTGGCCAAGGGCGAGGGAGACCTCACCCGCCGCCTGCCGGAACGCAGCCGGGATGAAATCGGCGTCACCGCCCGCCTGTTCAACCAGATGCTGGGCACCGTGGCCGGCCTGGTGCGCCAGGTCAGCGACAGCGCCGACGCGGTGGCTCAGTCCGCGCGCAGCCTGTCTGGCGGCGCCGGCCAGTTGGCCGCCAGCTCCCATCGCCAGAACAGCCAGTCGCAGGCCGCCGCCGAGGCAGTGGACCAGCTGGCCGCCCACATCGGCGAGATCGCCGGCAAGGCCGAGCACGTCAGCAACGGCGCCGAGGAAAGCCTGCAGCGCTCGGAACAAGGACGGCAAAGCCTGCACCGGCTGCAGCGCGAGGTAGGCCAGGCGGAAAGCGCGGTGCAGCTGATGGCGCAGGCGGAAAGCGAGCTGGTCAACTCCACCGCGGTGATCACCCACATGACCAAGCAGGTGCGCGAAATCGCCGAGCAGACCAATCTCTTGGCGCTGAACGCGGCGATCGAAGCCGCCCGCGCCGGCGAGCAAGGCCGCGGCTTCGCCGTGGTGGCCGACGAAGTGCGCAAGCTGGCGGAAAAGTCAGCCAAGTCCGCCAGCGAGATCGACGCCGTCACCGGCTCGCTGAACGACAAGACCGACGCGGTGCGCCAGGCGGTGAGCGCCGGCCTGCAATCGCTGGAGGCCAGCCGCCACGCCACCGACAGCGTGGCCGGCGTGCTGGACGCGGCCAACCAATCGGTGGCCGAGGTGCGCAGCGGCCTCAGGCAAATCGTGGAAGTGACCGAGCAGCAGCGCCGCACCAGCCAGACGGTGAACGAGAACATCGACGCCATCGCCGGCATGGCGCGCACCAACGACGCCGACATCCGCCAGACCGTGGACGCGGCCGAGGAGCTGGAGGCGCTGGCCCAGCGCTTGACGGATTCGGTGTCGCGCTTCCGGGTGTGAATGATTGGAATTCGATCCGCATCTTTTGCGCGGTTTTTAACGCTGAATCTGTATGAGACCGCGCATAGGCGAGAGCACGGCGTGAGTCACTACCTGATCGCGGAACTCGTTCTTCGAAAAATTCTCTACCCTGCATATGCCAGGGATTCAGCCCATGTTGAAAATGGAAAGAAGAGATGATTGAAAAGCCATACCGTATAGACCATGTATCCAGCGCTGTGGGTGTGGCGTGCTGCCAACTGGCGCCTAGTTTCGGCGATATTTCCGGAAATATGCGTCTCAGCCGCGACATCCTGATGCGGGCGGCTGACATGGGGGCTCAAGTCGCGGTCTTACCGGAACTGGCTAATACCGGCTATGCATTTTCCAATCAAGATGAGGCGAGGAGTCTTGCGCAATCCGCAACAGGGCCTTGCGTAAGCGAGTGGCGTGAGCTGGCTATTCAGCTGGACTTGATCATCGTCGCCGGCTTTTGCGAGACGGATGGCGACAAATTGTATAACACCGCGGCGCTGCTGACGCCAGACGGACGCCAAACTCTCTACCGTAAAGCTCACCTGTGGGATAGCGAGAAAAAGATTTTCGATTTAGGTTGCCTGCCTCCCCCTGTGGTGGAAACGGCGATAGGGCGTCTTGGCTTGATGATTTGTTACGATTTGGAGGTGCCGGAGTGGGTGCTCTTGCCCTCGCTGGAAGGGGCGGATCTACTGTGCGTCCCTGTCAATTGGCCAGTGCAGCAGCAACAGCGTGAAGCGCTGCCGATAGAAGTGATCAAGGCGCAGGCCAATGCCGCATTCAATCGTTTGCCTGTGGCGGTGTGCGATCGAGCAGGCCATGAACGAGGAATAGACTGGGCCGGGTGCTCATTGATTACCGATGCAAATGGCTACAAATTGGCGTTTGCCAGCCGCACAGGGAAAACCGACGAGATCATTTTCGCCCAACTTGATTTGAGCGCCAGTCGTGACAAGCATATTAGCCAGCATAATCATGTACTGTTGGATCGCCGCCCAGAATTATACCGCTAGCGTTATGCTTGGGTGATTCCGGGCCGTTAACAATACCTAGCGGCGAACCTGGGCCAAGGCGCGCGGCGCGGGCATCATCCACGCAACGGACTCAAGATCCCGAAGATGGCGAATCGTCATTTCGCCCGACAAAACCGGCTCCATCTGATAAAACGAGAGAGGCAACCTTCCACGCCCGGCTTGGCGGGCGTTTTTCCAACTGAAAATGCGCTGGGCATTTGGCCGCGAGCCTCACTGCTGTTACACTGCCCAGCCTTTAGCCAACCGCGCCAAGTCATTGTGAAACCAGCCGCTTTTTCCACCCTGCCCCTGCCCGCCCCGCTGTTGTCCAACCTGGACAGCCTGGGCTACCACCAGATGACCGCCATCCAGGCCGCAAGCCTGCCCGCCATTCTGGAAGGCCGCGACCTGATCGCCCAGGCCAAGACCGGCAGCGGCAAGACGGCTGCGTTTGGCTTGGGCCTGTTGGCCAGCCTCAACCCGCGCTGGTTCGGCGTGCAGGCGCTGGTGATGTGCCCGACGCGCGAACTGGCCGACCAGGTGGCGCAGGAGATCCGCCGCCTGGCGCGCGCCATCGACAACATCAAGGTGGTGACGCTGACCGGCGGCACGCCGATGGGGCCGCAGATCGGCTCGCTGGAGCACGGCGCCCACATCGTGGTGGGCACGCCGGGCCGGCTGCAAGACCACCTGTTCCGCGAAACGCTGAACCTGGCCGGCGTGAAGACGCTGGTGCTGGACGAGGCGGACCGCATGATAGACATGGGCTTCATCGAGGAGATCGTCGGCATCGTCCGCGCCTGCCCGAAAACCCGCCAGACCCTGCTGTTCTCGGCTACTTATCCGGAAGACATCCGCAAGGCCAGCGCGCAGTTCCTGAAAAACCCGGTCGAAGTGAAGGTGGAGTCGCTGCACAACGCCGACCACATCGAACAGTGGTTCTACAAGGTGAAGCCGGAAACCCGGCTGGAAACGGTCAGCCGCATCCTGCGCCACCTGCGCCCCACTTCGGCGCTGGCCTTCTGCAACACCCGCGAGCGCTGCAAGGAGCTGGTGCGCGAGCTGCAGGAACAGGGCTTCAACGCGCTGACGCTGCACGGCGACCTGGAACAGCGCGAGCGCGACCAGATCCTGCTGCGCTTCGCCAACAAGAGCGCCACCGTGCTGGTGGCCACCGACGTGGCGGCGCGCGGCCTGGACATCAAAGAGCTGGACGTGGTGATCAACGTCGACGTCACCCATGATCCGGAAGTGCACATCCATCGCATCGGCCGCACCGGCCGCGGCGAACAGCACGGCCTGGCGCTGACCCTGGCCACCGACAGCGAGGCCAAGCGCCTGGTGCAGATCGAAAACTACCAGCAGGCCGACTTGACCTGGGCCGACGTGGAAGAGCTGACCCCGGCCCCCGGCGGCCCGCTGCTGCCGCCGATGGTGACGCTGGAGATCGCCGGCGGCAAACGCGAAAAGCTGCGTCCGGGCGACCTGTTGGGCGCGCTGACCGGCGACGCGGGTTTTCAGGGCAGCCAGATCGGCAAAATCAATATCTTCGAATTCGCCAGCTTCGTGGCGCTGGAGCGCTCCATCGCCGAGCAAGCGCTGGCCAAGCTGTCGCAATGCAAGATCAAGGGCAAGCAGTTCAAGATGCGGCTGATCGGCTGATCCTCTCCGCCATCAAGAAAAAGGCCATCCCGAGAGATGGCCTTTTTTGCTGGCTGGCGCCGCACAGGACCGGCGTCTAGTACGGCCGGTCGCCCAGTATCGTCGCCCGGTGCATCACCCGCCGCGCCGGCCGGTAGTCGTCCACCGCGTAATGGATGGTGCAGCGGTTGTCCCAGAACGCCACGTCGCCCGGCTGCCAGCGCCAGCGTATCGAAAACTCCGGCTTGGACTGGTGGGCGAACAGGAATTGCAGCAGCGCCTGGCCCTCGGCTTCCGGCAGGTCGTTGACTGCGACGGTGAAGCCTTCGCTGACGAACAGCGCGCGGCGGCCGCTTTCCGGGTGGATGCGCACCAGTGGATGGCTGATGGGGGGATGCTTGCGCCGCGTCTCGTCCCAGCGGCGGCGATCGTCGTCGGTCAGTCCGTAGCGCGTGAGCGGGAAGGATTTGGCGAAATCATGCACCGCGCTCAAGCCCTCCAGCCTGGCTTTCAGGCTGGCCGACAGCGCCTCGTAGGCGGCGATGCCGCTGGCCCACAGCGTGTCGCCGCCCAGCTCCGGCAACTGCCGCGCCGCCAGCACCGCGCCCAGCGGCGGGGTTTCGATGAAGGTGACGTCGGTGTGCCAGATCGCGTTGTCCTGCAAATCCACCACATCGGTGTCCAGCACCACGATCTCGCGCGCGTCCGGATGCTGCGGGTAGATCGGGTGGGTGTGCAGATCGCCGAAGCGCACCGCGAAATTGCGCTGCTGCAGCGGCGTGATGTCCTGGCCGCGGAAAAACAGCACCTGGTGGCGCAGCAGCGCCTCGTTCAACGCCCTGCGCTGCTCGTCGTCCAAGGGCCGCGCCAGGTCTATCCCCTCCACCACCGCGCCCAGCGCCGGGCTCAGGCGGGTCAATCGCAAACTCATCAGAGTCTTCTCCTTATTATCGTTTTCCATCAGTCGTCTTGTCCGTGCCAAGGCGCCAGCCGGCGCTGCAACGCGCGCAAACCCAGCTCCAGCGCGAAGGCCACCGCGGCGATCACCAGGATGCCCAGCACCACCACGTCGGTGACCAGAAACTGCGCAGCCGACTGCACCATGAAGCCCAGTCCTCTGGTGGCCGCCACCAGCTCCGCCGCCACCAGCGTGGACCAGCCGGCGCCCAGACCGATGCGGATGCCGGTCAGTATCTGCGGCAACGCCTCGGGCAACACCACCAGCCACAACAGCTGCGAGCGGCTGGCGCCCAGGCTCTGCGCCGCGCGCAGCCGGTTGCGGCCGACCTGGGCCACGCCGTGGCGGGTGGCGATGACCACCGGCGCCAGGATGGCCAGGAAAATCAGCAGCACCTTGGATAGCTCACCGATGCCAAACCAGATCACAATCAATGGCAGGTAAGCGAGCGGCGGCACCGGACGATATGCCTCCAGCATCGGATCAAGCAAACCCTGTGCCAGCGAGCTGCGCCCCATCAACGTTCCCAGCGGCACGCCCACCGCCACCGCGGCGATCAAGGCCAGCGCGATGCGCTGCAGGCTGGCCTCAAGGTGCTGCCACAGCGTGGCGTCCATGAAGCCCTGGCTGGAGACAACATACAGCTTGCCCAGCACCGCTTCCGGCGCGGGCAGGAACAGCGCCGGCACCCAGCCGCTGTGCGCCAGCAGCCACCAGCCGCCCAGCAGCAGCGCCAGGCTGGCCGCGCCCAACCATAACCGGGAGGGTTCGCGTCCCGGCCTCGGGCCGCCCTCGATGCGGGAGGCAACGGACAGCAACTCCTGTTCCGCAGTGGTTTCGACGCCGCTCATGCCCATGCCTCCTGTCGGCGCTGGGCGAACACGTCGGCCAGCAGTTGTTCTCTCAAGGCGATGAATTCCGGATCGGACTTGATCGCCCGCGCGCTGTCGCCGGCGCGCCAGCGGCGGCTGAACGGCGGGCGCAGCGTCTTGACGATGCGTCCCGGCCCCGGCGACATCAGCACCAGCTCGGTGGCGAGGAACAGCGCCTCCTCGATGTCGTGGGTGATCAGGAACACGCTGCTGCCGGACTCCGCCCACACCTTGAGCAGCAGCTCCTGCATCTGCTCGCGGGTGAAGGCGTCCAGCGCGCCGAATGGCTCGTCCATCAGCAGCGCGCCGGCGCGGCCGGCCAAGGCCCGGGCGATGCCTACCCTCTGCTTCTGCCCGCCGGACAGCTGCCAGGGATAGCGGACGCCGGCATCAGCCAGGTCCACCTGCTCCAGTGCCCTCTGGGCCAGCTCCCGGCGCTCGGCGCGCGGCACGCCGCGCAGACGCAGGCCGAAGGCGACGTTGTCGAGCGCGGTAAGCCAAGGCAGTAGCGCGTGCTGCTGGAACACCACCGCGCGGTCCGCGCCCGGCCCCGCCACCGGCGCGCCGCCGAAGCGCACGCTGCCGGCATCGGGCAACTGGAAGCCGGCGAACAGATTGAGCAAGGTGGTCTTGCCGCAGCCGGACGGCCCCAGCGCCACCGCCAGTTCGCCCGGCCCCACGTTCAGCGACACGCCGTCCAGCGCCGGCAGGGCCTGCCCGGGATAGCGAACCGACACCCTGTCTGCGATCAGCGCCGCCATGGTCACCTCGCCGCCTTGACGAAGCGGTTGGTCACGTAGGGGCCGTAGTCCGGCTGCAGCGCCTCCACCTTGCCCTGCGCCTTCAGAAAGGCCGCGGTCTTGCCCACCGCAGCCACGAACGGCGACTGCAGCAGCGCAATCTGATCGTCGCGGCCGAGAAAGCGGTTGCCCTTCAGCCCGGCCACCACGTCCGGCGCAGCGGCGCCGGTCAGCCGGCTGATCTTGGCGATATTGGCAGTGTTGGCGATGTAGGCCTGCGGATCGGCCAGATAAGCGCCGATGGCGTCCAGCGACACCTTGGCGAAACGCGACACGAACTCGGGATGGGCGGCGGCGAAGTCCTTGCGCACCACCCAGATGTCGTAGGTGGGCGCGCCCCATTTGGCCACTTCGGCCGAGCTGGTCAGCACCGCGCCGCCGGGCTTGATCTTGCCCAGCGCCGGGTCCCAGACATAAGCGGCGTCGATGTCGCCGCGCTGCCAGGCCGCCGCGATCTCGCCGGGGCGCAGGTTGAGGATGTTCACCTTGGCCGAATCCACGCCCCAGTGGCGCAACGCGGCCAGCAAGCTGTAATGGGTGGTGGAGACGAAAGGCACCGCCACTTTCTTGCCGATCAGGTCCTGCGGCTTGGCGATGCCGCTGCCCTTGCGCGCCACCAGCGCCTCGGCCGAGCCGATCTCGTCGGCCACCAGGAAGGTTTCGATCGGCAGGCCGCGGCTGGCTGCCGCCGCCAGCGGGCTGGAGCCGATATTGCCGATGGCCACGTCGCCGGAAGCCACCGCCGCGATCAGGTCGGCGCCGCTGTCGAACTTGCGCCAGTTGATGCGGCTGCCGGTAGCCTTCTCGTAAGCGCCGTCGGCCTGCGGCACCTTGGTGGGGTCGATGCCGGTCTGGTAGCCGACGGTGACGGCGTCCGCCGCCGCGGCGACGCCTGAAACGGCCAATGCGGCGGAAAGGATCAGTTTGAGAAATGCACGCGGTTTCGCCATGGCTTGTCCACTTGGTACGAGTTGGAAATACCGTCCCAATCTAACAAGCCCGCCGCGCCCGGCTAAGCAATTAATCCTGGCTTGCTTATCGCTTTTCCTGCAAAAACGTCCCCCCAAAGAAAACAGGGCCTTGCGGCCCTGTCGGATCTTCCCCGATCCCTGTCATTGTTCGGTTTACACTTTGTACTGCGCCACCGTGCGCTGGATATTGCCGGCTTGCTCGCGCAGTTCGCGCGCGGAATCGGCCGAATCGGACGACGCCTTGGAATTGGCTTCCGCCATCTGCGCGATCTGCTCCACTTTCTGGGCGATGGTGTTGCTGGCGCTGCCTTGCTCCACGATACTGTCGGAAATCTCGCCGATCAACAGCATGCTGTGCGACGAGTTGGTCTTGATCTGCTGGATGGTGTCCCCGGCGCCGCGCGCCTTCTCCGCTTCTTGGTTCACCCGCTCCACCACTTGCTGCATGCCCGTCACCGCGGCCTGGGTACCTTGCTGCATCTTGTCTATCACCGCGGAGATTTCAGTGGTGGAACTGGCGGTGCGCTCGGCGAGCTTGCGCACCTCGTCCGCCACCACCGCGAAGCCGCGCCCCATTTCGCCGGCCCGCGCCGCTTCGATCGCGGCGTTCAGCGCCAGCAAATTGGTCTGGTCCGCGATGTCCTTGATCACGCCCAGCACGGTGGCGATGGTGACGCTGTCCTCGCGCAGCTTGCCGATGCGATCCGACGCCTGGCCCACCGACTCCGCCACCGCGCTGATGCCGTCCACCGTGCCCAGCATCACCCGGCTGCCGTGATCGGCGATTTCGCCGGCCTCCTTGGCCTGATGATTGGCCTCCCGGGCGCGATCGGCCACATGGTTGATGCTGACCGTCACCTGCTCCACCGCCGCCGCCATCGCCGAAGCGGACTCGCTCTGCTGCACCGAGCTGGACGCGATGTCGCCGGACGAGTTCACCATGTGGATGATGGAGCCTTCCATGTCTTCCACGCTGCGGCGGATTTCCTGGAAGCTTTGCTGCAGGCGGCCCATCAGCTCATTGAACGAATGGCCTATCTTGCCGATCTCGTCCATGCGCTTCACCGGCGCCCGCAGGCGGAAATCCAGGGAAGTGCGCACCGACTGCATGGTGTCCAGCACCTGTTCCAGGCTGCTGCGGATATTGAGGAACAGATGGCCGCTGAGCCAGCCGCACACCAGAACGGCCAGCACCACCAGTATCGTCGACTGCCACCAGGCCGCCAGATACGCCGCGGCGTTGTCCTGGCTCAGTTGCTCGGCCAGCTTGTAGTTGAACTCGATATGATCGATCAGCGCCTGGTTCAGCGCCTTGGCCTCGTTGGCCATGTCGCCGGTCATCAGCTTGTCGGCCGCCGCCACGTTGTTGTCCTGGACCAGCTGCAGATACCTGTCGCGCTGCTGGCGGTAAAGCTTCATGTCGTCGCGGTCAACCTGCAGCAGCTTGCGGTCGGCATCGTTGGAAATCAGCTCTTTCTCGTACTTGTCCAATGCCGCGTCGAAACGTTTGTCCAGATCCGCCAGCGCGGCGAACTCCGCCTTCCTGGCAGCCGGGTCCGACAGCGCCACGCTGCGCGCCAGCGTCAGCCTCACATCCGCCAGCGCCTCCTTGGCGTCGTCCAGGGTATGGATGCTGGGAAAGGTATTGATCTTCATGTAATCGAAGCGCTCATTGGCCTGCTGCTGCTTCCACAAGCCCTGCACGCCCAAGGCCAGCATCGCCAGCAGCGCCAGAATGGTGGTCAACAGCAGTCTTTTGGTAATGGTCATGTCCAACTCCTTGCAAGCCCGGCGCGCCGAATTCGAGTACGAGAATTTACTTAGAATATTTATAGCTTTCTTTGTCCAACAAACAACAAGTCATTCCGCATGCCGCCATTCAGATATCAGCTAGCGACCGCCTTGATTTTGCAGAAATATTTTCAGGTATAGACAAAAAGCGGTATCATCACGCCCCTCTGTCGCCGGGCCCCGGGCCTCCGGCGGGTGTTCACTGGGTTCCCTCACCCCATTCAGCAAAAAGGATGCACCAATGTTTGCCTTTACCGACCGGCAACGCCTGTCCGCTCTGATACAGCTGTCGATGTTCCACATCGCCATCATCGCCTCCAGCAACTACCTGGTGCAGCTGCCGATCACCATCTTCGGCTTCCACACCACCTGGGGAGCGTTCACCTTCCCGTTCATTTTCCTGGCCACCGATCTGACCGTGCGCATTTTCGGCGCGCCGCTAGCCCGGCGCATCATCCTGGCGGCGATGGTGCCGGCGCTGGCGATCTCCTATCTGGTGTCCACGCTGTTTTACCAGGGCGCGTGGCAAGGCTTTCAGGCGCTGGAGCATTTCAACCTGTTCGTCGCCCGCATTGCCGCGGCCAGCTTCGCCGCCTACGCGCTGGGCCAGATTCTGGACGTGCAGGTGTTCAACCGGCTGCGCCAGCTCAAGGCCTGGTGGGTAGCGCCGGCCGCCGCGATGTTCTTCGGCAACATCAGCGATACGCTGTCCTTCTTCTTCATCGCCTTCTACAAGAGCAGCGATCCATTCATGGCAGCCAACTGGGTGGAGATCGCGCTGGTGGACTACAGCTTCAAGGTGCTGATCTGCATGCTGTTCTTCCTGCCCATGTACGGCGTGGTGCTGAAAATGATCGTGAAGCGCCTGCTGCGCGCCGGCGTCGGCGAGCAACTGCAGCCGGTCTGACCCGCCTGGACAAAACAAAACGGCCAGCCTCCCTTCGGAGCTGGCCGTTTTTCATCGCGCGACGCGATCAGGCACGCATCGCCTCCCACACCTTGGCGCTGTCCACAATCTGCTCGAACTTGACGATCTTGCCGTCCTTCAGCGTATAGACATGAGCGAAGGACGCGGTGAAGCTCTTGCCGGTGGCGCGGTAGGTGCCGTGGTAAAACCCCTGGGCCACCACGTTGTCGCCATCCACGTAGTAATGATCCACCGCCGCGCGGTAGCCGTCCCACTCCCCGCCCAGCCGCTGGAACACGTTTTCCACGATGGCCTGCGGGCCGACATAAGTGCCGGCGTAGGGAAAGCCGGCCGCCTCGGTCCATTCCGCGTCAGGGGCCAGCGCCGCCAGCAGATTGCGGCCGTTGTCTTCGGATTTGCCTTCGTAAGTGGCGCGGACGATGTCCAGATTGCTGCGATTCGTCATGATGCTTGCTCTCTCAAACAGGAATCGTTCTCAAATATGGCCGTACCCGGATAATTCAAGGCAGCTCTTTCATACCATACGCACCGGAAGGCAACTATCCCACCTGAAAGTGCCTACTTCTGACGAACGGCGCCGCTCCGTATACTGGCCTCATCCCGCGCCGGCGCCGTCCGCGCGCGCCAACACAGGCTGAATTGAATGACACCCTCCGCATCTCCCCGCCTCTCCATGCTGGAGCTGGCGCCCATCGTCGCCGGCGGCGACGCCGCCCAGGCGCTGCGCGACAGCGCGGCCTTGGCCCGCCATGTCGAGCAACTGGGCTACACCCGCTTCTGGGTGGCCGAGCACCACAATATGGCCGGCGTGGCCAGCTCCGCCACCGCGGTGCTGATCGGCCATATCGCCGCCCACACCCAGCGCATACGGGTCGGCTCCGGCGGCATCATGCTGCCCAACCACGCGCCGCTGGTGGTGGCCGAGCAGTTCGGCACGCTGGCCACGCTGTTCCCCGGCCGCATCGACCTGGGCCTGGGCCGCGCGCCCGGCACCGATCCACTCACCGCCCGCGCGCTGCGCCGCGAGCGCCTGGGCGCCGGCGACGACTTCCCGCAGCAAGTGGCGGAGCTGCGCGGCTACCTGGGGCCGGAACAGCAGGGCCAAGCCGTGCGCGCCATTCCCGGAACCGGCACCAACGTGCCGGTATGGCTGCTGGGCTCCAGCCTGTACGGCGCCCAGCTGGCCGCGCAGCTGGGCCTGCCCTTCGCTTTCGCCGCCCACTTCGCCCCGGCCCAGCTGCATGAGGCGCTGCAGTTGTACCGCCATCTGTTCCAGCCTTCCGCCGCGCTGAGCCAGCCGTACGCGATGGCCTGCATCCCGGTGCTGGCCGCGGACAGCGACGAAAAAGCCCAGCGCCTCGCCACCACGCCGTACCAGAAATTCCTCAACCTGATCCGCGGCGACCGCCGCCCGCTGCCACCGCCGGTGGACAACATGGACGGCCTGTGGAGCCCGCGCGAGGAATTCTCCGTCCGCAGCGAATGGCTGGGCGCGGCGGTGTTCGGCGGGCCGGAAACGGTGAGAACCGGGCTGCAAAAGCTGCTGGACGAGACCGGCGTCGACGAGATCATGCTGTCGGTCGACTGCCACGACTTTTCCGACCGGCTGCGCTGCTGCGAGATCGTCGCCGGCATCCTGCCGCAGCTGAAAACGCATCAGGCAACCCTCGCCGATTGACGCATGGGCGGACAAAAAAAGCCGCGGCAAACGCCGCGGCTTTTTCCATGCGCCAACAGAAACGGAGCTTACTCTGGCTCGCCGGCGATCAAGCGGTACACCTTCGCGCCCAGCACCGCGCCGATGATGGGGGCCAGCCAGAACAGCCACAGCTGCTGCACCGCCCAGCCGCCGACGAACAAGGCCACGCCGGTGCTGCGCGCCGGATTGACCGAGGTATTGGTGACCGGGATGCTGATCAGGTGGATCAGGGTCAGCGCCAGGCCTATCGCCAACGGCGCGAAACCGGCAGGCGCCCGCTTGTCGGTGGCACCCATGATCACCAACAGGAAGAACATGGTCATCACCACCTCGCACACCAGGGCCGCCAGCAGCGAATAGCCGCCCGGCGAATGCTCGGCGTAGCCATTGGACGCAAAGCCCTTGGCCACATCGAAGCCGGCTCCGCCGCTGGCGATCACGTACAGCACCGCACCCGCCGCGATGCCCCCCAGCACCTGCGCCACGATGTACGGCGCGAGTTGCCCGGCGGGAAAGCGTCCGCCTGCCCACAAGCCGATGGAGACCGCCGGATTCAGGTGGCAGCCGGAAATGTGGCCGATCGCGTACGCCATCGTCACCACCGTCAGACCGAAAGCCAGCGCCACGCCGGCGAATCCGATGCCCAGGTTGGGAAACCCCGCCGCCAGCACCGCGCTGCCGCAGCCGCCCAGCACCAGCCAGAAAGTGCCCAGAAACTCCGCGCCATACGATTTCATCGTCTCTCCCCTTCAGGTTTCGATAAAGACCAGGCGTCCCGCCCTCGATTCGCCATGCCCAAGCATATTTATGCGTGCCGGACGCCTGATCGCATGCCGTTTAACCATAGCAAATGAAAACGGCCAGCATGCCCGCGCCATCCGGCGCTGCAAACTGGCCTAAATTCCTGACCTAACTTTCACGGCGAAACGGCACGATGCGCGCCGGACATCCGAGCCGCCGCGGCGCTTGCCACGCGACACGGGGCGAAACCCGGCCAGCCGGTGCTATCATCGACGGCCACCCACAACAACAAACCCGCCCCATGGAAGGACTGCTCGACTGGCTGCTCGGAACCCTGGCCCTGCCCAAAGTGGGCTTGTCGGCCATTTTCATGATCAGCCTGGTATCCGCCACGCTGCTGCCGCTGGGCTCCGAACCCGCGGTGTTCGCCTACATCAAGCTCAGGCCGGACATGTTCTGGCAGGTGATCGCCGTCGCCACGCTGGGCAATACCCTGGGCGGCATGATCGACTGGTGGATGGGTTACGGCGCCAAGGTGGCGCTGCTGCGTTACCGCCTGCGCCGCAGCCACCGCGCGCACGCGCACCCGCATGCAGAATCGGCAAGCCGCCCGCCGCGCAGCGGCAAGCCGGCGCTGAACCCGCGCTACTTCCGCTGGATGCGCAAGCGCGGCGCGCCGATGCTGCTGCTGTCCTGGCTGCCGGGCATCGGCGACCCGCTGTGCACCCTGGCCGGCTGGCTGCGCATCCCGTTCTGGCCCAGCGTGTGCTACATGGCGATCGGCAAATTCCTGCGCTACGTCCTCACCACCGCCGCCCTGCTGTGGGTGCCGGACGATTTCTGGCGGAGTATGGGGCAGTGGTTTTGAGGCGGGGCGGCGTTTTGGCTGCAACCCCATCCTATTGAGAGCGGCACTCTCCGTCAGTCCCAACCGAAAAGATAGGCCGACTCGCTCAACTCGGCCAGCATCTGGCGGATGGTGGGACAGGCGTTGCCCTCCTCGTCTTCCACCGGCACGTCCAGTTCATCCTCCGCAATCGGAGCGACATCCCCGATAGTCAGATCGGTTTCGCCTGCCAGCTCCTCCAGCACGGCCAAAGCCTCTTCCACGGAACCGGCGGCGACGATATCGTTGCCGCCAACCTGATAAGCCTTCAACGGCTGCTCCATCCCTGCTTCCCTCATTAATGCTCCACTTATCCAACCGCCCCCTGCGCGGGGCCGGGTTTCCTAACTACAACGCTTTTCATGCGCATTCGCATTCCGGCACATGATATTCCTTTTGCCGACATTTTCCGAACCGCCCACGCCGGAAAATCCGCTCTCAGAGGCATCCGATCCATGCACGCCTCCTCCGCCATCAATCCATGTTCATGGCCAGCGAGCAGGCACCACCTCTTTGGAATACGCAGCCTATACTCAGTTTGCCTAACGCCAGGCCTGCATACAGTTTCCCAGCATGCCGCCAATCACAAAGCGAAACCGAACAGGGACACTTTCAGGATGAAACCATCAAAAATGATCGCGCAGGCCGCATCTGTCGCCATCGCCTGCCTATTGCCGCATTTCAGCGCCAATGGGCAAGAACTGTGGGATCCTCACCTGCGCGGCGTCAACGAAGGCCTAGCCGCGGGCGTGCTGCCGCCGAAAGGCGTCTATGGCGTGCTGAACAACTACTGGACCTGGGTGGACAAATACGACCACAACGGCGACAAGACCGGCCTGCGGGTCAGAGCGCTGATCGAATTGCCGGAAGTGCTGTGGTCGACCGGACTCAAGGTGTTCGGCGCCGACTACGCCGTGGCCATCGCCCAGCCCATCGACTACACCACGCTTAGCGGCGACGGCCTGCCCGCCAATGGCCGCTGGGGCACCTTCAACACCATCCTGGTTCCAGGACAGCTGTCCTGGGCCTTGCCCAACAACCTTCACCTCAAAGCCAGCCTGGCGGTCTACCTGCCCACCGGCAGCTCATCGCCGCGCCGGCTGCCGAACGGCACCTATCTCGGCGCCGCCAATGGCTTCTGGACGCTGCAGCCCGGCTTGGCGCTGAGCTGGCTGCGCAATGGCTGGAACCTGAGCATGGACGCCACCTACGCCTACAATTTCCGCAATCCGGACACCCAGTACAAGTCTGGTCAACAGCTGGCGATCGACTATACCGTCGCCAAAACCATAGGCAAATGGACGATAGGCCTGGGCGGCTACCAGGAAAACCAGCTGAGCGATGACTCCGGCAGCGGCGCCGCGGCCTGCGCGCAGACCGGCGGCTGCCGCGCCAGCAACTACGGCATCGGCCCGCTGCTTGGCTATCAAATAGGCAAAGTAAAGCTGATGGCGATCTACAACCACGGCTTCCACACAACCAGCGATGTCGGCGGCGACTCCTTCAATCTGCGGCTGAGCTTCCCGTTCCAGTAACTGATGGACGGCCCTTTTCGCTGCCGCAGGGCTGGAAACACGCCAACCTTACCGGACCGACTACGCAAGAGCCGCTTGACGTGAAAGACGGTATCTGCAGCCCTATCCCGTCAATGACGCGATAAGCCTCTCGGCGAAGCCGCCACGCATGGCGACCAGCCCCCGGCGCTTCACATATATTTTTCAAATTGGCTGACCAGCCGGCGCAGGTCGCTGGCGGTCATGTGCAATTTATGGGCGACTTGCAAGGTGTTGGAAATGCTGAAGCCATTCTGCTCGGTCAGGCGGCTCATGGTTTCCATGTTCTGCGCGACCTCAGTAGAGGCCGACGACTGCTGCCGCAGCATATTGGCCACGTTGGCGGAAGACTCCGACACTTTCTCATTGGCGGTACGTATCGCTTCTAGCCCTTGCGCCGCCACCTGTATCGTCGCCTCCGCCGTATGCACCTTGTCCAACGCCGCCTTGACATCCGCCAGCGCCTCCGACGAACGCTCGCGCAAGAAGGCTATCGATTGCTCGATTTCCAGCGTGTTGCCGGCGGTCCGCTCGGCAAGCTTGCGCACCTCATCCGCCACCACCGCGAATCCCCGCCCTTGCTCCCCAGCCCGCGCAGCTTCAATGGCGGCGTTGAGCGCCAGCAGATTGGTCTGATTGGCGATTTCCTTGATCACACCGGTAACGGTATTGATCGATTCGACGGACTGCTCCAGCTTGATGATGGTATCGCGCGTGCCGGACACTTCGTTGACTACCGCTTGAGCGGCTTGCCGGGTTCCGCTCATTTGCGTTTCCCCCTGGGTGGCCAGTTCGGTGGCCTGGCCCGCGAATTCAGCGCCGGTGCGGGTTGCCTGGGAGATTTCGTTGACCGCCACCGACAACTGCTCCAACGCGGCGGCCACCCGGACGATGCCTTCCTGGGTATGCTCGCCGCGAGAATTCAGCGACTCGGCTTCGGTATGGGTGGCGCTGGCCGCCTCGCTGATATCCTCCGCGCCCGCCACCACATCAGCCAGGATAGCCCGCAGATGGATGCGCAAGGTTTCCATTTCCTCCAGCACCGCGCGAGGCTCGCGCAGCCCCAGAGGAGAAATCGGGCTGCTGAAATTGCCTTCCGCCAGTCGCATCAGGGCCTTGCGGGCGGTTTCTATCGGATGCGTCTGCCAGCGGCCGACCAGATAACCGGCCAACGGCACCCAGACGGCAAGCAGCATGAGCAAGGTTAACTGCCCGGCGCCGCCGGGCATCAGGGCGGCGGCCAGCGCCAGCGCCGCGGCTGGCAGTTGCGCGTACAGCATGGCCCAGCTCAGCGCCAAGGGGGTGGCATGACGCGTTTGCGGGAAAGCCTGGCGTCGCTCCCTGATGCGGGCATAGAGTTGTTCGGCCTCCGCCGTTTGCGCTTTGGATGGCGCGCTGCGCACCGACATATAGCCCACAGGGCGGCCACTCTCGCAAATCGGCGTGACGTAGGCCTCCACCCAGTAGAAATGCCCCTGCTTGCTGCGATTCTTGACCAACCCTTTCCACGGGCGGCCAGACTTGATGGTGTCCCAAAGATCGGCAAACGCCTCCTCGGGCATATCCGGGTGGCGCACGACATTGTGCGACTGGCCGATCAGCTCCTCTTCGCTGAAGCCGCTGATGTCGATGAAGGCGCGGTTGGCATAGGTGATCTGGCCTTTCAGATCAGTCTTGGTGACGATGGGACGATGGGGCAGCAAAAACAATTCAATGTTGTCCACGGGGAGATTTTTCTTCATGGGCGGCGCTTCCTGTCTCAGTTGTTGCTAAATGGGCGAGGCAATCCGGAACGCATGCACGTGAGAGCCTGGTTTTCAGAGGCCCGCGCTCATTCCTAATGAGTACAATTGAGATCAATTTTCAATTCAGAAAACTATTTGGCAGCCGAGCGTTTTCTACTTTTTCATAGAGAAACATATAGAACAGAAATAAAGCCGATATGCAGGAAAATCAGGCGAGAGATTGATGCAGGACGTAGCAAGAAATGATAAGGATTCTTACTTTTTGCAAACATGGACGCTAGAGAGGCGCTGAAAATACTAGATAAGGCAAACTTGCAGTCCTGTTAGCAGGCTTGTTCACTAGGATAGGGCCATAGGTTGAGCTGAATGAAATGAAGCCCAATGCTTACCGAGGACGAATAGACTCCATCCATGGAGATCATCGCACTTTTCGCAGTAAACGTTAGGCTTCGCAAGCTTAGCCCAAGCTACGGGCCTACTTTCCTTCAACGGTGAACAGATGCTATGAACAGGCTCTTAGTGATATCTCTGCCAAATTCCAAAAAACACCCCACCAACAATAAAATATATCACAAGGAAAAACATAGCCCCATAAGCTACCTTAGCTCATTTAGGCAATTTCCTATACCCCTCCTCGCTTATATTTGACGGCATCATTTCTTATCCTTTCCAGGACCGTAAGTTGAGCCAAGTGAAATGAAGCCCAACGTTTACCAAGAACGAACAGATTCCACTCATAGAAATCATCGTGTTTTTCGCGGTAAACGTTGGGCTTCGCAAGCCTCTCCCAATCCACACACCTACTTATTCATAATAACTTCCAACTCATCCCACAGAGGCATCAAACCAATCTCCTCCATATACGTCCCAAAATCCCAAAATGGTACCACTCCAATATCTAATTGCGAGAACCACGTTGCCTCACACTCTTGGCACACAAACAAAACTGTATCTGTTTTTTTTATTTTTGCTTTCACAACATCACCTTGAGCACACCTTGGGCACAGCATAACCAACCCCTT
This sequence comes from Chromobacterium sp. Ag138, assembly GCF_055181315.1. NCBI lineage: Bacteria > Pseudomonadati > Pseudomonadota > Betaproteobacteria > Neisseriales > Chromobacteriaceae > Chromobacterium > Chromobacterium sp. Ag138. Next base: position 1,044,600 of record NZ_JBUPWA010000001.1, read on the forward strand.
TCTTTCACTTTATCGGATAAGCAGTAATAACTTTCTGCGTACCAGGACGAACAATAATTTTTACATTCGTCTCACCTGCAGTTCCAACCACACGCCCCATCTGAACTACAAAAGCCCCTGGGTCATTTGGCAAAGAATTTCCCTTCTGCAGCCATGCTTGATCAATTAGACCTAATACCTCTTTTCTATCCACATTAAAAACACTATGAGTCGTCTTGTCTGGATTCAACTCTGCATGATCAAGAACATGCTTTACGCGATTGCCGTGAACAGAACCAGGCCCATAATCAAGCCCAGCTGGCGATGTCCAAGTCTGCGTAGACTTGTCAAATGTCAACTCTACAGGTGAAATCTTGTTTGGAGTACCTGCTAAAACAGGGCAACAGTCAGCATTATGCACCCAAACCCCAAGCTCACCCACATGGTAAGTCTGGAACTCAGCTACCTGAATGTTGAAGACGGTATCGAGCTCGCCCTCCTCTGCTTGGCTCACCACCGTCAGCAGCTGGCCAGTATGGTTAATCAGCACCATCCCTGCTTGCAGCAGCGATACCTTCAACCAGCCTTGGTCCTTGAGCCAGAACGGGTGCTCTGCCGTGGTTCTGAAAGTCTCCCGATAGCCTGAACCATTTTTGACTACCACGCGGTAAATTGCTTGGTACGGTGTCGCCTTGTGCGCTACAACTGGTTGGAAGCCATATTCACCGGTTTGATCGCTGCGCGACCAAACCAACTCTCCGCCAACAAAGGTCTCAATGGCTTTGAGCCCTTTGTCAGTCAACACCTGCGTACCAGCGACAAAGCAACTATTAGGCGTCGTGCACACACCAAGCGCAGCATCACCCTTTTCAACTTTATTACCCGCTCCAGCGGTTTCCACTGCTGTTTTATCAACTTTTTGCACAACTTTGACCGTTTTGCTCACATCTTGCAATTCAGCCAGCTTGCTCACTCCACCGACACTCCCTCCTCCCGGCATCAAAGCCAGCAACTCGCCAGAGAGCTTGCCTAAAGCAACACCATCCCCACGCTCATAAGCATTGGCCAGAGCTTCTCGGTGTGCGGCATCCATATGCTGCAATACGTTAACCAGCACATCAGGGTCGGCTAGTTTCAGTAACGTATCTTTGGTCTGCGTAAGCTCGCGTTGAGCATTCACGTCTCCAGTTGCAGCCAAAACTGCAGCTTCGGCCCCCTTAGCCATCCCTTTGATTCCATCGATCATGCTACCGACGTAGCCTTGCACTACACCTTTTGCTCGATCAATAGATATCAAGGATGCATCGGCTTCCGTAATCGTATTTTGCTGCTCAATGCTGGAGCGGATTCCTTTCGCTATATATCCACTTCTGATGATATCCGCAGCTGCTTTACGTAGTTTTTGTTCTGCAGCATGACATGCAGGACTGTCAGACTTTTCGCACGCTTGCTGGTACTCCCTATCGCGCAACTCGCTAAGTGCCAATAGCTCCTTGATCTTTTTCTTGTCTCCACGCTTCTCAGCAGCATCCAACTCTTGAATCTCTTTACGACCAAGATAGTTATTCTCCATCTCCGTTTTAGCCGCATTCACCGTCGTCGCTGCCGTCTCAGCTCCACCAGTCGCCGTCGACAACCCCGTCAACAAGCCGTTGACCAGATTCTCGCGCTGCAGCTTCTCTTCCGCCGTCATCTTGTCGGCGTCGGTATGCTGCAGCTTGTCCAGCGCGTTGTTCAACGCCACGCTGGCTGCGCCGCCCGCCGCGCCCGCGCCGCAGCTCTGGCCGCTGGCTTCCGCGCCGGCGCAAGCCAGGGCGGCATGCAGCACCGCGCGGACGACTTCGCCTTCCGGCTTCTTGTCCGCATGATCCGGATCGTTGCTCTGCGCCCGTTCCAGATCATCCGCCAGCGCCTTGACTTCCTGCGCGCCCAATCCCTGCAGGTAGGCGATGCCCGCATTCTGCGCCATGCCGGTCAGACCGTTGGCCAGGTTGCCGCCGATGCCGGCGGTGACAGCAGTGAGGATCTGGCTGTAGCTGCCGCCCGGCGCCCACTTGGCGGTATCGTCCGCGGCCTGTTTCTTGCTGGCGTAATCCGGGCTGTTGGGATCCGCCTTCTTCAAATCGTCCGCGGCGGCCTTGGCCTCTGCCGCCTTGTTGGCCATGAAGGTGCCCACCTGCTGGTTCAGCGCGTTGGCGGCGTCGAACAGGCCCTGCACTTCGCTGGCGTTGAAGTTGTTGGCCAGCTTGCCGCTGCCGTCGCGGCCGGTGCTGACGTCGCGGTTGGCCATGGCGGCGGCCTGCGCCGCGGTTTGGCCGGTTTTCGCCTGCTGCAGCGCATTGTCGGTGATGGTCAGGCTGCCGGCGCTGATGCCGGCGCGGGTGGTGCTGTTGTCGTGGTCCGACGCGGCCATGGCCATGCCAGATACGCCGCCGCTGCCGGCGGTGACGCTGATGCTGCTGGCGGTGAAGTCGGCGTGGTTGTCGATGTCCTTCAGCACCAACGCGCCAGTTTGCAGGCTGTTCTTGCCATCCTGCGCCGCCTTGTCGGTGCTGGCGATTGCCGCTCCGTTCAAGGCGGTGGTGCCCTTCACCGTCAGTTGGAAGCCGCCGTCTCCGGCCTGGATGCCTGACTGGCGCTGCACGCTGGCGTAGTCGGCATCCATTTTCTGCCGGCTGAGGCTGACGCTGCCACCCGAACCGACAGGCCCAATGGTCACGTTGCCGCTGATCGACTGATTCAGACTGTGGTAGGTACTGGTGTCCTGCAGGCTATCGATCTTGAGGTCGCCGGCGATATCGCCCACCACTTGCTGGCCGCTGACGATGCCCTGCAACGTGAAGTTGCCGCCGGACTGCAGGTTCAGCTTGCCGCCGGCATTCAGTTCGCTCAGCTGATATTGGCTGCCGCTGCCATCCACGCGGCCGCGGCTGAGGCTGCCGTTGGCGGTAAAGCCAAATTGCGGCCTGTTCTCCTGGAAACCAATCGCCACACCCACCGCGCCGCTGCTGGCGCTGCTGGTGGTGTGCTCGCTGCTGGCGCTCTTGGCCGCCAACAGGGTGATGTCGCCCTCAGCCTGCAAGGTGAGATCCTTGCCGGCGATGAACTGCGCGCCCTTGGCGGTGATGGTGCTGTCCTTGCCCGCGCCGTGCGCCAGGTCCATCACATTGCCGCTGGCCTTGAGCAGGCTGCCGCTTTCGTTATGGCTGTCGCTGACGGTGGTGCTTTCGCTGCGGCTGCCGCCAACGGTCAGGCTCAACTGGATGCCGCCCTTGGTCTTCTGGCCGGCGTCGCTCATCGCTTGCTGGTAGGCGGTGTAGCTGTTGTAGCCGGCCAGCGCGGCGGTGGCGGTGGACAGCGCCTTGACGCGGTCGTCCTTGCTCTTAAGCGCGGTTTCGGTGGCGGACTCCATCGCCTGCAAGCCGTTGATCAGCGGGCTGGTGAGCTGCAGCGTCAGGCCGCTGGACTTGCTGACGGTCTTCTGCACGCTGTGCCAGGTGTCCACCGCCACGTCCAGGTTCTGCTTCTTGGCGTCCAGCAGCAGATTGCCGCCGGCGGTGACATCGCTGCCTTGCAGGGTAAGGGTGTCGCCGGTCTTGATGTTCAGGTTGCCGCCTATGCTGCCCACCAGACTGCGGTTCTGGCTCTGGGTGGTGCCCGCGCCATCCAGCTGCTGCGTCAACTCCTTGCTGCCGATGGTGAAACCCAGGCCGCCGCCGGAGAACAGGCCTGAGGTCTCCTCTTTGTGGTACTGGAACAGGCGGCTGGTATCGGTGCCGGAAGTGATGTTGAGATTGCGGCCGGCGTCCAGCGTCACGTCGCCGCTGCCCGCCACCTGGCTGGCGTGGATATTGATGTCGCGCTGGCCTTTGAGGATCAGCGTGTCGGCCGATACCGTGCTGCCAGCTTCGTGCGTGCTGTCGTGGGCCACGATATCGGTGGTGGTGCTGCTGCTGAACCAGCCGCTGGAATGGTGGACGGTCTTGCTGTAATCGCTGTGCCGCTCCTGGGCGCTGCCGAGCGTGACGTCGCGCCCGGCCACCAGCGCTTCCTGGCCGTTGCTGGTCAAGCTGGCGGCCTGGGTGGAGATGTCGCGCCCCGCCTGCAGGATCAAGCCGCCCTCGCCATGCGCGGCGACGCCGTGCTGGGTGAGGTCGTAATTATTGCGGATGGTCTCGCCCCAGGTGTTGTCGTTGCGGCTTTCCGTCGCCACCGCGCCCAGCTTGATGTCGTTGCCTGCGGACAGGACCAGCTTGCCGCCGCTGGCCAGGCTGGCGCCGTTCAGCAGCGCGTCGCCGCCGGCGCGCAGTTGCAGGTCGCCCTTGCCGGCCAGGCCGGCCACGGTCAGGCTGTCGGCTTGCCAGTTATGGCTGTTGCCCCAGTTGTAGCCAATGTCGTGATGGGTATTGACCTCGCTCTGCACGCTCAGCTGCTTGCCGGCCAGGGCCGTCAGGCTGCCGCCGGTGGATTGCGCGGAGGAGCCGGTCAGGCTCAGGTCGCCCCCGGCTTTCAGCAATACATCGCCGCCGCCTTGCAGCAGCGAGGCGTTATGGGTTTGGCTCAGCGTGTCGTAACCGCCGCCCCACCAACTGCCCGCGCCGTGCTTGCTGTCCAGCGTGGACGCCAAGGCCAGACTGCCGCCGGCGCTGGCCAGCACGCTGCCGCCGGCCTTGGCGGCGCTGCCGGACAGGGTCAGGTCATTTCCGGCGGCAAGCGCCAGGCTGCCGCCGATATTGAGCTGGCTGCCGACGTGGTCCGCCTGCTGGTATTGGTAGCTGCTGTAGCGATTGCCGCCGCCCAGGTCGTAACGGGTTTCACGGCTGGCGATGTCCAGATCGTGCCCTGCTTGCAGGCTGGCGCTGCCGGCCGCGTCGATGGCCGCCGCCTGCAGTTTCAGATCATTGCCGGCCTGCAGCTGCAAATCGCCGCCGGCCTTGACGCTGCTGCCGGCCTGGCTGTGCTGGCTGTCGTCGGTGATGGTCAGGTTCTGCGCGGCGAGCAGGCCCAGATCGCCGCCGGCCTGCACCTTGCCGCCTTCGATGCGGATATTGTTGGCCTGCGCCAGCAGCGTGGTGTCGGACTTCAGCGTGCCGGTGTTGACCAGATCGCCGCTAGCCAACAAGCTCATGCTGTTGCCGGCCAGCACCGCGCCTTGTCCGCGCAGCGATTTTTGATCGGCATTGGCCAGATAAACCATGGGCACCAGCACGTCCTGGCCGCCCACATTCTGCTTCACCAGCCACACCATGTCGGAAGTGAGCTTGGCCATTTGGTCGGCCGACAGCGCCATGCCCGGCGTCAGTTGAAACTGCTTGGCGTACTGCGCGCCATTGCTCATCAGCTGCTGGTATTGCTGCATCGCGCTGCCATAGCCGGACAGGAAGCGCTTGCCGGTCATGTCGGTGACGGCGCGGGTGACCAGCTGCTGCTCGTAGAAGCCGTCGCCCAGGCGTTTCTCCACCTTGCTCGGGTCGTAATTCAGCTGCTTGAGCAAATAATCAGACGAGATGAAATTGCTGTACTGGGTGAATTGCGGATTGGTTTCCACCAGGTAAGGCTGCTGCGGCGCCGGCTTGGCGTGGAACAGACCGTTGTCCGGCACAGCGTAGCCCTTCTCCACCGGGTTGGCGGCCTTGGCGCCGCCGGCGGACATCGTCACCTGCTGTGTGGCCGGTGCCGGGCGATAGGTATTGCCCAATGCGCCGCCGGCGGTGGCATCGACCGCACCGTTCTTCAAACGCTGGCCATCCGCGCCGGACAGCGCGCCGTTTAACTGCGCGCCCTGGGTCTGGCCCACTACCCCCTGCAAAGTCTTGCCCGTCTCCCCTTGCAGCCCAGTCCCGCCCAAGGCCTGACCGGCCACGCTGGATAGAGCGCCGTTCAGTTGCGTGCCCAGAGCCTGCCCCACGTTGCCTTGCAAAGTTTGACCAGTTGTCGCGGCCTGCTGGCCGGCGCCATTGACCGCCTGCCCTTGCGCCTGGCTCACCTCCGATTGGTTATTGACGGCATTGCCGGCCACTGCAGACGCATTCATCCGTGCCGCGTCCTTGCCGTTGATGATAGAGGGCGCTTGCAGACTCAGGTGTTGGTTGGTGGCGATGGTGGCGTCGAGAGAACCGATAATCTCAGTATTAGTCACTCCAGGTGCTAAGCTAGACACGACCGGTACTGTTGGGCACGCGGCCCAATAAGATGTCAAACAGGCCCCTAGTGCTGCCAAATATCCATTATTAGGATCATAAACGTTAGAAATTGATGAAACTGTTACTGTTCTCTTCAACTGTTGGCCAACATTGGAGACCTCATTTCCCATCAGCATAGATATATTCGACCCTACCGATATATCGCTATATTTATTTGAAAACTCCCCCGCACTAACAACCATGCCCTTACCAACCAAAATTTTAGATGGCAAAACGCCTCCACTGGACATATCTATAGTTGTCGTGATTTTTATTTCCCTAGAGGCTTCAAACCTGCCGGCAACTTCAGACAGTCTCGACGCATCTGCAAGAGTAGTCTTAGATTTAAAATCTCCATAAATCATCTCTGGCTTCGTAAGCTCAACAGCAAGAGGGGATATTGCCGAAGCCACATCGGGAAGAGAGTTAGGCGTTAAGTTTACAGAAGGATCAAACCCCGGCAAGTAAACATACCCACCTCTATCTCTCTTAACATAATAGACCTTCTCAATAGAACTGATGTTCCATCTAGAATCCCATCGCCCATCCCTTGCCCGCTCCTTTCTAATAGTCAACAGCTGGGATTGCTTATCATCATTAAGCAATGTATACCTAGTCGATTCATAATAACCAGATCCACAATGATCACCATTGCATTCATTCTGTACATATCTGCTCAAAACCTGAATGCCATCAACAAAATCATATCGCCCAACATAATCCACCCACCCCGATGGACATGAGTTTCGTCCGTCATGCCCACATTCCGTATAACTTGTTACTGCTCGTGGAAGACGATATGTTTCCTTCTTCACGGTAACTGTTGTTGACGATTGTGTAACCGTCACAGGATTCGACTCATTACTCACCCGCCCCGCTTCAATAAACATATTCCCATCCGACTGCAAGGTCGCGATGTGATTCACCACCTGCCCCACCGCCGCGCCGGATTGGCCGATCCTCATATCGCCCTGGCTGTATAACCAAGCGCCGTCATGGTTATTCAGCGTGCCGCCGATATTCAGCGCCATGCCCCCGGCCGAGGCCAGCAGCGCCTTGCCGCCGCTGTTATCCAGGCTGCCGGCCTGGATGGCAATGTCGCCGGCGGTGATGGAGGCGGTATTGCTAAGGCTGGCGGCATGAATGTCCAGCGCGCCCGCGCCCAGGCTGCCGGCATTGACCAGGCTCTGGCTGAGCTGGGTGCTCAGCGTGCCGCCGATGTTGACGCTGCCGTTATTGGTCCAGTTGACGCCCGTCAGGCTGAGGTTGCCGCTGCTTTGCAGCTGGCCGTTGTTGACCAGGTTGCCGCTGGCGCTGACGCTGAGGTTGCGGTTGGCTTGCAGCTGGGTGCCGGCGGTATTGACGAAGTCTCCCTGCAGCTTCAGCGACAGGTCTTGACCGGCCAGCAGACTGCCGGCGTTGGCCAGTGACACGGTGTCGAGGGCGAGGTTGCGCTGGCCGTAGATGCTGCCGCCGCCGTTGTCCAGACCCTGCGCTTTCAGCTGCCAGTTGCCGTTGCCGGCGATCTGGCCGCCGTTAGCCAGTTGGCCGGTAACGGTCAGCCGGCTGTCGCCGGCGCCCAGCGCCAGTACTTTGCCGCCGGCGTTGCGCAGACTGCCGCTGTCCAGTTGCAGCGTCTGGCCGGCTTGCAGCAGGCCGCCGCTGTTGTCCAGGCTGCCGGCGTTCAGCGTCAGCGAGCCGTTGCTGCCCAGCGTGCCCTGCTGATTGTTCAGCGCGCTGCCGCGCAGGGTCAGGTCGCCCTGGCTGCTCAGCACGCCCTGGTTGTTGTTGAGGTCACCTGCGGTCACTTGCAGTTGGCCGCCGGAGGTGATCTTGCCCTGCTTGCTGTTGTCGATCTGGCCGCTGATGGCCAGCGTGGCCTGCCCCGCGCCTGCCTGGCCGATCTGGCCATGCTGGTTGCCCAGGCTGGCGGCGCTGAGTTTCAGCTGGCCCGCCTGCAACGTGCCACCGCCGTTTTGCGCGTCCTGCTTCAGTTGGACATCCAGCTTGGCGGCGCTTTGCAGCACACTGCCGCTGTTGTCCAGCTGATTGGCGGTCAGCGTCAGATTGCCGTTGGCGGCCAGCGTGCCCGCGGTAGAGTTGTCCAGCTTGCCATCCAGCTGGATCCGGCTGTCGCCGACGCCCAGCGTCTTGATGCCGCCGCCGCGGTTGTCCAGGCTGGCGGCGTTCAGTTGCAGGCTGTCACCCTGCACTGTGCCCTTCTGGTTGTCCAACGCGCCCTGCGAAATCAACGTCAGCGCCTGGCCGCTGGCCAGCGTGCCGCCCTGATTGTTCAGGTCCTGCCGCACGGTCAGGGCCTGCGCGCCCTGGCTGCCCAGCGTGCCCTGGCTGTTGTCGAGCTGGCCGGCATCCAGCGTCAAGCCGCCGTTGCTCAACAACTGGCCCTGCTGGTTGTGGAAGGCCTGACCGATCTTCAGCTTGGCCTCGCCCGCACCAATCTGGCGGATGTCCCCGGACTGGTTGCTGAGGGTGTCGGTCTTCAGGTTCAGACCTTGGGCTGCAATGTGGCCGCCATCGTTGGTGAGCGTGCTTTGCTTGCTCAGCTCCAGGTGGCGGACCGCTTGCAAGGTGCCCTTGGCGTTGTCAATGCTGGCTGCATTGACGGTCAAGTCGGCGTTGCCGGCCAGCTTGCCTTGGTTATGCAACTCGCCGCTGACATCAACAGTGCTCGCCTCGTCTTTGCCCAACGCCAGGATCTGGCCCTTGTCGGCGTTGGTCAGCGACGCGGCAGTCAATTGCAAATCCTTGCCGGACTGGATGGCGCCGCCGGCATTCTCCAGCGTGCCGGCGCTCAGCTTCACCTGGCCGTCGCTGCCCACCACGCCGTCGTTATGCAACAGGCTGCTGGCGGTGAGATCGACGCCCTGGCTGCCAATCAGGCTGCCCTTGGTATTGTCGAAGGTCTTCAGTTGGCTCGTCAGTTGTTGCTGGGCATAAATCTCGCCGGCCTGGTTGCTGAGGGTGTCGGCGTTCAGCTTCAAACTCTGGCTAGCGATATGGCCGCCGTCGTTGGTCAGACTGGTTTGCTTCGTCAGATTCAAACCTGCAGCCGCTTGCAGCGTACCCTTGCTGTTATCGATGCTGGCCGCGTTGACAGTCAGGTCGGCGTTGCCGGCCAGCTTGCCCTGGTTGTGCAGCTCGCCGCTGACATCCACCTGGCTCGCCGCGTCTTTGCCGAGGGCCAGGATCTGGCCTTTGTCCGCGTTGGTCAGACTCGACGCGCTGAGCTGCAAGTCCTTACCGGACTGGATGGTGCCGGACGCATTCTCCAGTGTGCCGGCGTTGAGCTTGACCTGGCCGTCGCTGCCGACCACGCCGTCGTTGCGCAGCAGGGTGCTGGCGGTGAGGTCGACGCCCTGGCCGCCGATCAAGCTGCCCTGGCTGTTGTCTAGGGTCTTCAGTTGGCTACTCAGTTGGCCTTGGGCATATAGTTCACCACCCTTATTGCTGAACGAGTCGGCATTCAGCTTCAGGCTCTGGACAGCGATATGGCCGCCATCGTTGATCAGGCTGGATTGTTTCGACAGCTCCAGATGGTTGGCTGCCTGCAGCGTGCCCTTGGCGTTGTCTATCGTCGCCGCATTGACGGTCAGGTCGGCGTTGCCGGCCAGCTTGCCCTGGTTATGCAGCTCGCCGCTGACATCCACCTGGCTCGCCGCATCCTTGCCCAGCGCCAGGATCTGGCCTTTGTCCGCGTTGGTCAGCGACGATGCGGTCAGTTGCAGGTCCTTGCCGGACTGGATGGTGCCGGCGGCGTTCTCCAGCGTACCGGCGCTCAACTTCACCTGGCCATCGCTACCCACCACGCCGTCGTTGTGCAGCAGGCTGCTGACGGTGAGATCGACGCCTTGTCCGCCGATGACACTGCCCTTGGTATTGTCGAAGGTCTTCAGCTGGCTCGTCAGCTGTTGCTGGGCATAGATCTCGCCGGCCTGGTTGCTCAAGCTGTCGGCGTTCAACTTCAAACTCCGGCCGGCGATGTGGCCGCCGTCGTTGATCAAGCTGGTTTGCTTGCTCAGCTCCAGATGGCTGGCCGCCTGCAGCGTGCCCTTGGCATTGTCTATCGTCGCCGCGTTGACGGTCAGATCGGCATTGCCGGCGACCTTGCCCTGATTATGCAGCTCGCCGCTGACATCCACCTTGCTGACGGCGTCCTTGCCGAGGGCCAGGATCTGGCCCTTGTCGGCGTTGGTCAGGGATGCAGCGGTCAGTTGCAGGTCCTTGCCGGACTGGATGGTGCCGGACGCATTCTCCAGCGAACCGGCGCTCAGCTTCACTTGGCCGTCGCTGCCGAGCACGCCGTCGTTATGCAGTTGGCCGCTGACGGTAAGGTCGACGCCCAGGCCGCCGATCAGGCTGCCCTGGCTATTGTTCAACGTCTTCAGTTGGCTGCTCAGCTGTTGCTGGGCATAGATCTCGCCCGCCTGGTTGCTGAGCGAGTCGGCGTTCAACTTCAAACTCTGGCCGGCGAGATGGCCGCCGTCGTTGATCAGGCTGGTTTGTTTCGACAGCTCCAGATGGCTGGCCGCCTGCAGGGTGCCCTTGCTGTTGTCAATGCTCGCTGCGTTGACGGTCAGATCGGCGTTGCCTGCGACCTTGCCCTGGTTGTGCAGCTCGCCGCTGACATCCACCTTGCTCGCCGCGTCTTTGCCAAGGGCGAGAATCTGACCTTTTTCGGCATTGGTCAGCGACGATGCGCTCAGTTGCAGGTCCTTGCCGGACTGGATGGTGCCGGCGGCATTGTCCAGCTTGCCGGCGCTCAGCTTCACTTGGCCGTCGCTGCCGACCACACCGTCGTTGCGCAGGCTGTCGGTCACCGTCAGATCGACACCCTGGCCACCAATCAGGCTGCCCTGGCTATTGTTCAACGTCTTCAGTTGGCTGCTCAGCTGCTGCTGGGCGTAGATCTCGCCGGCCTGGTTGCTGAGCGAGTCGGCGTTCAACTTCAAACTCTGGCCAGCGATATGGCCGCCGTCGTTGGTCAGGCTGGTTTGTTTGGTCAGGTTCAAACCTGCCGCCGCCTGCAGCGTGCCCTTGGCGTTGTCTATCGTCGCCGCGTCGACAGTCAGGTCGGCGTTGCCGGCGACCTTGCCCTGGTTATGCAGCTCGCCGCTGACATCCACCTTGCTGACGGCGTCCTTGCCGAGGGCCAGGATCTGGCCTTTGTCGGCATTGGTGAGGCTGTTAGCCGTCAGTTGCAGATCCTTGCCAGATTGGATGGTGCCGGCGGCGTTCTCCAGCGCGCCGGCGGTCAGCTTCACTTGGCCGTCGCTGCCGACCACGCCGTCGTTATGCAGGCTATCGGCCACCGTCAGGTCGACGCCCTGCCCGCCGATCAGGCTGCCTTGGGCATTGTTCAGCGTCTTCAGCGTGCTGCTCAGCTGCTGCTGGGCGTAGATCTCGCCCGCCTGGTTGCTCAGCGAATCGGCGTTCAGCTTCAGGCTCTGGCCGGCGATATGGCCGCCGTCATTGATCAGGCTGCTTTGCTTGGTCAGCTCCAAATGGCTGGCCGCCTGCAGCGTGCCCTTGCTGTTGTCAATGCTCGCTGCGTTGACGGTCAGATCGGCGTTGCCGGCGACCTTGCCCTGGTTATGCAGCTCGTCGCTGACATCCACTTTGCTCGCCGTATCTTTGCCTAGCGCCAGGATCTGGCCCTTGTCGGCGTTGGTCAGCGACAATGCGCTCAGTTGCAGATCCTTGCCCGACTGGATGGTGCCGGCGGCGTTCTCCAGCGTGCCGGCATTGAGTTTGACTTGGCCGTCGCTGCCGACCACGCCGTCGTTGTGCAGGCTATCGGCCACCGTCAGATCGACACCCTGGCCGCCGATCAGGCTGCCTTGGCTGTTGTCGAGCGTCTTCAGTTGGCTGGTGAGCTGGCCCTGAGCATACAGTTCGCCGCTCTTATTGCTCAGCGAATCGGCCTTCAGCGTCAAACTCTGGCCAGCGAGGTGGCCGCCGTCGTTGATCAGGCTACTTTGCTTGCTCAACTCCAGATGGCTGGCCGCTTGCAGCGTGCCCTTGCTGTTGTCGATGGTCGCCGCGTTGATGGTCAGGTCGGCGTTGCCGGCGACCTTGCCCTGATTATGCAGCTCGCCGCTGACATCCACCTGGCTCGCAGCATCCTTGCCCAACGCCAGAATCTGGCCCTTGTCGGCGTTGGTCAGGCTCGATGCGCTCAACTGTAGATCTTTGCCGGACTGGATCAGGCCGACGCCGTTGTCGAGCGCGCCAGCGCTCAGGTCCAGCTTGCCGTCACTGCCCAGCACGCCGCCATCATTATTCAGCTGCAGGCGTGCGTCGACGGATGCCGACTGGACGCCGGCCAGCCGGCCCTGGCGGTTGTCGAGTTGCGCCGCCTGCGCGTCCAGCCGGCCATCGCTGGCGATGCGGCCTTGTTCGCGGTTGTCGAGCGTGTCGGCGCTCAGGCGCAGCGCGCCGGCGCCAGCGTGGCTGATCTCGCCGCCACGGTTATCTAGATTGCCGCTGTGCAGCTTCAGATCGTGGCCGGCGCTGGCAAGCAGGCCCTGGCGGTTGTCAGCCTGGCCGTTGATGCGCCAGGCCGAGTCGGCTTGCCCGGTCTGCACGATCTTGCCCTCGCGGTTGTCCAGCGCGCCCAATTGCAGGTCTACATGGGCGGCGGCGAGCTGGCCGCTACGGTTGTCGAGCTGGCCGTCTAGGGTGAGCCGGGCGGCTCCGGCGGCGCTCAGGCGGGCCTGCTGCGCGTTCACGTCGCCGGCGGCATGGATGTCCAGCGCGCCGTGGCTGGCGCTGACGACGGCGCCGGACAGATCGGCAGCGCCGGCTTGCAGGCTGACATCGCCGCCGGCCAGCAGCTGGCCGCTGTGCTGCAGCATGCCGGCGCTGGTCACCGTCAGGCGGCCATGGTCGCCGAGCTTGCCGTCGGTCTGGGCACCGGCGGCCAGCGCGCCGTCACCCTGCATCGAGCCGGCGTTCAACGTCAGGTCGCCGCCGGCGCTGAGCGTCTGATGCAGCGTAGTCTGGCCGGCGATATCGGCCTGGAGATTGCCTTCGGCGCGGGTGATGCCGTCGTGCCGCAATTGGCCGTCGGCGCGCAGGATCAGGTTCTGCTGGCTGTGAGTCTGGCCGCGCAGGATCAGGTCGCCGGCGCTGGTCAGCTGCAAATCGCCGGCCTGGGCCGCCATGGTGCCCAGCTGGTTGACGCCGACCCCTTTCTCGGTGCCCACCAGCTTGATGGTGTTGGCGTACATGCCGCCCAGTTGCGCCACGTCGAGCGCGAAGGCAGGCGCGTCGCTCGGGCTGGCTGTCAGCGGCTGGGCCGCCAGCGTGGCAGCGTCCACCTGGTTGCGGCCCAGCACCAGGTCCAGCTTTTGCGCGTACAGATTGGCGTTGATCGACACCGCCCGGCTGATGATGGCGAAGCTGTCGACATTGGCGGCGTTGAGGCCGGCGCCATCGATGCTGACGCGGCCGCCGGCCACCTGGTAGCCGGTCAGCGCGCCCTGGGCGTTCAGCTGCGGCGCGCCGGTGGTCAGCGTGGCCTGCTGGGTATTGATGAAGCCGCAGCCGCTGCAAGTGATGCCCCAGGGGTTGGCGATCACCACCTGCGCTCGCTGGCCGGCCACTTCCAGGTAGCCGCGCAGCTGCGACGGGTTCGCCTGCGTCACTTCGTTGAGGATGATGCGGGCGCTGCCGTTCTTCAGATTGGGGTTGCCGCTGATGTAGCCGGCCAGCTGGGTATTGACGTTGACCGCGCTGTTGTTGAGCAGCGCGCCGCCGGGGCCGACGTTGAATTGCTGGTATTGGTTGTGCGATACGCCGGCGGCGGTGGGCGCGGCGATCTGCACCACCGGCAGGCCGTTGGCCGACTGGATCACGCCCGGCTGCTTGCCGGCCGCGGTGTTGGGATCGGCGATGATGTCGGCCGCCAGGGCGCTGCTGCCCAATCCCAGGCCGATCAACAGCACGCTGAGGCGCAGCGAGAATGCCTTGCATGCCGCCGCCAGCGTCGCGGCGACGCCCTCCGCGCCATTGCCTTTGCCCTGTCCGCTGGCGTCTTCCTGCACCACCATCAGTTGGCCGCGGGATTGGTTGAAGATGATCCGATAAAGGTGTTTGTTCATGATGTCAGCTCAATAAGACGGGACAGGGCAGCGGGTTCACCACTGCGCGGTGATCGAGAAATGGGTGATGGCGGGACGATCCCAGCCCTGCGGCTGGTGCAGCGCGCGCTCGTGGCTGAGTTCGGCGGACAGATGGCCGCCCAGGCTCATGCGCAGGCCGACGGCCCAGCCGGACAGGCTGCGGTCCGGGCCGGCGTCATAAGCCGGGCGGGCGATCTGGCCGGCGTCCAGCCCCAGGTAGGGCTCCAGCGCCAGCGGACCAGCCGGCGGCAACGGCCAGCTCAGCTCGTTGCGCAGGTAATAGCCGCTCTGCCCCACCAGCGTGCTGGCATTGAAGCCGCGCACGCTGCCGCGTCCGCCGATGGCGAACTGCTCGCTGGACATCAGCAGATCCGGGCTGTACTGGCCGCGCAGCTCGCTGCTCCAGCGCAGCGTCTGCGACGCGATATGCAGCGGCAGCTGCAGCGCCAGCCGGCCCTGGTACAGCTCGTGGCGGGCGGTCGGGCCGCCCTGCGCCGCCAGCGCGTCCGGTTGCGCCCCCCAGGCGCCGATTCCGCGCTGGTAGCCGAAGGACGCGTCCAGCACCGCCTCGCCCAGGTACTGGCGGTGGCTGAGTTCCAGCCCGGCGATGGTGAGGTCGCGCCGCTGCTGCACGACCTCGGCATCCTCGATGAAGCTGCGCGACGCCTTGCGCGTCAGGCTCAGCTTCAGTTCGGTCTTGCCGCTCTGATTGCGCCGCAGCAGCCGCGATAGAGACAGCAGGGTGTTGCGGCTATGGCCGCTGGAGGTGAAGCTCTGGTTCACCCCCTGCACCGTCTGGTGGTAGGCGAAGCCGCTATAGCTGACAAAGCCGGTCCAGTTGCCCAGCGGCAGCAGCCAGGAGAGTGACGCCGACTGGCTCAGCGGATGCGCCAGATGCTCGGCGTCCTGACTCCAGGACAGCGACAGCGCGTCGTTGAGGCCGGTGGCGCCGCCCAGCGTCAGGCTGCCGGAGGTTTGCAGCCGGCCGGTGGCGTTCTGGCCGGAATCGTCCAGCGACAGCAGGCCGGACAGCAGACGGCCGCCGCCGCGGTCCACCACCACGTCGCTCTCGCCCGGCGCATCGGCCGGCGTCAGCTCCATCGTCGCCTGCTGTCCCGGCACCCGGCCCAGCTGCTCCAGGCCCTGCTCCAGGTCGCGTACATTGAGCAAGTCGCCCGGCCCGGCCGGGAAGGCGCTGCGCAGGCCGATGTCGCCGCCGCCCGCCTTCAGCCGGATCGCGTGGATGCGGCCCGGCACCACCGCCAGCCGCAGCTGGCCGCCGCGCAGGTTCTGCTCCGGCAGGTAGACCCGGCTGGTGACGAAGCCGCGCGCCACCATCTCGTTGGTGAGCGCCGCCGTCAGGCCGTTGATCCGGGCCAGGTCGACGCAGCCGGCCAGGCCAGAGTCGGCCAGCGGCTGCAGCCAGGCCAGCCAACCAGCCGGCGCGCCTTCCAGTTCCACCCGCTTCAGGGCGAAGCAGCGTTGGGCATTGGATGTGGGAACAATCGTCTGCGGCGATACCGCTGGCGGTAGTGAGAACACGTCCGGGCGCTGCTGCAGTTCCTGGCGGCGCTGTTCCAGTTGTTGCTGCTGGTGGCGGAGTTGTTGGTCGTTCTGTTGCAGCACCGCGTCCGGCACGGTGGCGGCGCAAACCCAGGCGGGAAAGAGCAAGCCGCCCAGGCGGGCGGCTTTGGAGGCAAAGTTCATCGCGGCAATTAGAGTAAATATTTAAGTTTGTTTAAAATTTCTCCGGAAATGTTAACCATTTGTTTACATAATCGGATTACGTAAAAATACGTAATCAATCTGCAATTGATTGATAAATCCATCCATCATTCATTCAAAACGTATAAATTTCACAAAAATCAATAATGTAGATTTTAAATTCCAAACATGACATGCAAATGCCATGAGCAGAAATACGACAACAATTCTGACTTCAGTCCCAAGCCGTCCTCCGCGCCGCACTCGACATCCTCGCATTCCTTTAAAAAAACAACGACATATTCCAAATAAGACCATATTCTCGACAGGGTGGTGCGGGATTGCGCTCTGCGGTAATCTGCCGACGAGCCAGCCAGGCTACTCGCCAGCGGCGCAATCATCCGCCGCCCGCGCACCTTCGCCCGGCAACCATTACAATACAAACTAAGAGACGCCTCGCGGCGCCCGACAACAACCTGGCCCGAGCCGGGAATTTCCCTTAGAGAAGCATTACCATGGCAATCAGTGTTTTCGACCTGTTCAAAATCGGCATCGGCCCATCCAGCTCCCATACCGTGGGCCCGATGCGCGCCGCCCGCCAATTCATCAGCCGCCTGGAAAAGGACGGCCAGCTGGACGCCACCGTCCGCGTCAGCGCCGAGATGTTCGGCTCGCTGGGCGCCACCGGCAAGGGCCACGGCACCGATGTGGCCGTGCTGCTGGGCCTTCAGGGCGAACAGCCTGACCTGATCGACACTGATGCCGTGGACGGCATGCTGGCCGCCATCCGCGAACAGCGCAAACTGAAGCTGCTGGGCAAGCGCGAGATCGATTTCGTCGAAGGCGAGCACCTGATCCTGCACAAGAAGAAAACCCTGCCTTACCACCCCAACGGCATGATCTTCGAAGCCTTCGACGCCGCCGGCGAAAGCCTGTCCAAGCGCGCCTACTACTCGGTGGGCGGCGGCTTCGTGGTGGACGAGGCGGCGATCGACGCCGGCTTCGTCCCGCCGGGCGTCACCGAGCTGAAGCACCCGTTCAAGAGCGCGGCCGAGCTCCTGGCGCTGTGCCAACGCCACGGCAAGAGCATCAGCCAGATCATGCTGGAGAACGAGCTGTCCTGGCGCAGCGAGGAAGAAGTGCGCGCCGGCCTGCTCAACATCTGGAGCGTGATGCAGGCCTGCGTAAAGCGCGGCTGCGAGCGCGAAGGCATCTTGCCGGGCGGCATGAAGGTGAAGCGCCGCGCCGCCGACATGCACCGCAAGCTGCTGGCCTCGCCGGAAGCCGCGATGCGCGACCCGCTGACGGTGATGGACTGGGTCAACCTGTACGCGCTGGCCGTCAATGAAGAAAACGCCGCCGGCGGCCGCGTGGTCACCGCCCCCACCAACGGCGCCGCCGGCATCATCCCCGCGGTGATGCACTACTACGCCCGCTTCGTGCCGGGCGCCAGCGACGACGGCATCGTCCGCTTCCTGCTGACCGCCGGCGCCATCGGCATCCTGTTCAAGCTCAACGCGTCCATCTCCGGCGCCGAAGTCGGCTGCCAGGGCGAAGTGGGCTCGGCTTGCTCCATGGCCGCCGGCGCGCTGTGCGAAGTGATGGGCGGCACGCCGGAACAGGTTGAAAACGCCGCGGAAATCGGCATGGAACACAATCTTGGCCTGACCTGCGATCCGGTGGGCGGCCTGGTGCAGGTGCCCTGCATCGAACGCAACGCGATGGCTTCGGTGAAAGCCATCAACGCGGTGCGGATGGCGCTGCGCGGCGACGGCCAGCACTTCGTGTCGCTGGACCGCGTGATCAAGACCATGCGCGACACCGGCATGGACATGAGCACCAAGTACAAGGAAACCGCGCGCGGCGGCCTGGCGATCAATGTGATCGAGGTGCCGGTCAACATCGTCGAGTGCTGACCCCCTGCTCCAAGCAAAAAAGCCGCGGCGAAAACCGCGGCTTTTTTTATTGGCTAAGCTCCTGCCCGCTGGCACACTGTAACCTGTCCCACCCACACCAGAGCTTCACTCCGTGCACTCACTAGACATAGAAACGCCGCGCCTGCTGCTGCGCCCGCTGCAGGAAAGCGACGCCCCCTTTATCCTGGAGCTGGTCAATGAGCCGGCTTTCCTCGCCAATATCGGCGACAAGGACGTGCATGACCTGGCCGGCGCGCGCAACTACATCGAAAAAGGCCCGCAGGCCAGCTACCGCCAGCACGGCCACGGCCTGCTGATGGTGGCCTTGCGCGACGGCGGCGAGCCGGTCGGCATCTGCGGCCTGGTTAAACGCGACAGCCTGCCCCACCCCGACATCGGCTACGCCTTCCTGGCGCGCCACTGGGGCCGCGGCTACGCCAGCGAGGCGGGGGCCGCCTGCCTGGAGCACGGTCGGGCCCGGCTGAACATCCACTACGTGGTGGGGATCACCGCGCCGCACAATCAGGGTTCGATCCGGGTATTGGAGAAGCTGGGCCTGGTCTACGACCGCACGCTCGACCTCCCCGGCATCGACGGCCCCAGCCTGTACTTCGTGCCGCCAGGCTCCGAGCCAGCCTGATCGGCGCCCCAGACGCAAAAAACCGGGCTTGGAGCCCGGTTTTTTTTGCTGGCGAAGGCGGAAATCACACCGCCAGATACGACGACTGCTTCAAGCCGCGGCAGAACTCGGCGAAGTACAGGCTGCGCTCTTCAGGGTTCAGATCGCACTCGCGGGTCTTGGCCTCGTAGCGGTTGAGCAGATCCTCCGGCGACAGGTGCACATAGCGCAGCATGTCCTCGATGGTGTCGTGCTCCTCGATGCCGGAAACCTCCAGCTCGCCGCCCTCGCGGACATAGACGTTGACCGAGTCGGTATCGCCGAACAGATTGTGCATGTCGCCCAGTATTTCCTGGTAGGCGCCCACCAAGAACACCGCGATCAGGTACTCTTCGCCCTGCTTCACCTCGTGCACCGACATGCTGGACTCGATGCTCTGCTGGTCGACGTACTGCTTCAGCTTGCCGTCGGAGTCGCAGGTCAGATCCTGCAGCACCGCGCGGCGGGTCGGCTGCTCGGCCAGACGGTGCGCCGGCATGATGGGCAGCACCTGATCGATGGCCCAGGTATCCGGCAGGCTCTGGAACACCGAGAAGTTGCAGAAGTACTTGTCGGCCAGACGATCGGTCAGCTCGTCGTACACCTGGCGCTGCGAGCGCTGGCTGGCCTGCAGCTGGCTGTGCAGACGGCGGCACAGCGTGGCGTGCAGGTCTTCGGCCAGCGCCTTTTCCTTCAGCGACAGGCGGCCTTCGGCGTACATCTCGCTCACTTCCGACACGCAGTGGCTGGCGCGGTAGTAAATCTCGGTGACCAGTTCCTCGTCGTTGAGGTTGGCCAGCTCCACCAGCTTGCGCAGCGGCAGCGACAGCTCTTCCGCGTTGCCGATCGGAGCCACCGAGTCAGGCAGCCGCTCGACGTCGGTCACGTTCATCAGCAGCACCGCGTGATGGGCGGTCATCGCGCGGCCGGATTCGGACAGGATGCGCGGATGCGGAATGCCGTTTTCGCCGCAGAACTCGGACAGCATAGACACGATCACATGCGCGTATTCGTTCATGTCGTAATTGATCGAGCTGTCGTTGCGCGAGTGGGTGCCGTCGTAATCGACGCCCAGGCCGCCGCCGACGTCGACATGGTCGACCGGCAGGCCCAGCGCGCGCAGCTCGGCGAAGTAACGGATCGCCTCGCGGAAGCCCAGGCGGTAATCGGCGATGTTGGCGATCTGCGAGCCCATGTGGAAGTGCATCAGGCGCACGCAGTCGCCGAGGCCGGCCTCGATCAGCTTGTCGGTGGCCGAGATCAGCTGGCCGGCGGACAGGCCGAACTTGCCCTTCTCGCCGCCGGTGTCGGACCACTTGCTGGACGCCAGCGACGACAGGCGCACGCGCAGGCCGATATTCGGGCGCACTTCCAGCTTGCGGGATTCCTCGATCACCAGATCGACTTCGGATTCCTTCTCGATCACGATGAACACCTGGTGGCCCAGACGCTCGCCGATCAGCGCGAGACGGATGAATTCGCGGTCCTTGTAGCCGTTGCAGACGATGGTGCAGCCCTTGGGCGCCAAGGCCAGCACCGCCATCAATTCCGGCTTGGAGCCGGCTTCCAGGCCGATGGACACGTCCTGGGTGGCGATGATGCTCTTGACCACCGCTTCCTGCTGGTTGACCTTGATCGGGTAGATGGCGGTGTAGCGGTTGCCGTAGCCCTGTTCGGCGATGGCCTTGTCGAAGGCGCCGCACAGGCGGGTCACGCGATCCTGCAGAATGTCCGGAAAACGGACCAGAAGCGGCAGATCCAGGCCTTTGCCGCCCAGATCGCTCACCAGGCGATACAGATCGATTTCCTTGCGCTGGCGCACATTGGGACGCACGACGATATTGCCGTTGTCTCCGACGTCGAAATAACCAGCCCCCCAATGCCGGATGCCGTACAGGCTCCGGCTATCAGCCACAGACCAAGCCATGAGTTTTCCTCTCAGAACTTATGATGGATAACCCCGCTCCTTAGTGCACGGCTTTCGGGCTCTACAGCTTTTATGTGGGCCTGGGATGTCGGAGCGAAACAGAATGAATTGTCAGTTGTTGCATAGCGCAAACGAGCGCGGATTGTAACAACATCTCGCTGATTGACAAGTAAAAAAATGCGTTCGTTCGGACCCGTCCGGATCGATTTCCGCCGCCGCTCTCAAACAGCATCCTCTAGCCGGAAAAATCAAGGCAAGCAAAACAAAGGATTGCGCGCGCGCGCGCCCCCCGGCCATGACATCGGGCACCATCCGCGCCCTCCTGAAGCATGCCTGTTTTTTCGCAAACGACAAGCTTTTTAACCAGATCCGCAACACTCGCAACCGCCTGCTGCCGCGCCACGACATGACCGGACAGCGGACCGCGATTACAATCGGACATCATCCATCGCCATCGAACCGCCACGCCATGACGAACACGCCATCCTTCCTGCAGCACGCGCTATCCGCTCCCACTTCCCTCGTCGAATGGCCGCTGGCCGGCGGCCTGGCCGCGCGCTGGCTGGCGCCGGGCTGCGTGGAGTTGAATGGCGGCGCCGTCGAGACCGACTCCGTATTGCTGTCCTGCGGCGTGCACGGCAACGAAACCGCGCCCATCGAAGTGGTGGACGGCATCCTGCGCGACATCGCCGAAGGCCGGCTGGCGCCGCGCTGCCGCCTGCTGGTGATGTTCGCCAACCTCGACGCCATCCGTCAGGGCGTCCGCTACGGCAGCTACGACATGAACCGCCTGTTCAACGGCGCCCATGCCAAGCAAGCCGAATGGCCCGAGTCGGCGCGGGCCGCGGAACTGGAACGCGTGGCCGAAGCCTTTTTCGCGCCGGCTCGCGGCCGCCGCCTGCATTACGACCTTCACACCGCCATTCGCGGCTCGGCGTTCGAAAAATTCGCGATCTACCCCTTCATTCATGAACGCGCGCACAATCGCGAGCAACTGGCCTGGCTGCAACAATGCGGAATCGAAGCCGTGCTGCTGCACAGCCAGCCGGCCAACACCTTCAGCTACCATACCAGCCGCCGCTGCGGAGCGGACGCCTTCACGCTGGAGCTGGGCAAGGCGCGCCCGTTCGGCCAGAACGATCTGTCGCGTTTCTCCGGCATAGACCAAGCGCTGCGCGCGCTGCTGTCGGCCGAAGCCTCAGGCAGCGGCGCCCAGGCGGCGCTGCCCCTGTTCCGCGCCAAATATGATCTGGTCAAACTCAGCGATGCTTTCCGCCTGCACCTTGCGGACGATGTCGAGAATTTCACCGAGCTGCCGGACGGCATGCTGATCGCCGAGGATGGGGATGTCCGCTACGTGGCCAGCGGCGGCCAGGAACGCATCCTGTTCCCCAACCCCGCGGTGAAGCCGGGCCTGCGCGCCGGCATCGTGGTGGAGCCGGCAAGCCTGGACTGAGCGAGCCGGAATGCGCAAAAGAAAACGGGCCGCGTCGCGGCCCGTTTTCGCCCCGAGGGCAGATCAGCCGGAAATGTAATTGAACAAGGACAGCTGCGCGACCTGGGCATAGGTTTTCTGCGTGTACTGCAGCGAGGTCTGGGTCAGGGTGAACTGGGAGATCGCCTGAGCCATGTCGAGATCCTGCAAAGCGCTGATGCCGCTGTTGTACTGCAGGCTCAGGTTGTCGCTCATGCCCTGCAGATTCGCGTTTTCCTGCTCGCGCGCGCCCACCGACGCCAGCCCGATGTTCATCTGCTGGGTCGCGTCGCTCATCTGGTTGATGATGGTGTTCAACTGCGTCGCGAAAGTGGCCGGCTTGGGATTCTGCCCCAGCAGGTTGTACAAACTGATCACCGAATCGTATGCGGCGGTCGGGCTGCCGCCGCTCGCCAGCGAACCAAACACCATATTGCCGGGATCGGAAATCGCCATGATCCGAGAGGCGCTGACCTGCACGCTGCGCTGGCCATTGTCGCCGTTGTACGCGATGGTCGGGGGATTGCTCGACAGGTTCAGCGCAAAGGGCGGCGTATTGATCTGATTGCCGCTGAACAGATAACTGCCGTTGCCGTCGGTGGCATTGCCATAGCCCACCAGCTCGGACAAGCCTTCCTTCACCGTCTTCTGAATCGCCTGCAGCTGCGTGGTGGACAAGGCGCCATCGCCGGCATAGATCGCCTGGCCCTTCAGCGAATTCATCAGGTCGATCGCGCCTTTCAGCGCAGTGTCGGAATACGACAGCCAGCTGTCCACCGCCTGGGTATTCGATTTGTACTGCGTATTCTGTCCGTTGGAGGTGTTCAACAATTCGATGCGCGCCGCGGCGACGGGATCGTCGGATGGCATGACCACACGCTTCTGGTAGTCGATCTGCGTGTTCACCTGAACCAGCTGTGCCTGCAGATTCGACATGTTGTTCACGCCGGACTGATATAGCGTTGTCGAGCTGATGCGCATCGCCGCTCTCCTTACATGATGTTCAGAATGCTGGAAAAGGTGCTCTGCGCAATCTGAATCACCTTGCTGCAGGCCTGGTAGGACTGCTGGTACTTGATCAGATTGGCGGCTTCCTGATCCAGGTTCACGCCTGAATAATTCGAGTTGTTGGTGGTGGCCTGTTCCAGCGTTTTTTGCGCGCCGGCATTCATTTGCCCGACGGCGAATCCCTGGTTGCCCACCGAAGCCACCATGGAGGTGTAATAAACCTGATACGACTGATTATTGACCAGATTGATATTCTGCTGGGCGGTCAGTTGCAGCAAATTGCTATTGTCGCCGGATGCCTTCAGGTTCGGCGCGCCCACCGTCGCGGGCCCTACAGTGAAACTCTGGCCCAAATCCGGCGTGCCGGACAGCTGGAAGCCAATGCCGACATCGACCGGCGGCACCGCCGTGGTCTGCAGTTTGTAACTGTTAGGCTGGCCGGTATTGGCCACCACATTGTAGGGGCCGCCGCCATTGGGACCGGTGATGGTGGCGGTCATCGTCACAGGCGCGACGCCCGACGCCGTGACCGTCATATTGGTCAGGCCATTCGACGGGTGGGTCGCATTGGTCGGAAACGGCAAAGCAGGAGGCGAGCCATTGATGCTGCCCGCGTAGGTGCCGGGCAAGGAAGACCACACGCCGGTCATCGTCACCCCGCTGGTGCCCCCCGCCGTGCCCGTCGGCACCAGATTGGAGGCAGTGGCCAACGCCTTCGGATCCCCCATCAACACCTGAAACTGCCCCGCCGCGAACTGCGGCTTGGCGGCATAAGACGACAAGTCCTGGAAAATGGGACCGCCGGGCTGCGCGTTGTAATCCAGCCCCAGCGAGTTCTGGTAATTCATCGCCGCAGAGAAATTGATCGCCAGCGTGCCCAGTTGGTTTTGCGTCTGCAACAGCGCCCCGTCGCGGAAATTGAGCAAGCCGCCCAGCTGGCCGCTGCCCAGGACGCTGTTGGGCAGAATGATGGGCGAGCCGCCGGCCGGATTCACGAAACCGACCTGGCGGTTGGTGTTGTTGTTGGGGTCGGCCTGGGTGGTCAGTTGATTGACCGTGCCGCCGATCACCAGCGTCTGCCCGCTACCGATATTGACGGTATAGGTGCCGTCGCTGGCGATGGAAACCGTCGCGCCCACCAGCTTGTTCAGTTGCAGCACCGCCTGATCGCGCGCGTCCAGCAACCCATTGGGCTGCGCCTGGGGAGCGGAGGCGTTGCCGCCGGTCGCCGCGCCGATTTTTTGATTCAAATCGGCGATCTGCTGACCCAGGGCGTTGATGCTCTGCACCGTGGTGTCGATCTGGCCGTTGATCCCCTGCTGCATTTGCACCAGCTGGCTGTTCATCGAGGTCATCGACGTGGCCAGCGCCTGCGCCATGCTCAGCACGTTCTGACGGATAGGCAGCGAGGCCGGTTGCTGCGACAGCGTTTGCAGCGCGCCGAAGAAAGACTGTATGGCCGGATTCGGGCTTTGGGACGAGTTGGCGATGGTATTGTTGATCTGATTCAGCTGCTGCAGCTGCGAAGAGTAAAAGCTGCTGTTGGCCTGCGCGCTCTGCACTTGAGTGGACAGAAATTTGCTATAAGTACGCAGCACATTGGTGGCGTCGACACCCTGCCCCAGATAGCCGAAACCGGCATTCTGCGGCTGACGGTTGGCTTGGGTCAGATATTCGACGTTGTAGCCTGGCGTGGACGCATTGGAGATGTTGTTGCTCGTCACCGACAACGCGTTCTGAGCGACGTTGAGGCCGCTTAGCCCGATGCCAAATATGTCTGCTCCGACGATTGCCATGATTATCCCCTATCCTGCCGTCCTTATCGGCTGTTTCCGCCAAAACTTGATCAAGCTTTGGCCACTTGTTGCGCCAGACTCGCCGCCACGTCCACCAGCTTGCGCGCATAGCGCGGATCGGTGGCGTAACCGCCTGCCTGCAGCCCCTGGGCAAATCCATACATGTTCTGCCCCTGGTTCAGCACGTTCTTGTAACGCGAGGAACCCTTGAGCACTTTGGCGTAATCGGAAAACGCCTCGGCATAAGAGCCGTAGGAACGGAAGGTTTCCATCCGCTTCTGCGGCGCGCCGCCCACATACTCGGTGGTCATGACGGTAGTGGTCTTGCCTTGCCAGTCCGAACCGGCCTTGATGCCGAACAGGTTATGGCTGTCCGAACCATCGCCATTGCGTATCGTGCGCTTGCCCCAGCCGCTCTCCAGCGCCGCATGCGCCACCACGCACTCGGGCGCCACGCCCAATTGCTGCGCAGCCCCGCGGGCATGCGGCAACAAGCTGTTGGCGAAACTCTTGCCGCCTCCCGCCGTTTGCGGCGCGGGCGGCTGGGCCAGGCTGGCCACCGCGCCGTCAGCCTCGGACTGCGCGCTCCGGTAAGCCTGCAGCATGCGCTGCCCCGCCGGTTGAACCATCAACGCGGGACCCGCCTGCCGATGCGCCAGCGCGGTCTTGCCTTCATCCGGGCTGAAACCCGACTGCTTGGCAATCTGGCGGTAGATCATGTCCCCCAGCCCCAGTCCGCCGTTGGCGCTCATCGCCTGGATCATCTGCTGATCGGACAGGCTGCGAAAGGTGTCCATGCTGTTGGACTGGTCCGAATCGTCGAACTTGGTTTCGCGCATGGCTTTCAGCATGGTGCCCATCAGCAGCGACTCGAACTGGGCCGCAGTCTCCCGCGCGGCGGCCTTGGGGTCCGAAGCGGCCTTGGCGCGCAGGCTGCGCAGGTGGCTCGGGTCTACCGCCAACTGGTGGCTGAGCGCGTCCTGCGGCAGAACAGACTGGAATTTAGCGGTCATCAATCACTCCTCGCCGCATAACAGCAACAATCATGCCAGCTGCGCCAAATTCAGATGATCTGCAAGTCGGCCTTCAGCGAGCCTGCCGATTTCATTGCCTGCAAGATGGAAATCAGATCCTGTGGCGTGGCGCCCAGCGCGTTGAGCGCGTTCACCACCTGGGACAGGTTGGCCCCGCCCTTCAGGCCCACCACCTTGCCGCTGGTGCTGTTGATGGTGATCTCGGCCTGGTTGGTGACGACGGTCTTGCCGCCCGACAGGGGATTGGGCTGGCTCACCTGCGGCGTGTTGTTGACGGTGACGGACAGATTGCCGTGCGACACCGCGCAGGAGCTCAACGTCACCGCCTGGTTCATCACGATGGAGCCGGTGCGGGCATTGATGATGACCAGCGGGGAAAGATCTGCCGGATCGACGGCAATATTTTCCATCCGCGACAGGAATTGCACGCGCTGGTTGCTGTCGAACGGCGCCCTCACCTCGATCAGGCGGCCATCCACCGCGCGGGCGGTATCGGAACCAAACACTTTGTTGATGGCCTGCACCGCGCGGTTGGCGGTGGTGAAGTCCGCCTCCTGCAGCTCCAGGTGAATGAATTCGCCGTCGCCCAGCGCGGTCTGCACTTCTCTCTCAACAGTGGCGCCGCCCGGAATGCGGCCGACGCTCAGCTGGTTGATCTGGGTGGAGCTGCCGCCGGCCGACGCGCCGGCGCCGCCCACCACCACATTGCCCTGGGCCATCGCGTAGATCTGGCCGTCGGCGCCCTTCAGGGGCGACAGCAGCAGCGTGCCGCCGCGCAGGCTCTTGGCGTCGCCGATAGACGACGCCGTGATGTCGATCGTCTGTCCTCGCTTGGCGAACGGCGGCAAAGTGGCGGTCAGCGTCACCGCGGCCACATTCTTGGGGTCGATCTTGGTGCCCGGCGGAACCTGGACGCCCAGTTGGTTCAGCATATTGGCCATCGCCTGGCCGGTGAACGGCGAGGAAGTCACCTTGTCGCCGCTGCCGTCCAAACCCACCACCAGGCCATAGCCGATCAGCTGGTTGGGACGCACGCCGCCGATATTGGCGATGTCCTTCAAGCGCTGCGCCGACAAGGCCGGCAGCGAGGCCAGCAACAGGCTGGCCAACACAATCCATTTCTTCATCATTCCATCCCTCGCCGCGCTCAAATCGGCAGCAGCGACATGAAAATCTTGGACAGCCAACCCGGCTCGTTGTACAGCCGGTTATTGCCCTTGGTTTGCTGTTCGATGCGCGCATCCGCCACTTTCAGCGACGATACGGTGCGGTCCGGAGAGATATCCCTCGGGTTGACCACGCCGGACAGGCGGATGGACTCGGTGTCGCTGTTGATGCGCACCAGCTTCTCGCCACTGATCACCAGGTTGCCGTTGGCCAACATGTCGATCACCGTCACTGTGATGGAGCTGACGAAGGTGGTGGCAACCTGATTGTTGCCCTTGCCGGTATTGTTGGCGGTGCCCGAGCTGTTGAAGCTGGTGCCGCCCAGGCCGCTGGCCAAACCGCTGGGCAGGAAGGGAATCTTCACCCCCGCCGTAATGCTGGACGTCAGCCCGGAAGTGCGGGTGTCGGTGGTCTGCTCGGATTGCGACGTGGAAGAATTCTCCTGAATCGTGACCTGCAGCGTATCGCCCACCTGTACCGGCATCGAATCCTGGAACATCGGCCGGTAACTGGCCGCCTGGAAGATCGCGCCATTGGCCGGCAGACCCACCGAGCGCGGCTGCGGCCGCGCGGTGGTGGGGCCCTGCACCAGCGGCGGCTCCTGCACCACGCATCCCGTCAGCAAAGCTGCCGCGGACAGCAAAATCGCCAGATTGGCTTTCATCGCCCTACTCCCATCATGCCGGCCGCGCTCGGCCCATCGTTACAGATTGCTCAGCTTTTGCAGCATCTGGTCTGCGGTGGTCACCGCGCGCGAATTCATCTCGAACGAACGCTGCGCGGTGATCATATTGACCAGTTCCTCGGTCACGTTGACGTTGGACATTTCCAGAAAGCCGGACCGGATCGAACCCCGGTTGTCGGTTTGAGCGTCGCCGTCCTGCGGATCGCCGGAGGCTGCGGTCTGCAGGTACAGATTGCCGCCCGCGCTCTCCAGGCCCTGGGGATTGATGAAGGTGGTCAGCAGAATCGTGCCCGCCGTCTGCGGCGCGGTGGCGCCGGGCAGCGTGTACTGCACGACCCCGGCGGTCGACACGGTGATTTGCTTCGCGTTGGCAGGAATATTGATATTGGGGTTCATCGGATACCCCATCGCCGTCACCACGTCGCCGTTGGCATTGCGCTGGAACTCGCCGTCGCGGGTGTACGCGGTGGTGCCATTGGGCAGCTGGATCCGGAAAAAACCATCGCCGTCGATCTGCATGTCCAACGGCTGGCCGGTCTGCGTCGGTATGCCCTGGGCGTGGATGCGGGAGGTCGCGACAGCTGCCGCGCCAGTGCCGATCTGCAGGCCCGAGGGCAAGGTGCTGCCGTTGGCGAGCTGTCCGCCCGGCTGGCGCAGGGTCTGGTAGTACAGCTCCTCGAATACGCCGCGGCTGCGCTTGAAGCCTATGGTGTTGACGTTGGCCAGGTTGTTGGACACCACGTCCAGCTGAAACTGGCTGGCATCCATGCCGGTCTTGGCGATATACAGTGCGCGCATCATGGCGTTTTACCTTGTTCTTTCTTCCGTCCCGGCATCAGCTCATGGACAGCAACTGCGCAGCCTGTTGATCGTTCTGCTGCGAGGTTTGCATCATCTTGATATTGAGTTCGTACTGGCGGCCATGGGAGATCATCTGCACCAGCGCCTCCACCGAATTGACGTTGGACGACTCCAGCGTCTCCGGCACCAGCTTGACATCGGCGCTGGCCGGCAGTGTGCCGCCGCCATTGACGTGAAACAGGCCGTCCTCGCCCTTGTACACGTCCTTGGGACCGGGGTTGACCATCTTGATCTGCCCCACCAGCTGCGGCGCGCGATTGGCGCCGGTCAGCGGCGCCGCCATCACCGAGCCGTCCTGCCCCAGCTGAACCTGGGTACCCGCCGGCACCGTGATCGGGCCGCCGTCGCCCATGATGACGAGACCGGTGCGGGTATGCATCAAGCCATTGGCGTCCAGCACATAGCCGCCATCGCGGGTATACGATTCTTGCCCATCCGCGCCCTGCACCGCGAAGAAGCCCGGCGAGCCGAGCGCGAAGTCCGACGGGTTGCCGGTATGCTGCAAAGCGCCCTGGCTGGCGTCGAAGCCGATGGTATTGTCGACGACATAGGTTCGGGTCGGCGCGCCGTCGCCTATCACCGGCAGCGCGCGGTATGCCGCCAGATCCGCCTTGAAGGCGTTGGTATTGATGTTGGCCAGATTGTTCGCGGTGGTCGCCTGCTGCCAAGCTTCATGCTTGGCGCCGGTCATCGCGAGATACAGCATTCTATCCATGCTTCAACTCGCCGCTTAGATGTTCAACAGGGTTTGAATCAGCGTGTCCTGCGTCTTGATCGTCTGCGCATTGGCCTGGTAGTAGCGCTGGGCGGTGATCATGTTCACCAGCTCGTTGGTCAGGTTGACGTTGGAATCCTCCACCTGGCCCGACGACAACGTGCCGGCATTGCCCGCCCCCGGGTTGTTGACCGTCGGCGAGCCGGAATTGCCGGTCTGCGACCACATATTGCCGCCGACATCCTGCAAGCCCTGCGGATTGACGAAGGTGGCCAGGGCGATCTGGCCTATGGTCTTGGTCTGGCTATTGGAGAAACTGGCCTGAATCAGGCCGTTGGCCGAGATGTTCACCCCTTGCAGCGTGCCCGGCGCCGTGCCGTCCTGAATCTGCGGCGACAAGGTGCCGAACTGCTGGTTATTCTGCACCGAGTTGGTGAAATCCACGGTCACGGTCTGCGGAATCGCGGAGCCATTCACCGGCGCGGTGGTGAACGTGATCGGCACCGGCGTGAAGGGGGAAGGGGTCAGGTTGCCGCTGGTGTCGAAATTCAATGTGAAGCTTGCGCCGCCGCCGGTTGTAGTCGTCGGCTTGCCGTCGACATAGGTATTGACCGTCCAGGTATTGCCGGTGGCCGCCGACGACGTCAGCGAGTAATAAAACACCATCTGGTGCGGATTACCCAGGCTGTCGAACACCTGCACCGTATTCGGCCAGTTATACGACGTCGGGTCCGCCGGATTGTTGAGGGGCACGCCGGTGGGCGTTTTCTGATTGGAATTCAACTGCACCGGCATGCTCAGCTTGGTGGTGGCGTGCGGCGCGATGGACGTGGTGGTCAGCTGCAGATTGCCAACCGGTCCCTGGGAAACGGCTCCGCTCGCATTCGCGGTCCAACCCTGGACAAAGTTGCCGGCCGTGTTGACCAAGTAGCCCTGGCTGTTGACCTGGAACTGGCCGTTGCGGGTATATGCCTGCGTGCCGTTGGGCAAGCCCATGATGAAGAAACCGGCATTGTTGATCGCCAGGTCCAGGCTGCGGCCGGTGGAGTCCAGATTGCCATTGCCCATGTTCTGCGTCACCGCCTGCACCTGGGTGCCGATGCCCGGCGTGGTCGCGGTGATGCCGTACAGGCTGTTGCCGTAAAGATCGGCGAACTCGGTGCGCGAGCTCTTGAAACCGACGGTATTGGCGTTGGCCACGTTGTTGCCTATGGTGTCCAATTGCACGGACGCCGCGTTCAAACCACTCAGACCTTGTTGAAAGCCCATCTCAACTGCTCCTCATCAAGCTTTATTTAGGCAGAGTGCTTCAGGACATCTGCGCGACATTGGACAACGGCACCAGGTTGTTGCCCGGCAGCACCAGCATCGGCGAACCATTGGCCCAGGATACCGCCTGGACCTGCTGGGTGTTGTAGGCGGTGGCGGTGGTGTTGCCCGACGAACTGGCCTGCGCCACCTTGACCTGGAAAGTGTAACTGCCGCCGGCCGGCAACTGGTTGTTGTTGGCGTCCTTGCCGTCCCAGCTGAAGGTTGTCAGGCCCTTGCCCGGGTTCTGCAGCGGCACCGTATCCACCAGATTGCCGTTCTGATCCAGCACATTGACCTGCACCGAGGCGGCGGGCCCGTTCAACAGCACGCCTGCCTGCGTCGTCTGGCCGGCGGCCGGCGCGGTCAGCGTATTGCCGGCCACCATCACATTCTTGCCTATCATGCTGGAAGCCATCAGCGACTGAGTGGCGCTCTGCGCCGACACCATCTGCTGCATGGTCTGGTTCAAGGTCTGCAGGCCGGCCACCTGGCTGATCTGGGCCATCTGGCTGGTGATCTGGCTGTTGTCCATCGGATTCAGCGGATCCTGCGCGTTCAGCTGCGCGGTCAGCAGCGTCAGGAAATTGTTCTGCATCGCCTGCGCGCTGGTCACCGACGAATTGCTGGACTTCGCACCGGCGTTGTTGGTCGACTGAATGGAGCCGGCCGGTACTTGGCCGCTGTTCACGTTGGAGTAATCGAATCCGTTTCCGATGCCGTTCGTTGCTGCGGTAGCCATGGCCGTCACCCTTTAGCTAGTTTATTGACCGAGCTGCAGCGTCTTCTGCAGCAGCGTCTTGGCGGTGTTCATCATTTCAACGTTGTTCTGGTAGGCGCGAGAGGCGGCGATCATGTCGGCCATCTCCTCCACCACGTTGACGTTGGGCATGGTCACATAGCCGCGCTCGTCGGCCAGCGGATTGCCCGGTTCGTACTTCAGCCTCGGCGGCGACTGGTCTTCCACCACCGATGTCACGCGCACGCCGGCCACTTGCGGCTGGGCGTTGTCCACCGGAATCGCGGTGAACACCACGTGGCGCCCCTTGTAAGGCTGGCCGGTGGAACTGGTGGCGCTTTCGGCGTTGGCCAGATTGCTGGCCACCACGTTGAGCCGCATCGATTGCGCCGACAGCGCCGAACCTGAAATATTGAAGAGATTGGACAGTGACATTCAATCAGCCTCCCGTGCCGCTGCCCTGGATCGCCGAGCTCAGCCCGCCGATCTTCTTGTTGAGGAAGGTCAGCGTGGTCTGATACTGCAAGGCGTTGTCGGCGAAAGCGCCGCGCTCCACATCCATGTCCACCGTGTTGCCGTCCAGGCTGGGCTGCACCGCGCTGCGGTACTGCAGCGGCGTGCCGGAACCTTCGCCGGTCTGGTTGGCGATGTGGCGCGCGTCGGTCTGCGCCAGCTTCAGTTGCCCCTGCTTGTCCACCTGGGCTTGCAGCGCGGACTTGAAATCGAAATCCACCGCCTTGTAATACGGCGTTTCAGCGTTGGCGATATTGCTGCCTATCACTTCGGCGCGATAGGCCTGCAAATTCAGAGCGCGCTGCTGAAAATCGAAATAGTGGGCAATCTTGTCTAGCATTGGGCAATCTCCTCGCTGGCCTACGCTAAAGCACGAAGTGTGCCAGTGCTTGAAAGCCGCGCAAAGCCAAGTTTTCACGCCGTTTCGGCCGCAGGCGGCAAGTTTGCGGGTCCGCCGCGGCGCGGGCGGCGGCAAAACTTGCCGCCCTCATCCGCATCAAGCTATTTGAGGATTTTGCTTGCCGGCCCATCCAAATCGTGCCAAACCGACAATAATGTAAATAAGTAGAATGTCGGAGCAGAGCGATGCTGGCTTTGGAACAACTGCTGATCTCATTGGCCGAACCCTCGCAGGTGCAGGCGCAAATCATCACCAAGGCGCTGGAGGCGATGGGCGCCGCCCAGATAGAAATCCACCCATCCGGCCGCGAGCTGATAGAGCAGGCCCGGCAAAGGCGGCCGAACCTGATCATCAGCGCCTACCATCTGCCCGACATCACGGGCGCGGAGCTGGTGCGGGAGCTGCGCGAAAGCACCGACCTGTACGACCTGCCCTTCATCCTGATCTCCAGCGAAACCAACCCGGAAAGACTGGAAACCATACGCCAGGCCGGCAGCCTGGCCATCCTGCCCAAGCCGTTCACCCCGGAAGAGTTCGACCAGGCGATGCAGTCGGTGATGAGTTTTCTGAACTGCCCCAGCCTGGGCGCTGAAATCGACTCCGACATGGCGCTGATGAACGTGCTCATCGTCGACGACAGCAGCACTTCGCGCCATCACATCCGGCAGGTGCTGGAAAAGCTGGGCTTCGAGCACTTCTGCGAGGCGGCCAGCAGCGAGGCGGCCATACCGTATCTGGAGCAGGAGGCGTTCAAGCTCATCATCACCGATTACCACATGCCGGGCATGGATGGGCTGAACTTCGCCCGCCACATCCGCGGCAGCGGCCTCCAGCCGGACACGCCGGTGATGATGATAACCAGCGACAGCGACAATATCGGCAAGGATGACCTGGAAGACGCCGGCATCGCCGCCTGCTGCCAGAAGCCATTCGACATGGACAAGATGCGCGAGCTGATCCGCACCTTGCTCAACGAGTACTGATGCCCAAGCAATCGGCGTCAAAAAAAGAAACGCCCGGCATCGCCGGGCGTTTCGCCTCTTCAGATCAGCGCGTTCGGCGCAAGGCGCCCGTCCTCAACGCGGCGCCACCCACACCAGGCGCGAATGCGCCTTGTCCGCGCCGAAGGATTGGCGGCGCCAATAACCCTGGCTGGCATATTCGGCGCCGTCGGCCAGCTCCGCCACCCGGCAAAAGGTCACTTCGCCGAAACCGGACTTCAACAACCGGCTGCGCGCCTTCTGCCGGGTCTTGACGCACGAGGGATGCGCGGCGTCAGCCACCCACTCCGCCGGCGCGGAAGCCTCCCAACCCTTGGCCAATTCCAGCTTGGGCTGGGTCATCATCGCCAGACCGTTCAGCACGGCGGACAACAGCCCCTGCCAATCGGCAGCCACATTTTCCAACTGCGGCGCCAGCTCGCCCGGGTACTCCACCCGCGCCAGCTCGACCTGATCCGCCGCCTGCAGCCAATTGACGCCATCCGGCGCGAAGCCCATTCGCACCAGGGTCAACAGCAAGGCGCGGCGCTCCGGCTGATGCGCGATGAAAGCTCCGCCCTCGCCCGGGACATGCAGGAAGAAGGCTGCCGCGGGCAGATTCAGGGTATCAGGCAGGTTCGACGGTTGCCGGGTGTGGGCCAAGGCGGCCGCCAACGCGTCATCCAGATGGGACACCACGCGCCCATGACGCGCGAAGTGGCCCCAGGCCTGGGCCAGCGCCAATTCGCAGACGATGGTGGCCTGCGGAATCTCGAACACTTGCGCCGCGCGCTCCAACTCGCGCTTGATCACATCCTTCATCTGCGCCCGCGCCTCGGCGGCCTGGACCGTCTGGGCATACAGCTGCCCCACTCGCTTGGCCCAGGGCCGAGTGGCGGCGTAGCGTTGCACGGCGTATTCCATGCCACTGCTTCCTTCGAAATAAAAAGGGCCGCATTGTAGCAAACGCGGCCCCATGCCCCAACCCGTCGACAAAACCCGCTCCCCGCCGCTATCGGCCGCCGTCCTTTCGCCGCGTCGGCGACCGGTCCTGGATGACCCCGGAGTACAGCCACTGCCGGAAATGGTTCAGCGCCATCGGCTTGCCGAAATAAAACCCCTGCAGCAACTCGAAGCCATTCGCTTTCAGATAGTTCTGCTGGCTCGACGTCTCCACCCCCTTGACGATCACGCTCACGCCCAACTCCTGGGACGACAACAACAGGCCGTCCAGCACATTGCCGCGCAACGTGTCCTGCCCCAATGCGGAGACGAAGCCTTTTTCCACCTTCAAATAATCAAAATCCCAGCGCCGCAAATAGTCCTTGTCGGCGTAGCCGGAGCCGAAGTCGTCCAGCGCCAGCTTCACGCCCTCCCGCTTGAGCCTTCGGATCACCTCCTGCGCGCCGGACGCCTCGCTCAATGGCGCCCGCTCCGAAACCTCCAGCACCAGCGCCGCCTGCTTGGCGCGCAGCATTTCCAGCATCTCGCGGCAATCGCCCGCCAGCTCCTGCATCGCAAGATGCTCGCCGGCGATATTGACGCCGACGATGAAACCCGGCGGCAAGGCCACCTGGCGCAACTCGCCGGCCGCCCGTTTAAGCAGGTAGCGGGTCAGCGGCACGATCAACCCGGCCTCGGTCGCCTCCCGGATGAACAGGTCGGCCCTCACATTGCCCTGTACCGGATGGCGCCAGCGCGCCAATACTTCCGCGCCGACGCACTCTCCGCCCGCGGCGGTGACGATGGGCTGGTAATGGACGAAAAACTCCTGGTTGCGTATGCCTTCCAGTATTTCCCAGTCGCTCGCGCTGCGCACGCCCGCGCCGCGCCGCAGCCAGCCGGCGACCATCGCGCCGGCCAGCGCGGCCAGCGCCCCCACTTCCGCGCCGAGCGCCCATCCTCGCCAGTCGGGCGGATCAAAGTCCGCCCGCCCCAGCCACCACGGCAAGAGCAGCGCCGGCAGCGCGCACGCCAGCACCGCCAGCGCATACACCGGCGCGGCACCCGCCCCGGCGGCCTTCCTCGACAGCCACACCGCCAACTTCCACCCCATCCGCATCCGCCCGCCCCCAGCCCTCTGCCTTATAGTGCAGTGTAGCGAGCAGGGATGGCTTCGCCAGCCCCGCCGCCGCCGCCGCGAATCGATCGCTGGCTATTTTTGCGGACAGTCCAAATCAAGACACAAACAATCAAATACTTATCCAGCCATTTTTCAGAAAACAGTTGCCTTGAGGCCGTAATTAATGTACAGTCCGGCCTCTTGTAATTTCACCGGGC
The DNA here is from genome assembly GCF_055181315.1 of Chromobacterium sp. Ag138. Classification (NCBI taxonomy): domain Bacteria; kingdom Pseudomonadati; phylum Pseudomonadota; class Betaproteobacteria; order Neisseriales; family Chromobacteriaceae; genus Chromobacterium; species Chromobacterium sp. Ag138. The sequence goes on from NZ_JBUPWA010000001.1 coordinate 1,080,070, forward strand.
AAACCCACACCACGCCTCTGCCCGAGTGTGTTTTCATCGTCCCTGACCCTTTCCAGGCTTCGTCCAAGCAATAATGTCGCTTTCGACTGGACCGCTGTTCGCCGCTTGCCAGGTTAGTGCCGATGATTTGCGGCCCAAAGGCGCCGTATAACCGCCACGAAATCTGGCTATAAGTGACGCCGGCATCATCCGGCCTGAAAGGATATACATGAACTTTTCCGATCTGGGCATCGCCCCGACCATCCTGCGCGCTCTGGAAGCTGCCGGCTACACCTCCCCGACCTCGGTTCAAGCTGAAGCCGTCCCGGCCGCCATCGCTGGCCGCGACCTGCTGGTTTCCGCTCAAACCGGCAGCGGCAAGACCGCCGCTTTCCTGCTGCCGGCGCTGACCAAGCTGTCGGAACGCTCCACCGGCAAGGGCCAAGGCCCGCGCGTGCTGGTGCTGACCCCGACCCGCGAACTGGCGCAGCAAGTTGAAAAGAACGCTCTGGAATACGGCAAGGACCTGCGCTGGATGAAGACCGCCTGCCTGGTGGGCGGCTCCTCCTTCGGCTTCCAGATTCGCGCCCTGTCCCGCCCGATCGATCTGATCGTGGCCACGCCGGGCCGACTGATGGACCACATGCGCTCTGGCCGCATCGACTTCTCCCGCCTGGAAATGCTGGTGCTGGACGAAGCCGACCGCATGCTGGACATGGGCTTCATCGACGACATCGAAGCCATCGTCAAGGCTACGCCGGAATCGCGCCAGACCGTGCTGTTCTCCGCCACGCTGGACGGCATCGTCGGCCGCATGGCTGAAAAAATGACCCGCGATCCGCAGCGCATCGAAATCGCCCGCACCGAAACCTCGGGCGGCACCATCGAAGAACACCTGCTGTACGCGGACGACCTGAACCACAAGCATCGCCTGCTGGATCACATCCTGAAGGAATCCGGCTTCGACCAGTGCGTGATCTTCTCCGCCACCAAGGCGTACACCGAAGAGCTGGCCGACAAGCTGTCCGACCAGGGCTATTCCGCCGCCTGCCTGCACGGCGACATGCCGCAAAGCTGGCGCAATCGCACCCTGAACGACCTGCGCCGCGGCCGCATCAAGGTATTGGTTGCCACCGACGTGGCCGCTCGCGGCATCGACGTGCCGACCATCACCCACGTGGTGAACTTCGACCTGCCGAAGCAAGCTGAAGACTACGTGCACCGCATCGGCCGTACCGGCCGCGCCGGCCGCGACGGCACTGCCATCACCCTGGCGGAAGCGAAAGAGTCGCACAAAGTGCGCCGCATCGAGCAATACCTGAAGCGTTCCATCACCGAAGGCGTGATCGAAGGCATGGAGCCGACCCGTCGCCCGTCCAAAGGCGGCCCGCGCCGCAACGGCAAGCCGGGTGGTTACGGCGATCGTCGCGGCAATGGCGGCAATCGTGGCGGCTATCAAGGCAATCGCCGCGAAGGCGGTTACCAAGGCCAGCGCCGCGAAGGCGGCTATCAAGGCAACCGCGGTCCGCGCAGCAACGCGCAGTAAGGTTGAGCCTGAAATGAAAAACGGCGGGAATCCCCGCCGTTTTTTTGCGTCCGCGCCGCGCCTTATTTCTTGGCCGCACCCGGCTTGCACAACATGGCGCTCGGCGAGTGGAAGCTGCCGCTGGGCAGGCCGCGATTGTCGAACACGGTCCCGCCAAGAAGCAGGCCCTTGTTGGGATTCGTCACATTGGACGGCCAGGGAATGATGTAATTGATCTTGGAGATGCCGGAACTGCCGGCGCTGCCTCCGGAGAACGACACGTCGCCCGAGAACTGGATCTGGGAAGTCCGGTAGCCGATGGGCCCCCACGGCCCGCCTTGCCTGACCTGTCCGGACACGATCATCACCTTGTCTCGCACTTCGATCGAAGTGATGCCGCCGCCGCTGCCCGCCGCGCCCGCCTCGTCGCCCCAGGATCCGCTGGCGGTGAAACCCACCAAGTCCATGTAACCAGTGACCTTGTAGCCGTTGACGTTGCCTGCGATCAACAGCCGGTTGGGCGACACCGCGCCGATGTAGTTGATGGTGGCGTTGGTGTTCAACTGGTTGAACCCCGGTCCTATGATCGCGAAGCGCGTATCGCAATCCTGATTCGAATCGGCCAGAACGGAGGGACTGGCTCCTGCCAAAGCCGCGCCTGCCGCCAGGGCAAGCAGTATCTTGGACTTCATCACGGTTCCTTTCCTGTTGTCATCGCGGCGATCGATGCCAGTGGCCTCCTCGCCGCGCCGTCTATCGTGAAGCAAACCAAGAAAAAATGACATTGATATCAAAAAAACAAGCAAAAAATTTGATTGATGTCAATAGCCCTACTCCCCGCCTACCGCCTGCCGCCGCGCCAAAGCCAGCATCAGCCAGGCGCCATGCGGCAGCCACTGCTCGCTCCAGCGCCATGACTGGCTGATGTCGGTTTCCTCCGGCAACAGAAAGGCGATGCCGTCGCTCCTTCCCGGCTCGGCGGTGACGCCGTTGCAGACTCCGCCCGGCGCGTTGTAGTAGCCCGGCTCGTAACGCGGGTTGTTTCGCCCATGCCCCTGCCACATGCACATATCGAAAGGGTTGCGGCCCAAAACCCAGTCCACAGCCGACTGCGCGTAGGCATCCAGGCTGCCGGCCAGTTCGGGCCAGCGCGCGGCGCCGCGCCAGGCCGCGGCCGCCAGCGAGCCCAGCCGCGCGTTCTCGCCCTGCCACCAATAGCCGCTGGCATTGCGCTGCGGCATGAAAAAACGCGCGCCTTCGATCTCGCCGGCCTGCCTCACCCATTGCCGCGGATAACCGAAAGGGTTGCCCGCCGCGCTGCGGTCAAGCTCGCCTTGCAGCCCCAGCTTCCATCCCCGCTCGGCGGACTCGGCGCAACGCCCGTCGGGCAGCGCGTCCAGATAGCGCGCCAGCGCCATATAAGGCAGGCCGGCGTCGGACGCGTGGCAGAAGCTGCGGCTTTGTCGGCCGTCCAGCCAGAACCAGCCGTCACGGTGCTGCCGGGCCAGCAAGCCCGCCGCGCGCTCCGCCGCCGCATCGGCGTAATCGCGGTCGCCGCAGGCCGCGTACAGTTCGCAGGCGGCCAGCAGCGCGCAGTAGTCGTCGATCAGATTTTCCTCACCGTCCGGCAGATAATCGCGGCCATGCTCCCGCAGATGGGCGAACCCCTGCCGCGCGGCCGCCAGATATGCGGCCCGCTCGTTTTCGCCGCCGCGCGGCAGCGTCGACGCCGCCGCCAGCGCCGCCACCGCCATGCCGCCGCCCTGGCGCCAGCCCGCCTGGAAAGCCGAAGACCGAACACCCTGCTGGGTGGAATAGGCGCACAGGCTGCGTCTGTCCTCGTCCTTGCTCCAGCCGTCGAACAGGGTCTGGTAGAAGAAACCCGACTCGTGCTGCATCCGCAGCAGGAAATCGGCGCCGTGCAGCGCCTCGTCCGCCAGCCGTTCGTCGAACCACTTGCCCTGCCGTGGCAAGGCTTGCCGCGTCTGAGTCAGGCTCCACACCAGCAGCGGCGTCTGCTGGGGGTTCAGATAATTGGCATAGGATAGATGGCTCAAGTACTTGGAGCAGTCGCCCGAGGCGTCGAACCACCCGCCGTGCGCGTCGCGCCGCGCATCGCCGCCCTCTTCCGGCGCCGCGCGGTCGGCCTGATCGTACAGGCCGCTGCAACGCTGCGATTTGAAATAAAACACCAGATCCGACAACAGCGCCGGACCGTACAGGCCATCCGCCACCTCGAACGGCGCCGACACCAACGGCGGCGCGGTGCCTTCCAGCCACAGTTGGTAGCGCCCGGGCTTAGTCAGTTGGTCGAGATCGGCGCGCCAATAGCGATCGTCGCCCCAGCCGCTCACGCCGCCCTGCGCCCGCAAGGGCGCGCGCATCACCACCTTGCCGTCGGAATCCAGCACCGCCGCGCTATCCACCGCCGCGCCGGCTTCCGCTTGCAGCAATACCGGCTTGGCCGCCTTGCGCTCGAAACCCAGATGATTGAACAGGAACCGCATCGCCATCGTCGCCCTCCAGTCTGATTCCTCGCGCTCAGCGCCGGCCGCCCTTCAGCAGCACCTCGTATTGCGGATTGAATTCGTCGAACACCAGCAAGGCCGCCGCGCCCAGCGCCACCACGTCGCGGCCGGCGCTGCCCTGCCGCACGCGCTCTCCGCTGCTGCTGCGCACCGACAGCGGCAAGGGATGCAGCCGCGCCATCAAGGCCTCTTGCCAGACTGGCGGCAGCAATCCGCCCAGCACCACCGCGTCGATGTCCAGCATGGATTCCAGGATATTGATCGCCTGCCGCAGCGGCCCGGCCGCCGCGTCCAACCAGCGCTCTCCGGCGGCGTCCATCCCCCTAACGGCCAAGTGCTCCGGCGTGGCCAGCGGGCTGCCGGCGATGCCCAGCTCCTCGTACAACGCCTGCAGCGACACATAGCGCTCCAGGCAGCCGCGATTGCCGCAATCGCAGCGCCGCCCCTCCGGCACCACCATCATGTGCCCCACTTCGCCGGCGTTGCGCCTGCCGCCGGTGTACAACCGGCCATCCAGAAACAGGCCGGCCCCCAGCCCGGCGCCGACGAACAGGTAAACGAAATTGCGCAGCTCGCTGGCCATTCCGTACAGCCGCTCGCCTATCGCCGCGGCGGTGGCGTCCTTCTCCAGCAGCACCGGCAGGCCCAGCGCCCGTTCCAGCGCCGCCGCGTCCACGCCTTCCCATCCCGGCAACGTGGTCGCCCCCACCGAGGTCATGCCCTCCACGCCGAACGGCCCCGGCATCACCAGGCCCAAGCCCAACAAACGCCCCCAGTCCAGACCGGACTCTCGCCGCAGCCGCTGCAGCTGATCCGAGATCAACGGCAGCGCTTCGCCCGGCGATGGGCGCTTCACCGGCGCCTCGAGCCGGGCCCTCACCCGGCCCGACAAATCCAGCGCCAAAGCCACCAGCATCTGGTGATCCAGCTGCACCCCTACCGCGTAGGCGCCGTCCGGATTGAGGGTAAGCGGAATGGCGGGCTGTCCGCGCGCCCCCTCGCGTAAAGGCTGGCCGGCCAGCAGCATGCCCGCGTCCAGCAGCTCGGCGGCGATATTGGACACCGTCTGCGGCGTCAGCGCGGTCAGCCGGGCCAGATCGGCCCGGGTCAACTGGCCGTTCAGGCGCACGGTTTCCAGCACCGCGCGGCGGTTATGCGAGCGGGCGTATTCCAGATTGGTGCCCGATACCGTGCGCGGCTCGGCGGCTGATGATGTTTTTCTCATGAAGCGGAAGTATGACGGCGACGCACCGTCCAAACAAGCCATTGTCATGGCAAGCCATTTAAATAAATCAAGTTGACGAAATAAATTTCGAATGCTTTACTGATGAAAATTCAAATGTCATTATCAGAACGAGGCGGGCCGCATGCCCGGCAAGCGATGAATCCAAGCATCCGATACCTGATAGGGGTGGATGGCGGCGGCACCGGCACCCGCATCCGCCTGAACGCGGCCGACGGCTCCCCGCTGGCCCAATCGGAAGGCGGCGCGTCGGCGCTGTCACTGGGCATCGGCAAAGCCTGGCAAACCGTGCGCGCCACCCTGAACGACGCTTTCGAGCAGGCCGGCCTTCCTGTGCCGCCCGTCCAGGAATGCGCGCTGGGCCTGGGTCTGTCTGGCGTCCACAACAAGCAGTGGGCGAGCGAATTCAAGGCGCAGGCGCCGGACTTCGCCGAGCTCCGCCTGGCCACCGACGGCTACACCACCCTGCTGGGGGCGCACGGCGGCCAGCCCGGTATCATCGTCGCGCTGGGCACCGGCAGCATAGGCGAAGCACTGTATTCCGACGGCAGCCACCGCGAGGTGGGCGGCTGGGGCTATCCCAGCGGCGACGAAGCCAGCGGAGCCTGGCTGGGCCAGCGCGCCGCCCAGCTCACCCAAATGGCGCTGGACGGCCGCCGCAGCCACAGCCCGCTGACGCGCGCGGTGCTGGAATTCGTCGGCGGCGACTGGCAGGCGATGATGCACTGGAACGGCCGCGCCACGCCGTCCCAGTTCGCCCGGCTGGCGCCGCTGGCGCTGAGCGCCGCCCGCGTCGACCCGGAGGCCGACGCGCTGCTGCGCCAGGCCGGAGAAGACGCCTGGGCCATCGCCCGCGCGCTGGATCCGCGGGACGAACTGCCGGTGGCGCTGTGCGGCGGATTGGGCCAGGCGCTGCACGACTGGCTGCCGCCGGGTTTCCGCCAGCGCCTGGTCGCGCCACGCGGCGACTCCGCCCAAGGCGCCTTGCTACTGCTGCAACGCTCGCCCCCCCAACAATAAGGAGAAGACGATGAGACCGTTCCGCCCCGCCTTGGCCGCATTCGCGCTGCTGGCCTACTGCCTGTCCGCCCATGCCGAGAAAATCAGGCTGGAATTCTGGACCGACTCGCTGAAGCCCACCTTCGACGGCTACTTCGCCAACGTCAAGAAAACCTACGAGGCGCACCATCCCGACGTGGAAGTGCAATGGGTGGACGTGTTCAACGACAACTTCGAAACCAAGCTCAACGCCGCCATCGCCGCCGGCCGGCCGCCGGCGCTGGTCAACCACGACGTGCCGCGCCTGTTCAAATACGCGCAAAAAGGCACGCTGATCCCGCTGAATGCGGCCCTGGGCGCGGACAAGGCCGCCTATCTGCCCAACGCGCTGGCCGACCTCAGCTTCGGCGGCAAGCTGTACGGCCTGCCGTGGTACAACAACATCAATGTGCTGGTGATCAACGGCGAGCTGTTCAAGAAAGCCGACCTGGACCCGAAACAGCCGATCGCCAGCCTGGACGACGAGCTACGCCTGGCCAAGATCATCAAGGCCAAGACCGGCGTGCCCGGCCTGCTGCCGCAACTGGGCCAGATAGACGGCATCATGCTGGGCCAGGGCCTGCCGCTGATCCAGAACGGCAAGGCCGTGTTCAACAGCCCCGCGCATGTCGCGCTGATCCGCAAGCTGGCCGACGCCTACAAGGCCGGCGCGCTGGCCAGGGACAATCTGTTCGCCGACGACAACTACCAGGCCAGCATCAAGCTGTACAACAGCGGCCGGCTGGCGATGATGGAAACCGCGCCGACCTCGGCCCAGCGCACTCAGAGCGACGCGCGCAACATCTACGCCGCCACCGTGGTGCAGCCGGCGCCGCTGGGGCCGACCAAGATCGCCCAGGGCGGCTATCTGTTCAGCTGGTCGGTAGCCAAGGGCCTGCCGGCTCGCACCCAGCAGGAGGCGGTCAAGTTCGCCAGGTTTCTGACCGGCGACGCCCAGCAGCTGGCCTTCGCCAAAGTGACCGGCGCCACCTTCCCGTCCACCCGCCAGGCGTTGGCCGACAGTTATTTCGTCAAGACCTCGGCCGGCGGCGGCGCGATAGAGAGCTCGCGCATCGCGGGCGCCAAGGTGGCGCTCAACATCCGCACCCTGGTGCTGACCGGCGTGCCCAATGTCGGCGATCTGAAAAAGAATCTGGTCGACAACGTGGAAGCCGCGGTCACCGGCAAGAAGGACGCGCAGCAGGCGCTGGACGACGCCGTCGCCTTCTGGAACCGCCGGCTGAAATAAACCGCTTCCCTCCTCGGCCCCTCGCCGCGTCTTCCGGCAGGGGCGCTTTTTCTTTCGAAGGCCAAGCCGGACCGCAAGCATGACGCCGACTTCCACCCGCAACGCCTGGCTGTTCCTGTCCCCCGCCCTGCTGCTGATGGGCGTGTTCACCTTCTGGCCGCTGCTGTTCGGCAGCTATGTCGCCTTCACCCGCTACGATCTGGTCTCGCCGCCCCAATGGGCAGGCCTGGACAACTTCCGCTACCTGCTGGACGACCCGGTGTTCATCCAGGCGCTGGGCAACTCGCTGCGCTACCTGCTGGTGGTGCCGGCCATCCAGCTGGCCGGCATCGCGCTGGCGGTGCTGGTGAACCGGGCGCTGCCAGGCATCAAGTGGTTCCGCGCCGCCTTCTACCTGCCGGTGATCACCACGGTGTCGGTGGTGGGCATCATGTGGAACTGGATGTACGCCGATTACGGCGTGCTCAACGGCGCGCTGCATTGGCTGGGATGGGTGGCGCAGGAACACGATGTCGGTTTTCTCAGCGACGAGGACCTGGCGCTGTATTCGGTGATGTTCGTCACCTTCTGGCGCGGCATCGGCTATTACATGGTGTTGTATCTCGCCGGCCTGCAGGCGATTCCGGCCGAGATGCAGGAGGCCGCGCGGCTTGACGGCGCCAATGCCTGGCAGCGCTTCTGGCGCATCACCCTGCCCATGCTCAAGCCCACCATCCTGTTCTGCAGCCTGATCTCCACGCTGGACGCGATCAAGGCTTTCGAGGAGGTGCTGGTGATGACGCGCGGCGCGCCGATGAACTCCACCTACACCACGCTCTACTACGCCTTCCATCAAGGCTTCAACCAGCTGGATTTCGGCCGCGGCAGCGCCGCCGGCCTGGTGCTGACCCTGGTCTGCCTGCTGCTGGCCTGGCTGAATTTCAAGCTGATCCGCGCCGATCACCGCTGAGGACGACATGACCGCCATCGCCCTGAACCGCGCCGCGCCGCGCAAGCTGCTGCGCCGGCTGCCCGACTACCTGCTGCTGCTCGCGCTGTCCTTCGCCTGCGTCTATCCCTTTCTGTGGACGCTGGGCATCGCCGTCGGCGACGGCGAGCAGGTGTTCGACTTCCCGCCGCCGCTGTGGCCGAAGGACGCCGGCTGGCGGCACTTCGCCGCGGTGTGGGACGCCATCCCGCTGGGACGCTTCTTCTGGAATTCGCTGTGGATTTCCGGCCTGACCACGCTGGGCACGCTGGCGGTGTCGGCGCTGGCCGCGTTTCCGCTGGCCAAGCTGCGCTTCCGCGGCCGGCAGGCGGTGTTCTACGCCATCATCGCCACCTTGCTCTTGCCCAGCGAGATCAACTTCATCAGCAACTATGTCACCATCAGCCGGCTGGGCCTGGACGACAGCCGGCTGGGCGTGGTGCTGCCGTCCATCGCCGGCGCTTTCGGCATCTATCTGATGAAGCACGCGTTCGAGGAGATTCCGGACGAGATCGTCGACGCCGCGCGGATGGACGGCGCCAGCGACTGGCAGGTGTTCCGGCGCATCTGCCTGCCGCTGTCCTTGCCCTACCTCGCCACCTTGGGCATCTTCACGCTGGTGTGGTCGTGGAACGTCTACGTCTGGCCCAGCGTGGTGCTGAAGACGCCGGATCTGTATCCGCTGTCGGTCGGCGTGCTCTACCTGAAAGGCGCGTTCGCCACCTCCACCCGGATGGTCGCCGCCGGCGCGGTGCTGACCATCCTGCCGGTGCTGGCGGTATTCGCGCTATGCCAGCGCTACTTCATGCGGGGAATGGACGGGGCCGTGAAATGAGAAAGCCGCGCGGCGGCACTGGCCGGCCACGCCGTCGCCCCGCTACATGGGCCCAGCCAGCCCGTATCATTGCGCTTCATCTTTCTCTCGGGAGCCGTGCATGAGCGATATCGGCAAAAGAGGGCCTCTCGCCTGCCTGTTTCTCGCCTTTTGCGCTGGCGCCGCTGCCGCGCCGCCGACGCAGACACTGCCGGAGCCGGCCATCACCGTCCGCTTCGACTATTACCCGCAAGACCTCGGCAGAATCCGCGCGCTGGAGCGCAAGCTCGCCAGCGCGATCAAACGCGCCAAGGCCGGCGAACTGGGCGAAACCGAACTGCACCTGGACGGCAATGACGGCTTTTTGTACCTGTACGGCCCCGATCCGGACCGGCTATACGCGGCGGCGGGCCCCATCCTGAAGCCATCCAGGCTGATGGCCCATGCCGAAGTGACCAAACAATACGCCGCCAGCTCAAAGACCTTTCCGCAGGGCAAAGACAATCCGGATTAAATCCGCCAGCCGCCGCGGGATAGCCGCAGCCTCGACAGGGGCTGGCTTAGAGATCCATCCGTTTCCTGAAAGACCTCAACGCGCAGACCAGCGCCGCGATGCCGGGTATCGCCACGCACAGGAAGACGGGAGCGCCCGCCGCGCGCATCAGGAAGCCGGCCAGCACCGCCGCCAAGCCGTAGATGGGGAGGATCAGCCACTCCCATAGCGCCAGGTTGGCGGCATCCTCCGCCTTCGGACGCGGCGGATGGCCCCTTCCCCGCCGGATCACGCGTATCAGGTAGAGATCCAGGACAAAATCCAGCGCGCCCAGCAGCATCCTGCCGATGAACTCCAGCATCGGCGCCTCCATGATTCGATACGCGACGGCCCGAGTCTAGCATGGCCGAATGCAAGCCTCGCCTGAGCCACCCCGCGGCGCGAACGAGTCTTATTGTCAGACATCGCCGCCGTCATTTAATCTGCTCGGCACGACCTTACATTCAACAGCCATACGGTCGATGCATAACCATACCAAGACAAAGGAAATCGCCGCATGGACACCCGCTCCCTCGCACCGCACCGCCCATTGAACCGGCAGGACTGCAAGACGCTGTTCCTGGCCGCGCTGGGCGGCGCGCTCGAGTTCTACGACTTCATCATCTTCGTGTTTTTCGCCGTGGTGCTGGGCAAGCTGTTCTTCCCGCCGTCCATGCCGGACTGGCTGAGCCAGCTGCAAACCTTCGGCATCTTCGCCGCCGGCTATCTGGCGCGCCCGCTGGGCGGCATCGTGATGGCGCACTTCGGCGACCTGATGGGCCGCAAGCGCATGTTCACGCTGAGCATCGTGCTGATGGCGCTGCCGACGCTGGCCATGGGCATGCTGCCCACCTATCACGATATCGGCATGGCCGCGCCGCTGCTGCTGCTGGCGATGCGCATCCTGCAGGGCGCGGCGATAGGCGGCGAGGTGCCGGGCGCCTGGGTGTTCGTCGCCGAGCACGCGCCCGCGCGCCATACCGGCTTCGCCTGCAGCGTGATCACCTCCGGCCTGACCATAGGCATCCTGCTGGGCTCGCTGATCGCCACCGCGATCAACCTGGCCTTCAGCCCGCAGCAGATCGCCGACTGGGCGTGGCGCGTGCCCTTCCTGGCGGGCGGCGTGTTCGGCCTGGTGGCGATGCAGCTGCGCCAATGGCTGCACGAAACGCCGGTATTCGCCGAGATGCAGGCGCGCAAGGCCCTGTCCGAGGAGCTGCCGCTGAAAACCGTGCTGAAGAAGCACAAGGCCGCCGTCGCGCTGTCGATGTTCGTCACCTGGTTCCTGGCCATCTCCATCGTCGTCGCCATCCTGATGGCGCCGGCCTATCTGCAGAAGCAGTTCGGCCTGCCGGCGGTGGACACGCTGCGCGCCAACAGCCTGGCCATCGTCGCGCTGACGCTGGGCTGCCTGGTGGCCGGCGTGTCCAGCGACCGCCTGGGCAGCGGCCCCACCTTCCTCGGCGGCAGCCTGCTGCTGGCCGCCAGCAGCTATGCCTTCTATTCGTCGATGGCGGCGCACGCCGGCCAGCTGTACACGCTGTATCCGCTGCTGGGCTTCAGCGTGGGCATCGTCGGCGCGGTGCCGCTGGTGATGGTGCGCGCCTTCCCGCCGCAAGTGCGTTTCTCCGGCCTGTCCTTCTCGTATAACGTCGCCTACGCCTTCGCCGGCGGCCTCACGCCCATCCTGCTGTCCATCTGGCTGAAGTACGACGCGCTGGCGCCGGCCTACTACCTGATGCTGCAATGCCTGATCGGCCTGCTGGTCGGCTGCTACCTGCTGCTCGCCGGCAAGAAAACCGGCTCGGCGGCGCTGGCTCAGGAAGGCTGAACCGGCATCACGCTCTCCTCGTCCACCGGCGGCAGCCTGGCCGCCGGGTCCTGGCGATAGAACTGGCTCAGCAGCCGGTACAGCTCAGGATAATCCCGCCGCGCCAGATGCGGGATTTCGAAGAAGGCCTCGCTGAGCACGGCGAAGAATTCCGCCGGGTTTTCGCTGGCGTATGGGTCCAGCCAGCCCTCCACCCCGTGGTCCACCTCGCGGCAGAACTGCCGGTAGGCCTGGTTCCAGGCCCGGCTCCACGCGGCGCGGTCCATGCCCTTGTGCAAAGGCGGCGCGCCGTTGGCCGGGCCGTCCAGCATGTCGAACTGGTGAGCCGTCTCGTGGATCACCACGTTCCAGCCGTCCAGCAGCGGCGATTCGTTGACGTCCGGCCAGGAAAACACCAGCGGTCCCTGGTAGTGGGCCTGGCCGATCAGCACCTGCTCGCCCTCGTGGGTGAGCCCTATCCCATCCTGCCAGCGGTTGCGCGCCACGAACGGGGCCGGGTACAGTATCGCCTCGCGCCAGTTTTCATAGGCGCGCATGCCCAGGTTCATGCCCGGCAGCGCCAGTTGCAGCGCCAACCGGCAGCGCATGGCGTCGTCCACTTCCATGTCTTCCAGGCCGGTGATGGTCTTGGCCAGCAGCAGTTCGCCGGCCAGCCTGACCAGACGGTCTGTTTCTTCGGCCGACAAGCCGACCAGCAGCGGCATGCCGCCCGCCTCGTCCCGCAACCGCGACAGCAAGGCGGCCGGTATCCGTTTGCCGCCCAGGCGGCGCATCCAGTCTAATAGCATGAACTCTTGGCTCGGAATCGCGTCAGTCATTGATACCTTAGGGCGGGGAAGGAGCAATTCAATGCCCCGCCCCGCAATACAGGAGAAACCATAATGACCCTCCCTCTCTGGCACAATCTGATGCTGAACCCGCTGGCCGCGTTCGGCATCCTGCTGGCGCTGGGCGTGATAGGCGGCCAGATCGCGGTGCGCGTCGCGCGCCTGCCCGCCATCACCGGCTACATCGTTACCGGCCTCATCATCGGCCCCTACAATCTCAACCTGCTCAACCAGCAATTGCTGAACGAAGCCTCGCTGTTCGTGCAGCTGGCGCTGGGCATCGCGCTGTTCGAAGCCGGCCGCCGCGTGGACCTGCGCTGGCTGCGGGTGGAGAAAACCCTGCTCGCCACCACCCTGCTCTACTGCCTGCTGGTGTTCGGCGCGCTGTTCGCGCTGCTGAACGGCAACGGCTTCGGCGCGCCGGCCAGCCTGATGCTGGCGGCGCTGGGCATGGCCACCTCGCCCATCGTGGTGCTGGAGATCGTGCGCGAATCGCGCGCCGACGGCCAGGTCAGCGAGCGGCTGCTGACCGCCACCGCGCTGTCCAGCCTGCTGGCGATGGCCGGCTTCGCGCTGGCGCTGTCCTACACCCATCTTTCCGCCGACCACAGCGTGGAGGACGGCATCCTGATGCCGGGCTGGCTGATCCTGGGCTCGGTGGCGCTGGGCCTGGTCGCCGGCCTGGTCACCACCCAGCTCAACCGCTGGCTGGGCGGCCATCAGCGCGAGGCGCAGCGCGTGCTGCTGTTCGGCCTGATCGCGCTCCTGGTCGGCGCCGCCGACATGCTGCAGCTGCTGGCCCTGCTGGCGCTGCTGGTGGCCGGCATGAGCACCCGCACGCTGCGCCACGGCTACACCGTCAGCGAGCCCGGCATCCTGTCGCTGAGCCATGTTTTCACCGTCGCCTTCTTCGTTTCCGCCGGCGCCCACCTGTCGCCGCAGGCGCTGGCCTCGCACTGGCAGCTGGCGCTGCTGTGCCTGATCCTGCGCAGCGGCATCGGCATGCTGGTGTGGTGGCTGGCCGCGCGCGGCAACGGCCTCTCCCGCCAGCAGGGCGCCTGGCTGGGGCTGGCGCTCAGCCCGATGAACAGCGGCTCCGCGCTGCTGCTGGGCCTGGGCATCGTGTCGCTGGGCGAAGCCGCCACCAGCTTCAGCGCGGCGCTGATGGCCGCATTGCTGATCAACGAGATCGTCGCCCCCGTCCTCACCCGGCTGGCCTTGCGCCTGGCCGGCGAAACCGCAGGAGCCAGCCATGCTTGAATTCAACCAAAGCCAGCCGCTCACTCTGGGCGTGGAGCTGGAGCTGATGATACTGAACCGCCGCGACTACAATCTCACCCGCGGCTCCGACGATCTGCTGCTGCAGATCAACCGCAAGCCGCACGGCTTCGACATCAAGCCCGAGATCACCCAGGGCATGATAGAAATCGGCACCGCCGTCCATAGCGACGTCAACGCGATGCTGGAAGAGCTGCTCGCCATCCGCAAGCTGCTGGTGGACAGCGCCCACAAGCTGAACCTGGGCCTGGCCGGCGGCGGCGCCCATCCCTTCCAGCACTGGGAAGACCAGCGCATCTACCCCAAGGAGCGCTACCACCTGGTGTCCGAGCTGTACGGCTACCTGGCCAAGCAGTTCACCGTCTACGGCCAGCACATCCACATCGGCTGTCCGGACGGCGACGCCGCGGTGCGGCTCACCCACTACCTGGCCCGCTACATTCCGCATTTCATCGCGCTGTCGGCGTCGTCGCCCTTCTACCAGGGCGTGGACACCTCGTTCCAGACTTCGCGGCTGACCAGCGTCAACGCCTTTCCGCTGTCCGGCTGCATGCCGGTGGTGGACAGCTGGAGCGCGTTCAACGACTACTTCGAACGGATGGAGGCGCTGGGCATCGTCGCCAGCATGAAGGACTTCTATTGGGACATCCGCCCCAAGCCGGAATACGGCACCGTGGAAATCCGCATCTGCGACACCCCGCTCTCCATCGAAACCCCGGTGCTGCTGGCCGCCTACGCCCAAATGCTGGCGCGGCGCTGCTTCGAGGAGGGCTGGGACGACATCTGCTCCGAGCCCTACCTCACCTATAGCTACAACCGCTTCCAGGCCTGCCGATTCGGCTTCGACGGCGTGATGGTGGACGCCCGCGCCAAGAGCCAGCAGGGGCTGCAGGAAGACCTGCTGGACACGCTGCGCGCGCTGGAGCCGCACGCCGAGGCGCTGGGCAGCCAGCGCCAGCTGGCGGCGCTGCGCCAACGGGCACTGAAATGCCACAGCGACAGCCGCTGGCTGCGCCAGGTATTCGAGCAGAGCGGTTCGCTGAGCGAAGTGGTGCGGCGCCAGAGCGAGCACTGGATGTACGCCGAGCCTGGAGTCGGCGTAAACTGAGCGATTACCATCGGATCGCCCCTTTATGCCTTTCGAACTCCCGCAACAGCCGGCGCCGGAACTGCCCGCGCGCTGGTGCGTCTTCAACGGCGGCCTGCTCTGGCTGCAGGATCAGCAGCTGCCGGCGCATCCGCCTGCCGGCTGCGCGCTGACCGGCCAGCGCTTTCTCGGCATCCACGAGGGCTGCAATCTGTTCATGGCGGATCTGGTCGGCGAAGCGCCGCCGCAAGCGGGAGACTGGCTGCCCCTGCGGCCGGCGCTGATGGCGATGCCCGCGGCCCAGGTGCAGGCGGCCGCCCGCGCCGCCCAACTGCGCCAGTTCTTTCACAGCCACCGCTTCTGCGGCCATTGCGCCACGCCGCTGGCGGTAAACAGCGACCAGCTGGGCCGGCACTGTCCCAGTTGCGGCCAGGTCTACTACCCCCGCATCTCTCCCGCCATGATGGTGCTGGTCCGCCGCGGCCGCGAACTGCTGCTGGCCCGCAGCCCGCATTTCACGCCCGGCATGTACAGCGCGCTGGCCGGCTTCGTCGAACCCGGCGAAACGCTGGAAGACTGCGTGCACCGCGAAACCTGGGAGGAAGTGGGCATCAAAGTGAAAAACCTGCGCTACGCCTTCTCCCAGTCCTGGCCTTTCCCTCACTCGCTGATGCTGGCCTTCACCGCGGAATACGACGGCGGAGACATCCGCCCCCAGGAAGGCGAAATCGAGGATGCCGGCTGGTTTGACATCGACGCGCTGCCCACGCTGCCCTCGCCGATCTCCATCGCCCATCACCTGATCGCGCATGGGCGCGAGCTGATTCGCAACAATGCCACGTAGTTTTTCTGGCGGAATATTAAATTTTGTTTAACTTCGTTATCCAGTAAACCCGCCTGGCCATCGTTCCGTTTTGCTAATTGCCTCCCGCTCAAACCCGCGCGGGAGATCTCTGACTCGCCAAGACGGAATGCCATATGAAAGTAAAATACACCCGTGAACTGACCCTGGCGCTTTGCCTCGGCGCCGCATACGCCGGCGCGCAAGCCGCGCCCATGACGGTGGACAGCCTGGACGGCCCCGTCACCGGCAATGAAATTCAATCCTTCATCGGCTTCATCCAGGGCATGCAACCCATCGCCTCCGAGTCCGGAGAAATGTGGAGCCAGGGCAGCGATGGCCAGGCGATGAAGGCGCTGTCCCAGGTTTACGATATCGCTCCGCGCAAGGAAATCATCGACAAAATGACCGACTACTGCGACACCCTGCTGTCGCAGCGCAACGACATGCTGCCCGCCCCTGCCGGCCAGCGCATGATCTGGACGGGCCGCATCGACCCGGTATGGCCGAACACGCCGGACAAATACCCGATCCAGACCGGCGGCGAACAGGGCGATCCAGTCGGCCATCTCGCCAGTTGCGCCCGCCAGATTCTGAAGACCCCCGCGCTATACAACCAGAAAGTGGGCGGCGGCGATCGCTACCATTTCGGCGCCACCTATCTGCAACGCGCCAAGACCTATCTTGCCGAAGCCGACAAAACCGTTGACCAGCACATTCTGAAATCGCTGCTGACGATGGAAGACGGCCATATGTATTTCGCCGGCAACTCGCCATACCAAGGCGGCAAGCCGGTGCCATGGAACCAGCAGATGATGTTCGACTACGGCTTCATGAACCTGGCCCAAGCCCATGAGTTGCTGCAGGACGACCCAGGCCGCGTCACGCGCTACGATGCGATCGTCAAAAGCAACCTTGATTGGTTCTTCCAGTCCGGCCTCACCCGCTACACGGACCAGGCTGGCAAGCCGGCCTACAACTGGGCCTATGCGATTCCAGCCACCGGCGGCGAGGACAGCAACCACGGCAGCATGGACGTATCAGGCTTCTACCGCCTGTTCCTGTCCGGACGCTATGGCCTGACCGCCAAGCAGATGGCACCGTTCGGCGACACCGTGTTCGACGTGATGCGCCTAGGCGACCGCGACTACTCCGGCCGCGTGGACGGCAGCAGCGACAACACCAGCAAGCACGGCGGCGAAACCAACTACCTGCGCAGCGGCTTCATGTTCGCTGCCCTGGCGCGCCCGGACGCCTACTACACGATGATGAGCGACGCGGGCATACAGGATGGCGGCGCCAGCGGCGCGATCGACAACTACTCCAACTTCCTGCTGGTGAAATCCCAACGAGCGGCCGGCGCCCAGGCTGCGAAGAAGAGAAAAACCCATTGATTTGACGGCGAATCCTCCGCGCGCATCGGCCACGCGGGGGATTCGCTTCTTTCCCGCTCACCCATGCGAACCTGGCGCCGAGCCATCACATTGTCAGCGCCCCGCATCCCATGCTCCGCCCCCCGTCTGTCTTTCAGGCTAAAGCTTGAAAACGTCCATCCTGCGATGGGTCGCCGCGCAACCGCAGCGCCAACTCCATTCGCCTTACGCCAAGCCAAACCGTTGAGTAAAAAAGAGACCGGCCTCTGCATGCAGAGCGCCGGCCCAGGGGCTGAGGAGTACGCAGGGGAAAATTTCGTTTTAAACCGTCGCGTTCAGCGGACCACCGTTTCCACGGTCCAGCCATTGTTTTTCACCGTGGACAGCGTCACCGGCGCTTTCAACAGATTGCCGTTGGGCGCGAAAGCGAAGTCCGCCGTCACGCCGCTATAGCGGATAGCAGCCAGCTTGGGCAGGTATTTGGCCGGCTCCACCGAGCCCGCCTGTTTCATGGCCGCGGCCACCAGCATCACGCCGTCGTAGAACTGCGGCCCCAGCAGCACCACGTCTTGATGAAAGCGTGCTTTGTAGCGGCGCTCGAACTCTTTGCCTGCCGGGCGGGCGGCGAGCACGCCGCCCGCCACCGCCCAGTAA
>NZ_JBUPWA010000001.1:1098073-1102373 GCF_055181315.1 Chromobacterium sp. Ag138
CCCCCCCCCCCCCCCCCACCGCCGAGTAATGGCCGGCCGCGTCCGCGCCGGCCAGCTGGATAAAGGTGGGGGTGTTGAGCATGTCCCCACCCATCAGCTTGGCCTTGAGGCCCAGCCGTTTCATTTGCTTGACCATGGGCGCAGCCTGGGCGTCGGCGCCGCCGTAAAACACCACGTCCGGATTGACGGCCTTCAGCGAGGTGAGGATGGCGGTGAAGTCGGTAGCCTTGTCGGTGGTGAATTCTCGGCGGGTCACCTTGCCGCCGTTGGCGGCCACCGCCTTGACGAATTCATCGGCGATGCCCTGGCCGTAGGCGGTGCGATCGTCGATGGCGACGATGGTCTTGGCCTTCATCGTTTTGACGGCGAACTGCCCCAGCGCGCCGCCTATCTGGCTGTCGCTGCCCACCAGGCGGAAGGTGGTTTTGTAGCCTTGCTGGGTATAGGCCGGGTTGGTGGCCACCGACAATTGCGGGATGCCGGCTTCTGAGTAAATGCGCGAGGCCGGGATGGACACGCCGGAGTTGAAGTGGCCGATGACGGCCTTCGCCCCGGCGTCCACCAGCCGCTGCGCCGCCTGGGTGCCGATGCGCGGATCGGCCTGGTCATCCTCGGACACCAGTTCGAACTTGATCTTCTGCCCGCCCACCACCAGTCCCTTGGCGTTGACATCGTCCACCGCCATCTTGGCGGCGTTTTCATTGTCCTTGCCATAGTGGGCCTGCGGGCCGGACATCGGCGAGGCGAAGCCTATCTTGACCACGGTATCGGCATGGGCCGCCGCCATGGCGAACGGCGCCATCATGCCGCCCAACGCCACCACCCAGTTCACTTCCGCAAACAGTTTGTTCCAAGCCATGAGATGTCTCCTTTATTGCTGCATTGACCAGGGCAAGCCACCCGGACCGCCCTGCTACCGCTCCCCCGCCGCTGCCGGTCTCTGCCAGCCTGAGGCAGGGTCAAAAACGAGATAGCCGATACGGCTGCATGTCCAGCGCCGGGGTCCGCCCCTGCAGCATGTCGCGCAGCAGCGCGCCGGTGGTGGCCGCCAGCGTAAGGCCCAGATGGCCGTGGCCGGTGGCGAACCATAGCCCCGGCTGCGGGGCCGGGCCGATGATAGGCAGGGTGTCCGGCAGCGACGGGCGGTTGCCCATCCACACTGTCATGTCTTCGGTGGAAAAATCACCGACGATGCGCCTGGCCTTGTCCAGCAGGATGTGGGCGCGGCGCCAGTCCGGCGGCGCGGCGCGGTGCGCCAGCTCCACCGTGCCGGCCAGGCGCAAGCCGGCGTTGGCCATCGGCAGGATGACGAAGCTCTCGCTGGCGCACTGGATGAAGTGGCGCAGCGCCACCCCGGCCTTGGGCAGGTTGACGTGATAGCCGCGCTCGCTTTCCAGCGGCACGCGGTATCGATGTTGTTTGACGAAGCGGTCGCTCCATACGCCGCAGGCGATCACCACCGCGTCGGCGCGCAGGCGGCCGCCGGCCGTTTCCACGCCGGCCACGCGGCCGGCCTCCGTCGCCGTGGCCAGCGCCTCGTCCCGGACAAAGCGGCCGCCCTCGCGGATAAAGGCGTCGAACAGGCCGCGGCTGAAGACATAGGGATCGTCCACATGGGACCACGCCGGCACCTTTACCGCGTAGCGCCACTCCTCGCCCACAACTCCCTCTTCTTCCACCAGCGCCTCGCGGTCCAGCGCCTGCCAGCGCACGCCATGGCGGCGCTTGGCCTCCCAGTCCGGCGCGGCGGCGTCGAACTCCTCCCGGCTGCGGTACAGCGTCAGGTTGCCGTGCCGCCGCCAGAGGTGGCCAAGACCGGCTTGGGCGATCAGCCCGGCGTAGTCGTCGTTGACCCGGCCCAGCAGCGCGGCCAGCGCCTGCGTCAGCTCCGCCACGCGGCGCGGCCGGCTGGCGGCCAGGAAGCGCAGCAGCCAGGGCGCCAGCGTGGGCAGGTAGCGCCAGCGCAGGGCCAGCGGCCCCAGCGGGTCCAGCATCCAGCCGGGCACCTTGCGCAGCACGCCGGGTTCGGCCAACGGAATCACGTCGCTGACGGCGAAAGCCCCGGCGTTGCCGTAGCTGGTTTCCATTGCTGGCTCGCCGCGGTCCAGCAGCGTCACCTCGAAACCCGCCAAGCGCAGCTGCAAGGCGGCGGCGATGCCGACCACGCCGGCGCC
Source organism: Chromobacterium sp. Ag138 (assembly GCF_055181315.1). NCBI lineage: Bacteria > Pseudomonadati > Pseudomonadota > Betaproteobacteria > Neisseriales > Chromobacteriaceae > Chromobacterium > Chromobacterium sp. Ag138. The sequence goes on from NZ_JBUPWA010000001.1 coordinate 1,100,248, forward strand.
CACCACGATGACGGCTGCGCCGGGCGCGAGAGCGGGCGCCATGGCTCAGCCCTCCCGCCCGCCATCCAGCAGGCGGCGCAGCGCCAGCGGGTTGGCCTGTTGCAATGCCTGCGGCAGCAGCGCGTCCGGGAAGTCCTGGTAGCAGACCGGCCGCAGAAAGCGCTGGATGGCCGCCGTGCCCACCGAGGTGGCGCGCGCGTCCGAGGTGGCCGGGTACGGCCCGCCATGCACCATGGCGTCGCACACTTCCACGCCGGTGGGCCAGCCGTTCGCCAGAATGCGGCCGGCCTTGCGCTCCAGCGTGGGCAGCAGCGCGTGGGCCAGGTCCAGATCGCCTTCGTCCAATTGCAGCGTGGCGGTGAGCTGGCCTTCCAGCTGCTCGGCAAGTTGGCGGAACGCCCCCGCGTCCCGGCATCGCACGATCAAGGCGGCGGCGCCGAACACTTCGGCCCGCAACGCCGGCTTGGCCAGGTAGTCCCCGGCGTCGGCCAGCCACAGTTGGGCCTGGCACTGGTTGGGCCCAGTAGCCGGCAGGCCAGCCACCAATTGCCGGGCATGGCCGGACAGCGCGTCCACGCCGGCCTGGTAAGCGCGGAAGATGCCGGGCGTCAGCATGGTTTGCGCCGGGCTCTGCCGCAGCAGCGCGGACGAGGCGGCGATGAAGCCGTCCAACGCCGGGCCCTGCTCGGCGATGATCAAGCCGGGATTGGTGCAGAACTGTCCCGCGCCCAGCGTCAGCGAGCCGACGAAACCCTGCGCCAGCGCCTCGCCGCGCGCCCGCAGCGCCGCCGGCAGCAGAAACACCGGATTGGTGGAGCTCATTTCCGCAAACACCGGAATCGGCTCCGGCCGGCTTTGCGCCAGCCGGCACAAGGCCAGGCCGCCGCCGCGCGAGCCGGTGAAGCCTACCGCCTTGACGCGCGGATCGGCCACCAGCGCCTGCCCCGCCTCGCGGCCTTCGCCGAACAGCAGCGCGAACACGCCGGCCGGCAGTCCGCATTTTTCCGCCGCCCGCGCGATGGCCCGCCCAGCCAGCTCGCTGACGCCGGGATGGGCGCTGTGGGCCTTGACGATGACCGGGCAGCCGGCCGCCAGCGCGGAAGCGGTATCGCCGCCAGCCACTGAGAAAGCCAAGGGGAAATTGCTGGCGCCGAACACCGCCACCGGTCCCAGCGCCACCTGGCGCTGGCGCAGGTCGGCGCGCGGCAGCGGCTGGCGCTGCGGCAAGACGGGGTCTACCCTCGCGTCCTGCCACTCGCCGGCCCGCAGCGTGCGGGCGAACAGCCGCAGCTGGCCGCAGGCGCGGCCGCGCTCGCCCTGCAAGCGGGCGCGCGGCAGGCCGGTTTCAGCCATCGCGCGTTCTATCAGCGCATCGCCCAACGCTTCGATCTCGTCGGCGATGGTTTCGAGAAAGCGCGCCCGCGTTTCCGGCGCGGTTTCGCGGTAGGCGTCAAACGCCTCCCAGGCCAAGGCGCAGGCCTGCTCCACCTGTTCGCGGTCCGCGCCGGGGTAGTCCGGCTCCAGTGCTTGATCGGTGGACGGGTCTATCGCCCGGATCACCTCGCGGCGGCCTACGACGGCCTGCCCGCCGATGAGCATCTTGCCTGTCAGATTCATCATGTTTCCTGCGCAATAAGGGGCTGGCCGCGCCGCAATGGCGCGGCGGGGATGGGATGTCAGGCGACGTTCTGCTCGGCCGACCAGTTGCGGTACCACTCGCGGAACAGCGCGTACTGGGTTTCGGCATAACGGCGCTGGGCGGCGCTCAGCGCGTCGCTCTCGTTGAAATGCAGCGCGTATTCCTTGTCGCCGTTCAGCACCATCAGGTGCTTGTAATACAGCACCAAGTCGCAGCCCTCGTCGAAGGAAGACAGCACGGCCAGCGCCGATTCCAGCTCGCCAGCGCGGCGGCGGGCCACGGCGTCGCCCATGGCCGCCGCCCGGCTCAATGCCACCAGATGCAGCACTTCGCGCGGCAGCGCGTTGCCGATGCCGGTGATGGCGCCGGTGGCGTTGCAATTGACGAAGCCGTGCACCACCTGGGTGTCCACCCCCACCATCAGCGTGACTTCGTCATCCTGGGAGGTGATGTGCTCGGCGGCGTAGCGCAGGTCGGCGGCGCCGCC
>NZ_JBUPWA010000001.1:1102473-1243105 GCF_055181315.1 Chromobacterium sp. Ag138
CCCCACCCCTAGGATAGTCCTATATCGAACCACTTCAGGATGTGCAGCTTCTTTAGTTCCATCTAGGACTATGCAATTCATGACGATACCGCCATGTGCAATTCCTTCCGTGCCACTTCGCTTTTCCATATCGCCACACCCTCCAGACACCCCGTGCTACCGTCCAGCCACTTCGCATTTTGTTAGAAGGCGAAGTGGTAGCCCCTGGACAGCAACAACGCTTTGATTTCGATTTAGCCCGTTTTGAGGGTCACTTTGAGAATCCGCTGCAACCCTCTCGGCACGGCCCTCTCACCTCACAGCCAGTTACCGCCACCATGACTTGTAAGAAACAAAGCCACCTCAACGCGCGCCCGTTGGTTTGCGCGTCATCTCGCCCAGCAGCTGGCTAACCGGGGTGGAGACCTTGCTCAACGGATTCGCCTTGTCCACGCTGTTAGTCAGCTTACGGATTGCCAGGTGGGTGTAGATGCTGGTGGACTTCGGGTCCGCGTGCCCCATCAGCTGCTGACGCTCCAGGACGTCCACCGCCTCTTCCGCCAACTCGGTGCCGTAGAGGTGGCGCAGGGCATGAGGGTGCAGCTGTGCCGCAGGAATCCCCGCCGCCAGACCATGGCGCCGCAGCATGGCAAACGCCCCCCGCGTGGAAAAACGCCTGCGCTCGCCGTAGTACTCATGCGCCGGGCAACGCCGATTCCGAGTGGTCACGAACAGCACCTGGTCGCCGTCCTCCGTTGCGCGATCGATTTCAGCCAGTCCGGGATGTTCCAGGTACACGCGCAGCAGCAGATCCGCCTCCCGCGGGACGGGAATCAGGCGTTCCTTGTCGCCCTTCTCGATCGGCCGGATCGCCATCCGGGTTTCGCCATCGATGGTCTGCGTGGTCAGGTGCCCCTCATTCAGCCGCACCAGGCCGCTGATACGGACGCCGCAGCCGATCAGCACTGCCAGCATGGCCGCATCGCGCACGCCCTCAAAACGGTTGAAATCCGGGGCCCACATCAACCGCTCGGCGTTACTCAACTCCATGGATGTCGGCAGCTTGCGGGGTTTACGCGGGTACGGGATCGACGCGGCCGGATCTCGCGGGAGCATTTTGCGCACCGACCAGAGGTATCGATACAGCTCGCGGATGCAGGCGACGTATGGGGTTCGGCTTACGGGGGCAAGGCCCAGCGCCTTGTGCAGGTATGGGCCCGTGAATGCCAGCAGCTGGTCGCCGTCTATGGCCAGTAGATCTCTACCCTCCAGCCAGTCCTCAAACCGCTGCAGGATGTCGCGGTATGCCCGAATGGACCGATCCGCAAGGCCCTTGTTATCAGCTTTGAAGAGCAAGAACTCTTCCATCAGTCGATTCATCACGGCTCCAAAAAAGGGCCCCACTAGCAAAATAACCTGTGGAATTGTGGATTGCCGCCGGAATCCGGCTAAAACCCTGTTCAATCAACATTTTACCATTCCACGAAATCCACCAAAACAGTGTTTTCCGGGTTTTGAAACTGTGGGTCAAAAAATAGGCAGCTCTCTGAAACCGTGGATTGCCCTCACACCCTTCTTTCTCCGCTTTCTTTCTCTTTCTCTTTGATTTTTTAAAAGAAAAAAGAAAGAAGAGCAGGGGCCGTCTGCAATCCCGCGTGGAGAAGTCGGCACTTCTGTGGAATGAACGTCGCCGGTGGATTAACCAGGTACTCATGCAGGTTGATGCTGTCGTCGAGGTAGTCGTCAGCTGGTGACGGAAACCCGGCACGAACCGGGGCCAGAACGAGCGGCAATACCCCACCACCCTCTCGAGGGGTCAAGCAAGCAGTTGAAGTCATACAGATAGCAATTTGAATTTGTACAATTTCAAATTACGCGATAGATGCTCCGCCGGCAACAAGCATTCGACGAGCGGTTTCGATATGCATTTGGGAATAAAAAGAGGCGATCAAAGGTGGGGAAAAGACCGTGCAGGACACACGTAAAAGAGGGGAAAACCGGTCGAATATTAGACAGCGCTGTCTAATATTCTGTCTAAAATGCACCAAGGGCTTACGAAAATTAATTCGTAAGCCCTTGATTTTATTGGTGCCGGCGGCAGGAATCGAACTCGCGACCCCCTGATTACAAGTTAGAGGGTATGGCACGCGGAAAACTAGACCAGCTAAGAGTTTTGGATGCAAGACTCTCTAATAAAAATGACATATGCCAAAAAATCCCCCCCGTGGTTATTGGATTTCAGGGCCGTCTAAAACTCAATATTAGAGGATTATTTGACCGGTTTTCCCTTGCGAATTGCCCTGCGATCGTAGACTGCACTGACGGTCCCGTCGTTGCTGTGCCCGGTGGTATTTTTTGCGACTTCGCCTTGGTCAAGCAGGTCGGTTGTCGATTTGGCCCGAACATCATGGAAGTGGAACCGCTCATTACCGGCGGCGGCCCAGGCGCGCTGAATTTTTTGGATCAGCGACTTGAAGCCGTCGGACGTGTAAGGTTGGCCAGTGCGAGTGCTGACGAAAAGGTATGGCGAATCTTTCGGGCGCCAGAGCTTCATAGCCCTGCCAATAGCTGCAGAGAGCCGTGGCGACCACTCTATCTGTACCGTGATTGGTTTGCGATCAACGCCTTTCAATTGCTTTACCCTCAGTCCTTCTGGAAGGATATGGGCCAGAGGCAGCTTCAAAATATCTTGCCGGCGTTGACCTGTCAGATAGGCAATTTCAAGGGCGGCAGCCACGACTTGGCCCGACATCAGCGGCTCGAGGTAATTCTTGTTTGTGGGACGTGGGGCCTGCCCTTCCCTCTCGGCAAGCATTCCGTGCACCAGACTCCGGCAGAAAAGGATGAACTGCTCGAGCTCAGCGTCATCGACATACCGGTCGCGCGGCCGCTCCTTGTTTCTTGTCACGCCTCGGCAAGGATTGCTGTCAACAATCCCCCAACGCATTGCAAATGTGAAAACATGGCTCAGCAATGCTCGCTCCCGATTACCCGCCACCGGACCGCCTTGCTCAAGCCGAGCATCCAAGTACTCGCCAATGTGCTTTGGTTTAATTTCATCTGGTCGAAAATCTCCAAATGCTGCCTCCAACAGTTTCATCTGCGGAGCCTGCAATTCTTTGGTATAGGCCGATTTCCTCGGCATAACTTCAACCATATATCGATTAAAAACGGCCATCATTCCCTGAGATGGAAGGCTACAAGGTGCCTCTATTTCAACCCAGCGCCGCTTTGCCTCTTCCAAATCACGCGAAAGCCAAATCCACTCATTTTTTCGGGTGACATAGTAGAAAGCGCCATTTTTGCGATACATACGTGGTGGTAGATCACGGTCTTTCTTCCTGGGCCTGGCCATGTTATTGCCTTCTAGTTGCCTGGTTTAATTTATCGCGATTGATTGAGCGTTCTGCACGGAAAGTCTGGGGGAGATGATTTTCTCCAAGAGCAGTCCTAATTACCATTCGAGAAACCAATGGCCGGCCGCGGCCATTTGTTAGGTGGGGGATATTATTCAAAGTTAGCCATTCACAAATCCGGGATGCCGTCTTGAATCCGCTGATGTCTTTCAATTCATCGTAAGTCAGGATAGCGTCTTCCATGGGTCTCTCCAAATTACTAGGGCCGCCACCCGGCAGCCCTTATAAACAACAAAGCCGCCAGAAAAGGCGGCCTATGTATGTGGCGTGTTCAGCTTTATGCAAGTGCCCGGCAGGCCAGATCGATAGCTTCGATCAGCGCCTCAACGTCACCGTAGTTATTGATGATGAATTCTCCAGGCCTGCGCGGCAGGGCGATCTCGGTCGAATGCTCCTGTGACGCTCCATAGCCCGGCCTGTTCATGTGCCACACCCAGCCGCCCAGCTGCCGGATCAGATCGGCCTCGGCGGTCGGGATCGGCGCGCTGGCGGCGTAGCGCAGGCCGGACACGACGACCGGCGCCGCGGTCGCCTCGATCCGTTCACGCACAGCGCAGATGAAATAATCCCAGCCGGCCGTCGCGCGGCGATAGTCGCCCCATTGCTGCTGAAGCCAGCGCGGTGAACGCGGAGTAGCGTCAGGCTGAGGCCCGTTGATCCTGCTCTGCTGAAGCAACCACAAGATAAACTGCTCGTCGCTGCAGTGGTGCATTGCAAGCTGAGAAACTACGACATCCTTTCCGCTCTGGTCTTCCAACAGAACGGAGTCCCAGTCCAGTCCGTAGGCGTCGATCAGTTCCTCCCTGATCTTGTCCGCGAAGCCGACCTTCACGAAACCGTGATGGACAACCAGGTGATCAGCTACGGTGTCTTTGCCGGATTTCTTCGGGCCGGCGAGGCCGATTAGTTGCATGTAGCTCTCCCAAAACGAAGGCCGCTCAATGGCGGCCTGTGTAGATTGGCATGGATTGCGTGGTCAGCTGGTGCATTGCAGCGCCATCGCGGCGTCGATAGCGGCGTCTACTTCATCCCTATCGGTCGATCTCTCCTGGAGTACGGGAATTTCTCTATCCGTACCGCATATTTCAAGCACGATGCCCTGTTCAGTAAAACACTCACCAATATGTGCATCCTGGGTCAGCCACCGATACCGCGCCGCGTCCCGCTCCAGCTCGGCGATTCGCGCGGCCTGGGCGTCGATGTGGTCGAGCAGCGCCAGGACTGCGGCCGGGTTGGCGGCTGAGATGTACGTGGCATCAGCATCGGCACCCGTGAATTGCTTGGTGAAGCGCTCCAGCATGTCCTGCTGGTACCAGAATACGCCAGGCTGAAGTGCAGCCTCGGCAGCCGCGCGCAGGGCTGCAAGTTGGTCAGTCGTCGGCGTCATCCTCTTCCCCTTCGTTTATCCACTGGTCAATACACGAGAGACAGATCCGGTACTCTCCCCAGAATGAGCCATCGATCAGAGCGCGCTCATGGCGATATCGCTGGCCGGGCTCGATGTGATGATCTTGACGGCCGGTCAGCGTGTAGCACAGGTGCTGTTTCCGGGCGGTCCTGATATTTCTCGTGCGGCATTTGATTTCTGCTTCGTCGCCTTGAAATGGGTCGAACGCAAGGTAGTCGGCATCGCTGTACTTCTGTTGGGTGACAGGTTGGTCAGGGGTCAGCATTGGCTCCTCACTTCCAGCGCTACACGCTGACCAAGTTCCAGATAGTCGCGCCAGGATTTTGGCGCCATGCCGGCGGGCCAAGCTGGTGTAGGAAAATCGAGCTCCTTTTCACCATCGATCCACTTTACGAAATGAGAGAAGACGATATCGCTCAGTGCCTCCCATGCCGACTTATCCCACCACTCGACTTCGTAGTAACCAGACATGCCGCCGAATCCCAAGGTGCCCTTCAAAACATCTCGGTCATCATGGCGCCAGTCATAACTCTCGCCTAGCAATGCGGCATGCGTGGATCTGGCATATTCAGGTTTGATCTGGATTGCCAGCGCGTGGCACTTGGCGCACAGTTTTTTGAACTGGCGAGGGTTCATGCGGGCGATCATGCGGCCTCTCCCTTATCTTCTATGGGGTGTCCTGGGCAACCGCCATCCTTATAGTCGAAGCCCTTGCACTGGCAGCTGTTCTTGCAGGGGTTGCCGCAGCCACGATGCATCGGGATGACTTCGCGTCCTTTCGCCAGCTCGTCCATCAGCGCATCGATTGCCTGCTCGCGGTACAGCGCGCGGCCATTGTCATCACGGTATTCGGTAGGTTTGCGGCTGCGTCGGCGCTGCAGGTCGTTGATCGCGCCGCGAACCGATAGGCACATGTAGGTTCGTGTGCAGGTCATTACTCGTCTCCTTTCTGCCGCATTCCGCCCGTCATAGCTGACCATAACTCGTTGGCCTGCCGCCTCGACTCATTTGCAGCGAACTGGCAGCGCTGGCCCCTTTTTCTTCCGCAGTAGCCGCCGCAGGTGCGGCATTTTGGTTTCTTGGATTTGGCGGTGGCCATCACGCGCCTCCTTTCATTGCCACCAGTACCCGTTCCACTTCCGGCCCGGTGATGATGATCGAGCGCGGTGGCTGCAATGCTTCACGCAGCGAGGTCAGCTCGGCTCGAATTGCAGCCAGCTCGCCGGCCAGCTGAAACCCTGCCGGCGGGAAGCCTGCGAATGCCACGTCCGGGAATGCCAGGCTCTTGCCGCACTCGGCGGCTCCATTGTTGAGGCTCACGCTTCGTTCCCTTCCTGCAAAAGATTCGCCGGCAGGTAGATTGCCTGTGATTTGCTTGGCACTATCGGCGTAGGCTTAGCCATGCGGCCTGTGTCCAGCTTTGCGACGCTCAGCTCACTCCATGCGTCACGGCTATTGGGAACCGGGGCATGTCGGTCGCCGTCGTACAGCCTCTGCAGCGTGCCATTAGGACGCCGATAGTAAGGAGTGGACAACGCCATGGCTGCCGCGACATCTTTAGGGACGGCAATGCACGTTCCGCCGGACGGCGTGCAAATGCTCCGCGCTTCCAGCTCGGTGTAAACGCCAGCTTTGTGGGTGCAGATCGTGTAGCCTCTGCTGTCTGGCCTCCACCAGGTAATGTGCTCGTGATCTCTGATCGTGTGACCAATGTGGGCGATGAGGTATTCGTTCATGGCTAGCCCCCTTCCTTCGGCTTGAACGTCAGTTCGCCGCTGAGCAGCGCTTTCACGATGGTGTTGAACTCCCAGCAGTAGTATTGCGACTCGACGAATACGCGCAGGCCATGCCTGTAGTCATGCTTCTTGCGCTGGATAAAGGCCTCGGCCGCCGCTTGGGTGAAATGGGAGTTCACGTAATCCCACCGGTCATGCCAGCCTGTGACGGTGTGGTCCTGTCGATCGCCAAGGATTTCCCACTGATCCGCCGTGTCCAGCTCAAGGAACAGGATGTCCGCCTCCTCGCCATCGCTGGCCAGCCTGTTCAGCTCTTCGCGCTCGTCCTCTCTGCAGTCGTCCCAATATTCCTGCGGGCTGAACCACATCGAGTCCTCGCAGCACACGCACAGCTGATCGGTGTAGTCGGTGTCGATGCCGGTGACGATGCGCCTCGCCTGGACGATGAATAGCGCGTCAGCAGTGCAGTGTTCATCGACGCCGTCGCCCTCAACATCGTGGCGTAGCCTGGTGATAAAGTCCGCGAAGGTTTCCGGCGTCAGCTTTGCGCCGGCGGCTATGGATTCGCTGAGTTGCGTCATGCCTCGCCCCCTTCCTTCTGCTGCTCGCTCACCAGCCGCTTGCCGGCGGCCCGGATAGCCTGGCCGATGTCAATGTCGCCGCTGGGCGAATCGTAGATGCAACCGTCCCACTGCTGGGCAATCTCCTCGATAACAGCAGGCAGTTGCTGGCCAGGCTGGACCGGCCCAGCAAACAACGGGGAGCCCAGCGGCAGTTTTTCCCCTTCCATCGTCAGAAATGCCGCCTTGCACCCGACGCCATCAGCCCTGATCTCGGCAGCAGGGCTATGGCCCAGCCGCTGCGCGCTGGTGTTGTTCTGAATCCGTTGCGCAATGATGTTGTCCAGTCCGCCCATTACTCGTCCCCTTCCAGCGGCTGCCGAGCGGTTGCCCTATCGATCCGCTCCATCGCGGCTGCGATGAGCGCGCCTGCTTTTATCAGATTGTGGCGATATTCTTCGCTGGGTTTCCACCAGGCTGCATCCCACGGCCAGGCCGGCGGAGGATCACCTGCAGGGTATGCAAGTGTGTACATTGCGTAGCAGCCAGCTGCTACTGCCAGTGTGTAAGGGCCGTGCTGGTCATCATGCTCAGGCGTCCAGCCCTCGACCTCGATCTGCCGGCGGCGCTCGGCGGCAATCTCATCGATCACAGACGGCAGCTGCCGGGCCGGCTGCGGCGCCACCAGCTTCTCGACCGCACGCAGCCCATCGACCAGGCCGCTGATCGTCCCAATGCTTTTCACCTCGGCGTGCTGCCAGAACGCATCAAGCAGCTCGTCGTCGGTGATCGTGCGTTGCTGGGCTGGCTGCGGCTCGTCGGCGAGCAAGGCTTCTAGCTGCTGCATGGCAGCTCCCGCCATCGGCGGCAGTCGATCTATTGGTGCGATCTGGATCGCCTCAGCAAGTGCCGCGCTGGAAAATTCCATAGCCGAACGCCACCTATCCGGCACGGTCGGCGCGGGCTGCGGGCGGGTGTAGAGGTCGCGAGTAGGAATGCCCGCCGCCTCCGTGTTTTTGCGATGGTCTTTGACCTGGTCGTTGCCGTTGTGCCAGCGGCCTTGGTCATAGAATTGCCACGCCACCGCCTCACCGCTCTGCTCGGTGGCCGGCGGCTGCTCTGCAGCGCGCACGCCGGCGATCAGCGCAGCGATGGCGTCCAGCGTCTCTTGGTCTGCGTCTTCGGCGAGCGCGTTCTCGACGGCGTCCGCCAGTTGGGTCAGGGTTTGCATCACGCGATCTCCTTGTCTTCTTTGTCACGCTGCGCTTGGAGCGCTGCCCGGGCGGCTTCGAAATGCTCCGGGCCTTGGCCGTCGCCATCGCCGCCGTAAAGGGCGATGCGGATCACGTCCAGAGCAAGTCTGATGGTCCAGGTGTCCCAACCTTCGTTCGTTAGCTCGGTTCCGATGTTGCACAGCTCGTCCTCGGCCTCTTTCAGCGCCGCCTGCAGCATCGAGATGGCTTTCAGCGCCTGTGCGCCATCGGCTTCGTTGACGACGCGCCGCCCGTTATCCCAGGCGGCCATCATGTCCGGAGTGATAGGCCCAGCATGCTGCGCCGATACCATCGCCTGGCACGCGTTCAGCGCACGGGCGTAGGATGTGGCCACGAACTCCGGCGGCGTAGCGGGTTTTGTGTTGGGTTGCATGGTCATTCCTCCACTCGTTTGAACGACACGCACCAGACCCAGGGGTTGGCGTCCCAGCTGCCGGCGCCGTAGAGCTGATTCCACAGCCAGTGGTATGCGCCTGCAGCTGTCGGCCCGTAGCAGCCGATGTCCTCGCAGCTCTGTCGTTTGTGATCGCACGGCTCGGCCACGCATCCCTCCGCGACGGCGTCGGCCTCGCTGATGTCCTGCAGGCGCTCCACGCGCACACTAACGATCTCCAGCAGGATGCGGCTGGCAGCGCGGGGCATGTGGATGCTGGGCTTCCACTTGCTATCAGCATCATCCTGGGTGGCGCGGTAGGCGATATCGCCAAGCTTCGGGCAGCAACATGGAGACTCGGAGCAGCCACACTCGGCGCCGATCCTGCGCCACGTCTCCCGCACCCATAGTCTGTCGCCGGGGCGGCCATAGGGGCATGGATACCAAATGTCGCCGCCGCGGTCGCAGTCCTCACGCCAAGGCCACGGCTTTCCTTCCTCGTTTTCCTCGATGGACATGCAAGGCGTCTGCTTGAACTTGATGGCTCGCCGCGTCTGCGTCTTGGTGCCGGCCAGCAGCGCACGTACCATGTCGGCGCCGAACAGGATCGGCCGCTCTTTGATGCTGGGCATAGTCAATCCTCCGTTCTCGCAGTGTCCGAGCAGGCGCTATCGCCGGTGTTGTCGAACATGTCCTTGGTGGTGGCGTTCCTGGAGGAGAGAGCAACGCCCTCCACGGTCAATCCGTATTCTTCCAGAAACTCTGGCCAGTCTTCGGATAGCGACTCTTCATGGCCGATGTCATCCCATGGCCACGGCACAACTTCAGCTGCGATGCACTCGATTGGCGGATACATCCGCCGCTCCTCCGGCGGCTTGCTGTCCATGATTTTCTGAATAGCGGGCAGGGTCGTTTTGTTGTGATGCTCGGCCACAAATACGGCCTCGGCATGGCTGGGGGCGGCGTATAGGTCGTCCGGGCCAGGAATATGAATGGCCCATTTCTGGGCCATGTGACTTTCCGGCGCGCGGACAGCGACTTCGACGGTGACTTCCATGCTTATTTCCTTGTAATGGTAGTGGTCAGGTCCGGGTCGGCATCAGCGCGCCTCGACCGCCGATGAATCTGAAGCCGGCGATGCCACTCGGACCTGCCGTTGCGATTTCAGCGCTGGGCAGAGCAGCAACGAGCGACAGGTATCGGAGGTTGAAAAAGGCATCATTGATCTGGACCAAATTTGAGGTCTCCCTCTTCCCGGTCCCTCTGCAATCAGGGCACTCGCCTGCGAGCTCCCCTTCCCCATCGCATGCCTTGCACTCGTAGTGATGGTCGTGGTGCTCAAACTCACCATCGCCATCGCACGACTCGCACTTCCGGCCGTGGCCGTGGCCGCCACATTTACGGCAAGGCACAAGGACAGGGGCAGGTAAGGCCGGCAGGGGTTCGTAGCCGGCGGTCGGAGTGCTGTCCAGCACCTTCGCCATGTTGAAGTCGGATGGTGGCGAAGGATGATCCCCAACAGCATCCAGCTCGATCATGATCAGTCCGTTGGACGCCCCGGTTTTTCCTCCGACGTTGAACGGCGTACGCAGCCAAGTGCGACGATCATGCTCACTGGCGCAGAACTGCTGAAGGTCGATGTTCATGCTGCCACCTCCTTATCGAAATCAAACAGGGACGGCATAGCGAACTCGGCCTCAGCCGATTTGCAGTAGTGGACGCCGTCGAGGAAATAGCCGTGGTTCAGCTCGCTGGCCTGACCTCGGCGGCCCTTCAGGATTGCGCGGTAGGGAACTGTCATCAGGCCGCCGAACGGGTCGTAGACCAGCTCGTCAGGATTGCTGTAGCGCTCGATCAGCCGGTCGACGATGTCGAATTGCAGCGGGCAGACGTGCTGCTCAACGTTGCGCCGGGCCTGGTCGCCGTTCAGCGTGCGCATCCGGCTAACGTCGTGCCAGACGTCAGGGTGGTGACTGCCCGGCGCCAGCGACATGAAGCTGGCCGGTAGCGCGCCGCGGGCCTCCAGCTCCTCCCCGACCCGGACGTGGTGCTCGTAGTCGTAGACGTTGGCCAAGCTGTAGTCGGTGAACAATTGCGCCAGCTTGGCCGGGCCGTAGCTGGCCATCTCCTCCGACGACAGCAGGCGGTTGCCGCTGGAGCGCCAGAACGCGTGTGCGTCGACCTGCCAGCGAGCCCGGGTGTAGTCGGCCTTGGACTTGGCCACCGGGTTGTCGGCATAGCCGCGGCTGCGATCAGTCTGCGGCTTGCGGAACAGCAGAACGTATTCCGGCGAACCCACGCCCATCTTGGTGCCGTCCTTGCACTGCTCGGTCCAGCTGAGGCGATAGGTCTGATTGTTCTCGCGTACCACGTCGGTGACGATGGTGATCATCCCCATGTAGTCGAAGCCGTGCCGGCGGGCGTGGAATATCGCCTCAGCGTGAAACGGGCTGACTGTCGGCGCGCCGGCACCGGTGACATTTCCGAACAGGATCCTGTCCTTGACGTGGCAGCAGTACAACCTGCCCGGCTTCAGGATCCGCAGCAGCTCCGGCGTCAGGTAATCCATCTGCCTCCAGAAATGCTCGTTGTCCTCGGTATGGCCGAAATCGTTGTAGCTGGGGCTGTACTCGTAGTGATTTGCGAATGGGATCGAGGTGACGATCAGGTCGACGTTGTTCTCGGGCTGCCGGCGCGCCTCGTCCACGCAGTCGTTGTTGGCGACCAGGTAGCGGTCGCCGCTGGCCTCGATGCGTTGGACGCCGATGGCGCGCGCCAGCGTTTCCTGCATGGCCAGCTGGTTCAGGCCATAGCGGCGGATGATTTCGGTCATTTTCTGCACCATTTCTTCGTGCTGGGCCCACTTCAGCTGCAGGGTTCGCAACACCTCGCGCTCGGCCTCGCTGTAGATGATGTCGATCCGGACCGGATGGGGCTGTTGAAAGCGCTGCACGCGGTGGATCGCCTGGATAAAGTCGTTGAACTTGAAACCGATGCCGACGAACACTTCGCGGTGGCAGTGGCGCTGGAAATTGCAGCCGCTGCCGGCGATGATCGGCTTGGTGGACAGCAGTCTGTACTTGCCGGCACCGAAATCGACAATGCGCCGCTCGCGCTCGTCCAGATACTGAGTGCCCCACACGCTGACAGCCTCAGGCAGCGCAGCCTGGATCGCGTGACGCTCGGCCTCCAGGTCATGCCACAGCACAAAGTGGTCGTCCGGATCCTCGCCGACGATTTCGCAGGCCTTGGCCACGCGCGCCGCCATGCTGTCGCGCTTCTCGGCGGAGGCCGCCTGCAGGCCAAGCGCCAGATCCGGAAACAGCAGGTTTTGGCCTACCTTATCGGCGCCGGCAGCGCTGTAGTCGCTGGGCACCTCGTGATAACGAACGTCCAGCGGCGGCAGGTTGTAGCCATCGTCGCTGTAGCCCAGGTCGCTGGGCTTCTGGATGAACACCGCCCAGCTGGACACCCACAACCAGAACTCCTCCTCTTTGTGCGGGTACAGGGTCAGGTTGCCGGCCTTCTCGCTGTCACGCTGGAAAAACCTGGTTAACGCTTGGCCGGTGTCCATCACGCCCAAGAATCCCGCGTAATGGATCAGCTCCTTGAAGCGGTTCGGGCTCGGCGTCGCGGTGTTGACCAGCTTGAACTCGACGCCCTCGAACAGAGGCAGGAATTCCTGGTAGGTCTTGCTGCCGAACGAGCGCAGCACGCTGGCCTCGTCCAGGCTGACCGCGGCGAACCGGCGAGGATCCAGCTTGCACTCGCGTATCGTCTCGTAGTTGGTGATGTAAAACAGGTGGTCCGCCGTCACCTCGGCATCGCTCTGGATGAATTTCAGCTCAATGCCCAGCAGCGCGGCCTCGGCAACCAGCTCATGACGAACGCCAAGCGGGCAGACGATCAGGCCTGGCCGCTGGACCTTCATCACGATCTGACGCAGCCACTCGTTCTGCATCGATGACTTGCCCAGGCCGAACGAAGCGAAGATGGCGCGCCGGCCGCCCAGCACCGCCCAGCGGACGATGTCGCGCTGGTGTTGGTACAGCCGTGCATGCACGGCTGCCGGCTGGACCTCGAAACCGCTGAAGCTGGCCATCCTGATCTTGGCGCGCAAGAAGTCGATGTATTCCATGTCGGCTCACAATGAAAAAGCCGCCATAAGTGGCGGCAAGTTGAAATTCGATTACCATGATGAAAACCACAACAGGAGAAATGATCGTGCTGGAATTTTTTGATGCCCAAGTTGCACCCAATGACTTGATAAAAGTTCAAGCCCACCTGGAAGGTGTCCCTGCGCCCTTTTTGATTTCGATGGGTGCAATTGCAGATTTTTTCCAACTTTAGGACTACGATCTTGAATCGTGCAAGGCCAAACTCGAGGGAGAATGGCATCAACTTGCCGAGCCATTAGAAGAAATTCTGCGCAGCCATGGCGTAGCTACGCTAATCACAACCGAATTGCTTAATATGTAACTCAAATCAACGCTGCCCGGCTGTTGAGGCGCGGGCAGCGGCGGTTGGTCGATCGGCTGGACCGGTAGCCATAGGTCTTATGGGTAGGTCATGATGTAAAAAAACCGCCAGAAGGCGGTTTTAAACTCCATGGAGCCTAAAGGGCTAGTCACCATCATTGTGGTGTTCAATAGCAGCCCATGTGCCAGCATCTTGACCACTAGGCACATATCTTCCATAGATACAACGAACAAAGGATTCTTCTGCGGTTTTGGTTGTCAAAATCAGTGCAAGATCAAGGCCATGAGCAGTCACAATCAACTTACCATTCTTTGCTCGCTCGGCCTTGAAGCCAGAGAAGTCGCACTCGCGCTCAACAGCTTCAACAAGGCCCGCAACATTCGCGGCATCACAAGGATCGGCTGCATCAAGCCATTCATCAAAATTCGTTGTAGTTTGCATAAACACCTTTCAATAAAAATGCAAAATGAACAACGAGTTTACTCCTCGCCTTGCGTGTCGGGTGGCAGAAAGTGGCCTCAGTCATAGGGTCAGGTCATGCAGCGATCCTCCGGCGCTGGGCCTGCAGCGCGGCCTTGTAGCTTGCCTTGGCATCTTTCTTCGTGAGCTTCCACTCGCCGATCACTGAGTCATAGCCCCAGTGGTATGGCAGTCTGCGCGAATAGCGGTACTGCCGGATTATCTTGCCGTTGACCCACTCGCTCTGTATCTCGACGGACGGGACATGGATGCCAAGATGTTCGGCGAACGTGTCGCCGGTGCATCCGTCGGCATCGAGATAGTCACAATAGTGGCTCTGCGCCTTGGTCAGCACTGGCGGCGGTGGCGGTTCCGGGCTGAATTGGTCGATGGCCTGATCGCCGGCGCCGGTCACCAGGAACCACGGCGAGCCGCCGGTCAGCTCGCTGGCCGGGCGCTCCTCCATGTAGCCCATGGCCACCAGTTCGCGGCAACGCGCGATGTCCTTGCCGCCGGCAACGTAGTGATTGCGATAGCGCCGGCCCTGGCCGTATTCGTCCAGGCCGCGCGAGTGTTGCAGGATGTGAAGTAACTCAGTTTTCACGCTGCGATCCTCCGTTCAATCTTGGGTAGCGGGGTGCGCTTCAGGTTGTGGACGGCGAGGTCCATGCAGTTGGCGGCGATCAGCGCGGCGGCCGGGTACGGGCTGACGCTGTTGCCGACCATGCGCACCTGCGCCGTTTTGGTGAATCTCCTGCCGTCGTGGCCGCGGTCGATGATGTAGTCCGGCGGAAAACCCTGGCAGTTGTAGAGCTCGCGCGGGGTGAGCATGCGCAGCTTGATGTCGACGATCACCCACGGCTCGCCGCGGATCCAGACCGTGACCAGCGCCAGCCGGTCGCGGGTGGTGGCGGTGGGCATGGGCTGGTCCAGGCCGCTCACGTTGTCGGTGCCGTAGTAGCTGATCAGGAACGCCGCGACCTGCAGCGCGCCTGCCTCGTCCTCCTGGCTCAGCTGGTAGCTGACGAGCGAGGTTTTGCCGCCGCCGCCGGCGACGATCGCGCCGACAGGTTCGTCTGCCCCGCTGCCCACGCTCTTGCCGAACTGGCGCACCAGGTGCGAGGCCACCAGGCCGTGGTGTTCGCCGCCGGCGCTCAGCGTGCGCAGCGGTTCGTCGGCGTCGCGCCCGTCGCAGTTGCCGCGCCGGTGGGCGAGGTGCGCCGTCACCAGCTGCTGCTGGCTGCCGGTGGTGGTGATGGTGGTGGCCGGCTCGTCCAGGCCTCGGCCGACGGTCTCGTTGAACCCGCCGTTAGCCTGCATCATGTAGGCGGTGGCCAGGTGGCGATGGTTCTCCTTCAGGATCGTGCCGAGCGGCTGGTCCACGGCGACAGGTTTGCCGCTGTAGCTGGGGCCGCCGGCGCCGACGAGGATCGCCGAAGCCAGGCCATGCTTGCGGCCGCCGGCGACCACGGTGCCCAGCGGCTTGTCGATGTCGAGCGAGCGCGGCGACTGCCCTTCCCTCTCGCCGTAGCCCAGCTGCACCATGGTGGCGGCCGCCAGCGCCTGGCCGCCGCTTCCGCTGGCGGTCACGGTGCCGATCGGGCGCTCGATGTCGCGCGTGCCATCACCCCAGCGTTGGGCGCGGCCCGGTTTGCCGTCGCCGTGGGCGGCCTGGACCAGGGTGGCGGCTGCCATGGCGATTTCGCCGCGGTGCGCAGCCGTGATCGTCGGCGCCGGTTGCTGCGGATCGTAGACGCGGTCGCCGCCCTGGTGGGGCAGCGGCACCATCGCCGGGCTGGCCAGCGCCATCGAACCGCCCTTCGGCCAGGCGGTGACGGTGGCCAGCGGCTCGTCGGTGCTGCGGCTGCCGTTCTTGTTGCTCCAGTTGGCGAGCTCGACGATGTAGGGTTTCGGGTTGTCCAGCACGTACTTGCGCATGCCTTTGGCGATCCGGCGCATCGTCGCCGCGGCCAGCGGTCGCTTGTCCCGGTTGAAAATGGACTTGCCGAGGTCGGAAAAGTCGAGGTGATGCGCGGCGGGCACCCAGGGCAACTGCCCCTTGGCCGGCTTGGCGTAATGGGTGGCTTGCGGCCAGTAGATGGGCTGGCCATCGCGGCGGGCGAACATGAACAGGCGGTCGCGGGTGGTGGCCGCGCCGTGGTCGGCGGCGACCAGGCCGTCCACCACGTAGGCGTAGCCGTGGCTGGCCAGGATTTGCAGGAAGCGCTTCCAGGTGCGGCCTTCGTGGCGCGGATCCGGAACAAGGAATTGCTCCTGCACCGGCACGCGCTCGCCTGGCGCGGCCACGGTGCCGTCGAGCTTCATCACGCGGCCGGTTTCTTTGTCGCGCTTGGCGATCAGCGGCCCCCATTTTTTCATCTGATGGACGTTTTCGAGCGAGAGCGAGCGCGGGCTGACCTGGCCGGTCCAGCGCACCACAACCCAGCCGAGCGAGCGGATGGCCTTGCTGCGCGGCTGGCCGCCGACGGCCTGGCTGAAATGCGTGCAGTCCGGGCTGGCATGCAGGTGGCCGACCGGCCGCCCCTGAGTCGCGGCGCGAGGATCCACCTCGAACACGTCTGCGCAGAAATGCCGGGTTTGCGGGTGGTTCGCCCGGTGCATGCTGATCGCGTCGTCGTCGTGGTTGATGGCGATGTCTGCGCCTCGGCCCAGGGCCTGCTCGATGGCGACGCCCATGCCGCCGCCGCCGGCGAACAGGTCGACGATGATTTCCTCGGTGGTGAGCAGGTGCAGCTGGCGCGCCATCGGCGCCGGCTCGAACGGGATGTTTTCACGGAGCATCGGGACGCTCCATAGGCTTCAGATCCGGCGCGATCGAATATCCTGGCCAGCTCATTGGACGTGCAGCATGCAACGCATTCAGATAAAGACCAGCCAGCTCGGCTATTTCCATTGGAGACAGCATGAGGTGGTTGATTTCGGGTAGCGGGAAGTGCTCGTTATGTACGTCTGGGTACGCCAGCGCGATGTGGGCCAGGACAGTGGCCGGTTCGGAGGAGCGAATCATGCAGCATCCTTTAATTGAAAAAGGCCCCTTGAGGGCCCTTGTTGTTGCTGGCGGTCACGCCGCCTCTTGCTCGCGGCGCCGGTCATCGGCCGCCGCCACTCTTCCCACCTCAGCCTCTGCAGCGAATAGCCGCTGCGTCGGCACAGTCTCCAGCCAGCATTGCAAAGAGGTAACCGTCCGGCGCAGCACTGCCCATTCGTCACCCGTCACGCCGTAGTGGCCATGCTGCTGTCGCCGTCGCTTCACCTCAGCGAGTACCGCAACCATGTCATTTCCATCCTGTTGACGTGCTGGTGTGTCGTACTGCGGCCAGCGGCGCAGCAGCGTGCTGCAGGTGTTGGCCAGGAAAATCAGCTCGTTGACATCGTGAGGCGTCCATTCCGCCGCCGGCCGCGCCGCGGTGAGTAGGCGTTTGATGGACCTGGACTGGCAACGGTCGGCAGTCGGGCTGAATGCGGAGCCCACCGGCAGACCTGGGATACCCGACGGGATGATGACCGGCCGGCGCTTGCACTGCTTTCTCATGCATCACCTCCTTCGCTTTCGATCCCCTCATCCTGATTCCGCGAGCTGCAGCAGCCCGGGCAGCCGCATTCGGCGCGCGGGCGGCGCATCGTCGGGCACTCATCTGCAGGAGGCGCGTCCCGGGCAATCAGATGGTGATCGGCATAGTCCTGATAGCTCATGCCGAAATCCGCTTCGAGACTACGCAGTAGGCGCGCCGCTTGTTGATGAGCTGATCCTGGGGAGCCAGATTCCCGAGCACTACAAGGCGCCGGATCAGCCCCGCCGCCGCGCTCTCATTGATTCCGAGCCGGCGCGCCACGTCCGGGCAGGTGAATGGCGGCCGGACCTCGCGCACTATCCGCCGCATGCGGACAGCGTCCACATCGATCACCTCGCCCGGTGCCGGCAGCAGCTGCTCGGGAGGGATGCTCTTCAGCAGCTGGAGCAGCGAAGGAATCGCCGGCGGCCGGCCACCGCGGCGGATCTGGTTGAGCCCATTCACGCCGCGGCCCCCCGCACGATGTTGATCGCGTTCTCGCGGGAATCAGGCTGCAGCTTGAAGAGGACCACCGCGCCGCGCAGCTCGTCGACCAGCTTGTCGGAGGCCTCCAGTTGCTGCTCCAGCCGGTCTGCCCGGTCGCGCTCATGTGCAGCGTCGCGTCGTGCCTCGGCCAGGCGCGCTGCGAACTCACTCAGCGACTCAGCCGCCTGGCGCTCCAAGCTGGAATATGCGGCCCGCAGCGCCGTATGGGACGTTTTCATGCGCTCGAGGCGCGCAGCCAGCTCGGCCGACTCGGCGCCACCGGTTTCAATGACGGTGATATCGATTGCAATACTGTTCATGGCTTTGCCTCATCAGCAGTGGCTGCGCTGCGCTCTTTCTCGAAGTCGAGCGCGACGGCCTGGTCAATGTTGTAGAGGAAGAATGAGATGTTGGAATCCAGGACGAAAAGAACCATTTCATTACCCTGGTTGATGGTTCCGAGATAACCGTCACGTTGCATGCAGAACCAGGTCAGCACCTCCCTTGTTTTGCTTTCATCCACGAGGGCGTAACTGAGCTGGATGGTGACAGGGTGGTACGCGCCGCCAAGGGCCATCCTGAAAGGAGCATGCTTTGGAGCCCGCAGATAGAACCCTGCAGCAATCATCCTCTGCACCAGCTCGTCCGCCTGTGCTGCTCGGCTGAGCATCAGGCCTTTATCGAAACTTTCCAGCGCCTGCTCAGCAAGTTGTACCGGCGTTTTCATCAAATCGGCCACGGTACCTCCTCCGCCTCGGATGTCTCAGCAACGGGCGCAGCTGCCTGGCTGTCATCCAGGCCGCCCAGCGCCTCCGCCAGCGCTTCCACCAGTTCGCCCAGTTCTTCGCTCATCAGGATGAAGGTGGCTTCGAACAGGCTTTCGCGGTCGTCGCCGGCCTGGCTGGCTTTTTCCTGCAGCATGTCCAGGAACTGGATGCGCTTCAGCTGCAGCGTGTCGGTCAGCTGGAAGCGGATTTTCTCGTTCCAGATCAGGCCCAGCTTGGTCACCTGCTTGCCGGTGGCGATGTGCTGGCGAATCTCGTCGCTGGTCAGGTCGATGCGGCTCACCCGGACCTCGGCGCCGTTCTCGCCGCCGTCCTTCAGCACCGCATCGGCGTCCAGCTCGAAGCCGCCCGGCGCTTCGCCGGCGGCCAGCCAGTCGGTCATCGCGGTGTGCGGCGCAATCTTGGTTCGCGGCAGCGCGGCCGGGAACGGTGGCAGCGCTTCGCGCAGTTTGGAGACCAGGGCCTCCGCCCGCGGAGTGCTGCTGGTGTCGGCGATCAACCAGTTGCCGGACATGAATGCCGAAACGCAGCTGGACTTGGTGAAAGCACGCGGCAGCAGCTCGTCGGTGATCTGCTCTTTCAGCGCCAGCTTTTCCTTACGGCCGACCTTGCGCATCTCCTTGTCCTCGATCTCCGTCACCTTCGCTTCGACGGAGTCGCGGATCACGGTGCCCGGAAGCACCTTGTCATCGCGCTTCAGGCGCACGAGCAGCCTGCCGCGCGAGGCATAAACCACGGAATCCAGATGAGCGGCCGGCGCCACCCAACCTTCGCTGAACCAGTCCAGGCCTGCGCACGGCTTGAATGGGCGATTGGACAGGGCCTCGGCCAGCTTGGCTTCGGCCGGAAGATCACTCAGACGGTATATAGATGCATTGTTGAACCAGACCATTGCCTACCTTTCATTCAGCCGCGACAACTTCGATCGCGAAAGTGTTCTTGCTCGGGTTGACCAGCAGCCAGCCAGCCGGGAAGTTTTCTGCGAGGTTCAGTCCTCGGGCAACAGCCACCTGCTTCAGCAGGCAGTCCATTCCGGTTTGCGCCCGCACCGACATGTAAGGCGTCGCCGGCGGCCGGAACATTGCCTCGGCATCCAGGCCAGCGCCGCGGGAATCCGCGACCAGCCCTTCCACCAATTCGAAATCGTCGCGCCGCGCTTCCAGCGACTTCAGGTTGTTGATCATTTCCTGGCTGGTGTGGCGCAGCGCCGCGGAGAAAAGGGATTTGCGAAACATGGTTACCCCCAGAGCCCGGCGATGGAGTAGATAACCACCACGGCCAGGCAAACGAGACAGTTGATGACCGCGCGCATCACGCTGCGCGCCGTACGATGTGGACCGGCAATCCACCCTTGCAGAAGCGGACAAACTGCAGATGCTTTCCTTGCTGCCGATAAAGGGCGGCCAGCTCTTCGCTGATCCATCCGATGATGTGTTCCGGGAGACGCATAGAACCTCCAGGCAAAAAAATGCCCGGCACATGGCCGGGCGCAAGGGGGTGATGTCTACACTCGATGCAGTCGCATCCTGCAGCAGCCTGAAGCCAAGCTGCTCGTAGATGCGTCCTACTCCACCGGTCACGCAAATATGGAGTGAGGCGAAACTGTCTGGCTGTGGTTGTAAGTCGGCTCGATATGGCCATGGGCGCCCATGCGGCTCTTGATGACAACTTCGTAGCCCCTGCTCCGCGCCCCCTGATAGATAACCAGATCAAACTCTGCACTTGCAGAAAGGATGTCCTGCTTGAGGTCATAAAGAGATGGCAGCTTGCCGCCGGGTTCGGCTAGCATGTCTTCGTCATCAACAAACAGCACTCGACCTTGAATCATGGAAAACCTCACAGAGTTATGGTCTGTAACGTGGATACCAGGGTATGGAAGCTTGAGCCTGGAAACCGTGGGAGACCTGGTTGAGAAGAACATCGTCTCTTTCCGCAAAAGAGACCCGCTGCATCTGGGCGCTGCCGGTGGCGTTACGCTCTTCATTGGCGAGAAGGAGGAAGCGAAGCTGATCGCCAACAAACTGCAAGAAGTCCTACACGCAGATGCCGCCAAACGGGATGCAAAGGAGGAAAACCGTGGATAGACCTGAAGCTTTGAGGTTGGCTGCCACGCTGCATGCCGGCAGGCTGGCCTCTATGGAGGGGGAAGGCTACGTTACAGACGAAGCGATAGTCGAAGCCTTGTTCAGCCTGGCGGATAAGATTCAAGTCGAAGCCAATAGCCGTAAACCGCTTACGAGGCCAAATCCAGTCAGTCGGTGATTGATCGCTTCCAATGGCATCCTGCAGCAGCCTTGAGAGGCTGCTCGGGGATGTCATCGCCTACGTGATCAAGCAGCCTGCAGCTGGCTTTCGCGGACGTAGGTGAGCTTTTCCTTGCCCTCCTCCTTCACGCCGTAGAACGAGCCCTTGTGGGCCGGTTTGATCTCCGACAGAACGCCTTCGCCGCTACGCGGTTTGCCGCGGCCGCCACTGGTCGTGAACTTCACCTTGGTACCGATATTCATATGCTCTCCCTCTGGTATTGAGTGGGCCGCCCAAGGCGGCCCGGTTGCATCAGCGATTGGGTCAGGCCCGCCGCATTGCCTGTTTGCTGCTCACGCTGGATAGGGCTGGTGGACAA
This sequence comes from Chromobacterium sp. Ag138, assembly GCF_055181315.1. NCBI lineage: Bacteria > Pseudomonadati > Pseudomonadota > Betaproteobacteria > Neisseriales > Chromobacteriaceae > Chromobacterium > Chromobacterium sp. Ag138. Next base: position 1,123,624 of record NZ_JBUPWA010000001.1, read on the forward strand.
CTTTTCCAGCTTGGGCCTCGCGGTTCCCGCCGCTTGCGCATGTCCAGTGCGCGATCCCATCCAGTGTGCCGCCTCGTGAGAAGCGGCGCTCTACTACCCCGGCTTCACTCCCTTCATCTGCATCTTGCGGCCTCGCCGCTTCCCGCTCGCCCTGCAGGTTTTCATCCCCGCCTGGCGCCGCTGGTTGCATCCGTTCATGTGCCGGCGCTGGCCGCCCTCTTCGTCCCTGGTTGCGCCAGGTGATCCCGGTAGGCGGTGTGCCGTTACTACTTTGGCTTGTTAAAGATCGGAGCAGAACTTTCGCTGCTTGCGAAACAAACTTTAGCAACCTGCAAAACTTTGTGCAAATCATTTGTTAAACTTTCTGCGAAAGATTGTGCAAAACTGCAACAAGGAGCGAATCGACCTCTCAATGACAATGGCGTAGGATTGAAGTTTGAAACTGGAGGGATGATCCATGGCACGCTATAGCAAGCGCGTAGGAGACGGCGTCACCGCCCACTACAACTCCGCCGAGGAGCTGCAGAGGGCCAATGATCGCGAGTTCGAATCAAAGGTGCGCGGCTTTGGGCTGCTGGTCGGCCTTGTCGGCGGTGGGTGGCTGACCTGGTCGGCGATCATGTCGCACGGCGGCGCCGAGTGGCCGAAGTTCCTGCGGCTGTTCATCACCCTGATCGGGGCCGCCGTGAGCGGCGGCGCGCTCTACTTCCTGAGCATGTACATCGTGTTCGCGATGATCGCAGCAGTGGTCTGCTGGGTGATCTGGGGCGGGATGAAGTGGCTCTGGAGTGCGGTCTAGGGTGTAACGGCATTCATAACGCAGCACCTGCTCGCTTCGCTCCCACTGCGTCTGGGTCATCGGCATACTGAAAAAGCGGGCCATCTCGCCAGCGCTGAGCTGTAGACAGACGACCGCAACTTCGCGGAGGATGCAGTAAGGCAGTCATGGGACCGAGAAGAGGCTAGATTAATGCATCAAACCAATGAAAGGTGTCAGCATGGCAGAGACTTTTACTCCACTTACCATGCAAGAGCTAGATGACTTCTTGGTGAGGATGGACAAGAGAAAATGCCCTTGGTGTGATGGTAATAATTGGGGGCTGCATATACATTCCCAAGATGCCACCTCGCCTGGGCTGAGAGCGTTACTACACGCGCGCATATACAAAGGCGATGACGGTAACCTCAAAGGAACGGTAACCTCCGGGATTGACACGGTGCTATTTGTCGCAGCTGCGGAATGCGAGGATTGCGGTCATATCTACCTGTTCAATTACTTCTCTATCATGAACAAGATAAGGCAAGGCAATGCAGACCATCAAGATAAGACCTCTTAGGGTTGTTGATCCTCTTGCCTCCGCGCCACACATTGAAGCGTCTGAAGGCGATAGCGACGTTTACTCGGATATTGTGGAGATGGCTATGACTAGCCATAATGTCCCTATGAGCACTGCACCGACACGTGAAGAGATCGACGCCAAACTTGCCGCCAACGTGGCAGAAGTGAAGGCCGTTGCGTCGGAAATGCGATCTGAAATGACCGCGCTGCGCGCTGACAATCATGCCCAGTTCTCTGAGCTGAGGTCGTTCATGGAAGTACAAGCGTCCAAGACGGAGGCTGCATTTTCCACCCTTGGGGCAAAGATTGACGGAGTAGAGAAAGGTCTCGAGGGCAAGATAGATGGGCTGAAGTCATCCATCAACATGATGCAGTGGGTTATTACCATCATCGCTGCTATTGCTGCCTTCTGGGTCAGCTACATGCAACTGAAGCAGGCCCAGGCACCGGCGCCAGCTGCTGCACCACCAGCGGTGATCGTGCTGCCGGCTCAGCCTGCACCTGCCCAAACAGTCCCTCACAAGTAACCTGCATCGGCGAGTTTTTCTTCACCTTGACCCAGCCGGCCGCCGCCGGCAGACTCAACCCAAGCGCCAGACTGAGCCTACTCGTTCAGATAAAAACACCTGGCGCCCGCAGACCAGCCCGCACGCGCGGGCTTTTTTGCGCCCAGAAATGCCGTATTCACGTCATGCAATAACGCAGACACGCCCTTCCTTTCATCGAAAATGTACCGATGAACGGACGAGGCGAACGAATCAAGGCTGAGCGGAAAAAGCTCAATTGGCGGCAAGAAGATCTGGCCCGCCGCGCGAAGGTAAGCCGGGGGATCATTGGTGACCTGGAGCGTGGTCGGAACCATGGGACCACTAAAATCCTGGATGTCGCAAAGGCTTTGAAGGTGAACCCCATCTGGCTCGAGACTGGCAAAGGCCCTCGTGAGCCCGTTCCTGACTCCAGCATCCCCTACCTCACGGCCGACTCCTTGGATGACCTGGCCGACGCGCTGCTCGCCCGCGGCGCGGATGTGATTGGCCAGCTTATGGCGTTGATCGTCAAGAAACAGGCTGAACGAAAATAGGGCGGTCAACTAGCCTTCGGGGCAATGTTGTGCGCAAACCACGCTGTTTTTGCTACAAAAGTGATCGGTCCGGCTGCTATTGTTAAGGGTACGTAATAATGCGTAGCAAGCCGTGCCATCAGAGACATTCCACAGTAGATTGCGGGCCGCCATCGAGGACCGCGGAACCACCATAACAGCCGTTGCGGCACACCTAGAAGTCAGCCGGCATACTGTAACTCGCTGGTGTAAATCCCAAATGCCAGATGACGATCAAATAAATAGACTGGCAGCATACCTAGGTATCAGTCCCAGCACCCTCCTCAGCGGCACCGAAATCGCCCCAGAGCACATGGCCGCCTGTCATAGGCTGTTCGCTCTTTCCACTGGCCTATCTACCAGGGACGTCGAAGCCATGATCCACCTGGCCGAGTCGATTCTTGCTACAAAAGTGTAGCAAAAGCATACAGACTATAATTCTGTATCGATACACGTTCACCCTGATCTGACGTAGCCTATCCGTGCATGCAGCGATGGCGCCAACGCCCCATCGCGCATAGAAAAAAACTCGTCGATTGGAGCGATAGAATGAATTGCACTGGTAGCAACGCTTGCATCAATGCCAAGAATTGCAGCGATTTTAGGCCAACACGAATTCGTATAGATCGGAAGAAAGCACCGATTGCTCAGCTGGTCATCAGCCTTGCCGAGACGGGTGAGTTGACGGTAAAACGCATTGGGGACACAGACCGAATAACGGCCTTTTTCCTACGATGAAAAAAGGCGCCTTCAGGGCGCCTTTTTCTTGGCATGGTACTCAAGGGCTCGAGTGATCACCAAGTGAAGCTCATCGGTCTCCAACTCACCGATTTGGGCGATAAGTTCTTCTTTAGTAAAAGCGCTTGTCTCTGTTTTAGGGGCGGCCACCTCAGCCTCTCCCTCATGAAGCTGGTCAAACCAACCATGAGGCAGGCCTTCTGCCTGTTCAATTCTTCTCGCCAAGTCGGATCCAAGCTGTCGCGACTTTCCCTTCAGCGTCGATAAATACGACTCTGAGGAGCCAGTAGCACTTGCGATCCGAGCAGCTGCCCCACGTGGAGCAAGCAGCGCCTTCAGGTTCAGTCGGCGGATCTCATTCACGTCAATATCCATCATGAGATGGTAGGAATTTTTAGCATTTTGCGAAATAAACGCTTTGCAAAAGTTTATGTACTCCGCTTGCTTAAAGTTTCGCATGTTGCTAAAGTTTTGCCCATGAAGATGCACGACTTCCTCCGAACCATCACGCCCGATGAGCGCGAACGGATAGCAATAGCTTGCGGCACAACCGTGAGTTATCTCTACCAGCTCGCCGGGAAGCATAGGAACCCATCCATTCCGCTGGCGCGGCGCATTCAGCATGAGACGCAGAACCAAGTCTCGCTGAGCGATTGGGATGAGCCATCAAAGTGATGTAAGGGTAGCCCACAGCGCAAACTCATTTGACATGAACAAAGAGGCCTACTCATGAACACCCGCTACACCCACGTCACAGCTACCGCCCAGACCGTAGCGAAGAGCCACCACAACGGCATTGCCGGCCTGGCAGTGGCGATGCAGAAGGGGCCGGTCGTACTGGCCAACAAGCTGAACCCGAACTGCGATACCAATCACCTGACGCTGGAAGAGGCGGCCGAGATCACCGACCGCACGCAGGATCCGGCAATCGCCGACGCCCTGGCCGCGCTGTGCAACCGGATCACCGTCGCCCTGCCCTCTGGCGAGCTCACGCTGAAGGAATTGTCGAGGGCGTTTTGCCAGCTGGCGGCCGAGTGCGGGGAGGTAGGCCAGGAAATCAACGCGGCAGAGCATCCTGAATCCGAGTGGGGAGAACGCATCAGCCCGAGCGAGGCGCGGCGAATCGAGCGCGCGCTGTGGGATCTGCTGTCGGCTGGCGCCGGCCTGCTGCAGCGGGTCAGGGGATGACAATCAAAAACAAAACCCCCGGTCATCGCCGTTGGCGCGGCTCGCGGGGGCTTCGTAGAGGGTTTGCCACATGAGTATGCCCATGAGCACAGCATTTTTCAATCACCCCGAGGTACCCGCACGGCAAACGCCGGCTGAGGCGTGGCGTCGCTGCAACCCAGGCACGCCGCTGAGCAGGAGCCCGTCATGAGCGCGGCCGAGAAAGTCATCCACCTGGCCGACCGGCGCCCGGTTGTGGAAGATCCGCCGCGCAAGGAGGGTTTTCTGGCCATTCCCAACGAGTTGATGGACGCCCTGCTGGCTGCCGACCTCACCGGGCGGCAGCTGAAGCTGGCGCTGGCCGTGGTGCGCAAGACCATCGGCTATGGCAAGGCCGAAGACGACTGCACCATCACCCAGCTGGCCCACGTCGCCGGCCTGCACCGCCCTGACGCCAGCAAGGCCATGCAGCAGCTGCTGGACCTGGGCATCATCAGCGCGCGCAAAGGCCGCCACGGACAGCTGGTGTCGCTCAATCCGCCGGCGAACTGGCAATCTGACGATGCGGAGCAAAACGCTACGCCTACCGCTACGAACGTAGCAAAACGCTACGCTGACCCGTCGCAAAACGCTACGCACAATATACAACTCCAAAACCCAAGTAATTCTATCCCCCCTATATCCCCCCAAGGAACACCGGCCCCTGCTGGCGAACCTGCTGCAGACGCTACGCCGCCCAAGCCAAAACGCCCGCCGCGGACCAAGGGCGTGAAGCGCACATTCGCCCAATGGCGCGACGAGACGAAGGCCGCCGGCGCCGCGCTGATCCCTGAAGACGATCCGGTGTTCGAGTACGCCGCCCAAGCCGGCATTGACCGCGAGTTCCTGCGGCTGGCCTGGATCGAATTCCGCACCACCTACACCGACAAGCTGGCGAGCAAGCAATACGTGGACTGGCGCGCCCATTTCCGCGATGCCGTCCGCCGCAATTGGTACAAGCTGTGGTGGATGAAGGACGACGGCAACTGCGAACTGAGCACCGCCGGCCTGCAGGCGCGCAACGCCGCCCAAGCCGCCGACAAGAAGGGGGCGAACTGATGCACGCCGAGAGCGAGATTTTCCAACTGCATCACCCTGGCGCGGAACAGTCGGTGCTGGGCGGCCTGCTGCTGGACAACCTGGCGTGGGACAAGGTGAGTGACACCCTGACGCCGGAGCATTTCTTCGACCCTGCCCGCCGCGCCATCGCCCAGGTCATGTTCAGCATGCTCAACGCCGGCACGCCAGTCGACGTGGTGACGGTATCCGAAGCCCTCGAGGCCCAGGGCAAGCTGGAAGCCGCCGGCGGCATTGCTGCTCTGTCCACCATGGTGCAGAGCACGCCCAGCGCCGCCAACATCCGCCGGTACGCCGCCATCCTGCAGGACAAGGCCATCGCCCGGCAGGCAATCCACATCACCGGAGAGCTGATCGGGGAGCTGCAGACGCCCAAGGGCGTAAAGTCCGCCGAGCTGGTAGACCGCGCCGCTGGCGCGCTGGAGAGCCTGACCGCCGACCAAGGCGCTGCTGACCAGACATTCGATGCCGTAGCACTGGCAAAGCGCGGTTTCGATAATGTCGACCGGCGCTGGTCTATGGAGGAAGGTCAGCTGGATGGGCTCGCCACCGGTTTCACGGATCTGGACGAAACCCTCTGCGGCCTACAGGCAGGCGACTTTGTGGTCATTGCTGGCCGCCCAGGCATGGGGAAAACAGCATTCGCAATGAATGTAGCTGAGCACGTCGCGCGCACCACCGGCCCAGTGTTCGTGTTCAGCCTAGAGATGAGCCCAACCCAATTGAGCGACAGGCAAATGGCCAGCCTGGGTGGCGTTGATCTGAAGCGGATTCGTACTGGCCGACTGGAAGATGCAGATTGGCAAAAGCTGACCTACTACGCCAGCCAGGTGCAAGGCATGCAGATGCACGTCGATTTTCGCGCCGGACTCAGCCCGGATCAGGTTCGCAGCCAGTCCAGATACCTAGCGCGCCTACACGGACGCCCGGCGCTTATCGTCGTTGACTACCTCCAGTTAATGCGCGGCCCAGGCCATGGCACCAGCGATAACCGAAACCACGAAATCGGATTCATCACAGGCGCACTGAAGAGCCTTGGGAAAGAACTTGAATGCCCTGTGGCAGCGCTGAGCCAATTGTCCAGAGCTGTTGAGTCCCGCGCCAACAAGCGGCCGATGATGTCCGACCTCCGCGACTCTGGATCCATCGAACAGGATGCCGACGTGGTGCTGTTCACCTACCGCGACGAGTACTACAACCCCGACAGCGCCGACGCCGGCACGGCCGAAATCATCGTCGGAAAGCTCCGCCAGGGTGAGGCGAAAACAGTCCGCCTTGGATGGCAGGGCCAGTATGCCCGAATGACCAACCTACAGAACGACTGGATGCCCCGCCCTACCCTCAGCAACAACCCACACAGAGGAGGATTTGAGGATTGAGCTCGACGCAACGCCCTACCAAGACCGTGCCGCGCCCCGGCGATCAGCCAGGTTCCGGCCGCCGCGAAGATTTTCGCGCGAACTCTGACTGGCTGGCTGCCGTGGGCACCATCCGCAACTGCGTTCGCTGTGGCAGCAACGTCGCCGTGCAGGTGGCGCACCGCAACGAGGGCAAGGGTATGTCGATGAAAAACCCCGACGCCCTGACCGCCGCGCTGTGCCTGGACTGCCACAACGCCCTGGACAACGGGAACCGATTCAATCTGGAGTTCCGGCGCCGGGAGATGGACCGCGCCATCGTGCATACCCTGGAGCGGCTGGCACTGGCCGGCCTGGTGCGAATCGACAAGCAACGCCTGAAGGAGATCGGCTGATGTGGAGCGAGACCAGCATTGCCGGCGCGCTGGCGACTGAGTATTTCAACCGGAAATACCTGGTGGTGGTGCCGAACTGCAACTGGACCGGCTACGAGTGCGACCTGCTGGTGGTGACCAACGACCTGCGCATCATCGATGTGGAAATCAAGATCAGCCGCGCCGATCTGAAGGCCGACGCCAAGAAGGAGAAGTGGTGGCACCGCGAGTTCAAGGGCTACACCGACCCCGTGGAGCACTTCAAGGACGGTCGGCTGGTGTCCATTACGCGGGAGCGGCTGACCGAAGACACGGCGCGGCAGTGGCCGCCAAAGGCTTGGAAGCACTACTACGCGATGCCGGCCGCAATCTGGACTGACGACCTGATCGACGCGCTGCCGTCGCCGATGTCCGGCGTGTTGCTCTTGGATCGCGATAAGGGAGGCCGATTGACCATCAGCACCAAGCGCCGCGCAACCACGTGCCGCGAAGCCGGCAAGATCGGCCCCGAACAGGCTGTGGACATTGCTCGCCTCGCCAGCTTGCGCATGTGGAACGCTCTGAAGAAACAGGAGGCAGCATGATCAACTTTTTTGTCCCAGGCGTTCCCGTGGGGAAGCAGCGCGCGCGCAGCTCCACCAGGATCACCACAGGTTCCAACGGCAAGGCCAAAGCCACGACCCGGCATTACACGCCGGCGGAGACCGTGAACTACGAGGCGCTGGTGTCGTGGACAGCCAAAAAAGCCATTGGCTCCCTGCCCCTGATCACCGGCCCGGTGGACATCGAGCTGCGGATTTTCCTGCCGGTGCCGGCCAGCTGGTCCAAGCGGCGCCGCGCTCTGGCGCTGGCTGGGCTGGTGTTGCCCACGGTGAAGCCGGACGTCGACAACATCGAGAAAGCGATAAATGACGCCCTGAACAAAGTCGTATGGAATGACGATGCGCAGGTATGCGACGTAGTGAAAAGAAAGCGGTATTCAGAACAACCGGGCGTGATGGTGAAGATTAAACCCATCGAAAACGCCGAGGCAGCGTGAGGAACACCATGATCGAACCAGCAGCAGCATTAATCCATTGGGCCCGTTGGGCTGTCGACGGCGGCAGCTGGCGGGAGACCTGCTACTCGGCCGAGGGCCGATACTCCAGGGCCGAGGAGCGCTACGTTTTCGCTGACGACGCCGAGAAGCGTCTCCGTCCGCAGTACGATCCGCGGATCGGTGAGCAGGTTGAACGGCTGATCAACCGGTTGCCTGACCAGGAAAAGCTGGTGTTGCGCGCCCGGCACGTGAACTGGCCGCGACTGGTTGACGACATGGTTGCGCGCCGGCTGGCGATGTCGGCCCGGTCGTTCGATACCGTGCTGCTGTCGGCCGCGGTGCGGTTTGGCAAGCTGTGGCGTGAACAGCGCGCCCAGCAGCAGGCGGCATGAAACGGCCACGTGGCAACGGACTGGCGCGCCAGCTGGCCGATGTGCTGGCCGACGCGCCGCGCCCCATGCTGTTGGGCGAACTGGAGTCGTCTCTCGATTTCCATTACACCGCGGCGGAGATCATGTCGGCGCTGGTCAAGATGCAGCGCGCCGGCAAGGTGGAAGCGACGACGATTGAACGCAATGGTCCAGGACGGCGACTCGCAAGAGGGTATACTTTGATGGCTACTTCGTTAGGATTGTAGAAAGAAACTAATGCGAATCGAATGCCCTCGCCGCTGCTCAGGTAGAGATTCATATAGACAGCGCCCCCTTACTGAAATGCAAATTGCCAGAATCACAGACCAGCCTTCTCTCAAGGCGTTGAGCCTCAATCAGCCAATGAGGTGCTGTTATTGCGGGTGCGTCCATATCGATGATCGAGGAGCACGACAAGCCATTGGCACCTTAGACGAAACATGGAGGCCGCTGGAAATCTGATTTCGGCATATATGCCGACGACTTTTGTATACCCCAATAAAATCAAGGATCGGGTATATTGACGTCGTGTAGGGACAAATGCGCCCACGAAACAAACAATGAACCGCCATCCTCGCAATGTAGTTTGCGGGGATTTTTTTATTGCCACCACATGAGCCCTCAGCATCGCTCATGAACAGTCACCGACATCAGCCCCGCCGCATCGTGCCGCGGGGCTTCGTTGTTTCTGGAGCTCACTGGATGCACACCTGGTATCTGCAGACTGATGGGCGCCGGCTGCTGGTGGATGACCATGTCCGCAGCGACTGCCAGTTGCTGGACTGCTGCGACGCGGAGACGGCAGGCACCGCATGGCTGATGCTGGTGGAGGACTGGCAATGGCTGGACTGACAGCCAAGCTGTGTGCCACGCCTGGCTGTGGTGCGCTGGTGAGGCCGCCGGCCCGGCATTGCCCTTTCCATGAGCATCGCCGCCAGGTAACCGAACGCGAGGCGGACCGGCAACGAGGGACACGGGTGGAGCGCGGATACACCAACGCCTGGTCGCGCGCGGCTCGGGCGTATCGAGCCAAACATCCATTCTGCGCCGAGTGCCAGCGACAAGACGGCCGCCTGGTTGCGGCCGATCATGTCGACCACATCACCCCGCCACGATACCGAGAGGCGATGGAGAGCGGCGATCCGGAGAGGATCGCAGATGCTAAGCGCCTGTTCTGGGACTCGAGCAACTGGCAGCCGCTGTGCAGGCGCTGCCACTCACGCAAGACGGCAGCGGAGGACGGAGGATTCGGCAATGCACGATAAGCCTAACAAGGATGTTCATGTGGCGGACGAAATCACACATCAAGCAATTGGACATTCCTAGTCATGACTATATGGGTAGGGGTAGTCAATCCTTTGAGGGAAACCGACCAATGTGACCGCGCGTACCCCTCTATTTTTACCGCCGCGTAATAAGAAATTTAGGGGTAACGATGACGAGAGGCGCGCCGCGGGCTCCAGGCGGGGGGCGAAAACCCAAACCGACCACGCTGAAAATGATCAGCGGCAATCCCGGCAAAAGAAAACTGAACCAGGACGAGCCGGAATACGAGGCGATCGAAGTGCCGGCGCCGCCGGGCTGGTTGTCACCCATCGCGGCTGATAAATGGCATGAACTTGCCCCCCAGCTTTCTGGCACGAAAGTGCTGACTGACGTCGATCTGCACAACCTTGAGATGTTCTGTCAGGCCTATAGCCGGTGGCGCGACGCGGAGGATCTGGTGGCGAGAATGGGCGTGGTCGTTGAAACGGCTTTCGGGCCCAAGAAAAACCCGGCCTGCACCATCATCAACGAGACCAGCCGCCAGCTCTCGACTTTCGGCGCGATGCTGGGGCTGGATCCGTCCAGCCGATCCCGGATCCATATCCCAGGCGGCAAGCAAGCCCAGAACCGATTTACCAACCTGCTGAAACCGAAGAAGGCCTCATGACTCCATGGCTCACCAGCACGTCACTGCTGCCAAGAAATGGGCGCGCGACGTGGTGGCAGGCCGCTTCCCGGCTGGCAAGTGGACGCGACTTGCCGCCCAGCGCTTCCTTGATGACCTAAAGCGCAGCAAAACCAAGGCATTTCCATACAAGCTCGACGAAGACGAAGCGGAGCGCGCTTGCGCCTTTGTCGAGCAGCTGCCGCATACGAAGGGCAAGTGGGCGCGCGAGCAGCAGCTCATCGAGCTGGGGCCGTGGCAGTCGTTCATCTTCGTCAACATATTCGGCTGGGTCCACAAGAAAACCGGCTTGCGGCGTTTTCGCGAGGCATACAACGAGATCCCGCGGAAAAACGGCAAGTCGGTACTGGCCGCTGGCGTGGGCTTGTACTGCTTCACCGCCGACGGCGAATACGGCGCAGAGGTGTATTCGGGCGCATCCAGCGAGAAACAGGCCTGGGAGGTGTTCCGCCCGGCCAAGATGATGCTGGAGCGATCGCAAGATCTCCTCGACGCCACCGGCGCTGAAGTCTATGCGAAGTCGATGGCGATACCGGAGGATGGCAGCCGGTTCGAGCCCATCATCGGCAAGCCCGGCGATGGCTCCTCTCCCTCCTGCGCGCTGATCGATGAGTTTCACGAACACGACTCGCCGGAGCTGTACGACACGATGATCACCGGCATGGGCGCGCGCGAACAGCCGCTGGCATTCATCATCACCACTGCCGGCTACAACCTGGCCGGGCCGTGCTACGAAAAACGGACTGAGGCTGAGAAGGTACTGCAGGGGCTGGTAGAGAATGACCAGCTGTTCTGCATCATGTTTGGCGCCGACGAAGACGATGACCCCTATGCGCCGGCCACCCTGCGCAAGGCCAATCCAAATTTCGGCGTATCGGTGCTGGAAGACTACCTGCTGACACAGCAGCGTCAGGCGGCACAAACCCCTTCCAAGCAGACCGCATTCAAGACCAAGCACCTGAACATCTGGTGCTCTGCCAAATCGGCCTGGGCCAATATGACCCACTGGCACGCGGCGGCTGATGCCACGCTGCGCGAGGAGGACTTCGCCGGCGCGGAATGCGTGGTGTCCTACGACCTGGCCAGCAAGTTGGACTTCGCCTCCACGGTGAAGATTTTCAAGCGGAGCATCTTCGACAAGGCCCATTACTACATCTTCGCCAAGCATTACCTGCCAGAGGAGACGCTGGAATCGGACGACAATCCGAACCGCGCAGCATGCGTACGTTGGCGCGACACGGGATGGATTGAGCAGCACGACGGGCCGGAAAACGATTTCGCCATGATTCTCCAGGATCTGGAGGAGATGCCTACCAAGCACCAGGTGACCGAATTCTGCCAAGACAAGTTCGGCGCCGCCTGGGTAGCGCAGCAGCTGGTGCATGGCGGCGCGACCGTCGTGGACGTGCCGATGAAAGCCATGTACCTGACCCCGGCCATGCGTGAAATTGAGGCCGCTCTGAAAGCGGGTCGGCTGCACCACAACGGTGATCCGGTTCTGGCCTGGATGATGTCCAACGTCACGGCCCGGGCCGACAAGAACGACAACCTGTTCCCGGATAAGCAAGCCCCACAAAACAAGATCGACGGCGCCGTGGCGCTGATCATCGGCATGACGCGGGCCATGGCTCCGGAAACGCCAGATGATGGCTACAAGTCCGCTTACGAAGACGAGGTATATCTATGACCACCACCGATAAGGCGACCCTGGCGGTCGGCCTGCTGGGCGCGGGCGCGGTCACCACCGGTGCCGCCCTGCTCCACCCGTCCGCCGGTTGGATTGTCGGCGGCGTGTTTGGCCTGGCCTGGTCCTACCTGACGGCGCGTGCTGCCGCGAGAGGAGCTGCCTGATGTTCATGTCCCGCCAATTTGGCGACCAGCGGATCAGCAGCCCGGAGCCGGGTTGGATTTCCAGCCTCCTCGGAGCCAGCGCGCAGAGCGCGGCCGGCGTGATGGTGTCGCCGGAGAAGGCTCTGGCGCTGACCACGCTGCAGGCCTGCGTCTCCTTGATCGCCGAGTCCGTGGCGCAGCTGCCGTGCGAGCTGTACCTCCGCAAAGGCGACTCGCGTGTGCGCGCCACCGATCATCCGGTCTATCGGCTGATCCACGACACGCCGAATGATTGGCAAACGCCAATCGAGTATCGCGAACAATGCCAAATCAGCGCCGGCCTGCGTGGCTCCTCGTTTTCGTTCATTGAACGCGACGGCGCGGGGCGGCCCACTGCCCTGCTGCCGCTCGACTTCAACAAGGTGCAGGTGCTGCGCGGCAGCGACAACCTGCCGTATTACCGCATCGGCGGCGCCGAAGCCGTGCCAATGCGCCTGGTCCATCACGTTCGCTGGTGGACCTTGGACGGCTACACCGGTGTCAGTCCGGTCCGGCTGCATTGCGACACCATTGGACTGGCACTAGCGACCCAAAACCACGCCTCCAAGGTTTTCGCCAACGGCACCCACCTGGCCGGCGTGCTGGAACGACCCGCCGTGGTCGGTCAGCAAGAACTGAAACCGCTGAAACCGGAGCGCATAAAGGAGGTAAAGGAGTCGTGGAAATCGGAGTACTCCGGCACGGACAACGCCATGAAGGTGGCAGTACTTCAGGACGGCATGACATTCCGCCCGTTGTCAATGACCAACGAGGACGCGCAGCTGATCGATAGCCGCAAGATGTCGGCGCTGGAGCTGGCGCAGATCTACAAGGTGCCACCACACAAGGTTGGCCTGCTCGAGCGCGCCACCAACAACAATATCGAGCACCAGGCGATTGAGTTCGTCATCTATTGCCTGCTGCCGTGGCTACGCCGTCACGAGCAGGCCATGATGCGCGACCTGCTGCTGCCCAGCGAGCGCGGCGACTATTACATCGAGTTCAACGTCGGCGGTCTGATGCGCGGCGATACCGCCAGCCGCTACGCCGCCTATGCGGTGGGCAGGCAATGGGGCTGGCTGTCAGTCAACGACATCCGGCGCCTGGAAAACCTGCCGCCCATCCCGGGCGGAGAGGTCTACCTGCAGCCCCTCAACATGATCCCAGCCGGCGCGGCCAAGCCGACGAATCCGGCGCCCGACGCCGTGGCAGAGATCCAACAGATTCTGGAGACGTGATGAAACAACACCTGTATCTGCATCAGCTGTTCAATCAGCCGCACATGGTGCTGCCGGACATGCTGCATGAAGCCGTGGCCTGGGCCGGCACGCGTATGGGTCTGAACCTGCAGCAGGTCAACGTCAACCTGCCCAGCATGGCCTGGAAGGGTGATGGCGCCCGAGAAGTCGAGGCCGCCAGCCCGGCCGACCGTCGCCAGCAGGCCGCGCAACAAACCGGCGTGCTGGTGATTCCGGTCTCGGGCATTTTGGTTCCGCGCGCCAACGATGTCGGCCTATGCGCCAACCAGACCAGCTACGAAAGCGTCCGCGCCCAGCTGAATGCCGCCCTGGCCGACCCGCAGATCGAACACATCGTCTACGACATGGCGACGCCAGGCGGTGCTGTAACGGGATGTTTCGAGCTGGCAGCCGACACCCGCGCTGCGCGCGAAGTGAAACCCGTCACTGCCCTGGTGCATTACAGCGCCTACAGTGCCGGCTATGCCCTCGCCTGCGCCTGCTCCGATATCGTGCTGTCGCAGACCTCCGGCGTCGGCTCCATCGGCGTGATCATGAAGCACGTCGACATCAGCAAGCAGCTGGAGGCTGATGGCATTACCGTCACCACGTTGTACCGCGGCGCGCGCAAAAACGATATGGCCAGCGATACGCAGCTATCGGATGACGCGCGCGCGAACGCCGACAAGCTGCTGGACCTGTACTACGAGCAATTCTGCGAGACCGTGGCCGAATACCGAGGCCTGCGTGTCCAAGCCATTCGGGACACCGAGGCCGGTTTGTTCTACGGCCCGCAGGCCGTGTCCGCAGGCCTGGCCGACCGGGTGGAAAGCCAGCAGCAGGCCGTAAATCGCATCGTCACCGAGGTTGCGGCGAGGCGGAAACCCATCGCGCCCACGGCTCGACGCGCCAGCGCGCTGGCCACCGCCATGCAAATGTCCCTCAACACCTGACCGCCGCACGGCGTCAGCGCCCGATAGGGCACCCTCACCCGCCTGTTGGCGGTTTTTTTACGCCTGGAGAACCTGATGTCCAAGATCCTGGAACTGAAGAAGCGCCGTGCTGATATCGCGGCGGAAGTGCAGACCCTCGCCACGTTGGAGTCCGGCGGCACCGCGCTGAGCGCCGAGCAACTGCAACAGCTGGATACGCTGAAAGCCGAGTTTGACCAGCTGGGCGCGCAGCTGGCGCGGTTGGAAGACGCCGAACGCATGGTCGCCGCCGCCGCGGTGCAGGTCGATACCCTGAGAGGTCAAGGTGCACCGCCTGCTGGTGTTCCGGCCACCCCTGCGGGTGAGGCTGTTCGGGGCGGCAACGTTGCCCGTATGGCCGTGGCGCTGATCCAAGCCCAGGGCAACTACCGCGCGGCCGCCGACTACGCAGACAAGAACGGTTTTGGCGCTGATGTTGCTGCCGCCCTCAACAGCGGCTCGCCGTCCGCCGGTGGCGTGTTGATCCCGACCAACATGGCCACGGAGCTGATCGAGTTGCTGCGCCCCAAGGCCATCGTTCGCCGGCTGGGTGCCAGATCGCTGCCATTGAACAATGGCAACCTGACCATTCCGCGCCTGAAGGGGGGGGCTTCGGTCGGCTATATCGGCTCCGACAGCGATATCCCGGCAACTGAACAAAACTTCGGCGACCTGAAGTTGTCGGCCAAGAAAATGGCCGCACTGGTGCCGATCAGCAATGATCTGCTCGGCAACGCTGGCATCAGTCCGGATGTCGAGCAAGTGGTGGTCGATGATCTGACTTCCGCTGTAGCTGCGCGTGAAGACCTGGCCTTCCTTCGTGGCGATGGCAGCGGCACTACGCCAAAGGGCATGCGTGGCTGGGCGCTGACCGGCAACTGCATCGCGGCGCCGGCTCCCGCCGCGGTGGATGCCGCATTCCTTCAGTCCGTCGAGAACTTCCTGAACGCGCTGATCCTGCTGCTGGAAGGTGTGGACGCCAACCTGGTGAAACCTGGCTGGGGGATGTCTCCGCGCACCTTCCGTTTCCTGGAAGGTTTGCGTGATGGCAAAGGCAACAAGGTCTATCCGGAAATTGCCCTAGGCCAGCTCAAGGGCTATCCCATCGGTAAAACCACCCAGATCCCGAACAATCTCGGTGCCGGTGGTGATGAGTCGGAGATCTACTTCGCCGATTTCGCTGACTGCTTCATCGGCGAGGACAAAGGCCTGACCATCGACTTTTCCAAGGAGGCCACCTACATCGGCCAGGACGGCAAGATGGTAAGCGCCTTCGCACGCGACCAGACCCTGGTGCGCGTAATCGCCAAACACGATTTCGGCCCGCGCCACGTCGAGAGCATCGCCATCGGCACCGGCGTCAAGTGGGGCAAATAAGCCAAGCAGGCCCGCCGCGCGCGGGCCGTCCCTTTCCATGGAGAACACTATGCATAGCGTGAAATTCCTCAAGCACTGGGGCAAATACAACCCTGGCGAGGTGGCCGGCTTCGAAGAGAAGGACCAAGAACTGTTGGAACGGCTGGCCATTGCCAAGATCATCGGCCCGACCGATGAAGACCTCGCAAAGTATGGCCACGAAGTTGCTGAACAAGTCGGCGAACAAGAGCTGGTCGAGTCAGACGATACCAGTGCCGGCGCTGAAGAAGCCACAGCCAGCAGCGATCAGCCGTCCCCAGCGCCGCGCTCCAGCAAGAAGTCTTGATCATGCCGGCCACGCTCATTCGACGGAATGACGGGCCGGTACTGACTGTCGAGGAAATGCGGCAGCAGTGCCGGATCGATGCCGGATGGACACCCGAAGATACCGCCGCGGAAGACAGGCTGCTGCAGCGGCTGGAGCGCGCCGCGATTCGCGCGTGCGAAGGCAAAATCCGCGGCCCGCTGCTGAGTGCCGACTACCGACTGACGCTGGATGAATGGCCGCGAATGCCATGGTTGTCGCTGCCTACCGCCGGTGCTATGCAGGTGTCTGCTATCAACTTGACGCAGGTAGGGCAGCGTCAGCCCTGGAGCGACTTCGTCGCGCTGGCAGATGGGCCGCTTCTGCAGGTCAGGCCGCGTAATGGTGCATGGCCGGTGGTGGATGCCCTGCCCGATGCGATCCAGATCGACTACCGGGCCGGCCTGGCCGAGAGTGGAAGCGGCGTACCGGAGGATGTCCGCCAGTGGCTGCTGTTCATGGTCGGCACCTACTACGAGCATCGCGAGGCACTCCTGGCCGGCGCCACGTTGACCGAGTTGCCGCGCAGTTTCGTGGATGGGCTGCTGTCGCCCTACATGGTGGACGAGGTAACGCTATGAGGGCGGGCAGACTCGACAAGCGCGTTGTTTTCCAAAAGCAGGTCAAGGGCCGAGACTCGGCCGGTCAACCGACAAACACATGGCAGGATCTGCCCGCAGTCTGGGCCAATGTCCTGTTTGTGAGTGGTCGCGAGTACATCAGTGCAGACCGTCAGCAGCAGGAAAGCGTAGCCAGCATTCGCATCCGGAAACGACCTGTCACCGCCAGCATGCGCGTCCGCTTCCGCGGCGAAGTATACGAAATTTCCGCCGTACTGCCCGACCATAGCGGTGAGTATCAGGACGTCGCGGTGAAGGTCATCAAGTAGGAGTTCACATGCTGAAAATCGGCTTCGATCGCAGCAGCATCACCGCCGGCTTGCAGGAGTTCCAGACCAAATTGCGGGACGATGTGATGCTGTCCGGCGCGGCGGCCGGCGCCAATGTGCTCTACGACGAGGTTCTGCAGCGCGTGCCGGAAAAGACCGGCAAGCTCAAGGGCAGCGTCTATCGGGCATACATCCCTGAGCGCTCAGTCGATGGCCGGCAGGTCTACGTCATCAGCGTCCGCAAGCGCATCGCCAAACACTGGCACCTGGTCGAGTTCGGCCACTGGCGCATCAACAAATTCGTTCAGCTGGAATCAGGGGAATGGGTGCCGACCAAGCAGCGGCTGGCCAAGCCGGTGTGGGTGCCGGCCAAACCTTACCTGCGGCCGGCCTACGACGCCAAAATCGGAGCAGCGCTCGACGCAGCCCGAGATCGAATGCGGCAACGCCTGTTGGAGGACTGAACATGCTGGAAGAGCAGCTTTACAGCGTCCTGTCGCCGCTGGTGGCCGGCAATGTGTTTCCGGATACCGCGCCGGCAGAAACGCCTCGCCCCTACATCCTGTATCAGCAGGTCGGCGGCATTCCAGTGCAGTTTCTGGAGGGTGACGGCAGCACGGTGTCGCCGCGGATGCAGATCGTCATCTGGTCTGACTCGCGCCTGCAGGCCGCCCAGTTGCAGCGCGCCGCGCAGCGGCTGCTGGTGGGCGCGCCGCTGTTTGGCACCATCGCCGGTGGTTCCGTCGCCCTCCACGAAGATGAGCTTGGTCTGCGCGGAACCCAGCAGGACTTCTACTTCAAAGGAGACCCATGATGCCTGAGCCAGCGCTCGCCGTCGGCAGCACGCTGGCCATCTCGCTGGCGTTGCCGGCAGCGTTGGACGCCGCCAGCTTCAGCGTTCTCGTCTACACGGCGGTGCGCGGCGTGCGAACAGTCGGCGATTTGGCTGAGCAGTGGCAAACCACCACCAACAACCTGGCCAACCGAGACTACCCGCTGGTCACCAAAACCTGGCGCAGCGCCATTCAGCAGGACATTGATCTGCTGCAGCTGACCGATGCCGGACAGGCCCTGCTGATGCAGGCCTATAACCAGCCCGGTCCTGCGGCATTCCGGATGGTGCAGCCGAACGGCACATACTGGTTTACCGCGTTGGTTACCACCCGCGCCGCCGGCGGCCGGTCGCCGGACGCATTGCTGGCGCGCCGATTCACGCTGACGCTGACCGCCCCGCCCATCACCGCAACCTGACCCACTCGCCCGCCCCGCGCGGGCTGTTTTATTTGAAAGGAAACGACATGTCGGTCTACCTTCCCAGCGGCAGCACTCTGCAGATCGCCAGCGCCTACGGCCCGGCGAAAACCATCACCGCCCTCAGCAACGCCAATCCGGCTGTAGCCAGCGCCGCGGCGCACGGCTTCGCCGCCAGCGACATCCTCGAACTGAATAGCGGCTGGGCTCGCCTCAACAATCGCATTGTCCGCGTCGGCGCCGCGCCGGCTGCCGACTCGTTCAAGATCGACGGCATTGATACCAGCGATGCCAAGTTGTTCGGCGTGGGCCTGGGTGCGGGCAGCGCTCGGGCCGTCACCGGCTGGACGCCGATTCCCCAGGTGCTGGATTTCAATACCAGCGGTGGCGAGGCCAAATTCACCAATTACCAGTTTTTGGAGTCTGATGAAGAACAACAGATCCCGAACGGCAGGTCGGCCATGTCGATTGCCCTGAAGATTGCCGATGACCCGTCCCTGCCCTGCTACCCCGTGCTGCGCGCCGCCGATGCCAGCCGCAAACCCACTGCTGTCATGCTCAGCCTGCCCAACGGCGGCAGCGTTCTCTACAACTGCTACGTCTCGTTCAACGAGACCCCGGAGCTGTCGCAGAACAACGTGATGGCGGTAAAAGTAACCCTCTCGCTGCTGGGCAAGTCCACCCGCTACTGATCCCACTACGCATAGGAATAGACCATGGCAAAACTCACCCTGGCCGTCGCGCCAACATTCACTGCCGCCGTCGCCATCCCGCTGCCAGGCGGCGATAGCGCCGAGGTGGCGCTCACCTTCAAACACCAAACCAGGACCGAACTTCGTGGCTTGGCCGAGAAGCTGGAATCCACGCCGGATATCGAGTTGGTCCAGCAAATCGCCGCCGGCTGGGATCTAGTGGACGCTTGGACGCCCGATAACGTGCGCCAACTGCTGGAAAACCACCATGGCGCCGCGCTGGCCATCTGGAATACCTACGTTCGCGAGCTCACGGGACTCCGCGAAAAAAACTGATCGCCGCCGCGCGCGCCATGTATGAACGCCAGCCCGATGCCGCCGAATTGGAGGCGTTTGGGCTGACCGCTGCCGACCTGGGCCAGCAGCAGGATGTGGAGGTCTGGCCAGACAACTGGCAGGCCGTTCAATTGCTCAACCGCATGAGCACGCAGTGGCGGGTAGGTTTTGGTGGCGCGGTGGGACTGGATTACAACGTGCTGTACCGGATGATGGACAGGCTGGAGCTGGAACCGGAGCAGTTCGACCAGATGGAAGCAGACATTCAAACGATGGAGGCGGCAGTTTTGTTTGTTATGCAAGAAAAGTGACACCGGAATGCCGTTTGAATAGACTGCTCATACCTTCCATCATAGTAATGGGTGTTTTAATGAAAAATATACTAACTGCAATAACAACTGCACTCCTTTTAGGCGGGTGTGCAACCAAACCTATTGACCCAGCAATAGCAGAAGCCGCTGCAAAGCCTCTAATCTGCGATGGCAAAGAACAATGTGATTTATATTGGCAGAGGGCGCAAGTATGGGTTGCAACAAATTCACGTTTTAAGCTCCAGTTAGTTACCGATGTTGTAATAAATACGTATAACCCTCCAGAATACAGCCCATTCCTTGCTTATCAAATCACCAAGCAGCCATTAGAGAATGGGAAATACAGAATTCTAGTTGGAGCATATTGCGGGATCCCAAATGGCTGCATGAATGAAGTGTATTACTCACATGCCAAGTTTAAAGAATATGTAAGAGGCAAAAAAACCAGTTGATTATTCCAAAATAGCTTCAACCACCCGCCAAGGCGGGTTTTTTTATGCCGGAGTATTTATGAGCAATGAACAAATAGGCCGTGGAATACTAGAGTTTGAGGTCAGGGAGTCTGGAGCGACGGCGTCCATTGCCAAAATAGATCAAGCGCTGAGCAGTTTGGAGAAGACTACCGATCAAGCGTCAAAAGCGGTCGACTCTACCGGCAAAAGCTTGGCTAGTCTCAAGGAGGCAGCTCAGCCAGCCGAGGTTGCCAGCGCGCGGGTGCAACAGATTGGACAGGGTGGCGACGCTGCAGCGCGCAAGATGGAAGCAGCCACCCGCAACATGATCAACTCGATCCAGCGCACAACTGTCAGCATGGAAGTTGGCAGTAAAGCCAGCTCTGACTACTTCAGGATACTTGCACAGCAACGTGGGATTGACAGCGGAGCACTAGAGCCCTACCTACAACAACTTGAATTAGTATCTGCCAAACAGAAGAATGTTGGAATCAGTGCAGGACAGATGTCCAACGCCATGCGAATGCTGCCTGCCCAGTTCACCGATATAGTGGTTTCCCTATCCAGTGGTCAAAATGCATTTACCGTGTTCATGCAACAAGGCGGCCAGATCAAGGATATGTTCGGAAGCGTTGGCGAAGCCGCCAAGGGGATGGCCACATATGTGCTGGGTCTTCTCAATCCATACACGATTGCCGCCGCTGCAGCGGCTGTTCTTGGCTATGCCGCATATGCAAGCCATAAGGAATTGCGCCAGCTCAACATGACGTTAGACATGACAAGCCATGCGGCTGGCTTGTCAGCAGAGTCCTTCCAGCAAATGACAGAGGCCGTAGCCAAAGCTTCTAGCATGAGCCTAGGCACAACTCGCGACACCATGTTGGAACTGGTGAATGGAGGAAAACTTGCCGGGCAAGCGCTGCAAAACGTTGCGACTTCTGCTCAGATTTATGCGGATGCAACGGGAGAAAAAGGCACAAAAGCCGCAAACGAATTTGCAGAAGCCATCAGCGGAAACATTGAAAAATTAGTCGAATTGAATAGCAGGTTTGGTTTCTTAACTGCCATTCAATTTGATCACATTGCTGCACTGAAGGAAGTCGGCCAAGAAGAACAAGCCAAATATGAGGCCTCGCAAATTTTGGTCAGCCACTTTGCGGAAGTATCCCAAAATAGTCTTGGCACTGTAGAAAAAATGTGGCGCTCGCTTACAAAGTCCATTGGTGACTACTGGGAGGCAATTAAAAAGATTCAAGCCCCCACAACATTAACCGATAGTTTAAAATCAGCCCAAGATGAACTGAGAACGATCGAATCCCTATCGAAAAATGGCGCCTCTTGGGAAGCCGAGAAAATCCCACAATTACGAGCTACAATTGCTGGACTCGAAGCCGATATTCGCCGAGAAAAAAGCTTGGCACAACAGCAACAAGACAGAGAAGCAATCAACAAAGCTGGGATCAAGGCAAGCCAGGACCTAGACAAGCGTGTTGAATCCCTCCGTAGCGGTAAAGAAAAAATCAAGCACGAACTGGAAGAGTTGGACAAGCTGGTTAGCTCAGCTCGCGCCGCCGGGCTGGGCAATAAGTACGATGACGCCACTGTCGCCAAAATGAGGCAAGACATCGTCACAAAATACAGCGACAAACCCCGCAAAGAATCGCCGTTCGGCAAGCAGGAGGACCGCGAAGTCGCCGATCTGCAGTCACGCATTGCCGCCGAAAATCAGATTGCAGAGGCCATGGGGAAAAACGGCGCCGCCTACGACAAAATGACCGAAGGCGCCAAGCTGGCACTGAAGTTCCGCTACCAGGAAGGCGTGGCTACCACGGAGGCAGCAAAGGCCAATCTACGGTTGCGCGCCAGCCTGGCCGACGAGCTGGGCCAGCGGCAGGAGCTGACCGCCGCGCTGAAGGACCGGATCAGCGTCCAGAAAAGCTTGGACGAGGCCGACCAGCGCCGCACCGGCGAAATGCAACTGCAACGCGAGGATATGGCGAAGCAGTTGGAGTTCATGACTCTGAGCATTAGCCAGCGCGAGCGTGCTCAAGCGCAATGGACCGTAGAGGTGGAAACCAAGCGGCAACTGCTGGACCTGCAGATCAAGATCAACCAGGCCAAAGCCGATGAGGCCGCAGCAACAACTGAAGCGGCGCGCACCGAGCGAAAGCGCATAGTCGAGGATCTGGAGGCTGAACAACGACTGTTGGGCAAAGCAGGCGCGCAACGGGCCGAGGCCGCAGTACGGGCAGTCGACGAAAAGCTGTCCTTGGCTGGCAACTGGACAGTGGGCGCCAAGGCGGCTCTAGCAGACTATGCCGATAACGCCATCCGTATCGGTGATGAGGTAGGGGCCGCGTTTTCCCGGGCAATGGGTGGCATGGAGGATGCGCTGACTAGGTTTGTAACAACTGGAAAGCTGTCGTTCAGGGACTTGGCCAACAGCATCATCGAAGACATGGTCCGCATTCAAATCAGACAAAGCGTCACCGGACCGCTATCAGGATTTTTATCGGGCATGTTTGGAAGCTCTGGCCCTGCCGCGCCGATTGTGGATGGCACGGCTACCGGCGTCGGCCCTTTGCAAGCCAAGGGTGGTGCCTGGCTATCCGGTGCGCAGCTGTTCGCCACCGGCGCGGCGTTCACAAATTCCATCGTCTCTCGACCAACTGCGTTTGCGCACGCGGCCGGGTTGGGTGTTATGGGAGAGGCCGGGCCAGAGGCGATCATGCCGCTGACCCGGGACGGATCTGGCAGGCTGGGCGTGCGTTCGGCTGGCGGCGGCGCGCCGTCGGTGGATGTGCAGGTCAACGTGATCAACCAGAGCAGCCAGCCGCTGCAGGCCCAGCAGCAGGGGCAGCCGCGATTCGATCAGTTCGGCAATGTGATCGTCGATTTGATCGTGACCGACATGCGCCGTGGTGGTCCGATTTCATCCACCATGGAACGCGCCTATGGCCTGCGCCGCGGAGGATAAGGAGAACGCATGTCAATTCCTGCCCTGCCCTCGTTTGTGCTGATCGATCTGGATGGCTACAGCGAGAAATCGGACTACGGGCTGCAACGGTCAGCGATGGACGGCGGTATGCCGAAACAGCGGGCCAGGTGGTCGCTGCCCATCGTCAGCCGCAGCGCCACGCTGCTGATCGGAGGAGCCGGCAATCGGGCGATCTTCGATAACTGGTATGGCGAGGACCTTCACGGTGGCGCAGACTGGTTTACGTTGGCGCTGTTCGGCAAGCAACTTCGCGCCAGGTTCACCGAGCCTCCTACGTTTCGGCCCGCTGGGCCGGATGCCTGGGCGGCGTCCGCCTCCATCGAAACCATCGGTTAGCGGAAATCCCACAAGAGGAATGCTCGCTCGGTGCACTCGACAATTTGATGGTCCCAAAACAATGAATGGGTACTATCAAACATGAAGTGCAATATTTACTGCCTCTGCGTTTTCATTCTGACCATTGACTGCGTAGGCCTTGAAACCCGTATCACCGCGGTTGTTATGCTCATGTTGAGTTGTTTACTCGCTTGGCTGAGTAAGTCATAAATCCAAACCCCGCTTCGGCGGGGTTTCTGCTTTCTGGAGGATCGAATGGCCCGCCCCTACTCACAGCATGCCCGCGAACAACTCAACGCCACCAGCGGCGACGACATCCTGCTGATGCTGCTGGAGATCCGGCACCCGCTGCTGGCGGTGCCTGTTCGGGTGGTAGGCGACACGCAGAATATCGTTGTCGCCGGCGACGAGTTCATCGCCTGCGCGTTCGACATCACCCTGCCAGACGATACCGACAACCAGCTGCCGCAGGCGCGGCTGGAGATCGACAACATCGGCCGCGAATTGACCCAGTGGCTGGAGCAGTCCGGCGGCGGCGTGGGTGCCACCTGCAGAATCATGCAGGTGATGCGGTTCACGCCGAATCTCATCGAGTTCGACATCACGCTGGACATGAGTGGACTGTCGATGGACCGGGAACGGGTATCCGCCACGCTCGGTTACGCCGATCTGCTCAACCAGCCAGCAGTCACCCGCTACTACACGCCGAGCACTGCTCCGGCATTGTTCTGATCGAGGTTTCCCCATGCATTGGTCTGATCGCTATGTCGGCCACGACTACGTGCCCGACGCGGCCGACTGCGCCGTTCTGGCAAGCGCCGTCGCGCGCGACGTGCTGGGCCTGGACATCCAACTGCCCGGCACCCGCCGGCCAGGGCCGTTCGGGCGCAACGCGCTGATCCAACAGCACCAGGACGAGTTTGCCCGCCGCGTCGATGCGCCGGCAGACGCCCAGCCGGTGCTGCTGATCGCGCGCGGCCGCGCCCAGCACATCGGCGTGATGTGCCATCTGGCCGGCGAGTGGTGGGTGCTGCACGCCGATGAGTGCGCCGGGTTCGTGCTGCGCCAGCGCGTGCGCGACCTGTCGAGGCAGGGCTATCAGATTGAGGGATTCTACGAATGGCTGTGAAACCAACCCTGGTGCATTCTCCGCACCCGCTGACTGCCGTCGGCAGGCAGGTGATCTACGAGCCGCACCGCCGCAACGAAACGCTGTTCGGCTATTTGCGGCGGCTGCGTATCGATGTCGATCGCGGACCACTGGCGGTATGCGTCAACGGCCGGCCTCTGCCGGACTGGCATTGCTACCGTATGCGCCGCGGAGACCTGGTTGAGATCCGCGCGGTGGTGGCTGGTGGCGGCGGAGGCAATAAAGTACTTCGTACCGTTGCCCTTGTAGCATTGGTCTTGGTGGCCGCACCACTTGGCAGTGCCTTAGCTGGTACGGCGATGGCCGGGGCGCTAGGCATCACCGCCACATCAGGTGCCGCTTTAATCATGCTCGGCGGCTCGATGCTGATCAATGCACTGCTGCCGCCACCGATGCCGGACATCGGCGGAGCCGGCGGGCGCGGCGACGCCTCCATCAGCCAGAACTACGCGCTGTCCGGCGCGCGCAACCGCGCCCGCACATTCGCGCCGATGCCGCTGGTGATCGGCCAACGCCGGTTCGTGCCGGATGCGGGCGGCAACCCGTTCACAGAGTTTGATGGTCAGGACCAATATCTGTATCAGGTTTACCATTTCGGCCTGCAGCCCGACCTGCAGCTGTCGGACATCCGCATCGGCGATACGCCAATCGGCACCTACCAGGGCGTCGAGCTGACCCATGCCGGTGCGGATGGCCGCCTGCCGCCGGTGTTCGGCAACGTGAACATGGACACCGGCCGCGAGATCAAATCCGCGGACGGCTGGGTGGTGCGCCAGGTTGCGCGCGACACCATCGCCATCGGCATGGACCTGCAGGGTGTAGGCTACTACGCCAACGACCGCGGCGACATGGAGTGGCGCAACGTCGATACCGAGATCCAGTATCGCAGACTGCCGGATGGCGCCTGGCAGCCGTATGGCGGTGATCAGTACGGCAAATACCGGCTAGCGGGCAATAGCATCACGCCTGTGCGCCGGTCGCTGATGCAGGACCTGCCGGCGGCGCAGTACGAGATCCGCGTCCGCAAGACCAGCGGCGACGTCAGCACCAGCCGCGAGCGCAACGATTTCGCGTTGGCCGGCCTGCGCGCCTACCGGCAGGACACGACCAACTACGCCGGCCAGCGCCGCGTCGGGCTCAAGATCAAGGCCTCCAGCCAGCTCAACGGCGCCGTCGACGAGCTGTCGGCGATGGCAGTGGCCAGCTGCCCGGTGTGGACCGGCAGCGGCTGGACGACGCAAGCCACGACGAACCCGGCGTGGTGGTATCTGTGGTTTGCCCGCGGCGCATTCGACGCCCAGGGCCGGCGGATGTATGGCGCCGGCCTGCCGGATGCGCGCATCGACATCGACGCGATCAGGGTGTGGGCCGCCTGGTGCGACGCCAAAAAGTTGAGCGTCGGCCTGGTGCTGGACCGCGCCTACAGCATCGCCGACGTGTTGACGATGATCGCCCGCTGCGGCCGCGCCCGCTACACCTGGCAGACCGGCAAACTCGGGGTGATTTGGGATGCCGCCGACCTGCCGGTGGTTGCGGTGTTCGGCCCGGCCAACATCCGCGCCGGCTCGTTCCGGATCGAGTACACGGCTGAGCAGACCGCCGACGAGGTGGTGGTCAATTTCAGCAACCCCACTCGCGGATATGAGCTCGACCAGGTGCGAGTACGGGTGCCGGGCGTCGTGGCGCCGACCAATCCGGTCACGCTGGATTTCGTCGGCTGCTGCGATGCCAGCATGGCCGGCCGCGAGGCGAACCTGATCGCCGCCTCGCAGCTGTACCACCGCCGCCGCGTCAGCTGGGAGACCGATTTCGAGGGCCTGGTGGCGACGCGCGGCGACGTGGTGCTGCTGAGCCACGACCTGGCCAGTTGGTCCTATTCCGGCCGTTTGCTCGGCGGCAGTCGCGGCCAGCTGCGGCTGGACCGCGCCGTGCCGCTGGGCGCCAGCGGCTGGATCGGCATCCGGTTTCCGGATGGCCGCTATGCGACCTACCGGGTCAAGCCGGGCAGCGGCGATGGCGATGTACTGCAGCTGCGTGACCTGATTCCCGCGTCAGATGCCGGCGGCCCGTTGCCGGTGCCGGATGAGTCGCCGGACAGCGTGCCGTATGACTGGATGTGGTTCTACGACAACGGCTCGCAGCCTGGCCGCCGCGTCAAAATCGTAGACGTCAAACCTGCCGCCGACGGCGTGAAATTCACGGCGATCGACGACAACCCGGCGTACTACGCAGCCGAGTCGGGCGATTTCAGCACCGGCGGCGCGGCGCCGTCGCTGCCGCCGGCGCTGGGTTTCCTACGGCTGTCGGAGTCCAGCCGGGTGACCGGTGATGGCCGGCGCGTGGCGGTGGTAACGGCCGTCTGGCCACCGCTGCGCGGCGCGATCAACTACCAGCTGAAATACCGGCGCGCAGGCGGCGCGTGGCAGGCGGCTGTGGTGCCGGATACGTCGTACAGCTGGGATACCGATCCACAGGACCTGGAGGTGTCGGTGTCGGCAGTGTTCGCCGACGGCACGATCTCGGCGCCGGCGGTGGCCTCGCTCAAAATCCAGGGCCACGCCACGCCGCCGACGGTGGCGACCGCGTTCACAGCGACCGGCGAGATGATGCAGATCACCCTGCGCTGGGCCTACCCGGACCGGGCCGATCTGCGCGGCGCGCAGCTGTTCGCCAGCACCGATGGCTCGGCCTGGGTGAAATTGGCCGACATTGCCTACCCGGCCGCGGTGTACACGCACCTGGGCCTGATCGCTGGGACGACGGTGCAGTATCAATTGCGTATCGTGGATACCTGGGGAAATGTTGGCGATGCCGTAACCGCGCGCGCTACCACGGTACGCAATGTCGATCTTCTGCTGGAACAACTGAAAAACAGCCTCACCAGCTCGCAGTTGCAGGAGTCGCTGCGGACGCCCATCGAGCAGGCCGCGGGTGTCCAGGGCAGCGTCAACTCGTTGATCCAGGCGCAGATGCAGCAGATGCTGACGGCGGACGAGATCCGCAGCACGCAGGGCAACCACTACGCGTTCGCCAAGCGCCAGCTCAGCACGCTGGGCGACAGCCTGCGGCAGGAGGCGAACGAGCGGCTGCTGCTGGCCGCTCGGGTGGATGCGGCCGCCGCCGGCATTGTCGAGGAGTCCACGGCGCGCGCCGCGGCTGACTCGGCGCTGACGGAGCGAGTCGGGACGATGCAGACCACGGTCGGCAACCACACGGCCAGCCTACAGGAGATCAGCCGGACGGTAGACGGCGTGGTGGCCGAGAAAATCATCAAGTTGAACTCTTCGGGGAAGGTCGCCGGCATCGGCTTGCGGACTGATCCGAATGGCAGCGCGGTCGATTTTCTCTGCGACCGACTGGTGGTCTCTCAACCGGATGGCAACGGCTCGCGCCAGGTGTTCATCCTCACCAGCATCAACGGGCGGCCGGCGCTGGGCCTGGCTGGCGATCTGATTGCCGACGGATCGCTGGTCGGTCGGCGCGTGTTGGTAGACGGCTCGGTGGATGCCGGGCAGATCAACAGTCGAGGCCTGACAATTAGGGACATGGCCGGCAATGTCGTGGTCGACATGACGGGTATGGGCGCCGGGTACATCAAGGGGCTGTTGACGGTCGGGCAGATCGACACTCGCGGCATGACCATCCGCGACTCGCTCGGTAGCGTCATAGTCAGCATGAACGGCATGGACGCATCGTACATCCGTAACCTGCAGGTGGACACCCTGCAAATCAAAGGGGAGGCAGTCAGCAAAAACGACACCAGGTCGATTTCTGTTCAGGCATGGGCCCCGCGGTTCGATTATTCATTTCCGTTCTACTGCAGTGATCGTGGCACGCTGCTCGTGTTTGCCGATGATCCGGTAACCACTGCTGCAAACCTATATGCGCGTGGGCGTGGCACGCCGCTCGGGGGGCGTAGCGGTGTGTTGGTGCTTGATGTGTCAGCAGGCGAAACGGTAACGGTGGGCGTCAACATGCCGATCCAGAACCAGGGAACATCAGGCCAGATTCGTTATGGTGCCGTTTTGTACAGGAGATAGGATGCATGGAGAAAATCAGCATCATTGAGTATGAGGAGGAGACCGGCCGCATTTTGCAAACCGGTCTCGCCTCGCTCGAAAACGTCGAGGTCGAATTTGCCATGGGCAAACCGCTGTTGCAGGGCGAGGCGGACCCGTTGACGCAATATGTCCGCGGCGACGGAGTGTTTGAGGCGCGCCCGCCGAACCCGGCCCGGCTGGATGGCATGGTGCTGCGCGATCTGCCGGCGCCATGCGTGCTGGTGGTGGACGGCACGCCGTACGACTGCGACGACGCCGAGTGTGAGCTGTCGTTTGCACTGCCGGGACTGCATCACATCCAGGTTGAGGCCTGGCCAGCCCAGTCCGCCACGTTCGAGGTAGCGACATGAAAATCCATCACCACGGCGACCACCGCGCCGCGCGCAAATCGCAGTACCCGCCGCTGGGTGATCAATGGGACGTGTTGTGGCGTTGGGTTGCCAGCCTGCCGCCGGAGCTCCTCAACGACGAGATGCGGCAGATGCTGGACCGCATCAGGGCCGTAAAAACAAATTTCCCGAAGCCCCGCCAGGATCAAACCGGCGGGGCTGATTCATTGGAGGGCGAGGAACATGGCGGATGATTGGGCGGGCTTGGCGGCCCAGCTTGGGAAAATGCAGCAGGCGTGGTATGTCGCTGCGCGGAGTTACTGGAGCGTGTTCGACCCTGGTGCTGATACTGCGACGATCATTGCCGAGGACGGCAGCACGCGGCAGGTGCCGTCCTGGCGGGCGATGACGAATGCCATCAACAATCGCGTGATTTCCGGACAGATGACGTTCACGGGTGTCGCCAACGGCAGCATGCGGCAGGCGGCGGACATCGGTTCAGGATTCTCGCAGTGGCGATCCGCTGGGTCATTTCTGTCGCTGTACTGCGCGCGGAACGATGCGGCCTACACCCTCTGGCGGGCTGATTCGGCAGCCCGCTTCCTGGCGAACTGCATGGTTCATGCGCGCAACTACGATGGCTCGTCTGCGACCGTGCAGTTTCGGGTTGCGAATGGCGCGGATGCGACGCAGGGAGATGCTGTTTTTGAAATGATGGGTGACGGCTCATTCACGGTTGTAAGCCCTGCCGGTGGTCAAAATGTGAAGCTGAGTGGAGGTGGGCACGTTCTCGCTCGCGGGCTCATTGTCCCTGGCGCATATACCAGGGCTACGCTGCCGGCTGCAGATCTGTGGCCTGCAGCGGTCGCATATATTACCGACGGGCCGGCCGGGCAGTCGCATGTTTTCAGCAACGGCCAGAAATGGCGCATTCAAACAATGACAGACCTTTGAGGGCCATATGAGCGAACCCTATCTGTATGAATTTCTGGTGCGCGGTACGGCGAACGGCATCGCCGGCGCGCATGTGATCTATGCCGCCGAGGCGAAAAACGCATTGACTGGCGAGAGTCGAACGGAAACTGGCATGGCCCAGCCGGTGGCGCTGGTGGCCGGCGCCGCCGGCGAGGCGCTGGGCGACATCGCCGCTGCGCTCAACGTCAACGCTCTAGCCGAGGTCGAGGCGCTGAGACGGCAGTTGGCGGAGCGAGACGCAGAGATCGCGGGCTTGCGCGCGCAGCTCGCGAATGCCGCGGCGGGGGGCACGTCGTGATGCGCCTGCTGATGGCCATCGTCTCGATCCAGCAACTGCTGGACATCGCCAGCACCTGGTACGCGCTGCGCACCGGGATCGGCCGCGAGGCCAATGGCTGGCTGGCCCGCGCGATGGGCCGCGTCGGCGTGCTGCCCGCGCTGCTGCTGACCAAGCTCGCGCTACTGGCGGCGTGCTGGGGGCTGCGGCCGCCATGGCCGGCCTATGCTCTGCTCGCGGTGATGTACACCGCGGTGCTGATCAACAACGTGAGAGCAATCCACCAGGGCCGGCAAAACCGGCCCTGATTCATTTCAGGGAGGCGACATGCAGGAACACGAAAAGGGGCTGCTGGTCCTGGTGGGGGTAGGTGCGTTGATTGGTTTGGGCAAACTGCTGGTGAGCAATGAGCAGATTACCGCCCGACTGGCCGTCGGCCGCGCCATTCTCGGCGGAGCCACGTCGACGATTGCGGGAGTGGCGCTGATGCAGTTCCCGAACCTGCCGCTGCCGGCGCTGGTCGGCATCGGCGCCGGCCTAGGCATCCTGGGCGCGCAGTACCTGGAGGCGTGGCTCAAACGCCGGGCGGACACGCTCGCGCGCTAATCCTGCAGCTGCGATTCAATCCGTTGTTCCACGCAGGCCGGCGAGAGCAGATCGATTTTTTGATCCGACCGCGGCGCGCATGCGTCCGGGTCGTTTTTCTCCTCGACCCAGCCTGCCAGCAAATAGAGCACTACGGCTATGAATAGGCCGTACAACACAAACGGCAGAGCGCGCATCGTATTCCCCAGCAGTAGAAATGCCTCGTTTTTGCCAGCCGGCGTCCATGCCGGCAACTGACCATTCGGCCCGCCTCGTGCGGGCCGTTTCCATTGGAGATGCAATGAAAACCAACGCCGCGGGCATCAGCCTGATCAAGCAATTCGAGGGCATTCGCCTCGCCGCCTACCAGGACATGGTGGGGGTTTGGACCATTGGCTACGGCCACACAGGGCCGGACGTGAAGGCCGGCTTGGCCATCACCCAGCAGCAGGCAGACCAGCTGCTGGTCGCCGATCTGCAGAAATTCGAGGCTGGCGTCAGCCAGGCGGTGGCGGCACCGCTGAATGCCAACCAGTTCGCCGCCCTGGTCAGCTTCAGCTACAACCTTGGCTTGGGCAATCTCCGCAGCTCCACGCTGTTGCGCCTGCTGAACCAGGGCGACTACGCCGGCGCCGCCGAGCAGTTCCCGCGCTGGAACCGGGCCGGTGGCCAGGTGGTGGACGGACTGACTCGTCGCCGCCAGGCGGAGCAGGCGCTATTCCTGCAGGGGGTGTGACATGTGGCTGATCCGAAATTGGAAGCTACTGGCAGGGCTGGCGCTGGTCTGCGCATTGGCAGGCCTGGGCTGGTACTGCCGCGGCGTGTTGGCCGACCTGGACAGCGCGCGGCGAGCTGCCGGCGATGCTCAGCGCCAGGTAGGTGCGGAGCGTAGCGCGCGGCAACATGAACAGCAAGCGGCGACTAATGACCAGGCCGTGTCCGCCGCTTATCAGGAGGAATTGGAGAATGGGAAATTGGATTTGCAGGCTGCTCTTGCTCGCCGTACTGCTGCTCTCCGGCTGCGGGACCAGCAACTCGCCGACGCCCAGCGTCTGCCCGGTGCTGCCGCCGGCGCCATCGGACGTGATGGTGAAACGGGAGGCGACTTTCTTACCGCGCATGGAGACGATGCTCTACGCCTCGCCGCCGAGGCTGACGACGTCTCCCGCCAGCTCGCAGCCTGCCAGGCGCTGATTCAGTCCGATCGAAAGCAGTAAGAAAGCGGCGCGGCCGGCTGTTGCAGCAGCAGGCCGCGCCATCGTTGCACTCGCAGTTGCGTCTGCGAGCCTTGACCGTGGGCTTTCCCAGCTGTCGACAGCATGGAAAGCCTATCACAGACAATTAAGGCTCGTCATGATTGAAGTTCGTTGTAATTGTTGCAATAAGAAACTTGCCGAGGGCGAGTTCATGAAACTGAATATCAAATGCCCACGCTGTCGGGCTATGAACTGCTATGTCGCTACGTCGCCACTGCCGGCCGGCGCGCAGGCGGGTAGTGGATGAGGCCGCCGACGGCCAGCCCGCCTGCCGCTGGACGGCACCGGCGGCGCGGCAGAAATTGCAGAGCGTTTTGCGGTCGGCGGCGCCGCGGAATTGAGCTGTCGCTGGTATGCCACTGGAGCCCGGCGGATGTCGGGTTCCGCTCGACTGTTGGGCGTATCAGAGCGGTAATGGTGTCACGCCAACAACGACACAGGAGCAAAAAATGATACCGACCGAATACCGCGATTTCTGCCGCGAACTGGCTGAATTGAGCCGCAAGTACGGGATTGTAATTGAGGCGGTTGGCGGCGTGGCAACCGACGTCCCGGCCGAGCAGCTGGCCAGGCTGAGCTACTGCGCCGATCTCAACAGCGGAGACCTGATGCCCGAAGGCATTTAACCACCCGCCGGCACCCGCCGGCATTCCCCGAGGGCCTCGCGCCCCCACTCCTGAGCCCCGCGAGGGCCTGGGAGTCATCTATGAACGCATCCCCCATCATCCCTTGGATCGGCGGCAAACGCCGCCTTGCAGACCGCCTGCTGCCCCTGTTCCCGCCGCATAGCTGCTACATCGAGGTGTTTTGTGGCGGCGCGGCGTTGTTCTTCCTGCGGCCGCAGCCGGCGCCGTGCGAGATCATCAACGACGTCAACGGCGACCTCGTCAACCTGTACCGGGTTGTCCAGCACCACCTGGAAGAGTTCGTGCGCCAGTTCAAATGGGCGCTGTCCAGCCGTCAGGTGTTTGCGTGGCTGCAGGAGACTCGGCCGGAGACATTGACCGACATCCAGCGCGCCGCGCGTTTTTTCTACCTGCAGCAGCACGCGTTCGGCGGCAAGGTGGCCGGCCAGTCGTTCGGCACGTCGACCACGGCGCCGATGGTCAACCTGCTGCGGATTGAGGAGAACCTGTCCGCCGCCCATCTGCGCCTGGCCGGCGTGACGGTAGAGAATCTGGACTGGCGTCGCTGTATTGAGCGCTACGACCGCGAGCACGCGTTTTTCTATCTGGACCCGCCCTACTGGCAGACCGAGGGCTACGGCGTGCCGTTCCCGTTCGGCGAGTATGAGGCCATGGCCGAGATTATGAGGAGCGTGCGCGGCCGGGTGATGGTCAGCATCAACGACCACCCGGACATCCGGCGCGCGTTTGCTGGCCATCACATGCTGGAGCTGGACATCCGCTACAGCAACGGCAACCAGCGCCAGGGCGCGCCGAAATCGTCGGGCGAGCTGGTGATTGCAAACTGGAACATGGAGGAGGGAGGGCTGTTCTAGGTATGCCATTTTCGACCTCACGTGCTGCAAGCCTTGAGGTCTGGTGCTATGCTTTTCTCATGTGTGTAAATTTCACCCCGCCAACGGCGCAGCAGATCCGCCAGCAATTTGGCTATGAGGTCGAAGACGATCTTTGGAAGCAGGAATGCTGGCAGGACTACGCTGCGCCGATCATCACACGCGACGGTCTGAGGCTGGCGACATATGGCTTTGTGCCCAAGCACCACCTGCCGCCGGGCGTGCGCTTCACGACAATGAATGCGCGCGCAGAGTCCATCGGCGAGAAGCCAACATACAAGGGGGCCTGGCGCAATTCCCAACTTTGCCTGGTGCCGATGCAGGCCTTTTTCGAGCCCTGCTATGAGACCGGTAAGGCGGTGCGAACGCGGATCGCCATGGTCAGCGGCCAGCCCTTTGCGGTGGCCGGAATGTGGCGGGAGTGGCAGGAGCCGGAGGGTGCGGTCAGCTATGCATTTACGCAGATCACCATCAACGCTGACGAGCATCCGCTGATGAAGCGCATGCACAAGCCAGGTGATGAAAAACGCGCTCTGGTCATTGTGCCGCCGGATCAATATCAGGATTGGCTGGCGTGCCAGGAATCAGAGATGGCGCGAGCCTTCCTCAATCACTACCCAGCCGAGCAGATGGTCGCCACCGATGCGCCGCAGCCGCGCAAGGCGGGTCAGCGGACAACCAGCAGCTCATCTAGCCGCGTCGTGTAACGCGGCGACCGCACATCCTGGCGCATATGCCAGCGCTGAGTCATGTCCTCAGACGCCAGGCGCACCGTACCGCGCCCGAACTGTTGCGTGATCGTGTCCATGGTTTGCATCAGTTTCTCGCGCTTCGGGTCTGGCGGCGCCGCGAACAGGTCGGACTGCACGATTCCACGCGGGCTAATTTCCAGCAAGACGATGCCGGCCTTGTGGTACAGGTAGCCGCGCCGGTAGATGGCGCGCAGGCCGGCCAGCGCCGCGCGCGTGATTTCGATAGTATCGTCGGACGCCTGGACCATCGGCACCACGATATAGGGCCGATACTGAGCCACGTCTGAAAACGGGCTGGTGCGGATGCTAACGCCGATCATGCGCGCCGTGCTGCCCTGGGCTCGCAGTTTCTCAGCCGCGCGCGCCGCGTGGTGAGAGATGGATGCCACCAGGGTGTTCAGGTCTTTGACTTTCTGGCTAAACGACCGGCTGGCAATGATCTGCTGCTTGCTTGGCGCGACGTCTTCCAGCGCCAGGCAACTGATGCCGTTCAGCTCCTGTACCGTCCGCTCCAAGACCACGCTGAACTGCCGCTTGATGCGCCGCGGGTCGGCCCGCTTGAGGTCCAGCGCACTGAACACACCCATCCCCTGTAGCTGCTCGGACAGCCGGCGCCCGATGCCCCACACATCGCCAACCTCTATCTGCGCCATCATCAGATCGGCCTCGGCCGGCGTCACGAAGTCCCATTCGAACACGCCACCCCACTCCAGTCGTTTCTTGGCGATCCGATTCGCCAGCTTGGCCAACGTCTTGGACGGGCCCATTCCGACGCAGGTCGGGATGCCGACACGCTGCAGCACCGCCTGGCGCATCCGGTGGCCATGGCTGTCCAAGTCCGGCATGCCGGTCATGTCGAGGAAACACTCGTCAATTGAGTAGACCTCCTGCTCTGCGGCGAACTCCGATAGCACCCGCATCATGCGTCGGCTCATGTCGCCGTAGAGGGCATAATTCGAGCTGAACACGGCCACGCCATGCTCGCGGCACACGTCGGCGATCTCGAAGAACGGGCCGAACATCTTCACCCCCGGTAGCGCCTTGGCCTCGGCACTGGCCGCCACGACGCAGCCGTCGTTGTTACTTAGCACGACGATGGGTCGGCCGATCAGGTCCGGCCGGAACACTCGCTCGCAGCTGGCGTACATGCTGTTGCCGTCCACCAGGGCGAACAGGGTCTTGGAGCTCATGGCAGCAGCCTCTTGACGACGCCGGTCACCACGCCCCAGACCAGTAGCTCTTGGCCGGAGTGCAGCGTAATTGGCGCATAGGCAGGGTTCTCCGGCATCAGCGCGCACTGCGCGCCGCGGCGGTGCAGGCGCTTGACCGTGAACTCGCCATCAATCACGGCGACGACGATGTTGCCATGCGCCGGCGCGAGCCCCTTGTTCACGACGAGCAGGTCGCCGTCGGCAATGCCCGCGCCGATCATCGAGTCGCCACGGACGCGGACGATGAACGTCGCCGGCGGATCGTCAACCAGGTACTCATGCAGGTTGATGCTGTCGTCGAGGTAGTCGTCAGCTGGTGACGGAAACCCGGCACGAACCGGGGCCAGAACGAGCGGCAATACCCCACCACCCTCTCGAGGGGTCAAGCAAGCAGTTGAAGTCATACAGATAGCAATTTGAATTTGTACAATTTCAAATTACGCGATAGATGCTCCGCCGGCAACAAGCATTCGACGAGCGGTTTCGATATGCATTTGGGAATAAAAAGAGGCGATCAAAGGTGGGGAAAAGACCGTGCAGGACACACGTAAAAGAGGGGAAAACCGGTCGAATATTAGACAGCGCTGTCTAATATTCTGTCTAAAATGCACCAAGGGCTTACGAAAATTAATTCGTAAGCCCTTGATTTTATTGGTGCCGGCGGCAGGAATCGAACTCGCGACCCCCTGATTACAAGTCAGGTGCTCTACCAACTGAGCTACACCGGCGAAGAGACGAACATTATGCCCGGCCGTTTATTGATTGGCAAGAGGTCTAATGCTTTTTCTTGTGCTTATGATGCGGCTTGACGGCTGCCTTCTTGTTTTTATGAACCTTGTGCTTGTGGGCTTTGGCCGGTTGGTGGGCTTTCTTTTGAGCGTGATGCTTGGCCTGCCCTCTTTTCAGATGCTTGCCGCCTGTCTGAGCGCGCTTATTTTTGGCGGCATGCTTGGATTTGGCGTGATGCGGTTTCGCGGCGTGTTTTTTAACATGAGCCTTGCCGGATTTGGCATGCGGCGCTTTGGCTTTGCCCTGCGCATGGGCAGTTGGCGTAGAAGCGTGGCTTGGCGCGGCTTTGGCGCGGGGCTGGTGCAGCGGCTTGGCTGCGGGAGCGGGCTGGAAATCGCCGGGCAGCGGCTGGTCTTCCGGCTCTGCGTGGCTCAATGGGCTGGCGATGGCCAGGCCGATGGCGATGAACGGGCTTATCAGCTTGATCAGGTTCATTTTTTTATCGGATTCGTTTGAGGGAAACCGTTGATCGGAATCATGGCGGTATTTGCCTATATTAGCATGAGTGCGCAAGGCGGCCAGAAACCGGGCGCTGTCGAAATCGCGCAACGATAGGATGTGCGGGATCAGTAATGATTGCCATAACGCTTTCCATCTGTCTGGACATTCTAAGTCGAAGCGCTAGCCACCCGGATTCATCAATTCAAGGACTCGCTGCCAGGTTCCGCCTGCGATCGCCATGGATCCTGCCAAAGCCGCGCGGCGGCGGCCGGCCCCCGCGTGGAGAATCCTGCCGCGCCGCTTATGCCCGCTTGCAAGAAATGACAAAGGGCGGCTCCCGCCGCCCCTTGTCACGCCATGATGCTCAGCGTTTCCTGCCGGCCCGCCACAGCACATCGGGCACGCCCTCTTCCCGATTGAGATAGCGCGCGAGCACGAACAGAAAATCCGACAAGCGGTTCAGGTAGCGGCGCAAGGCCTGGGACAGCTCTTCCTCGCGGGCCAGCGCCACCACCGCGCGCTCCGCTCTGCGGCAGACGGAACGCGCCTGGTGCGCCAACGCGGCGCTGCGCAAGCCGCCGGGAAGAATGAACTCCTTCAGCGGCCCGAGTTCCTCGTTCATGAAAGACACCAGCGACTCCAGCGCCTGCACATGGCCGTCGGAAATGGCGTTGTAGCCGGGCACGGCGAGCTCCGAGCCGAGATCGAACAGATCATGCTGGATTTCCGCCAGCCACTCCGCCATCGGTTGCGGCGGCGATTCGGCAAGCAGCACGCCGATCACCGAGTTGAGCTCGTCGACATCGCCCAATGCCTGGATGCGGGCGCTGTCCTTGGCGACGCGGCTGCCATCCCCCAGGCCGGTGGAGCCGTCGTCACCGGTGCGGGTGACGATGGCGGACAAACGATCACTCATGCCCGTCCTCCCCTATCCTACGCACGCCGTCGCCATCACTCAGCGCCTGCCGCAAACTTTCTTTCAGCGCATCGCCGAACAGCATTTCATAATCCTCTTTCAATTGGTGCATCATCCCTGACAACATTTGCTTGGCCTGCACCTCGATCGCGTCCTGCAGCCACAGAGACAGCTCCACTTTCATCCGCGGCAGCATGCGTTCGTACAGGGAGTTGAACAAGGCCTGCTCGTCCAGCACCGTCGCCGGAGGCCCTTGCCGCCCAGCCCCGGCGGCGGAGGACATCGCGGCCACCTTGACCACCGAAACGGGAGCATCCAGCGCCATCTCCTGCGGCGGCGCAGGCGCATCCTCCGGCGCAGGCGCGGCCAGGCTCCGACCCAACAAGCCGGACAAGGCCGGCATGTCTTCGTCCTCCAACGGCGCAGGCTGCGGCACCGCCTCGTACAAGGTGGACACCGCGTCGCCATGCCCCTCTGCCACGGACTCCGCCTGGACATTGCCTTTGTGCGCATCCGCCGCCTGCGGCGTCGGGACGGACTCTGGCAAGACCGCTTCCAGCGGAATGGTCTCCAGCTCCGCAAGGTCCGCGTCAAGGGCGGACTCGGCCTGGGAGCGCGCCGCCTCGGCAGGCTCCGCGAAACTATCCATCGCCTCGGCATGTGCCGGATGAGCGTCCGGTGCCAGCTCAGCGAGCTCAGCCGGTTCGGCCAATGCCACCGGTGCCGGTGGCGTCATTTCATCCAGCGGGGCGCTATGCGATGAGAAATCAGACTCGTCAGATGCTTCCGCCTCTGCAAACGAAAGCCTCGCATGAGCCGGAGCTTCGTCGGTAGTTGCTGGCTCAACATCCGCCATCGGCTCCAGCGCTGCCGGCTCGGCCAATGCCACAGGCTCCGAAGGGATCATTTCCTCCGGCTGCGCGTCATCCAGAGGCGACGCTAGAACAGATTCGCCAAACGGCTCCTGCTCAGTAGGCGAGGATTCGACACAAGCAGGCTCACTCTCGACAAACGCCGGCTCTGGCGCGGATTCCGGACTCTCGGCCTGCGCAACGTCAGCCTCTGCCGGCTCAGACGCTCCGCCCTCAGGAGGCTTGGCCTCAATGGATGGTGCGGACTCGGCCACAGGCTCCAGCGCAGCCTCCTGCTCGACAAGCAAGGGCGAGGTCTCAAGCACAGCCTCATCCTCAGCAAGCGCATCTGCGGCAAGTTCAATCGGCGCGGATGCAGGCTCCAGTCCAGAATCGACCGACGTCTCCGCGTCGGCGACAGGCAGCGCCTCTTCCACCAACTGCGGGACAACCGCGTCCAATGCTTCCACCGGCATGTCGGGATCAAGCGCCGCCTCGGTCTCAGCTAATTCCGACGGTTCATCCGGCACAGTGAACGCCGAGGTTTCCGGCATTGCCTGCGCCATATCCTCCTCAGCCGCGGCGACCTCCGCCGGGCTCTGCTCAAGCGCCTGCGGCTGCTCCAACGGCATCGCGGCCAACGGCTCGACTTGCTCGTCCAGAAATGGCGGCAGCGCTTCGCTGTCCAAACTAACTGCGGGCTCATGAACGGCGGCATCCGCCTCTGCGGTTTCCTGCGTCTGCGCGATGTCAACCGTGGGCTGGATTATCTCGGCCTCAAGGCCTGCATCGGGCAGAGCGCCGTCAGCCTCCACAGCGAGGGTGTCTTCCTGCGCGGCCGCAGGGGCCTCCATGGGCCGCTCCGCGGCGATGAGCGGCTCCTCCCGCTGCGGCAGGCCGAACGCCTCCGCCACCTCGCGGTTGGCGGCCTGCTGCTTCGCCCGCTCCTCCGCCAGCACGCGCTCCGCCTCGGCGATCATGTCCTTGATCGTCGGCTTGGGCGGCTCGGCCTGCTGCTGGGACGGCAACTCGGACAACCACTCCAGCCCGCTGGACGGCGGCGGCTCGCGGCCTGCGCCGCCGCCGAGGACGCCGCTGGGCAGGCTGTCGATGGAAATGGAAGTGAATGGCGGCGGCGCATCCGCCTCCTGGGCCTCCGGCACTGCTTCCGCCGGAGAGGCCTCCTGCGCCGATGGCGCTTCGCGCGCATCCGCCGCGTCCGGAATCGGCAGTTCGGGGAGGGATTCCGCCTCGGCAACCGGCGTCTCAATCGCGCCCTCCGGCTCCAGCGCCGGCAGCTCTTCGGCCGCGCTCTTAGCAGCAGCCGGATGCGCGGCGACGGGAGGCTCGCTGGCCGCGGCCACCACATCGCCCCAATCCATTTGGTCTGGAGCGACCGTCTCAGCGGCATCTTCGGCGGACGCCGCCGAATGCGGCTCGATGGACGGCTCTTCGCCAGACAGCTGCGGATCAGCCCTGGCCATCAACTCGGCCAGTCCATCCGCCTCCGGGGCGTGCGCCTCTGCCTTGGGCTCCAGCACGAAGCCCAACTCCTCGCCGTCGGCCGCGATGTCGGCGTCCGCCAACTCAAGCGACGGCAAACCGCTGAAATCCAGGCCGCCGGCCGGTTCGGTTTCCGGTGCGGGCGTCTCCAGCAGCTCATCCAGCGTCAGTTCGGGAATTTCCAGCTGGTGCTCGCCCTCGTCCAGCTCAGCCGCCAGCAAGTCCAGCTCGGAAGAGAAATCAAACTCGGGAACCTCCGCCTGCGCGTCCGTGGGCGCCTCCTCGGCCAGCGTCGGCACGGCTGGTTCGTCCACCACTTCAGTCAGGACCGGCAGGTTGAGGCCGCTCCAGTCGGGCTCGTCGGCTTTCGGCGACTCGGTCATGGCGTTTGACTCATGTCGTGATGTTCGATCGCGCAACCGTGCTCACGGTAGGCACGGAAACGCTCGCGGGCAGTGGCCAGCGACTCCGGGTCGCGCCCCACTATTTCAAGAATGCGCTCAAACCTGCCGAATTCATAGGGCAATTGCGGCCCCAGATTCAGCAATACCGGGTGGGTCAAGTCGTCCGGCAGGCTGGCCGTGAGCCAGACCGGCGTCTCGGCCGCGCCCGGCTCGCCCAGCCGGCAATGCGGCACGAAGCGGGTATCGCCGAAACTCCACAAGCGGTTGCTGAACACTTCGACGCTGCGTTCGCTGTCCAGCCAGATCAGCAACCGTTCCTTCTTGCGCTGCACGGTATCCGCCAACCTGCAGGCGAAAGCCTGCGGATCGGCGACATTGGTGTAGAAATCAATCTTGCTCATCGTCTGCCACTTCGGGCGCCTCGCGGCGCGGGCGGCCGCGGCGCACCACGTTGCCCAGCGCGATGTCGGCGCGGTCTTGCAGGAACTGGACCAGCAACGGCACCGGACGCGCGGTGGCGCCCTTGTCCTTGCCGCCCTTCCAGGCAGTGCCGGCGATGTCCAGATGCGCCCAGTCGTAGGCCTTGGCAAAGCGGGACAGGAAGCAGGCCGCGGTGATGCTGCCGCCCGGGCGGCCGCCGATATTGGCCATGTCGGCGAACGGACTCTTCAACTGCTCCTGATATTCATCCCACAGGGGCATGTGCCAGGCGCGGTCGGCGACTTCCTCGCCGGCAGCCAGCAGCTCGCGCGCCAGGCTGTCCTGGTTGCTGTAAAGGCCGGTGGCGATGTGGCCCAGCGCGATCACGCAAGCGCCGGTCAGCGTGGCGACGTCCACCACCGTGGCCGGATTGAAACGCTCGGCATAGGTCAGCGCGTCGCACAGGATCAATCGGCCTTCGGCGTCGGTATTCAGCACTTCGATGGTCTGGCCGGACATCGAGGTGACGATGTCGCCCGGCTTGACCGCATTGCCGGCCGGCATGTTTTCGCAGGTGGGGACGATGGCGACGATGTTCAGCGGCAGGTTCATCTCCACCGCGGCGCGGAACGCGCCCAGCACGGTGGCGGCGCCGCACATGTCGTACTTCATCTCGTCCATGCCCTCGCCCGGCTTCAGCGAAATGCCGCCGGAATCGAAGGTGATGCCCTTGCCCACCAGCACGATGGGCTTGTCGCTCTTATCCTTGGCGCCCTGGTGCTTGAGCACGATCAGGCGGGCCTCTTCCGAGCTGCCCTTGGCCACGGACAGGAAGGAATGCATGCCCAGCTCCGCGATTTCCTTCGGCCCCAGAATCTCGGCCTCGCCGCCAAATGCATCGGCGACCTTGCGTCCTTCGTCGGCCAAGTAACTCGGCGTGCAGACGTTGCCCGGCAGATTGCCCAGGTCTTTGGCCAGCTTCATGCCGTTGCCGATGGCCAGGCCGCGTTGCAGGCCTTTCTCGCCGTCGGCCAGATCGCTGCGGCGCGGCACCGCCAGCGTCAGCTTGCGTGGTTCGCGCGCGGACTCGTCCTGCTTGCTCTTGAAGCGGTCGAAACGGTACAGCGCGTCCAGCGTCACCACGGTGGCCTGCTCGATCATCCACTCCACATCATGTTTCTTGACGGTCAATTCGGACAGGTAGCTGACGGCCTCGCTGGCGGAGGTCTGGGTCAAGGCCTTGACCGAGGCGCGCACGGCCTCGCGATACTCCTTGGCGCGGAACTCGCGCTCCTTGCCCAGGCCGACCAGCATCACCCGATCGCACAGCGTGTGCGGCACCGAGTGCAGCACCAGCGTGCTGCCCAGTTTCCCCTCCATATCGCCGTGGCGGATCACGTCGCTGATGAAGCCGTTGGAGATGCGATCGAGCAGATCGGCGGCAAAGGTGAGCTTGCGCGATTCATAAACGCCGACGATCACGCAGGCGACGCGCTGCTTCTCCGGGCTGCCGCTTTTTATGTTAAATTCCATAAGTACTCCGCTGTAGAACGAGTGTCGTTGCGCCACCTCATGACGGCCGTCTAAGCTCGGGAAAGACGGACGGCTCGGCCGCCGGTAACGCAGGATTGTTGTATTAGTCCAAATTTGCCGGAATTGGCGATTCAGAATTGTCTCATCGAATTATCACAATGCTTTTCACAAAAAGTCAAAAAGGCACTGAATAAATGGTTTTTCAAAAAAGCCTGACACGGGAATTGACTTTAACCGCGCTGGGCGTATTCGTCGTGCTCCTCGCCATCATTGTTTCCACGCAGGCGATCAATCTGCTGGGGCGGGCCGCGGAGGGGCAGATCGCGAACGAGGCGGTCACCGCGCTGATCGGTTTCTGGACATTGGGATTTTTCCCGGTTCTGATGATTCTGACCGTGTTCGTCAGCGTGCTGGTGGTGCTCACCCGCACCTGGCGCGACCATGAGATGGTGGTCTGGCTCTCCGCCGGCCTGTCGCTGCGCGACTGGGTCTGGCCCATCATGCGCTTTACCGTGCCGCTGGCGGTGCTGATCGCCGGCGTGACCCTGTTCGTCGGCCCCTGGGCGGACCAGCGCAGCCAGGATTACGCGGAAATCATCAAGCGCCGCGAAGAAATCTCCGCAATATCGCCGGGGGTGTTCAAGGAATCCGCTTCGTCCAGCAAAGTGTATTTCATTGAAAATTATTCCGGCCTGCACAGCGCCGCCACCAATATCTTCATGCAGGATATGACCGACGGCAAAGTCAGCACCATTTTCGCCAAGCGCGGCTACATTTCGATCAAGCCGGACGGCGAGCGCGTGCTGGTGCTGGAAGACGGCAAGCGTTATGTCGGCGAGCCCGGCCAGGCCGATTACCAAATAGGCGATTTCAAACGTTACACGGCCAGCCTGGGAGACAGCCAGGCCGCGACCGGACCGGCCAGCAACCGCCAATCCATCCCCACCAGCGTTCTGCTCGCGGGCAGCGGCAACCCGGAGTACCGCGCGGAACTGGCCTGGCGCCTTTCCATGCCCATCAGCTGCATCCTGCTGGCGCTGCTGGCG
The DNA here is from genome assembly GCF_055181315.1 of Chromobacterium sp. Ag138. Lineage (NCBI taxonomy): Bacteria > Pseudomonadati > Pseudomonadota > Betaproteobacteria > Neisseriales > Chromobacteriaceae > Chromobacterium > Chromobacterium sp. Ag138. Next base: position 1,167,296 of record NZ_JBUPWA010000001.1, read on the forward strand.
CTGCCGCTGTCTTACTACAATCCGCGCAGCGGCCATACCTATAATCTGCTGTTCGCGCTGCTGGCTTTCTTCGTCTATCAAAACGGCCTGACCCTGACCCGGAACTGGGTGGGCCAGGACAAGGTGGGCGTCTGGGCGGTGGCGCTGGTGCACGCGCTGCTGCTGCTGGCGGCGCTGCTGCTGCTCAAACACCGCGATCGTCCGCAGGCGCCGTTCTCGCACTCTCTGCGCCTGATGTTCAGCAAAAAAAGCTAAGCGCCCACGTCGATGAAACTCATACACCGCTACATCATCAGCACCCTGACCCAATCCACGCTGTTCACCTTGCTGGCGCTGCTGGGCCTGTACGGCTTTTTCGATCTGCTGGGCGAAGTGCCCGCCCTAGGCACCGGCACCTATACCGCCGGCGTGATGGCCACCTACGTGGCGCTGCTGATCCCCGGCCACGCTTACGAACTGATGCCGCTGGCCGTGCTGATCGGCGGCATGGTGGCGATGACCCAGCTGGCCAGCTCCAGCGAATACACGGTGATCCGCACCTCCGGCGTCACGCTGGGCCAGATCGCCGCCACCCTGCTGAAATTCGGCCTGGGCTTCGCCGTGCTCACCATTTTGCTGGGCGAATTCCTCTCGCCGTGGGCGATGCAGGAGGCCGAGCGCACCAAGCTGACCGCCACCCACTCCATCGTCGCCAAGGAATTCCGTTCCGGCACCTGGGTGAAGGACAACCAGAACTTCATCAACGTGCATGAAATGCTGCCGGACAACACCCTGCTGGGCATCCGCATCTACACCTACGATCAAGACTTCAAGCTGGAGCGCACCCGGATCGCCGAGCGCGGCACCTTCTCCAAGCAGGACCGCAGCTGGCAGCTGGAAAACGTCAAGGAAACCGTGCTGGGCGCCGATCACACCATCAGCAACGCCTACCCGGCGCTGAAATGGAAGTCCATCATCGAGCCGGAAATCCTGTCGGTGCTGCTGGTTGTGCCGGAACAGATGTCGGCACACAACCTGCTCACTTACATCGAACACCTGAAGAAGAACAAGCAGCAGACCCAGCGCTACGAGATCGCGCTATGGAGCAAGCTGTTCTATCCGCTGGCCTGCATTTCGATGGCGCTGGTGGCGCTGGCCTTCACGCCGCAACAGCGCCGCCACGGCCAGTTGGGCATCAAGCTGTTCGCCGGCATCTGCCTGGGCGTGACCTTCCACTTCGTGAACCGTCTGTTCGGCCACCTGGGCTTGCTGTACGACTGGAACTCCATCCTGTCCGCCACCCTGCCCACGCTGATCTTCTTCCTGGGCGGCATCGCCATCATCGCGAAACAGGAAAGGCGCTGACATGACGCTTGCGGCCACTCCCCTGCAGCGCTGGCGGCAGACGCTGGCCGACAAGCGACAACAACTGGCAGAGGCCTACCGCGCCGACCGCGACGCGCCAGCCTTCCTGCGCCATTACAGCCAGGCGGTGGACCAGGCGCTGGCCGAACTGTGGCGCGAGCAGGGCCTGGACGGACTGGCCACCCTGGCGGCGGTGGGCGGCTACGGCCGCGGCCAGCTGTTCCCCTGCTCCGACGTCGACATCCTGATCCTGCTGCCCGACCAGCCCGCCGCCGAAACCAACGACAAGGTCAGCCATTTCATCGGCCTGATGTGGGACATCGGCCTGGAAATCGGCCACAGCGTGCGCACGACGAACGAATGCCTGCGCGAAGCCGCCGGCGACATCACCATCGAGACCAATCTGCTGGAAAACCGGCTGGTGGCCGGCCCGGCCGAACCCTGGCGCAAGCTGATGACGCGGCTGGAGGCGCAGCGCGACCCGCTGGCCTTCTTCGAAGGCAAGACGCTGGAGCAGCAGCAGCGCCACACCCGCCACTTCGGCGTCAGCAACAACCTGGAGCCCAATCTGAAGGAAAGCCCGGGTGGTCTGCGCGACCTGCACACCATTCTGTGGATCAGCAAGGCGGCGGGGCTGGGCGACAACTGGGATTCGCTGGTCCGGCGCGGCATCCTCACCCTGGCCGAGGCGCGGCTGATCAAGCACAGCGAGGAGCAGCTGCAAAAACTGCGCATCGACCTGCACCTGCTGGCCCGCCGCCGCGAAGACAGGCTGATCTTCGACCTGCAGCAGCAGGTGGCGCAGGCCTGGGGCCTGGCCGACACCGCCGCCAAGCGCGCCAGCGAACAGCTGATGCAGCTCTACTTCCGCGCCGCCAAAACGGTGAACCAGCTCAACGGCATCCTGCTGCCCAACCTGCGCGGCCGCATCTACAGCCAGGTGCCGCGCGTCACCCAGCACATCAACGAATACTTCCACGCCGTCAACGGCATGCTGGGCATACGCGAGGTCAATGTCTTCGACAAGCACCCGCACGCGATACTGGAAGCCTTCCTGACGCTGCAGCGCCACCCCGAGCTGTCCGGCTTCGCGCCGCGCATGCTGCGCGCGTTGTGGCACGGCCGCAGCCAGATCAACGACCGCTTCCGCCAAGATCCGCGCAACCGCGCCACCTTCATGCAGATCTTCCGCGAGCCTGCCGGCCTCACCCGCACGCTGAGGCGGATGAACCTGTACGGCATCCTCGGCCAGTACCTGCCCAATTTCGGCCAGATCGTCGGCCAGATGCAGCACGATCTGTTCCACGTCTACACCGTGGACGAACACATCCTGATGGTGGTGCGCAATCTGCGCCGCTTCGCCATCAGCGCCTACAACCACGAATACCCGTTCCTGTCGCGGCTGATCAACGATTTCGACCGGCCGGAGGTGCTGTATCTGGCCGGCCTGTTCCACGACATCGCCAAGGGCCGGGGCGGCGACCACTCCCAGCTGGGCATCGCCGACGCCGAGGCCTTTTGCCGCGACCACGGCCTGCCTCCGGAAGACTGCGAACTGGTCGCCTGGCTGGTGGGCCAGCACCTGACCATGTCCAGCATCGCGCAGAAGCAGGACATCTACGACCCGGAAACGGTGCAGCGCTTCGCCGATCTGGTGCGCACGCCGCGCCGCCTGGCCGCGCTCTACCTGCTGACTGTGGCCGACATCCGCGGCACCAGCCCCAAGGTGTGGAACACCTGGAAGGCCAAGCTGCTGGAAGACCTGTACCACGCGACGCTGCGCGTGCTGTCGCGCGGCGGCGAAATCGACCTCGCTTCGGAATTGGAAGCGCGCAAGAACCAGGCCCGCGCCCAGCTGCGGCTGCACGCGATACCGGACGGCGCCGAAGCCGGCCTGTGGGCGCAGCTCGATACCGTCTACTTCCTGCGCCACGAGGCCAAGGAAATCGCCTGGCACGCCCGCGTGCTCAACCGCCAGCTGTCGCCCGACCTGCCGCAGGTGCGCGCGCGGCTGGCCGACGACCACGAAGGCCTGCAGGTGCTGATCTACTCGCCGGACAAGCCGGAGCTGTTCGCCCGCGCCTGCGCCTTCTTCGGCCGCACCAACTACAGCATCGCCGACGCCAAGGTCTACACCACCCGCCACGGCTACGCGCTGGACACTTTCCACGTCTTCGTGCCCGAGCACCACGACGGCGACTACCGCGACATGATCAACTTCATCGAGTTCGAACTGGCCGCGGCGCTGGCCGCGGACCAGCCCTTGCAGCTGCCGCCGCAAGGACGGATCAGCCGCCACCTGAAGCACTTTCCGATCACGCCGCAGGTATCGATCCGCCCGGACGACCGGGACAACGACTTCATCCTGTCCATCGTCGCCGGCGACCGTCCCGGCCTGCTCGCCCGCATCGCCAAGGTGCTGGCCGATTACCGGCTCAATGTGCGGTCCGCCAAGATCATGACGCTGGGCGGCCGGGCCGAGGACTCGTTCCAGATTTCCGGCGCCGCGCTGAAGGACGACAAGACCTCGCTGGCGCTGGAAGCGGCGCTGATCGCCGCGCTGCGGGTCTGAAATCCTGCTTGGAACATTCCACGCCATGACGTTAACATTGCATTGCGCAATGCAAGGAACATGACATGCCGGATATTCTGCGGAACATTCCCGAACAGATCGAAAGCGAACGCCTGACCCTACGCTGCCCGACACTGGGAGATCACCCCGCCGCGCACGCCGGCGGAAAGGCAGCCTGCGCGACACCGCGCTGCACGCGCCGGCCAGCCAGGCAACATCGATGGACTTGCTGACGCCTTATCTGGAACGCCTGGCCGCCGACGGCAATTTCAGCGGCGTCATCCTGGCTGCCGAAGGCGACAGGCAATGGCTGCGCAGCCATGGCTGGGCCGACGCCGCTTCCGGCAGGCCGATGGCGAACGATACGCCGCTGCGCATAGGCTCGCTCAGCAAAAGCTTTACCGCCGCGCTGGTTTTGCGTCTGGTGGATGATGGCTTGCTGACGCTGGATCAGCCCATTCAGCCGCTGTTGCCGCAATTCAAGCTGCCGGCCGCCCTCACCGCCGGCCACTTGCTGCGCCACCGCTCGGGGCTGGGCAACCATACCGCCCTGCCCGACTACTGGCCGACGCGGATGCGGCAACGCTGGACGCCGGACCAACTGATAAACGACATCCTCGCCCGTCCGCCGCTGTTCGCTCCGGGCGCAGGCTGCGCCTACAGCAATACCGCTTACGCCTTGCTGGCGCGGCTGCTTGAGATTTTGCGCGGCAAACCATTCGCGGCTCTATTGCGCCAGATGCTGGAGCCGGCGGGGCTGAGCGGCATACGCGATGAAATCGAGGCCCCGGCAACCGATGGCGCGCGCGGCTATTGGCTGGACACCGAATGGCAAGAGGCGCCGCCCTTGGACATCAGCAACGGCTTCGGCGCCTACAGCCTCAGCGCCAACGCTCCCGGCCTGTTGCGCTGGTGGCAAGCGCTGAGCAGCAGCGACATCCTCTCCCCGGACAGCCGGGAGTGGATGTTCGCCACCGAGAACGGCGAGGACGGCTTCGCCGCCGGCTGGTATCGCGAACACACGCCCGACGGCCCCGTCCTCTCCCATCTTGGCGACATCAACGGCTTTGTTTCGGTCTTGCTGGCCCAGCCAGCCAAGAACCGTTGCGTGATCGCGCTCAGCAATCTGGCTCAAACCGATGCTTGGGCGCTGGCGGAAACGGTTTGCCAGCTCCTGGACGGCAAGCCTGTCGATACCGGCCCCGCCGCAACCGGTTTCGCCGCCCTGCCCGATTGGCTCGATGGGCGCTACCTGGCCGGCGACGGCGATGAAATCATCATGAATGGCGGCATCGCCACGCTCACGCGCAGCTACGGCGCGCGCTGCGACTGCGCCGTCATCGCCAGCCGCAGCGGGCCGGAGCATTGCGAGGCGAAACTGGAGCGGCTGCCCGAACGGCTGATCTTCAGCCGCCAAGCCGCCGGAACCAGGCTGACCCACATCAGCGGCCTGAAGCGCCGCGAATATCGAAAAACCTCCAACGCCTCGCACTGAGTCCATCATGCAATATTTCGCGCTTTGCCAGCCGCAAGCCATGCTGCGCTATCACGACATCCCCGGCCACGGCGCGCCGCTCATCATGCTGCACGGACTGGGCTGCGCCTCCTCGTTCGATTATCCCCGCCTGCTGGCCGAACCGGGCCTCGCCGGCCGCCGCGCGCTATTGGTGGATTTGCTGGGCCACGGCTTCAGCGACAAGCCGGAAGATTTCAGCTACGCCCCCAGTGCCCAGGCTGAAGCGCTGGCGCAATGGATCGAACAACTGGGCTTGCGCGAATTCGATCTCTACGGCCACAGCATGGGCGGCAGCGTCGCCATCGACCTGGCTACGCTCATGCCGGGTCGCATCCGACGCCTGGTGTTGGCCGAACCGAACCTGGACAGCGGCGGCGGCGCCTACAGCCGCGCGCTGGCAAGCTGGAGCGAGGCCGACTACGTCGCCCGCGGCCATCGGGAAATCATTCAGACCTTCGGCGCGGACAGTCCCAACTGGGCCGGCAGCATGGCCGTCGCCTCGCCGCTGGCCGTGCATCGGGCGGCCAAGGGCCTGATCGCGGGCAGCGCAGTCAGCTGGCGCGAGCAGCTGCGGGCCTTGCCCATGCCGCGCCGCATCATCTTCGGCGAAAAATCGCTGCCCGATCCGGACGTCACATGGCTGCCCCGGCATGGCATCGCCGCCAGCATCGTCGCCGACGCCGGGCACTCGCTGGCCTGGGACAATCCCGCCGGCCTTGCCGAGGCGATCGCCGCGGCGCTGGATTGAGAATGATGCTTTGACCAATTTCAACGTCGGAGCTATGCTGCAAGCCTGATGTTACGTTAACGTAAGATGAATCATGCTCTACTTCGAAGACCTTAGGCCCGGCCAGCTTTTTTTAAGCGCGGAACACACGCTGAGCGAGCAGGAAATCATCGCTTTCGCCCGCCAGTTCGACCCCCAGCCTTTCCATACCGATCCGGAAGCCGCCCGCCAGACCTTTTTCAACGGCCTGGCCGCCAGCGGCTGGCATACCAGCAGCCTGTCGATGCGGCTGGTGGCGGAGTCTGAACTGGGCCGCGCCGCCAATGGTCTGATCGGCATGCAGATCGACAAGATGCGCTGGCCGCAGCCGAGCCGCCCCGGCGACACGCTGCAGGTGGAAGTGGAAGTGCTGGACAAGCGCCGCTCCAGCAGCCAGCCCGGCTTCGGCGTGGTCAAGGTGAGCTGGACCACCCGCAACCAGCGCGGCGAGACGGCGATGCAGCTGGAGTGCGCGATCTGGCTGCAATGCCGCAGCAAGGCCGAGGCCGCCGCGCCGGAATTGGCCGGCGCCAAATAAGAGCAGACATGAAAACGGCCGCGCAGCGCAAGCCCGCGGCCGTTTGTCGCTTCAGATGCCGGCTCAGCGATAGACCTGGATCATCTCCACGTCGCGCAGCGCGGCCAGCGTGGTGCCGCCCGCGTAGCTGACCGAGGACTGCAGGTCTTCCTGCAGTTCGCGCAGCAGCTTGCCCATGCTGCCCTTGTACTCGACCAGGATCTTCTTGCCTTCGACGTTGACATAGGCGCCCTTGTTGAACTGCGAGGCGCTGCCGAAGTATTCCTTGTAATGCTTGCCGGCGATTTCGACGATGTCGCCCGCCGATTCGTCGTAGCCGGCGAACAGCGAGCCGGCCATCACCATGGTCGCGCCGCAGACCAGCGCCTTGGCGATGTCCCCATGCTCGACGATGCCGCCGTCGGCGATCACCGGGATCTTCACCGCCGCCACGCAATCGCGCACGGTGGATACCATCGGGCGGTGGAAGCCGGTCTTGTTCTTGGTGATGCAGACGCGGCCGCCGGCGATGCCGGCCTTGATCGCGTCGCACCCCCAGGCTTCGAGGTCGCGCGCCGCTTCGGCGGTGGCGACGTTGCCGCCGATCAGGAAGGTATTCGGGAAATGTTGCTTGATGTGCTTGATCATGCGCTCCGCCTTCACGCACCAGGCGTTGGCGATGTCGAGCGTCATGTATTCGGGGCTCAGGCCGGCGGCTTTCAGCGCGTCCAGCTGCTCGTAAGTGTCGTCGTTGACGCCGACGCTGATCGATGCGAACAGGCCCTGCTCCTGCATGTAGCGGGTGAAGGCCACCGCGTCGACGTTGAAGCGGTGCAGCGTGTAGAACCAGCCTTCGCGGGCGAACAGCTCGCAGGTCTCGGCCGAAACCACCGACTTCATATTGGACGGGTAGACCGGCATCGCGAAGCGGCGCGGGCCGAACTGCACGGAGGTGTCGCACTCCTTGCGGCTGTCCACCACGGTTTTCTTCGGCACCAGGTATACGTCGCCGTAGTTGAGTTCGGTCTTGATCATGCGTGTGCTCCCACAAAAACAGGTTTGGATGAAAAAAACAGGGGCCCCAAACAAAGACGGGAGCCGTATAGGCTCCCATTTGCAGCTACCCCTGCGACGCCTGTCTTCGGCTCGCACGCAGTTACGAAACAAAGCTACGCGCATTGAATCTCGACGTCAAGAGTCTGCACGTAAAAATTTTCGCTACTTGTCGCACCACGCCGCCGGATCCTCCCCCAGCCAGCGCAGTATCGGCAACCAGGCTTCGCGGTCCCGTTCGGTACGCGAAGCCGGCAGATCGAACAAGGACATCCCTGCCGAGGCCGCCTGCACGTAAAGCTGGGTGTCACGCAGCCAGCTGAGCACCGGCACGTCGTGCCGCGCCAGGAACTGTTCCAGTTCGCGTGCGGAACGGGTGCGCGAATCCACCCGCATGCCCACCACCGCCATGTAGGCCTTGTTCTTGCGGATGGACTTCTCCTCCAGCATCTGCTCGAAAAAGGCCTCGCTGGCCCACGCGTCGAACGGCGACGGCTGGATCGGCACGATCACATGCCCCACCTGCGACAGCAACGAGGTCAGTTTCTTGCCGTGCAGGCTGGCCGGGCTGTCCAGCACCACCACCTCGGTGCCGCGCGGCGGGCGTTTGGGCTCGTTGGCGGCCACTTCCCAGCCGGATATGCCGGGCAGCGCATGATCGCGCCGGGCCAGCCAGTGCAAGGAGGTCTGCTGGCGGTCCACATCCCCCAACATCACCTTCTTGCCACTGGCTGCGTAATAGGCCGCCAGATTGGTGGCCAGCGTCGACTTGCCGCTGCCGCCCTTGGGATTCGCTATCAGTACCGACCTCACCCTCGCCTCCTTCGCCTTGCGCTTGACCCAGAACACTATACCAGAGTCATCGCCCTTGCCGGCAGCCGGGGAAAGCGATAGTTTCGGGTGGAAAGGAGAGGGAATGAACCGTAGTTTCGACGCCCTGCTGTTCGACATGGACGGCCTGATGCTGGATACCGAGACGCTGTCTTGCGCGGCCACCCGCCGCGCCGGCGCCGAGCTGGGCATACCGATAGACGACGCGATGCTGATGGGCATGGTGGGCTTGTCCGAAGCCCGCTGCACCCGCTACATCGCGGAATACCTGGCCGACGAGGAATTGGCCGCGCGGCTGCAGCAGACCAGCCGCGCCGGCTACCGCCGCATGCTGAAGCACGAAGAGATTCCGCTCAAGCCCGGCATCGTCGAGCTGCTGGACTGGGCCGAAAGCCAGGGCATTCCGCGCGCGGTGGCCACCTCCACCCGCCGCGCGGTCGCCGACGTCAAACTGGCGCGCAGCGGACTGGCCCGCTACTTCCGGCACACCATCGCCGGCGACGAAGTGGCGCGCACCAAACCGGAGCCGGACATTTACCTGGCCGCCGCCGCGCTGCTGGACGCCGCCCCGGCGCGCTGCATCGTGCTGGAGGATTCGCCGTACGGCATGCAGGCGGGCGTCGCCGCCGGCTCCAGAGTGATCCTGGTGCCGGACCTGATCGAGCCATCGGCAGCGCAGCGCGCGCAGGCGCTGGCCGTCTGCGGCGACCTGCATCAGGCGCTGGCGCTGCTGCGAACCTTGTAATTAACCGCGGCCGGCGAGCGTTCGCCCGCCGCTCGTCGCCCTAGCCGTGGCCGCGGATGCGCGCGATCAGCTCGTCCAGCACATCCTCGGACTGATCGTGCCCCACCTGGCAGGTGCCTGCGGCCTCATGGCCGCCGCCGCCATATTGCAGCAGCAGCGCGCCGATATTGGTGCGCGAAGTGCGGTTGACGATGGACTTGCCCACCGCGAACACGGTGTTCTGCTTGTTCAGCCCCCACATCTGGTGGATGGAGATGTTGCAGTCGGGAAACAGCGCGTAAATCATGAAGCGGTTGGTCGGGTAGATGGTTTCCTCGTGCAACAGGTTCAACACCACCACATTGCCGTGCACCCGCGAACAGCGGCGAATCTGCTCCTTGGCCAGCGTCTCGTACTGGCGGTACAGCGCCACCCTCTCCTGCACGTCGGGCAGTTGCAGGATTTCATCAATGCCGTGATTGCGGCAGTAGCCGATCAGATCCATCATCAGCTGGAAATTGCTGACTTTGAATTCCCGAAAGCGGCCAAGGCCGGTGCGGGCGTCCATCAGGTAGTTGAGCAGCACCCAATCCTTGGGGTTCAGGATTTCGTCTATGGTGAACTGGGCCGAATCCGCCTTGTCCACCGCCGCCATCATTTCGTCGCTGATGCCGGGAAACGCCTTCTTGCCGCCGTAATGGTTGTACACCACCCGCGCCGCCGACGGCGCGCGCGGATCGATCACGTAGTTGTCGACATCGGTGGCGTTGCGCAGCGTCTCGGATAGATGGTGGTCGAAGACCAGATGCGCCTTGGCGACGTATGGCAGGTTGGTGGTGATGTCGTCGCCGGTGATTTCCACCTTGCCGTCCTGCATGTCCTTGGGGTGGGCAAACATCACCTCCCGGATCAGCTTAAGCTCGTTGAGCAATACCGCGCACACCAGTCCATCGAAATCGCTGCGCGTCACCAGGCGGTACTGTTTCTGCTTCGTCATCTGCGCCTCCCGTTTCGTTACATTCTCAGCTGTCCGGCGCCGCCACCTCCAGGGCCCCGGCCATGCGGTCGGCCAACTCGGCCAGCCGCGCGTCCGCATCCGCTTCGGGCAGCTCCACCATGAGCCAGACCCTGTCGGCGTATTGCTGATCCACCACCGTCAGACCCGTTTCCTGGCATGCGTGCCGCAAACGGGCCTCGCCGGAGAAGTCCACCCCCAGCCGCCGCAGGCAGGTTCGGCTCAGCGGCGTCAGGACAGCCTCGGCCAGCGCGGCATTGACAGCTTGAGTGTAGGCCCTGACCAGGCCGCCCGCACCCAGTTTGATGCCGCCGAAGTAACGCACCACCACCGCCAGCACATTAGCGATGTCCTTGTGCCGCAATACGTTGTACATCGGCTTGGCCGCGGTGCCCGACGGCTCGCCGTCGTCGTCCAGCATGGAATCGCCGGCGCACAGCAGCACCGCGCAGTAGTGGCGGGCATCCGGCCAGCGCGCGCGGATGCCCGCCAGCTCGCGCAGTGCCTCGTCGCGGCTGGCCACCGGCAGCACGATGCCGATGAAGCGGCTCTTGCGGATTTCCACCTCGGCCTGGGCCTTTTCTTGCAACTGGAACATTCAACGCATCCTGCTGTCTGAGACGGGCGGGCATTGTAAACCCGGAGGTCGCAATCCGGCACCGCCGACGGCGCATTCGCGGTCTAAACTGAAAGCGGGAACCCATCCGGAGGGAACGGCCATGACCACCCTGCTCCTGCTTTCGCCGCTGATCGTCGCCGGCCTGTGGCTGTATGTCAGAAAATGCTGGCTGGGCAGCGAAGACGCCATCCACCTGTCCCATTTCCTGCCGGACCGCGACCACGTCTGAGCCTTGTCCGCGCCGCCGGCCCCGCTGGCGACCCCGTTGTCATTCGCAAGAAATGGCCGGACAATAACCGTGATGATCGCCCCCTGAGGATTTCATGTCGCAACTCACCTTCTGGTTCGGCTGCGCGCTGGTCGCGCTGATCGCCGAATTCGTGTCGGGCACCTTCTATCTGCTGATGGTGGCGCTGGCTTTGGCCTGCGGCGGCCTCGCCGCCTGGCTGGGCGCGCCGGAGCCGTGGCAATGGCTGATCGCCAGCGTCAGCGGCGCCGTCGGACTGCTGCTGATCTATCGCCGCAGGCGCAGCCTGATGCCTCCGCCCCCGCCGCAGGACGATCCCGACTGGGGCCAGCAGGTGGAAATCCGCGCGCTGACCACCCCGGGCCATGCCCGCATCCACTACCGCGGCGCCGAATGGGACGCCGTGCTGCTGGACAGCAGGCTGGACGCCGGCGGGACCGGTTACATCTCCGGCCGCGAAGGCAATCAGTTCAAGATCTCGTCACAACAACCGCAATAAAGAGAAAAATCCATGGAAATCGTCCTGATCCTATTCGTGGCCGTCGTCATCTTCATTTTCAAATCGCTGGCGGTGGTGCCGCAGCAGCACGCCTACATCGTCGAACGCCTGGGCCGCTACCACGCCACCCTGACGCCGGGCCTGAACATCATCACGCCCTTCATCGACCGCATCGCCTACAAGCACAGCCTGAAGGAGATCCCGCTGGACGTGCCCAGCCAGATCTGCATCACCCGCGACAACACCCAGCTCAAGGTAGACGGCATCCTCTACTTCCAGGTGACCGACGCCAAGCTCGCCTCCTACGGCACCAGCAATTTCATCATCGCCATCACCCAGCTGTCGCAGACCACGCTGCGCTCGGTGATCGGCAAGCTGGAGCTGGACAAGACCTTCGAGGAGCGAGACGACATCAACCGCACCGTGGTGGCCTCGCTGGACGAGGCGGCGATCAACTGGGGCGTCAAGGTGCTGCGCTACGAGATCAAGGACCTGGTGCCGCCGCAGGACATCCTGCACGCGATGCAGGCCCAGATCACGGCCGAACGGGAGAAACGCGCCCGCATCGCCCAGTCCGAGGGCGTGAAGGTGGAGCAGATCAACCTGGCCACCGGCGCGCGCGAAGCGGCGATCCAGAAATCCCAGGGCGAGATGCAGGCCACCATCAACAACTCCGAAGGCAACAAGCAGGCGGCGATCAACCAGGCGATGGGCGAGGCCGAGGCCATCCGGCTGGTGGCCGACGCAACAGCCGACGCGATCAACCGCATCGCCGGCGCGGTCCGCACCGAGGGCGGCATCGAGGCCGTCAATCTGAAAGTGGCCGAGCAATACATCGCCGCCTTCGGCAAATTGGCCAAGGAAAACAATACCATCATCATGCCGAGCAACGTCGCCGACGTCGGCGGACTGGTGGCGAGCGCGCTCAGCGTGGTCAAACAAACTAACCGTTAATCCCTTCGCAAACCCCGGCGCGGCTTGAATCTGGCCGCGCCAGCCCCCATAATCACCCGCATGAAATTTTTTACCGATCTCCTTCCCGTCCTGCTGTTTTTCGGCGCCTACTGGCTGACGCGCGACATGTTCCTCGCCACCGGCGTGGCCATCGCCGCCACGGCGGCGATGGTGGCCTGGGCCTGGTTCAAGCACCGCAAGGTTGACACCATGCAATGGATCAGCCTGGGGCTAATCGTGGTGCTGGGCGGCGCCACCCTGCTGCTGCACGACAAGCACTTCATCATGTGGAAACCCACCGTGCTGTACTGGGTGATGGGCGCCGGCCTGCTGATCAGCGAATTCGCCGGCAAGAACGGCCTGCGCCTGATGATGGGCAAGCAGATCGAGATGCCCGATCCCGTGTGGCGCAAGCTCACCTGGGCCTGGGGCGGCTTCTTCGCCTTCATGGGCGCGCTGAACCTGTTCGTCGCCTACCACTTCAGCGAGGACGTCTGGGTGAATTTCAAACTGTTCGGCGGCATGGGATTGATGCTGCTGTTCGTGATCGCCCAAAGCCTGTTCCTGGCCAAGTACATCGAGGAAAAGAAATAATGCTGTACGCCATCATCGCGCGCGACCATCCCGGCAGCCTAGAGCGCCGCATCGCGCTGCGCGCCGAGCACCGCGCGCGGCTGGCCGCGCTGCAGGACCAGGGCCGGATGAAACTGTCCGGCCCGCTGCCCGCCATCGACAGCGCCGATCCCGGCCCCGCCGGCTACTGCGGCAGCCTGGTGGTGGCCGAGTTCGCGTCGCTGGAAGAGGCGCGCGCCTGGGCCGCGGCCGACCCTTACCAGGGCGGCGGCGTCTACGCCAGCGTCGACGTCCAGCCCTTCGTGCAGGTCTTCCCCGCATGAGCGGCACCGTTGAACTGCTGGAAACCGCGTTGCGGGCCCTGGAGCCCGAGCATCTGGACATCCAGGACGACAGCGCGCTGCATGCCGGCCACGCCGGCGCCAAGAGCGGCGGCGGCCACTACACGCTGACCATCGTCAGCGCGCGCTTCGCCGGCCTCAACCGCGTGGCGCGGCACCGGCTGATCTACCAGACCCTGGGCGAACTGATGGACGGGCGCGTTCACGCGCTGGCCATCCGCGCCCTGACACCAGAAGAACTCTGAATTTCTACCAAAGGGACAATATGAAACTTTCCCGTATCGCCGCCCTGACGCTGGCAGCCTCGATCAGCCTGCCGGTCGCCGCGGAGTCGATCGCCGTGGTCAACGGCGTTTCCATCGATAAGTCCGAACTGGACGCCGCGGTCGCCAATGTGGTGCAAAGCAATGGCGGCAAGGTGCAGGACAGCCCGGAACTGCGCGAGCAGTTGAAGAATTCGCTGGTCAGCCGCCAACTGATCCTCCAGGAAGCCTCCCGCCGCGGCCTGGACAAGCAGCCGGCTTTCGTCAAGCGCATGGATGAAGCGCGCGCCGAACTGCTGCGCGATTCGCTGTTCGCCGACATCGCCGAAAAAGCCAACGTCGGCGATGCCCAGATCAAGGCCCGCTACGACGAAATGGCTGCCCAGGTTGCCGGCAGCAAGGAAGTCCACGCCTACCAGATCACGCTCGGCAGCGAAGCCGACGCGCAGAAGGTGATCGCCCAGCTGAAGAAGGGCGCCAAGTTCGACGAGCTGGTCAAGACCCGCTCCATCGACCCCAACGCCAAGCAAAGCGGCGGCGACATGAACTGGGGCAACCTGTCCCGCATGGAGCCCAAGCTGGCCGAAGCGCTGAAGGCCATTCCCAAGGGCCAGGTCAGCAGCGCGCCTTACCAGTCGCAACTGGGCTGGCACGTGTTCAAGGTAGCCGACATCCGCAATGCCCAGATCCCGCCGCTGGACGCCGTCAAGCCGCAGATCGCCCGCCAATTGCAGGAAGAAGCCATTGCCAAGGCCGTGGAAGATCTGCGCGCCAAGAGCAAGATTCAGTAAATCCACCTTATCCGGGAATAGAACAACATGCGTAAACTCCTGCTGCAAACCGCCCTGGCCGCCGCCTTCGCCGGCAGCGCCATCGCCGTGGCCGGCCCGACCGTCAACGGCCAGCAAATCTCCGACGCCCGCGTCGACGCCGTGGCCAAGATGATGGAAGCCCAGGGCCAAAACGTGAACCCGCAAGCCCGCGACCAGATCAAGGACCAACTGGTGACCGCCGAAGTGCTGCGCCAGGAAGCCGTGAAGAAGGGTCTGGACAAGTCGCCGGAATTCACCGCCGAACTGCAGAACATGCAATCGATGGCGCTGGCCAACCGCCTGATCAAGGACTACGAGAAAGCCAACCCGGTCAGCGACGCCGACCTGAAGGCCGAATACGACAAACTGGTAGCCTCGGTTCCGGAAACCAAGCAGTTCCACGCCCGCCACATCCTGGTGAAGAGCGAGGCTGAAGCCAAGTCCGTCATCGACGCGCTGAAGAAGGGCAAGTCCTTCGACAAGCTGGCCAAGGAAAAATCGCAGGACCCGGGCAGCAAGGCCAATGGCGGCGATCTAGGCTGGCAGGAAGCCGGCACCTTCGTCGCGCCGTTCTCCGAGGCGATGAGCAAGCTCGCCAAGGGCGAGGTGACCGCCAAGCCGGTGAAGACCGAGTACGGCTGGCACGTGATCAAGCTGGACGACGTGCGCACCCAGCGCAACGTGCCGCAGCTTGAGGAAATCCGTCCGCAGCTGACCCAGCGCGTGATGGGCGGCCGCATCGAGAAGTACGTCGCCGATCTGAAGGCCAAGGCCCAGATCCAGCAGTAAGCCCGCGCAGCGCGCGTTACGGGGACGGCATGCCGTCCCCGTTTTGCTTGACAGCGCCCCCCGCCGCGCTTAACTTCGCGCTCAACCGAAGCAGGCCCGCCCTGCCCTTGTCACGGCTGCCGCCGGCAGCCCCATCGGAAACGCCATGACATGGCCGCTCCCTCACAGGAAACTCACATGACCATCATCGTCAATGGCGTCGAAATCAGCGAAGACATGATCGCTTCGCAACTGGAACACTACGCGGATACCCCCAGCCCGCGCGATACCGCGATCCAGCAGCTGGTCCTTCACACCCTGCTGGTGCAGCAGGCCAAGAGCGAAGGCCTGGACGTCTCCGACGAGCAGCAAGCCATCCAGGCGCTGCTGGACCAGAAACTGGAAGTGCAGCCGATCGACGAAGCCAGCTGCCGCGAATTCTACGAGCGCTATCCGGAGCGCTTCTCCGCCGGCGACAGCGCCGTGGCCAGCCACATCCTGCTGCCCAAGGGCGAAGGCTTGGAAGCCAGCCTGATCAAGGCCAAGGCCGAAGGCATCCTGGCGGAAGTGCAAGCCAGCCCGTCGCGCTTCGCCGCGCTGGCTCAGGAACACTCCACCTGCCCGTCCGGCAAGCAAGGCGGCAGCCTCGGCCAATTCGGCCGCGGCCAGATGGTGCCGGAATTCGAACAAGCCGTATTCAGCACCGAAGCCGGCCAGATCACTCCGCACCTGGTGGAAACCCAGTTCGGCTACCACATCATCCAGGTGAACGAGCGCGCCGAAGGCGGCAAGATCGGCTTCGACGAAGTCAAGGAACGCCTGCAGCACTACCTGACCGACATGGCCTTCAACCAGGCGATGCACGAATATCTGAACATGCTGGTATCCGGCGCCCAGATCAGCGGCTACCAGATGACCGCCGCCTAAGCGACGGCCACCCGGCTCAGGCTCACCAGGCCGTCCGCGTCGCGCGGACGGCTTTTTTCTTGCTCGCCGCCGCGACAGGCAGCTGGCGCAAGCTGGCCGCCACCGGCTTGGAGAAGTTGTAGCCGTCATGGCGGTCCCAGTTGATCGACCAGGTCATCGCGCCGCGGAAGGTTGGATAAGCCTGCGCCGGCAGCACGCCGCCGCAGCCTTGCAGCGCGGTCAGGCAGCTCAATGCCTTCGCCACGGTGTCCGGCGTGACGAAACCGGAATTGGCCGAGCTGCGTCCGGACGGCACGCCGAAGGCCACCTGGTCCGGCCGCAACCCCTTGAAGCTGCCGGACGCGCCGTTGCCGAGCGGGAAGCCCTCGATCAGCATTTTGCTGCCGCCGACCAGCATATCCACCGAGCCCTCCGGCAACGCGCCGGTGGAGTACGGCGTGTACAGCCCGCCGTTGTTGTAATACTGGACGTGAATCACCGAGAGATCGTCGCGCAGCCCATCGATGATGGGCAGGTAGGCGCCCCAGTTGCCGCCGTAGGCGACATAGCCGCCCTGCACGTACGGATGCTCGGGCGCCATCGACAGATAGAAGCCCGGTCCGATCTTGGCCTTCAGCTGCTTCACCGCGCTGACCAGATTGCTGATGATCGGCGCGCCCACCGATACGCCGCTTTCCAGATCCAGGTCTATGCCGTCGAAGCCGTACTGGCCGATGATGGCGGCCAGGCTGTTGACGAAGTTCTGCGCCTGCGCGGCATTGTTCAGCGTCACCGACCCGTTCTGGCCGCCCAGCGACAACACCACTTTCTTGCCCTTGGCCTGCTTGGCGCGGATGTCCTGGATGAATTGCGCCGCGCTGCCCGCGGCCGGGTCCAGCGTGAAGCTGACATTGCCGTTGCCGGCGTCGTCGGCGAAAGCCACCACGATCACGTCCCAATCATCGGAAACCTGCGTCAAGGGGAAAGCCGCGCCGCTGGGATTGGCGAAATTGTGCCAGTACCCGACCAGCGCGTGCTTGGCGAACGGTGCCGGCGTGCCCGGCGGCGGACTGGGCGGCGTCGGAGGGTTGGGCGGCGTCGGAGGGTTGGGCGGCGCCGGCGGGGTGGGATCGCCGCCGGAACAGCTGCCGCCCGCCTTCCACAACGTCGGCGTCGCGGCGGGATTCCAGTTGGCGCCTGGATAGGCGGTATGCGCGGTCAGCGCGGTGTAATTGGCGTTTTGGTAGGCGACCACGTCGCCCGCCTTGTAGCTGGCGCCTTCGGCCCAATCAGGGCAGGCCGCCCGCGCCTGCTGGCCAAAAGCCAGCGACAAAGCCATTGCGATTGCCCCGCCTGTCGTTCTGCGCATCGACGCTCTCCTCATTGCGATTAATTGGTATTTGATTGGTATTTAATGATATGTCGAGGACAATATCTTTCAAGTTATCAATTCCAAATAAATATCAATGATGGCCAGGCCATCCATTAGGGCGAACTATAAAAACAAATTAACGACATTGGCATCGCAAGGCGCTCCGCGTACGATAACCGTTTTGCTCCGCCCGCCCTCTCGCCATGCCGCCCATCTCTGTCGTCAAACTCGCTGCCATCCTGCTCCTGAGCGCTCCATCCTGCCTCGCATCCACAGCGGCCGCGGTGTTCGACCGCCAGGCCTGGCTGCAGGATTACCGGCTGCTGAAGCGGGAACTGGAAAAACGCTACTCCCACCTGGCCTGGATGGCTTCGCCCGGCAGCGGCGTCAATCTCCCCGCCTTGGACCGGCAGGCGCAAGCGATGCTGGCCCAGGCTCGCGGCAACGCCGAAGCCAGGCAGGCCATCCTGGATTTTCAAAGCGGTTTTCACGATGGCCATTTCTCTTCGATCACGCCGGTCGACGCGCCATCCTCAGCCGCGGCGGAACCGCCGAAGCGGGACGGGTCGCGCGACAACGCGCTCGACGGCTGCGCCTCGCAGGGCTATGTCAACGGCCGCGGCGCCGCCTTCTCGCTGCCTTTTGAAACCCTGCCCGGCGTGCGGCTGACCGCTGATGGCCTTGTCCTGCCGATGAGAAGCGGCATCGCCGATCTGGGAGCGGCCGGCAAACTCGCGCTGCTGCGCATTCCGTCCTTCAATCCCCGCAACTATCCCCAGCTGTGCCAGCAAGCGTGGCAAGCGATGCTTGAACGCGGCGGCCGCTTCGATCCGGACAAGCTTTTCACCGATGTCATGCGCGCCTGGTACCGCGAAACCGCCCAGCGCCTGCGCGAGCTGCGTTCGGCCGGCGCCCGCGCGTTGATCGTCGACATCGGCGACAACCCCGGGGGCAACGACAGCGGCGACGCGATGTCCCGCCTGCTGGGCAGCGGCCCGGTCCGCTCCGCGCCGTTATGGCTGGCGCGCTCGCCGCAAGGAGAGGCTTATCTGCGGGAATGGATAGAGAACTTGAGCGCGGGCCTGCCGCCGGAAGCCACGGCGGAAGATAAAGCCGTCCTGCAGCCGTTCCTCGATGCGTTCCGCGCCCAGGCGTCGCAATGGCGGCAAGCGCCGCCCGTAGACATGAGCTGGGTCTGGCACGAGCAGCGCGCCTTCGATCCCGGCGCGGCGCACAGCCGCTTGGTCCAGGTCGCTTACGCATCCGGCGCGGTGGATCACCTGGAGCCGGGCCGCTATTCGAAAATCGTGTCCGAAGCGCTGTTCTGGCCCGCGCAGTCCTTCGGCAGCCAGGGCGCCTGGCAAGGGCCGGTCTATCTGCTGACCAATAGCCAGACCTATTCCGCCGCCGAGATGTTCGCCGCCGTCAGCCGGGACAACCGATTGGCCAAAACAGTGGGGCAGCGGACCGGCGGCGACGGCTGCGGCTTCATGAGCAAAATGCAGCCCCTGGTTCTGCCGCACTCCGGCCTGAGCTTCCGCATTCCCGATTGCGTCAGGCTGCGCGCCGACGGCAGCGACGAAGTCGCCGGCATCGCACCGGATCTGCCGGTAAGCGCCGCGCCGGGAGAAAGCAGGCGCGCGATGGCGCACAAGACGCTGCGGGCCATCGCCGCCGATCTCGCGCCTCGCCCTTAACCGGCCTGGATGCCCGCTTGAACGACGCTGCCGGCATGGCCGCGCGCATGAAAAAACCGCCGCTCCCAAGGGAACGGCGGTCTGGCCGGCAAGGCAAATCAGCGGCAGCTGTCCGGCGTGCAGAACAGCGCGTCGTCGCCGGCCGCTGCCGGCTTGGGCAGTTTCTCCGCCAGCGCGGCGGCCAGTTCGGCCGGCTTGCCCAGCCAGCCGGACAGCTCCAGCCGCTCCAGCTTGCCGTCCTGCTCCAGCACCACGGACGGGAAGCCTCGCAAGCCCAAACGGCCCATCTGGCGGCGTGTGTCGTCGATGTGCGTCTCGGCCTCGTCTCGAGCGGACTGCCAGGCCGCCTGGAAGGATGCCGCGTCCGCGCCCAGTTCGACCGCCAATTCGCTCAACACCGCGAACTCGGCGATGCGCCGGCCTTCCTGGTAATGGGCGCGCTGGATGCGGGCCAGCATCGCCAGCGGCGCGATGCCCAGCTTGGCGGCGGCCAGCACCGCGGCGATCGGCGGGTTGGACGCCAGCGGCGCGCCGATGTCGTTCAGCAGGCCATCGTAGTAGGCGTCGCCGAAAGGCTGGCCGCTCATCTGGGCGATGCGCTTGTCGTGCGGCATCACGTAGGCGCGCCAGTCAGGGGTGATCGCGCGGCCCTCTTCCTCGTCTATCATGCCGCCGGCGTGCATTTCGACGCTGACGCCGGGCAGCGCGGCCGCCGCCTGCAGCAGCGGGGAGGCGCCGTAGCACCAGCCGCACAGCGGGTCGTAGAAGTAATGCAGTTTCATGCCCGTTACCACTTCATCTCGCCCTTGCGCACCTTCGCGCCCAGTTCCAGCGTGGAGACTTCGGCCGCGTTCGGGTAGGCCTGCTTCATCGCCTCGATCAGCTCGCCGCTGTTGCGGGTTTCGGCGTTCTTGGCTTCGAAAGTCTTCAGATAGTCGCGGGTGTAGCGGATGGCGGACACGTCCATCTTGTCGCCGGCGATCATGTGGCCCGGCACCACCACTTCCGGTTTCAGCGCTTCCATGTCGTCCAGCTGCTTGTACCAGCCCTTGCGTTCGGCGTCGTTCTGGGTGTCGGCGGTCCATACATGCATGCCGGAGTAGATGCCCACGTTGCCGACGATGGCGCGGATGGACGGAATCCACATATAGCCGCGGTGCGCCATCACGCCCTTGGTGTCTCGCAGCTCCAGCGCCTTGCCTTCCAGCATGATCTTGTCAGTCTTCAGCGCGGTCGGCAGCAGCGGCTTGGCTTGCGGCGCGTTGGCGCCCATCTTCGGGCCCCAGAACGCTACCTTGCCCTTCACGTTGCCCTTGATGTGGGCCAGCACTTCCGGCGCGGCCACCAGCTCGGCCTTGGGGAAGATCTGCTTCAGCACCGAAGCGCCGAAGTAGTAGTCCGGATCGGCCTGGCTCACGTAGATGGTCTTCAGATTCTTGCCGCTGTCCAGCACCTTGGCGGCGATGCGGTAGGCGTCGGCGCGGGTGAAGCCGGTGTCGATCAGCACGGCGTCCTTGTCGCCGGTGACCAGCACGGAAGAAACGTTGAAGCTGTTGCCGTCGGCGTTGTACACCGACAGTTTCAGGTCGCCCGCGTGGGCGAAACCGGCGGCGGCGAGAGCGGCGGCGATCAGGGTTTGGCGGATCATAAGGTGACTCCTTGGTCTAATGCCGGCGCCCGCCGGCGGGTTGCACTGCGTTTCAGTGATGATGCGCACACTATAAGCGCAAGAATCGATCCAATAAATCGGCTAAACTGCACGTTATTATTTCTTAAATCGTGCAAATAAATGGACCGACTCACCGCCATGCAAGTCTTCGCCGAGGTTGCCCAGCTGGGCAGCTTCACCGCCGCCGGCGACAAGCTGGACATGTCCCGTCCGATGGTCACCCGCTATGTCGAGGAGCTGGAGCAATGGCTGGGCGTCCGCCTGCTGCAGCGCTCCACCCGCAAGGTCACCCTCACCGACGCCGGCCTCGCCTGCCTCGCCCGCTGCCGGCAGATGCTGGAGCTGGCCGACGAAGTGCGCGCCGACGCCGGCCAGCGCGACGGCCAGGTGCGCGGCCTGCTTCGGGTGGCGGCGAGCACCTCGTTCGGGCTGGCGGTGCTGGGCGGCGCGGTGGCGGAGTTCGGCGAGCGCCACCCCCAGCTGCGGGTGGACCTGCAGCTTGGCGATCGCGCCGTCAACCTGATTGAAGAAAGAATAGACCTCGCCATCCGCATTACCAACGAGCCGGATCCGGGCCTGGTGGGAAGACGGCTGTGCGACTGCCGCTCCTTGCTGGTGGCCGCGCCGTCCTACCTGGCCCGCCATGGCGCGCCGCAGAGTCCGCAAGACCTGGAGCGGCACCGCTGCCTCAGCTACAGCAACTTCGGCCGCAACGAATGGAAACTGAGCCGCGGCGGCGAAGAACGAAAAGTGCGGGTCTCCGGCAATATCAGCGGCAACGAGGCCAGCGCGCTATTGAGCGCGGCGGTGGCCGGCGCCGGCATCGCGATGCAGCCCAGCTACCTGGCCGCGCACCACGTCAGCCGCGGCGAACTGGTGGCGCTGTTGCCGGAATGGCAGCCGACCGTCCTCGGCATACACGCGCTCTACCCGTCGCGACGGCTGCTGCCGCTGGCGCTGCGCAGCCTGCTGGACTTCCTGGTGGACCGGCTGGGCGGACCGCTGCCGCCATGGGACATTCCGTCGGCGCTGGCCGGGCGCACCGCGTGAACAGGCGATCCGCGCCCAGGCATGGCAAAACCGCGCCCGGCGCTCCGCGGCATACAAGTCCGAAGCCGCTCCGTCTTCGACGCTTATATCGATCAGTCATGCCTGCATAACTTTTGCTATCGGCTATCGCAGGGCGATTGCCTGCGGCCGCAAGATCGCCTAAGCTCAGCTACAAGACCATCCCGGCAGCCAGGCCGGAGCCGCGCAAACCGTTTCAAGAAGTGGAATCAAGCCGATGTGCCAGCTGCTGGGCATGAATTGCAATACCCCGACCGATATCCTGTTTTCCTTCGAAGGCTTCCACCGCCGCGGAGGCCTCACCGACCACCATGCAGACGGCTGGGGCATCGCCTTCTTCGAGAACAAGGGCTGCCGCGTCTTCCTCGACGACAAACCGTCGGTGGAATCGCCGGTGGCCGATCTGGTGCGCCGCTACCCGATCAAGTCCGAAAACGTCATCGCCCACATCCGCAAAGCCACCCAGGGCGAGATCAACCTGGCCAACACCCATCCCTTCATGCGCGAGATGTGGGGCCAGTACTGGATTTTCGCCCACAACGGCAACCTGGAAAGCTTCAACCCCGGCCTCGGCGAGCACTACCGCCCGGTGGGCACCACCGACTCCGAGCGCGCGTTCTGCCACCTGATGGAAAAGCTGCGCGTCAAATGGGCGGAGCCTCCGGAGGAAAGCGCGCTGTTCGAGGAGGTGGCGAGGCTGGCCGCGGAGATCAGCGCCAGCGGCGTGTTCAATTTCATGCTGAGCAACGGCCAGTCGCTGTTCGTCCACTGCTCCACCCATCTGCACTACATCATCCGCCGCGCGCCGTTCAACACCGCCCACCTGGTGGACGACGACGTCAGCGTGGACTTCGCCACCGTCACCACCCCGCGGGACCAGGTGGCGATGATCGCCAC
Organism: Chromobacterium sp. Ag138; assembly: GCF_055181315.1. Lineage (NCBI taxonomy): Bacteria > Pseudomonadati > Pseudomonadota > Betaproteobacteria > Neisseriales > Chromobacteriaceae > Chromobacterium > Chromobacterium sp. Ag138. The sequence continues at coordinate 1,190,319 of NZ_JBUPWA010000001.1, forward strand.
CCAGCCGCTGACCGACAACGAGCGCTGGACCCCGCTGTCGCCGGGCGAGCTGATCCTGTTCCGCGACGGCGAGCCGCGCCGGATCCACAAACCGGCCGCCTGACACCCAAGCGGCGATAGGCGTTATGCTGAAGGGAACCGCCCGCAGCACGGATACGCCATGAGCCGCTTCGATCTCAGCCAGCCGCCGTTCGACACCCTCGCGCCCGCAGAACGCGACGCGCTGGAAGCCCGCGCCGACATCGTCTATTTTCCCGACGACGCCCAGATCGTCGGCCCGGACCAGCCGATGGACGCGCTGTACATGGTGGTCAAAGGCGTGGCGGCCGAGCTTGCCGACGACGAAACGCTGGGCCGCTATCGCATCCACGACGTCTTCGACGCCCGCTCGCTGGTGGCCGGCCGCGCGGCCAACCGCTTCGTCGCCGAGGAGGAAACGCTGCTGCTGGCCCTGCCCCGCGACGCGGTGCTGGCGCTGACCGACAGCAACCCGCGCTTCGGCGCCTATTTCTACGCCAGCGTCGCGGAAAAAATGGGCCTGCTCGCCCAGCGCGCCGGCAGCCGCGAACTGCAGACCCTGCTGTCCGCCACCGTGCGCGACGCCGGCTGCCGCCAGCCGGTTTTCGTCGACGCCGCCGCCAGCATCCGCGACGCCGCGCGCGCGATGAAGGAACAGCGCAGCAAGTCGGTGCTGGTCCGCGACGGCGAAAGGCTGGGCATCTTCACCACCACCGACTGCCGCGACGTCATTTTGGAAGGCGTCGACAGCGGCGAGCCGGTGGGCCGCCACAGCAGTTACCCGCTGTTGTGCATCGACCGGGACGAATTCCTGTTCGACGCCCTGCTGCTGATGACGCAACGCAATCTGCGCCGGCTGGTGGTGACTGAAGAGGGCCAGGCGGTCGGCATCCTGGCCCAGGTGGACGTGATGTCCTATTTTTCCAACCATTCCCACCTGATCGCCCAGCGGCTGGACCGCGCCGCCGACCTGGACGAATTGGCCGACATCGCCGGACAGATCGACCGGCTGATCCGCATCCTGTCCGGCCATGGCGTGCGCCCTCCGCAATTGGGCCGGCTGGTGCAGACGCTGAACGCCCGGCTGTTCGCCCGCGCCTGGCGCATGATCGCGCCGGCGCGGCTGGCGGAAAGCAGCTGCCTGCTGGTGATGGGATCGGAAGGCCGCGGCGAGCAGATGCTGAAGACCGATCAGGACAACGCGCTGCTGCTGCCCAATGGCGAAGACTTCCCGGAAGCCGCCGCCTGCTGCGAGGCGTTCTCCGCCGCGCTCGCCCGCTTCGGCTACCCGCCCTGTCCCGGCGGCGTGATGGTCAGCAATCCGCATTGGCGCCTGTCCCTCAGCGACATGCGCGACCGCATCCACCATTGGCTGACCCGCCCCGACGGCGACAGCATGCTGCAACTGGCCATTTTCTGCGACGCGGAATCCGTATGCGGCGACGAGGCCTTGCTGGCGGATTGCCGCGGCTACTTGCGCGCGCGGCTGCAGGACGACGCCGGCTTCTTTTCCCGCTTCGCCCGCGCCATCGACCAATTCGACACCCCGCTCGGCCCCTTCTCGCGGCTGCGCACCCGGGAAAGCGGCGGCCGCGAGCTGCTGGACCTGAAAAAGGGCGGCATCTTCCCCCTGGTGCACGGCCTGCGCGCGCTGGCGCTGGAAAACGGCATCGACGCCGCCTCCAGCGCGGAGCGCGCCAGATTGCTGGCGGCGGCGGGCAAGCTGGAAGCCGGGCTCGCCGACGACATCCTGGAGGCGCTGGCTTTCCTGTCCCAGCTGCGGCTGGAGCGCGGCCTGCGGAGGCTGGACGCCGGCGAGCCCCCCGACAACCTGATCGAACCAGAAGCCCTGTCCACGCTGGAGCGCGATCTGCTCAAGGACGCGCTGGCGGTGGCGAAGCGCTTCAAGACCCAGCTGCGCCACCATTACCGGCTGGGGAGCTTCTGATGCTGGAGCGGCTGCGGCGGCGCTGGCTGCGCGCGCGGCTGCGCGATCCGGCCTGGAGCGGGCTGTTCGACGAGCCTGCGGACGAGATGGTCAGCCTGGACTGCGAGACCACCAGCCTGAACGCGGCCGAAGCCGAGCTGCTGTCGATAGGCGCGGTCAAGCTGCGCGGCAACCGCATCCTGCACAGCGAGGCGCTGTGCCTGCTGGTCAGGCCGGAAAGCATTCCCAGCGCCGACAATATCGCCGTGCACGGCCTGCGCCGCCGCGACCTGGCCGACGCCCTGCCCCCGGGCGAGGCGATTCTCAGGCTGCTGGCCTTCATCGGCGGGCGGCCGCTGCTGGGCTACTACCTGGAATACGACGTCGCCGTGCTCAACAAGTACGTGAAGCCCTGGCTGGGCATCGGCCTGCCGCAGCGGCAGATCGAACTCTCAGCCCGCTATTACGACTACCGCTTCCGCCAGCGCCCGGATTCCCACATCGATCTCAGCCTGGACGCGCTGCACCGCGAGCTGGGGGTGCCGGCCTTGCCGCGCCACGACGCGCTCAATGACGCGCTGAGCGCCGCGATGCTGTACCTGGCCCTGCGCAAGCGCGGCTTCGGCTGAGAGCCGCCGGCCAAGCCATAGCCGAACCGGCGCGACGGGCCCAGATCCTCCTCGAGTGCGCCGGGCTGCGCCATGCCGCAACATCTGTAAACAATTTCCCCGCTCGATGACGACAACCTGGCACGCCCATTGCTGGACCAACACACGCCAAGCCATTGTTTTCGATTGGAAAATCAGCAAAAAAGCGATTTCCGCGGCGATAACGGCAAACATTGAACGGCAAGGCGGCAACAATTGCCGGCCGGACGGACGTCCATGCTCCGACCGGCTGCCGCCAAGGACAGCAGCGGATCCGTGAAGCGCTGCCCGGCAACATCGTTCTCAAGGAGAAGCGTCATGTCCGTCAGCAGTACCAATACCTCGAACGCCGATTGGCAACATCTTAAGTCGCTGCGCCAGCAACGCCGGCAAGACTTCAACCAGCTGACCCAGTCGGTCCAGCAGGGCGACATCGCCGGCGCGCAGCAAGCGCTGGCCGCGCTGCAACAGTTGAACGGCTCGAACAACGGCAACGGCGACGGCTTCAGCTCCGCGCTGAAAAACGCCATCAGCGCAGCCTCGTCCACCTCATCCGCCGGAGCGAACTCCAGCGATCCATTCGCCGCGCTGAACAACAGCCAGGCCTCCGGCAGCGCGCCCCGCTCCGGCAGCCCCATTGCCTCGCTGTTGGACACGCTGGGCCAGGACCTGCAATCCGGCAATCTCAGCCAGGCGCAGCAGGCCTTCCAGCAATTGCAGCAGGGCCTGCAGGCCGACGGCGCCCAGCAAGCCAGCGGACCGCACCGCCATCACCATCATCATGAGGGCGGCGAGCAGCAAAACGACAGCGGCCTGCAAAGCCTGCTGAACGCCGCCGACGGCAGCCAACCATCCTCGGGGACCACCGGCTCCGCCAGCGCGGCCAACAACGTCCAGCAGTTGCAAGCGGCCCTGAGCCTGTACCAGGCGGACGCCGGCGGCAACGACATCAGCAGCCTGCTGATGTCGATGTCGGTCTGAGATGGACGCTCGGCGGGTACGGCTTGCCCGCCCCTGCCGCGTCTAATGATAGGGGGCCAGCAGACGGCGCATTTCCTGCTGGCCTTCCAGTGATTCGCAAGCCTGCTTCAGCCTGGCCATCGCATCCGCGTCGCGCGCCAGCGCGCTGGACTTCGAAACGTAAATCCTCAGCGGCTGCGCGTCCAGCGGCCATTCTCCCAGCGCCTTTCCCGCCAGGCCCGCCTCATCCAGCACATTGCCGCAGCCGGGCCGCACGCAAACGGTGGCGTCCAGCCTGCCCGCCGCCAGCATCTTCGCGCCTTGATCCATATCGCCCAACAACACTCTGGCATGCGGCACCTCGCGGTCGAACGCGTCCAGCGTGTGGCTGCCTCTGAGCTCCCCGACGGCGAGGCCGGCGAAGCTGCGCGCCGATGAATGCGCGCGTCCCGGTTCCTTCAGATAGACCAGCGATACCTTGAGCGTCGCCACCTCGCAGATGGAAATGCCGTAATGCTCCCTCTCCGCGGTGGGAATGCCCAGATTGATCGCGTTGGCTCCGCTGCGCATGCCGTCTATCACCCGCAGATAGGGCCTGACCTCGGCCTTGATCGGCACGCCGGTCTGCGCCGCCAGAAAACGGACGAAATCCGGACCGACGCCCCGGTCGCTGTCGGCCACGCCCCACGGCTCCACGGCCAGCGTGTAAGAATGAAACAGCGCAGGCTCCGCGGCGGCCATTGCCGCGGCGGCGGCCAGAACCAGCCAAACAAGCCGCAATTTCATCGTTCCTCCCGACCTGCGCGCATCGGCCCGGCATCGCGTCAGCGCCTCTCCGGGCCTCTGCCCGAGCTACTTTCGTCAGTGTAGTCCAGCCGCCATTCTCCGCATCGCCGCCACTGCCCGCCAGCGCCACTCCATCCGCACTATCACTCTTCGGATATTCATTTACGAAAGAAAAATATTCATCAAAAGATGTTGCCCGCATATAAAAGCGGCGTAAAATGCGACTGCGTTCACTCTCAAACAAAAAGGCGTTCGATCATGAAACCCGGTAATGCCGACGCGGAAGGCCCCAGCCCTCGCAATCTGCTGCAATACTGGCTGCGCAAGCTCAGCGGCTCCCGCTTGAGCGCACATGACAAACTGCATTTCCAGCCGCTGCAGGAGGAAATCCTGCTCAATTTGATGGTGGCGGCCTGCATCCTGATGCTGGCGCTGTACGCCTACTTCGCCCGTTAAGATCCGCTAACAAAACCCTTGCGCCTCCTTGTCGTACCAGGGGTACTGCCTGCGTCGGCGCGCCTTGGCTCAGGTTCTCTGCGAGGTTTTGTCAGTGGCTCTAAGCGGCCCTGGCTGTTTCCGCGCGACAAGCTCTCCGCTTCGAACTATCCTGTCTGCGGCATGTCACCGTACTGAAGCCAAAACAGAGGAAACGATGATGAGACTGTCCGCACTAGCGCTATTCTGCGCCCTTGGACTGAGTCTGCCCGCCTGGGCCGACAACGCCGACAACCTGTTCACCGTGCCGCTGGACGCTTTCCAGCCCGGCAAGATGGTGCCCGGCCAGCGCGTGTACCAGAAACCCGGCGTGGATCTGAAGGCTTATCATTCGGTGCTGCTGGAACCCTTGCTGTTCCTGCGGCAGGCGGATGACGGCAGCTGGGAGTTGCTGCAGGCGGGAGACGAAAACGCGATCGCCGGCTATTTCCACGACCGGATGCAGGCGGAACTGAAAGCCGCCGGCGTCGAGGAGGCGCTGCAGCCGGCGACGGGCGTCGCCCGGCTGCGGGTGGCCGTCACCGGCGTGAGCCAGGACAGGCCGGGCGTCAACGCCATCGATCTGCTGCCGGTGAAGGCCGTGTTCAACCTGGCGCGCCTGGCGGCCGGCAAGGAGCCCTATCTGCTGAAGATAGCGAGCATGGCGCAACTGGAGGATGCCCAGGACGGCGGCCTGCTGGCCGGCACCGTCAACCTGCGCCAGAACGAAAAAAACAAGACCAAGGAACAGCCGATGACGCTGGACCTGATCAAACCGCTGATAGATGAATGGTGCCGCCAGAGCGCGCGCCAGCTGGCCGCGCATCTGGGCAAGGCGCCGTGACTCACAGCGGCTTGCGCATGAACACGCTGTGCGGGTCTTCGCGGTAATCGCCGAAAGGCGGGCAGAAATCGTAGCCGGCGCGCTGATACAAAGCGATCGCCTGATGCTGATGGATGCCCGTCTCCAGCATCATCACCGCGCAGCCCCGGGCGCGCGCCTGCTCCTCCAGGAATGACAGCACGGCCCGCGCCGCGCCCTTGCCCCGGCATTCCGGTTTGACGAATACCCGCTTGAGCTCGCCGTATTCCGGCCCGCACCACACCGCGCCGCAGCCCAGCGCCGCGCCCTCCTTTCCTCGGATCACGGCGAAAGCCACTTCCGGCTTCAACAGCGCCGACACATCCACCCCGTAATGGCACTCCGGCGGATACAAGGGTTTCTGGTAGGCGTCCAGCTCGTCGATCAAGGCCAGCACTTCGGGCTGATCCGGGCGCTCCAGCCTGATCGACACCCTGTTCGCCGCCCCATCGATGTCTGGTCTTGTTCTTTCTTGCAAACGCATCCTGTTTCCTTGGCTATTGTTATCAATCAATCCGGTTTCATCCCGCCATCCGGCCGCGATACTTGACGAATCCCCGCTTGGCGTCGCCGCGGAAACCGGCGCGCAGAAAGAAGCGATGCGCGTCCTCCCGGCCAAGCGAACTGAGCAGCATGATCTTGGAGCAATCGCGCGCCAGACTGCGCCGCTCGGCCCCGCGCAGCAGCATCGCGCCCAAGCCGCGGCCGCGCCTGCGCGCGTCCACCACCAGGTTCTGCAGCACGGCGAATGGCTGCTCCCCGTACATGATGTCATCGCAAAAACCGAGCCAGGCGGTGCCGGCTAGCTCGCCGCCGCACTCGCACACCAGCACCTGCGCCCGTTCGCCGCCAGCCAAGCCATCCAGCCGCTCCGGCAACACTCGCGTTCGCGTGTCGCCGGTCAACTGGCGGTACAGGGCTGCCAGCGCGTCGGCATCCGCGCCGGCGGCGAGCCTTATTTCAACCGAATGCCCCGCGCTGGTGCGCTCATGCATGCCAGAAGCCTCCCATGACAAGGCCCGCCTCGCGGCGGGCCCAATGTGCCTGAAAACGGCAATCTAGCAGAAAACGGCGCCAGCGGCAGCCAAGCAAATGACAAGGGGAAATCGCATCAAGAAGCCTGGTCCGCCAACTGTTGCCAGGCCTCGTCCTGCTGCCACTGGCGGCACCACGCCATCACCTTGTCGGCTTCCATCGGCCGGGCGATGCCGTAACCCTGGGCATAGCGGCAGCCAAGCCGGCGCAGCAGGGCGGCGTGCGCCATCGTCTCCACGCCTTCGGCGATCGCCTTGCGGGCGAAAATGGAAGCCAACTCGATCACGCCCTCGACGATGCGCCTGTCGTCCGGGCTATCTATCATGTCGTGGACAAAACTGTTGTCTATCTTCAGCGTATCGACCGGCAGGCGGCGCAGATGGGTCAACGACGCGTGGCCGGTGCCGAAATCGTCCAGCGCGAAGTGCACGCCCAGTTCGCGGCAACGCTGCAGCACCCGTATGGTTTGCTCGACATCGCCGGACGCGCTTTCCACGATCTCCAGTTCCAGATGCCAGGGCGGAACGTTGGGATAGCGCCCCAGCACGGCCGACAACTGCTGGCCGAAATCGGCGCGCAGCAGGTAGTTGGTGCTGACATTGGTGCTGATATTGATGTGGAAGCCGGCTTGTGCCCATCGCGACACCTGGCTGAGCGCGGCATCCAGCACCCACAGGCCGAAGGCTGCCTCGAGTTCGTTGCCGGACAGGTGGGGCAGGAACTCCGCCGGCGCCAGCAGCCCGCGCTTGGGATGGCGCCAGCGTATCAGCGACTCCACGCTGATGATCTCGCCGCTTTGCAGGTCCACCACCGGCTGGTAGAACAGCGTGAACTCGTCGCGGACCAGCGCCTGGCGCAGCAGCTCCAGAAACTGGCGGTGCTCCTGCGCCTTGCGGTCGTTTTCCGGGTCGAACAACTGGTAGCGGTTCTTGCCGGCGTCCTTGGCCAGATACATCGCCTGATCGGCGTGGCGCAGCAGCGTGTCCGGATCGACATTGTCCTGCGGATACAGGCTGACGCCTATGCTGGCCGTGACGCTGACGGCCGCGTCGCCCACCGGCATCGGCCGCGACGCGGTGGCCAGCACCCGGTCCAACACCAGCATGCACTCCTCCGGCGCCCCCACCTCGGACAACAGCACCACGAACTCGTCGCCGCCCAGCCGCGCCAGCGTGTCGTCGCCGCGCAGAATGGCCTTGAGATTGTTGCTGACCGCCACCAGCAGCTGGTCTCCCACCGCATGGCCGTATTTGTCGTTGACCGCCTTGAAGCCGTCCAGGTCGAGGAAGCACACCGCGCAGGACTTGCCGCTGCGGTTGGCGCGCACAATGGCCTGCCGCAGCCGGTCGGACAACAGGCGGCGGTTGGGCACGCCGGTCAGCGGATCATAGTGGGCGACGCGGTCCAGCTCGGCCTCGTGCTGCTTGAGCTGGGTGATGTCCGAGAAAATGCCGATATAGTGCTGCACTTCTCCTTGCTCGTCGCGCACCACCGAAATCGACAGCAGCTCGGCGTAGAGTTCGCCGTTCTTGCGGCGGTTCCACAGCTCGCCGCGCCAGAAATCGTGGCCCTTGACCGAGTTCCACAGCTCCTCGTAGAAGCTGATCGGCTGTTTGCCCGACGCCAGCAGGCTGGGCCGCTGTCCTATCGCCTCCTCGGCGCTGTAGCCGGTGATGCGCGAGAAAGCGTTGTTGACCTTGGTGATCACCCCGTCCGGATTCACCATCAGGATGCCTTCATAACTGCTGTCGAACACCGCGGCGGCTTCCTTCTGCGTCTGCTCAAACACTTTGCGCTCGGTGATGTCGGTATGGGTGCCGGACATCATCAGCGGCTCTCCTTGCTCCCCGCGCTCCACCACCCGGCCGCGCGACAGGATCCAGCGCCAGTCGCCGCCCCGGGTCCGGCAGCGCACCTCCACCTCGTGACTGCTCAATTCGCCGCGCAGATTCCGCTGTATGGAATCCCGGACCAGAGCCACGTCGTCCGGATGCAGATGCTCGTACCAGTTATCCGCCGTGATGTGCATCTCGCCGGGACCATAGCCCAGCATGCTTTCCCAGCGCGGGCTGATCTGGAAGCGGTTGGTTTTCAGGTTCCAGTCCCAGAAACCCTGGTCGGAGCCGGCGATCACCCGCGCCAGCTGGCTCTCGCGGTCGCGCAGCTCCTGCTCGGCGCGGTGCTGCTCGGTCAGGTCGCGGCCGAAAGCGATGTAGCGGCCGTCCTTCATCTTGCCGGAAGTCAGGTCCACGCTGACGGCGCCGCCCCTTTTCAGCCGCAGCTTCCACTCGAAGCGCTGGAAGGCCCCGTTGGCTACCGAGGCCAGATGCTCGGCCAAGAAGCCCAGGCACTCCGGGGCCACCAGGTCGTGGATGTGCATTTCGCGCAATTCGTCCAGGCTGTGCCCGGTCAGACGGCAAGCGGCGGGGTTGGCGAAGATGAAATAGCCGTCCACATCGGTCACCCAGATCGCGTCGCCGGCTTCGTTCAGCACCAGCCTGAGATCTTCGTCGGCGCGCTTGCGCTCGGTGATGTCGGACAGATTGCCGACCAGTCTCACCGCCGCGCCGCGCTCGTCCCACTCCACCGCCCGGCCCCGCGCCTGCAGCCAGCGCACGCCATCGTCCTGCCGGGCCAGCCGGAAGTCGATTTCTATCTTCGGGCTCTTGCCGCGGCGATGCGCCTCTATCGCCTGCAACACATAAGGCAGATCGGCCGGATGCACCATCTGGCGAAAGAAACGGAAATCTCCGCTGTCCTCCTCCGGCTGGGTGCCGGTCACCTCGTAGTAACGGGGCGAGCGGTACACCTTGCCGCTGCGCAAGTCCCAATCCCAGAATCCATCGCTGGTAGCCTCGGCCACCAATTGCAGGCGGGATTCGCTGGCCTTGACCTGCATGGCCATCTGCTTGCGCTCGGTGATGTCCTGCATGGTGCCGTACAGCCCGACAATGGTGTTCTCCTCGCCGCGCCGCGCCTCTCCCCGCATCGTCAGCCAGCGGCTTTCGCCATCCGCGCGCAGCAATTCCACGTCGCACTCGTAGCCCATGCCCACCAGCTTGCAGCGTTCTATCGCCTCCGACAGCTGCTCCCAGCCTTCTTCGCTGAAAAATCGCCGCATCGCCGGATAGCCGGGCGGCCCGAAGCGCTCGGCCAGGCCGAACAGGCGATAGGCCTCAGGCGACCAGTAATGCCGGTCTTCCGCCAAATCCCAGCTCCAGCTGCCTATGCCGGCCAGTTGCTGCGCCTGCTGCAACATGGATTCGCTGTCGCGCAACAGCTGTTCGGCCTGCTTTTGCCGGGTGACGTCGCGCGAGATGCCGAATAATCCGCCCAGTTGACCGGCGCTGTTGTAGACCGGCCCCTTGGTCACCAGAAACACCATCCGCTCGCCATTTTGCAGCACCAGGCGCTCCTCGTGGGTCTGCACCCGGCCGCTTTGCATGATCAGCCGGTCCTGAACGATCAACTCCTTCGCAGTTTCCTCGTCGAACAGCTCCCAGTCGTCCTTGCCTATCACCTCGCGGCTGGATTTGCCGACGAAGGCCAGCGCCGCGTGGTTGACCAGCAGGTAGCGCCCCTGCACGTCCTTGACGAACACCGCGTCGGAGGTGCTGGTCACCACGGCGTCCAGCAGCGCCCGGTGCATGACGCCGCGCTCCAGCGCCAAGCGCAGCATTTCGCAGAGCAGGCTCACCGCCAAGCCATTCAAGGCCAGGAACAACAGCTGCAGCTTGCTGTGCCATGGCGTTTGCGCGGCATGCAGATGGGGCTCGGCCATCAGGTCGGCGGCCAGCACCGCCAGCACTGTGGCCAGCAAGCCGGGGCCAAGGCCGCCCATGCAAGCCCCCAGGATGATGGGAAGCATGAACAGGATCAACATTGGATGATCGCCCAGTTGCGGCCCGATCAGGAGCGGCCGCAGCGCCAGCGCGCCGCCCAGCAACGCCAGCACCACCGGATAGGCAAGCCAGTTGGTCCAACGCTCCGACCGCAAGCCATTGGCCGCGCTCCCCAGCCAGAACAGTTGCATGCCGTTATCGCCGGACGGCACCGCCCGCAATGCCAGCAACAGCAAAACCGAGGTCACCAGAACGAAGAAAATGCCTTTGGCGATGGAAATCGAAACCACACGGGAAATATCCAGCCCGGCCAGCAATTGGTCGGAGAAAAAGATCCAGGCCAGCGCGAACAGCGCGTAACTGGGCACCGCCAGCAGAATGAATCTGGTCCGCGCGTTGCTTGCCATAGAAAGCCCCCTGAGCCCGGCACCGGCCGGGTCTGTCGTCCTCCGCGCCGCGTTGCCGGCGGAGTCTTGTCGAACTTACGCCGAAACGGACGGCATGCCGTCCGTTTCGTTTGGATTCGTTCCTTACAGGTATAGCATTTGCCTTGCCCCCTGCCGCGGCGGCAAGACAAACAGGCATTCAAATCATCCTAGCCTGAACTATGCTGAGCGAAGAACCATTGTCGCGAGAGGTAACCGGGGATGGAGTTTCTGTTCGATCTGGATGATCCCCTGCAGTGTCTGGAGCATATCTACCAGTTTCTGAGCCCGATGGTTGTGGCCTTTCATCCGAAAAAAAGCGCCGGCCGCACCGGCCCCTGCTTCGGCAACGGCCTGCTGCTGAGCTACCGGGGCGAAAAGTTCATCGTCACATCCGAAGCCGTGCTGTCCGCCGCCTGCGTCAATCACGGCCAGAACGTGGTGGCCAGCAACGGCGCGCGGCAATGGCCGCTGCTGCAGCTGCGTTGCGCCAGTCCGCAGCACCTGGATCTGGCTGCGATACACCTGCCGGCCGACTGGCTGGCTCGCCACCCGGTGGAGAGCTGCTTCGAACTGGATTACGGCGCCCTGCCCGATCCGATGGCCAGCGCCTTCACCCTGCTGCTGGGCTATCCGGTCAGCAACGGCCGGCCCGCCGGCCAGCTCAACTCGGCGATAGGCGTGGTATCCCGGCCGTACAGCAGCAATACCCGCCGCAACCAGGTGGTGCAGCCCTTGTTCGTGGAATTCGACAGCCGCGACATCCTCAGCCGCTGCCGGCTGGACAAGTCGACGCTGCAGGCCTTTTACCAGCTGGGCGGGGCGCCGGCCATCAGCCTGTACCACTCGTTCCAGCAAGACAGCAACCGTCTGACCGCCTACCTGCAGGGCGTCGTGGTGGAATGGGACCATGCCCGCATCGGCGCCACCGTCACCTCGTCCGCGCTGCTATCCGGCTTTCTGGATAGCTTCCTGTTGCGGCTTAGGCAGGATGGCGAGGCCGCGCCGCCGGAACTGGCCGAACTGCTCGCCCGCTTCCGTCATTAAGGCGGCTCAGCGCGGCATCTCCCCGGCCAACGCGCTGGCGCGCGGATCGCCGCTGCCCGCCAGGCCCGCGCGCACGCTCAGCCGGGTCGCCTCGTCCTGGTTCTGGCTGAGCTTGTACTTGCCGTCCAGCCGACTCACCGTCAGCTCGATGCCGACGATGGCGCGCAGCATCTTGTCCAGATAGTCTGCCGGCGCGTCGGCCACTTGCCACGGCAGGGGAAAACCCGCCTCCCGCCGGGCAGTCAATTCTTCCAGCAATCGCCGCAGCCACAGCGGATCGTCCACCGCCCGCAGCCGGCCCCTGGCGTGCGCCACCATATAGTTCCAGGTGGGCACCACCTTGCCGTGCTCGGCCTTGGCCGGGTACCAGGACGGGCTGATGTAGGCATCGTCGCCCTGAAACACCGCCAGCGCCTGCGGCTCCGCTTCCAGCAGCCGCCACAAGGGATTGGCCCGCGCCACATGGCCCCTCAGCTTCAACGCGCCGTCCTCCTCCACCGCCAGCAGCGGCAGATGGTTGGCCAATGGGCCATCCTCGCCATTGATGGCCACGGTGGCCAGCGGCCGGGCCCGCATCAGGTTCAGCAGTACGGCCGGATCGGCCTCGACGAAATGGCTGGGCTGGTACATGATGGCTCCCGGGAAAAATCACGACATTACAAGCAGGCGTCATCGCTCGGCAAGCGCTCCCGCCGCGATACAATGACAACAGTATTGCCAATCCACATCGAGAAGCACATGCCTAGAAAACCGCGCGTCCGCTCCGGCAGCGGCGTCACCATGCATGACGTGGCCAAGGCGGCCGGCGTCAGCGCCATCACCGTGTCCCGGGTACTGAATCAACCGCAGCAGGTTTCCGAAACGTTGCGCGAGAAAGTGATGCAGGCGGTCGACGCGCTGGCCTATGTGCCCAGCCGCTCCGCCAGCACGCTGGCCTCGGCGAGATCGCGCACGGTGCTGGTGCTGATTCCCTCGCTGGCCAACACCGTGTTCCTGGAGACGCTGGCCGGCATCGAAACCGTGCTGGACGCCGCCGGCTACCAGATGCTGATCGGCAACAGCCATTACGACGCCGGCCAAGAGCTGCAGTTGCTGCGCGCCTATCTGCAGCACCGGCCCGACGGCGTCCTGATCACCGGCCTCAGCCACGCGGAGCCGTTCGAGCGCATCCTGAGCCAGCACGCGCTGCCGGCGGTCTACATGATGGACCTCGCCGACGACGGCCGTTGCTGCGTCGGCTTCTCGCAGGAGGAAGCCGGAGCCGCCATCACCCGCCACCTGCTGTCGCGCGGCAAGCGCCGCATCGGTTTTCTCGGCGCCCAGCTGGACGAGCGGGTAATGAAGCGCCTGGATGGCTACCGCGCGGCGCTGGACGCGGCCGGCTGCCGCGACGCCGGGCTGGAATGGCTTGACCCTCAGCCCTCCAGCATGCAGATGGGCGCCGACATGCTGGACGCGGCGCTGGCGCAGCGCCCGGACTGCGACGCGCTGTTCTGCTGCAACGACGACCTGGCGATCGGCGCGCTGTCGCGCAGCCAGCAGCTGGGCCTGGATGTGCCGGGGAGGCTGGCCATCGCCGGCTTCAACGACCTGCAGCCGTCGGCCTGGTGCACGCCCACGCTGACCACGGTGGCCACGCCGCGCCGCGACATCGGCGTCCGCGCCGCCCAGGCGCTGCTGAAGCTGATCGACGGCGAGGAGCCTGAATCGCGCCGCGTCGATCTGGGCTTCCGGCTGATGCTGCGCCGCAGCAGCTGAAATCCTACATCCGCGCGGCTTTCCGCCACGCCCCCCGATGTTGCTATCCCACTACAGCGCCGCGCGGACAAACCGAAAAACTTGATCCAACCGCTTGTTGTGAACTTTTTGTTAGCGCTAACATCAGTGTCATTCAGCCGGGCTTGTTCCGGCTATCCTTTCACAAATAAATGTTAGCGCTAACATGAAAAACGGCAATATCGTGGTGATGGGCGTGGCCGGCTGCGGCAAAAGCAGCGTGGGCCGCCTGCTGGCCGAGGCCATCGGCGCCAGCTTCATCGAAGGCGACAGCTTCCATCCCCCTGAGAACATCGCGCGGATGCGCGCCGGCATCCCGCTGGACGACGACGACCGCGCCGGCTGGCTGGCCAACCTGGCCGGCAAGCTGCGCCAGGGACGCGAAAACGGCGAGCCCATGGTGCTGGCCTGCTCGGCCCTGAAGCGCCGCTATCGCGACGTGCTGCGCGGCGGCGATCCCAGCCTGCGCTTCGTCCACCTGTACGGCGACAAGACGCTGATCGCCGAGCGCATGCGCGAGCGCAGCGGCCACTTCATGCCGGAAAGCCTGCTGGACAGCCAGTTCCGCGACCTGGAAGCCCCGGGCGCCGACGAAGCTGCGATTCCCTGCGACGTCGCCCTGCCGCCAGACGCGCTGCTGCGGCGCATCCTGGCGGAGCTGGACTGAACCCAACCGTTTCAACGCAAAGGCAGTATCCAAGAGGAGAACAACAATGAACGCCCCGTCCCCGCAACAATTCAAGGTTCCCGCCCGCCGCTGGCGCATAGGCTGGCTCTTGGGCATCGGCATCCTGGTCAATTACTTCGACCGCATCAGCCTGTCTGTGGCCGCGCCGCAGCTGCAGCAGGAGTTCGGCCTCAGCAACGGCCAACTCGGCCTGTTGTTCAGCGCCTTCTTCTGGAGCTACGCGCTGCTGCAGATTCCCACCGGCGTGATCCTGGACCGCTTCGGCACCACCCGCATCGGCCGCCTGGGCGCGCTGCTGTGGGGCGTGGCCGCCACGCTCACCGCCTGCGCCGGCGGCTTCGCCGGCATCTTCGCCGCCCGCATGCTGCTGGGCGTCGCCGAAGCGCCGGGCTTTCCGGTCAGCTCCAAGGCCACCGGCTACTGGTTTCCCCGCCGCGAGCGGGCGATGGCCACCGCCATTTTCGACGCCGCCGCCAAGTTCTCCAATGTGATCGGCGTGCCGCTGGTGGCGCTGGCGGTGGTGCACCTGGGCTGGCGCTGGGGCTTCGGCGTATCCGC
Source organism: Chromobacterium sp. Ag138 (assembly GCF_055181315.1). Taxonomy (NCBI): domain Bacteria; kingdom Pseudomonadati; phylum Pseudomonadota; class Betaproteobacteria; order Neisseriales; family Chromobacteriaceae; genus Chromobacterium; species Chromobacterium sp. Ag138. Next base: position 1,205,364 of record NZ_JBUPWA010000001.1, read on the forward strand.
CATCCTCAGCGTGCTGTACTTCATCGCATTCTATCTGATCTACCGCGACCCCAGCGCCGACAAGAAGCTGAGCGAGGCCGAGCGCCAATACATCGTCCAGGGCGGCGCGGCCGAGGAAGGCGTCAGCCAGCAAAGCTCGATGGCGATGCTGGGCTACCTGCTGCGCCAGCGCAAGGTGTGGGGGCTGTCCATCGGCTTCGCCGCCTACGGCTACGTGTTCTACCTGTTTTTGACCTGGCTGCCCGGCTACCTGGTGCAGGCCATGCATATGGACATCCTGAAATCCGCGTGGTTTTCCGCCATCCCGTGGATGTTCGCCACCCTGTCCGACCTGTTCGTCGGCGGCTGGCTGATCGACAAGCTGATCGCCCGCGGCCACGACGAAACCCGCGTGCGCAAGACGGTGCTGCTGTGCGGCATGACCATGGGCATGGCGGTGTTCGGCGCGACCACCACCACCGATCCCTACGTCGCCATCATCTGGATCACCATCGCGCTCAGCGGCCTGGCCGCCGCCGCGCCGGTGGGCTGGTCGCTGCCGTCCCTGATCGCGCCGCGCGGCGGCACCGGCACCGTCGGCGGCATCATGAACTTCGCCAACAATATGATGGGCGCGGTCGCCCCCATCGTCACCGGCTTCATCGTCGGCGCCACCCACTCCTTCGCCAACGCTTTCCTGGTGGCCGGCTGCATGCTGGTGATCGGCATCCTGGCCTTCGTGTTCCTGCTGGGCCGCATCGAGCAACTGCCCGAACCCGGCGCAGTTGCAGACTAGGGCGCGTTTAGCAGGCTCTGCGCTTGCCGTCTCCTCATTTGCCGCACAAATCGCGCGGTTTGGGAGTCGGCGGCGCAGGCTTGGGATGCGATTTAGTCGATGCGCCGCCGCAAAATTGGTTGACTTGCACCATGAGCTGGCCAGCGGCGCCTTTCGCAAGGGGCTCGTCCTTCTTATCATCCAAAAACTTGTCGATCAGCTTTTTCGCCGCTTCGACCATGATTTCCTTCCCCCCTTCCAACGCATTCTTCAATAACTCCGACTTCAATGCCGAGGCATCCTTCGCCATGATCGCGCCTGCCGCGGCGAATTTATCGATCAAGGAAACCAATCCGGAAAGCGGAATCGCCCCCTTCTTCGCCGCCCCGCTCCCCTCCGGATAAGACTCCACTGCCAAGCGCAGCAAGATCAAACCGTCCTTTCCCGTAATCTGCGGCTCCCTGCTTCCCGCCACGCCAGCAGTCTTCGCATCCCGAGCGTTGTTGGCAGCCTGTTCTGACGCAGCTCTCGACTCCGCTTCCGCCTCGCGCTCAATTTGCAACTGGAAAAACGCCAATCCATAATGAGCAGCGACGCACAGCAAAGCAATCAGCAGCAGGGCCCTCCACATCGACCGAATCAAATCCAGGACGATGTCCAAGCGCATCGTTCTAGCGTTTTCCACTTCAACAGCGCGCTCCCGCCCTACCTTAAACTGCGCCTCGAGAATTGCCAGTCTCTCGGAAAGCTCCAATTCGCGCTTTGAACTTCTTTCCTCTTCGCGTTCCTGCATTGCCAGCCTCCATCATTTGGATCATTCCAGAATATGCATTTAATTTTGAAATCATTCTTTCATGCCGAAAGCATCAAGAAAAGCCATATTCACGCGGCAGAAAAAAGAAAACCCGCCGAAGCGGGCGGGTGGCGATGGACGGACAGGGGCAATCGGCTCAGTTCTCCAGCCCCAGCTTCTCCGGCAGCATGCGCAGCGCCTCGGCGTTGGATGGCGAGAACGCCAGCTCGGCGGCCTCATGCCACGGCAGCCAGCGGTAGCCCAGATGCTCGCGCGGCGCCAGCGCCACCTCGCAGGGCTCGGGCAGCAGCAGGCCGAACACGTGCTCGTCGTTGTGGGTGACGCCGTCCGGATAGCGGTGGCGCCAATGTTCGTAAATCTCGTAGCGATTGACCAGATGCCAGTCGCTGAGCGCGAAGCGGGACGCGTCCAGGCCGGTTTCCTCCGCCACTTCGCGGCGGGCGGTGTCGATCAGGTCTTCGCCGCCTTCGCGGCTGCCGGTCACCGACTGCCAATAGCCGGGCTTGTCCGCCCGCTCCATCAGCAGCGCCCGGCCATCCCGGCTGTGTATCACCACCAGCACCGACACCGGCTGCTTGCTGCCCATTTAAAGCTTGCCTCCCTGGGCCCCGGGCGCGGCCAGCATGCCGGCCAGCTCCACCGCCGACTTCACGCCCATCTTCTCGAATACCCGCGAACGGTGGACTTCCACCGTCTTCATGCTGATGCTGAGCTCCTCGGCGATCTGCTTGTTCAGCTTGCCGGCCAGGATCAGCTGCATCACCTCGCGCTCGCGCTCGGTCAGCAGCGCCAGCGCCGCCGACACCTTGCGCTGCAGGCCGTGGCGCTGGCGGTTCTGCTCGTCCAGCTCCACCGCCGCCGCCGCGCGCTCCAGCAGGCGCACGTCGTCGAACGGCTTCTCGATGAAATCGAGCGCGCCCAGCTTCAGCGCCGCCACCGCGTGCGGCACGTCGCCGTGGGCGGTCAGCATGATCACCGGCGGACAGTACGGCCAGTCCGCCAGCTTCTCCAGCAGCACGATGCCGCTGATGCCTGACAGGCGCAGGTCCAGCACGATGCCGTTGTAGTCATGGCCGTTGCCGGCGGCCAGGAAGGCCTCGCCGCTGTCGAAGCCGTCGGCGCGGTAGCCCTGGCCGTCCAGCAGCCACAACAGCGACTGCCGCACCGCCTCGTCGTCGTCGATGATGGCCAGCCGTTTCGCGCTCATGATGCCTCCTCAGCCCTGCCGCGCCGGCTGGTCGCCGACAATGCGCACTTCCCGCTGCGGGAAGGGGATTTCGATATTGTGCTGCTTGAACAGCCGCCAGATGGCCAGGTTGATGTCCGATTTCAGGCCCATGAAGCCGTTCTCCGGATCGGCCACCCAGAAACCCAGCTCCAGATTGATGCCGCTGTCGGCGAACAGGGTGACGAAGGCGTTGGCGCCCGGATTTTTCAGCACGCGCGGATGGTCCGACGCCTGCTTGAGCAGGCTCAGCGCCAGGTCCAGATCGGTGCCGTAAGCCACCTGCACCGGCAGGCTGGTCCACATGTTCTTGTCGGAGTAGGACTGATTGATCACCGTATTGGACATCAGCGCGTCGTTGGGGATCAGCGCCTCGGTGCCGTCGGCGCCCTTCAGCACCACATAGCGCGAGGTCATCTTGGTCACGTAGCCGACGCGGTTGTCCACCATCAGCCGGTCGCCGATGCGGATCGAGTGGTCAAGCAGGATGATGAAGCCGGACACGAAGTTGCTGGCGATCTTCTGCAAGCCCAGGCCCAGGCCGATACCCACCGCGCCGCCGAACACCGACAGCACGGTCAGGTCTATCCCCATCACCGGCAGCGCCACCAGCACCGAGGCCACCACCAGGCCGGTGCGGGTAAGCTTGGCGAACACGATGCGCAGATTGGAATCAAGGTGCTTGAGCTTCATGATGCGGGCTTCGATCAGGCGGCTCGCCCACAGCGCCACCACCACGATCACCGTCACCCACAGCAGGCCGTTGAGAATGGTCAGCAGGTCCAGCCGGGTCTTGCCCACGTAGAAGGAGATCGACTCCAGCCAATCCATCACCGCCACGTCGAAGCCTATGGTCCAGCTGACGAAGCCCAGCCACAAGGCCGAGGCCAGAAAGTGCTCGGAATGCCGCTCGAAGCGGCTATGCGGGAAGGCCTGGCGCACCACCGCCGTGCACAGGCGGATCACCGCCAGCCAGAACAGCAGCGCGCTCAGGATGTGCAGCACCAGCATCGGCGCGTGCTCCAGCCGGCCCCAGGTGAAACTGGCCAGCACCACCAGCACCTGCGCTGACACCGGCAGCACCAGCCGGAAGCCGGTATAGGGCAGGAACTGGTCGTAGCGCTCCGGGTTATGGGCGAACCAGTAGCGATACAGCCGGCGGGCCAGCGCATAGGCGGCGATCACGCACAGCAAGCCCAGCGCCAGTTCGACCAGGCCGTTCTTGGTCTGCAGCGCGTCAAGCAACGCGAAAAAATTCATTTCCTTGCGGATGAACAGCAATGTGCGACTCCTTAGTCAAAACGCGGCGGCCAGGCCGCCGTCAGACAGAAACGGCATCCGACGCCGCCAGCCGGCCCTCGTTCAGCCGCAGCACCCGCTGGGTGCGGCCGGCCAGTTCCAGGTCGTGGGTGACGATGATCAGGCTGGTGCCCAGCGTGCGGTTCAGCTCCAGCATCAGCTCGAACACCTGGCCGGCGGTATGGACATCCAGATTGCCGGTGGGCTCGTCGGCCAGCAGGCAGGCCGGCTGCGTCACCAGCGCGCGGGCGATGGCGGCGCGCTGACGCTCGCCGCCGGACAATTCGCCCGGCTTGTGCTCCAGGCGCTTGCCCAGCCCTACCCGCTCCAGCATTTCGCCGGCGCGGCGGGCGGCTTCGGCCTTGTCCATGCGGCGGATCAGCAACGGCATCATCACGTTTTCCAGCGCGGTGAATTCCGGCAGCAGGTGATGGAACTGGTAAACGAAGCCCATCGACTCGTTGCGCAGCTTGCCGCGCTCGGTTTCCGACAGCGTGGACAGGTCGCGGCCCAGCACCTCCACCACGCCGGAAGTCGGCGTGTCCAGTCCGCCCAGCAGATGCAGCAGCGTGCTTTTGCCGGAGCCGGACGCGCCGACGATGGCCAGGTGCTCGCCCTTGCCCACTTCCAGATTCACGTCTGACAGCACGTCCAGCCCCAGCTTGCCTTCCTGGTAGCGTTTGCCGAGCGAGCGGCAGCTCAATACCTTATTCATAGCGCAAGGCCTCCGCCGGTTGGGTGCGCGAGGCGCGCCAGCTGGGATACAGGGTGGCGAACAAGGCCAGCAGCAGCGAAATGATGGTGATGGTGGACACGTCGCCCCACTGCACGTCGGACGGCAGGTAATCGATCATGTAGACGTCGCTGGACAGGATCTTGGTGCCGATGATGCGTTCGATCACCGGCACGATCACGTCCAGGTTCAAGGCGATCACCACCCCGCTGGCCACCCCGGCCAGCGTGCCCAGCACCCCGGCCACCGCGCCCTGGATCACGAAGATCTTCATGATGCTGCCGGGCGACGCGCCCAGCGTGCGCAGGATGGCGATGTCGGCCTGCTTGTCGGTCACCACCATCACCAGCGTGGACACCAGGTTGAACGCCGCCACCGCGACGATCAGCGTCAGGATGATGGTCATCATCCGCTTCTCGATCTGCACCGCGCGGAAGTAATTGGCGTTGGTATCGGTCCAGTCGGTGACCAGCAGTTGCGGCAGTCGCGGCCGCAGCTCGGCCTTCAACTGCGGCGCCAGCATCGGATCGTCCAGCCGCAGCCGCACGCCGCTGACCGAATCGCCCATCCGCTCCAGCACCTGGGCGTCGCGCAGATTGACCATCGCCAGCGAGGCGTCGAATTCGAACATGTCCACCTTGAAGATGCCCACCACGGTGAACTGCTTGGAGCGCGGCACCATGCCGGCCGGCGTGATGTTGCCCTGCGGCGTCATCAGCGTCACCTTGTCGCCGACGCCCACGCCCAGCTGGCGCGCCAGCTCCACGCCCAGCGTCATGCCGAAGCTGCCGGGCTTCAGGTCTTCCAGCTTGCCGGACACCATGTGGCGACCCACGTCCACCACCTTGTTCTCCAGCGCGGGCTCGATGCCGCGCACCAGGCCGCCGCGCACATTGCCGTAGGCGACGAACAGGCCCTGGCTGCTGACGAAGGGCGCCGCCGCCTGCACGTGCGGCTGCTTGGCCAGCATCGCCTGCGCGTCGCGCCAGCCGGCGAGGCGGCCGTCGTAGCCGCTGACTTCCAGGTGGGAGGCCACGCTGAGGATGCGGCCGCGGATTTCCTTCTGGAACCCGTTCATCACCGACAGCACGATGATCAGCGCCGCCACGCCGAGGGCGATGCCGACGATGGAAATCAGGGAAATGAAGGAGATGAATCCGTTGCGGCGCTTGGCGCGCAGGTAGCGCAGCCCGATAAAGGCTTCAAAAGGCATCTCGGGTTTTCTCACTCGGAACGGTAGGGATTGTCCAGGCTCTGCATCATCGCCACCAGGAAGTCGCGCACCTGCCGCTCGTCGCAGCCCATCAGCACCGCGTCCTCGAAAGCGTCCTGGGCCATCTGGGCGATTTCCTCCAGGTTCTCGCGCATCACTTTCAGCTTCTCGACGCAGGCGACGACGTTGCCCTCCGGGTCGCGCCATACCGGTATTTCGATTTTCAATGCCATATCCCTGTTCCTGAAAACACGATGCCCGCGAAAAGCGGGCATCGTCGCTCGGCCGGACCGCTCAGTGCCGGCCCTTTTTCTTCTTGCCGACGGATTTCGCCGCCTTTTGCGCCTTGGCGCCCTTCTTGCCCTTGGGCTCGGCCGCCGCCTTGCATTTCCTGCCCTTGCGGCATTTCGCCGCTTCCGGCGCCGGCGACGGCTTCGCCGCGATTTTCACGCTGACGTCATCGGAAGTATCGGCGGCCTGCAAGGCGGTGCTACGATTGACCCTGCGCGCGCCATTGTAGCGCGCGGTCCAGTAGCTCTGCGACAGGTTCGACACCTCGATGTTCTTGCCGGTTCGCGGCGCGTGGATGAATTTGTTGTTGCCCATGTAGATGCCGACATGGGAGTAGCTGCGGCCCAGGGTGTTGAAGAACACCAGGTCGCCCGGCATCAGTTCGCCGCGTCCGACCGACTTGCCCACCCGGGCCATCTCGGCCGCGGTGCGCGGCAGGTTGACCCGCAGCGATTTCTGGAACACGTAACGAATGAAGCCGCTGCAGTCCAGGCCGTCGTCCGGCGTGTTGCCGCCGAAGCGATAGGCGACGCCCAGCAGGCTCATCGCTTGCAAAAGCAAGTCGCCCACCGCATCCTCTTGCGGAGCAGCGTACTTGGAGATGGGATCGTCCGATTTGTCCGTCGCCGAACTGTCGGCGGCGGCTTTCCCCTCGGTCGGGGCCTTGTCTGGCGCGGCCTGGGCAAAAACCATGAAGCCCGCCAGCGCCAGCGCTGATAAGCGGAGTTGCAATTTCATAGGCCGCACTCTATCGGACGGGACCGGTAGTGTAAAGCCAAGCGGGACGGCGAAAAGCACATGATTCGGGAAACCTTGATTGCAATGCGGGACTTACCGCGGTTAAGAGAAATCAGCGGAATTTTGATCCGTCATGGACTGGGAGAGTTCGCTCAGCGGCTGAAGTTGCCGCGCGCGATGGAAAAGGCCGGAGAATGGCTGAACCTGTCGCTGCCGGAGAACGAATCCGGCCAGCCGACGGCGGTGAGGGTGCGGCTGGCTTTCGAAGAGCTGGGCCCCACCTTCATCAAGCTGGGCCAGATCCTGTCCACCCGCGTGGACGTGTTCCCGCCGGACTGGATAGATGAATTCGAGAAGCTGCAGAACCGGGTGCCGCCGCTGCCGCCGGCGATGGTGCACAAGCTGATCGTCGGCGCGCTGGGCGCCGAAGCCGACCAGCTGTTCGCAGAGTTCGACATGCAGCCGATAGGCTCCGCGTCCATCGCCCAGGTGCACCGCGCGCGCCTGAAGGACGGCAGCGAGGTGGCGGTGAAGCTGCGCCGCCCCGGCATCGCCGACAAGGTGGAGGCGGACCTGCGCATCCTCGCCCACCTGGCCCACCTGCTGGAGCTGGAATTCCCCGAGCTGCGCCGCTACCAGCCATCCAGCATCGTCGCCCAGTTCTCGCGCTCGCTGCGCCGCGAGCTGGACCTGGCGATCGAGGCGCGCAATATGGAGCGTTTCGCCCGGGACTTCATCGACGACCCCTTCGTTGAAGTGCCGAGAGTGCATTGGGAATACACCAACGCCGCGGTCAACGTGCAGAGCTACGTCGACGGCGTGGCGGCCCGTGATCTGTCGCGGCTGAAGGACAGCGGCCTGGACCCGGTGCTGCTGGCCCAGCGCGGCGCCGACGCGGTGCTGAAAATGATATTGGTCAACGGCTTCTTCCACGCCGACCCCCATCCCGGCAACGTGTTCTTCCTGGCCGAGCACCGCATCGCCTTCATCGATTTCGGCATGGTGGGCCGCATCAGCCACGTGCGGCGCGACGAAATCGTCGACCTGCTGTCGGCCGTGGCGGAGCGCAACGAGCACGGCATCATCGACGTGCTGGTCGAGTGGACCGGCAACACGCCGGTGGACATGCCGAAATTCGCCGACGAGGTCGGCGAATTCATGTTCCAGTACGAACACGTGCCGCTGAAGGGACTGAACATCAGCCAGCTGATCGGCGACATCATGGCGCTGATCCGCAACCACGGCATCGTGCTGCCGCCGGACATGGCGATGCTGTTCAAGGCGCTGGTGACGCTGGAGGGACTGGGCCGGCAGCTGAACCCTGAATTCCAGCTGGTCGCCCACATCACCCCCTTCGTCAAGGAGTTGATCGTCGCCCGCTACCATCCGGCGGCGCTGCTCAAGCGCGGCCGCCAGTCGCTGTCCGAAGGGCTGGAGATGATAGCCGGCCTGCCGCGCGACCTGGTCCGCATCGGCCGCGACATGCGCCACGGCAAGTTCCGCGTCAACCTGGACCTGCAGCGGCTGGACAGCTTCGGCAAGCAACTGGACCGCAGCAGCAACCGGCTGACCATGGGCATCGTCACCGGCTGCCTGATCATAGGCTCGTCGATCGTGATGACCGTCAACGCCGGGCCCAAGCTGTTCGGGCTGCCCTTCTTCGGCTTCTTCGGCTTCATGCTGGCGCTGCTCAACAGCGTGTGGCTGGTCTGGTCGATCTGGCGCTCGGGGAAGGACTTATAAGCGCCAGAGTGGATTTTAGAATTGTTGGCAATACGGGAAACTGCGGCATCAAGCCGAGCGGAGGCGGGTCGATAGCGAGGGGGTACGCCTTAAGGGACACCGCCATGAAAATCGCCTCCGCCACCGTCAGCCTCGGCAGCAACTTCAGCCAGAGCCAATCCCTCAGCGTCACCCAGACGCTCTCAGTGGAGTCCCCGCCACAAACGGCCGCCGACAACGTGCAACTGAGCCAACAGGCGACGCAGGCCAGCCTGCTCGACCAGCTAAGCTCGGACAAGGACGCGGTCTACAGCCTGATCGAGGCGATACTGGAAAAGGCTTTCGGCGTCCATTTCAAGCTGCTGCGCCTGTTCCCGCTCCGGCCCGAGAATTCTCAACTCTCCGTCATCCCCGACCCCACGGTCAGCGCGCAGCAGGACATCGACTACCAGCAACAGCAGCAGCTGAGCTTCACCGCCAATGGTCAGATCACCACTCAGGACGGCAAGCAACTGCAGTTCTCGCTGAACATGCAGATGCAGAGCAGCTACCAATACCACAGCAGCCAGAGCTACCAATCCGGCGGCAAGAAAAGCTGCGATCCGCTGATGGTCAACCTGGGCGGCGGCGCCGGCAGCCTGGACGGCGCCAGCGTCAGCTTCGATCTGCAGCGCAACGGCCAGATGGTGAATCTGCCCTTCTCCAGCCAGGGCGGCTGGCTGGCGCTGGACAAGAACGGCGACGGCAAGATCAATGACGGCAGCGAGTTGTTCGGGCCGCAGTCCGGCAACGGCTTCGCCGACCTGGCCAAGCTGGACAGCAACCACGACGGCGTGATCGACGAGAGCGATCCCGCCTTCGCCCAGCTCAGGATCTGGACCGGCCGCGGCAGCGACGGCAAGGATCAGCTGATTTCGCTGAAGGACGCCGGCATCGGCGCCATCCTGCTGCCCAGCGTGGACGCGCCGCTGACGCTGCGCGCCAATTCCAGCGACGCCGACCCGCAGGCGCAGATGCGGCGCGCCGGCGTATTCGTCAAGGAGGATGGCCAGGCCGGCATGATCAGCCAGCTGGACGTCTACGGCTGAGCGCCGCCGGAAAGGCTCCGCGCGAGCGGCGTCAGCCGGCCGCCTACTGCGGCCGGCTGACGATGTCCGCCTTGAACCACTTGCGCGACAGCGTCTGCAAGGTGCCGTCGCGCTGCAAGTGGCCTATCGCCCGATTCACCGCCGCCAACAGTTGCGGGCTGCCTTTGCGCAACACCACGCAGGCGTCTTCGCGCGCCAGCATGCGGCCGGCGGGCGCCAGCTCGCCCTGCGTCTTCTGCGCCAGGTTGAAGGCCGCCAGCCGATTGATCACGATGGCGTCCACCTCGCCGCGGCGCAGGCCGTCGTACTTCGTCGGATCGTTCGGGTAACGATGGATATGGGCCTGCGGCGCGTTGTCGCGCAGCCATTGCTCATAATTGGTGCCCGCGCTGACGCCGACATGGGCGCCGGCCAGATCTCCGGCGCCGTGGAAGCGCGGCAAATCCGGCTTGCGCACCACCAGTTGCAGCCCGGAGTAGGTGTAGGGAATGGAAAATTCGAAGCGCTTCCTGCGTTCCGGCGTCGCCACCACCTGGTTGATCACCACATCCATCCGGCCGGCCGCCAGATTGTCCAGCATATGGTCCCAAACCATGGTCTGAAAACGCGCCGCCACCCCCATCTGCTTGGCCAGCGCCCGGCCGAAATCCACCTCGAAGCCCTGCAGCTGGCCGCCAGCGAGCTGGCTATAGGGCGGAAAGGTGCCTTCCAGACCGATCGACAGCGCGCCTTCGCGCCGGATGCGCGCCCATTCGTCGCCGCCGGCTTGCGCCGGAATCTGCGTCAATAGCAACAGCGCGCAAAGCGCCCATCCTTTCCAACCGGCCAAATTCATATTGCCTCCCGCTCCGCCGTGGCACTGGCATTAAGGACAAAAACCATTCCTTACACCATAGGCGATGGCCGTTCGGCGGCCAGGCCAAATCCGCAAAAAATCCTTTCCACGCAAAGCCTTGCGCCATGCCCCCCCCCACTCAAAGCATGGCCCGGCGGAACCGAATCGTCCGATCGCGTCAGAAAAAAAGGACTTGAAAAACGGGATTGACTCTACAAATGATAATTATTATCATTTTCAAAAAACTCACACAGGAGAACGTCACAATGAACGCCATGCTGGTTGGAGCCGACACCTTGGGCAACATCCCCGACGTGCTGCAGAACTATGGCATCACCATCCACCGCCACCTGAGCGGCCGCAACAGCTCGCATCAACGCAAGGTGGATCGCCTGCCCGCCGGCACCGACCTGCTGATCCTGTTCACCGATTTTCTCGGCCACAATGTGATGCGCCATTTCCGCGAACTGGCGGCCGAACAGCAGATCCGCTTCATTGCCTGTCGGCGTTCGGTCTGCGCGCTCAAGCAATCGCTGACCGGCGCCGGCATGTGCGAGCAGCCTTGCGCCGCTTGCCCGCAACGCGGCGGCGGCGACAAGCCGATCAAACGCAAGCGTTGAAGCGTCTGTTTCAGCAAGATTTTTCTCTAAGCTCTTACCTTTGTAGCTTCACGAGCCGGCCGCAGCCGGCTCTCTTTTTGCCCGCCGCGCGCAGTCGTCGAACCAGGGGCGCAGCTCTGAATCGAACGATGCCGCCAGCGCCTGCGCCGCGGCATAAGCCTCTTCCGCCTCAGCCTGGCGGCCCGATCCCCCCTGCGCCCGCGCCCGCTCCAGCAACAGGAAGGCGCGATCCACGTCCTCCTCGCCATTGGCCGCGATCAGGGCCAGCCCAGCGTCGGCGGCCTGCAAGCCGTCCGGCCAGCGCTCGAATCGGTTAGCCGTCAGCGCCAGCAGGTATTCCGCCCGCTCGTGGTTGATCCAGTTTCCCGCCCTGCTCCACAACAGCCTGGCGATCCGCGCGCCATGGAACAGCGTCTGCTCGCTGAACAGATCTCGAACATCAAGCTCGTCTCTGTCCAGGAAGGCCGACACGATATTGTTGACCAGCGCCGCCAGCGCGGCATCGGTTTCGCCCGCCTCGCCCAGTTCCAAAGCCGCTTGCAGGACAGCGAACTCTGTCAGCGATTCCCGCAGCGGAGCCCCGCCCAGCGCGCCCAGCAGCACCCCAAGCCGGATGGCGAGGCGGGCGCCGTCGGCGTTCGCGCCTCCCGCCAGACATTGCCGCTCCAGGCGCCAAGCCGCCAAAGCGTCGCCGGCCAGCGTGGCGGCCACCACGCAATGGCGCAGCAGCGCCGGACCGGCGTCGGCCAGCGGCATCGCCTTCAGCAGGGACCAGGCGCCCCGCCAGTCGCCCTTTTTTTCGCCCAGCAAGTGATTGGCCAGCCAGGCCGCCCTCGGGAGCGAGGCGGCGGGAAGGTCCGGCGAGGCGAGCAAGGCGGGCAATTGCGCGATCGCCTCGTCCGGGCGGTCGTCATGGGTTCGCATCAATGCATCGAGAACAGCAGTCGCAGACATGAAAAAAGCCTTTCCAAACCAGAAAGGCTCAGTGTCGCCAGCGACTGCGAAAATGTCAAAAGCATCAATCGCCGGACGCTTCGTCTCCCCGTCCCGCCTGGCGCGCGGCTTCGCGCAGCATGCCCAGCTGCTGCGAAAACTGCCTGCAGTTGCCGCACAACATCAAATGCATTTTCAGCTTGAGCAACTCACCCATGCTCAACGGACGGTCCAGCCCGGCGGATATCAACCGGCTGGCCGCGCGGCAATTCAACTTCATCGCTCGTCCTCCCGGCTCCAGCGTATTGAAAAACACTCGCGCAGGCTCATGCGCGCGCGGTACAACAGCACTGAACAGTTAGTCGCGGTGATCTCGAGATTGTTACAGATGTCGGCGATCTCCATCCCCATCACCTCGCGCATCGCGAACACCATCGCGGTGCGGCGCGGCATCACCTTGGAACACTCCTCGAACACCTGCCAGAACTGCTTGGAAACCAGCTGCGACTCCGGCCCGCTCCAGGCGCGCATCGGCTCGCGCCAATGGCCGTCCTGGGTGAACAAGCCGTCGAAATCACTGTCGTCACACTCGTCATCCAGCGATTCGAACAGCTTTTCCTTGCCCTTGCGGCGCAAGGCGTCGATCAGCTTGAAACGCAAGATGGAGGTCAGCCAGGTGCGCAGGGTCGACTTGCCGGAGAAGTTATCCCGCGACTCCAGCGCCGCCAGCAGCGTCTCCTGCACCGCCTCCTCAGCGGCGTCGCGCTCGCGCAGCTGCGCCAGCGCGTAACGCAGCAGATAAGGGCGCTCCTGTTCTATCGCTTGCGGATCCACCATGCGCTTACTCCCTGCAGAATTCCACCGCCTGGTCCAGGCGGTCCACGGCCAATACCTTCAGGCCTTCTATTTCCTGGCGCGGCTTGTTGGCGCTGGGCACGATGGCGCGGGTGAAGCCCAGCTTGGCGGCTTCCTTCAGCCGTTCCTGGCCGCGCGTCACCGGCCGCACCTCGCCGGCCAGGCCGACTTCACCGAACACTACCAGCTTCTCCGGCAGCGCCTTGTTGCGCAAGGACGAAACCATGGCCAGGATGATGGCCAGGTCGGCCGCCGGCTCATTGATCTTGACGCCGCCCACCGCGTTGAGGAACACGTCCTGGTCGAAGCAGGCCACGCCGCCGTGGCGGTGCAGCACCGCCAGCAGCATCGCCAGCCGGTTCTGCTCCAGGCCTACGGTGAGGCGCTTGGGCTGGAATCCATGGCAATCGTCCACCAACGCCTGGATCTCCACCAGCAACGGCCGCGTGCCTTCCTGCGTCACCAGCACGCAGGAGCCGGCGACGTCATCCCGGTACGACGAGAGGAAGATGGCCGACGGATTGGACACGCCCTTCAGGCCGCGATCGGTCATCGCGAACACGCCCAGCTCGTTGACCGCGCCGAAGCGGTTCTTGATCGCGCGTATCATCCGGTAGCTGGAATGGGAATCGCCCTCGAAATACAGCACGGTATCCACCATGTGCTCCAGCACGCGCGGACCGGCCAGCGAGCCTTCCTTGGTGACGTGGCCGACCAGCAGCACGGTGATGCCGCTCTGCTTGGCCATCCGCGTCAGTTGCGCCGCGCATTCGCGCACCTGCGACACCGAGCCCGGCGCCGAAGTCACCTGCTCGGTGTACAGCGTCTGGATCGAGTCGATCACCACCACCTCCGGCTGCTCGCGCTTCAGCGTGGCCAGAATGTTTTCGATGCAGATTTCGGCGAGCAGGTCGACGCTGCTGGTATCCAGCGCCAGTCTTGAGGCGCGCAGCGCGATCTGCTGCGCCGACTCCTCGCCGGACACGTACAGCACCTTGCGGTTCTGGCCGATCTGCGACAGCGCCTGCAGCAGCAGCGTGGACTTGCCGATGCCCGGGTCGCCGCCGATCAGCACCACTGCGCCGCGGACGATGCCGCCGCCCAGCACGCGGTCCAGTTCGTCGATGCCGGACGGATCCCGCGGGGTTTCCTCGGTTTGCACTTCGGACAGCTTTTGCACCTTGGTGACGTTGGCCGCCCACGACTGGAAGCGCGGACCGGCCGCGGCCGGCGCGGCCACCGCCTCGGTCAGCGTGTTCCAGGCATTGCAATGCGGGCACTGGCCCTGCCATTTGGGCGATTGTCCGCCGCACTCGGTGCAGCTGAATACGGTTTTGTTCTTGGCCATCAGGGAAGGATTCAGGGTGAATCAAAGGCGGAAGGATAGCAGGACGGCGCGAAACCGGCAGTCAAAAACGCTTCAGCCCGGGTTGCGGCCCGGGTCGGACTTGTTCAGTTCCTGGATGATGTTGAGCAGGCGCTTCTGATCCTCGGGCGGCGCCGACGATGAATGCTTGGCTGTCTGGCCATTGCGTATCGCGCGCATCACCGCCGCCACCTGGGGATCGTTCTTGGCGGCGCGGTCGGCCTCTTCGCTGCTCATCAGATCGGGCAGGCCGGTCTGCCCGGCCGACGAAGTGGAGCCGCTGGCCGCGCGCTTGCCGGCCATCGCCGGCGCCGGACCGGAAGCGGGCTGCGCCGCGGCTTCGGGCAACGGCTCCATCGTTTCCAGCTTGTTCTTGGCCATGTACTCGTTCATCTCGCGCCAGCCGGCGTAGATGAAGGCCTTGTCCGCGCTCGGATTGCGCTGGTAGCACTCTTCCAGCGAACGGCCGGTCTGGCGGCAGGCCGCGCCTATCGCCTTGTCCGAATCCTTGCTCAGCCCGGTCACGCTGTTCACATAGTTGCAGCCGCCCAATAGCAGCGCGCAGGCCAACAACAGCAATCTCTTCATGCCCTCTCCCCGTTTCAGCCGCGCGGCTTGCGCAGGTCCAGCTCCACCACTTCCCCGCTGCGGCCGCGGCTGTCGCCGCCCAGCCAGTACAGGAAATGCGGCATCAGATCGGCCAGATCGGCACGCTCGCTCTTGTCCTCGCCCGGATGGGTGCGGTTGCGCTGCGGCGAATTGACCGGCCCAGGCAGCAGCAGGTTGACGCGCAAATTGGGCAGCATCTCCCACTCGTCGGCCGCCACCTTGGTCAGGTACGGCAAGCCGGCGTTGGAGGCGCCGAAACCGCCCCAGTAGGCCGCCGGATGCAGCGCGTGATGCTCGCCGACGAACAGCACCGACGCGTCCGGCGCGTCCTTCAGCAGCGGCAGGCAGGCGCGGGTCAGCGCGAACGGCGCCACGGTGTTGATCCGGTACTGGTTCATCCATTCTTCTATGGTCTGGTTGCTCAGCGGCGACAAGGCGTAGAAATGCGAGGCGCAATGCACGATGCCGTCCAGACGATCGAATTCGCGCTTGATGGTCAGCGCCAGCTGGTTGAACTCGTTCTCGCCCGCGTTCAGCAGGTCAAGCGGCACCGCCGCCGGCTCCGGCCCGCCGGCCGCCACGATTTCATCGTAGACCTTCTCCAGCCCCTTGACGCTGCGCGCGAGCAGCACCACGGTGGCGCCGTGGCGGGCGAAGGCCAGCGCGGCCTCGCGTCCCACGCCCTGGGAGGCGCCGGTGATCAGGATCACGCGCCCTGCCAGCGCGTCTTGGGCAAACTCGGTCTTCATCGTCATGGTTCTATTCCTAAGTCCTGCAATGCGGCCGCCGCCGCGGCCACGCCGCTGCGCGCCGCCCCCTCGAGCGTCGCCGGATAATCGGGATGCGCCCAATCCCCGGCCAGATAGATTCCCCTTTGCGCCGTCCGCGCCGCCGGCCGCTCCAGGCCGACCTCGCTGGCGAACGTCGCCCGCTTTTCCACGATCACGCGGCTGTGCGCCGGCTCGGGCAAATGCGGCGCCAGCCGGCGCGCGTCGGCCAACGCCCTGGCGACCAGTTGATCGGCGTCCGGCAACGCGGTCGGGGCGCTGAGCACCGCCGCCACCAGGCCGGCTTCGCCGGCAAGCGCCTCGCGGTCGAACAGCCAATCCATGCCGCCGCCGCTGACGCCCATCATCGGCGCCGGCAGCCGCGGCGAAACATCGAAACGCAGGTAGACGGTGGCGATCGGCCAGTAGCGGTAGGCCTCCAGCCCGGCGCGCAAGGCCGGATCGTCCAGCAGCGCCGCCGCATGGTAGGGCGCGACGGCGCTTATCACCGCATCATACCTCTCATCGTCCACTTGCGGACCATCCTGAAGCGAGGCTATCCGCCGCGCCCGGCATTCGGCGCGCAGATCCACGCCCCGCTCCTTCAGCCAGCGCCAGGCCGGATCGGGAAACAACGCCGACAGCCCGGCGGCAGGCAGCAGCAGATCGCTGTCCGCGCGCCGCGCGCCCAGGCTGTCGCGCAGGGTTGCTGCCAGCACCCGCATCGACGCCCGCTCCGGCGGCGTGTTCAGCGCCGACAACACCATCGGCCGCCAGAAATCGTCGCGCAGCCTGCGGCTCTGGCCTTGCTCCGCCAGCCATTCGGCCACGCTGCGATCACGGGCCAGCCGGTAGCCGCCGCGCCGCAAGCCATCCAGCGCGCGCGCCAGCAGCCATTTGTCGCGCCAGCCCAGGCCCCGCGCCGCCAGCAAGCCCGCGGCCAGATGCAGCGGCGCGGGCAGGCGCGGGCAATCCAGGCTCAGGCCTCCTTCACGCCGCCACTGCAGCGGCTTGCGCAGCAGCAAGCGGGCGGGATCGGCGCCGACTGTCCGCATCAGGCGCAGGCATTCTGCATAAGCGCCGAGCAGAATGTGCTGACCATTGTCAAACCTGTCTTCCGCGCGCCCGATGCAGCGGGCGCGGCCGCCGGGTTCGCGCCCGGCCTCGTAGACGGTGACATCGGCATGGCCGGCCAGTTCCACCGCCGCGGCGAGCCCGGCCCAGCCGGCGCCCACCACCGCTACCCTGGGTTTCACGGCTTGTAGCCGAAGGTCCAGGTTTTCCAGGCCAGCCACAGCTTGCGGCCGGTTCCCAGCGACAGGCGCTGGTTCAGCACCTTGGCCGGACCATCCTGCTGGATTTCCCGCAGCGTGGCGCGGTAGATGGCCGCCATCAGCAGGCCCGGGCGCTGCGATTTGCGGTCGGCCGCCGGCAGCAGCTCCCAGGCCTTGCGGTAATGCTCGTGCGCGCGCTCGATCTGGAACGCCATCAGCGACTTGAAGGCGTCGCTCTCCTCGTAATGCAGAATGTCCATCGCCGGGCAGTTGAAGCGCTGCAGCTCCTCCATCGGCAGATAGATACGGTCGCGCCGCGCGTCCTCGCCGACGTCGCGGATGATGTTGGTCAGCTGGAAGGCGACGCCCAGCTCGTGCGCGTACTCCAGCGTGCGCTCGTCGGTGTAGCCGAAGATGCGCGCCGCCAGCTTGCCCACCACGCCGGCCACCCGGTGGCAGTACAGCAGCAGGTCCTGGAAGCGCTGGTAGCGCACCATGCCCAGGTCCATCTCCATGCCGTCGACGATTTCTTCCAGCTCCGACTGCGGCAGATGGAAAGCGTCAAGATGCGGCAGCAGCGCGCGCATCACCGGATGATCGACCTCGCCGCGGTAGGCGCGCTGCACCTGCCCGCGCCACCAGGCCAGCTTGGCCTGGGCCACGCTCAGGTCGTGGCACTCATCCACCGCGTCGTCCACCTCGCGGCAAAACGCGTACAGCGCGGTGATCGCCCGCCGCCGCGCGTCCGGCAGGAAGCGGAAGCTGTAGTAGAAACTGGAGCCGCTGGCAGCGGCCTTGTCTTCGCAATACTGATCGGGCGTCACGCGCCTCTCCCCCACTGTCGCCGGCCCGTCTTCGGGCCGGATGCATGCCATCCATGGCGCGGCGCCGGCTCATTTGGCCCGGCACGCCCGCCACATCATATATATCCAATCGCCGGCGCCCAGCTTGGGACGCTGCCCGAACACGTCGCCGCCAGACGCGTGCAGCTTGTGCAGAATGCGGTCACCGCCCATCACGATCAGCCTCAGCTCCAGCCCCAGCCTGCCGCGCAGCGTTCTGCCCAGCGGCGCGCCGGCCTGCAGCATCTTGCGAGTCCGCTCCACCTGGTACAGCATCAATGCCCGCCACTTGGCATCGAAGCGGCCGGCGGCGATCTGCGCCTCGTCCACGCCGAAGCGGGCGAGATCCTCCTGCGGCAGATAGACCCTGCCCTTGCCCCAGTCCACCGCCGCATCCTGCCAGAAATTGATCAGTTGCAAGGCGGTGCAGATGCCGTCGGACTGCGCCAGGCTGCGCGCGTCGCTCTCGCCGTACAACGCCAGCATCAGCCGGCCGACCGGATTGGCGGAGCGGCGGCAGTAGTCGACCAGCTCGGCGAAATTCTGGTAACGGGTCTTGGCCACGTCCTGGCGGAAGGCGGACAACAGATCGCGGAACGGCTGCAATGGCAAGGCGTGCGCGGCGATGGCCGACGCCAGCGGCGCCATCAACTCGATTCTCGTCGGCTCGCCCGCCGCGATGCGGTCCAAGTCGGCCTCCAGGCGATCCAGCTCGGCCAGGCGTTCGGCGGGACTGGCGTCGCCCTCGTCGGCCACGTCGTCCGCATAGCGGGCGAAATGGTAGATGGCGTGGACCGCGCGCCGCATCTTGCGCGGCAGCAATAGCGAACCCACCGGGAAATTCTCGTAGTGGCCGACCGACATCGCGCCCTCCTGCGTATCCGAGCCGCCGATTATACCCGACGCCCCCTTGCAGCGTCCTGCCCGCTGACAATGCCATGCCCGCATGTCCTGAGCCATGCCGACGGCGCCGCCTGGGCAATTTTCACTTTTTGCACGACAAGGTATTTACAAGCGCAAAATACACGCATAGAATGCCCAGCACTGTGAACGCAGCGACGGACCAACGGGGGTATAGCTCAGCTGGGAGAGCGCTTGCATGGCATGCAAGAGGTCAGCGGTTCGATCCCGCTTACCTCCACCAACCAACTGCTTCACAAAGAAAAAGCCTGCAACAGCAGGCTTTTTTGCATTCCAGACCGACAAAAGGCCGCCCAAGGCGGCCTTCCAACTCAGATTTGCACCAAATCCCTGGCGCCGGCCGTCAGCGTGGACACGTACTCCGCCGTACGGGCCTCGCGCGGCGCGCCGAATATCTGCGCGGTGGAGCCCGCCTCGACCACGCGGCCGTTTTCCAGAAACACCACATCGCGGGCGACGCTGGAGGCCAGCCGCAGATCGTGCGTGGCCATCAGCATGGTGACGCCGTCGGCGGCCAGCTGGCGCAACACCGCCACCACTTCCGCAGCCAATTCCGGGTCCAGCGCCGACGTCGGCTCGTCGCACAACAAGAGCTGCGGCGACGGCGCCAGCGCGCGGGCGATCGCCACCCGCTGCTGCTGGCCGCCCGACAGCGTGGACGGCCAGGCGTCGGCCTTGTGCGCCATGCCCACCTTGTCCAGCAGCTCGCGCGCCCGCGCCTCGGCCCGGTCTCGCGACCAGCGCTGGACGGTCAACAGCCCTTCCATCACATTCTGCAGCACGGTCTGGTGCGGGAACAGCTGGAAGCTCTGGAACACCATGCCGGTGACGCGGCGCACGCGCAGGATGGCGTCGCGGTGCAGCTTCCTGCCGCGCTCGAAACGCAAGGTCTCGCCGGCCAGCTGCAGTTCGCCACCATCCGGCGTCTCCAGCAGGTTGGCGCAGCGCAGCAGCGTGCTCTTGCCGCTGCCGGACGGGCCGATCAGCGCGGTGACGCCGCCCTCGGCCAGCTCCAGCCCGACATCGTGCAGCACGGTCTGCCCGCCGAAGGATTTGACGATACGGCTCAGCTTGATCATGACGCGGCCCCTACCGGCGCCACATGCCGGTCAAAACGTTTTTCCAACCGTTCCTGCAGCCAGGTCAATACGGTGCTCAACAACAGATAGATCAGCGCGGTCTCCAGATACAGCAGCAGCGGCTCGTAAGTGGTGGCCGCGATGCGCTGCGCCGCCTGGAACATTTCCGGCACCGTCAGCACCGCCGCCAGCGAGGTATCCTTCACCAGCGAGATGAAGGAGTTGGCCAGCGGCGGCACCGCCACCCTGCCCGCCTGCGGCAGAATGGTGCGGCGCATCGCCTGCGACCAGCTCATGCCCAGCGAATACGCCGCCTCCCACTGCGCCTTCGGCACCGACGAAATCGCCGCGCGTATCACCTCCGAGGTGTAGGCGCCGACGCTGAGCACAAAGCCGAGCAGCGCCGCCGGAAACGGATCGAACACGATGCCGACGCGCGGCAGCCCGTAAAAGATCACGAACAGCTGCACCAACAGCGGCGTGCCGCGCACTAGCCAGGAATAGCCGCGCACCAGCAAAACCAGCGGGCGCGGCCCGAACAGCCGGACCAACGCCACAAGCAAACCCAGCGCCAGGCCGCCGGCGAAGGACAACAAGGTCAGCGGCACGGTGAACACCAGGCCGGCATACAAAAGGGACGGCAGCGAATCCGCCATCAACTGCAACCACGGGGGCATTGCCGCTCCTCAAATCAACGCGACACGTCGGCGCCGAAATACTTGTGGGAAATCTTCTGATAGGTGCCATCGGCCTTGATCGAGGCCAATGCCTTGTCGATGGCGGCCTTCAGCTCCGGGTTGCCTTTGCGCAGCAGCACGCCGGACGCGTCGCCGTTCGCCTCGGTGGCGGCCACCTTCAGGCGGGACTTGGGCTGCTTTTTCTTGAAGTCGAGGAAGGACAGGCTGTCGTTGATGGTGGTTTCCACCCGGCCGGACTCCAGCAGCGCGACCGATTCGTTGAAGCCCTGGGTCGGCACGATCTCGGCGCCGTAGCGCTGCGCCAGCTTGCCGAAATTGCTGGTCAGGGTGTTGGCCGACTTCCGGCCCTTCAGGTCCTCGAAACGCTTGATGTCGCGGTTGTCGTCGCGCACGATCAGCACCGCCTTGGAGACGATATAGGGAACGGAGAAGTCGTATTTGACCTTGCGCGCGTCGGTGATCGCCACCTCGTTGATCACCACGTCGTAGCGCTTGACGTCCAGGCCGGCGATCAGGCCGTCCCATTTGCCTTCGACGAATTGCGGCTTGACGCCCAGCTTGGCGGCGATCGCCTGGCCGATCTCCACGTCGAAGCCGGTCAGGCCGCCCGCGGCGTCGTGATAGGTGAAGGGCGCGTAAGTGCCTTCGGTGCCGATTTTCAGCACGCCGGCCTTGCGGATGTCGGCCAAATCGTCGGCATGGGCCGCGGAGCCTGCCGCGGCGAGAATCAGGGCGAATGCTGCGTTCAGTTTCTTCATTGTCCACTCTCCAGAATATCATTCCTCCAGCCTGGATTCGGCCGGGCATGGCGATACCATATCAGGCGAAAATTAGAACACTAAGTAATATTATTTTACTTTGTTATTCTTAAAACACATATAAATGCCCGCGCAGCCTGCCGCAAGGCATTCGACAGCGGCCATGCTAATCAAAATAGATAAATTATGCGTTTTTTCAAAATATTTTCACAAAGCGCTTGCATCAGTAATTTGCTGCATGTATAGTTCGCCTCCTGTCGAGACCGAACGGTCCCGCGAAAGCGAAATCGACAGATCTGTGGGGGTATAGCTCAGCTGGGAGAGCGCTTGCATGGCATGCAAGAGGTCAGCGGTTCGATCCCGCTTATCTCCACCAAAATTCAGTCCCTATCGTCTAGAGGCCTAGGACACTGCCCTTTCACGGCGGCGACCGGGGTTCGAATCCCCGTGGGGACGCCAAAGCTTTATCTGGGGGTATAGCTCAGCTGGGAGAGCGCTTGCATGGCATGCAAGAGGTCAGCGGTTCGATCCCGCTTATCTCCACCAAACTACAATTAGGTATTACGTCCCTATCGTCTAGAGGCCTAGGACACTGCCCTTTCACGGCGGCGACCGGGGTTCGAATCCCCGTGGGGACGCCAGCATTATGGGGGTATAGCTCAGCTGGGAGAGCGCTTGCATGGCATGCAAGAGGTCAGCGGTTCGATCCCGCTTATCTCCACCAATTCAAAAGCCGAAATCTTATGATTTCGGCTTTTTCTTTTTATTTTTCCAAAAAGCTGCACCAATGAAAATTGGCGCCGCTGGCGCCAATTCTCTCCCACCCCGAAACTCAGCGAATGCTCTTGCGGAACTGCCCTGCCAGACCCGCCAGCTTGCCGGCGTAATCGGGATCGGTCGCATAGCCGCCGCGCGCCAAAGCGTCGGCAAAAGCCTTCGCGTCGCCGCCGACGCCCAGCGCCGCGCGATAGCGCGGATTCGACGCCAAAAGATCGGCGTAATCGTCAAATGCGGCGCGGTAATCCGGATAAGCGCGGAACGGCTCCACCCTGCTCTGCTTCTGGCCGTGGATGAACTCGGTAGTCAGCGCCGTCGCCACTCCGCCGCGCCAGCGCGCATCCGCCTTGATGCCGAACAGGTTGTGGCTATTGCCGCCGTCGCTGCGCATCAGCGGCTTGCGCCCCCAACCCGACTCCAGCGCCGCATGGGCGAGCACCAGATCCGGCGCCACGCCCAGGCGCGCCGCCGCGGCCTGCGCGTGCGGCAGCATCTCCTCGACAAAGCCCTGCCTATCCGGCGGCACCGCCGAGAAATCGGCCGCGCCGGCGCGCAGCTGCTGCTGAACGCGCCAGGCCTCCGGCGACAACTGCTGCGCCGAGCCCGACTCTCCGGCGGCGATGAAACGCTCCACTTCGGCGCGCACGCCGGCGAACTGCTCGGAAAAACCGGCGCCCTCGGACGGCAAGCTCAAGGGCAAAGCCACCGCGTCCGACAAGGCTGCCGCGCCCGCCGGCTGCCACCCCTCACTGCGCTGCGTAAACATCGCTCTCGCCCTCCAGCACGCGCTGCAGCAACTGCCTGCGCTCCTGCAGCAGCTGGCCATTGCGCAGATTGCGCTCGCGGCAATCGGCTATCAGGGCCCGCAAACGACGCCAATGCGCGTCGCCCTGCTCGCGCAAGGCTTGCGGCAAAACCTTCAGAACTTCAGCCATCGACCGCTCCGCCCCCGGCGGCAGCAGCGACGCCACCAATCCCAGGCGCTCCCGGCGGCTGCGCTCCAGCTTGTCGCACTGCGCGGCGATTTCGCCGGCGCACCGCTCCAGCTCCGCCGCGTCACGCTCCAGCGCTGCGCGGAATTGCCGCTCCAGCAAAGCGTTCAGCCGCGGATAGCCGGCGAGGTCTTCGCCTACGGTGGCGAACAATCGGCGGTAGAGCTGCTTTTTGTCCATCAGCGGCCGCCGTGGTACTGCTCGACCAAGCCCGCCAGCCGCGCAGGATCGAAACGGACTTCGCCCTTGGCCAGCGCGGCGCGCACCGCATCCACCTTGGCCTGATCGATTTCCGGCATGGCTTGCAGGGCGGCTGCCAGCGGCGCCTCGCCGCTGGCAGCCGGCGAAGCCGCGCGACGGGCCGCGTCGGCCGGCGCCGCGTTTTCGGACTTGCCCGCCGCGGCTTTTTCGCCGCGCCAGGTGGAAAGAGAGGAGATCTGCATCTGTCTGCCTAGCAACTGTATGGGTGTGATACCAATACAGGGCGACCCGCGGCCGCCAAACTTAAACCTTGAAAACAAAAAACCGCGCGACTCGATGTCGCGCGGCCTCTCCGCCGGCTTAGAAATTCTCCGGCAACATCTTCAGCACCACGATTCGCCTGTTCTCCAGGCGAATGTAATGGCCGTAGACCAATTCCTTCAGGATACGCGCCACCATCTCGCGGGAGGAGCCGATCTGGTCGGCGATTTCCTGCTGGGTCAATTGCTTGCGCAATATCAGCACGCCGTCCTGTTCGATCAACATCTGATTGATCAGGATGCGCACCCGGCCATAGACATCCAGCAGGGCCAGATTGCGCGCCAGCGTGGTCATGTGGCGCACCAGCGAAACCAGGTAGCGCATGATGCTGCAGCGGACCCTGTCGCAATCGGGCAAGCCATCCTCGCTGTCGAACACCTGCCTGAGCGCTTCCCGCGTGAACCTCAGCAACACGCTGTCCTCGTCCGCCACCACGTTGTTGCCGCGCTCGCCGCAATCGACAAACGACTCCATGCCCAGCAACTGGCCCGGCATGACCATCTGCAGCACATACTTCTTGCCGCTGGCTTCAGACACATAAACCTGCATGCACCCATCCAGCAACAGCCCTACGGAATCGGATTCATCTCCCTCCTCGTAAAGGGATTCGCCCTTCGCCAGACGCACTGTCTCGGAACATTCCACGACATGGTCCAACGCCTCGTCTTCCAAATGACCAAACAGCGGCGTCTGCCGCAACATCTGCCTAACTTGTTCTTGATTCATCTCGGTAACACGTCCCCGACTACCAGGCAAGCTCGCAAACCAAACGAAAATGCAGGAGTCATTATTTATTGTTTACTGTATGAGATATGACTCATACAGGTGACATTGTTATCAACGATGGGGAAATTGTAAATAATTTGATTAAAATTTATGTGAAAAAAGCACAGAAAAAACTTCTTGAAACAAGATTTTTTCTGTGCTTAACAAATTTTAACAGCAAATTACTGCATACCGATGGTATTCGACCTTAATTTTTTTAATTCATCTGCATTTGGTAGCGCTAACGCAACACCTGGCGGCGCGCCTTTCGCCTCCGCCGCGGCGCCGAACATCGACACCACCGCCTGGGCCTGCCCCGAGGTCAGCACCAAAAGCTCGATCCGGCGATTCAACGCCGCCAGCGGATGCTGCTTGTCCAGCGGCGCCCGCTCCGCCATGCCCACCACCTGCAGCACCGAATCGCCGGCCAGGCCGCCCTGCATCATGTGCAGGCGCGCGGCCATCGCGCGGTTGCTGGACAGCGACCAGTTGGACATTGCGCCGAAGGCGCCGGCCCGGTGGTATTGCGCGGCATCGGTGTGGCCGACCACCAGCAGGCGGTTGTCGATCTCGCCGAGCATGGCGCCGATCTGCTGCAGCAGACCGCGGAAACGGGGATCGACGATGGCGCTGCCGCGCTCGAACATGCCTTGCTGATCCGTGTCGTGCAGCGTCACGCGCAGGCCGTAGGGCGTGATCACCGTCTGCAGATTGCTGGACAGCCCCGCCTTCTGGCTCATTTCGGACAGCTGGGCGGCCAGCTTGCGCAGATCGGCCTCGCTGTCGTAGCTGCGGCGCGGCAGCTCGGGCTGCTCGCTGGCGCGCTTGTCGCTGTCCCTCACCGCCGACTTGCTGGCTACCTGGCTGCCGGTCTGGCCGGGGATGGGATCGCGCGGAATCAGCGTGCCGGGCGGATTGCCCATGTGGTCTATCTGCCGGCCGTTGCCCTGCAGCAGCGGACTGCCGCCGGACGTGGTCAGCAATTGCTGCAGGTTTTCCTGATCGCGGGCGGCCAGCACCCACAGCACCAGGAACAGGCACATCAGCGCCAGCACGAAGTCGGCGAACGCCACTTTCCAGGCGCCGCCGTGGCCCTCTTCCGCATTGCGGCGGGACACTTTCTTGATCACCGCGCCTTCGTGATCGCCCTTGTTCTTCTGGCCGGCCATCGCTTAACCCAGCCCTTCCATCGCGTTGATCCACGACTCGAGCTGCGAGAAGCTGGGCTTGGTGTTCAGCTGTACCAGGCGGCGGCCGGCGTCGATCGCCAGCAGCGGCGGCTTGCCGGACACGTGGGTGGTCAGCACCACTTTCACCGATTCGAAATTGGACAGCTCTTCCTTGACCAGCTGGTGCATCACATTGGACAGCGGATCCAGCACGCCATAGCAGAAGAAAATGCCGATGAAGGTGCCGACCATGGCGGCGGCGACGCTGGCGGCGATCTCGCCGGCGCTGGCGCCCTGGGCGACGGTGTTCATCGCCATCACGATGCCCAGCACCGCGGCCAGGATGCCGAAGCCCGGCATCGCCTCGGCGATCTTGTGCAGCGATTTGGAGGGCTGGATCAGTTGCTCATGGATGGCGTCCAGCTCCTGGTCCAGCACGCCCTCCAGCTCGTGGGCGTTGATCTTGCCCATCGCCATCAGGCGGAAGTTGTCCACGATGAAGGCCAGCAGCTTGCGGTTTTCCAGCACCATCGGATAACGGTTGAACAGCGGGCTCTGGCGCGGCGCTTCCACGTGCTGGTCCAGCGCCTTCAGGCCGCGGCTGGCGGTGATCAGCAATTCGTACATCAGCAGCAGCTGCTGGCGCTGGAATTCCGCGCCCTGCTTCTTGCGCACCACCACGCGCTTGATCTGGCCGCCCATCTCCTTCAGCACGTGCGGCGGGTTGCCCAGCACCACCGCGCCCAGCGCCGCGCCGCAGATGATCAACAGCTCGGTCGGCTGCCAGATGATGGACAGCACGCCGCCGTGCAGCATGAAGCCGCCGAATACGCAAACCAGCACGATCAGAATGCCAAACAATTGCTGCATGGGGTGTTTCCTTGCTTCAGGCCGCCATCAGGCAGGCCTGCATCTTTTTCAGGGCGCTCTTGTTGATCTGGCAGATGCGGGCCTCGGTCAGCTCCAGCACCGCCGCGATCTCCTTGAGACTCAGTTCGAACTCGTAATACAGCTGGATCACCTGCCGCTCGCGCTCGTTGAGCGCGGTCAGCGCGCGCGCCAGCTCGCTTTGCCGCTCCAGCCTGGCCTCCGGCGAGCCATCCGCCGCCAGCTCCATCCCGCCGGCCACCAGTTCGTCGAAGCTCGCCATCGCCTCGGCGTTCTCGGCCAGCAGCGCGTCGCGGTAAGCGTCGGCGTCCAGCCCCAGCAAGGTCATCGCCTCCGCCTCGGTAGGCTCGCGCCGAAGCTTGCGCCTCAGCTCGCGCAGCCCGTCGCGAACCCGGTGCGCTTCCTGCCGCACCGCGCGCGGCCGCCAGTCCAGCCGCCGCAATTCATCCAGGATGGCGCCGCGGATCCGCAGCATGGCGAAGCCGGCGAAGCGCTCGTCCGGCTCGCCGCCGTAGCGGCGCAGGCAGTCCAGCAGCGCCATCAGGCCGATCTGCTCCATGTCCTCGCGGTCGAACACGCCGCCGGCCTGGCTGGAGAGCTGGCGCGCGGCGCGCTTGACCAGCGGCGCGTAGGTCGCCAGGTGCCGGGCCTCTTCGACGGCTTGGGACGGCTGCTCGTAGCTCTCGGCGTACATCGCGCTTACTCGATGATCAGCTTGCTGACCATCACCTCGGTGAACGGCTGCGCGCGCGCCTCCCGCGCGAAGGTGGCGCGGTAGGAGCGGTCCAGCAGCTTCTGGAAGTCGTCGATGTTCAAGGCGTTGGCGCGCTCGCGCGTCAGTTGCGACAGCGCGCGCACCGCCACGCTCTTGAGCAGCGGCAGCTGCTCCTTCACTTTGCCCTCGTTTTCCGCGGTGCTGCGGAACACCAGGTCCACCGCCATGTAGCGGGCGTCGCCGCCCGACTCGCTCTTCAGCATCACGATGATCTTGTCCAAGGTGACAAAGCGGTAATCCACCGGCTGCGGCTTGGCGGGTTCGGCATGCGCCGCCTGCTGGTAGTACCACCAGCCGCCGCCGCCGATGCCGGCCACGCCGGCGGCCACCAAGGCGGCCACGATCAGGGTCCTGCTATTCATCTATCGATATCCTTCGCTGTCTCAGCCCTGATCCAATTGAAACGAGCCGGCCGTCTGCCAGCCCTGTTCGCTCAGCGCCCGGCCCGGCTGCTGCTGGGCCTGCTGTTCGCGCCCCTGGCGGCCGCCCTGACCCTGCCCGGACGGCATGCCTTCGCGCACTTCCACCGCCACCTGCGTGTACTGGCGGCTGCCCAGATCCTGGCGCAGCGCGTCGCCTATGCCCTGCAACTGGCGCACCACCTCGCCATGCGAGGCGGTCAGCTCCACGACCAGCGCGCCGGCCTGGTGGCGCAGCGAGATTTCCAGCGTGCCCAGCGACGGCGGGTCCAGCCGCAGCGTCGCGCGGTCCATGTTCTGGCTCGGCATCAGTTGCACGCGCTCGCCCAGCGCCGCCTGCAGCTTGCCGCTCCAGCTCTCCGGCTGCGCCGGCGGCAAGGCCAGGCTGAAACTTTCCGCTGGTTTGGCGGCATCGGCCGGATGAGCCGGCGGCAAGACCGCGGCGATGCCGTCCAGACGCGGCGCGGCTTCGCGCGGCATGGCCAGATCCGCCGGCTGAGCCTGCAAGGCCTTGTCGGCCGGCTTGTAAGACGCTGGTGCGGCATCCGGAACCGACGCGGCAACCTTGCCCGCGTCCGCTGGCGCTTCGGCATCCGCCGTAGGCGCCGCCTGGCGCGGCATCAAGGCCTGCCAGGTTTGCGGCTGCAACGCCGGACTCAGCGCGGCCTGATCCACCGGCTGGCGCGCCTTCTCGTCCTCGCCGCCGCCAACCGCGGCATTCTGATCGACAGCCGCCGGCATGGCCGGCAGGCCTTGGCGAACCGCATCCGCCAAGAAAGCCGGCTCTTGCGCCGCCTCCTCGATGTCCGGCGACTGCCGCGCGCCGGCGTCGGACATCGCGTCGGCGAAGCCCGCCGCCGGATCGGCACTCATCCACGACAGGTCGTCCATCGCCTGACTGACTGCTGCGTCGCCGCTCCCCGCCTGGACGGGGGAAACGGGCGCGGATTGCGGCGGCGCCACTCTGCTCATGCTTGTTCCCATTCACTGAATTGCGCGTAGGCCAGACGGCCTTCGCGCTGTTGTCCCGCCTCTGCCATCTTCGCGCTCAACGCGTCCAGCTCGGCTCCGCTCACGGCCAGCGCGGCGCGGTAGGCGGCCGACAAGGCCGCCCTGTCATCCGCGTCCAGGCTCAGTCCGGACTCGGCCAACAGCCGGCGCAGCCGCGCGTCCATGGCCGTCAACGCGTCCCAGTCCCGCCGCTCCGCCGCATCGGCGATGGCCTGGCACCAGCGTTCGACCTCAGGCCGCGGCATGCTGGTCCCGCACGCCTATCCAGCCGCCCTTGAGCGTGACCAGCAGCTTTTCCGCCTCGTCCAGCGCCACGGCGTCAAGCTCGACGCTGGCCTGGTACAGGCGATGGGCGCAGTAGTCGTACAGCCGCGCCAGATTGGTCACCACCTCGCCGCCGGTTTCGAAATCCAGCGCGCTGGACAAGCCGTTGAGGATGTTGATGCACTTGCTGATGCTCTCGCCCTTCTGCTCGAAGCGCTGCTGCTGCAAATGGCCGCGGGCGCGGGCGATTTCCTCAAGAAGGCCGTCGAACAGCACCAGCACCAGTTCCACCTGGCTGGCGGCGCCGGTCTGGGCTTCCAGATTGACCGCGTGGTAGCTGCGATAGGCGTCGTAATCCACGATTTCGATCCTGCTTTCTTTAGATTCAGAAGTTGGAGTTGAACATGCCCATGGTCTGGGTCATCTGATCCTGCATGCTCTGCAATTTGGTGAATTGCGCCAGATAGCGGTTGTAGGTCTGCTCGAAAGTCTTCTGCAGCGCGTCCTGCCGCCGGGTCAGATCCTTCTGGCCGCGGTCTTCGCTGTCGCGGCGCTGCTTGATCAGGCCGTTGCTGCCGTTCAGCCACTTGTCCAGATAGTCGGCGCTCTGCTTCAGCGCGCCGTTCTGGCCGGCGCCGCTGAAGAAGCGGTCCAGCGCGTCCGGGCTGGCCTTCAACGTGTCGCCCAGCTTTTTGCTGTCCAGCGCCAGGGTGCCGTCGCGGCTGGCCTTGATGCCCATCTGGCCCAGCGTGACGCCGTCGAAGGATTGCCGCAGGATGGCGTTCAGCTGGCTTTTCAATGCGCGGATGCTGGAGTCGTCGGCGAAGGCCGCGCCCGGTTTGCCATTGCTGCCCGGCTGCGACAGATCGGAAATCGCCTTGTAGATCTTGTTGTACGCGTCGACGAAAGACTGGACGTTGGCCGTAGTGTCGCTGTCGCCGCGGCTGATGGAAATCTGCAGCGGCGGATCAGTGTCCTTGCTCACCTTGTTGACGGTGAAGCTGACGCCCTCGATGTTGTCGAAGGTGTTGGAGCCTTGCTGCAACTTGACGCCGCCGGCCTTGCCGCCCAGCCAGACGACGGCGTCCTGCGCCTTGCTCAGCTCCTTGGGCGCGGATAGTCCGTTTTTCAGGGAACTGTCGCTCACGCCGGCCAAGTCCAGGGAGATGGTGTTCTTTTCGCCGCTCTTGCCGGCAGAAAGCACCAATTGGCTGGCGCCATTGTTGTTCAGCACCATGGCGTTTACCTTGCCGGCGTTGCCGCTGGCGCGGTTGATCGCCAGCGCCAGTTCGCTGGGCGACAGCTTGCCGTCGTTGTCGCGGTCGGCGCCGTCCAGCGCCACTTCGAAGCTTTCGCCGCCCGCCAGCTTGACGGTGAACTTGTCGCCGGCCTTGGCGCTGGCGCCGGCCAGATCGCCCATCAGCAATTGCTGGGAGCTGGCCAGTTGCTCGACGTACACGCTGTAGTTGCCGGCCTGGGCATTGCCCTTGGCGCTGACGGTGGCCATGCCGTCCGGCGTGGCGCTGGCGTTCATCGCCACCAGGCTCTTCTTGCCGGTCAGCGTGGTCAGGCTGGTCTTGTAGTCCTGAAGCGCTTTCTGCAACTGGCTCAGCGCGTCGGTTCTCGCCTTGGCGTCCTTGCTCTGGGTGTCCAGCTGGGCCTGCTGCTTGCTCAGTTGCTTGCGCGCCAGGTTTTCCGCCCAAGTGGAGGGCGGCACCGCGTTGAAGTCGATCGCCATCAGTATTCCTTTCGTCCGCTAACGGTATGTACCGATGCAAGGCGACCATCGCCCGCCACGACTGAAACGACGTGAATATTCACCACTAGCCGCGCCCTCTCAGCCAGGCTTGGCCGGCGGTCTCGTCGGTGCGCTTCTGCTCCGCCCGCCCTTGCTCGGTCCGCCATTCCAGCAGCTTCTCCTCTCGCAGCAGCTTGACCTGCTCTTCCCGCCGGCGCGCGTCCTGCAAGCGCGAGCGGCTGACTTCGGCGTCGGCCTGGGCCAATTGCAAGTCCTGCTGCTGCGACTGGCGCAGGCCCAGCAGATGGCTCTTGTAGCCGGCGCAATTGAGCGCCAGCGCCGGGTGGCCGGCCGCGGCGCTCGGGCCGCTGGCCGCGCTGAGCTGGTCCAGGCGCTCGATATTGCGCCGGTAGCGCTCCTGCAGCCGCCGCTTGGCGGCCAGCTCGGTCTCCAGCCTCTCGCCGTCGCGTTCGCGCAGCCTGAGCAGCAGATCCAGTTGTCGTATCGGTTGGTTCATGCGCCGGCGAGCTCCTGCAATTGCCTGAGGGTGTCGTCATAGGGCGCGGCCTCGCCGGCGCCCTGGCAAAGAAGCGCCTCGATGCGCGGCTGCAACCGCAACGCGCGGTCGGTGGCCGGATCGGCGCCCGGCACGTAAGCGCCCAGCGGCAGCAGGCCGCGCACTTCCTGGTAACGGCTCCAGGCGCCGCGAACGTCGCGCGCGGCGGCGGCGTGTCCGCCGTCGATCAGCTGGCTCATGCAGCGGCTGACCGAACGGGAAATGTCTATCGCCGGGTAGTGGCCGCGCTCGGCCAGCTCCCGGCTCAACACGATGTGTCCGTCCAGAATGGCGCGGGCGGTGTCCACCACCGGGTCTTGCTGGTCGTCGCCCTCGGCCAGCACGGTGTAAATGGCGCTCATGCTGCCCTCGCCGCCCTCGCCGTTGCCGGCGCTTTCCGCCAGGCTGGGCAGCAGGCCGAACACCGACGGCGGATAGCCGCGCGTGGCCGGCGGCTCGCCCAGCGCCAGCGCCACTTCGCGCTGCGCCATCGCGTAGCGGGTCAGGGAATCCACCAGCAGCAGCACGTTGCGGCCGCGGTCTCGGTAATGGGCGGCGATGGTGTGGCACAGCTCGGTGGCCTTCAGCCGCATCAGCGGCGACTCGTCGGCCGGCGCCACCACCAACACCGCCTTGGCCAGCCCCTCCGGCCCCAGCGCGTGCTCGACGAACTCGCGCACTTCGCGGCCGCGCTCGCCGATCAGGCCGACGACGACGACCTCAGCCTCGGTGTGGCGGGTGATCATGCCCAGCAGCACGCTCTTGCCGACGCCGGAGCCGGCGAACAGGCCGACGCGCTGGCCGCGGCCCATGGTCAGCAGGCCGTTGATCGCGCGCACCCCGACATCCAGCGGCCGGTCGACCGGTTTCTTCCTCAAAGGATTGACCTGCGGCGGATGCGCGGCCAGCGGCGCGTCGCCGCCCAGGCGGCCCTTGTCGTCCAGCGGCTCGCCCAGGCCGTTGACGATGCGGCCGAGCCAGCCGTCGCCTATCATCAGCCCGCCATTGTCCGGCGCGGGCAGCACCCGCGCGCCGGTGGCGAGGCCGACCGGCTTCTTGAACGGCATCAGGAACGACACTTCGCGGCGAAAACCCACCACCTGCGCCTGCAGCCAGCCGCCGCCGGCGGTTTCCACCAGGCAGCGCTGCCCGGTGTGCAGCGGACAGCCCACGCTTTCCAGCAGCAGTCCGTTGACGCCCACCAGCTTGCCGCTGACGGTGGCGACCGGCGCGTCCGGCACGGAAAGCTGGCTGAGGGCCTGACGCAGCATCGCTTAGCCCTCTTCCGCTTGCAGCTGTTCGCGCAGGCTGTCCACGCAATGCTCCAGCCGTTGCTGGCAGCCGGCGTCGGCCTCGAACTCGGCGCCGCGCACCCGGCATTCGCCCGGCGCCAGCGACGCATCGGCGCTCAGCTTCCATTGCGCGGCGCGTTCCGGCGCCAGTTCGCGGATGCGCTGGCACTCTTCCGGATTGAGCAACACCTCCGCCTCGCCCTGCGCGTGGGCGCCCTGCGGCAGCGCCGCCAGCGTTTCCTCCACCAGGTCGAGGATCTGCACCGGCTTGAGCGCCAGCTCGCAGCGGATCACCTGGCGGGCCACCTTGGCCACCAGGTCCACTACCTCGTCGCGCTGCGCGGCCTGGTAGTCGCGGCACAGCTTGCTCAGTTGTTCGATGGCCGCCGCCAGCGGCGCGCCCAGGGTTTCCAGCCCGGCCAGCGTCTCGGCGCGCGCGGCGGCGACGCCTTCGGCGCGGCCCTGCTCCAGGCCTGCCTGGTAGCCGGCGTCGCGGCCGGCAGCCTCGCCGCTGTCGAAGCCCTCGCGGTAGCCGGCATCCATGCCCTGGCGGAAGCCGTCCGCGGCCGAGGCTTGCACTTCGGCCGCGGCGTCGGGCGCCAGCGGCGCGCCGTCTATCAGCGGCGGGAATCGGAAGGGGCGCCAGTGCTTCACTCGACCACTTCCTCAGGGAACAGCTGCAGGTCGATCTCGCCGGCGTCCGCCAGCTGCTTGACCTGGGCCATGATGTCGCGGCGCGCCTCCTCGACGCGGCTCTTGGGCACCGGCCCGGAACGGCGCATGGTGGCCTCGAAGTTCTGCGCCTGGCGGCGCGGCATGGTCTGGATGATGGCGTCGCGCACCGCGGGCTCGGCGCCCTTCAGCGCGATCGCCCACTGCTCCAGCGGGATGTCCTCGCAGATGCGCATCAGCACTTCCTCGGTCTGGCGCGACAGGATGAAGAAGTCGTACATCCGCACCTCGATCTCGTCGACGATCTCCGGATCGTGCGCGCGCAGCAGCTCCATCATCCGGCTGCGGTCGCCCGGCAGGCGGTTGATGATGTCGGCGGTCTGCTGCATGCCCTCCACCGCGGTGCTCTGGGTGTGCAGGCTCTCCAGGCAGCGGTTGACCAGTTCGTCCAGCTCGTTCAGCAGTTCGCGGTCCACGTCCGTCAGGCGGGCGACGTTGACCAGCACGCCGTCGCGGCTGGCCTCGGGCAGCGCCTCCACCACCTGGCCGGCCAGCGCCGGCGGCAGGAAGGCGAGGAAGACGGCCTGCATGCGCACGTGCTCGGCGGCGATGCGGTCGGCCAGCCACTGCGGCGACACCCATTGCAGCCGCGCCATCTTGGGACGGATCGCGTCGCCGTAAATGGTGTCCAGCACGCTGCCGGCGATGTCGCCGCCCAGCGCCAGCTCCAGCGAGCGCTTGAGGAAGCTGCGGCTGGCGCCGTGCACGCCGCTCTGCTCGCGGTATTCGTCGAAGAAGCGCTGCATCGTCGTCCTCACCGCGTCCACCTTGATGCCGCTCATGCCGGACATCGCCTGCGTCACTTGCAGCAGCTCCTCGCGGCTCAGGCAGCGCAGCACCGCGGCGGCGGGCTCCTCGCCCATGCACAAGAGCAGCACCGCGGCCTGCTCGATGGCGCTCATCTGGCCGTTGCCGGCCGGCGGAGAAGGCGGAATGTAGGCCGGGGATTCCGGCGCCGGATTATTGTTTGCGTCCATTGTTCTGCACCCATTGCTTGACCACTTCGGCGACGCGCTCCGGCTCCTTGGCAGCCAGGCCCTTCAGGTGTTCCACCATCACGTCCACCGGCGAGCCGGCGGGCGGCAGGTCGTAATTTTCCAGCAGCGGCACCACCGGACTGTCTCCGGGCGCGGCCGACAGCGCCGCCTGGCGCTGGGTCGCGGTTTCGCGCAGCGAACGGTTGTCCAGCAGCGGATCGTCCGGCGTCACGTCCAGCTCGTCAGGCGTGTAATCGCCCAGCTTGCGCTCGGCCAATTGGCGGGCCAGCTTGAGCAGCGGCCGCGCCAGCAACAGGTAGGCCAGCAGCAGCGCCACGCCGTAAACCGCCCAGCGCGCGCCCTCGAACCAGGTTTCCGGCTGCTCCCAGAACGGCTCCGCCTGCACCGGCCGCGCGAAGCGCAGCGTGGACACCGCCAGCACGTCGCCGCGGTCGGCGTTGATGCCCAGGCCGTTGCGCAGCAGCTTGTCGATATTGGCCAGCTCGGCCGGCTGCCAGCCCTTGCCGCCCGGAGCGGCGGCCTGGTTCAGCGCCACCGCCACGCTGAGGCGGCGCAGCGTGCCGCGCGCGCGCTTGATGTTGGTGATGTTGCGGTCGTACGCGTACTGGCGGGTAACGGCGTTCTTGCTGTTGCCGGCCTTGTCTGCGGCCGGGGACGAGGAATCGGTGTTGACCGGGCGGTTGCTCAGCGAGCCCGGCACGCCCAGCGCCATCCGCTCGGTGCTGGTCTCCTCGCGGGAAGCCTCGTTGGTGACCTTGGGCGCCTCGCCGTATTTCTCGCGGGTTTCCTCGACGCGGTCGTTGTCGACGTCGGCGGTGACGCTGACCTTGTAGTTGTCGGCGCCCAGCGCCGGGGTCAGCAGGTCGCGCACGTTCTGCAGCGCCTCCTCGCGGAAGCGGCGCGACGCCTCGCTGTTGTTGCCGGCGATGCCGCCGTCGCTCAGGTCGACGTGGGCGGACAGCAGGTTGCCGGCCTGGTCGACCAGCGTCACCTGGGACGGATCGAGCGAGGCCACGCTGCCGGCCACCAGCTTGACCACGGCGGCGATCTGCTCGCTGGACAGCTGCTGGCCCGGCTTCAGCGTCACCACCACCGAGGCGGAACCCTTCTCGCCGCCGGCGGTGACGAAAGAAGTGCTGCGCGGCAGCGACAGGTGCACCCGCGCCGAGCGCACCGGATCGAGCGCCTGGATGCTCTGCACCAGCTCGCCCTCCAGGCCGCGGCGGAAGCGCACGTCCTGCACGAACTGGCTGACGCCCAGCGGATCGTTCTTGTCCAGCAGCTCCAGGCCAGCCGGCAGCTGGGCGACCACGCCCTTGGCCGCCAGCTGCATCCGGGCGCGGGCCAGATCGCCGTCGGGTACCAGCACCTGGCCGGTCTGCGGATGGACGCGGTAAGGAATCTTTTCGGCGTCCAGCACCGCCATCATGTCGGCGCCGCTCACTTTCTCCTGCGCGCCGAACACCGGGCGATAGCTGGAGTCGTCGCGCCACAGCCACAGCGTGGCCACCACGCTCAGGCCGATGGCCAACAGCACGATGGGCAGCAGGTAGCGCCAGGCGTTGGCGGGCACCAGCTGGCGGCCCGCCATTCTTTGTTGAACCGCGGCCAGGCCGCTGCGCAATTGTTTGACCACAGTCGGCTCCCGCTTACAGCTGCATCTTGATCAGATCGTCGACCGCGCCGACCACCTTGTTACGCACCTGCATCAGCATCGAGAACGACAGGCTGGCTTCCTGGCTCATCAGCATCGCGCCGACCAGGTCGTCGCTCTGGCCGCTGTCCACCTCGGTCATCTTCTCCGCGGCGAGGCGGTTCTGCTGATCGACGTCGCGCACGGCCGACATCATAGACTGGCTGAAGCTATGGCCGGCGGCGGGGGCTTCTTCCTGCGCGGCGATAGGCGCGGGGGCGGATTGCCCCAGTTTCGCCATCTCCCCCAGCAACTGGCTGCGGTCGGCGTGGATCATCAAGCCCAGATTGGTGGCCATCGTTCATCCTTAGAAAAGCGGTCTCGAAACTACTCGGTCAACCTGCAGCGCTTGTTAAATGCAGGCTGGCGGATTTTAAACTCACCGCTTTATCATACCGATGGTATTTTTCACATTCCCAGCCGTGAATTTTCCCCCTTTACCGTTGGCGGACAGCCAGTAAGATGCACACTCCCAGCAATAGCCGGGGGCTGCCGCGCAGCCGCCCGCCACGATAACGAAGCTCCGATGCCCAAAGCCAAAATCATCGCACCGCAGGAAGGCGCCCGCCTGCAGGCCTTGGACCTGCGCACGCTGGGCCGCCCGATACACCTGCTGCCGCTGTTTGCCCGAGCCTTGCGGCAGGAACTGGATGACTTTCTCGAACGCGAGCTGAACCGCCGCTACCACGCCGGCTTCCGCATCGACGCGCTGCGCCAGCAGCTGCCGGCCGCCGACGAGCTGCGCTGGCAGTGGCACGGACTGGACGACTGGCAGCTGGGCAGCCATTTCGACCGCGGCCTGCTGCTGGGCATACTCGATTACCGCTTCGGCGCCCGCGCCGCCGCGCCGGACGGCGAACTGCCGGCCGAAACCGAAACCGAGCGCCGCCTGGCCCGCACGCTGGCCGAGCGGCTGCTGCCGCGCCTGGCCCGCGCCATCCATCAACTGGGCCATGCCCCGCAGGCGGACGCACCCAAGCCGCAAGCGCTCGGCTATCCGGCCCAATCCGCCTGGCAGCTGGAAGTGGATCTCAGCGACGGCGACGCCAAGCTGGGCACGCTGCGCCTGCGGCTGAACGCCGCCGCCTTCGACGCCCTGCTGCAAAACCTGTCCGGCCAGCGGCAGCGACTGGGCGGCAACGCCGACTGCGCCAACTTCAGCGAGCGGCTGCGCATCCGCCTGGACGCCCGCCTGCTGGAGCAGGCGCTGCCGCTGGGCGCGGTGCTGGACCTGCGCCCGGGCAGCGTGCTGCCCGTCGCCATGCAGCCTCACGCCGAAGTCTGCGCCCAGGGCTCGCCGCTGTTCCGCGCCCAGGTGGTGGAGCGCCAGGGCAAGCTCTGCCTGTCCGGCTTCGCCGACATCGAATAAACCAAGGAACCCGCAATGGAACAGAACCAAGACTTCGACCTGGACGGCATCCTGGACGGCCTGGACGCCGACGCGCCAGCCGCCGCCGAACCCGCGCCGGCCCCGCGCGACATGACGCCCTTCCTGCGCAAGATTCCTGTCAAGCTGACGCTGGAAGTCGGCAGCGCCGACATCAGCCTGGCCGACCTGTGCCAGATCGGCGCCGGATCGGTGGTGGAGCTCGACAAGATCGCCGGCGAACCGCTGGACATCAAGGTCAACGGCACCGTAATCGGCCGCGCCGAGGTGGTGGTGTCCGGCGACAACTACGGCCTGCGGGTGGTGGAACTGAACGACCTGCAGCTGGAC
>NZ_JBUPWA010000001.1:1243205-1286938 GCF_055181315.1 Chromobacterium sp. Ag138
AGCCACAGCGTGGCCACCACGCTCAGGCCGATGGCCAACAGCACGATGGGCAGCAGGTAGCGCCAGGCGTTGGCGGGCACCAGCTGGCGGCCCGCCATTCTTTGTTGAACCGCGGCCAGGCCGCTGCGCAATTGTTTGACCACAGTCGGCTCCCGCTTACAGCTGCATCTTGATCAGATCGTCGACCGCGCCGACCACCTTGTTACGCACCTGCATCAGCATCGAGAACGACAGGCTGGCTTCCTGGCTCATCAGCATCGCGCCGACCAGGTCGTCGCTCTGGCCGCTGTCCACCTCGGTCATCTTCTCCGCGGCGAGGCGGTTCTGCTGATCGACGTCGCGCACGGCCGACATCATAGACTGGCTGAAGCTATGGCCGGCGGCGGGGGCTTCTTCCTGCGCGGCGATAGGCGCGGGGGCGGATTGCCCCAGTTTCGCCATCTCCCCCAGCAACTGGCTGCGGTCGGCGTGGATCATCAAGCCCAGATTGGTGGCCATCGTTCATCCTTAGAAAAGCGGTCTCGAAACTACTCGGTCAACCTGCAGCGCTTGTTAAATGCAGGCTGGCGGATTTTAAACTCACCGCTTTATCATACCGATGGTATTTTTCACATTCCCAGCCGTGAATTTTCCCCCTTTACCGTTGGCGGACAGCCAGTAAGATGCACACTCCCAGCAATAGCCGGGGGCTGCCGCGCAGCCGCCCGCCACGATAACGAAGCTCCGATGCCCAAAGCCAAAATCATCGCACCGCAGGAAGGCGCCCGCCTGCAGGCCTTGGACCTGCGCACGCTGGGCCGCCCGATACACCTGCTGCCGCTGTTTGCCCGAGCCTTGCGGCAGGAACTGGATGACTTTCTCGAACGCGAGCTGAACCGCCGCTACCACGCCGGCTTCCGCATCGACGCGCTGCGCCAGCAGCTGCCGGCCGCCGACGAGCTGCGCTGGCAGTGGCACGGACTGGACGACTGGCAGCTGGGCAGCCATTTCGACCGCGGCCTGCTGCTGGGCATACTCGATTACCGCTTCGGCGCCCGCGCCGCCGCGCCGGACGGCGAACTGCCGGCCGAAACCGAAACCGAGCGCCGCCTGGCCCGCACGCTGGCCGAGCGGCTGCTGCCGCGCCTGGCCCGCGCCATCCATCAACTGGGCCATGCCCCGCAGGCGGACGCACCCAAGCCGCAAGCGCTCGGCTATCCGGCCCAATCCGCCTGGCAGCTGGAAGTGGATCTCAGCGACGGCGACGCCAAGCTGGGCACGCTGCGCCTGCGGCTGAACGCCGCCGCCTTCGACGCCCTGCTGCAAAACCTGTCCGGCCAGCGGCAGCGACTGGGCGGCAACGCCGACTGCGCCAACTTCAGCGAGCGGCTGCGCATCCGCCTGGACGCCCGCCTGCTGGAGCAGGCGCTGCCGCTGGGCGCGGTGCTGGACCTGCGCCCGGGCAGCGTGCTGCCCGTCGCCATGCAGCCTCACGCCGAAGTCTGCGCCCAGGGCTCGCCGCTGTTCCGCGCCCAGGTGGTGGAGCGCCAGGGCAAGCTCTGCCTGTCCGGCTTCGCCGACATCGAATAAACCAAGGAACCCGCAATGGAACAGAACCAAGACTTCGACCTGGACGGCATCCTGGACGGCCTGGACGCCGACGCGCCAGCCGCCGCCGAACCCGCGCCGGCCCCGCGCGACATGACGCCCTTCCTGCGCAAGATTCCTGTCAAGCTGACGCTGGAAGTCGGCAGCGCCGACATCAGCCTGGCCGACCTGTGCCAGATCGGCGCCGGATCGGTGGTGGAGCTCGACAAGATCGCCGGCGAACCGCTGGACATCAAGGTCAACGGCACCGTAATCGGCCGCGCCGAGGTGGTGGTGTCCGGCGACAACTACGGCCTGCGGGTGGTGGAACTGAACGACCTGCAGCTGGACAGCCTGGCCTGATGAAACGCGCACTCCCCCTGCTGCCGCTCGCCGCCGCGGGCCTGCTCGCGGCCGCGCCAGCCTGGGCCGAGCCGCTGAAGCTGCTGTCCGCCAACGCCGGCGGCGCGTCGGTCGACTTCACGATCAAGACCCAGATCCTGATCCTGATGACGGCGCTGGGCCTGTTGCCGGTGCTGGCGCTGATGATGACCAGCTTCACCCGCTTCGTCATCGTGCTGTCGCTGCTGCGCCAGGCGCTGGGCCTGCAGCAGGGCCTGCCCAACCGCCTGATCACCGGCGTGGCGCTGATCCTGACGCTGCTGGTGATGCGCCCGGTGGGCCTGCAGGTGTGGAACGAGGCGATGGTGCCGTTCGACCAGGACAAGATCACCATGCAGCAAGCGCTGGAGATCGCTTCCAAACCGATCAGCCGCTTCATGCTGGCCCAGACCGGCAAGACCGCGCTGGCCCAGGTGGCGCGGCTGTCGGGCGAGGAGAACGTCGCCAAGCCGGAAGACCACGCCTTCACCGTCAAGCTGGCCGCCTTCGTGCTGTCCGAGCTGAAAACCGCATTCCAGATCGGCTGCATGTTGTTCATCCCCTTCCTGGTGATAGACCTGGTGGTGTCCAGCGTGCTGATGGCGATGGGCATGATGATGCTGTCGCCGCTGGTGATCTCGCTGCCGCTGAAGCTGCTCTTGTTCGTGCTGGTGGATGGCTGGTCGCTGACCGTCAACACCCTGGTCACGTCGATACAGGCTTACTAGGAGGAGCCAAGCCATGCTGACGCCCGATATCGCGGTCGACATCGTCAACGACAGCCTGCGCGTGGTGGTGACGCTGGTGGTGCTGCTGGTGCTGCCCAGCCTGATCGTCGGCGTGGTGGTCAGCCTGATCCAGGCCGCCACCCAGATCAATGAGCAGACCCTGTCCTTCCTGCCCAGGCTTTTGATCGTGCTGTTGACCATCGCGCTGGCCGGCCACTGGATCACCGGCTACCTGATGGATTTCTGCGTCGCCATGTTCCAGCGCGCCGCGAGCCAGGTGGGATAGCGATGCAGGGCCTGTACGCCCAGCTGCTGGACCTGATCCCCGCCGTCTGGTGGCCGTTCTGCCGGCTGATGGCGGCCTTCGCCATCGCGCCCTTCGTCGGCGACGCGGTGGTGCCGATCCGCGCCCGCGTCGGCCTGGCGCTGGCCCTGGCCGTCGCCTGCATCCCCGGCATGCCGGCCCACTCTCCGATCGACCCGTTCACGCTGCACGGCGTCGCCGCCAGCGTCGAGCAAGTGGTCATCGGCCTGCTGTTCGGCCTTGCTTTCCAATTGACGCTGTCCGTGCTGTCGCTGCTCGGCTTTCTGCTGTCGTCGCAGATGGGCCTGTCGATGGCCATCATGAACGACCCCGGCAACGGCAACAGCTCGGACGTGGTGTCCAGCCTGCTCTACTTGTTGGCGGCGCTGCTGTTCTTCGCCATGGACGGCCACCTGGTGCTGGTGCAGGTGGTGTACGCCAGCTTCCGCGCCTGGCCGCTGGGCGGCGGCATTCCGCAAGCCTCGCTGCCGGTGCTGGCCGCCAGCGTCGGCTGGGTAATGTCGGCGGCGATGATCCTGGCCCTGCCGGTGGTGTTCGCCACCTTCGTGGTGCAGGCCGGCTTCGGCATGATCAACCGCGTGGCGCCGGCGCTGAACCTGTTTTCGCTGGGCTTCCCGGTGGTGACGCTGTTCGGCTTGTCCACGCTGACCCTGCTGATGC
This sequence comes from Chromobacterium sp. Ag138, assembly GCF_055181315.1. NCBI lineage: Bacteria > Pseudomonadati > Pseudomonadota > Betaproteobacteria > Neisseriales > Chromobacteriaceae > Chromobacterium > Chromobacterium sp. Ag138. The sequence goes on from NZ_JBUPWA010000001.1 coordinate 1,246,866, forward strand.
AGGTGCTGCCGCCGCAATACCTGAGCCTGAGCGAGCAGACGCTGCGCCTCTTGGACCGCCTGCTGGAGATGGGGCATGGCTGAGGCGCGGCAAGGCGACAAGACAGAAAAGGCGACGCCCCAGCGGCTGCGCAAGGCGCGCGAACAGGGGCAAGTGCCCCGCTCCAAGGATCTGGCCGCCGCGCTGGGCCTGCTGCTGGCGCTGAAAATGATGTTCTGGCTGGCGCCGGGCTGGCTAGACGATTTCCGGCAATTGTTCGCGCTGGCCTTCGCCTCGCTGTCCGGCCAGGGCGCGCTGGAGAACAGCTGGTCCAAGCTGTTCGGCGGCACCCTGCTGTTGCTGATCAAGATGCTGGCGCCGCTGGCCGTCATTCCGCTGACCATGCTGCTGCTCAGTCTGTTTCCCGGCGGCTGGGTGTTCGTGCTGAACCAGATCAGCCCCAAGTTCGAGCGCATGAACCCGCTGGCCCACCTGTCGCGGCTGGCCTCGCCCAAACACGCCAGCGAGATCGGCAAATCCATCGCCAAGGCGCTGGTGCTGGGCTGGCTGCTGTACCGCGTGGCCAGCGACGCGCTGCATGAATTTTTCGCGCTGCACAGCATGCCGCTGCTGCCGACGCTGGCCGGCGCGGCCGACCTGCTGTTGTCCTGCCTGCTCAAGCTGGCGGCGGTGTTTTTGCTGTTCGCGCTGGCCGACCTGCCGCTGCAGGTGTTCCTGTTCATGAAGCAACAGAGGATGAGCAAGCAGGAAATCAAGGAAGAGCACAAGAACACCGAGGGCCGCCCCGAAGTGCGCCAGCGCATCCGCCAGCTGCAGCAGCAGATGGCGCAGCGCGGCGTGCGCAAGGCGCTGCCCGGCGCCGACGTGATCATCGTCAACCCCAGCCACTACGCGGTGGCGCTGAAGTACGACGAGAACCGCGCCGAGGCGCCGTTCATCGTCGCCAAGGGCGTGGACGAGATGGCGCTGTACATCCGCCAGCTGGCGGACGAGCTGAAACTGACGGTGCTGCCGCTGCCGCCCTTGGCGCGCGCGGTGTACCACACCACCCAGGTCAACCAGCAGATCCCCGCGCCGCTGTACCGCGCGGTGGCTCAAGTGCTGACCTATGTTTTGCAACTGAAGGCATTCCAGGCGGGTAGCCGCCGCAGCCGGCCCACCCTGCCGGACCTGCCCATCCCCCGCGAACTGTCCGACCCCGAGCCCGCATCATGAACTCGCTGACCAAACTGCTTGCCGACATCGGCCGCCACAAGCTCGCCGCCCCGCTGTTCCTGCTCGCCATCCTGGCGATGGTGATGCTGCCCCTGCCGCCCTTGGCGCTGGACATGCTGTTCACCTTCAACATCGTGCTGGCCATCATCGTGATCCTGGTCAGCGTGTCGGCGCGCAGGCCGCTGGACTTCTCGGTGTTTCCCACCATCATCCTGGCCACCACGCTGCTCAGGCTGTCGCTGAACGTGGCGTCCACCCGGGTGGTGCTGCTGCACGGCCACGAAGGGACGCATGCCGCCGGCCGGGTGATCGAGGCCTTCGGCAACGTGGTGATAGGCGGCAACTTCGTGGTCGGCATGGTGGTGTTCGTCATCCTGATGATCATCAACTTCATGGTGGTGACCAAAGGCGCCGAGCGGATTTCCGAGGTGTCGGCCCGCTTCACGCTGGACGCGCTGCCGGGCAAGCAGATGGCGATCGACGCCGATCTCAACGCCGGCCTGATCAACCAGGAGCAAGCGCAGCAGCGCCGCCGCGACATCGCCACCGAAGCCGACTTCTACGGCGCGATGGACGGCGCGTCCAAGTTCGTGCGCGGCGACGCCATCGCCGGCATCCTGATCCTGATCATCAACCTGTTCGGCGGCGTGGCCATCGGCGCGCTGATGCACAATCTGTCGATGGGCGACGCCTTCCGCCAGTACGCGCTGATGACCATAGGCGACGGCTTGGTCGCGCAGATTCCGGCGCTGCTGCTGTCTTCCGCCGCCGCCATCATCGTCACCCGCATCAGCGACGACGGCGACATGCAGCAACAGGTGGGCAATCAGATGCTGGCCTCGCCCACCGTGCTGATGAGCGCCGCCGGCATGATGCTGATCCTGGCCGTCATTCCCGGCATGCCGTGGCCGACCTTCCTCGGCTTCGCCGCGCTCTTGGGCTATGTGGCCTGGCGCATGCATGTCCGCCGCCCGGTCGCGGCCAACACCCTGAACCAGACCGCGGTGAAGTCCGCGCTGCAGGGCGAAGCGGAAATCGAGCTGGAATGGAACACGCTGCCCTACGCCGACACGCTGGGCATCGCGCTCGGCTACCGGCTGGTGGCGTTGCTGGACGCAGGCCAAGGCGCGCCGCTGACCAAGCGGGTCAAGGGCGTGCGCCAGAGCCTGTCCGAACAGATGGGCCTGCTGCTGCCGACGGTGAATCTGCGCGACGACCTCAGGCTCAAGCCCTCGCAATACGCGGTGCAGATCTCCGGCAACACGGTGGCCGAGGCCGAGGTCTACGCCGACCGGCTGATGGCCATCCCCTCGCCCGATGTCTACGGCGAGATCGACGGCATTCCCGGCATCGATCCGGCCTTCGGCATGCCGGTCACCTGGATCGCGCTGGCCGACAAGAGCAAGGCGCTGGGACTGGGCTACCAGGTGGTGGACTGCTCCAGCGTGATGGCCACCCACTTGAACAAGGTGATGCGCGAAAACCTGGCAGAACTGTTCCGCCACGACGACGTGGCCGCGCTGGGCGAGCGGCTGTCGGCGCTGGCGCCCAAGCTGGCGGCGGCGCTGGGCCAGGCGCTGACGCCGGTGCAGCAGTTGCGCGTGTTCCGCCAGTTGCTGCAGGACAATGTGTCGCTGAAGGACATCGTGCCCATCGCCTCCGCCCTGCTGGAAGCCAGCGACACGACCAAGGACCCGATCATGCTGTCGGCCGAGGTGCGCTGCGCGCTCAAGCGCCAGATCGTCCAGACCATTGTCGGCCCGCGCGATGACATCCGGGCCTTCAACCTGTCCGCCGATCTGGAAAACCTGCTGCTCGGGGCGCTGTCCCAGGCCCAGCAGACCGGCAAGCCGCAACTGGACAGTTTCCCGATCGATCCCAACGTGCTGCAGCAGCTGCAGGCCAATATGCCGGTGATCCGCGACCAGATGAAGCAACAGGGACAGGCGCCGGTGCTGCTGGTGATGCCGCAGATCCGGCCGCTGCTGGCCCGCTACGGCCGCTTGTTCGCGCCCGGCCTGCATGTGCTGTCGTACAACGAGGTGCCGGAAAACCGCCAGGTCAGCCTGACCGGCACCTTGGGCTGACGCTCGCATTTCTTGCGCCGGATGCCTGCCATCCGGCGCAAATCGCCTCTCCCGCCTAGTATTCCGCCTCAGACCGCCCCGCCGACTCCCTCATTGAATTCACGCAGTTAGCGCTATGCGCCCCTGAATTTCCGGGCTATGGGATAGAATCGCCAGAACAAAAATTCACCTGTACTTTTTCGCATGTTGTGAAAATGCAAACGCATGATTCGCAAAATTAGGAAAAATTGCCAGTTTAAGCATTTTTTGCGCACATGTCGGCCGCATGGATGCTAGGATCACGATTATGAAAATCATGTGACGGGACATCGACATGACCACCCCCAAGTCCGCCAACGAAATCATCTGCGACAACATCCGCAAGCAGCTGGAACAGTTCCGCTGGCCGGAAGCCCAACAGGCCAGCCTGATCGAACAGATCCTCGGGCTGAGCACTTCCCAGGCCTACCGCAAACTGAACGGCAGCAGTCCCTGGCAGCTGACCCAGGTGGAGCGCCTGGCCCAGTACTTCAATATTCCGCCCTCCAGCCTGCTGGTCGACCACAGCCAGCAGATCGGCCAGAATCCGATGGACAACGAACTGCTGCCCGCCATCCTGCATCTGAACAACCAGAGCGGCGAAGCCCACTGCTGGATACAGCTGGGCGAGCAGCTGGCCGACGACTCCTGCGCGCCGCTGTTCCTGGCCAAGCGCCTGCACGACTGTTGGCACGTGTTTCCCGGCACCCTGTTCGACGGCGAGGACGGCTATGAGGTCGGCTACCTGACCATACGCCCGCCCAAGCGCGCCAACACTAAGCGGCTGCTGGTGGCGGTGCTGGACGACAAGGACGCCGACCTGCTGTCGGCGATCCTGGTGCAGCAAGGCCTGTTCGCGCTGCCTTATCACCAGCCGCAGGCGCTGCTGCAGGCTATGCAACATGAAGAATTCGACGCCTTCGTGCTCGACTGGGTCTTGGGCGAGCCCACCAGCTGCATGGAGGTGATCGAGACCATACGCCGCCACTCCGCCACGGTGCCCATCGTGGTGCTGACCGGCTACGCGCTGGAGCACGAAAGCGAGCTGTCCCGCGCGCTGGAAACCCATGGCGTCTATTACATCGGCAAGCCGGCGCCCGGCTCCATCCTGGCGCTGCAGATCAAGAACATGGTCACCAACGCGCTGGAGCACGCCTGAGCGCGCGCGATCCCTTGGCATGAAAACAGGCTCCCGCGGGAGCCTGTTTTTTTGTCTCGTCTGCGCCGCCGCTACAGGGGCAGGCTGGCCAACGCGGCGCGCAGCTGGCCGCTGTCGAAAGGCTTGCTCAGCCGCGCCGCGAACCAGCCGGAACGCACATCGGCGAACTCGTCCGGATCCGCGCTCATCGCCAGCATCAGCGGCCGCTGCGGCTGCTTGCGGGCCAATTCGGCCAACTGGTAGCCGCTGTCCCCCCCCAGCTGCATGTCCAGCAGCAGCACATCGAAACGCCGCTGCACCAGGCAGTCGGCCGCCTGGCTCAAGGTGGCGGCGCAGGACACCTGGTAGCCGTCCTGCCCCAGCAGCTGCGCCACCGAGCCGCGAATCTCGTCGTCGTCGTCGACGATCAGCACGCTGCGGCTCTGCTCGCTGCCGCCCACTTCGCGCAGCGGCAGTCTGACCGTGAACACGGAGCCGGCGCCGACCGCGCTGTCCATCTCGATGCTGCCGCCGAACAGCCGCACCAGCTCCTTGACGATGGACAGGCCCAGGCCGCTGCTGCCGGGCCGGCGGTTGCGCCCCTGGCTGAACGGCTGGAAGATGCGCTGCCGATCCTCGTCGGCGATGCCGATGCCGGTGTCGCTGACCTCCAGCCGCAATTCGGAATGATCGGCGTCGTTGACGCCGCGGGCCTTCAGCGTCACGCCGCCCTGATCGGTGTAGCGTATCGCGTTGGACACCAGGTTGCCGACGATCTGGCGCAGCCGGATCTCATCCAGCAACACCCACTCCGGCAGCGACGCCTCCTCGTAGCGCAGCGTCAGCCCCTTGGCGTCCGCCAGCGGCTGCATCACATCCATCACCGCGCGCAGCGCGGCCGATGGCTTGACCCGGCCCGGATTCAGCCGCAACTGCATGTTCTTGATCGCCGAGATGTCCATGATGTCGTGGATCTGGCTGGTCAGCTGCGCCATGCCGGCCTTCATGCGCTTGAGCGCCAGCTGGGCAGCCGGCTGCGGCATCACCGCCGGCTCCACCAGCTCCATGCACATCTGCATCGACTGCAGCGGCGAACGGATTTCGTGGCCCAGCGTGCCGAGGAAAGTGGTGCGGTCCAGCTCCAGCGCCACCGTCGCCTGGTGGGCGGCGCGCTCCTGCTCCAGCAGCGATTGCCGCACCTCCGCCAATTCCTTTACCTCCCGGAAGCGCATCAGCACCAGCAACACGCCGCAGATGCCGCCGCACAACACCAGCTGCAGCATCAGCATTTGCGAACGCTGGCTGGCCAGCGCCTTGGTGCGCGCCACGCGCGCCGACACCTCGGCTTCGCGGCTTTGCACCGCGAAATTGGCCAGAACCGGCCGCAGCGCGTCGATGCGCACCACCATGCGGCGCGCCCAGTCGGGCGTCATCCGCAGCCAGCTCTTGTCGTGGATCAGCGGCCCCAGCGCGCCCACCAGGGCGTCGAAGCCGGCCACGCGGCGCAGTTGGCGGTGCACCAGCACGCTGTCCGGGGCCTCGAACACCTGGTAGCGGCTTTGCAGCAGCTGGAACTGCGTCCCGGGATCAAACGAAACCGGCGCTTCCGCATAGCCGATCAGCTCGGCGCGGGTCTTCTCCAGCTCGATGTGCAGCTGCGCCACATTCCAGTACAGCTGCTCGCTCTTGCCGCCGTCTATCAGCGCCTGGCTGGCGCGGTCGATGCGGTAGAAATTCCAGGCCGCGGCCAGCAGCAGCACCAGCAGCGACACGATCAGCCACCATGGCGCCTGCACATAGCGCTTGATGCCGCCCAGCCTCACATGACCTCCATCGCCTCGACCTGCCACACCAGCTTGGCGTCCAGCGGCGGCCCTTTGTCGGCGTCGGGCATGCTTTGCAGCGGATACATCAGCCACAGCGGGCCATAATGGGCGACATCGAAGGGCTTGTTGTCGATGCGGCGCGCCAGCACCACGCTCTGCTTGCCCAGCTCGTCCACCGAGATGTCGTAGCGGTAGTAGTTGATCGCCAACACCCTCACCATGGAGCCCTTGGCCTCCACCTTGGCCAGGATGTCGCGCACCAGCGGCCCGCTGAAGCGCACCGAGGGCGTCCAGCTGGTGGAGGTGGAGAAGCTGACTTGCCTGAGCTTGCCCAGGTCGCTGTCGCGAAACTGGTAGATGCCGCGCTTGGCATCGGTGAAGCGCCCGATCTTGCCCGACACCGTCAATACCACCGGATCGCCGCCCGCCAGCGCGGGAGCGCACAGGCAGAGGCCTATCAGCCAGCACAAGGCCTTACGCATAGCCATCCTCGAATCGCAGATAAAAAACGGCCAATTATATTCATCCCGGGCCCTCCGCAACCAGTGTTATACGAAGAAAACGCTTCCCGCCCCACATTTTGCAACCATTTTTCATCCACGCCGCCCAGCCATAGGATGAAAAAAGCAAAAAGCCAGTGGCGAACCACTGGCTTGCATCGACGCGGCGCAAGGCCGCGCATCGACGATTATTGCAGCAGGGACATGGCCAGGCTGCTCATGCTGCCGCTTTGCTTCAGCATGGAGGTGCTGGCTTGCATCAGCATCTGTTTGGCGGTCATGGTGGAGCTTTCGTTGGCGTAGTCGGTGTCCATGATGCGACCCTTGGCCGCCAGCGTGTTGTTGTTGACGTTGGACAGGTTGTTGATCACGTGGTCCAGACGGTTGGCGTTGGCGCCCAGCGCGGAGCGCACGGTGCCGACGGCGTCCAGCGCGGCGCCGATGGTGGTGATGGTGTCGGACTTGCCGATTTCGCTGTTGGCGGCAGCGGCGTCGATCGCGTTCTTGGCATCAGCATTCTTGGAAGCCTCTGCCAGGTAGCCGTTGTCGTATTGAGCCTGAGCATCTGCCTTGGCTTTCTTCTCTGCGTCGGTGCCGCTAGCCATAGCGGTGATCGCAGCCTGGTCCTTACCGCCTGCAGCGGTTTTGGCGGCAGCTTCTGCTGCGGTCTTGCCGGCAGCGTCCAGTACGCCGTTGGCTGCGGTCAGCTGCTTGTCGCGCTTGGCTTTGTCAGCGGCGCTCTTCTCATCGGCGGTCATCGTCTTTTCGTAGTTGGCCGACACCTTGCTCAGCGAGTCGTCCAGCGACTTCATGTTGCCGCTCAGGTCGACAGACATGGTTTCCTCGGCTGCGGAACCGATCTGGAAGCTCAGGGCGCTGGCCACTTTGCCGCCTTGCAGCAGCTTTTCGCCGCCGAAGGAGGTGTTCTTCATGATGTTGGTCAGTTCCTTGCCCAACTGGTCGAATTCAGCCTGCATTGCTTTCTTGTCGTCGGCGGTGGTGGTGCCGTTGGCGCCTTCGGTGCCCAGGTCCTTCATCCGTTGCAGGATGTTGGTCACTTCGTTCAGCGCGCCTTCGGCGGTCTGCAACATGGAGATGCCGTTCTGGGCGTTCTTCATGGCGACGGTCATGCCGCGGCTTTGCGCGTCCAGACGGGTGGCGATCTGCAGGCCGGCGGCGTCGTCCATCGCGGAGTTGATGCGCAGGCCGGTGCCCAGGCGGGTCATGGAGGTGGACAGCGCGCCTTGGGTGCTGTTCATGTTGGACTTGGTGTTCAGTGCCGCGATATTGGTGTGCAGGCTCAGCATGGGAATGCTCCGTCGGTTTGGTTTGGTAAGCGGCATCGCTGCCGTTACCCCAGCAAGGCGGCGCTTATCGCCGGGAACTTAAATCGCAACAGAACGTGAAAAATCACAGCGGGTTTTATCAAGCCCAAGCGCAACTCGGCATAATGTCTATAACATATTCATCGCAGCCAGAACGCTTGCCCTCGCCGCCGAGCGGAAAGAACCCGTCGATGAACGTGCAATCGAATCCCTTCCTGTTCGAAAGCGCCGCCCTCAGCCATCTGCCTGGTTTCGGCGCAGTCCGGACCACCCAGTTCGCCGGTTATCTGTCCGTCGGCGACTCGGCCGGCGGCTGGCTGTATTTCTGGTTCAGCGAGGCGGGAGAGCATCCTGAGAAAGCGCCGCTTCTGGTCTGGATCAGCGGCGAGCCGGAGTGGGGCGCGCTGGACGCGATGCTGGATGAGCATGGCCCCTACCTGCTGGACCCATCCGGCCGCGTCTACTCCAATCCCTTCAGCTGGCATCATCACGCCAATCTCTTGGTCATCGACCAGCCGCTGGGCCAGGGCTTGTCCTTCACCACCCATCCGCGCTACCTGCCGGAGAATCATGACGAAGCCAGCCAGCAGCTGTACCACGCGCTGCAGGAATTCCTGCTGCGCTGGCCGCGCTACCGCGAACGCGACTGCTACCTGTTCGGCAGCGCCGCCACCCATTCGATCACGCGGCTGGCCCGCCGCGTGCTGGACGGCAATAGCGGCGGCCAGCCTCCGATACCGCTCAAGGGCCTGGGCCTGGGCAACCCCCAACTGGCGCCGGAAATCCAGCTGCCCAGCCATATCGAATACGCCTATCAGCACCGCTTGATCAACCTGGATGAGAAAAACCGCGCCCAGTCCATGCTGGACGATTTCATCCGCGCCTATGCCTCGCCCATCGCGCTGCAACGCCAATTGGCCAGCCGGACCGCCATCGAGATTGATCGCTTCGTGCAACACTGCTGCGGTCGCGATCTGCGCGACATCCGCCATCCGCCGCAAAAGCCCTCCAAAGTCCTCGGCGAGTACCTGAAAAAACCCTCGGTGCAGCAGGCGCTGCACATCGACCACCGCTCCAGCAACGAGCTGAAGCCGCAATCCGGCCTGATGGCCGAAGCCGCCTGGCTGGAAAGCTCGTCGCATTTATTGCCCGCGCTGCTGGATCAACTGAAGGTGCTGTTCTTCCACGGCGAATGTTGCATGGCCGGCAATTATCTCGGACTCGATGCCTGGTTCAACACCCAGACCTGGCCTCAAGCCGAAGCTTTCCGGCAGCAAAAGCGCCAGGGCTGGCGGCCTTACGGCCTGGCCGCGGGCCTGATCCGCAGCCATGGCAACCTCAGCCAGATCATCATCCAGAACGCCGGGCTGCGCGTGGCCCGGGATCAACCCGCCGCGGCGCAGGCGATGCTGCGCGACTTCCTCAGCAGCGGCGACGAAGCAATGACATTGTAATTGACCGATAAAAAATACCGGGTTGTAATTAACTTTCTTTATCGAGAAAATCGCATGTCCGAGCTCGCCCTGCGCGCGGCCGGCCAACTCTGGCTGGATTGCGGCTTCGACGCTTCATCCTTGCGCCGCCTTGAACTGCCCGGGGACGAGGCGACGCTGCCCTCCTCCTTCGCCATCGCGGCGGCCGCTCAAGGCGCCATCGGCGCCTGCGGACTGGCGGCCGCCGAGTTCTTTTGCCTGCGCGGCGGCGAGCCGCAAACCGTCAGCGTCGACATCCGCCACGCCGCCGCCGAATTCCGCAGCGAACACTATTTGCGGGTAGACGGCGGCCTCCCGGCCGATCCCTGGGACAAGATCGCCGGCATCTACCGCTGCCGCGACGGCCGCTGGGTGCGCATCCACACCAATTTCCCGCATCACTGCCAGGGCGTGCTGGACCTGCTGGCTTGCCAATACGACAAGGCCGCGGTAGCCGAGGCCCTCGCGCGCTGGAACGCATTCGAATTTGAAGACGCCGCCGCAGGACGCGGCCTGGTCGCCACCGCGCTGCGCAGCTTCGATGAATGGGACGCCCATCCGCAAGGCATCGCGGTGGCGGCCCAGCCCGTCATCTCCATCACCCGCATCGGCGACGCCCCGCCCCGCGCGCTCGGCGACGCCGAACGTCCGCTGCAGGGCATGCGCGCGCTGGACCTGACCCGCATCATCGCCGGTCCGGTCGCCGGACGCGCGCTGGCCGCCCATGGCGCGGACGTGCTGCACATCACCTCCCCCCATCTGCCCACCATCCCGACGCTGGACATCGACCTGGGCCGCGGCAAACGCAGCGCGCAGCTGGATCTGACCCATGAAGCGGGCCGAGACACGCTGCGCGGCCTGCTGGACGACGCCCACCTCTTCATCCAGGGCTACCGCCCCGGCGGCCTGGCTGCGCTAGGTTTCTCCCCGACAGACGCCGCGCGCCTCCGCCCCGGCATCGTCTACGTTTCGCTCTGCGCCTACGGCCATACCGGCCCATGGGAGGGCCGCCGCGGCTTCGACTCGCTGACCCAGACCGCCAGCGGCTTCAATCTGGCCGAGGCGCAAGCGGCCGGCAGCGAAACGCCGCGCGCCTTCCCGGCCCAGGCGCTTGACCACGGCGCCGGCTATCTGGCCGCGCTGGGCGCGATCGCCGCCTTGCATCGCCAGCAGCGGGAAGGCGGCAGCTGGCATGTGCAGGTGTCCTTGGCGAAAACCGGGCACTGGCTGCGCGGCCTGGGCCGCGTGGATGGCGCGATGGCTCTGTCGGTGCCGACGCTGGACGATGTCCGCCCCTGGCTGGAGGAAAGCGATTCCGGCTTCGGCCGCTTGCTGGCGGTGCGCCACGCCGCCCGGATGAGCCTGACGCCTGCGCGCTGGGAACATCCGGCCATGCCGCTGGACAGCCACGCGCCAGCCTGGGCTGGCTGAAAAGCCAGGTTTCACCGCGGGCGGCCTCGCTAAAACTGACGGTTTTCCCAATTCGGCGAGGCCAGGATGAAAACCAATAAATACCTGATCGAAGCGCTGCTGTTTGCCAGCTACGCGCTGTTCGGCATGAGCTGGGCCGGCGGCAGCGCCTTCATCCCCCAGATCATGCGGGAGCTGTACATCCATGATCTGGCCGCCGGTTCCCACATCAGCAACGCCGTGGCCGCCGCCAAGCTGCTGGGCGCCTTCGTCGCCGCCGCCATCCTGTCGCGACTGCTGGCCAAAAAAGCCGTCGCCGTGGCGATGGCGCTGATGGCGCTGGGAGTATTGACGCCCTTCGTCCACAGCTATCCCTGGCTGCTGCTGACGCGCTTCCTGATGGGATTGGGCGGCGCGCTGGTCATCGTCTATTTCTCGCCCATCGTCATGCAATGGTTCTCTCCGGCGGAACGGCCCTTCGTCAATGGCTTGAACGCGGTAGCCTTCAATGTCGGCACCGCCGCCATACTGTTCGGCCTGCCGGCCATGCTGGGCTGGTTTGGCGACTGGCGGACCACGCTGCTGGCCATCGCGCTGGGCAGCGTGTGTTGCCTGGCGCTATGGCTGGTTTTCGGAGCAGATGGCGCCACAGAGAAGAAAACGGCCGACGCGGGACCGCGCCACACGCTGCGCCAGGGCCTGGCCGAACGCTTCAACTGGCTGCTGGCCTTCACCTATTGCGGCACGCTGTCCTTCTACGTGATCCTGTTCAGCTTCTACCAGAACGCCGGCATCCGGCAGGCGAAATACGTGGTCTTGGCGGGGCTGGCCGGCACGGCGGCCGGCATCTGGCTGGCCAGGAAGATCACGCGCAGGCTGCCCATGCTGCGGATATCCGGCCTGTTGCAGCTGCTGGCGGTGATCGGCCTGCATGCCCAGGTCTGGGGCTGGAGCGGCGACGTTGGACTGGTGGCCGCGGCCGCGCTTGCCGCCGGTTTCTTCATCTTCCTGCCCCTGCCCAGCTTGGTGACGCTGGCGCAGGAACAGCCCGGCATGACGCCGGACAAGGCGGCAGTCACCTTCAGCCTGTTCTGGTTCCTCAGCTATCTCGTCGCCACGGCGGCGCCCTATGTGTTCGGCTTGCTGGTCGATTTGCGCCATGGCGACTACGCGCTGGCGATGACGTTTTCCACGCTGCTGTCGTCCACCTTCTTGCTGGGCTCGCTGCTGATGCGCGAGGCGCGCGAACCCGCCGGGCGGCAGGCTGCGCAATCGGCTTAAACCGCCAGGCGGCGCAGGTTGAGGCTGGCCGGAACCCGCAGATCGCGCTCGGCCAGGGCCTCGCCTTGCAGCAAGGCCAGCACCTGGGCCAGGCTGGCTTCGGCCAACGCCGCGCTGTTCTGGCGGATGGCGTCTATCGGCAAGGGCAGGCAATCGAGCAAGGGGTGATCGTCGAAAGTGAGCAGATATCGCGGCGCCTCGCGCAGCCGGTGGCGCTCGCGGATGAAGGACAATACGCCCTCCAATAGCGTGATGGACGCGGTGAACAGCGCACGCGGGTAGCGGCCGTGGCGGGCATGCCAGTCGGCCATCATCCGGTAGCCGGACTCGCGCTGGAAATCCCGCTCGGCCACCCAGTCCGTCCCCTCTTCCAGCCCCGCGGCGTCCAGCGCCTGCCGGTAGCCGGCCAGACGCTCGCGGCTGGCCGACAGTTCCGGCTGGCCGCCGAAATACGCCAGCTCGTCCACTCCGTCCGCCAGTACCGGAAACAGCAATCGGGCCACGCTGTCGCCGGCGTCGGTCACGACAGACGGTATGCCGCTGCCGGAGATGTGGCGGTCGGCGAACACGAAAGGCAGCCTGCCGGTCCAGGGCTGGTAGCCCGCGGCGTCGCCGCTGCACGGCACCACGATCATGCCGTCCACCTGGCGCGCCGCCAGTTGTCCGATGCCCGAGCTTTCCCGTTCCGGATCTTCGTCGCTGGTCACCATCAGCAACTGGTAGCCGCGCTCGCGGCAGCCGTTCTCCAGCGCCTGCGCCAAGGCGGCATGGGTGGAGTTGGTCAGATCCGGCACCACCAGGCCGATGCTGCTGCTGCGCCGGCTGCGCAAGCTGCGCGCCTGCTGGGAAGGCTTGAAATGGTGCTCGCGCGCAGCCTTCTCCACTTTCTCAACGGTGGCCGGCGAGATGCGGTAGCGCTCGGCATGGCCGTTCAGCACCATGCTGGCGGTGGTGCGCGACACGCCGGCCAGGGCGGCGATGTCGTCTATGGTCAGGCGTTTGAAGCTGCTCATGGCGTATGGCTGGGCAAGGAAACGGAAATGATAATCGCAATATGGCAAAACGGGGCCGGACGCGCAGGCGCCGGCCCCGTTGACTGGCTGCGGCTTACTGCTGGACCAGGTTCAGCGGCACCGGGATGAACTTGTCCACCTTCTGGCCGTCGGCCAGCTTCTTGGCGGTCTGCACGCCGTACTGGCCGATCAGCGCCGGCTGCTGCTGCACGGTGGCGGACAGCGTGCCGGCCTTGACCGCGGCCACCGCGTCCGGGGTAGCGTCGAAGCCGACCACCGCCACGTTCTTCAGTCCGGCGGCCTGGATCGCCTTCACCGCGCCCAGCGCCATTTCATCGTTGTGCGCGAACACGCCCTGGATGTCCTTGTTGCCCTGGATGATGTTTTCCATCACCGACAGGCCCTTGGCGCGGTCGAAATCGGCCGGCTGCTTGGCCAGCAGCTTGACGCCGTCCTTCTTGTCCACCACCTGGTGGAAGCCCTCGCCGCGCTCGCGGGCGGCGGAAGAGCCGGCGATGCCTTCCAGCTCGACGATGCGGCCCTTGCCGCCCAGCTTGTCCAGCAGGTACTTGCCGGCCATCACGCCGCCGGCGATGTTGTCGGAGGCAATGTGGGCGCTGACTTCCGCGCCGTTGACGCTGCGGTCCAGCGACACTACCTTGATGCCCTTGGACGTCGCTTCCTTCACCACATTGGCCACCGCGGACGAGTCGGTCGGGTTGATCAGGATCACGCTGACCTTCTTCTGGATCAGGTCTTCCACGCTGGCCTGCTGCTTGGCCGGATCATCCTGCGCGTCGACGGTGATCAGGTTGACGCCCTGCTTCTTGGCCTCGGCCGCCGCGCCGTCGCGCAGTTCGACGAAGAACGGGTTGTTGAGCGTGGATACCGCCAGGCCGACGGTGACCTTGCCGTCGGCCGCCGCGGCGCTGGCGTCGCCGGCCGGCGCGCTGCCCGGCCCCTGCTTGGAGCAGGCGGCGATGCCGAAGGCCAGAATGCCGGCCACGAGCGGGGTAAGAATGCGTTTCATGCTGATGCTCCCTGATAAATGGAATGATGCACTGCATTGGGCGGCGCGCGCCGCCATCGTCACTTCTTGTTGCTGCGATCCAGCAATACCGCCAGCAGAATCACCGCGCCCTTGATCACCTGCTGGTAGAACGAGGACACGCCCAGCAGATTCAAGCCGTTGTTGAGCACGCCGATCAGCAGCGCGCCGATCAGGGTGCCGAAAATCCAGCCGCGGCCGCCGCTGAGGCTGGTGCCGCCCAGCACCACCGCGGCGATGGCATCCAGCTCGTAGCCGGTGCCGGCCGTCGGCTGCGCCGAATTGAGCCGCGAGGTCAGCACCACGCCGGCCATCGCCGACATCGCGCCGGAAGCGGTATACACCCACAGCTTGACCCGGTCCACCTTGACGCCGGACAGCCGCGCCGCCTCCTCGTTGCCGCCGGTGGCGTACAGATGGCGGCCGAACACGGTCTTCTTCAGCAGGAACCAGAAGCCAGCGAACAGAATCAGCATCCACACCACCGGCACCGGCACCAGGCCGGCGACATAGCCGCCGCCCAGCATCGAGAACAGCTCGCTGTCGAAACCGGTGATCGGGCTGCCGTTGGAAAACACCAGCGCCAGGCCGCGCAGGATGGTCATCGTCGCCAGCGTGGCGATGAACGGCGCCACCTTGCCCTTGCTGATCACCAGGCCGTTGAACAGGCCCATCGCCGCGCCGGCCAGAATGCCCAGCAGCGTGGCGAGCATGGGATCGACGCCCGCCTGCAGCAGCGTGGCGGTCAGCACCGAGGACAGCGCCAGGATGGAGCCCACAGACAGGTCGATGCCGCCCAGCAGGATCACCAGCGTCATGCCGAAGGCGATCAGCGCGTTGATCGACACCTGCCGCATCACGTTCAGCAGATTATTGACGGTGAGAAAGTCCGGGCTCATCACGGACAGGCCGACGGCCACCAGCACCAGGGCGATGAAGGGGCCTAGGCGTTGCAGATTGGCTTTCTGTTGCGGGGTCATGCTTGTTTCCTGGTTTCGGTGGAAGCGGCTCCGCCGGCGGCGGCGGCCATCAGGGTTTCCTGGCTGCAGCCGGCGGCGTCGAAGATGCCGGCCTGGCGGCCTTCGTGCAGCACCAGGATGCGATTGCTCAGCGCCAGCACTTCCGGCAGTTCTGACGACACCATCACGATGGCGGCGCCGGCGGCGGCCAGCTGGTTGACGATGTGGTAGATCTCGGCCTTGCCGCCGACGTCGACGCCGCGCGTCGGCTCGTCCAGCAGCAGCACCTTGGGCGGATTCGCCAGCCATTTGGCGAACACCACTTTCTGCTGGTTGCCGCCGGACAGCGACTTGACGTCTAGCTCGGCGTCGCGGGTGCGGATGCGCAACTGTTCTATCATGCCGTCCACCGCCCGCTTCTCGTCGCCGGCGCTCACCACGCCCAGACGGGCGTAACGGTCCAGATGCACCAGCGTCGCGTTCTCCCGCAGCGACATGCCCAGCACCAGCCCCTTGCTCTTGCGGTCTTCCGGCACGAAGCCCAGGCCGGCGGCGATGGCGTCGCCCGGCGTGGCCACTTTCAACTCCTCGCCGTCCAGCACGACGCGGCCGGCGGTGCGGCGCTTGGCGCCGAACAACGTCTTCAGGATGTCGCTGCGGCCGGAACCCATCAGCCCGGCGATGCCCAGCACCTCGCCGGCGCGCACCTCGAAGCTGATGCCGGCGATCATGTTCTCGTCGGCCAGGTTTTCCACCCTCAAGCGCACCTCGCCTGGAACGGCTTCGCGCTTGGGATAGCGGTCGCCGATCTCGCGCCCCACCATCATCCGCACCACTTCGTCGAAATCGGTGCCGGCGATTTCGCGCTCGCCGACGAAGCAGCCGTCGCGCAGCACGCTGATGCGGTCGCAGACACGGAAAATCTCCTCCATCCGGTGCGAAACGTAGACGATGGCCACGCCGCTTTCCTTCAGCTGAGCCATCAGGCCGAACAGCGTGTCGATCTCGCGCTCGGTCAGCGCCGCCGTCGGCTCGTCCATGATCAGCACCCGGGCGTTCAGCGCCAGCGCCTTGGCGATCTCCACCATCTGTTGCTGGCCGATGGACAGGCCGCCGGCCTCGGCGTCGGGATCGATGCCGCCGACGCCCAGCGCCGCCAGCTGCGCCTTCGCCTCGCGGCGCATGCGGCCGTAGTCGATCAGGCCGAAGCGCGACGGCTCGCGGCCGAGGAACAGGTTTTCCATCACCGACAACTGCGGGATCAGGTTCAATTCCTGGTGGATGATGGCGATGCCGGCCGCTTCCGCCGCCGCGGTATCGCGCAGCTCGGCCTTGCGGCCGTCCAGCAGGATTTCGCCGGCGTCGGCGCGGTGCACGCCGCTGAGTATCTTCATCAGCGTGGATTTGCCGGCGCCGTTCTCGCCCATCAGCGCGTGGATCTCGCCGCCGCGCAGCGTGAACTCGACATTTTCCAGCACCTTGACCGGTCCGAAGGCCTTGCTGATGCCGCGCATGGTCACTTGCATGGTGCGGCTCCTCAGAAGATCACGCCGGAGTGCAGGATCACGTTGGCGTATGGCGTGCATTCGCCGGTGCGGATCACCGCCCGCGCCGCGTGGCAGCGCTGCTTGAATTCCTCGTGGCTGACGAAATCCAGCGCCGTGCCGGCTTGCGCCATCTGCTCGGCCTTGTCCTGCACCGCCGGGTTGTGCTGGCGGCACTCGATGGCGAACACCGCGCGCTCGCACTGGAAATCGGCCAGGACGCTATCCAGGGTTTCGACGAAGCCGGGCTGCCCCAGCGTCAGCGACAGGTCCACGCACTCGACGCCGGGCGGGATGGGCAGGCCGCAGTCCGCGATCACCAGGCTGTCGGTATGGCCCATGGACGCCAGGATGCGGGCGATGTCGCGGTTCAGATGGCCGTGCTTCTTCATGCTTTGCTCTCCAGAAAGGCTTCCAGCTCCGCCAGCGTGGGCATGCCGCCCTGCGCGCCGGGGCGGGTGACCGACAGCGCGCCGGCCGCGTTGGCGCGGCGCACCGCCTCTTCCAGGCCCAGCGGCAGGAAGGCCGCCAGCGCGCCGTTGAAGGTGTCGCCGGCGCCGGTGCTGTCCACCGCCTTGACCTCGAAGCCCGGCTGATGCCGCAACTGGCCGCGCGCCAGCGCGAAATAGGCGCCGTGCTTGCCGTGGGTCATCACCAGTTTGCCGGGACGCTCGGCCAGCAGCGAGCGCCAGTCGGCGTCGGGCTGGGCCAGCATGGTCAGGAATTCGTGTTCGTTGGGCGTCAGCAGCGCCACCCGCTGCAGCAGCTCTTCCGGCAGCGGCACCGCCGGCGCGGGATTCAGCAGCAGCGGCTTCTTGTGGCGGGCGGCCAGCTCGGCGGCGCGGCGCACCGTCGCCAGCGGAATTTCCAGCTGGGCCAGCACCACGTCGGCGTCGATGAAGGCTTGCTCGGCGGCGTCCAGGTGGGCGGGCGTCAGCTTGTGGTTGGCGCCCGGCACCACCAGGATGGCGTTGTCGCCGCCGCTGACGGTGATGACGGCGATGCCGGTGGGCCCGTCCACGCTCTCCACGCGGCGGCAATCCACGCCTTCGCGCTCCAGGTGGGCGCGCAGGTCGCGGCCGAAGGCGTCGTCGCCGACGCAGCCCAGCAGCGCCACTTTCGCGCCCAGGCGGGCGGCGGCCACCGCCTGGTTGGCGCCCTTGCCGCCCGGGTAGGTGGCGAAGCCATCGCCCAGCAGCGTTTCGCCCAGCTTCGGCATCCGCTTGGCGGACGCCACCAGGTCCATATTGATACTGCCGACTACCAGCACCCGGGTCATGCCGTCTCCTTGTGTACCTTTGCTACATTGCAACGCACAAATTGCGATTTTCTTGCTAAAACGTAATCAGCA
This sequence comes from Chromobacterium sp. Ag138, assembly GCF_055181315.1. Taxonomy (NCBI): domain Bacteria; kingdom Pseudomonadati; phylum Pseudomonadota; class Betaproteobacteria; order Neisseriales; family Chromobacteriaceae; genus Chromobacterium; species Chromobacterium sp. Ag138. The sequence continues at coordinate 1,265,053 of NZ_JBUPWA010000001.1, forward strand.
CCGATTTATAGCAGAGATGGACAGCTTCACGAAAGAGGGGAACCGTAAAAATGTAGTCATCGCACTACATATTTTCACGTGAAGATATCAATGTAATTCGACAGCCATCGCATCGACAAACGCCAGCCGGATTGAGAAAGCGCCGCGCGGTATGCCATGATGCCCGCTTGAGAGCCGCCAACAACATCCCGGATGCGGCGCTGCGTCGACTTGCCTTGCGGTTTGCGCTGCCTGCGTCGACGCGCCCCGCTCCAGGCGTTCCGCGAAGTTTTGTCAGCGGCCCCCAAAACCGACACCGCATGCGCGCCCGACGGCGCCGGAGGGAAAAAATGGATTTGAGCTGGCAGCAACTGGCCGACCTCTACTGGAACGCCGACAAGTGGCGGATCAACCTGCTGGTCGTCGCCCACCTGTTCGGCGCCCTGGTCCTGGGCAGCCTGCTGGGCTACGAGCGCTGGTACAACGGCCGCGCGGCCGGCATGCGCACCTACGGCCTAGTGTGCATGGCCTCGGCGGCGGCGATCAGCATCATCGGCTACTCCGGCTACTGGTACGGCGGGCAGTCGGCGGACATCATGCACGGCGACATGACGCGGGTGGCGCAAGGGGTGCTCACCGGCATCGGCTTCCTGGGCGCCGGCATGATCATGAAGGAAGGGCTGAGCATCAGCGGCCTGACCTCGGCCGCCTCGGTGTGGATGTCGTCGGTGATCGGCATCCTGATCGGCGTCGGTTTCTACGGCGCCGCCATCGCGCTAACCATCTTGTGCATGGTCTTCGTCACCGTGGTGAACCGCATCGAGAACATCCTGCCGCGGCGGGTCAGCCTGTTCGTCAGCGTCAAGCTGAGCGCCGACCACGACTGGACGGTGGAGAGGCTGGCGGAGCGGCTGGCGCCGTCAGGCTTGAAGCTGCACGAGGAAAGCATCAGCATCCGCGCCGACCAGAACGGCGCCAGCTGGAGCTTCCTGGTGTCCGCGCACGACCGGCGCAGCTTCATCAGCGTGGTGGACCTGGCCCGCGACATCATGGTGGCCGACCACATCCTGGAGCTGGACCTGCAGCCGGCGCGCAACTGAGCGCGGCCGGCCCGCTTACAGCGCCACGCCCGGCGGCGGCTGGTCGTGGCTTTGCGCCATCGACTGGTGCGGCAGTTCCAGATAGCTCTTGGACTGCATCTCGGTCAGCCGGCTGGCGGTGCGGAAGAACTCGCCGGATTGCAGGCCTTCCGTATAGATCTCTTCCGGCGGCGCGTCGGCCGAGGCGATCAGCTTGACGCGGTTGTCGTAGAACACATCCACCAGCCAGGTGAACCGGCGGGCGATGGACGCCTGCTTGGCCGTCAGCCGGGGAATGCCGGACACAAACACCGTGTGGTATTCGCTGGCTATTTCCAGGTAGTCGGTCTGCGCGCGCGGGCCGTCGCACAAGGCAATGAAGTCGAACCAGATCACGCCCGGCGACATCCGTCTGACCTCGATCTCGCGATCCAGCACGGTGATGCTCTTTTGCGGCAGGTCAGCGCCCGTGCCCACTTTGTGGAACAACTGCTCCATCTTCCGCTCGCTGGCTTCATCCGCCGGCACCATGAACAAGGGCTCCCGCGTCAGCTCGCGCAGCCGGTAATCATGCCCGCCGTCCACGTTGAGCACGTCCATCTCGCGTTTGATCAGTTCTATCGTCGGCAGGAAGTTCTGCCGCTGCAGGCCGCCCGGGTAGAGATCGTCCGGCGCGTAATTGGAGGTGGTCACCACCACCACGCCGCGCTCGATCAGCGCCGACAGCAGCCGGCCCAGAATCATCGCGTCGGCGATGTCCGACACGTGGAACTCGTCGAAGCACAGCAGCCGCGTCGACTTGGCGATCTCGTCGGCGTAGGCCAGCAGCGGGTCCTTGCCGCCGGCGAACTTGCGCAGCTCGCGGTGGGTTTCCGCCATGAAATTGTGGAAGTGGATGCGGCGCTTGCGGCGATACGGCACGCAGGCGTAGAACGCGTCCATCAGGAAGCTCTTGCCGCGCCCCACCCCGCCCCAGAAATACAGGCCGCGCGGCACGTCCGGGCTTCTCAGGCTGCGGCCCAGGAAACGGTTGCGCTTGGTCTTGAAATCCACCAGTTCGTGCCACAGCCGGTCCAGTCGCTCGATGGCCGCGGCCTGGGCCTCGTCATGGATGAAACCGGGTTTCTCGCTGGCCAGCTGGTACCAGCCCTTGGGGCTGCAATGGACGTTCTCGTCCGGAGAGAATGCGTGTTGCGACATGGTTATGCTTGTTCTGCGCTGCGTTTGGCGCCGCCGCTGGCGGCGAGGGAATCCCTGAATGATAACCGCTTTGACCCGTCCTTGCCGCATTCAGCGGCAGGTGGCCAATCGGATGCCAGACGGCGCGGCCAGCCGGGCCAGGCTGCCGTCGCGGCACATGCCGTCCAGCGCCATGTTGAACGTTTCCAGCATGCCGGGCTTCACCCGGCTGCGGGTGAAGCCGTACAGATACGTCAGCTGCTTGACCTCAGCCAGCTTGCGCAAATTGCCCAGGCCGTCGCGCTTGATCCAATAGCGGGCGACGTCGTCGTTGGAGAACCCCACCGCGTTATCGCCGTAACGGCCCGCCGCCAGTTTGCGCAGCACCGTCTCCGGGTCCAGCTCCACGGCCAGGTTCGCGCCGGCCACCCCCTGGATCAGCCGCTCGCTATTGGTCTGCGACAGCGACGGTCCATACACCGCCACGGTTTTGCCGGCGAGATCGCCAGGCTGGCGGTAGCGCAAGGGGCTGTTCGTTTTCGCGTACAGGCCGTAGCTGCTTGCCAGCACCGGCTTGGACAGCTCCATCACCGCCCGCCGCTCCGGCGCGTCCTGCGCCAGCACCAGACCGTCGGCTCCGCCCTGGCTGACCGTCAGCAAGGCTCGCTTCCACACCATGGCCTGGATGGTGCAATTCCATGAAGAGCGCCGGCAGGCCTCGCGCAGAATCGCCACCAGCGCGCCATCCAGCCTGCCGTCGGCATCCTGGGTGATGAAGGGAGGAAACAACTGGGTGACGAAATACAGATCGCGCGACGCCGCCTGCGCCTGCGCGCCGGCGCAGGCCAGCAGCAGGCCGGCCCACAGCCTGGCACCCGTCTTCGCGATCCCCATCGTCCCCGTCCCCTCTCTTCTTTAGCCGCAGTATAGAGCGGGCGGGGCCGGCTCAGCGAGCCTGCCTGGCGCGCCAGGCGACGAGCGACGGCCGCAGCCACTGCCGCTCGGCGTAAGCGGACAAGCTGGGAGGTAGCTCCTCCGCCGTCAGCCGCTTCAACAGCAGCGCCAGTTCCGCGTCCGCCACGCACCAGTCGCCGAACAGGTTGCCGCCATCCGCCGGCACCCGCGCCTCGGCCACCGCGATCAGCTTGTCCGCCGCCTTGCGCGCCGCCTCGCCCAGCGGCAAAGCCGGCTTGCGGCCGAACACCGTCTCGGTGCTGCGTTCGTCGCGCAGCGGCAGCAGGTCGCTGCGCAGCCAGGCCTGCAGCTGGCGCGCGCGGGCGCGGGCTTTCAAATCGGCGGGCAGCACGCGCAGGGTGTCGGGATAGGCGTCTTCCAGGTACTCGATGATGGCCGACGATTCGCTGAGCGCGAAATCGCCGTCCACCAAGGTCGGCACCCGGGAGGTCAGTGACTGCGCGCGGTAGCCAGGCTCGAACTGCTGGCCTGCGGCGAGGTCGCGGGTGAGGACCTCGAAAGGCAGGCCCTTTTCAGTCAGCGCGACGAAGGCGGCCATCGCGTAGGGACTGAAGAAATCCTGATCGACGTAGAGTTTCAGCATATCGGCATCTTTCGAACAAAATGCCATGCTAATCGCCGCCGGCCCGGCTGCCAAGCCGGCAAGCGGCGACACTGCGTCAAACGCGGTCGAACAATCCGGTGGACAGGTAGCGGTCGCCGCGGTCGCACACCACCGACACGATCACCGCGCCGGTCAACTGCGCGTTCAGCCGCAGCGCCACCGCCAGCGCGCCGCCGGAAGACGGGCCGGCCAGGATGCCCTCGCGCCGCGCCAGCAATCGGGCGGTGTCTTCCGCCTCCTGTTGGCCGACATGCAGGATCTCGTCGATGCGGGAAAAATCGCATATCTTGGGCACGTACGGGTCTTCCCATTTGCGGATGCCGGCGATCTGGCTGCCTGGCTCCGGGTGCACGCCGACGATGCGGATGGCCGGATTCTTCTCCTTCAGAAAGCGGCCGGTGCCCATGATGGTGCCGGTGGTGCCCATGCTGGACACGAAGTGGGTGATCTTGCCTTCGGTTTCTTCCCAGATTTCCGGCCCCGTGCCCTCGTAATGCGCCTGTGGGTTGTCCGGGTTGGAAAACTGGTCGAGGATGCGGCCCTCGCCGGCCGCCTCCATGCTGCGCGCCAGGTCTATCGCCGCCGGCATCGAACCGGCGGCCGGCGTCAGGATCACCTCGGCGCCGTAAGCGCGCATCGCCTGCACCCGCTCGGCGCTGGAATTCTCCGGCATGATCAGCACCATGCGGTAGCCCATCATCGCCGCCGCCATCGCCAGCGCGATGCCGGTGTTGCCGCTGGTGGGCTCGATCAACGTGTCGCCGGGCCGGATGTCGCCGCGGCGCTCGGCGCGGCGGATCATCGACAGCGCCGGCCGGTCTTTCACCGACCCGGCCGGATTGTTGCCTTCCAGCTTCAGCAGAATCACATTGCCGTTGTCACCCGGCAGGCGCTTGAGGCGGACCAGCGGCGTGCCGCCGACGAAATCTTCCAGATGCTTGTACACAAAGAATCTCCCTGAACTGGCCCCATTATATCGATTGGCTATCAGCAGATGCGAAATCGTTATTTCTAATCTAATAACCATCGGTAACCGGACAGTCCGCCCCGCGGCGGCGCTTGCCGCCGCGCGGAGAAACGGCGTCAGCCCAGCTAGGCCATCAGCCAGGTCAGCAGGCCTACGAAGCCACAGAAGATCAGGCTATGCTTCAGTGTGAAGCGAAACAGATCCGCCTCCTTCCCTATCAGCCCCACCGCCGCGCAGGCCACGGCGATGGACTGCGGCGAAATCATCTTGCCGGTGACGCCGCCGGTGGTGTTGGCCGCCACCAACAGCACGTCCGAGACACCCAGCTGGTGCGCAGTGGCCGCCTGCAAGGCGGAAAACAGCGCGTTGGACGAGGTGTCGGAACCGGTCAGGAACACGCCCAGCCAGCCCAGGAACGGCGAGAAGAACGGAAACGCCTGGCCGGTGCCGGCCAGGCACAACGCCAGCGTGCTCGACATGCCGGAATAATTGGCGACGAAGGCGAAAGCCAGCACCATGCCTATCGACCATATCGGCCGGCGCAGCTCGACCAGCGTCTCGCCCAGCGCGCGCAAGCCGTCGGCCGGGCGGAATTTCAGCAGCGCCATGGACAGCAACGCGGACAGGAAGATGGCGCTGCCGACGGCGGAGACGATGTCGAACTTGTACAGCGCCTCGTACGGCGTTTCATGCGCGACGATGGGCGCGGTCTTCAGCACCAGCTTGTCCAGCCCCGGCACATGCAGCTTCCAGATCCAGCCCTCCAACGCGCCGCCCTTGATGAACAAGGCCTTGAAAGGCTTGACGCTCCACACCGTCACCAGCGCGGTCAGGATCAAAAACGGGCTCCAGGCGCGCGCGATCTGTCCCAGGCTGAAGCCGCTCGCCTGCCGAGCCGACGGCGCGCGGCGGCCGTTGAAGGTGAAGATTTCGGCCGGCTGCCACATTTTCAGAAACAGCGTCAGGCAGATCAGGCTGACCAGCGCCGAGGTGATGTCCGGCAGCTCCGGCCCGATGTAGTTGGAGGTGAAAAACTGGGTGGCGGCGAACGAGGCGCCGGCCACCAGGATGGCGGGCCAGGTCTGGCGCACGCCCTTGAGGCCGTCCATCATCATCACCAGCCAAAACGGCACGATCAGCGACAGGATGGGCAGCTGGTGGCCGGCCTTGCCGCCGATCAGGAACGGGTCCAGCCCCGTCACCTGCCCGGCGACGATGATCGGTATCCCCATCGCGCCGAAGGCCACCGGCGCGGTGTTGGCGATCAGGCACAGCCCGGCCGCGTACAGCGGATTGAAACCCAGCCCCACCAGCAACGCGGCGGTGATGGCCACCGGCGCGCCGAAGCCGGCCGCGCCCTCCAGAAAGGCGCCGAAGGAAAAGCCCACCAGCAACATCTGCAGCCGCTGGTCCTCGGTCACCGACAGCACCGAGGCGCGGATGATGTCGAACTGCCCGGTCTTGACCGTGATCTTGTACAGGAACACCGCGGCGATGATGATCCAGGCGATCGGCCACAAGCCGTAGCCGAAACCGAAGGCCGCGGCCGCCAGCGCCATTTGCGCCGGCATGCCGTAAAACAGGATGACCACCGCCAGCGCGATCAGCACCGTCAGCGTGCCGGCGACATGGCCCTTTAATCGCAGCACCGCCAGCGCGACAAAGAAAAAGGCGATGGGCAGCGCCGCCATCAGCGCCGACAGCGCGGGGCCGCCGGCGGGAAAGTACTGTTGGGTCCAGATTCCTTGCATGTGAAGCTTCTCCTCATTCCTGGTTTAGCAGGCGCAGCCGCTCCCCTGCCGATGAACGGGATCGTTTCGGCATGGCAGGACTGGCTTGCGTTTCTTGGGTTTACATCAGCGTTGAAAAGGCGGTCTTCATGACGGACCGCTTGGGTGGGTGCAGAAATCCAGCAACGCCTCGATGCTGGCGTAAGGAATCCCGCCGTGCTCGGTCAGGCCGATCTGGCAGGTGCGGCTCATCGACACGCCGTGGCGGCAGGCATCCGGCAAGGCCGGCTTCAGTCTCCTCAGGCTGTGGGCGTTCAATTCCGGCACGGTGAAGCCCTTGTCGCCGGCGAAGCCGCAGCAGGCGATGTCCGGCACAGTCAGCGCGTCGCAGCAACTGGCGGCCAGTTGTTTCAAGCTTCCAGCCGCGCCCATCGCCGTCGCGCTGCATGGAATATGCAGCGCCAGTTGCGGCAGGCGCCGGGCGATGCTCAGCCGCGGCAGAACTTTTTCCGCCAGGAAGCCGGCAGCATCGAACAGCTGCAAGCGCGGGTCCAGCAAGCCCTCGGCCTGCGCCTGCTTGACGCGGGCCGCGCACGGGCTGTTGTCGAGATACACCGGGTGGCGGCCATCGCCGCTCGCTTGCAGCAAAGCCTCGTTCAACGACGCCTGGCTGAAGGCCAAAGCGCCGGCCGCGTTGGCCGAGGCGAAAGGCTGGCCGCAGCACAGGCCTTCATGGCCGGGCGGATAGACCGGCGCGAAACCGGCGCGGCGCAGCAGATTCAGCGTATGGACGGCGGCGGACTCACCGCCCTCGCCTTCCGCCAGCGCGCGGTTGACGCAACTGACGAACAGCACCACCGGCTCGCCGTCGCCGGACAAGCGGGGCAGCGGCGCGGCGGCGCGCGGCAGGCAGGCCGGGATCAGCGGAATCACCTTGCGCTCGCCCGGCTGGCGGCGCGTCCACTCGTTCAAGCGCCGCGCGCCGGCCAGATGCGCCAGCCGCAAGCCGGTCCGCGCCGCCGCCGTCATCCAGCCCATATGCCGCGCGGCGAAGCCGGCCAGTACGGGACGCCGGCTCGGGCCCTGCAATTTTTTCATCAGCAGGCCGGTGTTGATGCCCACCGGACAACGGGTCGCGCACATGCCGGTGGCGGCGCAGGTATCGACGGCGCGGTAGCGGTAGCCGGACTTCAGCGCCGTCAGCTCCATCGCGCCCTCGCCGTCGCGTTCCAGCTGGCGGATGCGCCGCCAGGCGACGATGCGCTGGCGCGGGCTCAGCGTCAGCCCGTGCGAGGGGCAGGCCGGCTCGCAGAAGCCGCACTCGGTGCAGCGGTCCACCAGCGCGTCCGCCGCCGGCATCGGCTTCAGGTTCTCCAGGTGCAGCCTGTCGTTGTCGGTGATGATCACCCCGGGATTGAGCAGGCCGTCCGGATCGAACAAGGCCTTGATGCGGCGCATGATGTGCCAGGCGGCGTCGCCCCACTCCTGGCGCACGAAAGGCGCCACATTGCGGCCGGTGCCGTGCTCGGCCTTCAGCGAGCCGTCGTACTCGCCGGCCACCAGATCGCTGACGTCCTGCATGAAAGCCTCGTAGCGGTCCACCTCCGCGGGGCTCTCGAAACCGGGCGCGAACACGAAGTGCAGATTGCCGTCCAGCGCGTGGCCGAACAGCAGCGCCTCGTCGTAGCCGTGCTTGTCGAACAGCGCGGTCAGCTTGGCCACGCCGTCGGCCAACTGAGAGATGGGAAAGGCCACGTCCTCGATCACCACCGTGGTGCCCACCGGCCGCGCCGCGCCCACCGCCGGAAACAGCCCCTTGCGCAGCGCCCAGTAGCTTTCGCATTCGCGCGCGTCGCGGCTGAAGCCGCTGGACACCCGCGGCTGGTAATCGGCCAGCAGCCGCTCGATCGCGGCGGAATGCCCGTCCAGCCGGGCCTCGCTTTCCGCTCTCAGCTCGATCAGCAGGCAGGCGCTGTCCGCCCCCACCGGTTGATAGAGAAAATCCGGCAATCCCGGCTTGCCCTGCACCGCGCGGATGCTGCGGCTGTCTATCAGTTCCACCGCCGACACGCCGCAGGCGTCGCGCGCCGCGCTCAAGGCCGATACCGCGCGGCAGCAGCGCTCCAGGTCGTCGAACAGCACCAGCGCCGACGCCTTGTGCGGATGCTCGGCCACGGTGTGGAAAGTGATCTCGGAAATGAAACCCAAGGTGCCTTCGGAGCCGATCATCAAGTGCGCCAGCATGTCCACCGGATCGGCGAAGTCCAGCAAGGCGTTGATGCCGTAGCCGGTGGTGTTCTTCAGCCGATACTTGCGGCGCACCCGCTCCGCCAGCTGCGGATCGCCGGCCAGTTGGCGCGACAGCTGCGCCAGGCCGTCGAGCAGATCGGCGTGCGATTCGCGGAAGGCCGCCGCGCTGGCCGGGTCGGCGGTATCCAGCGCGGCGCCGTCGAGCAGCAGCAGCCGGATCGCCTGCATGGTGTGGTAACTGTTGTCGCGGGTGCCGCAGCACATGCCGCTGGAGTTGTTGGCGGCGATGCCGCCTATCTTGGCGGTGTTGATCGACGCCGGATCGGGGCCGATCTTGCGGCCGAACGGCGAGAGCAGCGCGTTGGCGTGCGCGCCTATCATGCCGGGCTTGAGACGAATGCGCGCGCCGCCGTCCAGCACTTCGCCGCGGTTGAAACCGTCGCCCAGCAGAACCAGCACCGAGTCGCTGACCGCCTGGCCGGACAGGCTGGTGCCGGCGGCGCGGAAGGTAACGGCGACGCGATGCAATCTGGCCAGCCGCAGCAGCGCCGCCACCTCGCCCTCGTCCTCCACCCGGGCGACGATTTGCGGCCGCAAGCGGTAGAAGCTGGCGTCGGTGCCGTAGGCCAGCGTGGACAATGGGTCGGTGAAAATGCGCGCCGCCGGCATGGTTTGGCGCAAATCCTGCAGAAAATCGGCGTGGGCGGGCGTCATGTGGATTTCCCCTTGCTCGCCTCGCGCTCGCGCAGCAGCTCATGCAGCGTTTTGGACGCCGGCGTCAGCGGCAGATGGTTTTGCGTCCAGCCCAGCTGATTTTTCGGCGCGTGCTTGCGCAGCCGCGTCGCCGCCCAGCCAAACATCCGGTACAGCTTGGGCGAGGCATTGACCAGCCGCCATCCGGCCCAGGCCATGCGCTCCGCGCCGCTGGCCGCCGCGCCCTGGCCGCGCAGCGGATGCGCCACCCGCTCTCCGGCCGGGCGTTGGCTCTCCTCGCGCAGCCGCATCAGCATCTCCGGAATCGGAATCCGCACCGGACACACCTCGCCGCAGGCACCGCACAGGCTGGACGCGGTGGGCAGGTCGCGGGTGTTTTCCAGCCCCATCAGATGCGGCGAGATGATCTCGCCTATCGGCCCCGGATAGGTGGTGCCGTAGGCGTGGCCGCCGATGCGGGTGTAGACCGGACAATGGTTCATGCAGGCGCCGCAGCGTATGCATTGCAGCGTCTTGCGCAACTGCTCGTCGGCGTAAGCCTGGCTGCGGCCGTTGTCCAGCAGCACCAGATGCACCTCGCGCGGGCCGTCCTTCTCGCCCGGCCTGCGCGGACCGCTGATCATATTGAAATAAGTGGTGATGGGCTGGCCGATGGCGGAACGGGTCAACAGGCTGTACAGCGGCACCACGTCCTCCAGCTTTTCCACCACTTTTTCAATGCCGGTGATGGCGACGTGCACGTCCGGCACCGTGGTGCACATGCGGCCGTTGCCCTCATTCTCCACCAGGCACAGCGTGCCGGTTTCGGCCACGGCGAAGTTGACGCCGGACAGGCCGACATCGGCTTCCAAAAACTTGCGGCGCAGCACGCGGCGGCCGATCTGGATCAGCGCGTCCACGTCCTCGGTATACGGCGTGTCCGGCAGCTGTTCGTGAAACAGCTGGGCGATGTCCTGCTTGGTCTTGTGGATGGCCGGCATGATGATGTGGGTGGGTTTTTCCCCGGCCAGCTGGACGATGTACTCGCCCATATCGCTCTCCACCGCCTCTACGCCCCGCTCGGCCAGGTAATGGTTAAGCTCCACCTCCTCGCTGACCATCGATTTGCCCTTGACCATCAGCGTGCCTCGCCTGGCTTCAACGATGCCATGGATGATGCGGTTGGCCTCCTCCGCCGTCTCCGCCCAGTGCACTTTCACGCCATTTGCCGTCAGCTTGTCTTCCAGTTGTTCCAGCAGCGCCGGCAGCCGGGACAGGCAGCGCTGGCGTATGCCCTCGCCCAGCGTGCGCAAGGCGGACAGCTCCGCCTCGTCCGGAAACGATGCCAGCCGCTTGGCCATCAGAAAGTCCATCGATCCGCGCAGGCTTTGCCGCAGCTTGTCGTCGGTCAGCGCCAGCCTGGCGTTGTCCTTGAAGGCGCGCGACGGGTAGACGGTGATCTTGTGCTCGCTCATCGCCCATCTCCTTCCACGTCATGGATGGCGATGTGCGGCGGCAGCACGGCCAGCACCAGCAGCTCGCGCGGGCCGTGCGCGCCGTAAGCCAGCGTCTGCTGGATGTCGGCGGTCTTGGACGGACCGGAGATCAGCAAGGCGTTGGTGGGCATGCCGGCGGCCCAATTCTCGCCCTTCATCGCCGAGTAAAAATCCGGGTACAGCGTGGCGGCGTCGAACAAGGCGATATGCAGAGGCGGCGCCAGGCTCATGGTGCGCGGCTCTTTCTCGTCCGGCCACAAGGCCAGCGTGCCGGTGGCGGCGATGCCGCAGCGCGCGGCGGTAAAACCGGCGGCGATGTCGAACAGCTCCGCCTTCCAGCCATCCACCTCGCGCTCGAACCAGACGATGCGCGGCGCATCCTCCCTGCCCTCAAGGCATTGCGCCAGCCGCCGGCCATGCGGCGTGACGGACAACAGGATGGAATCTTGCGGATGCGCGGCCAGCCAACCGGCCAGCGCTGAGTCCCACTCCGCCTCGCGCGTCCACAGAATGTCGGTTTTCACCGAACGCATCATCGCCGCCCAATGGCGCAGGCGGGCAATCTCATCGTCCTTGGCCGCGAAATGCTGGAAATGGCCGGCCAGGTCCGGCCGCGCGCGCTCCTGCCTGGGCGCGGCGCGCAGCTTTTGCAAGATGGAGGCGCGGGCGCTCATCGCTTGCCTCCGGTGCGTTCCAGCAGAAAGCTGGCCAGATGGCGGCCCTTAAAACCGCTGCCGCACTGGCCGAGCTTGCCGTTGATATTCAACAGGCAGCCGCCGTCGGCGGTGACGAACTCCACCGCGCCGCTGTCCTGCAGCGACTGGGCCTTGTCCGCCACCATCGCGCCGGCGATGTCCGGATGCTTGATGGAGAACGTGCCGCCGAAGCCGCAGCATTCGGATTCATGATCATGCACCACGCGCTCGACATTCTGCAGCCGGTCCACCAAGGCCCAACTGGTCTTGTGCACGTTCATCTCGCGCCGCGCCGAACAGGAGATATGCACCGCCACCTTGACCGGCGCGCCCAGGTCTTGCGGCCGCCAATCCAGATGATTGAGCAGGAAATCGGAAAACTCCACCACCCGCGCCGCGATGGCGCAGGCTGCCCTCTCATCCGCCTCGCCGGCGAACAGGCGCGGCCAGTGGTGCTGGATCATGCCGCCGCAGGAGCCGGACGGCACCACGACGGGCCAGTCTTCCGGGAAACAGGCCAGTTGCGCGCGCGCCACGGCCAGCGCCTCCTTGGGATGGCCGCTGGTATAGGCCGGCTGGCCGCAGCAGCTTTGGGCCTGGGGGAAATGCACCCGCACGCCCAGGCCTTCCAGCAGGGCAATGGCGTCTAGGCCAGCTTCCGGCAGGAACAGGTCGAGCAGACAGGTGCCGAACAGGTAAACGTCGGCAGGCGTCTTCATGGCTTCCTTTGTAAATTGGTAAGACCAATTATTCTTATGAAAACCACTTTAGAGTGAATGCTTGAGTTCGTCAATATGACAAGAAGGCACCGGGAAGAGAGTTAAGAGGGCTGAACGGGGTCCTGCGTCCCGGATCGGTATGCAGGCGGGCAGGAATGGGTGGCGCGTCCCTGCCGGGCGACGCGCCGCATGGGCGCTATTCCAGCAACAGCATCTCGCGCAGCTTGCTGGCCAGCTTCTGCGGCTCGTCCTTGGACACATAAGCGTCCACGCCGACAGACTCGCCCAGCTTCTTGTTGGCCATGCCGGACAGCGACGAATGCATCAGCACCGGAATGCCGGCGAAACGCGCGTCGTCCTTGATCATCTTGGTCAACATGTAGCCGTCCATTTCCGGCATTTCCACATCGGTCAGGATCAGGTGCAGCACCTGACTCAGCTTCTGGCCCGCCGCCTCGGCCTGCTGCGCCATCTTCTGCAGGGTTTCCCAGCCGCGCATGCCGTTCATTTCCGATGAATAGCGGATATGCATCGCGTCCAGCGTGCGTTCGATCTGCTTGCGCGCCACCGCGCTGTCGTCGGCGAAGAAGATGTGCCTGTCCTCCTTCACCGGCTCGATGGAGATATAGTTCTGGGTTTCGTCCGACAGGCAGGTTTCGGCCAGCACCTTCTCCACGTCCATCATCATCACCAGCGTGCCGTTCTCCAACTCCGTGACCGCGGTGACCAGCCCCGCCATCCGGTTGGTGATCATGTCCGGCGGCACCCGCATCGCCGACCAGTCCAGCCGCAATATGGTATCCACCGTTTCCACCAGGAAACCCTGGGTATGGCCGTTGTACTCGGTGATGATCATGATTTCCGGACGCTTGGCCGTCACGATGCCGGTGTATTTCCCCAAGTCGATCACCGGCACCAGCGCGCCGCGCAGGCTGACCATGCCCTCCACCGAGGCCGGCATCTCCGGCGCGGTGGTGATTTCCGGCGTGCGCATCACCTCGCGCACCTTGAACACATTGATGCCGAATACCTCCTTACGGCCGGTGCGCTGATCGTCGCCCAGCGAAAACAGCAGGATTTCCAGCTTGTTGGTGCCGGCCAGCTTGGTTCGGGCGTCAATTTTTTTCAGCAGGTCGGACATCGCGCAACTCCTTGCAAAAGACAGTATATCTTTATAGCAAAAATCCAAAATTAGCTAGACCAGCCATTAATGGTAAATGAATATTATCCAGCAATGCCAATGACATTAAAAATGAAGCACATTCTTCTTCAGGATAGTTGAAATGTCGGGCAAGCTGATTCACGGTGAACGTTGGGCTTCAAAAGTTCAGCCCAACCAACGAGCTACGAGATACAGCGGCTCTTCCTCCACACGCGCCATCACCCTCGACATGTTCTGCTCCTGGCTTGCTACTAAATTTGTTAAGGAGTTCTTGACCCAAAAGAAAACGGGCAGCGCCATTAAAGGGATACGCCGCTTATGTGATGGATCATGCCAGGCACCGTATCTTGGGCTGAACGAAGTGAAGCCCAACATTTACCGAGAAAAACCACGACCGCACAAATATCGATCGTCATATATCGCGGTGAACGTTGAGCTTCGCAAACTTAGCCCAAGCTACGGGCTCAATCTACCTTGATCAAGACTAAGACTTCAGATACACGCTTTTATCATTAAGCTTTATCTTTCTCTTGACTTAGCGTACCGCCTGCAATGCCTGTCTGGGCAATACTCCATTAGCATCAGTTGCGTGCGATAGCGCAGGAAGAACAAAGTCCATCCCATGCAAACTTCCCGTCGATATCAACCTGCTACCATACCCTAATGGCTGCCCTTGCTCATCTAGAGACTGCAACTCTATACGCTGCCCTGGCGCGGATGCCAAAAAATTCAGACCAAAACTAGAAAATTCTGGCAACCTCCCCTGAACCAAATCCCCAACCACCCCAAAAAGAGCGGCCCCGATTTTATATGGCGTACCTACATACAGATTGAAAGCAGCAATTAAAGGATTATCCTGCAAACGCGACAGAATCTCCCCATTCACATAAAAAGCTGCGATGCGCGAATTAGTATTTACATCAGACAAACCATAGCGCCGTACAGTACCATTGCTAACATTCTCTGCGTTAAACGTAATCGCACGGCCATTCGCAACTGCCATAGCTTGCGCAGCCGCCAGGCCACCCCCTAGCGAATGCCCAACAAAAGTCACATTCCCATCCAGATCTTGATTGATTATTCTTGCGTTCCCAATAGCTTGCTTAAACTGATCCTCCGAAAACCCAGAGCTCTGCAAACCATTAGTAATCCAGTCATTCCAATGCAACTCCGATCCACGATTAACATAATAATATCCAGCACCACCCTCAAAGCTTGTCTTATACAATGCAGAACTATAACCGGCATCATTTGAAAAATCCGACACTCTCAAGTGAATGCCATCTCGCGACAAATCACTATCATTCATACGCACAACGCCCATCGGCAATAGCTCTTTCATGCCTTCCTTAGGGTCAAAATAAACATCCTTACCCAATAAAGCAGCGGTAAATACCGATCGGGTCCTTCTCCAATCATCCACATCAGCAGAATCTGGATTTGCATCGATCTTTTCAGTCAGCGCATCCGCTGCTCGCCGAACATCGACAAAACTCGCCAGCTTTAGCGCAGTCTCTTTGTCTGTGTGTAATAGCGTTTTCTGGTATACCGCTTCCTTTTCACCATCCAATACACCATCAGCCGATTTGGCCGATTGCCTGGCTCCCTGCAGAATGACACTTGCCTTGGCCTGCACCGCCGCATCTACATTAGACTTAGCCAAATATCCAGCCAACTCATTACCAAGAGCACTACCAAACGCACTCAATGCCAGATTATGCCAATCCGGACCATGATTCTTTTCCAAAACCGACTCCACAGCATTTGAACTCATTCCCTTCAACATACCGTACCCAATCCGCCCCATGAAATCGGCATTATTAGCGGGCTCTATAGGAGCAGTGGCCCAACTAGCAACACCTGAAGCTGCCACGGAAGTCCAGTTAAACGATTTCTGCAAGCCCATTGCCATCGCCGCGCCCTGCGTAGCCGCATTCACGGCCATCGTTCGCGCGACGGTAGCGCCCAGCTCCTTGCCGGCAAAAGCAGATGACCCATACCCGCCGGCTAATCCGGCAGTAGCCGCGGTAGAGAAGGCTGACAAACCGACTTGTCCCCATGAGAACTTGTCCTGCATGCCCATCGCCATCGCGACGCCTTGGCTAACGATAGAGCCGACCGCACCAGCAATGCCCGCAGCAGCCAATGCACCTAAAGTACTTGCGCTCGTCAGCACCGCCATCCCCGATGCCATGACACCGGCCGTGCTTACCAAGGTTGGGGCCAACAGTGGCGCCAAGGCCCCTGCAGTAAACACCACAGCCACCACAGCCACCACCGCGACCAGAATCATCCCGAAGCCGCCGCAACCACCGCCACCGCTCGACGGGGGCGGCGGCGGTTCCGGCAGCGTCGGCGTCACGTCGCCTATCGCTTCGCCCGGGCTATAAACCCGATACGTGCCGCTGTTGTTGTGGAAGTTGGTGACCTTGTTCGGCACCCGCAGCACTTGGCCGGCCTTCAGCGCTTCCGTGCCTTGCAGGCCGTTGGCGTCGGCCAGCAGATACCACAGCGAGCGGTCGCCCCACAGATTGGCGGCGATCACTTGCAGCGTGTCGCCTTCGCGCACGGTGACGCTGCCTGGCGTTTGTCCCGGGTAATTGGGGCCGATCGGTTCGTAGTTCTGATCAAAATCAGCGCTACTCACTGCTACACCAAAACGATACTGGTCCTTTTTATTTCCAAGCCCAATCTGCGCAAGTTGCTTGGCATAATCCACTCTTGCCGGCCCATCATTGCCTACCGCGCCAACCTGCTTGCCATCCAGATAGTAATAGCTCTGACTCTTGAAGACCCCGCTATCACTGGATTCATCCCGCTGCAATACCAAGCCTTGAGCATTATTGATGTAGCTCAAGCTTCTATGCTTCTCTTCGTCAATAGCCATTTTCAAATGGCCATTAATGTCATAAGTCAGATGGGAAATACCAGAACGCCAGCCTGGCGCATCTTTATTGTACGGCTGAGCAGTGATGGTGGACTGCTTGGCTTCGTCCCACCATTCATAACCGTAATAAGTAGTCGTGGTGGTGCCTTTGCTGACCTGCGTAGTCGTCTTCACCGTACCATCGGCCATCAGATCATAATCGGTGGTGGCATCATCAACGACTTGATGCTTGATCTTATTGTCAGCATCATAAGTTGTCGTCGTCTTGCTATTTTGCCCACCATCGCCGTCCCAACGATAACTGGTGTACTCGGCAGTACGACCCAACAAGTCATTTACCCGCCGCGCTGCCGACTTATCATTGATCGTGACATCAGCCAGGAAACCATTATCGGTATACGAGTACTTCTCCGAGGTGCCATCCTTGGCATTAATCACGACACGACGCTGCCCTGCCGCGTCATACTGTACCTCCACACCGTCGCTACCTACGCCACCACGCGTAATCTGCCCGTTTTCCAACTTGCCCATACTGATGGTGAAACGGTTCATTTGGTCGTAGCGATACCAGTTATCCTGCGTCTGCCTACTACCGTTCACGCCATCAGAATACTCGGCGTAAACACGGCGCCGGTTACCTACCGCATCATATTCATAACGAGTCAGGAACTTAGCATCCTTGATCTGTGTAACACGCCCCAGCTCGTCATAAGTAATATCAGCGTACTGGAACACCCTAGGGCTTTGATTGCTCAGGGTGGTGTAACCCTCAAAGATTTTGCGACCATCTTTATCGTATTCATAGAGCGTATTGCTGTTAGTAGCGCTGTCTTCCAGGCTCTTTAAATAGCCATTGCCGTAATAACGATAAACAATATTCTGCCCAGTGCTCCCGCTCTGGCTGCTGATTTGTCCCGCAGCGTTGTACTGATAAGTAAAACTGTGATTGCCAAGGTCGACATGCGCCACCTTCAGGCCAAACAAGTTGACGGCGTCCTGCTGCGTCTGATTGTTGGCATTGGTGGTCACGGTGCGCCACCCCCCCACCACAGTGCCGCCCGCGCCCAACAATGAAGCATCCCACTGATAGCTATAACGAGTATGGCGCTGCGCCGCACTTATGGTTTCAAGTACGCGTCCCAGACTGTCATAGCTGGTCGCATCCTGCAAGACATCGCTGCCGGTGCTGGTCGTGCGGTGGGCAATGCGCTGGCCGGCGCTGTCATAGTCGTATTCGTCATACCCGCCGCCCGCGCGATTGATCCGCTTGAGATGTCCCAGCCGATCATAACTGTAGCTGGTGGTACGACTAAGCTCATCGCTGCTGCTACGCAAATTGCCCAGAGCATCGTATGACATCGCCTTGTGGCTACCCGTCTGCTTGTCGCCACCATCCGCATGCCATTCGTCAGATACCTTGCCCTGGCCGTCCTGGCTGCCAGCCAACCAACGCTGCCGGTTCTGGTGGCCATTGGCATCGATGACGGCCACGGTATTACCCATTGCATCGTAACGGTACTGAGTCAGCGGCGACACTGTCTGCTTTTGCCCATTTTCCAATGTGACACTAACTTGCGGGTCTTGCTTGCTCAGCAGCTTGCCTGCGGTACTGTAGCTGTAACGTGTCGTGTTCTGTTCGCCATCGGTTTCGCTATCGACTTCGCCAAATGCGTTGTAATGCTGACGACGGGTAACCGATGCCTCCTTATCCGACACCCCCAGCAAAACCCAATGCAGGTTGTCAGCCGAGGTTTCCTCCTGCGCCCCACCTCGATGCAGATAACCCGACATATTGATCACACCCCCGTCGGCATCACGCAAAACACTACCGCTGCTATCGCGCAACTGGTAGCTATACTCGTAATCGCCTACAGCCAGGCTATCGACATTGAACAAAAACCCGCTCTGCACGGTGCCGGGCAAGGTTATTTGTTTCCATTCAGCATTGCTGCCCTTAGTTCGATACGACAGACTCAGCTGCGCAGCATCTTTGCGATCCGTGGAAAACGTTACGCTCAACGGCAATGGAAGCGAATCATTTCGGATAATTCGATTCTCGCCACCAAATGTGGCGATACCGCTATATGTTCCATAAGATGTGCGTGTAGTAACAAATGGATACTTCGTAAGATCAACATTTTCAGTATAAGCCTCATATTTGTACTCATACTTGCTAGCTGAACCATCTTGAAAAATCGTATCCTTTGGACCTAACCAATAGTCAACAACCCAACTCTCTTGAATAAATGGGCCAGTATCACCCAGTTTTCTGTAAGAGAAATCTAATCTTGATGCTCTTGCATCTCGAGGAAGCGGAATGCTACTTACCGGAATAGAAAGCACCACCTCACCGCTGCCTCGTGAAACGGCCGGACCTTGATCACTCAATAGCTCATACTGATACTCGTAATGCGCAGGATCTCCCATTGGCAACAGTAATTCGCCCGCCGCATTCCAATAGAACCCGCCACGCTCATCTCGCAATAGAGAAGAAACGGTGTAGTTATCTGTCCCTTTCACGCGATAGCGAATCACCCCTTTCACCGCCAGGCCAGTCGGCTCCAAGAAATGCAACTGCTGAATAGCATTTTTTAGCAAACAAGGCTGAGTAAATATTCGTGCACCAGGCGAAAACTCGCCTGTATAAGTATTCTGCACACCCCCACTGCTATTCAACGAATCTATTTGATATTGATACTCCCCTCCAGCAGGCAGAGCAATTCCATCCAAAATAAATTTATACACCCCACCAATCTCAGACATAGTGACATTCTGATAGCCTCCCCAAGCACCATTACTCGTCCTAAATCTAATCCGAGCTCCGCTAGAAGGTTCGCCAAATCCAAAATATACAGAGTCAGGCCCCGGAGGGACCGCCTTCGTTCCACTACCAAAGTTTGTGATACTTGGAATTCCAACACCATACTTGTAAAATGAATATGGAAAATTACCAGCTCTACTTATCTGATCAAATTGTTTAACCTCACTCTGACCATGCTTCAAAACACCATATGATGAGGCAATGGAATTACCACTAGCATCTAATACTACATAATAAAACTCCTGCATTCCAGGCATAGCAAAAAAACCATCCATTGATCCAAGCGGAACATACCTACCATTAGAAGATTGAATGGGATAACTCTGAGAACCGACTGCCCAAGAATCAGAATTCTTTTTAGTTACATTACCCCAGCCCCTATAAAATAAGATTACTTTATCCGCACTGTCCGGCAATCCAACAATACCATATGTCTTTACAACACCAGTAAGCGGCCATCCCTGTGGTTCAGTACCGATATATGCTACCACTCCAGCTAACAACGGATTGGAATCCGGCGGCAACTGCTTGCCAATCGGCCCCATCGTCACCACCGCTCCGTTATTCGCTTGAGGCTTGACGCTAATCCAGCGTTCCACTTGCACACTGGACTGTTGGCGCGCATTGGTCATCAACGGTTGATACGTGGCAACCTGCTTGTTGCGCGCATCGTAGTCGGTCACTGTCAAACGCAAGTTATCCATCGGCGTCTGATGGTCGATACGCTTCTCAACCACTGCCATGACTTGATCCAGGCTTATGCCTCGCAGCTCGTCGCTGCCACCACCTCCGGACTCAACCGTCAATGTCGCATTGCCGTTGGCATCATAGCCGTATAGTTTGGTCACGCCACCCGTGTTGCCTTTCGTCAGTCGGCCAGCGCCGTCGTATTCGCTGAACTCCTGCCAGTCGCCCTGGCGGTTGACGCTGGTGCGCTTGTTGGTCACCTGGCCCCAGGCGTTGTAGCGGGTTTCGCTGATCAGGCCGCTGCCGGCGTCCTGCTTGACGCTCTGCTGCTTGGCGGCGGTGTAAGCGTATAGCGTGACGTCCTGGCCGCCGGCCGCTTCCTTGCGGTCGCGCCGGGTGCGGCTGACGTTGCCGACGGCGTCGTAGTCGTACCAGGTGACGTTGCCTTCGGCATCCTTGCTCCAGTCGGCGCGGCCGCCGGCGCCGTAATGGGTCTCGCTGAACACGCTGTCGATACCCGCTTTGCGCACCTGCGTCGCCTGGCCGAGGCCGTTGTAGGCGGTGTCGGTGGTCGGCCGCACCATCTGGCCGGCTTGATTGGCGAAGGCAGCTTCTTCGCGATGGATCTCGCGGCCCAGCTTGTCGTAGCCGATGTCGGTGACGCCGTTCTTGGCATCAGTCTTCTGGTCGACCAGGCCCAGTCCGTTGTAGTGGTACTGAGTGCGCACCACGCCGCGGGCGTCGCTGACGCCATCGTCGGCGGAGATTTGTACGTTCAACCGGCGCTCTTCTGCCACCCTCCCCATCTGGTCGTAGTCGAATTCGCTGATGCGGTCATCGCCAGCATTCGGCTTCAGCAGCGCCTGCATCTGCTCCAGCGTGGCGGCGTCGCCCGGCACGCTCACCGCATTGGCGTAATGCGTTTCCCGCACCTGTTTGCCCGCGCTGTTGTAGGCCCAGGCGGTGGCATAACCGGCAGCGTCCACTTCCAGCAGTTTGCGGCCGGCACGGTCGAACCAGCGATATACGCTGTTGCCGCGGGCGTCGGTCTCTTTCGCCACGTTGCCGTTGGCGTCATACTGCTTGGCCGCTACAAGGTCTTGGGTTTTGATTTTGTATTTGCCGTCCCCCGCATCACGCATACCCACTGTTTGATTCGGCACGATAGTGCGCGTGAGCCGGTTGTTGTTGTCGTACTCAAACTTGGTGACGCGGCAGTTGCCATCCGCCGGCTGCGGCGCGCTGCCATCGGCGGGCAGGCCCACCGCGGTGGCGTACATGCGTTGCTCGATGACGTTGCCGGCGCCGTCGTAGGCCCAGGCGGTGACGTAGCCGTCGCCGTTGCGCTCCCTCACCTTGCGGTTCTGGCTGTCGTAGGCGGTGCGGGTGACGTTGCCATTGGCGTCGACGAATTCCACCAGGTTGCCGGCCGCGTCGTAGCGCCGGGTTTCGGTCGGGCTGACGTTGTTCTGCTCGCCTTTGTCCAGCGTGTAGATCTTCACCGCGTCGCCGCTCTGGCTGACCAGGCGGTTCAGGCTGTCGTAGCCGTAGGCGGTGCGGCGCTGTTCCGGCTGCCCTTCCGCCTCCACTTGCAGCGTGCGGTTGCCGAAGGCGTCGTATTCGAAGCGCTTGGTGCTCAGGACGGCCGCGCCATCGCGGCCGGTTTCCTTCAGCACGTGGCCAGCGGCGTCGTAGTCGTAGCTGAACACCGCGCCCAGCTGATTGGTGTACGTCGCCTTGTTGCCGAAGGCGTCATACGTCATGCTCTCGACGCCGCCTTCGGCGTCGGTGATCCGGGTCTGCCGGCCCAGCGCGTCGTAGTCGACCCGGCTGACGGCATCGCGCTTGGCGTCGGCGGTCACGGTCGGCAAAACGCCGACCTGCAGCGTGGCCGGATCGACGGCGTTGGCGTAGCGGGTGACGGCGCGGGCATTGCCGAAGGCGTCGTAGTCGGTGCGGGTGG
>NZ_JBUPWA010000001.1:1287038-1348874 GCF_055181315.1 Chromobacterium sp. Ag138
TCATCCCCGCCCAGGAGCCGCCGGCTTCCGGTTTGCCGATCAGCTTCAGCTGGCCGTTCTCCATCACCCCGGCCGTGCCGCTGCTGCCGGCCAGATCGAGTGAGCGGCTGGGCGCCAGCGCAGCCTGCAGTTCCGCCTCGCTCGGCTGCGCCGACAGCGACACGCTTTGATCGTAGCGTTTCTCTTCTACCACTTGTCCGGCGGCATCGTACTTGCGCTCCGTCACTTGCCCCAACGGATCTACGCTGTAACGCTGCCGGCCCGCCGCGTCGTAAACGTAACGCGTGACCCGATCGCGCGCCGAATCCTGCAGCGTCGGCAGGAAGGCCGCCAGCTGCTCCTGGCTACCCACTTGCGACAGCGTGCTCTGCTCCTCCTGGATATCCGCGCTAACATCCCAACCCTGAGTCACGCCATCAAAATGCGTGAAGGTTTCCGACAACACCTCTCCGCGCTGCACGCTGCTGACGCGCAGATTGTCATACACCACGCCCGCATTTGCGTCGCTCTGGCCCACCATGTTGTAGAGGTACACCAACATAGTGTCATCATGACCCGTCATCTGATGCGTCAACGTCAGCGTCTGCCACCCGCCATTGCCGGGCTGCGCCACTACGACGGCGTTGTCAAAGGCAGACAGGGGATTACCGAGCTGCATCTGGCCAATCAACCCCACCGGCGCCTTGAAGCGCACGGTCGCAGTTACCACGTCGCCGACTTTGAAATTGCTCAGATTTTTGGAGATGGCGTGCCATTGGCCATCTTTGTTCTTGATCTTCACCCCGCCGCCGTTCGGCACAGTGTTGGCCAGTTCGCGCCTGGCGGTGACATTGCCCGCCGCGTCGTACTCATACTGCGTCACCGCGCCGGCGGCGTTCACCACGTAGCTCTGACGGCCCGCCGCGTCGTACACCGTGCGCGTAATCTGGTCCTGCGCCGTCGCGCTCAGCCGGGCCTCAACATCCGACAGCTTCGACGCCTGGTCTAATCCGTCCAGCTTGATCGCCGTCGCGTAACGCACGCTGGCAGTGACATGCCCCGCCGCGTCGTAGCGCTGCTCCGTCACCTGCCCCAGCGGGTCGATGCTGTAGTACAGCCGGTCGTTGCCGTCGTACACATAGCGCATGACCTGGCCCGCCGCGTCGGTCTTGGCGGTGACGTTGCCGTTGCCGTCGTAACTGTAGCGCGTGCTCAGGCTCAGCTTCTGCGGATCGACCGTCTCGCGAACGCGCCGCCCGGCGCCGTCGTATTCGTATTCGGTGACTTTGGCCTGGGCGGTGCCGGCCGCTTCGGTGACCCGCACTTTCCGACCCTGGGCGTCGTAGTCGTAGGCGGTGGTCAGCTTGAGCCCGTCCGGGTCGACGATGACGGCTTGCAGCCGGCCATTGGCGTCGTAGCGGCTTTCGGTGACCCGCCCGCCCGGCTCGGTCTGCCGCAATACGCGGCCCTGGGCGTCGTAACGGGTTTGCGTGGTCAGCTTCAGGCCGTCGGGGTCGACGGTGCGGCTGAGCGCGCGCCCGGCGGCGTCGTATTGGTAGGCGGTCTTGACGCCGCGGATGTCGGTGCTGATGGCCAGTTGGCCGGCGCTGTCGTAGCCGCTGCGGGTCGCGCCGGCCGGGGTGGTGGTGGACAGCAGCTGGCCGTCGCGGTTGTATTGGTAGGTGGTGACGTGGCCCAGCGGGTCGGTCAGCTGGACGGTTTCGCCGTAGGCGTTCTGCTGGCTGACGGTCTGGATGCCGCCCGGCTGGGTGATCGTCACCGTGCCGGCGGCGTCGTCGTAGACGGTGGCGGTGACGTGGCCGAGCGCGTCGGTGTGGCTCAGCGTGCGGCCGAAGGCGTCGTAGGCGGTGGTTTGGCTGCCGCCTTGCGGGTCGCGCGCGGCGAGCTGCCGGCCGAGCTTGTCGTAGTCGACATGGCGGACGTTGCCGTTGGCGTCGATGCTGTCGGTGAGCCGGCCGAAGGCGTCGTAGCGGGCCTGGGTGCTCAAACCCAGGCCTTCGGCGTCGGCGGTCTGGCCGACGGCCAGGCCGCGGCGGTCGTAGGCGCTGCGTTGCAGCGCGCTGCGGTTGGCGTCCAGCCGCAGCCGGTGGCCGATGGCGTCGCCGAAGGCGTTGTAGTCCCAGCGCTCGCGCTCCGCGCTCAGGCTGTCGCCGGCGGCGACGCGTTGGCCCAGGCGGTTGTACTGGCTGGTTTCGACGCTGTCGGCGACGGTCTGCACACCGGAGACCAGGGTCCCCAGGTCGTTGCGGGCGCCGCCGTTGAGGCGGGCCAACTGCTCGGCGCTCAGCCGGGTGGCGTAGCGGCGGCTGTCGATGGCTTCGCCGAAGGCGTTGTAGCGGATTTCGCTGACTTCGCCCAGGCTGTTGAGGGTGTGGCTGAGCCGTCCTGCGCCGTCGTAGTAGTACAGGGTGCGGCGGCCGGCGCCGCCCTGGCCGTCGGGGCTCAGGCTGGCGAGGCGTTGGCCGCCGGCGTTGTAGTAGTGGCGGGTGCCCCAGCGCGACCAGACGGCGTCGATCTGCGCCGCCGTGGCGGCATTGCCGAGGGCGGCCAGCGCCTGCGCGCCTTCGCCGCCCAGGGTCTGGATCGCCCGGCCCTGGCTGTCGTAGCGGCTCAGCTGGCTGCGGCTGTCGGCGCCGGCGCTGCGGGTGGTGGCGGTGAGATGGCCTTGCGCGTCGTATTGGTAGGTGGTCACCAGGCCGCTAGGTTGCGTCTCTTCGCGGATCAGTTGGCCGGCGTCGTCGTATTGCCGCAGCGTCTTGCGGTCGTTGCGGTCGGCCGCCGGACGCAGCTGGGCCAGGCTGTCGCCGGCGTTGGCGCGCTGGGCGTAGCGCAGGGTCTGGGCGACCCGGCCCTGGCTGTCGTACAGGGTCTCGGTCAGGTAGCCTTCGGCGTCGACTTGGCCGACGACGCGGCCTTCGCCGTCGTGCAGGGTTCGCGTGCGCTGGTCGGCGGCGCTGGCGGCCGGACGGATGGCCGCCAGGGTGTCGCCGGCGTTGGCGCGCGCGGCGTAGCGGAGGGTGTCGACGGCGTGGCCGGCGCCGTCGTAGCGGGTTTCGGTCAGGTAGCCCTCGCCGTCCAGCTGGCCGAGCAGCAGACCATCGGCGTCGTAGAAGGCGCGGCTGACGCGGTCGTTGGCCGGATCGGCCGCCGGCTGGTTGGCGGCGTCGTCGGGGTTCGGTTCGCCGCTGGCCTGCGCCAGCGCCGCCAGACGGTCGGCGGACAGCCGGTTGGCGTAGCGGGTGCTGGCGCTGAGCCGGTCGCCGGCGTCGTACTGGTGGCGGGTGACCCCGCCTTCGGCGTCGATCGTCTGGATGAGCCGGCCCAGGCTGTCGTACAGCCGGTAGTCGACGCGGTCACCCGCCGGGTCGGCCGCCGGGCGCAGATCGGCCAGTTGCAGCGTCGCCGGGTCGCCGGCCAGCGCCGCCAGCTTCACCCGGTTGGCGTAGCGCAGCGTCGCGGTGACCTGGCCGTTGCCGTTGTAGCGCCATTCGGTGACGCCGCCTTCGTTGTCGATCTGGCCCACCTTGCGGCCCAGGCCGTCGTAAACCAGATAGGTGACGGCGCCGTTGGCGTCGGTCAGCTTCACCGGCAGGCCCTGGGCGTTGTAGCGGGTGCTGGCCGTGCCCAACGCCCCGCCGGCATCCTGCTGCAGCGCGCCGATCAGCTGGCCGGCGGCGTCGTAGCTGCTGACGGTGGTGAGGCCGTTGCTGAGGCTGACCCGGGTCTGGCGCTGGGCGTCGTTGTAGACGGTGACGGTGGCGACCTGATTGCCGTCCACCGCGCGCAGCACGCGGTTGAGGCCGTCGTACAGGTAGCTGGCGCGCACCGCGCCGCTGCCGTCCAGTTGTTGCAGCAGATTGCCGGCGGCGTCGTAGACGTAGCGGGTGACGATTTGCCGGCCATCGGCCACGCCGTTGCCCTGGGCGTCCAGCGCGGCGTAGCGGGTGGTCTGCGCCGCCAGCCCGCGCAGGTCGTAGGCGGTGTCCAGCCGTTCGATGCGGCTGGGGTCCTGCTTGGCGGCCCAGGCTTGCAGGTCGGCTTCGCCGGTCGTGTCGTCGGCGCCGGCGATGCCGCCCTGGTAGGCCAGCCGGCTCACTTCCCGGCCCTGGGCGTCGTAGCGGCGCTCCACCACCCGGCCTTCGGCGCTGATGCTGAAGCGCAGGCGCAGGCCGCTGGCGTCGTAGAGGCGGCGGCTGGTGCCGACGCCGGCGACGGTTTCGCTGACGAGCTGGTTCTGCGCGTTGTAGCGCCGGGTAGTCTGGCGTTGCTGCGCGTCGCGCGCGCCGACGCGGTTGCCGGCGGCGTCGTAGTCGTAGTGGGTGGTCTGGCCGCGGCCGTCGGTGACGTCGCTGACCCGGGCGTGGCTGTCGTAGGCGAAGCGCTGCTCCACCCCGCCGCCGGCGACGCGCCGCAGTTGGCCGTTGTCGTACTCGAGCTGGGTCGCCTGGTTGGCGGCGTCGGTGACGGTGGTGCGGCCGCCGCCGGCGTCGTAGTCGAAGCGGGTGGTCAGCGTCTGGCCGTCGCGCACGTCGCTGACGGTCTGGATCCGGTAGTCGGCCCCGACCTGGACGTAAGTGAAGTCCAGCCGGCTGCCGTCGCTCTGCTGCAGGCTGGCCACCCGGCGGCTGGCGCCGTCGTAGAGATAGCGGGTGGTGTAGACCTGGCCGTCGGCCACGCTGTTGTCGTCGGGCGTGAGATCGGTGGCGACGCTGCTCAAACGGCCCTGGGCGTCATAGCCGTAGCGGGTGCGGGTCAGCGTCTGGCTCTGGCCGTCCTTCAGGTACACCGTGCGCAGCTGGCTGAGCTGGCCCTGGGCGTCGTAGTCGACAAACAATGCTTCGCCGCCGGCGCGCTTCAGGCTGACGATGCGGCCGGCGCCGTCGTAGCCGACGTCCACCGTCTGGCCGTCCCGGTCCCGGGTTTGCTGCAGCCGGCCGCCAGCGTCGTAGCGCTCCTGCGCCTGGCTGGCGCCGTCGGTCCAGGTCCAGCCTTGCGCGTCGCCGCGCAAGGTGTCGTCGGCGCCGCCATCGCTGCGCTGCGACACATACAGCCCGCGCCCGGCGTCATAGGCGTACAGGGTGTCGCTGCCGTCCTCGGCGATACGGTGGACGCTGCTGCCCGCCGTGTTCAGCGCGCCGGACAGGGCGCTCAGCTGGCGGCTGTAGCCCAGCCGCCAGTTGCCGGCGTCCCCGCCCTGGCCCTGGCTGTTGTAGGTGCGGATCAGGCCCAGCGGCAGGCCGCCGGCCAGGAACTCGTCCTGGTGCTGCAGGATCAGGTTGCCGTTGCCGGCGTTGACGTAGACCCGCTCGCCGCCGCGACCGAACGCCGCCGCGCCCAGCTGGCCTGGCGCGCCCAGCGCCGCCAGTGATCCATTGCGCAGACCCAGTCCCGTTCCCGCTACCACTGCAACCATACCGCCACCCCATCAAAAGTCTGTTATGTCGAACAGCCTTATCCTGGGTTTGCGGCGAAAGTTTAGCGAAAAGCGAAAATATTTTTTCTTCCTTGACTAATGCCTTTTAATCATGCTTAAGCCAATTTCGCGAGTCAGGGAAATCGGCATCAGGCAGCGCCCTGCGTGTTATGCTCAATTATTCGGTCAGACCAACCACTCTTCTACATGGCCTACCCCAAAGTAAACCTGCCCAAGCTGTCCGACATGATCGTGCAGCAACTGGAAAAACGCATACTCGACGGCGTGCTCAAGCCAGGCGACCGGCTGCCTCCGGAAAGGCAATTGGCCGAGGAGTTCGGCGTGTCGCGGCCGTCGCTGCGCGAGGCGATCCAGCAACTGGCGTCGCGCGGCCTGTTGTCCAGCCGCCAGGGCGGCGGCACCTGGGTGACAGACAGGCTGGAAACGGCGTTTTCCGACCCCTGGGAAAAGCTGCTGAACCAGCACGAGGAACTGCATGGCGATCTGCTGGAATTCCGCCGCGTGCTGGAAGGCACTGTGGCGCGCTGCGCCGCCAGCCGGGCGACACCAGCCGACGTGGAGCGGCTGCGGCGCTGCATGGACCGGCTGCAGCAAGCCTATCGCGGCGGCGATCTGGCCGAGCAGGCGCAGGCCGACGTCGAGTTCCATCAGGCGGTGGCCGAAGCCTCCCACAATGTGCTGTTCGCCCACCTGTCCGGCAGCCTGCTGGCCATGCTGCAGCGGCATGTAAAGGACAATATCGCCAATCTGTTCGCCGTCGGCGAAGTGGCGGAGGCGCTGCGCGAGCAGCATCTGGCGATCTGGCAGGCTATCCGCGACCGCCAGCCCGACGCCGCGCAATTGGCGGCGGAGCGGCATATCGACTTTGTCACCGACACGCTGCAAAGCCAGATGCTGCTGGCCGAACGCGATGCCCGGGCCCGCATGCGGCTGGCGCAGGAAAACGCCGGACGCTGAAACGACAAAAGCCGCGCCGTCTGGTGACGGCGTGGCTTTTATCATTGTCCAGACGATCAACCCTGGCGGCTGATCAGCCAATCGACGTAGCGGTCCACGCCCTCGGCCACCGACAGCATGGCTTCGCCGTAACCCGCCTCGCGCAACCGCGCGATATCCGCCTGGGTGAAGCTCTGGTACTTGCCCTTCAACGCGTCCGGGAAATCGATGTACTCAACGATGCCCTGCGCAATCATCTCGGCCAGCGTCAGCGCCGGCTTGCCCTCGTGGCGGCGGCAGGCATTGACGGTGGCCTCGGCCACGTCATTGAACGGCTGCGAACGACCGCTGCCTAGGTTGAAGATACCGCTCTTCTCCGGATGATCCAGGAAATGCAGGTTGACCTTGACCACGTCCTCCACCGACACGAAGTCGCGGCTCTGCATCCCGTTGTCCCAGCCATCCCAGCCGCCAAACAGCTTGACCTTGCCGTGCTCGCGGTACTGGTTGAAGTGATGGAAAGCCACCGAGGCCATCCGGCCCTTGTGCTGCTCGCGCGGGCCGTAGACGTTGAAGTAGCGGAAGCCCACCGCCTGCGCGGACAGGCCTTCCTTCATCCGTTGGCGCAACACCTGGTCGAACAGGAACTTGGAATAGCCGTAGACATTGAGCGGGCCTTCGTACTGGCGCTCTTCCTTGAACACTGTGCCCTTGCCGTAGGTGGCGGCGCTGGACGCATACAGGAACTGGATTTCCTCGTGCTGGCAGTAGTCGAACAACGCCAGCGTGTACTGGTAGTTGTTGTCCATCATGTACTTGCCGTCGTGGTTCATCGTGTCGGAGCACGCGCCCTGGTGCAGAATGGCGGCCAGCTCTCCCTCGTACTCGCCGTCCAGCAGCAGGTGCAGGAATTCGTGCTTGTCGAGGTAATGCGAAATCTCGCAATCGACCAGATTGTGGAATTTGTCGCCGTTGCTGAGGTTGTCTACGGCGATGATGTCGGTGATGCCGCGCTGGTTCAAACCCTTGACCAGGTTGGAACCGATGAAGCCTGCGGCTCCGGTGACGACGATAGTCATATGTCGATCCTTAGTTCTGCTGCGGACCCTCGGGTCCGGATGAAATTCAGTAGCCCGCGCCCGGCTGGGCCAGGTAGGACTGCTCGGCCGGCGTGCTGATTCTGCCCAGCGCCGCGTTGCGATGCGGAAAACGGCCGAATTTTGCGACTACCCGCTCATGCCGCCGCGCGAAATCCAGATAATTGGAGCCCGGCAAAGCCGCGTCCAGCGCGGAAAAGAGCTCCAGCGACAACTGCTGGTCAGCCATGTCCTCGCTATGCTCGAACGGCAGATAGAAGAAAACCCGCGCCACCGGCGGCAGCGTCTGCTCCAGCCCCTGGCCAACGGCCAGCCGCGCGCCCTCTCTCGCTTTCTTGTCGCTGGCGAATGCCCGAGCGTCTCCGCGGAACAGGTTGCGCGGAAATTGGTCGGCCACGATCAGCCAGGCCAGCGCCGCGCGGGCGTCGCCGACGTCGATGGCCAGCTCGCCATCCGCCAACGCCTGCCACAAGGGCAGGAAACGGCGGCGGATCTCGGCGTCGAACGCGTCGTCGCGGCGGAACCAGGCCTCGCGCGGCCGGCTCAAGGCCGCATCGTCGCTGGCGTCGAACCAGAAGGCCAGCACCTCTTCAACTTGTTGCGCGGTCAGCTTCATCATCGCGTCTCCTGCCGGCTTACAAGGCAAATAGTTCCTGTTGCGAACACACGGCGGTGCCCAGCTTGCCCACCACCACGCCAGCGGCGGCGTTGGCCAGGTTCATCGCCACCGGCAGCGGCTGGCCAGCGGCCAATGCCAGCCCCAGCGTGCCGATCACGGTATCGCCGGCGCCGGACACGTCATAAACCTCGCGCGCGAAAGTGGGTTGATGCAGCGCGCCGTCGGCGCGGAACAGCGTCATGCCCTCTTCGCTGCGCGTCACCAGCAGCGCGTCCAGATTCAGCTCGGCGCGCAGCGCCTGCGCCTTGGCGGTCAGGCTGGCTTCGTCCTTCCAGCCGCCCGCCACCTGGCGGAACTCGCTGCGATTGGGCGTCAGCAGCGTGGCACCGGCGTACTTGCTGTAATCGTCGCCCTTGGGATCGATCAACACCGGCTTGCCGGCAGCGCGGGCCAGCTGGATCATCTCGGCCACGTGGGTCAGGCCGCCCTTGCCGTAGTCGGACAGGATCACCACATCGTGCGCGGCGACGATGTCGGCGAACTCTTCCAGCTTGCCGGCCAGGATTTCATGGCTGGGCGCGTCTTCGAAATCGAGACGGATCAGCTGCTGCTGGCGCGCCACCACTCTCAGCTTCACCGTGGTGGCGATGTTGGCGTCGCGCTTGAACGAGGTGACGATGCCGTCGGCCTTCAACAGCCTCTCCAGCGCGTCCGCCGCCTCGTCGTCGCCAACCACCGACAAAATGGTGGCCTTGCCGCCCAGGCCGGCGATATTGCGCGCCACATTGGCGGCGCCGCCGGCCCGCTCCTCGCTGCGGCCGATCTTGGCCACCGGCACCGGCGCCTCCGGCGAAATGCGCGACACGTCGCCGAACCAGTAGCGGTCCAGCATCACGTCGCCGACCACCAACACCTTGGCCTTGGCCAGGGAAGAAGCCAGCGCGGCGGGCTTCAGTCCCAGGGTTTGCATCAGACTCATGGCTTACCTCAGCGTCCGATGGCGTGGTAATCGAAGCCTTGTTCGCGCAGCCAGGCCGGGTCGTACATATTGCGGCCGTCGAAGATCAGCGGCTGCTTCAGGCTGCGGCGGATCGCCTCGAAATCCGGCGCGCGGAACATCTTCCACTCGGTCACGATCAACAGCGCGTCAGCGCCTTGCAGCGCCTGCATCATGTCGTCGGCGAACGCCACTCCGTTGACGCCGGCCATCACCCGCTGCGCCTCGTGCGCCGCCACCGGGTCGAAAGCGACGATCTCGGCGCCGCGGCGGGTCAGCTCCTCGACGATCACGCGGCTGGGCGCCTCGCGCATGTCATCGGTATTGGGCTTGAACGCCAGGCCCCACAGCGCGAGGCGGCGGCCGGACAGATCCTCGCCGAAACGGGAAACCACTTTCTGGACCAGGCGCAGCTTCTGCGCGTCGTTGGCCTCTTCCACCGCGGTCAGCACGCGCAGCGTGTGGCCGTTCTCCTTGGCGGTTTGCACCAGCGCCTTGACGTCCTTGGGGAAGCAGGAGCCGCCGTAGCCGACGCCCGGATACAGGAAGTGGTAGCCGATGCGCGGATCGGAACCCATCCCCTGGCGGACCTGCTCGATGTCTGCGCCCATGGTCTCGGCCAGATTGGCCAGCTCGTTCATGAACGAGATG
Source organism: Chromobacterium sp. Ag138 (assembly GCF_055181315.1). Lineage (NCBI taxonomy): Bacteria > Pseudomonadati > Pseudomonadota > Betaproteobacteria > Neisseriales > Chromobacteriaceae > Chromobacterium > Chromobacterium sp. Ag138. The sequence goes on from NZ_JBUPWA010000001.1 coordinate 1,296,773, forward strand.
CGGGTGGCCAGCATCGCGTTGGCCGCGTACTTGGTCAGCTCGGCCGAACGCACATCCATCAGCAACACGCGCTCGTGGCTGCGCTGGAACGGCTTGTACAGGCGGCGCATGATCTCGGCCGCGCGGTCGTCGTCGGCGCCGATCACCACGCGGTCGGGCCGCATGAAGTCTTCGATCGCCGCGCCTTCCTTCAGGAATTCCGGATTGGAGACCACGCTGAACGGCAGATCGGCGCCGCGCTGCGCCAGCTCGTCGGCGATGGCGGCGCGCACCTTGTCCGCGGTGCCCACCGGCACGGTGGACTTGTCCACCACCACGCGGTAGTCGGTCATATGGCGGGCGATATTGCGCGCGGCGGCCAGCACGTACTGCAGGTCGGCGGAGCCGTCCTCGTCCGGCGGCGTGCCGACGGCGATGAACTGCACTTCGCCGAAAGCGACCGAAGCCGCCACGTCGGTGGTGAAGTGCAAACGGCCGGCGGCCACGTTGCGCTTCACCATGTCTTCCAGGCCAGGCTCGAAAATGGGGATGCCGCCGTTCTGCAGGATTTCGATCTTGCGCGGATCCACGTCCAGGCAGCAGACGTGGTAGCCGGTCTCGGCCAGGCAGGTGCCGGTCACCAGGCCGACATAGCCCGAGCCAATTACCGTGATTTTCATGATTGTTTACCCAGGAATGCGGAAATGTCTTGATTGATGGCGCGCAGCGCGGCCAGCGGGTCGGCGGCGCGGGTGATCGGTCGGCCGATCACCAGATAGTCCGAGCCGGCGGCCAAGGCGGCGGTCGGCGTCATCACGCGGCGCTGGTCGTCGCCGGCGCTGTCGGCCAGGCGGATGCCGGGCGTCACCAGCTTGAAATCGCCGCCCAGGGCCTGCTTCAGCATGGAAGCTTCCTGCGCCGAGCACACCACGCCGTCCAGGCCGCAATCGCGGGTCAGCGTGGCCAGGCGCAGCACGTGCTGCTGCGGCGGGACATCGATACCCACCTCGGCCAGATCCGACGCCTCCATGCTGGTCAGCACCGTCACCGCGATCAGCAGCGGACGCTGGCTGTAAGCGGCCAGCGCCTCGCGCGCGGCCTCCATCATCCGGCGGCCGCCGGAGGCGTGGACGTTGACCATCCACACGCCGGACTCGGCCGCGGCCTTGCAGGCATGTGCGACGGTATTGGGGATGTCGTGGAATTTCATGTCCAGGAAAACCTGGAAACCGCGCGCGGCCAGCGCCTCGACCAGATGGCGGCCGCTGGAGGTGAACAGCTCCTTGCCCACCTTCAGCCGGCACTCCGCCGGGTCCAGGCGGCTGGCGAAAGCCAATGCGCTATCCGCGTCGGCGAAGTCCAGCGCCACCACCACCGGGGAGGTCGTCCGGCTTTCGCTCTGTGCGATCAGGGGATTCATCGATGCTCCATCATTCTATAATTGCCGCGGCGCGCGCCGTTCAAGCGGCCGCGCGCCGAGTGATTCAGTTTTCCGAACGGTTGGCGGTGAAGCTTTCCCACTCGCCGCAGGCCGGACAGTGCCAGAAGAAGGCGCGCGAGCGGAAGTTGCAGCACTTGCAGCGATGCACGCTGAGGCGCTGGGAATGCTTGAGGATCAGCGCGCGCGCCACCTCGGCGTCCATCCGCCCTTCCGGCGACAGCTCGTCCATCTGCGCCTCTATCATCCGATACACGCCGGCCAGGCTGGGGCGGGCATGCACCGCTTCGCGCACGCCGTCCAGCGCCTTGGCCTCGCCATCGTAAGTGGCGATCTTCTGGTACAAGAGGTCGGTCAGCTCCAATTGCGGGAAGGTGCGCTGGTAGCCGCGCAGCAGCGCGATGCCCTCCTGCGGACGACCCAGCTTTTCATAAGCGTCGAACAGGCGCTCGGCCGCCATCGCCAGGTATTCGTAATTCTGTTTCTCTATACTCTGCCAGGCGGCGATGGCCGCCTCCAGATTGCCTTCGGCGAACTCGATGTCGCCCAGGATCAGGCTGGCGCGCACGCACTTGCGGTTGGCCGCCAGCGCCTCGGCCACGTACTGCCTGGCCTGGCTGTGATCGGACTTGTACAGCTCGCCCTGCGCCAACTCGCAGTAGAACTGCGCGACTTCGTGCTGGAACGAATGCGCGTCGCTGCGCAGCTCGCGCGCGGTCTCGATCGCCTTCTGCCAGTCGCGGTCCTGCTGATAGATGTCCAGCAGCTGACGGCGCGCCGCCAGCGCCATATTGCCGTTCAGGAGCTTGAGCAGAATCTCCTCGGCCCGATCCACCAGGCCGGCCTTGCGGAAGTCCTGCGCCAGCTCGTTGCGCACCAGGTCGCGCTGCTCGCCCGGCAGGTCGGAGGAGTCCAGCATCTGCTGATGCAGGCGGATCGCGCGGTCGTTCTCGCCGCGCTTGCGGTACAGCTTGCCCAAGATGTGCTGCAGTTCAAGCGCAGAGCCTTGCTGGCGCGCCACTTCGGCCAACGCCTGGGCCGCGACGTCGGTCTTGTCTTCCACCAGCGCGTCCAGGCCGCGGAAATAGGAAATCGGCACCGACTTCGCCTGTTTCAGCACGGTGCGCATATCCACCCGGGCCGCGAACCAGCCCAGGCCGAAAAAGGCTGGAAACAGCAGCAGCCACCACAAATCAAGTTCCAACAGCAATCCTTTCGGGATGATAGAACGGGGTCAAGGCCATGCCCCGTGAAGACAAGCTCAATCGGCGATGGCGTCGCTGGGATCGGTCACCACCTTGCCGGCGGGCGGCCGGTTGCGCAGCTCTTTTTTGAGCTGCGACAGCTCGCGGCGGGTTTTCAGGTAGAAGCTGAAGGTGGCCAGCAGGCCGACGACGGCGCCGACGACGAAGAACAGCAGCAGGAACACGATGAACGGAGCCGACCATGATTGGCCGAAGAACAGTTTGAATTCGACTGAGTGGCTGTTCTGCACGGTGACGGCGACCAGCAGCAGCAACAGGGCCAGTTCGACGATGCGCAACAAATATCGCATGGGATCGCTCAATGAGTTTGCCGGAGTGCAATTCTAAACGATAGCCCGCCGCAACCCAAGCCGCTCAAGCGGCGCGGATACGAAAAAAGCGCCGCATATGCGACGCTTTTTAGCAGGTAGACCGATAAAACTGCGATCAGGCCTGGGTCTGTTCCACAAGGGACAAGTCCACGCGCTCGCGCAGTTCCTTGCCGGCCTTGAAATGAGGCACGTATTTCTCAGGAACCGAGACGCTGGTGCCCGACTTCGGGTTGCGGCCGACCCGCGGCGGACGGTAGTTCAGATCGAAGCTACCGAACCCGCGAATCTCGATGCGGCTTCCCTGAGCCAGGTTGTTGGCCATCGCGTCCAGAATGGTCTTGACGGCCAACTCAGCATCTTTGTAGACCAACTGAGAATTGCGCTCGGCCAGTCGTTCAGACAGCCTCGCGATCAGCTCAGACTTGGTCATGACGCTATTACTCGTTGGAACCGGACAGTTTGGCCTTCAGCAGGGCACCCAGGTTGGTGGTGCCGGCGGAAGCGCTGTCAACGGTCGACAGGTTCTTCATCGCGGCATTCTCTTCCTGAGCGTCCTTAGCCTTGATGGACAGGCTGATGTTGCGGGACTTGCGGTCCACGGCAACGATCACGGCCTCGACGGCATCGCCATCCTTCAGGACGGAGCGAGCGTCTTCCACGCGGTCGCGGGACAGTTCCGAAGCGCGCAGGTAGCCTTCAACGTCGGTGTCCAGAGCGATAACCGCGCCCTTGGCGTCAACGGACTTCACGGTACCCTTGACCAGGGCGCCCTTGTCGTTCATCGCAACGAAGTTGTTGAACGGATCGCCTTCCAGCTGCTTGATACCCAGGGAGATGCGTTCTTTTTCCACGTCGATGGACAGAACCACGGCGTCAACCTCGTCGCCCTTCTTGAACTTGCGCACGGCTTCTTCGCCAGCTTCGTTCCAGGACAGGTCGGACAGGTGAACCAGGCCGTCGATGCCGCCCGGCAGGCCAACGAACACGCCGAAGTCGGTGATGGACTTGATCGCGCCCTTCAGCTTGTCGCCCTTGTGGAAGTTGTCGGCAAACTCGTTCCACGGGTTGGCCAGGCACTGCTTCATGCCCAGGGAGATACGACGACGGTCTTCGTCGATTTCCAGGATCATGACTTCCACTTCGTCGCCAACTTGAACCACCTTGGACGGGTGTACGTTCTTGTTGGTCCAGTCCATTTCGGACACGTGCACCAGGCCTTCGATGCCTTGTTCGATTTCCACGAACGCGCCGTAGTCGGTCAGGTTGGTCACCTTGCCGAACAGACGGGTGCCGGACGGGTAGCGGCGGGACAGGCCCACCCACGGATCTTCGCCCAGTTGCTTCAGGCCCAGGGATACGCGGTTCTTCTCTTGGTCGAACTTCAGTACCTTGGCTTCCACTTCGTCGCCCACCGCCAGAACTTCGGACGGGTGCTTCACGCGGCGCCATGCCAGGTCGGTGATGTGCAGCAGGCCATCGATGCCGCCCAGGTCAACGAACGCACCGTAGTCGGTGATGTTCTTGACGATACCCTTGATGACTGCGCCCTCTTTCAGGGTTTCCAGCAGAGCCTTGCGCTCTTCGCCCAGGGTTTCTTCCAGCACGGAGCGGCGGGAAACCACGACGTTGTTGCGCTTGCGATCCAGCTTGATAACCTTGAACTCGATCTGCTTGTTTTCGTACGGGGTGGTGTCTTTCACCGGACGCACGTCGACCAGGGAACCCGGCAGGAAGGCGCGGATGCCGTTGACCATGACGGTCAGGCCGCCCTTCACCTTGCCGCTGATCATGCCGGACAGGATGGTGCCGGCTTCCAGAGCTTCTTCCAGCTCAACCCAAGCGGCCATGCGCTTGGCTTTTTCGCGGGACAGCTTGGTCTCGCCGAAGCCGTTTTCCAGCGCGTCGATAGCGACGGTAACGAAGTCGCCGATGGCAACTTCGACCACGCCTTGGTCATTCTTGAACTCTTCGGCCGGAATCAGGGATTCGGACTTCAGGCCGGCGTTCACGGTAACAAAGTTGGAATCAACTGCCACGACTTCAGCAGTGATCACTTCGCCCACGCGCATGTCGTGCAGGGTGAGGCTTTCCTCGAACAGTTGAGCGAAGTTTTCCATGGAGAGGGTAGTCATCAAGCGTACTCTCGGTTGCAGGCCTTGCGGCTTGCGGGGTTAGGGTTGGAACAAGATCGTTTCCGCAATGCAGCAAAAACGACCATACAAAAAATCAACGGCCGGAAACCTGTTTTTCCTCAAACCACACGAGGACCTTGTCGACCGCCTGGTCTATGGTCAGCTCCGTGGTATCGAGCAAAAAGGCGTCCGGCTCCTGGCGCAGCGGCGCTACCGGCCGGGCCGCGTCCCGCGCGTCCCGATCGATAATGTCCTGCATAATCTGGGCGAGGTTAGCAGATTCCCCCTTGCCGATCAACTGCTTATGACGGCGACTCGCCCTTTCCTCCGCGCTGGCGGTCAGAAATATCTTCAACATGGCGTCCGGAAACACCACCGAACCCATGTCGCGGCCATCCGTCACCAGGCCCGGCGATTCGCAGAAATCGCGCTGGCGCTGCAATAGCGCGGCGCGCACCGCCGGCAGCGCGCCCACCTTGGACGCGCCGATGCCGATTTCCTCGGCGCGGATGTCCTGGCTGGCGTCGTTGCCTTCCAGCCACACCGCGCCGTCGGAGAACTCCACCGGCAAGCCGGCGGCGGCTTCGGCCAGGGCCGGCTCGTCGTCCCAGGCGATGCCGCGGCGGCGCGCGTGCAGCGCCAGCAGCCGGTACAGCGAGCCCGAGTCGAGATAATGGAAGGCGAGGCGCGCGGCGACCTGGGCCGCCACCGTGCCCTTGCCGGAAGCGGACGGGCCGTCGATGGTAATCACCGGAACTGTCATCGGAATCTGATCCTGTTGCATTCTGCCAAGGCCCTGCCGATACCGCCGCGCGTCGCGGCAGCCGCCGGCCGGCCAAACCGCGCATTGTAACCCAAGTGGTGTGGCATGGTGTGGCGCCGCGCCATTTGCGCGCAGCCGCGTGCGGCGGGTACAGTGTCCCTTACGCATCAAGCAACGCCATTCCGAAAACACAAGCGCGACACTCAATGGAACAACTGCACCTCTCCCCCTGCGTCCGCCTCGGCGGCTCCATCAAGCTGCCCGGCTCCAAAAGCATCTCCAACCGCACGCTGCTGCTGGCCGCGCTGTCAGGCGGCAGCACCATGGTCCGCGACCTGCTGGACTCCGACGACATCCGCCACATGCTGAGCGCGTTGAAGCTGCTGGGCGTGAAGATAGAACAACAAGGCGACAGCCGCGATTTCCGCGTTCACGGCTGCGGCGGCCCCTTCCCGGTGAAAAACGCCGAGCTGTTCCTCGGCAACGCCGGCACCGCCTTCCGCCCGCTGACCGCGGCGCTGGCGCTGATGGGCGGCAGCTACCAGCTGTCCGGCGTGCCGCGCATGCACGAACGGCCCATCGGCGACCTGGTGGACGCGCTGAACGCCGCCGGCGCCAGCATCGGCTACCTGGGCCAGCCCGGCTTCCCGCCGCTGGCCATCTCGCCGGCCGACGTGCGCTGCGCCCGCCCCATCCAGGTGAAAGGCAACGTTTCCAGCCAGTTCCTCACCGCGCTCCTAATGGCGCTGCCGCTGACCGGCGAAACATCCGAAATCGAGGTGGTGGGCGAGCTGATCTCCAAACCCTACATCGAAATCACGCTCAACCTGATGGCGCGCTTCGGCGTGCGCGTCGAGCGCGACGGCTGGCAGCGCTTCATCATTCCCGGCGGCCAGCACTACATCTCGCCGGGAGAGATCTACGTCGAAGGCGACGCCTCCAGCGCGTCCTACTTCCTGGCGGCCGGCGCGCTGGCCGGCGGGCCGGTGCGGGTGGAAGGCGTGGGCGAGGCCAGCATCCAGGGCGACGTGCGCTTCGCCGAGGCGCTGGAGTTGATGGGCGCGACAGTGCGCCGCGGCGACAACTGGATCGAGGCCCGCGCCGAGGGCAGGCTCAAGGCGATCGACCTCGACTGCAACCACATCCCGGACGCGGCGATGACGCTGGCCGTGGCCGCGCTGGCAGCCGACGGCACCACCACGCTGCGCAACATCGCCAGCTGGCGGGTGAAGGAAACCGACCGCCTGTCGGCGATGGCGACCGAGCTGCGCAAGGTGGGCGCGACAGTGGAGGAAGGTCCGGACTACATCCGCGTCACGCCGCCGGCCGCGCTGACGCCGAATGCAGAGATCGACACCTACGACGACCACCGGATGGCGATGTGCTTCTCGCTGGTTTCGCTATTGGGGGCGCCGGTCATCATCAACGACCCCAACTGCGTAGCCAAGACCTTCCCGGACTACTTCCAGGCGCTGGCCGCGCTGCAGGCGCAATAATCACAACATATTGATGATTTAATCGATAGACTCCACAATATATGCACTTAAAGGAGTCTATCGATGAGCGACCTGTTCCGGATGCGCCGCGATTTCATGCGGCGCTTCGACATCCCCTCCCCCTCCCACCCCGAATACCAGCCCGAGCAGCTGGCGATGTGGCAGACCATGCTGGACGAAGAGCTGGACGAGCTCCGCCAGGCGCTGGCCGACTACCGCGCGCTGCCCGAGCAATCCGCCGAACAGCAGTTGCGAAGCCGCGCCGAACTGACCGCAGAAGCGGTGGACGTGCTCAACGTGGTATGCGGCCTCTTGCTGTCGCAGGGCCTGCCGCTGGAAGCGATGTGCGAGGCGATACACGACGCCAATCTGCGCAAATGCGTGGACGGCCAGGTGGTGCGCCGCGCCGACGGCAAGGTGCTGAAACCGGAAGGCTGGCAGCCGGCGGACAAGCTGGGGGTGATCCGCGGCGCGTCAGCAGCGGGCGCGCCATGCCCGTCCATTTCCCCTCTCGTTGAAATGGATTAAGACCGGCTTAAGAATGACCGACTAAGCTTGCAACATGTTCCAATCAAAACAACAGGAGCCGACATGTTGCGCAACACTCTCCACAGTTACGGCAAAATCGCCCGCGGCCTGCACTGGCTGTGCGCGCTGGCGGCGATCGCCGCGCTGGTCTTCATCGAGCTGAAAGGCAACTTCCCCAAGGGCGACCCGGTCCGCAACGGCCTGGGCTACGCCCATGTCCAGGCCGGGCTGATCGTGCTGCTGCTGGTGCTGCCGCGGCTGGCCTGGCGCTTGGGCAACCCGCCGCCCGGCATTTCCCCCGCGCCCAGCCCGCTGATGAAGCTGCTGGCCCACGCCGGGCACTGGGCGCTGTACGCGCTGATGCTGGCGCTGCCCATCCTGGGCATCGCCTTCATCCAGGCCAAGGGCGGCAACGTAGCCCTGTTCGGCCTCGGCCTGCCCGCCTTCATGCCCAACGACCCGGAACTGGGCAAGAGCCTGAAGGAACTGCACGAACTGCTGGGCAATGTCTTGCTGTGGCTGAGCATCCTGCACGCCGCCGCCGCGGCGTGGCACCACTTCATCGTCAAGGACGACACCGTCACCCGGCTGACCGGCCCGATGCGCTGAACGCGGCGCGCCTCAGCCGCGGGCTCGGCTGGAGCCGCGCTCCACCAGCCGCCCCGCCAGCACCACCTTGCGCAGCGGCCGCTCCGGCCGCTCAAGCCGCTCCAGCAGCATCTCCATCGCCGCGCGGCCGATCTCGTCGACCGGCTGCTCGATCACCGTCATGCCGGGATCGGCCAGCTCGGTCCAGCTGTCGTTGTCGAAACCGGCCAGCGCCAGTTGCCTCGGCACGGCGACGCCCGCCGCCCGCACCGCCTTCACCGCGCCCAGCAGCAGCAGCCCGTTGCTGGCGATCAGCGCCTCCGGCGCGCCCGCCTCCCGCAGCCACTTCGCCGCTTCGGCCTGAGCCGCCTCGGCGCTGGGGGCGACAAAGCGCGCCGCCGCCGGCAGCCCCGCCCTTTCCATCGCCTCGGCGAAACCCGCGTGCCGTTCCGCGCCGGTGCTGCTGGTATTGCCGAACAGGCCGCCGATGCGGCGATAGCCGCGGCCCAGCAAATGCTCGACCAGCTGAGCCGCCGCTGTCCGGTTGTCCAGCAGCACAGCGTCGCAGCGGGCGGCCGGCCCCGCGCGGTCTATCATCACCACAGGGAAGCCCAGGCCGGCGACGTCCAGCGCATCGGCGGTGGCGCGGGTGGCGGCGAAAATCACCCCGCTCACCCTCTCCTCCTGCATCAGCCGGAGATACATCGCCTCCTTGTCCGGATTCTCGTCGGTGTTGCACAGGATCACCCGCATGCCGGCCCGATAGGCGACATCCTCCACCGCCCGGCTGACCGAGGTGAAGAAAGGATTGCGGATGTCGGACACGATCAAGCCTATGGTGCGCGAGGCCTGCGAGCGCAGCCGGCGCGCCGACAGATTGGGCCGGTAGCCGCTTTGGGCGACAGCGGCCTCCACTTTGGCGCGCAGCGCGGCGCTGACCGGACCGTTGCCCAGCACGCGCGACACGGTAGCCACCGACACGCCGGCCAGCAGCGCGACATCCTTGATGCTGGTAGTCATGGTTTGGAAATCGTTTTCAATTAACGGAAGCGATGTTGCGCCAGCAAACATCTGCTGGCAAGCGCGAAATAGCGACAGTTATCCGGATTACGCCACAAGTTTGATTTTAACCAGTTCTGTCTGATTGACAGAAAAAATGTAATCGTTTTCAATGCCAGCCATATCGAGCCCAAAAACGAGGTATGCCGTGTCCGACGCCCTGCTCACTCCGCAACTGATACGCCTGGGCTGCCAGCCCGCCGGCAAAGAGGCCGCCATCCGCGAGGCGGGCCGCATGCTGGCCGACGCCGGCTGCATCGCGCCCGACTACATAGACAGCCTGCTGCGCCGCGAAGCGGTGGCCAACACCTACCTGGGCAACGGCATCGCCATCCCCCACGGCATGGTGGAAGACCGGGCGATGGTGCTGCGCACCGGCGTCGCCATCCTGCAGATTCCGGACGGGCTGGAATGGAACCCCGGCCAACGCACCCACCTGCTGTGCGCGATCGCCGCGCGTTCCGACGACCACCTGGTGATGCTGCGCCAACTGACCCGGCTGCTGCAGGACGAAGCCCGGCTGCTGCCGCTGTTCTCCACCCAGGACAGCGCCGACCTGATCGCCGCGCTGGAGCAGCCGCCGGAAAACCCGTCGCCGGACGCCGAGGCGCGCGACCTGGACGCCGGCGAAGAATGGCGGCTCGATTACCCCAACGGCCTGCATGCCCGCCCCGCCGCGCTGTGGGTGGAGGCCGCGCGGCGCAGTCCGGCGCAGCTGCAGGTGCGCCACGGCGGCCGCGTCGCCGACGCCAAGAACCTGATCTCGCTGCTGCAGCTCGGCCTGCGCCAGGGCGATCTCGTCTCCGTGTCCGGCCGCGGCCCGCAAGCCGAAGACGGCGTGCGCCAATTGCTGAAGGCGATGCGCGAGGCCAGCCTGGCCGAGCAGACCGCCGCCGCCATCGCCGCCCAGCGCGCCGCGGGCGCGCGCAAAACCGCCGGCTGGCAGCCGGCCGGATCGCTGATCTCCCTGCCCGGCATCGCCGCCAGCCCCGGCCTCGCCATCGGCACCGCGCGCATCCTCGCGAGCCACCAGCTGCACGTGCCGGACCGGCCGGTCAGCCTGGCCGAGGGCGGCGACCGCCTGCACGAAGCGCTGGCCGCCACCCGCCAACAGCTGGCGCAGCTGGCCGACGCCACCCAGGCGACGCTGGGCGCCGGCGAAGCCGCCATCTTCCGCGCCCAGGCCGAGCTCTTGAACGACACCGACCTGATCACCCTCAGCTGCCAGCTGATGGTGGCCGGCCACGGCGTCGAGTGGTCGTGGCATCAGGCGGTGGAGCGCTTGGCGGAAAAAATCTCCGCGCTGGGCAACCCGCTGCTGGCCGCGCGCGCCGCCGACTTGCGCGACGTGGGCCGCCGCGTGCTGTTCCAGCTGGACCCGGCGCTGCAAGGCCATGCGCCGGCCGAATTCGGCCCCGACACCCTGCTGCTGGCCGCCGATCTCGCGCCGTCGGACACCGCCAGCCTGGACCTCTCCCGCGTCAAGGGCCTGGCCACCGCCCATGGCGGCCCCACCGCCCACACCGCCATCCTGGCGCGCACGTTGGGCCTGCCGGCGCTAGTGGCCGCCGGAGCCGCGCTGCTGGACGTGGCCGACGGCAGCCCGGCCATTCTGGACGGCGACGCCGGCCGGCTGTATCTGAACCCGAGCGACGCGGATCTGGATTCCGCCCGCGCCTGGCAACAGCGCCAGCGGGAAGACCAGAGCAAGCAACAAGCGGAACGGCAGCAGCCGGGCCAGACCGCAGACGGCAAGCGCATCGAGATCGCCGCCAACATCAACCGCCCGGACCAGGCCGCCGCCGCGCTGGACGCCGGCGCCGAGGGCGTGGGCCTGATGCGCACCGAGTTCCTGTTCCTGGAGCGCGACGCCGCGCCGGACGAGGAAGAACAGCTGAAAACCTATCTGGCGATGCAGCAGGCGCTGCAGGGCCGGCCGCTGATCGTCCGCGCGCTGGACATCGGCGGCGACAAGCAGGTGCCCTACCTCAACCTGCCGCATGAGGACAATCCCTTCCTCGGCATGCGCGGCGCGCGGCTCCTGCTGTCCCGCCGCGAACTGCTGGAGCCGCAGCTGCGCGCGCTGTACCGCGCCGCCAAGGCCGGCAAGCCCTTGTCCATCATGTTCCCGATGATCAGCTCGCTGAAGGAGATCACCCGCCTAAAGGGCCTGTGCGAAGGCGTGCGCAAGGAGCTGGACGCCCCGCCGGTGCCGATCGGCATCATGGTGGAAGTGCCGGCCGCCGCGCTGCTGGCCGACCAGTTCGCGCCCTATGTCGATTTCTTCTCCATCGGCACCAACGACTTGACCCAGTACGCGCTGGCGATGGACCGCCAGCACCCCGAGCTGGCCGCCGAGGCCGACAGCCTGCATCCCGCCGTGCTGCGGCTGATCCGCCAGACCGTGCAGGGCGCGGCTGCCCACCAGCGCTGGGTGGGCGTGTGCGGCGGCATCGCCGGCGACCCGCAGGGCGCGGCGGTGCTGGCCGGCCTGGGCGTGGACGAGCTGTCGATGAGCCCGCACGACATCGCCGCGGTGAAGGCGATGCTGCGCCGCCACAGCCTCGCCAGGCTGCGCGACCTGGCCGAACAGGCGCTGGCCTGCGACAGCGCCGAGGAAGTGCGGCAGCTGCTGGAGGCGCTGGCATGAGGGCCGCGATACACACCGTCACCCCCAATCCGGCGCTCGACCAGACCGTGACGCTGGACGCGCTGCGGACCGGCGCCGTCAACCTGGCGCGCGCCGCCCACGTCAACGCCGGCGGCAAGGGCGTCAACGTCGCCTCCTGCCTGGCCGACTGGGGCTTGCCGGTCCACGTCCACGGCCTGCTCGGCCGCGACAACAGCGGCCCGTTCGAGCAGCTGTTCGCCACCAAGCGCATCGACGACCGCATGCTGCGGGTGGCCGGTGCCAGCCGGGTCAACATCAAGCTGGCCGATCTCGAAACCGGCGACACCACCGACATCAACCTCCCAGGCCCGCAGACCGGCGAGGCTGAGCTGGAAGCGCTGGCCTCCGGCCTCGCCCACGTCGGCGCCGGCGATCAGGCCGTGCTGGCCGGCAGCCTGCCGCCCGGCCTGCCGCGCGACGCGTTGGCGCGGCTGTGCGCGCGGCTGAAACGGCAAGGCGCCTGGGTGCTGGTGGACAGCAGCGGCTCGCCGCTGGCGGCCGCGCTGGCCAACCCGCCGGAAGCGCTGCCCGACTGCGTGAAGCCCAACCGCGAGGAGCTGGCGCAATGGGCCGGCTGCCCGCTGCCCGGCCTGGACGACGTGGTCCGCTGCGCGCGCGGCCTGCAAAGAATGGGCGTTAGCCGGGTGGTGGTGTCGCTCGGCGAGCAAGGCGCGCTCTGGGTGGCCGCCGACGCGGCGCTGCTGGCCAGCCTGCCGCCGCAGCGGCCGCTGAGCACCGTCGGCGCCGGCGACGCGCTGGTGGCCGGCCTGGCCGCCGCCCGGCTCCAGGGCCTGGACGCGGCGGACAGCCTGAGGCTGGCGGTGGCCTTCGCCGCCGCCAAGCTGCAGCGCGTCGGCCCCCATCTGCCGCCGGAACAACAGATACGAGAGCTGGCCGCCGCCGTCAGCCTGCAAACCCTGGACGCGGCCTGAGCCGCGCCCGCTTAGCAACAGGGGAAACACATGAGCATCGTCGCCATCATCCGCGCGGGAGAGCGCAGCACCCAGGCCAGGCTGGCCGCCGAAGCGCTGCGCCAGGCCGCCCAGCGGCAAGGCAAACGGATAGACATCGAGATCGACGGACAACCGGCGCTGGACGCGGAGCGCCTGCAAGCCGCCAGCCAGATCCTGCTGGTGGACTGTCCCGACGACGGCCGCGCCGGGCAGCGGCCGGCGCGCCGCGCCACGCTGGACGCGGTACTGGCGGATCCGGCCGCGCAGCTGGAAGGCGCGGCGGCGAACGCGTGCGCGCTCAGCATCGTCGCCATCACCGGCTGCCCCACCGGCATCGCCCACACCTTCATGGCCGCCGAGGGCCTGGTCCAGGGTGCCAAGGCGCTGGGCCACGCGATGCGGGTGGAAACCCAGGGCTCGGTCGGCGCGCAAGATGCGCTGACCGACGCCGAAATCGCCGCCGCCGATCTGGTGGTGATCGCCGCCGACACCCAGGTGCAGCTGGACCGCTTCGCCGGCAAGCGGCTGTTCAAGAGCGGCACCAAGGCCGCCATCGGCGACGGCAAGGCCTTGATCCGCCGCGCCATCGAAGAAGCGCGGCCATGGGAAGGCGCAGGCTCGGCCGCCGCCAAGGCCGCGAGCCCGGAAAAAGCCAAGGACGGCCCCTACCGCCACCTGATGACCGGCGTGTCCTTCATGCTGCCCTTCGTCACCGCCGGCGGCATCCTGATCGCGCTCGCCTTCGCGCTGGGCGGCATCTACGCCTTCGACGACGCGCACAAGGGCACGCTGGCCTGGTCGCTGTTCCAGATCGGCGCCAAGTCGGCGTTCGCGCTGATGGTGCCCATCCTGGCCGGCTACATCGCCTACTCCGTCGCCGACCGCCCCGGCATCGCGCCCGGCATGGTGGGCGGCATGCTGGCCGCCAGCCTGGGCTCCGGCTTCCTGGGCGGCATCGCCGCCGGCTTCATCGCCGGCTACGGCACCCGCGAATTGAACCGCCGGATCAAGCTGGGCCAGCATCTGGACGGCCTGAAGCCGGTGCTGATCCTGCCGGTGCTGGGCTCGCTGCTGACCGGCCTCTTGATGATCTACGTGGTGGGCCAGCCGGTGGCCGCCGTGCTGTCGGCGCTGACCGAGGCGCTGAAAGGCATGCAGGGCAGCAGCGCGCTGGCCCTGGGCGCGCTGTTGGGCGCGATGATGGCCTTCGACATGGGTGGTCCGGTCAACAAGGCGGCCTACGCCTTCGCCACCGGCCTGATCGCCAGCCAGGTGTATACGCCGATGGCGGCGGTGATGGCCGCCGGCATGACGCCGCCGCTGGGGCTGGCGCTGGCCACCCGATTGTTCCGCGACCGCTTCACCGCCGACGAGCACGAGGCCGGCAAGGCCGCCGCGGTGCTGGGCCTGGCCTTCATCAGCGAAGGCGCCATTCCCTTCGCCGCGCGCGATCCCTTCCGGGTGATCCCGGCGCTGATGGCAGGCTCGGCGCTGGCCGGCGCCGTCTCGATGACCATGGGCGTGCAGTTGAAGGTGCCGCACGGCGGCGTGTTCGTGCTGCCCATCCCCAATGCGGTGGAACACCTGCTCAGCTACCTGGCGGCGCTGGCCGCCGGCACCCTGGTCACGGCATTGGCGCTGGGCCTGTTGAAGAAGAGAATCGCCCTGGCCTGATCCCGCCGCCGCGCGGTCCCATCCCATCCTCCCAGGCCCGGCTCAACCGGGCCTGTTCGTTTCCCTGCCTCGATTCGTCATTCCCGCAGCATAAAAATTAACTATATTTACAATTTGTTATAATGGAACGCCAGACAGCACGCAGAGGCTGCTGGTTTATTCCAACAACAACACAGGAAAAGCCATGTCCATTACCCGACGAGACTTTCTCAACGGTTTTGCGCTGACGGTGGCTGCCGGGCTCACTCCGCTGGAAATCCTCCGTGCCGCACCCCGACAGATCAGCGCCAGCTACTACCCGCCTTCGCTCACCGGACTGCGCGGCAACCATGACGGCTCCTTCGAGAACGCCCACAAGCTAGGCCGCGCCCATCACGCGTTCAACCTCGGCGGCGCCAAGGTGGAAGAGCATTACGACCTTGTGGTGGTCGGCGGCGGCATCAGCGGCCTCGCGGCCGCGCATTACTACCGCAAGAAGCATCCGCAGGCCAAAGTGCTGATCCTGGACAACCACGACGACTTCGGCGGCCACGCCAAGCGCAACGAGTTCAAGGTCGGCGATCGCCTGATGCTGGGCTACGGCGGCACCGAATCGCTGCAGTCGCCGAAACACGTGTTCAGCAAGGAAGCGCTGGCGCTGATGAAGGAACTGACCATCGACATCGATGGCCTAGCCAGCCACTTCCACCGCAATTTCTACCCCGACCTCAAGCTGTCGCGCGGCGTGTTCTTCAACAAGGAAGACTTCGGCGTCGACAAGACTGTCGGCGGCGACCCCTATCTGCAGGTGGCGGACGACATCGATCCCAAGCGCCTGAACGCGCGCCCGATCCGCGACTTCATCAACGATTTCCCGATGTCGAAGAAGGACCGCGACGCGCTGATCGCCCTGCACACCAGCACCCGCGACTACCTGGGCGACATGCCCAAGAACAAGCGCGAGGCTTATCTCGCCAAGATCAGCTACAGCACCTACCTGTCGCGCCACGTCGGCCTGAGCGCCACCGCGATCCGCTTCTTCCAGTCGCGCAGCAACGACTTCCAGGCGGTGGGCATCGACGGCCTGCCGGCGCTGGACGCGCGCAATCTCGACCTGCCGGGCTTCCACGGCGTGGCCGGCCTCGGCAAGATCAGCGCCGAGGCGGAAGCCGAACTGCGCGACCCCTACATCTACCACTTCCCGGACGGCAACGCGTCCATCGCCCGCCTCCTGGTGCGCAAGATGATCCCTCAAGTGGCGCCGGGCAAGGACATGAACGACATCGTGCTGGCCCGCTTCGACTACAGCAAGCTGGACCTGCCGGAAAACCCGGTGCGGCTGCGGCTGAACAGCACCGTGGTGCGCGTGGAAAACGCCAAGGGCCCGGTGGACGTCGGCTACCTGGACAAGGGCGGCAGGCTGCATCGCGTGCAGGGCCGCCACGTGGTGATGGCCTGTTACAACATGATGATCCCGCACATCATGCCGGAGCTGGAAAACGACCAGAAACAGGCTCTGGCGATGAACGTCAAGGCGCCGCTGGTCTACACCAAGGTGGTGCTGAAGAACTGGGACAGCTTCATGAAGCTGGGCGTGCACGAGCTGTACTGCCCGTCGATGCCGTACAGCCGCATCAAGATGGACTACCCGGTGGACATCGGCGGCTACCAGCATCCGCGCAAGCCGTCCGAGCCGATGTGCCTGCACATGGTCTACGTGCCCACCATCGCCGGCTCCAACCTCGACCCGCGCACGCAGTGGAAGATGGGCCGCGCCAAGCTGCTGGCCATGCCGTTCTCCGAGCACGAGAACATGATCCGCAGCCAGCTGCAGCGCATCCTCGGCCCCGTAGGCTTCGACCACAACCGCGACATCGCGGCCATCACGGTCAACCGCTGGTCGCACGGCTATTCCTACTTCCTCAACTCGATGTACGACGACGAAGAAGAGTCCAAGCGCATCATCGCCGCCGCCCGCCGCCCGGCCGGCAAGGTGGCGATCGCCAACTCCGACTCCGACTGGAACCCGTACACCCACGCCGCCATCGACCAGGCGTGGCGCGCCGTCAACGAGCTGAGCTAACAGGAACACCGTGATGAAACTGATGAAAACCCTGGGTCTCGCGGCCCTGCTGGCCTGTGCGGCGAACGCCGCGCTGGCGCATGTCGACACCGACGGCGTGCGCCGCGGCGCCTACCTCGCCCGCGTGTCGGACTGCATCGCCTGCCACAGCGCGCCCGGCGGCAAGGAAAACGCCGGCGGGCTGCCGATGGATACCCCGGTGGGCAAGATCTACTCCACCAACATCACGCCGGACAAGGAAACCGGCATCGGCGACTACAGCTACGAAGACTTCGCCCGCGCGCTGCGGCAAGGCGTGGCCAAGGAAGGCCATTCGCTGTATCCGGCCATGCCCTACACCTCGTTCGCCCGCATCAACGACGACGACATGCGCGACCTGTACGCCTACTTCATGCACGGCGTAGCGCCGGTGAAGCAAGCCAACCGCGACAGCGACATTCCCTGGCCGCTGTCGATGCGCTGGCCGCTGACGCTGTGGCGCTGGATGTTCCACGACGACAGCCGCTACCAGCCTGACGCCGCCAAGAACGCCGAATGGAATCGCGGCGCCTACCTGGTGCAGGGCATGGCCCACTGCGGCACCTGCCACACTCCGCGCGGCGCCGCCTTCCAGGAAGTGGCGCTGAGCGAGAAGAAGCCCGGCTACCTGACCGGCGCGCAGCTGGCCGGCTGGTACGCCGGCAACCTGACCGGCGACGCGCGCGAAGGCCTGGGCGGCTGGTCGGCCGACGAGCTGGTGCAATACCTGCAAACCGGCCGCAACCGCTACACCGCGGCCTTCGGCCCGATGGCGGAAGTGGTGCACTACAGCAGCCAGCACATCAACACCGCCGATCTGTCGGCGATCGCCGTCTACCTGAAGAGCCTGCCCGGCGCGGGCGCGGCCGACGTCGCCCCGGTGCGCACCGGCGCCACGCTGTTCTTCGAGAACTGCGCCACCTGCCACCAGGCCAACGGCCAGGGGCATGACAAGGTGGTGCCGGCGCTGGCCGGCAGCTCGGCGGTGATGGCGCGCGACGCCACCTCGCTGATCCGCGTGGTGCTGGAGGGCGGCGTCAACGCCCGCACCCGCCACCTGGCCTGGGAATACAGCATGCCGGGCTACGCCCAGCAAATGAACGACCAGGAAGTGGCCGACGTGCTCACCTATATGCGCCAGAGCTGGGGCAACGCCGCCAGCCCGGTGGCGGCCGGCGATGTGGCCAAGGTGCGCGGCATCGTGGCCGACGGCGCGCATCAGAAGTAATTCCATCAAACGCCAATGACGACGCCGCCGCATTGTGAAATGCGGCGGCGTTTTTTGCGCCAGGCCTAGGCCAAGGTCAGCGCGCCGCTTGGCACACGCCGTCGCCGAACGGCGCCGCCCGGAACGCATCCAGGGCCTCGGCCCGCGCGGACAAGGCGGCCAACGCCGGATACCTGTCCTCCGGCACGATGTCCGCCGTCATCCGCCTGCTGAAGTGCCAGGCGACCGCGGTGCTCAACCAGGCTTGATCGATGGCCTCGCCGCCGATGTCCGGCAAGCCGGACGCCAGCTCCCGCTCCAGTTCGTCGTAGGCCGCCAGCAACTGGCCGCTGATCCGCTCCAGCCAGGGCTGGTAGCGCGCGTCTTCCGGGCGCAGCTTGCGCTCGTAGACGATCTGCACGCTCTTCTCGCAGGCCGCCAGCGCCAGCCCGGTCACCCGCAGGCTGCGCAGCAGGCGCTGCGGATCGGAAGGCATCAGGCTGCGCCCCGGCGCGAGCGACTCCGCGTACTGCAGGATCAGCGTGGAGTCCATCAGCACGGAGCCGTCATCGCAAACCAGCGTCGGCGCCTTCACCACCGGGTTGATCTCCCGGAAATGGTCGAATGCGCTGAACACCGACACGGGATGGTGCTCGAACGGAAGGTCCAGCAGTTGCAGGGAAACCGCGACGCGGCGGACATAGGGGGAATCCAGCATGCCGATCAGCTTCATGGTGCCTCTCCATCATCGGGAAAATCAGTTGACGGCGGCCACAGCCATTGCGCCAACGGCTCGCCGTCGTCGTCCAGCCTCACCTCGCCGCGGACGAAACCCAGCTTAGCCGCCACCCGCGACGACGCGGCATTATCCGGGTTGATCCGCGCCAGCACTTGGCGCGCGCCGCCATCGGCCACCGCCTGCTGCAGCAACAGCCGCACGGCGGCCGCGGCAATGCCGCGACCACGCCGCAGCGGGGCCACCCCGTAGCCGATCTCCACCAGCCCCAGGCGGGGAGCGCCATGGAAGCCGCAGGCGCCGACAACCGCGCCGCGCTCATCGATCATCGCGCAGGGCAGGCTCCAACGCTCGGCCACGCCTGACGCCAACAAACGCAATGCCCGGCTTGCCACTTCCGGCGGCGGCAAGGCGCCTTCCTCGCAGCGGCGGCCCAGGCTTGCCGACGGCCTGCCGGCGGCCAGATCGACCAGCACCTCGGCTGGCAAGGCCTCCAGCCGGATAAGGGGGAAGCGATCAGACGAAGCGGACATCGGGTATCCAGTTGCGGGCGCGCCGCTCCAGCCTCTCCGCTTCGCTCTCGCCATCGAACGAGACGTCGACCGCATCGCCCAGCGGCAGGCCTGGCGTCTCGAAAGCATTGACGCTGACCACGGCGCGCAAGCGGCCGCCGATCTCGCTGGTGACCAGCGGCGCGGCGCCGCAATCGGAACAGATGTGGAAGTCGGCGGTACGGGTGCCGAAGCGGTAATGCGATACCCGCTGCGGATTGCGCAGCGCCACCTCCAGCTTGCCGGCCGGAGAGGCGGTCCAGACGCCGCCATGCTTGCGGCAGAAACCGCAGCCGCAACGGCGAGCGGGGATCGCCACGCCGTCCGGCCAGTCGAGTTCGAAGGAAATATTGCCGCAGTGGCAGGCGCCATGGATTCTCATCGCACGCTCTTCGCTGATGCCCATCTCCGGGCAGATGCGATCAGCATACCATGCGCCTGCGCAAGCCGCGGCGACCGCGAATCAGGATTTGCGCAGCACGCGCCTCACATCGCGGGCTGCTTTCAGCGGAATGCCGGAAAAGTTGGTGGCGGCGAAATGCCCGGCCTGCCGCGACGCGGTGGACAAGGCGGCGCCGGAAGCGCAGCCCACCTCCAGCGCCTGGCGCACCGCCGCGATCGGCGCCGCGCCGTCATCGGGCAGCTGCCGCGCGATGCTGCGCCCCATCTCGGTCCACAGTTTTTCTGCGGCCTGCATCAAGCCGCGCTGAATGTCGGCTTGGGCCTGCCATATCGAGGCGCCCGCCAGCAGGCCGCCATCGATCCGCCGCTCCATCTCCCCTT
Source organism: Chromobacterium sp. Ag138 (assembly GCF_055181315.1). NCBI lineage: Bacteria > Pseudomonadati > Pseudomonadota > Betaproteobacteria > Neisseriales > Chromobacteriaceae > Chromobacterium > Chromobacterium sp. Ag138. Next base: position 1,316,987 of record NZ_JBUPWA010000001.1, read on the forward strand.
CCGACAAGGCGAAGCTCGGCGTGATCGACGACAGCCAACAGCTGCACGCCTCCTGCTGCGCGTCCAGCCAGCGGCGCTGTCCCTGCTCCACCGCGCCGCAATACGTTTCCATCGCTCCGACTATCCAGCTGGCCATGCGGCCTCCTCATTCGACGGCGCTCGCGCGCCCGGACTCACGTTTGCGGACAGGGAAGCTCCCAGACCGCCAGCAATTCGCGCAGCAAGGTTTCCAGCACCGGATCGCCGGCCCGGTCCGCCGGATAGACAAACTGCAGTTCGGCGCTCTTGCGCAGATCAGGCACCAGCCGGACGCGCCCGGCGGCCTCCCAGGCCAGCGCTTCCTCCTCCCGCACCAGGGCCGCGCCCACGCCCGCGGCCACCAGCTCCAGTATTACAGACAAGTGATCGCTCTCCGCCACCTTTTTAGGCGAGATATTGAGTTCCCGCCACAACTCGGCGGTGATCTTGGACAAGCTGGAAAATTGGGAGATGCCGACCCAGGGCAGCTTGCCCAGCTCCTTCAGCCGCCCTTCCGTCGCCTGGCCCGCCCAGGCCGGCGGCAAGGCGACGCGGAAATTCAGCATCCGCAAAGGCACGGTGCTGACGTTCATATAGGGGTTCTTGCCCAGGTAGAAGCCCGCGTCCAGCTCCTTCTTGCGCACCAGGTTCAGCACGTCCACTGAGACGCCATGGGTGAGTTTCACCTCCAGCAGCGGGTGGGCGTCCGCCAGCGCCGCCACCCACGGCCCCAGCTTCAGGATGTCCGGCATCAGCGTCACCCCGATGCGCGCCTGCCCCGACAGCTGGCCCTTCAACTGCTTGGCGTGGTTGATGATGTCGCGCGCGGCGGCCAGCACGCCCTGCGCCTGCGGCAACAGTTCCTGGCCGGCCCGGGTCAGGCTGACGCCGCCGGCGCTGCGCTCGAACAACTGCATGCCCACTTCTTCTTCCAGGGCCTTGATCTGCGCGGTCACCGCCGGCTGCGACAGATGCAGCAGCTCGGCCGCCTGCGTCAGATGGCCTTGCTGGGCCACCGTGACGAAGGTGCGCAACTGGTAGATTTCCATGCTCTCCCCTGCGATGCCGGCCGCAGGCGTCCGCGACCGAATATGCCAAATGACGACTAGGCTAACATGGCCGAGGCCGCCAAAACAAAGCCGCCGGCGGCAAATCTTGCGCGCAGGCGGCTGTTGTCATATCGGCTCGCAAAGCGGCGACGGCTCAGTCGTCGTCATCCTGCGCCCAGCCAGGCGCTCGCTTGGCCAGGAAGGCGGCCACGCCTTCCAGTTGCTCCGAACCGCCCACCAGCCCCAGCGTCGCCGCGCGCTCGCGCTTCAGATGCTCGTCCAGATTGAGATTGGGGCTGTCTTCGATCAGCTTGCGCGCGGCGGCCACCGCGACCGGGCCCTGCCCCGCCACCTTGTTGGCCAGGCTGACCGCGACGATCTTGGCGAAGCCCTGATCCACCACCTCTTCGATCAGGCCTATCTTCAGCGCCTGTTCGGCCGACACCACCTCGCCGCCCAGGATGATGCGCTTGGCCCAGGACACGCCCACCTTGTCGGCCAGCGTCTTGGTGCCGCCGGCGGCGGGAATCAGGCCGACCTTGGCTTCCGGCAGGCCCAGCTTGGAGCCGCGCTCGGCGATGATGTAGTCGCACACCAGCGCGCACTCCAGGCCGCCGCCCAGCGCGAACCCGTTGACGGCCGCCACCGTGACGCCGCGATAGGCGCGTATCGCCTGCAGCGCGTTGGCGAAGGCCTGCAGCACCACATCCGCCGCGGCCTTGTCGCCGGCGGCGAACTGCTTCAAATCTGCTCCGGCGGAAAAAAACGCGTCGCCGGCGCCGGTAATCACCACCGAACGCACGTCATCATCCGCATTCAGCGCCTGCAGCGTCGCCGTCAGCTCGTTCAGGCCATCGGTCGTCAGCAGATTGGCAGGCAGGTTGGAAAGCGTGATGATGGCTGATTTGCCCAGCCGTTCAAGTGTCAGATACCTGGCCATATTGTGTTCCTCATGTATCCCCATTCCTTTTCATTGCAGCCCAGGCCGGATCGATCCGCCTTACGCGGCAGTCGCTCCCATATCCCAGCCTGGCTCCGGGCTTGGACCGCGTCCGTCTTATAGACAGCGCCGCCCTTCTTGTCTCGCCCAAACCGCCATTTTCTTTGCAAACTGTACTTTTGGCCAGTAGGCGAAACAATTATCTTCAACCTTTTTTGTAGAATGACTGTTTCGACAATGCCAAAAAGAATCGAACAAACCGCCGCAAACCCCGTCGTCAAGCCAAATCGGCACGTTCAAGCCTCTCTGTCATGCCCTCTGTTACCATAGAGCTTTCCTGAAGCGCTTGCGGCATGATTGAGACAAATTTCTGGATTCTGTTCCTCGCCGGCCTGTTGGGCGGCGGGCACTGCGTCGGCATGTGCGGCGGCATCGTCGCCGCGCTCACCCTGCATCAGCCGCCCGGCCACGCCCGCTGGCGGGTGCTGGCCGGCTACAATCTGGGACGCGTCGCCAGCTACGCGCTGATCGGCGCCTTGCTGGGCGGCCTGGCCGCGGGCGGGCTCAGCCTGGCCTCCACCCATGCCTGGCAGCTGGGCTTGGCGGCGCTGGCCGATCTGATGCTGATCGCGATGGGCCTCTATCTGGCGGGATTCGCCCAAGCCGTGGTCGCGCTGGAAAAGCTGGGACAACCGCTGTGGCGGCGGGTTCAGCCGCTGGTGGGCCGGCTGCTGCCGGTGCGGTCGGCCGGCGGCGCGATCGCGGTCGGCGCCATATGGGGCTGGCTGCCCTGCGGCCTGGTCTACAGCGCGTCCATCTCGGCGCTGGCCAGCGGATCGGCCTGGAACGGCGCCGGCATGATGCTGGCCTTCGGCCTGGGCACCTTGCCCAATCTGCTGCTGATGGGCGTGTTCGCAGACGGCCTGCGGCGCTGGATGCAAAAACGCCCGGTGCGGCTGGCGGCCGGACTGGGCGTGGCGGGAATCGGCGCGTGGAAGCTGGCTCAGCTCGTCAGCGGAACGATTTCATGATGGTGTCGACGTTGTAGCGCATCAGCTGCAGATAGCTGGCGGCCGGGCCGCTGGGGCCGGACAGCGCGTCGGCGTACAGCTTGCCGCCTATCCTCACCTTGGCTTCGGCCGACAACTGCTTCAGCAGCCTGGCGTCGCTCATGTTCTCCATGAAAATCGCCGTCACCCCTTCTTTCCTCACCTGGCGCGTCAGCTGCGCGACGCCCTTGGCCGAGGCCTCCGACTCGGTGCTGACGCCCTGGATCGCCAGCACCTTCAGCTGGTAGCGCTCGCCCAGATAGCCGAAGGCGTCGTGCGAGGTCAGCATCTTGCGCTTGGCGGCCGGCACCGCGGCGAACTGCTGCTTCGCCCAGTCGTCCACCGCCTTCACCTTGGCGGCGTAATCGGCCGCGCGGCGCTGATACTCGGCCTTGCCGGCCGGATCGGCCTGGATCAGGCCGGCGCTGATGTTCTTGATATAGGTCTGCACCCGCGCCGGGTCGTGCCAGGCGTGCGGATCGACGTCGCCGTGGTCATGGCCGTGGTCCTCCTCGGCATGCTCCTCTTCGGGCGCCTGCCGGGTCTTGATGCCCTTGGAGGCCACCACGATCGCGCCGCGGAAATTGGCCGCCTTGTCCAGGCGCGACATCCAGCCCTCAAGCCCCAGGCCGTTGGTCACCAGCACCTTGGCGGCGGACACCTTCTTGATGTCGGCCGGCGACGGCTGGAACACGTGCGCGTCCTGGTCCGGCCCCACCAGCGACACCACTTCCACGCGGTCGCCGCCGATCTCGCGGGTCATGTCGGCGATGATGCTGAAACTGGCCACTACCGGCACCTTGGCCAGCGCCAGCGCCGGCATGCCCAGCAGCAGCAAGGCGGCTAAAGTCTTCTTCATGCGTTTCTCCTCACGCTTACGATTCAAGATGGCGCGCGCGGATATAGCGGGGCAAGGCTCCGCCCACCGGCGCGAACAACAAGGACAACAGGTAGACCAGGCCGGCCAGCAGGATGATGGCGGGGCCGGACGGCAATTCGAAATGGTAGGACAGCAAGAGCCCGCCCAGGCCGCTGAGGAAGGCGATGCCCACCGCCAGCGCCAGCATGGTCTCGATGCGCTCGGTCCACAGCCGCGAGGTGATCGCCGGCAGCATCATCAGGCCGACGGCCATCAGCGTGCCCAGCGACTGGAAGCCGGCCACCAGGTTCAGCACCACCAGCATCAGGAACAGCAGATGCCACCAGGCGCCGCGCGCGCCCACCGCGCGCAGGTAGACCGGGTCCAGGCTCTCCAGCAGCAGCGGCCGGTAGATGACGGCCAGCGTCAGCAGCGTCGCCGTGGCCACGCCGGACACCAGGTACAGCGCCGCATCGTCCACCGCCAGCACCGAGCCGAACAGGATATGCATCAGGTCGACATTGCTGCCGCCCTTGGACACCAACAGCACGCCCAGCGACAACGACAGCAGGTAGAAGGCCGCGAAGCTGGCGTCCTCCTTGATGCTGGTGAAGCGGGTGGCGAGGCCCGCCATCAGCGCCACCAGCACGCCGGCGAAGAAGCCGCCCAGGCTCATCGCCGGCAGGCTGAGACCGGCGAACATGAAGCCGATGGCCGCGCCCGGCAGCACCGCGTGGCTCATCGCGTCGCCCATCAGGCTCATGCGCCGCATCACCAGGAACAGGCCGATGGGGCCGGAGCCCAGCGCCAAGGCCAGGCAACCGGCCAACGCGCGGCGCATGAAGGCGAACTCGACGAAGGGCGACACCAGAAGATCGTACAAATGTTGCATCAGGCGCTTACTCCATCCAGGCCGCAAACCGGCGCCTGGGCCTGCCAGTGGGCGGCGGTGTCCACCGCGCGCCGCAGATTGTCATCATTCAATACCGTGGCGCTGTCGCCCCAGGCGATCACTTCGCGCGCCATCAGCAGCGTGTGCGGAAAATGCGCCCTCACCTGCAGCGCGTCGTGCAGCACCGCGATCACGGTGCGCTTCTCGCGCCGCCACTGCGCCACCAGGCCCAGCAGGTCTTCCGTGGTCTTGGCGTCCACCGCGTTGAACGGCTCGTCCAGCAGAATCAGCCTGGCGTCCTGCACCAGGATGCGGGCGAACAGCACGCGCTGGAACTGGCCGCTGGACAACGCCGCGATCGGCCTCAGCGCGAAGTCGGCCAGCCCCACTTGCTCCAGCGCCTCGATCGCGCGGGCCATGCCGTCGCGCCCCACCCGGCCGAACGGGCCGCTCTGGTGCCACAGGCCGGTGCCGACCAGCTCCAGCACGCTGACCGGCATGCTGCGGTCTATCTCCGCCTGCTGCGGCAGATAGGCGATGTCGCTGCGGCGGTGGCCGTTCAAATCCACATGGCCGGAATCCGGCGTCAGCGCGCCTATCATCGCCTTCAGCAAGGTGCTCTTCCCGGCGCCGTTGGGCCCGAAGATGGCGGTGGCGTCGCCGTCGGCGAAGCGGCCGTTGATGTGGTGCACCGCCGGATGGCGCTGGTAGGACACCGTCAGGTTGTTCAGGATGATGCTCATGCCAGCTCCCGCAATGCCCACCACACCAGCAGCCACAGGCCGGCCAGCGGCAGCAGCGTCAGCGCGACGCGCTGGCCGGCCGACATCGCCAGCAGGCTCAGCGGCGGGCGCAGATTGGAGGCGGTCACATGGCGGTGCGGCTCATGCGCGTGGCCGTGATCGTGCGAATGCGATCCGCTCATTCCAGGCACTCCTTCAGCCAGGCTTCCACCGCGGCGGCGTCGAATTCCGGCGCGATCAGCTCGAAGCGGCTGTCGCGGCGCCAGGACACCTGGGCGGCGCCCCACTGCCCGGCGGCCCAGTTCAGCCATACCCAGCTGTCCAGCACGCGGAACACGCCCTTGGCGCGCACCAGGCCCGGCACTTTGGCGGGCAGGTCGTCGAACAGCCGCGTCAGCCGCTCGCCATCGAAATTCAGCTCCGGCTCGAAGGTCCAGCCGGCCGATTGCCACGCGCTGGCGTTATCAGGCAGCACCGCCGGGCGGTAGCGCGGCTTGGCCGCCAGCTCGGCGTCCAGCCAGGCGACGTCCAACTGGCCGTCGCGCACCTCGCCCACCAGCGACTTGGGCGGGAACAGCGCCGCCGCCTGCGCGCGGAAGGCCTCCATGGTCGGGATGTCGGCGGTGTCTATCTTGTTGGCCACCAGCACGTCGGCGATGGAGATCTGGTCGCGGTACAGCGGCTGGCGGTGGTAATCGGGCTGGATGAACTGGCGCGGATCCACCAGCGTCAGCACCGCGGCCACTTCCAGCGCCTCGCCCAAGGGCTTGGCGCGCAATTCGTCGATGACGCCGGCGGCGTGGGCCAGGCCGCTGGCCTCGATCAGCAAGCGGTCCGGCTTCTCGCGGCGCAGCAGCGTGGCCACGGTGGCGGTCATCTGCGGGCCGGCGACGCAGCACAGGCAGCCGCCGGCGATCTCGGCCACCGCCAGCTCGTCGTTGAGCAAGGCGGCGCCGTCTATGCCCACTTCGCCGAATTCGTTGACGATCACCGCCCACTTCTCGTGCTGCGGGCGGTTGGCGATCAGATGGCGCAGCGCGGTGGTCTTGCCCACGCCCAGAAAGCCGGTAAACAGATTGACTTTGGTCTTGTTCATGATTTCTTCAGATTCAGGCGGCACAGGACTGGCAGCGTCCGGCCAGCACCAGGTTTTGCGGGCTGAGCGCGAAACCGGCGGCCTGCGCCATTTCGCGCAGCCGGGCCAGGCCGCTGGCGGCGTCCACCTCGTTGACGCGGCCGCATTGTTCGCATACTAGGATCAGGCTTTCGTGCTGGCAGTCGAAGTGCTCGCAGACGATGAAGCCGTTCAGCGCGTCCACCTTGTGCAACAGGCCGTGCTCCACCAGGAAATCGAGCGCGCGGTAGACGGTGGGCGGCGCGGCCGAGCCGCGCTGCTGCTGCAAGTCGGCCAGCACCTGATAGGCCTTGACCACGCCGCTGCGGTTCAGCACCAGCTCCAGCACCTGGCGGCGCAGATCGGTGAGCTTGCTGCCGCGCGCGGCGCAATGGCGCTCGGCGGCGGCGAGATAGGCGGAGGGGTCCATAATGTCGGCATCGGCTAAATAATGAACGAATGTTACTATATAACATCACAGCCATTCAACCATTTACATAATGCGGGTTTTGACGGTCCGCCCGCTGTGATAGGCTGCGGGCGTCGTTTTCATGCCAAAAAAGGGAGCTTCGATGAAAAAGATGTTAATGGCGTCGCTGGCGCTGCTGATCGCCGGCCAGGCGTTCGCCGCCGATCCGGTCAGCCAGCGCAAGGAAGCGTTCAAGCAGTACAAGCCGGTGGTCGGCGAGATGGGCAAGATGGTGAAGGGTGAAATGCCCTACAACAAGGACGAATTCGCCAAGCAGGCCGCCAAGCTGGAACAGCTGTCGCAGCAGCCCTGGCAATACTTCCCGGCCGGCAGCGGCGCGGGCAAGACCGACGCCAAGCCCGAAATCTGGAGCAAGCCCGCCGATTGGCAGAAAGCCATCGACAACCACAAGGCCGCCACCGCCAAGCTGAAGCAAGTGGCGCTGACCGGCGATCTGGCCGCGATCAAGGCCCAGTTCGGCGCCACCCAGCAGACCTGTAAGGCCTGCCACAAGGATTTCCGCAAGGATTGATCCTTTCGGGCCGCCCACTCGGCCCCATTTCCCGCCGTCATCGATATAATCGGCTTAGCGCCTGTTTACGTTTTTTTGCGTCATCCGCCATTCATCATAAACAGGCCCTTGCGGCGCGCCGCGCCGCCATCCGACAAGCACGACATGCATTCTAGACGCCATGAACAAGACATTGACCGCGCTGCTGCTGGCAGCGATCGCCATTCCCGCCGCCCACGCCGACACGCCGGCCGAGATCCGCAGCCAGACCTTCAAGAAGATGCTGCTGCAATCGTTCGAGCCGATGGGCATGGCGGTGCGCGAGCGCTCTCCCTACGACAAGGCGAAGTTCGAGCAGCAGGCGGAAGCGATGAAGACGCTGGCCGCGGAGCCCTTCAAGCATTTCCCGGCCAACAGCGTCACCGGCAAGAGCCGCGCCAAGCCCGAAATCTGGAGCCAGCCGGCCAAGTTCCAGGCCGACCGCGACGTCTTCCTGAAGTCGGTGGACAACCTCGCAGCCGTCGCCAAAGCCGGCGACCTGGCCGCCATCAAGAAGGCCTACGGCCAGGTGGCGCAGAACTGCAAGACCTGTCACGACGCTTTCCGCGGCCCGGAAAAATAAGCGTCGGCGCGATGCGAACCAAAAGCCGGCCATGAGCCGGCTTTGTCGTTCCCACCCGTCGTTCAGCGCAGCAGCGCGAGATACAGGCCGCCCGCCGACAGCAGCAACGCCGCCAAGGCCAGCGCGCCATGCGCGAAACGCAGGCTGGGCTCCTCTCCGGCCATCTTCTTGTAGCCGGTCAGCATCGGCTTCACCAGGTTTTGCTTCTTCACCACCCGATAGGCGACAATGGCGGCGATGTGCAGCGCCACCAGGCCCAACAGGCCGTTGAACAGCAATTTATGGACGCCGGTGGAGGCTTCCGCCAAACCGCTGTCGATATGCTTGGCCAGCGGGCCGTCATACAAATAACTGTCCACGTCGGCGGCGAACAAGCCGGTCAGCACCTGAGCGGCCAGCGCCAGCAGCATGACCACCACCATCCAGCCGCCCAGCGGGTTGTGGCCCGGCGCTTCGCGTTCCGGCAACTCGCCCTTCAGATAGCGCAGGATGGCTTTCGGACCGCGCACGAAGCTGGAAAAACGCGCGGTCTGGCTGCCGATCACGCCCCAGATCAGACGGAACACCAGCAGCGACGCCAGCGCGACGCCGCAATAGATATGGTATTGCAGCCATTCGCCGCCCTGCTCGGCGCAGTACCACATGGCGCCGAACAATCCCACCAGCGTCCAGTGGAACAAACGAGTGGGCACATCCCATACCTTGACCTGCTGCGACATCGATTCTTTCCTTTCCTGATTTCCCGCCCGACATTTTGCCGCAATGCGGCATCCGGGCAAACCCATCCATGCTACGGGTATGGCTATTCTACGCCCGGAGACGCAATTCGCTCCATTTTCGGTTAAGATGGACGTTTTTCCCGGCGACGCGAAGCGGCGCTGGAACCGTACCCCCTGACGGCCCCGCGACGGGCCGTTGTTTTCTACCGTGTTGGAGACCCAGTCAAATGACGCAAACCGCCCTTCTTCAGGATCTGGAGGCCCGCGGCCTCATCGCGCAAACCACCGATATGGCCGCGCTGCAAGAACTGCTGAACAAGGAATCGGTTACGCTTTATTGCGGCTTCGACCCGACGGCGGACAGCCTGCACCTCGGCCACCTGGTGCCGGTTCTCATGCTCAAGCGCTTCCAGCAGGCCGGCCATCGGCCGGTGGCGCTGGTGGGCGGCGCAACCGGCATGATCGGCGACCCGAGCTTCAAGGCCACCGAACGCAAGCTGAACACCCCCGACATCATCGAGAGCTGGGTGGAGAAGATCCGCAAGCAGGTAGAGCCCTTCCTGGCCTTCGATGGCGGCAACGCCGCCATCATGGCCAACAACTACGACTGGTTCGGCCAGATGGGCGCGCTGGAGTTCCTGCGCGACATCGGCAAGCATTTCTCGGTCAACGCCATGATCAAGAAGGAAGCGGTGCAGCAGCGCATCGCCCGCGAAGACCAGGGCATCTCCTTCACCGAATTCTCCTACAGCCTGCTGCAGGGCTACGACTTCGCCGAACTGTATCGCCGCCACGGCTGCAAGCTGCAGATCGGAGGCTCCGACCAGTGGGGCAACATCACCGCCGGCACCGACCTGACCCGCCGCCTCCATCAGACCCAGGTGTACGGCCTGACGCTGCCCTTGATCACCAAGGCCGACGGCACCAAGTTCGGCAAGAGCGAGGGCAACGCGGTATGGCTGGACGCCAGCAAGACCTCGCCCTACGCCTTCTACCAGTTCTGGCTGGGCACCGCCGACGCCGACGTGTACAAATTCCTGCGCTACTTCACCTTCCTGTCGGTGGACGAGATCGCCGCGATCGAAGAAGCCGACAAGACCCGCGAGGGCAAGCCCGAAGGCCAGCGCATCCTGGCCGAGCAAGTGACCGCGCTGGTGCACGGCAAGGCGGCGCTGGAAGCCGCGCAGCGCATCACCCACAGCCTGTTCAGCAACGACCTGTCCAGCCTGACCGCCGACGACTTCGCCCAGCTGGCGCAGGACGGCCTGCCGACCATCAAGCTGGACAAGAGCGCCAGCGGCCTGATCGACGCGCTGGCCGCCGGCGGCCTGGCCAAGTCCAAGAGCGAGGCGCGCACCTTCATCCAGAGCGGCGCGGTCAGCGTCAACGGCATCAAGGTGGACAGCCTGGAGCACGCCATCGGCGACGGCGAACGCCTGTTCGGCCAATACTCGCTGCTCAAGCGCGGCAAGAAATTGTACGCGCTGGTGGACTGGCAGTAAGCGCCGCGACGCCAACGAAAAAGCCCGCCTTCACGGCGGGCTTTTTTTATCGGATCACTGTCACGGCGCTCAGCGCCTGTTTGCGATCGTCAACAGGGTTTTCTTACACGCTGAACGCCTCGCCGGTGGCGAAGAAGGCGCCGCCGGCGATGTAGTGCAGGCTGCGCTTGGCCGGGTCGTCGTCGAAATGCCAATGACCGCCGCTGAACAAGGCGTCGTCAGCCTGGGCCGCGACGACTTCGCCGATGAACAGATCATATTGCTGCTGATTGTGCGGCTCCGGCGCCACCTTGCACTCCAGGTAGGCGATGCAGCCTGCCACCAGCGGCGCGCCCACTTTCCGCGCCGGCATGGCTGCCAGCCCGCTGGACGCGAACTTGTCCTGCCCGTGGCCGCTCTCGCTGCCGACCCGCACCACCTGCGCCGCTTGGGCGCGGCACGGAATGTTGAGCACGAATTCGCCGCTGGCCTCGATCAGCTCGCGGGTATAGGTGGACTTGTCCACCACCACCAGCACCTTGGGCGGATCGAAATCCAGCGGCATCGCCCAGGCCGCCGCCATCACGTTGCGCCTGCCGCCCGCCGCGCTGCTCACCAGCACCGTCGGCCCGTGGTTCAACAAACGATAGGATTTGGCCAATTCCACATCCGCCAGCATGGTCGTCTCCGTCGCGCAAAGACGATCATTCTAACAGCAAGCGTCAGCCCGCCGACGGGTCCAGATGGCACAATTGGCGCTGCAGGCCGTGGTCGCGCGCCAGGATGGACTCGACCAGCTTGCTGCGCGCGGCGATGTGATGATCGGCGTGCCAATCCTTCAACAGCGCCATGCCCAGCTCAAAATAGGACTGCTCGATCCCGCACAGCCGCCTCAGGTCGAACGGAAGCCCCAGTTGCAAGCCCGCCACCATTTGCAGCAACACCTCCACCTGCTCCGGCTCTTCGCTCTGATCCAGCAGCTGGCGTAACTTCTTCGCCGCGTTCACGCTTGTTCCGAAATAAAAATGACATGGAAATGTAGCATGGAACGCATGCCGGCTTAACTGATATTTCGTGCTGCCCATATAACAAAAAAAGGCCCGGAGTGTTCCGGGCCTGTTTGCCATTATCCTCAAGCACAAAGACAGAGGAGATGTCATCGTGATGACGATTGCGTTATAGATCAGATATTGTTGCGCCGCAAGATCGGACTAGCTCAGAAAATATACATAGGTCCGGATCCCAAGGGATTGCTGCCGCCGACAAAACCGATGAACACGCTGCGCCCATAGAAGAACGGCAGGCCCCAGTCGAATTGGCCACCCAGCGAACCCGAAGCCGGCGCGGCAATGCCGGGAATCGCCGAATTGGCTCCCTGCAGATACTGACTCGCGTCGATCACACTGAAGTTGACGACGCTGCTGCTGGTTCCGCTGGACAACACCGCGCTCAGATTCTGCTGCGAGGGCGGGCAGAACCAGGTTTGCCCGTTGACGACGCAGGTATTGATGCTTCCATCCGGGAAAACCAGTAGATTCGAGCCGCTGTCCAGAAAACTGGAATAATTGAGGCCTTTGTAGAGCGTATTGATGGTGAAGCCGGATGCAGAGGTGGTGGGATAAGCCTGCGCTCCGGCCGGAATCGCATTATTGGACTGCGTCCCGATGCCGAAAATCAACGAACCGGTCGCGGTTGCCGTACCAGTCGCCGGCACGCTGGGCAATTGCAGCAACACGCCATTATTGTCGCCGCTGAAATTCGCCACCGGATTGGCCACTTGCTGCGTCACCGGCACTGCCCCGCCCACACAACTGGACGCCCCGGCGCATAAATAATACATGCTGTTCAGTGAGCTGTTGGCGCAAGCGCTGCCGCAGTCTTGCAGATCATGGCGCACCCCGATGATGCCATTGGCTCCCAGGCCGGCCAGACTGCCGGCGTTGGCTCCTCTCGACGAGCACGCTCCTGGAATCGTTGTATACACCGGATCTGAGACCAGTTGCATCGGCAAAGCGCTGGCTGCTTTCCCCGCCATTCTGACATCCGCCAATTTAACCGCCCCCCAGGTGATGCTCGAAACGAACTGCATGCACTCCACCACCTGGCGGCCGACCACTTGCTGGTTGCCCAGTCCGGCAATCACTGAAGCACTCAAAGCCGATGCCAAAATGCGCAGGCCGCTGGAGCCCGTGTCGACGAGCACATGGTCCACAACCTGGCAATTGCTGGTGCTGCCTGGCGCGCAAATGGTGACCGACACATAGGGAATATTGAGCGTTTGCACGCCGCTGGGACCGGAGTCGACCTTCATCGTCACGCTGTTGGCTGACGTGCTCCCCGTATTGCCATTGGACAGGTTGTCTCCGCCACCGCCGCCTCCACCTCCGCCGCCGCAAGCGCTGAGAAACAGCATCAGGCACACCGATATTATTCTGCGCATCGCTTCGCCTCTCATTTCAACTGCTCGGCCGTCACGCCGGATGGCATCAGCGCGCTGTCGTAAGCGACACCGGAAAAATTGCCCACCCGTCCTCTAGACTCCACGACAAAGCTGCCCACCTGCCCCTGCATCGAGTTAAGTCCCCGACGATTGGACTGCTGGGATTGGCGGAAGGCGGGAAAGTAATCGCCCAGCAACTGCTGCAGATCCGGCAGCGTCGGTCCGCTCCAGGCCACGGCGAACACCGTGCCGTCGGCGGCGACATACTGGCGTATCACCCTCCCCGCGGCATCCTGATCCTGCACCACGCGATAGGGCGCGCCGATGGCTGCCGCCGTCAGCTGACGGCCCGCGACAGGGGTTGAGGATGATAAATCGATGCGCTGCCCGAGAGCGGCGAGGGCGAGTCCGGGCAGCAACAGCAGCAGCCAGGCGGATGAAGATGGCTTGATCATTGAATTCCCCTTGCACGGCGATGAAGGATAGCCCGCGGCGCCATGCCGCGCGGACTACACTCTCAGCATACAAGAACGCGGCCTCGCCGAAAGCGCCGACCGGAGAATAAAAAAGCGGGAGGCGCAAGCCTCCCGCATCCCCTCGTGCAGCTCTCCCTTATCGCTGGGACAGCCTCACATTCCAGACATTCCCGATCAATAGCTTAGCTCGTCGTGCCGGGTTTCCACCCAGCGGCCGGCGCCCAACGACAACATCAGCAAGGCCACGCGCTCGTGCACGATCACGGTATGGGTGTTGCCGGAAAACTGCATGTAGCGGCGCAGGTCCTCCCTGACCTTGCGGGATCCGGTGACGTCGATGATGATGTCGACGCGTTCGCCTTGCTCGGCGATCTCGATGAAATTATCGGTCACCGGCACGCCGCGCTCCTTGGCCAGCAGAATGCCCGGCAACCGCAGGTCCAGATCCGCCACGCCGACCAGATCGACGAACGACGCATCCAGCAATTGCTTCAGCAAAGGCGTGCCTGTCTCCCCCACTCCCACCATGCCTATTCTGAACTTTTGCATACGCGCTCCACGCTCCCGATTTATGACTGGCAAATAACAGCCGCCACTCTAGAACATCGCGCCCGTGCCGGAGTTGAGGCAGGTCAAACCACGGCCGCCAAACGAAATGGCCCGGCGTCGGCCGGGCCATTGGGGAAGAATGCGGAGACGAAACGTCAATGCAGATTCTGCTGCGACAGGAAACGGAGATAGCCCAGGCCTTCCAGCCAGAACCCGCCATCGGCCAGCGGCGTGGCGTCGGTCAGGTCGGCCACGGTCAGCACCAGCTCCTGGCCATCCAGCGTGGCTTCCAGCACCACGTCGTCGTCATCGGAAAACTCTTCTGAAACCGTGTGGAAGTCCGGCTTGACGAACTGGTTGTTGACCTGAATGTAATCCGACTCATTCAGCAAACGCAGGATGTTCATGACGACCTCCTTATGATGCGGTGGAGAACAAAGGTCAAGCAAACAGTTATTGTTCGCGGGCCCCGTCATCGGGGGCGGCACTGTCAAACCGCCATCGCATCAAGCCCCGCGCGCTCGCGCGCCTGCTACAGCCAACCACGCTCGGCGAACGACTCCGCGTGCCCGCCGGTTACGACAAAATGGTCAAGTAACCTGATATCGACCAGTTCCAGCGCCCGCTTGAGCGTGTCGGTCAGCACCCGGTCGGCGCTGGACGGCTCGCTGACGCCTGACGGGTGATTATGCGCGATAATCAGCGCCGCCGCATTGTGCCGCAGCGCGCGCCGCAACACCTCGCGCGGATACACCCGGGTCTCGGTCAAGGTTCCTTTGAACACTTCTTCGACTTCGATCAGCCGGTTTTGTGCCGACAGAAAAATCACAACAAATGTTTCGACCTCCCGCCTGCCTATGCTCAGTCTCAGATAATCCCTCACCTGCTGCGGACTGGACAGCGCGTCGCCCAGTTTCAGCTGCTCCGACAGCGCCCGCCGCGCCAGCTCGGTGCAGGCCATCAATTGCGCGTATTTCGCCTCCCCCAAGCCCTGCTTGGCTTTGAACGCGGGCAGCGGCGCGGCCAGCAGCGCCGAAAGGGAGCCGAATTCCTGCAACAGCCGCCGCGCCAGCTCCACCGCGTTGACGCCCTTGATGCCGGTGCGCAGGAAGATGGCCAGCAATTCGGAATCATTCAATGTCGCGGCGCCCTGGGACAACAGCTTCTCCCGCGGACGCTCGGACTCGGGCCAACTGGCGATGGACATCTCGCATCCTCCTTCTGGCTATAGCATTGTTTGTGGGGTCAGGCCAACAAGATAGAAGCAGGCAATGACATTAACATTGGCATGAACTGCCGACGATACGACCACCCGAAAGGACAAATCCGCTAGAATGGCCAGTTTACGGCTGATTTCGAAACCATAGAGATGACTGCCAAACGCATCCTCCTCGGCATCGGCGGCGGCATCGCCGCCTACAAGTCGGCCGAGCTGACCCGCCAACTGATCAAGGCCGGGCATCAAGTGGAAGTGGTGATGACCGAGTCGGCCACCCGTTTCGTCGCGCCCGCCACCTTCCAGGCGCTGTCGGGCCACACCGTCTACACCGACCTGTGGGATCCGCGCCCCAGCAACGCGATGGCCCATATCGAGCTGTCTCGCCGCGCCGACGCCTTCCTGATCGCGCCGGCCACCGCCAACCTGCTGTTCAAGCTGGCCCACGGCGCCTGCGACGACCTGGTCTCCACGCTGGCAGCGGCGCGGACCTGCCCGCTGATCGTCGCCCCGGCGATGAATCTGCAGATGTGGCAGAACCCGCCCAACCAGCGCAACATCGCCCAGCTGGAGGCGGACGGCGTGACCGTGTTCGGCCCCGGCAACGGCTTCCAGGCCTGCGGCGAGACCGGCGACGGCCGCATGCTGGAGCCGCATGAAATCGTCGAGCTGCTGCACGGCTTCTTCGCCGACAAGCTGCTGGCCGGCAAAAAAGTGCTGCTGACCGCCGGCCCCACTTACGAAGCGATAGACGCGGTGCGCGGCATCACCAACATCAGTTCCGGCAAGATGGGCTACGCGCTGGCGCGCGCCTGCCGCGACGCCGGCGCCGAAGTCACGCTGGTCTCCGGCCCCACCGGCATGGACGCGCCGATGAATGTGCGCCGCATTGATGTGCAAAGCGCGGCCGAGATGCAACAGGCGGTGCTGGGCGAAGTGGGCCGCAGCGACGTGTTCATTTCCGTGGCGGCGGTGGCCGACTACCGGGTGAAGAACCGCAGCGAGCACAAGATCAAGAAAGGCGCCGCCGCGCCTGCGATCGAGCTGGAAGAAAACCCGGACATCCTGGCCACCGTCGCCAGCCTGCCCGCCGCGCCGTTCTGCGTCGGCTTCGCCGCCGAAAGCCAGAACCTGCTGGAATTCGCCGAGGCCAAGCGCAAGCGCAAGAAACTGCCCATGCTGGTGGCCAACCTTGCCCAACAGGCGATGGGCGCCGACGACAACCAGGTGGTGCTGCTCGACGACGCCGGCGAGCATCCGCTGCCGCAGATGCCGAAGGATGCAGTGGCCGCCGCCATCGTCCGCCACCTGGCCGCCCTGCTGGCCCAACGCTGAAGAATCAATCATCGGGCGGCTTTCTGGCCGCCCCGCATCACAAGGAAACACCATGCGACCCGTAATCGACGTCAAGATCCTGGACGCGCGTCTGCGCGACAACCTGCCCGCCTACGCCACCTCCGGCTCGGCCGGCCTGGATCTGCGCGCCGCCACCGAACAGACGATGACCATCCAGCCGGGCGAAACCCAGCTGATCCCGACCGGCATCGCCATCCACCTGAACGATCCGGGCCTGGCCGCCATGCTGCTGCCGCGTTCCGGCCTCGGCCACAAGCATGGCATCGTGCTGGGCAATCTGGTCGGCCTGATCGATTCCGACTACCAGGGCCAGATGTTCGTCTCGGTCTGGAACCGCGGCCAGGAGCCTTTCCGCCTGGAGCCGATGGAGCGCATCGCCCAGATGGTGATCGTCCCGGTGGTGCAGGTGGGCTTCAATATCGTCGACGACTTCGACGCCTCCGACCGCGGCGCCGGCGGCTTCGGCAGCACGGGTCGCGGCTAGGACTGTTTTCTCCGGCGGCTTGCCTATAATTCTGGGAACTTGCGGCGCGGACGCGCCGCATCGCGGCCATCCCAGGAGTTCCCGCCATGCCGACACCCCTCGCGGAGCAGGATGAAAGCAAGCTGCTGCTCGACAATCTGGTCGAGCTGACCTCGCAGCGCGAGCAGGAAATGCTGGAGTCCAGCCTGCTGTCCACCCTGGTGGAACTGATGCATGTCGACAGGGTGGAGCTGTTCGCCTGCCGCCAGGCCAATGGCTCGCCCTATCTCTGCCGGCGGCTGGAAGCGCTGGCCGCGCCCGGCAAGCCGGATGTCCGCGAAACCCCGGCCGACGGCTGGCTGCCCCCTCCCCCGTTCTTGCGCGAGCTGTCCAGCCACGCCCATCCCGACCACGCGGCGCTGCTGCGCATTCCCAGCGGCCTGTGCCTGCCCTTGCACTGCATGGGCAACATCACCTCGCTGGTGGTGATCCATTGCGGCCCGGACGCCGGCGTCAACCGGGACATGCTGCTGGCGATGGCGCGGATACACGAAAACTTCCTGCGGCTGTTGTTCGAGGCCGACCGCGACATGCTGACCGCGCTGCACAACCGCCGCAAGTTCGACCTGCGCTTCTACAACCTGATCGCTTCCCTGCAGCATCAGGCGGAGTCCGCGGCCACCCACATGCTGGCCTTGCTGGACATCGACCATTTCAAGCAGGTGAACGACCGCTTCGGCCACATGGTCGGAGACGAGGTGCTGCTGCTGATGGCCCAGTTGATGCAGGGATGCTTCCGCGAAGAGGACGGGCTGTTCCGCTATGGCGGCGAAGAGTTCGCGCTGCTGCTGGAATGCGGAGACGCGGAACCGGCCGAAGTCGCGCTGGAACGCTTCCGCTCCTTGGTCCGGCGGCACCCGTTTCCCCAGGTCGGCTGCATCACCATCAGCATCGGCTATACCCGCATCACGCCCGGCCTGCTGCCCGACCAGCTGCTGGAGCAAGCCGACCGCGCGCTCTACTACGCCAAGAGCCACGGCCGCGACCAGGTCTGCGGCTATGAGAAGCTGGTGGCCGGCGGCAAGCTGGAATCCCCGCTCATCGCCGACCAGATAGATTACTTCTGACAGCCTGTCCCATGCCTGCCGCGCGTCGGCGATACCGCCTTGGAACGCTTGCGCGCTGCGCGTGTTCAGCCGTCTTCTACTCGCCTAGCCAGACGTTGAACAGGCGCGGCCCCTCCGCCTGCCGCCAGGCGGAGGGGCCCATCGCTCACGGCAGCTGAACGATGCGGTTCAGCGCCGGCACCGGCAAGTTGGCGTGCTTGGCCAGATAGCTTTGCAGCACATCCACATCCACCCGGCCGCCGACGCGGTTGGCGCCCTCGGCCAGCACGGTGAAACCGTCGCCGCCGCCGGCGATGAAGTTGTTCACCTGCACCGTGTAGCTGGCGGCGGGATCGATCTTCTTGCCATTGATCGTGATGCTGTTGATGTCCACCTTGCTGCCGGCCGGCGCCGACTGGCTCCAGCTGTAGCTGAAGCCGGACGACACCTGCAGGATCTTGGGCTGGGACGGGTTGCTCCACTGCTGTTCCAGCAGGCGGTCTATCTGCGCGCCGGTCAGCGTCATCGTCATCATGGTGTTGCCGAAGGGCTGCACGGTGTAGACCTGCTTGTAGCTGACGCTGCCGTCTGCCGCCGGCGCCAGATCGGCGCGGATGCCGCCCGGGTTCATGAAGGCCGCCACCGCGCCCTGCTCCTTGCCGGCATCCAGCTGGGAATCCGCGAGCACGTCGCCCAGCGTCGATTCGCCCGCGGCGTTGGCGCTGCGCGTCAGCGCGCCCGCCAGCGTGCCCACCGGTTTGTTGCCTTTTTCCGCAGCCCTGTCCAGATAGAACTGGACCAGGCTACTGATATTGGCCAGCGGCGCGATGTCCTGCGTCACCGGGCGATTCACCGCCTGGATCGACCCCGGTACGAAGGTCCGCGTCGCCGGGCTCAGCTTGAAATTGATCTCGGTGAACAGCTGGCCGTAGTTCTTGGCGCTGGTGACGGTGCGGCCGTCGATCTGACAGTTGTAAGCCTGATGGGTATGGCCGGTGACCACCAACCCTACCGCCTTGTCCAGTTTCTTGACGATGTCGACGATGGGGCCGGAAATGCCCTTGCACTCGTTGTAGCTGCCGCTCTGGTAGCCGCCTTCGTGCACCACCACCACCACCGCGGCCACGCCCTGCGCCTTCAGCTTGGGCACCAGCGCGTTGACGGTGTCGGCCTCGTCCTTGAAGCTCAGGCCCTGGATGCCGGTGGGCGTCACGATGTCCGGCGTGCCCTTCAGCGTCATGCCGATGAAGGCGACCGGGATGTTGCCGTATTTCTTGATCTCGTAAGCCGGAAACAGCGTGCCGCCGTCCTGTTTCTGCACATTGGCCGCCAGGAACTTGAACTTGGCGCCGCCAAAGCTGCCGCCGTACAAGCAGGAAGTTTCCGCCGCGCCTGGCTTGCAGCCGCCATTCTGCATCCGCAGCAATTCGTCCTGGCCGTCGTCGAATTCATGGTTGCCCACCGCATTGATGTCCAGGCCCAGCAAATTCATCGCCTCTATCGTCGGCTCGTCGTGGAACAGGCCGGACACCAGCGGGCTGGCGCCGATCAGGTCGCCGGCCGACACCACCACGGTGTTGGGCGACTGCGCGCGCAGCTGCTTGACCCAGGCCGCCAGATAGTCGACGCCGCCGGCCGTCACCTTGACCGTCTTGCTCGGGTCTTTCGGATCGGGAATCGACAGCGTGCCCGGCGCTTCCAGATTGCCGTGGAAATCGTTGAAGGCGATCATCTTGACCGCCACCTGGCCGGCGGCGGCCTCGTCGCCGGTCTGGGTGCGCGTCGCGCTCACGGAAGAGGAATCGGACATGCAGCCGCCAAGCGCCAGCGCGGCGCCCAGAGTCATGCCCAGCGGGATCAGTTTCATCACTTGCTCCTTGTGTATTGTTCTTAACGAAGCCCGCCGCTGCCACGGCATGACGTCGAGATCGGCAAAGATACACAATTTCAGTGACATTTGAGCTACTAAAATCCACAAAACCAATGTAAACCCGGCATTCCGGCAATATCAACAAAAACGCCGCGAGGAGTCCTCGCGGCGTTTTTCATTCCGTCCTCCCGGCCGGAATTGTCAGGGCATCGGCATCAGGCCAGCAGGTGATTGTTCAACTCGCGCATGCCGGCGGACAGCATCGCCAGGTCCAATGCGCTGAACGACTGCAGCTCGGCGAACATCTGGCCGCAGATTTCCACCGCGCCCTGGCGATTGACCAGCCATTTGGAGGCGAAGTCCGCCGCCGACGCGCCTTCCAGCGCTTGGCGTGCCAGATTGCGGTGCACGCTGTACAAGTCATCGCGCAGCGCCGAACGGGCCAGCGACTGCCAGCGGTTGTCGCGCGGCAGGCCGGTGATGGCGTCGCGCAGCCAGTCCAGCTGCAGCGCGCTGCCCAGCTGGAAGTAGTTGGCGGCCACCTGCTCCAGCTTGAGCTTGCTGCCCTCGCCGATCTCGATGATGTCCATCAGCGGCACCGCGAACTCCAGGCGCGCCAGTACCTGGGCCAGCGGCTGCGGCAGATTCGCGTGGGCGATGCGCTGCTCCAGCGCGGCCACCGCCGGGTAGTCGGCGGCCGGAATCAGCTTGGGCAGCTGCGCCAGCAGGCCCTGCACCTTGGACGCGTACTGCTCGATCACCGCGTTGACGGAACCGAACGGACGCTTGTTGCGCAGCACCCAGCGGGTCACGCGCTCCACCAGCGTGCGCACCAGCACCATCAGCTGCATCTGCTGATCGGCCGGCACCTTGTTGTCCAGCGCCTCGATCTGGCCCCACAGGCTTTCCGCGTCGAACACGCGGCTGGCGATCCACCAAGCGCGGGCGATGTCGGCGGCGGAGAACGGCGACTCCTCCTGCATCCGGAACACGAAGGTGGTGCCCATGCGGTTGATGATCTGGTTGGCCAGCTGATTGGCGATGATCTCGCGGCGCAGCTGGTGCTGCTCCATCTGCTTGCCGAAGCGCTGCTGCAGCGGTTTCGGGAAGTAGTTGACCAGCACCGGCAGGAAGTCCTTGTCGTCCGGCACGTCGGTGGCCAGGATCGCCTGGTCCAGCGAAATCTTGCTGTAGGCCAGCAGCACCGCGATCTCCGGCACGGTCAGGCCCTGGCGGGCGAGGCGGCGCTCGTTGATCTGGGTTTCGGACGGCAGGTACTCGATCTCGCGGTTCAGCTCGCCGGTCTTCTCCATGTGCGCGATCATGCGCGCATGGGTGGACAGCATGGACGCGGCTTCCAGACGCTTGATCGCCAGCACCTGGGTCTGCAGCACGTTGTTGCGCAGCACCAGTTGGCCCACTTCATCGGTCATCTCGGCCAGCAACTCGTTGCGCTGCTTCAGCGTCATGTCGCCGGCCTGCATCACCGCGCCCAGCAAGATCTTGATATTGACCTCGTGGTCGGAGCAGTCCACGCCGGCGGAGTTGTCGATAGCGTCGGTGGCGATGCGGCCGCCGGCCAGCGCGAACTCGACGCGGCCCAGCTGGGTGCACGTCAGGTTGCCGCCTTCGGCCACCACGCGGGCTTGCAGCTCGTTGCCGTTGACGCGCACCGGATCGCAGGCGCGGTCGCGGGCGTCGGCGTGGCTCTGCGTCGACGCCTTGATGTAGGTGCCGATGCCGCCGTTGTACAACAGGTCGATCTTGGCCTTGAGGATCTCATGGATCAGCTCGTTCGGCGCCATGCTGTCCTTGCTGGTTTCCAGCCACGCCTTCACTTCCGGCGACAGCGGAATGGACTTGGCGCTGCGCTCGAAGATGCCGCCGCCCTTGGAGATCAGCTCGCGGTTGTAATCCGCCCAGCTGGAGCGCGGCAGATTGAACAGGCGCGCGCGCTCGGCGAAGCTCTTCTTCGCGTCCGGCGTCGGGTCCAGGAAGATGTGCAGGTGGTTGAACGCCGCCTTCAGGCAGATGTGCTCGGACAGCAGCATGCCGTTGCCGAACACGTCGCCGGCCATGTCGCCGATGCCGATCACCGTGAAATCCTGCTCCTGGGTGTTGATGCCCAGATGGCGGAAGTGGCGCTTCACCGACTCCCAGGCGCCGCGGGCGGTGATGCCCATGCCCTTGTGGTCGTAGCCGGCGGAGCCGCCAGAGGCGAAGGCGTCGCCCAGCCAGAAGCCGTAAGCTTCGGAAATGCCGTTGGCGATGTCGGAGAAGGTGGCGGTGCCCTTGTCGGCGGCCACCACCAGGTACGGATCGTCCGGGTCCAGGCGGCGCACGTCGGTCGGCGGAATGATCTGGCCGGTCACCAGGTTGTCGGTGACGTCCAGCAAGGCGGAGATGAAGATCTTGTAGCAGGCGATGCCCTCGGCCAGGAAGGCCTCGCGCTCGGACGGCGCCGGCAGTTGCTTGCCGACGAAGCCGCCCTTCGAGCCCATCGGCACGATCACCGAGTTTTTCACCATCTGCGCCTTCACCAGGCCCAGCACTTCGGTGCGGAAGTCTTCCATCCGGTCAGACCAGCGCAGGCCGCCGCGGGCCACCTTGGAGCCGCGCAGGTGCACGCCTTCCACGCGCGGGCTGTACACCCAGATTTCAAACATCGGGCGCGGCTGCGGCAGGAACGGGATCTGGCTGGATTCCAGCTTGAACGAGATGTAGGACTTGAAGTGGCCGTCTTCCGCCTTCTGCCAGAAGTTGGTGCGGCGGGTAGCCAGGATCACGGCCAGGAAGCCGTTCAGGATGCGGTCTTCGTCGAGGTTGGCCACGCCATCCAGCATGCCGCGCACGGCGGCCAGCAGCAGCTCGGCCTTGTCGTCGTCGAAGCCAGCCGGGTCCAGGCGGGCGTAGAACAGCTCAACCAGGCTGCGGGTGATGGCCGGGTAATTGGCGACGCATTGCTCGATGTAAGCCTGGCTGAAGGTCAGGCCGCCTTGGCGCAGATACTTGGCCAGCGCGCGCACCAGCGAGATTTCGCGCCAGTCGAGGCCGGCCACCAGCGCCAGGCGGTTGAAGCCGTCGTTTTCGCAGCGCTTGGCGAACACCTGGGCCAGCAGTTCCTGGAAGTCATGCTGCACCTGATCCTGCGCCATCTGCTCGCCGAAACCGCCGACGTCGAGGCCGAAGTCGCTGATCCACACCTGGCTGCCGTCCGCGCGCTTCACGCAGTATGGATGCTCGTCGCGCACCTTGACGCCCATGTTCTCGAGAATGGGCAGGCTGGCGGACAGGCCCAGCGGCTCGCCTTCGCGGAACAGCTTGAGATTGAAGGCCGCGCCGACGCGGTGGAAGGGACGGTACAGCTTCATCGCCAGCGGCTGTTCGGCGCAGATCGCCTCCAGGTGCTGGACGTCCAGCACCGCGTTGCGCACCGCGAACTCTTCGCGGTAAGCCAGCGGGAAACCATCCTTGTAGCGGTTGAACAGGCCGTTGCCGCGCTCTTCGCCGTGGGCTTCCACCAGTTGCTGGTGCAGCTCTTCGCTCCAGCCGCGCACCAGGCGCGCGATTTCGGCCTCGATGTCGGCGGCGTGGAATTCAGGCAGCTTGGCGGATGCGGTGCGGATGATGTAATGGACGCGGGCCAGGGTGCCGTCGCCGATCTGCACGCTGAACTCGGCGCTGGCGCCGTTGAAGGCGTTCATCAGCACCTTTTCGATCTTCAGCCGCACTTCGGTGCTGAAGCTGTCGCGCGGCACATAGACCAGGCTGCTGACATAGCGGTGGTAGCGGTCGGCGCGGACGAACAGCCGCACGCGCGGGCGTTCCTGCAGGCTGACGATGCCTTCGGCGATCGGTCCCAGCACCTCGGCCGGGATTTCGAACAACTCGTCGCGCGGGTAGCTTTCCAGCACGAAGCCCAGGGTCTTGGACTTGTAGCTGTCGTCGACGAAGTCGCAGCTGGACACCACGGTCGCCACTTTCTGGCGCAGGATGGGCACGTCCTTCGGCGAAGCCTGGTAGGCGCTGGCGGTATAGAGTCCCAGGAAGCGGCGCTCGCCGATCACCTGGCCCTTGTCGTTGAAGCGCTTGATGCCGACGAAGTCGACATAGGCCGGGCGATGGATGATGGAGCGGGTCTGCGATTTGTTCAGGATGATCAGCTGCGGCAGGTGGGCCAGCTCGCGCAGCTCCTGCGGCAGCTGTTCGAAGCTGGCCGAGTATTCCTTGTCGCCCTGCTCTTTCAGGATGCCAAGACCGGACTCCTTGACGATCTTCAGGCTGTCCTTGCCGTCGCGCTTGACCAGATCGTAATCGCAATAGCCCATGAACAGGAAGTTGCGCGCGGCCATCCAGTCGAGGAAAGCCACGGCTTCCTTGGCTTCGGCGGCGCGCTCGCCCTTCACCTTGGCCAGGTCCTTGCCGATGCTGGCCAGCACTTCGCGCATTTTCGGCTCGTCGGTGACCACCAGGCGGATATCCGCCAGCACGCGCTTGAGCTCGGCTTCCAGCTTGGCCAGCAGTTCGGCATCGCTGATGCGGTCGATCTGGACGTGGATGAAGGACTCCAGCGGCAGGCTGCGATCCTCGGTGCGCTTCACCTCGGCCAGCACGCCGCTCTTGTCGCGGGCAACCGCCAGCACCGGATGGACCAGCAGATGCAGATTGAGGTTGTAGCGCGACAGCAGCATGGAGATCGAATCGATCAGGAACGGCATGTCGTCGTTCACCACTTCGATCACCGTGTGGGTGCTTTGCCAGCCGTCGCGTTCGAAATCGGGGTTGTAGATGCGGCACTTGACCTGTCCGGCAGAGCGTTTGCCGGCGAACTCGTAGTGCGCCATCGCTGCGCCGAACAGATCGAGCGAGGAGAACTGCCTGAGGTCGGCGTGTTCGGTCTCTTCGAAATAGATCGGGAAGAAGGCGGCGAGTCGTTGGGTCTCCTTGGAAGAAAGCTTGCTCTCGGCCACTGCCTGAATATCAGCGATCAGGCTGGCCAGTTCGGTCTTGTTGGTAAGCGACATTTAGCTTCTCTTGTTGTGAGCAGGGAGGTTGTCGGGGCATTGTAGATAGCGCCACCCCGGCCGGATTTCCTTAATGCGACATGCACTTACACAAAAAGCGCCACGCCTATCCCAGAGGCAACAACGCAGGCGCATAAGCCGCCCGAAAATCCAGCCGACACCTTACAGCAAAGCGACGGACAATTACACAAATCTCGTAACAGCACGCATTGTAGATCATCGAACAATAACGTCGTAACCTATTGATTTTTATGATATTTCCATTTGTTCGCAAAAGTAAGGTAGAATGTGCGCACTTGCTTGTGGGGATTGACCAAATCAGCCGCTTACTGTTGGCTATCGCAAAAACCGTTGGTCAATTCAGAACACAAAACGGCCCGGATCGGAACATTAACGTCGCCTCCGGTGCGGGGTTTACAAGCCGGCCGCTTGCGCATCGCGCCAGCGGCCAACGAGAGAGAAGTAGAAGCAACATCATGAAAAAAGCCCTGATCGCAAGCGCCGGCATCGCCCTGCTCGCCTCCCTGTCCGCCCAGGCGGAAACCCTGCGCATCGGCGTGGATCTCAACTACCCGCCCTTCTCCAAGCAAGGCGCCGACGGCAAGCCGCAAGGCTTCGACATCGACATCGCCAACGCGCTGTGCACAGCGATGAAGGTGACCTGCCAGATCGTGCCCCAGGACTGGGACGGCCTGATCCCGGCGCTGAACGCCAACAAGTTCGACGCCATCATCTCCTCGATGCAGATCACGCCGGAGCGCCAGAAGGCGGTGGACTTCTCCCGCAAGTACTACAACATCGCCAGCCGCATGGTGGCCAAGGACGGCACCAAGGTGGACGCCGCCAGCCTGAAGGGCAAGAAGATCGGCGTGCTGCGCGCGTCCACCCAGGAAAAGTTCGCCAAGGACTACTGGGGCAAGAACGGCGCCACCGTCGTGCCTTACGCCAAGTCGCCTGAATCCTTCCTGGACCTGAAGTCCGGCCGCGTGGACGCCGTGTTCGTCGACAGCGCCGTCGGCGAGCAGGAATTCCTGAAGACCACCCAGGCCAAGGGCTACAGCTTCGTCGGCCCCAATTACTCCGACGTCAAATACTTCGGCCCGGGCTGCGGCATCGCCGTCAAGAAGGGCAACAAGGCGCTGGTCGAACGCCTGAACAAGGCCATCGATCAGATCCGCAAGGACGGCGCCTACAAGAAAGTCCAGGACAAGTACTTCAGCTTCGACATCTACGGCGGCTGAGCCCTGAACTGAACCACCCGATACGACCCGGCGCGCTTCCCGCGCGCCGGCGTCGGCAATCCCCTTTTTCGAGATTGCTCCATGCTTCAAGGCTACCTTCCCAGCATCCTCGAAGGCGGCGTGCTGACTCTGAAACTGGCCGGCACCTCGCTGGTCGTGTCCGTCGCCCTCGGCCTGGTCGGCGCGCTGTTCAAGTCCAGCCACTCCCGTCCGCTGACCTTGCTGGCCGAATTCTACTCCACCGTGGTGCGCGGCATTCCCGACCTGGTGTGGATGTTCCTGCTGTTTTTCGGCGCCCAGATGGCGCTCAACGACATCTGCGGCTACTTCGGCTGGCAGAGTCCCGACATCAACCCCTTCGCCGCCGGCGTCGCCACGCTGGGCTTCATCTTCGGCGCCTACATGACGGAAACCTTCCGCGGCGCGATGATGGCGGTGCACAAGGGCCAGATGGAAGCCGGCCTGGCTTACGGCATGTCGCCGCTGCGGGTGTTCTTCCGCATCCAGCTGCCGCAGATGGTGCGCTACGCGCTGCCCAGCTTCTCCAACAACTGGCTGGTGCTGGTGAAATCCACCGCCCTGGTGTCGGTGATCGGCCTCAATGACGTGATGTACCGCGCCGACGCCGCCAAATCCGCCACCCAGCAGCCGTTCGACGTCTACGTCGTCGTCGGCGCGCTGTTCCTCGCCGTCACCGGCGTATCCAACCTGCTGCTCCACTGGCTGGAGAAACGCTATTCGATGGGCGCCAAGGAGAGCGGACTGTGATCGATCCCCAACTGATTATCGAGCGGCTGCCGGAATTCTTCGGCGCCCATGACGGCGGCCCGATGCTTTCCAGCACCGACGGCCTGATCCTGACGCTGGAGCTGCTGGGCCTGTCCCTGCTGCTGGGCCTGGCCATGGCCGTCCCGCTGGCGGTGGCCCGCGTCTCCAAGAGCCGCGCGCTGGCGGGCGCGGTGTGGCTGTTCGGCTACGTGTTCCGCGGCACGCCGTTATTGGTGCAGCTGTTCATCATCTACTACGGCCTCGCCCAGTTCGACTGGGTGCGCGACAGCTGGGCCTGGCAATACCTGCAGAACGCCTATGTCTGCGCGATACTGGCCTTCACGCTGAACACCGCCGCCTACACCACTGAAATCATCGCCGGCCAGATCCGCGCCACCCACTGGGGCGAAATCGAGGCGGCCCGCTCGATGGGCATGAGCCAATGGCTGATGCTGCGCCGCATCGTGCTGCCGTCGGCGCTGCGCCGCGCGTTGCCCGCCTACAGCAACGAAGTGATCATGATGCTGCAGAGCACCGCCATCGCCGGCTTGGTGACGTTGGCAGACCTGACCGGCGTCGCCCGCCGCATCTACAGCGAAAGCTACATGCCGTTCGAGCCTTTCCTCACCGCCGCGCTGATCTACCTGGCCCTCACCTTCGGCCTGGTCTGGCTGATGAAGCGGGCCGAGCGCCGCTACCTGGCCTTCCTCGCGCCCCGCAAGCAGTGAGGCCGCGCGGGCCGGCAACAATATTGTGCCGGCCCGCCGAAATAAATCGTACAATGCAGGGCGAGATAACGCCGCCATGCCAGGCTTGCCTGCCATGGCGGCATTTTTGCCAACTGACACAGACAATCACACCATGGGTCACCCGCCCCAAACCGGCAAAGCCCTGCGCTTTGGCTTCCTGCTCCTGCCCCACGCCTCGATGGCCGACTTCGCCAGCGCTTCCGAGGTGCTGACGCACGCCAATCTGCTGGCGGAAAAGCGCCTGTACGAAACGCTGCTGCTGTCGCTGGACGGCGCGCCGGTGCAGCTGTCCAACGACATCAAGCTGGCGGTGGACCTGCCGCTGTCCTACGCGCCCAAGCTGGACTACCTGCTGATCCTGGCCGACGAGATCGTCAACGATTTCGCGCTGGAAGATCTGAGCAAGGCCCTGGGAGGCGGCAACGCCGACAAGATGACGCTGGCCGGCATAGGCTGCGGCAGCTACTGGCTGGCCCGCGCCGGCTTGCTGGCGGGACAGCGCGCGACGATACACTGGCGTGAAATCGCGCGGCTGACCGAGGAATTTCCGGACGTGATCGTCACGTCCAATCTGTACGAGAGCGAGGGCCGCTGCCTGAGCTGCGCCGGCGGCGCCGCCACCTTCGACTTCATGCTGGACCTGGTGGGAAAACGGCAGGGCCACGAGTTCATCGCCCAACTGTCCGAGCTGTTCAGCATGGAGCGCATCCGTCCCGGCAACGAGCGCCAACGCATCCCGCTGGCCACCCGCATCGGCGGCAGCCAGCCCAAGCTGACCGAAGCGGTCAGCCTGATGGAGGCGAATATCGAGGAGCCGCTGTCCACCGACGACATCGCCTACTACGTCGGCGTGTCCCGCCGGCAATTGGAGCGGCTGTTCAAGCAATACCTGGGCACGGTGCCGTCGAAATACTACCTGGAGCTGCGCCTGAGCCGCGCCCGGCAACTGCTGCAGCAGACCAGCAAATCCATCGTCCAGATCGGCCTGGCCTGCGGCTTCTCCAGCGGCCCGCACTTCTCCAGCACCTACCGCAACCACTTCAACATCACGCCGCGCGAAGAGCGCGCCCAACGCGCCCTGCCCGGCGCGCTGACACGCGCATCCTGAACTAGCTCAGCTGCCGCTCCGCCTGCAAGGCCAGCGGCAGCTCGATGCGGAAGCAGGCGCCGCTGGCCGGTATGTTTTCGGCCGAGATCAGCCCGCCGTACTGTTCGACGATGGTCTGGCAGATCGACAAGCCCAAGCCCATGCCGTGCGGTTTGGTGGAAAAAAACGGATGGAACAGCACTTCCAGCAGATCGGGAGTAATCCCCCGCCCCGTATCCCTCACCTCCAGAATTCCCTTCCGTCCCTCGCGCCGGGTATGGATGATCACGTGCCGCTTCATCGGCGGCTCGTCCTTCAAAGCGTCCATCGCGTTGGACAATAGGTTCAGCACCACCTGCTCCAGCTGGATGCTGTCCGCCATCACCGGGATGGAGTAACCGGACAATAGCTGCACCACTTCGATGCCGCGCTCGCGCAGATCGTATTCAGCCAGGAACATGCAGTTGCCCACCACTTGGTTGACGTCGATCAGCCGCGTCTCGATCGCCCGCTTGCTGACCAACGCGCGCAGCCGCTTGATGATCTCCCCGGCCCGGCCCGCCTGCGCCACCGCCAGCTTCAGCGCCGAATGCACCTGCGGCGGCGCGTCGTCCACGCCCTCCAGCATCTGCATCGCCGCCTGGCAATAATTGGAAATGGCGGTCAGCGGCTGGTTGAGCTCATGCGCGATGCCCGAAGCCATCTCCCCCATCGTGTGCAGCCGCGCCACGTGCGAGAGCTTTTCCAGGTGCTCCTTGACCCGGGTTTCGCTGGCCTCCAGCGCTTCGGCCGTGCGCTGGCGCAGCGGCCCCATGTCGCGCAGCGCGCACACCACGCCGATCAGCACGCCGTCTCGGGACAGCAGCGGCGCGACGCCGCCCTCTACGAAGTGCACCTTGCCCCGCGCGGTGGTCAGCTGCATTCTTTCCTGCAGCTCCACCGGCAGGCCGGTGCGGAAGCACTCGCCTATCGGATCCTCGGCGAACTCAGAGGCCAGCTCGCCCAACAGCCGGAACACCTCGTGGCAAGGCTGGCCCAGCACCTCTTCGGCCGGCATCTCCACCAGCCTCAGCGCCATTGGATTCGCCATTTCAATGTTGCGATCCTGGCGCAGGATCACCACCCCGTCGTGAATCGCATTCAAGGTCACTGACGCGCGCTCGCTCTGCAGAAACAGCTCCTCATCCGCCAGGCTGCGCTGCCTGCGCAAGGCCATGCGCTGGGAATAGATCAGGCCGGCGGCGGCCAGCAGCAGCGTCAGCAACAGTTCCCTCAACAGCAGCGGCAACAACGCCAGATCACTGAGGCGGACATCCTGGGCAACGCCCAGCACGAATGGCTGCGCCTCGCTGTTCAGCGGCAGCTTCGCCTCCAACCGGGTGACGACCGGCCACCAATCATGCTCGGCCACTCGATGAAGCCGCTCATACAACAGCTCATGCCCGCCCTCCTTGGCCAGCAAGGCCAAATCCAGATTGCTGGACAGGCTGGCATCGACCGGCAATTGCAACAGCCGATCGCAGAACACCACCAGCACCGCCATGCCGGCCAGCCGCTTCCTGCCTGGCGACTGCGAGTCTCGAAACAAGGGCTGCATCAGCAGATAGGCCCGCCCACCACCGTCATACAGCTCGAAGGGGCGAGATGACACCTTCTGCCCGCCGGAGATCGCCCGCCGCAACTCCGGAGCGAAATAGGCATCGCCAAGCATGTCGTAACCATAAACGGGGCTGGCTGCCGGCAAATCCGGCTCTATCATCGAGACGACGAGAGACTGGGCTCGCACGGGAGCGGGCTGCCAGCTGCGCCGACCCACGACATCGAAATCGCGGATATAGAAAGTCTCGCCAAAGCGTTGCTCCATCTCCCTCAGGAAAACCACCCGATTATCGGAGGAGACATTGCGGAGAAACTGGATGGCGTACAACTGCTGATAACGGGGAAGCATCTCGCGGGAAAAGGCGCCGACGGCAGCCCCGTCAAACGGCTCGCGCGACAACAGCAGCGCGTCGATCGCCGACAGCACCGACTCGTTCTGGTCCAGCCGCCTGGCCACGCCGGCATACGCCTGATGCGCGGCCAACTCGAAGCCGTCCTGCAAGCGGCGATACTCGCTCACGCCCCACTGCGCCATCACAAGCAGCGAGCAGGCAAGCCAGACCGCGCCGAACAGCAGCCACCCGCCGCCCTTGAATTTGCTCAAGACTTCCGCCCTAGGGGTTAATTCGACATTTTGAATAATATGTGCTGCATAAAATATCTGCTGCGCATTTTTGCAAAAATGCAGATCTCCCGCAACGACATAAGCTGGACAATCTGTCCAAGAATTCACACTATATCGACATTCCCCCCCCACAAACGCCGCAGCCCCGCCGGTAACCGGTCGGGGCTGGGGGGCGCATTTCGCGCGCGCAATGCAAAAACCCCAGCTCGTCTGAGCTGGGGTTCTGCGTATGGGGCGTCTGGCGGTGTCCTACTTTCACATGGCGAATGCCACACTATCATCGGCGCTAAGGCGTTTCACGGTCCTGTTCGGGATGGGAAGGCGTGGGACCACCTCGCTAAGGCCACCAGACATAAACTGGCACAAACTTGAAGAAGCCTGGGCTGGTATTCAACCAGCCCGCATATATTCGGTATTTGATGTACGTCGCACATCCACTCTCGTCACTTAGCCTCGCTAAGCCACTCAAATGATAGGATCAAGCCTCACGAGCAATTAGTATCGGTTAGCTTCACGCCTCACAGCGCTTCCACACCCGACCTATCAACGTCCTGGTCTCGAACGACTCTTCAGGGAGGTCAAGCCTCCAGGGAAGTCTCATCTTCAGGCAAGTTTCCCGCTTAGATGCTTTCAGCGGTTATCTCTTCCGAACTTAGCTACCCGGCTATGCCACTGGCGTGACAACCGGTACACCAGAGGTTCGTCCACTCCGGTCCTCTCGTACTAGGAGCAGCCCCCGTCAAACTTCCAACGCCCACTGCAGATAGGGACCAAACTGTCTCACGACGTTTTGAACCCAGCTCACGTACCACTTTAAATGGCGAACAGCCATACCCTTGGGACCGGCTACAGC
>NZ_JBUPWA010000001.1:1348974-1396385 GCF_055181315.1 Chromobacterium sp. Ag138
GTCCCAGTGTGGCGGATCATCCTCTCAGACCCGCTACTGATCGTCGCCTTGGTGAGCTCTTACCTCACCAACTAGCTAATCAGACGTCGGCTGCTCGTATAACGTGAGGCCTTACGGTCCCCCACTTTCCCCCTCAGGGCGTATGCGGTATTAATCCGGCTTTCGCCGAGCTATCCCCCATTACACGGTACATTCCGACGCATTACTCACCCGTTCGCCACTCGTCAGCGGTGCAAGCACCCTGTTACCGTTCGACTTGCATGTGTAAAGCATGCCGCCAGCGTTCAATCTGAGCCAGGATCAAACTCTTCAGTTCAATCTCAAGCAAATTTTCTGGCACGCAAGTTCAAAGAAATAAACAAGTATCTCTTGTCTCTTGCAGTGCAAGTGTTCGGCTTTCGCCAAGCACTTACACCTATCGGTTATTCGTTCTGTTAAAGAGCAGTGCCATCCGCTGCGTCGTCATCACCGGAACCGTTTCGTTTCCGCTGTTTCGTTCGCTGCGTCAGCTGAGGAGGCGAACTATACGCCCGGGCCCCACCTCCGTCAACACCTTTTGCGAGAAAAATCAGGAAAATTCATCCTCAAACCAGCCAACCGCAGGCAAGCCGCTGATCTGGCAGAGGATATGAACAAGGGGTATTTGAACCTGTCTGTAAAAAAGCGGATGCCCGCCCATCTGCCACCGCGCCGCGCATCCAAAAACAAACAGGCCGGCGGTGTCGCCGGCCTGTTTCCATGCCATTCTGCTTTATAGATGATCAAGCAATTGCAATGGATGATCGATATCGATATCCGCGCCCCATTGCTCCGGCTTGTCCTGCTCGGAGAAGTAGCCCCAGTTGACCAGCACCGTCTTCATCCCGACGTTGCGGCCAGCCTGGATGTCGCGCTCGGCATCCCCGACATACATGCAATGTTCGGGCGCGATGCCGATCTGGCCAGTCGCATGCAGCATCGGTTTGGGGTCGGGCTTGGCCGCACCTACGGTATCGCCGCTGACAATCACCGCCGGCGGAATGATGAAAGGCAGCCACGGCACCAGGCGATCGGTGAAACGCATCGACTTGTTGGTGATGATGCCCCAAGCCAAGCCGCGCTGGTCCAGCTCGGTGATCAGCTCATTGACGCCATCGAACAGCGTGGTCTCGCCGGCGAGGTTGGCGTCATACAGATCCATGAAACGCAACCGCAGCGCCTCCATCCGGTCGGCATCGAGATCGGCGCCGAAACCGAGCTGAACCAAACCGCGCGCGCCGTGGCTGGCGACGGGCCGGATCAGCTCGTAAGACAGAGGCTCGCGCCCCTCCTCCGCCAACAGGCGGTTCAACGCCGCGCCCAAATCGCGGGCGGTGTCGGCCAGCGTGCCGTCCAAATCGAACAATACTGCCTTGATCATGATTGCTGCTTCACCGGATTGGGAATGAGGCCGACATTGCACCATCAACGGATAGTCTTGCCAAGGAACAATCGATACGCCGGATTTTCGGTTTCCTCTATATAAGGATATCCGAGCGTATCGAGAAATTGCTGGAAGGCCTGGGCATCGCCCGACGGCACCTGGATGCCGACCAGCACTCGGCCATAATCGGCGCCGTGGTTGCGATAGTGGAACAGGCTGATGTTCCAGTCGGTGCGCATCGCCTCCAGGAAACGCATCAGCGCGCCGGGACGATCCGGAAATTCGAAGCGCAGCACCCGCTCGTCCTTCAGCTGCGGCGCATGACCGCCGACCAAGTGGCGGATATGCAGCTTGGCCAGCTCGTTGTCTGTCAGATCGATGCCGTCCAGATCGGCCTCGCGCAAATCGCCGAGCAATCTTTCCACATCGTCCTTGCCTGCGATCTGCACGCCGACAAAGACGTGGGCGACGCTGGGATCGGCGAAGCGGTAGTTGAACTCGGTGATGTTGCGGCCACCGATCACCGAACAGAAGCGCTTGAAGCTGCCCGGCTTCTCCGGAATGGTGACGGCGATGATGGCCTCGCGCCGCTCGCCAAGCTCGGAGCGCTCCGATACATGGCGCAGCCGGTCGAAATTCATATTGGCGCCGCAGGAGATCGCCACCAGCGACTGCCCCTCGCAGCCCTCGCGCTCGATGTAGGCCTTGACCCCGGCTACCGCCAGCGCGCCGGCCGGCTCGACGATGGAGCGGGTGTCCTCGAAAATGTCCTTTATCGCCGCACAGATGGCGTCGGAATCCACCAGGATGATCTCGTCCAGCAACTCGCGGCAGATGCGGAAGGTTTCCTCACCCACCAGCTTGACCGCCACGCCATCTGCGAACAGACCCACGTCTTTCAACTCGACCCGCTCGCCCTTCTCTATGGACTGGCGCATCGCATCGGAATCCACCGGCTGCACGCCGATGATCTTGATCTCCGGCTTCAGCCGCTTGATGAAGCTGGCCACGCCGGCCGCCAGGCCGCCGCCGCCGATGGCGACGAACACCGCATTCAGGTCATCCGGGTGCTGGCGCAGGATTTCCATGCCCACCGTCCCCTGGCCGGCGATCACGTCCGGATCGTCGAATGGAGGGATATAGGCGCGGCCGCTCTCTTCGGCCAGTTTCACCGCATGCTGGAAGGCCTCGTTGAACGAATCGCCGGACAACACCACCTGGCCGCCGCGCTGCTTCACCGCGTCTATCTTGATCTGCGGCGTGGTCACCGGCATCACGATCACCGCCTCGCAACCCAGCTTGCTGGCCGACAGCGCCACACCCTGGGCGTGATTGCCGGCGCTGGCGGTGATCACCCCGCGAGCGCGCTGCTCGGGCGTCAACTTGGCCATCTTGTTGTAAGCGCCGCGCAGCTTGAACGAGAACACCGGCTGCAGATCCTCGCGCTTGAGCAGGATGTTGTTGCGGTAACGGCGCGACAGATTGGGCGCCAGCTCCAGCGGCGTCTCCACCGCCACGTCGTACACCCGCGAGGTGAGGATGCGTTCCAGATAGTCTTGCTTGTTGCTCATGGCAATGCCTTGTCCCTGATAGTTTCTTGTATTTGAACTGTCAGAGTATCAGGAACTCCAAACCAGCGGGAGGTCTGTCCGGCAGAATTTGCTGCAATGCAATATGCAACATGTCGGGCAGGCTTTTTCCGGCTGCGCAGGTAGCCCGAATGTGTATAATCAACGGCTACTGTTTGTTACCTCTAGCAAGCCCCCTCCAGAAAATGAAAAAACTCACCTCTGCCCTGGTAGCCGCCGCGCTGGCGCTGCCCTCGTTTGGCTTTGCCAACGCCGCATTCGTGCCGCCAACGCCGGAAATCGCCGGCAAGGCCTACTACCTGCTCGACTACAACAGCCAGCAGGTGCTCGCCGCCCGCGATCCGGACGCCCGCGTCGAACCCGCCTCGCTGACCAAGCTGATGACCGCCTACCTGACCTTCAAGGCGCTGAAGGAAAAGCGCCTGTCGCTGGAGCAGACGCTGACCGTATCGCAGCGCGGCTGGAAGACCGAAGGCTCGCGGATGTTCCTGGACCCGAAAGTTCCGGCCAAGGTGGACGACCTGATCAAGGGCATGATCGTCCAGTCCGGCAACGACGCCTGCGTGACGCTGGCCGAAGCCATCGCCGGCAGCGAAGACGTGTTCGGCCAGCTGATGACTCAGCAGGCGCAAAAGCTCGGCATGAAGAACACCCAGTTCAAGAACGCCACCGGCCTGCCGCATGAAGGCCATTACACCACGGTGCACGATCTGGGCATCCTGGCCGCCGCGCTGATCCGCGACTATCCCGAGTTCTACCCGATCTACTCGATGAAGTCGTTCACCTACAACAACATCAAGCAGCCGAACCGCAACCTGCTGCTGTACCGCGACCCCAACGTCGACGGCATGAAGACCGGCTACACCGACAGCGCCGGCTACAATATGGTCACTTCCAGCCACCGCGACGGCCGCCGCGTGATCTCCGTCGTCGTCGGCACCGCCAGCCCGGAAGCCCGCGCGGTGGAAAGCTCCAAACTGCTGAACTACGGCTTGCAATTCTTCGACACGCCCAAACTTTATGCTGCGAATACCCGCGTCTCGGACGTTTCCGTGTACAAGGGCAGCGAAAAGGCGGTTTCGGTCGGCTTCAGCGGCGATGTGTTCGCCACCGTCGCCAAGGGCCAGGCCGCCAAGCTGAAGGCCGACATGACCACCATGCAGCCGCTGATCGCGCCGATCAAGGCCGGCCAGGTGGTGGGCAAGCTGACAGTCACCCTCGATGGAAAGCCGCTGCTGGAGCGCCCGGTGGTAGCATTGAAAGCCGTGGAAGAAGGCGGCTTCTTCAGCCGCTTGTGGGACAGCCTGAAGCTGATGCTCGGCTGGAAGTAAGCCGGGGTATAATAGTATTCAGTAGTACGCAGCGCCGCGGCTTGTCCGCGGCCTGCCATTTTGTAATCGCATCAGAGTAGCCAGACATGTCCGACGAAAAACAGGAACTGATGGAATTCCCCTGTCGCTTTCCGCTCAAGATCATGGGCGAGCGGCATGATGAATTCGTCGCCACCATCACCGAAGTGGTTCGCGTCAACGCCCCCGACCTCGCCGAGGTCGACGTGGTGCTGCGCGAAAGCTCCGGCGGGCGCTTCTATGCGCTGACCGTCACCGTCACCGCCACCTCGCGCCAGCAGCTCGACAATATCTATCTGTCGCTGACCGGCCACCCAATGGTAAAGATGGTCCTCTAAAAACACCGGGAGTTCAGGTGCCTCGCATCATCAAACATCTGGGCCGGGTCGATTACGAGCCGACCTGGCGCGCCATGCAGGCCTTCACCGACAGCCGCGCCGCCGAGACCCGCGACGAGCTGTGGGTGGTGGAGCATCCGCCGGTCTTCACCCAGGGCCTGGCCGGCAAGCCGGAACATCTGCTGCAGCAGAACGACGTCCCGGTGGTGAAGACCGACCGCGGCGGCCAGATCACCTATCACGGCCCCGGCCAGCTGGTGGTCTACCTGCTGGTGGACTTCAAGCGCATGCGCGTCGGCGTCCGGGACCTGGTGCGCCACATCGAGCAGGCCATCATCGACATGCTGGCCGAACAGGGCATCGCCGCCAATGGCGACGTGGACGCGCCCGGCGTCTACGTGGACGGCGCCAAGATCGCATCGCTGGGCCTGCGCATCAAGAACGGCGCCACCTACCACGGCCTGAGCCTGAACGTGGACATGGACCTGACCCCGTTTAGCTGGATCAACCCTTGCGGCTACGCCAACCTCAAGGTGACCCAAATGAAGAATCTGGGCGTGAACCTCACGGTCGCCGAAGCCGCCGACAAGCTGCTGCCGCACCTGGAACGCCACCTGAGCATAAGCAAGGAGACCGCATGAAGCCGGACAACCAGGCCGGGGTGAAGCACAAGGGCGCGGCCAAAACCGCCCGCATCCCGATCAAGATCGTGCCGCTGGACGAAAAGCTGAAAAAGCCGGAATGGATCCGCGCCAAGCTGCCCAACGGCCAGCGCTTCCACGAGATCAAGCAGATCCTGCGCGAGCAGAAGCTGCACACCGTCTGTGAAGAAGCCACTTGCCCGAACATCGGCGAGTGCTTCAGCAAGGGCACCGCCACCTTCATGATCATGGGCGACATCTGCACCCGCCGCTGCCCGTTCTGCGACGTGGGCCACGGCCGTCCCAATCCGCTGGACCCGAACGAGCCCAAGCACCTGGCCGAGAGCGTGGCGGCGATGCGGCTGAAGTACGTGGTGGTCACCTCGGTGGACCGCGACGACCTGCGCGACGGCGGCGCCCAGCACTTCGCCGACTGCATCGGCGCAGTGCGCGCCATGTCGCCGAACACCCAGATCGAAACGCTGGTGCCGGATTTCCGCGGCCGCCTGGACATCGCCGTCGACATCCTGACCCAGACGCCGCCAGACGTGATGAACCACAACCTGGAAACCGTGCCGCGCCTGTACAAGCAAGCCCGCCCGGGCGCCGACTACGCGCACTCGCTGCAGCTCCTCAAGGACTACAAGGCGAAGAATCCCGGCGTCCGCACCAAGTCCGGCCTGATGGTGGGCCTGGGCGAGACCGATGAGGAAATCCTGGAAGTGATGCGCGACATGCGCGCCCACAACGTGGACATGCTGACCATCGGCCAATACTTGCAGCCATCCGACGGCCACCTGCCGGTGCTGCGCTATGTGCATCCGGACGTATTCAAGATGTTCGAGGAAAAAGCCTACGAAATGGGCTTCGTCCACGCCGCCGTCGGCGCGATGGTCCGCTCCAGCTACCACGCGGACGAGCAGGCGCACGAAGCGGGCGTGTAAGCCCTAAAATCCCCCCTCAAGCGGCATCCAGGATCAAAATCCGGATGCCGTTTTTCTATTCCCACTCCGTGCTTGCCATTCCCGAGAGCGGATATCTTTACCGAATTAGACAAATCCGCCACGCCGATTCGATCAAATAACAATCGGGTTTGATTTAATAACGAATTTCGCTTATAGTTGGCTTGTTATTAATTTTGCAAAGGCAAACCGTGGACAACGACGGTTCTAGTCGATCTTCGATCGCAGTATAAGCCTTGCAGGATTTCAGCAGACCGAACACCCTTCCTCTGCCGCATCCTGCAAGCAGGATGTGGCGTCCAGATCCGGCAACAAGCCGGCTCCCAAGCCGCAATACGACGCACAACGCTTCATGACGGATATTGCCCGGTCTTAGCCGGCCACGCTGTCAAATCAAGCTCGCGTCGCGGCGGCCAACGCCCCCATCGACAGATCACGCGTCAGACGGATTGTTTGCGCATGCTTTCGTTTTGCAAAGGAGATTCCATGCCGGAAGAGCCAGAACCGCGAGCGAATGCGTCGCATGCCTGCCGGACAGGCTGACCTTCCCTCGGGTGGGATTAAGCAAGCCAGCAGCTGCGCGATATTCGCTCGTTCAATATCGGAGTACATCCACGATTACGGTTTATTCAACCGGAAGGGGATGTTTATTACCTATTGAAATAATAATGGGGGACTCAATATGCACGCCCTGAAATTGACCCAGCTGCTGAAATACTTCACCCGCAATAATCAAGCCGCCGCATCCGCCGATTTCCGTCTGAATATCGTTTGCGACAAAGACGTGATCACCACGCTGCGCAAACGCCTGTTTTGGGAAATGCACGACCTGGGCCTGCGCGCCTCTCAGGTCACCATCGCGCCGGAAGGCTCCGATAGCCACTGCAAGCTGTCGGTGGTGCTGAACTGCCCGCTGCAGCAGCGCCAGATTCTGGACGACATGGCGCTGCGTCTGAGCCAGCTGCCGGAAATCCACCGCGTTCACTGGGGCCGCCGCGCGCACGCCGCCCGTCCGCAGACGCGCGGGCTGTTCGGCCACGGCCGCGCCAGAATCGCCTGACATCCACAGACTCTTCCACTACGCCACCCTAAGCGAGGAACACGCCGACATGCCCGAAGAGCCCGAGCCGCAAACAGCAAGCCTTCGCCGCCGGTAATCCCCTGTCGTAAGCATCGGGGAATGCCGTCGCGGCACGACCCGATCCGTTTCGCGTCCCCAAGCGGGACGCGGACATCCATCGCCGCGCGCGATGGCCGGCCCGTCCGGCCCCGCGCGGCCAGGAGCTTACGATGCAGAATCCTTTCCTGAATCCGCGCCAGCAACAGCGCTACCAATTGTCGATCGCCTGCCCGGCCATGTCGCTGGGCGCCGCCCGCCGCGAACTGCGCGGCCAGGCGCTGAAACACGGCCTGCGCATCCTGCAATGGCGGGAGCAGCCGCAAGCCCCGGCCCGCGGCGCCATCCTGGCCGCCGCGCCCTGGCTGATCAGCGCGGACTTTCGTTCCGACTCCACCGCCTGCATGCATTTCCTGCAAGGCATCGCCCAGCGTCTGACCACGCTGCCGCTGACGCAGGTGAAGCTGGAATGCCTGTCGCTGCCGCCCACCGCCAACCGCGCGCTGGCCTGACGCCGTCTTCCGAAATCATGCGCCGCGCCTTCCCGGCCGGCGCCCAAGCAGCACAGGAGACGGCATGACATAGCGCCCCCACCACCTTTTGAGATGCCACCCGCTGGGGCGTTCGCGCAGAGCCCCCCAACGGGCGGCAATGTTCTCTCGCTTTTCGAGCTGACACATTGTCGGCGCTGATGCATGAGAGCCTGCTCACGATCCTTTCCGACATCGGCCGTTTCACGGCGTTCGGAGAGCGGGATCGCGGGCACGCTCGAACGGCAGGGCTGGTCGTGCCCGCAGCGCCAGGAGATTTACCATGACCAAGAACCTCACCCCCCGCAAACGGAACCGGGGCTTCATCGCCGCTCCGGGCAAAACCGGCGACCAAATCGCTTTCCGCCTGGCCCACGAAGCCTTGCTGCCTCAAGAAGAAACCTTCAAGCGGCTGCGCAGCCAGCCGGAAGGCCTGACCTCCGCCGAAGCCGCTCAGCGGCTGGAGCAATACGGCCGCAACGAAGTGGCCCATGACAAGCCGCCGCATGCGCTGATCCAGCTGCTGCTGGCATTCAAGAACCCGTTCGTGATGGTGCTGATCGCGCTGGCCGCGATCAGCTACGTGATGGATATCGCGATGGCGGCGCCTGACGATCAGGACTGGACCAAGGTCATCATTCTGGCCAGCATGATCGGCGTCAGCGGCCTGCTGCGCTTCTGGCAGGAGTACCGTTCGGCCAAGGCGGCGGAAAAACTGAAATCTCTGGTGCGCAACACCGCCACCGTGCAGCGCCGCCCCACTTCGCCGACCGTGCCCCTGCGCATGGAAGTGCCGATGACCGAACTGGTGGTCGGCGACATCGTCCACTTGCAGGCCGGCGACATGGTGCCCGCCGACGTGCGGCTGCTGGAGTCCCGCGACCTGTTCATCAGCCAGGCGGTGCTGACCGGCGAGGCGTTGCCGGTGGAGAAGTACGACACCCTGGGCGCGGTGGCCGCCAAATCCGCCGACGGCCAGACTGACGGCGACGCCGGTTTGCTTGACCTGTCCAACGCCTGCTTCATGGGCACCAATGTGGTGTCCGGCACCGCCCGCGCGGTGGTGGTGGCCACCGGCACCGATACCTATTTCGGCTCGCTCGCGCGCAACGTGGTCAGCCACAAGCGCATCGAGACCAGCTTCGACAAGGGCGTCAACAGCGTGTCCTGGCTGCTGATCCGCTTCATGCTGGTGATGGTGCCCATCGTCTTCATGATCAACGGCGTCACCAAGGGCGACTGGATGTCCGCCCTCACCTTCGCGCTGGCGGTGGCCGTGGGCCTGACCCCGGAAATGCTGCCGATGATCGTCTCCGCCAACCTGGCCAAGGGCGCGGTGGCGATGGCGCGGCGCAAGGTGGTGGTGAAGCGGCTGAACTCGGTGCAGAACTTCGGCGCGATGGACGTGCTGTGCACCGACAAGACCGGCACCCTGACCCAGGACAAGATCATCCTGGAGCACCATTACGACGTCTACGGCGACAAGGACGAAACCACGCTGCAGCTGGCCTGGCTCAACAGCTTCCACCAGAGCGGCATGAAAAATCTGATGGACATCGCCATCGTCGAGCGCGCCGATGAGCTGGGCGAACGCGTCAAGCTGCGCCATTACAGCAAGGTGGACGAGCTGCCGTTCGACTTCGAGCGCCGCCGGCTGTCGGTGATCCTGCAGGAGCAGAATGGCCAGCAGCTGATGGTGTCCAAGGGCGCGGTGGAAGAGATGCTGGCCGTCTGCAGCCACATCCAGGACGGCGACGAAGTGCGCGTACTGAACGCGGAAGAACGCGCCCGCCTGCTGCGCCTGAGCCAGGAGTTCAACGCCGAAGGCTACCGCGTGCTGGTGGTGGCCACCCGCCACATCCCATCCAACGAGCGCAAGAACGCTTACCAGACCGCCGACGAAAAGGGTCTGGTGGCGCGCGGCTTCCTGACCTTCCTCGATCCGCCTAAGGATTCAGCCGCGCCGGCGATCAAGGCGCTGAACGAATACGGCGTCGCGGTCAAAGTGCTGACCGGCGACAATCCCATCGTCACCGCCAAGGTCTGCCGCGACGTCGGCCTCAATCCGGGCAAACCGCTGCTAGGCCCGGAAATCGAGGCGATGGACGACGTGGCGCTGTGCGCCGCGGTCAAGCGCACCACCATTTTCGCCAAGCTGACCCCGCTGCAGAAATCGCGGGTAGTGAAGGCGCTGCAGGCCAATGGCCACACCGTGGGCTTCCTCGGCGACGGCATCAACGACGCGCCGGCGCTGCGCGACGCCGACGTCGGCATCTCGGTGGACAGCGGCGCCGACATCGCCAAGGAAACCGCCGACATCATCCTGCTGGAAAAGAGCCTGATGGTGCTGGAAGAAGGCGTGATCAAGGGCCGCGAAACCTTCGGCAACATCCTCAAGTACCTGAACATGACCGCCAGCTCCAACTTCGGCAACGTGTTCTCGGTGCTGGTGGCCTCGGCCTGGCTGCCATGGGAGCCGATGCTGGCGATGCAGCTGCTGCTGCAAAACCTGATCTACGACCTGTCGCAGATGTTCCTGCCCTGGGACAAGATGGACCCGGACTTCCTGAAGAAGCCGCGCAAATGGGAGGCCGGCAACATCAAGCGCTTCATGCTGTGGCTGGGCCCGACGTCCTCGGTGTTCGACATCACCACCTACATCCTGCTGTGGACGGTGTTCGGCGCCGGCGCGGCCTACCACATGCACGGCGGCGACGGCGGCCAGCTGATCATGAACACCGGCTGGTTCATGGAAGGCCTGATCTCGCAGACGCTGGTGGTGCACATGCTGCGCACGCGCAAGATTCCGTTCCTGCAGAGCACGGCGTCGCTGCCGGTGATGCTGTCCACCACGGCTGCCATCGCCATCGCCTGCTACCTGCCGTTCTCGCCGATCGCGTCCTCGCTGGGTTTCATCCAGCTCGACACCAGCTACTTCTGGTGGCTGCTGCTGACCATGGCCGGCTACCTGGCCCTGACGCAGACGGTGAAGACCATCTACATCAAGCGCTACGGCCAGTGGTTCTGATTGCCTGAACTCGCGAGCAAACCTAAGCATCCGCAAGCCGGTCGAACGACCGGCTTTTTTTCATGCAAACAACTCGCCTTTAGTTTAGGAATCATTCCGCATCCAGCGATTTCCACTCATACCTGCACTTTCAGACAGGTCGTATTCGTACTTAACCTCCTCTAGTCCCTGGAGAAGATCGCAAGGAAA
The DNA here is from genome assembly GCF_055181315.1 of Chromobacterium sp. Ag138. Lineage (NCBI taxonomy): Bacteria > Pseudomonadati > Pseudomonadota > Betaproteobacteria > Neisseriales > Chromobacteriaceae > Chromobacterium > Chromobacterium sp. Ag138. The sequence continues at coordinate 1,360,120 of NZ_JBUPWA010000001.1, forward strand.
ATCGCGGACTTGATCCCGCCCCGCAGACCCGCCATCAAGATGTGGAAATAAATCCGACAAGCTCCCTTTCATATCCTTCGTTTTCCCGCTGGATTACCACTCACGGTGTCGGTCCGAATTTTCCAAGGGGAGAACAAGCATGAGCGTGGACGAAGCAGGCGGACAAAAGCGCTGGGCGCGCGATTACGTATTCGACATCCTGAGCCAACTGGGCATACACCGGATTTTCGGCGTGCCCGGCACCAACGAGATTCCCATCATCGACGGCACCTCCTACCCGGAAAACCAGGTGGAGTACATCGAGTGCCTGCACGAGAACATCGCCATCGGCGCGGCGATGGGTTCGGCGCGGATGACCGGCAAGCCCGGGGTGCTGGTGGTCCACGTCACGCCCGGCATCGCCCACGCCATCGGCAATCTGTTCAACGCCTGGCGCTCGCAGGCCCCGCTGGTGATCCTGTGCTGCCAGCAGCAGAACGAGCTGGTCACCCAGGAGCCGCTCCTGGCATCCAATCTGGTGGATCTGGCCCGCCAATACACCAAGTGGGCGCACGAGGTTCGCACCGAGCAGGAATTCCCGATGGTGCTGCAACGGGCGTTCAAGGAGGCGATGGCGCCGCCCAACGGCCCGGTCTTCGTCGCCATTCCATGGGAATTCACCATGCGCCGCATCGGCGACGACGACCGCATCAAGGGCGTGACGAAGATCTCGCCCCACTTCACCGCGGACCGCCAGGCCATCGAGCAGGCGGCGCAGCTGCTGCGCGAGGCCAAGAACCCCATCATCGTCACCGGAGACGCCGCCGGCTACGCCGAAGCCTGGCTGGAGCTGCAGCGGATGGCGGAGCTGCTGGGCGCGCCGGTGCTGCAGCAAACCTTCAGCAGCCTGGCCAACTTCCCCAACAACGATTACCACTGGCAAGGCGAGCTGCCCGGCAGCCAGTCCGGCGTGCAGCAGGTGTTCGCCGGCCATGACGTCGCTTTCCTGTGCGGCTTCAGCAACCAGGCGCAGATCACGGTCTACAAGTACAGCGACGGTCCGCTGATCCCGCCAAATGTCACTCAGGTCTACCTCAGCAACCACACCTGGGACATCGGCAAGAACTACTACGGCGAGGCGGCGCTGTTCGGCGACCTGAAAGCCACGCTGCCGCTGATAAACCAGTTGATCGGCGACCAGCCCTCCCCGGCGGCGGCCGCCCGCAACGCCAAGCTGAAAGAGCTGGCCGCCCAGCGCAAGGTCGCCTGGGACGCCTATCTGCGCGAAGCGATGCACCAGAACGAGATCTGGGCGGTGGTGATCGCCGATGCCCTGCGCAAGGAAATCGGCGAGCGCCAGCTGGAGAAGCAGTTCGTTTACGCGCACGAGGCGGTGTCCGATCCGGCCCCGTTCCAGTATCTGCTGCCGTTCACCGACCAGGCGGCGGCGCCGATCAGCTATTACTGCGTCGGCGGCGGTTCGCTGGGCTGGTCGATGCCGGCCACGCTGGGCATCAAGCTGGAGCCGGGCAGCTGCCAGGGCATAGATACCCGCTTCGTGGTCGCCGCCACCGGCGACGGCTCCTCGCTGTTCTACCCGCAAACCTGGTGGACCGCGCAGCACCGCCAGCTGGGCGTGCTCTACATCATCACCAACAACCACGAGTACCACACGCTGCAGATGGGCCTGCAACAGGTGGAGAAAACATACGGCGAAGCGCCCGGCTACGAATGGACAGCCAAGACGCAAGACCCGGAATACCTGCGCATCCACCGGCCCAAGCCGGACTTCGTCACCCTGGCCAAGGCCTTCGGCGGCATGGAGGGCGAGATTGTCCGCCATCCGGAAGACGTGCGCGCGGCGGTCAGGCGCGGCATTGACCACGCGCTGAGCGGCCACGCCTACGTGCTGGACATGCACACCGTCGGTCTGGAGCAAACCCCGCCGACGCCGGAAGAAGCCAATGCCCGCTACGAAAAGCAGCCCCGCCTGGACTGCTTCCACTTCGGCGCGGACCTGCTGCGGCGCAACGACGATGCCGGCCTGCCGGGCAATGTGCCGGTGATCTTCTGAACCCAATCCACCCAGAGAAGGAAACAGCACCATGGCTGAAGAAAATTTCGACATCGCCATCGTCGGCGGGGGCGTATCCGGCGTCTACTGCGCCTGGCGGCTGAAACAAACCAACCCGGGGCAGAAGATCGCCGTATTCGAAGCCAGCGACCACATCGGCGGGCGGCTGCTGTCGGTGCGCCCGCCCGACATTCCCGACATGGTGGCCGAGCTGGGCGGCATGCGCATCCTGCCCGCGGTGCAGCCGCTGGTGACGAAGTTGATCACCGAATTGAATCAGGAGCTGCCGGCCGACGAACAGATCTCGCTATACAAGTTTCCGGTGGACGAGCCCCAGAACATCGCCTTCCTGCGCGGCGTCTACCTGCGCCTGGCCGACTTCACCAATGATCCGGACATCGTCCCCTACCAGCTGAATTTCATCGACCACGGCCAAAGCGCCGGCGAGGTGATCGTCAACGCGATCGAACAGATCGTGCCCGGCATCACCAATTCCAATCTGAACGAGGAGCAACGCCGCGAAATGGCGCAGAGCGCCGAATTCGGCGGCGTGCCGCTGTACAAGCAAGGCTTCTGGAACGTGCTGCTGCGGGTCATCACCGGCGAAGCCTACCACTACGCCGAAGATGTCGGCGGCTACGACTCCACGCTGTGCAACTGGAACGCGGCGGATGCGATTCCATGGTATCTGTCCGACTTCGGGGTCAGCCCGCAATACATGGGCTTCTGCAACGGCTTCCAGCAGGTGCCGCTGTCGCTGGCCCAGCTGTTTGAAAAATCCGGCGGCGACGTCAGGCTGGCCTCCCACATCTCCCACATCACGCTGCAGGGTGACGGCTTCGCCTTCCAGGTCAACGGCAGCGCGGCGACGGCCAAGAAGCTGATCCTGGCGATGCCGCGCCGCTCGCTGGAGCTGCTGACCGCGACCAGCCCGGCGCTGCAGGACGCCAAGACCCAGGCGCTGATCTCCACCGTCACGCCGCGGCCGTTGTTCAAGCTGTTCACCACCTATGACAGCCCCTGGTGGCGCAACACCGGCTACTCTTCCACCGGCGCCGACGGCAAACCGACCTACGTCGCGGTGCAGTCCGGCCGCTCGGTCACCGACCTGCCGGTGCGGCAAACCTACTATTGGCCGAAGAGCAATGGGGACGCGGCGACCGAAGGCCACGCGATGTTGCTCGCCAGCTACGACGACGGCGACAACACCGGCTTCTGGGACGGGCTGCGCGCCAAGCGCCGCCAGCCCAGAGCGCTAGGCAGAGACGTGGCGCCGCTGGCCGATCCCTTCATCGGCGTGGACGACAACGTGCAACGCGACGAGCTGGACTGGCACCAGTACAAGGCGCCGCGGATGATGACCGAGGAAGTGACCCGCCAGCTGACCGTGATGCACAGCCTGAACTACACGCCCAAGGTGCGCAACGCTGCCTACCGCGACTGGGGCGACGATCCGTTCGGCGGCGGCTGGAACAGCTGGAACATCGGCGTGAAGAGCTGGGAAGTGAAGCATGCGGTGGTGCAGCCCACCGACCTGCCGCTGTACATCTGCGGCGAGGCCTACTCCGACGCGCAGGGCTGGGTCGAAGGCGCGCTGCAAACCGCCGGCTATCTGCTGGAAAAACTCGGCGTCGCGCCTTTCCCGCAGTAATCAACGCTTCGACGACGGACCGTCCGGCCAAGCCGGCGGTCCGTTTTCAAATCCGGTCCTGATCCACCAACCCCAGCCGAGGCACCACCGCGCCAGCTTCGAGCACCGTGCCCGGCGACAACACCGCGTTGGCGCCCACCCGCACGCCATCGCCCAGCAAGGCGCCCAGCTTTTCCAATCCCGGCAGCAACACCTTGCCGGCCACATGCAGGCGTATGGTCTTGTCGTCGCGCTCGTTCCAGTGATTGGCCAGGATGCTCCCGGCCTCCAGGTTGACGTCGGCGCCCAGCACCGAATCGCCGACGAAATTGAAATGGGCGAGCCGGCTGCCCGGCCCGACGATGGAAGTCTTGATCTCGCAGCCCGGTCCCACCGTCACTCCGGCGCAGAGAACCACTCCGCCGCGCAAGTAGGCGTGGGCGGCCACCCGGCAACCCGGGCCTATCCAGACCGGCCCTTTCAGGATCGCCCCTTCTTCCAACGTCGCGCTGCGATGGATCATCGCCTCGCCATCCAGCACCCACTCATCGGGATTGGCGGCGGCGCGGCGCGCCGCCAACGCATCGGGCAAGCCTTCCAGCCATCGCCAGGGCTCGTCGGCGGCATTGAGCCAGGGCAAAGCCTGGGCCACGGAATAAAACAAGCGGTGAAATTCGGGCATCGGCGGCTCCTTAAGGCAAAGAACCGATTTGACACGCGCGAACGCAGGCCGGCAAGCATCCAAAACAAAACTGCCGCCCCCTTGCGGGAACGGCAGTTTGTATCGGCGCGCCGATGTCAGCCCATCGGCGCGGCCTGTTCCAATCCGTTGCCGGTATTAGAAGGAGTGAACCATGTTCAGGCCCACGCCGCGCAGCTTGCTGCCGGTGCTGGAAGCGTCGCTGCCATTGTTGAAGATGGCTTTGTCGGCCTTCACTTCGCCGTATTGCAGGCCAACGGTGGTGCGCTTGGACATTTGATAGTCCACGCCGACCAGGAATTGCTTGTAGCCGGTGTTATCCACGCTCACGCCATCCTTGTCGTAGTCCTTGGCCTGAGCATAGGTGAACTTCGGAGTGAAGGCGCCCAGGGTGTAGGCAGCGGTCAGCGCGTATTCCTGCGACTTGTACTTGCTGCCATCGCCAGCCGGAACCGTGTTGTTCTGCAGGAAGCTCAGCGGAGTGATGGAGCTGTCGCCGCGATCATTGCGGTAGCCGAAGGCAAGCAGCAGGTTGTTGGCGTTGTAGCCAGCTTCCAGGCGGTGGCTGTCATTCGCTTGGGTGCGCACGCCAGCGGAAACCACCGGAGTCTCGTGGATGTACTGGTATTTGCCGAAGAAGCCGCTGTTCTCGTACGACAGGCCCAGGTTGTAGGTTTCACGCTGGGTAGTCTGCGCATCCTTGTTGAACGCGTTGCTCTTGTCTTCCTTGGTGCCGTACAGGAACGCGCCCTGGAAGCCGTTGTAGTTGGCGGTGTCGAAGCGGATGGCGTTCTTCACGCGAACATCGTCGCGGGTGAAGGCATTCAGCTGCAGCGCGTTGCTGGAGCTTTCCCACGGGTTCACGACGCTCATGTTGGAGTCGCTGAAGGTGGAGATGTTGCCCAGGCGAACCTTGCCGTAGCCGGTATCCAGGCCGACGAAGGATTCGCGGCTGGCGAACGTGCCGTAACCCTGACGGTTGGTGCCGTCGATGTCGAAACCGCTCTCAACCTGCCAGATGGCCTTCAGGCCATTGCCCAGGTCTTCGCCGCCTTTGAAGCCGATACGGGAACCCATATCGTCGACATTGGTTTGATTCACGCCACCAGCGTGAACATTTTCCACGCCGGCCTTCAGTTGGCCGTAGATGGTGACGTCAGCGAATGCGGCAGCCGGCAGAGTGGCAACCGCCAGGGCGATCAGAGTTTTTTTCATGGTGAACAATCCTTGTGGCTTGTCTTAGAAAGCGATTGAATACTAATTCCGCAGATCGATATATGCAAGTGAACACTTCGGTACTATGTTGTAAAAACACATCATGTGCGGCAAAAATACAACACTCGTCTGCGTACCTGAAACTCTGTTCATTCTTAACAAATTTGTGTGTTTTTATTGCTTAACGAACATTAACAAAGCCATTAACGCCGAAACAATGTTCTAAATCGAAAAAAAAGGCCCACATGTGTGGGCCTTACATAAGGATAGACTTGACCTGAGCCTGCTCGAACCTAAGGAAATCAGACATCAACCAGACTCAATTTAGAGTGTACTCGCTTTCGTTTTTCCAATCAATTTGTTTGCCAGCGCACTTTGTCAAACATTGTTAAGCCCCCCGGCCCGCCCCGCTGCGCAACATGCGGCGATGGCCAGCCCGCCATTGGCTCAGCGATCCGCAGCCATCTCGCGCTGAGCCGGGAAGTGCAGCTCGGCGCACAAGCCGCCCAGCGGATGATTGAACAGGAGAATGTCGCCGTGATGCTCGCGCGCGATGGCACGGGCGATCGCCAGCCCCAGTCCGCTGCCGCCGGTATGCTTGGCTCGGGAATGCTCCAGCCTCACATAGGGCTCGAATACCCGCTCCAGATCGTCCTCGGCGATGCCGGGGCCATGATCGCGCACCATGATCTCCACCCTGCCGGCATGCTCGCGCAATGACACCTCCACGACGCCGCCGCCATAACGGCGGGCATTCTCCAGCAGGTTGGCGATGCAGCGGCGCAAGGCTTGCGGCCGGGCGTACAAGGGCTTCACCGTTTCCGACCGGCACGCCACTTCGGCGCCCAGCGCCTCCACGTCCTCGACCACGCCCTCCAGCAAGGCGCCGACATTGAGCAGCACCGTGCTTTCATTGCCCTGCCCCATCCGCAGATAGGCCAGCGTGTCGCCTATCAGCTGATCCATCTCGATCAGGTCGCGCTCTATCGCCTGGCGCGCGCTTCCCTCCTCCAGCTGCTCCAGCCTCAGCCGGACGCGGGTGATGGGCAGGCGAAGATCATGCGACACGCCTGCCAGCATCTGGCTGCGCGTCTGCAGATAACGCTGCAGCTCCTGTTGCATGCGGTTGAAAGCCCGGGAAGCGTTGACCACCTCCTGGGTGCCGGTTTCAGGCAGGGGCGGCTGGTTGAGATTGGCCGCCAGCCCGGTCGCGGCCTGGGAAAACAGCGCCAGCGGCCGCGTCAGGCGGCGCACCGCCCAGGCCGAGGCCATGGCCACCACCAGCGCCACCAGCAACAGCCAGGCGGTCACCCGCCACGGCGTTTCCGCCGCGCTGGATATCTGGCCGATGCGGAAGGTCACCACCGTGCCGTCCTTCAGTTGCGCCTGCACCGTGGCCATCTGGATCTTGAACTCCGGCCCGCCCTCGCCCAGCTTGTTGGGAAAGGCCTGCACCCAGAACTGCTTGCCCGGCGTGAACACATGCCGGCCAGGCTCGACGAAGGGGCGCAGCAAATCTTCCGCGGCATCGGGAGAGTCGTCGCGGAAGGACAGCACCTGCAAACGGAACGGCGCTCCGAGATCGGCCTGGATCAGCTCGCGCAGCTTGCCGGCTTCCGGCAGGCTGGTCTTGCCGCCAGCCCGCCAAGGCTGGTCGAGCAGCACCTGGGCATTGGGCGAAGTCAGCGCGCCGGCCAGCTTGGGCCGGCTGGCGGCGGCGGTTTCGTCCAGCAGGTTGATCATGTCCGCCAGGTGCTGCGCCACGTATTCGGCGCGCAGGGTGCGGCTGAGCCGCTCGCGGTCGGTCAGCACCAGCGCGATGCCGATCACATTGGCCAGCAGCACGCTGGTCAGCAGCGTCAGCAATAGCTGGCCGTACAGGGTGCGAGGCAGCCGCCTCATCTCACCGGCACCACCTCGCAAGCCAGCATGTAGCCGCCGCTGCGTATGGTCTTGATCAGCAGCGGCTCGCGGGCGTCGTCGCCCAGGCGGCGGCGCAAGCGGCCTATCATCACGTCGACGGTGCGATCGAAGGGGCCGGCTTCCTTGCCGTTCATCGCCTCCATCAACTGGTCGCGCGACATCACGCGCTGCGAATTCTCGGCCAGCGCCTGCATCAGCTTGAATTCGCCGCCGGACAGCGGCGTCACCACGCCGCCGCCGTCGACCAGATGCTGGGCGCCCAGCTCCAGCCGCCAGTCGCCGAACTGCAGCGCGCGCAGCGCGCTGTTGTTGCGGCGCTCTTCCACCCGGCGCAGGATGCTGCGCACGCGGGCCAGCAATTCGCGTGGATTGAACGGTTTGGGCAGGTAATCGTCGGCGCCCATTTCCAGGCCGATGATGCGGTCCAGTTCGTCGCCCCGCGCCGTCAGCATCAGGATCGGCATATTGGAGCGGGAGCGCAGGTCGCGGCACAGTTTCAGGCCGTCCTCGCCCGGCAACATCAGATCGAGGATCAGGATGTCGAACGACTGCTCGGCCAAGGCGCGGTTCATCGCCTCGCCATCGCCCACCGCCGAGACAACCATGTCCTGGCGGCTCAGGTAATCGCTAAGCAGATCGCGCAGATCCGGATCGTCATCGACAATAAGCACGCGGGAAGCTTGAGACATCGGCAGTTCCTAAGGTATCGGGAGTTAATCACGAAGGTGTCGCCTGCAAGCGCGACAACGGCGCGGGCGCCGTGTCTGGGCGCCCGCGCTCTCAGAGTTGGAGCGACGAAGGTTTCAATTGGTTCCGCTGTGCGGTTGCTGCCGGGTTCGATGCCAGGAATAGCCGATGCCGCCGGCCAGCAGGGACACCGTCGCCAGCAGCGACCAGGCGGTGGGCAGCTTGAAGGCCACCAGGCCCGCGTCGTGCAGGTAGACCAGCCCCACCTTGACGCCGATCAGCACCAGCACCAGCGCCAGCGCGTACTTCAGGTAATGGAAGCGGTGCACCATGGCCGCCAGCGCGAAATACAGCGCGCGCAGGCCCAGAATCGCGAAGATGTTGGAGGTGTAGACCAGGAACGGATCCTGGGTCACCGCGAAGATCGCCGGAATGCTGTCCACCGCGAACACCAGGTCGGCCGACTCCACCAGAATCAGCGTCAACAACAGCGGGGTCGCCCACCAGCCCTTGCCCAGGCCGTGGCGCTCGCCGCGCACCAGGAAGGCGTTGCCGTGCAACTCAGGCGTCAACCGCATCCGGCGGCGCAGCCACTGGTAGAACTTCTGCTCGGTCAGCGGCGTGGCTTCCTCATCGCCGGAGAACAGCATCTTCAGCCCGGCCCACAGCAGGAAAATGCCGAACAGCAGCAGCACCCACTGGAACTCGGCCACCAGTCGCGGCGCCGGCGCCTATCATCAGCGCCCGCATCAGGATGGCGCCCAGGATGCCCCAGAACAACACCCGGTGCTGGTAGGCGCGCGACACCGCCATGCTGCCGAAGATCAGCGAGATCACGAACACATTGTCCAGCGACAGCGACTTCTCCAGCAGGTAGCCGGTGAAATACTGCACGCCGGCGTCGGCGCCGCGATACCACCACACCCAGCCGCCGAAGGCCAGGCCGATGGCGATATAGAACGCCGACAGCTTCAGGCTGTCGCGCACGCCGATCTCGCGGCCGTCCTTCTGCAAAATGCCGAGGTCGAACGCCAGCAAAGCCAGCACGCCGGCCAGGAAAGCCAGCCAGGTCCACAAGGGATAGCCCAACGCGGGGGCGGTCAGAAAATCGATCACTTCACACTCCATTCAATCCGTCAGCGGGCGGCGGCGGGAAGCTACCGCCCTTGGCGTCAGCCGCGGCCTTCCAGCGCGGCGATGCGTTCTTCCATGCTCGGGTGGGTGGCGAACAGGCCCAGCAGGCCGCGGCCGCCGGCGATGCCGGAAGCGGCCATGCTCTTGGGCAGGCCGTCGGCCTCGATGCCGCCCAGGCGGCGCAAGGCGTTGGCCATCGGCCGCGGCGAACCCAGCAGCTCGGCGGCGCCGGCGTCGGCGCGGAACTCGCGCTGGCGCGAGAAGTACATCACCACCACGGAAGCCAGGATGCCGAACACGATCTCGCACACGATCACCGTGACGAAGTAGCCGATGCCGGTGCCGGCGGAACTGTTTTCCTCGTCGCGCTTAAGCCAGCTGTCCACCAGGTAGCCGACCACCCGCGCCAGGAAAAACACGAAGGTGTTGACCACGCCCTGGATCAGCGTCAGCGTCACCATGTCGCCGTTGCGGATGTGGGCGATCTCGTGCGCCAGCACCGCCTCCACCTCTTCCTCGTTCATATTGGCCAACAGGCCGGTGGACACCGCCACCAGCGAGTTGGAGCGGCTGGGACCGGTGGCGAAAGCGTTGGGCTCGCCCTCGTACACCGCCACCTCCGGCATCGGCAGGCCGGCGCGGTCGGCCAGCTTGCGCACGGTGTTCAGCAGCCAGGCCTCGGTCTGGCCGGACGGCTGCGTGATCACCCGCGCGCCGGTGCTCCACTTAGCCATGGTCTTGGACAAGGCCAGCGAAATGAAGGCGCCGCCGAAGCCCAGCACCGCCGAGAACATCAGCAACATGCCCAGATTCAGCCCACCGGCGGTGACGAAGCGGTCCAGCCCCAAAAGACGGACGCTCACGCTCAGCACCAGCATCACGGCGATGTTGGTCACAATCAGCAAAATCACCCGTTTCATTGTTTAGTCTCCCAAAATCCGTTCAATCATCAGCCAGGACGAAGCGCTGGCCACACTGCAGTGTATGCGACAAAATGAATCGAAAAAATAAAGTAAAATCTGAATATATATACGGTTTTTTCGAATTTAAAATGGACAAGCTCAATTACAAGCACCTGCACTATTTCTGGGCGGTCGCCCGCACCGGCAGCGTCACCCGCGCCGCCGAACAACTAGGCATCAGCATGCAGACCGTCAGCGGCCAGATTTCCCGGCTGGAGCAGCAGCTGGGAAGGTCCTTGTTCCGCCAGCAAGGCCGCGGACTGGAACTGACCGAAGCCGGACGCGTGGCCCAGGGCTACGCCGACCGCATTTTCCTGCTGGGCGAGCAAATGGAAGAGGCGCTGGCCGATCCCTTGCTCGACCAGACGCTGAGGCTGGCGGCCGGCATTTCCGACGTCGTCCCCAAAGGCATCGCCAGCCGCCTGCTGCGCCCGGCGCTGCACACCGGCAACCGCCTCCGCCTCAGTTGCGGCGAAGGGGACTTCGACGAGCTGATCGGCGAACTGGGCCGGCACCGGCTGGACCTGGTGCTGGCGGACCGGCCGGTAGCCAGCAGCGAGCAGCAGCAGTTCCAGTCCTGGCAGCTGCTGAGCTGCCCTGTGCAGCTGCTGGCCGCGCCGGCGCTGCACGCCAGCCGCCAGGCAGGCTTCCCCGCCAGCCTGGAGCAGGCGCCGCTGCTGCTGCCCAGCCGCGACAACGTGCTGCGCCGGCAACTGGAGCATTGGTTCGAAGCAAATGGCCTGCGGCCCGATGTTGTCGGCGAATTCGACGATCATGCGTTAATGGAGACATTCGCCCGCCAGGGAATGGGGCTGCTGCCCGCGCCCGTCTCGCCCGACGGAGAGGCCGATCACCCCGGCCTGCTGCCCTTGGGCGCGCTGGACGGCGTATGGGAGCACTACTATGTCACCGCCAGCCGGCGCAAATTGCAGCACCCCGCCCTGCAAGCCATCCTGCAGGCCTGGAGCTGAGCGCTTGCGCCCTGCGGGCGACAGGCGGCCGCGTGAGTCAGACCGGCGGCGTCGGCGATGATTCCACCCAAGATAGTCTTGACCGATAATGGTTCGAAGCACTTCGCCGGCGCGGCAGCCGGGCAACAGATCGAGCATCATGGACAAGCAACAAGCTTTCACCCTGCCTGAGTTGTTGATCGTCATGGCCTTGCTGGCCATCGTCCTCGCATTCGCCGTGCCGGCGTATCAAAGCGCCGTGTCGGCCAACGCGGTGATGTCGGAGAGCAACAATCTGTACGGCGACATCCTGTCCGCCCGCAACGAGGCGCTCAAGCGCGGCCAGACCGTGCTGGTTTGCCCTTCCGCCGACGGCGCCAACTGCAACGCCAGCGCGCCCGGCAATACCAGTTGGGCCGGCGGCTGGATCGTGCTGCAGGCGGCCGGGGGAAACTGCACCGACACCAGCGGCGTCGTGCTGCGCAGGCAGCAGGCCTTCGCCAGCGGCGACAGCGCCAGCTCCAACAACAGCGCCTATCCTTATCTATGCTTCAACCGCATGGGTTATGCGCCGTCCAGCAACGACGGCATGATCACGTTCAATACCTCCGGCAACCAGGCCAGCAGCCGGCGCTGCGTGGCGCTGGCCGCGGTAGGCCATCCTCAGGTGCTGACCAGCGGCCAGACCGACAGCACGGGACAATACACATGTCCATGAAAACACCCGGCCAAAACGGTTTCAGCATGCTGGAAGTGCTGGTGGCGCTGATCGTGATCTCGCTTGGCCTGCTCGGCATCGCCGGCATGCAGGCCGCCGCGATCAACAGCACCAGCATCGCCCGCAGCCGCAGCCTGGGCGCCATCGCCGCCGAAAGCATGGCGGCCGCGATGCACGCCAATACCGCGTACTGGGGCGCGTTGAACGCCAGCGGCAGCTGGAGCGTCAGCGCTTCCGGCGCCATCAGCGGCACGCCGGCCTTGAGCCAAACCGTCAACTGTTCCGCCTCCAGCACCACCTGCACCGCCGCCAACGTGGCCGGCTACGACGCCGCCCAATGGGGAAGCGGCACGATCAGCGCCCTGCCCGGCGGCAGCGGCCAGATCGCCTGCAATCCGGCCACCAGCGCCACGCCGGTCGCCTGCACTGTCACCGTGTACTGGCTGGAAAAGAACCGCATGGTGAATGCCGTGTCCATGGCCGCCGGCACGGCCAGCCAGAGCTACCAGATGGTGGTGGTGCCATGAGCGCGCGCCGGCAGCGCGGCGGCGGCCTGATCGAGGTGATGGTGGCCATCGCCATCGGCTTGTTCCTGCTCAGCGTGCTGACGCTGATTTTCACCTCCGCGCGGCTGACCAAGACCAGCCAGTCCGGCCTGGCCCAGCTGCAGGACAACCAGCGCACGGCGATGACCCTGATCAGCAGCATCGTACAGACCGCCGGCTACTATCCCAATCCGCAGACCCAGACCGCGGCGCAGGCGCTCCCCGCCGCAGGCGGCTTCGCCGCAGGGCAGTCGATCACCGGCACGTCGGGGGGCTCGGGCGCGTCGGACACCTTGAGCGTGCGTTTCGCCACCCTGTCCGGCGACACCGTGCTCAACTGCAATGGCTCCAGCAATACCAGCGGCAGCGGCCAGATCTACATCAACCAGTTTTCCGTCAACAGCTCGAACCAGCTCGCCTGCGCCGTCAACGGCGGAACCGCCCAGGTGCTAGTGGACGGCGTCAGCAACATGACGGTGCGGTACGGCGTGGACTCCGCCAACAGCGGCTCCATCACCCATTACTATCCGGCCTCCGCCATTCCCTCCGGCGCCACCGTGCGCTCGGTCTGGGTGACGCTGACCATGGTCAATCCTCTGGCCAATCAGCCTGGACAGCCGGCCACGGTGAAGATGTCCTGGCTCACCGGCCTGATGAACCAGCTATGACGCGCCCCTCCCCTCTCTCCCGCGCCTCCCGTCCACGCGGCTTCACCATGGTGGCGGCGCTGATGATGCTGATCGTGATCACCATCATCGGCATCGCGCTGATGCGCAGCAGCGGCCTCTTGGGCAAGCTGGCCGGCAACACCCGCGAGAAGGGCCGGGCCTTCGAGGCTGCGGAGGCGACGCTGCAATACGCGGAATGGTGGCTGAACCAGGGCGGCAACGCCGGCGCCGCCCCCAATTGCAGCAACACCGCGCGCCAGAGCACGCTGCAGGTCTGCAGTAATGCGCTGCCTAACGCGACCTCCACGGCATCGTGGAGCAACGCCGGTTATACCTACACCCCGCCTTTCATGACCGCATCGACCAGCGGCGGTAGCCAAACCTATTACCAGCCCCCCCAGCTCTACATCCAGTACCTGGGGCTGAACGCCGCCGGCACCGGCGCCATCTACCAGCTCACCGCGATAGGCTACGGCGGCAACGCCGCCTCGGTGGCCGTGCTGCAAAGCACCTACACGCTGTACTCCGGCACCACGAATCTGGGAAAATGACTATGCGATCCCATGCCTCCCGCCTGCTCCCCCCGATCGCCATCCTCGCCGCCGGTCTGTGGCCGGCGGCAACCGGCGCGGTCACCGTCAGCGACAACTTCACCGGCGGCGGCGCCCAGCTGAACTGGCTGGTGTTCGGCGGCGCGTGCATGACAGCCGGCACCGGCGCCGGCACCATACCGGCCTGCGGCAGCAAGGACCCAAGCGGCAATACCCAGATCGGCGGCTACAGCGGCACACTGCCCGACACCAGCGGCAACGGCGCGCTGAGGCTGACCAACAGCTCCGGCAGCCAGTCGGGCGCCATCGTCTACAACAGCCTGTTTCCATCCAGCAGCGGCTTGCAGGCCACCTTCACCAGCTACACCTACGACGGCGACTCCGGGGGCAGCGCGCGCGACGGCGCCGACGGCATGAGCTTCTTCCTGCTCACCGGCATTCCCAGCGCCGTGGGTTCCTTCGGCGGCAGCCTGGGCTACAGCTGCTCCAACGTGAACTCGCCGTACAACGGCATCATCGGCGGCTACCTGGGCCTGGGCATGGACGAGTACGGCAACTTCCCCAACGGCGGCTCCGGCAACGACAACACCTCCAGCGGCCCCGGCGCCAAGCCGCAGAACATCTCGCTGCGCGGCGCCGGATCGGTGGCGGCCAGCGCCCTGGCCGGCCAGTTCGGCGGCAGCTTCAGCGCCTCCATGGTGCAAAGCGTCTGCAAAACCGGGAAATACGGCACCCAAAGCGTGATGAACTATCCGTTCATCAGCATTCCCGGCACCAGCGGCGGCGTCTACCAGCTGCCGTCCAGCCAGCCGATGGCCAATGAATCCGCCACCAGGCGCGGCCAGGCGGTGCCGATCAGCTACAAGCTGAAGATCACGCCCGCCAACCTGCTCAGCCTCTGGTACAGCTACAACAACGGCGCCTACGTGCCGGTGATCACCAACTACGACATCAACAACACCTCGGTCAGCGGCCCACTGCCCAGCCAGATCACCTTCGGCTTCGCCGCCTCCACCGGCGGCAGCCGCAACGTGCACGAGATCAGCTGCTTCCAGGCCCAGCCCTTCACCCAGTCCGCCAGCTCCAGCGGCCTGAACAGCCAACAGACCACGCTGATCCGCACCGGCACCCAGCAATACGTGGCCAGCTACCACGCCGACAACTGGTGGGGATCGCTCGCGTCCTACGCGCTGCAAGGCGATCCCAACACCGGCCAGGTCACGGTGGCCAGCACCGCCACCTGGGATGGCTCCTGCGTACTGACCGGCGGCAGCTGCGCCACCACCGGCGCCAGCAATATGAGCGCGCAGACCAGCCGCGCCATTCTCAGCTGGAACGGCAGCCAGGGCATCCCTTTCCAATGGGCGAATCTGACGTCCGCGCAGCAAACCGCGCTGAGCCCGGACGGCAACGGCTCGGCCCGGGTGTCCTACCTGCGCGGCGCGCGCGGCAATGAAGTGACCACGCTGGGCAGCGGCCTGTTTCGCGACCGCGACAGCGTGCTGGGCGATCTGATCAACAGCAGCCCGGTATGGGCGGGTCCGCCGCAGAACAATTATCCGAGCGCCTGGGGCGACAAGCTCTACCCATCGGCCTCGCCGGCGGAGAACGCGACCGGCGCGCAGTCCTACCCCAGCTATCAGAGCGCCAACGCCACCCGGACCAATATCGTCTACAACGGCGGCAACGACGGCATGCTGCACGGTTTCCGCACCGGCGCCAACGACAGCAACGGCAATTACGTGGCCACCAACAACGACGGCCAGGAAGTGCTCGCCTATCTGCCGGCCGCGGTCCAGGCCAACACCGTCCAGTACAGCAATCCCACCTATCCCCACCAGTATTTCGTCGACGCCACCCCGGTCGCCGACGACCTGTTCTACGGCAGCGGTTGGCACACCTGGCTGATCGGCGGCCTGGCCGCGGGCGGCCAGGCGCTGTACATGCTGGATGTCAGCAATCCGGCCAACTTCGCCGAGACCAACGCCGCCAGCCTGGTGGTCACGGAGGTCAACAACGGCACGCTCAGCTGCGTCAATAATGCCAGCTGCGGCAACGATCTGGGCTACACCTTCGGCACGCCGGTGATCGCGCGCTTCCACAACGGCCAGTGGGGCGCGGTGTTCGGCAACGGCTACAACAGCGCCAACGGCCACGCCGTCATCTTCATCATGCTGGTGGGCAGCAACGGCGCGCCCAGCTACTACGAACTGGACACCGGCAGCGGCAGCGCCAACGATCCCTCGGGCGCCGGCGGCAAGAACGGCATCTACTACACCACGGTCGCCGACCTGGATGGCGACAACATCGCCGACTACATCTATGCCGGCGACCTGTTCGGCAATGTCTGGCGCTTCGACGTCACCGGCAACACGCCGTCCAGCTGGTCCGTCTCGCAATTCGGCAAAGGCGTCGCCTCGCCGCTGTTCACCACTCAATACACCTACTGCACCAGCGCGCAGATCAGCGCCGGCAGCTGCACCCCCAGCCTGCAGCCGATCACCAGCAAGCTGCTGGTCACCGCCATTCCCTCCGGCGGCGCCAGCCCGCGGGTGCTGGTGTCGTTCGGCACCGGCCAGAAAATCCCGTTCACCACCAACTCCGCCGACGTCTACGCCAGCGGCACCCAAAGCCTGTATGGCGTCTGGGACTGGGACATGTCGGGCTGGAACACGCTGACCGGACAATCCGCCTACTATAGCCAGGCCGCGCCCACCGGCGGGCTGACCGTGCGCCCAAGCAACCTCACCGCCCAGACCGTCGCCGCGTCCTACAGCTCGACGCTGGGCACGGTGCAGGGCTACCGCGCGCTGTCGAACAACACCGTCTGCTGGCAAGGCGGCGGCGCCTGCAGCCCCAGCACCAGCAACACCAGCTACGGCTGGCTGCTCAACCTGCCGGGCAGCGGCGAGCAGGTGATCTACAACCCGGTCAGCCAGCTGGGCACCTTCACCGTCAACACCACCATTCCGCCCAACAGCAATCCGTCGTCGTGCTCGGTATCGTCCGCCACCGGCTTCACCATGTCCTTGAATCCGAAAACCGGCGGCGCCACCGCGCGCTCCTATTACGCCAACGACGCCGGCAACTTCAGCGGCATCAGCGGCAGCGTGATCAACGGCATCGCGGTGAACATGGCCGGCTCGCCCAGCGTGGTGCGCGCCCTGGGCAACTATTTCGCGATCGGAAGCAGCATCAGCGGCGGTCCGGTCGCCACCCCGCCGCAACTCAACCCGGCCGCTTTCGACCTGCACGCCAGGCTGAACTGGATCGAGCTGCGATGAGCCTCCAAAGAGACGGAACCATGAAAAAAAAACCTGAAGGATTTTCCCTGATCGAACTGATGGTCGCGCTGGCGGTGCTGGCCCTGCTGGTTTCCATCGCCCTGCCCTCGTACCGCAATTTCATGATGCAGTCCAACCGCACCGCGGCCAAAACCGCGCTGCAGGATCTGGCCAGCCGCGAGGAAAGTTACTTTGCCACCAACAACAACTACGCCAGCCAGCTGTCCGCGCTGGGCTACGCCAGCGGCACGGTCTACGTGCCAGGCAACGGCAACAATCTGTATGCGCTCTCCATCGCCAACGCCACCGCCAACACCTTCATCCTGAACGCCGCGCCGCAAGGCAGCCAAGCCCAGGACAGCTGCCAGACCTACCAGCTGGACAATCTGGGCAACCAGAGCAATATCGCCAACAATGCCAGCGGAACCACACTGAGCGTCAGCGGCTGCTGGTGACCGGCAAAACAAAACGGCGCCCGATGGGCGCCGTTCAGCTTGATGGAGGACAGGCTCCGGCTTAGTCGGCCAGCAGCTTGTTCACCACGTCTACGTATTCCTGCATGGCCGCGGCGCCATCCTTGCCCTTCAGCTTTTCCCAGGCGTCGAACTTGGCGCGGTTGATGAAGTCCATCATGCCCGGACGCTCGCCGGTGGCGTCGCCTTCGGTCGCCTGCTTGAACAGCGCGTACAGTTGCAGCAGGGTCTGGTTGTCCGGACGCTCGGACAGGGTCTTGACGTCGGCCTGGGCCTGAGTGAAGAGAGTCTGCAGATCAGACATGGCGTTTCCTTTGTCGATTGCCGGGACGGTTGGCTCCGTCCCTGGCGGTGTTAGCCCTCCGGCATGCGCCGGAACGGGGGACAATGTAGCATGAAGCGGACTCAATGCGACAGTGGCGGCGGCGCATCCGGCTGCGGCTCTATCCGTATCCGCTTGTAGCTTTTCACCGCCCGTCCGTCCTTGCGCGCAGGCTGGTAGTCGGCGCCGCGGAAAACCGGGGCGATGGCGTCGGCCAGCCTGGCGTCGACCTCCCCCTCGAAACGCACCGCGTCCACCCTGCCGCCGGCGCCGATGAACACCAACACCTCGATCGGCCGCGACGGGCCGTTCAATGCCACGTCCGGCAGCGCGATGCGGCCGCGCTCCTGCGCCAGCTGGTCCAGCTCCCGCGCCGGATAATAGATGTCGGCGCCCAGACGCAGCCTGTCGTCGCCGATGTCCTCAGGCGCCATGTCGTCCGCTTCCGGCTCGGGCGCTTCGGCCTGCGGCGGCGCGATCGGCGGCGGCGCGGCGGACGCGGGCGCGGGTTCGCCCCGCAGCCTCACCCGCATCGCCTCATGCCAGGAAGCCCATTGCCCGGGCCTCAGCGGCAGCCACAGCAGGGCCGCGTGAACGAGCAGCGATAGCCACAGCGCCAGCAGCAACCGTTCCGTCGTGTTCCAACGCCGCATCTTCATGCCCGTTTCGCGCCGCTTCGCCATGAAAAACGGGACCACCGGTCCCGTCTTGCTGGCTTACTTGGCGTTGAGCAGCTGTTCGATGTCATCGCCGCCGATGGCGCCCGGCACCATGCGGCCATTAGCGAACACCAGCGCCGGCGTGCCGGTGATGCCCATTTTCTCGCCCAGCGCCTGGATCTTCTCCAGCGGCGTGTCGCAGTTGTCCGGGCCGGTCAGCGGCTTGCCGTCGCGCATGAAGGCGGTCCAGGCGGCGGCCTTGTCGGCCGAGCACCAGATCTGCTTGGACTTGCGCATCGCGTCCGGGTGCAGCTGGGTCAGCGGGTACAGGAAGGTGTAGATGGTGACGTTGTCGATGTCCTTCAGGCTCTCGCGCTCCAGCTTCTTGCAGAACGGGCAGTCAGGATCGGTGAACACCGCCATCTTGCGCTCGCCCTTGCCGCGCACGTCCTTGAACGCGTACTGGAACGGCAGCGCGTTGAAGTCCACCTTGGACAGCTCGGTCATCTTCTTCTCGGTCAGGCTTTCCTTGCTCTTGGTGTCGATCAGGTCGCCGACGAACAGATAGCTGGCGTCGCTGTTGACGTACACCACCTGGCGGCCGTCCACCACCAGCTCGTAGATGCCCTTGACCGGGGTGGCGCTGACGCTCTTCACCTGCTTGCCGGGGAAGTGGCCGAGGAAGGCTTTTTTCACGTCTTCGACATTGCCGCCGGCGGCCTGGGAGCAGGCGGCCAGCGACATCAGCATCGCGCTGGACAGGGCCAGCGTTTTCATTCTCTTGTTCATCGATCAGGGGTCCTTTGGGATCAGTATCCAATCGCCTGTCTGGCGAACTGCCGTTTCAGCGGCGTCAGGCAGTTGGTCAAAGACAGGCCGGTATTGCGCAGCCATGGCAGACCGGGCAGTTTCGCATGGAATAGCCGGTACAAGCCATCGCAGCCGAGTTGCATGGCGGCCACCGCCTCGCGGCGCTGGCGCTGGTAGCGGCGCAGCAGCATCCAGTCGCCGCAATCGGGCGCGGCGTCCAGCAGGCCGGCCAGTTGGGCGGCGTCCTGGAAACCCAGGTTGACGCCCTGCCCGGCCAGCGGATGGACGGTGTGGGCGGCGTCGCCGATCAGCGCCACCCGCTCGGCCGCCACCGCCTCCGGCTGAATCAGCCGCAAGGGGAAAGCCGCGGCGGCGGTCAGGACGAAAAACGCGCCCAGCTGGCGTCCGCCGGCTTCGGCCACCCGCGCGGCCAGGGCCTCCGGCGACAGCTGCAGCAGCGACTGCGGATCAGGAGTGGACCAGACCATCGATATTCGGTTCCCGGCCATCGGCAGCCAGGCGAGAATGCTGTCGCCGAAAAACCATTGCCGCGCGATGCCCTGGTGCGGCAGCTCGCAGGCGAAATTGGCGACCACGCCGCTCTGGCCATAGGGCTTGACGCTGGCCTGCAAACCCAGCTGCCCCCTCACCCAGGAGTTGGCGCCGTCGGCCCCAACCAGCAGCTCGGCCGCCAGTTCGCGGCCATCCTCCAGCCTCAGCCGGGCTTCGCCCGGCGTCGTGGCCAGCGCCTCGGCGCGCGCGCCGGTGATCAGCTCCGCGCCGCTGTCGCGCAGCTGGGCCCACAGCGAGGCCAGCAGCCAGCGGTTCTCGACGATCCAGGCCAGCGCGTCGGCATCGGCGTCGCGGGCCGAAAACGAAATCCGCCCGCCGGCGTCGCCGCGCACGTCCATCGACGCGATAGTGCCGATCCGCGCCATGTCCGGCCAGGCGCCCATGCCCTCCAGAAACCGCCGGTTGGCCGGGCTGACCGCGTAAATGCGCGCGTCCCAGCCTTGCTCCAGATCATCGACCGCCGGCTCGCCGGCCTCCAGCAGCGCCACCCGTTTGCCGGCGCGCGCCAGCGCAAGCGCCAGGCTGGCGCCGACCAGGCCGCCGCCGACGATGACTGCTCGATATTTGTCGTAACGCATCCGTTTATCCCCGCACGCCGAATACCAGATGGCCGGCGAATTTGCGCCGCAAGGCCGGCAGCGCGTCCAGCGCCGTCATGCCGACGCCGCGCAGGCGGTTCATCAGCGGATGGTGGCCGTCGAACAGCTTGATCAGGCCATGGGTGAAGCCGACCACCGCGCGGCTGTCCAGCTTGCGCGCGGCGGCATAGCGTTTCAGAGCGCGCGGGTCGCCGGCATCGGCCGCGCCCTCCAGCGCGTCGGCCAGGCCGACCGCGTCGCGCAGGCCCAGATTCAGGCCCTGCGCCGCCACCGGATGCATGGTCTGGGCGGCGTTGCCTATCAACGCCACCCGGCCGCTCGCCACCCGGCTGGCCTGGCGCAGCGCCAACGGGAAGATCGCGCGCGGGCCGACCGACAGAATCCGGCCCTGGCGCTCGCCGAAGGCCTGCTGCAGCTCGCCGCGCAGCACCGCTTCGTCGGCGGCCGCCAGACGCTCGGCGTCGGCCTGGCTGCGGGTCCAGACCAGCATGTAGCGCTCGCCATGCGGCAGCAGCGCGAACGGGCCGTCGTGGGCGAAACGCTCGTAAGCCACGCCCTGCGGCGGCAGCTCGGTTTCCACCTCGGCCAATACCGCGCACTGATGGTAATCGTGGCTCAGCCGGCGGATGCCCGGCAGCGTTTCCGCCAGCGCGCCACCCTCGGCAAGCACCAGCAGGCTGCCGGTCAGCAGCAAACGGCCGTCCGGCGTGTCCACCTCGGCGCACGCGTACTGGCTCAGGCTCGTCACCGCCGTCACCCGGCACTGCCATCTCACCTGCACGCCGGCCTTCTCCAGCGCGCCGCCGAGCCCCGCGACCAAGGCCGGATAATCGACCACCGCGCCCAGATGCGGCAGATCCAGGTCTTCCCGATCCAGACGGGTGCGGCCGCAACTGCCCTGCTGCGACACGTGGACGGTGTCTATCGCCGTCGCCGGCAGATCGGCCGGCCAGGAGCCGGCGTCTTCCAGCAGGCGGCGGCTGTGCCAGGACAGCGCCAGCGCGCGGGCGTCGCGCACCTCGGCGTCTCTCGCCCTCGCCTCCAGCAGCATCACGCTGCGCCCCTGCCGCGCCAGCCTCATGGCGGCCAGCGCGCCCACCGGGCCGCCGCCGACGATCAGGACGTCGGCGTGTTCGCTCATTCTTTCATCCATCGATCTCACTCCCCGCGCATCAGCGCCTCGATCTCCGCCACCGTTTTGGGCGCCGCCGCGGTGTATACCTCGTTGCCGTCCGCCGTCACCAGTACATTGTCCTCGATGCGCACGCCTATGCCGTGAAACGCCTCCGGCACGCCGGGCGCCGGCCGGATGTACAGGCCCGGCTCTATCGTCGTGCACATGCCCGGCTGATAGCGGCGCCATTGCCCGTCCTGCTTGCGCTGGCCGACGTCATGCACGTCCAGGCCGATCAGGTGGCCGATGCCGTGCATGTAAAACTGGCGGTAAGCGCCGGACTCGATCACGCTGTCCGCGCTGCCGGCCAGCAGGCCCAGATCCACCATCCCCTGCGCCAGAACCGCCAGCGCGGCGTCCGACGGCGCGTGCCACACCGCGTCCGGCTTCACCGCGGCGATGCCGGCCAGCTGCGCCGCCAGCACCACCTCGTAGACGTCTCGCTGCGGGCCGCTGAAGCGGCCGTTGGCCGGAAAGGTGCGGGTGATGTCGCCGGCGTAGCCGCGGTATTCGCAACCGGCGTCGATCAGCAGCAGCTCGCCGTCGTTGATCCGCGCGTTGTTGGCCACGTAGTGCAGCGTGCAGGCGTTGATCCCGGCGGCGACGATGCTTTCGTACGCCGTCTGGCGGGCGCCGTGGCCGACGAAAACGTGCAGCAGCTCCGCCTCCAGCTGGTATTCATGCATGCCGGGCCGCGCGGCGCGCATCGCCCGCACATGGCCGGCGGCGGAAATTTCGCCGGCGCGGCGCAACAGCGCGATCTCGGCCGCGTCCTTGACCATGCGCATCTCGTCCAGCAGCGCCCGCAGGTCGCCGTAATGCGCGGGCGGACGGGCGCCGGCGCGCGCGCGGCCGCGCACCGCGTCCAGCCAGGTGTTGACGCGGCGGTCGAACGCTTCGTCGTGGCCCAGCGGCCACCACAGCTGGCAGCAGTCCGCCAGCAGGTCGGGAATCCGCTCGGCCATCTCGGCCAGCGGATAGGCTTCGTCGAAGCCGAAGGCTTCCCTCGCGCCGTCGGGCCCATGGCGGAAGCCGTCCCAGATTTCCATTTCGGGATTGCGGTCGCGGCAGAACAGCACCGACTTGCCGCTGCGGCCGTCGAGCAGCAGCACGGCTTCCGGCTCTTCGAACCCGGTCAGGTGCAGAAAATAACTGTCGGCGCGGTAGGGATAATGGTTGTCGGCGTTGCGCACCGCGATCGTCGCGGTGGGCAACAAGGCGACGCCGTCGCCTATCTGGGCCAACAAGCGTTTGCGGCGTTCGGCATGCGGCTGGTGCATGGGCAATGAAATCCTTGCGGAAACGGGACGTGCGGAATCAAGACGCCAGTTTACACCGCCCGCGCCCGGCGCCCAAGCCGCGCGGGCATGAAAAAACCCGGCCAGGCCGGGTTTCAGCAGCGGGCGAAAAAGGCTTATTCGCCGAGCACGACCGAGGTATAGACATCCTGCACGTCGTCCAGGTCTTCCAGCGCGTCCAGCAGCTTCTGCATGCGCGCGGCGTCGTCGCCGGTCAGTTCGGTTTCGTTCTCGGCGCGCATGGTCACTTCGCCCATCTCGGACTTGAAGCCCTTGGCTTCCAGCGCGTCCTTGACGTCGGAGAATTCGTACGGGCCGGTGATGACTTCGATCGAACCATCTTCATTGCTGACCACGTCCTCGGCGCCGACCTCCAGCGCCGCCTCCATCAAGGCGTCCTCATCCACGCCCGGCGCGAACACCAGGTAGCCGCAATGCTTGAACTGGAACGCCACGCAGCCGTCGGTGCCCATATTGCCGCCGTACTTGGAGAACGCGTGGCGCACGTCGGCCACGGTGCGGGTCTTGTTGTCGGTCAGGCAGTCCACCATCACCGCCGCGCCGCCGATGCCATAGCCTTCGTAGCGGCATTCGACGTAATCGACGCCATCCAGCTGGCCGGTGCCGCGCTTGATCGCGTTCTCGATATTGTCCTTGGGCATGGACTCGGACTTGGCCTTATCCACCGCCAGGCGCAGGCGCGGGTTCATGTTGACGTCGCCGCCGCCCATCTTGGCCGCGACGGTGATTTCCTTGATCAGGCGGGTGAAGATCTTGCCACGTTTGGCATCCTGGCGACCCTTGCGGTGCTGGATGTTAGCCCATTTGCTGTGACCTGCCATATTTGCCTCTGTGCGTTGTCTGGCCCCGGCTCGCCGGAGCGTCAATCAAAATTCGCGGTATTCTAGCAGAAAGCCATCCGGCTTTACGAGACGCGCCCGGCTACTTCGCCTGCAGCATGCGCAACATCATCTCGAAGCCGGCCTGGTACATGCGCTCTATCACCGGGATCATCATCGGCAGCGTCAGGTACAGCGTGCCGAAGCCTATCATGATGGTCAGCGGGAAGCCGAAAGAGAAGATGTTGAACTGCGGCGCCGCCCGCGTCATCACGCCGATGGCCAGGTTGGTGATCAGCAGCGCGCCGATGATGGGCATCGCCAGCCAGACGCCCCACTCGACCAGATGCCCCCCCCACAAGACCAGCGCCTTGATGCCCTGAGCCGGCATGGGCATGCCTATCGGCAATACCTGGAAGCTGTGCACCAGCGCCCCCAGCACCACGTGATGGCCGTCGAAAGCGAGAAAAAGAAAGAAGGTGAACAGCGACAGCATCTGCGACAGCACCGGCACCTGGGCGGCATGCACCGGATCGTAGAACATCGCGAAGCCAAGCCCTGTCTGCGCGCCGATGACGAAGCCGGCAAGCTCCACCGCGCTGATCACGATTCTCATCACAAAACCCATGGACAGGCCGATCAGCAATTGCTGCGCCAGGATGGCGACGCCCTCGGCCGACACCAGCGGCACCGCCGGCAGCGGCGGCAGCAGCGGCGCCAGCATCACGGTGAGCATCAGCGCGAACGCGGCCTTGAAACTGCGCGGCACGCCGCGGTAGGCGAACATCGGCTCCGCCAGGAACAGGCCGATGATGCGCGCGAACGGCCAGACAAAGGCTCCGACCCAGGCGTTGATCTGGATATCGCTGATCGCCTGCATCAGCCAATCACGCTGGGTATGCTCTGGAACAGCCTGGTGGTGTACTCGATCAGGGTGTTCAGCATCCACGGGCCGGCCAGGACCAGCACCAGGAACATCGACAGCAGCTTGGGGATAAAGGTCAACGTCATTTCGTTGATTTGGGTGGCCGCCTGCAGAATGCTGATCAGCAAACCCACCAGCAGCGATGTCAGCAACACCGGCGCCGACACGATGATCAACACGTACAAGGCGTTCTGCACGATGCTGATGACCAGTTCCGGACTCATGCGCCCTCCTCCCGCCAGCCACCCTTGGCCAGCAGCCAGTTGTCGATTTCCACGCAGTCACGGACGATGCGGTTGGCGCGCGCCAGCCGGTAGCCGGCCCGCTCGAACACCGGGCGCGACGCGTGGCTGGCCCAGGCATGGAGGGCAGTCACGCCGGCCTCTGCGGCGCGGCGCTCCAGCTCAACCACCATGCGCTCGCCCAAGCCCTGCCTGCCGGCCCAGGGCGCGACATACAACATGTCGAATTCGCCGTCTCGCTTCAGCCAGGCGAAACCGGCCAGCCGGCCGTCATCGGCCACAGCCTTGAGCGACCACGCGCCGTCCAAACGCGCGCGCCACGCGCGCTCGGCATCCGCATCCCACTCCCGGGCCGGCGCCCAGGCTTCGCACTGCTCAATGGTATAGACTCCGCCCGCCAAGGCATGCACGCTTTGGCGAAACAGGCTGAAACAGGCCGGCCAATCGTCTGGCGACAACGCTTCCAGAAACATGCTCACCCCGTGTAGAAACTCTGCACCAGCGAGCCCATCAGCAGCGTCCAGCCATCCACCAGCACGAACAGCATCATTTTGAACGGCAGCGAAATGGTGACTGGCGAAACCATCATCATGCCCATCGCCATCAGAATGCTGGCGACGACCAGGTCGATGATCATGAACGGAATGAAAACCATGAAACCGATCTGAAACGCGGTCTTCAACTCACTGATCGCGAAAGCCGGAATCAGCGTCTTCATCGACACGTCTTCCTTGCTCTGCGGCTTGGACGACTGGGAAATCTCGATGAAGAAGGCTAGATCCTTTTCCCGCGTCTGGCGCAGCATGAAGGCCTTCATCGGCTTGCTCCCCTCGTCCAGCGCCTGATTGAAGCTGATCTTGTCGTCGGAGAACGGCACCCAGGCCTTGGTGTAAACCTGATCGAAGGTCGGCCCCATCACGAACAGCGTCAAAAACAACGCCAGGCCGACGATCACCAGATTCGGCGGCGACTGGGTGGTGCCCAGCGCCTGCCGAAGCAAGGACAGCACAATGATGATGCGGGTAAACGCCGTCATCATCAGCAGCATCGCCGGGATGAAGGTCAGCGACGTCATGAACAGCAGCATCTGCAGGCTGAGCGAGTAGTTCTGCCCGCCGCCCGCCGCCGGCGTGCTGGTCATCAGCGGCAGCCCCGCCGCCGCATCGGCCAGCAATGGCGACAACAACGCCCCGCCGGACAGCAGGGCGATCACGATCTTTTTCTTCATCATTAGTCCTGCCGCCGCCGCTGCGCCTCGCGGCTCTTGTCCAAGGCGGCCTTCAGCCAGCGCGCGAACGGCTCGGCCGGCTCCGCCCGCTCCAGCTCAGCGCCCTCCGGCCGCGGCATCTTGTTGAGCAGATTGACTTGCTGCGGCGTCACGCCCAGCACCAGCCACTCGCCCTCCAGCTCGACGATCACCACCCGCTCCTTCTGGCCGACCATGGCGCCGCCGACGACGCGGACGCGGCCCGAGCCGCCCAGCATGCCGCCCGACAGGCGTTTGAACAGCCAGGCCACGCCGACGATGGCGCCCAGCACCACCGCCAAGCCCAGGATCACCTGCAACAGGCTGACGAACGGAGACGGCGCGGCCGCCGGCGCGGGAGCGGCGGCCGTCGCCGCCCACAGCGGCGAAGACGCCGCAAAGCAAAGTGCGCCTCGCAGCGCCAGGCGCACTTTCACGAGTTTGACCATGTCCATTATTTCTGCAGCCGCCGTATGCGTTCGGCCGGGGTGATGATGTCGGTCAGGCGGATGCCGAATTTGTCGTTGACCACCACCACTTCGCCCTGGGCGATCAGGCAGCCGTTGACCAGCACATCCATCGGCTCGCCGGCCATGCCGTCCAGCTCCACCACCGAGCCCTGCGCCAGCTGCAGCAGGTTCCGGATCGCGATCTTGGTGCGCCCCAGCTCAACGGTCAGCTGGACCGGAATGTCCAGAATCATGTCCAGATTGGGCGGACCGCCGGCCACAGCCCCGGCGCCGATTTCCTGGAACAGGCCCTGGGCCGGCACCGCCTCGGCCTCCGCCGGAGATGCGCTCTCGACGGTCTCCTGCTCCGCCATCGCGGCGGCCCAGTCGTCCATCGACACTTCCTCTTCGGCGCCGGCCGCGCCGCCCTGCAATTCTTCTTCGCTCATTGCTCATGCTCTCCGGGGGACTCCAGAAACTCGTTGGTCCCCGCCAGTATCTTTTCCACCTTCAGCGCGTATCGGCCCTGCACGGTGCCGTAGCTGGCCTCGAACACCGGGATGCCGGACACGTCGGCCTCCACCCGCTCCGGTATTTCTATCATCACCACATCGCCGTTCTTCAGGTTCAGTATCTGCCCCAGCGTCACCTTGGCATGCGCCAGGCTGGCCACCAGTTCCACCTCGGCGGCCTGCACCTGGTGGGTCATCAGATTGACCCAGCGGTTGTCCACCTCGGTGCGGTCGGCCTGCATGGTACTGGACAGCAGATCGCGGATCGGCTCCACCATAGAGTACGGCAGGCAGATGTGGAAGTCGCCGCCGCCCGCGCCCAATTCGATATGGAATGTCATCGCCACCACCACTTCGGTGGGCGTGGCGATGTTGGCGAACTGGGTGTTCATCTCCGAGCGCAAGTAAACGAATTCGATCGGATAAACCGGCTCCCAGGCTTTCTGGCATTCGGCGAACACCACTTCCAGCAAGCGATGGATGATGCGCTGCTCGGTCGGGGTGAAATCCCGCCCCTCCACCCGCACGTGGTAGCGGCCATCACTGCCGAACAGATTGTCGACGATCAGGAACACCAGATCGGGATCGAAGATCAACAAGCCGGTTCCACGCATCGGCTTGACGTGGACGAGGTTCAGGTTGGTCGGCACCACCAGATTGCGGATGAATTCGCTGTACTTCTGCACCCGCACCGGACCGACCGAGATTTCCGCGTTGCGCCTCAGAAAGTTGAACAGGCCGATGCGCAAATTGCGCGCGAAGCGTTCGTTGATGATTTCAAGCGTCGGCATCCGGCCGCGCACGATGCGCTCCTGCCGGCCGATGTCATAGCCTCTGACACCCTGGCCATCCTGCCCGCCTTCCTCGTCTTCGTCCTCGCCGGAGACGCCCCGCAGTAGGGCGTCTACCTCTTCCTGGGACAGAATATCGTCGCCCATGGCGCGCCTACTGCTTCTGGATGATGAAGGAAGTGAAGAGGACGCTGTCGACCACGGGCTCCTCGCCCGCGTCCATCGCCTCGTTGATGATCTGTTTGACCTGCGCCTTCAGCTTGACCTTGCCTTCGGCGGTGCTGACCTCGGCCGCGGTCTTGGACGACAGCAGCAGGATCACGGCGCTGCGGACTTTGGGCGCGTAATCGGTGAACTTCTTCTTGGCCTCCTCGTCGCCAAGCTCGGCCTGCATGTCGATCTGCAGCAAACTGCCGTCATTGCCGGCCAGATTGACCACGAAGGTATCCATCTTTTCGAAGATCGGCGGCCCGTCGTGTTTTTTCTTCGGCTTTTCATGAACCTGCTCGGCCTGCGCCCCCGCCGGCTTGTTCATATTGGTGAACATATAGGCAGCCAAGCCCCCTACTGCGCCCAGCACCAAAATCAGCAGAATGATGACGATCAGCATCAGCTTGTTGCCGCCCCCTCCCGCCTTTTTTTCCGCCTTGTCCGCCTTTTTATCATCCGACATAAGTTATGACCTGTTCTTTATGGAGTTCCTAGTGAAATCTTAAACGATTTCCCGGCCATATTTTCCTGTTTTCTCGGCCTGCTGAACAGTGTCAATCTCAAATCGGGTCAAGCAAAGATGCTGAGTATGCCGCGCGCGGTCTTGATCACGCTCAGTGCATCCACGCCTTCGGCCTCTCCGATAATGGGCTGGGAATGCCCTTTCTTCTGTTGGTAAGCTTGTTGCTGCTGGCCGGAATTGCCGCTGGAAACCTGGGAATCGGTCAGCTGGATGCCGCTGGAAGAGAGCATGGAGCTCAGGCGGTGCATATTGTTTTCCAGCGCTTCGCGGGTCGCCGGCACCGCCGCCGTGAACAATACCTGGGCCTGGTCGGTGCCGTTCATTTTCAGCGTCACCTCGATCGGCCCCAACTGCGGCGGATTCAGCTGAATCTGGGCCTTGTCCATTTTCAGGCTGACCATGTTCATCACTTGCTCGCCCAGCGCCTTGCCCCAGTTCGGGTCGGTCAGCGCTTGCGGCAAGGTCAGCTGCGGCATGTTGGCGCTGGCCGCTTGAGCATGGGCGGATGGCTGAGATTGCGCTTGCTGCTGCAATTGCTGCAGCGGCAAAAATTGCGCGTTCGAGGCGTCCGGATCCGGCAATTTTTGCTGACCCTCTTTCCAGTTGAAGTCTTGCTTGGCTGTCGACAACAACAGCGCAGGATCGACCTTGTCCGCCGGTTGCTGGGCCAGCAGATCCTGGGCCGGAGCCTTGATTTCGGTCTGCTGCGGCTGAACCTGCAGCGCCGTCAGCATCGGCATCGCCAATGCGGCCTGCAGGCTGGCGTCGCCTTCATCGCTCTTGGCCGCAGGCTTGTCGTCGGCAGGCTTATCTCCGAGGGAAGCGCCGCCATCCGCGGCGCCCGGCAAGGCCGCGCCCATCATGCCCATCTGGATGCCCAGCAAACTGGCGAACAGATCCCCTGCCGCGCCGCCCCCGGCATTGGCAGCCGAGCCCGCGGCGCCGGCGGAAGCAGCCGGGCCGGTCGTGGTCGCCGGTGTATTCACAATGATGGTCATGACGATGTCTCGACTGAGTAGAACGAGACAAATTAAAGCAAGGAGCGTGCCAAGTCAGGAATCGTGGCCATGGGAACGGTCCCAGAATTGGCGGGTGGCGAATTCATCCGACTGCTTTTGCTGCAGCCTGGCCTCTTTCTGCGCCTCCCGCTCCCGCTCCCGCTGCAACAGCTTCTCGTAGGCCTTGAACTTCTTGTATTCCATCTGCCAGGCCTGGCGCTCCATCACGAAGCGCTGCGCGCAGCGGTCGACATCCTGCTGCTGCTGGATCATCGCCTCGTCCAGCCGGGACAGAAAGCGGCGGAAGTCCTGGTATTGAATGATGGAGATGCTCTGCCCGCCGCCGCTCACCAGCCTCTGCCTGTATTCCTCGCGAAAAGCGTGCAACTGCTCCAGACGCGAGCGGGATTCCGCCAAGCGGTTCTGCGCCATGCCCATCCTCTCCGCCGCCGCCTGCTGGCGCTCGTCGGCGAGATGAATCAATAGCTCGTACTTGCTGGCCGCCATGGATCAGACTCAGGCCATCACGCCGGCCAGCTGCTGGCAGCAAGAGGCATAATCGTGCGACTCGTGCATAGGCTGCATCAGGAAGCTGACCATGGGCAGCTGGCGGCGCATGGCGTCATCCAGCACCGGATCGGAGCCTGAGACGTAAGCGCCGACGCTGATCAGGTCGCGATTGCGCTGATAACGGGAATACAGCTGCTTGAAATGGCGGGCCAGCTCCATCTGCTGCTGCGGCACCACATCCACCATCACCCGGCTGATCGACTGCTCGATGTCTATCGCCGGATAGTGGCCCGCCTCGGCCAGATCGCGCGACAACACGAAGTGGCCGTCCAGAATGGCGCGGGCCGAATCGGCGATCGGGTCCTGCTGGTCGTCGCCTTCGGACAGAACAGTGTAGAAGCCGGTGATGGAGCCGCCCCCCTCCTCGCCGTTGCCGGCGCGCTCGATCAACTGCGGCAGCCGCGCGAATACCGACGGCGGGTAACCCTTGGTCACCGGCGGCTCGCCGATCGCCAGCGCGATCTCGCGCTGCGCCATCGCGTAACGAGTGACCGAATCCATCAGCAGCAGCACATCCAGCCCCTGGCTGCGGAAATACTCGGCCAGCGCGGTAGCGTAAGCTGCGCCGTGCAGCCGCATCAGCGGCGGCATGTCGGCCGGCGCCGCCACCACCACAGAGCGGGCTCGCCCGTCCTCGCCCAGAATGTTCTCGATGAAGTCCTTCACTTCCCGGCCCCGCTCGCCGATCAGCCCCACCACCACCACGTCGGCCTTGGTGAAGCGCGCCATCATGCCCAGCAATACAGACTTGCCGACGCCCGAGCCGGCGAACAGGCCCAGCCGCTGGCCGCGCCCGACGGTCAACAAACCGTTGATCGCGCGCACGCCGACATCCAACACATCGCGCACCGGCGTGCGGTGCAAGGGGTTCATCGGCTGGCTGTACAAGGGAAACCAAGCCTCGGGGTGGATGGGGCCCAGGCCGTCCAGCGGCCGCCCCAGCGAATCCAGCACCCTGCCGAGCAGGCTGGCGCCCACCGGCACCTGGCGGCCGGCCGCGCCATTAGCGGCCTGCGCCGCGCCGACATCACGGCCGTAGCGGGGAGGATTGAAAGACGGCAAGGGAAATACCGGCGTGCCGGGCAGCAAACCATGGACATTGGAGAGCGGCATCAAGAACACTTTGTCGCCGGAGAAGCCCACCACCTCGGCCTCCACCGAGTGGTCGTCCGCCAACACCACGCGGCAGGCGCCGCCCACCGGCAGCTTGATGCCCACCGCCTCCATCACCATGCCGGTGACGCGGACCAGCCGGCCGCATGGCTGCCATAGCCTGGCCGACTCCGCGGCCGCGCCGCAGGACGCCAGCCAGTCGCGCTGACGCTCAATCAGGCTGCCGCTCATCTCCGCCCTCCAGCCCCAGCGCCCGGCTCAGCGCCGCCAGCCGGGTTTCCAGCGCCATATCCAGCCGCACCGAACTGGCGTCGATCACGCAGCCGCCTCGGCGCATCTGCGGATCCTCGACCCACTGCCACGCCGTCTCCGGCGTTTCCTGCTGCAGGAATTCGCGCGCGGCGGCCAGATCGGCCGGATTCACGCGCAGGCGGGCGCTGGCCAGCGTGGACGGCAGCTCCGCCAGCGCCGCCTGCAACAGCGGCAGCAAAACCTGCTCGTCCTGATCTATTTTCTGTTGCACCAGCTTCTGGGCCAGGCCCCAGGCAAGCCGCAGCAAGTCCCGGGAAAGCGCCTGCTCCATCTCGGCCAGCTCGCTGGAAAAACTCGCCCCCATCTCGCTCAGCGCCTGCCAGGCCTGCTCCAGCCTGGGCAGATGCTCGGCGCGCGCGTCCGCCTCGCCCTGCTCCCGACCGGCCTGCAAACCCTGCTCGAAACCTTCCGTCCGCCCCGCCTCCAGGCCGGCCTCATGTCCCGCCTGCCAGGCTTCCTGATGGATGGCCTCCAGCTCGGCGGCGGTGGGGTAGCCCAGCGCCGGGGCCTCGGCTTCCGGCTGGGCTTCCTCAGCCTGCTCGGCCAGCGCTTCGGCTTCCGCCAGCGGAATCGGCGCAGACGGTTCGGACTCGGAGGCCGCGATGCGCTCGGCCAGGCTGGCGCCCGGACGGCGCATCTGCGCCATCGCCACCAATTGGGCCGGGGACAGCGCCTGGGTGAAGCCATCCAGCGATGCCGGGCTCCAGCTGCTCCAGCTCTCCAGGTCCTCGCCGGAAATGATGGGTCCGTTACTCGATGAGGCCTTCATCGCCGCCCTTGCTGCCTAGCACGATCTGGCCATCGTCGGCGAGCTTGCGCACCACCTTGAGGATTTCCTTCTGCTCGGCCTCCACTTCGGACAGCTTGACCGGGCCCTTGGACTCCAGATCGTCGCGCAGCATTTCCGCCGCGCGCTGCGACATATTGCGGAAGATCTTTTCCTTCAGATCGGTGCTGGTGCCTTTCAGCGCGATCACCAGGGAATCGGACTGAACCTCGCGCAGAATCGTCTGGATCGAGCGGTCGTCGATGTCCAGCAGGTTCTCGAACACGAACATCTTGTCCTGGATGCGCTGGGCCAGCTCGGGATCGTACTCGCGGATGAAGCTGAGCGCCGACGCCTCGACGTTGCCGCCCATGAAGTTGAGGATTTCCGCGGTGAGGCCGACGCCGCCGGACGCGCTTTTCTTGATGCGGTCGGAACCCGACAACAGCTGGGTCAGCACATCGTTCAGCTCGCGCAGCGCCTGCGGCTGCACGCCCTCCAGCGTCGCGGTCCGGATCAGCACCTCGTTGCGCATCCGCTCCGGGAAGAAAGCCAGGATGGAGCTGGACAGGTCCGGCTCCAGATGCACCAGGATGGTGGCGATGATCTGCGGGTGCTCGTGGCGGATCAAGTCCGCGGCGGACGACGGGTCCATCCACTTCAGGCTCTCGATGCCGCTGTGATCGTTGCCCTGCATGATCTTGTCCAGCAAGTTGGCGGCTTTGTCCGGCCCCAGCGCCTCGATCAGCACGTTGCGCAGATATTCGTCGGACGCGCCGATGCTGGCGCGGGCGTCGCACTCCTTGCGGAACTCGGCCACCACCTCGTCGATCTGCTCGTAGCTGAGATTGTTGATCGCCGCCATCGCCAGGGAGATCTTCTGCACTTCCTTGGGGCCGAGATACTTGAACACCTCGACCGCCTCGTTCTGGCCGAGACTGAACAGCAGCACGGCGCTTTTGCGTATTCCGTTATCACTCATCGGCGCTTATCCATTCCTTGATGATCTGGGCCGCCATGCGCGGATCAGACTTCACCAGCTCGCGCACGGCTTCCAGATTGCTGCTGTATTGGCGCTTCTGCGCTTCGCGCGGGTCTTCGCCGCCGCCAGCCATCGCGGCGCCCGCGACGCCGGGCTCGCCCTCTTCCCCGGCCACGCCCAGCAAACGCCCCCCGGGCCCCGCCGCGCCGGCGGCGCCGGCCTCGCCCTCCGCGCCTGCAGGCGCCGGCGGCCTGACCAGATCGCGCATGACGGGACGCACCACGCCGAACAGCAAGTAGAGAACCGCGATCGCCAGCAGGCCGTACTTGATCAGGCTGGTGCCGTTGCCGCTGACGTAATCGATCACCCGCTCCTGCATGGTGACGGGCTGGGCATTGTCGGCGAAGGCGGCGTTGACCACGTTCAACGTATCGCCGCGTCCCGTGTTGTAGCCCATCGCCTCCTTCACCAGATTGTTGATCTGCTGAACTTCCTGCGGCGTCAGCGGCGTCGGCTTCATCTCGCCGCTCTTGTCCGGCATCCTGCGGTAATTGACGACCACGGCCGCCGACAGGCGCTTGACCACGCCGGTCGGCACCTTGGTGTGCTGTATGGTCTTGTCGACCTCGTAATTGGTGGTGATGTCGCGCTGCAGCGTGCCGCTGGCGCTGACGCCCAGCCCGGACAGATTGGCGGTGCCCGGCGCGGCACCCGGCGGCAGCGTGATCGGCGCCGACGCCGCGGACGGCGGCTGGTTGGACAAGGCGCCCGGCACGCCGGTGGGGTTTGCCGAGCCGTTGACCAGCTTCTCGCTGATCTGCTGGCTGCGGGTGGCCGAAGGGTTGGGATTGGAGTTGGGCCGATAGGTCTCCGAGGTCTGCTCGGTTTCGGAGAAATCGACGTTGGCCGTCACCTGGGCGCGGGCGTTGCCGTGGCCGAAGATGGGCTCCAGGATATCTTCGATCCGCTTGACGTAGCCTTCCTCGACCTGGCGCACGAAGCCCAGCTGGCGCTGATCCAGGCCGGAGTTATCGTCGGGGCCGGTCTGTTTGGACAGCAGATTGCCGTCCTGGTCGACGATGGTGACGTTCTTCAGCGGCAGGTTCGGCACCGAACTGGAAACCAGATGCAGAATGCCCGCCACTTGGCCGCCATCGAGCATCCGCCCCGGATACAGCTGCAGCATCACCGAAGCGGTGGGCGATTGCTGCTCGCGGACGAACACGCTCTGCTTGGGGGTGGCGATGTGGACGCGGGCGCTCTGCACCGAGGAAACGGCCTCGATGGTGCGGGCTAGCTCGCCCTCGATGGAGCGCTGGTAATTGACCTGCTCGGCGAACTGGCTGATGCCGAACTTCTGATTGTCCATCAGTTCGAAACCGACGCCGCTGGCCTTGGGCAAGCCTTGGGCCGCCAGCTTCAAGCGGACATCGTAGACCTTGTCCGCCGGCACCGACACCACCCCGCCCTCGCCCAGCTGGTAGGGGATGTTCATCTGCTGCAGCGCGGCCGTGACCTGGCCGCCGTCGCGATCGGGCAGATTGGAGAACAGTATCTTGTAGGAAGGCGTGCGGTTGAGGAGCACCGCGCCGACGACGACGGCGAAAATCGCGGCCAGCGCCGTGAGAAATAGGATTTTTCGATTGTTCGGCAGCGCCTTGAAGCGATCACCCGCTTCGTTCAGTCGCGCGCGCCAAACTGGAGTAGCGTTTTCTTCTGCCAGATCAGCCATACGGTGGTTTATGGTTTAGGTCCACCGCCGCCGGGCCGTGGCAAGGCAGCGCTAGACTTGAGTATTCATGATTTCCTGATAGGCGCTGACCAGCTTGTTGCGCGCCTGAACCATCGTCTGGAACGACAGGCTGGCTTTCTGCAGCGACACCATCACGTCCTGCAGATTGACCTCCTTGTTGTCGCCCAGCTGAAACTGCTTCTGCATCTCCTCCGATGTCTGCTGCGCCGAATTGACCTGCTCTATCGTCGATTTGAGCACGTCGGAAAAGTCGACCTGCGGCGTCTGCTGAATCGCCTGCGGCTGCTTGCCGGAAGCCAGCGCCGCCGCGCTTTTCAGTTCGCCCAGCAACTGGTCGATATTATTGACTGACATGGCTACTCCGTGCCACTTCCCTCCGGAACATCTCCACCGGCATCCGCAGCGTCTTCATCACGGTAACGCTGCAATTTATAGCGCAAAGTGCGCTCGCTGATGCCCAGTTTCTCCGCAGCCAGCTTCTTCACGCCGCCGACTGCCGCCAATGTTTCCAGAATATGGCGTTTTTCAAGGGTTTTCATGTCGGTTTCACCCGACACCGAACTGTCCGATTCGGACTCTGCCCGGGTAAACTGCCCCACGCCTGCAATATCGCCCAGCATCAGATCGGCGGCAAGAATTTCCGCCCCGGCGGCAAGAATGACCGCCCGCTGCACGACATTATCCAGTTCGCGGATGTTACCCTCCCAACTATAGGCCGTCAAATGACGTTCCGCATCCTTGGAAAATACCAAAGACGCCCGCGCGGCGGCCTCCCCATGTTTTTTAAGCAGGAATCGTGCCAATGGCAGAATATCCTCCGGCCGCTCGGCGAGCGCCGGTATTCTCAACGGGAAAACATTCAGACGGAAATACAGATCCTCTCTGAAATTCCCGGCCGCCACCGCCGTCTGCAGATCGCGGTTGGACGTGGCCAGCACGCGGATGTCCAGTTTTATCGCGCGGGTGCTGCCTATCCGCTCCACTTCGCGCTCCTGCAGCACCCGCAAAAGCTTGGCCTGCAACGGCAACGGCATCTCGGTCACCTCATCCAGCAGAATGGTACCCGCCTGCGCCTGCTCGAACTTGCCGGGCAGCGCCTGCGCGGCG
>NZ_JBUPWA010000001.1:1396485-1440308 GCF_055181315.1 Chromobacterium sp. Ag138
CGCACGCCGACATCCAACACATCGCGCACCGGCGTGCGGTGCAAGGGGTTCATCGGCTGGCTGTACAAGGGAAACCAAGCCTCGGGGTGGATGGGGCCCAGGCCGTCCAGCGGCCGCCCCAGCGAATCCAGCACCCTGCCGAGCAGGCTGGCGCCCACCGGCACCTGGCGGCCGGCCGCGCCATTAGCGGCCTGCGCCGCGCCGACATCACGGCCGTAGCGGGGAGGATTGAAAGACGGCAAGGGAAATACCGGCGTGCCGGGCAGCAAACCATGGACATTGGAGAGCGGCATCAAGAACACTTTGTCGCCGGAGAAGCCCACCACCTCGGCCTCCACCGAGTGGTCGTCCGCCAACACCACGCGGCAGGCGCCGCCCACCGGCAGCTTGATGCCCACCGCCTCCATCACCATGCCGGTGACGCGGACCAGCCGGCCGCATGGCTGCCATAGCCTGGCCGACTCCGCGGCCGCGCCGCAGGACGCCAGCCAGTCGCGCTGACGCTCAATCAGGCTGCCGCTCATCTCCGCCCTCCAGCCCCAGCGCCCGGCTCAGCGCCGCCAGCCGGGTTTCCAGCGCCATATCCAGCCGCACCGAACTGGCGTCGATCACGCAGCCGCCTCGGCGCATCTGCGGATCCTCGACCCACTGCCACGCCGTCTCCGGCGTTTCCTGCTGCAGGAATTCGCGCGCGGCGGCCAGATCGGCCGGATTCACGCGCAGGCGGGCGCTGGCCAGCGTGGACGGCAGCTCCGCCAGCGCCGCCTGCAACAGCGGCAGCAAAACCTGCTCGTCCTGATCTATTTTCTGTTGCACCAGCTTCTGGGCCAGGCCCCAGGCAAGCCGCAGCAAGTCCCGGGAAAGCGCCTGCTCCATCTCGGCCAGCTCGCTGGAAAAACTCGCCCCCATCTCGCTCAGCGCCTGCCAGGCCTGCTCCAGCCTGGGCAGATGCTCGGCGCGCGCGTCCGCCTCGCCCTGCTCCCGACCGGCCTGCAAACCCTGCTCGAAACCTTCCGTCCGCCCCGCCTCCAGGCCGGCCTCATGTCCCGCCTGCCAGGCTTCCTGATGGATGGCCTCCAGCTCGGCGGCGGTGGGGTAGCCCAGCGCCGGGGCCTCGGCTTCCGGCTGGGCTTCCTCAGCCTGCTCGGCCAGCGCTTCGGCTTCCGCCAGCGGAATCGGCGCAGACGGTTCGGACTCGGAGGCCGCGATGCGCTCGGCCAGGCTGGCGCCCGGACGGCGCATCTGCGCCATCGCCACCAATTGGGCCGGGGACAGCGCCTGGGTGAAGCCATCCAGCGATGCCGGGCTCCAGCTGCTCCAGCTCTCCAGGTCCTCGCCGGAAATGATGGGTCCGTTACTCGATGAGGCCTTCATCGCCGCCCTTGCTGCCTAGCACGATCTGGCCATCGTCGGCGAGCTTGCGCACCACCTTGAGGATTTCCTTCTGCTCGGCCTCCACTTCGGACAGCTTGACCGGGCCCTTGGACTCCAGATCGTCGCGCAGCATTTCCGCCGCGCGCTGCGACATATTGCGGAAGATCTTTTCCTTCAGATCGGTGCTGGTGCCTTTCAGCGCGATCACCAGGGAATCGGACTGAACCTCGCGCAGAATCGTCTGGATCGAGCGGTCGTCGATGTCCAGCAGGTTCTCGAACACGAACATCTTGTCCTGGATGCGCTGGGCCAGCTCGGGATCGTACTCGCGGATGAAGCTGAGCGCCGACGCCTCGACGTTGCCGCCCATGAAGTTGAGGATTTCCGCGGTGAGGCCGACGCCGCCGGACGCGCTTTTCTTGATGCGGTCGGAACCCGACAACAGCTGGGTCAGCACATCGTTCAGCTCGCGCAGCGCCTGCGGCTGCACGCCCTCCAGCGTCGCGGTCCGGATCAGCACCTCGTTGCGCATCCGCTCCGGGAAGAAAGCCAGGATGGAGCTGGACAGGTCCGGCTCCAGATGCACCAGGATGGTGGCGATGATCTGCGGGTGCTCGTGGCGGATCAAGTCCGCGGCGGACGACGGGTCCATCCACTTCAGGCTCTCGATGCCGCTGTGATCGTTGCCCTGCATGATCTTGTCCAGCAAGTTGGCGGCTTTGTCCGGCCCCAGCGCCTCGATCAGCACGTTGCGCAGATATTCGTCGGACGCGCCGATGCTGGCGCGGGCGTCGCACTCCTTGCGGAACTCGGCCACCACCTCGTCGATCTGCTCGTAGCTGAGATTGTTGATCGCCGCCATCGCCAGGGAGATCTTCTGCACTTCCTTGGGGCCGAGATACTTGAACACCTCGACCGCCTCGTTCTGGCCGAGACTGAACAGCAGCACGGCGCTTTTGCGTATTCCGTTATCACTCATCGGCGCTTATCCATTCCTTGATGATCTGGGCCGCCATGCGCGGATCAGACTTCACCAGCTCGCGCACGGCTTCCAGATTGCTGCTGTATTGGCGCTTCTGCGCTTCGCGCGGGTCTTCGCCGCCGCCAGCCATCGCGGCGCCCGCGACGCCGGGCTCGCCCTCTTCCCCGGCCACGCCCAGCAAACGCCCCCCGGGCCCCGCCGCGCCGGCGGCGCCGGCCTCGCCCTCCGCGCCTGCAGGCGCCGGCGGCCTGACCAGATCGCGCATGACGGGACGCACCACGCCGAACAGCAAGTAGAGAACCGCGATCGCCAGCAGGCCGTACTTGATCAGGCTGGTGCCGTTGCCGCTGACGTAATCGATCACCCGCTCCTGCATGGTGACGGGCTGGGCATTGTCGGCGAAGGCGGCGTTGACCACGTTCAACGTATCGCCGCGTCCCGTGTTGTAGCCCATCGCCTCCTTCACCAGATTGTTGATCTGCTGAACTTCCTGCGGCGTCAGCGGCGTCGGCTTCATCTCGCCGCTCTTGTCCGGCATCCTGCGGTAATTGACGACCACGGCCGCCGACAGGCGCTTGACCACGCCGGTCGGCACCTTGGTGTGCTGTATGGTCTTGTCGACCTCGTAATTGGTGGTGATGTCGCGCTGCAGCGTGCCGCTGGCGCTGACGCCCAGCCCGGACAGATTGGCGGTGCCCGGCGCGGCACCCGGCGGCAGCGTGATCGGCGCCGACGCCGCGGACGGCGGCTGGTTGGACAAGGCGCCCGGCACGCCGGTGGGGTTTGCCGAGCCGTTGACCAGCTTCTCGCTGATCTGCTGGCTGCGGGTGGCCGAAGGGTTGGGATTGGAGTTGGGCCGATAGGTCTCCGAGGTCTGCTCGGTTTCGGAGAAATCGACGTTGGCCGTCACCTGGGCGCGGGCGTTGCCGTGGCCGAAGATGGGCTCCAGGATATCTTCGATCCGCTTGACGTAGCCTTCCTCGACCTGGCGCACGAAGCCCAGCTGGCGCTGATCCAGGCCGGAGTTATCGTCGGGGCCGGTCTGTTTGGACAGCAGATTGCCGTCCTGGTCGACGATGGTGACGTTCTTCAGCGGCAGGTTCGGCACCGAACTGGAAACCAGATGCAGAATGCCCGCCACTTGGCCGCCATCGAGCATCCGCCCCGGATACAGCTGCAGCATCACCGAAGCGGTGGGCGATTGCTGCTCGCGGACGAACACGCTCTGCTTGGGGGTGGCGATGTGGACGCGGGCGCTCTGCACCGAGGAAACGGCCTCGATGGTGCGGGCTAGCTCGCCCTCGATGGAGCGCTGGTAATTGACCTGCTCGGCGAACTGGCTGATGCCGAACTTCTGATTGTCCATCAGTTCGAAACCGACGCCGCTGGCCTTGGGCAAGCCTTGGGCCGCCAGCTTCAAGCGGACATCGTAGACCTTGTCCGCCGGCACCGACACCACCCCGCCCTCGCCCAGCTGGTAGGGGATGTTCATCTGCTGCAGCGCGGCCGTGACCTGGCCGCCGTCGCGATCGGG
Source organism: Chromobacterium sp. Ag138 (assembly GCF_055181315.1). Taxonomy (NCBI): domain Bacteria; kingdom Pseudomonadati; phylum Pseudomonadota; class Betaproteobacteria; order Neisseriales; family Chromobacteriaceae; genus Chromobacterium; species Chromobacterium sp. Ag138. The sequence goes on from NZ_JBUPWA010000001.1 coordinate 1,400,376, forward strand.
CAGATTGGAGAACAGTATCTTGTAGGAAGGCGTGCGGTTGAGGAGCACCGCGCCGACGACGACGGCGAAAATCGCGGCCAGCGCCGTGAGAAATAGGATTTTTCGATTGTTCGGCAGCGCCTTGAAGCGATCACCCGCTTCGTTCAGTCGCGCGCGCCAAACTGGAGTAGCGTTTTCTTCTGCCAGATCAGCCATACGGTGGTTTATGGTTTAGGTCCACCGCCGCCGGGCCGTGGCAAGGCAGCGCTAGACTTGAGTATTCATGATTTCCTGATAGGCGCTGACCAGCTTGTTGCGCGCCTGAACCATCGTCTGGAACGACAGGCTGGCTTTCTGCAGCGACACCATCACGTCCTGCAGATTGACCTCCTTGTTGTCGCCCAGCTGAAACTGCTTCTGCATCTCCTCCGATGTCTGCTGCGCCGAATTGACCTGCTCTATCGTCGATTTGAGCACGTCGGAAAAGTCGACCTGCGGCGTCTGCTGAATCGCCTGCGGCTGCTTGCCGGAAGCCAGCGCCGCCGCGCTTTTCAGTTCGCCCAGCAACTGGTCGATATTATTGACTGACATGGCTACTCCGTGCCACTTCCCTCCGGAACATCTCCACCGGCATCCGCAGCGTCTTCATCACGGTAACGCTGCAATTTATAGCGCAAAGTGCGCTCGCTGATGCCCAGTTTCTCCGCAGCCAGCTTCTTCACGCCGCCGACTGCCGCCAATGTTTCCAGAATATGGCGTTTTTCAAGGGTTTTCATGTCGGTTTCACCCGACACCGAACTGTCCGATTCGGACTCTGCCCGGGTAAACTGCCCCACGCCTGCAATATCGCCCAGCATCAGATCGGCGGCAAGAATTTCCGCCCCGGCGGCAAGAATGACCGCCCGCTGCACGACATTATCCAGTTCGCGGATGTTACCCTCCCAACTATAGGCCGTCAAATGACGTTCCGCATCCTTGGAAAATACCAAAGACGCCCGCGCGGCGGCCTCCCCATGTTTTTTAAGCAGGAATCGTGCCAATGGCAGAATATCCTCCGGCCGCTCGGCGAGCGCCGGTATTCTCAACGGGAAAACATTCAGACGGAAATACAGATCCTCTCTGAAATTCCCGGCCGCCACCGCCGTCTGCAGATCGCGGTTGGACGTGGCCAGCACGCGGATGTCCAGTTTTATCGCGCGGGTGCTGCCTATCCGCTCCACTTCGCGCTCCTGCAGCACCCGCAAAAGCTTGGCCTGCAACGGCAACGGCATCTCGGTCACCTCATCCAGCAGAATGGTACCCGCCTGCGCCTGCTCGAACTTGCCGGGCAGCGCCTGCGCGGCGCCGGTGAAGGCTCCGCGCTCATGGCCGAACAACGTGGATTCCAACAGATTGTCCGGGATCGCCGCGCAGTTGACGGCGACGAAAGGCCCGGCGCAGCGCCGGGAATGGCGATGGATGTAGCGCGCCAGCACTTCCTTGCCGCAGCCGCTGGGGCCGGAAATCATCACGCTGGCGTCGCTCTGCGCCACCCTGCCCGCCAGCGCGAACAACTGACGCATCGCGGCGGACTCCGCCACCACTTCGCCGCCGTCGTCGCCCGGCATCGCCAACAGATGCTTCGCCACCTCGGCGAGCAGGCTTTGCGGCTCGAAGGGCTTTAACAGGTAATGGGCGGCGCCGGCCCGCAACAGCTCGATCGCGCGCTCGATCACGCCATAGGCCGTCATCAGGATGAAAGGCACGCCGGGATAGCGCTTCTTCGCCTCCTCGAACAAATCGTAGCCATCCATCGGCGCCATCTGCGCGTCGGAAATGATCAGCCCCACCGGCTCCTTGGCCAGTTTCAGCAGGGCGGCGCCGCCGTCGGAAGCCTCCAGCGTCGGATAGCCGGCCAGCGATAGGGTGTCGATGATGGCCTCGCGCAGGTCCGCGTCGTCCTCGACCACCAGAATCGGAAGATACTTCATGGAATCCAATGCTTCTTATTATGGTTACACCGATGGCTGGCGCTGGTGCGCCAGCATGACCAGCCGCTGGGCGATGCTGCCGAGCGCCAGCACCTCGTGGGTGGCGCCGATGGCGATCGCCTCCTTGGGCATGCCGAACACCACGCAGCTCGTCTCGTCCTGAGCGATGTTCCAGGCGCCGGCCTGCCGCATCTCCAGCATGCCATTGGCGCCGTCGCGGCCCATGCCGGTCAGGATCACGCCTATGCTGTTCTTGCCGACCAGATTGGCGGCGGAGCGGAACAGCACATCCACCGACGGCCGGTGGCGGTTGACCGCCGGGCCGTTGTTCAACGCCGTGCTGTAGCCTATCGTCGGCGCGCTCTTGATCAATAAATGGGAATGGCCGGGCGCGATGTAGACGGTGCCGGCCTGCAGCCTCTCATTGTCCTCCGCCTCCTTCACCCGCAAGCGGCATAACGAATCCAGCCGCTGCGCGAACGAATGGGTGAACATTTCCGGCATATGCTGGGCGATCAGTATCGGCGGCATATTGGCGGGCAGCGTGGTCAGCAGCGTGCGCAAGGCCTCGGTGCCGCCGGTGGAGGAGCCGATGACGATGACGGTCTGGCTGGCCAGCGGCGTCTTGGTCGGCTGGCGCGGCAGGATCACGTCCGCGCTGTGGCTGGGGACGATTTCCAAAGGAGTCTTGTTCGCTCGCTCTCGCGAAGTCAAGGCCATGTTTTTACCTTGCAGACAGAGTTCGCCCGCGCGGCCGTCGGCTTCGGCCCGCCCAGGCGTGACTGGGTTGTTTCAGATAGCTTAGCAGGAGCGCCGCCTCTGGTCAGGCGTTCAGCGCAATCCGGCTTCTATCCTGGCCAGCCAGGCGTCGCACGCGGCCTCCAGCAGGTCTAGCACCTGTTCGAAGCCACGATCGCCGCCGTAATACGGATCCGGCACCTCCCGGTCTTGCCCCAGCGGCTCCAGCATCAGATGCAGGCGACCGCTCAGCTCCTCAGGACAGCGCCGGCGCAGATCATCCAGGTTATGGCGGTCGGCGGCCAGGATCAGGTCGAAAGCGGAAAAGTCTCCATCAGTCACCTGGCGGGCGCGCTGCGCGAAAAGATCGTAGCCCCGCCCGGCGGCGGCGCGCATGCTGCGCGCGTCCGGCGGCTCCCCTACGTGATAACCATGAGTGCCGGCGGAATCCAGCCGAATCCGGTCCGACCACGCCATTCCAGCCAGCCGCTTCCGCATCACGCCTTCCGCAGTCGGAGATCGGCAGATATTTCCGTGGCAGACAAAAAGGATGGAGAAAAAATCCTTTCCGCTCATAGAGTTCTCCCTGATTAACGCCCAACTCGCCGCGCAACCCGCCCACCTCTGGCAGATCGTGTTTTTTTGGAACCTGCGCGCAATGCGCACAATATTGACACGAAAATCAGATGACAGCCAGCCAAGCCCGCCGCCAAATCAAGCGCGCCATGCTTTCCGAAATTCTGCCGAATACGTTTTGGGCAAAACAAACCTGAATCAACACGATAAAAAATCATATTCCGAATCATTCAGAATCATGCTGAAATTGTTACGCAACAATACCGCGCCTAATTATCAAAATAGCAATGCCGACATTTCAGAAAGCGATCCAAACCATACAACCATGCCCAAAAAGCAATACAAAAAAGAATAAAGCTGTACTTTAAGACATAAAACCCATATTTCCCGCCCAAATACCTGCATTTCAGAGATTCACATATTGCACCGCCGCCGAATTGAAAATACCATGCGCTCGGCATGCGGATGGCGGCGGACATTCCGAAAACCGTATCGCCGCCATTCGCATCGCGCACTGCCTCCACTTTTCCTGACAACCTCATTTCAAGGAGTGGCAACATGGCAAGCACCCTTCTCCCCAATCAGGTCCTGGGCATCAACGAATACCTGCTGTCAACCAACGGCGCCTACCAGCTGATTCTGCAAAGCGACGGCAACCTGGTGCTGTACCGGATGGCCAACCATCATCCGCTGTGGGCCTCCAACACCAATGGCAAGGACGCCATGCGCGCCATCATGCAGACCGACGGCAACTTCGTGCTGTACGACTTCCATGGCAAGCCGCTGTGGGCGTCCGGCACCAACGGCAAGCCGGGATGTTTCGTCACCATGCAGGATGACGGCAACCTGGTGATTTACGAGCCGAAGATCCCGGTCTGGGCATCCAACACCGCCCAGTAAGCTCTGAATCGCCCGGGCGCGCCGATGCGGCGGCGTCCGGGCGTCTGTCCTCCCCGATCAAAGCCTCCCCGTCCCCTCTACCTGCAGAGCCAGCGTCTGCAATTGCCCCCTCATCTCCAACACCAGCCGCCATACGCGCTCCGCGGCAGGCGACAGCGTGCGGTTGCGCCGGCGGATCAAGACAATGCGGCGGCTGGCGCGCGGCGACAAGCGGCGCGTGGTCAGGCCGCAGTTTTCCGGCAATGGCATGGCCAGCCCCGGCGACACGCTGACGCCGATGCCGGCCGCCACCATGCGGAATACCGAATGGGAGTGCCCCAGCTGCTGGGCCACCGGACAATCCAGGCCATGTTCGCGCAGCAGTTGATCGATCAGCGGCCGGCTGCCGGAACTGCCGTCCAGCAGCACCAGCGCCTCGCCATCCAGTTGCGCCCATTCCACCGCTTCACGCGCGGCCAGGCCATGGTCGGCGCGGCACACCAGCCAGAAGTCGTCGACCAGCACCGTCTCCTGTTCCAGATCGTCGCAGGGCTCCGGCTCCACCACCAGGCCGAAGTCGGCCTCGCCGCCGCGCACAGCCGCGACATTCAGGCGTTGGACCTGATCGCGCAGATGCAGGCCCAGCTGCGGATAGCGCTCGCGGCAGGCGGAAACGATGGCCGGCATCAGGCTGGCCGACAGCGTCGGGCTGCTGGCGACGTAGACGCTGCCCAACGCCTGCTCGCTCTCCTTGCGCGCGGCGTCCAGCACCTCGTCCAACTCCGCCAGCGCCCGCTTCAGCTTGGGCAGCAGCCGAGCCCCGGCCGCGGTCAGCGCCACTTCGCGGGTGGTGCGGTCCAGCAGGCGCAATTCCAGCGTCTGCTCCAGCTCGCGCACCGTGCGGCTGACCGCCGGCTGGGTCAGGCCCAATTCATCGCCGGCCCGGCTGAAACTGGCGTGCTCAGCCACCCGGCAGAAGGCCCTTAGCTGTCTCAGCGTGAAATTCATAAAATTATCTTTTCAATTTATCTGATAAATGCATTTGTATTCTTAATTAATCCGCGCTTCAATAGCAAGACCAAACAACGAATGCCCGATGCCATGCCCAAGCTGTTGGATTCCTTCACCGTCGCGCTGCTGGCCACTGTCGCGCTGGCCAGCCTGCTGCCCTGCTCCGGCGAAGCCGCGCAGATCTTCAACCTGGCCACCAATCTGGCCATCGGCCTGCTGTTCTTCCTCCACGGCGCCAAGCTGTCGCGCGAAGCGGTGGCGGCCGGCGCCGGCCACTGGCGGCTGCACCTGACCGTGCTGGCCTGCACTTTCGCGCTGTTCCCGCTGCTGGGCCTGCTGCTCAAGCCGGTGCTGACGCCGCTGGTGACACCGGAGCTGTACCTGGGCGTGCTCTACCTGTGCATGCTGCCGTCCACCGTGCAGTCGTCGATCGCCTTCACCTCGATGGCGCAGGGCAATGTGCCCGCCGCCATCTGCAGCGCCACCGCCTCCAATCTGCTGGGCATCTTCATCACCCCGCTGCTAGTGGGCTGGCTGGTGGCCGGCCACGGCGGCGGAGCGCAGAACATGGGGTCTGCGCTGGACATCGTCTATCAGTTGCTGCTGCCCTTCATCGCCGGCCAGATCGCCCGCCGCTGGATAGGCGGCTGGGTGGACAAGCACAAGGCCTTGCTGAAATACGTGGACCAGGGCTCGATCCTGATGGTGGTGTACGCCGCGTTCAGCGCGGCGGTGATCAGCGGGCTGTGGCGGCAGACGCCGCCGGCGGCGCTGGCCGGCCTGCTGGCGGTCAACGCCATCCTGCTGGGCCTGCTGCTGGCGATCACCTCGCTGGCCGGTCGCAAGCTGGGCTTCAGCCGCGAGGACCGGATCACCATCCTGTTCTGCGGCTCGAAGAAGAGCTTGGCCAGCGGCGTGCCGATGGCCAAGGTGCTGTTCGCCGGCCACACCATCGGCGCCATCGTGCTGCCCTTGATGCTGTTCCACCAGATCCAGCTGATGGTGTGCGCGATGCTGGCCCAGCGCTTTCGCAAGCGGCAGCTGGCCGCTGCGCGCGCCTGAAAGCAAAAATCCCCGCCGCAGCGGGGATTTTTCATCGGCAAGCCGTCAAGCCTGCCGCGACAGCGAGGTGATCACCGGCAGCGACTCCTTGCCGTAGCACAGCCGGCTGGGGCGCACCTTCATCCGCACCAGCGACAGCAGCAGGCTGAAGCCGGCCTGGTTGGGATCGATCACCGGCACATAGCAGCCCAGCGTCGCCTCCAGCAGCTGCTCCACCCGGCGCGCCACGCCGACGAAGCCGGTGCAGCCCAGCAGGATGGACTGCGCGCCGTCGCGGCGCACGGCCTCCAGCGCGCACTCGTACACCTTGGGCACCACCACATCCATATTGGACAGCTGGTCCACCGGGCAGTCTATCGCGCGGATCGAGCAGAACGAATCCTGCAGGCCGTAAGCCTGGACGTGTCCGTGCTGCATCGCCAGCGTCGACTGCAGCACGGTGACGATGGAGAAGCGCTGGCTGAGCAGCAGCGCGCTGAACGCCGCGGTCGGAAAGCCGCCGACGATGGGGATGTTCACCGCCTCGCGCGCGGCCTCGACGCCGCACATGTCGAAATCGCTGAGCCAGACGCCGTCGAAGCCCTCGCGCTCCAGCTCAAGCGCCGTCTCCACCACCGCCAGGCCATTGGCCAGCCAGTCGATGCGGTCCTGGATGTGGCTGGTGCCGCGCGGCAGGTTGCGCACCTCCACCTCGACGTCGGCCGGGATCACCGGGCGGATGGATTCCAGTATCGGCTGGTTGAAGGTGTCGACGCCCACCGGCACCAGCACGCAGATGCGCAAGCTCATCGCGCGTCCTCCCGGTCCGCGTCCACCGGCGCGTACGGCCCCAGGTAGCCAAGCTGCGCCAGTTCGTCGGCGAAGCTTTGCAGGATCAGCCCCTTGTGCAGCGGCGCGGCGGCCGGCAGCGCGATCACCGCCGCCTTGCGGCCACGCACGGCCGGGTCCAGACCGTGGTCGCCACCGGACAAGTCGCCGTTGCTGAACACATGCTGACCGTCGCCTTCGACAAAGTAGCTGATGGCGTCCGGCGCGGTCGCCAGCGGATGGGAGACCGCGCTGTCCCAGGCCAACAGCGATTCGTTCTGGTACAGCACCGTGCAGCGGCGCTCGCCGTCCTCCAGGCTCACCTTGCCCAGGTCGAAGCCGCCGGCGGTGCTCACCTCGGACGACGCCAGCGTCGCCGGGCCGAACAGCAGCTTGCCCTTGATGTCGAGCTCGCGGCGCAGGAAGTCCAGCATCGCCTCGGCGGTCTTCACCTTCCCGTCCTGCAGCGCGCGGCCCAGCTTCAGCGCCCGGCTCAGGGTGCCGCGCACCGGCAGCGCGCCGCCCAGCTGCTCCGGCGACATGATCCACATCGCCAGGCCGCCGAATTGTCCGAACTGCGGATTGGTCAGAATCGGGCGCAGCATCTGCTCCACCACGGTGGAAACGTCTTCCTGCGGCTGGCCGTCCGGCGGCGGCATGCGCACGCCCAGTTCCACGCACAGCCCGCTCTCGCCGGCCAGGAAAGCCGGCGTCGGCGGCACGCCGGCGGCGGCATAGGTCAGCATCGGCAAGGACGGCACCGCGCGGCCGGCGCCGTCGGCGTCCACCACCGCCAGTCCCAGCTTGGCCGCCACCAGGCTGGCCACCACGAAACCCAGCGCGCCGCTTTCCGGCGCCACCACGTAGGCCAGCTTGCGTCCCTGCGATTCCAGCCGTTGCTGCGCGGCGCGCGCGGCCTCCACCGGCCCGTTCGGCCATTGCACCTGGTTGATCGCGTCCGGCGCGCCCATATAGGCCACCATCACGCAGTCGCCGTCGATCGCCTCGTCCACGTCCACCACCCGCACCTTGTCGGTCGGGTAGTAGTCGCCGCTGCGGAAATTCGCCGCCAGATGGCGGGCGGAGATCATCGTCCCGCCACCGCCGCTGCCGAAAAAGCACGCGCCTTGCAGTAAGGGTTCCAGATCGCGGGATGAAAGTTCAAAAGCCATGGCTTGCACCTGTTGTTGCGTTGTGGTCGGCGCGGCCGCCCGGCAGGCCGCCGAGCAGGCGACGCGCCCTTTGCAGCACGGGGTGGGCCGGCTCCCCGCGGCCGTCGCAGGCCCGCAAGGTCGTTTCCAGCATTTCCCGCGCCTGTTCTTCCCTGCCCGACGCGGCCAAAAGATCCGCCAGCCGGGTCGCGGCCTCCACCCTGGGCGGCACCGCGCCCAAGGCTTCCGCCGTGGTCACCGCACTGCGCAAGCCTTGCTCGGCGCCGGCTAGATCGCCCTGCGCCCGCAGCGCGCTGGCGCGCGCGATCAGCAGCTCGCCCAGATAAGCGCGCTCCTTGTGCGCCATCGCCAGTTCCAGCGCCTGCTCGGCCAGCGCCCTGCTTTCGGACGCGCGTCCCGATGCCAGCAGCAGCTCGCTGCGCCGCCAGGCATAAAAGGAGTGGAACAGCTTGCCGCCATGCCGCAGCATCTGCCCCTGGTAGCCTTCCTGCATCGCAGCCTCCGCATCCTCGGCGCGCCCCTCTCTAGCCAGGCCGCAACCGAGGAAAAATTGGGCGACGCCCAGGTAGAAGGCGAAGCCGTGCTGGCGGGACAGCTGTTCCATCTGCGCCGCCAGCTCGCCCAGCGACGGGTCTTCGAACAGGCAGGCCAGCCATACCGCGCCCTGCAGCGCGATGGCGCGGCTGAAAGGCTGATCCTCGCCGGCGCATCTCGCCAGCAAGGCCGCCAGCGCGGACCGCGCCCGGGCGAACTGCCCCAGCTGGAACGCCGCCAGCCCCTCGAAGGTCAGCACCAGCCCGCTCAGATCGAAACCCTGGGTGCCCATGCGCCGTCCAGGGCCGCCGCCCAGCAAGCCGCCCCGTTCCAAGCAGGCCAGGACCTCGGCGTGGTCGCCCAGCCAGAACAGGGTGTTGGCCATCACGAAATGGGCGTCGGCCAGCGCGCTGGCGTCGCCGGCCGCCTGGCCGCGCTGCAGCATCCGCTGCGCGGTGCCGCGCGCCCGGTCCAGTTCCAGCGACATCAGCTGGCTGGTCCATATGCCGAACAGGATGGACATGATCTCCGGCTCGCAATCCAATTCCTTGCCCACCGCCAATGCGGCCTCATAGCAGGACAAGGCCTCGCCGTTGGACCAGCCATGCCGCGCGCTGTGGCAGATGCCGAGCTGGCGCAGCAGGTGGAAATGCTCCTCCCTCGCCTCCTGCTGCAGCGCCGCCTCCTCGAGCAAGGCCAAGCCGCGCGACAGGACGCGGGCCGCCTGCTCGAGATCGCCCGCCTCCAGCAGCCTCCCGCCCTCGTCCAGCTGACGGCGCAGGGTCTGGCGCTTGTCCTCGCGCGCGCCCAGCCTGCGCTCCACCACCTTGCGCCCCACGCCCAGCATCCGCGCGGCCGCGGTCTTGTTGCCCCGGCACAGTTGCAGCGCCCGATTCAGCAGCAGGGTCTCGGCAGCCGCCAGCTTGTCCTCGCCCGGCAGGGCCAGCATCGCGTCCGCCAGCTCGCCCGCGTCGGTCTGCCACGGATGGGCGTGCGGCTCGAGGAATTCGTCGAGCGCCGCCGCCGTGATCAACGGACCGTCGGACAACACGCCCAGCCTGTCCACCAGGCTGCGCAGCTGGCGCACGTTGCCGGGCCAGCGGCTGTTCTGCAGTCGCGACACGGCGTCGGGGGCGAAGCGCAGCGGGCGCGGCTGCGTCGCGGAGAAATGCTCGATCAGGGCAGGAATGTCGTCGCGGCGTTGCTCCAGCCCCGGCAGGCTGAGCACGAACACCGACAAACGGTAGTAGAGATCCTCGCGGAAACGGCCGTCGCGCACCGCCGCCTGCAGGTCTCGATGGGTTGCAGCCACCACCCGTCCGGCGAAATGCTGCGGCTCGGCCGAACCCAGCGGGCGGAAGCTGCGCGTTTCCAGCACGCGCAGCAGCTTGGGCTGCAAGGCGAGCGGCAGCTCGCCGATCTCATCCAGGAACAGCGTGCCCCGGCCCACCTGGGCCAGCAGGCCGACGCGGCTGCCTTGCGCGCCGGTGAAGGCGCCGCGGGCGTGGCCGAACAGCTCGGCCTCCATCAGGTGCTCGGGGATCGCCGCGCAGTTCAGATCGATGAAAGGCTGGCCCGCCACCAGGCTGTGGCGGTGCAGCTCATGGGCGATGACCTCCTTGCCGGCGCCGGTGGGGCCCCAGATCAACACCGTCTTGTCCGTCGGCGCCACCCGCCGCACCATTTGCAGCAAGCGCTGGAAAACCTCCGACTGGCCTATCGCCCGCTCGGCCGGATCAGGCGGGGCGGAAAGCGGGGAAACATCGTGCGCGGGAATGTCCATGGCGGCCTTGAGCAGAGGGCGCGCCGGGCCGGTGCGCCGAATATGGCAACGCATTATGCCAACGACTTTAAAAATGACAAGCAAAGACAGGCAGGGATGGCGCGCCGATTCATCCACCCCAAAATCGGAATGTGGACGAATTCGTCCGCCAGGAGGAACAAGGAATCAAGACAAGCGCAATGAATACAATACTTTACAAACTGGCACGTTTGCTGCTGTAGACAGCGGATGCCTCTGCAGCGGCCACGCCGCCCGGCAGCGAAAAAAACACACCCGGACATTGGGCATGAACGCTCGCTACACCATCAATATTCTCAACAACAGCCGACACGCTCAGGACTTCTTCCTGTTTCAGGAACCCGCCCGCTACGCAGGCGCGGACAGCGCCGTCTACAGCAACAGCCTCTATCACAGGACGCTGCCGCCGATCTCCGAAACCGGCTCCATCCTGATCCTGGAGCTGCTGTCGTCCAGCTTCGCCGCGGCCCAGGCCCGCCTTGATCCCGCGCCGCGCGCCGGCCTTCCCTCCGGCCAGGCCATGTCCTGCCAGCCGGTGCGCGCCTCGCGCGCAGGCCTGCCCGCGCCCAACGCGGTCACCATGAGCCTGGGCCCCGAACCAGAGCTGAGCGCCCCCCGCCACCATCCCGGCGTGGACGAAGAGGCGTTCCGCATCAGCATTCCCGACTACGACGCCGGACGGCGGCCCTGCAATGTCGGCCAGGCGGTGCGCACCGGCGACGGCCGCATGGTGCTGTCCAGCTTCATCGACGCCCAGCCTGACAGCCACATCGATTGCGCGCCGCTGCCGCGCTTCTATGCCGGCGTCGGCCGCCGCCACGCCGGCACCGTCATAGACTTCGACGACAGCAGGCAAAGCGCGGCGCTCTGCGACGCCAGCGAAGGCCATACCACCTTCAATCTGATCTACGACCACCGCGGCGACTGGATCGTCGAGGCCGTCAAGGGCCGGCCCGCCTGGCAAGGCTGAACTCAGCGCGCTTGCGCCGCCGCGTCCGAAGCCTGCCGCCTCAACAGCTGGCGGTAGTGGTCGATCAACTCGGGGCCGTGCAGGGCGTCCAGGTGGCCGGCGATGACGGTATCGATGTCCAGCCCGCTGAGCGCGAGCCTGTCCAGCGTTTTCGGGTATTCGTTCAGATCGGCGTAATGGAGATTGCCCAGTTCCCGCTTGAGGATGCAGTTGCCGTACAGCACCTTCTCCTCCGGGAAATAGACAAAAATGCCGTCGCGGGTATGCGCCGCGCCCAGATGAAAAGCCTTGACCTTGCCGCCCTGCAATTCGAAATCGCCGGGAAACACCCGATCAGGCATCGAGGCGGGCAGCGCCGGGTAATCCGGAAAGCCCTGCCGGGTAAAGGCGACGATGTCGTCCCAGCCGCGGCTCATCTCGTCGGCCGTCTGCCGGGTGGCGACGACGCGGGCGCCGATCGACTTCCAGTACGCGTTGCCGCCGGCCCGGTCGGTGTGATAGTTGGGATTGATCACCTCGACGATGGGTTTGTCGGTGACCGCGCGTATTTGCCGCGCCAGCTCGCGGGCGGTGTCCGGCGTCCAGGTGGCGCCCACCACTGTCACGTGCTCCGCGCCGACATATACCGCCGAGTTCTCCTTCGCGTAATAGTCGTCTTCCACCACGTACACCCCGCCCTTCAGGTGCTTGAGACTCAGGCTGCCCTGCGCCGCGCAAGCGCCGGCCGCCAGCGCCAGGCCCAGCATCGCGCCGGCAAGTTTAAATATCCTGTGCATTTTATTTTCCATTTATGTTTCAAATAAAGGCGGCGATTTCCCGAATTTCCATTTTGGGGAGAACTCGCCGCTCGCCTGCCGCTCCAAAATCACGGTTCCTGCCAAACCTTGACCTTGGCAAGATTCTAGCCAGCCCGGCCCGGCGGGGTAAACCGCACGGTCCGTAACTGCCGTAACCTGAAACAATGACCGCCGACGCCATCCACTTCGAGCTCACGCCGCCCTATCGCCATGCCGGCAAACCTGTCCGCTTCCAATCGCTGTGGCTGCTGGTCCGGCTTTACTACGCCGCGGCCCACGAAGACGGCATGGTGGCGGTGGCCGCGCTGCGGCAGCGCTTTCCGGCCAGCCGGACGCCGCGCATGCTGGTTTCCCGCGCCTTCGCCGACTTCGCCGCCTGGGGCGTGGAGGCCGGCTGGGGGGCGCCGCGGCGCGAACCCGCCTCCTTGCTCAATCCGGATGGACGCAGCCGCGGCCCTTTCTGGCTGGCCTCTGGCGGCATCGCCCGGCTGGAATTCCTGGCGGGCGGGCAGCCGGCGGACCGCCGGCTGCTGGAACAATTCCTCGGCCTGGAGCCGGCGGCTGCGGACGCGCCGGATTCGATTTCGCAACTGGAGGCGCTGACCCGCGGCCTGGATTACTGGAGCCAGCTCACCCAGGCGATCCGCGACGAGCGCGACGGCATGGGCAGGGTGGCCGGCCCGCAAGTGGCGGCTTCCTTCCATGCCGCCAGCCTGGCCGCGCACAACGATTTCCAGCAGGCGCTGGCCCTGACCAAGGAAAGCCTGGCCTGGCGCCGCGGCGCGCAGTTCGACGACAGCCGGCTGGCGCTGAAGAAACTGGGCCAGGTGCTGGACGGCCGCCGCTTCGAAACCGCCCAGCCCACCTTCGCCGCCATGGCCTGCGTCGCCCGGGCCTGGGACCACTACGCGCGCGGCGAACCCGACGGCGCCGAAGCCTGCCTCGCGCAGTTGCGCAATCCGGGGGAACTGCAGCCGGTCTACCGCTACAACCCCCGCGTGCGCTTCGAATGCCTGAACCTCGGCGCGCTGTTGCACAAGCAGGCCGCCATTTCCGAGCAAGCGCCGGAACGCGCGGAAGCGGCGCTGCGGGACCTGTCCGGCGCGCTGGAAGCCGCTTACGAGGCGGACTCCATCGACGCCGCCCAGCACGTGGCGGCCAATCTGGGCTGGTGCCTGTGGCTGTTCTGGAAGCAGGCGCTGATCGATACCCAACGCGCGCTGCCGGTCGCGGACATGCAACGCCTGGCGATACGCTGGCTGGGATTGTCGGAATGGATCTGCGACCGCTTCGGCGGCGGCAACGGCTCGGCGTGGAACGTCGTTTTCCTGCTGCGCATCGCCCGCGGCGACTGCCCGCGGACCAAGCGCCCCGCGCTGGCGGATTTCCGGGCCGCGCGGCCATTCCCGCTGCAGGAGATGCGCCGCGCGCTGGCGCTGTCGCCCTGCCCGTTTTCCGACGCCAAGGGCTACCGCAGCTGGACCGCCGTCGCCGAGCTGACGCTGGACGAGCACGACCACGGCCGGCTGCCGCTGACGCCGCTGCAACTGGCCAATCTGCTGCTGGAAACGCTGTGGTTCCAGGCCTGGGAAGGCGGCGTCAGCCGGCAGGCCTGCATCAGCGCGCAACGCCTGAAGCAGTTGCTGCCGCAGCTGCGGCGCGGCGAGCGCAGCTTTTTCCGCGACGAGCTGGCCTTCCTGCCGCAGGAGCTGCTGGAGCCGGCCTGAACGGCCCGCTCGCCAGAAGGACGCAAAAAAGCCCCGCGTCGACGATGCGGGGCTGAGCGGACGAAGCCGGGTCACAGCTCGCTGAGCCAGGCCTTTTCCTTCAATTGCTTCAGCTCGTCGCGGATGCGCGCCGCCCGCTCGAACTCCAGATTGCGCGCGGCCTCCAGCATTTCCTTCTCCAGCCGCTTGATCTCCTTGGACAGCGTCTTCTCGTCCATCATCGCCACCTTGGCCTCGTCCACCAGCTTCTTGCGCTCGGCTTCGACGCTGTAGACGCCGTCGATGATGTCCTTGACCTTCTTCTCGACGCCGCGCGGAGTAATGCCGTGCTCGGCGTTGAACGCCATCTGCTTGGCGCGGCGGCGCTCGGTCTCGTCCATCGCCTTCTTCATCGAATCGGTGATGCGGTCGGCGTACAGCAGCGCCTTGCCGTTCAGGTTGCGCGCGGCGCGGCCTATGGTCTGGATCAGGCTGCGCTCGGAACGCAGGAAACCTTCCTTGTCCGCGTCCAGGATCGCCACCAGGCTGACTTCAGGGATATCCAGGCCTTCGCGCAGCAGGTTGATGCCGATCAACACGTCGAACATGCCCAGGCGCAAGTCGCGGATGATCTCCACCCGCTCCACGGTATCGATGTCGCTGTGCAGATAGCGCACCTTGATGCCGTGCTCGGTGTAGTAGTCGGCCAGCTGCTCCGCCATGCGCTTGGTCAGCGTGGTGACCAGCACCCGCTCGCCGCGCTCCATGCGGTCGCGGATTTCGGACAGCAGATCGTCCACCTGGGTCGCCACCGGGCGGATCTCGATCTGCGGGTCCACCAGGCCGGTCGGCCTCACCACCTGCTCCACCACCTGGCCGGCGTGATCCTTCTCGTACACCGCCGGCGTGGCCGAGACGAAAATGGTCTGCGGCATCAGCTGCTCGAACTCGTGGAACTTCAGCGGGCGGTTGTCGGCGGCGGACGGCAGGCGGAAGCCGTATTCCACCAGGTTGGCCTTGCGCGCGGCGTCGCCCTTGTACATCGCGCCCACCTGCGGCACGGTGACGTGGCTCTCGTCGATGAACATCAGCGCGCTCTTCGGCAGGTAATCGATCAGCGTCGGCGGCGGATCGCCGGGGCCGCGGCCGGAGAAGTGGCGCGAGTAGTTTTCGATGCCCTTGCAGAAGCCCATCTCGTACAGCATCTCCAGGTCGAAGCGGGTGCGCTGCTCGATGCGCTGCGCCTCCACCAGCTTGCCCTCTTTCTGATACCACTCGATGCGGTGGCGCAATTCTTCCTTGATCTGCTCGCAGGCGCGCAGCACGGTGTCGCGCGGCGTCACGTAGTGGCTGGACGGAAACACGGTGAAGCGGCCGACGCGCTGTTTCGTCGTGCCGGTCAACGGATCGAACAGCGTCAGCGTTTCAACCTCGTCGTCGAACAGGCTGACGCGCAGCGCGGTGTCGCTGCTTTCCGCCGGGTAGATGTCGATCACGTCGCCGCGCACGCGGAAGGTGCCGCGGCCGAAATCCAGGTCGTTGCGGCTGTACTGCATCGTGGTCAGCCGGCTGATGATGTCGCGCTGCGGCGTGGCCTCGCCTTCCTTCAGGTGCAAGATCATCTGGTGGTAGTCGGACGGGTCGCCGATACCGTAAATCGCCGACACCGTCGCCACGATGATGCAGTCGGGGCGTTCCAGTATCGACTTGGTCGCCGACAGCCGCATCTGCTCGATGTGCTCGTTGATGCTGGAATCTTTCTCGATGAACAGATCGCGGCTGGGAACGTAGGCTTCCGGCTGGTAGTAGTCGTAATAGGAGACGAAATATTCAACCGCGTTGTGCGGGAAGAATTCGCGCATCTCGCTGTACAGCTGCGCCGCCAGCGTCTTGTTGTGCGCCATGATGATGGCCGGCCGTCCCGTCTGGGCGATGACGTTGGCCATGGTGTAGGTCTTGCCGGAGCCGGTGACGCCCAGCAGAGTCTGGTAGGACAGGCCGTCGGACAGGCCTTCCACCAGTTTCTCGATGGCGGACGGCTGGTCGCCGGCCGGCGGGAAAGGCTGGTTCAGTTGAAACGGACTGTCGGGAAAAGTGAGCAGCATGGCGGCCCCGGGGCAATGGCGAAAAGATAGATTTTACGCCCATATCCGCGCGATCTCACCTTCCGTTTCCCTATCCCCGGCAAAGGACCGCCAGGCAAGGAAAAGCCGCCATCGCGCCCGCCCGTGGAAAAGCGCAATTTGCCCTACACGGAGCGGAGACATTGTTTAAAATGCAAACAGGACGCAGCCGGTTCCTGCAACAAATGATGCCAACATCTTGACTGATTTTGCCTGCAGATGCCGTGAAGATGCCGTCCGGTTTCCTCCAAAATAAGCGCACAGTGGAGTGACGCATGATCAAGAAAATCGCAAGCCTGCTGGTATCGGCGGCCCTGGCCATGCCGGTGCTGGCGGCTTCGCCCCAAGGCGTTCTGGTAGCCAGCGAAATGTCCGGCTACACCGCCCCCAGGCTCAATTCCCATTCGGTGCTGATCCTCAACGGCCTGACCGGAGAGGCTCTGTATGAAAAGAACGCCCACCAGCGCATGCCCATCGCGTCGATCAGCAAGCTGATGACGGCGATGGTGCTGCTGGACTCCGGCGTGTCGCTGGACCAGCAGGTCACGGTGTCCGACGCCGAGATCGACCGCCTGAAGCACACCACCTCGCGGCTGGCGGTCGGCACCACCCTCAGCCGGCAGGAGATGCTGCTGCTGGCGCTGATGTCGTCGGAAAACCGCGCCGCCGCCACGCTGGCGCGCACCACCTTCCCCGGCGGCACCGCCATCTTCGTCGAGCGGATGAACCACAAGGCGCAGAGCCTGGGCATGACCGAAACCGTCTTCCACGATCCCACCGGCCTGGATGTGCGCAACACTTCCACCGCCGCCGATCTGGCCAAGATGGTGCAGGCCGCGCAGAAATACCCGTTGATCCGCGAATTCACCACCACCGAGCGGCACCAGATCGTGTCGGTGCGCAACCGCGTGCTGCAATACAAGAACAGCAACGCGCTGGTGCGCGAAGGCGACTGGGACATCGCGGTGCAAAAGACCGGCTACATCCAGGAAGCCGGCCGCTGCATGGTGCTGCAGGCCGTCGTCGGCTCGCAGCCGCTGATCTTCGTGCTGCTGGACGCCGGCGCCAGCTCCGCGCGCGTCAACGACGCCAAGAACATCAAGCTCTGGCTGGAGTCCCATCCCGGCAGCTGGCTGGCGGGCTGATCCGCAAGCGATTCCCGACCGGGCCGGCCATGCCGGCCCTTTTTCATGGCCGCCGCGCGTCCGGCCCGCATGCCGCCAGTTGCCGCCACACCCAGTCGTGCGCGGCCGAGTCCGCGTGCCGGCGATGGCGGTACAGCTTCAAGCGGTACGGCGGTATGGCGAATGGCGCGGGATGCAGCCTCACGCCGGCCGCTTCGGCCAAGCGCAGCGCCGCGCGCCTGGGCAGCGTCATAATCAGTTCGCCGCCGCCGATGATGAACGGCGCCGCCAGCACCGACGGCAGCTGCAGCGCCACCTCGCGCGCCAGCCCCATCTTCTCCAGCACCAGGTCCACCACCCCGCGCGGCTCGTGCCACGGCGTCACCACCGCATGCCGTTCCGCCAGATAAGCCTGCAGGCTCAGATCATTACCAATGCGCGGATAATCGCGGCTGGCGATGGCCACGTACTCATCCTCCGGCCAATCGAATTCTTCGATGTCCGCCGCCGCGGGCCCGCCCTCTTCCGAATAGCCGAGCGCGAAATCGATGCTGCCGGCCAGCAGCGCGTCCAGCGGCACCTTGCGCTCCGCCTGGACCACGCGAAAGCTCAAGCGCGGCGCCAGCGACTGCATCCGGTTCAGAAAACCGGGCAGCACCGCGAAGGCGGTGTAATCGGTGGCGGCCAGCACGAAGCGGCGCTCGCTGCGGGCCGGGTCGAAATCCGCGCCCCGGCTCAAACCGTCGGACAGCAATGCCAATGCCGCCTCCACCACCGGCGCCAGCTGCTCCGCCCTGGGCGTGGGCCGCATTCCGCCGCCCACCCGCACGAACAGCTGGTCGTCCAGGGCAAGGCGCAGGCGCGACAAAGCGTGGCTGCAGGCGGAGGCGCTGATCGCCAGGCTGTCCGCCGCGGCCTGCACCGATCCGGCGCGGAACAAGGCATCCAGCAGCAACAGCAGATTGAGGTCCAGCCCGCGCAGACCGGGATGAATATTATTCATTTTCACCTGAAAACAATGCACTGTTTTCATTCTAACGCTTGCTCTAAGATGTTCGAAACCGACATTCCCATCTCAGCGGAGCGACGCATGCAGATTTCCATCACCCCGGCCAAACCGCAGGACGCGGCCGAGATTCACCGCTTCATCACCGAACTCGCGGTCTACGAGCGCGCCGAACACGAAGTCAAGGCCGGCGTCGCCGACATCGAAGCCACACTGTTCGGCCCCCAAGCCAAGGCCCAGGCGCTGATGTGCCGCGTGGATGGCAAGCTGGCCGGCTTCGCCGTGTATTTCTTCAGCTACTCCACCTGGCTGGGCAAGAACGGACTGTATCTGGAAGATCTGTACGTGACGCCGGAACTGCGCGGCGCCGGCGCCGGCAAGGCGCTGCTGCGGCATCTGGCCAGGCTGGCCTGCGACAACGATTGCGGGCGTTTCGAGTGGAGCGTGCTGGACTGGAACCAGCCGGCGATAGATTTCTATGAGTCGATCGGCGCCGCGCCGCAGGCCGAGTGGATACGCTATCGGCTGGCGGGGGAAGGACTGCGCCGCTTCGCCTACGGCGAGGACGCGGTCGCGGCCTGATCAGCGCGCCCCGCTCGTCTCCCGGCGGCTACGCCGCCAATCCAGCCAGGAATGCGTCAGGCATTCGCCGGACCGGCACGCGGCGTCGCCCAGGCAGCCGTCGCAGCTGTCCAGGCTCAGGCACTCCGGCCCGCACGGCGACTCGCAATAACCGGCCTGCCGCCGCCGCGCCGCCGGCGTTCTGGCCGCAGCCGAACAGCGCAGCAGGCGCTCGCGCGCGATCCAGCCGCCGCGCCGCAAACCGTGGCGGCGGATCGCCCGATAGGCCAGGCCGGAACAGCCGCTCCGGCCGGTCACGCCTCGGTAGGCGCAGCCGTATCCCTTGCGCGGCGACAATTGCCGCTGGTACATCCGGATCAGCCACAGCGCCAATCGTTTCGACATGTTTCCCTCCTTCCTCGCGCCGCGCATCATACCCATTCCCCGCCCGCGCTGCTAAAGTCGTCGCGAGCACGCCCGCGCCGCAGGCGAGCGTTTCGGCGCAGCCGCGCCGCGCGCCGACGCTTAACATGCTCCCACCATCTAGCCACAGGAGAACCGATATGCGCACCACCCTGCTGATCGCCAGCCTGCTCGCCCTGCCGCTGGCCGCCCATGCCGACGCCTTCAAGCTGTCCAGCGACAGCATCGCCGACGGCATGCCGCTGAGCCTGAAACAGGTCTACCGCGGCTTCGGCTGCGAAGGCGGCAACATCTCGCCGCAACTGTCGTGGAGCGGCGCGCCGGACGGCACCAAGAGCTTCGCGGTCACCGCCTACGACCCGGACGCGCCCACCGGCAGCGGCTGGTGGCACTGGACCGTGGCGAACCTGCCGGCCAATGTGCATTCGCTGGCAGAAGGCGCCGGCAGCGAGGGCGGCAAGCTGCCGCCAGGCGCAGTCCAGGGCCGCACCGACTACGGCGAAGCCCGCTTCGGCGGCGCCTGCCCGCCCGAAGGCGACAAGCCCCACCGCTACCAGTTCACCGTCTGGGCGCTGAAGACCGACAAGCTGCCGATCGACGCCAACGCCAGCGGCGCGCTGGTGGGTTTCATGCTCAACGCCAACGCGTTGGGCAAGGCGCAGATCACCGCCACCTACGGCCGCTGAGCCCGATGCACGACATCGCCCACCGCCTGAGCCGGATAGAAGCAGGCGAGATACGCGCCCGCCTGCCGCAGCATATGCGGCGGGTGCCGGTGTTCGCGCCGATGCTGTGCCGCGTCCGCCTCGGCGGCAAACGCATCCGGCTGGGCGAACGGGAGATGTCGGCCGGACCGGCCCAACTGGTGCTGATGCCCGCCGGCTGCGAGCTGGACATCGCCAACCTGCCGGGGCCCGACGGCTACCTGGCCGACGTGGTCAATCTGCCGCCCGGTCTGCTGGACCGTTTCCGCGACCGCCACGGCCCGCTGCTGCTGCGGCAGCGGCCGGGCCTCGAGCTTTGCCCGACGATGGACGGCGCGCTGCAGTCGGCGTGGAGCCTGCTGATCGATAGCCTGCATGGCGGCGCGGCGCCGGAAATCCGCCAGCATCATGCCGAGGGCGTGCTGCTGGCCCTGGCGCTGGCCGGCCAGGCAGGGCCATTGCTGCGAGAGCAATCCGGCAATTTGGCGCAGACGCTGAAACAGCTGCTGATGCTGGACCCGGCCGCGCCGTGGACCGTGGACGCGGCGGCGCGCCGGCTCAATCTGGGCGCGTCCACGCTGCGCCGCCGGCTGGCGGAAGAAGGCGCCGGATTCCAGGCGATCCTGGAAGAGGTGCGGATGGGCCTGGCCCTGCAACAGGTGCAAGGCGGCCAGCGGCCCATCGCCCAGATCGCCGAGGCCAGCGGCTACGCGTCGGCCTCCCGCTTCGCGGCTCGCTTCCGCCAGCGTTACGGACTCACGCCCAGCGCGCTGCGCCGGACGCTTTGAGCACGCAGTCGCCGCTCAGGCCGCTCCCGATCTCAACTCCAGCAGCCGGACAAACAGCTGCTCCAGCTTGCCCGCCGCCACGTTGCGCTGGCTGAAGTAGGTGATGCCCTTCTCTCTCAGTTACGTCGCGGCCCGTTCCAGGCTGGCCACCGTCAGCGCGGCGGGTCCGCCTACAGGCCGAACAACTAGCCATAGAAAGCCTGCAGCGCCGCCGCCTGATGCTTGGGCGCGCTGAAGCCGACATGATGCAGAGCCCGCGCTTCGATAGCCATCTTCGTTCCTTCTCCATGCGAGGCCGGCTCATGCCGGCCTCATGGCAAGCCAAGCATATAATTAGCTAAACTAATAAAATATGCGAGAACGGAGTTCGACGCGCCGCGCCTTTTCAGCTAGCATCATCGCGGCCCATCACCTAGCCACAACCCAGCCAGGCGAATCCTCATGGACGCACGACACCCGCAAGACGCCAGCGCCGCCATGGCGCCCCATCTGCAACTGATGGCGGACACCGCCGACGCCGACACGCCGCAGGACGCCGCCGCCGCCGGCCTGTTGCTGCTGTGGCTGGGCGACGACGTGCTGCTGCGCCTGAACCGGCGCCTGTCGCCGCTGGGCATTTCGGAAAACAAGCTGCACGTATTGCTGCTGTTCCGCCTGTTTGAAGACGGCCGATTGGGCGCGGAGCCGCCGACGCCGTCCAGCATCGCCGACTACTTCGGCATCACCCGCGCCTCGGCCACCGGTTTGCTGGACTGGCTGGAGAAGCGCCGGCTGATCGCCCGCCACCCCCACCCCGCTGACCGCCGCAGCCTGCAGCTGAGCCTGACCCAGGAAGCCCGCGCGCTGCTGGAGCAGGCGCTGCCCGACTTCTGGCGCGCCTGCGCCGGCCTGACCTCGCACCTGGACGCGCAGGAGCGCCAGCAACTGCTGCGCCTGCTGGCCAAGGTCTGGGGACAGGTCAAGAACTGAGCGCGGGGAAGCGCAGCAGGCGCGCTTCGTCGACGCCGACGCCCAGCGTGCCGCCGACGAACAGCGCGTCCCCCAGCCACTCCGCCTCCCGCGCCGACAGCATCAGCGCCAGCGGCCCGGCCTGGGCGTCCACCCTCAGCCGCAGGCCGTCCGCCAGCGGTGTCAGCTCGACAATGCGCGCCGGCGGCTGATCGTCGCCCAGCAGCAGCGCGCGCGGCGGCACCGCCGCATGCTCCAGCACGTTGTCGAAACCGATGAAGCGCGCCAGCCAGGCATTGGCCGGCGCCGCCAGCAATTGCCGCGGCGCGGCGCATTGCAGCAGCCTGCCGTCCTTGAACACCGCTACCCGGTCCGCCAGCGCGAACGCCTCGTCGCGGTCGTGGGTGACGATGATGGCCGGGATGCCGGCCTCGCGCAGCAGCTCGCGGAACTCGCGCTGCAGCAGGCGGCGCAAATCGGCGTCCAGGCTGGAGAACGGCTCGTCCAGCAGCAGCAGCCTGGGACGGGTGACCAGCGCCCGCGCCAGCGCCACCCGCTGCTGCTCGCCGCCGGACAGCGTCCACACCTTGCGCGCGCCGTGCTCGGCCAGGCCCACGCGGGCCAGCATCGCCTGCGCACGTTTAGCCGCGTCGCGCTTGGACACGCCCTGCTCGAGCAAGCCGAACATCACATTGCCCAGCGCGTCCAGATGCGGGAACAGCGCGAAGTCCTGGAACATCAGCGCGAAACCGCGCCGCTCCGGCGGCAGCCGGGCCAGGTCCTCGCCGTCGAAGGCCAGCGCGCCGCCGTCCGGTCGCTCCAGGCCGGCGATCATTTTCAGCAGCGTGCTCTTGCCGCAGCCGGACGGCCCCAGCAGGGCAAGCGTCTCGCCGGCGGACAGATCCAGCGACACGTCGTCGGCCACCACGCGCGCGCCGAAGCGCTTATTCAGGTTTCGCAGCGTCAGCACGGCTGTCCTCCATCGGGCCGGCGCCGCCGGCGGTTTCGATGATCCAGAAAACGATGAGCGCCAGCAGCATCAGCACGCAGGAGAGCTGCATCGCCGCATCGGCGTTGGCGTCGCCGGGGCGGCCCAGCCGCTGGTAGATCAGCGTGGTCAGCGTCAGCCACTCCGGCCGCGACAGGAACAGCGTGACGGCGAACTCGCCGACCGCGGTGGCGGCGGCGAAGGCCAGCCCGCGCCGCATAGCCGGCTGCAACAGCGGCCAGGTGACGCGGCGGAAAGCCCGCCACGGGCCGGCGCCCAGGCCGCGGGCGGCGGCCAGCCAATGCGGCGGCTGGCCGTCCAGCGCCGCCAGCGCCGCCTTGGCCACCAGCGGATAGGCCAGCAGCGCGTAGGCGGCCATCAGCAGGCCCAGCGCCCCGCTCCATTGCGGATACAGCAGCAGCAGGCCGAAGGCCACGCACACCGGCGAGGCGACGAAAGGCAGGAAGATGGAGGCGCGCAGCGCCAGGCTGCGGCCGCAGGCCAGCGCATGCGCCAGTCCCAGCGCGCCAGCGGCCAGCACCGTCATGCCGGTGAAGCGGGCGCTGTTCCACAAGGCCAAACGCGTATCCTCGTCCCACAACGCCGCCCACTCGGCGCCGGCGGAAAGGCCGCGCCACAGCACAGCCAGCAGCGGCAAACCGGTGCACAACAGCAGCGCCGACAATGCGGCGGCCAGCGCCAATCGCTCAGCCGGACGCTCCACCCGCCGCAGCGGCAAGGGCTCCACCTTGGCCGCCATGGCCAGCCGGCGCGCCAAGGCGGCGTAGACGGCGGCGATGCCGCCGCACACCAGCAGCACCAGCAAGGCCAGCGCGCCGGCGTCGGCCAGGTTCAGCTCGTAAGCGACCAGAGTGTAGATCTCCACCTCCAGCGTCGCGTAGCGCTGGCCGCCCAGCACCAGCGCCAGGCCCAGGCCGGAGAAGCAGTACAGGAACACCAGGCATAGGCTGGACAGCAGCCACGGCAGCGCCGCCGGCCACTCCACGCGCCAGAACGCCCGCCAGCGGGTAGCCCCCAGCGTGCGCGCGGCGGCCAACCGGCTGGCCGGCACCTGGGAAAAGCCGTCGCAGCCGGCGCGCACCACCAGCGGCAGATTGAAGAACAGATTGCCGTACAGCAGCAGCCACGGCGTGTCCTGCAGATTGACGCCGAACACGCCGCGCGGCCCGAACAGCGCCAGCACGCCCATCGCCGCCACCAGCGTCGGCATCACGAAGGGCAGCATCAACAACCGCAGCAGCAGCGCCCGCCCGGCAAAGCGGTAGCGGGCCAGCATCCAGGCCAGCGGCACGCCCAAGGCCAGGCACAACAGGCAGCTGGCCGATGCCTGGATCAGCGACCACAACAGCCGCCAACGCAGGTAATCATCGGCCAGCAAGGCGGGATTGAACTGCAGGCCGCCTTCGGCCAGCAGCCGGGTAAGCGGCGCGACGGCCAGCAGAAAGAGAAAGGACAGCGGGAGTCCGGCCAGGATCAGCCGGGGCACGGCGGACTGCTTCAAACAAAAGCTCCAGACAACGGCCAATCAGCCGTCAGCACATCTTCGCAACCGTCGTCATCGCGCACCTGGCCCACCTTGGCGAAGCCAAGCTGGGCGGCCAGCGCCTGCGACGGCAGATTGCCGGGTTCGATCGACAACACCAGCTTCGCCACGCCGCCGCTTTGCGCCGCCCAGCCGGACATCGCCAGCAAGGCCTCGCGGGCGTAGCCCTGGCGGCGGAATGCGGGATAGACCGCGTAGCCGAGCTCGACGTCGCCGTAGCCGTTCAAGTAGGGATGGCCGGGCCGGGTATGGAAATTGATGTGGCCGACCATGGCCAGATCGTCGCGGCGCAGCAGCGCCCGCACCGACCACGGCGCGTAGGCGGGCTCCGCCGCCATGTCGGCCAGCCGCATCTCCATCAGCGCCTTCTCCTCCATCCAGCCGTCGGCCGGGCGGCTGCCCAGCCGCCCGGCGGCGGCGTCGATGTCGCCGCGCAGGCAGGACTGGAGAAAATCCGCGTCCAGATGGCGCAGGATCAGGCGGGGGCTGGCGATGTCATCGATCATGAGTGAGTTTCCAAGTGAACTTGCCCGGATCATAACAGAGGCGAAACCGGGCAAGTCATCGCCGGATCACTGCCCGGACTTCAGCACCACCCGCATCCAGCGGCCGACCCAGGCGCGCTGCTTGGCGGCCAGCGTCGCGCTGTCGGGCGTGTCGTGCGCGGCCGGCTGCTCGGCGTGCTTGTAGACCGGGTCCAGCGGGATGTTGTCCATCGCCGGGTACATCCACATCCGCGTCGGGATATCCTTCTGCACCGCGTCCGAGCGCAGGAAGGCGATGAATTGCTGGGCGAGCTTGGGCTCCTT
The DNA here is from genome assembly GCF_055181315.1 of Chromobacterium sp. Ag138. Lineage (NCBI taxonomy): Bacteria > Pseudomonadati > Pseudomonadota > Betaproteobacteria > Neisseriales > Chromobacteriaceae > Chromobacterium > Chromobacterium sp. Ag138. The sequence goes on from NZ_JBUPWA010000001.1 coordinate 1,425,416, forward strand.
GCCGCCCTTGACCAGCGCCGCGCCCTCCACCTGGCGGAACACCGAGCCCGGCAGCAGCAGATTGGCGGTCGGCGCGTCGGCCGACTTGTCCTTGCTGTAGAACACCTCGGCCGCCGGGCTGGTAGCGTAGCTGACCACGATGGGACGGCTGCCGCCGTTCTTGGAAAAATCGGTGTAGTAGGCCTCGGTCCAGCCCTTGCTCACCTTCAGGCCGTTGTCGCGCAGCTTGCCCCACAGCGCGAAGGCCTTGTCCTCGCCCAAGGCATGGATGGTGGCCGACAGGAAAGCCAGGCCCGGGCTAGAGGTGGCGGGGTTTTCCACCACCAGCAGGTTCTTGTAAGCCGGCAACGCCAGGTCGTTCAGGGTCTTGGGCAGCGGCAGCTTGTTCTTGGCGAACCAGGCCTTGTCGTAGTTCAGCGTCACATAGCCATAGTCGACGGCGGCGGCGCCCGGCAGGCTCACCTTGCCGCCGCGGGCCAGCTCCGCCGGCAGCGGCGCGAGCGCGCCGGCCTGCTCGGCCTTGCCGATCAGGCTGTTGTCGATGCCGAACACCACGTCGGCGATCGGGCTGCCCTTGGTCAGGATCAGCTTGTTGACCATCTCGCCGGCGTCGCCGGCCTTGATGATGGACACCTTGGCGCCGGTCTGCTTCTCGAACGCGGCGAGCAGCGGCTTGTCGACGCTGAACGAGCTGTGCGCGAGCACGCGCAGTTCGGCCGCCTGGGCCGACAGGCCAGCCAGGCTCAGGGCGACGACGACGAGTTTGGGGAACAGCTTCATGGACAATCTCCGTGCGGTGCGGCCACGGAGCAAGCAGGCAAGGCAGACGAGGTTCCGCTTTATCACGCTCCCTCCGCTGGCATGATCCAGATCAGGTTCTCAGGGTGTCTCTCAGCCCGTTTGCAGGGCACCCCCGGTGACAGGGCGACAGTATAGCCCAGATGCGCAAACAACTTAACACTCTGGCCGGTCCGCTTAATACCGGAGCGAAAAGTGGCAACTATGCTCACAGTCAATCGCTTATGCAAACGGCTTGCCGCGGTGAACCCATGATCAAAAGAATACTGCTCGCTTCCGCCCTGCTCGGCCTGCCGCTATGCGCGCTGGCCGGCATCGGCGCGGACGGCGCCCGCCACCTGCTGGCGCGCACCGGCTTCGGCGCCAACCCGGCGCAGATCGAGGCGTTCGCGCCGCTGAGCCGCGAAGCGGCGGTGGACAAGATACTGGCCGGCGTCCGTACCCAGGCGGCTACGCCGCCGCCGGGCTGGGCCAACGAGCCGTTCGAACGCCCCGGCCAGCCGGGGCTGACCGAGGAGCAGAAGAAGGCGCTGCAGCAGGAGCGCAACCAGCACTCGGCGGAGCTGCGCAACTGGTGGCTGGCCGAGATGCGCAACACGCCATCGCCGCTGACCGAGAAGATGACTTTGTTCTGGCACAACCATTTCGTGTCGGCGCTGGACAAGGTGCGTTCGCCGCAGATGATGTACCAGCAAAACCTGCTGCTGCGCCACTACGCGCTGGGCGATTTCGGCCAGCTCTTGCACGCGGTGGCGCGCGATCCGGCGATGATGCGCTATCTGGATACCGCCAATAACCGCAAGGACCAGCCCAACGAGAACTTCGCCCGCGAGGTGATGGAGCTGTTCACGCTGGGCGAGGGCCACTACAGCGAGCAGGACATCCGCGAGGCGGCGCGCGCTTTCACCGGCTGGGGCCTGGACCGCGACGACCAGTTCATCGTCCGTCCGCGGCTGCGCGACACCGGCGAGAAAGTCATCTTCGGCCAGCGCGGCAATTTCGACGGCGACGACGTGATCGAGCTGTTGCTGCAACAGCCCAACACCGCGGTGTTCATCGCCAACAAACTGTGGCGCAGCTTCGTATCGCCCACGCCCGACGTCGCCACCGTCAACAAGCTGGCCGCCGACTTCCGCCGCGGCCATTACCAGCTGAAGCCCTTGATGCGCGCGCTGCTGCTGACGCCGCAGTTCTGGCGCAGCCAGGGCCAGCTGGTGAAATCGCCGCTGGAGCTGACCGTGGGCACGCTGGTGACTTTCGACCTGAATCCGCCGGACTGGCGCGTGATCGCCGGACTGAACCACCAACTGGGCCAGGACGTGTTCGCGCCGCCCAATGTCAAGGGCTGGCCCGGCGGCGAAGCCTGGATCAACAGCGCCACCCTGCTCACCCGCAAGCAGTTCCTGGACCGCATCGCCCGCGACGCCGCGCCGGCGCGCGACGCCTACGCCCAGGCCGATGGCGGCCTGAACGAGATGGCCGGCCGCGAGGCGCGCATCCGCCGCTTCGCCAGCAATGGACTGAACTCGATGAAGCTGCAACCCGATGAATGGGCCGCCGTCTACGGCGCGCGCACCGCCGCCGACGCCGCGCGGCTGCTGCTGGCCGTGCCGCCGGCCAATCCCTTGCCGCCGAACGCCAGCGGCGCCAAGGCCATCGCCCAACTGCTGCTTGACCCGGCCTACCAGGTGGAATGAGGAGCCCGCCATGTTCAAACGACGCGAATTCCTGAAAGCGGCCGGCGCCGGCCTGATGCTGACCGTGCTGCCCAATCTGTCCTGGGCGCTGGCGCCCGCCGGCTACAAGCGGCTACTGGTGCTGGTGGAGTTGAAGGGCGGCAACGACGGCCTCAACACCGTGGTTCCTTACTGCAGCGCCGACTACTACCGGCTGCGCCCCGGCATCGCCATCGCCCGCGAGCAGGTGCTGCAAATCAACGGCGACATCGGCCTGCATCCGTCGCTGGCGCCGCTGATGCCGTTGTGGCAGGACAAGCAGCTGGCGCTGCTGCAGGGCGTCGGCTACCCCGATCCCAACTTGTCCCACTTCCGCTCGATCGAGATCTGGGATACGGCGTCGGCCAGCCAGCAATACCTGAGCGAGGGCTGGCTGACCCGGCTGTTCCATGAGCAGCCGACGCCGAAGAGCTTCGCCGCCGACGGCGTGGTGCTGTCCAGCCAGACGCTGGGGCCGCTGGACGGCGGCGCGCGCGCGGTGGTGCTGTCCAATCCGCAAGACTTCGCCCGCCAGGCCAAGCTGGTGGCCGACCAGCAGCCCGGCCGCGCCGGCGCGGCGCTGGAGCATATTTTGAAAGTGGAAGGCGACATCCGCCAGGCCGCCGCCAGCCTGGCCCCGCTGCCGCGCACCGCGCCGAGCGAAGCGCCCACCGCCGGCCCCAAACCCAACGGCGGCTTCGGCGTGGCGGTGCGCACGCTCACCGACACCCTTGCCCGCGGCGTGGACATCGCCGTCGCCCGCATCACGCTGACCGGCTTCGACACCCACGGCAACCAGCAGCCGGCGCAGGCCCGGCTGCTGGCCGAACTGGCCGACGGGCTGGCGCAGCTGAAAAGCGAAATGACGCGGCTGGGCCGCTGGGACGACACGCTGGCGCTGACTTACGCCGAATTCGGCCGCCGCCCGCGCGAAAACGGCAACCGCGGCACCGACCATGGCACCGCCAACGTCCATTTCGCGCTGGGGGGCCGCGTCAACGGCGGCCTGTATGGCCAGACGCCGCAGTTGGCCGGCGTCAGCGAGGGCAATCTGCCGCACGCGATAGATTTCCGCCAGGTTTACGCCACGGCGATAGACGGCTGGTGGGGCAAGGACAGCCATAACGTGCTGGGCGGGCGGTTCGCGCCGCTGCCCTTGCTGCGTGGCTAGGGGTCGGGATAGGCGATGTTGAAGCGGCCGCGGTAGAGCCGGTCCACCACCCCGTCGCGCTTCATGTCGCTGAGCGCGCCGGCGAAAGCCCGGCACAGCTCGGGGGACACGCTGCGCTTGCTGAAGACATAAAAAGCGCCCCCTATCGGCCATATCGGCGGCAGGGCCACGATTCCCGGCTGCTGCGGTAAGCGGGCCAGCTCATTCGGCGCCGTGTCCATGGTCGCCAGCAGCAGGTCGATCCGACCCAGCTGCAGCTTGCGCAAACTGCCGGCCAGCGTTTCCCCGGCGTCTATCTTCACCATGCCGGGAGGCGCTTTCAGCCAACGGTCCCAAACTTCGCCGTAACTGTCGCCATGCGTCACGCCCAGCCTGACCATGCCCAGCTTGCCCAGGTCCTGCGGCTGCGAGACCGGCCAATTCGCGGCGCGATCGCTACGCGCCCACAACCGCACCAGCGAGGAGCTGTAGCCCGGCACAAAACAGGCGTACGCCTCCCGCTCCGGCGTTTTCAGCGCCTGCATCGCGACATCCACCGTGCCCAGCCGCAGCTCCTGCAAGGTGCGCGACCAGGGAATCTGGCGATACGCCAGGCGGCAGCCTATGCGCGCAGCCGCCTGGTTCAGCAGCTCCACCGAATAGCCTGCGGGCCGCCCATCCCGCCCCTGGTAATGATACGGCGGCCTCTCCTCCCACCCCACCTGGATCGGCTTGCCGCACATCCCGCCCGCCATCGCCGGCAAAGCCGAACATGCCAGGAAAACGAAATTCCCAACGAACCTCACCGCCACCTCCCGCCTTCGGCAAGCGCGAGCGCGCTCCCCTACAATGTAGGATAGAATCCCCATGCCGATGGCGTCCGGCGGACACTAGCCACCATCACCCAGCGACAGAACCACTGCCACATGACTTCGAACAACACCCAGAACAATGATCCTCACCAGACAACGGAAGAGATTCCGCTGCCTCCGCCGGAAAGCGAAGTCACGCTGGCCAACCTGGCCATCCCGCTGGGCGAGACCATACTGACGCTCAGCGCCGACGGCCGTCCCATCTACGGCATCCTGCAGCGCAGCCGGGCGATGACGGCCCAGTCCGACTACTTCCGCCTGCAGTTCCGCGGCTACGCCCGCTCCGACGGCGCGCACTGGCAGCCGCTGGAAGGCGACGACAGCCGCTTCCACGCCGTCTACAACCTGGCCTGGATCAGGGTGGACCGCCCCAGCAAGAGCGTGACCTTCGGTCCCAAGAGCGGCGTGCAGGCCAGCCCCGGCCTCGCCGGCAGCGGGCTGGACACCTATTTGTTCGCCAGCGTCATCGCCTGGGCCAAAGGCGTCTGCCCCGAATTCGCCATCAGTCCCGGCATGATCACCATGGGCCAGACCCATTCCGAGGAAGAGCGGCTGCACTGCCACGCCTTCTACGCCGGCCAGGGCTTCCAGTTCGAATGGCAGGACCCGGCCCAGCGCACCGCGCTGTACTTCAAGGACAAGGTGAGCAAGCTCTTGGGCGTATGGAACAAGGAAGCGGTCAAGGAGTTCGGCGGCGAGGAGATGCTGAAAACGCTGGCCGGCCAGGACGAGGCGCGCGCCGAGCTGCAGCAGCAGCTGGAGAAGCTGGAAAGCGCGAACGACAGCATGAAGCGCGCGCTGCAGAAGGAAAAAAGCACCTCGCAGATCCTGACCGGGGTGCTGATACTGGCCGCCATCTTCGCGATCTGGGCCGTCATCTAGACTCGCAAGCGACGCGCAACGGTCAGAACGACGCGCCGGCCCTGGCCGCCTGGTCGTAAATGCCGGCCAGGGTGCGCATCAACTGGGCGATGTCGCCGATCAGCGGATTGGCGATGCCGCCGTCGCCCAGCGTCGCCATCAGGCACTGCTCGCGCACCTGGCGATAGCGCTCGCACAGCGCGCGGCCGCTGTCCGTCGTGGAAAACAGCACTTCCTTGCCGCTTTTCTCGCTCTCCACATACCCCATTTTGACCAGCTTCTTCAGCGCGTAGGACACCACGTGGGTATCCTCCATGTTCAGCACGAAACAGATGTCGGCCAGCTTTTTCTGCCGCCCGCGATGGTTGACGTGATGGACCAGCAGCACCTCGGTCGGCGTCATGTCCTTCTCGCCCGCCGCCGCCATGCAGCGCACCATCCAGCGGTGGAAGGCGTTGTTGACCACGGTCAGGCTGAACTCGAACTCGGACAGCTCCGGGCTGCGCTCGGAAACCAGATGCTGCGAGGACACGATCTTAGGCAAATCTTGCGTCGTTGACACCCATTCTCTCCATATTGCGCCACGGGAGGTGGCAGGCCGCGAGGCAGCGATAAATTGACGAGAAATTCTCGACATAGCATCATCGCACCCAGTCAAGCCATTATCATATCCATATTCCCGATTCACGCCATCCCGCACGCGATGCAATCTGATTCCTCTTCCGCGCCGGCCATTCATTGGCTGGGCGCCCAGGCGCTGGTGCTGGAACTGCCGCCGCCGGCCACGCTGGACTGCCAGCGCCGAATCTGGCGGCTGGCCGAGCAGCTGCGAGCCGACGCCGACTTCCGCGAAGTCATCCCCGGCATGAACAACCTGACGCTGGAGCTGCGCCCCGGCGCGAACGCCTCCGCGCTGCCGGCCCGGCTGCGACGGCTGTGGCAACGCGCGGACGGCGCGGAGCACGCCGCCCGGGTGGTGGAAATTCCGGTGCGCTACGGCGGCCGCCACGGTCCGGATCTCGAAAGAGTGGCGCGCCACTGCGGCCTGGCGCCGGACGAGGTCGTCGCCCGCCACTCCGCCGCCCGCTATACGGTGTTCTTCCTGGGCTTTCAGCCCGGCTTCGCCTACCTGGGCGGCCTGGACCCCGCGCTGGCCGCGCCGCGCCGCGCCACGCCCAGGCAAACCGTGCCGGCCGGTTCGGTGGCCATAGGCGGCAGCCAGACCGGCATCTACCCCACCGCCTCGCCCGGCGGCTGGCAAATCATAGGGCGCAGCGACGCCGTGCTGTTCGACCCCGCGCGCCAGCCGCCCTGTCCGCTGCGGCCGGGCGATACGGTGTGTTTCATCCCGCAGGAGGACGCCTGATGCTGGAAGTGATCAAGGCCGGGCCGCAAACCACGGTGCAGGATCTGGGCCGCTTCGGGGCGCGCCATCTGGGCGTGTGCCGCGCCGGCGCGATGGACGCGCTGGCGCTGACCGTCGCCAATCGCCTGGTGGGCAACCCCGCCGGCGCGGCCGCGCTGGAAGTCACGCTGCCCCCGGCAAGCTTCCGGCTGCTGCGCGGCGGCATGCTGGCGCTGACCGGCGCAGACTGCCGGGCCACGCTGGACGGCGAGCCGGTATGGCCGGGCTGGCGCACCCCCTGCCGCGCCGGCCAGACGCTGAGGCTGGAGGCGCCAAGCAGCGGCATGCGCGCCTACTTGGCGATCGACGGCGGCGTGAATGCGCCCCTGCTGATGGAGTCGGCCAGCACCGACCTGATGGCCGGCTTCGGCGGACTCGACGGCCGCGCGCTGCGCGACGGCGACCGGCTGCCGCTGGGCAGGCCGCTGTCGCCGCGCGGCAAGCTTGGCGTCTGGCTGCCGAGGCCGGGCAACCGCATCCGCGTCTGTCCGGGGCCGGAATACGCCTTGTTGCCCAAATCCGCCCGCCAGCGGCTGTGGAGCCACCCCTGGCAGCTGACGCCGCGCAGCAACCGCATGGGCTACCGGCTGGCCGGGCCGGCGCTGCGCTTGAGCGAGGCGGTGGAGATGTTGTCCCACGGCGCGCTGCCGGGCCTGATCCAGTTGCCGCCGGACGGCCAGCCCATCGTGCTGATGGCCGACGCCCAGGCCACCGGCGGCTATCCCCGGCTGGGCATGGTGGCGGCCGCCGACCTGTGGCAGCTCGGCCAGGCGCGGCTGGGCAGCCAGCTGCACTTCATCGAAGCCGGACGCGATGACGCCGAACAGGCCGACCAGGAATTGCAGCGCTATCTGCGGAGAATCGAAAGGGTGTGCGATGAACATTGACCTCAACGCCGATGTCGGCGAAGGCTGCGGCGGCGACGCCGAGCTGCTGGAGCTGGTCAGCTCCGCCAACATCGCCTGCGGCTGGCACGCCGGCGACGCCGACACCATGCGCAAGACCGTCCTGCTCGCCCTGGAAAAGGGGGTAGCCATCGGCGCCCATCCCAGCTTTCCCGACCGGGAGCACTTCGGCCGCCGCGAAATGCGGCTGCCGCTGGAAACGGCGCGGGCCGGCCTGCTGTATCAACTGGGCGCGCTGGACGCCATCGTCCGCGCCGAAGGCGGCGCGCTGCGGCACGTCAAGCCGCACGGCGCGCTGTACAACCAGGCCGCGCGCGACCCCGAGCTGGCCGAGGCGCTGGCCCGCGCGATCCGCGACTACAACCCTGCGCTGCGGGCCGTCGGCCTGGCCGGCGGCTGCTTCATCGACGCCTGCCGCGCCGAAGGGCTGGAAGTATGGCAGGAAGCCTTCGCCGACCGCGGCTACCGCGCCGACGGCAGCCTGGTGCCGCGCGGCTCGCCCGGCGATCTGCTGGCGGACGACGCCGCCATGCTGGCCCAGGCGGAAGACATGGTATTGCGGCAAACCGTCGCCGCGGCGGGTGGGCAGCGCGTTTCCGTTCGCGCCGACACCCTGTGCCTGCACGGCGACGGCGCCCACGCGCTGCGCTTCGCCCGCCTGCTGCGCCGGCGGCTGGAGGCGCTGGGCGTGGACGTGCGGGCCGGCTGAGCCGGCATTATCCAGGCGATAAGGACAAAACATGGACCAGACCGTCAATCTTTGGCCGCTGCTCGGCATCGCCGCCGTCATTCTGGGTTTCCTGCTGCGCGGCAATCCGTTGCTGGTGGTCTGTTGCGCCGGCATCGTCACCGGCGCGGCCGCCGGCCTGGCACCCCTGGCCATCCTGGCCAAGGTGGGCGACGGCTTCATGAAGACCCGCAGCCTGTCGGCCGCCCTGCTGCTGGCCCTGCTGGCGGTCGGCCTGGCGGAGCGCCACGGCTTGCGCGAACGCGCCTACCGCTGGATACAGGGCATCGGCGACGCCACCGCCGGCGGCCTGCTGATCGTCTACCTGCTGGCGCGCCAGCTGTCGGCCGCGCTGGGCCTGTCCGCCCAGGGCGGGCATCCCCAGGTGGTGCGGCCCATCCTGGTGCCGATGGCGGAAGGCGCCTGGGAAAAACTGCACGGCAAGCTGAGCGCCGCGCAGCGCGCCCGCCTGCGCGCGATGTGCGCGGCCACCGACAACATCGGCCTGTTTTTCGGCGAGAATCTGTTCGTCGCCTTCAGCGCCGTGATCCTGATGCACGCCTTCATGCGGGAGAACGGCCACGCGCTGGACCCGCTCTACCTGGCCCTGTGGGGCATTCCCACCGCCATGTTCGCCTTTCTGATCCACGCCGGCCGGCTCGCCTGGCATGAATACAGGCTCAGCCGCGCCCTCAAAACCGAGGAGAAGGAATAATGCTTCAGGCGCAATACCTGTACTGGCTGGTGGGCGGCATCCTGCTGCTGGCCGCCGGCATGACGCTGCGGGACCAGCATCACCCGCGCCGGCTGGGCAGCGCGGCCTTCTGGGGTTTGTTCGGCCTGCTGTTCATCGCCGGCGACTGGCTGCCCGCGGAGCTGGCCGGCGCCATGGTGCTGGCCATGGTGCTGCTGGCCGGGCTGGGACGGCTGGCGCCGGGCCGGCATGCCGCGTTGCCGCCCGAGCGCCTGCAAGACAGCTTGCGGCGGCTGGGCAACCGCATCTTCCTGCCGTCGCTGTTGCTGCCGCTGCTGACCATCGCGTTGAGCCTGCTCGCCCGCTGCCTTCCCTCCACCGGCGCCCCGCTGCTGGACCCCAAGAACGTCACCGTCATGGCGCTGGGCATCGCCTGCCTGGCTTCCACCGCCCTGGCCTGCCGGCTCACCCGGGAAACGCCGCTGCAGGCGGTGCGGGAAACCCGCCGCCTGCTGGACAACGTGGGCTGGGCCTTCCTGCTGCCCCAGGTGCTGGCCTTGCTGGGCCTGCTGTTCGCCGACGCCGGCGTCGGCAAGGCCATCGCCCATCTCTCGGCGCATTACCTGCCGCTGGACATCCGCGGGCTGGCGGTGCTGACCTATGTATTGGGAATGGCCTTGTTCACGGTGATCATGGGCAACGCCTTCGCCGCCTTCCCGGTGATGACCGCCGGCATCGGCCTGCCCTTCCTGGTGGGCGCCCATCACGGCGATCCGGCGGTGATGGCGGCCATCGGCATGTTCTCCGGCTATTGCGGCACGCTGATGACGCCGATGGCGGCCAATTTCAACATCGTGCCGGCGGCATTGCTGGAGTTGCCCGACCGCAACGCGGTGATCAAGGCCCAATTTCCCACCGCGCTGGCCTTGCTGGCGGTGAATGCCGTATTGTTGGACTGGCTGATGTTCCGCTGAGGAAATGACCGCATGAAAACCGTCTTGCTGACCGGCTTCGAGCCTTTCGGCGGCGAAACCATCAATCCGTCCTGGGAGGCGGCGCGCCGCCTGGATGGCGAAACCATCGCCGGCGCGCGCGTGCACGCGCGGCTGCTGCCCTGCGCCTTCGGTTCGGCGCTGGACACGCTCTACCGCGAGCTGGACGCGCTGCGGCCCGACATCGCCATCGCCGTGGGCCAGGCCGGCGGGCGGCCCGACATCGCGGTGGAGCGCGTGGCGATCAATATCGACGACGCCCGTTTTCCCGACAACGCCGGCCGGCAGCCGATAGACCAGCCGGTGGTCGCGGACGGGCCCGCCGCCTACTTTTCCACACTGCCGATCAAGGCCATCGTCGCCGGCCTGCGGAAGCGCGGCCTGCCCGCCACCGTGTCGCAAAGCGCGGGCACCTTCGTCTGCAACCACGTGATGTACGGCCTGCTGCACCGCGGCGGCCCGCGCGGCGGCTTCATCCATCTGCCCTTCCTGCCGGAACAGGCTGCCCGGCATCCCGGCGCGTTCAGTCTCACGCTGGACGACTGCGTGGCGGCGTTGCGGCTGGCGGTGGAGCTGTCCGTGACGCGCGAGCAAGACCTCGCGCTCAGTGGCGGCAGCCTCCACTAGATGTGAAAAGACCCGGCATCGCCGGGTCTACCAGTATTCGCCTGCCCATACTTCAGACGTCGTCGGTCTCCGCCCAGCCCTGGCGGTCGCCGCGGGTGATCACCGCGTCATCCGGCGCGATGTCGCCGGCGCCCCATGGCTGCGCGTCGGCCAGCTGCCGGTACAGCGGGGTGAAATCCGGCGCGGTGGCGTCGAACAGCTGCTTGAAGCTGTCGATGACGAAGTAGGTTTTCTGGAAGGTGTCGATCCGGTAGCGCGTGTTCATGATGCGCATCAGGTCGAAGCCGACGCGGTTGGGGCTGGCGCTCTCCAGGCAGTAGATCGATTCCGACTTGCTGGACAGGATGCCCGCGCCGTAGATGCGCATGCCGGCCGGGGTCTGGATCAGGCCGAACTCCACCGTGTACCAGTACAGCCGCGCCAGCATCGGCAGCGCGCCCAGCGCCTTGGCCTTGACCCCGCCCTTGCCGTAAGCCTCCAGGTAGTCGGCGAACACCGGGTTGATCAGCAAGGGCACGTGGCCGAACAGATCGTGGAACACGTCCGGCTCCTGCAGGTAGTCGAGCTGGTGCGGCTCGCGCAGCCACCAGGTGACCGGGAAGCGGCGGTTGGCCAGATGCTCGAAGAACACGTCGTCCGGGATCAGGCCCGGCACCGCGACGATCCTCCAGCCGGTGGCGGCCATCAGCTTCTCGTTGAGCTTATTGAAGTCAGGCACCCGATCGGCGTCCACTTCCAGGCGCTCCAGGCCTTCCAGGAACTCGTCGCAAGCGCGGCCGGGCAGCAGCTTGCATTGGCGTTGGTACAGCGTGGCCCAGGTGGCGTGATCTTCCGCGCCATAGCGATCCAGCGGCTGCGGCAGGGTGAAGTCGTTGGCGTCGTGGCTCAATCCGACATTTTTGCGGGTGGTGATGTCGGGCACCACAAAGTCGGCGCGGTCGTTCATTGCTGGGCTCCGTAGAATTTGGCGATTTACTCTAGTTTAGCCCGACAGCCATGCGGAAAGACCGCATCATTTGCCGTTTCGCCGTAAATTTTGCATACTTACCGCATTAAACGTCATAAATTGCTTGATATGCGCAAAATTGAATTAGACCGCTTCGACCTGCAGATCCTGCACCTGTTGCAGCAGGACGCCCGCGCCACCCATCAGAAGCTGGCACAGGACATTCCGCTGTCCGCCTCCCAGATCGGCCGCCGCATCCAGCGCATGGAACAGAACGGGGTCATCCAGGGTTATCAGGTGGCGCTCAACCCCGAGCATGTCGGCCTGTCGGTGATGGCCTTCGCCAACGTCAGCCTGGAGCGGCACAACGAGGCCGCGCTGCAGGACTTCGCCCAGTCCATCGACAATCTGCCCGAAGTGCTGGAATGCTACGCGGCGGCCGGCGAGGCCGACTACCTGCTGCGCATCGTGGTGCCGGACCTGCCGTCGCTGTCGTCCTTCGTGATGAACAAGCTGATGCAGCTGTCGCTGGTCCGCAGCGTGAAATCCACCATCGTGCTCAACGCGATCAAGCAAACCATGAAGCTGCCGCTGTCCTCGCTTCCCTGAATCTCGCGAAACGCTCTGACACTTTTGCCCGTCTCCTCCCCATGCCATCGCGGCTATACCGGTTCATGGCGGCAATTCGATTTCCGGCATGACTTATACCAAAACCAATATAAAGGATGCATTCATTATTACCGACAATGGTCGATAACAAGGCATGGCAGCGACCTCGCCGCGCTCAGACACCAAGGAGAAGCCGATGGAAGCCCCTTCCACCCTCCCCTGCTCGACATTCGAAACGCTTCTGCAACGCCTCTCATTTCATGCGGGCTGCCTGAATCTGGAACAGATTCGCCAATTCCACCGCGCGCTGCGCCCGTCCGCCCAAGATCTCGAACCCTTCCGCCGCTTTGATGAGGCGCGCTATTGTCGCAACCGCATCTATCGAGACGAATATTGCGAGCTGCTGCTGCTGTGCTGGCGCCACGGCCAACGCAGCCAGATCCACAACCACAAGGGCAGCCTGTGCGGGGTGCGGGTGATAGAAGGCGTCGCCACCGAAACCGTGTTCGAAACCACGCTCTCCGGCCAGCTGGCCGCGCGCGAAACCCGGGAGCTGGCCGCCGGCAGCCTGGTGATCAACGGCCATCTGGACATCCATCAGGTGGCCAATCTGCAAGCCGACGGCGGGGATCTGGTCACCTTGCATCTATATTCGCCGCCGCTGTCCGGAATGGAGCTGTTCGGCATGGAGCCGCAACAGCGGCGGGTGCAGCTGCTGGACGACTGTCTGGAATATCAGATCTGATCCGGCCAAACAAAAAGGCGCGGCCTAAGCCGCGCCTTTTTCATAATCAGACGGATATCAGAAGCGGTACTGCATCTGCACGCCCAACAGATGGCCGGTGATGGACGAGTACTCGCCCTGCAGATGGCTCTGGGTCTTGAAGGGGCTATCCACCTTGTTATCGATCTTCTTGTCGCCCAGCGCGCGCAGATAGGCGTAACCGACGTCGACGCTGGCCTGCTTGCTGATCTTGTAGCTGGCGCCCAGGCTCAGCCACAGGCGGTTGGCGTCCGGAATCAGCGCGTTGCGGTCCTGCGCGCTCGGCACCGGGGTGGTTTCATAGCCCAGGCCGCTGCGCAATGTCAGCGCGTCGCTGTAGAAGTAATCGCCGCCGATCGAGAACATCCAGCTGTTCTTCCAGTTGTTAGGAATGCGGGTGGTGGTGTCGATCGGGCCGAATTGCGGGCTGCCCTTGACCACCAACTGGTCGAATCGGCTCCAGCGGGTCCAGCGCGCGGTGGCGCCGATGGCGAACTTGTCGTTCAGCTTGCTGTAGCCGCTCAGCAGCAGCGATTCGGGAGCGGTAACCTCGGCGGAGCCGGCATACGTGCCGTTTAAGCGCGACAAGGGCATGCTAGGCGCCAGATCCACGAAACCGGAGTTGGTGTAATCGCCTTCCGCCTTGTGATGGACCTTGGAGCGGTAGGACAGGCCGACGCGGCTATCCTGGTTGAACGAGTACATCACGCCCAGGTTGTAGCCGAAGCCCCAGCTGTCGGCCTTCAATTCGCCGGTGGCGCCGGGCAGGTAGGCGCCCTTCTTCAGATCGGCTTGCGCGTACTGCGCCGACACGCCGGCGCCGAAGCTCCAGCGATCGTCCAGCTTGTAGGCCAGCGACGGGTTGATGTCCACGGTCTTGATGGAGCTGGAGATGCCGTTGTCGCGGCCGCCCCAGTTGTCGCTGTAGCGCGCCCCCAGGCCGAACGGCGTGGTGATGCCGATGCCGGCGTACAGCTGGTCGCTGATCTGATGGGTCAGGTAGGCGTTGGGGATCAGCTCGCCCGGCGCGCGGCCGTTGTCGTTGGCAGAGCGAGAGCCGTTCAAACGCGGATCCGGCGAACCGGTGACCGTATTGCTGCCATTGAACGGCGCGTCGATCTCCGCGTAGGTGAAACCGCCCTGCACGCGGGTGCCGGACAGCAGGGTCATGCCGGCCGGGTTGTAGAACACGGCGGACAAGTCGTCGCCGGCCAGACCGGCGCCGGCGTAGGCGCGGCCCATGCCGAGCGCGCTTTGCTCGGTCAACTGGAAACCGGCTGCCTGCGCGGCGGGCGCGGCGGCGAACAGGGCGGCGATGGAAACGGACAATAAACTCAGGGAGCGGGGTGCGGCTTGCATTGTATTTTGAATTCCTGAAATGAAACGCGCCGGACGGCGCCGGCGCATCATGCAGACAGAATAAAAAGATAGTGCTTGCATCTTTTAGGGGGTGGAGTCTAAGCTCGAAATCCACCCGCCGCAAGAGAAAAACATATCTTTGTTAAGCATTGCGAACCCGCCGCCCCGCAACGGCGCCTGCCTCCGCCGCGGGCGGCTATGCTAGAATCAGCGCCCTGTTCCACAAGCCCGCAAAGCCATTCAACGATGAAGAAACTGATCAGCAGCCTGGCCCTCGCCGCCCTGCCCGCACTCGCCTTCGCCGCCCCGGTGGCGGAGATGGTCACCAACAAGGGCAATATCGAAATCGCGCTGGATTCGGCCAAGGCCCCCAAGTCCGTCGCCAATTTCGTCGCCTACGCCAAGGCCGGCCACTACAACGGCACCGTGTTCCACCGCGTGATTGACGGCTTCATGATCCAGGGCGGCGG
>NZ_JBUPWA010000001.1:1440408-1447445 GCF_055181315.1 Chromobacterium sp. Ag138
ACGGCTTCATGATCCAGGGCGGCGGTTTCGACGCCGACATGAACCAGAAGCCCACCCGGGACCCGATCCAGAACGAGGCCAACAACGGCCTGTCCAACAAGACCTACACCGTCGCCATGGCCCGCACCATGGACCCGCACTCGGCGTCGGCGCAGTTCTTCATCAACGTCTCCGACAACGACTTCCTGGATTTCAAGTCCGAAAGCTCCCAAGGCTGGGGCTACGCGGTATTCGGCCAGGTCGTGGCCGGCCAGGACGTGGTGGACCGCATCAAGACCGTCCGCACCGGCCGCAGCGGCATGCACCAGGATGTGCCGGTTGAGCCCGTCGTGCTCCAAAAGGCGGAAGTCATCTAAGCGTCCGCTTTCAACATCCAGCCGGGGCCCTGCCCCGGCTTTGTCTTTCCCCGGATAAACCAGCTGCCATGGCCATTCATTTCATTTCCGACCTGCACCTCGCCGACGACACCCCGGCGCTCAACCAGCTGTTCCTGGACACGCTCGCCGCCTGGCGCGGCCGGATTGCGGCGCTGTACATCCTGGGAGACCTGTTCGAATACTGGGTGGGAGACGACGACGACTCCCCCTACCTGGAAGCGCCGCTTGCCGCGATGCGCGCCTTCGCCGCCGACACGCCGCTGTACGTGATGCGAGGCAACCGCGACTTCCTGCTGGGCGCGGGCTTCGAGGCCCGCAGCGGCGCCAGGCTGCTGGACGACCCGACGCTGATCGAGGCCCATGGCCGGCGCATCCTGCTCAGCCACGGCGACGCGCTGTGCACCGACGACGCCGCCTACCAGCAATTCCGCGCCATGAGCCGCAGCCCGCAATGGCAACAGGCGATGCTGGCCAAGCCGCTGGCCGAGCGCCACGCCATCGCCCGCCACGCCCGCGCGCAGAGCGAGATGAACAAGCAGCAAACCGGCCTCACCGCCATCTCCGACGTCACCGAGGCCGCGGTGCGCGCGCTGCTGGCCGCCCATGACTGGCCCACGCTGGTCCATGGCCACACCCATCGGCCCGCCCATCACCGGCACGACGCGTCCAGCCGCTGGGTGATTCAGGACTGGCACGGCGACCGCGGCGGCTATCTGCGCCTGGATGAGCAGGGCATCGTTCAGCTGCCGCTCGCTTGAAAGCCGTCGACACAACCCTGATCCTGCCAGCGCGCCCTGCCTCACGCGCGCCCCCGCGTCGGGGCGTCGTGGCTTAGCGTCTCTGCGGGGGCTTGCAACAGCGCCAAGCCCTCCTCTCTCCTCAGCGCGCCGCGTCTCATCGCCCCGAAAAAATACGAAGACAGAACGATCACAGTGAAAAATGATGCCATATCAATTTTCACTCAGTTTCCCCGCCGGCTTTGCAACTCATTAATACTTGTCCTACTTCCTGCCTTGCCCCACCCTGATTCGGCGCGATTTTCTCGCTTAATACTTCATTTAAAGACATATTTCTTTATTCTTTTTGCAATATTTGTTTATTGAAATCGAAATGACAATAGACTAAATTTGCCGCTTAAAAATAATTCCAAGCCGAACTAATCCAGGCTGGTGATTTTTCCTGGCATGAAAGCGCCCAGGCGCCACGCGCTTGCAGCCGCACTCATAGACGCGAATTTTTTCCAGCCGGGACAAGGCTCCGCCCTCCGACTCACCCAAGTCATCCACTTGGTTTGCCATGCGATTAGCCATGCGATTAGCCATGCCTGACGGCAGGCCCGCTGCTGCGCTTGAAAAATGCATCAGAACTAAAAATTGGTTTCTCTACATCTCAGGAAATGAAATGGATAAGAAGGCATACTTGCGCCCCTTGACTCTGGCCGTGCTCGCCGCCCTGGCCAGCCAGGCCGCGCTCGCGGAGGAAACCCAGCTGCAAACCGTCACCATCACCGGCGCCGGCGACAAGCTGGGCGTGGGATTGCTGCAGCAGCAGGAAGGCGCGCGCGCGCGCAGCGACGTCAGCAAGGCCGCGCTGGAGAAGCAAAGCCCGACCTCGAACATCTACCAGGGCATCAACATGCTGCCCGGCGTCAACGCGTCCAGCCAGGACAACACCGGCATGTTCGGCGGCGCGCTGACCATACGCGGCTTCAACTCCGACCAGATCGGCGTCACCATCAACGGCGTGCCGGTCAACGACTCCGGCAGCTACAACGTCTATCCGCAGGAATTCGTCGACCTGGAAAACCTGTGCCAGGGTTCGGTCACCCAGGGCTCCAGCGACACCGACGCCCCGCACATGGGCGCCAGCGGCGGCAATATGAGCTTCGTCACCTGCGATCCGGAAAAGGAGCGCCGCGTGCGCATCGCTCAGAGCCTGGGCAGCAACAGCCTGCAGCGCACCTACATCCGCGGCGATACCGGCTTGTTCGCCGACGGCAAGGCCCGCGCCTTCGCCAGCTATTCGCACAGCGAAACCGACAAGTGGAAAGGCGCCGGCGGCATGAAGCGCGACCACGTGGACACCGGCATCCGCTACGACTTCAGCGGCGGCTACATCAACGCGTCCCTGCTGTACAACCGTCAGATCGGCAACGCTTTCGGCACCCCGACGCTGCAGCAGCTGCAACAGACCGGCTATGGCTACGATTACGCCACCAGCTTCATCCCGGGGCATCTGACGCCGAAGAACGGCACCGCGCAGAAGGAAACCGGCCCGACTCCCGCCTACTACCAACTGCAGCAAAACCCGTTTGAAAACGTGATCGCCAAGGTGGACGCGGTGCTGAAGCTGGGGCCGGACACCCGCGTCAAGATCCAGCCCTACTTCTGGTACGGCTACGGCGGCGCCACCAGCCAGCAGACCCAGTCCGAGAGCGCTTTCCTGAACAAGGCCACCCATACCGACACCGCGGCCAAGGACCTGAACGGCGACGGCGACACGCTGGACACCATCGTGGTCAACGGCAGCAGCATCACCCGCACCCGCCGCCCCGGCATCACCGTCACCATGGAGCAAAGCCTGGGCAACCACCTGCTGCAGGCCGGCGTATGGTACGAGCGCGCCCAGCACGACCAGACCGGTCCGGCCAGCCTGACCAACGCCGACGGCAGCCCGCAAGACCCGTGGATGCGGTCGAATCTGCTCACCCGGCCGGACGGCAGCCTGTACCAGTACCGCGATTGGGAAACCGTCAGCACCGCCACCCAGCTGTTCGCCATCGGCACCTTCAACTTCCTGGACGACCGCCTGGGCATCAATGCCGGCCTGCGCACGCCGCAGATCAAGCGCGAGTTCACCAACCACGCCAACGACGGCTGCGGCGCCTCCAGCAAGACCTGCGCGGCGGCCTACGACTACACCATCAACAAGACCTACCGCGAAACCCTGCCCAGCTTCGGCATGCGCTACTTCCTGACGCCCAAGCAGCAGGTATTCTTCAACATCACCAAGAACTACCGCGCGGTGCCCAACTACGCCTACAGCAGCAGCAACGGCAATGTGCAGGTGGTCAACGGCCAGGTGGTGATGGCCAACGACGTGGTGCCGGAAACCTCGGTCAATACCGACCTGGGCTACCGCTGGCAGGGCGAGATCCTGACGCTCAGCGGTTCGCTGTTCAACGTGGATTTCAGCAACCGCCAGGCCAACTCCTATGACCCGGTGACGCTGAAATCGGTGAACATCAACGCCGGCGGCGTGCACACCTGGGGCGGCGAGATCGAGCTGGGCACCGTGCCGGTCAAGGGCTGGAGCGCCTATGCCTCGTTCACCAGCAACCACAGCCAGATCCAGAACAACCTGAACTGGAAGGACGCGTCCGGCAACAACACCTTGCTGCAAACCCAGGGCAACGACTTCCCGATGACGCCGCGCTGGATGGCCGCGCTGTCGCTGCAGTATTCGCCGGGCGCCTGGTATGTCCGCACCGACGTCAAGCACACCGGCAAGCAGTTCGCCACCCTGGTCAACGACGAGGCGGTGCCGGAATACACCACGGTGGACCTGGACGCCGGCTACCGCTTCGGCAATATCGGCATGCTGAAGAATCCGACGCTGAAGCTGAACCTCAGCAATATGTTCAACACCAGCTACCGCATCCCGACCTCATCCAAGGTCAACGCGGCCGACACCGTGCGCTACAACCTGGGCGCGCCGCGCAGCGCGGCGGTGACGATGCAGGTCGATCTGTAATCATCAGCCCCGCTGGATAGGAACAGGCCGGACATTCCGGCCTGTTTTCATTTATTCCGCGCCCGCAACGCCATTGCCGCCTGCGCTTCAAGCGCCCGCGCGACCAGAACGCTATCCAGCGGCAATCAAGGCATGAAAATCATGAAAATGAGGAAGAAAAGGAAGAATGGGACAACCGCCTCTCTCTGGCCGCGCGGGCAACAGGATCAGAGGCTGACGGGACGCCACAGCGGCCACCAGCCGGCCTCCGCCGCCGCGCAGTGGGATACGGCGATGCCCGGCACCGCCAGCAGTTCGCCATCCGCGCCGTACAATAACGGCCAGCGGCGGCGCAGCAACGGCGGCACGCCAGCCTCGCGGAGCAGATCCTTCACCTCGCGGCGCCCCACCCTGGCGGGCAGTTTCTCGCCGCCGCGCCGCGGCGCCAGACTGGCGCCGCTCGCCAGCAACGCCTCCGGCAAGCCGCGCTCGCGCCACTCCCAGGCCAGCTCGCCGCCCCACTCCGGCAGCGGCAGAGCGTCGCCGCCGCGCCACAACAACGCGGTTAAAGCCGGCGGCTCCGCCAGTGCTTTAGGCCAGGCCTGCACAGTATCGGCAAAACGCAACAAACAGCCCTGCGGCAACGTCAGAACCGGGCTGGCGCCCTGCCCCGCATGCTCGGCCTGCCGCAAGAATTCCAGCAAAGCGCCCGGCTCCGGCGCCGGCCAGCCCAGCGCCTCCAGCCAGGCCAGCAAAACCTGGCGCCGGCGCGGCGCCGACAGCGCCAGCAGCCGCGCGCAATCCAGCCCGTTTTCGGTTCGGCAGGCGCCCAGATCCTGGCGCGCCACCTCGTCCAGGATGGCCGCGGCATCGGCCTGCAGCATCGCCGCGCGCGCCAGATGGCTGCGGTAATGGGGCAGCGCCCTCTCCAGGCGCGGCAGGATGTCCTGCCGCAGCAGGTTGCGGCGATAACGGGTGTCCAGATTGCTTTCGTCGTCGACCCAGGACAGCCCCCGCTCCCGGACATAAGCCTCCAGCCGCGCGCGGGGAATCTCCAGCAGCGGCCGCCACAACAGCTTGCCCGGGGCCAGCTCGCGCAGCGCCGGCATCGCCGCCAGCGCCCGAACGCCGCCGCCGCGCAGCAGCTGCAGCAACACGGTTTCGGCCTGGTCATCCTGATGATGGGCCAGCGCGATCACGCTGGCGGCGGAACGCCGGTAGACCGCGTAACGCGCCTCGCGCGCCGCGGCTTCGACGCTTTCGCCGCCGCCGGCGCGCACCTGCACCCGCTCGATGCGCAAAGGCACGCCCAGAGCGTCGCACAAGGCCTGGCAATGCTCGGCCCACGCGTCGGCGTTGGGGCTCAAGCCATGGTGGACATGCGCGGCGGACAGCGCGAGCGCCGGCCGCCGCTCGCGCGCCTCGCACAACAGCGACAACAGCGCCACCGAGTCCAATCCGCCGGAAAGCCCGACCTCAAAAGCGAAAAGGCCGGACAATTCGTCCGGCCAGTGCTTGATCAGGCTGTCCGCCAGCTCAGGCTGCGTCTTCCTTGAAGCGGCCATAGCTCATCAGGCGGTCGAAGCGCTCTTTCAGCAGCGCGTCCATAGGTTTGGACTGCACATCCTTCATCTCGTCCTGCAACACGCGCTTCAAGGTGGCCATCATCTGCGCATGGTCGCGATGAGCGCCGCCCACCGGCTCGGTGACCACGCGGTCGATCAGCCCCAGCGTCTTCAGACGCGGCGCGGTGATGCCCAGCGCCTCCGCGGCGTCGGACGCGCGCTCGGCGGTCTTCCACAGGATGGAGGCGCAGCCTTCCGGCGAAATCACCGAATAGGTGGCGTATTGCAGCATATTGACGCTATCGCCGACGGCGATGGCCAGCGCGCCGCCGGAACCGCCCTCGCCGATCACGGTGACGACGATGGGCACGCGCAGGCGGGTCATCTCATACAGATTGCGGCCGATCGCCTCGGACTGGCCGCGCTCCTCGGCGCCGATGCCCGGCCAGGCGCCGGTGGTATCGACGAAGGTGAACACCGGAATGCCGAACTTCTCGGCCAGCTTCATCAGGCGCAGCGCCTTGCGATAGCCTTCCGGGTGCGGCATGCCGAAGTTGCGGCGGATCTTTTCCTTGGTGTCGCGGCCCTTTTGCTGGCCGATCACCATCACCGACTGGCCGTTGAAACGGGCCAGGCCGCCCACGATGGCGGCGTCGTCGGCAAACGCGCGGTCGCCGTGCAGCTCTTCGAAATCGGTGAAGATGGCCTGGATGTAATCCAGCGTATAAGGACGCTGCGGATGGCGAGCCACCATCGCGATCTGCGAAGGCGTCAGTTTGGCGTATAGAGTCTTGGTCAGTTCCAGACTCTTCTTCTGCAGGCGGGCGATCTCTTCGGAGATATCCAGCACGGAGTCGTCCTGCACGAAACGCAGCTCTTCAATTTTGTTCTCGAGCTCGGCAATCGGTTGCTCAAAATCGAGAAAGGTCGGCTTCATTCTTACAATCATCCGTCAAACCTAATCGCGGCATGATACATGAGGCGCGAAGCAGCCGTCACCCGCAGACCCGGCAAAAAGCAGAAAAATTGGAGCAAATATTCAAAACCGGCGCTTTCCGCAAAAAAACTTACCCCGGGCACTTGCGCGAGCTTAAACCCTGTGCTTTAATTCGCCTCCTCGCTGAAACGCAAGCAGCGAAACGAATTCAGGGCGTTTAGCTCAGTTGGTAGAGCGTCTGCCTTACAAGCAGAATGTCGGCGGTTCGACTCCGTCAACGCCCACCAAAGTTTCGGTTGGAGTGGTAGTTCAGTTGGTTAGAATACCGGCCTGTCACGCCGGGGGTCGCGGGTTCGAGTCCCGTCCACTCCGCCAACAGTTACAAAGCAGTACCCGGATATCGGGCGTTTAGCTCAGTTGGTAGAG
>NZ_JBUPWA010000001.1:1447545-1547453 GCF_055181315.1 Chromobacterium sp. Ag138
GGTTAGAATACCGGCCTGTCACGCCGGGGGTCGCGGGTTCGAGTCCCGTCCACTCCGCCAACAGTTACAAAGCAGTACCCGGATATCGGGCGTTTAGCTCAGTTGGTAGAGCGTCTGCCTTACAAGCAGAATGTCGGCGGTTCGACTCCGTCAACGCCCACCAAAGTTTCGGTTGGAGTGGTAGTTCAGTTGGTTAGAATACCGGCCTGTCACGCCGGGGGTCGCGGGTTCGAGTCCCGTCCACTCCGCCAACAGTTTCAGGCAGTCGTAACACACAGTTTTCGGGCGGTTAGTCTCAGTTGGTAGAGCACTGCCTTCACACGGCAGGGGTCGCTGGTTCGAGTCCAGTACCGCCCACCAGAAAACGGAGTGGTAGTTCAGTTGGTTAGAATACCGGCCTGTCACGCCGGGGGTCGCGGGTTCGAGTCCCGTCCACTCCGCCAACAGTTTCAAGCAGTCGCAGCATACAGTTTTCGGGCGGTTAGTCTCAGTTGGTAGAGCACTGCCTTCACACGGCAGGGGTCGCTGGTTCGAGTCCAGTACCGCCCACCAGAAAACGGAGTGGTAGTTCAGTTGGTTAGAATACCGGCCTGTCACGCCGGGGGTCGCGGGTTCGAGTCCCGTCCACTCCGCCAATCTTGCAAAAAAGCAGCCTCAGGCTGCTTTTTTGCATTCTCCCATCGCACGTGCGCCGCTCGTCACAGCCGCCCCACCCCATTCGCATGTTGCGGTTGCAAAATGCCGGATTGCTGGCAATACTGTCAGACTTTTAAAAATTCATATCAAGAGATTTCACATGAACAAGACTGCCCTGCTGGCGCTGTGCTTGAGCAGCCACGCCTCCTGGGCCGGCAGCGGCGGCGAAGAGGCCACATGGCAATACACGGTTCAAGCGGGCGATACGCTGTGGTCCTTCGCGGCCAAGCACCTGACTTCGCCCGCTTATGTGCCGAAACTGCAACAGCAAAACGGCATCGCCAACCCCTATCGGCTGACGCCCGGCAGCCAGCTGGCCGTTCCCTATAGCTGGACTCGGCAAAACGAATCGTCGGTCACCATCGAAGCGCTGTCCGGCGCCGTCAACGTCCAGGATGCGGATGGACAGCCGCTGAAAGCGGCCCCTGGCCTCCACCTTCAGGCCGGCAGCCGGATTTCCACCGGCAAGGACGCCATGCTGAAATTGCGCATGGCCGACGGCTCCATGCTGCAGCTGTGGTCCAACAGCAAGCTGACGCTGGGCAAACAGGTGTACTACCCCACCACCGGCGCCATCCAGTCGCAAAACCGGCTGGATCACGGCTCGGCGAGCAACGCCGTGGTGCCCAGACAGCTGATGCCCAACCGTTACCAGATCTACACCCCATCGGCGGTGACCACGGTGCGCGGCACCGAGTTCCGCGTGCGCAGCCTGGACGACCAGGACACCGCGGCCGAAGTGCTGCATGGAAAGGTCAACCTGGCCTCCGATGGCGACGAGCTGGACATTCCCGCGGGATTCGGCGGCCGCAGCGGCGGCAAGCAATCGGTGGCCCTGCCCAAGGCCCCGACCCTAGACGGCATGATCACCGTCAGCCCCTTCAATCCTCCGCTGCTGGAGTGGCACAAACAGAACGGCGAAGCCGGTTATCAGCTCGCGCTGTCCGACACCCAGACCCAGCAGCAGCTGTACAACCGCGGCACGGAAACGGCACGCTTCTACCCCGAACTCCCACAAAATGGCCGCTACCTGCTGACCGTTCGCGCCCGCAACACCCAAGGCATCGAGGGCTACGACGCCAGCCGCGGCTTCACCCTGGCCGCCAGCCCGTTGCCGCCGCTGATTTTCAGCGACGCCAAGCGGACCAGCCAGCGCGCGCAGACGCTATGGGTCGGAAGCAGCGCCAGCCCGGAGCACCCCGCCTGGCTGCAAGTGGCTCGCGACCCCGCCTTCGCCGATATCTGGTACCAGGGCAGGCTGGAACAGGACGCCTTCGCGCTCAATCTGCCCGACAAGGGAAAATGGTATTGGCGGCTGGCCTCGCTGGATGACAAGGGCCAAGCCGGCCCCTACGGCAACACTCAGGAGCTGAGAATCAAGGCCTGGTATGAAATGGGCCTGCCCGGCGACCGCAAGCTGCAATCCCGCCGCTACCCGGTGGCCAAGGCGCGCTACACGCTGCAACTGGCCCGGCCGGACGAACCCGGCCGCATCATCTGGCAGCAAAGCGCCGACGAGCCCGCCTGGTCGCTGCTGCGCATGCCCAGCGGGCGTTTCGTCGTCACCATTCTGGTGGACGGCGACGGCGGATACCATGCCGAAGAACGGTATCCCGCGCTGCTTTTGCCGTAAAATCACGCGATGCGCTCCACCCAGATCTCCCGCTACAGCAGGGGCATTCCCCTGCTGCTCGCCCTGCTAGGCTTGCTGCTGATCGCCAGCCAGCTGCTGGGCCGGCTGGATTTCTGGCTGTACGACAGCCTGACCCGGGCCAACCCGCTGCACCCGCCGGACCAGAACCTCATCGTCATCGCCATCGATGAAAAGAGCCTGTCCGAGCTGGGCAGATGGCCCTGGCCGCGCGCCTACCACGCCCAGCTGCTGGACAAGCTGGGCGGCGCGAGCGCGGTCGGCTTCGACATCGCCATCGCCGAACCCTCTCGCGACCACCCCGAAGCCGACAAGCACCTTGCCGAAGCCATCCGCCGCAACGGCAAGGTGGTCGGCCCGGTGTTTCCGGAATTACAGGCCGGCCAGCTGCTGGAAACCCGCCCGCTGCCGCCTATCGCATCGGCGATGGCCGCGCTCGGCCACACCGATTACGAGCGCGACGAGGACGGCACCATACGCCGCGTCTACCTGCGAGCCGGCCTGGGCGCGCCGCGCTACCCCAGCTTCGCCGCCGCCGTCTGCGCCGTAGCCAACGGCCAGAAAGAGGCCATCCCGCCAGCCCAGCCGCCCCGCCCCGGCCAGGCCTGGCAACGGCGCGATCTGGTGATGGTGCCGTTCAGCAGCGGTCCCAAGCCCTTCCACACCGTATCGTACAGCGACGCGCTGAGCCGGCTGCCGGCCTCGTTCTTCGAAGACAGCATCGTGCTGATCGGCGTGACCGCCAACGGCCTGGGCAACCAACAGCCGACGCCGGTTTCGGCGAACAATACCGGCATGTCAGGCGTGGGAATAGACGCCTACATGGTGCACGGCCTGCTCACCCACCAACAGATACGGCCAATGCCGCTGCCATGGGAATGCCTGCTGGGCGCGCTGCTGCTGGGACTGGGCGACTGGCTGCTGTCGCGCCGGGTGCGCGCGCGCAGCCTGCTGGCCGGCTACGCGCTGGCCTCCGGCGCCGTGCTGCTGTCGTCGGCCGCGCTGCTTTACTTCGCCTCGATTTGGGCCGGCGGCAGCGTGGTGGCCATCCTGCTGCTGCTCAGCGGCACGCTGCGCTACGTCAGCGGCCAGGCCCAACTGTTCTCGCTGGCCTTCACCGATGGCCTGACCCGGCTCTACAACCGCCGCCACTTCGATGAAGTGTTCGGCCATGCCGTCGAGCAAAGCCGGCAAAAACGCAAACCGCTGGCGCTGCTCATTCTAGATATCGACCACTTCAAGAAATACAACGACCACTACGGCCATTACGCCGGCGACGAAGCGCTGCAAAAAGTGGCGCGGGCGCTCAAGGACTGTTTTCGCCAGAAGGGACAACTGGCCACCCGCCTGGGCGGCGAGGAGTTCGGCGTGCTGCTGACGCCAGGCGACGCGCCGCAAGCCTTGTCCGCCGCCGAGCGCTTTCTCGGCCATTTGGCGGCGATGGAGCTGCCCCACTCCGCCAGCCCGCTCGGCAAGATCAGTTGCAGCATAGGCGTGCGCGCCTGCGTCCCCGGCCCGGCCGACAGCACCCGCACCCTGTTCGAACAGGCCGACCAGGCGCTGTACGAAGCCAAACGCGGCGGCCGCAACCGCGCCAGCCTTTACTTTTCATCCGACGCCGGCGCAAAAAAAAGCGCGGACGATGCGTCCGCGCGACTGGATTGAGAATTCGGGCAACGCTCAGCCGCGGCGGCGGCGGGCAACCAGCCACAGCGTCCAGACGATGACGCCCGCGAAGAACACCGCCACCCAGAACGGCATGGTCATGCCGAGGAAGCGGCCATGGATTTCCGCGCACTCGCCGCTGCCCTTCAATACCTTGGACAACACATCCCACAAGGGAAAGGATTCCATCAGGAACTCCAGGCCCGGACCGCATTGCGGCACCTGGTCGGCCGGCAGGCTCTGCAGCCACAGCTGGCGCAGCGACACCCCCGCGCCCGCCAGGCCGGCCAGCGTCACCAGGCCGCCCCACGCCCGCGCGCCGGTCCGCCCGGGGTTGTGCAGCGCCGCCAGCAGCGCCAGCGCGCCCACGGCCATCACGCCGATGCGCTGCAGAATGCACAGCGGGCACGGCTCCTGGCCGAGCTGGTATTGCGCGAACAGCGCAAACCCGATGGCGCCGGCGCAGGCGGCCGCCACCAGCAAGAACCCCTGACGGTTCGTGATATTCAAACCCATCCCCCTTAACCTTTCCTGTTATGTCCAGTGAGTGAACGCAGTGTAAACGGAAAAGCTGAGATTGGGTCGGCGGGGCAAAGTTCCGGGCGTCACAACTCCAAAAATTCCCGGATCGCGTCCTTTTGCTGCAGGGTGTCGCGGTAGCCCAGCGCGATCAGCTCGCGGCAATAGGCCGGCTCGAACAACAAATAGGTGGCGAGCGCGGTGCCACGCTGCCGGGTGGCGCCGGTGCCGCGCATGATGAAACGCAGCATGGCCGGAAACAAATGGGTATGGCGATAGACGATGCCCTCCAGCGACTTGCTGGGATTGAGCTGGAAAATATCCACCTTCTTGAGCTGGGTCTGGTGGGCCAGCTCCTCGTGGCTCTGCAGCAGCGATACCGTATGGTTGATGCGGGTCAGACGCTCCATGTCCACCGCCATGCTGTCGATGAACACGCTGTTGAGCAGGTGGCCGAATATCTGGGCCGGCATCGGGTAAGAGCCGACATTGCGCCGCTCTATCGTGTCCGGCCGCTTGCTGGCCAAACCCACCACGAACAGCTTCTCCGCGCCCAGGTGCAGCGCCGGCGACAACGGCGACAGCTGGCGCACCGCGCCGTCGCAATAAAATTTCTCTCCGATCCGCACCGAGGGAAAGATCAGAGGAATCGCCGCCGTCGCCATCAGGTGGTCCAGCCCTATCCGTTCGCGCACGCCGTGCCGCTGATAGCGCATCCATTCGCCCAAGTGCTCCTGCCCTTGGAAAAAGGTGACCGACATGCCGGTGGTGTAGCAGGACGCGGTCAACGCCAGCGCCTGCAGCGCGCCGGAATCTATCGATGGCGCGATGCCCTCGAACGGCATCCAGCGTCCCAGCGTGTCGCGTAGCGGCGCGTTATCGAGAAAGCTCTGCGGATTGTTCCAGGCGTGGCCCGCGCTCAGCAGGGACACGCCGAAATGCAGGAAGGTCTTGATGAAGTAGCCGGCGCTGACGTCGTAAACGTCCGAGATATGCAAATGCTTCCACACCTTGGCCAACGTATTCACCGCCAGCTGGAAATTGCCGGCGCCGGCCGCCAGCGCCACCGCGTTGATCGCGCCGGCCGAGGTGCCGCAGATGATGGGAAAGGGATTGCGCTTGGGGTCCGGCAGCAAACGGGCAATGCCCAGCAACACCCCCACCTGGTAAGCCGCGCGGGCGCCCCCGCCCGACAGCACCAAGCCGATTCTGCTCGGTCCGCCCATGCTCGTCTCTTTCTTAACGCCTTGTCAGTACTATTTAGACATAGTCAAAAAGACGAAGCGACCGCAAGCGCCAGAACGAAGCCGGGCCAGAGCAGCCGGAAACGCGGGGACTGGCGAACGGCGAAAGCGCCTGCCGAAAATGGCGCCCAAGCGGCGCAAGCTGGCGCTCAGAAGCCTCCCGCCTGCAGCAAGGCCCACAAATGCGCGGCCACCAGCGCGCGCCATGGCGAGAACGCCTCCAGCCAGGCCTGCGTCTGCCGTTGGTCGGGCTTGTCGGCCATGCCCAGCACCATGCCCAGCGCCTTGCGCACCGCCACGTCCCCGTGCAGCGAGCCATCCAGCCAGCCGTAACCGCGCAGCAAGGCGTAGCTGACCGTCCACGGCCCGATGCCGGGCACCGCCAGCAGCCGTTCGGAAATATCTTCCGCCGCCGCGCCTTCCAGCCAGGCATCCAGCGGCAGCGCGCCGCTCGCCACGCCCTGGCTCAAAGCCAGGATGGCGCGGCTCTTGGCGCGCGAAAAACCGGCCTCGCCCAGCTGATCGGCCGTCAGCGCCGCCAGCCGCGACGCATCCGGGTGGCACAGCAGGCCGGAAGAATGGCGGCAATCGCACAACTGAAGCAGCCGCCGCCGTATCGTCACCGCCGCGGCCACGCTGATCTGCTGGCCGGTGATCGCCCAGGCCAGCGCCTCGAACGGCGTCGCCGTCTGCGGCACCCGCAGGCCGGCGCGCGCGGCGATCAGGCCGCCCAGTTGCGGATGGCCGCGGTATTGGCGCTCGAACGCCTCCACCGGCTGGTTCAGGCCCAGCATGCGCCGCCCCATGCGTTCCAGCTCGCCGGCGTCGTCCGCCCCGCCGTCCGCGTCCAGCGTCAGGACGGCCCGGCCGGAACGGAAGCGCAGATCGAGGCAGGCCGGCAGGCCCCGCCACAACAGGCCTTTCTTCAAGCCGTCGTCGCCCACCTGCTCGGCCAGCCGCTCGCCGTCGCGGCGGTGGAAAGCCAGGATGTCCTGCGGGCGGAAACCAGCCGGCAGCGGAATGTCGCAATGAATGACGGGCATGGATCAGCGGGCCTTGCGGAAAGTGAGATTGATGCGGCGTTCGCCCAGCAGCGGGTGGATGCCGGGCTGGACCGGCTGCACGCCATGGAAGCGCATCCGGTCCGGCCCGCCCCATACCAGCACGTCGCCATGCTGCAGCAGGATGCGCGCGGCCTTGTCGGCGCGGCGCAGGCCGCCCAGCAGGAATACCGCGGGCAGGCCCAGCGACACCGAGACGATGGGCGCCGAGAAATCGCGCTCGTCCTTGTCCTGGTGCAGGCCCATCCGGGCGCCCGGCAGGTAGCAGTTGATCAGGCAGGCGTCGGGATCGAAACCGGCGAAGCCCGACTCGGCGGCCGCGTCCCGCGCCAGCTCGCGCAGCGGATCGGGCATCGCCGGCCAGGGTTGGCCGTTGTCGGGATCGACAGCGGAGTAGCGGTAGCCGCGGCGGTCGGACACCCAGCCCCAGTCGCCGCAGCTGGAGGTGGCCACCGACATCGCCTGCCCGCCCGGCGTGACCATGCCGCGCGGCGGCGATTGCCTCAGCACCGCCTCCACCGCCTCCAGCAGCCGCGCCTCGCCGGCGCGGGCCCAGCCGTGCAGCAGCGCGGTCCCGGCCGACAGCGGCTCGAGCCACGGCCCCTGGTCCGGCGCGAACAGGCTGCCGCTCACTCCTCGCCGGCCACCGTCATGCCGCCGATCAGCACCGAGCCGATGCGGCGGCCGCCGCGATCCAGCACGTCGTCGGCGATCGCTTCGATATTGAGGAACATGTCGCGCAGGTTACCGGCGATGGTGATCTCCTCCACCGGGTAGGCGATCACGCCGTTCTCCACCCAGAAGCCGGCCGCGCCGCGCGAGTAATCGCCAGTCACGGTGTTGACGCCCTGGCCCAGCAGCTCGGTCACCAACAGGCCGCTGCCCATCCGGCCCAGCAGCTCGGCGAAGCTTTCGCCGGTGGAGTGGACCACCAGGTTGTGTGCGCCGCCGGCATTGCCGGTGGTCTGCATGCCCAGCTTGCGCGCGGAATAGCTGCTCAGGAAATATCCCTGCAGCACGCCGCCGTCCACCAGGCGGCGCGACTGCGTCGCCACGCCCTCGCTATCGAAAGCGCTGCTGGCCAGCCCGCGCAGCAGGAACGGATCTTCGTCTATCGTCACCCGGGACGCCATCACCGGCTTGCCCAGCGCGTCCAGCAGGAAGGACGATTTGCGGTACAGATTGCCGCCGCTGATCGCCGCGGCCAGGTGGCCCAGCAGCGACATCGCCACCGGCGCCTCGAACAGCACCGGGTGCTGGCCGGTCTTGACCCGCCGCCCGCCCAGGCGGCGCACCGCGCGCTCGCCGGCGATGCGGCCGATCTCCTCCACCGGCGCCAGATCGTTCGGATGGCGGGCGGCGGAATACCAGTAGTCGCGCTGCATCACGCCGTCCTGCTCGGCCACCACCGCGGCCGACAGGCTGTGGCGGCTGCCGGCGAAACCGCCGCTGAAGCCGTTGCTGTTGGCGTAGACGAACTGGTTGGCCTGGGCGGACACGCTGGCGCCTTCGGAATTGCGGATGCGGGCGTCCACCGCGCGCGCGGCGTCCTCGCAGCGGCGCGCCAGCTCGATCGCCTCCTCCACCGGCAGCTGCCAGGGGTGGAACAGGTCCAGGTCCGGCAGGTCGTCGGCCAAGAGCTGCGGGTCGGCCAGGCCGGCGCAATCGTCCTCGGCCGTGTAGCGGGCGATGTCCAGCGCGGCGCGCACGGTGTCGGACAGCGCCTCGTCGGAGAAATCGGAGGTGCTGGCATGGCCCTTTTTCTTGCCCAGGTAGACCGTGACGCTGACGCCCTTGTCCTGGTTGTATTCTATGGTTTCCACTTCGGACAGGCGCACGCTCACCGTCTGGCCGACGCCCTCGGAAACATCGGCCTCGGCCGCGCTGGCGCCTTGCTGGCGCGCCAGCTCGAGCACGCGGCCGGCGATCCCGCTCAAGGTATCGGGACTGAAACTGAATGTCTTATCTGCCATAGTATCTTTCGGAACGTGGAAACGGCCGGCGGCCTTTTCCGGTATCATACCAGCCTTGAAAACCGAGTGAGACCTAGCAACAATGACCGACCACCAGAACGACGACGATGGTTTCGTCAGCAAGTCCCAGCGCAAGCGCGACATGGACGCGCTGCAGGATCTGGGTAGCGAACTGGTCGAGCTGTCCAAGGATACGCTGAAGAAAATGGCGCTGCCGGAGGATTTGCTCTCCGCGCTGCTGGAATACAAGCGCTTGACCGCGCACGGCGCCATCCGCCGCCAGCTGCAGTACATCGGCAAACTGATGCGCAATGTCGATCCCGAGCCGATCCAGCAATACCTGCAGATTCTCAAGGGCGAATCGTCCGAGCACATCGCCTGGCAGAAGCTGCTGGAGCGCTGGCGCGACAAGCTGATGGCCGACGACGCCAACCAGCCGCTGTTCCTGCAGAGCTTCCCCGAGACCGACCCCAAGCAGCTGCATTCGCTGGTGCGCCAATCGCGCAAGGAAAAACAGGACAACAAGCCGCCCAAGGCTTTCCGCCAGCTGTACCAGCTGATCAAGGAACAAATCCCCGAGCCGGGCAAGCCGCGCATCTGGCAAAAGGATGAGGAAGAGGACGACGAGTGATGCTGAAGATAGGCCTGGTTTCCATTTCCGACCGCGCGAGCCAGGGCGTCTACGAAGACAAGGGCCTGCCCGCGCTGCGGGACTGGCTGTCCCGCGCCATCGCCACGCCGTTCGAGACGGTGAGCCGGCTGATCCCTGACGAGCAGCCCGGCATCGAGGCCGCGCTGAAGGCATTGGTCGACGACGAAGGCTGCCAGCTGGTGCTGACCACCGGCGGCACCGGCCCGGCGCCGCGCGACGTGACGCCGGACGCCACGCTGGCGGTGGCCGACCGCGTGATGCCCGGCTTCGGCGAGCAGATGCGCCAGATCAGCCTGCGCTTCGTCCCCACCGCCATCCTGTCGCGCCAGACGGGCGTGATCCGCAAGCAAAGCCTGATCCTGAACCTGCCCGGCCAGCCCAAGGCCATCCAGGAAACGCTGGAAGGCCTGCGCGGCGCCGACGGCAAGGTGGAAGTGCCCGGCATCTTCGCCGCCGTGCCCTACTGCCTGGACCTGATCGGCGCGCCCTACATCGAAACCGATGAAGCGGTGGTGAAGGCCTTCCGGCCCAAATCCGCCGTCAAGCCGGCGCCATGAGCTACCGCGCGCCGCGCTGGCTGCGAGGCGGCCATGCCCAGACCATCTGGCCGGCGCTGGCCGTCAAGCAGGACGCTCCGCCCTACCGCCGCGAGCTGTGGGACACGCCGGACGGCGCGCGCATCGCGCTGGACTTCGTCGACGGCCAGCCCGGCGCACCGCTGGTGGTCTTGTTCCACGGCCTGGAAGGCAGCAGCGCCAGCCACTACGCCAAGGCGCTGATGCAAGCGGTGGCGGCGCGCGGCTGGCACGGCGCGGTATCGCATTTCCGCGGCTGCGGCGGCGTGGACAACCCGCTGCCGCGCGCCTACCACGCCGGCGACGCCGCCGAGGTGCGCTGGATATTGCAGCGGCTGTCCGGCCGCTTCGCCGCCATCGCCGCCGTCGGCGTGTCGCTGGGCGGCAGCATGCTGCTCAACTACCTGGCCGACGACGGCGAAGCCGCGCTGCCGCGGGCCGCCGC
Organism: Chromobacterium sp. Ag138; assembly: GCF_055181315.1. Taxonomy (NCBI): domain Bacteria; kingdom Pseudomonadati; phylum Pseudomonadota; class Betaproteobacteria; order Neisseriales; family Chromobacteriaceae; genus Chromobacterium; species Chromobacterium sp. Ag138. The sequence continues at coordinate 1,458,027 of NZ_JBUPWA010000001.1, forward strand.
CGCGGTGTCCGCGCCGCTGGACCTGGTGGCCGCCAGCACCAGGCTGGACCGCGGCCTGGGCAAGCTGCTGTACACCCGGATGTTCATGGACACGCTGAAACCCAAGGCGATGGCGTCGCTGCAGCGCCATCCAGGTCTGTTCGACGGCGCCAGGCTGAGCCGCGCGCGCACCTTCATCGAGTTCGACGACCTGGTCACCGCGCCCATCCACGGCTTCGGCACCGCGCTCAACTACTGGACCCAGGCCAGCAGCAAACCCAAGCTCGCCCGCATCGCCCGCCCCACCCTGGTGCTGAACGCCCGCAACGATCCCTTCCTGCCGGAAAGCGCGCTGCCGGACGCCAGCCAGGTGTCGGCCGCGGTGACGCTGGACTTCCCCGAGGACGGCGGCCATGTCGGCTTCGCCACCGGCCCCTTTCCCGGACGGATAGACTGGCTGCCGCAACGGCTGCTGGAATTCATCGCGCTGCATCTGCCCACCACATCGCCCTAACGTCATAAGCATTGACGATCCCGCCGCCGCAATGGCAAGTTTGAAGACTTGCCACCAGGGGAAATTTTCCATGCCGAGCCCAGACGCCGCCGAACGCAGCCTTACCGTCCAGTGGGACGATCCGATGATAGGCGCCCGCGCCGCCCAGACGCTGAGCGGCCTGGAATACCTGCGGGAAATGGAGGCGGGCCGCATCCCGCCACCGCCGGTGATGAGGCTGCTCGGCTTCGATTTCGTCCGCGCCGCGGAAGGCGAGGTCGAATTCGCCTTCGTCCCGCACGAATCCCATTTCAACCCGATAGGCAGCGTCCACGGCGGCGTGATCAGCACGCTGCTCGATTCCGCGATGGGTTGCAGCGTCCACTCGCTGCTGCCGCGCGGCAAGGGCTACACTACGCTGGAATTGAAAGTGAACTTCGTGCGCGCCGTCCAGCCCCGCCACGGCAAACTGCTGTGCAGCGGCCAGGTCATCCATGCCGGCGGCCGCATGGCTACCGCGGAGGCCCGGCTGCAGGACGAGGCGGGCAAGCTGTACGCCCACGCCACCACCACCTGCATGATCTTCGACGCGCCGGCCGGCTGATCGGCAAAAGGAAGGAAACATGCTCCGCTCCGCCTTACTGTGCTTCGCGTTCGCCTTGCTGACAGGCTGCGCCACCATGGCCGACCGCCTCAAAGGCTCGCTGACCCCGCCGCCGGGCCAGGCCTACGCCATCGTTTCGCTGACCGGCAAGGCCTTCGACCCTGACCGCGCCACCATCGGCCTGACAGTCAGCGACGCCGGCGGCCGCGTGGCGGCCCAGGACGTCGCCAGCCTGATCACCGACACGGTGTTCGGCGAGGAAGGGATGTCGCCGGCCGAGGGCAAGCTGGTGCTGATGGCGCTGCCCCCGGGCGACTACCGCGTCTCCGGCGCGTGGGGCCACTGGGTGGACGACGGCGCTTTCGGGTCCAATCTGCAGATGCGGCAGTTCCGGCTAAACGCGCCCTTCCATCTGGATGAAGGCGAAACGGTCTATTTGGGGCAGGTGCAGGTGGAAATGTCCTTCCTGCCGGAGGTGAAGCTGTCAGACGAGCAGCGGCGCGACTTCGGCCACATGCGGCGGGTATGGAAGATCAAGGACCTGAGCCAGGTGAAGATCCGCCCGCTGGCGATGCCTGCGGCGGCCCAGCCATAAAGCGACTCAGGGCTTGTACCACAGTTTGTACAGATAGGCGGGCTTGACCGCCGCCACCGCCGCGCTGACCGGCTCCATCACATGGTAGGCCGGCTGGCGGCTGTCGCGCAGCAGGGGATCGGCGTAAGGCGGGCCGTCCAGCTTGCGCAGCGCCGCCACCTTGGGCGTGTTGGCCTTGTCGCCGCGGTGCGTCACCACCGCCACTTCGTTGCTGGCCAGCCGAACGAAGCTGCCCGGCGGATAGATGCCCATCTCCTTCACCAGCAAGGACACATGCTGCGGCGGGAAACCGCCCAGTTCGCCGCGGAACAGGCTGCCCAGCACCAGCGCCGGCAACTGAGGCTGCGGGTTGTGCACGCAGCCGCACACCAGATCCACCATCTGCAACAGCAGGGCGTCGGTTTCGATCTCGTCTCCGGCCAGCCCCTGCGGATAGCCGCTGCCGTCCAACTGCTCATGTTGCTGCTGCACCAGCAAATGCCAGTATTCGTCGTCGACGCCCGCCTCCCGCAGCATGGCCGAGCCCAGCGCCGGGTGGGCGAACATCGCCTCCTGCTGCGCCGGATCCATCGGCGCGCTCTGCGCCGCCAGCTGGTTGAGCAAACCGGTGACGGCGAGATTCATGCTCAGGGCCGCCCCCAGCATCGGCCGCAGCTCGGCGTCGGACAAGCCCAGCCGCCGCCCCAATACCGCCAGCACCGCGGCCACGTGCACGCTCTGCGCGCTGCCTATGCATTGGAACGGCAACAAGAACACGCTGGCCAACACGCCGTCCGGGTGGCGGCGGCTGAGCGCCAGCAGCCCCTCGGCCATGCCCAGCAGGCTGCCGGCCAGGTCCCGCACCGCCAGTCCATGCTGCAGCACGCCCTCGGCCCGCCGCAGCAAGAAGGCCATCTCCTGCAGCGGGTTGGCGCTGTTGCGCTGCTGATCAGCCTCTTTCTCGCGCTGGGCGGCGCGTTCCAGCCGCTCGCGCTCGAGCTTGGCCGCCACTTCTTCGCTTTCGCCATGCCCCAGCTGCGCCAGGCGATCGCGCTGCTCCTCGGTCAGCACATACAGCCCGCGCTTCAGCAACAGCACGCCGTTCTTGGCGTACACATCGACCGGAGCTTGCTGGCCGGCGCGGAGAAAATTGCGCGGCAGTTTTACCTTTGCAGACGAATCCGTCATATTCCACTTGCATCAGTTGCGCCGGCGCCTTGCCGGCCATCGCTTCAAAAATCGTCCAAACATGTCCTGATGCTTGGACGCATTGCCGATTTTGTTAGTTCTAGTTAGAGCAGCTACCAGCGTTTATTCAAATTTTATCGAAAATCGGCGCGGACACCAGTCCCCGCCCCGACAAAGGAGTCATCCCAAGATGAGCGACAACAGCGCCACCCTCCCCCGTCGCCGCTTCCTCGCCGGCGCAGGCAGCCTCGGCTTCGCCCTGGCCGTGCAACCGATCGCCGCCAGCACCATCCTCACCGACAGCCGGCAACTGCAGACCGGCCATCCCGACATCGACACCGGCAAGGGAACGATGCCCGGCTACTACGCCCGTCCGGCCGAAGGCAACGGCCCCTGGCCGCTGGTGATCGTGATCCAGGAAATCTTCGGCGTGCACGAGCATATCCAGGATTTGTGCCGCCGGCTGGCCAAGCAAGGTTACCTGGCCGTGGCGCCGGAACTGTATTTCCGCCACGGCAATCCGGCGCAAGCGCCGGACATCGACAGCCTGCTGCGCGACATCGTTTCCAAGGTGCCGGACAGCGAGGTCCTGAACGACCTGGACGCCACCTGGCGCTGGGCCGGCGCGCACGGCGCCGACCTCAAGCGCGCGGCCGTCACCGGATTCTGCTGGGGCGGGCGCCAAACCTGGCTCTATGCCGCGCACAACCCGCAGTTGAAGGCCGCCGCGGCCTGGTACGGCAAGCTGGAGGGACCGGCGAGCGCCAATGCGCCGCGACAGCCGCTGGACATCGTCGGCGAGTTGAAGGCGCCGGTGCTGGGGCTGTACGGCGGGCAGGATCAGAGCATCCCGCTCCCCGGCGTGGAAAAAATGAAAGCCGCGCTGAGCGCCGCCGGCAAGGACAGCGAGATCGTCGTCTACCCCGACGCCGGCCACGGCTTCAATGCCGACTACCGCCCCAGTTACCACCCGCGGGATGCCCAGGACGCCTGGCGCAGAATGCTGGACTGGTTCGCCCGCCATGGCGTCCGCTGAGCCGGCCGGCTACGCGCCGCCGACCACATTGCCCAGTTCCAGCCGGGTGCGGACCACCTGGTTGAACAATTGCAGCCAGTAGGGATCGAACTGCCGCTCCGACGCGTTCAGCTCGGCCACCGCCCGCAGCATCGAGCGGCGCTGGCCTTGCTGGGCGTGCTTGAGCATCACCGACTCGAACGCGTCCACCAGCGCCAGCACGCAAGCGCCGGAACAGATGGCGCCGTCGCGCAGTCCGTCCGGATAGCCGCTGCCGTCCGGACGCTCATGGTGCTGGGCCACCATCGCCGCCGCCTCCTCCCAGCCCGGCATGCGCTCCAGCAGCCCCGCCGCCCAACCCGGATGAGCCGACAGATCGCGCCGCTCCTCATCGCTCAGTTGACCGGCCTTCAGCCACATTGACTCCGGCAACAGCATCATGCCGATATCGTGCATATAGATAGCGGCTGCCAATTGCTCCATCGGCAACGGCTGCTTGGCCAAGCGATTGGTTTCCAGCGCAAGCGCCAGGTTGCGCTCGGTGCGGCCGGCATAGGCCGGCAGCCGATGTTCCAGCTGCACCGCCAGGGAACGGAAAAACTGCAGGTCGGCAAACCGATGGCCGCCATGCGTCGCGGTTTGTTCGGCAGACGCCTGCGCGACAACCGGCGGATGCCCCATCATACTGGCCACCAGCCAGGCGCAGGCCTGGGGCAGCTCGTCGGCGCCCTTGTCCAGCAACGGGTCCAGCCGCATCCGCAAGGCGTCCATCCGCAGATCGTCCAAGGGGGCATCGTCCGCGACCGCGTCCAGCATCAGCACCAGACGGTCCATCACCAGCAGCAGCACATCGCCCAACACGTCCAGGTATGGCAGCTCCTTGCGCCGGACCCGGTCCAGCAAATGCTCCAGCACGTGCACATAAGGTTCGACGAAGTGCACCTGGCACAAGCTGGCGTCGCCCTTGATGCTATGCAGGATGCGGAACAACTGCGCGATTTTCTCCCCGTTCCCGCTGCCGTCCTCCAGCTGGCAAACCAGCTGTTCGAGCTGCGGCGCGTAATCGGACAATGCGTCGCGAAAGTCCTGGAACGCAATGGGATCGATGATTTCCGGCATCAGTTGCTGCGTGGCCATATGGAACCCCTTCGGATTGGCGTTTTATCCAGTATATGCAAGCATGGCCGCTACGCATCCCGACACGCGCAACGCCCTTCAATGTAAACATCCTGTCCAAATGTATTGAAATATTCGTAAAAACAGATCACACCTGCAGAAAACGCTTGCCATGGCGTGCAACTAGAGGCACTATTCCCCCCGCAGGATGCTCAAGTTGTGTGATGTGTAGTTGTCGTAGTGGCAATAGCCGTACCTCAGTCGCCATTTCCCTTGATCTTCGTGCCTTTTATTCAACTGCTCGTTTTGAGGAATTTAACAAAATGGCAACCGGCATTGTTAAGTGGTTTAACGACTCCAAAGGCTTTGGCTTCATCACCCCGGACGAAGGCGGCGACGACGTATTCGCTCACTTCTCCCAGATCAACGCCAAGGGCTTCCGCTCCCTGTCCGAGCAACAGCGCGTGAGCTTCGACATCGTCGAAGGTCCGAAGGGCAAGCAAGCCTCCAACATCCAGCCCATCTAATCTCTCTCGAGAGATCATTTGGTCGTGATGAGAAAACCCGGATTATTCCGGGTTTTTTGCATTCTGACCGAGCAGATCCGCGCCCCCCCCATCGGAGCCCGCATGTCCGACAACCACGAAAACGTGATCGCCGCCACCCGAGAATGGGTGGAGAAAGCCGTGATCGGCCTCAACCTGTGCCCGTTCGCCAAGTCCGTGTACGTGAAGAACCAGGTGCGCATCCAGATCAGCGAAGCCGCCAATCCGCAGCAACTGGCCGAAGAACTGGCCGCCGAGCTGAAGCTGCTGGCCGACACCGATCCGCAGGAAATAGACACCACGCTGCTGGTGCACCCGAATACGCTGGCCCGCTTTCTGGATTTCAATGAGTTCCTAGACATCGCCGACGCCATCGTCGAAGACCTGGGCCTGGATGGCGTGATCCAGGTAGCGAGTTTCCATCCCAAGTTCCAGTTCGACGGCACCGGCGTCAACGATATCGACAACTACACCAACCGCTCGCCCTATCCGACGCTGCACCTGATCCGCGAAGCCAGCATCGACCGCGCGGTGGAAGCGTTTCCGGAAGCCGAGGCCATCTACGAGCGCAATATCGAAACGCTGCAAAAGCTGGGCCTGGCCGGCTGGAAGGCGATGTTCGCGCCCAAACCGGCCGAGTAAGACACGCCGCAAAACAAAAAGCGCAGCCCATGGCTGCGCTTTGTCGTTTGCAGTCCCGCCTCAGCGCGGATAACGACCTTGCTTGTCCGCGTAGAAAGCCTGGATTCTGGGCATGTCCGCGGCGATATCGCCGCTAGGCTGAAACAGCGGCCCGAAACCGCCCTCCTTGCGCCCATAATCCAGATAAGCCAGCGCGATCGGCACGCCCGCGCCGCAGGCGATGTGGTAAAAACCAGTCTTCCACTCCTTCACCGCCTTGCGCGTGCCCTCCGGCGGAATGGCCAGCACCAGCCTGTCGCTGCGCTGGAACACGTCCACCATCTGCTGCACCAGCGAATTGTTCTGATGCCGCATCACCGGCACCCCGCCCAGCCAGCGCATCACCGGCCCCATCGGCCCCTTGAACAACGTATGCTTGCCCATCCAGTAGATCTTGGCGCGCGCGGCGAAGCACAGGCCCAGCGTGATCGGAAAGTCCCAATTGCTGGTATGCGGCGCGCCTATCATCACGTACTTGTCCAGAGCGGGAAACTCGCCCTTCAGCTTCCAGCCGCAAAGCTTGAGCATGACGATGGACAGCCAGCGGAACAGATCGCGGACGATGGGGGTATCGAAAATGGTGAAATGCATGGCGGCCCTGATACAGAGGCGCCCGTCCGCGCGCAGGGCGCGGCATCCAGCGCGCGGCCCCAGCGTCGGGGCGGGCGCCAAACACGTGGAAGGCGCTGAATGTACTAAATGAAACACTACCAGTAAAGACCATAACGCAAACTACCTGCCATCCTCTGCGCCAATCTATAACAATCAGTAACATACCGGCCGGAACTGCGGCCCCAGCAGACTGCCAAAGCCATATATCTCACCCGTAGGACCTTTACCATGAATACTGCCAAGACCAGCCTGAAACTCACCGCAGCCGGACTGATCGCAGTCGCGATGCTCTCTGGCTGCGCCAACATGTCGCACCGCCAACAAAATACCGCCATCGGCGCCGCAGCAGGCGCGGTGCTCGGCTCCGTGCTCACCGGCGGCGACGCCATCGGCACGGTAGGCGGCGCGGCCGTCGGCGGCGTGATCGGCCATCAGACCGGCAAGCGCTAAGACCCGGCATCGGCAAGAGCCAGCCCAAGCGCTGGCTCTTTTGTTTTGAGGCCCGCGCCCCTATCATCCTGATGGAATCCACACCGGGCCAAGCCATGAGCCAAACCATGAACTGGGAGAGCCTGCTCTCCACCCGCCGTTTCAAGATCATCCAGCAAGAAGTGAGGGAAACCCGGACCCCGGCCACTCAGGAAGGCGGCTCCGGCCTGCGCACCGACTTCCACATCGACCACGACCGCGTGGTGTTCTCCAGCGCGTTCCGCCGGCTGGGCCGCAAGACCCAGGTGCACCCGCTGGCCCGCCACGACCATACGCACAACCGCCTCACCCACAGCGTGGAGGTAGCCAGCGTGGGACGCAGCCTGGGCAACCGCGTGGGCGTGATGCTGGAGCACGATGGCCTACTGCCGGCCGGCTACACCCCGCATGACATCGGCGCCGTGGTGCAGGTGGCCTGCCTGGCGCACGACATCGGCAACCCGCCTTTCGGCCATACCGGCGAGTACGCGCTGCGCGACTGGTTCCGCGACGAGCGCAACGCGCATTGGCTGAGCGGCCTGTCGGCGGCGGAAATCCGCGACGTGCAAACCTACGAAGGCAACGCCCACGGCCTGCGCATGCTGGCCACGCTGGAAATGTACAGCGGCGAGGGCGGCATGCGCCTCACCTCCGCCGCGCTAGGCACGCTGATCAAATACCCGTGGACCGCCGACGCGCCGCCGGCTTACGAGCGCGACAAGTTCAACATCTATCGCACCGAGCTGCCGTATTTCGAACGGGTGGCCGAGGAGCTGGGCCTGCTGCGCCACGGCCCGCTGCAATGGAGCCGCCACCCGCTGTCCTACCTGATGGAGGCGGCCGACGACATCTGCTACGCGATTCTGGATCTGGAAGACGCCGTGGAGATCGGCATTCTGGATTTCAAGGAATTCGAAACCCTGTTTTCAGGCTTCTCCGAACACGAGCGCGTATGGGGCGTACACGATGTCCGCCAGAAATGCGGCACGCTGCGCGGCGTGGCCATCGGCCGCTGCGTGACCGAAGTGGCGGAAAAATTCATGATGCACCACCCCTCGCTGCTGCGCGGCGAGTTTCCGGCCAAAGATCTGATCAATCTGTGCGATCCGGCCGTGCAGGACGCGCTGCTGCAAGCCAAGGATCTGGCCAGCCACAAGGTGTACCGCCATCGCACCAAGCTGGTGACCGAGCTGGCCTCCTACCCCTGCATCGCCACCATCCTCAATGTGCTAGTGCCCGCGGTGCACGCTTTCGTCACCAAGGACGACAAGGCGCTGACGCCGCGCGAACACCTGGCGATGGGCCTATTGGACGGCCATATTCAAACAGACGACAGCCTGTACCAGGCCTATATGAAGGTGCTGGACTTCGTCGGCGCCATGACCGACAACTACGCCGCCAACCTGGCGCGCGAACTGTCCGGCGTCGGCATTCTGTAGATACTCGAAGAAAGGCGACAATGACTCAGCCCGTTACCCGCTTCTGCCTGGTTCGCCACGGCGAAACCGACTGGAACCGCGAATACCGGCTGCAAGGCCATACCGACATCCCCCTCAACCACGCCGGACTGGAACAGGCCAGCCAGCTGGCCCACGCCTTCCGGCCCGACCACGCCTTCCAGGCGCTATACGTCAGCGACCTGATCCGCACCCGGCAAACTTCCGCTCCGCTGCAAACCCGGCTGCAACTCAACGCCCACTACACGCCGCAGCTGCGCGAGCGCCATATGGGCGCGCTGCAGGGCCTCACCTATGCGGAAGCGGCCGAGCAAATTCCGGACCTCTACCGCCGGCACCAGGCCCGCGATCCCGACTTCGACCTGGAAGGCGGCGAAAGCCTGCGCCGTTTCCGCGCCCGCATTCTGGACGGCCTCGCCAGCATCGCGGCCCTGCATCCCGGCGAAAACGTGCTGATCGTCACCCACGGCGGCGTGCTGGACATCATCTACCGCGCCGCCACGTCAAAACCATTGGAAGAAAAACGCGACTTCCCCATTCCCAACGCCGCGCTGAACTGGCTGGACTATCAAGACGGCGGCTGGACGCTGCGCCGCTGGGCCGACGAATCCCACCTCAGCAACGCGCTTGACGAAATCCAGTAACCCCGCCGCGGCGCGCGTCCTGAACCACGCCTCCACGCGCCGGCGGGAATTTGTTAGTCTCCGGTAAGAAAGCCGCCCGCGCGGCGACCAACCATCAAGCGCCCGGCCCGCCGGGCCGGACGACACAAGGACAACCGCCATGACCATGGAAAAAACCGACGCCGAATGGCGCGCGCAACTGACGCCGGAACAATACCGCGTCGCCCGCCAATCCGGCACCGAGCGCCCGTTCAGCGGCGAACACTACTTCCACAACAAGAAGGGCGACTATTTCTGCGTCTGCTGCGGCGCCCTGCTGTTCCATAGCGACACCAAGTTTGATGCCGGCTGCGGCTGGCCCAGTTTCTGGGCCGAAGCCGCCGGCGCCAACATCGCCCGCATCACCGACACCTCCCACGGCATGGTGCGCGTGGAGGTCCGCTGCTCGCATTGCGACGCCCACCTCGGCCACGTGTTCGAAGACGGCCCGGAGCCGACCGGCGAGCGCTACTGCATCAACTCGGTGTGCTTGGATTTCAAGGCGGGTTGAGTTGTAGGTTTTCTTGTAGGTTTTCAGAATTATTGAAACTCTGTGCACACAGTTGAAATTGCACCAAAATGGGGCATAGCATGTAATGGCTATGCCCTTTGTTGTTTCAACTCAACAAATGGGCACACAAAGTACCTCAATCTCCCTCTCTTTTACCACCCCTATTCAACATTTAGCTCATCATGATTTCCAAAATGGCCACTTTATTTATTTTTCCTCACAAAATATCAATTGCAAAAAAACAACAAATCGAAAATCGCATTGATTCACTTGAGTTTATTTAACTCAATTGGCATTTTAAAATTTCCATCTGCAATTCCAGTATAAAAAACATGTACTAGAATTGCACTTTCTGCCGAGATAGGTCGGAAAAAATATAGGGAAAGCACTCATATTTGCCAACAATCTCGACAAACCTTAGGATGTAGAAAATATGACAGGAATGGTCTAGCTTGGAAGATGGGAAACCAATTGAAGCGTGGACTAGACCATCAAGATGGAGGCACTGGCCAAATACACGAGATAGCAAAGAGTGCCTGCACATAACAGAACAGGGCACCCCTTTTCAGAGGTGCCCTGCTTGCGAGCAGTCAACACGATCAATGCCACCTAGCCGAACGAGATACTGCTCTCACAAAGTACCCCGCTCGCCAGTAAACGAAAGGATCGCATACACCAGATAACAAAACAGGACACCCCTTTACAGAAGTGCCCCGCTTGCCAGTGTAGGTGACTACACGATACGTCTTTCGCACAGTCAGTATCGTCAACTCCCCTCCGCCGGTCAAGCTCCCTATACGCCTTTTTTCTAGAACTCGACTTTTGAGAGGCACCCACGCGCCTTTCTCAAGCCGAGGCAGGAGCTTGTCATGTCGCATACCAACAAAGAAGTATCCATTTCAATACTCAGAGAGCTATTAAACTCCACTACCCCTGCTCGCGATGTAGTTCATCGGCACGGATGTTCATATCGTGGCTTCTTCCAGTCAACAAAGGCTTTCGCAGGAGCTATCCCTTTCGAATCAGGACTCGCCAGAGATGCTCTTCGAACATTTGAACTTGCCCCTGAAGTGACCATGATCGTCCCGGAACCGTTCACTTTTCATTATGAAATGGACGGGTTGATCCGAAACTACACCCCTGACTACTTGTTGTTTCTGCGCGACGGGCGTCGTGCTGTTACTGAAGTCAAATGGCAGGCAGAGGCAGATCAGCCAGCAAACCAACGCCGCTTCGACGTCATCGGCAAGCAGATGGCACGTGCCAACGCCATGTTCGCCGTTCTAACTGAAAGACAGCTACGCGCTCCAGTCTTACAGAAGAACATGTCGTTGATAGAAAGCCACAAGCACCTTCAGTTATCAACTGACATCATCAGCAAGATCTTGCACAGCCTGCGTCACGGCGATCAACTCCTGGGGCAGCTTACCAATAGCATAGGCTGCCAAAATCTCGTCCTAGCGGCGATCGGGCAAGGCATTCTTGCCATAGACCTACGTCACCCACTGACTAACGAAACCAAGATCAGGAGGGTATGAGCATGGCTACTCTCAATCAAGCCACCAGCCTGAATCTTGCGGGACAACTCGTCCCTGCACCTCTCGACACTCCACCGCAATTGGGGCGGACTTTTGAATCGTATCCTGCAGGTGCTCAACAAGAGGCACTACGACGCCGTGCCTATATCGATGCGCTTGCAGCACAGCACCCAGTTCGTCATACGCAGGACATGCTGAAGGAGTTAGCCCAACGGGTTGCGGCAAGGATCGGGGATGTGTCACCGCCATCAGCCATATCCATCTATCGCTGGCACAAAAGCTTTGTGACCAGCGGGCACGATCTGCGTGCGCTCATCCCTAAATTTCATGCCCGCGGCGGTAGCGGCCAGCGACTCCAAGCAGAACAGCTAGCGTTGCTGGAGAAGGCTGTCGACCAGACTTTCCTTAGCTTGCAACGGAAGTCGATTTCTTCAACCTATGAAGCCCTATTAAGCTCAATCGCCTATGAAAACTCTCAACGAGCAGGCAAGAGCCTCATCACGCCACCCTCATATTCGACAGTACGGCGCTATATCCGCTCGCTTCCCTGCTATGAGGTCGACCTAGCCCGCTACGGGCGCGAGTACGCCCGCAAAAAGTACCGGCACAGCAGCATCACACCCGCCACGATGTACCTGCTGGAACGCGTCGAAATTGACCATACGCCGTTCAACATCTTCGTCATCGATGAGGAGTCGATGCTGGTGCTGGGGCGCCCGTATATCACGGTGATCATCGATTGCCACACGCGCATGATCCTGGGCTTCTACTTGTCGTTCTCACCGCCCAGCATCGAGGCGGTGCTGCGTTGCTTGCAGCACGCCATCGTCAGCAAAGACTATGTGAAGGAGCGGTATCCCGACATCCAGCATGACTGGCCATGCCATGGCATTCCCACCACCGCTGTCGTCGACAACGGATTGGAGTTTCACTCCCAAGACCTGCTTCGCGCCACTTTCGAACTGGGCATCAACTACCAGTTCTGCCCGCCCCGCACGCCGTGGTTCAAACCCATGGTCGAGCGATCGCTGCGGACGCTGGCGGAGCAGTTCGCCCATCAACTGCCCGGCACCAGCTTTGCCAACTGGTTCGACCGTTATGGCTATGACCCACTGAAAGAGTCGATCGTCACCCTGTCAGAGCTGGTCCACGCCCTGCACATCTGGATCATCGACATCTACTCCCAGACTTACCATCGAGGCCTGAAGCAGACGCCGTATGCCGCCTGGCAACGCGCGGCGGAAATCGTCACGCCTCGCACCATCGATCCTGATCGCTTACGGCTAGTGCTCTCCAAGCAGGCTGAACGCGTGTTGGGTCACGCCGGCATTGAGCTGCATGGCTTGCGTTACAACTGCAAAGATCTACTCCCTTGGCGCAAACAGCTCGGCGATCGTATCAAAGTGCAGGTCCGCTTCGACCCGGACAACCTGGGTTCGATATTCGCGCTCCACCCGCAGACCAAAGAGGCCTTGCCCGTGCCCTGCCTCACCCCGGACTACGCCGAAGACCTGCAATTGCACCAGCACAAGCTGATTCAGGCGTCGCTGCGAAAAGAAGGCCTGGCATCCGCCAATCCGCTATCACTGGCCCGGGCCAAGGTACGCATGCAGGAGGTAGTCGGACAATTGCTGCAAAGCCGCAAACTGGCCGACCGCAAGCGCGCCGCGCGGGCCAAAGGGGCACACTCAAGCAAGGTGATGACCACCGGCAAACTGCCTCCGGCGATTTCAGAGGACATGGAACTCCCTCTAGCAGACAACTGGTCACCGCCCAGTACATTGCCCGTGCTCGCGCACGATCCGGAAGGAGATGGCCATGAGTGAGCACTACACGCTGGCGGATCTTCGACGCGCGGAGCGGATTCAGATCCTGCATCCACAATTCAGCACGGCACTGGAAAGGCTGTCGCACAGCCATGCCCTGTCGCGCCAAGGCGCCGCTGCCAGGCATCTGCTGCTGATTGGCGCATCCGGCACCGGCAAAACCTCGGTGCTGCACAGCTTTGCCAAACAGCACCCCAACTACGAAACGGAGGAGGCGACGATACGCCCGGTGGTGTATGTCCAAGTGCCCGCCCACCCCACCATCCGCGGTCTGGCGGAAGCCATTCTGATCGCGCTAGGGGCCGGCGTTCAGCTCCGGGGCAGCACCGCGGAGAAGACCAACCAGATCGTGCAGCTAATCTGTGGCGGCAAAACCGAGTTGCTGCAGCTGGATGAATTCCATCACTTCGTCGATGCCGGCCGCAGAACCTTCGAGGAGGTCACCGAGTGGCTGAAGACCCTGATCGATCAGATCGCCATTCCCACGGTACTGTCCGGCCTGCCAGAGTGCGAGTGGATCCTGCGCTCCAACGAGCAGTTGCGCCGTCGCTTCGCCGCCCGCGTGGCGCTGACGCCGATCGGCTTCTCCAGCAACACGGACAAGTCCTTGTTCCGCGACGTCGTCCATGCCTGGGACACGCAGATCAACCAGGGGCGCCCAACCTGGGGGCTCGCCGAGTGGGAGTGCGTCAGGCGCCTGCACTATGCCAGCAATGGCCTGCTCGGCTATCTCTCCAAGGTGATTCTGGGAGGATTGGAATGCTTGATCGAACAGGAGCGGCACGATCTCGACCAACGCGTCTTGGCTATGGCCTTCTCCAACTATGTTTGGCGAGACAGCCCGTCCGAGCTGAATCCCTTCGATGCCAACTTTGTGTTCCGACGCCTGAATCAGCCTGACGAGCCATTCGAGCCGACACGATTCTCCCGCCGAAACGCCCCCAGAGCCGCCATCTCTGCGTTGTAAACCCATGAGGATCGCCGCCCTGGCGATCCTCCGACGGAACACACCATGACCTCCCCACTACTGCAGATCCGCCCCAAGCCGCAGGCGGGTGAAAGTCTGCTGGGCTATTGCCTGCGCCTCGGGCACGCCAACGGCTACCCCGGACAGACTTGGCTATCGTTATTCGTCAAAAAGCACGACGCTGCCTGGCAGAATTTAACCCGGTTGACAGGCCATGATCAGACTAGCCTGGCTTGCCTGACCGGTCCGGCGCCGGCCAGTCTGGGCCGTCACAGCTACCATCGGCTCGGTCTCAAGGTAACGTATTGGAATCACCATCATCGCCGCTGGTGCCCCGTCTGCCTGGCCGAACACGGCATCTGGCAAACGGAGTGGCTGCTGACCCTGCAAATAGCCTGCCCAACCCATCGCCTGTTGCTGCGAGAAAAATGCCCCGGCTGCGATAAACTCATCCGCTGGCATCAGGGCACCATGTTTACCTGCAGCTGCGGCGCCGACTTGCGCCATGCCGCCACACGCCCAGGCACTGCTGCCGAGTTGGCTCTCGCCAAACTGATTGCCCAGGCCATCCGGCCGCTGATTGGTTTGCCCGACCTCGCTGTCAGCAACATCCCGACACCGCCTGAATTAGATAATTTACATCCGGCGCAACTATGCGACCTGCTTTGGTTCTTTGGCGCCTATGCCTCGCACCGGCCCAATACCCGCCGACAAAAAATAGCCGATCATGGCCGAATCGAAATCATTCAGCCCTATCTGCAGTTGGCCATGCAGATCGCCCAGCACTGGCCGCAACACTTCCATCAGTTGCTGGAGGAGTACACGCTGCCCATATCCGGTAACACGGCATCGCTGCGGGTGTACTTGCGAGAAATACATCAGGCCCTCTACCGGCTGCTGATTCATCCAGAGCTGCTATTTGTACGGGAAGAATTCGAGCGTTATGTCCATGAACACTGGCCGGACAAACTGATCCTGCAGCAGGACCTGCGCCAGGCCCATCCCATCATCAGCCTGGCCAAGGCAGCGGAACAACTCAATCTCTCAACAGGCGCCGTACACAAGCTGATCGAAAGCGGCGCCATCAAAGGCTGCCAATCCTCATCAGCCAAAGGGAAAGCCACTTGGATGGTGGAGCGAAGCTCGCTGGATGCCTACGCCCGCAGTGAGCATGGCACGCTAACCATTTCGGAGGTGGAACGCATGCTGCGCATCACCCCAAAACGGATCCGTTTGCTGATCGAAAGCGGCTTGCTGCAACCGCTGCCCCACGATAAAAAACGTACTCGATGGTGCTTTCAGCTGGAAACCATCAACGCTTTCCTGGAGCAACTGAACCATGGCCAGATCAGCCCAGAACCGGACAATCCAGAACTGCTGTCAGTGTGGGAAATCACCAAACGGTGGATGCAAGGCAGCCAACCCTTCTTGGCGGTCATCCGCGCCCTGCAGGATGGCTCGCTGGAAGTGGTAGGTCGCACCCCGGCCGACCATGGCCTCCGCGCGCTGCTGGTTTCCCGACAGCAATTCACGCTCTGGCATGAGCAATACCGCCGCTCCCGCGGTTTTTTCACAGTCAGGGAGGCGGCAGCTGCCATCCAGATGGACGTCAACTTGCTCTATCACCTGATTGGCGCCGGACATGCCCACGCTAGCCAGCAGCAGTATGGCTATGAAAAGCGGATGCTGCTGGGTATCGAGGCCAAGGAGCTGGAACGGTTGACCAACGACTACATCTGGGGCGAACGCTTGGCGAAAATGGTCAACAAACCGGTGCGACAGGCCGCCAGACACTTGGTTAAACAAGGACTATGCCCCCTCTATGGGCCAATGGAGAATTATGGGGACGAGTATGTGTTTTGGCGCGCGGATGTAGCTGCAAGCCTGGCTTGAGCAAATTGTGAAAATTATGGGAAACCAATAATTATGGGATTCCCATAATTTTCCATAGGTACGCGATTGCACGAGTTCGACCAACCCAACTCAAGTGGGCAATGGTCTGCCCACTTGAGCTAGAACAGTCCAATCAAAATGACATATATGCTCATTATCTACGCCACCAGCTCTGCGATGCGCTGTAAATTTGATTTCCGCTGCCATGCAAGACCCCTTTTGGAATACACTCAAAATGGAGAGTAATGAGAAGATGCCATGCCCAAACTTGAACCCATCTGTCCCACGCCCGAGTCTGCGACTGCTTATGACCAGTACGTTCGCCAAGCCGTCCAGGCGGCTCTGGATGATCCCCGCCCCGGTATTCCACATGAAGAGGCCAAGCGCTACTTTGCCCTCAAACGCGCCACTCTGCTGCAGCGCTCGACACCCAAATAAGAGTTGCTCACGAAACCTCGCCAAGTACCTAAGCCAAGGCACGCTGACACAAACAGTACAAGTAGTACCGCATGGTGGCGCCACGTAGGATCAGAGATCTTGTCAGCGGCTCGAAGGAGGAAAGGGAACATGGGATACCCTTCAACAAGCGCAGCAGCGGCCACAGCGTGGCTGGAGATCCCCACAAACACCCAAATCGAGATGATCCGCCAAGGGCTACCTGCTACAGCCATTCAGGCCTTCAGCGAAGAGTTTGGCATCCCCATAGAACATCTATGCCTGGTGCTCGGTCTATCGCCACGGCTAGCATCGCACCGAATCAGCCGGCAGCGCCTGTTAGACTCGCCAGCTAGCGAAAAACTGCTTCGCATCATGAGGATTGCTCGCGTAGCTGAAGGCATTCTGGGAAACAAGAAACTGGCGGGAATCTGGCTCCAGCAACACAACATCACGCTGAACGCATCCCCGCTCTCCCTGATGGATACGGAACTAGGGGGTGGTATGGCACGACGAGTTCTAGCGTCGATCGAGCATGGCCTCCCGGTCTAGGAATGCCAAGTAAGGCACTGCCGTTGCTCTGGAAATGGGTGAGGCTGGCAAGAGCTTTTCGACATGCGGGCGCGGCTTCTGCTTGGTCTGCCAAAGCTCCCAAGCTGTCTGCATGCCGAGCCTCAACTCCGGACTCGTACCCAAGCCCTCGGCTAGGCGCAACGCCATATCTGCGCTAATGCCCGCATGACCATGCAGGATCCGCGATAGCACGGCACGGATCACCCCGACGCCCCCCCCCCGGTATTGAGTAGCACATCACTGATGGTGCCTGGCAGGCAACAGACAATTAAACTCAATTGGCATTAATTCCATCATAATACCTTATTCAAGGCATAGCGGTACTCGATGTTTGACACTAGGACAAATTTAGAGACCGTTCGAGGATGAATAAGGGACATATGGTTTCTATCCATATAGATGGCGAGGACAAAACCGCTCAAATCAGCGACTGGACAATTACCTGGAGTAAACAGCACGAAGGTCTGCAGCTGACCTGCCACTTTCCATCCAAGAAAACCTACACGCGCCCGCTCAGCGAGTGCCGCATCGTGCCAACCCGTGAATTGGGCGAGCTGCTGCTGAAGAAGCGCAACAGCACCATCGTCAAGCCTATTGAAAAGGCCATGATCTATGGCGAACGGTATGCCCTTGTTTACTATCCGGGCACTACTCAGCCCTATCTACACAAGTTGGACAGCATCAGCTTCGTCGCACAGACCGCGATGAAGGAAAGCTCGGTCTTTCGCTACTTTGCAAACGTTGCGAATGCCCGGCGGGACCGCGCCAGCTCATCGGACCAACAATCCATCGCTGCGAATGTCGTACGCCAACTGGAAAAACTGCCCGCCTGCGCCGATACCGCCTTGCATGCCTATTGTACGAGGCAGAATGGGAAACAGGTGCCGGGCGAAGGACTGATCTATCCGTTTGGTGTGAATGAAAGCCAGCTCGCGGCGGTTGAACAGGCTTTCAGCACCCAGATCAGTGTGATCGAGGGCCCGCCTGGTACCGGCAAGACGCAAACCATCCTCAACATTCTGGCCAATATCCTGCTGCGCGGAAAAACAGTCGCGGTGCTGTCCAACAACAATGCAGCGGTAGAAAACGTCTACAACAAGCTAGAAAAGTTCAACCTTGACCACCTGGTCGCCAAGCTTGGCAGCCAGGAAAATCGGGACAACTTCTTCGCCAAGCTGCCTCCCTGGCCGTCAGCTGAACCCGAGGCTGCACCGGAGATGGCCGAGATCCAGGAGATGCTGGCGCGGTTGAAACAACACTTGCACAATCACAACCGGGCGGCCCAGCTACAGGCGGAAATCGACGAGCTGAACATCGAGCGGCGCTATCTGCAACAATGGCAGGAAGACAGCGGAGTCCCCATCTCAGTCCCCTTGGACAAATACGGCTTGTCCCCGCGCAAAACGGCGGACCTGATGGCTTATCTATCCCATCTTGGCGAACAGCGCGTCCGGCTCAAGGACCGCTTTGAGTTGCTATTCAACTTCAAGATTTTCCGCACCAGGCCTTTTGCTCAGGGCGACAATCGTTTGTCCTTCTTCCATGCCCTGCAGATGCATTACTACGACAAGGCGCTAAGAGACAAGGAAGCGGCTCTGCAGACTTGCCGCGAATCGCTGGCGCGCGGGAATTTCACTGCCCTGCTGCAAGCATTGACGGTAAATTCAATGTGCTATCTGAAGCAGCATCTGCATACTCCAGACCGAGCATCGGATACCTTCGACACAAAAACATACCGCAATCATTTCGATGACTTCGTGAAGCGCTTTCCGATTATCGGCAGCAGCACGCACTCTATCGTCAACTCGATCGCGCCAGGAGCGATCCTCGATTACGTGATCATCGACGAGGCCTCGCAGCAGGACATCGTGCCTGGCATTCTGGCGCTGGGCTGTGCAAAAAACCTGATAGTAGTCGGCGACAGTCGGCAACTGGCGCACATTCCCGTGAAGCTGGACCTGCCGGCCCCCGCCGACGTCTATGATTGCGAGCGATACAGCCTGCTGGATTCCTGCATCGTCGTGTTCAAGGATGCGCTACTCAGGACTTTGCTAAAAGAGCACTACCGCTGCCATCCCAGGATTATCCAGTTCTGCAACCAGCAATTCTATGACGATGAATTGATCCCAATGACCCAGGACAAGGGCGAAGCGCCCCTGCGGCTGGTGCTGACCGCCAAGGGCAACCACACCCGGAAGAACACCAATCAGCGAGAACTGGACTCCTTGCTCAAGGTGTTGGACGGCGAAGGCGAGCCCATCGAGCTGCACAAGGACGGCCGCGGTTTCATTTCTCCCTTCAGGGCACAGGTCAAGCTCTCTGGCTCCTGCCTGCCTGCGGATTTCGTCAAAGATACCGTTCACAAGTTCCAGGGCAGGGAGTGTGACGAAATCGTCTTCTCCACCGTGCTGGACAAGAAGCGCCACAATCAGGAACGACTGGATTTTGTCGATGACCCGCGCATGGTCAATGTAGCGATGTCGCGGGCCAAGAGCCGATTCACCCTGGTGACCGGTGATGAGGTTTTCACCGCAAATAACGGCCATATCGCGGCCTTAATTCGCTATGTGGAGTATTACGCGGAGGATGGACACATTGCGCGGGCCCCGGTGGTATCAGCGTTTGATCTGCTGTACCGGGAATTTGACCAGTCCCTGGCGCGACTCCAGGCCAGGCTGCGCCCCGAAGACTCGCGCTTCCAATCCGAGCAAATCGTGGCGCAACTGTTGCGTGAAGCGCTGTCCAAGGAGCCATACCGGACATTGACATACCACGCCCAGGTCCGGCTGAACCAGGTCGCCTCTTCGATCAACCCTGCTTTAACCGAGCGCGAGGTGGCGTTCATGCGCAACCATGCCAGCTGCGATTTCGTAGTGTATTTCAAGGTGGGTAAAACCCCGCTGGGGGTGATTGAAGTGGACGGTGGCTCTCACGACCGGCCAGAGCAGGCGATGCGCGATGCCCTGAAAAACAGCATCCTGACGAAGAGCAATATTCCCATCCTGCGCCTACGAACCGTAGAAAGCCACATCGAAGAAAAGATTGATGGCTTTCTCGCTCAATGGGCGAGTGCTACTCAATAACGGGGGACGTCGACAGCAACCGCTGCACAGCGGTCCTTCAAGAAATACAGCTTCACCGGCCGCTTAGGCCTACAAACTGTCAATGCCTGGTTTTCGGCCTAAGCGGACACTCGATGAGTGGTTTGGGCGCATCTGTTACCGGGCACAAGCGGACATTGCCCGATCGCATTTGTAATGGCTGATTAAGAGAAGAAGGTAGCTACTTCTCACCAAAGGAGTCATAGAAGCAGTATGATATTTTCATTCGAGTCCTGCAGGTTTTCGGATCATGACCCAACAGACAAAGACCGCACCCGAAAAACCAAAATATTCGCCGTCGCGTTACATGCGCGACCGTCACCCTGACTTGTTTTCCGACTCAGTTTCGGAAGTAGAATATCAGGTCGAACGCGAGGTTCTGTCCTACCACCTCGAAACGCTCACCAATCAGAAAGACGAAAGCGCGTTTGAGAATTTCGCTCAACGCTTGTGCGAGAAATTCATCGCGCCAAATATTCGTCCTCAGACGGGGCCGGTTGGCGGTGGCGATGGTAAGACTGACGCAGAGACCTTCCCCGTGTCGGGTGAAATCTCCGCGCGATGGTTCGTGCCCGACAATGACAAGGCCGGCGAGCGTAAGGCCTTCGCCTTTAGCGCTAAGAAGACCTGGCAGCCAAAAATTAAGTCAGACGTTGCCGCCATCGCTAGCACCAAGCGTGACTACGATCAGATCATCTGCGTGACGAACCAGTTCGTCCCCGCAAAAAAGTCGGCTGATCTACAGGACGAGCTTCTCAAGCAGCACGGCATCCCAGTCACCATTCTGGATCGTATGTGGCTCCTTGACCGCGTCCTCAAGCACGACAGCATGGCCATTGCCGTCGAGGAGCTTGGCGTTGGCAAGGGTACCGAGAAGCAAACAAAGAAACTCGGCCCTAGTGATACCACCCGTGCGGCAGAGCTTGACATCCTTGAGGCAAAGATCGCCGACGGTTCGCAATATCAGGGGCAACCTGCGGCGCTGATAGAAGATGCGCGACATGCGGCCCTTCTGGCTCGAGGACTAGAGCTTGCGCCCGCCGATGTGAACGGACGCTTTGACCGCGCACTTCGTCTCGCACGAGGCAATAATATCAAAAAGCTTGAACTCGCGATTGCCTATGAGTGGGCATGGACCTCTCATTTCTGGCATGAGGACCACATCCGCACGTCTGAACTCTACGACGATGTCGAACACCTCGCTCTCGGTTCAGACGATGCAAATGACTTGGAGCGTCTGAGCAATCTTCTGCCCCTGATACGCATGAGTGTGCACTCGGGCTCGATGGACGAATCGAAAGGGAAACTTAAGGACCGTACCACCGCACTCAAAACTGCACTGGAAACACTGACGGATCAGACAAATCGCCCCAACAATGCCCTGCATGCAGAAGCCTTGTTGCTGATGATCCAGGTCACCGAAGAAGGCGTTGAGCATCGTGACGATGCGCTCAAGGACATCTGGGCCTCGTTCACCGACATCATCAAACGAGCCGAAGGGCTAGGAACATTCCCATTCACAAGCATTGCGGATGCCCTCACACAATTCGGAGAGTTTATTGCTGACAGCGATGAGTTCGATACGCTGTTCGAGACCATCACCGATGCTCTCGCGGCACGCAGCAGCGAGGGTGAGGCTGCAACCAAAAATGTTCAACGCGCGTACCAGAAGCTTGCGAAGGGGTTACCCTACGACGCAATCCGATGGTTCGGACGTGTTATCGCACTGCTCATTAAGGAGGAATACGAGGACGACCTGATCAACGCTTTGATAGGTGCAGGCTTTGCCTTCGAGGAAGTTGGACTTCCTTGGGCGGCAAGGAATTACACCCTCGCCGCCGTCAGTCAGGAATTCTCAGCCTTCAAAAGATACGGCAGCATAGGCGCGCTGCGCGCCTCTGTCTTGTCCAGGTACTTCGATACTGAATTCAAACTTGGTCGCGTTCCACAGATCCTAAGCGCACACGAACTCGAAATGATCGTGCGCAATGCGCAAGCGCGCACTGACGGGCAGCGCCGTCACCTCGACAAGGTGCAGGAGGCGCACATGATGAAAATCGCAGCGCTGCTTCTGCAAATGCCTGTTAATGAAATGAGCAAAATCGCTCAACTTCCCGACGCGCTCGAACGTCTCGCATTACCGATGTCCCGCGTCGCTCTGCTTTACCTGATGGGCAATGAAGATATCTTGAGAGCGGAAGGCTGGATTCCGGAACAGGAAACGTCCGAAGGTGCAGAGGCCTTCATGCGCAACCTGCGCGACTACGGCGTGAAAGCGGAGTATGCCATTCCAGACTTCGCACTTGGCGAAACCGTCATACTGTCATCCAACGTGCTCGGATGTCGCATCCATGTGGTGTGCGCCAACAATCTTGTTTCTATCGGAATCGGTGAGGCTGTACTCGGTTCACTTGAAGCGTTGCTTGCGACAAGCCTCGATCATCGAATTTTGCCTCAGGTGGACCACTTACAGCTGCGGGTTGTGCCCTCTGATGCTGTCGGGTTGGCGCCTGTTCTGCAGTTTGCCGACGTTGACGGCGAGCCTGTTGGCACGATCACACATCGCATGATCATGGAATATAAGACCAAAGAGGATGCGCTGTCCTTTCCGAATTGGATGAAAAAAGCTGTCCTCGAAATCTTTCTCCGCTTTGCCGCCCCTCAAGAAGTCGAGACATGGGGTAAGGCACTATTCGAAGACGAACGCGCCCTAGATCGCGCACTGACATTCTCGGACGTTCCCACCATGCTTGGTAACCTGCATGGGGATCGCGTTCTACTTTCCCTCGCCGATTGGATCGATCCTGCCGACCGCACGTATGTGGTCAAGCGCACAGAAGCATGGTTCCCCGTGCTGCCTCCGGAACCCATTAAGTCGTTTGGCAACACGCAACGCGGCGAAGGCCTTGCGCCCAAAGAAATGCACGATGCGGCGAAAGGTAAGCATTCGGGAACGCGCTGGATTTCTCCCATCGACACACAGAAATGGGACAAGGCGAAATGGAACGGGACCCTCTTCATGTGGTGCCCGCCCGGCCCCAATGCGCCTCCACCCATGCTAGGACTCGCTTACGAAAATCCTTCGGCTGCCAAAGACATCTTCCAGTCATGGCGTAAGCGGTACGGCGATGACGACGACAAAGACGATCTTAAAATCACCATCGTTCGCGGCATTTCGCGCGACAATCCCGCGGCCTATGCCGTGATGGTGAGCCCAAACCCCGACAATGTTCCGCTCTCTGAGGGAAAAATTATCGGCTTCGTTTCACGTATCAATCGCATGTATCCAAAGACCACACAGAACCTCGATCTGTTCCTCGAAGATTATGCGCGTCATGGTCGATACGTGCTGCTTCCTGCCCACCTACCAAACAAAATGGCGCAACCCGAACCCATTTTCGATTTGCCTATCGGCAAGCAGAATTTGACCGTAATCAACGCCTGGGAGATTAGCACTAACCACATGGCCTCCTCAGTTTTGCATTTGGATGAGCTCCCTTTTATTCCAGCGGACCAGCACAATCCCCCCGTCATAAAGACTCTGGAATGGCTGAAATCCTTGCGCGCGCGTGGATCGTCATGATTAGACAGTGTTCTATTCGAAGGATCGGCCATTTTTAGTCTAGGAACACGAGTAGGCTGGCTGCCTTTGTGGCTTGGAAAGAGGTGTCGAGTTTCCAGGATGGCGCAATACTATCTCGCGACCAGGGAAAACTGGTGACCACTTTGGGTCGGAAGTTCACGTTCGCTGATTGATAGCTGTCGTTGCGTACGGCTCGGCCTTGAACAGCAGGTAACCGTACCATTGCTGACGGGTCAAGCTGACAAGCCGAACGGTGAGAATGGCCGACGAGCGGCCATATCTGCGTTGGGTAGACTGCTAATCAGCCATGGCCGACATACAGCCACTGCTGCATAAGCGGCCGATATTTTCAGGTAAGCAGTCCATGAGCTCTGGGCTGAACAGACCTAGTTCCTCCTCAGCTTTGGGATCAGTGTCACGTCAAAGGTTTCGGAGCTGACGAAAGTCTAGTTTCGCTAGGTACTCCTCCTACTAAACCGTACCGCTGATTTCTGGCATCATTCGGCGGCTGCTCCCGATCATAATTGATCGGTCACACCGATGCCATCTGGATGCCAAATTATGGTTTCAACGCTGAATGCTCTACTCTCCCGCAACATTCCGTCAGTTCTGGCACAGAATTTGGCTCTCGCAAAGAAGACGCTGGGAGGCCTCGCAAAGATGAATGACAGTGAGCTTAAAAAGCTCGGCTTAGAAGACTCACATATTGTTGCCATCCGAGACAACCGACCGGCAATTCCCGCAGCTACGCTCAAACGCTTATTCGAAGAAAGTTGGCGAATCTGCTGTATTTGCCACAAACGAGAGCGTGCCATCGTGGTGCATCACATAAAAGAATGGAGTGATGGTGGAACACATGAAGAAGAAAATTTAGCGGTCCTTTGCCTCATAGACCATGACAGAGCTCACATCTCTGGTGGTCTCGCAAAAAATTCCCTCTCAGCTACCGATATCAGAGAGGCTAAGCGGGAATGGATCGATAAGGCCAAGAAAATCCGCGATTCCTATCGCGAAGCACTACTGTCTCCATATCATAGAGAAGCTAGATGGTTTTGGATCCACCTAGACCGCTTACGTGCTATGACCCAGAACCTGCCATGTTTGTACATAAAATTAATTGATCCGCATGCGAATATATTACTTAAAAATGGCTTCATTGAAAAGAATGGTCATATCGCACCGGAGGACAAGTGGCAAGAAACCTTAGCAAAGCCCAAAAAGGACTATATTTTTGATTCGTCCCGCGCTCAAGAGATGGCCATTTACGTCTCTGACATCTTAGGTAGGCTAATTCAAAACTCTGGGGTACTCGACATTACTGACATGCTACAGGATAAGGACTGCTTAAAGATGTACGTCAGGAACGGAATGCTTGTGTTTTTCAGATCGCAAATTGATATTTTGAAAAACCCTGACGGTTATCCAAATAATGGTCGATGGTTACAGGGCTCCGTTAGCACGACTAACGTCAGACTGATATTTCTCTTCGACCTTTGGATGTCCTTGAGCATGACATCGATGGGAACTCACTTATCCACGGAGGCTGAACGTTCAGTTATTGGCGAAGTCACTGCGATCTCCACTATTGGCTCGCAAACAAGAGTCACCATAACGCCATTAGGCATCAGCCCAGATTTTCTTCTCCATGATCCATCGCAGGGCGCCTGGGTGAAAGGAGCAGATAACTCTGATTACAAGAAGCGACGCAAACGTGCGAAGATATAATCAAGAGACTAGAAATTCGTGGCCATTCACCAACTCGGATACATGCCATTGAATCGCCTTACGTTTGCTAGATACTTTTCTGGCTACCTCCAACTGGTAAGTGGTCACAGTCCTCCTGGGACTCAAACGTCTGCTTTGGCCGAAAAGCTGCAGTCTACGTTTGACATGAGGGGCGGACAACTGCAGGTGAAGTGATGTTGGATGTCGCCCCATATGGAAAGTTTACACCGCAGGGTTAGTGACAAACTCAACAATCTTCTTTGCTATCTCAATCGTCACCGGAACAACCATTCCCAGAGCACCGGCAGCCTCACAATATCTAGAAAACGGGGGCGATCCACAGGGAGCCATAGCAACATGAAATTTATCAACCTCGACAGGTTGTTCGTCCCGCTTGCAAAAGACAAGGACGCCATAGTCGATTGGGGGCCTCACTGGGGGCGTAAGTACGGCGGCTGGCTCAGCTGGCCGGACTTATTAGCGTATCGCCGTGTTGTGCTGCTCGCAGAGGCGCTAAGCGGCAAAACAGAAGAACTCGAGTTTCGTGCAGACTTCCTCAATAAACAGGGACGTCTGGCTTTCTTCGTCCGCATCGAGGATTTAGCTGATCGAGGCTTTGAGGCTGCGCTTAATGAAGATGACATTGAGTCGTTCCGAGCATGGAAGTGCTTAGATTCCGGCGACGCTTGGTTCTTTCTGGATTCAATCGACGAGGCTCGACTCAATGGCAAACGGTTCTCAAATGCGCTGCAAGCATTCCGTCGAGAACTCGGCCGTGCCAACTTGAATCGGTCGTTCGTTATTGTTAGCTGCCGGGCCAGCGACTGGAAAGGAAAGGCCGATCGAGAAACGCTGCAGAACGAGCTGCCCTTTGAGGAAGTTGCTGATGCCCCAGCCCCTCTCGGCGATCCCGATGAAATCCTCTTATCTCCTATCTTCAACACCGAAAAGAAACAGCCGCAGATATCTACCTCTCAGAAGCAGCTGAAGATTAGATCGAACGAGCTTCTCGTGGTCCAGCTAGCCCCTCTGTCGAACGAGCAAAAATTGCAAATGGCAATAGCTGCAGGCGTAGATGGAGATGCCTTCCTGCAGGCCATAAGTATGTCCGGGCTGGACACCATGGCAGAACGTCCAGGGGACCTTATCGAACTAATCGGTTACTGGGGCGAACACAAAGCCTTCCGGTCGCTCCGTGACATGACTGAGGAAGGTGTATGTCGAAAGCTTCGGGAAGAAGATGCCTACCGACCAGGTGCCGATGTCCTGAGCCCTGAAAAAGCCAGGCAGGGGGCTGAACGGCTTGCAGCAGCCTTGGTACTCGGTAAGTCCTTCTCGCTAAAGGCCCCTGGGCAGGAGCCCGACCCAACGTTATCACACGGCTCCATTGACCCCTCCAATGTTCTGAACGACTGGGATCAAGGGGCTGTGGGTGCTTTACTGAGGACGGGGCTGTTCGCCCCGAGCACGTATGGACGCGTAAAATTTCACCATCGTGTGACACAGGAATACCTCGCTGCAAGCTGGCTCCGCTCGTTGCTGGACAACAACTGCCCCATCACGGAAATTCACGGGCTACTCTTCGCAGAACCTTACGGTGTCAAGACGGTGGTTCCGAGCCTTCTCGCCGTGGCAACCTGGCTGTCTCAGTGGGAGCCATCCGTGCGCGACGAACTGATTAAAAGGGAGCCTTCTGCACTTATCGTGCATGGCGACCCCAAATCGCTCTCGCTGGATGTCCGAGAGTCCTTGCTGGACTCATATGCAAAACTCGATGCAGTGGGCCAACTTGATGCAGAGAACATCGACTATAGAGCTGCATGGATGTTCTCCGATCCTGCACTCGCCAAAGCAGTCCGCCGAGCATGGAATATCAATTCACGAGCTAATTTCAGGTTACACCTGCTGCAGTTCATAGAAGAAGGCCGCATTAAGGAGTGCGTGGACCTTGCAAAGCAGGCCGCTCTGGACCGGTCTCAAGATCAGTACACCCGCTTGCTGGCTGCCCGCGCTCTTGTCGCATGCGAGGATCGTTCTGGCTTGAAGGCGCTTGCAAATCAGGTTCGTGCGGAACCAGATCGCTTGAGCGCCCGCTTGGCACCACAACTAGCCAACCTGCTTTACCCATGGCACCTCAATACCGCTGACTTACTACAGCTCATCGACCGATCGCAGTCAGCACAGCGCTTTTCGACGGAAGGCTTTGCGCCGCACCTTGCCGCACTCCATAGCCAATCTCCATCGCGTGACGCGCAGAAGCATCTGGTTGCCGGAATCGCTACACTAGTTTTTGCCCCGCCGCAAACGGACGAAGATAGCGAAACCCCAAACCGGCACGACGAGCTTTGCACCGGCATTGCTGAACTGGGTAGTGCAGAACTTACTCAATGCGCCCCTGGAAAGGTCGATGACGGTACGTTGCGACTCCTAATGGCTATTGAGCGAACGTACAGAATTCATGGTGAAGAAGCGGTGCAGGCACTTACTGCACAAGTGCGGCAAAACAAATCTCTCAACCGCCAGCTCATGTGGGCTGATGCGGCAAGTTCCCGCAAGGGTGCACCTAGGGAGCCTCTTCCTGTTCACATATTTCAGGTTGGCCTTCACACTCGCCACCAACTGTGGGCCATGGACGAAACGGATCTCGACTGGCTCTCTCATGACGCACGCTGCATGCCCAACGAAAATGAGCGACGTATTGCGTTCAGCGCCATCTTGACTGTTCTGCATCGTTCTGGCCAATTTGATGATCAACATGCGCTTCTCGACGCGTTGACATCACATGATTCGGTATTGCTTGCAGATTTCACTGAGTACACAGCACCAAGAAGGTCAGAAGAATGGGAAGAAAGCAATCAGGCTTACCAGCAGAAAGCACAAAAAGAGCGTGATGCGGCGAAAGAATCCTGGATCGTGTTTCGTAACAAGCTAAAGTCAGAACCGGGCATATTGGACAAGCCGGAGGCGTTAACGTCATGGGCGGCCGGTCTGCAGCGGCTGCACAACCTCACTAGGTGGCTGAAGCTCAAGGCCGCCCAGGAGGGGCAAGAAGGGATGGCCTCCTGGCCACTACTCAGCACAGCCTTCAGTCCGGAGGTCGCTGAACACTATGCGGCCGCAATGCGGAAAGCATGGCGCTGCATCCAACCAGCACGACCCATCATAACTGCGGGGAATACCTACACAACCAAAAACAACAATATCCTGGCGGTCGATGCCTTGGAACTTGAAAGTCTCGACCCAGGATGGCCTTCCGGGCTGAGCGACACGGATGCACAACTTGCAATCCGCCATGCAACCATGGCTGGCACGATCAAAGCTAAATGGGTTGATCAGCTCATTGTGAAGAAGCAGGTTGCTGTGCTGCCAGAAATCACTTTGGCTGTTCGAAAAGAATTTAAGTCTGGCGGTCAGTTCAGCGACATTCTCGTACAGACCGCCTACAACGATACCGCAGCTCGACCAGCAGTCACTGCTGAGGTCTTCCGCCTGTTGAAGGCAACAGAACCAGCCAGAAAAGATACGTTGCGGTATTGCCTACGTATCATCAATCGGGGCCTAGATGTCTTGCCCAGCAAAGAAGTGCTCAAGCTGGCTAACAAACGTTTGGCAGGGCACTTGATCGGACACGATGAGGACCGCTTATTCGAGTATATGGGAGTGCTCGCTGTACTAGATGGTGATAGTGTCGCCAATCATGTGATCTCACAGCTTGTGCGAAGAACTACTGAAGCAGAATCCGATTTTATCGAAAGGGTACAGCATTGGCTGGGTACTTTGTTCAATACGTATGTTAGCCAAGGGGTAGCGAATCCTGCACTAAGGAACATGTCAATCACTTTACTTATCCAGCTCCTTCGACTGGCATACCGTTACGTACCCATCCTTGGTGACCGACACTCAAGTTCAGAATCTTTGGTAACGCGTCGCGAAATGGCAAGCGGGGCCCGAAGCGCACTACTGGACGCACTACTGTCGAGACGCGGTGCAGAGGCGTACGCTGCCGTTACCATGCTGGCGAGCGAACCCGATTTCGTTGACTCTTCGTTACGGTTTCGAGAACTCGCTCATGGAATGGCACAAGCCGATGCAGATATCATTCCCTGGAGTGCCGCTGAAGTCTTCAACTTTGGGCGCATGTATTCGGCCCCAGTCAAAACCGGCATGCAATTGCTTGGCCTGTCGATGGGGGTGCTTACAGAAATCTCTAATTCTCTCGAAAACGCTGATGCCTCCAGCCGTGCAGTCTTGGCCCGAGCTGAAGATGAAGAAGAAGTTCAGCATTGGCTTACGGAACGACTGAGTGAACGAAGCTGTGGCCGTTATCACGTGCATCGGGAAGCAGAAGTGGCTGATCGGAATGAGCCAGACATCCTGATTTCCTCCACGTCCGCAGACATCCAAATCGCCATAGAGGTGAAAAATGCCAATATGGGATGGACCGTCAACGAGTTAGAAAAGGCCCTCACCAGCCAGCTCGCGGGAGACTACTTGAGGACAGAAAACCGCCGTCACGGGATTCTGGCTATCAGCCTCCACAAACACAGGACATGGCGAGTCAACGGCGAAGTGTGGAACTTCGACCGACTCATTGCGCACCTGCAGGCTTTTGCATCAAACATTAAGTCGAATCATACAGGAGCGGTTGAGGTACGAGCGCTAGGAATCAAAGCGTGCCCGGCACTGGCCACCCAACCTCCTCGGGTAAGATCAAAGAAGCCCAAGACCCCGTCAAAGGCCACTGAGAGAAACCCTTAGCCCAAGCCGGGAATCCTGAATGAAGAAGGCCAATAGACATGTCCTCAATTCTTCGATCAAAAGGAATTTTTCACCAACTTCGCTGAATTGTTGGATTTTTTCAGGAACTCTGCACCTGTTTGACCCAGCAGGAAACATTCAAAATGAAAAAGGCCTTATCTGGCAAGGCTCTCTTTTTTCACTTACTTTGCCTCCCTACACCCTCTTCGCGGCAGAATGGGAGAACACGTTCATCCAGCGGCACGGCCGGGCGGGTCAAGTGCAGCACGGTGTCGACGTTTTCGGATCACCGAAAGACGAGCCGAGTCACACCTATGGCGTGCAGTGTAAGGGGAAGGACCAGCTCTACGGCGCCGCCGCGACGGCTGACGAGTTCGATGCGGAACTCGCAAAGGCAGAGCGTTTTACGCCCCAACTTAGTCAGTGGGTATTTGCTACTACAGCTCCAAACGACGGAGCGCTTCAACGGCACGTCGCGGCCGTATCGGAGCGGCGCGTAAAGGCTGGCCAGTTCCCCGTGACAGTGCTCGGGTGGGAGTCGATTGTTGGCCTGCTCTCGTCCCATCCCAAGGTCGTCGAGGAATTCTACCCCGGGCAATCTAGCGCGTTCCAACAGCTCTTAGCCGCACTGGCTGAAAAGACTGCCACGGCTCCTGACTGGGCGGAGGTCTCCTTCATGTCGCTGCGCGATCTCGGCCCTGCCCTTATGGGACGCCCACTTGGGCCTGCGGACGTTGGCGCCTGCCCGACCTTGCCAGAGGCCGAAACCTTGCTTCAGGAGCTCCGCCAAGCCGGGACGGCGCGGTTGGCCGGTGTTCCCGGCGCAGGCAAATCGATATGCGCCTTGCAGGCCGCACGAGCCATTGGCGCGAGCGGTTGGCGCACCTTCCGTCTTACCGATCCGACGGCGGGTGTTCCGACCGCAGCATCGACTCCGGAACCGACACTCTACATCGTTGACGATGCCCATCTGGCACCACCTGCGCAGCTACGGGCGCTGGAGGAATCAGCCTCAGCTACCCGATGGGTGTTGAGTGCTCATACGCTGTTGGATGGAAAGGTGACTGCCGCTGGCACCATTCACCTTGACGCCAAGAGAGCAGTCGCGGTCATCGCCCACGCCCTTCGTGCGGATGCCGAGCGCACACTTGCCGCCGTCCGGAATGCTGACGACCGCGTAGGGCCTGGGTTGTCCGAGGAGCCTCTCGACTGGCGCCTCAATCAGGCCGAAACCGCGCAATTTCCATGGCAATTCTGTTTCATCCTCGGTGGAGGCTGGCGACGGTCTAAATCAATGGCCGATTCCGCGCGCGCCGCTGGCGCGGACGTAGTACTGGCTGCTGCAGCCATCCGACAGCTTGCCTCTCGCGACGCGCCCTGTCCTTTTGACAGTCTGAGAGCACAAGTAGAAGGCCACGTCGCAGATGCCGAACTTCAGCCCGCCGTTGACTGGTTGCTTACCCAACGCCTGCTGCTCACGCGTTCCGACTTGCGCTGTCCTCACCAGCGCCTAGCAGGCGTTCTGCTCGGGCAAATTCTCGGTGGCCAGGATCCGGAAGGCATCAATCGAATAGCTCGCCTGCTGCAGTCCACACTTGCCAACCCGATGCTCCCTTTGGGGGGCTTTGCGGTACTTCTTGGTGAGTTGCGGCGCACTGGCGACTATGGGCGTTGGTCTTGCCTAATAAAGCCGGAATGGCTGCGTCCGCTGCTCGATCGTGCCTGGTCCGCCTGTACCCCTGAAGAAATCCTCCATGCAAGCTGGGCCCTGAACGAAGTCAGGAGCTACTTCGAACCGGGCGGAATCGGTGCCGCAGACCATAAAGATGTCGTCGTCGGCTGGATCGAGGCCACACCCAAAGGCGCCTGCTATGCCTTGGGCAGGCTTGTGAACCAAATCATGTCTCATGAAAAAGAACTGGGCGCCGCCATCAAGGCCCGAGTTTCTCCAAGCGTCGTAGCGGATGCGATCAGCACCGCGACCTCGGTCCATGCCTGCGAGATCGCTGAGTTGATCTCCCTAAGTCACTTGACGAACGATGAGCCGTGGAAGGTCGCCTACCTGGCTGCGCTTGATCGCGACTACCTCTTTCGTCTGGTCTCCACTTGGCCCTTTGATGCCCCGCTCTCCTTAGTCGCCGACCTTTGCAAACACATCAGCTATGTCGATGAGGCTTTGGCCTGCGATCTGATCGAAGCGCTCGCGCCCTCGATCGCAGAACGGCTTCAAAACGATCCTCAAGACGCGTTCCACGAGCTCAACGATGTCTTTTGGCATGCGCTGCGAGTCTACGATCCGCTTGGACTGTACGTTGGAAAGCGGCGCCCCACAACCAAGATGAAGCGCGCCGCACGCCGGATGTGCGCCTGCTGGGAGCCGAGATACCTAGCGGGCAAGCTGTCGCAAAGCGACCAGCGATCATTTCAAGCAGCCGCCGGACTCTTAGATGTCCTGAGAAAAGTCTGCCCTACCGTATTCGCAGAAGCGGTTCAAGCGCTCGATTGGCAAAGGATCGGAACCGCCATCGGGCCCGGCTGGAAGGAGGAGATAGGCGACGCGCGCATGCTGTTATCTGTGGCTTGGCAGCTTCCCGCGGCCCGACCGACCATCAGCAAACTTATTGCACGCAATGAAGCCCAAATCACCAATCTCTCGCCTCTACTCGCTTGGATGGCCCCCGAAGTGGCTTTTCGTCACTTGACTGCGGGCAAGCCCGTTTCCATTACCAAGCACGGTCACTGCGAATGGGAGCTCGGCGTAGCCATACTGGCACGTATCGCGCGTACTAGACCCAGCCTATTGGCCGCCCTTCTGGAGCCGCACTATGCCCCCATCGCAGCGATCTTGTCGCAGCAAAGTCCGTCCTTCTGGGACGAGGCCGCCCTGTTTATCCGCGTTCTCGCCGAAATCGATAAGGCAGGCTTGACCCGCATCCTCGACCAGATCGATCCGGCCAGGGCCACGGAGGGATGGCGCAAGGCCCTACTCGGCGGGGAAGCCGATCGCAAGCATGATAAGGATGCCAACCCGCGCGAAGCGGCGGCGCTCCTTATCCACTATGCCATTGACCGTGCGGATGCCCTCGGTGATGTGGCGCGGCGTTTGCGCCGCAAGTACCCCAAACGCTCAACCCCTTCCGCGAAAATACTGGAGCCAATCGAGTGGCCGGAATCATTAGAGTTCGGGACATCTTGACCAACAGATTTTTTCAACAACTGCGCAGAAAAGTTGGTTTTTTTCAGGAACTCTGCACCTGATCAGTCTTGCTACGCTGACAAGAAAGTGCAAAAAGCCTTATCTGGCAAGGAAGGCTTTTTTCACTAACTTTGCTTCCCTACATTTTCAAAGTTACTGCACACTCTTTGCACACAGTTGAAATTGCACCAAAATGGGGCATAGCAATTACATGCTATTGAATCGCCCCAGCTTTTCTAGATGCCTTGCCGCCCACACGAAATCGAGTAAAGCGGGTGCGATTCAAGTGACAGCAGATCGGCCAAAGCGGTCTTTATCATGCCATGCAAAAAATGACTGCTTTCCTTGGAGAAGTGGACTGCCCCGGCTCCTGTAGGCCTTCCTGCCAATCGTCCACTTCGGTAGCATGTCAGAGCAAAGCCATTGTAATAACAGCGGCTACAACTGCTGATCTATAGGCCAGTTCATCTGAACATCTAGTATTACTTTCTTCCCGCATAGACCCGAATCGGCACGGTGTAGCGGATTTGATCATCAATGTTTCTTGCATTGATCCCCAGCCTGTTAAACCCAACGTCCCGAGTGACCAAGTCCCTGACGATCTCGGTATCGCCAGGATTTGGGAAGGACGCGTTGAGCTGGGCCTCAAGTTCTATGTCGACCGTATAGCTTGTGTAGCGGCAATCCGTTAAGTCGGAAGAATGATACAAGCGGTCAAACTCAACCTCCGTCAATGCATGGGTGTGCGAAGGATCGCGCAAGCGTTCCAGGTGGTCGTAGCGGGCAACTTTCTGTTCAGGAATAGCTACATCCGCCACCAGCACAACACCCCCTTGCTTACAAACCCGAACCATCTCAGCAAGGCCAGCTTCTGGTGAAAGAAGGTGGTGAAAGCTGTAGCGAGTCATCACAACGTCAAAGGTCTGATCTGCAAAAGGTAAGCTCAACGCATCCGCGCGTTCCCAAACCAGATTGTGTAACCCGAGTTCGGTTTGTCGTCGTTGCGCCGTCTCCAGCATGGCTGGCGTCACATCTACGCCAACAACTTTCTCCGCGATCTTTGCAAACTCACAGGACACGATCCCTGGACCGCAGGCAACATCAAGTACGGTATGCATTGGCTTTACGCCGCTCATCGAGACGAGAGTGTCAATAGCATCAAGATGTCCAGGTACTTTCGTAAATGGCACCGACTGTTTGGAGAACTGATCAATGATCCGTTCGTTGTGAGCGTCAGTGGCTTTCATAGGTTTCTCCTTGGTAAGTGATATCATCTTGTCAGCTTACGGCGTGGCGCAATTGGCAATAAATGACAATATATAAAGAGAAACGGACAACGCTATCGCCGGTGACCGAAGGGTTCCGCGCCGAGAAAGACTTGCCGGTGATTCCCCTCAGGCTGGACGTGCAGGATGCTGTTTCCGCCAGTGCGCACAGTCACCCACGAGGACAGTTGATTTACGCCAGCCACGGCGTGGTCCGTGTCATCACGCCTCTGGGCACATGGCTGGTACCACCAACACAGGCCATCTGGATTCCACCCCATCAGGAACACGATGTATTTTTCCCAGGCAAAGTCACGCTATTCAGTCTGTTTGTGAGCGAGATAGCTTGTCGCTCGTTACCTGAGGCTTGTACGGTACTCAGGGTGACAACGCTCATGCGGGAAATGATCATCCGCGCCTGCGATTGGGGGGATAAATACCAGCCACATGAGGCGGGTTATCGATTCATGCAGGTGCTAGTTGATGAACTCAGTCTGGCTGAACCCACGCCAATTGATCTTCCTTCTGCACATGATCCCCGTTTGGTACGTGTGACGGAGACATTAACGCGTAGTCCGATGGCCAACCCTGATCAGGATGCACTGGCTGCATTAGCTTGTGTCAGCTCGCGTACATTGGCACGCCTATTTGTTCATGAAACCGGGATGACGCTTGGGGAGTGGAATCGTCGCCTGTTGGTGCATCAGGCCATTGATCTTCTTACCAGTGGAAAAACCGTTACCGCCGTTGCACTGAGCCTAGGGTACGGAAATCCAACCAGCTTTGTCGCCATGTTCAAGAAGGTGCTTGGCATATCGCCAAAAAAGTACATGACCGTAAGGTAAGGTTCCAATGTCGATGCACCATCATGTGACCTCTTCCCGAGCAGGGTCAAGGCTTCACCTCATATCTCCACCCGTCAGTATGCACGGATCGTGCATCATTGGGCCAAGGCAGCGGGAGTGGACTCATCTCTCTACGGAACCCACTCGATGCGGCGGACCAAAGCCACGCTGATCTATAAGCAAACCAAAAACCTACGAGCGGTGCAGCTGTTGTTGGGGCATACCAAACTGGAAAGCACGGTACGGTACCTCGGCATTGAGGTAGATGATGCGTTGGAGATTTCCGAGCAAATTGAGATCTGACCAACGTCAGCGGTCGTGCATATTTTTGCAAACGGCCGTTTCTGCTGTCATGTTGTACGCGTACAATCGGCCAGGAGCGGCCCCTGGTCGCTCCTGCGGATCAGCCATTCGAATGGTGGCTTCGATCAGACAGGCGCCCTTTCTTTTCGTTGTACAGATAGCCGAACAACAGTGCCAGCGGGTGTGTTACGAAAAGACTATGAACATGCCACCGCTTAACGTTGGATGGCACTCCATCGGCTTTCCGATGTCGCTTGCTATTGATGGCTATGATTTTATTCTTTTGGTTGGCGGATATAGTAAATATCCCATTCTTCCTCTGCTGTTTTTACAAACCCATGCCGGAGGTAAAAATTGTTCGATTGGCTACCACGAAGCGCACCAACCTTTAGCGGTAACTTCCTTGTGTCGGCCTCCGCGAAAACGTGAGATAGGACCATTGCCCCAATGCCTTGGCTTTGATGCTCTGGCTCAATGTAAAGGTGGTCTAGCAGCAGACCATTGTCGATGGATTTGACAACAAAGAAGCCGATTGTCTGGCTGTCCTTAAGGATAATGCTAGTGCTCTGTGGGTCATAGGACGATAGGAATCGATCTCTAGCCCGTTGGGGATTAAAGCGTCCGATACTTTCTAGGCTCTCGCGCATTGCTCTGATGCGAATTACTACTAAAGCCTCCGCATCGGCAGTAGATGCATCTTTGAATGTTATGGCCATTGCGTCCCCCTGATAGCCTGATGCAGGCAATTTCTTAAAGCGTTGACCTAGGCGTGGGACTAAGGTGCCTGATACACCGCGATGTTTTCCACCGTCTAACAGTGTTTATACGGACATCGGGGTCCGTATAACAATTGATATTACTGACAGCCATTATCGTATCCCAAGGCCATAATTTTCAAGCACTTTGTCATGAACATGTCCGTATAACCACTCCAATCTACCGGACGCCCTGGCCATGCCGCCGGACGCCCGCTACCCTACGATTTTTTCCCTGAAGGAGTGACACTCATGGGGTGAAGTCGTTGCCCACCGTCCCAAGCTGCTCGATCAGGTTTCCACTATCTGCCGGCGCCGCCATTTCAGCCGTAACACCGAAATGGCATACCGCTACTGGATCAGACAGTTCATCCTGCTTCACGGAAAACGTCATCCTGGTGAGATGGGGACTGCCGAGGCCTTCCTGAACTATCTGGCCGTACAGCGACGCGTCGCTGCGTCGACCCAATCCCAGGCTCTGAACGCCTTGGTCTTCCTTTATGAGAGTGTGCTGGCTCAACCATTGGGACAGATGCGGGGGCTACGCCGGGTGCAGAAGCGGCACTGGATTCCAGTGGTCTTGACCCAGGATGAGGTCAAGACCGTATTGTCGCTGATGGAGGGAAGCTGCCGGCTGACGGCTCAGTTGATGTATGGCGCAGGCTTACGCGTGCATGAGTGCGTCACCTTGCGGGTTAAGGACGTGGATTTCACCGCCCGGACCCTTTCCATCCGCAACAGCAAAGGGAGCAAGGATTGAACGACAGTCCTACCGGCGCAACTGGCTTCGCCGTTACAGCAGCATCTGCTGCGAGTGGCAGCTCTACACGAGGAGGATCTGGCTCGAGGCGGCGGCCTAGCGCCGATGCCGGATGCGCTGGAGCGGAAATATCCGACCGCTTCCAGCTCGTTCGCCTGGCAATATGTGTTTCCGTCCATGGTGCTCATGGCCGTGGGGAGACAGTAAGCGCCTTGCTCGCTGGCATACGTCCGATTCGACCATTCAGCGGGCGTTCAAGAAGGTCATGGCCAAGACCCAGATCCATAAACACGCCAGCGTTCATTGCCTGCGCCATTCTTTCGCGACCCATCTGCTGACAGCAGGGACCGACATTCGGACCATTCAGTTGCTCTTGGGGCATCGTAACCTCCAGACCACGATGATCTACACTCACGTACAGCAGGCTGCTCGTTCTGTAACCAGCCCGCTCGATAGCCTCTGAATTTCTTTGCTCCAGACCACACTCGGCAGCATCACCCCAGAGTTCTGCCGCGTCCCAAAGACCGATGACCAGTCCGTAGTGCTGGTTAGCTCCGATATCTACCGCTCACCGGCACCGACCTGAACGGCCCCTCCGGGTCGATTCCGGCCGTTGGCAAAAGATAAAACCGGACATTTGCCCAACAGATGGGTGAAAGTCCGGTTTTGGTATCTGAGCAGATTCTCTGAGTCCACCACGCCAACGACCGCAAAGCTTGAGAAAACAGTCAATATCTGGGGGAGGAATTGCAACTTCGGCTGGCCAACTACCAATGAGCCGGCCAGGTATGCAGCAGATCGGTCATCTATCTGGCTGCCATTCAGGATATGTTGGAATGTTTTCATGGCTTAGCCATGGCAGGTCATGTGAGATCCAGATGTGCTTGTCTGGCTTTATACCGGGATCTTGATCAAGGGTGGCAACCCGGATAATAACATTGGGCTGATTTGTCCGCTCTGCGACCAAATGTGAACCACACGATGGACAAAAATGACGAAATTTACCGGGTGATGACTCAAAAGAAGCTACTTTTTCCTCGCCCTTGAGCCAGCGGAAATGTTCACGCATTACTCCCGCGGTTGTGGCGAATGCTGCTGCATGAGCTTTCTGACAAGTTCGACAATGGCAATGCCCAATAGGCATATCAATACTGTCGATTTCATATTCGATGCTTTCGCACAAGCAACTGCCTTTCATTTAAGCATTCCTTCATAATGGAATAAAGCTGCGTGATATACCCAGTAGTTTTACATAGTTTAAACGGACACCAAGGTCCATATATCAATTGATATTGCTGATAGTCATCACCCCATCCAAATGCCATATTGATCAAGTCATTTATCATGGAAATCCACGTATGCCAGCCTCCAATCTGCCTGACTCCGTGGCCGTGTCCATAATGCCTGCGGAAACGGTGGCATCATGCTTCAACACCGCCACTAGCTCCTCCATGACGGGGAAACAGCCACTTGTGGGCATGTCCAGAACTCTGTGTAAACCGGCCATTAGCCGCTGCCGTACTCGCCGGCGGCTAATGGCCGATCTGCTGTCCATGAGCAGCTGCAGTGGGGGACTGCTCCGCGCTGATTGCTGCCGTTGCACCGTTGTGGAGGCGAAGGGCCGCAGTGGGTCGAGATACGTTCCTCGACGATGAGGAATGCAGTCATTCAGACTGAGCCTACCGCCACCGGCAGCTTCCTTACGGATTGCTGACGTAGCGCGGGGCACCTCCGAGCGGCAGCAAAGGCCGACTTACGGCCACTTCAGAGTTCGGGACATCTTGACCAAAAGACTTTTTCAACAACTGCGCAGAAAAGTTAGTTTTTGCAGGAACTCTGCACCTGATCACTCCTGCTACGCTGACAAGAAAGTGCAAAAAGCCTTATCTGGCAAGGAATGATTTTTTCACTAACTTTGCCTCCCTACAGCAGGGAGGCAAAGTTTGAATCGCCACGGCTTTTCCAGATGCCTTGCCACCCACGTGAAGCGGGAGCGATTCAAGTGACAGCAGATCGGGCTTAGCAGACAGTCACAACCTACCTCCCTGGCATCCGTCTCCGAAATCGAAACAGCCGTCAACGTATCAAACACACTCAATCATTTATCGCGCCGGTATTCGCTTGGCAGCATGCCACTCCAACGCTTGAAGGCCCGCCGAAACGAGCGCGCGTCGGCATAGCCCAACTGTTCGGCAATGGCGGCAAGACTTAAGGTGCTGTTATCCAGCAGCTGGCAGGCGGTCTGGTAACGGGTGGCATCGCGCAGATGGCGATAGTGGGTGCCCTGCTGCTCCAGCTTGCGGCGCAGGGAGCGCGGGCTGACATTCACCATGCTGGCCACTGCCAGCTGGTCGGCGCCTTGCACGCTGGCGTATCGGATATGGTTACTGACGGTTTCGATCAGCTGATGGCGGCCGGGGCTCAACTGCAACAGGCTATCCAGTTGGCGGCGTAGCATCTGGCTGGCTATGCGGTCGTAACCCGGCAGTCTCGCCCCCAGCCAGTGCGCGTCGAAAACCAGCAGGTTGCTGCCGGCCGCAAAACGCACCGGGCAGTCGTAAAACTGGCGGTATAGCGCTTGGTGCGCCGGCATGGCTTGCACCAGGTCGACCCGCAGCGGCTTGAACGCCGGGCCCAACAGATAGCGCGCCACCGCGACGGCCCCCGACATCGCATGGTCAATCAGATAGTTCTCGATTTCCCAGTCGAAACGATGGCTGACCAGTTGCATGCGCACTTCACTGCCGTAGATGCTAGCCTGGTGCTGTACCATGGTGCCGGCTTCGTTCTGTTTTGCGAGCGCATATTCCATTGCTTCCTCTAGCGTTTCACAGGTCAGCATGACCAGACCCGTCACTCCCCAACTGACCGGCGTTTCCCGCGCTCCCGCTACCAGGCCCAAAGCCAGCTCGCCCAAGAGTTCCTGCGCCCGCAAGATCAACACCTTGATCTGGCGGTGCGATAGTAGCAGCTGGTGCGATAGCAGATCTTCGTACCGTATCCCCAGGCCCTGGCACAGGCGCTCCGGGCTGTAACCACGGTCTTCCACCAGTCCCAGCAGGGAGCGGGCTGTGGTAGGCGGAATGCTTGCCGCGTGCGAGTCTTGCCCTGCGGCCTGCGGAATTGAGAGGGGGACGTTCACACCTTAACTCCAAAGCTAGTACACCATTAATCGTGGTGTAGATGGCCAGATTTGTCACTTCATTAGTTTGGGTGATAGATGAGTCATGGCAGAGACAACACATCAAGCATTTGAATTAATAGAATAATTAATTCACCCATTGCGTAATGCATATGACACTCTGGCCGAATTCGATCCATAAATGTCCTATTTTGTCTCCTGAAACTATCGTTTCAACAGTGAAAGTCTGCTGCTGGCCGCAATAGCACCGCCAATGGCCTGTTTTGTCCTCACGCTGTGTCCCCTCTGGCTTTTACAGTTTGCGCCGGTCTGGCAGGGCACTCTTGCCGGGTCATGCTTTTATTTGAACCGGAGAGCCATTGTGCCCCTATTTTTTCTCGAACATCGCCCCGTGGCCAGGCTGTGGATGAGCTGCGCAGCACTGGTCATGGCCGGCTGCAATGACACCCCCGCACCCGTCGGCCAGCAGGACGCCGCCCCTCCTGCTTTGGTGGTCAAGGTTGCCAGCTCGGCCAGCCAAACTGGCGGCTATATCGCCGAAGTGCGTGCCGTGTCGCGCGCCGAGCTGGCGTTTGCGGTCTCCGGCCGTGTAAGCAGCCTGCAGGCTAACCTCGGCGACCCTGTCCGTGCCGGCCAACTGCTGGCCACACTGGACAACACCACGCTGCGTGCCCAGCAATCGGCGGCCGACGGCGAACAACAGGCCGCTAGCGCCAAGCTGCAAGAAGTGCGCCAGCGGCTGGCGCGTACCGAGGCCGCACGTCAGGCGCAGGCAATCAGCGCGGGCGAGCTGGACGCATTGCACGCCGAACTGCAAACGGCAACTACCGCCCTGATCACGGCCAAAGCCCAGCAACAGCAGGCCAACTGGGCGCTGCAACAGGCCAGCCTGCGGGCGCCTGTCGATGGCGTGATCGGCAGTCGGGCACTGGCACTGGGCCAGGCCGTCAGTCCTGGCTCCCCGGCCTTCACCATTGAAGGCGCCGGCCGTGAATTGGCACTGTGGCTGCCGGCCGGCATTGAACTGAACGTTGGCCAGTCGCTGTCCTTGCTTCATGAAGGCCAACGCCATGCCGGCAAGGTTCTGCGCATCGCCGCCACCCTGGGTGCCGGTGGCCAGCGCCAGGTATTTGTCAGTGCGCCGTCCGATGCGCAGCCGGGAGATACCTGGCAGGTGCAAATCCCCTCCCAATCGTCTTCCGGCGCAGTCATTCCGCTGCGCGCGCTGCTGCCAAGCACGGACGCGCGGCATGGCTATGTGCTGCGGCTAGCCGGTGACGGCAAGACGGTAGAGAAAATCGCCGTGCAGCTGGGCGCGCCGCATGATGACAGCGTCAGCGTTGTGAACGGTCTGAAAGCCGGCGACCGTATCATCGTTGCCGGTGGCGCCGCCATTGCGCCGGGCAGCCGCATCACGCCGGTCCAGCCGCATGAAGGAGAGCAGCCATGAGCAATCTGGCCGCTGCCGCGCTGGCTCGACCCCGCTTTACTTTTCTGGCGGTACTGGCGCTGGTGCTTACCGGTTTGTGGCTAGTACTGGACTTTCCGTCAACCGAAGAGCCTCCGGTCACCATCCGTACCGCAACCGTACTCAGCTTTGTCCCCGGCGCGAGCACCGAGCGCATGGAGCAGTTGGTCGCCCGCCCTACCGAGATCAGCATTCTCGGCCTGCCCGAGGTGAAACGTGTCAGGACAACCTTGCGTCCCGGGATGGCATTTACCTATGTCGAGCTGTACCCGACAGTGTCCGGCGACAAGTTGTCCGATGTCTGGCAACGGCTGCGCAACCGCATGACCGAGCTGCGCGGCCAACTGCCGGAAGGCAGCATCGGCCCGATGGTGGATGACGAATTCGGCCGCGTGGCCGTGATGACCCTGGGCCTCAGCGGCCGCGGCTACAGCGCTGGCGAGTTGCGCGACAGCGCACGCCAACTGCGCGACAACCTGCTACGCGTACCGGGCGTGGAGCGTGTGAGCCTGCACGGCGTCCGTGACGAGGAAGTGCAAATCCTGCTCGACATCCCGGCGCTAGCCGCGCGTGGCCTGTCGCCATCGGCCGTCATCGATGCGGTTTCCCGCCGCAACATCGTGGTGCCAGGCGGCTTCGTCGATGCTGACAGCAGCGAACTGGCGCTGAACGTCAGCGGCGATGTCGCCAATCCTGCCGAGCTGGGCAATACCGTGATTACCTTGCCGGAGCATGGCAGCGTGCTGCTGAGCCAGGTGGCGCGCGTGGTCCGCCACACGCAAGATCCGCCTCTTGGCGGCGCTTTTGTCGATGGCGCCCCAGCTGTGGTGATTGCGGTATCCATGAAAAACGGCAGCAACGTGGTCAGCTTTGCCGACACGCTGCGTGGCGAGGTGGCTCGCCTGGAAGCTGGCCTGCCGGCTGGCATGAAATTGTCGCCGATTACCGACCAGGCGCAAATCGTCACCAAGCAGCTTAAACAGGTGGGCCAGGTGTTCATGGAAACCACTGTGATCGTGATAGGCGTGGTGGTGCTGTTCCTTGGCTTGCGCACCGGCCTGATTGTCGGCGCCATTGTTCCGACCACGGTGCTGGGCACGCTGGCGGTGATGAAACTGCTTGGCATAGACCTGCACATCATTTCCATCGGCGCCATCATTATTGCGCTGGGTCTGTTCGTGGATAACGCCATCGTGGTGGCTGAAGACATGGAGCGCCGGCTGGCGCTGGGCCAGTCACGTACCGAGGCTGCAGCCGAAGCCGGCCGAACCATGCTATTGCCGCTGCTGGTCTCGTCTCTGGCCATCATTCTCACTTTCATGCCGCTGGTGCTGTCCAGCACGGAAACCGGCGAATACCTGCGCAGCATGGGCATTGTGATGGCGATTGCGCTGCTGCTGTCGCTGTTGCTGGCCGTTACCTTTACGCCCTTGCTGTGCCAGCGCTTTGCCCATCAGCATGCCAAGCTGAGCCGCACCGCGCAGGCGATAGAGTCGATTACCGGCTGGTATCGCGGCAAGGTGCGCTGGATCCTGGGGCACAAGACAGCGTATATCGGCAGCATGGTGCTGCTGCTGGTCGGCGCCGGCTGGCTGTTTACCCACGTGCCGACGGAATTGATGCCGGCTTCCGAGCGCCGCCAGCTGCAAATGGCCATAGAGCTTGCGCCCGACAGCAGCACCGCGCACACGCTGGCGCGCAGCGAAGCGATCAGCCGCGCCTTGGCCGACCATCAGGCCTTCCCGGAGCTGGAAAGCCACGCGCTTTACATGGGAGATGGCGGCCCGCGCTTCATCCTGGCGCTGAATCCGCCTACGCCGGCCGGCCACCGCGCTTATGCGGTGCTGACACTGGCTGCGAATGTGAGCCACGATGAGGCGATTGCGGCGCTGAAGCGCAAGTTGGCCGCGCGCTTTCCTGATGTGCGCTTTGAACCCAAGCGCTTCTCCATGGGATCGTCCGATGCCGGCGTCGCGCAGTTCCGTCTCAGCAGCAGCGACGGACACAGCCATCTGGCTGCCGCCGAGCGACTGTACGCCGCATTGCAGGCCATTCCAGGCATGCAGCAACTGAGCAGTGACGCTGAGCGCTCCATCCTGCAGCTCGACGTGCGTGTCGACCAGGCCCGCGCCCATGCGGCGGGCCTCAGCAGCCGCGATATTGCCCAAAGCCTGAATACCTTGCTGGCCGGCAGCGTTGCCAGCCAATACCGTGAAGGCGATACCCTGCTGCCGGTG
Organism: Chromobacterium sp. Ag138; assembly: GCF_055181315.1. Taxonomy (NCBI): domain Bacteria; kingdom Pseudomonadati; phylum Pseudomonadota; class Betaproteobacteria; order Neisseriales; family Chromobacteriaceae; genus Chromobacterium; species Chromobacterium sp. Ag138. Next base: position 1,502,302 of record NZ_JBUPWA010000001.1, read on the forward strand.
GTGGTAAGAGGCAGCGCAGACTTGCGCCACAGCATTGCACGCTTGCAAACCTTGCCGGTGCAGTCGCCAGGCATGGCGCGACCGGTGGCCTTGGGCCAGGTGGCCCGCATTGGCCTTGCCAGCCAGCCTGCCGTGATCCAACGCATCAACCAGCAACGCACAGTGACGCTGTTGGCGCGTCATCCGCAACTGACGGCGCAAGCGATTGCCGACCGCGTGGCGCCGCTGATGGCCAAGTTGGCCGCGGAGGGCAAGGTCAACATCACGCTGGGCGGCGAGATCGAGGAAAACCTTAACGCAAACAACGCCATCACCAAGCTGCTTCCGGCCTGCGTCATGGTGATGTTCCTCCTCTTCGTATGGCAGTTCGATAGCGTGCGCAAGAGCCTTATCGTGCTGGCCAGCATACCGTTCGTGGTGATCGGCTCCGCCTTGGCGCTGACGATCAGCGGCACCACGCTCACCTTTGTCGGCACCCTGGGTCTGCTGGCGCTGGCTGGCATCATCGTCAACAACGCCGTACTGCTGCTGGATGCCATTGACGAAGCCCTGCGCGAAGGTCTGCCCGCGCTACAGGCGATCGAAGACGCGGCAGCCAAACGTCTGCGCCCCATTGTGATGACCAAGATGGTGTGCATTCTCGGCCTGCTGCCCTTGCTGCTGTTTGGCGGTGTCGTGTGGACCAGCCTGGCCGTGGTCATGATGGGCGGCCTGGCGCTGGGCACGCTGATTACGCTGGGTCTGATTCCGGCCCTGTACGCCAGTTTCTATCGTATCGGCCAGCCGGCCGCCTAAGGATTCACCATGTTTAATCCTATTTTGACATTCCCGCGCCAGGCTATCTGGGTGAGCCTGGCGCTGCTGGGCGGCTGTGCGGCGGTGGTGCCGCCTAGCCAGATTGCGCCCAGCAGCCAGGCGCTGGCGGTACACGCCAGCCCAGCAGCCAGCGCCGCCGGCATTCGCGTGGGGCAAACGGCGGCCAACTGGTGGCAGGCCTTGCATGATCCGCAGCTGGATGCCCTGCTGCAACAGGCGATGCAGAGCAACCACCAGCGCCAGGAGGCTCTGGCTACCGTGCGGGCAGCGCGCAGCGCTGCCGATGCCGCCGCGCGGGACGCCCTTCCGCAAGGCAGCCTGGGTGGCCAGGCGCAGCGGCAGCAACTGTCAGGTATTGAGGTTGACCCGTACCGTCAGGGCTTGCCCCGTCCGCCGGCGCAAAATATCGGCGTGCTGCAGCAAAGCCTGCGCTGGGAGCTCGATCTGTTCGGCCGCACCGCAACCGCCGCCGCCGTGGCCGAGCGCCAGGCCGATATCCGCGCGGCCGACCTGCATGCCGCCACAGTGCTGCTGCAGGCCGACGTGGTCCGCCAATACACCCGCTGGCAGCAGGCCAGGCTCAATCGCCAGCTGCTGCAGGATGAGCTGTCAACGTTGCGACAGCGTCACCGCCAACTGCAATACCGGCAGCAGGCTGGGCTGATCGACCCGCGCGAAGTCCTGGCCGCCGCCAGCGCCAGTCATCAACTCGAGGCGGAACTGGCAGCCAATGACGCCGCCGCCGCATCGGCGCTGGCGGCGCTCGCCGTACTATGCGGCGACAACCCGCTGTTGTCGCCGCGCGCCGGCGGTGAGCCGAAATTACCGGAAGTGCCGGCCGACACAGCGATTGCCTATCCGCACGATTTATTGGCGCGGCGTCCGGATGTGGTACGTGCCGACGCCGAGCTGCGCAGTAAATTGGGCGAGGCGGCGCTGGCGGATCGCGCCCACCTACCGCACCTGAGCCTGGATCTGACAGCCGGAGCGATGGCGCCTTTTGGCCTGCTGGGCAATGCCGACGCGCTGCGCTATGCGCTTGGCCCTGCCTTCAGCTGGGATTGGCTGGATGCCGGCCGCCGCGCCGCCCGCCGCGCCAGCACCGAGCAACAAGGCCAGGCGGCCCTACATCACTACGAGCAGACCGTGCTGAACGCACTGCAGGAAAGTGAAACCAGCCTGAGGCAGTGGCAGGCCGCCAAGGCGCAACTGGCCAGCGCACGGGATGCCGAAGCCTTGGCCAGCCGATCCGCCAGCTACAGCCAGGCGCGCAGCCAGGCCGGGCTGGAGCCGCAAAGTCAGGCTCTGGCGGCGCACGCCAGCCTGCAACAGGCGCGCCGTGCCGGGCTAGCGGCGCATGCCGATGCGATTGCGGCCTATGTGCAAGTGCAGCTAGCGCTGGGCGCCTGGCAGGATTCTTAAATTAGTGGTTTTGAAGGACTCCGTGGCCGCTTGCAAAAGAAGAGCGGCCATCTTGCGACAAACCTCGGCGACGATGGTGCCGGACTCAACCTGGCGCAATGCGAAGGCAATCTGCTATTCGGTGAACTTCGACTTTTCCATGACAAATCTCCTGCCCGGAGCTGCGAGTCTTTTTTCATCGATCAGACCATCTCGCGCCGCTGGCGAGCCTGCCCTGCGCGGCCGTGCTAACCATCCAACGGCCGCGCGGCGCGGCGCAGCCGGTCGCGCACGGCGCGCCAGGCCGGCTCATCGGGCGGCAGCACGATCCAGACCGATGGGCAACCGCTGGCGTCCGCCTCGTGCAGCGCGGCGTACAGCGCCTGGGCATAGCCCTCGGGCGTGCTCGGCATGCGTTTGAGCCAGCCGCAGGGCGCGGCGGGCGCGTCGATGGCCAGCACCGCGGCCTGCCGCCAGCCGGCGTCATCGGCTCTCGCCGCCGCTTCGGCGGCCTCCAGCCGATAGCAGGGCTGGCGCGGCGCGTAATGCGAAGCCAGATTGCCCGGCACGCGCGGCGCGTCGGGGGCGGCGGTTTCCGCCAGGTCGAGATAAGGCGCCAGCATGGCGGCGGTGACGGCGCCGGGCCGCAGGATGGCCGGCCGCGCGCCGCTGAGATCGAGAATGGTGGACTCTATGCCTACCGCGCACGGCCCGCCATCCACCACGGCAGCGATGCGGCCTTCCATATGGGCCCGCACGTGGTCCGCGGTGGTGGGGCTGATGCGGCAAAACGGGTTGGCCGACGGCGCCGCCACCGGCCTCTGCAGCCGGTCCAGCAGCGCTTGCAGCAGCGGATGGCTGGACCAGCGCAGCGCCACCGTGTCTTGCCCGGCGTTGACGATGGCCGGCACCTTTTCGCTTGCCGGCAGCACCAGGGTCAGCGGGCCGGGCCAGAAGCGTTCTATCACCGGCCAGGCGCAGTCCGGAACCCGCGACGCCCACTCGTTCAGTTGTTCCAGGCCCGGCAAGTGCACGATCAGCGGGTGATCGGCCGGCCGGTTCTTGGCGCGGAAAATGGCGGCCACTGCGTCGGGCTGGGTGGCGTCGGCCGCCAGTCCGTAAACGGTTTCGGTGGGCACGGCGACCAGCTCGCCCGCGCGCAGCAGCGCGGCGGCCTGATCCAGTCCTTCGGGGGTGGGGCTAAGCGACTTCATGGTTTTCCAAGGTTCAGGGATTGCAGTAATCGCAGTATTGCGGCGAGGCGGCCGCCTGCAAGGTTTGTTCGCGCGAGGCCTGGCAGCACGGGCATTGCCAGCGGCGCACGCTGGGCTGGCGCGTCGGCGCGCCGCAGTCTTCGCACGGCGCGCCGGAGAGCGGCGCGATCTCGCCGAAACCGGGCGCGCCGCAATCCGGGCAGGCGCTGGCCAGCCGCTCCGCCAGCGCGGCGGCGGCGCGCGCTATCATCGCCATCCGCGTGGGGTTGCGGTGGGCGCGCATATCGCACTCCAGATGCAGCGGACCGTCTGCCAGATGCCGCGCTAGATGCGCGCGCAGCGCGGCTTCGCCGGCAAGCTCCTTGTGAAAGGCGTCCTCGCCGGGCCGGCCGACGATCAGGCCGTGCGCCGGAAAGCCTGACAGACGCAGGATGCCCGGCAAGGCCGCCAGATCGCTCAGCGTCCAGTGGCGGAAATTGGTTTCCGGCCCGCGCGTCCAGGCCTCCACCGCGTATTGGCGCTGGGCGTCCCAGCACAGCAGCAGCTCCGTGGCCCAGCCGCAGCTGCCCAGCCAGGGGTCGCCGCCGAAGCTGCCTTCGCTGCCAATGCCATAACGCAGGCCGCTGAGCTCGCAAGCCAGCCTGGCCTTGGCCAACGCGGCGTCGCGCTGGCTGCCGGCGCGCGGCGTCTCGCCGGTGAATGCGCCCAAGCTGTTGGTATCGAAGCTGTCCACCAACGCCAGGTCCCAGCCTATGCCGGCCAGCGCGGGCGCGATGGCGGCGTGCTTGCCGTGGCGGGTCAGCAAGGCGGCGCGGCGCTCAGTCATGTCGCCACCCGCCATCGGCATGCCAGCGCAGCGGCCTGTCGCCGTGCACGCAATACAGGTGCAGCCAGCCGTTTTCCGCCAGCTGGCGCGGGATGGGCTGCGCCGCCAGCGCTTGCGCCAGCGTGTCCGGCGGCGCGTCTATGCAGGCGGCCAGCCGCAGCGGGGCGTGGCGCAGCCGTTGGCCATCGTGCACCGACTGCCAGGCCAGGCCGATGCGCAAATCGCCGCTATTGCCTTCGAACACGCCGATGCGGCCGCCCACCACATTGTGCAGCAGCTTGTTGCCGCTGCCGAAGCGGCGCGGGTCCGCCGTGGAGGCGAAGTACTGCATATTGATCCAGTGCGCCACCACCATGGGCGCGGCGAGGATGGCCTGCAGCCCTTTGCCGTCGGGATCGGCGCGCCAGTCGTATTCATGCAGGAAGGCGCGGCCGCCCAGGTCCAGCTTGCGTGTCTTGGCGCGCGGCGCGGCGATGAACAGCGCATTGCCGGCCAGCCCCCATTCGGGCCGCGTCTCCGCCCAATCATCGCCCTTCTGCCGCATTTTTTTCAGCAAGATGGCGTCGTCCGCTGCCGGCGCGAGGCCGACCAGCGGCGCGCGGCGCTTCCGCGCCAGCGCCGACGCGGCCCGCAATTGCGCCTGCAGACCCGGCAGACGGGCGCGCGCGTCCGCGCCCAGTGTGTCCGCGTCCAGCAACAGGATTTCGTCGCTGTGCGTCAGGTGCAGCGCGGGCAGGAATACCGTGTCGGCGGGAATGGGCCGGCCCAGCGCCGCCAGCCGCTCGCGCAGCGCCGGATCATTGAGCCAGTGGGCCAAGAGCCGCACATGCTGATGGCCGCCATGCCCGCCGCAGGCGCCGCATTGCAGCGCCGCCGCCTGCGGATTGTTGCTGGCGTGGCTGGCATGGCCCACCAGCAGCGTCCAGGGAGCGAGCGCGCCGGCCAGACCCATGGCCGGCAGCAGGCCGGACACGATTTCCGCGCGCTTCTCCAGGCTCAGGCCGTCCTGGGGCACAGGCTTGGCGCTATCCGGCGTCAGCCAGGGGTCGAGCTGCGGCAGCGCGGCTTGATGGCCGCGCGCCTTGCTGCGCCGGGCCAGCGCCGCCAGCTTGGCGAGGCCGGCGCTTTCCACCAGGGCGAAGCCAGACAGCGGCGAGCGCAGGAAGGCCCGCCAGCCGCGCCGCGCGGCAGATGGCTCGGACGCGGGCGCCGCACTCGCTTCCCAGCCCGGTGCCAGCAGCGCCGGCAGGCGCGGCTGCGCGACATCGCCGCCCGGCACGCGGTAGGCCAGCGGCAGGCCGAAAAAGCCGGCGAAACCATAGGTGCGGCTGCCGGGAACGGTTTCCTCCAGCGCGCGGCGCAGCGGCTCGGAACGCACATCTATGCAGAACACGGCTTGCATCGCCGGACGGATGGCGTCTTCGGCGGCGGATTCGCGGCACAGCGCCTGGGCCAGTGGCGCATGCAGGGACAGTTCATGCGCGCGCTGCCAGATCAGCGCGCGCGCGTCGGCGCGGCCATGCCGGCCCGGCGCCCAATCGCGGCGCCAGGCTGCCCAGGCGCTGTCAGGCCCGCGCGCGCCGTCATCCAGCAGGCATTCCCAAGCCATCTGGATCGCCAGCAGCTGGCGCAGATGGCTGTCGGCTTCGCCTTTCAGCCCGGCCTGCCAGCCAAGATAGGCGCACCAGGCCGCCCAGCCGTTATTGCGCATCAGCAGCGCCTGCAGCCAGGCTGTCAGCCACTGCGGCTCCGCTTGCAGCTGCGCCAGTCCGGCCGCCAGCATGGCCTCCGCGTCGCCGGGCAGCCTCTCGGCGCGCAGGCGCAGCTGTTCGCGCCGCTCCGGCAAGGCGCTCAGGCCGTAAGGATGGCGCATCTGCTCCAGCCAGGCGGCGTAAAAGCCGCGCTCATGGCCGAGGTGCCAGTTGGCCTGGTCGCGGTCGAACCAGGCCGCGCAATACTGGCTGATCTGCTGGATGACGACATCGGTCCAGCTCTGCGCGCCGAGCGGGCCCACCGCTTCGCGATGGCAGGCGGCCAGCAGCCGCGGCGGCGGGGCGGGATCGGCATCGCGCGGCTCGGCGTCCAGCCAGGCTTGCGCGCCGCCGCTCCAGCCCGCCTCCGACAGCGCGGCCTCCAGCGCCGCGGCGCTGATTTCGCCGCGCCGCCAGGCGTCCTGATATTCGCCGCGCGGCAAGTGCAGCGGGCTATCCGCCACCTGGCGCAGCGTGTCGGCGGCATGAGCGAAGCGCTGCTCGCGCAGGCCCCAATAGGGCGAGCTGGCCACCAGGCTGTCCAGCGGCCAGGCCGGCGCGATGGCAGCCAGGGCCTGGTCTACGGCTTGCCGCCATGCGGCTTTGCGATCAGTCACGGCGGCTCTCCTGCAATCGAGGCCATCTCAGGGCCAGGGGCGCGGCCGGCCGCGGGCGGCGTCGGCTCAGCATGCACCACCATTCGTCAAGGTGGAAGCCGGCGAAGGCATGCGGGTAGATCCGGCGCGCCAGCGCGCCTTGCGGATGGCGCAGCAGCCAACCCTGCAGCAAAAAGACCAGAAGGAACAGCGCGGCCAGCAAGGCTTGCGCCCACTCCGGCGGCGTCGGGCCATGCAGCGGCAGAATCCGCGCCGCCAGCGCGTGCAGCAGCAGATAGGACTGGCTCAAGGCCAGCGCGGCCAGCCAGCCGGACCCGCCGCGCAGCAGCGCGCCCATGCCCAGGCCCATCGCCAGCCAGAACAACGGCGGCAAGGCGGCTGCGGGAGTCCAGCGCTGCCACAGCCATTGCGAAGCCGCCAGCAGCGCGGCCGCGGTCAGACCGCGCGCCAGATGAGGGAGAACGCCATCCGCCTCTTCCCCGCCCAGCATGCGCCGCGCCGCTCTGTCGCGCGCCGTTTCGCCGGCCAGCAGGAAGGCATGGGCCTTGTAAAACGAGTGGGCCAGCAGATGCAGCAAGGCCAGCGCATACCAGCCCATGCCGATTTCCAGCAGCATGAAGCCCATCTGCGCGCAGGTGGACCAGGCCAGGCGCAGCTTGATGCTGATGCGCGTCAGCATCACCACGCAGCACAACAGCGCGCTGGCGCCGCCCCACAGCATCAGCAGGATGCCGGCCGGCGGCGCGGCTTGCAGCAGCGGCGCCGCCTTGATCAGCACCATGCCGCCCAGATTGACCACCCCGGCGTGCAGCAGCGCGGAAATCGGCGTCGGCGCTTCCATCACCTGGGTCAGCCAACCATGGAAGGGCAGCTGGGCGGTCTTGATCGCCACCGCCGCCGCCAGCAACAGGCCGGCCGCCGCGGCGTAGCCCTGCCCGCCATCGGCCAACGCCTGCGGCGAGCCGGGCAGCAGGCTGAGGCTGCCGCCTGCCAGCGCCCACAGCAGCAGCGCGCCCAGCAACAAGAGCTCGGCCAGCCGGCTGGCGCGCCATTCTCGGCGGGCGGCCAGTCGCGCCGCCGGCCGGCCGGGGTAAAAGGTAAGCAGCGCCTGCAAGGCCAGGCTGCAGGCGATCCAGGCCAGCGCCATCAGCAACAGGTGGCTGGCTTGCACCACCAGCGTCACCGCCGCCAGCAGGCAGCCGATGGCGCGCAAGAAGCGCGCCTGGCCCGGCTCGCCTTGTATGTAGCGGCGCGAGTAGCGCAGCACCATCCAGCCCAGCAGCTGGATCAGCGCCTGCATCAGCCACGCGGCGGCGAACCACGGCGCAGGCGTGGGCAGGAAGATCAGGGGAAGCAGCAGCAGGCCGCCGGCGACGGCGGCGATTTCGGCTGCCTGCCAGTGGCGCGGCAGCGCGCGGCCCGGCCACAGGGCGGGCAGCAACCAGGCCAGCGCGATGGCGCATGGCAACGCGGCAAGCAGGGTTTGGGGCATGGAAGGCTCCGTTGTTTTCCTGCCCGAACTTTGCCTGAGCGAGTATGTTCAGTAAAATAGATTAAATATTAGTTTTCATTCTGTATTTAAGAACAATGAGCCGGCTCAACTACCACCATCTGCATTATTTCTGGGCTGTCGCCAGCGAGGGCCACCTGACCCGCGCGGCCGAAAGGCTGCATGTCTCGCAATCGGCGCTGTCGGCGCAAATCCGCCAGCTGGAGCAGCAACTGGGCCAGCCGTTGTTCCTGCGCGAAGGCCGCAAGCTGCAGCTGACCGAGCTGGGCGCGGTGGTGATGCGCTATGCCGAGGAGATTTTCGCGCTGGGCAACGAGCTGTTGGCCGCCGCCGCCTCCGGCCAGGGACGCGGCACCTTGCGCATAGGCAGCGTGGCCACGCTGTCGCGCAATTTCCAGGAGTGGTTTTTGCAGCCGGTGCTGAAAGAAGCCGATGTGCGGCTGGTGCTGGAATCCGGCAGCCTGGAGGAGCTGCTGCAGCGGCTCCAGGCGCACGAACTGGACGTGGTGCTGTCCAATCGCCCTGCCCTGGGCGACGACAAGCAATCCTGGCGTTGCCGCACGCTGGCGCGGCAGCCGGTGGTGCTGGTGGGGCCTCCGCTGCCGAAGGGGCAAACCTTCCAGTTCGAACGCGACCTGCCGGCGCTGCCGCTGCTGGTGCCCAGCCGCAAGAGCGAGATTCGCCTGCGTTTCGACCTGCTGTGCGAGGAACTGGCGCTGCAGCCGGCCATCCGCGCCGAAGTGGACGATATGGCCATGCTGCGCCTGCTGGCGCGCGACGCCGGCTGCGTGGCGCTGCTGCCGGCCATCGTCGTGCGCGACGAGCTAGGCAAGGGCTTGCTGCAACAATACTGCGTGGTGCCGCGCGTCGAAGAGACCTTCTACGCCATCACCGTGCAGCGCCAGTATCTGCCGCCGCTGCTGCAAGATCTGCTGCGCATGGCGGCAGACGATCAGGCGCTGAGCCTGGCCGCCTCCTGATCCGCGGCTTCACGATTCCCCGTCAGCCCGGCGATGGCCGGCCGACATGCCGTCGAAACAGACCTGAAGCATATGCCTGACGATGTCTTCGTCAGGGTATTTCCCATACACCCGCAAATACTCCACCGCCGGATCGCAGGTTCGCGAGTAATAACTGTACAGGATCACGTCCGTCGGCATATCCGCCTGCAACTCCCCCTGCCGCTTGGCCTGTTCGACGATGCCCTGCAGCATTTTGTGCAGCTTGATCGCCCGGCTGACGTAACGCAGGCTGCGCGTCAGCATGGCGCGCACCTGCGGACTGGCCGAGGGCAGGAACGGCAGCCCGCCCGCGAGGCGCACCCGCAGCGCCCAGGCCAAGAGATCGCGCAGGCGGGCAAGCGGGCTCAACTCCGGCGCCTGCCGCGCTAGAAAATCCTGGGCGTCGTCCAGCAAGCGGATCATCACTTCGGTCGCCAGCTCATCCTTGGATTTGAAATGCTTGTACAGGCTGGGCTTGGAAATCCCCGCTTCGCCGGCCACATCGTCCATGGTCATCAGGTCGAAACCCTTGCTCGCCAGCATCCGCGTCGTGGCGTCCAGCACGGCTTGCTCGCGCAGCTTGAAGGCCTGGTCCTTGAAGCTGAGCCTGCCTAATATACCCATCGGTAACACCTTTTACTGATCAGTAGCATTTTTTTCAAATCGGTTTTATCCTGAATATAAAGCAGCGCCGGCGCACTGCCAAGCCGGCGGATTTCCGACCTCGCGACAGGACGACAGGGTGAACGCCACATCGCCACAACGCATCGCCGTGATAGGCGGCGGCATCGCCGGCCTTGCCACGGCTTACTTTCTCTGCCGACGGCACGGGGTGACGCTGTTCGAAGCCGCCGACTACCTGGGCGGCCATACCCACACCGTCGACGTCACGGTCGACGGCCGCGACTTCGCCGTCGATACCGGCTTCCTGGTATTCAACGACCGCACCTATCCCAACCTCATCGCCTTGTTCCAGGAACTGGGCATCCCCAGCCATCCCAGCGACATGTCGTTCAGCGTCTCCCTGGGCCAGGGCCGGCTGGAGTGGGCGGGCCGCGATCTGGACAGCGTGTTCGTGCAGCGCCGCAATCTGCTGTCGCCCGGCTTCTGGGGCATGCTGTCCGACATCCTGCGCTTCAACCGCGAGGCGGAGCGCAATCTGCGCCGCGCGATCGAGGCCCCGCAAAGCCTGGGCCGCTTGCTGGACGCGGACGGATACGGCGCGCGCTTTCGCCGCCATTATCTGCTGCCGATGGCGGCGGCGATCTGGTCCAGCCCCTGCCGCGACATCCTGTCCTTCCCGGCCGAGACTTTCCTGCGCTTCTGCCTGAACCATGGCCTGCTGCAGCTGCGCGACCGGCCGCAATGGCGCACGGTGCCGGGCGGCGCGCGGCAGTATGTCGAGAAAATCGCCGCCGGGCTGGCCGATGTCCGGCTGTCTACGCCGGTGCTGCGCGTCACCCGGGTGGATGGCCGCGCGCGCCTGCTGACCGCCTGCAGCGAAGAAACCTTCGACAGCGTCGTTTTCGCTACCCATGCGCCGCAAACGCTGGCCATGCTGGCCGATGCCGATGATTTGGAGCGCAAGATGCTGTCGGCCGTCCGTTATCAGGCCAATGAGGCGGTGCTGCATACCGACGCCTCTTTGCTGCCGCGCCGGGAAGCGGCCTGGTCGGCCTGGAATTTCCTGTCGGACGACGATGACGACAGCCGCGCGGTAGGCGTCAGCTATCTGCTCAACCAACTGCAGCCCCTGCCGGTCGCCACGCCGGTGGCGGTCACCTTGAACCCGCCGCGCCCCCCCGATCCGGCCAAGGTGCTGGGCCGCTACCATTACGAGCATCCACTGCTCGACGCCGCCGCCATCGCCGCGCAAAAGGCTTTGTCCGGCATGCAGGGCCGCCACGGCTGCTGGTTCGCCGGCGCCTGGACCGGCTATGGCTTTCACGAGGATGGGCTGAACTCCGCGCTGCGGGTGGCGCGGGATTTTGGCCTGGCCCCGGCCTGGGCGAGGATGGAAAAATGAGCGGCGCCTATCTGTTGACCGGACAGGTGATGCACCGCCGCTTGCGGCCGGCGCCCAATCGCTTCGTGTATCCGGTTTTCTGCCTGCGCTTGAATCTTGCCAAGCTAGAAAGCCTGCGCGGCTTCTGGTTCGGCGTGGACCGCTGGCGGCCGCTGTCGCTGCGCACGCGCGACTACGGCCCGCGCGACGGCTCGCCGCTCTTGCCGTGGATACGCGCGCGGCTGGCCGAGGCCGGCCTGCCCGCCGACGGCGAGGTCTGGCTGCAAACCTTTCCGCGCGTGTTCGGCTATGTGTTCAACCCGGTCAGTTTCTGGCATTGCCACGACGCCTCCGGCCAGCTGATCGCGGTGCTGGCCGAGGTGAACAATACCTTTGGCGAAAGGCATGGCTATCTGTTGAGCCAGGCCGGCGGCGGCCCCATCTCCGCCGCCAGCCCGCTCTCATGCCGCAAACTGCTGCATGTCTCGCCGTTTTGCCGCGTCGAGGGCCACTACCGGTTCCGCTTCCATCAAAGCGGAGACCATGCGCTGGTCCGCATCGACTACCACAACGACGCCGGCCCGCTGCTGCACACCGCCATCTCTGGCCGCCTGTCGCCGCTGACGGCGGCGGCCGCCGCGCGCGCCCTGCTGCGCCAGCCGCTGCTGACTCTGGGCGTCATCGCCCGCATCCACTGGCAGGCGCTGCGGCTGTGGCTCAAACGCGTGCCCTTTTTCCGCAAACCTCATCCCCCCGCCGCCGCGCTCAGCCGCGGCCAGGAGCTGAAACCATGAGCGCAAGCCAACCCATCGCCCTGTCCCGCCCTGACATTCCCGCCGCCGGGCGGGCGCTGCTGGCCTTGTTGTCGAAACTGCGCCACGGCAGCCTCAAAATCGTCACGCCGGATGGCGAAGAGCTGTGGTACGGCCCGCTCAAGCCGCAGGCCGACGCCGAGCTGACGCTAGCCGATTGGCGCGCCTGCCGCCGCATGCTGTCCGGCAACGACATAGGCTTTGCCGAGGCTTACCGCGACGGCTGGCTGGACAGCCCCGACCTGACCGCGCTGTTGCGGCTGGCGCTGCGCAACGAAGACGCGATGCAGCTGGGCGAATTGGGCCGCTGGGCCGCGCGCGCGTGGCACAGGCTGCGCCACCTCTTGCGCGTCAACAGCCGCCGTGGCAGCCGGCGCAACATCCATGCCCATTACGATATCGGCAACGATTTTTACCAGCTGTGGCTGGACCCCGGCTGGACCTACTCCAGCGCCTGGTTCGACGGCGACTACCGCTTGTCCCTGGCCGATGCCCAGGTGCGAAAATACCAGCGCATCTGCGATCAATTGCAACTGCGCCCCGGCATGCGGGTGCTGGAAATCGGCTGCGGCTGGGGCGGCTTCGCCGAACATGCCGCCCGCTTGGGCGTGGCGGTGCACGGCATCACCATCTCCGACGCGCAGCTGGACTTCGCGCGCCGCCGCCTGGCCAACGAGCCGCTGGCCAGGCTGGAGCACCGCGACTACCGCGACCTCTCCGGCCAGTACGACGCCATCGTGTCGATCGAAATGTTCGAAGCGGTGGGCGAGCGCTACTGGCGCGGCTATTTCGACACCCTGCTCAGCTGCCTGAAGCCGGGCGGCCAGGCGCTGGCGCAAAGCATCACCATAGAAGAGTCGCGCTTCGAGGCATACCGCGCCAACGCCGACTTCATCCAGACCTTCATCTTTCCCGGCGGCATGCTGCCCAGCCGCGAACGCTTCTTGCGCGCGGCGCGGCAAAGCGGCCTGGCATGCCGCGGCCGGCTGGATTTCGGCCCCGACTACGCGGAAACCCTGCGCCGCTGGCGCGATGCTTTCGAGGCCAACCTCGCCGCCATCCGCGCCCAAGGCTTCGACGAGGCCTTCATCCGGCTATGGCGGCTGTATCTGTGCTACTGCGAAGCCGGTTTCGACGAAGGCCGCATCGGCGTTTCGCAATTTCTGCTGGAAAGGAATGCGTGATGCCGCGCGCCGCCCTCGCCTCCTTGCTGGCCTTGCTGACGGGTTGCGCCGGACCGTCGGTGGCCGATTACGCCGCCAACCGTCCCGAGCTGGACCCCGGCCGGTTTTTCCTCGGCAAAACCGAGGCCTGGGGCATGTTCCAGGATAGGCAGGGCCGACTGCTGAAGCGTTTTACCGTGGAGATGGACGGCGAACGCCGGGGCGACGAGCTGGTGCTGACCGAGCGCTTTCATTACAGCGACGACAGCCGTCAGCAGCGGGTATGGCGGCTCAAGCCCCTGGGCGGCGGCCGCTGGCGCGGCCTGGCCGACGATGTGGCGGGCGAAGCCGTCGGCGAGACGGCCGGCAACGCGCTGCGCTGGCGCTACACGCTGAAGCTGCCGGTGGACGGCAAGGAATACCAGGTGCAGTTCGACGACTGGATGTTCCTGCAGGACGAGCGCAGCCTGCTCAACCGGGCGACGATGAGCAAGTTCGGCTTCCGCCTGGGCGAAGTCACGCTGTTTTTCCGCAAGCCGGAGCCCAAGCCATGACGCTGCGCCTCAATCCGGCGATACCGGACTGGCGCGCGCGCCGGGTATGGGTGATAGGCGCGTCCAGCGGCATCGGCGCCGCGCTGGCCGACGAACTGCTGTTGGCCGGCGCCGAGGTCATCCTGTCGGCGCGCCGCGCCGAGCCGATGCGCATGCTGGCGGCCGGCTGCCCCGGCGCGCGGGTGGAGACGCTGGACGTGACCGACCCCGCAGCCTGGCAGGCCGCCTGGTCGCATCTGGAGGCCGCGGGCGCGCTGCCCGACTTCGTGGTGTTCTGCGCGGCGGATTACCGGCCGCAAACCTGCCTGGACCTGTACGCGGAGGAAACCCGCCGCCTGCTCGACACCAATCTGCTGGGCGTCTACCACGGGCTGGAAGTGGTGTTGCCGGCGCTGGCGCGGCAAGGGCGCGGCGGCGTGGCGCTGGTCGCCAGCGTGGCCGGTTACGCCGGCCTGCCCGGCGCCGTGGTCTACGGCCCCGGCAAGGCGGCGCTGATCAATCTGGCGGAAATCCTCTACACCGAGCTCAGGCCGCGCGGGGTGGCGGTTTACCTGATCAATCCCGGCTTCGTCGCCACCCCGCTCACCGCCAAGAACCACTTCGCCATGCCGGCGCTGCTGACGCCGCGCCAGGCGGCGCGGCACATCATGCGCGGGCTAGAGCGCGGCGCGTTTGAAATCCACTTCCCGCTGCGCTTCACCGTATGGCTCAAACTGTTGCGGCTGCTGCCCTACCGGCTGCGGCTGCCCTTGCTCGCGAGGCTGGCTCGACCATGAAACGCATCCCTTCCCAAACCGACTGGCAGGCCCTGCTTGACTGGTACCAGACGTTGACGCCGGACACCTTGCCGGACATCGGCCGCTTCTACGCCGAAGAGGCCCGCTTCAAGGACCCGTTCAACGACGCGCGCGGCATCGCCGACATCCAGGCAGTGTTCCGCCACATATTCAGGACGCTGGAACAACCGCGCTTCACCGTCATCCACGCGCTGCGCGACGGCGGCCAGGCTTTCATCACCTGGGATTTCGACTTTGGCTACGCCGGACGCAGGGTCAATATCCATGGCGGCAGCCATCTGCAGTTCGACGCCGACGGCAAGATTACCTTGCACCGCGACTACTGGGACGCGGCGGAAGAACTGTTCGAGAAGATACCGGTGCTGGGCCTGCCGGTGGCCTGGCTGCGCAAGAAGCTCAAGGTGGTGTGATGGCGGCGCGGACCTTCAAGGGCAACAAGGCGGCGCTGCCGTCCAAGCCCTGCGCCGGCTGCGGCCGAACCATGAGCTGGCGCAGGAAGTGGCGCGCCAGCTGGGACGCCGTTCAGTATTGCTCGGAGCGCTGCCGCCGCCAGAAAGGCAAAGCCGCATGACCGCCTTGCGGCTGATCCTGGGCGACCAGCTCAATCCCTGCCACAGCTGGTTCGCCGAGCCCGACGCCAACGTGGTGCATGTGATGATGGAAATCCGCCAGGAAACCGATTACGTGCGCCACCACGCGCAAAAAATCCTGGCCATCTTCGCGGCGATGCGCGACTTCGCCGCCCAGTTGAAAGCGCGAGGCCACCGCGTGCGATACGTGGCCATCGACGATGCCAGCAACCGCCAGTCGCTGACCGGCAATCTGGACGCCCTGATCGTCCATTACCGCGCGGCGGCGGTGGAATACCAGGCCCCGGACGAGTGGCGGCTGCACCGCCAGCTGGCGGAGTGGGCGGCCGGCCTGCCCATGCCCTGCCGCATGGCGGACAGCGAGCACTTTTACACCGCGCGCGGCGAGGCGGCGGCGTTTTTCGGCGCGCGGCGGCAATGGCGGCAGGAGACCCTATATCGTCACCTGCGGCGCAAGCACGGCATTTTGATGGACGAGAACGGCGAGCCCGCCGGCGGGCGCTGGAATTTCGACGCCGACAACCGTCAGCGCTGGCCCGGCGACCCGCCCGAACCAGACGATGCGCGTCCCGAGCATGACCACAGCCGGCTGTGGCAAACCATTGTCGGCGCCGGGGTGGGCAGCTTCGGCCAGCCGCAGGCGGACGCGCTGCGCTGGCCGCTCAACCGCGCCGAGGCGCTGGCGCAGCTGCGCGCCTTCGTCGAACACGGGCTGCCCCATTTCGGCGCCTACCAGGACGCGATGAGCCCGCGCGCGCGGCGGCTGTTCCATTCGCTGCTGTCCTTCGCGCTCAATGTGAAAATGCTGAACCCGCGCGAGGTAGTGGACGCCGCCGTGTCCGCCTGGCGCTTGGGCCGCGCGCCGCTGGCCGCGGCGGAAGGCTTCGCGCGGCAGATACTGGGCTGGCGCGAATACGTGCGCGGCGTCTATTGGGCCAAAATGCCCGGCTACCTCGACAGCAACGCGCTGGCGCACCAGTTGCCGCTGCCGCGCTGGTTCTGGGACGGCGACACCGGCATGCGCTGCCTCTCCCACGCCATCGGCCAATCGCTGGAAGACGCCTACGCCCACCACATCCAGCGGCTGATGGTGATAGGCAATTTCGGCCTGATCGCCGGCCTGTCGCCGCAAGCGCTGCACGAATGGTATCTGGGCGACTACATCGACGCCTTCGAATGGGTGGAGCTGCCCAACACGCTGGGCATGAGCCAGTTCGCCGACGGCGGGCTGCTGGGCAGCAAGCCTTACGCCGGCAGCGCCGCCTATATCGGCCGCATGGGCGATTACTGCGCCGGCTGCCGCTACCGGCCCAAGCTGCGCGTCGACGCCGACGCCTGCCCGTTCAATGCCTTGTACTGGGACTTTTTCCAGCGCCACCGCGCGCGGCTGGCCGCCAATCCGCGACTCAGCTTGGTCTATCGCCAGCTGGACAAGCTGCCGGAAACCGAACGCGCCGCCATCGCCGCGCGCGCCGCCGCGCTGCAAGCCGATCTAGACGCACTGTGAGATCCACCATGCTGAAAAAACCGCTCGCGCTGTTGCCATTGGCAGGCTGCAATACCGCTCCCCCGCCCGGCATCGCGCCGGTGCGGGGTTTCCAGCTGGAACGCTACCAGGGCCGCTGGTATGAAATCGCCCGCCTCGATCACCGCTTCGAACGCGGCCTGCAGGCGGTGAGCGCCGACTACAGCCGCAACGCCGACGGCAGCATCCGCGTGGTCAACCGCGGCTATGACGCCGCCGCCGCCAGCTGGCGCCAAGCCGTGGGCAAGGCCTGGTTCAACGGCCCTGCCGACATCGCCTCGCTGAAAGTGTCGTTCTTCGGACCGTTCTACGGCGGCTACCACGTGGCGGCGCTGGACCCCGGCTACCGCTGGGCGGTGGTGGTGGGGCCGGACAAGGATTATCTGTGGCTGCTGTCGCGCGATAAACAAGCCGCGCCCGCCGCCAAGCCCGCGCTGCTGGCGGTGGCGGCCGGACTGGGCGTGCCTGCGGACAAGCTGATCTGGGTGAGGCAGGATCGTGGCGACAACTAGACGGCTCAATCCGGAAAAATTGCTGCTCAGCAAATGGACCGCCGCCGCGCCGCGCGACAAGGAAAAACACTTTCTGGTGGTGGCGCTGGGCCGTCCGGCGCCCGACGCCGCGGTGGAGACGGTGACGCTGGAGGCGGTCCATACCCGGCGCCGGCAAACCATGGCATGGCAGGCGCTGCGCAACGCGGACCAATGGCTGCAGGGGTGGAAATGAAAGCCTGGCCATGGCGGCGAGGCATGCCCTTGCCTCGCGCCGGCATTGTTTTTATCGTTTAAGCATGTCTTCGCATCCATCATCATGGAGTGTCGCCATGGAATTGTTCGATACCTTGTCCGCCCAGATCCGCCATATGCGTCTGCCGCTGTTCGCGGTCAGCCTAAGCGCCGTTCCCTTCCCCGATACCCCGCTGCTGCTGATGCTGCATTGGCATGGCTTCCGCAAAGCCGCCGCCGACCGCGCGCCGGCTGGCCAAGCCTCGCTGCGGCAAGTGCCGGCGTCGGCCTTGCAGCTGACGCGCAGATGGAGCGCGCTGTCGCGGGTGGAGGAGGAGATTCTGGACGCGGCCTGGCAACTGGGCGCCTGGAGCCTGCTGCGCGACGAGCGGCGCGGCTGCAACACCATGGGCGCCGCCGCCGGCGAGGAGCTGGTCTGCCGCCAGGCTTTCGGGGACTTGCCGCCTATCGATGGCCAGGAAAGCGTCGTAGCCGAGGCGCCCGACGGCCCGGAGCTGATGCGGCTGGCCGCCCGCCGCGGCTATGTTTGCTGGCAGTTCCGGCCGGTGCATGGCGGACTATGGCGCGAGCTGGCCGAAGACGACACGCTGGGCGAGACCGGACTGCGCCAGCCCCCTTGCCCGCTCGCGCCGCGCGTCTGCCGCGGCGGCAAGGCGGCCCGGACCGAATACCGTTTCGGCCGCATCGAGCGCGTCATTTTTTAGCCGCATTTTTCTGAAAAAAACCTCTTGAAAAGTTTTTGGCCCGCCCTTACTTCGTCATTCGTCAGCCTCCCAGGCTGAGTTTGACCGGCAAGCGCGGGCATCGTCGCGCCAGCGGCAAGCCGGTCTTACCTACCGTTTCCAATGATCTGAATCGCACAGGAGATCGATATGCAAATCCGTCCTCTGCACGACCGGATTATCGTCAAGCGGGTCGAAAAGGTCCGCCAGACTGCTTCCGGCATCGTCATTCCCGATAGCGCCGCGGAAAAGCCCGAGCAAGGCGAGGTCCTCGCGGTCGGCCCCGGCAAACGCTTGGCAGACGGCACCTTGCTGCCGATGCAAGTACAGGTCGGCGACCTGGTGCTGTTCGGCAAATACGGCGGCCAGACCGTCAAACTGGACGACCAGGAGTACCTGGTGCTGCGCGAAGAGGACGTCTTCGGCGTGATCGAAGGCGCATCCGAGCCCAGTCGCAAGGCTGCTTGATTTCCCCCATTCATCACAGGAGTTAAACCATGGCTGCGAAAGAAGTCCGCTTCCACGACAACGCCCGTGAGCGCATCGTCAACGGCGTCAACGTGCTGGCCAACGCGGTGAAAGTCACTCTGGGCCCGAAAGGCCGCAACGTGCTGCTGGCGCGCAGCTTCGGCGCGCCGCACATCACCAAGGACGGCGTGTCGGTCGCCAAGGAAATCGAACTGAAAGACCCGTTCGAAAACATGGGCGCGCAGATGGTGAAGGAAGTGGCGTCCAAGACCGCCGACGTGGCGGGCGACGGCACCACCACCGCCACCGTGCTGGCGCAGGCCATCGTGCAGGAAGGCATGAAGTACGTCGCCTCCGGCATGAACCCGATGGACCTGAAGCGCGGCATCGACAAGGCCGTCCATGCCGTGGTGAAAGAGCTGCAAACCCTGTCCAAGCCGGTGACCAACAGCAAGGAAACCGCCCAGGTGGCGGCGCTGTCGGCCAATTCCGACGAGGCCATCGGCAAGATCATCGCCGACGCCATGGACAAGGTGGGCAAGGAAGGCGTGATCACCGTCGAGGACGGCAAATCCTTGGACAACGAATTGGCTGTTGTCGAAGGGATGCAGTTCGACCGCGGCTACCTGTCGCCCTACTTCATCACCGATCCGGAAAAACAGACCGCCGTGCTGGAAGACCCGCTGGTGCTGCTCTACGACAAGAAGATCAGCAATATCCGCGACCTCTTGCCGGTGCTGGAGCAAGTGGCCAAGGCCGGCAAGCCGTTGCTGATCGTCGCCGAAGACGTGGAAGGCGAAGCGCTGGCCACCCTGGTGGTGAACAGCATGCGCGGCATCCTGAAGGTGGCCGCGGTCAAGGCGCCGGGCTTCGGCGACCGCCGCAAGGCCATGCTGGAAGACATCGCCATCCTGACTGGCGGCACCGTCATTTCCGAGGAAACCGGCCTGACGCTGGAAAAAGCCGGCCTGGCCGAGCTGGGCAGCGCCAAGCGCGTGGAAATCGGCAAGGAAAACACCACCGTCATCGACGGCGCCGGCGACAAGGCCAAGATCGACGCCCGCGTGCAAACCATCCGGGCGCAGATCGACGCCGCCACCAGCGACTATGACCGCGAGAAGCTGCAGGAACGGGTGGCCAAGCTGTCCGGCGGCGTGGCGGTGATCCGCATCGGCGCGGCCACCGAAGTGGAAATGAAAGAGAAGAAAGACCGCGTGGACGACGCGCTGCACGCCACCCGCGCCGCGGTGGAAGAAGGCATCGTGGCCGGCGGCGGGGTGGCCCTGCTGCGCGCCCGCGCCCACATCGGCGAGCTGAAGGGCGACAACGCCGACCAGGACGCCGGCATCCAGATCGTGCTGCGCGCGCTGGAAGCGCCGCTGCGCGCCATCGCCGCCAACGCCGGCGACGAGCCGTCGGTCATCGTCAACAAGGTGCTGGAAGGCAAGGGCAGCCACGGCTATAACGCCGCCAGCGGCCAGTTCGGCGACCTGGTGGAAATGGGCGTGATCGACCCGACCAAGGTGACGCGCACCGCGCTGCAAAACGCCGCGTCCATCGCCAGCCTGATCCTGACCACCGACGCCACCGTGGCCGAAGCGGCGCAGGACAGCAAGGCCAAGGCTCCGGCGGAGCTGGATTACTGATCCGCCGATTGCCCCCTTTCGTCATTGGCCCGCGCTCAGGCGCGGGCTTTTTTTCGCGGCGGAAACCTCTGCGCCATGGCGGCACGAGCCATGCTGACTCTCGCCTTGACGGACCCGATCCTTCTCAACAATGCTGAGAAGAACCAGCCGCCTTGCCGGGCAAGGCAAACCTTTTCACAGGCTCTGCCACTCCATACATGCGCGCTCTCGTCCTCCGCAGCCTGGGCGGCTGCCTGATGCTGGCATGCGCCGCGGCGCTTGCCGCTCCGCCGCTCAAGAACTGGTTCAACGACCCCTTCATCCAGGTGCGCGGCCGCATCGCCGCCTGTCCGGCGCCGTTGGGACCCTTCGCCACCGAGGCGGAAATGAAGCAGCAGGCGCATTCCCGCATCGAGCGCGGCACCAGCTGCTGGCTGGCCAAACAATGCGCCAAGCCCAACGCCTACATGTACGACGCGGATATCGCCGCCGATCTGCGGCGCCGATTCGCCAAGAGCCGTCGCTTCGCCAACGCCAGTCTGTGGCTGACCGTGCAACGCCGCTTCGTTTACGTGGAAGGCTGCGTCCGCAGCCGGAATGACGCCTCTGGCATCGAAGCCTTCATCAAACGGACGCCGGACGTGCAGCTGGTCATCGCCAACATCATCGTCGGCACCGGCAAACCGAACTATGCCGTCATGCCCGAACGATAGCGGCGAAGGGAGAAAGCTTCGCTCAGCGGGTGACCCCGCGGCATCCATGGCCTGGTTATTCCGGCGCGGAGCAGGACAGGCTTCTGTTGACGCGTCCAGCCTAAAAAGGCCTTATTTGTCGCCGCCAATGCCCATGACCGCCATCACTCTGGCGGCATTGTCGGCGCAGTCCATGTCCCCGGGCTTGGATTCGATCAGCTGGATCAGGGACTGGATGTGCGATTTGTTCTGCGCCAGCCGCGCCTGCAGCGACTCGATGTCCGCCACCTTGCGCCTGAGCGTGGCCAACAGCTCGTCGTGCCGCCAGGATGAAACGCCCGCCGGCAGAATCTGCCTGATCTCGTCCAGCGAGAAGCCGGACTGCTGCGCGTCGCGGATGATGGACAGCACCGCGGCCGTCTCCGGCGGGTAATCGCGATAGCCGTTCGCCTGGCGGCTGGCCGACTGCAACAAGCCTTTGGACTCATAGAAGCGGATGGCCGAGGCCGCCATGCCGCTCCGTTTGGCCAGTTCTCCGATTTTCATATTGCTCCTGCTCCGGCCCTTGCCTGAATCTCGTCGGATTACACTGCCGGCCTACCGCGCTTGCGCACTACGCAGCGCCGCCAGCAAAGCCTGGGCCAGCGCCTTGCTGGAGCGTGGATTCTGGCCGGTGATCAGGCGGCCGTCCGTCAGCGCGAAGCTGCCGAAGGGGAGGAGCGACTTCTCATAGCGCGCGCCCCTGGCCTCCATCTCGCTCTGCAACTGGTAGGGCACCTGGTCCTTCACCCCAGACAGCGACTCTTCGAAATTGGAGAAGCCGGTCACGCGGCGGCCTTCCAGCAGCGGCTTGCCATCCTCCGCCTGCAGATCGAGCAGGCCCGCCGCGCCATGGCACACCGCCGAGACGATGCCGCCGCTGCGGTAAATGCTTTCGGCGACGCGCTTCAGATCGGCATTGCCGCGGAAGTCCCATATCGTGCCATGGCCGCCGGTGTAGAAGATGGCGCGGTAAACCGTCGGGTCCAGGTCGGCCACCGCCTGGGTCGATTGCAGCCGCGCCATGAAGGACGGGTCGTTCAGGCGGGCCTTGGCGGCGGCATCGGCATGGGGCCAACCCAGGCTGCGAGGGTCCAGCGGCACGGCGCCGCCGTTCGGGCTGGCGAAATCGATGGCGTAGCCGGCTTCTGTCAGCGCATCGTAAACATGCGTCAGCTCGGCGAGCCACAATCCGGTGCGCTCGGCTCGGCTCGGATAGCGGTCATGATTGGTCATGACCATCAGGATCTTGCCGGCGCCGGCGGAGGGTTCCTGGGCCGAGGGCGCGGCGTCTGCTGTGGCGGATTGCATGATTGGCATGGACATGGCTACCAAAGAGGGTTCTTGAAAATGGACATGGGCAGTGCCTTCTGGATAATAGTGCATCGTGCCGTTTTTCCTGCCAGCCCAATACCAAAGGCATGAAAGCGGGAGCCGGACTCCATGCTAAGCTTAAAGCCAGCTTTAATGTCAACCAGCTCTTGCCCCCAGCCCAGCGCCTCACGCGCGCAAGCATCTGATCCCGAAAACAGTTTTCCCGCGCGTCAGGAAAAATTCTTCGCCGACAGGCTTGACCTTCAAGTTGGCTTTAATCCTATCGTGCGCTCATCGCTATCCCGGAGACCACGATGAATCCCTTCGCTTCCCTCGCCCTGCCCAATGGCAGCCTGCTGCCGAACCGCCTGGCCAAAGCCGCCATGGAGGAAAGCATGGCCGACCGCGACCACGCGCCGTCCGAAGAACTGATCCGCCTGTACCGCGCCTGGGCGGAAGGCGGCGCGGGGCTGATCATCACCGGCAACGTCATGGTGGACCGGCGCGCGATGACCGGCCCAGGCGGCGTGGTGCTGGAGTCGGCGCGATTCGGCGAGCGTTTTGAGCAGTGGTCCGCCGCCGCCCGCGCGCAAGGCGCGCAAGTCTGGATGCAAATCAACCACCCGGGCCGCCAGATGCCCGCCGCACTGGGACAGGAGACCATCGCGCCATCGGCGGTGGCGATGGACCTGGGCAATTTTTCCAAACAGTTCGCCGCGCCGCGCGCGATGTCCGAAGCCGATATCGCCGACGTGAAAGCCCGCTTCGCCAACACCGCGCGGCTGGCGGAGCGGTTCGGCTTTTCCGGCGTGCAGATCCACGCCGCGCATGGCTACCTGATCAGCCAGTTCCTGTCCCCCATCGCCAACCAGCGTACCGACCGCTGGGGCGGCAGCCTGGAAAACCGCGCCCGCCTGTTGCTGGACATCGTCCGCGAAGCGCGCCAGGCAGTGGGCGCCGGCTTCTCCGTGTCGGTGAAAATCAACTCGGCCGATTTCCAGCGCGGCGGCTTCAGCGCCGACGACGCCAAGCAGGTGGTGGCCATGCTGAACCCGCTGGGCGTGGACCTGATCGAGCTGTCCGGCGGCAGCTACGAAGCGCCGGCCATGCACGGCCAGACCCGCGACGGCCGCACCCTGGCGCGCGAAGCCTATTTCCTGAAATTCGCCCAGGACATCGCCTCGGTCGCGCAGATGCCCATCATGGTGACCGGCGGCATCCGCCGCTACCCGGTGGTCGAACAGGTGTTGAACAGCGGCGTCGCCGTCGCCGGCATGGCCACCGCGCTGGCGATAGACCCACAGCTGCCGAATGCCTGGCGCTGCGACGCGTCGGCCGCGCCGCGACTGCGCGCCATCCAGTGGAAGAACAAGGTGCTGGCCTCGGTCGGCTATATGGCGATGGTGAAATACCAGTTGCGCCGCCTCAGCTTGGGCAAGCGCCCCCGGCCCGATGTCGCCCCGGCCCTGGCGCTGCTGCGCCAGCAGTGGGACGCCAAGATCCGGACCGGACGCTACCGCCGCTGGATCAAGGCGCACGCCGCATCCGCATCGCGCTAGCGCCAAACCAGCCGGGCTGAACGCTTGCGACGTTCGCCCGGCTATTCCCTAAACGCCGCGCCCGCTCCACAATCGACGGATCTAGCAACCCGGCGCGCCGCGCCAGGCGCGGCCATGCACTGCGGCCGGCGGCCTTGCCCAAGAATGACGGATGCCCATGTCTCTTCCCCTGAACCTGAACCTGCTGCGCTCGCTGGAGGCGCTGCTGGAAACGCGCAACCTCACCCGCTCCGCCGCCAGGCTGGGCCTGACCCAATCGGCGATGAGCCGCCACCTGGTGCAGCTGCGCGCGCAGTTCCAGGACCCGCTGCTGCTGCGCGAGGGGCAGCGCTTCGTGCTGACCGAGCGGGCGGAGGAGCTGCGCCTGGGACTGAAGGCGGTGCTGGAGCAAGTGGAGCAGCTATACCAGCCGCCGCAGTTCGATCCGTCCATCTGCGAACGGGAGTTTTCCTTCGCCGGCTCCGACTACCTGGCCGAGTACATGCTGCCGGACATCCTGGACCGGGTGCTGCCGCAGGCGCCGGACATGCGCCTGAAGTTCATTCCCTGGCAGGCCGGACGTTTCGACATGCTGTCGGACGGCGCCGTGGACCTGATCTCCACCATCGCCGACGAAATCCCGGACAACATCTACGGCAAGTCGCTGGGCCAGGACCAACCGATGTGCGTGATGGCCGACAACCACCCGTTGCGGAACAAGCCCGCGCTGGAGCTGGACGACTACCTGGCCTGGCCGCACGCGCGCGTCAGCTCCGCCAGCGACAAGGACGGCTTCGTCGATGTCCAGCTGGCCCGCGACGGCCTGGCCCGCCGCGTCCGCATCGCCACGCCCTACTTCGTGTCCGCGCTCAGCATCGTCTCCCGCGGCCAGTTGCTGCTGACGCTGCCGGAGCACCTTGCCGTCCGCTTCCAGCGCCAGTTTCCGGTGCGCGCCAAGCCCATGCCCTTCATCGACTACACCTACCGCTACTGGCTGCTGTGGCATGGCCGGGCGGACAAGGACCCGGCGCACCGCTGGTTCCGCGGCCACGTGTTCGACGTGCTGCACCACTCGATCCACGGCGTCAGCAACTATGCGGGAGACGCATAGCGGCTATCAGCCGATAGCGGTTCTGCCGGCCGCGTCCGCGCCATAAACTTTGTCCAAATTGTCATCAAACAAGGAGAAAGCTATGACCTGGACCCACTGGCTGCAATTCGCCGGCGTATGCATGCTGGGCGCGATGTCGCCCGGCCCCAGCCTGGCGATGGTATTGCAGCAGACCGCCCGCGGCGGGCGCGGCGGCGGCCTGGCCGCCGCGATGGGGCACGCGCTGGGCGTGGGCCTGTACGCGCTGGCGGCCGCCCAGGGGCTGGCGATGGTGATGGCGGCGCATCCGCTGCTGTTCAAGATCATATCCAGCCTCGGCGCCGCCTACCTGGTCTGGCTGGGCGTGCAGAGCCTGCGGGCGGCGTCCCGCCCGGCGCGGGCCGCCCGCGGCGAAACCGCCGCCGCCGCGCCGACCTCGGCCTGGCGCGCCGCGCGCACCGGCCTGGCCGTGTCGCTATCCAACCCTCACTTGGCGGTGATGTTCGTCGCCCTGCTCAGCCAGTTCGTCACCGCCGACATGCCCGCCAGCGGCCAGGCGCTGCTGATCGCCACCGCGATGGGGCTGGACTTCGGCTGGTACGCGCTGCTGACGCTGCTGATTTCCCACCCGTCCATCCTGAGCTGCCTGCACCGCAAGAGCCGGTGGATAGACGGCTGCGGCGGCGCGCTGATGCTGCTGCTGGGCCTGCGCATCCTGGTGGTGTGACGATGCCGGAGAAAAAGACGGCATGGAATCCGGAAGCGTTCCTGGCACTGGCGTCGCGCCACGGCGGCGAAGTGCTGGCGCACGACAAAGCGCTGCGCTCGGCCCGGGAAGGCGCCGCCCACTTCGGCATCGCGATGGCGCAGACCGCCCCCACGCTGATCGTGGAGGCGGACGGCGACGTCTTCGCCTGCATCCTGTCCGGCGCACGGGACGGCGTGGACTGGAACAGGCTGGCGCAAACGCTGGGCCGCGGCCAGGCCCGGCTGGCCGACCGCCGCCGCGTCCGCGAGATCACCGGCTGCGACGCCGGCGCGGTGCCGCTGCTGGGCCTGGACCTGCCCTGCGTGATGGACCGCCTGCTGCTGGCCCACGACTTCGTCTACGGCGGCGCCGGCGATCCGCTCAGGACGCTGAAGATCTCCCCCCGCGCGCTGGCCGAGCTGAACCGGGTGTCGATCTGGTACGAATGACACGGCAATCAACGCCGCCCGATTTTCCCGGCGGCAAGCGCCATGGCGGCGGGCGCTCAGGAAATTCCGCTTGCGTTCGGCGTGGCCCGGGCGCGAAATTGACGGCTCTTTTCCAACGGAGCCCATCAATGAAAGCCCGATTGCCCGGTCTGTTGTTTTCACTGCTCGCCGCCGCGCCCGCCTTCGCCGATACCCAAACCCTGGTCATGCTGCGCCATGGCGAAAAACCGGACGGCGGCTACGGCCAGCTCAGCTGCAAGGGGCTGAACCGCTCGCTGGCGCTGATCAAGACCCTGCCGGCCAAGTTCGGCAAGGCGGATGAGATCTACGCGCCGTCCACCGCCAGCCAGAAACGCGACCCGGCCGGCACCTTCAACTACATCCGCCCGCTGGCGACGATAGAACCCACCGCCATCGCCCAGGGCCTACCGGTGAACACCGCGTTCGACATGCTGGCGATAGACGGCCTGCAGCAACAGCTGGTCAATCCGCTGCGGCATGGCAAGACGGTCTACATCGCTTGGGAACACAAACAGCTGCAGGCGCTGGCCGCCGACATCATGCGCCGCTACGGCGGCAAGGACGGCGCCGGCCAGGTGCCGGCCTGGGGCAAGGACGATTTCGACAGCCTGTACGTGATCGACATCGATTACGGCAAGGGCAAGCCCGCCGCCCGCTTCCGCCGCGACAGCCAGGGCCTGAACGATGTGCCCGACGCCTGCCCCGGCGCGCGAGCCCCCTGAAACCATCGCCCTTGACTTGAAGTTAACTTCAACTTTCATCATGACAGTTCTTACCGCAACAAGAGTCTCCCCATGCAGCAATCCGTCAAGAATGAAAGTCTCTTCAGCCATGGCAGAACCGCGGCCTGCATCGGCGGCATCGCGCTGATCTCGCTGCTGGCCTTCGAATCCATCGCCGTCGCCGCGGCCATGCCCGCCGTCGCCGCGGCGCTGGGCGGCCTGGATTTCTACGCCATCGCCTTCGGCGGCACGCTGGCCACCTCGGTGGCGGGCATGACGCTGGGCGGCGAGATCTGCGACCGCTACGGCGCGGCCCGCTCCGCCTGGCTGGGCCTGGCCGCCTTCATCGCCGGCCTGCTGGCGGCGGGCGCGGCCTCCGACATGTCCATGCTGGTGCTGGGACGGCTGATGCAGGGCCTGGGCTCCGGCCTGCTGGGCGTGGCCATCTACGTGGGCATGTCGCGCGCGGTCCCGCCCACGCTGCATCCCAAGCTGTTCGCGATGTTCGCCGGCTCCTGGGTGGTGCCCGCGCTGATCGGCCCCGGCATCGCCGCCGGCCTGGTCCACATCTTCGGCTGGCGCGCGGTGTTCCTGGCGGTGGCGGCGCTGGCGCCGGCCGCCGGCGCGTTGCTGCTGCCCGCCCTGAGCCGGCAGGAGGCGCCGGCCGGCGCCGCCAAACCGATGCGCTGGCGACGCCTGGGCTGGAGCCTGCTGGCCGCCTGCGGCGCGCTGGCGCTGCACGGCAGCAGCCATCTGCCGCAAACGCAGCACATGCTGCCGGCGCTGGCGGCCGGTTTCGCCCTCGCCTTTTTCGCGGCGCGCCGCCTGTTGCCTTCCGGCAGCCTGCGCGCCGCCGAAGGCCTGCCCTCGGTGGTGGCGATGCGCGGCTTGATCGCCGCCGCCTTCTTCGCCAGCGAAGCCTTCATTCCCTTGATTTTGACCACCCGCTACCACTGGAGCCTGGGTTCGGCCGGCTTGGCGCTCACCGCCAGCGCGCTGATGTGGAGCCTGGGCAGCGCCACCCAGGCGCGGCTGCACGACGAGGCCGCCCGCCGCCGCGGGCTGACCCTAGGCTTCGCGGCGATGGCGGCCGGCCTGTCCTCCGCGCTGGCCGCGGCGGCCCTGGCGCTGCCCGCGGGATGGGTGGTGGCCGGCTGGGCGGTGACCGGCCTGGGCATCGGCCTGAGCTTCCCGATGCTGTCGGTGCTGACGATGAAATTGTCCCGGCCGGACGAGCAAGGCAGCAACGCTTCCGCGCTGCAGCTGAGCGACGCGCTGTCCTCCAGCATCGCGCTGGCGCTCGCCGGTTTGTTGATCCACGCGCTGTCCCGTCCGGCCGCGCCGCCGGACGCGCTGCCCATCCTGGCGATGTCGGCGTTGCTGGCGCTGATCGGCACCTGGGTCAGCCCGCGGGCGTTCCCGCGCGGCGCGGCCGGACAGGCAGGCGGCACGGACCTGCCGGTCCGGCATCAGCATTAAGACCCGGCCGTTCGCCGAAAAAACGGGCGCAGAACGCGCCCGCTCCGCCTCACAGCGCCTGCGGGTCGATGTCGGCGACGCTGCCGAACACGTAATCCGGCTGGTAAGGGAATTGCTCCATCGATTCGCGGCTGGACACGCCGGACAACACCAGCGCGGTGCACATGCCGGCTTCCAGGCCGCCGACGATGTCGGTGTCCATGCGGTCGCCTATCATCACCGCCTCTTCCGGATGCACGCCCAGCTTGCGGGTGGCCAGCATCATCATCAGCGAATTGGGCTTGCCGACGATGTAGGGCTTCTTGCCGGTGGCGGCCTCTATCGCCGCCAACAGCGTGCCGGCCGCCGGCTCGTAGCCGCCGCCCTCGATCGGGTCGATCATGTCCGGATTGGTGCCGATGAATTTGGCGCCCTGGTCGATGAAGCGCACCGCCTTCTTGATCTGCTCGAAGCTGAACGTCTGCGACTTGGCCACCACCACGTAGTCCGGGTGGGATTCGGAGATCGAGAAGCCGACGTTGTACAGCTCGTTGATCAGGCCGGCTCCGCCCACCACGTAGGCGGTGGGCATCGCCTTGCGGGTCTGGCTCTTCAGGAACATCGCCGTCGCCATCGCGCTGGTGATGAAGTTGTCCTCGGTCAGCCCGCCTATGCCCAGGCTTTCCAGTTTCAGCCGCAGGTCCAGCGGCGTCTGCTCGGCGTTGTTGGTCAGAAACAGGAACGGCGTTTTGGTGTCGATCAGAAGCTGGATGAATTCGCGCGCGCCGGGAATCAGCTGCTTGCCGCGGTAGATCACGCCATCCATGTCGGAAATGATGCTTTTGCTCATACGGTGTATCCAGAACACGAGTGCCGGTTGCGCGGGCACGATCGCGGGCCGCGGCATGCCGCCGCGACCGGAACAGCATAGCACGGCGGCAAGACGGCCAGATTGCGCCGGCGCCCCATGATCGGCATACCGAAAGGATATTGCGCGAAAACAACCATGCGAACGATATTTATTCGTTGAAAACGAAAAAACCATGGAACAAACAAAACTTTTCACATTCAGACCGTCTGTCCGGCACGCACCAGCGGCTCGGTTTCCGACCAGATCGGAACCGGGGTCCGCCATGCGTGCCGGCGTTTGTTCATCGCTTCAAATAAAGATGCAGTGTCTCGTTCGGCGAGGCTCCTATGCAAACACAGGTCACTGATCTGACGACGTCGAGAGACGCCCAAGGTTAGGACAGGCTTTATCGGATTAAGGTTTAGCCCAAAGTGACTTCCCCCGGATACGTTGCATAGTGCCAAAACCTAGACGCGGAGATCGCTTTCTGCACTCTCCTCCTGGTTGTCGCCCCCATTGAGAACTGTTTGCGGTTTAAACAGCTAAACGGGGAGTTTCTCACCATGACTTACGTAGCAAGCCACACCCTCGCCGCCGGCAACGCGGCGGAAATCAAACTCAAGGAAACCGTCGCTTCCTATATGAGCGTGTCCCTGATCACGCTCAGGCGCGACATGAAGGCCGGCGACGCCCGCGCCCACATGCTGGGCCAGTTGCGCGACGACGACGTGCCGGCCCAGATCTTCGTCACCGACGACAGCGGCTTTCTGCACGGCCGGCTGTCGCTGAAAACCCTGCTGACCGAGAAGGACGACGCCCGCCCGGTATCCGCGCTGATGCAGTCCATCGATTACTCGGTCGAACCCGGCCAGCTGCGCCGCGACGTGGCGCCGGAGCTGCAGGAAAAGTCGCCGGACACCGTGCCGGTGGTCAGCGGCGGCAAGCTGGCCGGCGCGCTGTACGAGCGCGAGATCGCGGTGCTGATCCGCGACGAGGAGACCGACGACGCCCAGCGCCAGGGCGCCAGCCTGCCGCTGGACACGCCCTACCTGGAAAGCAGCCCCTGGGCGCTGTGGAAGAAACGCCTGCCCTGGCTGCTGCTGCTGTTCGCCGCCGAGGCCTACACCAGCACCATCCTGAAAGTGTTCGAAGAGCAGCTGGAGGCGGTGATCGCGCTGGCCTTCTTCATTCCGCTCCTGATCGGCACCGGCGGCAACAGCGGCACCCAGATCACCTCCACCCTGGTGCGGGCGATGGCGGTCGGCGAGGTGGGGCTGCGCAACCTGGGCGCGGTGCTGCGCAAGGAGGTGACCACCTCGGTTATGATCGCGCTGGCCATCGGCGTGGTGGGCCTGCTCCGCGCCTGGATGCTGGGCGTGGGCAACGAGGTGGCGCTGGTGGTGTGCCTGACGCTGGTGGCCATCACGGTGTGGAGCGCCATCGTGTCGTCCATCATCCCGATGGTGCTGAAGAAGATGCGCATCGACCCGGCCGTGGTGTCGGCGCCCTTCATCGCCACCTTCATCGACGGCACCGGCCTGGTGATCTACTTCAACATCGCCAAGCTGATCATCACCGACCTGGCCTGATCCCCGCCCTTCCGCGCGGCCCCGGTTTCCGGGGCCGTTTCTCATGGTCCCGCCGCCGGCGTCAGCCCAGCACGCTGGCGGCGATGGCCGCGTCCTGCGCGGCGACGCCGGTCAGATCCGCCAGCGTGATGTCGTCGTCGCTGCGCCGCAGCCGTTCGCCCCGCGCCAGCGCGTCGCCCAACTCGACGATGCGGGCCGGGTCCAGCAAGCCGGCCTGCACCGCATGCGACAGCTCGCCAAAGGCCGCGCACTGCGCCCGCGAATCGGCGAGCACCGCAGCGGCCTCGGCCGCGATGGCCGGGTCAAGCTCCTGCTTGCCGGGGCCGTCCGCGCCCAGCGCGGTGATGTGGGTGCCCGGACGTATCCAGCCGCGCAACAGCAAAGGCTCGCGCGACGGCGTGGCGGCGACGATCAGATTCGCCTCCGCCGCTACCTCGCGCGGATCGGCCGCCGGCCGCGCGCGAAAACCCAGCGTGGCGGCGAAATCGCAAAACGCCGCGGCCTGGGCTGGCTGCCGGCTCCACACGCTCACCTCGCGGCAGTCGGTCGCCGCCCGCAACTGCTCCAGCTGCGCGCGCGCCTGCTCGCCCGCGCCCAGCATGCCGATGCCGGCAACCCGCGACGGCGCCAGCAGCTTGGCCGCCAGCCGCCCGGCCAGCGCGGTGCGCATCGTGGTCAGCCAGCCCTGGTCCTGCAGCAGGGCCAGCACCCGGCCATCCCGAGCCGACAAGGCCAGCATCAGGCCGTCGTTGCTGGGCAGCCCGCGAGACGGATTGTCGTAGAAGCCGGTGGACACCTTGACCACCAGCGCCTCCTCGCCGGCGATGTGCGCGGATTTGACGCAGCAGTCGCCGTTGGCGTCGGCGAAGCGGAAATTCTGCGCCGGCGCCGTCTGGACCTGGCCGCGCGAATAGGCGATGAAACCCGCCTCCACCGCGGCCAGCGCCCGGTCCGCGTCGAAGCGCGCGGCGATGGCCTCGCGGTCAAGCAGCAGCATGGCAGGCCTCCAGGAACGTCTCCAGCTTGATGTTGCGCCCGCACAGCACCACCGCCACTGGCTGGCCCTGGTAATGCTCGGCCAGCTGGATCAACCCCGCCGCGGCGACGCCGGCCGCGCCCTCGACGACCCAGCGCTCAGTCTCGGCCACCTTGCGCATCGCCGCCTTGATCTCGGCTTCGTCCACCAGCGCGGTCCGATCTATCACCCGCCGCGCGATGGGCAGCGTGATGGCGCCCGGCTCCACGCCGCCGGCGGTGCCGTCGGAAATGGTGTCCAGCTCCTCCCATTCGACAACCTCCCCCGCCAGCATGCTCCGGTACAGCGCCTGCGAGCGGCGCGGCCAGCAACCGACGATTTCAGTCTGCGGGCTGACCGCCTCCAGCGCGGCGCCGATGCCGGCAATCATGCCGCCGCCGCCCACCGACGCGAACACCGCCGCCAGGCCCGGACGCTGCTCGGCCAGCTCCATGCCTATCGTGCCCTGGCCGGCGATGACGTCGATGTCGTTGTATGGCGGGACGAAGGGCAGTCCCTCCCGCGCGGCGCGCCGCGCCGCCTCCAGCTCCACTTCCAGCATCGGCGCGTCGATGGCGACCACCTTCGCGCCGTGGGCGCGGATCGCGTCCAGCTTCATCGCGGAGGCCGCCGCCGACGCGTACACCGTCACCGGCACGCCCGCCAGCTTGCCGGCCAGCGCCACGCCCAGGCCGTGATTGCCGCTGGACACCGTGGCCACGCCCAGACGGCGGGACGCCGCGTCCAGCAGCCGCATCTTGTTGCTGGCGCCGCGGAACTTGAAGGAGCCGGTATGCTGCAGATGCTCGCATTTCAGATACACCTCGCAGCCGGTCAGCGCCGACAGCGCCGGGCTGCGGCTCAGCGGGGTGACGGCGACCTGCGGCCGCAAGGCTTGATGGGCGTCCGCTATGCGCGGGTACAGATCTTTCATGGTGTCGCGTCCTATGAGTTGCCTGGCGGCGGGCATGAGCGGCCGCAGCGGGCTTGATGTGGATCTCGAAAATATAGACAAAAATTACAAAATAGACAATTAGTACAAAAATATTTCTGAAAAATCGCTTCCTTCCTGCCCAAGCCGACACGAAGACCAACTCATAAAAAGGCATGGCGTCCGGGATGCCGGGCGCGGCATGCAGGGACACCGCCCCATATCGAGACAAACTGTCTATAATCGCAACCATCATCTCTCCAATCCATCCGCCGTCATGCGCCGAACCACGCCCTCCCCGGTGAAAGACCTGCTGCTCAACCGCTACGCCCATATCGCCGATGGCGTTGCCGCCTTGTTCCACCCCTATGTCGAAGTGGTGATCCACGACCTGCACGACCAGACCGTGCTCCACATCGCCAACAATCTGTCGCGCCGCGAGCCGGGCGACGACTCCGCGCTGGAAGAGATACCGGGAACGGCGCGCGAGCGGGTGGTCGGCCCGTATGAGAAGCTGAACTGGGACGGCCGCCGGATGCGCAGCGTCAGCGCGGTGCTGTTCGACGACCAGGCCAGGCCCGCCGGCATGATGTGCCTCAATTTCAATATCGCCGTGTTCGACGAGATGCGCGGCGCGCTGGACATCCTGCTCAAGGGCGCAGGCGTTCGCCCGCAGCCGGCCGAATTGTTCCGCGACGACTGGCAGGAGCGGATCAACCTCTTCCTGCGCGACTGGCTGCGCGAGCGCGGCGCCAGCCTCAACACGCTGGGACGGACGCAAAAACGGGAGCTGGTGGACGCGCTGCACGCGGAAGGCGCGTTCGGCGGCAAGAGCGCGGTCAACTACGTGGCCAATGTGCTGGGCATGGGCCGCGCTACCATCTACAAGCGGATCAAGGAGCTGCGCGAAGGCGCGGACGGATAAGCCGCGGCCTCGGGCGCGGCAAATTTCCCTGCCGCGCCGCCGCCGCGCATATACTCAATCTTGCACAGCGTCTGCGCTGATCGCAGCATTCCTTGCACTGAACGACCGATGCGCCTGTCCAAGATATTCACCATCGTCACCTTCGTTCTGTTCATCCTCGCCTGTCTGCCGCTGGCCTGGATCATCAACGGCGAATGGGCGGCGTACCATGCGGCCGACGAGGGACTGAGCTCGATACAGATCGCCCATCTCGCGATGGTGGCGGTGGAAAAGATCTCCGCCGAGCGCGGCCCCGCCAATGCGCTGATCGCCGCGACCGTCGATGACGGCGGCCGGGAAAGGCTGCGCGCCGCCAGGCTGGCCAGCGACCGCGCGCTGCAGGACCTGGTCACCGCGCTGTCACCCTCCCGCTCCGCCTATCACCGGCAAGCCTTGGCCGCCATCCGCGTCGCCCGCCAGCGGCTGAGCGAGGCGCGGCACGCCATGGACCGGATCATCGCCGCGCCGGCGCCCACCGCGTCGGAAATCATGGCGCCGATCCAGCGGATGTTCGACGTGGTGCCCGCCGTGTTTGAGGCGGTGAACGCCCTATCCTTCCAGGCGTCCAGCGTCTACCCCCAACTGTCCAATCCCCTCAGCGGCGCCCGTCTGGCGACCGAGCTGCGCGAATACGCCGGCCGACTGGGGTCGACCCTGGTGCCCGCGCTGACCGAAAAACGGCCGCTGACGGAAACCGAGTCCCGGGAGGTGTTCATTCTGCGCGGCCGCATCGAGCAACTGCGCGGCACCATCCGCCTGCGCCTGAGCGTGCCGTCGACGCAACCGGTCCAGCGGCAGGCCTTGTCGCACATGGAAAGCCGCTATTTCCGCAACGGATTTGCCCGGGTGGACGACATTCTGCTGGCCAGCCGCCTGGGCCGGCCGTATGCGGCCACCCAGGCCGCCTTCACCGCCGCCTACATGCCCAGCCTGCACAGCATCGTCGAACTGCGCGATACCATGCTGTCCACCGCGGCCGACGAGGCCGCCGCCCAGCGGCAGGCCGCCTTCCGGCATCTGCTCGGCGCCACCGCCCTGGGGGTGATCGCGCTGATCGCGCAACTGGCGCTGTTCGCCTACATCCGCTGGCGGATCGCCAAACCGCTGCTGGCCGCGTCCAAACTGCTGTCCGACATCGCCCACGGCAGGCTGGACGCCGAGCCCCCCGCCTCCCTGCGGAAAGACGAAATCGGCGACGTGCTGCGCGCCATCGCCATCCTGCGGCGCAACAACCAGGAAAAACGCGTGCTGGAACTGGAACGGCAGCGGCTGATAGACGAGCTGACCGAAGTGTCGCGGATCGATTTTCTGACCGGCATCGCCAACCGGCGCGCGTTCACCCAAACCGCCGACGCCGAAATCGCGCGCGCCCGCCGGGCGGGAGAATCGGCGACGCTGATCCTGTTCGACATCGATCACTTCAAGCAGGTCAATGATCTGCACGGCCACGACAGCGGCGACGCGGTGCTGGTCCATGTCGCCGCCATCATCGAGCGCATCTGCCGGGAAGGCGACCTGGCCGGCCGTTACGGCGGCGAAGAGTTCGTGGTGCTGGCCTGCCACGGCAACGCCTCATCCGGCGAAGCGCTGGCCGAGCGGCTGCGCGCCGCCATCGCGGAATCGCCGTGCGTGCTGCCGTCCGGACAGAAGCTGGCGGTCACCGCCAGCTTCGGCGTCGCCACGCAGAGCGAAGCCGCGCCCACGCTGGAGCTGCTGCTGCAGGCCGCCGACCGCGCGCTGTACGCGGCGAAGCGGCAGGGGCGGAACCGGGTGATGCTGGCCGAGAACTAGCGCCGCCTCAAGGCGGCCAGCCTAAACCGGCAAAAGCTCGGGCCGCCAAGACGCCCGCAGCGCTGTCCGAATTCGAGGCGCGCCCAGTTCGCCCCGCCCTCGCTACCCTCTTTGCTTGCCGCCCCGTCGCCAGGCGCTGGCGGGCGCGGCCCAGCCGCAAGCTTTTGCCGGGGACGGTGAGCGCCTTCGCCGGCATGGCGGGGAAACGGCTGTCGCCAAGCTCGCCGTCCGCCTGAGCGCATTTGGCAAATCTGCGCGCGGCGGCGAAAAGACTCGCCAAGAAATGCGCATGGACACTTGGCATGATCTTCGGGTCAGGGAAACGCCCTGACTTTCCGGAGACAGAATATGCGAAGCCTTCCCCTCGCCGCGCTGTGCCTGGCCCTGGCCGCGGCGTTGTCGGCGCCGGCCCACGCCGCGCCCAAAACCAACAAGATGCCGCACCAGGCCAAGCCCAGGCAGCCGGCGCCGCCCAGACTGTGGCGGCAGCTCCCGCCGACCGACTTCCAGTCCCGCTACCATTTGCAGGACAACCGCACCGTGATCGGCCGGCCGCTGAAAAAGCTGGCCCGCCACGCGGCCACGCCGCAATGCCAGGACATGAACGCGATGGCCGGCCACAGCGGCGCCGATCTCGCCAACTACCTGTCCACCCTGCCCGACTACACCTGCGCCTACGGCCTGTTCGCGCTGGACAAGAGCCTGGCCGCCACCCTTTACAGCGCGGCCAACCTCAACGCGGTGGCCGGCCGCTTCGCCCAGGAGGCCGCGGCCTACAACGCGTCGTCGATGACGCTGGTCAACCTCGCGCTCTACCTGCGCGCCGGCTACTACCTGGCCAGCACCGGCACGCTGCCGGCGCTGGACGCCAATCTGCAGGCTGTGCTGCGCCCCGGCATCAAGCAACTGGTCGACGGCACGGCGCTGTTCGCCGCCAACAGCCAGGCGCCCACCACCGCCAACGAAGTGATGACGCTGATCACCAATATGGCGGACGAGGCCTATTACCTGCCGTCCATCCGTTCCGTCGTCCAGCGCTACACCAACACCGCGGCCAATCCCAACGCCGCGCAGGCCTTGCGCGAAACCACGGCCAGCCAGGGCTTCACCGGGGCGCTGACCGTGTTCTTCTACGCCCACGGCCGCGCCAACGCCGCGCCGCTGCTGCAGAGCGACGGCAGCTACTCGGCCGCGCTGACCCAGTTCGTCCAGGCCGACAAGGCCAGCCTGCTCGGCACCGAAACCGCGTTCCAGCTGGGCGACGCCACCCGCGAAGGCCTGCGCTTCATGCAGTACCCGGCGCTGAAGCCGGCGATCAAGCCGCAGGTCAAGGCCATCCTGGCGGGAAGCAGCATGACCGGCGCCGACAACGAGCTATGGCTGGCGGCGGCGGAAGCCGTGAAGTATTACGACAACGCCAGCTGCGCCGAATACGGCACCTGCGGCTTCGAGACCAAACTGGCCGACGCCATCCTGGTCAACCGCTATACCTGCAGCCCCACCATCCATATCCGGGCCCAGGAAATGACCACCGACCAGATGCAGTCCTCCTGCGCGCTGCTGCAGAAGGAGGAGTCGTACTTCCACCAGATGCTGCAGACGCATAACCAGCCGGTGGCCAACGACAACAACACCTCGCTGGAGGTGGTGGTGTTCGACGACTACAACAATTACTCCAAGTACGCCGGCGTGATCTACGGCATCTCCACCGACAACGGCGGCATGTATCTGGAAGGCAACCCGGCCGATCCGGGCAACCAGGCGCGCTTCATCGCCCACGAGGCCTCGTGGCTGCGCCCGGTGTTCAAGGTGTGGAACCTGGAGCATGAATACATCCATTACCTGGACGGCCGCTTCGACATGTACGGCGACTTCTCCGCCGCCACCCAGCAGCCGACGGTGTGGTGGATAGAGGGCCTGGCCGAGTACCTGTCGCTGCGCAACGACAACCAGACCGCCATCGACGTCGCCAAGACCGGCAACTACAAGCTGAGCCAGATCTTCGGCAACACCTACGACATGCCGGACTACGTCACCCGCGCCTATCGTTGGGGCTATATGGCCACCCGCTTCATGTTCGAGCGCCACCGCGCCGACGTGGACGCGATGCTGCCGCTGTTCCGCAAGGGCGACTACGCGGGCGGCTACATGGGCATGATGCGGCAGATCGGCAACCGCTACGACAGCGAGTTCGCCGCCTGGGCGCAGAGCGCCACCACCGCCGGCCAGCCGCCGCTGCCGCCGTCCACCGGCCTGCCGGCCTGCAACGAAGGCTATCCGGAACGGCTGGGCAAGAACTGCTCGATTTCCGGCCTGTCCTCGTCCGGCGCCGCCTACGCCACCATCTGGGTGCCGGCCGGCGCGCGCAACCTCCGGCTGTGGACCAGCGGCGGCAGCGGCGACGTCGACCTCTACGTGGCGAAAGACCGCTATCCGACGCCGGCCAGCTACGACTACGCGTCGGCCGGCGCCGGCAACGAGGAATCGGTGGCCATCGCCGCGCCGCAAGCCGGCCACTGGTACTACCTGACGCTGCAGGCGAAGCAGCCTTTCGCCAACGTCGTGGTCAGCGCCAGCTACGAGTAAGGGGGCGGGCACCGCCGCGGCGGCATTCGGCGTCCGCCGCGGCATTCTTGCAAAACGCATACAGATGAGCGATGCTGTTTTAAATAAATGCCAAATAAATAATCGGCAGACCGGATGGCATCGCCATCGCGCCGCCAGGCCGCGGCAATCGCGCAAGGATCGCCCCGTCATGAACATGCCCCTGCAGCAGCCGCATCTCGTCAGCGACCTGAGCGCCGCGCGCGCGATGGCGGCGCTGTTCGACCACCTGCCCGATATGGTGTTCGCCGTGAAGGACCTGGACAGCCGCTATCTGACCCTCAGCGAGGGCTGCGTCCCGCGCTGCGCGCTGCGCAACCGGGACCAAGCCGAAGGCCGCACCGCGCATGAGCTGTTTCCCAGCGCGATGGCAAACCGCTACCGGGAACAGGACCGCATCCTGTTTTCCAGCCAGCAGCCGCTGCGCAACCGGCTGGACCTGACCGTCTATCCGGACGGCACCCCCGGCTGGTGCCTGACCAACAAACAGCCGCTGCTCCATCCCGACGGCCGACTGCTGGGCCTGGTCTGCATCTCCAAAGACCTGGCCGACCTCACCCGCGAAAAGCTGCTGGACGAGCGCTTCGCCGCCTGCGTCGACCACATCCAGGCCCATTACCACCGCCCGCTGCACCTGGAAGAGCTGTGCGAACTGTCGGGCCTCAGCATCGGCCAGCTCGACCGGCGGATGAAGCGGGTGTTCCAGCTGTGCGCCGGCGACTTCATCCGCCGCACCCGGATGGAGGCGGCCTGCCACGCGATACGCCACAGCCGCCGCTCGCTGGCTGACATCGCCGCCGGCTGCGGCTTCTCCGACCAGAGCGCCCTCACCCGGCTGTGCCGCCAGCTGCTGGGGCTCAGTCCGCGCCAATTGCGCTGGCAGGCCCCTCCCGCGCGGCAGAGCTGAGCCACGCGTGCATCCGCTCCATCGCGTCGGTCCGCAACGCGTTCGCCGGCCGCGACAGCCACCATTGCGCGCCGGGCAGCCGCGGGTAGCCGGCCAGCGCATGCAGCCGGCCGGCGCGCAGATCCTCATCCACCGCCAGCGACGACAGGCAGGCGATGCCGTGGCCGCGCAGCGCGGCGTCGCGCGCCAGCTGGACATCGTCGTAGATGGCCGCCACGCCGAAGCGGCGCAGCAGCCGCTGCATTTCCGCGTCGGCGGCGTCCGGCAGCCGCGCCCTCTCCAGACACAGCAGCCTTGCCTGCTCATGGTGGCGCTCGAACGGCAAGCCAGCCAGTTCTTCAGCCAGCGCCGGCGCGCAGACGAACAGCCACTCGTCGCGCAGCCAGCGCGCGTCCTCCCAGCCATCCAGCGACAGCGGCCGCGGCGAGATCAGCAGGTCCAGATCTATCTCGTCGGCCTGGCCCGGCTCTTCGTCGATGGACAGCAAGGGCACGATGTCCGGGTGCGCGGCGCGCAATGCGGACAGCCTGGGCTGCAGCCAGCCCTGCAGCAAAAAGGCCGGCCCCACCAGCGCCACCACACCGGGATCGGTGTAGACGGCGATCCGGTCCAGGCCGCGGCGCAAAGTTTCCAGCGCGCGCCTCACGCTCTGCTGCAGCATCTCGCCGGCGAAGGTGAGCTCCACGCCGCGCCCCACCCGGTGGAACAGCGGCTGGCCGACGAACGCCTCCAATTGCTGGATCTGGTGGCTGATCGCCGATTGCGACAAGTGCAGCGACTCGGCCGCGCGGGAAAAACTGCCGATCCGCGCCGCCGCCTCGAATCCTGCCAACAGCCGCAGCGACGGCAATCGCGACGCGCCGTCTTGCTCTGAAGCCCCCTCCGCCCTCAATCCATCATGTTCCGGCATGCTTTCTCCCTTGGCTCGAACCGCGCTCAGGCGGGCTGCTGCTGAGTCGCGCAGTGGATGCCGCCGCCGCCGGCCGCGATGGCGTCTATGTTCAGCTGCACCACCTCCCGCTCCGGGAACAGTTCGCGCAGCGCGCTCAAGGCGTTGCGGTCGGCCCTGGAATCGCCGAACTCGGGCGAGATCACCGCGCCGTTGCAAACATAGAAATTGATGTAGCCGGCCGCCATGTCGTCGCTCTCATGTTCAGGACGAACGCGGGACGGCCCGGGAATCGCCACCACCTCCAGCTTGCGGCCGCGCGCGTCGCGCGCCTGGCGCAGAATGGCCAGGTGGCGGCGGGTCACCTGGTAGTCGTAGGAAGCCGGGTCGGTCTCCAGGCCGGCCACCACCACGCCGGGCCGGGCGAAGCGCGCGTAGAAATCGGTATGGCCGTCGGTGATGTCGCGTCCGGCGATGCCCGGCAGCCAGATCACCTTCGCCACGCCCAGCACACGGCGCAGCTCGATCTCGCATTGCGCCTTGCTCCAGCCGGGATTGCGGTTGGGATTCAACACGCAGCTTTCGGTGATGATGGCCGTGCCTTCGCCGTCCACCTCGATGCCGCCGCCTTCCAGCACCAAGCGCGCGCGCAGGGGCGTCGAACCGGCCTGGGCGGCGACGAAGCCCGCCACCCGGGCATCGCGGCCATGCGCCTGCTTGCCGCCCCAGCCGTTGAAATTGAAATCCACCGCCGCCAGCCTGTCCGCGCCGCTCTTGACGAACACCGGCCCGCTGTCGCGTATCCACAGATCGTCCAGCGGCTGCGCCACCAGCTCCACGCCGGGGCCGCACAGCCTGGCGGCCAAGTCGAGCTCCTCGTCGCGCGCCAGCATGCGCACCGGCTCGAAGGCGGCGATCGTCGCCGCCACCCGCGCCAGATCCCGGCGCGCCGCCGGCAGCAGCCGCCCGCCCCACACCGCCAGGCTGGGGCCGAACGCCATCCAGGTGGCGGCATGGCGCGCTCCTTCGTCCGGCATCCGATACCCCTCATCGGACTTCGGCGCGCCGCCTGCGGCCATCGCACGGCCCGCCAGCCATCCGCCCGCCGCCAGCAAGCTCCCGCCCAGAAACCGTCGTCTGCTCATCATTGATCTTCCTTGCTTGAGTTCATGGCTGGCATTGTGCGGGAACAAATACATTTAAAAAATTGATTAATTTTCCATAAATCAATCAATTTCCATCATGTATAGATACTAAACACAGTCTCAATCCATGCGTAAAAACACTAGCCTAATGGCATAAAAAGAGCGTTAACCCTATAACGGAACTGGGTTTTCCATCCAGTGAACCGCAAGCCCCACGGACCGTTCCATGCTCAACTGCGCCAGGGAAGCCAAGCCGCCCGCCCCAGACCTGCTCCCCCTGCCCGGCATCCGGGAGAGCGATGTCTGTTTCGACCTGCTGATCCGCCATGTGGAAGACCACGCGATCATCCTGCTGGACGCGGACGGCCTGATCCGCAGCTGGAACGCCGGAGCGGAACGCATGCACGGCCACCCGGCCGCCGAAACGCTGGGCCGCCACTCCAGCTGCCTCCTGCCACCTTCCGACGACTCCAGCTTGCAGACGATGCGCCAGTTGGCGCAGGCGCTGCGGGACGGCCGCTATGCCGGTGAGCTGTGGCATGTCCGCCGGGACGGCAGCCGCTTCCTCGCTGACATCCTGTTGATTCCGCTGCGCGCCGATGACGGCGCCTTGCGCGGCTACGCCAAGATCACCCGCGACCTCAGCCACCGCAAGCGCATGGAGGATCGTTTCCGCCAGCTGGTCCAGGAATCGCCGAATGCGATGATCATGATCAACGGCGCCGGCTCCATCATCCTGTTCAACCGCCTGGCGGAGGCGATGTTCGGCTATCCCGGCGACGAGCTTTCGGGCATGCGGATAGAGCAACTGATGCCGGAGCGCTTCCGCGGCCGCCACGGCCAGCTGCGCCAGGGGTTCCTGCGCCGGCCCGAAGCCAGGCCGATGGGCGTGGGACGCGACCTCTACGGCCTGCGCAAGGACGGCGGCGAATTTCCGATCGAAATCGGCCTCAATCCGATAGAAACCGAAACCGGTCCCATGGTGCTGGCGGGCATCGTCGACATCACCGCCCGCAAGCAGGCCCAGCGACAGCTGGAGGCCGCGCTGCGGGAAAAAACCACGCTGCTGAACGAAGTTCACCATCGGGTGAAAAACAATCTGCAGGTGATCATCAGCCTGCTGAGCATGCAGAGCCAGTTTGTGCGCGAGGACAGCGCCCGGAGCGTTCTGCAGGACAGCCAGGCCCGGGTCCGCTCGATGGCGCTGATACACCAGCTGCTGTACGAGCGCCACGACTTCTCCCGGGTGGACCTGGGCGAATACCTGCAACGCTTCAACCAGCTGCTGCTGAGCAGCTACGGCCAGTTGGCCGGCGGCCTGAGCGTGGAGCTGGACGCGCCGGCGGGGCTCGTCTGCATCGAGCTGCAGCGGGCGACGCCCTGCGGCCTGCTGATCAACGAGCTGCTGACCAACGCGCTCAAGCACGCCTATCCGGATGGCCGGGGCACCATCTGGATGCGGCTGGCGCGCCAGGACGAGCGGCACGCCCTCCTGATCGTGGCCGACCGCGGCGTGGGCCTGCCCGCCGCCGCCCCGGCGACGCGGCCCGCGTCTCTGGGCTTGCAACTGATGCCGATGCTGGCCGAGCAGATGGGCGCCCGGCTGAACATCCTGGACAACCAGCCCGGCGTGCGCGTGGAAGTCAGCTTTCCGGCATTCGGCTCGGGAGAGAACCCTTGAAAGACATCCGCATCCTGATCGTCGAGGACGAGCGCATCATCGCGATGGATCTGCAACAGCAATTGCAGGCGCTCGGTTACCAAGTATGCGGCGTGGTGGCCAGCGGCAGCCTGGCGATAGCGCGCGCAGGACGGGAGCAGCCCGATCTGGTGCTGATGGACATCCATCTGG
Source organism: Chromobacterium sp. Ag138 (assembly GCF_055181315.1). Taxonomy (NCBI): domain Bacteria; kingdom Pseudomonadati; phylum Pseudomonadota; class Betaproteobacteria; order Neisseriales; family Chromobacteriaceae; genus Chromobacterium; species Chromobacterium sp. Ag138. The sequence continues at coordinate 1,545,053 of NZ_JBUPWA010000001.1, forward strand.
AAGGCGAGATGGACGGCGTGGACGCCGCCAGCGAAATCTACCGGCGGCAGCAGATTCCCATCGTCTTCCTCAGCGCCTACGCAGAAAACGCGACGCTGCAGCGCGCGGAAAGCGCGATGCCCTACGGTTATCTGGTCAAGCCGGTGTCCCCGCGCGAATTGCACGCCACCCTGCAGATGGCCATGGTCCGCGTCGGACTACAGCGCCGGGCCGATGAACAGCTGGGTCGGATGGGCAAGGCGATGCAGGCCGCCGGACTCGATGTCTGGGAATGGCGGGTGGAGGCCGATCAGATGCAGACCTTCAGCCTCGCCGGCAACGCGCAGCCGGCGCAGGGGCTGACGGCCAATGAGTCGATCCGCCACTTCATCGAGCAGGTGGACGACCGCGACGCCGCCGCGGTGAGCGAGGCGGTATCCCGCACCCGCGACCAGGGCTGCGCGCTGGACATCCGGTTCCGCGCCCGCACCGGGCCCGATCAGGACGAGCGCTGGCTGCACGCCCGCGCGCGCTGCTTCGACGACGGCGAGGCCGGCCGGCGCATCATAGGCGTGCTGCAGGACATCAGCGGGCAGCGACGAACCGAGGAAAGGCTGCGCCAGGCCGCCACCGTGTTCGACTCCACGTCTGAGGGCATCGCGATATTGGACGCGCGCCGCAAGGTGGTGTCGGTCAATCCGGCCTTCAGCCAGCAAACCGGCTACAGCGCGGAAGAGGCGATGCTCTGGCCGGACATCGCCCCGCTCTACCAGACGCCGCCCAGCTTCGCCTGCGCCGGCCCGCCGGCCTCCCCCTGCGAGCGCAAGCTGTGGCAGGGCAACGTCAACTATCTGCACAAGAACGGCGAGATCCTCAACATCTGGGAAAGCATCAGCGTCGTGCCGGGGCCGGACGGCGGCGTCGCCAACTACGTGCTGGTGTTCTCCGACATCAGCTCGGTGCTGGCCGCTCAGGAACAACTGGCCTACCTGGCCAAACATGATCCGCTGACCAATCTATGCAACCGCCGCATGCTGCAGGACCGGATGGAGTACGGCCTGGCCCAGACCATGCGCCACCAGAAAATGATGGCGGTGCTGCTGATAGATCTCGATCACTTCAAAACCATCAACGATTCGCTCGGCCATGGCCACGGCGACCAGCTGCTTTCCACCGTCGCCGCCCGGCTGCAGGGCAGCGTGCGCGCCAGCGACACGGTGGCGCGGCTGGGAGGAGACGAATTCTGCATCGTGCTGGGGGATATCGAATCGCCCGGCGACGTGGACCTGATGGCGCAGAAACTGCTGCAGCGGCTGGCCGAGCCGGTGCGGCTGGAACAGATGGTCTGCTACGTGACCGGCAGCATAGGCATCTCGATGGCCCCGGCCGACGGCATGAGCGTGGACGAACTGCTGCGCAACGCCGACCAGGCGATGTACGGCGCCAAGCATGCCGGCCGCAACCGCTACTGCTTCTACGCGCCGGCGATGCAGAAGGCCGCGGAAGTCCGGCTGCAGATATCCAACGGCCTGCATCTGGCGCTGGAGCAAGGCCAGTTCCGGCTCGAATTCCAGCCCATCATCGACCTTGCCAGCGGCCGGATACGCGAGGCCGAGGCGCTGCTGCGCTGGCACCATCCCGAGCATGGCGTCATCAATCCGGCCGTGTTCATCCCCATCGCCGAGGAGTGCGGCCTCAGCGGCAAAATCTGCGAGTGGGTGTACGACCAGGCCCTGTCCGTCATACGCGAGTGGCGCGACACGGTGCGCGACGACCTGCGCATCGCGATCAATGTGTCGGCGCTGCATTTCCGCGATCTGCAGAACCCGGCCCGCTGGCTGGACAAGCTTGCGCGCGCCGGGGTGCCGGGCCAGGCGCTGATGCTGGAAGTCACCGAAGCCCTGCTGCTCGACGCCGACCGCAAAGTGGAGGAAGCGCTGGATATCTACCGAGCGGCCGGCATCCGGATCGCGCTGGACGACTTCGGCAGCGGCTACTCCGCGCTGTCTTACCTGCAACGCTACCGGCTGGACTGCCTGAAGATAGACCAGGCCTTCGTGCGCCGGATCACCGACGAGCCGCGCGACCACGCGCTGTGCGAAGCCATCATCGTCATGGCCCACAAGCTTGGCCTCAATGTCATCGCGGAAGGCGTGGAAACGCCGGCCCAGGCCGCCATGCTGCAAACCTGCCGCTGCGAACATGCCCAGGGCTTTCTGTACTCGCGCCCGCTGCCGGCCGATCTCTTCGTCGAGCTGCTGCGATGCCACGGCGGCAGCCTTCCCGGCGACTTCCCGCCCTCCCCGCGCGCGCTGTCCGCTTGACCGCCCGGCAGGGAGGCCATCTCCGCCGCGACGACCCCGCCTCGCTGCGCCCCCGACAGCGGCTGGGCTTGAATGCTCTGTGAAGTCCTGTCGGCTGC
>NZ_JBUPWA010000001.1:1547553-1566272 GCF_055181315.1 Chromobacterium sp. Ag138
GCCCCACCCCTGTCCGGCAGCCCATCGACGCCACGCGACGCCCAACCAGGAGCAGCCGAAATGCCCACCCCCCGCATGCGCAAGGATGTATCCAAGCTGGACGCCAGCGACCAGACGCTGCAATGGTATGCCCGGGCCGTACACGATATGCAGCAACGCCCGCCCGGCGACTCCACCAGTTGGCAGTACCAGGCGGCGGTGCACGGCACGCTGCAGAACCCCTCCACCTTCACTCAGGACCAGAAGCAGGCCTGGGCGCAATGCCAGCACGCCACCTGGTTTTTCCTGCCCTGGCACCGCGTCTATCTGGGCATATTCGAAGACATCGTCTCCGCCACCGTGGCCAAGCTGGGCGGTCCTCAGGACTGGGCGCTGCCGTACTGGAACTACAGCCCGCCTGGCGCCCGGGCGCTGCCCCCCGCCTTCACCGCCAAGCAATTCGCCGGCCTGCCCGGCCAGAACCCGCTGCTGGTGGAGCGCGATCAGGGCAACGACGGCAAGCCTTTTCTGGACAACAAGGCGGTCAGCCTGAGCTGCCTGAAACGCGCCAACTTCGCCGGGCACCTGGCGCCGGGCGGCGACTCCGGCTTCGGCGGGCCGACGCGCGGCCCCAACCACATGGGCGACAGCGACCAGGGACAACTGGAAATGGTGCCGCACGACATGATCCACAGCGATATCGGCGGCCTGATGGGCGACCCCGACACCGCCGCCCAAGACCCCATCTTCTGGCTGCACCACGCCAACATCGACCGGCTGTGGGAGGTGTGGCGCAAAATGGGCAACGCCAACCCCACCGATCCCAAGTGGTTGAGCGCCACCCGCTTCTTCTTCCACGACGCCAGCGGCAAGCCGGCCACCTTCGCCCCGCAGGACGTGGTGGACACCGTGAACGGGCCCTGGCACTACCAATACGACAACCTCGCCAATCCACTGGGCAATGTCCATTAAGAGCCGCTAACAGAACCACGCAGAGAACCTGAGCCAAGGCGCGCCGACGCAGGCAGCCCCCCTGGTGCGACAAGGAGGCGCAACGCAGGATCAGGGGTTTTGTTAGCGGGTCTAACGACGCCAGCCATTACGGGAGCACTCATTCATGTCAACGGAACACCCATGCGAGATGGTGGCCGCCACCCAGGAATCGTTTCCGCTGGCTTCGCGGGACGCCACGGTCAGCCTGTCGATAGAGCCGCCGACCGGCCCGGCGCTGCAGGCGCAGGCCGCGGGCAAGCCGCGCCAGGCCTACCTCCGGGTTGAGCGGGTCACAGGAAAAGGCATGCCGCCGAGCTACGAAATCTATCTGCACCCCCCTGGAGAATCCCAGCCCGGCAGCCGGGAAGAGCTATGCGCCGGCGTGCTGCCGCTGTTCGGCCTGGACAAGGCGTCCCGCCAGGGCGCGGGCCATGCCGGCACCGGCTTGCATTACGTTTTCGACGTCACCGACCTGATGGCGCGGCTGGAGCAGGAGCCCGGCTGGGATCCCAAAGACCTGCGCGTCACCTTCGTCCCGAGGCGGCAGGCCAAGCGCGAAGCAGAAGTCAGGGTGGGTCGGGTCAGCCTGTATTACGAATGAGCCGCGGACCGCCTCGATGCGCGCGCTGACGATGGGCCCCGCCCGCCTCGCCGCGCCGCTGCCTGCCGGCTTGCGACGAACGCGGGACTGGCTGCGGCGGCATCCGGAATGGTGGGTGCTGGCGATTTGCGCAGCGGCGTGGCTATGCCTGCTGCAAAGATCCGGCGGCGTCGGCTTCGCGGCGATCTGCCGCGGCGGGCTCGGCTGGCGGCAACTTGGCGGAGCTCCCGCGCCGGACGGCGGCCTGCCGCTGATGACGGCGGCGATGATGCTGCCGCTGGCGGCGGGCCCCGCCCGATATGCCGCCTTCCACAGCCTGTGGCGGCGGCGGCGCCGGGCGATCGCCGTCTTCCTGTGCGGCTATCTCGGCCTCTGGCTGGCGGCGGCCTGGCTGCTGGATATCGCGGCCGCGCTCTGGCTGTTAGCCGTCAACAGCCTCTCCCTGTCTCTGGCCGGCGCCGCCCTCGCCGCGGCCGCCTGGCAGCTGGGCCCAGGCAAGGCCGCCGCGCTGGCCGCTTGCCACCGCGGCCGCGCGCTGGCGCCATCGGGCTGGGCCGCCAACCGCGATTGCCTGCTGTATGGACTGGAAAACGGCGCCGCCTGCCTGCGCAGCTGCTGGCTGCTGATGCTGCTGCCGGGCGCCGGCGGGCATGGCTTGGTAGTGATGCTGGGCGTCACCGCGCTGGCCGCCGCGGAACGCTACCGCCGGCCGGCCGCCGCCGTTTCCGCGGCCGCGCTGCTGGGCCTGGCGCTATGGCAGGCGATGGCCGCATGACCGCCCCTCATCCGCCTCCGTAGAAACCATCCAGCGAGCACATGTCCAGCGTCTCCTGAACGCGGTAGAAATCGGCGACCTGGTCCATCGCCCGATGCTCCAGCTCCATCATGTAGGCCAGGCTGCCCAGCGCGCGCCGCTGCGCGGCGGCCCCCAGCAGCGAGATCTCGCGGAAGAACAGCTGCGGCAAAGCCGCGCACCCGCCCTCCTGGCAAGCATCGTCCCGGCGTGGAAGCATCCGGTAGGCCGCGCGCGTCTCCTCCACGCCATCCGGCCCCATCTCCTCCAGCCCTTTCATGCCCAGCCCGCACTCGAAAGCCATCAGCGCCGCCAGATAGCCGATGGGATCGTAGCGCCCCAGCACGGTGAAGGCATCGACGTAGGCCTGGAACAAGGGCAGCGGCAAAGCCTGGTCCAGCCAGGCCGACGGCACGCCCAACGCCTCGCATACCGACCGTCCATACACCTCGCGCGCCAGCTCTTCCTGAAAGTAACGGTGGACATGCTGCTTCATCGGCAGCCGCATGCGCCGGGTCATCAACGGCGCGATGATCTCGGCGAAGCGCCTGGAGACATGGTATTGCTCGATGAACAGGCCCTGGACCAGCGAACCGGCCTCCGTGCCTTGCGCGCCCACCTGCCGCGCGAAACGGCTCTCTCCCAGCGTCTCCAGCCCGGACTGCAGGCACTGGCGGGCGCGGCGCATGAAGTTGACGCCGCTGTCCGCCGCCGCCGGCGACGTCCAGCCGCGCAGACGCCGGCGGGCTCCCGCGCAGGGCGCCTGCAGCACCAGATCCACCAGGCACAGCAAGTACGACTCTTCCTGCACCGGGCAATAGAAGCCCAGCACGTCCGGCCTCGCCACCCGCCCCGTCCCGCAGCCCTGGACCGCGCCGCCGGATGCTTCGATGAAGCCCGTCAGCACCCTCCGCCACAGCGGAATCAGTTGCGGCAGATTGTCTTCCAGATAGAGTTTTTGCAGATAGAAGGTCTGCAGCGAGAAATTGTCGCCCCACTCCGGCGCGGCGACATCGTCGATGAAAAACGCGCCGGGAGCGGGCGGCGGCTCGTCCAGCAAATGCAGCATCACCCGCGCGGTGGGGACGCCCTGCCCGCCGCGGTCGCCGGCATCGGACCGCAGGCGCTCGATGCAACGGCCGATCAGCGACTCCTGCTCCAGACGGCGCATCTCCAGCGCGGAGCGGCCGGCCGGCGCGTCCCGGATCAGCGACAGCTCATCCAGCTGGCGCGCCAGCGACAGCTGCCAGGGCTGGGCCGAGCCGGAATGGATGTCGTACCAGATTTCCGCGCCCGGATTGGCCATGGACAGCACGCTGTCCAGCACCCGTCCGCCTTCCACGCCCTTGAAGGCGAGCTTGTACTCGTTGGAATCGGCCGCCAGCACCACGGTCTGTCCATCCTCGTCGAGCTTGGCGCTGAAAGGCACCAGCTGCGGCGCGCGGTATTGGTTGATACGCCTGGCTTCCATTGCGGCCTCCTGCGATAGCGGGCGCGGATGAAACCATTCCGCGCGAAAACTCCGGAATCCACCCCGGATCGACGCAATCCGAAAGGCGCAAATCGATGAGCCGGACTTTCATCTTATGCCGTAACCAGCCCGCAACCACGAGATTCAATCTGTCCCAAATAACTGTTTTTGATAACTTTTCCTCACAATCCGCTCGCCCGGCACGAGACATCGATCCATGGGGCGCATCGCCGCAAACCCCGCCACGCTTGACATGGAGCCGGCCCCGGCTATAACCAGCACATGTCGGATATTCCATACAAGAATAATGGTTAAGTAGTCTTACGAATCCGGCATCATCCGCCGACAAAGGCGGACGACAATATCGCAGTATCGGGTCGGCAACACACCAGGCAGCACACCGTCATCTCGACAATGTCTTGGGAGAGCCAACCATGAACCTCAGCCAATTCCAACGCGCCTCGGCCCCGTTATCGCAAAGCCTGGACAACCTCGGTCCGTTGACCGAGCTGTCCGGCCACTGGACCGGCCATGGCTACAATATGATCGCCGTGCCTAACCACCAGAACGGCGGCATCTTCCGCCTGATCGTCAACGCCACCATCGAAACCATCAGTTTCAGCCCGATAGGCGGGCCGGTGCCGAACCGCGGCTCCAAACAGAACGACATCTTCCTCTACGGCTTGACCTACCTGCAGCAAGTCAGCGACGCCGACACTGGCGAAGGCATACACATCGAACCCGGCATCTGGCTGAACGTGCCAGCCACCACCGCGCCGCACGATCCGCCCACCATCGTGCGCCAGGCCACCATCCCCCATGGCGATTCGCTGCTGGCGCAGGGCCAGGCGTCCAGCGAGGCGCGGGCGCCCAATATCGCGCCGGTCAGCACCATGCCCACCCGGGTGGACGGCAAACCGTTGCCCCTGGGTTATACCGATCCCTACCTGAACGGCAAGTTCCCGCCCGGATTCGACATGCAGAATCCCAACCAGGCCCTGGTGGACGTGCTGAAATATCAGCAGCAGCAGTTGGAGCTCAAGGTGGTGAGCACCACCAATCTGCCGGTCAGCACCCAGGATTCTGGCGGCATCGCCAACATCCCCTTCATCGTCCAGAACGCGGACGCCACCGAAATGAACGCCATCTTCTGGATCGAGACGCTGCAGCGCCCGGACGGCAGCCAGTTCCTCCAGTTGCAGTACACCCAGACCGTGCTGCTGGTATTCGACGAAATCATCTGGCCGCACGTGTCGGTGGCCACGCTGATCAAGCGCTGAGCGCGCCGCGCCGTTTGCCTACCCGACGATTCGCGGAGGAAACATGAGCATCGATTCGAGCAAACCCTTCGGCATGCTGTTCGACCGCATCTACGGCCAGCGCGCCGCCGAAGACCTGGCGGATGCCCGCAAGCCGCTGCAGGACGCGGCCCAGCTGGCGATCCAGGTGGAAATGACCACCATCCCGCCGTATCTGACCGCGCTGTATTCGATCAGCGACCCCAACTGCGAGGCCTACCAGCTGCTGCGCAGCGTGATGATGGAAGAGATGTTCCACATCAACCAGGCCGCCAATCTGCTGGTGGGCATCGGCGGACGCCCCCGGCTGACCGACAGCGCCGCGCCGGTCTATCCCTGTTACCTGCCCCACGCCAACACCAGCACCACGCCCTTCATCGGCCTGTGCCGCGCGTCGGTGGAGGTGTTCAACGACACCTTCACCGCGATCGAAACCCCGGCGCCGCCGCACGCGCCGCCGCGCGGCGACAACTACAGCTACATCGCCCAGCTGTACGACGCGCTGCTGGACGGCCTGGCGACCTATCCGGACCAGGCGGCGCTGTTCCAGCCGAACGCCGACGCCTGTCAGCGGCTGGACATCTACCTCGGCAAGTTCGGCGGCAAACCAGTGCGGGTCACCGACCTCGCCAGCGCCCGGCTGGGCGTGCAGCAGATCGTCCAGCAGGGCGAAGGCAGCGTGCCGGAATCGCAGTCGATGATTCCGATCGAGCCGTGGGCCACCTACAACACCTACGGCGAGCGCACCGACGGCACCTACGGCCCCATCATCGGCTCGCCGTACGAGATGTCGCACTTCAAGAAATTCCGCACCGTGTCGCTGGACAAGGCCGGCTTTCCGCCCACCTACCCCATCGTGTCCAATCCCAAGCGCGGCGACTTCACCAACCCGATGGCCATCCAGCTGGCCGAGCTGTTCGACATCGCCTACAGCCTGATGCTGGATTCGATGGAGCGCAGCTTCGTCGCCGGCCAGTCCAGGGACAGCTTCTTCACACAGGGCTTGCCGCTGATGCACCAGGCGCTGCCCAACCTGGCCCGCAAACTGATGCAGACGCCGCTGCACAAGGACACCGACAGCGACGTCGGCCCCAATGGCGCGCCCACCTATCTGTACCAGCCCGGCAGCAGGCTGGCCGATCTGGCGGCGCGGCTGCCCGCCGCCGTCCAGGTGGCCAGGCAACAGATAGACGACCCGGCGGAGCGCGGCGAGATGGTGGACGCGCTGGAGAGCGTGCGCGACAACGTCAGCCGCCTGGCTGCCGCCCATCAGACCGCACAAGCATGAATCGGGAGCCATCATGATCGAATACCGGATCTACCCCTCCATCGGCATCGCCCGCGTCGGCGACGCGCCGGAGAAGTTCTACATCGAGCCGGACCGCTATTGCGGCCTGCCCGTCATGCCGGACGGCAAGCCGTTCACCCAACAGGATTTTCGCGACGCCGAAGGCCGGCTGTGCCGCCAGGCCGCGCGTTTCAAGGTGTACAAGGTGGAAAACGGCGTCAGCGAGGAGGTGACGCTGAACACCGACGGCGTCCACGCGATACGCTGGACCGCGCACCTGGCCAACAAGAAGCCCAGCTGGTACACCTTCGTGCCGGCTGAGGGCGAAGACGGCTACGCGCCCAACCACCCGCTGCGCAACCCGCAAGCCAAGGACCGCCACGCGCTGCTGATCGACGCCGGCCCACGCCAGATATCGGGCCGCAGCCAGCAAGGCGAGCAGTTCAGCAAGAACACCGTGCCGGACGGCTACGAAGGCGCGCATTTCCCGCCCAGCCCGCTCTATCCGATGCGGGACTCGATCGACACCCTGGGCGAGCTGCGCACCGACCAGGACGGTCGGCTGCTGGTGCTGGGCGGCTACGGCGTGTCCGGCTCCGCCGATCCGGACGCGACCATCACCGACTACGCCAACAACGACGGCTGGTGGGACGACACCTCGGACGGACCGGTCAGCGCGGTGATCGAGTTCTCCGACGGCAGCCGCATCGAGGCGCTGCCGGCCCACGTGCTGGTGGCCCCGCCCAAGTACGCGCCGGAAATCCCCAACCTGATCACGCTGTACGACACCATCTTCGACGCGCTGGTGCGCAGCGGCCACTATCCGGCGCTCTATGAAAACGGCTTCTGGAAATCCGGCGCGGACGGCTTCAAGCCCAATTTCCACACCGAAATCCGCCCGCTGCTGGAGCGCGCGACCTATATGCCGTGGGTGGCCGCCATTCCCCCCAAGCCGCACCATTTCGATTTCGAAAAACTGGGCGCGACCGGAGCGGACGGCCTGGGCGCGCCGGAATACCAGGGCTTTCGCCAGTACATCCTGGACTTCATCCGCCCGCCCTACCAGGAAAACGACATCCTCACCGCCAGCGGCGCGACGATGATGCCGTATCTCGCCGGCGACAACTGCCTGGTGCCCAGCACCGCCACCAGCAAGTACATGCGCCTTACCGACACCCAGTACTTCATGCTGCAGCAATGGGTGGCCGGCTGCTTCGTCAACCACCCAGAGGACGGTGACGCGGCCGAGAGCCTGACCCGGGCGGCGCTGGACAACTGCGTCGGCGGACCGTTCTCGCCCGGCATCGAGATGACCTGGATCTCGCGCAATCCGGCCATCTATGGCCACCCCTTCCGCATCCGCAACCACTTCGTGCCCGAAGGCCCGCTGAGCCTGGATTTCGACCTGAGGCGCGGCATGGAGCCCGGCGACGTCACCCGCTACATGGCCATCCCCTGGCAGGCCGACTTCAACGAATGCTCGTCGCAGCCGCTGGACGGCAGGCGGCTGTGGTGGTGGCCGGCGCAGCGGCCGGAGTTCGTCTATCTGGAACCGCAACCGCAGCCGCAGACGCTGGCAGCCGCCTCGCCCCCGCCGCCGCCCGACCAGGAAACCGGCAAGCAGGTGCCGTGGCTGGGCACCGACTACGACCAGCTGGCCGGCGACTTCATCCAGTTCGCCGACGATATCGACATGGTCAAGTACTGGGCCGGCCTGGGTTTCGTGATGGAAAAGCAGGTGGACGGCGAGCGCCGCTTCGTCGAGGTGGAGCGCGAACTACCCCGGCCGTTCGACCCCGCCCATCCGCCGCGGCCGGAACCGCGCAATGAGCGTTAGCCGCTACCCGGTGGCGATAGCCGGCGCCGGCCCGGCCGGCAGCGCCCTCGCGCTGGCGCTGCAGGCGCTGGGCGTGGAGGCGCTGCTGCTGGACCGGCCGCTGGCCCAGCCCTTCCGCATCGGCGAATCGGCGACGCCGGACGTCGCCGGCCTGCTCTCGCGCCTGGGCGCCGGCCATGCGCTGGACGGCCAGCCGGGCTACCACGGCAACCTCTCGCTGTGGGGGAGCGAGACGCCGCGGCTGGACCACTTCCTGTACCGCGGCCACGGCCACGGCTGGCACCTGGACCGCGCCGGCTTCGACCGCGCGCTGCGGCAGGAGGCGATGGCGCGCGGCGTAACGGTGCTGAGCGAATCCGGCATCGACGCCATCGAGCCTAGCCGCGGCGGCTGGCGGCTGCGGGTGCGCGGCCTGGGCGAAGCGGAGGCGCGGGTGGTGGTGGACGCCGGCGGCCGGCGCTCGCCGCTGGCCGCCAGGCTGGGCATGCCCCGGTACAGGCTGGATCGGCTGCAGGCGCTGGCTTGCCGCGTGGATTGCTCAGGAGAGCTGAGCGGTTATTCGCTGGTGGAGTCCGCGCCTTACGGCTGGTGGTATGCCGCGGCGCTGCCGGACGGCCGCGCGCTGGCGGCGCTGATGACGGACCAGGACCTGGCCCGCGCGCAGGGGCTGGAGCATCCCGCCGATTTTCTGGCCGCCTGGCGCGCCACCCGGCTGCTGTCGGAGCGGCTGCCGCCGCCGCCGCGGATAGACGCCGTGCACGCCTTCGCCGCGCACAGCGGCTGCGTCTCCCGCGCCGCCGGCCCCGGCTGGATCTGCGTCGGCGACGCGCTGATGGGACTGGACCCGCTGACCTCGTCCGGCATCGCCAGCGCGCTCGGCGACGCGCTGGCCGCCGCGCCGGCCATCGCCGCGATGCTGGACGGCGACCTGGCGCCGGCTCGCGCCTACGCCAAGCGCGCCGACGACTGCTTCCGCCGCTACCTGGCGGAGCGGCGGCGGCATTACCGGCAGGAAAACCGCTGGCCAGAGCGGCCGTTCTGGCAGCGCCGCGCCTTCGCGCCCGCGGCGCTGGCCGTTCCCGCCTGATCCGCTCCCGGCGACGACAACGGGGCTGCCCGAAAGCAGCCCCGTTTTTCTGCCCGATCCGAACGCTAACGCTTGGCGGCGAAAACGGCGTCGGGAATTTCGGCCGCGCTGACGTTGGGGAAATCGCGCAGCGAGGCGCGCGACGCCTCGTCCCCGGTCACCATTCTCAGCGGCTCGCCGCTGGCGGCGTCCAGATACAGCGTGGACGGCCCCTTGCCCGGACGCTGGTAGCGCCAGCCGTCGGCCTCGCGGCCCAGCACCTCGCGGCGGCCGATGAAGCGGGCACCCAGCCGGCGCAGCACGTCGCGCGGCAGGAACAGCTCGGCGAACGGGCCGGTCTCGTCGTCCAGCGGACGCTCGCACAGCTGCTCGTCCGCGGCGGTCCGCTCGCGGCCGTAGGCCACCTTCTGCTTCCAGGTGAGGCCGCTGGCGGCGTTGCCGACCTCGGACATCCACAGCCGGTAGCCGGTGTCGCGCTCCGACCAGGGATTGAACAGGCCGTCTATCCGACAGACATCGCGCTCGTAGTCGAACCAGCAGTAGCCGGACGTCAGTTGGTCATCCGGCAGCATCGGACTCCAGTACGACACGTAGGCGCTGCTCCAGCGCGCCGGCAGCAGCGGCGGTTCCCGGTTTTCCATGCGGCCTCCTCAGCGCTGCAGCGCGTAGCGCAGGTTCTGCGCCAGCGCTTCCGGCATTGGCGGCAGCGACTTGCGGCGCGCGTCGAAGCTCTGCACGAACTCGGCACTGGACAAGTGCATGCGCTCCTCCACCGTCTCGAACCAGACCCGGCTGTTGTCGGCATGGCTGCGGAATAGCTGGACCAGCGGCAGCGCGCGCTCCTCGAAGCTCCGCAGCGCGGCCGGCACGTCTGCCTCGGCGCACAGCGCCTTCACCAGCAACTGGGCGATCACCACCGCCATCGTGGTGCCATGGCCGATGGAGAAGTGGCCGGACTGCAGCGCGTCTCCCAGCAGCACCAGCTTGCCGTCGTGGCAGCGATCGTGGCTCAGCGTCATGAAATTGCGCCAGCCGAGGCCGGGCTGGCTCACCAGGCCGTGGCCGCCCAGCTCGGTCTGGAACACCTTGGCCACGTATTCGGCCGACGCTTCGTCGGACATCTCGCCCAGGCGGGCGCGGGCATAGGTCTCCTCGCTGCACTCGACGACGAAGGTGCTCATCGTGTCCGAGTACTTGTAGGCATGGGCGATGAAGATGTCCTTGCCGTGGGTGCGGAACACCAGGTTCATCTGGTCGAACAGCTGGCTGGTGCCGTACCAGATGTACTTGTTGCGGCCGTAGTCCACCTGCGGCGCCAGCGCCTCGGTGAAGTGCGAGGTCTTGTGATTGACGCCATTGGCCAGCGCCACCAGGTCGTAGTCGGCCAGCGGCAGCTCGCCATGCTCCAGCAGAGGCGATTCGAAGCGGATGGCGATGCCCTGCGAGCGGCACTTGTCACGCAAGGCGTGCACCAGGCCGCGGCGCTCCACGCCGCACAGCAGCACGCCGGTGCTCATCAGGCTGGGTTCGTTGTGATGGACCAGCTTGAAGTCCTCGAGGAACTGCGGGTTGAGCTTCTCCGGCGCGTCCAGGTAGGACAGCGGATTGGCCGGATGCTGGCCGGGCCGGCCGGGCAGCACCACGCCCCAGCCCAGCACTTCCTGCTCGTCGTTCTTTTCGACGATGTCTATCGCCCACTGCGGACGCGCCTGTTTCAGTTGGCTGGCGAACACCAGGCCGGCCGGCCCCGCGCCGATGACCAGAACTTTCATCAGTTGACCCTTCCTATCTTGTACCAAACGTTCTGCTTTCTCTGGATCTGCTGCAGCCTGTCGTATGGTTCCGACGTGAAGTACAGCTTCTCCGCCATGTCCGGCGGGTAAAGGCCGGGAAACTTGCTATGCATGTAGCGGGTGTAGCGGGCCCGCATGAAGAAGATGGGGTTGGAGCGGCTGAGCACGTCGTAGTTGGCGCGCGCCATGTCCTGCATCGCATCGGCCTGCACCTTGCGCAGCTCGGTGAATTCGGGGAAGGCCTTGTCCTGATCGCCCTGATGGCGGTCCAGCAGCTCGACGAAGGTGCGGGCGTCCTCCAGCGCCATATTCATGCCCTGGCCGAGGAAGGGCGCTGTGGCGTGGGCGGCGTCGCCCAGCAGCAGCACATTGCCCTTGTAATGGAAGGTGCTGGAGCGGACATTGATCAGGTCGTTGCTGGGCTTGGCCAGGAACTGGCGCAGCATCTCCTCGCGCGCGTCCCGCGGCAGGCCGCCGAAGTAACGGTCGAAAAAGGCGCGCATCGCAGACTCGTCGGTAGTCGTCAGGCTGGGGCTGCCGCTGTAGGGCAGGCAGATGGCGATGCTGACGCTGCCGTCCGGTATGGTGGCGGCGCGGCCAGCGAACTGGCCGCCGGAATCCATGCCGAAAAAGTACAGCGTGTCCTTGCGGTAGCCCAGCGCCTCGGCGTCCGGCAGCACCAGCGTCTTGTAGCCGTGGCGGAAGAAAGTCTGCTGGAATTCGAAACGGCGCAGGCCGCTCTGCATCGCCTGCCTCACCGCCGAATGCGCGCCGTCGGCGCCGACGATCATGTCGCCCTGGAGCCGCTGCGGCTGGCCGTCCCGGCCCTGGATCAGCACTGACTTGCCATCCAGATCCACGTCCAGGCACTTGTGCTCGAAGTAGTAGCGGACGCCGGCCAGATTGGCGTATTTGTTCAGCAGTTTCTGAAACGCCGCGCGGTTGAGCGACAGCGGGCGGAAATCCTCCAGCGGCTTCAACGGCCGCATCCGGTGCTGGCCGCCGACCGAGAACGCCATCGCCACGATGGGCTCGCCGCAGGCTTCCAGCTCCGCGCGCGGGATGCCGGCGGCCAGCACCGACTTGATGCCGCGCACCGTCATGCTGACGCCTATCGCCCGCGAGCTGACCACGTCCACGTAAGACGACAAATCCTGCAGCGGGTCGCCGCGCTTTTCCACCACGTGGACCTCGTAGCCGCGCTTCGCCAGGTAGATGGCGGTCAAACCGCCGGCGAGCCCGCCTCCGACTATGATTGCTTTTTTCATTTCAGGCCTCTCTAGAAAGCTTTCCACAAGCCAAGTCCAGCATCTGCCGGCGGTAGAAATCCAGCAGCTCCAATTGCGCTTCGGGCAGCCAGCCCGGCGCCAGCGCCGCCGCCGTCTCCTGCAGCCGCTCGCAGCGCCGCGCCAGCATCCGGCAGCCCAGCGCGTAGTCGTCGTAGCTGCGGGTGTCCACCGGGCCGGGCAACGGCGGTCCGGCGGTGCGTCCGGCGCTGCCCGACGGCAGATTCATCAGCGCGCAGGACAACGGCCGGAGCAGGCCGGTCATCAGGTCGATCGCCGCGTTCATCAGCCGCGAACGCCTGAGGCTGCCCAGCGGCTTCACCGCGAAATGCTGCGCCATCATCGCGAACATCAGTTCGTACACGCCCTGGTACATGCCCATCAGCGCCCGCGCCCGCTCATCTTCGACGCGCTGGCAGCCCGGCTCCTCATCCAGCACCGGATTGCGCAGCGCCGGCAGCGCCGGCTCGAACGGCGCGGGCTGCGCCATGATGCGGGCCGCCAGTTCGCGCAGCCGCTGGAAATGGGAGTGCTCGTAGTGCGGCGAATCCAGCGCCCCGCCCTCGCCCTGGTCGGTGACGAAGGCGATGCCGAACAGCGCGCTGTCGCGGTCGAACACCTCCAGCTGGTAGCCGGGATTCGCGCGGTTGGTCAGCTCGTTGAGAAACAGGTGGTGCTCGCCGCCGCGCTTGCCGGCCTCGCCGTCGAACAGGTCCGGCAGTTCGAGGAAGGCCTGGCGGATCGCGGCGTAGAAATCGGCGATGGATTTGCCCGGCGCCGGGATGAAGTGCGGCCATTCCAGCCGGACGAAGCGCGCTAGCGCCGACTCCGAGAACGGCTCCAGCGCGAACTCGGTGTCCAGGCCGAACGCCTGCCGCGCCGCCTCGCCCATCAGCGGCACGCCGGCGTAGAACGGCTCGCCCAGCGCCATCAGCAGATTGTTCACCACCAGGTAGTGGATCATCTCCTCGTGGGCGATCTCCAGCAGCGCGGCGCGGATGCCGCCGTCGCGGCGCCGGTCGCCGCTGCCGCAGGCCAGCCGCAGCTGTTCCGGGGTCCACGCGCCGTCGGCCACGCGCTGCTGGCCCTGGGCGTAATTGGGAATGGAATAGGCGGCGTACAAATACTGCAGCATCACCGACAATTCCAGATCCACCGCCTTGCGCAGCTCGGCCGCCAGCTCCGCCTTGCTCGCGATGCGCGCCGGATCGGCCGGCGGCGGCGCCAGCAGCCTGGCCTCGCCCTCGACATGGGCCAGGTATTTGAGGAACAGCCTGGCCTTGGGCGCCGACAGCTCGCGGGTGCTGGGCATGTAATAACTCTTGTTCCGGTTCTGCGGATCGCACATCTGCCACATCAGCCTGGCGTAGGTCTCGCACTTGCAGCGGTCGGCCAGGCTGAACACCTTGTCGGACATGAACGGGTAGATCAGCTCGTAGTAGGCCATCACGTGCCGGTACAGGAAGGCGTAATCGACCTCGTCCACCGTCGCGTCGTCCAGTTCCCAGTCGTCCGGCAGCACCCGCAGCTGGATCGCCTCCTCGCCATCGCCTAGCACTATGCGCGCCGGACCGGGCCGCAGGCCGGTCAGCCGCCACTCGGCGGCGATGCCGTCCTGGCGCGCCTCCACCCCGGCCAGGCCCATGCCCTCGATCCGGTAAGGAATGTCCGCGCGCGCGCGCGCCTCGCCGCGGAAATAGCTGCGCAGCGCGATGTCTTCCGGAAAGAAACGACCATGGCGGCGGTCAGGCGCCTCCAGGTAAAGATTGGCGGCGTCGGACTGGGTGACCCAGTCCTGCTCCCGCCACTCCGCTAGCTCGCTGGACAGCGTCAGCGAGCCTCTGGGCTCGCGCAGCAACGGCACCTCGACGATGCCGTGGTTCGTCCAGTAATCCTGGTACAGCGCCTGCGGCACCCGCGCCAGCAACGCGCCGTCCTCGTCGCGCAGCAACAGGTCGCCCAACGGCAGCTTGGCGCCGAGATCGGGCGTCAGCCTGTCCGGCGCGGACGGCTGCGCCGCGCGGGCGGTGAACGGGATGGCGCAAGCCAGATTCAGCGCCGCGCGGCCGCCGCTTACGCGCAGCGTCAGATCGCCCAGCCCGGGCTGGCGCGGACGCAGCAGCCGGCCGGCCGGATAGCTGGCCAGCTCGCCGCGGCGCCACAGGCCGACCACGCCGACCATATCGTGGAACACCGGCGAATTGGGTTGCGGCGGCGTCGACATATTGAACAGAACATACTGCACCGCCAGGCCCAGCACATCGTCGTCCTCCAGCGCCAGCTGCAGCCTGCGCCAGGCTTCGGAATCGAACTGCCCGGGGTGGAACAGGAAATGCGGATGGCTCTTGGGCACGGAAAACTGGAACAGCCGCGCCAGGCCGAATTCCTCGTCCAGGAAATGGCCGCCGCGCTCGGCGATGTGGCCGCCGCGCGTCCAGCGCGCGCCGTGGCTGTCGTCGATGTCGGCGGTGAACAGCCAGGGCGTGCCCGGCCCGGCGCCGGCCGGGCTGATCGTGAATTGGCCGGCGTAGATCTGCACCGCGTCGCGGCGGGTGGGATCGTTGTCCACCCAGCGCGCGCGGTTGAAGGTGGTGCGCAGGTAATCGTTGTAGTGCCCCCACAGCGCCAGCTTGGCGCCGACCAGGCCGTCGCCATGGTCCGGTTCGCCGCCGTCCAGCCGCACGTGGCTGACGGTGACGCCCTCCCAGGAGAAATGGTTGTTGCCGGCCGCGTTGTAGCCTTCCGCCAGGCCGAACGGCCCCTCCGGGTCAGGCCGGCCGTCCAGGCCGAAACGCGGCTGCAGCGATTGCAGGTGGCGGTGGAATTCGGTCGGATGGCGCGCGAGGTCGAACGGCTCGCCATGGATCGACACCGCGTTGCGGGCCATATCGATCTGGCCGTGCGGATCGCGGTTGGCGGTGGGCGCGTTGACCCGCGCCCAGCCGCGAAAATGGATGCGTGGAAAATCCAGAATGCTCATGTGTCTCCCAAGCGGTCATGACTGGCGACCGCCGCCCGGACATCGGGCGGCGACGCGATGCGGCGGCTTTGCCTCGGCCCCGTTCAAGCGGAGAGACGCTGCAACAGCAGCCTGCTGGCCTCGCGGGCGCTCAGCAGGCCGCCCTCCATCCAGCCGCAGTGCTCGGTGTAAGCGTCCGAGCAGGCGATGATGCCGCTGTCGCGGTGGCTCAGCGCGGACGGGTGGTCGATGCCGCTGTCGCGGCAGAACTCGACGCCGTGCGCCCAGTACTTGTGCACGTGGACCCGGGGCTGGGGGATGCGCTCGCGGGCGATGCCCAGCGCGCTGGCGAGATAGGTGCGGATCTGCTCCAGATAACCGTCCTCGCCCTCGGCCACGCAGCCCCGCCAGTAATCGGCCATCTCGCTGTCGGTGTAGAAGAACAGGTATTTGTCGCCCTTGAAGTAGATCTTGCGCAGCGGGTTGTCGACGATCAGCACCTGGTCATCCAGCTTGTAATCCAGCCACCAGGGTTCGCCATAGGTCAGAAAGCCCTTGAACAGCGGCAGCGAGCCGTAGCGCGCGCCGTTCCACGCCTCGGGAAAATTGACGTTGAGTCCGGCCATCGCCGACGGCGGGACCGCCAGGATCAGGTGGCGGGCGCGGTGCTCCAGCTTCCAGCCGTCGTCGCCGGCCAGTTGCAGGCGGTAGCCGTCGCCGTCGGCCTCGACCGACAGCAGGCGGTAGCCCAGGCTGAAGCGCGCGCCGGCAGCCTTGACCTTGGCCTTGATCTGCTGGATCAGGCCATCGAAACCCTGCTCCGCCGAAAACCACTGGTTGGCGTCGTTGTCGGTCACGCTCTGGATTTCCGGATGCTTGCCGACGATGTCGTAAGCCATCTCGGCCGAGATGTCGGGCAGGAACAAGGCGTCATAGCCCATCGAGCGGATCATGCCGACCGCGCTCTCCTTGCCCTGATAGCGGCTGACGAACTGGAGAAAGGATTCCTTGCCGTGCTCCTCCAGCCTGGAGGACAGCTCGCTCATCGCCCGCTTCAGCTTCTGCTGGGTATGGTTTTTGAATTTCAGCTGGGTGAATGGGTAGATTTCGCTCTTCTGGCTGTAATGCTGCATCGCGCGCTGGAAATGCGGGTGCAGTTGCGGCGAGTACCGTCCGGCGCCCAGCTCTATCGCGGCCTTGCCGTCCAGCGTTTTCGAGCGGATGCGGCCTCCCGCTTCCTGCTGCATGTCGAAAATGCGCAGAGACAGGCCGCGACAGGCAGGCGAGTCGAGCAGATGGCTGGCGCAGGTCAGGCCGCTGATGCCGGCGCCGACAATGCAGATATCGGAGGAATGCTTCATCGCGAATGTCCCTTTGACTGTTCGGTTCACGCCCGCCGCGCGGCATCGGTGGACGGGCACGGACGATGTAAATGCTTGGCACTCTCGCCTCGAAATCGGGATGCAGCCTCTTGTATCCTCGTCATGACCAGTTTTTGGCATGAAATTTATAATGCATTTAATTTTTTAAAAATATATGCATTTGTAATTTTCAGACACATTAGTTTAACTGACTCGATTTATCAACTATCTTGTTTGACAAAATGGTTGATCCTGTTCCAAGAGCCAGGGCGTGACGTGGAGAAACAGCAACAAGAGGCTGCCCGCCGTCAACGACGCTTGGCGTATGACAATTGTCCGCGCCAGTCCAGATACTGGGGCGCGGCCCCTATCCCCACCCTGAAGCGCTCCCCGCTCCCCACGGCCGGCTGCCACAGGTAGAGCTGGTCGGCATGGCCGCCGCCGGCCCAGGCGGTCAGGTAATAGTCGGCGGCGCGCGCCCAATCCTTGAACGATACTTCGTCGCCGTCCTGCAGGCAGCCGTCCGGCCGGCTGTGATTGACCAGCCTCAGTTCCGGCGAGCGGTTCAACGGCCCCTGGGCGGTGTAATACGCGTACTGGTTGCCGCCGGCCGTTCCCCACCAAGTCCAGAACCAGCCGGGCCGATCGGCCCGCTCCAGACGCACGTATTCGCCAGACCGGATGCAGCCGTTGTCGCGCATGGAAAAGTTGTTGGACAAATTGAAACGCGCCCGCGCGCCCGCCGCTGCGGCGTCGGTCTTCAGCCAGCCGTCGTTGGCGTCTCCGGCCTGGACATAACGGCCGCTGGCCAGGTTCTGCAGGAAGACCTGGCGGTAGGTGCCCGGCTGCGCGGTCAGCGAGCGGGTCGGCGTGGCGGCGTCGGCCCAGGCGAAGGCCTGCACCGGGTAGTGGTCGCTGAAATCGGTGTAGGCATAGGTCTGCTTCACCACCGCCGATTGCGCCGTCCACTGCGGCGACGGCGCGTCCAGCGCCTGGTTGTGCCAGGCGGAAGGCTGGCGGTGGCCTTTCAACGCCAGGATGTAGTCAAGGTATTCCGGCGCGTCGCCGCCGCGCGCGCCGTAGCGCTCCAGCGCGATGCCGTTGCCGGCGGTGTCGAAGCTGTGCGGCATGCCGGCGTAGCGCGGCTCGCTGGCCTGCAGGATGTCCAGCATCGCCCGGTACTCGGCGGTCTTGTAGCGGTCGGTATTCATGTCGCCGGCGACGATCACCGTCTCGTCAGCCGGCAAATGGCGCGATTGGACCCAGGCCGCGATCTCGCGCAGCTGGGCCTGGCGCACGCCGATGTCGGCGTGGTTGGCGCAGCCGCTGTCCTCGGATTGCAGATGGGTGCCGATCACATGATAGAACTGGCCGTTGACGGCGATCCTGGCATACGCGAAACCTTTCAGCGCCTGCCCGTCCCAGCTGCAGCCGGGCGTCTGGAACAGGTACTGCCGCTTCTCGACGATGGGCCAGCGGCTGGCGATGGCCACGCCGCCATCCTCCGGCTTCATCCCGTTCCAGCCCTCGGTGCCGTCCCAACCCTGCTGCGAACGGCCGATCACCGGCGTCTGGTAGGGAAAGCGCGGCTTGAGCAAGGCCTGCAGCCGCTCCGACGCGGCGTTGTCCTGCAACTCCTGGAACACCAGCACATCCTGTCGCTGGAGGATGGGCGAAGCCGCCATCAGCTCGACACGCCGCATCTGGCCGTAGTTGGGATACAGCGCCTGCGGCAGCAGCATAGCGTTCCAGGTGGCGAGCTTCAGGTCGTCGGGATAGGCGGCATGAGAGGCGGCGGGCAGCAGCGCCGCGCACAGCAGAAAACGCCAGGCTTTCATCGGACATCCTTTGGTGGGTGAAGGAAGCGGCAAAGACTGGATCAGTTTTCTTTCACTATGGTTAATTACCTTAAAATTAATATTCCATTTACATTTTCAATACATATTCGCCTCGCCAGCCCCCCCATGAAAGAC
>NZ_JBUPWA010000001.1:1566372-1620513 GCF_055181315.1 Chromobacterium sp. Ag138
CCCCCATGAAAGACACTGGCCCCCGCGGCTGCCGTTTTGCCCCCCATCCTGAGAAATGAAAAAAGCCGCCCCCCCGAAGGATGGCGGCTTCATTGCCGATGCAAGCGGCGCGGCTTACTCGTGGATGGCTTCCACGGCGATATCGATGGTGACATCGTCGCCCACATAGGGCGCGTACTTGCCGGCGTTGAATTCGGTGCGCTTGACCTTGACGCTGGCGTTGGCGCCGATGGCGTCTTTCTTCAGCATCGGGTGCTCTTTATTGGTGAAGCTGGACAAGGACAGCGTCACCGGCTTGGTCACGCCCTTGATGGTCAGGTTGCCTTCCACCGCGGTCGGCTTGTCGTCGTCGAACAGCACCTTGGTGGACTTGAAGGTGGCGGTCGGGAACTTGGCGGTATCGAAGAAGTCCGCGCCCTGGATGTGGCCGTTGAACACCGGGTAGCCGGTGTCCACCGACTTCATGTCGATGGTGACGTCGACGGAGCCGGTCTTGGCTTCCTTGTCCAGCACGATCTTGCCGCTGGTCTTGTCGAAGCGGCTCAGCTGGGTGGAGAAGCCCAGGTGGCTGTACGAGAAGCGCGGGAAAGTATGGGTGCCGTCGATCACGTAGGTTTCCGGCTTGGCCAGCGCGGCGCTGCTGAAGCCGGCGACGGCCACGGCGGCCAAGGTCAGGCGGGTCAGTTTGTTCATGGCTTCTTCCTCGGTTTGGTTTGGGCGGCGCTTACTTGGCGCGCGCCAGCAGATGGAACTTGATCTGGATTTCATTGGCGACGGTGCCGAAATCCTTCCAGTCGCCTTCGCCGATGGCGAAGTCGGCGCGCTTGATCGTGAAGGCGCCATCGAAGGCGGCCTGCGCGCCTTGCGGCGTCATCGTGGCCACCGCGCTGACCGGCTGGGTTCGCCCCTTGATGGTCAGCTTGCCGTCCACCTGGAAGCGGTTGCCGCCCAGCGGCTTGATGGCGCTGGAAACGAAGCGGGCGTTCGGATACTGCTTGGTGTTGAACCAATCCTTGTCCGCCACCTGCTCGTTGGCCTCGGCCGAGCCGGTATCGATGCTGGCGAGGTTGACGTCCAGCTGCGCCTTGGCGGCGGCCGGCTTGGCCGGGTCGAAATTCAGCTGGGCGGAAAACTTCTTGAAATGGCCCTGCATGCCCACGCCCATCTGCTTGTAGCCGAAGGCGATATTGCTCTTGTCCTGCTGGATCGCGGTGTATTCCACGGCCTGAGCCGCCAGCGGCGCGGCCAACAGGCCGCCCAGCAACAGCGGCATGGCGATGCGTTTGATATCCATGGTGAGGTCTCCGGAGGGGTCAGGATTTGATGCGCCAGGGCTGCATGCGCGTCAGCACATCGTCCCTATCGATCAGGTGGTGCTTGAGCGCGGCGGCGACGTGTCCCGCCACCACCGCGGCCAACAGATAGTTGAGCAGGCCATGCAGGCGCTGCAGGTTTTCGCCCAGCGCCTGGTCCGGCGCGATCAGGTCCGGCAGCGGCAGCACGCCGAAGTAAACGGTCTGCACGCCCTTGGCCGAGCTCATCAGCCAGCCGGACAGCGGAATGGCGACCATCAGCAGATACAGCATCAGGTGGCCCGCGTGCGCCATCGCGCGCATCGCTTTGCCCATGCCCGCCGGCAGCGCCGGCGGCCGATGGCCGAAGCGCCAGGCCAGCCGCAGCCACACCAGCAGGAACACGGTGACGCCGGCCCATTTGTGCCAGGAGTAGACCTTCAGCTTCAACGGCGAAAACGGCAGGCCGTGCATGTAGAAGCCCACCCCGAACAGACAGACGAGCATGACCGCCATCAGCCAGTGCAGCAGGATGGCGGTAGAGGTGTAACGCGTTTGCGACATGGACAGCCTCTTGGTGAATTCAACGAAAAGCAGGCCTCCCCCATTCAGCCGCGGCCTGACCGCGACGCGGGGGATGCCGCTTGCGTAAAACTCTAAGCGCTTTTTATTGCGCGAAATAGACGGCGCAGGCAAATTCATCATTTCCTATCAGGAAACAATCTACGGGAACCATTTTCCTTCCGTCCGCTCCGCGCCCGCCTATCCGGTAAATACCGACAGCATGGCAGATCATGGCCCATTGCGGCAAACATCCCGCAGGCCAGGCCGCTACCGCGTCCCTGGCCCCGCTGTTAAGCTGGGCGGCATCGACGCTTTCTTCTCCGCCATGCACCCGAATCCCCCCGAGCGACGCGGCGCCCCGCTTTGCCGGCGCTGCCGCCATTACTTCGTCACCCACGACCCGCGCTTCCCTTACGGTTGCCGGGCGATGGGCTTCTCCAGCAAGCGCGCGCCCTGCCTGGACGTGCAAGAGGCTTCAGGCCAGCCGTGCATGCGCTTTCAATCCAAGGCGAGCTGATCGCCGGCCCGCGCCAGCGTCAGGATGATCTCCTCGCTGTCCTCGCGCCATTCGCCGCCTCGCCAATCGCCATGCAGCGCCAACGCGCTCAGCCCCTCCGACTCCCACTCGGAACGCAGCGCCGCCAAACCGCAGAAGCGCAAGCGGGCATCCGCCTCCAGCTCCCGCCCCTGATCGATGAAACGATAGCGGCTGCGGTAGGACACCAGCCCGTCCTGCGCCGACAGCAGGCGCTGGCTGAGCTCCACCTCGCCCCAGCGCGGATGGGTCCCCCGGCGCGGCGCGGCGTTTTCCCAGCGCAGCCAGGCACGCGCGGCCGGATTCCGCGTCTCGAACGCGAAACGGCCGCCTCGCGCCAGATGGCGCCGAACCTGGCGGAAGACCGAGCGCCTGTCGGTTTCGCTCAGAAATGACTGGAAAGCGTGGCCGGCGCAATAAATCAGGTCGAAACGCCGGTTCAACTCAAAATCCCGCGCATCGCCCCGCCGCCATTCGACCCTTTCGCCGCCAGGCCTGGTCCGAGCGATGTCCAGCATCGCCTGCGCAGGATCCAGGCCGACCACCTCGGCCCGCTCCGCCATCCTCGCCGCCAGCAGGCCGGTGCCGCACCCCACGCCCGGCGAACACAAGCCCAGATAAAAATCATTGTCCTCGCCCCAGGCGTTGAACAGGTCGTAAACCTCCGCCAGCAGCGGCTCTCCGTACAATGACTCGCCCATGCCCCAACTTCTCCATTGTCATAACGCCTAGCCAAGCCGGCGTTGTCGGAATCGAATGCGCCGCGGACGGAAAATCGCGCGCGCGCCAACGATTATCGAGTAAACATTCCACTGCAAACTATTGATTTTTGTATTATTTGCCAGGCAATCATCGGTCTGGCTAATTCAAAGCATCAGAAAATACGATTAGCATCCCTCCGGCTTCCTCTTTTATTTTTTCAGCAGCGCCAAACGAGCGCAGCACCCCCAAAGGAGGATGTCATGAATGAGGAGACTCTGAAGAAGATCCAGTCCAATCCGAAGTACTTGGAACTGGTCCACAAGAAAACCAGCCTCGGCTGGACGCTGGCCATCGTCATGCTGGTCATTTACTACGGCTACATCCTGGTGTTGGCCTTCGCCCCGTCGCTGCTGGGCACGCCGCTGTACCAGGGCGCCACCATGACCGTGGGCATACCGGTCGGCGTGTGCATCATCCTGTCCGCCTTCGTGCTGACCGGCATCTACGTGCGCCGCGCCAACCAGGAGTTCGACCCGTTGACCCAGCAGATCGTCGAGGAGGCCAAATGATGCGGCAAACCAAACTGAAACTCGCCGCCTGCGCGGCGTCGCTGTTGCCCGCGCTCGCCTGCGCGGCCGGCGCGATAGAAGGCGATGTCAAGCAGCAGGCCACCAACTGGCACGCCATCATCATGTTCTTCCTGTTCGTGGCCTTCACGCTGGGCATCACCTACTGGGCGGCGCGCCGCACCAAGTCCGCCAGCGATTTCTACGCCGCGGGCGGCGGCATCACCGGCTTCCAGAACGGGCTCGCCATCGCCGGCGACTACATGTCGGCGGCGTCTTTCCTCGGCATTTCCGCCCTGGTGTTCGACAAGGGCTACGACGGCCTGATCTACTCGATGGGCTTCCTGGTGGGCTGGCCCATCATCCTGTTCCTGGTGGCCGAGCGGCTGCGCAACCTGGGCAAGTACACCTTCGCCGACGTGGCTTCCTACCGGCTGGGCCAGACCCCGGTGCGCAGCTTCGCCGCGCTGTCTACGCTGGTGGTGGTGGCGATCTACCTGATCGCGCAGATGGTCGGCGCCGGCAAGCTGATCCAGCTGCTGTTCGGCATGAGCTACAGCTCGGCAGTGCTGCTGGTCGGCGTGCTGATGGTCTGTTACGTGCTGTTCGGCGGCATGCTGGCCACCACCTGGGTGCAGATCATCAAGGCGGTGCTGCTGCTGTCCGGCGCCACGTTCATGGCCATCATGGTGCTGTCCACCGTCGGCTTCAATCCGGAAGTGATGTTCGAAAAAGCCGTGGCCGCCCATAGCAAGGGCGCCGCCATCATGGCGCCGGGCAAGGCCGATCCGATCGACTCCATCTCGCTGGGCCTGGCGCTGATGTTCGGCACCGCCGGCCTGCCGCACATCCTGATGCGCTTCTTCACCGTCGCCGACGCCAAGGAGGCCCGCAAGTCCGTCTTCTTCGCCACCGGCTTCATCGGCTACTTCTACATCCTGACCTTCATCATCGGCTTCGGCGCCATCATGCTGGTGCTGAACCAGCCGGGCATGATGGAGACCGTGATGAAGAACGGCAAGGAAGTGCACCAACTGGTCGGCGGCAGCAATATGGCGGCCATCCACCTGGCGGACGCCGTCGGCGGCGACATCTTCCTTGGCTTCATCTCCGCGGTGGCCTTCGCCACCATCCTGGCGGTGGTGGCCGGCCTGGCGCTGTCCGGCGCGTCGGCGGTGTCTCACGACCTGTACGCCAGCGTGATCAAGCATGGCAAGGCCAACGAGGCCGACGAGATCCGCGTCTCCAAGATCACCACCGTGGTGCTGGGCGTGGTGGCCATCGTGCTGGGCCTGGTGTTCGAAAAACAGAACATCGCCTTTATGGTGGGCCTCGCCTTCTCCATCGCCGCCTCCGCCAACTTCCCGGTGCTGTTCCTGTCGATGTTCTGGAAGGGCCTGACCACCCGCGGCGCGGTATTGGGCGGCCTGGTGGGCCTGCTGACCGCGGTGGTGCTGATCGTGCTGGGCCCGACGGTGTGGGTGGAAGTGCTGAAGCACGAGCACGCCGTGTTCCCGTACAAAAACCCGGCGCTGTTCTCGATGACGCTGGCCTTCGCCGTCACTTGGCTGGTCTCGGTGCTCGACACCTCCCGCCAGGCTTCTGAAGAAAAGGCCAAGTTCGACGCCCAGTACGTGCGGGCGATGACCGGCATCGGAGCCAGTGGCGCCAGCAAGCATTAAATGTCATTATCATTGACATGCCGCGCGCCTGACGACGGCGCGCGGCGATAACACCAAAGACTCTGGAGAAACGCATGTCCACGCTAGATTCCATCCTCAAGGAAACCCGCAGCTTCGCCCCGTCGGAAGAGTTCCGCCGCAAGGCGGCCGTCAGCGGCATCGAGGCCTACCACGCGCTGTGCGAACAGGCGGACGATCATTACCTGTCGTTCTGGGGGGATCTGGCGCGCGAACTGATCACCTGGAAAAAACCGTTCTCCCGCGTGCTGGACGACAGCGCCGCGCCGTTCTTCAAATGGTTCGACGACGGCGTGCTCAACGCGTCCTACAACTGCCTGGACCGCCACCTGGCCGCCAACGCCAACAAGATCGCCATCATCTTCGAAGCCGACGACGGCGAAGTCACCCGCGTCACCTACTCCGAACTGCACCGCCGCGTCTGCCAGTTCGCCAACGGCCTGAAGAGCCTGGGCGTCAAGAAGGGAGACCGCGTCGTCGTCTACATGCCGATGGGCATCGAGGCGGTGGTGACGATGCAGGCCTGCGCCCGCATCGGCGCCATCCACTCGGTGGTGTTCGGCGGCTTCTCCGCCGGCGCCGTGCGCGACCGCATCCAGGATGCCGGCGCCACCGTGGTGGTCACCGCCAACGAAAGCGTGCGCGGCGGCAAGAACGTCCCGCTGAAGGCCACGGTGGACGAGGCGCTGGCGCTGGAAGGCGCCGAATCGGTTAAGAACGTGGTGGTATACCAGCGCACCAACGGCGGCGCCGACTGGGTGGAAGGCCGCGACGTGTGGTGGCACAAATTGACCGAGGGCCAGAGCGAGGCCTGCGAGCCGGAATGGGTCAGCGCCGAAGACCCTCTGTTCATCCTCTACACCTCCGGTTCCACCGGCAAGCCCAAGGGCATCCAGCACAGCACCGCCGGCTACCTGCTGGGCGCGGCCAACAGCTTCCGCTGGGTATTCGACTACAAGCCCAACGACGTCTACTGGTGCACCGCCGACGTCGGCTGGATCACCGGCCACAGCTATGTCTGCTACGGTCCGCTGGCCAACGGCGCCACCCAGGTGATTTTCGAGGGCGTGCCCATTTACCCCGATGCCGGCCGCTTCTGGCGCATGATAGAGCAGCACAAGGTGTCCATCTTCTACACCGCGCCGACGGCGATCCGCTCGCTGATCAAGCTGGGCGCGGACCTGCCCAAGCAATATGACCTGTCCAGCCTGCGCGTGCTGGGCACCGTCGGCGAGCCGATCAACCCGGAAGCCTGGATCTGGTACCACGAAACCGTAGGCGGCGGCCGCTGCCCCATCGTCGACACCTGGTGGCAGACGGAAACCGGCTCGGCGATGATCGCCCCGCTGCCGGGCGCCGTCGCCACCAAGCCCGGCTCGTGCACGCTGCCGCTGCCGGGCGTGATCGCCGACATCGTCGACGAGTCCGGCGCCCAGGTGGAGCCGGGCCGCGGCGGCTTCCTGGTGATCAAGAAACCGTTCCCCAGCCTGGTGCGCACCATCTGGAACGACCCGGAACGCTTCAAGAAAACCTATTTCCCCGACGAGTTCGACGGCAAGTACTATCTGGCCGGCGACTCCGCCCACCGCGACGAGAACGGCTACTTCTGGATCATGGGCCGCATCGACGACGTGCTGAACGTGTCCGGCCACCGCCTGGGCACCATGGAGATCGAATCAGCGCTGGTCGCCAACCCGCTGGTGGCCGAAGCCGCCGTGGTCGGCAAGCCGCACGAGGTCAAGGGCGAGGCGGTGGTGGCTTTCGTGGTGCTGAAAGGCGAGCGGCCGCAGGGCGACGCCGCCAAGGCGGTGGCGGCCGAACTGAAGAACTGGGTGGCGCACGAGATCGGCAAGATCGCCCAGCCGGACGACATCCGTTTCGGCGAAAACCTGCCCAAGACCCGCTCTGGCAAGATCATGCGCCGCTTGCTGCGCTCCATCGCCAAGGGCGAGGAAATCACCCAGGACGTGTCCACGCTGGAGAATCCGCAGATCCTGGCGCAGCTGCAGCAGCCGCTGTAATACCCGAGGAGCGTCTGATTGGCCGTCGCCCGCGCGACGGCCTTTTTTTATTCACATGCCGCTCTCCATGCAGCAGGATGCTGCGCCCCATCTCGCCGATCTGGCCAGGCCCTGTTCGCCGAAGGCCAGCTCGCGCAAGGGCGGCAACAGCCTGATACTCATTCTCAGCGAACCGCCGCTGGCAGTTGTCATATTTATCTGCGATGATCTAAATCAGTTGCAGGCCTGATCATCGGGCGCAGTCGATGAGAATCAAGATGAAAACGCCATACCGAATCCCCGCCTTCACCGTTGCCGCCTTGGCCGCGGCCGCTTTCCTTGCCCTGTCCATGCCCGCCCGCGCCGATGAAAACGGCGTCAGCTTCTGGCTGCCGGGCCAGACCGGCACCTTCGCCGCCGTACAGAACGACCCGGGCTGGTCCTGGAGCTTTAGCGTCTATCACGGCAAAGCCAGCTCCGAGAGCGTCAAGCGCAACAAAAAAGGTACCGTCTCCGCTAGCTTGCAAAGTACGCCGAATGATTTGCTGTTTGTCTCGCCGACTTACACCTTTGCCACCCCGGTAGCCGGCGCGCAGCTGGCCGTCTCGATGACTGGCTACTATGGCCGCGCCGAAGCCTACGCCAGCCAATCCACCACCACCGTGCGCGGCCGAACCCGCAGTCAAAGCAGCGACGACACCCATGACGGCTTCGGCGACCTGTACCCGATGGCGACGCTGAAATGGAACCGCGGCAACCACAACTATCTGGCTTACGCCACCATGGGCGTGCCGGTTGGTTCCTACGACGCCAACCGCAACGCCAACCTGGGCCTGAACCACTGGTCCTACGACGGCGGCGGCGGCTACACCTATCTCAATGACAAAAGCGGCACCGAGTTTTCCGCCGTGCTGGGCCTGACATTCAATCAGAAGAATCCCGACACCGACTACAAGAACGGCACCGATGCCCACCTGGATGTCTCGCTGTCGCAGTTTCTGAACGAAAACTTCCACATCGGCCTGGTCGGCTACGCCTACCACCAGCTCGGCAACGATAGCGGCCCCGGCCTCGGCAAAAAAGATTACAAGGCCAGGGTGGCCGGCCTTGGCCCGCAGGCAGGCTACTTCTTCAAGGTGGGCAAGAACAAGTGGTACGCCAATCTGAAAGCCTACGACGAGTTCGACGCCAAGAATCGCACCTCGGGCTGGAACGCCTGGCTGTCGCTGTTCGTGCCGATCTGAGCCGCATCCCGCCCCGCGTCCGCGGCAAGCGGCGCGATAAAAAGCCGGGACGCGCGTCCCGGCTTGGCATGGCGGCAAGGAAACGGCTCACTCCAGCCGGAACCGCCCTATCATCTTGTCCTGCTCGGCCACGTCGGCGGCAGTGTCGTTGCAATGCCGCAGCTGCACCTGGGCCGCGTCGCTGACGCGCTGGCCGATGTGCTGGATATTGCCAGCGCTGTCGTTGATTTCCTGCGTCATCCGACTCTGGCGGTCGACGGCGCCGGCGATCTCGCCGTTCTTGGCGTTGATGTCTGAGATCACGTCCTGGATGCGCAGCAGCATCTCGCTGATCTGCTCGGCATCCTTCACCGTGCTGCTGGCGCGTTCGCGGCTTTCGTCCATCTTTTGCCTCGCCTCGCCGACGCCGCGCTGCAGCTGCTCTATCATCGCGCGGATTTCCTGCGTCGCCTGCTGGGTTTGCGACGCCAGCTTGCGCACCTCGTCCGCCACCACCGCGAAGCCGCGCCCCATCTCGCCGGCCCGCGCCGCCTCGATCGCGGCGTTCAAGGCCAGCAGATTGGTTTGTTCGGCCACGCCGGTGATCACCCGGACGATGGACTCGATGCTCTTGCTGAACTCGGCCAACTCATTCATCGAGCGGGAGGTTTCGTCCAGCGTGTCGGCCAGACGGCGTATCGACTGGCTGGACTGCGTCACCAGCGACACCCGGCTGCCGGTTTCCTCATGCGCCAGCCGCGCCGACTCCGCCACCGCGCCGGCGCTGGACGTCATCTCGCCGGCGGCTTCGGCCATCTGGCGGATGGCCGCCACCAGCTGTTCCAGCTCCTGCTGCAGCCGGCTGGCCTCGCCGCTGCTCTGCCGCGCCTCTCCGGCGCTCTGTTCCGCGCCCTGCGACACCCGCGTGGAAATCTGGCGGATATCGCCGATCAGCCGCTGCAGGTAGGCGATGAAGCGGTTCAGTTCCCGCGCCACTTCGCCGAACTCGTCATTGGACGATTCGTCGACGCGGCGGGTCAGGTCGCCGTTGCCGCTGTTGAGCTCGGCCAGCGACAGCTTCAACTGCTGCAACGGCCGGCGCAGGATCTGCTGCATCAGCGTGCTCAGTATCGCCATGCTCAGCGCCACGCCGATCACCGCGCCCCAGAAGCCTCGCCAGCCTATCTGCCTGGCCTCGGCCATCACCTTGCCCTCGTCCAGCACCACCCCTACCAGCCATTTGGCCGGCTGCAGGCGGTCCAGCGGGTGGAAGGCCACCATCAGCCGCTGGCCTCCCACCTCAAGCTCCTGCACCTTGTCGCCCAGCGCGGGCGCGGTGCCGCCGAACAGCTCGGCCACGCTCTTGCCGTTCAGCTTGGCGTCCGGATGGCTGATGATCTTGCCGTCGGCCGACAGCAGGAAGGCGTAGCCCGCGCCGTTGAAGGTGGCGGTATTCAGCGCGTCCGACACCGACTTCAGGCTCAAGTCGCCGCCGAAAGCGCCCTTGAACGCGCCCTTGTCGGTCAGCTTGGCCACCACCGAAATCAGGATCTCGCCGGATGCAGCGTCGGGGTAGGGATCGGTCAGGCCGACGCCGGCGGCGGCCTTGGCCACCGGGTACCACGGCCGTTTGCGGGCGTCCCAGGTCGGCGGCGGATTCCACGACGAGTCATTGGAGATTTTCTTGCCATCGGTGTCCAGGCCGCCGAAGATCAGCTTGAACTCCTTCTTCAGCATTGGGCGCTGGAACACTTCCGCGATGCGCTCGCCGCTGAAATTGGAATCTATGGTTTCCGACATCAGCTGGATTTGCGCCAGTTTGCCGTTCAGCCAGTTGGCGATCTGCTCGGCCAGCACCTGGCTGGTCTGGACCACCTCCTGCTCCTTCCCGCTGCGTATGCTGTCGACGACGCTCAGATATTGCAGCCAGGACAGCGTGGACAAGGTGGCGGCCAGCACCAGCGCGGAAATCAGGCCGGCTTTGTAGGCGATTTTCATGGCAGGCTGCCCGGGAAAGTGAGTATTTTCACCATAGCGCACCTGTACATGCGTCCAAGTCATCCTGTTAATTTTTTTTACAGAAACCGCTCGCCCATCATGTTAGCCAAGCGATACCCTGCCCACCCGGTAAAGCTCGGCCGCGCCGCCGCAGGCGGGTTCGCGCATCCGCCGCGACAAGCTCAGGCGGACCAGGGTCCAGCTCGCGGGATCGAAGGCTGCGGCGACGGCCAACAGATCCTCGCCGCCCGGCCCGCCGCCGCGCCAGCCTTCCTGAGCGGCCTTCAGAGCATCCATGCCCTCCGCAGCCGCCATCGGCAGCCTCTCCACCAGCGCATGGCGAGCCTCAGCCACGTCGCCGCTCCATTGGCCGAACCAGGCGACCGCGCTCTCCACCGCCGGCCGGCCAAACGACGCGCACAGCCCGGCAAAGCCAGGGCCCGACAGAAAGTCGCGCATGCCTTCCGAAGTCCGCCACAGGTAGAACGGCGCGTAGGCGTTCGCCGCCGCGCCATCTTCGCCCGCGCGGCTGTACAAATAGGCTTTGAGGCCCAGCCCCGGCAGGCCGTCGGTCAGATGGCCGCGCTCAGCGATGCGGCGCTCAATGACTTCCATCGGATAATCGGCCGGCAGCGCGATCCGGTAGCGCATGGCTATCATGGCAGCAGCGCCTCCGGCGGCAATTGCGACGCCTGGCGGCCATGGCTGAACGACCAGTTGTCCATCTCGCCATCGATCAACACCACCATCAGATCGGCGGGCGCCAGGCCCGGCGCGGCGCCGAGCAGCTCGGCCATCCTGGCGTAGAGCGCCGCCTTGGCTTCCTTGGTCCGCGGCCGGCCCAGATGCAGCGTCACCAGCACGAAATCCTCGGAACGGGGGCCGCCGCCATAATCCGGGTCGATGATCATCTCTTCGGCCTCGTGCTGATGAATCAGCTGGAAACGGTCCTTGGGCGGCACGGCGATGCACTCCGCCATCGCTTGATGAATGCCGTCGGCCAGCGCGCGCAGGTACTGCGGCGGCTTGCCTCTGCACAGGGAAATGCGGGCATAGGGCATGATGTTCTCCTTATTCGGCTTGCGGGGTCAAAACCGAGTCCAATTGCTCAAGCGCGGCGGTGGCGGATGGCCAGCCTACATAGAAGGCGAGATGGGTCAGCAGCTCGCCCAGCGCCTCGGCGCTCAAGCCGTTCTCCAAACCGCGGCGCAGGTGAAAATCCAGCGCATGCGGCCGGGCCTGGCCGATCAGGGCGGCAATGGTGGCCAGGCTGCGCTCGCGCGGGCTCAGGCCCAGCCGCCGCCAGACATCGTCGAACAAGACCTGGCGGGACAATTCCGCCAGTTTGGGGGCCAGCCGGGGCATGGCGTCTGCATGGTTAAACATTCCTGGCTCCTTTGCTTGGGATAGCCATCGCACTGTAAACCAGTCACACCATCCTTAAAATCAGATATATTTTTACAAACAGTTCCAAATTTCAGGATGGTTTTCATGAGACGAACTTTATTGGATCTGGACGTGCTGGCCAGCCTCGCCTGCGGCGTGGAGCTGGGCAGCTTTGCCCGCGCGGCCGACAGGCTGGGCCGCTCCACCTCTGCCGTCAGCGCCCAGATGAAGAAGCTGGAGGAACAAGCCGGCGTGGCCATTCTGCGCAAGAGCGGCCGCGGCCTGGAGCTGACGCCGGCCGGCGAGGTCATGCTGTCCTACGCCCGGCGGCTGCTGGAGCTGAACGACGAGGCGGTGGAAGCGACGCGCGGCGCCTCGCTGGCGGGCTGCGTGCGCCTGGGCCTGGCTGAGGACTTCGGCGAAGGCGTGCTGCCGCTGGCGCTGGGGCGTTTCGCCCGCGCCTGCCCCGATGTCAGGGTGGAAATGCGGGTGGCCCGCAGCCAGGAATTGCAG
The DNA here is from genome assembly GCF_055181315.1 of Chromobacterium sp. Ag138. Lineage (NCBI taxonomy): Bacteria > Pseudomonadati > Pseudomonadota > Betaproteobacteria > Neisseriales > Chromobacteriaceae > Chromobacterium > Chromobacterium sp. Ag138. Next base: position 1,578,852 of record NZ_JBUPWA010000001.1, read on the forward strand.
CAGCTGGTGATGGCAGGAGAACTGGATCTGGCGCTGGCCTGGGATTCCGGCCCGCGCGCGCGGCACAGCGCGGCCATCGGCCGCTATGCCGTGCACTGGATCGGCCCGGCCAGCGGCCAGCTCGCGCCCGGCCCGCTGCCGCTGGCGCTGTTCGATCCCCCCTGCGTCATCCGCGCCCAGGCATGCGGCGCGCTCGACCAGGCTGGCCGCCCCTGGCGCATGGCGGCCAGCGGCAGCAGCCTGGCCGGGCTGTGGTCGGCGGTGCGCGCCGGACTGGGCGTCAGCGCCCGCGCCGCCATCCAGCTGCCGCCGGGCTTGAGGATACTGGAGCCGGCGCTGCACGGCCTGCCGCCCCTGCCCGCCATCGACCTGCTGCTGTGCCGCGCCGAAGCGCGTCCGGCCGCCCCGGCGCAGCGGCTGCACGATATTTTGCTGGCGCAATTGACCGCTCCGGGTGTTGAAGCGGAGGCGCTTAACATCGATAATTAACGGTTTTTGAAGCGGAATTCGAAGCATGCCCGTGATCAGCCTCGTCGAACGGATCGACGCCCTGCTGCCCCAGACCCAGTGCGGACAATGCAGCCACGCCGGCTGCCGCCCGTACGCGGAAGCGTTGGCGGAAGGCCGCGACCCGATCAACCGCTGCCCGCCCGGCGGCGAGGACGGCATCCGGGCGCTGGCGGAACTGCTGGGCAAGCCGGCCATCCCCTTCGATCCCGCCGGCCCGCAGCCCAAGCCGCGCGCGCTGGCCGTGATCCGCGAAGACAGCTGCATCGGCTGTACGCTGTGCATCCAGGCCTGTCCGGTGGACGCCATCGTCGGCGCGGCCAAACAGATGCACACCGTGATCGCCGACGAATGCACCGGCTGCGAACTGTGCCTGGCGCCCTGTCCGGTCGATTGCATCGACCTCGTCCCGGTGGCCGACCCCGCCGACGGCGAACGCGAGCGGGTGATGGCGCGCGCCGCCCAGGCGCGCAAGCGCTACGACGCCCGCCAGGCGCGCAAGGAACGCGACGCCGCCGACAAGGCCAAACGCCTGGCCGAGCGCGCCGCCGTGGCCCCGCCCTCCCCATCGGCCGCGCCCGCCGCCCGGCAGGAAGCCTCGAGCCCCGCGAACGCCGCCGACAAGAACGAGCTGATCCGCAAGGCGATGGAGCGCGCCAAGCAACAGGCGCCGGTGGCCGCCACCGCGTCTGCCGACAAGATGGCGGTGATACGCGCCGCGATGGAGCGCGCCGCCGCGATGAAGGCCGCCCAGCAAGAAGCAGACAAGGACTCAGAGTGAACGCCGCCACACGCCAAGAAATCTTCCGCCGCCTGCGCGACGACAACCCGCGTCCGACCACCGAACTGGAATATGCGACGCCGTTCGAGCTGCTGATCTCGGTGCTGCTGTCGGCCCAGGCGACCGACGTGGGCGTCAACAAGGCGACGCGCCGCCTGTACCCGGTAGCCAACACGCCGGCGGCGATGCTGGCGCTGGGCGAGGAAAACCTGGCCGAATACATCAAGACCATAGGCCTGTACAAGACCAAGGCCAGGAACGTGATCGCCACCTGCAGGCTGCTGCTGGAAAAGCACGGCGGCGAAGTGCCGCAGACGCGCGAGGCGCTGGAAGCGCTGCCCGGCGTCGGCCGCAAAACCGCCAACGTGGTGCTCAACACCGCCTTCGGCCAGCCCACCATCGCGGTGGACACCCACATCTTCCGCGTCGCCAACCGCACCCGCATCGCGCCGGGCAAGGATGTGCGCGAGGTGGAGGACAAGCTGGTCAAGTTCGTGCCGGCCGAATTCAAGCTGGACGCGCACCACTGGCTGATCCTGCTCGGCCGCTACGTGTGCAAGGCCAGAAAACCCGAATGCCAGCGCTGCGTGATCGCGGACCTCTGCGAATACCCGGCAAAACCGTTATGATAAAAATAGAGTCGAAATTCGATATCGATGACAGAAGACGGATTGTATATTCCACTGTTCGCCCCCATTTACCTTTTCGAATCAGCCAGCTAACAAGAGGATTGCCAGTGACAACGAGTCTTCGCATCATGGCCGGCGCCCTGCTCGCGGCGTCGTTACTGTCCGGCTGCGACAGAATCGAGCAGCTTGTCAAAGGCAGCAGCCAGCCCGCTCCCGTCGCCATTCCCGCCCAGCAGGATGGCCGCGTAGCCATGCTGCTGCCCGACTTCACCCAGCTGGTGAGCCGCGACGGCCCGGCCGTGGTCAATATCCAGGCCACCCGCGAAGGTTCGGCCGCGCCGCAGCAAAGCGGCAACATGCCCTTCCCGGTGCCGGAAGACGACCCGCTGTACGACTTCTTCCGCCGTTTCATGCCCAATCAGCCTCCCCAGCAGGAGCAAGGACCGGAGGAAAGCGTGTCCTACGGCTCCGGCTTCATCATCAGCAGCGACGGCTTCATCCTGACCAACGCCCACGTGGTGGCCGACGGCGGCCAGATTCGCGTCACGCTGACAGACAAGCGCGAGCTGCGCGCCAAGCTGATGGGCCTGGACAAACGCAGCGACGTGGCGCTGCTGAAGGTGGCCGCGGCCGACCTGCCGGTGGCCAAGATAGGCAACCCGGCCGATCTGAAGGTAGGGGAATGGGTGGCCGCCATCGGCGCGCCGTTCGGCTTCGACAACACCGTCACCGCCGGCATCGTCTCCGCCAAGGGCCGCAGCCTGCCGGACGAGACGCTGGTGCCCTTCATCCAGACCGACGTGGCGATCAACCCCGGCAACTCCGGCGGCCCGCTGTTCAACCTGCGCGGCGAAGTGGTCGGCATCAACTCGCAGATCTACAGCCGCTCCGGCGGCTTCATGGGCATTTCCTTCGCCATTCCCATCGATTTGGCGATGCAGGTGGCCGATCAGCTGAAGACCAAGGGCAAGGTCAGCCGCGGCCAGCTGGGCGTCAACATCCAGGAAGTGACCCAGGAACTGGCGCAATCGTTCGGCCTGCAGCGCCCGTCCGGCGCGCTGGTGGTGCGCGTCGATCCCAAAGGCCCGGCCGCCAAGGCCGGCCTGCAAGCCGGCGACATCATCCTGAAGCTCAACAACCAGTCCATCGACAGCTCCAAGGACCTGCCGATGCTGGTGGGCTCGCTGGGCCCCGGCACCAAGATCAAGCTGGTGGTGTGGCGCAAGGGCTTCGAGAAGACGATGGAAGCCACGCTGGTTGAACAAGCGCCGGAACCGGGCAACAACACGAAGCCAGCCAGCGACAACTCGCCGCAGGGCTACCAGTTCGGCAAGCTGGGCCTGACGCTGAGCGAACTGACGGCTGACCAGCGCGCCGACCTCGGCATCCGCGGCGGCCTGCTGATCCAGAAATCGCAAGGCCCGGCCGCGCGCTCCGGCCTGATGCCCGGCGACATCATCCTGGGGCTGAACCAGAACGACATCACCAGCATCAACGCCTTCGAAAAAGCGCTGGCCGGCGCCGGCGGCCACGCCGCGCTGCTGGTGCGCCGCGGCGAAGCGGTGCTCTACATCGCGCTGCGCACCGACTGAGCCTGCCCGCTCCGATAAAAACGCCGCCCATTGGGCGGCGTTTTCTTCATCCCGCTTCCGCGTCTATAAATCCGGCATGCCCCTCACTGACGGAGAACGCGATGAGCAAATTGCGCGTAGCCTGCTTTTCCCTGTCCATAGACGGTTTCGGCGCGGGACCGGCGCAGAGCCTCGACCACCCGCTGGGCATCGGCGGCATGGCGCTGCACCAGTGGGCGTTCGCCACCGCCGCCTTCCAACGCCTGCACGGCGGCGGCATCGGCGGAGAAGCCGGAGTGGACAACGACTTCATCGAGCGCGGCTTCGACAATGTCGGCGCCTGGATATTGGGACGCAATATGTTCGGCCCGCTGCGCGGCCCATGGCCGGATCTGGAATGGAAGGGATGGTGGGGCGAGGAGCCGCCCTACCGCGTCCCGGTGTTCGTGCTGACCCATCACTCCCGCCCCGCGCTCGCGATGAAGGGCGGCACAACGTTCCATTTCGTCACGGACGGCATCCAGTCGGCGCTGGAACGGGCCCGCGAAGCGGCCGGCGGCCGGGACGTGCGGCTGGGCGGCGGCGTCGACACGGTGCGGCAATACCTGCGCGCCGGCCTGATCGACGAGCTCCACCTCGCCATCGCGCCCGCGCTGCTGGGACGCGGCGAGGCCTTGTTCGCCGGGCTGGACCTGCCGACGCTAGGCTACCAATGCGCGGAACGGGTGCCGGGCGAGCGGGCCTGCCACCTGTTGCTGCGCCGGCTCGGCGCGCCAGCTTGAGGTTGAAAACAAAAAAGGCGGAGCCCATGGGCTCCGCCTTTTCGCTCACAGCCTGGATCAGGCCGGATTGTGCAGCAGGGAATTGCGCCGCGAGTAGCCGAAGTACACCACCAGGCCGATGATCAGCCAGGCGGCGAAGCAGGTCCAGGTCAGCAGCGACAGCTGGGTCATCAGGAAGCCGCAGCACAGGATGGCCAGCGCCGGGATGGTGGGCACCGCCGGGCAGACGAACTTGCGCGGCAGGTCCGGTTCGCGCTTGCGCAGCACGATCACCGACAGCGCGATCAAGGCGAATGCCGCCAGGGTGCCGATGTTCACCAGCTCGGCCAGCGTGTGCAACGGCACGAAACCCGCCAGCAGCGCGATGATGGTGCCGATCAGCCAGGTGGCCTTGTACGGGGTGCCGTATTTCGGGTTCACCTCGGAGAAGATCTTGGGCAGCAGGCCGTCGCGGCTCATCGCGAACAGGATGCGGGTCTGGCCGTAGGTCATCACCAGGATCACCGTCATCATGCCCAGGATGGCGCCCAGATCGACGAAACCGGCGAACCAGTCCAGTTTGGCCACCTGCAGCGCCAGCGACACCGGGTGGTCAACGCCGGCGAACTGCATATAGGGCACGATGCCGGTCATGATGGCGGCCACCACCACGTACAGGATGGAGCACACCGCCAGCGACCAGATCACGCCGCGCGGAATATCCTTGGCCGGGTTCTTCACCTCTTCCGCCGCGCAGGTGACGGCGTCGAAGCCGATGAAGCTGAAGAACACGATGGCGGCGCCGTGGAACACGCCGGAGAAGCCGAACGGCAGCGCCGGCTGCCAGTTGGCCGGCTTGACGTGCCACACGCCGATGGCGATGAACAGCACCACCACCGCCACCTTGATCAGCACCACGATATTGTTGACGCGCTTGGATTCCTTGATGCCGAAGGCCAGCAGCGCGGTGATGATCATCGCGATGCAGAAGGCCGGCAGATTGAACAAGGTTTCCTTGCCCGGCACCGAGCCGGCCGCGGCGGTGAGCGCCTGCGGCAGCGTGACGCCGAAGCCCGACAGCAGGCTCTGGAAGTAGCCGGACCAGCCGACCGACACCGCCGACGAGGCCAACAGGTATTCCAGCAGCAGGTCCCAGCCGATGATCCAGGCGATCAGCTCGCCCAGCGTGGCGTAAGCGTAGGTGTAAGTGGAGCCGGAAATCGGCAGCATGGAGGCGAATTCGGCATAGCACATCGCCGCGAAGCCGCAGGCGAAGGCGCTGATGACGAAGGAAAGCACCAGGCCGGGGCCGGCGATGGTGGCGCCGGTGCCGGTGAGCACGAAAATCCCGGTGCCGATGATGGCGCCGATGCCCAGCATGGTAAGGTCGAACGCGGAGAGCTCTTTTCGCAGCCCGCGCGAAGTCTGAGCGGTGGCCAACATGCCCTGCACGCTCTTCTTGCGCATCAAACTCATTGTCTACTATCCCGTATCTTGCCCGCACCGGTCCGCGCCGCCGTGCATGGCGGCGGCGCTGAAACGACAAGACGCCCGCTGTCCAGGCGGGCGCCTCATACTCGGATTCGGCTGTTTGTGATCTGATTTGTCCCTCTGCGGCTGCCCTGTCTTGTCTGCCATGTGCAGGTCATGCTCGCGGAGGCCATCGATACTACCGCAGGAGGCTGCGGTCACAATACGGGAAAACACCAATATCTTACAAGCAAATAATCAATAGTCATAATAAAAACCAATCACGGCAGCGGCATCCTGTCCACCAGCCTGCGGGCGGCCTGCTCCAGTCTGGCGCGGCGGTTGTCGCCATCGCCCAGCCGCTCCCGGCCGCTCCACAATACCGCGCCATCCTCGCTCTTCACGGTCAGGCTCAATTCCGCCCACTCCTCCAGCCGGTACGGCGGCTGCCGCCAGTAACCGTCGTAACGCCAATCCATCGGCTGCTCCACCCACTGCTGCCGCCGCTCCTCGGCGAAGCACAGCCGCCAGCCTGGCGGCGGGCCCTCCTCCAGACCGCGCAGCGCCAGCCGGGCGGACAACCAGCCATGCCAGTCGGCGCCGTCGCCGTCTGGCAGGCACTCCAGCCGGACGCGGGGCGCCGACGCCGCGGAATCGCCGATGTCCGCCCAGGCCAGGCCGGAAACCAGCAGCATGGCGGCCAAGCCGCCTGTCAGCAAACCACTCATCACCCTCTCCCGATATCTCGCCATGCCAGACAGACTACCCCCAAACGACAAAGTGCCGCGACTCTCGCCGCGGCACCGTAAACAATCGTTTGCAAAACCGCTTAAGCCGCGTTTACCACCACGCCTCCAGCTGCACGCCGAAGGTATTGGCGTGAGTGCGGCCGCCGGCGGCGAAGGTGGTCAGATTGGCCTGCGCGGCCGCGTTGTTCCAGTTGTAATGGCTGGCGTACACCCGCAGCTCCGGCCGGGTCCAGAAGTCGGTATTCGGCGCAAACGCCACCGCCAGCGTGGCCTTGTTCAGCTGCTGCGCCGGCTGATCGTCGGCATTGCGCCGGGTCAGGCCGATCTCGGTCAGCAATTTGACGTTGGCCGCCACGCCGTACGACAAGCGGCCGCCGAGGGTGGCATCGCGGTATTTGGCAGCGTTGTCCGGCGCCACGCTCTGCCAGCCCAGCACCGCCTGGCCGCCGAAGCGTCCGCACTGCCAGTCCACTACGTCGGCGATGCGGCTCTGCCGCGCGCCGGCCTGCGCCGCGCCCTTGCTGTCCAGATTGTAGAACTGGCCGGACAGCGAGGCGTGGCCGGTGGACGTTTGCAGGAACAGCGAGTTGTTGACGCCCTGAGCCAGGAAGTCCTTCTGGTTGTGCAACAAGCCCAGCGCCGCGCCGGGCTTGCCGATGGCGAAATCGCCGCCTATCGCCGCGCCGGTCAGCGTCAGCTTGCCGCCCGGGTTAGTTTCGATGCCGGTCAGCTGAAAATTGGCGCGCCGCGCGTTGTTGGGCGTGGCGTTGTCGTTGGCGTAGCTGCCGGACGAGGACACCGACAGGTTCAGCTTTGCCTTGCCGACGGCGATGCCATCCACGCCGGCGCCGTAGTTGTCGCCATCCTGCATCAGCCAGTTGTCCAGGATGTGGATGTCCTGGACGCGGTGGTAGCGCTGGCCGGCCCATAGCGTCAGATTAGGCGCGAAGTCCAGCCCGCTGATATAGCCGTAAACCTGCGCGGCGCTGGTTTTGCCGTTGTAGATGGTGGGCATCACATAAGCGCCCCAGCTGACGCCGTTGCCCAGCGTCCATTTCTTGCCGACGCCGAACTCGATATAGGTGTCGCCCTCATTGCCCAGGCGAAAATGCTGCAGATCGCCGCCCAGCTGGTACTGGCCCTTGGGCTGATTGTCGCCGCTGGCGTAGAAGCCGCTGCGCATATAGCCGTCGAACTGGAAGCCCATTTCGTCCAGCGCCTGCTTCACCGCGCCGCTCAACTGCTCGGCGCTGAGCTGCGGGGCCGGCGCGGCGGCGGGCGCATCGTCCGCCCAGGCCGGCAGGCCATGCACCAGCGGCAGCAGCACGCACAGCCAGCTTATCGTTTTCGTCCTCATTCTTGTCTCCTTGCGTTTATCGATGGTCGCGCGCCAGGCGCGGGCAAAGCTCCGCCCTGCCGGCCTCGCGGCCGGCATGAAAGCGGTATTCGGGGGGCGGGGGCGGTTAAGAAGCGCTTGGCGGCGCGGCCCGGTACAGCAGCGAATGCCAGGGCCTCAGCTGGCCTTCGGCATGCGGCGGGTAGTTGGACAGCAGCAACTCCAGCGCCCAGCCTTCCGGCACGGCGTCCGGCGGCGGCTGGTAATAGAGCGTGTCGGCGCCGAAGTGGTTGATGACCAGCAGCATTTCACCGTCGCAGCGGCGGGTGTAGACCCACAGGCTGGGATGATCGGGCGTCAGGCAACGGTAGTCGCCATCGGCGAACACGCGGTATTGCTTGCGCAGCTGGATCAAACGGCGGTAGTGGCGCAAGGTGGACTGCCTGTCGCCGATGGCGGCGGCGACGTTGACAGTGCCGGCATCCGGTGCCACCGCCATCCACGGCTCGGCCGCGCTGAAGCCGGCGTTGACGCCGTCGTCCCACTGCATCGGCGTGCGGGCGTTGTCGCGCGAGCGCTGGCGGATCACCGCCATCGCCTCGCCGTCACTCAAGCCCTCTTCCCGCAGCTGGCGATAGGCGTTGAGGCTTTCCACGTCGCGCAACTGGCCGATATCGGCGAAGCCGGGGTTGGCCATGGCGATCTCTTCGCCCTGGTAGATATAGGGCGTGCCCTGCAGGCCGTGCAGCGCGGTGGCCAACATCTTGGCGGACTCGGTCCGCCAGCGGCCGTCGTCGCCGAAGCGGGACAGCGCGCGCGGCTGGTCGTGGTTGCACCAGAACAGCGCGTTCCAGCCGCCGCCGGCGTGCATGCCGGTTTGCCAGTCGGACAGGATGCGCTTGAGCGCGATGAAGTCCACCTCGCCCGGCCGCCACTTCTCGCCATCCGGGTAATCCACCTTCAGATGGTGGAAGTTGAAGGTCATGCTCAGCTCGCGCCGGTCCGGCCGGCTATAGGCGATGCAGTGCTCCAGCGAGGTGGACGACATCTCGCCCACGGTCAGCAAATCATGGCCGTCGAACACTTCGCGGTGCATCTGTTGCAGGTATTCATGCACGCGCGGGCCGTCGGTGTAGAAATGGCGGCCGTCGCTGTCGTCCTCGGAAAAGGCCGGATCCTTGGAGATCAGGTTGATCACGTCCAGACGGAAGCCGGCCACGCCCTTGTCGCGCCAGAAGCGCATCATCTCGAACACCGCCTGCCGCACCGCCGGGTTGTCCCAGTTCAGATCGGCCTGGGTCTTGTCGAACAAATGCAGATAATACTGACCGCTGGCCGGGTCTTTCTCCCAGGCGCTGCCGCCAAACTTGGAGCGCCAGTTGTTCGGCGCGTCGCGCCAGATGTAAAAGTCGCGGTAGGGGTTGTCCCTGCCCTTCAAGGCCTCGCGGAACCAGGGGTGCTCGGTGGAAGTGTGGTTGACCACGATGTCCAGCATCACGCCGATGCCGCGCCGCTTGGCCTCGGCCAGCAGCCGCTCGAAGTCCTCCATGCTGCCGTAGGCTGGGTCGATGCTGTAGTAGTCACTGACGTCGTAGCCGTTGTCGTTTTGCGGCGAGCGGTAGAACGGCGTCAGCCATACATAATCCACCCCCAGCCAGGCCAGGTAATCCAGCCGGTCCGCCACGCCCAGCAGGTCTCCCGTCGCCTGATTGCGATGGCTGCTGAAGCTCTTGGGGTAGATCTGGTACACCACCGCCTGTTTCATGTCCTTAAGCATGCTGCGCGGCCTCCTCTTGGGCGGCCGCGGCCGACTGGCGGCGCGCCAGCAGCCAGGTCAGGCCGAAAGGCACGATCAGCGCTACCAGCATGCCCGCCAGGAACAACGGGATGTACTGCGGAATGATGGAGATGAAAGCCGGCAGACCGCCGACCCCGATAGCCGACGCCTTGACGTGGCCCAAGCTGATCAGCACCGCCGCGCAGGCGGAGCCGGCCAGCGCCGCGTAAAACGGCAGCTTGTGGCGCAGATTGACGCCGAACATCGCCGGCTCGGTGATGCCGAAGAAGGCCGACACCGCCGAGGTGGACGCCATGTTCTTGTCGTTGGCGTTCCTGGCCAGCCAGAACATCGCCAGCGCGGCGCTGCCCTGGGCGATATTGGACAAGGCGATCATCGGCCAGATGAAGGTGCCGCCCTGGCTGGCAATCAGTTGCAGGTCCACCGCGATGAACATATGGTGCATGCCGGTCAGCACCAGCGGCGCGTACAGCGCGCCGAACAGCGCCGCGCCCAGCCACGGCGCCAGGTTGAACAGGTAGACCAAACCATCGGTCACGGCGATGCCGAGGTGGCGGGCCAAGGGGCCGATCACCGCCAGCGCCAGGAAGCCGCTGACCGCGATGGTGACAATCGGCACCACCAGCAGCTGCACCGCGTTGGGCACCCGCGGCTTCAGCCACAGCTCGACGCGGCACATCACCCAGGCGGCGGCCAGGATGGGCAGAATCTGGCCCTGGTAGCCCACCTTCTCGATACGCAGGCCGAACAGGTCGAAATAAGGCACCGACGCGCCGTCCAGCCCCGCAGCCGCCTTGCCGTAGTTCCAGGCGTTGAGCAGGTCGGGATGCACCAGCAGCAGGCCCAGCACGATGCCGAGAATCTCGCTGCCGCCGAAGCGCTTGGCCGCCGACCAGCCCACCAGCGCCGGCAGGAACACGAAGGAGGTGTTGGCCATCATATTGATCAGCCCCCACAACCCGGACAGGCCCGGATAGGCGTCCAGCAGGCTCTGGTCCGCGATGAACATGCCCTTGGCGCCCAACAGATTGTTGGCGCCCATCAGCAGGCCGGCGATGACGATGGCCGGCAATATCGGCATGAATACGTCGGAGAACACCTTGACCAGCTGCTGCAAGCGGTTCTGCTTGGCGTCGCCGCTGGCCTTGACGTCGGCGATGGTGGCGCGGGCCACGCCGCCCTGCTTCACCATCTCGGCGTAGACGCGGTCCACATCGCCGGCGCCAATGACGATCTGAAACACCCCGGCATTGCTGAAGTGGCCCTTCACCAGCGCCACCTGGCGCAGCGCGTCCCCATTCACCTTGGATTCGTCGTGCAAAGAGATGCGCAGCCGGGTGAGGCAGTGCGCAGCCTGGCGGATATTGCCCGCGCCGCCGATGTTTTGCAGTATCTGCGCGGCGATCGCCTGATAGTCGTGACTCATCGTCCCTCCCTGTCCCTTGTTGCGGCGGTCGGTTCCTTCCGGCAACGATGCCGGAAGTCCGCCTGTTTGTGGTGATTGTCTGCATAACAACTGGGGGCAAGTTAACTCGTACATACAAGTTGGTCAACACTCGTCTGTACGAGTTTGCGGAAAGTCAAGCCGACTGCCGCCATTTCGCAACAGCGGCAAAGAGAAGGCCCGGGCAGAAGGCTCTGCGCCGGGCCTGCCTCAATTCATCTGCTTTGTAATCGACGGTGGATCGCCCCAGCGGGGCATCCCCCTACGAAAGATCATCTGCTGTAGGCGCGGAATCTCGGCAAAGCCGGGGGTTCCGCCGAGTGGCAGACATCATGGCAATATCCGGGGTACGTGGTGCTAGCGTCAAAGATTTTGCAGTATTATGCGCCTAACACTTCGCTCAAGCCGATGTCCAAAGGCTACGCTTTTGATTTCCCTACGCTGTGCTCCGGCGCAGCTTGGCTCAAACGTTAGAGATTAGGAATCCGTGTCAGAAAAATATTTGGCAAAGCTTCATGCTCGAATTGTGAGGAAAATAGCTACCCATGCAAATTTGCATTTGCAACTTGTTGATAATTATTCGTTTGCCGAAGCTATCGCATATGATTCATTTAATGATGGCTTTGTGCTTAATGATTATCTGCACTTTTGTTATGCAAAATCCGCCCGCTCAATGAAAGCTGCGTCAATATTGATTGATAAAAACTTTCGCGAAGATGTCTTTATTATTCTGCGCTCTATTTATGAGAACTATCTTCATTTCTGGTATGTTTTACGCAATCCAGATTCATTAGATTCATTTGTAACTGCAAAGATTGGCCTAAGCACTCGACAATTCGAAAGACCCAAAGCTGGCACCAATAGACATCTTAAAGCCATCAATAAGCAAAATGGAGAAGAATACAACTATGGCAGATCAATCACAGACTTGGCTAAGAATGGAAGCCCGAGGATAACAAAATTATTCCACGACCTTTACTTTGAGTACCTTTGCGAGTTCACACATAACCATTTCATGTCTTTTGGTGGTTATTTGGATGAAGAACTACCTGCAAAAATATCGGCTCGTCGACACGGTAAAGATTTAGAAACGGTTATGTATGCCCTGTGCATGAGCACTATGTGGCTGGAGTCATTTCCCGTTTTTGAAGAGTGCGATCCTAAAGATCGTAGCCGCATTCGCCATCAGATGAAAACTGCCACAGCTCTGTTGGTTGAAGCACAAGAAGCCTTGTCATCTGAAGGAAAATATGTAGAATTAATGGGCGAGCTTAAAAGAATAACTTCTACTCTTGGTGAAAAACTTAAGCCATGACATACAAATCAACCAACCTAAAGCAGACTAGTTATTTCTAAATATTCGGTTGCAAAGAAAACATTCTCGCCATAAAAAAGGATGCAAAAGTTATAGTCATTCAAGAGTAGTGGAGCTGGCGCAGCCACAATGTTAGTGGTAATCACACTACAGACATGCTGATCTTTTACAACCAGTTCAGACCCGCTAACAAAAGCCCTGATCCTGCGCTCCGCCTCCTTGCCGTACTATTTATGCTGTCTGCGTCAGCGCGCCTTGGCTCAAGCTTCTAACGAGATTTTGTTAGCAACCCTTAAGATTTATTGCCCTGATCTCTTGTCATTCCGCAGCACTGGAGACAAGTGGCAAACAACTAAAGGCTGGATACAGGATAACTAGTAGCTCCCAAAAAAGCGACAGGCCACGATTCCAATCAATTCAGCCAGATTAAATTAAACGTGGCCCATCTCCCCTTTCCCCCTGCCCAAAGTCCGCTTACACAAAACTCCGCACACCCTCGCACTGAGGAAAATGCTACCGCCTCGCAATATCCGTAAAATAAAACTTGTCCAGCCGATGCCGCGATTCGGTGTATTCGAACAGCCGGCCATCGTAAAGATGGGTCAGGTTCTTGACCACGATCACGTGGTCCATGCCGTTCAGGTCCAGGTAGCGGCGGTCGTCGTCGCTGCAGGGCTGGGCCTCGATGATGCGCTGCGCGTAGCTGATGGTCAGCCCCAGATCCTGCTCGATGTAGCGGTAGATGGAGCCGGCGGCGATGTCCGCGTTCAGGCCGGGCACCAGGCCGGCGACGAAGTGGTTGATGTCCAGGATCACGTTCTCGCCGTCGATATTGCGCACCCGCTTGATCTTGACGATGCCGGTGCCCTCGGCCAGGCCGGTGGCCTTGGCCAGCGCCGCGTCAGCGGGCTGCTCCGCCAGCTCCGCCACTTGCGACACCACCTTGCGCCCCATGCGCTCGTTCATTTCCTGGAAGCTGATGATGCCGCTGAGCTGGAATTCGATATTGCCCGGCTTGAGCACGAACATGCCCTTGCCGTGGATTTTCTGCACGTAGCCGCGCTCCTGCAGCATGTCCACCGCCTTGCGCACAGTGCCGCGGCTGGCATCGTAGCTGTGCATCAGCTCGGATTCGGATGGGATGCGCTCGCCCTGGGCGTAACGCCGGTTGTCGATGTCGGCGACGATGTCGGAATAGATCTGATGGTATTTGTTCACGTTGTTTGTCTTCTTGTGCGCGCGGCCCCTGCGCGGCGAGGCCCTACCTTAGCAAGCCGCGGGCGGCGCGGCAAACCGCCCTCAATCCCAATAGCCCGGCGTGACGTAGGCGGCTTTCAGGTGTTCGATGAAATGCCGCACCCTGGCCGGCAGCAGCTTGCGCTGCGGCACCACCGCGTACACCGGGTAGTCCGGCGACGAGAAATCGTCGAGCACTGTCGCCAGCCGCCCTTCGGACAGATCGTCCTTCACCTCCCACAGCGAGCGCCAGGCTAGGCCCAGGCCCTGCAGCGCCCAGTCGTGCAGCACCGCGCCGTCGTTGCATTCCAGCGCGCCCGACACCTTCAGGTTCACCGGCTTGCCGTCCACCACGAAACTCCAGCCGCGGCTCTGGCTTTCGCCCAGCGACAGGCACTGGTGATGCTGCAGATCCTCCAGCGCCCGCGGCGCGCCGCGGGCAGCCAGATAAGCGGGCGATGCCACCACCACGCGATGGTTTTCCGCCAGCCGGATCGCCACCAGGCCGGAGTCGGACAGGTCGGAGATGCGGATCGCGCAGTCAACGCGGTCGCGCTGCAGGTCCACCAGCCGGTCGGACAGATCCAGCGTCACCTTCACCTCCGGATGCAGGCGCTGGAAGGCGGCGACATGCGGCGCCACGTGGCGGCGGCCGAAGCCGGCCGGCGCGGACAAGCGCAGATGGCCGCGCGCCCTGCCGCTGCCGGACGCCACCGCCGCCTCGGCCTCTGTCAGATCGGCCAGTATCCGCTGGCAGTCCTCGTAAAACGCTTCGCCTTCCTGCGTCGGCGTGACGCTGCGGGTGGTGCGCGCCAACAGGCGCACCCCCAGCCGCTCCTCCAGCGCGTCCAGGCGCCGGCCCACCATGGCCGGCACCACGCCCAGCTGCCGCGCCGCGGCCGACAGGCTGCCCAGCCCCACCACCGCGACAAAGGTCTCCAGCTGCTTCAGCTCGCTCATTAGCTACCTAAAAGTAAAAAATGTTATGTTTTTCATGCCATTTCTTTTTACTTGGATGGCGAATAGACTGTCAAACATTGCATTGCAGCATCATCATGTCATTTCCCCTATCAAGGAGCGCGCGCATGGCAGTCAATCTCCCGCAGGGCGTGGAAGTTCTCGCCGACATCACTCCGGCCTACGCCGAAATCCTCACTCCCGAGGCGCTGGCCTTCGTCGCCAGGCTGCATCGCCGCTTCGAGCCGACCCGGCGCGAGCGCATCGCCGCCCGCGCCGCGCGCCAGGCCGAGCTGGACGCCGGCAAGCTGCCGGACTTCCTGCCGGAAACCGCCGCCGTGCGCGCCGGCGGCTGGAAGATCGCCCCGCTGCCGCACGACCTGCTGGACCGCCGCGTGGAAATCACCGGCCCGGTGGAGCGCAAGATGATGATCAACGCGCTCAATTCCGGCGCCAAGAGCTTCATGGCCGACTTCGAGGACTCCAACTGTCCGAGCTGGGACAACCAGATCGCCGGCCAGATCAACGTCCGCGACGCCTACCGCAAAACCATTTCCTACGCGAGCCCCGAGGGCAAGCAGTACCAGTTGAACGACACCATCGCCACCCTGCTGCTGCGCCCGCGCGGCTGGCACCTGATGGAAAAACACGTCAAGGTGGACGGCGAGATCGTGTCCGGCAGCCTGTTCGACTTCGGCCTGTCGTTCTTCCACAACATCCATTACCTGCGCGAACGCGGCAGCGCCACCTATTACTACCTGCCCAAGATGGAAAGCCATCTGGAAGCGCGCCTGTGGAACGACGTCTTCGCGTTCGCCCAAAACGAGCTGAACGTCCCGCAAGGCACGATCAAGGCCACGGTGCTGATCGAGACCATCCTCGCGGCCTTCGAGATGGACGAAATCCTCTACGAGCTGCGCGAGCACTCCGCCGGCATCAACGCCGGCCGCTGGGACTACATCTTCAGCTGCATCAAGAAGTTCAAGCAGAACCGCGACTTCTGCCTGGCCAACCGCGCGCTGATCACGATGACCGTGCCCTTCATGCGCGCCTACGCGCTCTTGCTGCTGAAAACCTGCCACCACCGCGACGCGCCGGCCATCGGCGGCATGGCGGCGCTGATCCCGATCAAGAACGACGCCGCCGCCAATGAAAAGGCGCTGGCCGGCGTCAAAGCCGACAAGGACCGCGACGCCACCGACGGCTACGACGGCGGCTGGGTGGCCCACCCGGGCCTCGTGCCGATCGCCGACGCGGCCTTCACCGCGGCGCTGGGCGACGCGCCGAACCAGATCGCCAAGCAGCGCCCGGACGTGCAGGTTTCCGCCGCCGACCTGCTGAACTTCCAGCCGGAAGCGCCGATCACCGAAGCGGGCCTGGCCATGAACATCAACGTCGGCATCCAGTACCTGGGCGCCTGGATTTCCGGCAACGGCTGCGTGCCTATCCACAACCTGATGGAAGACGCCGCCACCGCCGAGATCTCGCGTTCGCAGATCTGGCAGTGGATACGCTCGCCCAAGGGCGTGCTGGACGACGGCCGCAAGGTGACGGTTGAGCTGTTCCGCGAGCTGCAGGCCCGCGAAGTGGCCAAGCTGCAAGCCGAATACGGCGCGCGCTGGACCCGGCAATACGAAGACGCGGCCAGGATGTTCGACCTCTTGACCACCTCGGACGACTTCGTCGAATTCCTGACGCTGCCGGGCTACGAGTACATCGCCTGATTGGCTCTCCGGCTATCCGAGCGGCCCCTCCCGGGGCCGTTTGGCATTTTTGCCCACGGCGGCGCCATCCGCAGGCACGGAACCTGCGCTTGCCAAGCCGATCGAAGCGGAGTCTACTTTCCCCACATCCAGCCCAGGAGCCGAAATGAGAAAAAACCGAATCAAGCCCATGCTGTTGTGTTTCATGCTGGCCGGCGCGGCCCCGTTGGCCGCCGCCGCCGACGGCGTTCAGCTCAATCTGTCGGCCAGCGCCCAGCGCGACGTGGCCAACGACCAGATCAGCGCCACCCTGTATGTGCAACAAAGCAACAATCAGGCCGCGGTGCTGGCCGATAGGCTGAACAAGGCCACCGCCAACGGCCTGGCCATCGGCCGCGGCTACAAGGACGTGCAGCTGTCCAGCGGCAGCTACAGTACCTGGCCCAGCTACGACAAGAACGGCAAGATCACCGGCTGGCAAGGCCGTTCCGAGATCCAGCTGAAGAGCAAGGATTTCGCCCAGGCCGCCGAACTGATCTCCAAGCTGCAGCAGACCATGCTGCTGGAAGGCGTGCAGTTCGGCGTCTCCGACGAGGCCCGCCGCAAGGCAGAGCAAAGCATGATTCCCGAGGCCATCTCCAATCTGAAGAATCAGGCGGAAGTGGCCGCGCGCGCGCTGGGCAAGAACACGGTCAACATCCAGCAGCTGGACATCGGCCAGCAAAACCACGGCTTCCGGCCGCCTGTCATGATGATGAAGGCGGCGATGGCGGGTGCCGAGTCCAGCGTCAGCCAGCCCGACCTGCAGCCGGGCCAGACCCAGCTGCAACTGCAAGTCAGCGGCAAGGTTGAACTCAAGTAAGGCTTTCAGCCCCCGCCCGCTTGCGCTAAAGTAAGCACAGCGCTCGCCGGCCCCGTCTCGGGGCCGGCGTCATCTTCCGATCCCTCGCCATCGCTCCTAACATGAAACTGATCGCCTCTTTGACCAGCCCCTATGCCCGCAAGGTGCGCATCGTGCTGGCTGAAAAGAAAATCGACTGCCCGCTGGAGGAGGACGTGCCCTGGAACGCGGACACCCGCGTCGCCGAGTACAACCCGCTGGGCAAGGTGCCGGTGCTTGAGCTGGACGACGGCTCCACCTTGTACGACTCCCGCGTGATCGTCGAATACCTGGAAAACAGCTCGCCGGTATCGCGCCTGCTGCCGCAAGACAACCGCCAGCTGATCGGCACCCGCCGCTGGGAAGCGCTGGCCGACGGCATCATCGACGCGATGGTGGCCATCGTGCTGGAGCGCCGCCGTCCGCCGGAGAAGCAGATGGAGGAAGTGGTGGAGCGCCAGCGCGGCAAGATACTGCGCGGCCTGGCCACGCTGTCGGAGGATCTGGGCGAAAAACCATGGTGCACCAGCCACGGCTACAGCCTGGCCGACATCGCCGTCGGCTGCTGCCTGGGCTACCTGGATTTCCGCGCGCCGGAAATCGACTGGCGCGCCGCCCATCCCAATCTGGACGCGCTGCTGCAGCGCCTGCATGCCCGCCAGTCCTTCCAGGACACCGAGCCGCCGATCGCCTGAGCCTAGCCCCCGGATACAAAAACGCCACCGCACGCGGTGGCGTTTCGCATTGTTCGGCGAATCAGATCAGGCCGGCGGCGATGTTGATCATCAAGGCCAGCACGGTGGCGTTGAAGAAAAAGGCCAGCACGCAGTGCACGGTGCCGGTGCGGCGCTGGCTGCCGTCGGTGAAGCTGACGTCGGCAGTCTGGCCCGAGGTGCCGATGATGAAGGCGAAATACAGGAAATCCTCATAATCCGGCTGCCGGGTGCCGGGAAACTCCAGCCCTCCCGGCAAGCCATGCGCCTCCCTGGCGTAAAAGCCGCGCGCGTAGTGCAGCGCGAACATCACATGGGTGAACGCCCATGAGGACAGCAGCGTCAGCACCGCCAACGCGATATGAGCGGCGCGCGGCCAGCCATGCATGTCCTTCACCACGGCCAGTTCCATCACGATGGCCGACAGACTGGCCGCCGCCGCCAGGCACACCAGCAGCAACACCAGCCACTGCCCCTCGTCCTCCACCCTGGCCCAATGCCTTATCGGCTTGCGCCCGGTCCCGAACATCATCCAGCCGACCAGCGCCAGGTACAGCCAGGCGCCCGCGTTCCAGCCGATGATGTAGCGCGTGACATCGTGCATCGCCACGACATGCGGCAAGGCCACGATCGCCAGCAGGCCGAACAGCGCCGACCAGGCCAGCCTGGGCCGCGCCAGCACCATGCGCGCCAGAATGAAACGGCGAACCAAACTCGTCATCAATGAATATCCTCCCGTGTCGAATGCGCGCAACATGCGCCCCCCAGACTATTGGGCGGGCATCGCCGCAGATGAAATTCACATTGCATAAAATATTTCTCTTTTCGATTCACTTACAGCAGAATTCAGACTACAAGCACAAGAACCACTGGAGAGATCATGAGCTCGGCACTCGCCGCCCACCAGCCGCACACCCCGTCCCATCCCGAGCCGCAGCTGGAACAGATCTGCCAGCGCCTGGCGCTGCACGACTTCTGCCTGCTGCCGGCGGAGCAAAGCCGTCCCCTACTGCAACGCTTCCCGGGCGCAATGGCTGACTGGGCGGCCTTTCAGGACAGTTGGAACCATCTGCAGCAAGACAAGTTCATGGCGGATGGCGGGCGCTACCGCAAACGCCTGCATGCGACGCTCAGCGCCGAGCCGTCCGCGCGCGCCGCGCGCGCCGAAGCCCACCGCCCGCATTACCAGAGCAAGCTGCACAACCCGCTCAATGGCGGCGTGCCGCGCCACTTCGAGCCGATACGCAACGAGATCCTGCACGGCGCCACCATGCAGGCCGCGCTGAGCCTGGGCTGCGCCGTCTTCGGCCAATTATCGCCGTATACCCCTTGGCATATCGAAGCGCACCAATTCCGTATCGAGGCGCGGAACCGCCAGCCCGGCTGGCCGACGCCGGAAGGCGTCCACCGCGACGGCGTGCACTTCCTGATGATGATGATGGTCAAGCGCCACAATCTGGTGAACGGCGCCACCGAGCTGTTCAACCTGGAAAAACAGCCGCTCGCCTCGTTCACGCTGACCGATCCGCTGGACATCGCGCTGGTGAACGACGAGCGCGTGCTGCACGGCGTCACCCCGGTCAGCCAGCTGGACCCGTCGCGCGACGGCAGCCGCGACGTGCTGCTGATCAGCTTCCGCCGCCGCTGACCCGCTCCCGCGATCCAGCGCCTGCCGGAAGTCTGGCGCGCCGGCGCGGCGTCGGGACATGCGCCAGCCACGCCAAATGGTAATCTTCTTGGCCTATGCTGAGGTAGACAATGGCGACGACAAGCCGGATGGAGTGGACCGTGATGAGAAGCATGCTGGCGCTGATGGCGGCCTGCTGGTTCGGCTGCGCGCCGGCTGCGGAGCTCCATGCCTATACCGAAGACGTTCCGCCGCTGAACTACCTGGACAACGGCAGCGTGAAGGGTTATGCCACCGAAGTGCTGCAACTGGTGGCGCGCGAGGCGGGGCTGAATCTGACGATCGAGGTGCTGCCCTGGCTGCGCGCCTACGCCAAGGCCAGGGATACGGCGGGCGGCCTGCTCTACACCGTGGTGCGCACGCCGGAGCGCGAAGCCCAGTTCCAGTGGGTGGGCCCCATCGGCTCGCGCCGCATCTACATGTACCGCCTGGACAAGCGCCCCGACATCCGCGTCGACACCGCCAGCGACCTGGTGCGCTACCGCAACGGCGCGCTGGCCGGCTCGGCCGCCGCCAACCAGCTGCACGCGCTGGGACTGCAAGGTGGCCAGAACCTGGACCTGGGGCAGAGCGACGCCGTCAATCTGAAAAAACTGCTGCTGAAGCGGGTGGACCTGGTGGCCATGCTGGACTGGGCGATGGCCTGGCAGATGCGCCAGCAACGGCTGCCGGAAAAGAACGTTTCCCCCGTCTGGCTGCTGGACGGCAAGCTGCAGTACTGGTTCGCCCTGAATCCGCATACGCCGCCGGAACAGACCGCCCGGCTGCAGGCCGCGCTGGAGCGGGTGCGCGCCGACGGACGGCTGCAAGCCATCCGCCGCCGTTATCGCGACGACTGACGCCGCGCGTGAAAACGCCCCGGCGGCATCCGCTCGGGGCGTTGGCGAAAAACAGGCCGCGCTTACTCGACGCCGAGCGCCTTCAACAAGGCGTCGGCCGACTCCGCTCCGGCCATCGCCTCCCGCAGGCGGTTGAACGCCTCGGCGGCTTTTTCCGGATGCTTGGCGAACGGCACCAGGCCGTCATGGCTCCAGCCGGCGGCGGCCAGCGCCTGCTTGCGGAAATTCATGCCCTCGTTGCCGCCGCCTCCCATCGCGACCAGCGCCTGCTCGATCAGCGTATGCGGCAGCGGCGTGCGGCTGAGGGTAACGAAATGCTTGCTTTGGATCTCGTCGAAATGCATGGAAACCTTCCCCGGGGCATAGAGTTGTTTTATTAGTATTAGTCTCAACTCTGCCGATTTGCAGGCCGGAAATCGCAAAGCCGGCGCAAATGGCCGGCTTTCGAATCTCCGCCTCGCCTGCGAATCAGGAGGCGCGGGCCTTCAGCAACGTGTAAAGCTCATCCTTCAGCTTCAGTTTTTCCTTCTTCAGCGTTTCGATCTCTTCATGCGTCGCGGACAGGATGCGCTCTTCCATGTTCTTGATCTGCTGGTCCAGCTGATTATGCTTGTCGAACAGGCGGGCGAAATGCGTGTCCTCGGTTTTCAATCGGGTGATCAGTTCGCGGTATTCGGGAAACATCGGCCATCTCCTTCGCGGTGGGTGGGGCCGGCGCCGCCGGCCATGACTTCATGCTAACGCCCGCGCGCCCGGTTTCATTTGATCTGTCTCAGGCATTGCCGTATCCCTAAATCTGCGCCCCTTGTCATCCTTCCGGCATTTGCCGCGTTAAACCCGACAGCAAGCATGGTTAAAATCAGGACAAGCCCGACATGCCCGATACCCGTCTCCCGACACCTCCCCTCCCCTCCGCCCTGGCCGCGCTGCGGCAGCGGCTGGACTACACGCTGGAACTGCTAGGCATGCGCGGCAAGGGCTTGGCGCTGCTCGCCGGCATCGTCGCCATCCTCTGGCTGGCCTCCGGCGTCTACCGGGTGGAGCCGGACGAACAGGGCGTGGTGCAGCGCTTCGGCCGCTGGAGCGACACCACCGCGGCCGGCCTGCACTACCATCTGCCCTGGCCGGTGGAGACCATCCAGCTGCCCAAGGTCACCCAGATCAAGCAGCTGAAGCTGGCCAATCTGTACGAAAACGGCCCGCCCGACGCCGCCGATCCGCGCGAGAAGCAGATGCTGACCGGCGATGAGAACATCGTCGAGGCCGACTGCGCGGTGTTCTGGCGCATCAAGGACGCCGGCCAGTTCCTGTTCCGCGCCAACAAGCCGGAAGAGGCGCTGCGCATCACCGCGGAAGGCGCGCTGCGCGAAGTGATCTCCCGCACGCCGATCCAGGCGGCGATGTCCAACCGCCGCCAGCAAGTGGCCGAAGAGGCCCGCGAGCTGATTCAGCAGCGGCTGGACGCCCAGCAGGCCGGCATCCTGATCACCCAGGTGCAGCTGCAGCGGGTGGACCCGCCGGCGGCCGTGATCGACGCCTTCAACGATGTGCAGCGCGCACGCGCCGACCAGGAGCGCGCGCGCAACGAAGCCCAGGCCTATAGCAACGACATCCTGCCCAAGGCCCGCGGCGAGGCCGAGCGCATCCGCCAGGAGGCCGAAGCCTACCGCAGCCAGGTGGTCAACCTGGCCCAGGGCGAGGCCAAGCGCTTCGACTCGGTGTACCAGACCTACGCCCAAGCCAAGGACGTCACCGCGTGGCGGCTGTACCTGGAAAGCATGGACGACATGCTGAAGAAGGCCAGCAAGGTGGTGATAGACGGCTCAGGCAAGAGCGGCACCGGCGTGCTGCCGCTGTTGCAATTGCAGGACAAGCCCAAGGCCGGCAAGGAGAACCGCTGATGGACAAGCAATGGCGAGGAATCGGCTGGGCGGCGGGCCTGGCTGTCGTCTGGCTGGCGCTGTCGGCGCAATACACGCTGAACGAAGGACAGAAGGCGCTGGTGGTGCGCCTGGGCGCGCCGGTCAACGTGGACGGCGAGCCGGGGCTGAAATTCAAGCTGCCACTGGTGGACAGCGTGCAGTACTACGACACCCGGCTGCAGATGCTGGCGCCGCCGCCGGAGCAGGTGATCCTGGGCGACGAGAAGCGGCTGGAGGTGGAAACCTATACCCGCTACCGCATTGCCGACACGCTGCGCTTCTACCAGGCGCTGCGCACCGAGGAGCAAGCCCGCGCCCAGCTCACCCAGCTGGTCAGCACCTCGCTGCGGCGCGAGCTGGGCAAGGCGCCGCTGACCGATCTGCTGTCGCCGGGACGCAAGGCCATCGTCGCCCGCATCCAACAGGAGGTGGCGGAGCGCGCCCGCCCGCTGGGCCTGGAAGTGACCGAGGTGCAGCTGCACCGCGCCGACCTGCCGCTGGAGACCAGCCAGGCCATCTACGACCGGATGAAATCGGCCCGCCAGCAAGAGGCCAAGGAATTGCGCGCCCAGGGGGCGGAATGGGCGCAGCAGATCCAGGCCAAGGCCGAGCGCGACCGCACCGTGATCCTGTCCGAAGCGCAGCGGCAGAGCGCCATCATCCATGGCGAGGCCGACGCCGACGCCGGCCGCACCCTGGCCCAGGCTTTCAGCAAGGACCCGAAGTTCTACAAGTTCTACCGCTCGCTGCAGACCTACCGCCAATCGCTGGCCGACTCCGCCCCGACGCTGGTGCTGTCGCCCGACTCCGCCTTGCTGCATGATCTGAAAACCGGCCCCGCGGGCGGCAAGCCATGAATGGGGCCGACATGCCGCTGCCCCCCTCCACGCTGCGCCGGCTGCGCCATCTGCTGGCCGCGCTCGGCCCCGGCCTGGTGGTAATGCTGGCCGACACCGAAACCGGCAGCGTGATCGCCGCCGCCCAGAGCGGCGCGCACTGGGGCTACCGCATGCTGCCGCTGCTGTTCGTGTTGATCCCCTTCCTGTATCTGGCGCAGGAGCTGACGATACGGCTGGCGCTGGGCACCGGCAAAAGCTACGGCGAGCTGGTCCGCCGCCGCTGGGGCCGCCGCGCCGAGCTGGCCTCCGCCGCCGTGCTGCTGCTGAGCTGCCTGGGCGCGCTGGCCACGCAGCTGGCGGGTCTCGCCGGCATCGGCCAGCTGTTGGGCATCCCGGCCTGGCAGACCATAACCCTGCTGTGCGCGCTGATCCTGGCCATGGTGTGCAGCGGCAGCTACCGCTCGGTGGAGCGCATCGCCATCTGCCTGGGCGTGTTCGAGCTGGCCTTCCTGGCCGAAGCCTGGCTGGCCCGCCCCGACCCCGGCCAGATCGCGGCGCAGTTATCCAGCCTGCCGCTGGGCAACCATGACTTCCTGCTGCTGGCCGCCGCCAACATCGGCACCTGCGTGATGCCGTGGACGCTCAGCTACCAGCAATCGGCGCTGCTGGACAAGGGGCTGACGCTCGACGATCTGAAGCCGGCGCGGATGGACACGCTGCTGGGCGCCGCGCTGTGCCAGATCATCACCGCCGGCATTTTGATCGCCGCCGCCGCGACCTTCGGCGACGGCGCGGGCGGCCAGAGCCTGGACAGCATCCCGGAAATCGCCGGCGGTTTCACCCGCCTGCTCGGCCCGACCGGCGGCCGCCTGCTGTTCGCGCTGGCGCTGGGCGGCGGCGCGCTGGTCGCCGCCATCGTGGTTTGCCTGACCAGCGCCTGGACGCTAGGCGAGCTGGCCGGACGCCGCGACTCGCTGGAAAAACATCCGCAGGACGCGCCCTGGTTCTACGGCGGCTTCGCCGCGATGCTGGCCGGCGCCGGCGCGCTGGTGGCCTCCGGCGTCAACCTGGTCAAGCTGTCCATCGTCACCTCGGTGGCCAACGCGCTGCTGCTGCCTGTCATGCTGGCCGGGCTTTACTGGCTGGCCTGCCGCGAGCTGCCGGCGCCGCTGGCGCCCAGCCGCCGCTACCGGATGGCGCTGGCGCCGCTGTTGCTGCTGCTCGCCGGCTTCAGCCTCTACGCCGGCATCGTCGGCAGCCTGGGCTGACGCCCGCCCATCAAGGAATACGGTATGGAACCCGACAGCCTCGCCCGCTCGCTGAGCCTGACCTTCCAGGTTTCTTTCCTGGACCTGATCCTCAGCGGCGACAACGCGCTGGTGATCGCGCTGGCCTGCCGCTCGCTGCCCGAGGCGCTGCGCCGCCGCGCCGTGCTGTGGGGCACCGGCTTCGCCATCGTCCTGCGCCTGCTGCTGGCCGCCGCCGCCGGCGCGCTGCTGCGGGTGCCGATGCTGAAGCTGATCGGCGCCGTCCTCCTGCTGGCCATCGCCATCCAGCTGCTGCTGGGCGGCGGCGAAGACAGCGGCGGCGACGCGCTGGCGGAGCGGGCCGGCCGCAGCCAGCAACTGTGGAACGCGGTGATGCTGGTGGTGGGCGCCGATCTGGCGCTGAGCCTGGACAATGTGGTGGCGCTGGCCGCCGCCGCCCAGGGCAGCGTGATGTTCCTGCTGCTGGGCCTGGCGCTCAGCGTGCCCTTGCTGATGTACGGCAGCCTGCTGCTCTCCAAGCTGATGGACGACTACCCGCTGCTGATCCCGGCCGGCGCCGCCGTGCTGGGCTGGCTGGCCGGCAGCCTGGCCGCCAGCGACGCGCTGTGGGGCGACTGGGTGGCCGGCCAGGCCCCGGCCCTGCTGGTGGCGGCACCGCTTATGGGCGCGGGCTTCGTGCTGCTGCAAAGCCACATCATCCGCGAACAGCGGGCCAAGCTGCCCGCCTCGCCGCCTCCCCTGCCGCTGTTCGCCCCTCTCGCGCGCAAGCTGGCCAGCCTGGGCGATGCAGGAACCCATGCCGGCCTCCCTGCAACCATCTCGGCCCAGATGCCCGCCGAGACGCCGGCAGCCCATCCTGACTCTACACCCGACGCGACCGCCATCGCGGCGGAAACGCTTTCGCCCTCGATGCCTGTCCCGGCCGAGCCACGACAAAACGGCGAACGGAACGACTCCCGCCTCAGCCCCGCGCTCAAACTGCTGGTCGGTCTCGCCGCGGCGCTAGGCGCGCTGGTGCTGCTATGGCTGGCCTGGCACCTGCTCAGCCAGGGCCTGCTGCCCGCGCCTCATCATCGCGCGCCATCGCCCCATCCCTGACATCTGGTATGTATCTGGTATGCAACACATTCAGGACAGACACACTGACCTGATGACCAGCCGTGCTTGAAACCAAGGCCGGCGCCAACGCGCCCGGCCTCCCTCTCTCCCCATCCCCAGCCAGCGCCTCGAGGCTTGCATAATCTCGCCCCACAAGCCTTTACCCATCCCAATCAAAGACAATGTCATTTAGTGCTTTTTCTCTAATAACCGAGATTGATTAATAAAGCCAATTCAATCTGAAAGTTATTAATTACAAGATCGACCTGTGAAAAAGTACAGGGTCATTTTTTATCCTAGTCGCTACATTCCAATTTGCAATACCACTTCAATACAACTCACAACGCTTGTTTCGCACCCAATCAAAATAGGGAGATACCGAGTGAGCAAGACCCTGATGCTTGTGAAAAGCGGCCTGGCGGCCGGCGCCATAGGCGGCGCCGCGCTGGTGGCCGGCACCGTGCCATCCGGCGCCCCGTTCCCGGCGACGCATTCCGCCTCCTATCTGCTCAAGACCGCCGACAGCAGCTGCGCCGATCCAGCCTGGAACGCCGCAACCGTCTATACCGGCGGCCAGCGCGTCAGCTACCAGAACCAGACCTGGCAGGCCAAGTGGTGGACCCAGGGCAATACGCCCTCCGCCGGCGACGCCAGCCCCTGGCAGCTGATCGGCCAGTGCGGCGGCGGCAATCCGCCGCCCGTCGATCCGCCGCTGGTGCAGGTGCCCGCGCCCACCGGCAACGCGCTGTGCCGGCCCGAGGCGCTGGCGCAGACCCAGGGCGTGGACGTGCCCTACTGCGCGGTTTACAAGCAGGGCGGCTCGGAACAGCTGGCCAACGGCAGCCGCCGCCGCATCATCGGCTACTTCACCAGCTGGCGCACCGGCAAGGACGGCAGCCCCTCCTACCTGGCCAGCGACATCCCCTGGAACAAGCTCACCCATATCAACTACGCCTTCGCCCATGTCGACGGCGACAATAAGCTGTCGGTCAATGACGCCGCGCCAGGCAACCCGGCCACCGACATGACCTGGCCGGGCGTGGCCGGCGCCGAGATGGACGCCAGCCTGCCGTACAAGGGCCACTTCAATCTGCTGACCCAATACAAGCGCAAATACCCGGGCGTGAAGACGCTGATCTCGGTGGGCGGCTGGGCCGAAACCGGCGGCTATTTCGACGCCAGCGGCAAGCGCGTCGCCAGCGGCGGCTTCTATAGCATGACCGTCAACGCCGACGGCACCGTCAACCAGGCCGGCATCAACGCCTTCTCCGACTCCGCCGTCGCCTTCCTGCGCAAGTACGGCTTCGACGGCGTCGACATCGATTTCGAATACCCGACCTCGATGAACAACGCCGGCAACCCGCTGGACTGGAGCTTCTCCAACGCCCGCCTGGGCTCGCTGACCAAGGGCTACGTGGCGCTGCTGCAGACGCTGCGCGACCGCCTGGACCGGGCCGCCGCCCAGGACGGCCGTTACTACCAGATCACCGCCGCGGTGCCGGCTTCCGGCTATCTGCTGCGCGGCATGGAGACCTTCCAGGGCCTGAAGTATCTGGATTTCGTCAACGTGATGTCGTATGACCTGCACGGCGCGTGGAACCGCTTCGTCGGTCCCAACGCCGCGCTGTACGACGACGGCAAGGATGCCGAACTGGCGTTCTGGAACGTGTACAGCACGCCGCAGTACGGCAATATCGGCTACCTGAACACCGACTGGGCCTACCACTACTACCGCGGCGGCCTGCCCGCCTCGCGCGTCAATATGGGCGTGCCCTACTACACCCGCGGCTGGAAAAACGTCAGCGGCGGCAGCAACGGCCTGTGGGGCAGCTCGGTGGGCAGCAACTGCCCGACCGGCCTGACCGAATGCGGCGACGGCGCGGTGGGCATCGACAACATCTGGCACGACCTGGACGACAGCGGCAAGGAGATCCCGGGCGGCTCCAACCCGATGTGGCACGCCAAGAACCTGGAGAAAGGCCTGGCCGGCAGCTACCTCGCCTCCTACGGCATCGACCCGACGCTGCCGATCAACCAGCTCACCGGCAGCTACCAGCGCAGCTACAACAGCGCGCTGGCCGCGCCATGGCTATGGAACGCCGGCAAGAAGGTGTTCCTGTCCACCGAGGACGAGCAGTCGATCGCGCAGAAGGCCGCCTGGATCGACGCCAACAACGTCGGCGGCGTGATGTTCTGGGAGCTGGCCGGCGACTATGACTGGAAAGCCCAGCGCAACAACGGCCAGGGCGAGTACTTCATCGGCACCACGCTGACCTCGCTGCTGTACAACACCTTCAGCCAGCCGCCCAAGGTCAGCGCCCGCCGCGCCGACGCCGCGCCGGCCCCGACCGCGGCGATAGACGTGGGCTTCAGCCTGGGCGGCTTCAAGCTGGGCGATCAGAACTACCCGATCAATCCCAAGCTGACCATCGTCAACCGCTCGCAGACCACGCTGCCCGGCGGCACCGAGTTCCAGTTCGACGTGCCGACCTCGGCGCCGGCCAATATCGCCGACCAGTCCGGCTTCGGGCTCAAGGTGATCAGCGCCGGCCACAGCGGCAGCAATGTCGGCGGCCTGAAGGGCGACTTCAACCGCGTGTCGGTGAAGCTGCCCAGCTGGCAAAGCCTGGGCGCCGGACAAAGCGTGACGCTGGACGTGGTGTATTACCTGCCGATCTCCGGCCCCAGCCACTACACGGTGGGCCTGAACGGCAAAACCTACGCCATCCGCGACGAAGCGCCCTACCTGCCTTATCTGCGCTGAGCGCTCCCGGCCCGCGCCAGCCGCGGGCCCGGATCAATCCCTTGTTCCTCCGCTTGCGGCCGGCTCATCCCGGCCGTCTTTTTTTTCGTCGCCCCATTGCATCACCTCGTTCAGTCGGCTCAGCGCCTCTTGAGGATCAATGCCGAACAACGGGCGCTGTCCGTTCAGATAGTCCTGTAGAAAACGCGACAAAGATTTGCTCTCCATATTCCACTCCTCATGCTGGATGCCTCATTGTCGCGCTGATAACATGAACAAAAAATTGCTGACTTTTTCCTACAAATTTCCTCTTTATGAGCCATAACCGCCTGTTGCAACAATACAGCCGCCTGCGCCAGGGCTTCGCCGGCCAGGATGGCGAAGCCTCGCTGCAGCAGCTGGCCGACCTGCTGTGTTGCACCCGCCGCCACATGCGCAGCCTGCTGATCCAGATGCAGCATCTGGGCTGGCTGGAATGGAATGCCCGCGCCGGGCGCGGCAGCCGCTCCGGCCTGCGCTTCCTGCGCGGCGTGGGAGAACTGCAGCGGCGGCAAGCCGAAGCGCTGCTGGAACAGGGCAAGGTGGAGCAGGCGGTGGCGCTGCTGGACGACGATCCCAGGCAGCTGGCGCCGCTGCTGCTGTCCCGCCTGGGCCACCGCTGGAGCCAGGACCGCCAGGTGCTGGGGGTGCCCTACTACCGGCCGATGCCCAATCTGATGCCCGGCACGCCGCTCAGGCGTTCCGAACGCCATCTGGTGTCGCAGATCTTCAACGGACTGACCCGGCTAAACGAGGAAAAAGGGGAAGTGGAAGGCGATCTCGCCCATCACTGGGAACAGCATTCGGAGCGGGAGTGGCATTTCCACCTGCGGCCGCGGGTGCGCTGGCACGATGGCCGCGAACTGAGCCTGGACGACATTGCCGCCACCCTGGAGCGCTTGCGCACGCAACCGCTGTTTTCCCACCTCGCGGGCATGCGCCGGCTATCACCGCGCAGCATCGCCATCCAGCTTTCCGAGCCCGATCCCAGGCTGCCCCGGCTCTTGGCCGACCCCGCCGCGCTGGCGCTGCCGGCCGACCACGGCGCCCGCCCCGGCTTCGCCTCCCGCCCCGTCGGCACCGGTCCCTACCGGGTGGCGATCAACGATGCGCACCGGCTGTCGCTGCAAGCCTTCGACGACTACTTCGGCCACCGCGCGCTGCTGGACCAGGTGGACATCTGGATGGTGCCCAAGCTGGGGGACCAGCTGGAGCTGGACGTGCAGGGCATCTGCGATCTGACCGTGGAAATCAATCCGCGGCCGGCGCAGGAGCAAACCGAAATGTCGCTGGAAACCGGCGTCTATTTCCTGCTGTGCGACGGCCGCTCGCCCCTGATGCGGGACGACGCCGTCCGACGATGGCTGGCCCAGGCGCTGACGCCGCTGGCCATCATGCAGCAAACCCCGCCCGCCGCCCGTCAGTTCTGGGTGGCCGCGGCCGGCCTGTTGCCGCGCTGGCACCACAGCCGGCCCGAATCGCCTTCGCCGGCGCCGCGCCTCCCGGCGCTGCGGCTGGCCTATTACGAGCAACACCCCGAATACCGGCAGATCGCCGCCGCCATCGCCGAATGCCTGGCACCGCACGGCATCGCCGTCCAGTGTCGGACTTGCAGTTATCAGGATTGGGAGTTCGGCCGGGAAGAAGCCGATCTATGGCTGGGCACGGTCAATTTCAGCTGCGACACAGACTACGCTGTGCCGGCCTGGCTGCTGGGCACGCCGCTGCTGCGCCATTGCCTGGCGCCGGCGCTGCCGTTGGAACAATGGCTGCGCGGCTGGCGCCGCGGCGAGGAGCAGGCGCACAGCCTGGCCGCCCAGATAGTGAGGCGGCACTGGATGCTGCCGCTGTTCCACAATTGGCTGCGCTTGAAGGGGCCGGGCCAGATAGAAGACTTCCGCCTCAACAGCATGGGCTGGTTCGACTTCAAATCGGTCTGGCTGCGCCCTGGAGAAGCCTAGGCCGCGCGAAAGACGGCCGGCTCAGTTGTACGGCAGCTCGTACACCTGCAGCGTCTGCAGGGCCAGCGGATTGACCGACTCCACCTTGCCGCTGCTGTAGTCGACGATCAGCGGATGCCTGGCCGGATCGCAGGTGGTCGCGACGCCGCCCGCTCTGTCGCCACCCGAGATGTTCACCGAAGTCGGCCCGATGCCGGCGGGCTTGCGGCCCAGGTTGTTCAGCTCCAGCGCATTGGCCAGATCGCCTGACAGAAACAGCGAGCGCACGCCCTGAGGATGGTTGCGCACGCACAAGAAAGACTGGAAATAGCGAACCTTGCGGTTGTTGATCAGGTAAAAATCTTTGTCATAGATGGCTTCGTTGACCACGTAGGCCATGTCCTGCACCGCGCCCTCGGCCCCCGCGGCGTTGACGATGAACCGGCTGCCGGACTTCAGGCAGCCCAGGCGCTGGTCCAGCCACATGTCAGCCATTTCCGACGCCGCGCACTTGAGCGGGCCCTGATACGGCCTCACCGCCTCCGCGGCGAACGCCGGCATGCCCAGACAAGCCGCCAACGGCAGCCACAACAGTACTTGCAATATCTTGTGCATTTGCCCACCACCTAAACAGAATACATGCGCCGCCCGGTCCGCAACATTCGCAATGCTTCCCGAGACCCCATATACCCCGCCCGGCCCACCCTCTTCATGTTCCCCGGAAACAGGCAAGCGCCTCTTCCCATATTCGACTTCGCGCGAACGCCCTCCCCAGGACGCTCACCATGCCAAAAAACAGCAAACAACCTTTCAGCATATTCCCAAGGCAACTTTATGTCATCAAGAATTTACAAATCAGCCGCTTGCCATGCGCCAGCCTGCCTGCGCTGAAACAACCCCGCCAAGCTGAGCGCGGACCGGCGGCAAATGACTCGAGCGGATTTCCATCTACCAAAAGCCGCAACGGCAACTTTGCCTATAGTGAAATCCGATGCCCACACTCCAGGCACCCAGACTCCATCATCCCCAAAAGGGAGAAACGCATGCTGTCCAGGCTATCGATCGCCAGCAAGCTGTTGTTGTTGCTGTTGCCTTTTTCCCTGGCCCTGATAGGCCTCGCCGGCATCCTGTCGCTGAACCGCCTGCAAACCCTGAACGAGCTGCAACGCTCGAACCGGCTGATCGCCATCGCCGGCGACTCCAGCCAACTGATACACGACCTCCAGACCGAACGCGGCCTCAGCAACGGCTTTCTGAACGGGCAAGCCGCCGCGCCGCCTGCGCCGCTGCAGGCGGCTCGCGCCAACGGCGACAAGTCGCTGGCCAGCTTCGCCTCCGCCAGCGGCGAGCTGGGCGACAGCCGGCTGAAAGAGACGCTGGGCGCGCTGAACAGCCAGCTGCAAGGCCTGGCTCAACTGCGCTCGGACATCGAAAAGCGCGGCATCGCCGCCCCGGATGCCTTCGCCGCCTATTCCAAGGACATCGACGGCTTGATCGGACTGATCGCCCGGCTGGCACAAGCCAACAGCGACGGCGACCTGCTGCGTAGCACCATGGCCTTGCTCAATCTGCAATGCGAGAAGGAGTTCGCGGGACGGGAGCGCGGCTATGTCAACGGCCTGCTGCAGACCGGCGTGCTCAACCAGCAAAGCCACGCGCAGGCGGCCAGCCTGATCGCCAAGCAGGACGCCTGCGCCAGCCAGTTCAAACTGATCGCAGACGATGCCCTCCGCAGCCAGAAGGAGGCGCTGGACGGCGGCGACGAAACCCGCGCCGTGCAGGCGCTGCGCGCCAAAGTGATGAGCCAGCTCCTGGGCCAGCCGGTGGGCGTGGCGCCGGCCGCGTGGTTCCAGGCCACCACCAAGCGCATCGACGCGCTGAAGGGCGGACAAGACCAGCTGCTGCGGCAGATGGCGCAGATGGTGGCGGTCAAGGTGGCGCAGGCGCGCTCGGACCTGACGCTGACGCTGGGCGGCTCCGCGCTGGTCATCCTGCTGCTGGGGAGCCTGGGTTTCGCCATCTACCGCGGCATCCACCTGCCGGTGCAGCGGCTGGAAGTGCTGATGACCTCGATGAGCCGGGATTTCGATCTGCGCCCGCGGGCGACGATCCGCGGCCATGACGAAATCGCCCGCATGGGCCAGGCCTTCGACCATCTGGTGGACGCTTTCGCGCACACGCTGAACGAGGTCAACCGCAACGCCCATACCCTGGTGGATGCCGCCAACAGCATGCTGGACATCGCGGAGCGGGCGGCCAAGGCCTCGGAAACGCAAAGCCAGTCGGCGACCGAAATCGCCGCCGCCGTCGAGCAGATGTCCGCCGGCATAGAATCGGTCACCAGCAACACCCGGCAATCGCTGACCCTGGCCCAGCAGATGCAGCGCAGCGTCCACGATGGGCGCGAACGCATGGGCGACACCACTTCGGCCATGCACCAGACTTCGTCGGTGCTCGGCGACGCCGGCAACCGCATCGGGTCGCTGCAGCGGAAGTCCGAAGACATCCGCTCCATCATCACCGCCATCCGCGAGATCGCCGACCAGACCAATCTGCTGGCGCTGAACGCCGCCATCGAGGCGGCGCGGGCCGGGGAGATGGGCCGCGGCTTCGCGGTGGTGGCCGACGAGGTGCGCAAGCTTGCCGAGCGCACCGGCAAGGAAACCCTGGACATCACCGCGCTGATCGAAGACATCCGCGGCGAGACGCAAACCGCCGCCCATCATATGCAGGAGGCGCAGGACAGGATGGAATCCGGCCTGCAGCTGGTCAGCCGCACCGTCGACGATCTGGAGCAGATACACGCCGAAGCCGGCCACGCCGCCGACAAGAGCCAGGACACCGCCACCGCGATGGCCGAACAGACCTCGGCCAGCAACGAAGTCGCCACCAATATCAGCGTGATCGCTTCACTGGCCGAAGACAACGCCTCGCTGGTGCAGGAGGTGGCGAAGCTGTCAGACCGGCTGAATGCATCCGCCGGGGAACTGGTCCGGCTGGTGGACCGCTTCAAGCATCTCGCGGAATGATTCAGCCATGCTCTATCGTTTGAAATTAGTCCATCGACTGGTGCTGCTCACCGCGCCTCTGGCCATGCTGCTGCTGGCGGGCGGCGCCGCCTATACCGTTGACCGGCGCCATACGGCCAGCCAGCTGCAACAGGATGTGACGCTGGCGGACAACGTGGTGCTGATTGGGGGCTTGATCCATGCGCTGCAAAGCGAGCGCGGCCTCAGCAACGGTTATCTGAACACCTCGGCGCCCATGCCGGACGCGCTGCGCCAGCGGCGCGCGGAAGCCTCGGCGCTGCTGGACCAGCTGCGCCGACAGCCCGGCGATGGACTGAAGCCCCGGCTGCGCGACTTCATCGACAATAGCGTGCCCGCCGCGGACCATCTGGACCGCCTGCGCGCGAGCGTCAATATCCGCCGCATCGCCCCGCTGGAAATGTTCGCCGCGTATTCGACGATGATAGAGCAGCTGTCGGGCGTGGTGGCGCTGTTCGACGCGCAAAGCGAGGACATCCGGGCCAGCGTGCAGCAATGGTCGGCGCTGCAGTGCCAAAGCGAGTACACCGCCCGGACCCGCGGCCTGGTCAACGGCGTGCTGTCGTCGGGCCGCATGACGGTGGCCGACCTCCGCCGGGTCAGCGGGGTAGTGTCGCAGGAAGCCCTGTGCGAACAGCTGTATCTGCAGCATGGCGGCAATCCCTCCGCCCTGGCCCAGGCATTGCAGTCCACGCGCGGCTTCGAAGCCATGCGCGAGGCGCTGCTGGAACGCGAGCCCGGCGCGCTGGAGCCGCGGCTCTCTCCAGCCGTCTGGTTCAAGGCGGCCAGCGCGCGGCTCGACGCCTTGTATGGCTTGCAACGGCAATTGCTGGGCGATATTCGCCAGCGCGCGGCCGAGCAGGCCGAGCAGGCCCGGCGCCAAGGCTGGCTGGCGCTGGCCGGCTTGCTGGCCTTGCTGCTGCCGATAGGCGCATCCATCCTGCTGGCCCGCGACGTCATCCGCACGCTGGGCGCGGAGCCCGACGACGTCGCGCAGGGCATGCGCGAGCTGGCCGACGGCAGGCTGGCCTTCACCCTGCCGCTGGCCAAACGCGATACGCGCAGCCTCGCCGCCCATATCCGCAAGATGGGCGAAAAACTGTCGACCGTGATTCTGCAGGTTCAGTCCGACGCCGACGCGGTGGCCAACGCTTCGCTGCAGCTGAACAACGCCTCCCAGAGCCTGTCCGCCAGCGCCTGCGACACCTCGGCCAGCATCGAGCAAACCTGCGTGACGGTAAACGAAGTCAGCCGCCAGATGTTCCACATGGCCGATCAGGCGAGCCACACCGGCGATATCGCCAATGAGGCCGCCAACCAGGCCGATGCCGGCAACCGCGTAGTCGACAAAGCGATACAGGCGATGCACCGCATCGCCCTGCGCACCGAAATCATCGACGACATCGCCTACCAGACCAATCTGCTGGCGCTGAACGCCGCCATCGAGGCCGCGCGCGCCGGGGAAGTGGGAAAAGGCTTCGCCGTGGTTGCCGACGAAGTGCGCAAGCTGGCGATACGCAGCCAGAGCGCCGCCAAGGAAATCAGCCAGGTGGCCGCGCACAGCGTGCAGCTGGCGGAAAGCGCCGGCGCCAGCCTGAGCGCCATCGTCGCCTCCAGCCGCGAAACCCGGGAGCTGGTGGAAGGCATCTCCCGGGACGCGTCAGCCCAGGCCCGCCAGGTCGGCAACATCACCTCGATGATGCAAGGCCTGAGCCATCTGTCGCAGGACAACGCCGCCACCAGCGAAGAGCTGTCGGCGGCTGCGCATGAAACCGCCCAGCGCGCCGACAGCCTGCGCCGGCAGATGGAGTATTTCCAGCAGCCGCCGCCAAGCTGAAACCCGCGCCGACTCGGACAGGATGCAACCGCCCCACATGGTCTCCCAGCAATGAAGCCGACGCCGCCGGATACAACGCAACCCCAGCCGCGCGCCATCACCCCGGCCCGCCGCTGGCTGGCCGCCATGCTCTGGTCCGCCTGGACCGCGGCGGCGATGGCGGCGGAGCCCGTCATCATCCATTACCCGGCCTTTCCCCAGGGATCGGAAACCCGTTTCCAGCCTTATCTCGACCTGCTGCTCGAAGCCGTCGAGCACACCAACGCCAAGTACGGCCCCGCCACGCTGCGCCCCTCCGCCAGGCTGATGAACGAAGCCCGCTATCTGCAGGAGTTGCAACAGGGCAATCTCGACGTGATCTGGAGCTCCACCACCGAAGAGCGCGAACGGCAAATGCTTGCCGTGCGCATCCCGCTGGACAAGGGCCTGCTCGGCTACCGGATCGCGCTGATCCCGGCCGACCGCCAGGCGGCCGTCGCCGGCGTGCGCGACCTGGCCGGCCTGCGCCGCCTGCGCGTGGGCCAGGGGCTGGGCTGGGGAGACGTCCAGCTCTATCGCTACAACGGCATCAAGGTGACCGAAGCCGGCTACGAGCAACTGTTCTCCATGCTGGACAAAAAACGCTTCGACCTGTTTCCGCGCGGCATCGGCGAGATCTTCCCCGAATTCGACAGCCGCGCGCCCCTCTATCCGGGCCTGGCCGTGGATAAGACGCTGCTGCTCTACTACCCCTGGCCCTATTACTTTTTCTTCAACCGCGAACACGGCGCCGAGCTGGCCAAACGGATAGAGGAAGGCTTGCGCCTGATGCTAAAGGACGGCTCCTACGACAGGTTTTTCCAACAGCATTACGGCGCGGCGATACGGCGCGCCGAGCTGGACAACCGGACGCTGATCCGGCTGGAAAATCCGATGCTGCCGAAAGACACGCCGCGGGACGACGCCAGGCTGTGGTACCGGCCGGGCCGCTGACAACGCGGGCGCGCCCCCAGCCGTTTGGCCTCGCGCGCCGCGCGGAATCCCCCATCCGAAATGAATCCTTTCGCATCAATCACTTAGCAAAACAATGCGTGCCGCCTTGGCGAAACAGAAGCCGAGTGGTGATTTTGCTGCGCCGCAAAATCTTGCCAACCCAGGCGAAACCCGCTAAATTCGTGGGCTCTAGAAGCGCGCGGGTGTAGCTCAATGGTAGAGCAGAAGCTTCCCAAGCTTACGACGAGGGTTCGATTCCCTTCACCCGCTCCACAAGCTTCCCGCATCTCCCAGACAACTCCATGCATGGCCTCTCCGAGCGATCCCGATGAAATTGAACTCCGGCCGGCTGTGGCTAAGAATCGCGACCTACGGCACCCTGGCCGTGGTCCTGCTGTTGGTATTGATCCGCGCGTTGATCTACTGGCAATTCGACGAAGCTGCCGTGCGCAGCAGCCTGACCCACGCCCTGCAAGACACCGGGCGCAGCGTCCGCATCGACGGCCGCATCACGCCCCAGGTTTTCCCGTCCCCCGGCATTGAAATAGAAAAGCTCAGCGTCAGCGAGCCCGGCAAGCCCGACGCCTTCGCCCGCGTGGAAATGCTGCGCGTGTCTCTGGCCTGGCTGCCGCTGTTGCTGGGCAACCGCGAAGTCAAGGCGCTGGACCTGTACGGCCCCAGCGCCGGCGTCAGCCGCGGCCTGGACGGCCAGCTGAACATCGCCGACCTGTTCCAGCGCCGCCGCCAGGACAGCTACGTC
This sequence comes from Chromobacterium sp. Ag138, assembly GCF_055181315.1. NCBI lineage: Bacteria > Pseudomonadati > Pseudomonadota > Betaproteobacteria > Neisseriales > Chromobacteriaceae > Chromobacterium > Chromobacterium sp. Ag138. The sequence goes on from NZ_JBUPWA010000001.1 coordinate 1,615,693, forward strand.
CTCAAGCTGGACCGGTTGACCATGCGCGAAGGCACGCTGCTGCTGTCCGACCAGCTCACCCACACCGACAAGCGCCTGGCCAACATCAGCCTGGACGCCGACAATCTGCGCGGCACCGCCGACGTCAGTTTCGGCGCCATCCTGGACGACGACAAGCGTCCGGTGCGGCTGGCGCTGACCACCCCGCTGGCGATACAGGACGACCAGGTCAGCCTGCCCGAGCTGGAGGCGGTGGCGATCAGCACCATCCCGGGCCTCGGCGAAACCAAGTTGACCGTCGCCGGCCAGTACAAGCTCAACTTCGCGTCGCTGCAGGCCACCGGCAGCGACGTCACCGTCAGCTTCACCAGCGAGCGCCCCAGCAGCGAAGTCAAGCTGACCCTGCCGCAGATCAACGCCAGCCTGCGCGAGCTGACCATGCCGTCCGGCACGCTCAGCGCCAAGCTCAGCTACGCCCGCAGCCAATACCAGCTGCAGGCGGCGCTGGACAACCTGAAACTGAGCGAGAGCGGCCTCTACGCCGACAAGCTGGACGGCGAGTTCAACTGGCTGGCCGGCTCCAGCAAGGTCAACGTCAAGCTGAACGCGCCGCTGTCGCTGGCCGGCATGAACCAGCTGCTGATGCAGCCGCTGAAGCTGACCAGCACCATCACCACGCCGGCGCTGCCGCGCGGCCGCCTGGTGGCCAGCATGGAGGGCGCGCTGGACGGCGACATCGACGAGCCGCGCTTCAATCTGCGCGTCGCCGGCAAACTGGACGGCTCCGACGTGTCGGCCACGCTGAGCCAGTACGGCCTGATCAAGCCGCGCCACGAGGCGATGCTGTCCATCGGCAAGCTGGACCTGAACCGCTACCTGCCCGAAACCCAGGGCGATCCGGTGGCCATTTTCCAGAACACCAACGAAATCCCGCTGGACTGGCTGGACTTCTTCGACCTGAACGGCAAGGTGGCGATAGGCGAGCTGGCGATGGGCCGCTTCCGCATCAACCACATCACCAGCAATGTGCGCATCAATCCGCGCGCGCTGGAGCTGGACCAGATGTCCGCCGACATCTACGATGGCCGCCTGCAGGGCGACGCCTCGCTGAGCCGGCGCGACGTGCCGCACCTGCAAGTGAAGCAGACGCTGCAGGGCATGAAGATCCGCCCGCTGCTGGCGGACCTGTTCAACTTCAACCGCCTGGACGGCAAGGGCAACGGCAAGATCGACATCAACGCCGACGGCAAGTCCTTCGCCGAGCTGCGCAACACGCTCAACGGCGACGCTTCCTTCAGCCTGAACAACGGCGCGCTGACCGGCATCGACCTAGTGGCCGCGCTGAAGAACCTGCCGGCCGAGCTCAAAGAGTGGAACGCCGCCGCGCAAAACGACCAGAAGACCACCTTCTCCACGCTGTCCACCAGTTTCAAGCTGGACAGCGGCGTGGCGCGCAGCCAGGACCTGAAGCTGGCTTCCCAGCTGGTCAACGTCAACGGCGGCGGCAAGGTGGATCTGAAGCAGAGCATCGTCGACTACACGATGGACGTGCAGGCCAATCCGCAGGAGTTCGTCCGGCTGAAAGGCGTCAACGTGCCGCTGAAGATCACCGGCCCGCTGAACGCCCCGGTGTACGCGCTGGACTTCAACGCGCTGGTCAAGGGCAAGAAGACCGAAGGCGAAAAACAGCAGGCGCTGAAACAGCAGCTGCAGAAGCAGATCACCACCATCCTGCCCTGAGCCCCGGGCGCAAACAAAAAGCCCCGGCTTCCCCGGGGCTTTTTGCTGCCGGCGCGTCCAGCGCCGGAACCTCTACTGCCGCGCTCAATCGCCCTGCAGTATCCGGGACTCCGCCAGCGCCAGCTGCTCCGGCGTGCCCAGCAGCACCATCACGTCGTCGGGGGAGATTTCGAAGCTGTCGTCGAAATCGGTGCGGCGCACGCGGTTGCGGCGGATCGCCTTCAACTCCACGCCCAGGCCGGCCAGGCCCAGCGCGCCCAGCGGCTGGCCGATGGCCGCTGCGCCGCCGCACACCTGCACGCTCAGCAAGCGGGGCACCTGCGACTCCTCCAGGCTCTCGGTTTCGTCGCTGCTGCCGCGGAAAAAGCCGCGGAACAGGTCGTAGCGCTCCTCCCGCACCGCGCGGATGCGCCGCAGCACGCGGCTGGGCGGCACGCCCGCCTCCAGCAGCGCCTGCGAGGCCAGCATCAGGCTGCCTTCCATCACCTCCGCCACCACCTCGTCGGCGCCGGCCTGGCGGAGCACGTCCATCTCGCTGTCGTCTATCGTGCGCACGATCACCGGCAGCTCCGGCCTGGCCTCGCGCACCGTGTGCAGGATGCGCAGCGCGGCGTGGGTGTCGGCGAAGGTCACCACCACCACCTTGGCCCGCATCAGGCCGGCGGCGAGCAGCACCTCTTTCTTGCCGGCGTCGCCGAACACCACCGGATCGCCGGCCTCGCCCGCCTCGCGCACCCGCTCCGGATCCATGTCCAGCGCGAAGGTATTGATCTTCTCGGCCTCCAGCAGCCGCGCCAGCGCCTGGCCGCTGCGGCCGTAGCCGCAGATCAGCACGTGGTCGTCCTTGCTCATGCTCGCCACCAGCATCTGGTGCAGGTCGAGCGACTGCAGCATCCAGTCCTGCTTGATCAGCCGGCGGGTGATGCGCTCGCCGTGCATGATCAGGAAAGGCGCCGCCAGCATCGAGATCAGGATGGCGGCGATGGCCGCCTGGGCCATCGGCGCGGCCACCAGGTTCAGGTTCAACGCCAGCGACAGCAGCACGAAGCCGAACTCGCCGCCCTGCGCCAGCGCCAGCGCCGAACGCATCGCGTCGTTGGAGCGGTGGCCGAGCAGCCTGCCCAGGCCGAACACCACCGCCAGTTTCAGCGGCAGCAGCAAGGCCAGCAGCAGCAGCACGTCGCCGAAGCGGCCGAACAATACCGACAGCTCCAGTTTCATGCCTACGGTGATGAAGAAAAAGCCCAGCAGGATGTCGCGGAAAGGCTTGATGTCCTCTTCCACCTGGTAGCGGTATTCGGTTTCGGAGATCAGCATGCCGGCGACGAAGGCGCCCAGCGCCAGGCTGAGGCCGGAGAGCTCGGTCATCCAGGCGATGCCCAGCGTCACCAGCAGCACGTTGATCATGAACAATTCGCCGGAGCGCTGCCGCGCCACCAGGTGGAACCACGGCCGCACCAGTCGCTGGCCGAAGAACAGCAACAGCGCCAGCACCACCAGCACCTTGCCGCCGGCCTTGGCCAGGTCCAGCCACAGCGTGTCGCTGCCGCCGGCGAAGGCCGGCAGCATGATCAGCAGCGGCACCACGGCGATGTCCTGGAACAGCAGCACGCCTATCGCCAGCTGGCCGTGCGGCAGGTTCAGCTCCAGCCGTTCCGCCAGCAACTTGCTGACGATGGCGGTGGACGACATCGCCAATGCGCCGCCGACGGCGAAACCTGTCAACGGACTGCCTGTCAGATAGGCGATGGCCATCGCCACCAGCAGCATGGTCAGCGCCACCTGGGCGAAGCCGACGCCGAACACCAGCTGCCGCATCGCCCTCAGCCTGGGCAGGGAAAACTCCAGGCCGATGGTGAACATCATGAACACGATGCCGATTTCGCCGAGGAAGGCGGTTTCCTTGCCCTGCGGGATCAGGTTCATCACCCCCGGGCCGGTCAGGAAGCCCACCACCAGGTAGCCGAGCATGGCCGGCACCTTCAGGCTTCGGCACAAGGTGACCACCAGCACGGCGGCCAACAGGACAAGGACGATGGGGGCCATGGAATGCATCGGCGGTCGGGGCTCCAGGATACGATTGGCAACGGAAAACACGACCGCCAAGCAAAACTTGCACCAGCACCCGCGTCAATCGATTATAACCTTTGATATACTTTTGCCTTATGGAAAAAAATCACACCAGCCGGCTGGAAACGGCGCGCGAAGTGCTGCATGAAGAAGCGGCCGCGCTGAACACGCTGGCCGAACGCCTGAACGGCGACTTCCTGGACGCTGTGGAGGCCATCCTGTCCTGCGAGGGCCGCGTGATCGTCACCGGCATGGGCAAGTCGGGCCACGTGGGGCGCAAGATCGCCGCCACGCTGGCCAGCACCGGCACGCCGGCCTTCTTCGTGCATCCGGCCGAAGCCGCCCACGGCGACCTGGGCATGATCACCGGCGACGACGTGGTGATCGCGCTGTCCAACTCCGGCGAGTCGGCCGAAGTGGTGTCGCTGCTGCCGGCGCTGAAGCTGAAGGGCGGCAAGCTGATCGCGGTGACCGGTCGGTCCGAATCCACGCTGTCCCAGGCCGCTGACATCCTGCTGCACACGCATGTCGAGCGCGAAGCCTGTCCGCTGAACCTGGCCCCCACCACCAGCACCACCGCGCAGATGGCGCTGGGCGACGCGCTGGCCGTCACGCTGATGGAGGCGCGCGGCTTCGGCCAGAGCGATTTCGCGCTGTCCCACCCGGGCGGCAGCCTGGGCCGGCGCCTGCTGGTGCACGTGAAGGACCTGATGCACGCCGGCGAAGATCTGCCGCGGGTGGCGCCGGGCACGCTGCTGAAGGACGCGCTGCTGGAAATGTCGCAGAAGCGGCTGGGCATGGTCACGGTCAGCGAAGCCGACGGCACGCTCCACGGCATCTACACCGACGGCGACCTGCGCCGCACGCTGGAAAAGGGCGTGGACGTCTACCGCCTGAAGATAGACGAGGTGATGGGCCGCAAGCCGCGGTCCATCCAGCCGGACAAGCTGGCGGCCGAAGCCGGCTTCCTGATGAAACAACATCAGATCACCAGCCTGGTGGTCGTCGACGCCCAGGGCAAGCTGGCCGGCG
>NZ_JBUPWA010000001.1:1620613-1768070 GCF_055181315.1 Chromobacterium sp. Ag138
GCCGGCGAAGGCCGGCAGCATGATCAGCAGCGGCACCACGGCGATGTCCTGGAACAGCAGCACGCCTATCGCCAGCTGGCCGTGCGGCAGGTTCAGCTCCAGCCGTTCCGCCAGCAACTTGCTGACGATGGCGGTGGACGACATCGCCAATGCGCCGCCGACGGCGAAACCTGTCAACGGACTGCCTGTCAGATAGGCGATGGCCATCGCCACCAGCAGCATGGTCAGCGCCACCTGGGCGAAGCCGACGCCGAACACCAGCTGCCGCATCGCCCTCAGCCTGGGCAGGGAAAACTCCAGGCCGATGGTGAACATCATGAACACGATGCCGATTTCGCCGAGGAAGGCGGTTTCCTTGCCCTGCGGGATCAGGTTCATCACCCCCGGGCCGGTCAGGAAGCCCACCACCAGGTAGCCGAGCATGGCCGGCACCTTCAGGCTTCGGCACAAGGTGACCACCAGCACGGCGGCCAACAGGACAAGGACGATGGGGGCCATGGAATGCATCGGCGGTCGGGGCTCCAGGATACGATTGGCAACGGAAAACACGACCGCCAAGCAAAACTTGCACCAGCACCCGCGTCAATCGATTATAACCTTTGATATACTTTTGCCTTATGGAAAAAAATCACACCAGCCGGCTGGAAACGGCGCGCGAAGTGCTGCATGAAGAAGCGGCCGCGCTGAACACGCTGGCCGAACGCCTGAACGGCGACTTCCTGGACGCTGTGGAGGCCATCCTGTCCTGCGAGGGCCGCGTGATCGTCACCGGCATGGGCAAGTCGGGCCACGTGGGGCGCAAGATCGCCGCCACGCTGGCCAGCACCGGCACGCCGGCCTTCTTCGTGCATCCGGCCGAAGCCGCCCACGGCGACCTGGGCATGATCACCGGCGACGACGTGGTGATCGCGCTGTCCAACTCCGGCGAGTCGGCCGAAGTGGTGTCGCTGCTGCCGGCGCTGAAGCTGAAGGGCGGCAAGCTGATCGCGGTGACCGGTCGGTCCGAATCCACGCTGTCCCAGGCCGCTGACATCCTGCTGCACACGCATGTCGAGCGCGAAGCCTGTCCGCTGAACCTGGCCCCCACCACCAGCACCACCGCGCAGATGGCGCTGGGCGACGCGCTGGCCGTCACGCTGATGGAGGCGCGCGGCTTCGGCCAGAGCGATTTCGCGCTGTCCCACCCGGGCGGCAGCCTGGGCCGGCGCCTGCTGGTGCACGTGAAGGACCTGATGCACGCCGGCGAAGATCTGCCGCGGGTGGCGCCGGGCACGCTGCTGAAGGACGCGCTGCTGGAAATGTCGCAGAAGCGGCTGGGCATGGTCACGGTCAGCGAAGCCGACGGCACGCTCCACGGCATCTACACCGACGGCGACCTGCGCCGCACGCTGGAAAAGGGCGTGGACGTCTACCGCCTGAAGATAGACGAGGTGATGGGCCGCAAGCCGCGGTCCATCCAGCCGGACAAGCTGGCGGCCGAAGCCGGCTTCCTGATGAAACAACATCAGATCACCAGCCTGGTGGTCGTCGACGCCCAGGGCAAGCTGGCCGGCGTGCTGCACATGCACGACCTGCTGCGCGCCGGCGTGTTTTAAAACCAGCCGGCCAGTCCCAGCGACTGGCGGCGGCAAGGATCAAGCAATGCGTATGATTTCCGAGCAGGCCCGCAAGGTGAAACTGCTGATCATGGATGTGGACGGCGTGATGACCGACGGCCGCATCTACTACGACGCCCAGGGCGACGAAAGCAAATCGTTCTACGTGCAGGACGGCCTCGGCCTACGCCTGCTGCAAAGCACCGGCGTGCAGCTGGCCATCATTTCCGGCCGCGCCGACCGCTGCGTCGAGCACCGCGCCCAGGCGCTGAAGATCGACCACTACTACGGCGGCGTCCACGACAAGAAAGTCGCGCTGGCCGAGCTGCTGGACAAGACCGGCCTGTCCGCCGAACAATGCGCGTTCATCGGCGACGATCTGATCGACCTGCCCATCCTGACCCGGGTCGGCCTGGCGGTCGCGGTGCCCGAGGCCCCGCCGCAGGTGCGCCAGCATTGCCATTACGTGACCGGCAACCCCGGCGGCCATGGCGCGGTGCGCGAGCTGGCCGAGCTGATCATGCAGGCCCAGGGCACGTTCGAAGGCGTGCTCGCCCGGTATCTGGCATGATCAAGCTGCTGCGCTCCCACCGCCTGTTCCCGGTGCTGCTGATCGGACTGACCGCGCTGCTGACGATATGGCTGGACCAGATTTCGCGCTGGGACAGCCGCCGCCGCGAACTCGATCCGGACAAGCCCGAGTACGTGGCGGAAAACATGATCGCCACCCGCTACGACAAGCAAGGCAAGCTGATGGACCGGCTGATCGCCACCCGCATGTGGCAGTATCCGGGCAAGCCCGACGCCTATTTCGAGAACCCCGACCTGTACCAGTACCAGCAGGGCGTGCTGCAATACCATGTGACCGGCGAGACCGGCCGCTACAACAACAAGAGCCAGCAGGCCTACTTCGACAAGAAAGTCGTTTTGATCAAACCCGCAGACAGCAAGCAGCCCGAAACCCGGCTGGTCAGCAGCGCGATGTTCGTCGATACCGGCAAGCGCTTCGCCAGCTCCAAGGCGCCGTCGGTGATCTACCAAGGCAACTCGGTCGCCAACTCCATCGGCTTCAGCTATCTGGAGTCGCAGGGCCTGCTCAATCTGTATTCCAAGACCAAGATCGTCTATGCCAAATAACTCTCGCATCCTGCTGGCCGGCTTGCTGCTGGCCGCCTCCGCGCTGGCTTACGCCGAACAGGCAGACAAAACCAAGCCCATCGAGATCACCAGCGACAACGGCTGCACCATGGAGCAGACCAAGGGCGTCTCCACCTGCACCGGCAACGTGGTGGTGATCCAGGGCACGCTGCGGCTGAACGCCGACAAGGTGGTCGCCACCCAGGACCAGCAAGGCAACCAGACGCTGCAGGCCACCGGCCGCATCGTCACCTTCCGCCAGAAGCTGGACAACAACAGCGGCTGGATCGAAGGCCAGTCCAGCAAACTGGACTACGACAGCGCCAAGCACTTCGCGGTGCTGACCGGCAACGCCCGCGTCAAGCGCAACGGCGACCTCGTGATCGGCAACGTGATCACCTACGACACCCAGAGCGAGGTCTACCAGGTGATGGGCGGCGGCGCCAACGCCGGCAAGGGCGGACGCACCACCGTGATCCTGCAGCCGAAGAACACCGCGTCGCAGCCGGCGGCCGCCAAGCCCGCCGCCGGAGCCGCCGCGCCATGAAGCACAGCATCCTCACCGTCACCAATCTGAAAAAACGCTTCAAGAAGCGCACCGTGGTCAAGGACGTGTCGCTCAGCATCGAGAGCGGCGAAGTCGTCGGCCTGCTCGGCCCCAACGGCGCCGGCAAGACCACCAGCTTCTACATGATCGTCGGCCTGATCGGCGCCGACGACGGCGACATCCGCCTCGACGACGCGTCCATCACCCACTACCCGATCCATCAGCGCGCCCAGCTCGGCCTCGGCTACCTGCCGCAGGAAGCGTCCATCTTCCGCCGCATGACGGTGGAAGAGAACATCGCCGCCATCCTGGAAATCTCCGGCCTCAAGGGCAAAGAGCTGGAAAAAGAGCTGGATCTGCTGCTGGACGACCTGAACATCGGCCATCTGCGCGACAGCAACGCGCTGTCGCTGTCCGGCGGCGAGCGCCGCCGGGTGGAGATCGCCCGCGTGCTGGCCACCCGCCCCCGCTTCATCCTGCTGGACGAGCCGTTCGCCGGCGTGGACCCGATCGCGGTGATCGACATCCAGAAGATCATCTCCTTCCTGAAGGAGCGCGGCATCGGCGTGCTGATCACCGACCACAACGTGCGCGAGACGCTGCGCATCTGCGACCGCGCCTACATCATCAGCGACGGCTCGGTGCTGGCCTCCGGCGAGCCGGAAGAACTGGTCAACAACGAGAGAGTGCGCGAGGTCTACCTCGGCGAGCACTTCCATCTGTAAACGATGAAACAGGCTCTTCAGCTCAAGGTATCCCAGCAGCTGACGCTGACGCCGCAGCTGCAGCAATCGATCAAGCTGCTGCAGCTGTCCACGCTGGATCTGCAGACGGAGGTGGAGCGCTTCCTGCTGGACAATCCGCTGCTGGAGCGCGGCGACGAGCCCCGCGACGGCGAAGCCGCTCCCGACGGCGCGGAACAGCAGGAAGGACCGGCCGAGTCCCAGGATGCCGACAGCCGCGACGACGGCGCCGGCGAACTGCTGGACTGGGGCGCCGGCAGCCGCAAGGGGGACGACAATGACTTCGACCCCATGCTCAACGTGCCCTGCCCGGTCAGCCTGCGCGAGCACCTGCTGACGCAGCTGGGCGAAATCGCCCTCTCCGACCGCGACCGCGCGGTGATGCGCCTGCTGATCGAGGAGCTGGACGACGACGGCTACCTGCCGCTGGAGCTGGACGAACTGGCCGGCAACCTGCCGCTGGAGCTGGAGCTGGAAGTCGACGAGCTGGCGGTGGGCCTCAGGTTGCTGCAGCAGTTCGACCCCGCCGGCGTCGGCGCGCGCTCGCTGGCCGAATCGCTGACGCTGCAGCTGCAGCGCCGGCCCGGCGGCGAGCCTGAGCACGCGCTGGCGCTGGCCATCGTCCGCGAGCATCTGGCCCTGCTCGGCGGCCGCGACTACGCCCGGCTGAAAAAGCTGCTGCGCTGCGACGACGCGGCGCTGCGCGGCGCGCAGGCGCTGATCGCCCGCCTCAACCCGCACCCGGCCACCGGTTTCGGCCACGGCGAAACCCATTACGTGATTCCCGACATCAGCGTGCGCAAGCTGCGCGGCCGCTGGGCGGCCGAGCTCAACCGCGCCGCGATGCCCCGCCTGCGCGTCAACCGGCTCTACGAGCGCATGCTGGCCGACCAGCGCGCCGGCGGCGAAATGTCGGGCCGGCTGCAGGAGGCCCGCTGGCTGGTCAAGAACATCCAGCAACGGTTTGACACCATACTCAAAGTGGCGGAAGCTATCGTTGAGCGCCAGCAATCGTTCTTTGAGCACGGCGAAGTGGCGATGCGCCCGCTGATCCTGCGGGACATCGCGGAAGAGCTGGGCCTGCACGAATCCACCGTTTCCCGATCCACCAGCCAGAAATACCTGCTTTGTTCGCGAGGCTTGTTCGAGCTCAAGTATTTCTTCGGCAGTTCGCTGGAAACTGAAAGCGGCGGAGAGTGCTCCGCCACCGCGATCAAGGCCCACATCCGCGGCATGATAGACGCCGAGGACCGCGCGAAGCCGCTGTCCGACAGCGCCATCGCCGACGCGCTGGCCAAGCAGGGAATACAGGTTGCCAGACGCACCGTAGCCAAGTATCGTGAAGCCATGCAGATTCCGGCGGTGAATCTGCGCAAGGCGCTGTAAGGGGCCTCAAGAATACAATGCCGCCCGGCAACCCGACCGGGTGGTCAACACCAGAAGGAGCTAGGGTATGAACCTCAAAGTAACTGGCCTGCACCTGGAAGTCACCCCGTCGCTGCGCGAATACATCGAGAACAAGCTCGAGCGCATTACCCGCCATGTCGACCACGTGATCGACATCTCCGTCACCCTGTCGGTGGACAAGCTGGTCCAGAAGGCTGAAGTCAATGTGCACCTGTCCGGCAAGGACATCCACATCGAAGCTTCCGAGGCCGACCTCTACGCCGCCATCGACGTCCTGATGGACAAGCTGGACCGCCAAGTCCTGAAGTACAAGGAAAAGCTGACCGAGCACCGCGCGGTGGGCTCGGGCGAAGCGTCTCAGGCCCAGGCCTCGCTGTAAGGCCGGACTGAAGACAACGGGAGCCTCACGGTTCCCGTTTTTCTTTGCGCTTGCCGGTTTTCAGTACTATCAAGGCAACGTAGAATTCACAGTTTCACCCCAAGAGCCGCATGCATACTCCAACATGACTCTCATCGGCAAGATCCTGACCCCGGACCATATCCTGCTGGATCTGGACGTCGCCAGCAAGAAGCGGGTGTTCGAACAAGTGGGACTGCTCGTGGAAAACACCCGCGGCATCGCCCGCAGCGAGGTTTTCGACAGCCTGTTCAGCCGTGAAAAACTGGGCTCCACCGGACTCGGCCAGGGCGTGGCCATTCCCCACGGCCGCGCGCGCGGCCTCAAGGAAGCCACCGGCGTGTTCATCCGCCTGAAGGCGCCCATTCCCTTCGACGCGCCGGACGGCAAGCCGGTGCAATGCCTGTTCGTGCTGCTGGTCCCCGAGCACGCCACCGACCTGCACCTGCAGGTGCTGTCGGAGCTGGCGCAACTGTTCTCCAGCCGCCAGATGCGCGAGCAGATGCTGGGTGCCTGCGCCCGCGACGAACTGTACAAGCTGCTTTGCGAATGGACGCCCCATGCCTAGCATCACCGTGCGCCGGCTGTATCAGGAAAACCAGCAGAAGCTGAATCTGACTTGGGTCGCCGGCACCGGCGGCTCCGACAACGTGATCGGCAACGACGACCAGCGCCCGACGCTGGCCCTGGTCGGCCACCTCAACTTCATCCACCCCAACCGGGTGCAGGTGCTCGGCCTCGCCGAGGTCGACTACCTGAACAAGCTGGAGCAGTCGGCGGCCAAAACCGCGCTGGACCAGCTGTTCCACAAGAGCATGTCGGTGGTGATGGTCACCAACAACCAGCCGGTGCCCCGGCTGCTGCGCGACTACTGCCACAGCCACAACGTGCCCCTGATGTGCAGCACGCTGGAAAGCCCGTACCTGATGGATGTGCTGCGGATCTATCTGGCCCGCGCGCTGGCGGTGTCCACCGTGCTGCACGGCGTGTTCCTCGACGTGTTCGAGATCGGCGTGCTGATCATGGGCGACTCCGCGATGGGAAAAAGCGAGCTGGCGCTGGAATTGATCTCGCGCGGCCACGGCATGGTGGCCGACGACGCCGTCGAGCTGTACCGCATCGGCCCGGACACGCTGGAAGGCCGCTGTCCGCCGCTGCTGCGCGACTTCTTGGAAGTGCGCGGCCTCGGCATCCTCAACATCCGCACCATCTTCGGCGAGACCGCGGTCCGCCCCAAGAAGGTGCTGAAGCTGATCATCCATCTGGTCAAAGCCAACGATCAGGCGATGCAGGCGCTGGACCGGCTGAACATCCAGTCGGAAACCCAGGACATCATCGGCGTCACCGTGCGCAAGGTGGTGCTGCCCGTGGCCGCCGGCCGCAACCTGGCGGTGCTGGTGGAGGCCGCCGTGCGCAACTACATCCTGCAGCTGCGCGGCATCGACAGCACCCGCGAATTCATCGAACGCCACACCAATTTCTTGCGAGATCAGGAAAATGCGCCTGATATTGATTAGCGGCCTGTCCGGCTCCGGCAAGTCGGTGGCGCTGCGCGCGCTGGAGGATTCCGGTTTCTACTGCGTGGACAATCTGCCCGCCACCATGCTGCCGGAAGCGATGGCGATGTACGCCGACTTCGGCTACAAGGACATCGCCATCAGCGTGGACACCCGCTCCGGCCCCACCCTGGGCGCGCTGCCCAAGGTGGTGGAGTCCCTGAAGTCCCAAGGCATGGATGTGCGGCTGCTGTTCCTGGAGGCCAAGCCGGAGACGCTGGTCAAGCGTTTTTCCGAAACCCGCCGCCGCCACCCCCTGTCCGACACCGGCATCACGGTGGAGGAAAGCATATTGCTGGAGCAGGAGATGCTGGCCGAGGTGCTGGAGCTGGGCACCCGCATCGATACCAGCGAGCTGTCCGCCAACGCCCTCAGAAGCTGGGTGCGCGAGCTGGTAGACGCCGACAGCAGCCAGCTGACGCTGATCTTCGAATCGTTCGGCTTCAAGCACGGCGTGCCGCAGGACGCCGATTTCGTCTTCGACGCCCGCTGCCTGCCCAATCCTTATTACGATCCGCAACTGCGCCCGTTCACCGGCTGCGACCAACCCATCATCGACTTCTTCGCCGGCCGCCAGGAAGTGGCCGAGATGATAGCCGACATCCAGGCGATGATCGCCAAGTGGCTGCCCTGCTACGGCAAGGAAAACCGCAGCTACCTGACGGTGGCCGTCGGCTGCACCGGCGGCCAGCACCGTTCGGTGTACATCATCGAGAACCTGGCGCGCGCCTTCCCCGACCGCCAGGTATTGGTCCGCCACCGCCAGCTGTACCGCGAACACTGACCCTCGGCGGGGCCCGCCGCCCTGCCTGTCCAGCCCGGCTGGAGAAAGAAGCCGATGCCCCGCAAGATCATCACCGTCGCCCTCACCGGTGCCTCCGGCCTGCCTTACGGCCTGCGCCTGATCGAGGCCCTGCTCGCCGCCGGCGCGCGGGTGTGGGTGCTGTACTCCCAAGCCGCCCAGGTGGTGGCCAAGCAGGAAATGCACCTGACCCTGCCCTCCCGCCCGGCCGAGATGAAAGCCTGGCTGCAGGCGCGCTATCCCGCCGGCGACGGCCAGCTGGAAGTGTACGGCCGCGAGGAATGGTTCGCGCCGGCCGCGTCCGGCTCCAATCCGCCGGACGCGATGGTGGTATGCCCATGCTCGATGGGCACGCTGGCCGCCATCCGCCACGGCATGAGCGATAACCTGATCGAACGCGCGGCCGACGTCTGCATCAAGGAGCAGCGCAAGCTGGTGCTGGTGCCGCGCGAGACGCCGCTGTCCGCCATCCACCTGGAAAACATGCTGGACCTGGCGCGCCTGGGGGTGGTGATCCTGCCCCCCGCTCCCGGCTTCTACACCCACCCCAAGAGCGTGGACGACATGGTGGACTTCGTCGTCTCCCGCATCCTCGATCAACTGGGCGTCGAGCAAACCTTGACGCCGCGCTGGGGAGAATGAGCATGGACGGCGGTCCGATCCTGAGCCTGGAGGCGCTGCGCCGGCTGGAGCAGGCCGCCGCCGGCCATGGACTGAACTTGATGCGCCGCGCCGCGCTGGCCGCCGCGGACTGGGTCACCCGCCATTGCCCGCCCGCGTCGCCTCTGCTGGTCTGCGCCGGCCCCGGCAACAACGGCGGCGACGCGCTGCACGCGGCGCTGGCGCTGCGCAAACGCGGCCATCCGCTGACCGTCCTGCAACCCGTCGCGCCGGCCAGCGACGAATGCCGCGCCGCGCGCCGGCAGGCGGAAAAAGCCGGCCTCGCCATCTTGGCCGAGTTGCCTGATGGTGCGCCGCCTCCGGCGCTGCTGATAGACGGCCTGTTCGGCATCGGCCTGTCCCGCCCGCTGGACCCGGCCTGGCACGACCTGATCCATCGGCTGAACCGCCTCGACTGCCGCAAGCTGGCGCTGGACTGCCCCAGCGGGCTGGACGCCTATACCGGGCAGCCGCAAGGCGCGGCCATTCGCGCCGACCACACCCTGACCTTCCTCTGCCACAAGCCGGGACTGTTCGGCGGCCACGGCGCCGACCTCGCCGGCCAGGTCGAGCTGGCGACGCTGGACTGCCCCGCCGGCCTGTATCCGGAGGCCGAAGGCGAGCTCAACCGCCCGCCGGCCGCGGCGCTCGCCCGCAACCGGGACAGCCACAAGGGCAGCTACGGCTCCGTGTCCGTCATCGGCGGCGCGCCCGGCATGCTGGGCGCGGCGCTGCTCGCCGGGCGCAGCGCGCTGGCAGGCGGCGCCGGCAAGGTCTATCTGTGCCCGCTGGACGATAGGCTGCCGGTCGATCCGGCCGCGCCGGAACTGATGGTGCGCCCGGCGGACGAAGCGGCGGACCTGCCCGTCGCCGACGTGCTGGCGGTCGGCCCCGGCCTGGGACAGCAGGAACTGGCGGAGCGGCTGCTGGAACTGGCCATCGCCCGCCCGGTTCCGCTGGTGCTGGATGCCGACGCGCTGAATCTGCTGGCGGTCCGCCGCGATCTGGCCGCCCGCGTCGCCGAACGCCGCGCCCCCACCGTGCTGACTCCCCACCCCGCCGAAGCCGCCAGGCTGCTGCGGCTGGGCGCCCATGAGATTCAGGCCGATCGCGTGACGCGCGCCCGCGAGCTGGCCGCGGGCCTCGACAGCGTCGTCGTGCTGAAAGGCGCCGGCAGCCTGATCGCGCGGCCGGACGGCTATTACCGCGTCAACGACAGCGGCGGCCCGGAGCTGGCCGCCGCCGGCCAGGGCGATGTGTTGACCGGCCTCATCGCCGCGCTGCTGGCCCAGGGCATGGACGCGTTCGGCGCCGCCTCGCTGGCGGTCCGGCTGCACGGACTGGCCGGCGACGGCTACCGCGCCGAAAACGGAGGACCGATCGGCCTCGCCGCCTCCGCCACCATTCCGCGCCTCAGCCGCGCTCTCAACCGCCTGCTGGCCGGGGGCTGAAGCGCTTTGCCGATGACGGCGGTTTGTGGTTAACATCAATCGGCAAGCCACCATACCGGAGAGCCGTATTGTCGTCCGTCCACAACCAGAAAAAAGCCTACGCCTTCGGCCTCGGCGCCGTGCTGGCCTGGTCCACCGTCGCCAGCGCCTTCAAGCTCAGCCTGCAGCACCTCAGTCCGATGCAACTGGTGCTGTACGCCAGCGCCGCCTCCCTGCTGTCGCTGCTGTCCATCCTGGCCTGGCAGCGCCGCCTGCCCGAGCTGGCCGCCGCCTTCCGCCGCCACTGGAAAAGCTCGCTGCTGTTCGGCGCGGTCAACCCCTTCATCTACTATCTGGTGCTGTTCCAGGCCTACTCGCTGCTGCCGGCCCAGGAAGCGCAGGCGATCAACTACACCTGGGCGCTGACGATGACCCTGCTGGCCGTGCCGCTGCTGAAACAGAAGCTGCGCGCCCGGGACGCCGCCGCCGCGCTGATCTGCTATCTGGGCGTGCTGGTGATCGGCACCCGGGGGCGCTTGCTCGAGCTGCACTTCTCCAACCAGCTGGGCGTGCTGCTGGCGCTCGCCTCGACGCTGCTGTGGGCCGGCTACTGGATCTTCAACACCCGCGACACGCGCGAGCCGGTGCTGGGCCTGACGCTGAATTTCGCCTGCAGCCTGCCGCTGAGCCTGGCCTGGTGCGCCTGGCACGGCCAACTGGCGCTCCCCGCCTGGCAAGGGCTGGCCGGCGCCGCCTATGTCGGCGCGCTGGAAATGGGCTTCACCTTCGTGCTGTGGCTGTCGGCGATGAAGCTGACGCGCAGCACCGCCAGCATCGCCAATCTGATCTTCCTGGCGCCGATGGCGTCGCTGCTGCTGATCCACCTGATCGTCGGCGAGGCCATCCTGCCGTCGACGCTGTTGGGCCTGGCGCTGATCCTGGGCGGGCTGCTGGCGCAGAAACTGCCTCTGCGCCGCGCGCAAACGCAGCCGCTGGCCGCACCGCCGTCCTGACCTGGGGCCCGCGCGCGGGCAAGGAGCCGTTCTCGATCCGGCATGGCAATTCCCTCGCCCTCTGCCTACGATTCATTCTGAGGGCACGGGTAAACAGGCACTATGAAAAGCATCAAGACAAGGTTAATGTTATGGCTGATGGCATGGATCACCACCATTCTGGGGACGACCGGACTGTATTTCTACATCCATGACTACAATATCGACCAGAATGACTTCCAGACCCAGCGCGCCGCCGTGCAGTCTCGGCTGTCCCTGTCCCTTCCGCACGGCATCTGGCAACTCGACGACGAGAATGTCCGTCTGGCGCTGGACAGCGAGCTGAGCTGGCCCTCGGTGATCGCCATCAACGTCAAGGGCGAGAGCGGCCTCAACCTCGGCCGCACCCGCGACGCCAACGGCAATCTGCGGGACATGCTGCCCAACGAGCAGCCCAAGGTCGACGACACCCTCAGCATTCCCATCATCTACCAGGGCAAGGAACACCTGGGCACCGCCACCGTCTACCTGTCGCACGACGCGCTGCGCGCGCGCGAAGACCAGCACCTGATCACCATCGTCGCCCAGATCGTGCTGCTGGACGGCCTGATCTTCTTCATCATGTCGTTCAATCTGCAGCGCTTCATCTTCCAGCCGCTGGCCAAGCTGCAGCAGGCGCTGAACACCGCGATCCGCGCGCCGGACGCCAGCGGCGCGCAGATCACCCACCTGGCCGACGACGAGATCGGCGGCATCGTCAACGGCTTCAACCGCATCGTCGCCCGCACCGCCGCCGACCTGGTGAAACGGACCGCGGCCGAGGCGATCGCGCGCGAGGAAAAGGAAAAGGCGCAGCAGGCCTACAGCCAGCTGATGGCGACGCAGGAAACGCTGGTGGAAGCGGAAAAGATGGCCTCGCTGGGCAGCCTGGTGGCCGGCGTCGCCCACGAGATCAACACTCCGGTCGGCATCACCCTGACCGCCGCTTCCCACCTCGGCACCGCCACCTCGCACATCACCGGCAAGCTCGACAGCGGCAACATCAAGAAAAGCGACTTTCAGAGCTATCTCGAGACCGCGCAGGAATGCTGCGAGCTGATCCTGGCCAACTCCGAGCGCGCCGCCAACCTGATCCACAGCTTCAAGCAGGTGGCGGTGGACCAGACCAGCGAGGCCAGGCGCAGCTTCCACCTGCACGATTACCTGAACGAAGTGATCACCAGCCTGAAACCCCGCTTCAAGCACACCAAGGTCACGATAGACATCCAGTGCGAAGAGGACATCCTGCTGGACAGCTATCCCGGCGCGCTGGCCCAGGTGCTGACCAATCTGGTAGTCAACGCGCTGATACACGGCTACGAGAGTGGCGAAGCCGCCGGCACCATCCTCATCGAAGCCCACCGCAACGCCGCCCAGCATGTCTCCATGACCATCAGCGACAACGGCAAGGGCATCACGCAGGAAAACCTGAGCCGGGTATTCGAACCCTTCTTCACCACCCGCCGCGGCAGCGGCGGCAGCGGCCTCGGCCTCAACATCGTCTACAACATCGTGCGGCAGCGACTGGGCGGCAACATCGAGGTTCACAGCGAGGTTGGACAGGGCACCCGATTCACGCTGGACATGCCCTGCATCGCCCCCACCGTCCAGCATAAGGAGAATGTGGCATGAGCCAACAAGCATCCCTTCCAGACGACGACAACTGGCTGCTGGACGACAATGACGGCGAGGAAGCGCCCCGTCCGTCCGAAGTGCGCAAGCCCTGGAAAGTGCTGATCGTCGATGACGAAAAGGACGTGCACACCGCCACCCGCATCGCGCTGCGCGGCATCAGCTACAAGGAACGCCCGCTGGAGCTGCTGAGCGCCTACAGCGGCGCGGAGGCCTTCCAGATGCTGCAGCAGCATGCGGACATCGCGCTGATCATGCTGGACGTGGTGATGGAAAGCGAGGACGCCGGCCTGAGGCTGGTGCACCGCATCCGCGAGGAGCTAGACAACGGCGTGGTGCGCATCGTGCTGCGCACAGGCCAGCCCGGGCAGGCCCCCGAGCAGGAGGTCATCCTCAATTACGACATCAACGACTACAAGACCAAGACCGAACTCACCACGCAGAAGCTGTTCACCACCACCATCGCCTCGCTGCGCGCCTACGAAAACCTGGTATCGCTGGAAAAGAACCGCCAGGGCCTGGCCAAGATCCTGGAAAGCGCGTCCGATCTGTACCAGCTGCACTCGCTGCGGGAGTTCGCGTCCGGCGTGCTGCGCCAGATCAGCGCGCTGCTGGACATCGGCACCGACGGCATCCTGTGCGTGCGCAACGACAATATGGTCGGCCGGCCGGAACTGGAAATCCTGGCGGTGTCCGGCGCCTACGAATATCTGGCCGAATCCGGCGACCTGTCCAACGAGCCGCACCTGGAAGCGGTGTTCCAGCAGGTGTTCAAGGAAAAGCGCAGCATTTACCAGCACCCCTACGACGTGCTGTACATTTCCTCGCGCAACCGCCGCGAATTCGCCGTCCACTTCATGCCGCAATGGCCGCTGGACGCCGTGGAGCGCGACTTGCTGGACGTGTTCTGCCAGCGCATCTCGGCCGCCTACGACAACCTCTACCTGTACAACCAGCTGCGCAGCGCGCAGGAAGCCACGGTGGTGGCGCTTGCCGACCTGGCCGAATTCCGCGACACCGACACTGGCGACCACGTGCTGCGGGTGCAGAAGCTGACCGACGCCATCGCCGCGGAAATGGCCAGCGACAACCGCTACCCTGAACTGATGACCCGGGAATTCATGGACATGGTGGGCATGGCCAGCATCCTGCACGACATCGGCAAGGTGGCGACGCCCGACAACATCCTGCTGAAACCCGGCAAGCTGGATCCGGAAGAACGCGCCATCATGGAGCAGCACGCGACGATAGGCGCGCAAATCCTGGCCAAATCCGCCCAATTAGTGGAGGGTGCCAGCTATCTGTCGCTGGGTTCGGAAATCGCCGGCGGCCACCACGAGCACTTCGACGGCAACGGCTACCCCAACAAGCTGAAAGGACAGGACATTCCCCTGTCCGCCCGCATCGTCGCGGTGGTGGACGTGTTCGACGCGCTGCTCAACAAGCGCCCCTACAAGGAGCCGTGGAGCATGGAAGACACGATGAAGTACATCAACGGCCGCGCCGGCACTCAGTTCGATCCGCATGTGGTGACGGCGCTGAGCCGGCTGGTGAGCGAGGACAGGCTGCCGGTGCAGTTCGGCGACTGAGCCCGTCCGCAACGAAAAACGGCAGCGAAGCGCTGCCGTTTTTCGTTGCCAAGCGATAGGCTCAGGCCACGTAGTTCAACACGCACAGATACTGACAAACGCTGCCGCCCAGCACGAACAAGTGCCAGATGCCGTGGCCGTGGCGTATCTTCTCGTCGTTCAGAAACCAGTAGATGCCCGCGCTGTACAGCAGGCCGCCCAGCGCCAGCCAGAACAGCCCGCCGGGCTCCAGCGCCTCGATCAGCGGCTTGACGGCGATCAGCACCAGCCAGCCCATCGCCACGTACAGGATCATCGACAGCACCCGGGTGCGCCGGCCCAGGGTCAATTCCTGAACGATGCCGAACAGCGCCAACCCCCAGCTGATGCCGAACAGCGTCCAGCCCCAGGCGCCGCGCAGCGTCACCAGCGCGAACGGCGTGTAGCTGCCGGCGATCAGCAGGTAGATCGCCGAATGGTCGCACTTTTGCAGAATGGCCTTCGCCCGCCCCCTGAGGCTGTGGTACAGCGTCGAGATCAGATACAGCGTGACCAGCGTCCCGCCGTAGAGGCTGAAGCTGACGATTTTCCACGGATCGCGCTGCATGGCCGCCTCGACCACCAGCACCACCAGACCGGCTATCGCCAGCAGGGTGCCGGCAAGATGCGAATAGCCGTTGAAGCGTTCGCCGCGATACATATTGTTCTTCCTCGATGCCGGCATCCGGCCGGCCGTTCAAACAAATTTGGAGTCTTATTCGCTCCGCAGGGTTCCATTGTCCCCCGTCCGACGGTCCAAGACCAGCGGTTTGCTCAAACAAAAAGCGGGCCGAGGCCCGCTTGTTTCCCGACAACCACCGGAATCAGGCGCCCAGCGCCTTCAGCACCTCGTCGCGCACGGTTTCCACCGCGCGGGTGCCGTCGATCTTCACGTACTTCGGCGCCTTGGCGCTGCCGCTTTCGGCCAGCTTGCCGTAGAAGCCCACCAGCACGGCGGTCTGTTCGTGGTAGACGGACAGGCGCTTCTTGACGGTTTCTTCCTTGTCGTCGTCGCGCTGAACCAGCTCCTCGCCGGTCACATCGTCCTTGCCGGCCACTTTCGGCGGGTTGAAGGCGATATGGTAGGTGCGGCCCGAGGCCAGGTGCACGCGGCGGCCGGCCATGCGCTCGACGATGGCGGCGTCCGGCACGTCGATCTCAACCACGTAGTCGATATCCACGCCGGCGGCGATCATCGCCTCGGCCTGCGGAATGGTGCGCGGGAAGCCATCGAACAGGAAACCGTTGCCACAGTCGTCCTGGGCGATGCGTTCCTTGACCAGGCCGATGATGATGTCGTCGCGGACCAGGCCGCCGGCGTCCATGATGGCCTTGGCTTCCAGACCCAGCGGGGTGCCGGCCTTGACCGCGGCGCGCAGCATGTCGCCGGTGGAGATTTGCGGGATGCCGAACTTCTCGCGGATGTAGTTGGCCTGGGTGCCTTTGCCGGCGCCCGGAGCGCCCAACAGGATCAATCGCATTTATGTGACTCCAGTCTGTTTGATTTATGAATTCTTTGTGGAGCGCCTACAGCCCCTCTCAAGCGAACAGCCGTCGCACCCGCTCCAGGTCTTCCGGCGTGTCCACTCCGGCGGCCGGCGCCTCGTCCGCCAATGCCACCGCGATGCTGTAACCATGCCAGAGCACGCGCAATTGTTCCAGCGCCTCATATTGCTCCAGCGGTGCCGGCTCCAGTCCGGCGTAGGCGGCGAGGAAGCCGGCGCGGTAGCCGTACATGCCGATATGGCGGTAGACCGGCAGCCCGGCCGGCAGCGCCGAACGGTCGGCGGCGTAGGCGTCGCGGGCGTAGGGAATGGGCGCGCGGCTGAAATAGAGCGCGCGGCCGTTCTTGTCGAGCGCCACTTTCACCACATTGGGATTGAAATGGTCGGCCGCGTCGTGCAGCGCGTGCGCCAGCGTCGCCACCGGCGCGTCGGCGGCGGCCAGCAGCTCGGCCAGCTGGTCGATCAGCTCAGGCTGGATCAGCGGCTCGTCGCCCTGCACGTTGATCACCAGCGCGTCGGCCGGCAGCGACAGCTTGGCGGCCACCTCGGCCAGGCGGTCGGTGCCGCTGGCGTGGTCTTCGCGCGTCAGCACCGCCTCGACGCCGTGGGCGGCGCAGGCGGCCAGGATGTCGGCGTGGTCGGTGGCGACGACGACGCGGGAAGCGCGGCTCTTCGCCGCCTGCTCGGCCACGCGTGCCACCATCGGCTTGCCTGCGATGTCGGCCAGCGGTTTGCCCGGCAGGCGGCTGGACGCCATCCGCGCCGGAATCACCACGACGAAACCGTTCATTTGACTTCTTCTTCCGGCGGCAGCTCGCGCGCCTCGCTCTCCAGCATCATCGGAATGCCGTCCTTGATCGGGAACGCCAGGCGGTCGCCCTTGCAGATCAGCTCTTCCTTGCTTTTGTCGAACACCAGCGGACCCTTGCACAGCGGGCACACCAGGATTTCCAGAAATTTAGCGTCCATGTTTCGTCTTCAAGCGGGCTAGTATCCATTCACACAGATCAGGCGCCAGCGTGGCCTGAACCGGCAAAACCCATAGTCTAGCACGCTGCGCCGCATCATGAAGCGCGCGCGCGAGCTTGACCGCATCCTTGCTGGTGACGATCACCGCGTCGGCGTCGGCTGGAATGTCGCCGGGCGCGAACGCGTGGTGGTCAGGGAAGGACAGCCGCCGATCAACGGCGATGCCCTGCCCCGCCAGCGTGTCGAAAAACCGCTCGGGATGGCCGATGCCGGCCAGCGCCGCCGCCTTCAGCCCGGCAAAACCGGCCGCGTCCCGCGTGCGCGACGCGTCATCCAGCGCATGGCAGGGCCCTGGATGCAGCGACATGGCGAAGCGCGGCAGCGCCGCCGGCAAGGCCAGCGTCCCGCCCGCGCCGTTGACCACCACGGCGTCCACCGTCTCCAGCCGCGACGGCGGCTCGCGCAACGGACCGTTGGGCAGCAGCCTGCCGTTGCCGAGGCCGCGCCTGCCGTCCAACACCGCGATCTCCAGATCGCGCGCCAGCCGGTAATGCTGGAGGCCATCGTCACTGAGGATCAGCTCGACGTCCGGATGCAGCGCCAGCAGATGGCGGCCGGCCGCGACGCGGTCGCGCCCCACCACCACCGGCGCGCCGGCGGCGGCCAGCAGCAATGGCTCGTCGCCGACCAGGGCCGGATCGCTGTCCGGCCTCACTTCGGTCGGCGTCGCCGCCGCGCCGCCATAGCCGCGGCTGATCACCCCGGCCTTGACGCCCCGCGCGGCGAAATCGCGCAGCAGGGCCAGCGTCAACGGCGTCTTGCCGACGCCGCCGACGTTGATGTTGCCGATCACCACCACCGGAACCGCGAGCCTTTCGCTGGTTTTCCAGCCGCGGCGGAACGCTTGCCGCCGCAAGGCGGCCAGCAGGGCAAAAAGCCCTTCCAGCGGAGCCAGAAGGGCTGTCAGCCAGCCTCGCGGCCGGTACCAATGTTGTTCTATCAAACGCATGCCGTTCCAGGCTTCACTTCAGGTTCTGGGTGGCGAACGTCAGTTGCGACAGGCCGGCCTCGCGGGCCGCTTCCATCACGGCGATCACCGACTGGTGGGTGGACCTGGCGTCGGCGTTGACCACCACCACCACGTCGCGCTTGCCGGCCGCGGCGGCCTTCAAGCTGGCCAGCAGCGCGGCCTTGTCGCCGCCGGGCAGCTTGGCGTCGTTGACGGCCATCGCGCCGTCGGCGGCCACCGCCACCTTGATCTCGACGGTCTTGCTCTGTTGCTGCTCGCCCTGCGCGGTCGGCAAGTTGATCTTCAATTCGGAAAAATGCGAGTACGTGGTGGTGACCATCAGGAAGATCAGGATCACCAGCAACACGTCGATCAGCGGGATGAAATTGATCTCCGGCTCTTCCCGGGCTCTGCCGCGACGAAAATCCATGCTCAGCTCCCGTTCTTGCGCTCGCCGTGCGCCACTTCCACCAGCTTGATCGCCTGCGCCTCCATCTCCACCAACAGGCCGTCCACCTTGGAGCGGAAGTAGCGGTAGAACATCATGCTGGGAATCGCGACGATCAGGCCGAAGGCGGTGTTGTACAGCGCGACGGAAATACCGTGCGCCAGCTGCTGCGGATTCGCCCCGCTCGCGTTCTGCGAACCGAAGATTTCGATCATGCCGATCACCGTGCCCAGCAGGCCCAGCAGCGGCGCCATCGCGGCGATGGTGCCCAGCGTGGTCAGCAGGCGTTCCAGCAGATAGGCGACCTGCCGCCCCTCGTCCTCGATCGCCTCCTTCATCACTTCGCGGCTGCCATGCACATTGCGCAGGCCGGCGGCGAACAGGCGGCCCAGCGGCGAATGGCCCTGCAGGCGCTGCAGCAACTCATCCTTGTCGCCTATGCGCCGGTATTCCTGCAAGGTCTGCGCCAACAGCCCCTGCGGCACCACCGCGCCGCGCCGCAGCGTGTACAGGCGTTCCAGAATGATGGCCAGCGACACCACCGACGCGGCGATGATGGTCCAGATCGGCCAGCCGGCCGCTTCAACGATAGCCCACACGAAGCATTCTCCGTCATCAGTACAAACGCCAGACTTTATTCCCTACAGCCGGGTTCAGGCAACCTCGCGGGAATAAATTTCACGCCGCCTGCCACTTTTTTGGGCAAGCACTGTCAAAAGCCGTTGCCACCGGCTTGCCGCGCAACTTATCCACAAGGTTATTCCGCGATTACTGTGGATAAATCGACAAGCGATTGGACGGATATCCCCGCCCCGGCATTGACATCGATCAAGACATTGCCGACGATGGAAATATCCAAACGACCGTTTGAATAAAATGAACCTGCCCATTTGGCTGATCAAGCTGCTGTTCAATCTGTGGCCGCCCTTCCTCGGCGCCGGCATCCGCGTGCACAAGCTGTCTCCCGACTTCCGCCAGGCCGAAGTCAGGCTCAAGCTGGGCCTGGGCAACCGCAACTACGTCGGCACCCACTTCGGCGGCAGCCTGTACGCGATGACGGACCCGTTCTACATGCTGATGCTGCTGCGCCAGCTGGGCGGCGACTACTACGTATGGGACAAGACCGGCAGCATAGACTATCTGAAGCCGGGCCGCGGCACGGTGCGCGCGCGGTTCGATCTCTCCGACCAACAGCTGGCCGACATCCGCGAGCGCACCGCCGGCGGCGAAAAGCATCTGCCAGAGATGACCGTGGAAATCCGCGACGCCGACGACGAGCTGGTGGCCTTGGTACACAAGACGCTGTACGTGCGCAAGAAGCCGGACCGTCGCTGACGGGCGGAGCCCATGTAGAAAAAGCCGCATCGAGCGGCTTTTTCTACATGGGCTCCGGAAAGCGCTTACTCCCCGAAACCACAGAACACTTCGCGCATCATCCTGAGCACGTCCAGCGTGCGAATGTCGCCCACCCGGTAGTAGACCCGGTTGGCGTCCTTGCGCGTGCGCAAAACGCCCTTGTCCCGCATAATGGCCAAGTGCTGGGAAATATTGCTCTGGGAAGTGCCGACCTGCTCGACGATGTCTTGCACGCTCACCTCCCTGTCTTCCAGCACCGATATGATCTTCAGACGCAGCGGATGCGACATGGCCTTCATCGCCCGCGATGTCTGTTCGATCTGGTCGTCGTTGAACAGCAAAGCTTTTCTCCTAATGTAGCCTGACATTTTTTTGATTTGACTGCGGTACAATAGTATCCACAAAACCAGATACTATCAAGGTTTTCTAATATTCTGAATGCGAATGCCATGAAATCCATCAAGCCAGTGTTGTTATTGATCCTCGACGGTTTCGGCCACCGCACGGAAGGCGATGACAATGCCATCCTGCACGCCAGAATGCCGGTATGGAACCGCTTACGCGAACAGTACGCATACGGAACAATAAACGCCTCGGAAAACTTCGTCGGCCTGCCTTCCGGCCAGTTCGGCAACTCCGAGGTCGGCCACCTGAACATCGGCGCCGGCCGCATCGTCCAGCAGGACATCAGCCGCATCGACTGCGACATCGAGGATGGCCGCTTCGCCGACAATGACACGCTGCAGCAAGCCATGAGCAAAGCTCAAGGCTCGGCCCTGCATATCCTGGGCCTGCTGTCCGATGGCGGCGTTCACAGCCACGAGAACCACATCCACGCGCTGATCCGCGCCGCCCAGGCCGCCGGCGTGCCCAAGATCTATGTCCACGCCTTCCTCGACGGCCGCGACACGCCGCCGCGCAGCGCGAAAACCTATCTGGAACGGCTGGACGCCGTGCTGGCCGAGTGCCCGAACGCGCGCCTGGCCTCCGTCACCGGCCGCTACTGGGCGATGGACCGCGACAAGCGCTGGGAGCGCGTCGAGCCCGCCTATCGCCTGCTGGTGGACGGCGAAGGCCTGTTCCACGCCGAAACCGGCCTGGAGGCGCTGGCCGCCGCCTACGCCCGCGACGAGAACGACGAGTTCGTCAAAGCCACCGCCATCGGCGCGCCGGTGAAAATGCAGGACGGCGACGCGCTGATCTTCATGAACTTCCGCGCCGACCGCGCCCGGCAGCTGACCACCGCGCTGACCGACCCGGCCTTCGACGGCTTCAAGGCGCGTCAGCCCAAGTTCGGCTGCTACGCCACCCTGACTTCCTACGGCGAGGCTTACTCGGCGCTGCCGACCGCCTACGCGCCGCAGAAGATCCACAACGGCATGGGCGAATACCTGTCGTCGCAGGGCCTGAAACAGCTGCGGATCGCCGAAACCGAGAAATACCCGCACGTCACCTACTTCTTCAACGGCGGCGAGGAGCAGGTCTATCCGGGCGAGGACCGCATCCTGGTGCCGTCGCCCAAGGTGGCCACCTATGACCTGCAGCCGGAAATGAGCGCCGGCGAAGTCACCGACAAGATCGTCGCGGCGATCCAGTCCGGCCAGTACCAGGCCATATTCTGCAATTACGCCAACGGCGACATGGTCGGCCACAGCGGCGTGTTCGATGCCGCGGTCAAGGCGGTGGAGGCGCTGGACGGCTGCATCGAGCGCTGCGTGGACGCGATGCTGGCCGCCGGCGGCGAGGTGCTGATCACCGCCGACCACGGCAACTGCGAGCAGATGTACGACGGCGAGCACCACCAGCCGCACACCCAGCACACCACCAACCAGGTGCCTTTCCTGTATATCGGCCGCCCGGCCAAGATTCGCGCCGGCGGCTCGCTGCGCGACATCTCGCCGTCGCTGCTCAATATGATGGGGCTGGAACAACCGGCGGAGATGACCGGTCAATCGCTGATCGACTTCCAATAATCGCCTCTCGGAGCGGCGGCCATGCTCCGGCATGGCCGCCGTTATTGCCTCAAGCGAAAGAACATCAAGGGCATGAAACCTTACCTGCTGCTGGCCTTGCTGGCCGGCGCCGCCCAAGCGGCCAACACCAATGCCTCCTCCACCAGCCTGTCGGTCGCGCCGCACCAGCAGGACCTGAAAAACGTGCGCAAGGAAATCGACAGCCTGAGGAAGGACCTGGCACAGAAACAGACCGTCCAGAAAGAGGCCCAGTCGGCGATCCAGGAGTCTGAGCAGGCGATCTCCCAGACCAAGCAGGCGCTGGCCACGCTGGAACAGCGCCAGAGCCGGTCGGAACAGCAACTGGCCGAGCTGCGCGGCAAGATCGAGCAAACCCGCGCCAAGCTGGCCGGCACCCGCCAGCGCGTCAGCCAGATGCTGGTGCGCCAGTACAAGAACGGCCGGCATGACGCGATGAAGCTGATGCTGAACGCCGACGATCCGAACCAGAGCGCACGCGACCTCACCTACTACCAGCACATCGCCCGCGCCGAGCAGCAACTGGTCCAGCAACTGCTCGCCCAGCAAAAGCAGCTGGAAACGCTGTCCGCGCAACTGGAACAGGAGCTGGCGCGGCTGAACAATCTGTCCGATCGCAAGTCGCAGGAAAAAAGCGATCTGGAAAAGGACAAGACCCAGCAGGTACAGCAGCTGAACAAGGTGGCCGGCGAGATCAAGCAAGGCCAGAGCAAGCTGACCCAGCTGCAGGAGGATGAGAAGCACCTGGCCAACGTGATCGCTCAGATCAACCGCGAAATCCAGCGCCGCAAGGCGGAAGCCGCGCGCAAGGCCGCCGAGGCGCGCAAGGCCAAGCTGGCCGCCGCCCGCGAAGCCGCGCGCAAGGAAAACGAGCGCCGCCGCAAGCTGGCCGAGCAAGCCAAGAAACAGGGCAAGCCGGTGCCGGAAGAGGCGAAGAAGCCGGTGATCGTCAAGGAAGAGCCGGCGCAGAAGGTGGACGAGGTCGCCGACGACAGCGCCTCCGGCCGCGCCTTCGCCAGCCTGCAGGGCAAGATGAAGATGCCGGTGGCCGGCCAGATCGGCGGCGCCTACGGCAAGCCGCGCAAGGAAGGCACCACCTGGAAGGGCGTGTTCATCCGCGCCGCCGCCGGCCAGCCGGTGCGCAGCGTCGCCGACGGCACCGTCGTCTATGCCGACGAGTTGCGCGGATTCGGCAAGGCGGTGATCATAGACCATGGCGGCAATTACATGACGGTGTACACCAATCTGTCCGCCATCGCCAAATCGTCCGGCGGCAGCGTCAAGGCCGGGGAAACACTCGGCAACACTGGATCGCTGGACAACGGGGAATCCGGACTGTACTTTGAAATCCGGCACCTGGGCCGCACCCTCAACCCGCAAGCCTGGACACGCTAAGGTGCCGGACACGGAGAATCAGCAAAGCATGAGCAGCCAAAAAATGAAGAAAATCGCATGGTTGGTGGCAGGCGCCATGGCCGGTGGCGTACTGACCCTCAGCATGCAGGCCCTGGCCGACAAGGAAGCCTCGCCGCTGCCGCTGAACGAACTGCGCACCTTCGCCGAGGTGTTCAGCGTGATCAAGCAAAGCTACGTCGAGCCGGTGACGGACAAGAAGCTGATCGACGAAGCCATCAAGGGCATGCTGACCGGCCTGGATCCGCATTCCGACTACATGGACGCCGAGGAATTCAAGGAGCTGCGCGAAGGCACGCAGGGCGAATTCGGCGGCCTGGGCATCGAAATCGGCGCCGAAGACGGCCTAGTCAAGGTGGTGTCCCCGATAGAGGACACGCCCGCGCAGAAGGCCGGCATCAAGAGCGGCGACCTGATCATCAAGATCGACGACACGCCGGTGCGCGGCCTGTCGCTGAACGACGCGGTGAAGAAGATGCGCGGCAAGCCGGGCAGCAAGGTCACGCTGACCATCGCCCGCAAGAACGAAGCCAAGCCGCTGGTGTTCACGCTGGCGCGCGCGGTGATCAAGACCAAGAGCGTCAAGTACAAGATGCTGGAATCGGGCTACGGCTACGTGCGCATCGCCCAGTTCCAGGAACATACCGCGGAAGACCTGGCCGCCAGCCTGCAGAAGCTGTATCAGGAAAACAAGCAGCCGCTGAAGGGGCTGGTGCTCGACCTGCGCGACGACCCGGGCGGCCTGCTGAACGGCGCCGTCGGCGTCGCCGCCGCCTTCCTGCCCAAGGACAAGCTGGTGGTCTACACCGAGGGGCGCACGCCGGACGCCAAGATGCGCCTGACCGCCACCTTGCAGAACTACGCCCGCCAGAACGGCAGCGACCCGCTGGCCAAGCTGCCGGTGGCGGTGCGCAGCGTGCCGCTGGCCGTGCTGGTCAACGGCGGCTCCGCCTCGGCGTCGGAAATCGTCGCAGGCGCGCTGCAGGACCACAAGCGCGCGGTGCTGGTCGGCACGCAGACTTTCGGCAAGGGCTCGGTGCAGTCCATCCTGCCGCTGGGCAGCCAGGGCGGCATCAAGCTGACCACCGCCCGCTACTTCACCCCTAACGGCCGCTCGATCCAGGCCAAGGGCATCACCCCGGACGTGGTGGCCGAGGACGCGACGCTGACCGCCGCCGACCAGGCGCTGCGCGTGCGCGAGGCGGATCTGGAAAACCATCTGGCCAATCCCAACGGCGACGACAAGCCGGCCAAGACGGCCAAACCCGCCGCCAAGCCGGTGCCGCCGCCAGCCCCCGCGCCGGAGAGCAAGGACAAGGAGCCGGCCGCGCCGGACGCCCAGGGCGGACAGCGGATGCCGAATCCGAAGAACGACTACCAGCTGTCGCAAGCGCTGAACGTGCTCAAGGTGCAACAGATCCTGCAGAAAAACGAGAACTGACCCTTCCGGTTCCCGACACGATGCCGCCCGGTCCCGCCGGGCGGCATTTTTCATGCCGCCGCGCTTACTTTCCGAAACACAATGCCGCGGCAATCCTGATATTCTTGATGGTTATCCATCCCTTCCACCGGCCGGAGCCCGCCGCATGCTGACCCGCGAGTTCGTCCACACTTTCCGCGAAGCCGCGCCCTACATCAACGCCTACCGCGGCAAGACCTTCGTGCTGGCCATGGGCGGCGAAAGCCTGCTCGACGGCGACTTCTCCAGCATGGCGCAGGACATCAACCTGCTGGTCAGCCTGGGCGTGCGCATCGTGCTGGTCCACGGCATCCGGCCTCAGATCGAAACCCTGCTGCAGCGCCAAAGCATCGCTCCCCAGTTCCACCTTGGCCGACGCGTCACCGACGCCGCCACCATGGACATCGTCAAGCAGGCGGCCGGCGCCACCCGCCACGATGTGGAGGCGCGGCTGTCGATGGGCATGCCCCACTCGCCGATGCACGGCTCCCAGCTACGGGTGGCCGGCGGCAATTTCGTCACCGCGCAGCCGCTGGGCGTGCTGGACGGCATGGACATGCAATACACCGGCCAGGTGCGGCGGGTGGACGCCGCCGCCATCCGCCTGCGCCTGGACGCCGGCGAGCTGGTGCTGCTGACCCCGGTAGGCTATTCGCTGACCGGCGAAAGCTTCAATCTGACCATGGAGGAGCTGGCCGCCCACGCCGCCATCGCGCTGAAAGCGGAAAAGCTGATCTACGTGGTCGAGGGCCGCGGCGTCGTCGAGCACGACGGCCAGCTGGTCAGCTCGCTGACCGCCCATCAGGCAGAAGAGATGCTGCAATCGGGCAGCCTGCCCGATGACGTCGCCACCTACCTGCCCTACTGCATCCGCGCCACCCGCGACGGCATCCCCCGCGCCCACTTGGTCAGCCGCCATCAGGACGGCGCGCTGCTGCTGGAGCACTTCACCCGCGGCGGCAACGGCACCATGATCGCCCGCGACCCGCTGGTGCGGGTGCGCAACGCCAGCATCGAGGACGTCGGCGACATCCTGGGCCTGATCCGGCCGCTGGAGGAGCAAGGCATCCTGGTGCGGCGCAGCCGCGAGCGGCTGGAAGTGGAGATCGGCGAATACTCGGTGCTGGAGCACGACGGCAAGATCTACGGCTGCGTGGCGATGCACCCGTTCCCGGAGGCCGAGACCGCCGAGCTGGCCTGCCTCGCCGTATCGCAGGAGAAACGCGACGGCGGCTTCGGCGAAATGCTGCTCAAGCATGTCGAATACCAGGCGCGCACCCGCGGCCTGCAGTCGCTGTTCGTGCTGACCACCCAGACCTCACACTGGTTCGTCGAGCGCGGCTTCGCCGAGGCCGACAAGAGCTCGCTGCCGCTGGCCCGCCAGCAGTTTTACAATTACCAGCGCCGTTCCAAGGTATTCGTAAAGAAGCTGTAACAATTAACGGCGATGATGCCGCCACGGTTGGAACGACGCGGGCTCTGTGACACAATAGCCTGTTGTTTCAATCCGATTTCAAGCAAGGATTTCAAGCGATGAGCCGAACCGTTAACTGCATCAAGCTGGGCCGCGAAGCCGAGGGCCTCGACTTTCCCCCGCTGCCGGGCGAACTGGGCAAGCGCGTTTACGAAAGCGTGTCCAAGGAAGCTTGGCAAGGCTGGCTGCGCTACCAGACCATGCTGATCAACGAGAACCGTCTCAGCCTGGCCGACGCCCGCGCTCGCCAGTATCTGGCCAGCCAGCTGGACGCCTACTTCTTCGGCCAGGGCGCCGACGCGCCGGCGGGCTACACGCCGCCGCAGAACTAAAGCCGTGAACAAGCCCTCCAAGCGAGGGCTTTATTGTTTCCGATCACCGTTATTTTGGCTCGCTACCGTATGTCACAACCGCAAGACCTGCTGCTGAACCGTGAACTGGGACTGATAGAATTCAACCGCCGGGTGCTGGCCCAGGCGGAAGACCCGGACCTGCCGCTGCTGGAGCGCCTGAAGTTCCTCTGCATCGTCTCCTCCAATCTCGACGAATTCTTCGAGGTCCGCGTCGCCTGGCTACAGGACGCGGCCCACGCCACGCCGGACCGCATCCTGGCCGATGGCTCCACGCCGGAGCAGGCGCTGGTCAAGGTGGCCCGCGCCAGCCACCAGCTGGTGCGCGATCAATACGCGGTGATGAGCGAAGTGCTGTTCCCGGCGCTGCGGGAGCAAGGCATCGTCTTCCTGCGCCGCAGCGAATGGACCGAGCAGCAGCAAGAATGGGTGAAAAACTATTTCTTCCGCGAGCTGATGCCCATCCTGACGCCGATCGGGCTCGATCCGTCCCACCCCTTCCCCAAGGTGCTGAACAAGTCGCTGAACTTCGCGGTGGAGCTGGAAGGCCGCGACGCCTTCGGCCGCGCGTCCGGCACCGCCATCGTGCAGGCGCCGCGCATCCTGCCGCGGGTGATCAAGCTGCCGGCCGACGCCTGCGAAGGCCGCCCGCATTGCTTCGTCTTCCTGTCATCCATCCTGCACTCGCACGTGCACGAGCTGTTCCCAGGCATGACGGTCAAGGGCTGCTACCAGTTCCGCGTCACCCGCGACAGCGAGCTGTCGGTCGACGACGACGACTTCAAGAACCTGCGCACCGCGCTGCAGGGCGAATTGCGGCAGCGCCAGTTCGGCGACGCGGTGCGGCTGGAGATCGCCGACACCTGCCCGCAGCACATGGAATCCTTCCTGCTGACCCAGTTCAATCTGCAGCCGCGCGACGTCTACCGCGTCAACGGCCCGGTGAACCTGGTGCGGCTGATGCAGGTGCCCGACCTGGTGGACCGCGCCGATCTCAAGTTCGCGCCCTTCACGCCCACGCTGCCCGCCAACCTGCAGAAGAAGTCGAAGTCTTCGCTGTTCGACGTCATCCGCAAGAGCGACGTGCTGCTGCACCATCCGTACCAGAGCTTCCAGCCGGTGATCGACTTCCTGACCCAGGCGGCGACCGATCCGCACGTGGTGGCGATCAAGATGACGGTGTACCGCACCGGCACCGACTCGGTGCTGATGGAGTCGCTGATCGCCGCCGCCCGCGCCGGCAAGCAGGTGACGGTGGTGGTGGAGCTGATGGCCCGCTTCGACGAGGAGGCCAACATCGGCTGGGCCAGCCGGCTGGAAGACGCCGGCGCCCACGTCGTGTACGGCGTCATCGGCTACAAGGTGCACGCCAAGATGCTGATGGTGGTGCGCCGCGAAGGCCCCGGCCTGCACCGTTACGTGCACCTGGGCACCGGCAACTACCACCCGCGCACCGCGCGGCTGTACACCGACTTCGGCCTGCTGACCTGCAACGAGGAAATCGCCAGCGACGTCAACGACATCTTCATCCAGCTGACCGGCCTGGGCCGCGCCGGCAGCCTGAAGCGGCTGTATCAAAGCCCGTTCACGCTGCACAGCATGATCATGGAGGCGATCCAGCGCGAAACCGAGCACGCGCAAGCCGGCAAGCCGGCGCAGATCATCGCCAAGATGAACTCGCTGCTCGAGCCGCAGGTGATCCACGCGCTGTACCGCGCCAGCCAGGCCGGCGTGAAGGTGCAGCTGATCGTCCGCGGCGTGTGCGCGCTGCGCCCCGGCGTGCCCGGCCTGTCGGACAACATCTCGGTCCGCTCCATCGTCGGCCGCTTCCTCGAACATCCGCGCATCTTCTATTTCTACAACGACCACAAGGAAGACCTGCTGATGTCCAGCGCCGACTGGATGAGCCGCAACTTCTTCCGCCGCATCGAGACCTGCGCGCCGATCCTGGACAGCAAGCTCAAGCGCCGCATCATCAAGGAGGCGCTGCGCCTGTATCTGGAAGACAACGTCAACAGCTGGGAAATGCTGCCCGACGGCGGCTACAAGCGCCGCTCCAGCCGCGGCAAGCCGCACTGCGCGCAGCGCGAGCTGCTGGCCTCCTACACCGGCAACCCCGAGGCGGAGTAAGCGCATGGAAATACTCGGCTATATCGCGGCCGCACTGATGGTGCTGGCCGGCCTCGCCGGCACCATCCTGCCCGCCATTCCCGGCCTGCCGCTGATGTTCGGCGGCCTGTTGCTGGCCTCCTGGCTGGACGGCTTCAACCACCTCGGCGCCGTCAGCCTCACCGTGCTCGCGGTGCTGGCCGCGCTGGGCCTGCTGATAGACTTCGTCGCCGGACTGCTCGGCGCCAAGGCCACCGGCGCCAGCCGCCAGGCGCTGTGGGGCGCCTTCATCGGCAGCTTGGTCGGCATGTTCTTCGGCATCGCCGGCGTCATTCTCGGCCCGCTGGTCGGCGCCGTCATCGGGGAGTTCATCGCCCGCAAGGACGCCTTCCAGGCCGGCAAGGTCGGCGTCGGCACCTTCATCGGCTTCATCGTCGGCGCGGTGGCCAAGGTGGCCTGCGCCTTCGCGATGCTGGCCACCGCCGCGCTGGCGCTGGCGCTGTAAGCTCCCCTGGCCAAGCGGATGGCCGGCGCGGCCATCCCGGCACCGGGGACGAATATTTTGCTATGCTGCTGCGATCGAGAGCCCCCTCTTCAGCCGAGGACATCCGCCATGGCACTGCAGCATCTGATCTACGTCAGCACCGCCCGCCGGGAGCTGAACAACGCGGAACTGGAAACGCTGCTTGAATCCTGCGTGCGCCATAACCTGCGCAACGACATCAGCGGCGTGCTGCTGTATGGCCCCGGCAACTTCATCCAGGTGCTGGAAGGCGAAGCCGAGGCGGTCGCGGAAACCTACCAGCGCATTCTGGACGATCCCCGCCACTACAATCTGATAGAAATCCTGCTCGAGGATATCGAGCGGCGCAGCTTCGCCAACTGGCGCATGGGCTTCACCCGGCTGGACGACGACGCCATCCGCAATCAGCCTGGCTTCATCGACGTCTACGGCCCGGATTTCCTGCCCCAGCGCCTGGCGGAGCGCCCGACGCTGGCGATGAACATCCTGCTGAGCTTCCGCGCAAATTGCCGCTGACCGCCGTCCCGGCCCGCCGGCGCGCATCCAGACCGCTGGACCCGAGAGGATTTCGTTATAATCGCCGATTAGTCCCATCCAACCAATGTGAACGCACTCATGGCCCAATACGTGATGTCGATGCTCCGCGTGAGCAAGATCGTCCCGCCCAAGCGGCAAATCATCAAGGATATTTCCCTCAGTTTCTTCCCCGGCGCCAAGATCGGCCTCTTGGGCCTGAACGGCGCGGGCAAATCCACCGTGCTGCGCATCATGGCCAACGTGGACAAGGAATACGACGGCGAGGTGCAGCACCTGGCCGGCGTCAAGATCGGCTACCTGGAACAAGAGCCGAAGCTGGACAATGACAAGACCGTGCGCGAGGAAGTGGAAAGCGGCATGGGCGACGTGATGGGCGCGCAAAAGCGCCTGGAGGAAGTGTACGCCGCCTACGCCGAACCGGACGCGGACTTCGACGCGCTGGCCGAAGAGCAGGCCAAGCTGGAAGCCATCATCTCCGCCGGCGCCGGCGACAACGTGGCCCTGCAGCTGGAGCTGGCCGCCGACGCGCTGCGCCTGCCGCCATGGGACGCCAAGATCGGCCCGCTGTCCGGCGGCGAGAAGCGCCGCGTGGCGCTGTGCAAGCTCTTGCTGTCCAAGCCGGACATGCTGCTGCTGGACGAGCCGACCAACCACCTGGACGCCGAGTCAGTGGAGTGGCTGGAGCAGTTCCTGGTGCGCTTCCCCGGCACCGTGGTGGCCGTCACCCACGATCGCTACTTCCTCGACAACGCCGCCGAATGGATCCTGGAGCTGGACCGCGGCGAAGGCATTCCGTGGAAGGGCAACTATTCGTCCTGGCTGGAGCAAAAGGAAGCGCGCCTGGCGCAGGAAGCCAAGAGCGAAGGCGCCCGCATGAAGGCGATGAAGCAGGAGCTGGAATGGGTGCGCCAGAACCCCAAGGGCCGCCAGGCCAAGTCCAAGGCGCGTATCGCCCGCTTCGAGGAACTGTCCAGCTTTGAAACCCAAAAGCGCAACGAGACCCAGGAAATCTTCATCCCGGTGGCCGAGCGCCTGGGCAACGAGGTGATCGAGTTCGACGGCGTGTCCAAGGGCTTCGGCGACCGCCTGCTGATCGACAATCTAAGCTTCAAGGCCCCGCCGGGCGCCATCGTCGGCATCATCGGCCCCAACGGCGCCGGCAAGTCGACGCTGTTCAAGATGATCGCCGGCAAGGAACAGCCGGACAGCGGCGAAGTGAAGATCGGCCAGACCGTGCAGATGGCCTTCGTCGAACAGAGCCGCGAAGGCCTGGACGGCGACAAGACCGTGTTCGAGGACGTGGCCGCCGGCGCCGACATCCTCACCGTCGGCCGCTTCGAGATGTCCAGCCGCGCCTACTTGGGCCGCTTCAACTTCAAGGGCGCCGACCAGCAGAAGAAGGTAGGCATGCTGTCCGGCGGCGAGCGCGGCCGCCTGCACCTGGCCAAGACCCTGCTGAAGGGCGGCAACGTGCTGCTGCTTGACGAACCGTCGAACGACCTCGACGTGGAAACCCTGCGCGCGCTGGAAGACGCGCTGCTGGAATACGCCGGCACCGTGTTCGTGATTTCCCACGACCGCTGGTTCCTGGACCGCATCGCCACCCACATTCTGGCGGCGGAAGGCGAATCGCAATGGACCTTCTTCGACGGCAACTATCAGGAATACGAAGCCGACAAGAAGAAACGCCTGGGCGAAGAAGGCGCCAAGCCCAAGCGCATCCGCTACAAGCCGATCAGCCGCTGATCCGCCGCGCGCCGCCAAGCCCCCGTCCGCGGGGGCTTTTTGCCGTCCTCAGTCCAGATAGCGGGCCACGATGCGGGCGCTGGCGCCCTCGTCGCGCAGTTGCTTGAGCGCGGCGCCCAGCTTTTGCGCCACGTCTTCCGGCATATTCCGGCTGCAGGCCAGGTAGATGCCGGTGCTCTGCAATTTCAGGGCCTCGCGTATCGGCACGCCGCCGCTGCCCTGCTTCTTCACCATGTAGCGCGCCACCGGACTGTGCACCGCCCAAGCTGCGGCCACGCCGCTGCTGAGCTCGCGGTAGGCGTCCTCGGTAGTCGGCAGCTCGGAAAACGCCACCTGATGCTGCCGCAGCCAGTCCACCATCGACGAGCCGAGCAGCGCCACCACGCGCAAGCCCTTCAGATCCGCCACGCCGCGAAGCTGCAGCTTGCTGCCGGCCGCCACGAACAGCGATTGGCTGCTTTCGTCGATCAGCCCCACCCAGCGGTAGGTATCTTCGCGCTTGGGCGAGCGGGTCAGCGGCAGCAGGCAGCCGTTTCCCTCAGCCTGCACCTGCATCTGCGCCCGCTTCCAGGGCAGATCGACATATTGCGCGCGCACTCCGCTGCGCGCCAGCGCCTGCGCCAACAGCTCGACGGCGATGCCACGGGGAGGACGGTCGGCGCCTTCCCGGATCACGAAGGGCGGGTAATCTACGGTATACAAGTTGATCGATGGCTCCGCCCGGCAAAGGGAACCTATCCAGCACAAGCCAAGCCAAAACCATTTCCTCATCGCCAAGCCCCGTTCGACCGCGCGCCAGGACCATAGTCCGGACGGCGGACAGTGATAGAATCCCAAACCATGTCCTTGCGTACTCTTATTCTTTGTAGCAGCTTATTGCTGGCAGCCTGCGCCACGCCCAACTCGCCGGCGCCGGCGGGCTATTACCGCGTGCAGCCGGGCGACACGCTGTACCGCATCGCCCGCCAGAACAAGCAGAGCGTCGCCAACCTGGCGCGCTGGAACCAGCTCGCAGACCGCTCCAGCATCCAGGCCGGACAGCTGCTGCGGGTTCAGCCTCCCGCCGGCGCGGCCAAGCCGGCGCCATCCGGCGCAGGCAAGCCCTCGGCATCGAAGCCGGCGGAAGCCAGGCCGGCGCCGCCGCCGGCGAAGCTGGACGTCAAGCTGCAATGGCCGGCCGATGGCGCGGTGATCTCCGGCTTCGACGGCAACCGCAACAAGGGGCTGGATCTGGCAGGCAAGGCAGGCGACCCGGTGCGCGCCGCCGCCGCCGGCAAAGTGGTGTACGCCGGCAAGGGCATACGCGCCTACGGCAATCTGCTGATCGTCAAGCACAATGAAAACACGCTGACGGTCTATGCCCACAACCAGAAGCTGCTGGCGCAGGAAGGCCAGCAGGTGAGCGCCGGCCAGCAGATCGCCACCATGGGCGACTCCGGCGCCAGCCGGGTGATGCTGCACTTCGAGCTGCGGCTGGGCACCCGGGTGGTGGATCCGGCCGCCTACCTGCCCCCTCGCTGACCGCCCGCGCGGGCCAAGCGCCAATGGCCCGCCCGGCTTCGCTTGCCCGCGGCGGCGGCATGGCCTAAGCTCGCCGCTGTCGCACCCTTGCTCCAAATACAATGAGAACATTCAGCCTGATGCTGTTGTGCGCGCTGCTGGCCGCTTGCGCCGGCACGCGCCCTCTTCCATCCTCCGCGCCGGCGCCCTTGTCCGAAACCGCGCCGCCCGCCGCCGAGCCTCCCCCCCAAGCGCCAGCCGTCGAACCGCCTCCCGCCGCGCCCGCGACGCCGCCTCCGGCCAATCCGTCCAAGCCGCAGCCGGCCTCGCGCGCCTTCATCGCCGCCGCCGTGCCAAGCAACGCGCGCGACCGCCAGGGCTGGATCGCCGACATCGACGGCGCATTCCGCCATCTGCAGATCCCCGCCACCGCCGACCATGCCTGCGCGCTGGCGGCGGTGATCGAGCAGGAGTCCAGCTGGCAGGCCGATCCGGTGGTGCCGGGCCTGCCCAAGATCGTCTGGGGCAAGATCGAGGAACGCGCCCACCGCTACCTGGTGCCGCTGACCGTGGTGAAGGGCGCGCTGCTGAAGACCTCGCCCAATGGCCAGAGCTACAAGACGCGGATAGACAATCTGCGCACCGAGCGCGAGATGAACCTGCTGTACGAGGACATGTCGCGCGAAGCGCAGAAGCTGGGCCTGCCGCTGGACATGAAGAATCCGATACGCACCGGGGGCCCGATGCAGGTCAGCGTGGAGTTCGCCGAGGGCCACGCCAGGGTCTGGCCCTATCCCTATCCGGTGCAGGGCAGCATACGCCACGAGGTGTTCAGCCGCCGCGGCGGCGTCTATTTCGGCGCGGCCATCCTGCTGCAGTATCCGGCCCCTTACCAGGACATGCTGTACCGCTTCGCCGACTTCAACGCCGGCCGCTACAGCAGCCGCAACGCCGCCTTCCAGGCCGCGCTGTCCCAGCTTTCAGGCCGCAAGCTGGCGCTGGACGGTGACTTGTTGAACTACCAAGGCAAGGCCGCCTCCGGCAGCCAGCAGGCGGCTCTGTCGCTGTCCGGCCGGCTGGGCATGGGCGACGCCGCCATCCAGCGCGACCTGCGGCTGGAAAAGACCGCCGGCTTCGGGCAAACCCCGCTTTACCGGCAGGTGTTCGCCCAGGCGGACAGGCAGGCCGGCCGCGCGCTGCCGCGCGAGCGGATGCCGCAGATCGACCTGAAAAGCCCCAAGATCAGCCGCAAGCTGACCACGGAATGGTTCGCCAAACGGGTGGACGGCCGCTACCGCCAATGCCTGGCCCGCGCGGCCGGCGCGCGCTGATGCGCAAGCGCTGACGTCGTCATATAATGCCCACGCAACGGCCGGTCCTTCCGGCCGTTCATACATTCAAAAAAATAGCGGCGACCCCGCACTTGCTCAGGTTAACCCCATGCGTTCCACTTTTTCCTATTTTCGCGGCTCGCTGCTCTTCGGCATTGTCGTGCTGGCCGCCGTCGCCTGGTACGGCCACGCGCGCGGCGGCATCGAGCAGGCCGGCGCCTTCCTGCTGACCGCCGCGGTGCTGGCGGTGCTGGAAACCAGCGTCTCCTTCGACAACGCGGTGGTCAACGCCACCGTGCTCAAGGCGATGAGCCATCGCTGGCGGCGGATCTTCATGACTGTCGGCATCGCGGTGGCCGTGTTCGGCATGCGCGTGCTGTTCCCGCTGCTGATCGTCTCCACCGCCGGCGGCGTGTCGCTGGCCGAGGCCTTCGCAGTGGCCACCGAGCAGCCGGAGCGCTACCAGCAGATCATGCACGACAGCCACCTGATGATCATGGGCTTCGGCGCCACCTTCCTGCTGATGGTGGTGATCGAATATTTCGTCAAGCACGAGAAGGACGAGCACTGGCTGCCCGGCATCGAGCCGCTGCTGGCCAAGCTGGGCAGCGTGGAGAATGCCCAGTCTCTGGTGACCATCGTCGCGGTGGCCGCCATCGCCGCGCTGCTGCCGGCCGGCCAACGGATGGCTTTCATCAGCAGCTGCTTCTGGGGCTATGTGGCGTTCATGGTGCTGCACATGTTCAAGCAGCTGTTCGGCGGCGTCGACATCCAGACCGCCGCGGCCAAAAACGGCCTGATCGGCTTCGTCTACCTGGAAGTACTGGACGCCAGCTTCTCGATGGACGGCGTGATCGCCGCCTTCGCCATCACCAACGATTTCTGGCTGATCGCCGCCGGCCTGGGGATAGGCGCGATGTTCGTGCGCTCGCTGACCCTCTACCTGGTGGAGCGCGACGTGATGGGCCAGTTCAAATACCTGGAAGTTTCGGCGTTCTGGGCGATCGCCGCACTGGTGGCCATCATGTTCGCCGCCGCCCTGCGCGTGGAGCTGGGCGAAGTGGCCACCGGTCTGATCAGCGTCGCCATCATCGGCTTGGGCGTGCTGACCAGCCTGCCTTCGCGCAACAAGCGCTGAGCCGCTGAGGCGGACAGGAAAAAGGCCGGGGCTTCCCCCGGCCTTTTTCCATCCCGACCCGGCGCCCCGCGCGGGGCAACCTGGTCAGGCAGAAGTGCTCAGCAAAGCGCCGACGCCGGCATTGGCACCGGGCTGATTCTGCTGCAGATCCTTGGCCAGGTTTTGCAGGAAGGCCTGCAACGAAGACGACTGCCCAGACTGCCCCGCGGTCAGCCCCAGCGCCTGCTGCAAGCTCTGGAACGCGGACTGGATGCCCGAGGTGGCGTTGTTTTGCGTGCCGTTGGCGAAGTCTTTCAGCAGTTGCTGCAAATTGTTCTGCAAGCCGCCGTATCCCTCGGTCACCTGATCCTGCCCGCTGCTGTCCGCGCCGTCGCTGCTGGCAGAGGCTCCGCCAGAAGCGGACGCCCCCTCCTGCTGCAAGGCCTGGAACAAGGAATGCATGAAGGTATGTATCGCCTGCTGGCTACCGCCGGCCGCGCCCGCAGCGCCCTCGCTGCCGCTGTCGGATGCTCCGCTGCCATCGCTGGAGGCGCTGGCCGGCGCCTGCTGCAGCAAGCCCGACTGCTGCAAGGCCTGCAGCACGCTCTGCGCGAACTGGCCGCCGCCTCCCCGGTGATGATGGCCGCCGCCCTGGACGGCGCCGCCGCCCGCCGACTGTCCCGAATCCGAAGAGAAGCTTTCCTGTATGTCCACTTGCGTGTACTGCAAAGAAATGGAGCTATTGCCGAGAGAACTAACTGACATGACGCTCTCCTTCCAAGGAAGAACCGGATGGTCCACGCCCAGCCTGCGCTGATATCGGTATATCGGCATCCAGGCCGACGCACAGCATCAAAGTGCAAATCTTTGTTAATTAAAGGAAAACATAAAGATATCCATTGCGAAAGCTTGATCCGCATCGCTCCCGCCACCGCCAAACTCAGACAGAAGTATTGACCAGAGAACCCAAGGCTCCCGACGTGTTCAGCGGACTGTTTTGCAGGGTGACCAGATTTTGCAGGAAGTCATGCAATGAGCCCTGCCGCGACATGGAGGTGGCGGCCGAGCCGCCCAGCGAATGCTGCAGATCGCGAAACGCGGCAGCCAGGTTCTGCGTGGCGCTGCTCTGCACGCCGTTGCCGACATCCTGCAGCAGCTTCTGCAGGTTGTCCTGAAACGCGCCATACCCGTCGGATGGCGAGCCCAGCCCTCCGCCGGAATCGCCGCTGGAAAAACTCTCGGCCTGCACCGCCTGGTATACCGCGTGGACAAAAGTATGAAGCGCCTGCTGGGCCGCGCCGGCCAGGGTTTCACCGGATGCCCCGCCTACCGCGCCGGGCCCGGACTCTCCCGCGGCGCTCGAGGCCGACACCTTGATCCCGCTCATTTGCAAAGCGAGCATGACGCTT
This sequence comes from Chromobacterium sp. Ag138, assembly GCF_055181315.1. Classification (NCBI taxonomy): domain Bacteria; kingdom Pseudomonadati; phylum Pseudomonadota; class Betaproteobacteria; order Neisseriales; family Chromobacteriaceae; genus Chromobacterium; species Chromobacterium sp. Ag138. Next base: position 1,657,404 of record NZ_JBUPWA010000001.1, read on the forward strand.
TGGCCGAAGCCGCCGCCAGATTGGCCGTCCCTGGCAGAAGCGCCAACGGTCGGGGACGCATCAGCGCCATTTTGGGCCAGCGGAGGGGACAGCGGATTGATCGCAGGCGCGTAGCCAATGGACGAGAAGGGGTTGCTGATGGCGCTGATGGACATGGCACTCTCCTCTCAACCAGTGCCATGCCCTCGTTCCGGCCGACAAAGCCGCGCCGCCATCCGGAAATAGGAAGCACCAGTATATTATAAATGATGAATACATATACCTTGCTTCACTATAAACACAGGATGGTAGGCAGGCCGCCTCAACCCGGTCAGTTAAGTATTGCTACTTAATCCCTGCGCCTCGATCAAATCCGCGCCAGCAATGCCAGCGCCGCCAGCGTGCCCGCTGCCGCCACCCCGTAGGTCAGCGCCTTGGCCAGCGGGCCGCCATGGACGCCAACATCGTGCAGGCTGTGGTAAATGCGGTGCGCCGCATGCCACAGCAGCAGACTGATCAGCCCCCACAGCACAGCCTTGCCGATCAGGTTCTGCGCCAACGCCAGCATGCCCTGGTAACTGGCCGCCCTGGCCGGCAGCCAGCCCAGCGGCGCGGCGAAACCGGTGAGCAAAACCAGCATCGGCCCGAACAGCGCCGCCAGCATGCCGCCGGCGCCGAACAAGCCCCAGAAAATGGGCGCATGGGAACGTTTCAATTGCCGGTTTTTCATTGCGAAATCCCCCACACCACGCCCAGCAAGGCCAGACTGGCCAGCAAAGCGGCGGCGAAACCGCCGGCGGTGATGGCCGCCGAGGACACCCGCTTGCCGCCGACAATCACCGGCGGCAAAGTGCGCGGCATGATCTTGAACCAGGTGTAGCCGTGATAGCCGATCATCGCGAGCAGGATCAGGTGGAACAGCAGCGCCGGCGGGCTTTGCAACGCCGCGACGAAGCCGTGCCACGCCGCCTCGCCCTGGCTCAGCCGCCACAAGCCAAACAGCAACACGAAGGCGTAGGCGGCGACGAACAGCGCCGTGCCCTCGTGGACCATGTACTCAATGAAGTAAGGGTTCTGCTTCCACCAGCCGTCCATGGGCCGGACATAAGGCTTGCGCTTGCTCATTTGCAACCTCCCTTGGGACGGACGAAGCGCAGGAAATAATCCTTGGCCACCGCCGTCTTGTTCAGGTTCACCGCATTGGCCGGGTCCACCGCCTTGGGACAGACTTCCGAGCAGTAGCCCACCGCAGTGCAGTTGAACACGCCCTCCTGCGCCGCCAGCAGCGCCATGCGCCGCTCGGACGCGCCGTCGCGGCTGTCCTGGTTGTAGCGGTGCAAGAGCGCGATGGCGCCTGGGCCGAGGAAGTCAGAGTTCAGGCCGTATTGCGGACAGGCGGCGTAGCACAGCAGGCAGTTGATGCAGCCGCTGAACTGGGCGTACCAATCCATCTGCGCCGGCGTCTGTTGGTACTCGCCCTCGGACAGCGGCTTGTCTTCCTTGGGCACGATGTAGGGCGTGATGCTTTCGAGTTTCTCGATGAAGTCGTCCAGCACCACCACCAGATCGCGCTCGATCGGGAAGTGGTTCAGGGCCTCTATCCTCACTTTGCCCGGGTAGTCGCGCAGGAAGGTCTTGCAGGCGAGCTTAGGCACGCCGTCCACCATCATGCCGCAGCTGCCGCAGATGGCCTGGCGGCACGACCATCTGAACGCCAGGCTGCCGTCCAGATAATCGCGGATGTGTTGCAAGCCCTGCAGCACCGACATGTCGTCGCTGTACGGCACCTCGAAGCTTTGCAGCCACGGCTCCTTGTCCTGCTCGGGCCGATAGCGCATCACCTCGATCTTGATCGTCTGGTCCGTCATGCCCGCTCTCCTTTTTCCGCGGCTTCGCCCGCCGCGCCGTAAGCGCGCACGCCGGGCTGGGAGGCGGTGATCCTCACTGCGCCGTATTCGATGCGCGGCGCGGCGTCCGGCTGATAAACCGCCAAGCTATGCTTGAGGAAGTTGGCGTCGTCGCGTTGCTCGTAGCCGTCCAGCCGCTGGTGGGCGCCGCGCGACTCTTTGCGGTTAAGCGCCGAATGCGCCATCGCCTCCGCCACGTCCAGCTGGTAGCCCAGCTCGATGGCCAGCAGCCAGTCGCTGTTCCACACGCTGGACTTGTCTTCCACATTGACGTTGTTAAAGCGCTGCTTGAGTTCGGCCAGCTTGTCGCAGGTGGCGCGCATGCTGTCTTCCATCCGGTAGATGCCGCAACCGGCCTCCATGGTTTCCGCCATTTCGCGCCGCAAATCGGCGATGCGTTCGGCGCCTTGCCTGGCGCGCAGCGCGTGCAGCCGCGCTTCGGCCGCTTCCGCCTGTTTCAGCAACCGCTCGCGGCTGGCCGGCTTGCTGCCGCGGGCGAAACGGGCGGCCTCGACGCCAGCCACCTTGCCGAACACCGACAGCTCGGCCAAAGAGTTGGAGCCCAGCCGGTTGGCGCCGTGGATGCCGACGCTGGAACACTCGCCGGCCGCGTACAGCCCTGGCAGCGGCGCGGCGCAATGGCCATCCACCAGAATGCCGCCCATCGTGTAGTGGACCGCCGGACGCACCGGGATCGGCTCCTTGGCCGGATCGATGCCGAGGAATTCCTCGGCCAGCTCGCAGATTTGCGGCAAGCGCTCGCGCAGCTTGGCGTGGCCCAGATGGCGCAGGTCCAGATACACCACCGAGCCCCACGGCCCCTCCACGGTGCGGCCCTTCTGCTGCTCGTACCAGAAGGCCTGGCTCAGACGGTCGCGCGGGCCCAGCTCCATGAACTTGTTGCGCGGCTTGTCCTCGGCCGGCCCCAGGCCATAGTCCTGCAGATAGCGGTAGCCGTCCTTGTTGACCAGGAGGCCGCCCTCTCCGCGGCAGGCTTCGGTGAACAACAGGCCGGTGCGCGGCATGCAGGTGGGGTGGTATTGCACGAATTCCATGTCCCTGAGCGGCACGCCGTGGCGATAGGCCAGCGCCATGCCGTCGCCGGTGACGATGCCGCCGTTGGTGTTTTCGCGGAACACTCGCCCGGCGCCGCCGGTGGCCATCACCACCGCGCCGGCCTCGATCAGCAGGCTTTCGCCGCTGGCGATCTCGATGGCCAGCACGCCGCGCGCCTGGCCGTCCTCGACGATCAGGTCGGCGCAGAAGTATTCGTCGAAACGCTGGATGTTGGGAAACTGGATGGAGGTCTGGAACAAGGTGTGCAGCATGTGGAAGCCGGTCTTGTCGGCGGCGAACCAGGTGCGTTCTATCTTCATGCCGCCGAAGGCCCGCACATTGACGCTGCCGTCGTCCTTGCGGCTCCATGGACAGCCCCAGTGCTCCAGCTGCACCATTTCCTGCGGACACTGGCGGACGAAATACTCCACCACGTCCTGCTCGCACAGCCAGTCGCCGCCGGCTACCGTGTCGTGGAAATGTGCGTCGAAGCTGTCATGGTCCTGCTTGACCGCCGCCGAGCCGCCCTCGGCCGCCACCGTGTGGCTGCGCATCGGGTACACCTTGGACACCAGCGCGATCTTGAGCCCGGGATCGGCCTGCGCCGCGGCGATCGCCGCCCGCAATCCGGCTCCGCCGGCGCCGACGATCGCGATGTCGGCCTGATAGGTTTTCATCTGCTGCCTCCTGCTGGAATCAAAACGTTTCCAGCAGGCTAGGCGAGGATGAAAGATAAGCCCTAGACCTTGGTCAAGCGACTGCGACACGCGGCCTGGCGGCGCGCCCGCGCCATGACTCCGGTCAACAAGTGGCAAAACAAAACCCGCGCCGGATGGCCGCGGGTTTGGGAGGGAAACCGGGGTGGATCAGATGCGGTAGCTGCTGCCGGTCATCACCTTGGCCGACAGCCTCATCGCCGCCTTCAAGGGCGCCGGCAGCTCGGCGGCCCCCAGCTCATGCGCCATCTCGGCATGCTGCAGCTCGTCGTCACGCATCTGGCTGACGATGGCGCGGCTCCTGGCGTCGTCCTCCGGCAAGGCGCTCAGGTGGCTGTCCAGATGCGCGCCGACCTGGCGCTCGGTTTCCTGCAGAAAGCCCAGGTTCCACTTGTCGCCCAGGACGCCGGCCGCCACGCCCAGCGCCAGCGAGCCGGTATACCACAGCGGGTTGAGCAGGCTGGGGCGGCCGCCGAGTTCGCGGATGCGGCGCTCGGTCCAGGCTAGGTGCTCCACCTCTTCCTGCGCGGCCTGCCTCAGCGCCTCGCGCGCGGACGGATCGCGCGCCGTCAGCGCCTGGCCCTGATACAGGGCCTGCGCGCACACTTCGCCGCAATGGTTGACCCGCATCAGCCCGAGCGCGTGGCGCTTCTCGGCGGCGGAAAGCTCGGCCTCGTCGACGCCCTGGTCCGGATGCGCGCGGGCGCTATGCGCCGGCGCGCACAATGTGCGCAGGCCCTTGTCCAGTTCGGTGATCAGCTTGTCCAGCATCGGCGCGTTCTTCCTCGCGTGAATGGCGTCAAACGGACGATTATACCTCGCGGGCACAGCTCCGGCAGCAGCTGATATAATCGGCCGGTTAAACCCATTTATTACTCAACACGAAGGATTGCGCGCAATGAACCTCGCAAGCATCGGCCCGGGCAAGGACATGCCGGGCGACTTCAACGTCGTCATCGAAATTTCCGCCAACGCCGCTCCGATCAAGTACGAATTCGACAAGGACTGGAACACGCTGGTGGTTGACCGCTTCATGGGCACCTCCATGATGTATCCGGCCAACTACGGCTTCGTGCCGCAAACCCTGGCCGGCGACGGCGATCCGGTCGACGTGCTGGTGGTGACGCCGTTCCCGCTGCCGCCGGGCGTGGTGGTGCGCTGTCGCGCGCTGGGCCTGATCAAGATGGAAGACGACGGCGGCGTGGACGCCAAGCTGGTCGCCGTTCCGGTCGAAAAGCTGTGCCCGATGTACAAATCCATCCAGAAACTGGAAGACCTGCCGGAACTGCTGCGCGCGCAGATGGTGCACTTCTTCGAGCACTACAAAGATCTGGAAAAGGGCAAATGGGTCAAGATCCAGGGCTGGGGCACGCTGGAAGACGCCAAGACCGAGCTGGTCGAAGGCATCGAGCGCTTCGGCAAGTAAGCCGTTCCCCGCGGAACAAACCGGCCTCATGGCCGGTTTTTTTATCGCCCGACGGATGCTGCATTGCACAACATTCATCTTCCACGGGATAATGGTTTGCCGTGGCCCGTGTTATCTGCCACGCTTCCCATGCAACCTCGCTTCATGGTGGTCCGTGGTATCCGAATGATGGCCGTTTCCTACCGCATCGGGGGACAAGCCCCCCATCTTCCCTGGTTCTTGCGCCGCCTCGCCGCGCAAGGACTGGCGGCTGCGCCGGAAGGCGATCAATCCGGCCGGCTGCCCGCCGACTGGGCGGGCCTGGAGTTCGCCGACTGCTGGCTGGATCTGGGCCGCGATGGCGACCAGGCGCTGGCGCAGCGCGCCGCCCGCTGCCGCGATGCCGGTCTTTCCTTCGTGGAGCTGGCCGGCTGCTGGGCGCCGGCAGGCGCCGAATTCGGCTTCATCCTGCTGGTGGGCGACCCGCCGCTCCCTGACAGCGCCGCCCGCCTGGCGCTCGACGCGCTGGCGCCCCAACCCGGCTGCTGGCTGTCCAGCGGCCCCGTGCACAGCGCGCGCTTCTGCCAACGCGCCTTCGACGGCCTGATGCATGCCGGGCTCGCCTCCATATCCGAACCAGACAGCCAGCCGCGCACGCTGGAATGGGAAACGATATTGCAAAAGCAGTGGGCGCTGGCGGGCAAGCTGCGCGAATTGGCGGAAGCCTATCTGGCCGAACGCGTCGGCCTGCTACCGCCCTACTCCGACCCTCTCCCCGAGACCGCAGTCCATTACGCCTCCAACCTGGCCAGGACCATCCTGCTGGCGCTGCCGAACGGCAGCGACTGGGCCGAGTTGCAAGATAAACTCGCCGCCCACGGGCAAAACCGGGACCACGCCCGGAAATGAAAAACCCGCCGCGGCATGCCGTCGGCGGGAGGGACTTGACCAGAGCGCGGAATCAGACGGCGCTAGTGGTGGTCTTCTTGCTGCTGCGGGAAACGGCGGCGCTGGCGGCCTTCGCGGAATTGGTGGCGGCTTCCACGCCGGCTTCGGCGATTTCCGCGCCCACTTTCTTCGCGGTCTTGGACACGCTCTCAAACGCGGCGGTAGAGGTGTTCAGCAGCGTCTTCAGCGCGGCGACGGCGATGTCGGAGCCTGCCGGCGCGTTCTTGGACAGGCGATCCAGGCCGGATTGCAGCGCCTTGCTGTTTTCGGCGATCTGCTCTTCGACGAAGCTGCTCAGCTCGTTCTGGGTGGTCAGCGCGGCGTCGTAGACGTTGCGGGCGGCCGAGAAGGCCTGGTCCAGCGCCGGCTGCGCCAGGCTGGTCTGCAGTTCGCCCAGCGCCTTGGCGTCCTTCACTTCGCTCAGCGCCTTGAAGGTCTCGGCATTGTCGTTCAGCAGCTTGCGGGACAGGTCCAGCTGCAGGCTGGCGAAACGCTCGGCGCCGGCCAGGACGATGGAGGACAGACGAACGGCCTTGTCGAACTGCGACTGGCCGAGGGCGGAGAGTTCCTGCGTAGTGGTAAACATGTGATCGGCTCCTAGTATGTCGGATAGACAACGACTCGGTACGGCAGCGACAACACCGCTGTTCCGCGAATGCTGCATTGCAACAATTCCACTTTAACGCCGGACAACTCGCCCAGTCAAGAATTTGACGCAACGCACAATACACTAAATGGCTATTTCGCCACGGTTTTATCACGCGATTATTCCATATTCATGACAAGGCAACACCTGTCCGCCGAGGCAAGACTCCATCGCGGAATTTTCGCGCCGCAACAGCCATGGCCGCATCCCGGACCAAACGCCGGCCCGCCCCTGTCTGGCCTCCGCCACGACATCGCCCGCCAGAGGATCGCCGCCATTGAAAGGCCGCGCCCAAGCCAGTACACTCGCGCCATAGAAGAAATCTATCTACCAAAATTAAAGCTAGCCCAATGAGCCCCGTGGCCAACGCCTTCGACATTAAATCCGCCAGCCTGGACTTGCTGGCGCTCTTGCTGCGCACCGACAACCTGGACGAACTGAGCCAGGCGCTGGACGCGCGTTTCGGCGACACCAGCGACGCCCCCGCCGAGGCCTTCGTCCTCGACGTGGAGGCGCTGCCCAACCCGGCCGAGCTGGACTTGGGCCGCCTGCTGCCTCTGCTCAGCCGCCGCGGCATCCGCGCGGTGGCGCTGCGCCATCCGGACAACGCGCTGGCCGCCATGGCCAGCCGTTTCGGCCTCGCCTTCGCCAACAGCGCCGCCCAGCCGCGCTCGGCGCAGGCCGCCGCGGAACCGGCGGCCAAGCCGGCCGTCGAAACAGTTGCGCCGCCCGCCGCCGCGACCATGATCGTCGACCGCCCGGTGCGCGCCGGCCAGCAGATCTACGCCAAGGGCGGTGATCTGGTGGTGCTGGCGATGGTCAGCGCCGGCGCCGAAGTCATCGCCGACGGCAACATACACGTTTATGCACCTTTGCGCGGCCGCGCCCTGGCAGGCGCGCGCGGCAACCACGCCGCCCGCATCTTCGCCCGCAGCATGGAAGCCGAACTAGTGTCCATCGCCGGCGTGTACCGCACGATCGAGCAGGCCTTGCCGGACAGCATTCTGGGCAAGCCCACCCAAATCTATCTTGAGAACGAGCGGCTGGTGATGACCGCGCTCGGCGAGTAACACATCCAAAGGAAAGCCCCGTGGCAAAAATCATCGTTGTGACATCCGGCAAGGGTGGCGTAGGCAAAACCACCACCAGCGCGAGCTTCGCCTCCGGCCTGGCACTGCGCGGCCACAAGACTGCCGTGATCGACTTCGACGTCGGCCTGCGCAACCTGGACCTGATCATGGGTTGCGAACGCCGCGTGGTGTACGACCTGATCAACGTGGTCAACGGCGAGTCCACCCTGAACCAGACGCTGATCAAGGACAAGCACTGCGACAACCTCTACATCCTCCCCGCCTCGCAAACCCGCGACAAGGACGCGCTGACGCTGGAGGGCGTGGAAAAAGTGCTGAAGGAGCTGGAAGAAGCCGGCTTCGACTACATCGTCTGCGACTCCCCGGCCGGCATCGAGAAGGGCGCGCTGATGTCGCTCTACTTCGCCGACGAGGCGCTGATCGTCACCAACCCGGAAGTGTCGTCGGTGCGCGACTCCGATCGCATCCTCGGCATCCTGTCGTCCAAATCCAAGCGCGCCGAGGAAGGCCGCGAGCCGGTCAAGGAGCACCTGCTGATCACCCGCTATTCGCCGGGCCGCGTCGACAAGGGCGAGATGCTGTCGGTCGACGACGTGAAGGAGATCCTGCGCGTGCCGCTGATCGGCGTCATTCCCGAGTCGCAAAGCGTGCTGCAGGCGTCCAACTCCGGCACCCCCGCCATCCACCTGAAAGGCAGCGACGTGGCCGAAGCCTACGGCGACGTGATCTCGCGCTTCCTGGGCGAAGAACGCCCGATGCGCTTCCTGGATACCCCCAAGGTGGGCATCCTCAAGCGCCTGTTCGGAGGTTAAGCCATGTCATTGATCGATATGATTTTCGGCAAGCGCCAGAAATCCGCCGCCATCGCCCGCGAACGCCTGCAGATCATCCTCGCGCACGAGCGCAACGGCCGCCACGCGCCCGACTACCTCCCCGCGCTGCAGCGCGAGCTGATGGAAGTGATCTCCAAGTACGTGTCCGTCAACCTGGAAGACATCAAGGTGCAGGTGGAGCGCCAGGACGACTACGAAGTCCTGGAGGTCAACATCGTGCTGCCGGAACACCAACGCTAAGCCATGACGCTGACCGAACTGCGCTATATCGTGGCGGTGGCGCGCGAGCGCCACTTCGGCCGCGCGGCCCAGAGCTGCTTCGTCAGCCAGCCGACGCTGTCGATCGCCATCAAGAAGCTGGAAGACGAGCTGGGCATCACCCTGTTTGAACGCGGCGGCCAGGAAGTGGCCGTCACCGAAATAGGCGAACGCATCATCGAGCAGTCCCAGCGCGTGCTGGAAGAGGCCGAGGCAGTCAAGCGCCTGGCCGGCGAGCACCAGAACGAGCTGGCCGGACCGCTGAAGCTGGGCGTGATCTTCACGATCAGCCCCTATCTGCTGCCCAAGCTAATTCCGGCGCTGCGCATCCTGGCGCCCGACATGCCGCTGATCCTGGAGGAGAACTACACCTCCCGGCTGGCGGAAATGCTCAAGCGCGGCGAGGTCGACGCCATCATCGTCGCCGATCCTTTCGAGGAAACCGGCATCGAAGCCTGGCCGCTGTACGACGAGCCCTTCGTCGTCGCCACGCCCAAAGGCCATCCCTGGGAAAAGCAGCAGGTCATCGACCCCTGCCAGCTGGCCGAGGAAAGCGTGTTGCTGCTGACCCAGGGCAATTGCTTCCGCGACCAAGTTCTGCAAACCTGCAGCGAACTGTCCAGCCGGCAGAACCACGGCAACAACCTGGCCAGCGCGCTGCAGGGCAGCTCGCTGAACACCATACGCCACATGGTGGCCAGCGGCATGGGCGTCACCGTGATGCCGGCCACCTCGGTCGGCGCCGGCGACGAATCGCTGCTGTCCATCGTCCCCTTCGACGCGCCGGCTCCACAGCGCCGCGTGCTGCTGGTGACCCGCAAGCAGTTCTTCCGCAAGAAGGCGATAGAGACGCTGCGGCAGGCGGTGTTCCGCTCCGGCCTGCCCGACGTGGTGATGCTGGAAGGCGAGCCCAAGCTGGCTTGAGCCCGCCATTGCCGTTGCCCGATGACCCGCCCGGCGCCGCCGAGGCGGGTTTTTCATATCGGGAGCGTTGCGTGCGGAACCTGAATGCCGTCGAACTGAAAGCCTTCATCCCCAGCCGCGATTTCGCCCTGTCCCAGGCCTTCTACCAGGACATCGGCTTCGAGAGGAAATTCGTCGGCGACGGCATCGCCTACTTCGCCCACGGCGATTGCAGCTTCCTGCTGCAGGACTGCCGCCATCCGGCATTCGCCGCCAATTGCATGATGCATCTGCTGGTCGAAGACGCTTTGGCCTGGCATGCGGAGCTGAAGCGCCGCGGCATCGCCGAGCAATACCGGATCGAAATGGGAGACCTGCAGCAGCAATCATGGCGAATGCTGGAATTCAGCCTGACCGATCCATCCGGCGTGCAGTGGCGCATCGCGCAGAACCTGTGACATTCCGCCGGCATGGACTGGTTTGTTCCGACCAGAAACAATGCTAAAGTCATGGACCCAACGCCAACCCAAGCGAGAAGAGCGCTATGAACGCCAATCCCCTGCTGCAAGACTGGACCACCCCGCACCAGCTGCCCCCGTTCGAACAGATCCGCCCCGAGCATTTCGAACCGGCATTCGATAGCCTGTTCGCCGAGCACCTGTCCCAGATCGACGCGCTGGCGGCGCTGGCCGAGCCGGCAAGCTTCGACAACACCGCCGCCGCCTTCGACCGCAGCGGTCTGAAGCTGGAACGCGCCCAGTTGCTGCTGGACAACCAGACCGCGTCGGAAACCTCGGCCGAACTGCAGGAAGTGGAGCGCCGCATGGCGCCGAAGCTGGCCGACCACCACAGCCGCGTCTACATGCACGAGGGCTTTTTCGCCCGGCTGGACCAGGTCCACGCCCAGCGCGACAGCCTCGGCCTCAGCGAAGAGCAAGGCCGTCTGCTGGACCTGATCCACCGCAACTTCGTCCGCGCCGGCGCCAAACTGCAGGGCGATGACCGCGGCCGCTACGCCGAAATCGTATCCCGGCTGGCCGAGCTGACCACCGCCTTCAGCCAGAACGTGCTGGCCGACGAAAGCGAATACGCGCTGCAATTGGGCGAGGCGGACCTCGCCGGCCTGCCGCCCTTCCTGCTGGACGCCGCCCGCGCCGCGGCCGAAGCGCGCAAGCTGCCAGGCTGGGCCATCACGCTGTCGCGCTCGTCCATCGTGCCCTTCCTCACCTTCTCCGCCCGCCGCGACCTGCGCGAAACCGCCTGGCACGCCTGGACCGGCCGCGGCGAGCACGCCGAGCGCGACAACCGGCCGCTGGCCAAGCAGATCCTGGCCCTGCGCGTCGAACAGGCCAAGCTGCTGGGCTACGCCAGCTTCGCCGACTACGCGATCGCCAACCGCATGGCCGGCACGCCGGCCGCGGTGCACGCGCTGATGGACCAGGTGTGGGAGCCGGCCAAGGCCCGCTTCGAAGCGGAAAAAGCGATGCTGCGCGAAGAGGCCGCCAAGCTCGGCGAGCCGGCCGACATCCAGCCCTGGGACTGGTTTTACCTGGCGGAGAAGGTGCGCATCGCCCGCTACGCGCTGGACGACGCCGAGATCAAGCCCTACTTCGGCCTGGACAATATGGTCGCCGCGATGTTCGACGTCGCCGGCCGCCTGTTCGGCCTCAGCTTCGCCGAGCGCCATGATCTCAAGCTCTATCACCCGGACGTGCGCGCCTGGGACGTCAGCCGCGGCGGCAAGGTGATCGGCCTGTTCCTAGGCGACAACTACGCCCGCCAGAGCAAGCGCGGCGGCGCTTGGATGAGCGTCTATCGCTACCAGGCCCGCAACGGCGGCGAGGCGCTGCCCATCGTCGTCAACAACAACAACTTCGCCAAGGCCGGCCACGGCCAGACCCTGCTGAGCTTCGACGACGTGCGCACGCTGTTCCACGAGTTCGGCCACGGCCTGCACGGCCTGCTGTCCAATGTGGAATACCGGCTGCTGGCCAGCCCCAACTGCCCATGGGACTACGTGGAGCTTCCGTCGCAATTGATGGAAAACTGGGCGCTGGTGCCGGAAGTGCTGGAAAAGCACGCCATCCACGCGGAAACCGGCGCGGCCATCCCGGCGGAACTAGTCGCCAAGATCAAGGCGGCGCGCCACTTCAACCAGGGCTTCGAGACGGTGCGCTACGCGGCGTCGACGCTGATCGACCTGGCGCTGCACGAGCGCGCCGACGCCGAGGGCGTCGACATCGCCGCTTTCGAGGCTGACGAGCGCGAGCGCCTCGGCGTCCCGCCGGCGGCCGGCATGAACCACCGCCCGCCGCACTTCGGCCACATCTTCTCCGACGACGCCTACGCCGCCGGCTACTACGTCTATATGTGGGCGGAAGTGCTGGAAGCCGAAGCCTTCGCCGCGTTCGAGGAAGCCGGCGACCCGTTCGATCCGGCGCTGGCGGACAAGCTGTACCGCCACATCTACAGCGCCGGCGACGCCCGCGAGCAGCGCGCGGCTTTCCGCGCCTTCCGCGGCCGCGACCCGCAAGCGGAAGCGATGCTGAAAAACCGCGGCCTGCTGTAAGCCAGCCATGCCCCGGCCAGCCCCCTTTCCCGGGCTGGCCTTTTCTCTTCTCGCCCGCCATGACAGACATCGCCATGACCACTCCTATTGACCGGCTCGATGCGCTGCATAAAACCGCTATCGAGCAAAACGACCCTTGCGCCCATTTCGCCACGCTGATCACGATGGATGAAGAAGGCCAGCCAGCCTCGCGCATCGTCACGCTGCGCAGCCTGGATGCGAACGGCATCGCTCTGCTGGTCAACGCCGACAGCCCCAAGATCCGCCACTGGCGGATGAACGGCAAATGGGAGTTGTCCGGCTTCTGGCCGACCAGCATGGTTCAATACCGGCTGCGCGGCGACGCCGAACTGGAGCAAACCGAGGCCGTGCGGCGGGATTGGCTGGCCAAGCCCCGCTCCAGCCGTCTGGCCGATCTCTACCACCAGCGCGTGCGGCCGCAAAGCGCCCCGCTGCCGTCGCGGCAGACGCTGTTGGATGAACTCGCCGCGCTGGATGCTGAGCTGGAAAACGATGCCGCAGCCCCGCCCGCCGTATCCTGCTTGCTGCTAAAACCCAAGCTGCTGGAAATCTGCCGGGCATCTCCAGCCGATCGGCTGCACGACCGGCGCTTGCACCGATGGGAAAACGGAAGTTGGACCGAAACCATTCTGGTACCGTGAGCCCGCCCCGCCGACAAAAACAATAGAGGATCCATCATGAGCAACCCGCTGCTGCAGGACTGGCGCACGCCGTACCAGCTGCCCCCGTTCGACCTTATCCGCGCCGAGCATTTCGCGCCGGCGTTGGAGCAATTGATGGCGGAACACCGGCGGGCCATCTCCGCCATCGCTGCGCAGACCGGCCCCGTCAGCTTCGCCAACACCGCGGAGGCGATCGACGCCGCGGCGCTGCCGCTGAAACGCGTGACGCTGGTGCTGCACAATCTGTGCAGTTCGCACTCCAGCCCGGAACTGCGCGCAGTCGAGCGCGAGCTGGCGCCGCGGCTGGCCGCCCACCACAGCGCCATTTTCCTGGGCACGCAACTGTTCTCCCGACTGGACGAGGCGATGCGCGCGGCTCCAGGCTGGGAGTTGAGCGAGGAACAGCGCCGACTGCTGCAGCGCTGGCATCTGGACTTCACGCTGGCCGGCGCCCGGCTGCAAGGCGAAGCGCGGCGCGAATTCGCCGATTGCGTCGCCGAGCTGGCGTCGCTGTCGGCCGAATTCGGCCAGAATGTGCTGGCAGATGAAATGGAATACGCGCTCCCGCTGCGAAACGAGGACGATCTCGCCGGCCTGCCCGGCTGGCTGCGCGACGCATCGGCACTTGCCGCGCGCGAGCGCGGCCTGGACGGCCATGCCATCACGCTGGCGCGCTCCAGCGCGGTCGCCTTTCTCACCCATTCCAGCCGCGCCGACCTGCGCGAGGCGCTGTGGCGCGCCTGGACTTCGCGCGGCACGACGCCGGCGCAAGACAACCGTCCGCTGATCAGCCGCATCCTGCGACTGCGCCAGCGCCAGGCCCGCCTGCTCGGCTACGCCAACTACGCCGATTACGCGCTGAGCGACCGCATGGCCGGCGCGCCGCAAGCGGTGTACCGGCTGCTGGAGCCAACCTGGGAGGCAGCGCTCAGCCAGTTCGCGCGGGAGAAGGCGCTGCTGCAGGAAACGGCCAGGCGCGAAGGCCTGCCCGGCGACATCGCGCCTTGGGACTGGCGGCATCTAGCGGAGAAGGTCAGGCTGGAGCGCTACGCGCTGGACGATGCCGAGATCAAGCCCTACTTCAGCCTGGACAACATGATCGCCGCGATGTTCGACGCCGCCGGCCGTCTGTTCGGCCTGAGCTTCGCCGAGCGCGGAGATCTGCCGCGCTACCACCCGGATGTCCGCGGCTGGGAGGTGCTTCGCGACGGCACCGTCATCGGCGTGTTCCTCAGTGACAACTTCGCGCGCCCCGGCAAGAAGGGCGGCGCCTGGATGAGCGTCTACCGCGCCCAGGGCCGCCATAGCGGCGTCTCGCTGCCCATCGTGGTCAACAACACCAATTTCTCGCGGGGCGAGCCGACCCTGCTGGGTCTGGACGATGTGCGCACGCTGTTCCACGAATTCGGCCACGCGCTGCACGGCCTGCTGTCGGACGTCGACTACCAGCGCCTGTCCGGCACCCAGGTGCCGCGCGACTACGTGGAGTTGCCGTCGCAGTTGATGGAGAACTGGGCGCTGGCGCCGGAGATATTGGACAAACACGCCCGCCACGCGGAAACCGGCGCGGCCATCCCGCCGGCGCTGGCAGCCAAGATATTGGCCGCGCAAAACTTCCAGCAGGGCTACGCCACCGTGCGCTACACGATATCGGCCTTGCTGGACCTGGCGCTGCACCAGGAAGCCGACGGCGTCGACGACCCTGCCGCCTTCGAAGCCGAGCTGTGCCAGCATTACGGCCTGCCGGCTGAAGCCGGGCTTGCCCATTCCCTGCCCCACTTCAATCACCTGTTCAACGGCGGCTACGCGGCCGGCTACTACGTCTACCTGTGGGCGGAAGTGCTGGAGGCCGAGGCCTTCGCCCGCTTCGAGGAAAGCGGCGACCTGTTCGACGCCGGGCTAGCCGACGCGCTGCGCCGCCACATCTACAGCGCCGGCAACGCCCGCGATCCCAAGCAGGCCTTCCAGGCTTTCAGCGGACGGGAACCATCGGCGCAGGCCATGCTGAAAAAAAGAGGGCTGGCAAGCTAGGGCGCGCGCAGCCGGACTGGCGCCAGGAAGCTTGCGCCAGTCCGGCATCCCGCCTTGAATCGGCCTCGCCGGAGGGCGCGACGCCAGGATTAGCGCTAACAAGCCCAGTCCCGCAGCCGCGCCGCAACACTCATCCCCCTCCCTGCGGCATGGAAATGAAAATGTCATTGATCTATTCAGGCGCTGCCAGGATACTGACGCATCCATGACCAACCTACTCGATGGAGACACGCATGCGCCGCTTTGCCGCAGCCTGCCTCGCTCTTTCAGCTTTATCCTCTAGCCAGGCCCAGGCCTTCGACCTGGGTTCGGTGCTCAATTCGGTCAACCAGGCCGTCGACACGGTCAAAAGCGTCGGCGGCGCCATCGGCTCCAACCAGACCGGCGACCAGTCCACCACGCCCAGGCTGCGTCTGAGCCAGCCGTCGCCGGTCGCGTCGCCGCTGCCCGCCAAGCTGGATGAATACCGCCACAGCTACAAGGAGCTGGACGAACAGACCGTATTCCTGAGCCGCCCCAACCTGAACAACGACGGCTCGATCCGCGTCGTCAAGTCAGAGCTGCTGCGCGGCCAGGTCTACAAGGATCTTTACGAACACCCGGACACCCAGAGCACGATGCAGGTGTGGGCCGCCTACCAGAGCCAGCTGCGCCAGAGCAGCTACACGCTGGATTTCGTCTGCGACAAGCCCTGCGCCAACGATCCCAACCTGTGGCAGACCGCCCAAAACTCGTCCTTCATCGTCTATCACAAGACCGACCGCTACCTGGTCGCGCACAAGGACGACACCTGGGTATCCGTCGCGGTCGGCGAAATCAGCTCCCACCCGCTTTCCAGCGTCAACGTGGTGATTCGCCAGCGCTGAAGCCACTTATCCATGCCGGCGGCCGCCGGCGCCCATCAACCTGAACAGGACACGACATGAGCCAGTCTGTTGCAAGCAAGGAGGCGGAAACCGGTCTGGACACCCGGGCAGCGATCGAGATTTTCTACTACGCGTACAAGGCATTGACCGCCAAACCGGACGAAATGCTGGCCCGGCGCGGCCTGGCCCGCGTCCACCACCGCATCCTGTTCTTCGTCGCGCGCTATCCCAAATTGTCGGTCAAGGACCTGTTGTCCTTCCTCGGCGTCACCAAGCAGGCGATCAACATCCCGCTGCGCCAGCTGATGGAAATGGAGCTGGTCCTCAGCCAGCCGGCGCCGCACGACAAGCGCGTCAAGCAGCTGACGCTGAGCGAGGAAGGCCTCAGGCTGGAGGAAACCCTCCACCGCGAGCAGCAGAGGGTGCTGCAGAACGCTTTCGACGATTGCGGCGACAAGGCCACCCGCGACTGGTTCATGATCAACGGCAAGCTGTCCGAACATATGCAGCCCTGATCCCGCCCGCCGCCCAAACAGAAACGGCCCGGAATATTCCGGGCCGCTGTTTTTCATCCGCCTTCCGCCTCAGTCCAGGCGAACGTAACTGACCTCCAGCACTTCGATATCCTCGTCGCCGTCAGGCCCGCGGAACAGCACGGTGTCGCCCTCGCGCGACTTCAGCAGCGCCCGCGCGATCGGCGAGATCCAGCTGATGCGGCCGCGCGCCAGATCGATCTCATCGACGCCGACGATGGACAGGCGCTGCTCGTTGCCGTCCCCGCGCTGGATCAGCACGGTGGCGGAGAAAAACACCTGGTCGGTGGCTTCGCGCGCTTCCGGGTCCACCACCTCGGCGATCTCCAGCCGCTTGGTCAGGAAACGGATGCGGCGGTCTATCTCGCGCAGCCGGCGCTTGCCGTACAGGTAATCGCCGTTTTCCGAGCGGTCGCCGTTGCTGGCCGCCCAGTTCACCACCTGCACCATCTCCGGACGCTCGCGGTTCACCAGGTGGTACAGCTCGTCCTTCAGCCGCTGCCAGCCGGCCGGCGTGATGTAGTTCTTGGTCGAGGCCGGCAGGCGGCGCTCGGCCGGCAGGTCGTCGTCCTGCTGCTCGTCTTCTTTGGTAAACGCCTTGCTCATGTCGTTCATCCTGATACAGGTTGCGCCATTATGCCCCAGCCTGTCCCGCCGCCTCCAGCAGGGCCAGGCAATGCGAACGCAGCGACTTGGGCCGCAGCTTGACCCGCGCCAAGGCCTCGGCGTCCAGCCAGACCAATTCGTAAAGATTGTCCGGCGACAGCTTGGCCAGCTCCGGACCGCCCAGTCTCAACATCCCGCGATGCTCGCGGGCGACGAACACGTGCTCGGTCCGGCTCTCGCTCTCCAGCACGCACAGCGGGCCGGGCTCTAGCCAGACGTTCAGCCCGGTTTCCTCGCGCGTCTCGCGCACGCAGGCGATCGCCGCCGTCTCGCTACGCTTGATATTGCCGCCGGGCAGCGAGTAATAGTCCTTGCCCGGCTTCACCCTGTGCATCAACAGCAGTCTGCCGTCCTCGATGATGACGATGGACGCACGCTGTTTTCGCTCCGGCGCCGGCAAGGGCAGGCCGGCTTGGCATTGTTCGAATTCTTCCAACAGACCTCCCGAAAACAAAACGGGCAACCGCCTCTCGGCGGTCGCCCATATCTTCGACGCGGATTCCGCTGTCGCGGAAACCCCGGCTTACTCGCTGCGCGCGGCCTTGGGCTTGCGAGGCGAACCGCGGCGCTGGCCGCCGGTCTTCTTGCCGCCGGTGACGGTCAGGTTGGACCATTTCATCACCGCGGCCACCTCGGCGGCGTTCAGTTCATAGAACTGGCCGCGCTTCAGGCGGGGAGGCAGGCCGATATTGCCGAAGCGCACGCGCATCAGGCGGCTGACGGTCAGGCCGAAATGCTCGAACATGCGGCGCACTTCGCGATTGCGGCCTTCCTTGATCACCACGTTGAACCACTGGTTGGCGGACTCTTCCTGGCCGCCGGTCTGGAAGATGCGGTCGAAACGGGCTTCGCCGTCTTCCAGTTCCACGCCCTTGGTCATTTCCTTCATGATTTCAGGAGTCAGGTCGCCCAGCACGCGCACCGAGTACTCGCGCTCCACTTCGAAGCTGGGGTGCATCATGCGGTTGGCCAGCTCGCCGCTGGTGGTGATCAGCAGCAGGCCGGCGGTGTTGACGTCCAGGCGGCCGATGGCCACCCAGCGGCTGGACTTGGCTTGCGGCAGGCGGTCGAATACGGTGACGCGGCCTTCCGGATCGTCGCGGGTGACGATCTCGCCCTCTTCCTTGTGGTACATGATCACGCGCGGCAGGCGGTCCGGCCATTTCAGCTTGATCTGGTCGCCCTTGACCAGCACCTTGTCCTGCGGACCCACCTTGTCGCCCAGGCTGGCCTTCTTGCCGTTGACGGTGACCAGGCCGGCCTCGATCCACTCTTCCATCTCGCGGCGGGAGCCGACGCCGGACGAGGACAGGGCCTTCTGCAGGCGCACCGGCTCGATCTCGTTCAGATCGACGCGCACTTCCTTCAGCTTCTGCGCCTTGTTCTTGATGTCCTGGCTGGGGCTGCGCAGGCGCAGCTTCTTGGCCTTCTGCACTTGCAGCTTGGGCTTGGCGTCGCCGCGCGGCTTGGCTTCCGCCGCCGGCGCCTGGCCGGACTGGGCCTGGGCGGCCGCCGGCTTGCGGCCCCTGGCGGCATTGCTGTTGGCGGCCGGGCGCGCGGCGTTCTTATTGCCGAAACGCTGCTCGTGGTCCAGCGCCACATTGCCGTTGATGTCGCCATTGCTGTCGCGTTGATACTGCGGCTTGCGGTTGCCCGCGGCCAGCGCCTGCTGCTCCTGCTCGCGGCGGCTCAGCTTGAACAGCGGCGCGCCGTTCTGCGTCGGCGCGATGGGGTTGCCGTAAGCGTCGCGCGCCAGGCGCTGGCCGCCTCGGCGCGCCTGCTGGCCCTGTTGCTGCTGCGGGAAGCGCGGCTGGGCGCCGGCGGGAGTGTTCTTGCCTTGGCCCTGGCGCGACTGGCTCTGGCTGCGGCCGGCATTCTGGCGCGGCTGCGAGGTTTCATGACCTTTGGCACGCGCGACCGGTTGGCGCGCGTGGTTACGTTGTCCTTTTGTAGACATGTGCTTGCTCTTTCCATGCGAGCAACTGGCGGAAGCGTTATTCCGCGACTGGCTCTAAATTGTCCGCCTCATCGTCGAGGGGGAGATCGTCTGCGCCCGCGTCGGGGCCGTCGTCCTGCGTTTGGCTGTCCGGCACCACCAGGCTGCCCAACTCCGCCAGCGGCGGCAGGTCGTTCAGCGAGACGAAGCTCAGATCATCCAGAAATTTGCGTGTGGTGGCGTACAGGCCGGGGCGGCCCGGTACGTCCTTATGGCCGATGACTTCGATCCAGCCCCGCTCCAGCAGGGTCTGCATCACATTGGTGGACACCGATACTCCACGTATCGCTTCGATGTCGCCGCGAGTCACAGGTTGTTTGTAGGCGATGATCGCCAGGGTTTCCATCACCGCCCGCGAATAGCGCGGCGGCTTTTCCGGGTTAAGCCGGTTCAGGTAAGGCGTGAATTCGGCCCGGGCGCGGAAGCGCCAGCCGGAAGCCAGCTTGACCAGCTCTATGCCCCTGCCGCGCCAGTCGCCCTGGATATCTTCCAGGATGTCGTTGATCAGCGCGGCCTTGACGTCCTCGGTGAACAGCCGTTTCAACTGGGAAACCGACAAGGGTTCCTGCGCTGTCAGCAAGGCCGTCTCCAGCACAATCTTCAAATACTTTAAATCGGTAATGGTGGACATTAAACCGGGGTGCCGGAGAATTTCGTAAGCGCGGGAAGTCGTGGATTCTACACGACTTCGGCCGCGCGCGAAACTATTGCATCAGGCTCATCGAAGCGAGGCTGTAACGCCGGAGCACGCGGCCGTCCGGCTGCGGCATGTCTTCCAGCCGCTGGCCGCCGCAGGCCTCTATCGTGCGCACCGTCGCCTGATTGTCCGCATCGCACACCAGCACCCAGTTGCCGCATGCCGGCGGCGGCGCCATCGCCTGCACGTACTGCAGCAGCACCCGGCCATAGCCATTGCCGCGCCACTGCGGCAGGACTTCGAAACCGATGTGGCCGATCAAGTCCTGGATCACCGCGGTTTCGCCCTCCCTCAACCGCGCCGCGCCGGCGATCTCGCCGTCGTCGCTCAGCAGGAACCAGGTCTGGCAAGGCACCCAGCCATCCGGCAGCGCTTCGCCGTCGGCGTGCTGCACCACCTTGCGCAGCCAGCCGTCGGGATCGCTGGGCAGGCCGCGATAGTATTCGAAATCCTCGTCGCGACAAGCCTGAAAATAGCGGCGATAGGCGGACAGATGCTGCTCGCTGGCTGCTTCGATTTTCATTGGCTGCTCCCAGGGTCGATACTCACATCGTAAACAGCTGAGCGGCAAGGTCAAGCCTTTCGCGCATGTCCCCGCCGGCTATGCGACAATCGCCCCCTGACCGCAACGAGCAATACCATGAGCGACACCCCGCAAGCGATACTGCTGATGGGCCCCACCGCCTCCGGCAAGACCGGGCTGGCGCTGGAGCTGGCCTGTCGTTTTCCCGTCGAGATCGTCAGCGTCGATTCGGCGCTGGTCTACCGCGGCATGGACATCGGCACCGCCAAGCCCTCCGCCGCGGAAATGGCGGCCTGTCCCCATCATCTGATAGACATCATCAGCCCGCTGCAAAGCTATTCCGCCGCGCAGTTCCACGCCGACGCCAACCGGTTGATCGCGGAGATCCAGTCCCGCGGCCGGCTGCCGCTGCTGGTGGGCGGCACCATGCTGTATTACAAGGCGCTGCTGGAAGGCCTGTCCGACCTGCCGCAAGCCGACGCCGCGCTGCGCGCCGAGCTGGACGCCGACGCCGCGCTGCTGGGCTGGCCGGCGATGCACGCCCGCCTGGCCGAGCTGGACCCGGCCACCGCGGCGCGGCTCAATCCCAACGACTCGCAGCGCATCCACCGCGCGCTGGAAGTGTGCCTGCTCAGCGGCAGGCCGATGTCGGAGCTGATCGCCCAGGGCAAGGAAGCCGCCGCCGGCTTCCGCTTCCTGCCGCTGGCGCTGGTGCCGCGCGAGCGCGGCTGGCTGCACGCGCGCGTCGCCGAACGCTTCCGCGTCATGCTGGAGCAAGGCTTTCTCGACGAGGTCAGCCGGCTGCGCGCGGAATATCCGGAGCTGACGCTGAATCTGCCCTCGATGCGCTGCGTCGGCTACCGCCAGGCCTGGGAGCATCAGGACGGACTGTACGGCCTGGACGAATTCGTCGAGCGCGGCATCGCCGCCACCCGCCAGCTGGCCAAGCGCCAGCTGACCTGGACGCGCAGCCTGGACGTGATCCCGGTGGACGCGCAGCGGGACGGTCTGGCCGCGCTGCTCGGCGACGCGGTGGACGACTTCCTGGCCGGCCGGCCGCCGGCCGCATCGCTGCGCTACGACGGCGGCTTCTGAACGGCAAACGGCGGGCTCAGCCCGCCGTTTTCGCATCCGCGCTCCCGCTCAGGGGCTGACGCTCATCCTCAGCGTGTGGGTCCAATCGTGGTCGCTGGCCGACACCACGCTGTTGTACAAGGCATAGGTCATCCCCTCGCCCGGCCACGGGTTCATCATGTACAGGTAATTGCCGCCACCGGTCTGATAGCCGCGGCCGACGATGAAGTGGCCGCCGCCATTGGTCCAGCCGTAACGGATCACGAACGGGCGGTTGGCCTGGATGTCCTGCTGCACATGGGTCCATGACAGATAGTCGTAGACGGTAAAGTTGGACACCCCCCAGTTGCGCAAGATGTCCTGCAGGCTGCCGCCGCCGCCGAACATATTGTTTGGGCTGTTGGCGTCGCTGTTCCAGTTGAAGTTGCTGTTGCCGCAGGCGTAGTTGATGCCGAAGGCCCAGTTGACGATGGCGCACTGGCTGGGCGCCTGCTTGTACCACGCCAGCACCGCCTTGCTCGATCCGGCCCAGCACCACTGGCTGTGCTCCTGCACCGTCAGGGGCACGCCCAGCACCTTGCTGTCCGCCTGGGCGGCGGCCGTCGCCGCCAGCAGGACCGCCGCCAGAATCGTCGTGTTCAAGCGCTTGTTCATGTTCACCCCCTCCTCAACGGAAGCTGGCCAGATTGGCGCGCACCGCGGCGCGCAGCGGCTCGATCAGGTCCGCGCCGTCCAGCAGCGCCGGCTGTTTTTTCAGCGACAGCGTCTCGCGGGCGGACATCAGCGCGGCGAAGCGCGGCTTGCCGTCCGTCTGCGCCACCTCCAGAAAATCGGACTGGGCCTGGTAGACGCGCAGGAAGCGGGTCTGGCCGCCATGGCCGGCTTGCGCGGCTTCGACATTTTTGGCCAGCTCGGCGGCGCCGAAGGCAATCGCCTGCCAGCGGCCCTCCACCTTTTCCACGGTCACCAGCCCCACCGGCCGCGAACCGGACAGCGCCACGAAGCGCCAGCTGCCGGTGGGCGCCATCAAGGCGCTCAGGTCGGCATCGGCGGCGAGCAGGCGCTGCGGATTCACGCTGTACACCGGGAATCCCCGGCCAAGCCGCAGCGAGGCCAGCTCCCGCCCGTCCGCCACCGAGAGCGGAAAGCCGTCCGGCAGGCGGGCGCCGTATTCGGCCTGGTTCCGCTTGACGAAGCCGGCCAGGCCCTGGCGGGCGGCTTCGGCGATGCCCTGTTCCTGGCTTGCGCTTAATGTGGGAAGCGGCTGCGCGGTCGCGGGGCCGGCGGCGATGGCGGCCAGGCCGAGCGCGGCCGCCAGGATGATTGCGGATTTCGACTGCATGGCTGGACTCTCCTTGCTGGGAATGCGGGTTCGGTTTGCTGCGCCGTCAATACCAAACGCATACCAATAGTCTTAGCGGTCGAAAATCTGCGGTTCAAACTTGCAAACAAGGTCCAATTCATTGAATTTTCAATAAAAAATCAATGAATTACATTCACTTGCGCGATATTTTTAAAGTAAAAAAACAGACAAAAACTGTTCGGAAGATCAGGAGTCTACTTGTTCTTCATGCAAACGTCCGCCTATCGTGAAACATCTTCCCGGGAGACGCCCCATGCGCATCGCCATTCCGCCGCTTCTATGCGCCCTGCTGGCAACGGCATCGATCCAGGCCGCCCCCGCGCCG
Organism: Chromobacterium sp. Ag138; assembly: GCF_055181315.1. Classification (NCBI taxonomy): domain Bacteria; kingdom Pseudomonadati; phylum Pseudomonadota; class Betaproteobacteria; order Neisseriales; family Chromobacteriaceae; genus Chromobacterium; species Chromobacterium sp. Ag138. The sequence continues at coordinate 1,680,472 of NZ_JBUPWA010000001.1, forward strand.
GACCACCCGCGCGTGCCGCCCGACGAGGCGTTTCAGGCCTGCAACGGCAAGCAAGCCGGCGACGCCGTGTCGTTCACCACGCCCCGCGGCGAGAAAATGACCGGCAAGTGCAAGATGATGCCGTCCCGGATGGCGGCGGTGCCCGACCATCCTCCCCCTCCGCCGCCGAACGGCAAGCCGCCCCCGCCGCAATGAGCCGCGCGGATGGCGTCCTGCCGGACGCCAGAATAAAAACGGCGCGGCCCGTCCGGACCGCGCCGCAGCTCCGCGCTCACCGGGCCAGCGCGCGCTCCCACAGCTGGTTCAGCTTGGGGTCGGTGAACGGCTTGATGCTCTCGTAGATGTGGCTGACGCCCACCGTGGCCTTGACGTTGGTGTTGGTGGCCTTGCCGACGTTGTGGCAGGAAAAGCAGTTGTAGAGCTTGTTGCCCAGGGTAACGTAGGTTTCCATCGTCGAATTAGCCAGCGCGTTGCCGCCGACGTGATTGGGCTGGTTGTTGCCGCCTGTCGGCTGGAACGGGTTGTACGGATCGTTGCCGCCATTGGTCCAGGTGGCGCCGATCAACAAATAGTTGCGCCGGATGTCGCCCTGCTTCAATAAGCTGCGCACGCTGTTGTTGATCGAAATCACCTCGCTGTTGGCCTGCGCCGCGCTTTGCGCCGGCAGTATCGGCAAGGCCGCGGACACGCCCCAGGGGAAGGTCCGCAGGGTGTCGCTGGGCGAGATGGTTTGTCCCGCGCTGGCTTTGATCGTCAGCGGGCTGGCATCCGGATCGACGTACATGTGCTGGACATTGAACGGCCCGGCCGCGCCATTGGCCGAAAACAGCATGCCGCGCGGCACTTCCTGCGGCACCGCCACGGTGGCGCCCTTGGCGTTGACATAGGAATAGGTGCCGTTGGGCGAATTGTTGTCGTGCTCATACGTGGCCCAGATCATTTCCGGATGCCCGGCCGCGCTGCCGACCACATGCAGCCCCACCAGCGCCAGCAGCGCCTGGCGGCTGCCGGTTTGCACCCATTTCTGCGGATCGCGGGTATCGAACACCGGAATCTCGCCCACGGTGGTGATGTAGCGGTTGGTATCCAGGCCGCTGGCGTCCACCCAGGAAGCTTTCAGTTCCAGCGCCAGCGCGTCGGCGTCCGGCACCTGATGGTGGTGCTGCTTGGTCCAGGCCAGCACCTTGTCGAGCTCGGCCTGGGTAGTGGGAAAACGCAGCCTGGGATTCTTGGTGCCGCTGGCCGAGGCGAAAAAGGCGTACACGTCGTTGACCAGGATGGTGTAGTAGACCATCTTGCCGCCCTGCGCCATCAACGCCGCGCCGTCCGCCTGCTTCGGCCCGCTGCCGTCGGCCTGATTGACAGCGCTGTCATTGTCGACAGTATCGGTCTTGTCGAAGCGCGGCTTGTTCACCCGGATGTTGAACACCGAGGCCGGCTTGCCGCCGCAGGTGTTCACGCCCAGTTCGCGGTTGACCAGGCAACGCGCCTTGCCGTCATCGCTATCCAGCACGCTGTAGAACGCCACCGAATCCATCACCGTTCCGCTGCCGCCGTACATGCGCATCGGCGCGGACGTCAGCCACAGAAACATCCGCTGCGACCACTGGTAGAAATTGCAATTGATGGTCTTGTTGCTGGCCGGCGGATTGACGGTGTCGTGGTTGAACTTGACGCTGTTTGCCGGCGTGACCGCGCCATTGGGCGTCACCCGGTCGAGCAGGAACCAGCTCTGGAACATGCCCGGGGTCACCGTACAGGTCGGCGCCGCGTCCACGGGAACGGCGTTTTGCGCCTGGCTGGCGCCGCTGGCCAGCAACGCGGCAAGCGCAATCGATGCGCCGGCGATCGGTTTGAGAATGAACATTGTGCTTATCTCCCTGAAAGCCCTACCGGCCGAAAATCAAACGGCTGGATGTGGAAAAGGCGCTCATCCCCGCCTGCCGGCTTGAATGAAGCGCCTATATCCGTTCTAGCGAAGACAAAATGACGTTTCAATTAGAAAACAACTAATTGAAATTACTTAGGAATGTTTACTTCTTGTCCCGACAAGCCCCAAGCTGGGGGCGCCCGCGGGAGAAAAGAAAATGGAAAAGCAATTGCGCTCTGGAATCAACAGATGAGCTGACGAAATGAAAAAACCCGGAACCTGCGATGCAGGCTCCGGGCTTTCTAACTCCGACGGGACCGGCGTCGCCGCCGTCAATCCCCCGGCAGGAATGCGCGGCTGATCAGCGCGCGGCCACCAGTTTGATTTCCACTTTCCACGCCGGGTTCGCCAGCTTGGCTTCCACCGTGGCGCGGGCGGGCACGTTGCCGGCCGGCACCCAGGCGTCCCAGGCGGCGTTCATCGCGTCGTAATCGGCCAGATTGGCCAGGAAAATGGTGACGTCGACGATCTTGCTCTTGTCCGAATCCAGCTCCGCCAGCAGGGCATCGATCTGAGCGAGCACGTTCTCGGTCTGGCCGCGCGCGTCGGCGTCGGTGTTTTCCGGCACCTGGCCCGCCAGGAAGATCAGGCCATTGGTGACCACGGCTTCGGCCAGGCGGGCGCCCTGCTTGTGACGGTAAATGCTCATATCGTTCTCCTTATTGGATGAGTGGGTGGGCATGACGGCTGATTCTAGCGATAAAGCCCTCAGCTGTCCCGCTGCGCCCGCTCCAGGTCCGCGATCAGCGCCGCCTCGCCCTCGACGCCGACCGACAGGCGGATCAGGTTGTCGTGGATGCCCAGCGCCGCGCGGCGCTCGGCCGGGATAGACGCATGGGTCATCGCCGCCGGCAGGCAGACCAGGCTCTCGACACCGCCCAGGCTCTCGGCCAGCGCGAACAGCTTGAGCTTGGCCAGGAAGGCCTTGACGTCGCCCTTCAGGTAGAACGACACGATGCCGCCGTAGCCCTGCATCTGGCGGCGCGCCAGCTCATGCTGCGGATGGCTCTCCAGGCCCGGATACAGCACCTTCTCCACCCACGGCTGCGCTTCCAGCCAGCGCGCGATGGCCAGGCCGTTGCGGTTGTGCTGCTCGATGCGCAGCGCCAGCGTGCGCAAGCCGCGCAGCACCAGGAAGCTGGGGAAGGCGTCGAGGATGGCGCCCACCGCGTTGTGCAGGAAAGCCAGTTGCTCGGCCAGCTCCGGCTTGTCGCGGCTGACCACTGCCACGCCGGCCACCACGTCGGAGTGGCCGTTCAGATACTTGGTGGCGGAGTGGACGACGATGTCGAAGCCGAAGTCCAGCGGCCGCTGGTTGACCGGCGAGGCGAAGGTGTTGTCGACCACGCCGATCAAGCCATGGCGGCGGGCGATGGCGGACACCTGCTGCAGATCCACCAGCTGGTTGAGCGGATTGGACGGCGTTTCCACCCAGATCATCCGCGTGTTCGGCCGGATGGCGGCCTCCAGCGCGGCGCTGTCCTCGGAGGCGACATAGGTCACCTCCAGGTTGGCGCTGGCCTTGCGCACCTTCTCGAACAGGCGGTAGGTGCCGCCGTACAAATCATTGACCGCGATCAGGTGGCTGCCGGCCGGCAACAGCTCCAGCACGGTGGAAATCGCCGCCAGGCCGGAACCGAAAGCGTAGCCGCGGGCGCCGCCTTCCAGTTCGGCCACCGCGCGCTCCAGCGCCTCGCGGGTCGGGTTCTGCGAGCGGGAATACTCATAGCCGGTGTGCTCGCCCGGCGCGTGCTGGCGGTAGGTGGAGGTGGCGTAGATCGGCGGCATCACCGCGCCGAACGGGTCCTCGTGGGCGCCGGCGGTCACGGCCAGGGTGTGGAAATCGGTCATGTTTTATCCTTTCTCAAAATCATGCGCCCCGGCGCATCGCGTCGGGGCGGGAAATCGGTTTAAGCGGCTTTCGGCTGCCGGCGCCAGAATGACAGCAGATCCGCCTGGGTGATCAGGCCCAGGTAGCGGCCCTTGTCGACGATCAGCGCGATGTGGCCGTCGTTGAACACCTGCAGCAGATCCTGCAGCGAGGCTTGCGGAGACAGCGTGCGCACGTGGCCGCTCATCGCGCTGGCCACCGTCTGGCGGAAGTTTTCCGGCTCGCCGTGCACCGACAGCAACAGGTCCCACTCGTCCAGCACGCCGACCACCTTGTCGTCATCCAGCACCGGCATCTGCGACACATCGTGCAGCCGCATGCGCTGATAGGCGACGTTGAGCGGCTCGTCCGGATGGCACGACACGGTGCTGCCGTCCTGGTGGCGGCGGACGATCAGGTCGGTCAGGCCGCCTACCTCGGGCAGGCGCAGCATGCCCTGGTCCACCAGCCAGTCGCGGTTGTACATCTTGGACAGATACTTGTTGCCGCTGTCGCACACCAGCGTCACCACCCGCTTGGGCTCGGTCTGCTCGCGGCAATAACGCAGCGCCGCCGCCAGCAGCGCGCCGGACGAGGAGCCGGCCAGGATGCCCTCGCTGCTCAGCAGTTGCTGCGCGGTGTCGAAGCTTTCCTGGTCGCTGATGCGGAAGGCGCGCTTCACCATCGACAGATCGGTCAGCGGCGGGATGAAATCCTCGCCTATGCCCTCGATCAGCCAGCTGCCCGCCTGGCCGAAGCTGCCGGTTTCGACGTAATCGGCCATCACCGAGCCCACCGGGTCGGCCAGCACGAAGGCGGTGGCCGGCGACTGGGCGCGGAAAAAGCGGGTCAGCCCGGTCAGCGTGCCGCTGGAGCCGACGCCGACCACCACCGCGTCCACTTTGCCGTTCATCTGGCGGAATATCTCAGGTCCGGTGGTGGTTTCATGCGCCAGCGGATTGGCCGGATTGTTGAACTGGTCGATGTAGTAAGCGCCCGGCGTCTCGCTGGCGATGCGCGCCGCCATGTCCTGGTAATACTCCGGGTGGCCCTTGCCGACATCCGAGCGGGTCAGCACCACCTTGGCGCCCAGCGCCTGCAGATGCAGAATCTTTTCCCGGCTCATCTTGTCCGGCACCACCAGCGTCAGCGGATAGCCCTTCTGCGCCGCCACCAGCGCGAGGCCGAGCCCGGTATTGCCCGCGGTGGCCTCGATGATGGCGCCGCCGGGCTTCAGTTTGCCGTCGCGCTCGGCCGCCTCGATCATGGTCAGCGCGATGCGGTCCTTGATCGAGCCGCCCGGATTGTGGCTTTCCAGCTTCAGATACAGCTCGCATGGGCCGGTGTCCAGATGGCTGACGCGGACCAGCGGCGTATTGCCGATCAACGATAGAACGCTATTGTCCTGCATTTCAATACTCCTGGCTATTTTAAAATTACTTTTAGTAATTTTTTGTTATATAAAAATCGCAAAACCTTCTACAAAACCGAAATCGTCCTACTAAATATAATAAGCCTTCATACCACCGCACTGGCCTGCATGAAGCTGTAGAAGAATACCAGTTCCGGGTCGCTTCTAAGCAATCTTAATTCTTTCGTCATTAAATCGACCAACTCGGCGTCCACCCTGCCCGCTTCTATCAATTGGTCGGCGGCGGACAGCAAGAGCTCGGTCCAGTAATCCAGCACCTGCTGGCGCCGGTGCGGCTCGCGGCTATCCAGATGCCAGGTTTTCACCTTGGTCTCCACATGGCGAAAACCCAGCCGCATCAGGATGTTGCCCAGCTTGGCGCCGACGAAGGGATCGCCGCCCACCGACAACTGGTGGTCGTTGAATGCCATCCAGTACTTTTGCAGATTGGCCGAATACGGCGCCAGGAAAAAGGTGGCGTTCATCGCCTCCGTCGCGTACAGCCGCGCGCCGGGCTTCAGCACCCGCCGCACCTCGGCCAGCACGCGCTCCGGCGAGTGCACGTGTTCGAGAATCCAGCACAGGAAGGCGCCGTCGAAGCTGGCGGGCGGAAAATCAAGATCCTCGGCATCCATGTGCAGCAGCTTCGCCCGGCCATGTTCGGGGCTGCCCTGCAAGCGCTGGCGCGCGACCGCCAGTTGCCGCTGGCTGAAATCCAGGCCGGTGATGTCGACGTCGGGGAAGCGGCGCAGCAGGATTTCCGTCTGCGCGCCCACGCCGCAGCCAACCTCCAGCAACTTTTGCACGCCGGAAAAATCGACGTCGCGGTACACCATCGCCTCGGAAAAGCGCGCCTGGCGCACCAGCCGCGCCTGCTCGGTGGCGGAAAAACCGTGGATGTAAGGCAGATCGGACTGCGTCTGCGCCAATTGCAATGCACTCATCTCGATGACCTCGCTCGGATAGCAACAGGCCGCCATTATATTTCTTTTGGATATTTTGAAACAAAACTTTATTTTATATTTGAATATAGAGAAAAACTCTAACGGCATGCCGGCGATAAAAAACCCCGCATCGTCGGATGCGGGGTTGGCAATGAAAACGGTATCAGGCGTCAGGCCAGCGCGGTCTGCCTCAGGCTCAGCGAGAAACGCTGCAGCGCGGCGATGCCGGACGCTTCGGCGCGCGCGCACCAGTCCTGCAGCTCCTGCAGCAACTGCTCGCGGCTCAGGCTGGAACGCTCCCACAGACGGGTCAGTTCCTGGCGCATGGTGTAGATGGTGGCCAGCACATGGCTTTGTTCCAGAATGCGGGCCAACTGGTCGCGGTCGCACTCGGGCAGGTCCTTGGCGTCCTGCTTCAGCCATACCTTCATCTTGCGCGGCAGGTTGACCTGCGGCAGCTCGGGCAGGCTCAGCTTGGCCAATTCCGCGCCGCACTCGGCCTTCAGCTCGCGGGCGTAACGCGCGGCGATCGCGTAGCGGTTGGCTACGATGGCCTGCAGATGCTCCAGATCCAGCTGCGGGCGCGACGGATCATGGGCCAGTTGCGGCGCCACCTTCCGCACCTTGGCCAGACCGCAGATTTCCAGCATGCGGATATACATCCAGCCGATGTCGAACTCGTACCACTTGTACGACAGCTTGGCCGAGGTGCCGAAGGTATGGTGATTGTTGTGCAGTTCTTCGCCGCCCACCAGGATGCCCCAGGGCACCAGATTGGTGGAGGCGTCCTCGTTCTCGAAATTGCGGTAGCCCCAGAAGTGGCCCAGGCCGTTGATCACGCCGGCGGCCCAGAACGGGATCCACACCATCTGCACGGCCCAGATCGACAGGCCGATCGGCCCGAACAGCGCCAGATCGATGAGCAGCATCAGCACGATGCCCTTGGCGTTGTGCTTGCTGTAGACATTGCGCTCCAGCCAGTCGTCAGGCGTGCCGTGGCCGAACTTGTCCATGATGGACTGGTCCTTGCAGGCGGCGCGGTACAGCTCGGCCCCTTCCCACAGCACCTTCTTGATGCCGAGCACCTGCGGGCTGTGCGGGTCTTCCTGCGTTTCGCAGCGCGCGTGGTGCTTGCGATGGATGGCCGCCCACTGCTTGGTGACCATGCCGGTGGTCAGCCACAACCAGAAACGGAAGAAGTGGCTGGGAATCGGGTGCAGGTCCAGCGCGCGGTGGGCCTGGTGGCGGTGCAGGAAAATCGTGACCGCGGCGATGGTGATGTGGGTCAGGATCAGGGCGGCGACGATATTGCCCCACCATGGCAGATCCAACAGACCGTTGAGCCAGTTCAGGTTCATGTATTCGATGCGTCCGTCGACTTAGAGACAAAGCTCTATTCTATAACAAGCCCTGCCACCATGCAGAATCAAATTTGCCGGTCAAGCGCGCCGGGAGCGCATCCGCCGGTGCATTGGTGTACCATAGGGCATCATTTCACCCTAGTTCAGAAAAATACTAGTGTTGCCAAAACGTCGACTGATCATTGCCGGCGCCGCCATCGGCGGCTTGTTCGTCCTGTACGCGGGCTCCAGCTACTGGGCCGGCGTCAAGGCCGAGGAAACCTTGCAGGAGCAGTACCGGATGCTCTCCGGCCTGCCGCTGTTCAAGGTCAAATCGCACAGCTACCAGCGCGGCTGGTTCTCGTCCACCGAGACCACCGAGCTGGTATTCAACCGCCACTTGTCCGGCCCGTACGAGAACATGCTGCCGGACAATATGAAGCCGCTGCTGAACTCCACGATCAAGTTCACCAACAACGTCAAGCACGGCCCGCTGCCGGGCCTGGCCGGCTTCGACTTCCGCCCGGGCCGCGCGCTGGTGCGCACCGAGTTCGCGATGAGCGACGCCACCCGCAAGACGCTGAAGACCTTCTTCGGCGACAAGGAGCCGATCGCCATCACCAACCGCATCGGCTTCGGCGGCGGCGGCCTGCTGGAAGTGGCGGTGCCGGCCTTCGATTACGAAGAAGCGCTGTCCGGCGTCAAGATGAAGTGGAAAGGCTTCGACCTCAAGGTCGATTACGCCAACGGCTACAAGGAATACAAGACCGAGGCGCTGTCGCCCGGCTTCCTGCTGGAAGCCGCCAGCAAGGGCGGCATCTCGTTCGAAGGCGTGCGCTACGTGTCCGACATGCGCCCGGGCAACACCGGCGTCAAGCTCGGCACCAGCGAACTGACCATAGGCAATGTGCAGCTGAGCTCGCGCGAGAGCGTGCCGTACAGCATCAAGCTGAACGAGCTGATCTACCTGATGACCCGCGTCCGCGTCGGCGAGTTCGTCAACCCGTCCGGCGAGTTCAAGCCGTCGTCGGTGGTGCTGAAGAACTTCAGCTACCAGATCGTCACCAGCGAGCAGGACGAATTCGTCAACACCCGCGGCAAGGTGAACTTCGCCGAGCTGAGCTTCAACGCCAACCGCTATGGCCCGCTGCGGCTGGACGTGTCCGCCAACCATCTGCACGGTCCGACGCTGGTAAAGCTGGACAAAGCGATCAGCGAGATTCCGTTCGAAGGCGTGGACCCGGCGGTGCTGCGCAAGCAATACGTCGACACCATCAAGAAGAACGCGATCCCGCTGCTGGAGAATAATCCCAAGCTGCTGATCAACGAGTTCTACCTGAAGATGCCCGCAGGCGAGGCCAAGCTGCAGGGCAGCCTGGGCATCAACGGCTTCACCCCGGCCGACCTCAACGACATCACGCAGCTGGCCAAGCGCATCGAGGCCGACGCCAAGCTGAGCCTGCCGCGCCAGACGCTGGAAGAACTGGTGCTGACCCAGGCCCGCAATCTGTTCACCGTAGACCAGAGCGCCGAAGAGCAGCCGAACATGCAGGAAGTGGAAGACCTGGCCAGGAGCCTGCTGGACAGCCAGTTGTCGCAATGGAAGTCGGGCGGCTATCTGGTGGAGGACAACGGCCAGATTTCCACCGATCTGAAATACGACGCCAAGGGCCTGACCATACACCAGCAGAAAGTGCCGCTGCCGTGGGAAAGCGAAATGGTCGACGCCTCGGCGCCCGCCGCGGAGCCTGCCAAGACTGCGGCTAAGAAATAAGCCGGACGCAAAAAAAGGGCTGTCGTTGCGACAGCCCTTTTTTCTTGCATGTTCGCGAGATCAGGAAGCGTCTTCCATCTGGCTTTGCAGGTAGTTCTGCAGGCCGACTTTCTCGATCAGGCCCAGCTGGGTCTCCAGCCAGTCCACGTGCTCTTCCTCGCTCTCCAGAATGTCTTCCAGCATGTCGCGGCTGACGTAGTCCTTGGAGGTTTCACAGTAGGCGATCGCCTCGCGCAGCAAGGGCAGCGCCTCCATCTCCAGCTTCAGATCGCACTCCAGCATTTCCTTCGGGTTCTCGCCGATGTGCAGCTTGCCCAGATCCTGCAGATTGGGCAGACCTTCCAGGAACAGCACGCGCTCGATCAGCTTGTCGGCGTGCTTCATCTCGTCGATGGATTCCTCGTACTCGTGCTCGTTCAGCTTCTTCAGGCCCCAGTTCTTGTACATGCGGGCATGCAGGAAGTACTGGTTGATCGCGGTGAGCTCGTTCTTGAGGATCTGGTTCAGGTACTTGATGACCTTCTTGTCGCCTTGCATGTCATATTCTCCTGAAAAATCGTTCAGGCATTATGGCACAGCATGCGCATAGCTCAAGGCGTAAATAGGAACAGCCAGCTCGCGGGCTGGCATGAGGAGCGACTTCCCGCCCCTTTGAGAGAGGGTCAGGCGGCGGTGCGGGCCACCGAACAGACGGTCAGTTCGCTTTGCGCGTCCTTGCGTATCTGGTTGGCCATGCAGGCGCACTTGCCGCAATCGGAGGCGACGCCGAGTTCCCGACGCAGGTCGCACATGCGCGTGGCTCCGCCATGAACCGCTTGGCGGATCTGGCTGTCGGTCACTGCATTGCACAAGCAGACATACATCGGAAGCCCCCTCTGGCTTACAATCAAGAATAATTATCATCATAGAAATAAACAAGAATGATTGTCAATAACAAAGAGCGTCAGTGGAAACCGAATACAACAGTCGCCGCCATCGTCGAGCGCGGCGGCCGCTTCCTGATGATCGAGGAGGAAACGCCGTCCGGCCTGCGGCTCAACCAGCCCGCCGGCCATCTGGAGCGCGGCGAGACCCTGCTGCAGGCGGTGGCGCGCGAGGCGCTCGAAGAAAGCGGCTGGCGCTTCACCCCGCGCGGACTCACCGGCATCTACCTGGCCGACGCGCAGGATGGCGACATCACCTACATGCGTTTCGCCTTCCACGGCGACGCCGCCCCGCCCGCCTCTCCGCCGCGGCTGGACGCGGGCATCGTCGGCGTGCACTGGCTGGCCTACGAGGACATCGCCACTCAGGCGGCGCGGCTGCGCAGCCCGGTAGTGCTGCAATGCCTTGCAGACTATCGCAATGGCATCGCGTATCCTCTGCAACTGATACACGACCTGCGCTGACCCGCCCGCCACAGGATGCCCGATGCGACTCTTGATACCGCTGCTGCTTGCCCTGCTCCTGCCCGCCGCCCGCGCCGACGGGCTAAACATCTGTTATCATTACGGATGTTCCAGACACGCCCAGTTCGACATCTCCGACGAGGAGCATGACTGGCTGGCCGCGCGCATGAGCCGGGCCGACTCCGCCGCGTCCGAGCGCGAAGCGGTGGCCGACGCCGTGCTGACGCTGTACCGCATCGCCGCGCGCGGCACGCCGATCTGGCAGGACAAGGGCGGCAATTTCCGCGACGGCCCGGCCGAAGGCCGGATGGACTGCGTGGACCACAGCAGCAACGTCACCACCTTCCTCAACTACCTGCAGCGGCAAGGATGGTTGAAATTCCATCGCGCGGCGCCACCTGAATGGCGGGCGCCGTGGATTCTGGATCTGCACTACACCGGCGTGCTGCACGACAACGCCGCCAATCAGGATTGGGCGGTGGACACCTGGTTCAAGGATTTCGGGGAACCGCCCGTGGTGGTTCCCCTTTCAGTTTGGATGACGGGATACGAGCCTCCGGCCGTATCCGAGCCTGTCAGACAGGCAAGCAAAAGCAAGGAAGGAAACGCCCCGTGACGGGTAAGAAACGCATAGTCGTCGGCATGTCCGGCGGCGTGGATTCGTCGGTGACCGCCTGGCTGCTGAAGCAGCAAGGCCATGAGGTGATCGGCGTGTTCATGCAGAACTGGGAAGACGACAACGACGACGAATACTGCTCGATCAAGCAGGATGCGCTGGACGCGATGAGCGTGGCCGACATCGTCGGCATCGACATGGAAATCGTCAATTTCGCCAAGGAATACAAGGACCGCGTGTTCTCGTATTTCCTGAAGGAATACTCGGCCGGCCGCACGCCGAACCCGGACGTGCTGTGCAACGCCGAGATCAAGTTCAAGGCCTTTCTCGACTACGCGATGGCGCTGGGCGCCGACTGCATCGCCACCGGCCACTACGCGCGCAAGCTGGAACAGGACGGCACCCACTACCTGATGAAGGCGGTGGACCATACCAAGGACCAAAGCTACTTCCTGTACCGTCTGCAACAGCATCAACTGGCCAAGGCCATCTTCCCGCTGGGCGACATCCGCAAGACCGAAGTGCGCCAGCTGGCCGAGCAAGCCGGCCTGCCGACCGCGGCCAAGAAGGACTCCACCGGCATCTGCTTCATCGGCGAACGCCCGTTCCGCGAATTCCTGCAGCGCTACCTGCCCACCTCGCCCGGCCAGATGGTGACGCCGGACGGCAAGGTGGTGGGCGAACACATCGGCCTGATGTACTACACGCTGGGCCAGCGCAAGGGCCTGACCATAGGCGGCTCCCGCGACGGCAACGGCGAGCCGTGGTTCGTCGCCGGCAAAGACATCCCGGGCAACAGGCTGATCGTGGTCCAGGGCCACGACCATCCGCTGCTGCTGAAGCCGACGCTGGCGATGGCCGACCTCAGCTGGACGCTGCCGGACGCGCCGCAGCCTGGCGACTACAGCGCCAAGAACCGCTACCGGATGGCGGATGCCGCCTGTTCGCTGTCGCCCATCGTCGACGGCCAGGCCACGCTCACCTTCGCGGAAAAGCAATGGGCGGTGACGCCGGGCCAGTCGGCCGTGCTCTACCACGGCGACATCTGCCTGGGCGGCGGCATCATACAATAAGCCACTTACTGCCCAACGCCGGCTTCATGCTCCAGCACCCCGCCCAGTCGGGGTGCTGTCTTTTCCGCGGCTCTATTGCACACATCCCGGCGAGAGCGAGCTCCCTCTTTCCCCAAATCGATTTATGCCACAACCACCGAGCACGGACGGCCCAGCATGCCGAAGCGGTTCAAGATGGCAGCACGCACTTGCACTTGACCCTCGAGGCACCAGGCAGCCCCCGTTCCTCCAACAATTTGAAGCAATGCATCTCGCGAAGAAATGGCGCTCATCTTCCGGAATTTGCGTCAATCGCGCAGGACGCGCTCGGCGACAGCCGGTTCAATCAGACTGGAGGCCCTGCTACGGCTGGGTCAGCGGCGCGGGCCTTTGCTACCAGAGGTTGCACACCGGAACCACCGAAATTTCCGTCACTATGTTGTCGGTTTGCAAAAGTCACCAACTCGCATGAATCTGGCAGTCAGCTCCTGTCAAAACTGGTGACTGCCAGATCAGGTTGCGACTTCTGCAATTAACTCGATAGCCATGCCCCATGAAATCCAGCAGGAATTCTCGTCGGCAAATGCACGGTCGCGACTGGCCCCGAAGCGATATTACGTGCATCAAGCACGACCACATCGCTGGTATCCGTCAATCGCCGATATACGCAGCACAGCAGCCATCCATCGTCCTCTGTTTTGGCACCTGGTCTCGGAACGAAAACCGGTTCACTGTTGTGATCCCCCGGGGGGACGACATATCGTGCGATCGCGCCGCTGTGCCAGTCGAACCTTATAATTCCGCGGAGCTCAATAAGCGTCGGTTGTTCAACGGCATACAAATATCGATAAGGGCGACCCGTCAGCTTCTCATTCACCCGTGGAAACTCCATCGCGTAGTCACATGCGGGCGCCTCATCCACGATTCCTGACCTGACATCAATTCGGTACCGCCACAGCACAGCTGCGGGATTGCCATCAAACGACCCGCCATCAGGTGCCATGCGCATGAACCATGGATAGCGGACGACATCAAGCACTATCGTTTGTTCATCTTCATTGAAAGCATTGACGACATGCAGAATACAACATGGCGATATCTCGAACCATTGAACGTCTCCCCCCTGCCGTGGAATCACGCCTAGTCGTGCGCAGTGCTCATCCCGCCATCGAAGAGGCATTTTATGTCCCCGGTCAAGCATCGAAAAGTCATAGCCGACATTCAGATCGAGAAAAATGCTATGTGTTTCTGTTATCGCCATGTCGTGCATCATCGATGGCGAAGACATCTCAATTTCCGTATCGACGACCAACTGACCAAGATGGTTGATCACCCCGTAGCGCAGGTAGGGCTGTTTCCAGTCTGCGCGAAAGGTCACAAGCTCCCCTGTATAGTGGTCAATTTTCGGGTGCCCTGTCATGCCTGAGGCAAAGCCTGCGAGCTGATTCGCGCCACCAAGCGTGTCTAGCGTTGCTGAAATAGTGAGCGGCGCCCCGCCTTCCGCCAGGGCATACATTTCACCAGCATGGCTAATAACGTTGATGTTCGGATTCGTTTCAAGGCATGACGATTCATTGTCTGGAGAATAGGTACGCGCCCATCGTTGAGTACGCAACCACCGATTACGGTAGCCAACCACGCGGCCACTATCAAATGTGATTGCGTGCAGCATGGCGGCTTCCGGCCACCACGCATCCAACCCCACCCCTTCGAACCGCCCTGACAGCGGGTTAGGTCCATTGCGCACTAGCATGCCGTTGAGGTCATCGGGTATCTTGCCCGTCACGCGTAACGCGATAAGATCCATTTCTTGCGTCACTGGCGCGAGTGCGCCACTGTTCAGATCAATTTCATCCATTATTTCTGCCTCTTAAGAGTGCAATTCATGGCGCATCACGGAAGCCAAGTGCCATTGCGTGGTCACGCACATCTGCCGGCCATTTTTTTATAAGTTCGCTAAATCTCAGAGGATCATCGGCAAATAGCGCCCGCGAAGCCTCTTCGAAGCCTGGCAAATCCCCTGCAATAGCGGACATGAAGTGATATGTGCGCTCCTGCGCAGCGCGTCGATTCTCCCTCTGCGCATTCACGCGTCGGGCATCCTCGACAAGCTTCCGCAGTGCGACAGAAGCCCCCCCTGGTTGCGCTGATAGCCAATCCCAATGCCGGGGCAATAGCGTGACTTCACGAGCGACAACCCCCAGTTTTGGACGCCCTCTGCCACGGGGCTCACTAGGCTCGGACTTGCCGCCAGCCCCATCCGTACTATCCGGGACTGGTGTTTGTGTGTGGCGGGCAGTTATTTCATCGACCGTGCCACGAAGATCGATATCGATAGTACGGCCAGTCGTATTGTCGAAGATCAAAACCGGCCCCACCGAACCACTCTCCATAGCTTGCTTCACCGCAAGCGCGGCCACAGCTAGTGGACCGGATGCAATTTTTCGATGCCCGTCAAACACGGCATAGGGCAGAACGTCGGTAGCGGGGTTCATATAACAGCCATCGGAGTCGTGATGCGGTCAATTTACACCCGGGTAAAATTTCCGTCAATATTACCCGGGTATATTTATTGATGATCGACGAGAAATGCAATGAATGGCGTTCTTAAGACGCTCCTGGGCGGGGCGAGCGTCCCCTTTCCCCAGACAGATTCGCGCCACAGCCAGCGTGCGCGGACGGCCTGGCATGCTGAAGCGGTTCCAGATGGCAGCACGCACTTGCCGCGCTGCCACTTGACCATTTGATACCGGCGCTATCGGCCTGCAAGATGCAGTGCGCCTGAGCTTTTCCGGTAGGGAACTTGAACCTGCAGCGTCAGCCGCCGCCTGGACAAAGTGCAGTAGCCCGGGACACGCCAGCCCAAGCCCGCCTGCATGAGAAGACTTTGGATGAAACCGATGGCCTGCCGCCACGCCAGTCCAAATCAGGTT
Source organism: Chromobacterium sp. Ag138 (assembly GCF_055181315.1). Taxonomy (NCBI): domain Bacteria; kingdom Pseudomonadati; phylum Pseudomonadota; class Betaproteobacteria; order Neisseriales; family Chromobacteriaceae; genus Chromobacterium; species Chromobacterium sp. Ag138. Next base: position 1,695,730 of record NZ_JBUPWA010000001.1, read on the forward strand.
CTGGATGGTCAAACAGAACTGAATGGCCACATCGCGGCAAGTCTGTGATCGGCCTTTCTTCCCTCGCGGCCTTGCCCGCCATGCAAGGCCCAGGACTCAAGCCTGCGGCAAGGGCTGCAGCCATCTCAGCCACAGGCTGACGCCCAGCTGGACCAGCAGAACCAGCGCCAGCGCCGTGGCCACGCCGTGCCAGCCGCCTCTCCCCCACATCAGGCCGGACATCGAGCCGAACACGCTGGAACCCAGGTAATAGGCGGTCAGATACAGCGCCGAAGCCAAGGCCCTGCCCTCGCGGGCCCGCAGGCCCACCCAGCTGCTGGCCACCGAATGCGCGGCGAAAAAGCCGAAGGTGAACAGCGCCACGCCCGGCACCAGCAGCCATAGCGTATCCCCCAGCGTCAGCAGCAGTCCCGCCAGCATCATCGCCACCATCATCCACAGCACATTGCGCCGGCCCAGGCCATCCGCCAACCGTCCCACCCAGGCCGATGACCAGATGCCCACCACGTACAGCGAGAACACCAGCGCCAGCGCGCTCTGGCTCAGATGGAACGGCGCGGCCAGCAGGCGGAAGCCCAGGTAGTTGTACAGGCTGACGAAGCAGCCCATCAGCAGGAAAGCGGAGAGGAACAGCCAAGGCAAGCCGCCGTCGCGCAGCATGCCGCGCAGTTCGCGCCCCATGCGGGCGAAGTCGTGGCGGCGCGGCTGGAAATGGCGCGAGGCCGGCAGCCAGCGCCAGAACTGCCAGGCGCCGACACAGCCGATCGCGGCCAGCGCCAGCACCGCGCCGCGCCAGCCGACGTGATCGGCCAGCAGCGAGGCCAACAGCCGGCCGCACATGCCGCCCAGCGCGTTGCCGGCGATGTACAGCCCCATCGAATGGCCCAGCGACCTGGCGTCGACTTCCTCGCTCAAATAGGCCATCGCCACCGCCGGCAAGCCGGCCATCACCAGGCCGAAGACCGCGCGCAGCTGCAAAAAGGCGCCGAAGCCGGCGACGAAGGCGGACAGCAGCATCAGGACAGCGCCTAGCGCCAGCGCCAGGTTCATCAGCGCCCGGCGGCCGAAGCGGTCTGCCAGCAGGCTGGCCGGAATCAGCGCCAGCGCCAGCCCGCCGGTGGACATCGACACCACGCCGCTGGCCGCGGCCGGCGTCAGCGAGAAATCATGGGCGAACAGCGGCATCAAGGGCTGGGTGCCGTAAACCATGGCGAAAGTGCAAAAACCGCCGACGAACATCGCCCGCGCGGTGGAGCGGAAGGCCGGGGTGCCGGCGTGGAGCTTGCCGGATGAGGCAACGGAATCTGGCTGGCTGTCTTGCAGCGTAACGGAGGGGGCGGACACGGCATCAATCTCTTCTTCAACGACACCGTCAGCTTAGGCTTGGGTAAAACCGCAGTCCAATATATATTTCAACCATGATTAATACTTTAAAAGTATCAATATGGAACTGCGCCATCTGCGCTACTTCATCGCCGTGGCCGAGGAGCTGCACTTCACCCGCGCCGCCGAGCGGCTGCACATCGGCCAGCCGCCGCTGAGCCAGCAGATCCAGTCGCTGGAGGCCGAGCTGGGCGCGCCGCTGTTCCGCCGCCACCAGCGCAAGGTGGAGCTCACCGCCGCCGGGCTGCAGTTGCTGCCGCGCGCGCGCCAGATCCTGGCCGACAGCGCGGCGGCGGCCGCCGCCGTGCGTCGCGCCGCCGACGGCGAAACCGGCGAGCTGCGCATCGGCTTCACCTCCTCTTTGCCGCTGACGCCCATCCTGCACCACAGCCTGCAGCATTACCGGCGCGACTATCCCGCAGTCAGGCTGACGCTGAGCGAAATGTTCACCGCCGGCCAATTCGACGCGCTGGAACGCCGCCAGCTGGACCTGGGCTTCGTCCGCTTCAACGGCCCGACGCCCAGCCCCTTGATCCGGGTGGAGGAGCTGCACCGCGACCGTTTGCTGGCGGTGGTGCCCAGCGCCCATCCGCTGGCCGCGGAAAAAACGCTGGCGCTGAGGCGGCTGGCCGGCGAGCCGCTGATCGGCTACCCGCGCGAGTCCGGCTCCGGCCTCAGCGAGGTGGTGCGCCAGCTGGCGCTGCAGAACGGCCTGGAATTGAGAATGGTGCAAGAGGCGGGCGAAGCGATCACCCAGATCGGCCTGGTGGCGGCCGGCGTCGGCATCGCCATCCTGCCCTCGCCGCTGGAATGCGTGCAGATACCGGCGGTGCGCTACGTGCCGCTGGCCGACGACGGCGCCTATCTATCGATGGGCATCGCCGTCCGCCGCGACGAAGACTCGCCCTTGGTGGCCAACTTTCTGGCCGGCGTGCGTAGAGACTAACGGCCTCCCGACACGTCCAGCAGGCTGCCGGTGCAAAACGAGGCGGCGTTGGACAGCAGCCAGACGATGGCCTCGGCCACCTCCTCCGGCCGGCCGCCGCGCCGCATCGGCACCGTCGGCGCCAGCCTGGCCACCCGGCCCGCCTCGCCGCTGGCGGCGTGGATGTCGGTGGCGATCAGGCCGGGGCGCACCGCGTTGACGCGGATGCCCTCTTCCGCCACCTCGCGCGCCAGGCCCAGGGTCAGCGTGTCGATCGCGCCCTTGCTGGCGGCGTAATCGATGTACTCGCCGGCGGAGCCCAGCCGCGACGCGGCGGACGACACATTGACGATGGCGCCGCCGTCGCCGCCACGGAGGATGGACATGCGCCTCACCGCTTCGCGGCAGCACAGCAGCGGCCCCAGCACATTGACGCGCAACACCCGCTCCACCCGCTCGGCGCTGTAGTCTTCCAGCCGGCACATCGGCGCGGTGACGCCGGCATTGTTGACCAGTCCGTCCAGCCGGCCGTAATGGCAGCACACATCATCGAACAGGCGGACGATGGCTTTTTCATCGGACGCGTCGGCGCGGAACAGCTGCACCGCTTCGCCCAGCTCGGCCTTCAAAGCGGCGGCGCTGGCCTCGTCCGAACGATAGTTGGCGGCCACCCGCCAACCGGCGGCGACCAGCAAGCGCGAGGCGGCGGCGCCGATTCCGCGCGTGCCGCCGGTCACCAACGCCACCTTGCCGTCCATCGCTAACCCTTTCTCAGGAATTGCTGATGCCAGCGCGTGCGCGCGGCGCGCGCCTCGCCGAACAGCCGGTTCAGGCCATCCGCGTCGCCGGCCTCCAGCAAAGAGGCCAGGCGATCCAGTCCGGCGCGGTAATCCGCCAGCTCGGCTAGTAGCGCGTCGCGGTTGGCCAGGCTGATGTCGGTCCACATTTCGGGGTGGCTGCCGGCGATGCGGGTGAAATCGCGAAAGCCGGTGGCGGCGAAATCGAAGCAGCGCTCGGCATTGGCCTTGGCCGCCACCCGGTCCACGTAGGAAAAAGCCAGCAGATGCGGCAGATGGCTGACGCTGGCGAACACCGCGTCGTGCTCGGCGGCGTCCATGCAGTGGATTTCCGCGCCGCAGGCGCGCCACAGCTCCGCCACCGTCTCCACCGCCTCGGGGGCGGTTTCGGCCAGCGGCGTCAGCACCACGCGGCGGTTTTCGTACAGACCGTACTGGGCGGCCACGGCGCCCGACATGTCGGAGCCGGCGATTGGGTGAGCCGGCACGCACCACGGCAGATGGCCGGGCAGGTGCCGGCGATACAGCGCCGCCACGTCGCTCTTGGTGCTGCCGCCGTCGGTGACCACCGCCCCCGGACGCAGCCCAGGCGCCAGCGCCGCCATCAACGCGCCCATCTGGCCCACCGGCGAGGCCAGCAGCACCATGTCGGCGCGGCGGGCGACGGCGCCGATGTCCTGGCTGATCTCGTCCGCCACGCCCAGCGTCAGCGCTTTTTCCAGGTTGGCCAGCGTGCGCCCGACGCCGATCACGGTCTTCACCCTGCCGGCGCGCTTGAGCGCCAGCGCGAACGAGCCGCCGATCAGGCCGACGCCCGCCACCACCAGGGTGTCTATCTGCTGCTGCACCTGCATCCCCCTTGTCCTGCCGCCACGTGCGCGGCGAGAAGGTCTATCATAAACAATTTTGCCGCCATGGCCAGTCTGGAGATTTCGATGACCGCGACGCTGTATTGCTATTTCAAGGTGCCCTCCGAGCGCGAAGCCGTGCTGGGCCGATTCCGCGCGCTGCAGATGGAGCTGGCCGCGGCCGGCTGGACCGGCGAGCTGCTGCGCCGCTGCGACGACGCCGACACCTGGATGGAGGTCTACCCCGGCATCGCTGATCGCGACGCATTCCGCGCGGCATGGCAGGCGGCCCGGCTGCGCCACGGCCTGACGCTGCCGGCCAGCGAGGAATGGTTTCAGCCGCTATAGCCGCAAAACGGACGGGCAAGAAAAAGCCGGGCGCGCGGCCCGGCCAAAACAAACACGATTAACGAGAGAAACCGAAACTCCCGCGCTGAGGCGGCAGCCAAACGGTCAGGCAGACACTATAACCAGCGCCGCCCTATCCCCCAAATCACTTGTTCTGCTTAGCAAATCACCGTCAACCGCGCTGGACGGCCGCCTCGCCGGCCGGCTGCGGGGCGCGGCCCACCAGGCGGTCCACCCACAGCGCGACCACGCCGTCGCCGGCCACATTGCAGGCGGTGCCGAAGCTGTCCTGCGCCAGATAGAGGGCGATCATCAGCGCCAGGCTGGCTTCCGGAAAGCCCAGCACGCTGGAGAGGATGCCCAGCGCCGACATCACGCCGCCGCCCGGCGCGCCCGGGGCGGCCACCATGGTCACGCCCAGCAGCAGGATGAAAGGCAGCATCACGTCCCAGCCCGGCACGTCCAGGCCGTGGGTCATCAGCATCACCGCGGTGGCGCAGCTGACCAGGGTGATGGTGGAGCCGCACAGGTGGATGGTGGCGCACAGCGGCATCACGAAATTCACCACCGGCGGCGACACCTTCATATTGCCGGCCGAGCGCAGCGCCACCGGGATGGTGGCCGCGGACGACATGGTGCCCAGCGCGGTGAAATAGGCCGGCAGCATCGCGCGCAGCAGCGACAGCGGATTGCGGCCCAAGAGCGCGCCGCTGGCGCCGTACAGCACGGCCAGCCACAGCCAGTGCAGCGCGATGGCCATCAGCAGCACCACGCCGAAGGTCTTCAGCGTGGCGAAGGCGGTGCCGGCGGCCGCCATGTCGGCGAATTCGCAGGCGATGTAGGCCGGCAGCAGCGGCACCAGCACGCGCGCCAGCACCTTCTCGACGATGTCCTTGCCCTGCTCGGCGATCTCGCGCAAGCGCGCCGCGCCGGTGGCGGCGATGCCCAGGCCGAACACGAAGGCCAGCATCAGCGCCGTCATCACGTCGAACAGCGGCTTGATCTCCAGCTTGAACAAGGGCGCCAGCGGGTTGGCGGCGGCCGGCGCGGCGGCGGCCTCGCCCAGCCATTGCGGCAGCAAGGCGGACGCGGCGGTGAAGGCCAGCACGCCGGACAGGATGGTGGAGGCGTAGGCCAGGCCCACGGTCCAGCCCAGCATGCGGCCGGAGCCGGTCTCCAGCGCGGCGATGCCGCTCATGATGTAGAACACGATGATCAGCGGGATCATGAAGCCGATGAACTGGCTGAACAGTCCTTTGAAAGTCAGCATCAGCGTCAGCAGCGGCCCGGGCGCGTACAGCCCCAGCAATAGGCCGACCGCCATGCCGGCCAGCAGTTTCAGGATCAATTTCACAGGCAACCTCTTGTCCGGGTTATCCAGCCCGCCGCGCCTGGCGCGACGCTGGACAAAACCCGTCCCATCCGGCGCGATCGGATCGATGCGAAAGAAGGGAAGAGCCGGCCGGCGCGGCAAGCGGGACATCGCGCCGACGTTCCCCGGCGCCATGCATCAGGCTTGTTGTAGTAAGGCTTGCCGCAATGCCTGCAGCAAAGGTGAAGGCATCCAGACGCGCTCGCCCAGACGGGCCAGCGGCCAGATGCCCATCAGGCTATTGGAGAGAAACACCGCCTCAGCGTCAATCAAATCGGCGGCGGAAAGTCGCTTTTCTGAAAATTTGAGTCCGAAATTTGAAACATTGTCCGTCAACCAATCCCGCACCGCGCCGTTAACGCCGCAGCGATCCAGCAAAGGGGTCTGGATCTCTCCCTCCCGCAGCAGGTAGACATTGCTCATCGTGCCCTCGGCCAGCCAGCCGTCCTGGTCCAGCAGCAGGCCTTCCTGTATCGCCGGGTCATTCCATTCCGACCGCGCCAGCACGCTCTCCAGCCGGTTCAGGTGCTTGACGCCGGCCAGGCGCGGCTGCAGCGACAGCCTCAGCTCGCACCAGCGCGCCTCGACGCCCCGCTCGCCATACTCCGCCGGATAACCGGCCCACGGCGCGGCCGACACGATGCGCGTCGGCGCGCCTGCGCCCGCCATCGCGTAGCCGCGCGCGCCGGCGCCGCGGGTGATCACGATCTTGCCCACCGCCAGCGCGTGTTCGCGGCCCAGCGCCATCAACTCGTCCAGCAACATCTGCTCGTCCGGCAGCGTCAGCGCCAGCCGCGCGGCGTCGTCGGCCAGCCGCGCGTACTGCCAGCGCCACATCCACGGCCGGCCGCGGCGCAGCTGCATGGTGCGGAACACGCCGTCGCCGTAGTTGAAGCCGCGATCCAGCGCCGACACCGCCTCGCCCGGCAGGCCGTTGACCAGCATCGCCATCAGGCCTGCTCCACGCCCAGCGCCCTGAGCAGGCCGCGCGCCTTGTGGCGGGTTTCCTGCAATTCGCGCTCGGGGTCGGAATCGGCGACGATGCCGCCGCCGGCGCGGAAGCGCAGCTTGCCGCCTTCCTGCATGAAGGTGCGGATCAGGATGTTGAAGTCCATGGTGCCGTCGCGGTTCAGATAGCCCAGGCTGCCGGTATAGGCGCGGCGCGCGCTGTTTTCCAGCTCGCGGATGATCTGCATGGTCCGCACCTTGGGACAGCCGGTGATGGTGCCGCCGGGGAATAGCGCGCGCAGCACGTCCGCCGGCGCGACGTCGTCGCGCAGCTTGCCGCGGACATTGGATTCGATGTGGTGGACGTAGGCATAGCTGGCCACCGCCATCAGCTCGTTGACCTCGACCGTGCCCGGGCGGCTGATGCGGCCCAGATCGTTGCGCTCCAGATCGATCAGCATCACGTGCTCGGCGCGCTCCTTGATGCTGGTGATCAGCCGTTTTTTCAACTCGGCGTCCTCGGCTGGATCCTGGGAGCGCGGATGGGTGCCGGCGATCGGCCGGGTTTCGGCCCAGCCGTCGCGCACCCGCACCAGCCGCTCCGGCGAGGAGCTGACGATCTGCGCGTCGCCGAAGTCCGCCAGCGCCGAGAACGGCGCCGGATTGGCGCGGCGCAGCGCGGCGAACAGGTCGGGCGCGGCGATGCCGTCGGCCAGCTCGGCCCGCCAGCCGCGCGAGATGTTCACCTGGAACACGTCGCCTTCGTAGATGTAGCGCTTGAGGCGGGCCACCGCGTCGGTGTACCACTCGGGCGGATCTTCCTCCAGGCCGGCCAGCGCCACCGGCTTGGGCGCGAAAGCGGGCCTCGCCGCCACCAGCCGTTCCAGCGCGTGCCAGTCGTCGGCGGTCTCGCCGACCAGCCAGGCTTCGTTCTTGGCGCGGTCCACCAGCACCGCGGCCGGCGCGCGCGCCCACACCGCCAGCGGAAAGCTGTCCGGCAAAGCGGCCGGAACATGCGGCTCGAACTCAGACAGCAGATCATAAGCCAGGTAGACGAACCAGCCGCCGACAAAGGGCAGTCCATGCGGATTGGACACCGCCCGCGGCCGGAACCCGCGCACCTGGTCGAGAAAAGCCTGCCCCTCGCCCGCCATGAACACGCGCCGCTCGCCCTGCATCAACAGCAGATCCCAGCCGCTGTCGCCGGACGATTGCATCAGATAGGGGAAGTGTTCGCGATCGGCGGCATGCAGCGCCAACAGGTCGGGAATGAAGTCGAGTTTCTGAGTGAACATCTACTGTCCTGGGCCGGCAAGGCCCGGCGCTGATTTGCAACACCGCCGCCCGCCTTGAGCGGCGGCGAAAAAAGAAAAACCGCTGCGAGTGTAACGCAGCGGTTCGCTCTGTCAATCGCCTGCGGCGTCGATCAGACCCGTTTGAACACCAGGGTGCCGTTGGTTCCGCCGAAACCGAAGGAGTTGGAAATCCCCACCTCGATCTTCATGTCGCGCGCGGTGTTGGCCACGTAATCCAGATCGCAGCCAGCCTCCAGATCCTGCTCGACCAGATTGATGGTCGGCGGGGACACCTGATTGTGGATCGCCAGGATGGTGTAGATCGCTTCCACGCCGCCGGCGCCGCCCAGCAAGTGGCCGGTCATCGACTTGGTGGAGTTGACCACCAGCTTCTTGGCGTGATCGCCGAACGCCATCTTGATGGCGGTCGTTTCGTTGGCGTCGCCCAGCGGGGTGGACGTGCCGTGCGCGTTCACGTACTGCACCGCGTCGGCGTTGATGCCGGCGTCGCGCAGCGCGTTGCTCACGCCGCGCGCCGGACCTTCGGAGCTGGGCGCGGTGATGTGGTGCGCGTCGGAACTCATGCCGAAGCCGATCAGCTCGGCATAGATCTTGGCGCCGCGCTTCACCGCGTGCTCATACTCTTCCAGCACCAGCACGCCGGCGCCCTCGCCCATCACGAAACCGTCGCGGCCCTTGTCCCACGGACGGGAGGCGGCCTCGGGGTCGTCGTTGCGGGTGGACATCGCCTTCATCGCGGCGAAGCCGCCGATGCCCAGGCGCGAAACCGCGCCCTCGGCGCCGCCGGCCACCATCACGTCGGCGTCGCCGTACTGAATCAGACGAGCGGCGTCGCCGATGCAGTGCGCGCCGGTGGTGCAGGCGGACACGATGCCGTAGCTAGGCCCCTGATAGCCCTTCAGGATGGAGACCTGGCCGGCGATCAGGTTGATCAGCGAGCCCGGAATGAAGAACGGGCCGATCTTGCGCGGGCCGCCCTCCATCAGCGCCACGCCGGTCTCTTCGATCAGCGGCAGGCCGCCGATGCCGGAGCCGATGTTGACGCCGACGCGGGTCTTGTCCAGGCCCGGAATGTCATCCAGCCCGGCGTCGGCGACGGCCTGCAGGGCCGCGGCGATGCCGTAATGGATGAACAGGTCGTTGCGGCGCGCTTCCTTCGGCGAGATATAGTCGCCGATATTGAAGTCCTTGACCTCGCCCGCGATCTGGCAAGCCATGTCGCTGGCGTCGAATCGGGTGATCTTGGCGATGCCGCTCTTGCCGGCCAACAGGTTGGCCCAGCCGGTGGCGACGTCATTGCCGACCGGGGACACATGGCCCAGGCCGGTGACTACTACTCTGCGTTTGGACACGAAGAATCTCCGTGATAGATGGGAGGGCAGTCTCCCGATGAAACCACGCGCGTCTGACAAGCACAAGCCAGGTTCAAACGCGCGTTTGGAACCTTCTTAACAAAAGAACCTCTGCAGGCGAGCCGAAGCCACACCACGCAGAGGTCCCGGTCCCGAAAAGAGGGATTACTTGTTCAGATGGCCAGTCACGTAGTCGATGGCTTGTTGAACGGTGGTGATCTTCTCGGCCTCTTCGTCCGGGATCTCGCACTCGAACTCTTCTTCCAGTGCCATCACCAGTTCAACGGTGTCCAGGGAATCGGCGCCCAGATCGTCGACGAAAGAGCTTTCCACCTTGATTTCGGCTTCGTTCACGCCCAGTTGCTCGGCAACGATCTTCTTGACGCGCGCTTCGATGTTTTCCATTTGTTTAAACCCTTGACCTTTCTGATTCGGGATCACAAAACCCCGGTATTCTACAAAAAAAAATTAGAGCAGCCTACCTAAATCTCTATCCGGCGCCAGCCGGACAAGAATTAAGGCATCAGCATGCCGCCATTCACGTGCAAAGTCTGGCCCGTAATGTAGGATGCGCGATCCGATGCCAGGAATACCACGGCATCGGCGATGTCCTTGGCATCGCCCAAACGGCCCAGCGAAATCTGGCCAACCAGCGCCTCGCGCTGCGCTTCCGGCAGCGCGCGGGTCATGTCGGTGTCGATGAAGCCCGGCGCCACGCAGTTGACGGTGATGTTGCGGCTGCCCACCTCGCGCGCCATCGACTTGGTGAAGCCGATGATGCCCGCCTTGGCGGCCGCGTAGTTGGCCTGGCCGGCATTGCCCATCGCGCCCACCACGGAGGCGATGTTGATGATGCGGCCGCTGCGGGCCTTCATCATACCGCGCATCACCGCTTTGGAGGTTTTGAACACCGACTTCAGGTTGGTGTCCATGATGGCGTCCCAGTCCTCATCCTTCATCCGCATCAGGAGGCCGTCGCGGGTGATGCCGGCGTTGTTCACCAACACCGCCACCGCGCCGAACTCTTTCTCCACCGACTCGATCAGCGCGTCGACCGCGCCCTCCTCGGTGACGTTCAGCACGCGGCCGGCGCCGCCGGCTGCGGACAGGCGCTCATGAATGGCGGCCGCGCCGGATTCCGACGTGGCGGTGCCGATGACCACCGCGCCCTCGGCGGCCAGCGCGTCGGCGATCGCCGCGCCAATGCCGCGCGAGGCGCCGGTCACCAGCGCCACTTTGCCTTGCAGACTCATCAATGTGTCTCCTTATTGTCAACGTCCCGCCCGGCTGTCGCCGAAAGGGGCGATGGCGGTCCGGCCTGGGCCGGCCCGCCGGAATTTCACGTCAGGCCAGCGCTTCGCGCGCGGCTTCCAGCGCCGCGCGATCAGTCAGCGCCAGGCACTTGACGTTGCCGTCGATGCGTTTGGCGAGGCCCGCCAGCACTTTGCCCGGCCCGCACTCGGCCATCATGGTCACGCCGTCGGCGGCCAACTTCTGGATGGTTTCGGTCCAGCGCACCGGCATGTACAGCTGGCGGGTCAGCGCGTCGCCGATTTGCGACGCGTCGTTGTAACTGGCCACATCGGCGTTGTGCAGCACCGGAATGGCCGGCGCGCTCAGGTGCACGCCCTGCAGCGCCTCGGCCAGTCGCTCGGCTGCCGGCCGCATCAGCGAGCAATGCGACGGCACCGATACCGGCAACGGCAGCGCGCGCTTGGCTCCCTTGGCCTTGCACAAGTCCATCGCCCGCTCGACCGCGCCCTTGTTGCCGGCGATCACCACCTGGCCCGGGGAGTTGAAGTTGACGGCTTCCACCACCTCGCCCTGGGCGGCTTCCGCGCAGGCGGCGCGGATGTCGTCGTCGGACAGGTTGAGAATGGCCGCCATCGCGCCGGCGCCGGCCGGCACCGCGGCCTGCATCGCCTCGGCGCGCAGGCGCACCAGCTTCACCGCCTCGGCGAACGGCAGCGCGCCGGCGGCCACCAGAGCGGTGTATTCGCCCAGGCTATGGCCGGCCACGATGGACGGCTGCTTGCCGTTCAGCTCCTGCCACGCCAGATACGTGGCGTAACCGGCGGCCAGCATGATGGGCTGGGTGTTCACGGTGGCGTTGATCGCGTCGGCGCCATCCGCCTGCAGCATCGCCCACAGGTCCAGCGACAGCGTGTCGGACGCCTCTTCGAAAGTATGCTGCACCACGGGCAGGTCGGCGAAGCCGTCCATCATCTTCAGACTCTGCGAGCCCTGTCCCGGAAAAAGAAAAGCAAAAGCCATAGTCGACTCCACAGAATTCGACGCAAAGGATGACGCAAAGCGGCCGTTCGCGCCACGAGGCCGATCAATAAACGCTGTCATTATCGGCGATCACGCGGCGAAAAAGCCACTTTGTGGAATTCCAATCAGAAGGTCAGCAGCACCGCGCCCCAGGCGAAACCGCCGCCAATGCCTTCCAGCATCACGGTCTGGCCGCGCTGGATGCGTCCGTCGCGCACCGCGGCGTCCAGCGCCAGCGGAATGGAGGCGGCCGAAGTATTGCCCTGCTCCGGCAAGGTGACGACGACCTTGTCCATCGACAGGCCCAGATGCTTGGCCGTGGACTCGATGATGCGCAAGTTGGCCTGATGCGGCACCAGCCAATCCAGATCGGCCTTGTCGACGCCCGCCTCCGCCAGCGTGGCGGCGGCGATTTCGGACAGCGACTTGACGGCGAACTTGAATACCGCCGGGCCATCCATGTGCAGATAGGGCATGCCCTGGATCTTGCCGCCGGAGATTTGCGCCGGCGTGTTCAGCAAGCCCTGGTAACGGCCGTCGGCCGCCAGCTTGGCATGCAGGATGCCGGGCTCGTCGGACGCGCCCAGCACCACCGCGCCGGCGCCGTCGCCGAACAGCACGCAGGTCCGGCGATCATCCCAGTCCAGCACGCGCGACATGATTTCGGCGCCGATCACCAATGCCTTCTTCGACATGCCGCTCTTGATGTAGGCGTTGGCGGTGGCCAGCGCGTAAGCGAAGCCGGCGCACACCGCCTGCACGTCGAAAGCCGGCACGCCGGGCAAGCCCAGCTTCTCCTGCAGGATGCAGGCGGTGCTGGGAAAAATCATGTCGGGAGTGGTGGTGGCGACGATGATCAGGTCGATCTCGACCTTGTCGATGCCTGCGCTGGCGATGGCGGCTTCCGCCGCCTTCAGCGCCAGATCGCTGGTCTTGTGCCCTTCATCGGCAATATGGCGCGCGCGGATGCCGGTGCGAGAGACAATCCACTCGTCGCTGGTTTCCACCCGTTCGGCCAATTGCGCATTGGTGAGCACCCGGGACGGCAGGAAGCTGCCAGTGCCGAGAATGCGGGAATAGCCCATATGTTTCAGTTCGCTTCCGCCTCGGATTGCTTGAGGTTGTCTAGTTGTTTGGCAACCCGATCGGCGATGTGTGCAATCACGTCGGAACCGGCCTCCTCGCATGCCTGCGCCAACGCGTAACGGAATCCTGTGACATCGGCGCCGCCGTGGCTTTTCACCACGATGCCGCGCAGGCCCAGCAGGCTGGCCCCGTTGTAGCGGCGCGGATCGATGCGCTTCTTGAAAAGGCCCAGCACCGGCAGCGCGGCCAACGCGCACAAACGCGTCCACCAGCTGCGGCCGAACTCTTCCCTCAGGAATACGGCGAACATGTGCGCCAGCCCCTCAGCTGTCTTGAGCGCCACATTGCCGGTAAAACCATCGCAGACTACCACATCGGTCGTGCCCTTGCAGATGTCGTCGCCCTCCACGTTGCCGTAGAAGTTCAGCTCCGACTGGCGCAACAGCTCGGCAGTCTTCTTGATATTGTCGTTGCCCTTGATATCTTCGCTGCCGATATTCAACAGGCCGACGGAAGGATTGGCCTTGCCTTGCAGGCAGGCCATCAGTTCGGAACCCATGATGCCGAACTGCAAAAGTTGTTCTGGGGTGCAATCGACATTGGCGCCCAGATCCAGCACGCAGGAAGTGCCCTTGACATTGGGCAGCAGCTTCGCGATGGCGGGACGGTCGATGCCCGGGATGGTCTTGAGGACGAAGCGGGCGGTAGCCATCAGCGCGCCGGTGTTGCCGGCGGAAACGGCGGCCTGCGCTTTGCCTTCCTTGACCAGATTGATCGCCACCCGCATCGACGAATCTTTTTTATTCTTGAGGGCGAGCTGAGGCGCCTCGTCCATTCCCACCACCTGGGTGGCATGCTGGATGAGGATGCGCTCACGCACGGCGCCATCGTGCAGGGCCAATTCAGCCTCCAGGGCCGGCTGGTCGCCTACGAGAATCAGATGGATGTCGGGGTGGTCTTGCAGGAATTGGATCGATGCCGGGACGGTAACCTTGAGGCCAACGTCACCGCCCATAGCATCAACCGCGACGGTGATAGTCATCAACGATTGCGGTATAAAGTGCCTACCAAAAAAGGAAAGGAAGCGAGGACAGGGAGATTACTCGCCCTTGGTCTTCACAACCTTGCGGCCACGGTAGAAGCCGTTCGGGCTGATGTGGTGGCGCAGGTGGGCTTCGCCGGTGCTGGCTTCAACTGCCAGAGCCGGAGCGGTCAGAAAATCGTGTGCACGATGCATGCCGCGCTTGGACGGGGACTTTTTGTTCTGTTGAACAGCCATGGTCGACTCCTAAGAAATTCAAGTAGATTCTAATGCGAATCCGGGTTACTCGGACTTGGGTCTCTTAAGCGCCGCCAGCACCGCAAACGGGTTGGGCTTGTCAGCCTTGGCGAGCGAGAGAGTATCCCTGCTGCATTCGTCGTGTTTCGGCGAATGCGGCAAGCCCATGATGATTTCGTCTTCGATCAGCGCAATCACGTCCAGTTCGGGTTCGGCGAGAACCGCGTCCAGCTCTTCGCCCTGCTCGCAGGCCTCGTCCAGCTTTTCCTGGCTGGCGAACAGCGTGAGCACCGAATCGGTGCCCAGGCTGAACGGCATGCCGTCCAGGCAGCGCTGGCAGGTGACGCGCAGGTCCGCCGTCAGGCGGATGCGCAGCGTAAAACGCTGCAGCTCGTCTCGAGAGCCGTCGAGCTGATAAGACACCTCGCCAGAGGTATCCGACAGGTCGCTATGAACGCGCTCGTCCAGCCCGCCGACCGGCAGCTTGCCGGACAGCGAGCGCCCTTCCCGGGCGAACTTGAGCGGATCGATCAAAATCGGTTTAGACATAAACTCCGCATGGTACAATCCATTCCCCTGATTTGTCAAAAGAAACAAGGCAAGGCCGAACCGTGGCCGCCGGCCGACGCGGCCGCGCCGCCGGCGTTGCCGTCAACCGGCTCGCAACATGCACATCGTACTGGCTTCCACCTCCCGCTACCGCCAAGAAATCATCGCCCGCCTGGGCCTGCCCTTCCACTCCGAACCGCCGATCTGCGATGAAACGCCGCTGCCCGGCGAAACCGCGCTGGAAACCGCGGTGCGCCTGGCCCGCACCAAGGCCCAGTCGCTGGCCGGCAAGCATCCTGATTCCCTGATCATAGGCTCCGATCAGGTGGCGCTGCTGGACGGCAAGCAGATCGGCAAGCCCGGCGGCTTCGAGCAGGGCGTGGAGATGCTGATGTGGATGAGCGGCCGCACCGTGGTCTTCCACTCGGCGTTGGCGCTGTACAACAGCGCCAGCGGCCGGCTGCAGGAATGCGTGGGCATCACCCGCGTCACGCTGCGCGCGCTGACCGAGGCGCAGATCCGCAATTATCTCGCCCGCGAGCCGGACGCCCTCCACTGCGCGGGCAGCGCCAAGAGCGAAGGTCTGGGCGGCGCGCTGCTGGAGAAAGTGGAGTCCGACGACCCCAACGCGCTGATCGGCGTGCCGCTGTTCCAGCTGGTCACCATGCTGGGCAACGAGGGCGTGGAGGTGCTGCGATGAGCGGCGCCCTGTTCCTGATCCCCGCCCCGCTGGGCGATGAAAACATCGCCTGGCTGCCGGAAGGCGAGCGCGCCAAAGTCGTCCACATCCGCCATTTCGTCGTCGAAGCGGAAAAAACCGCGCGCAAGCACCTGAAGGCGCTGGGCGTGGCGACGCCGATCCGCGAGCTGGCGATGAGCACGCTGAACGAGCACACCAAGGAGGCGGATGTCGCCGCGCTGCTGGCGCCGCTGAAGGCCGGCCACGATGTCGGCCTGATCTCCGAAGCCGGCTGCCCGGCGGTGGCAGACCCCGGCGCGCAGCTGGTGGCGCTGGCGCACCAGCACGGCATCCGCGTCGAACCGTTGATCGGCCCCTCCTCCATCCTGCTGGCGCTGATGGCCAGCGGCGCCAACGGCCAATGCTTCGCCTTCCATGGCTACCTGCCGGTGGACGCCGCCGAAAAGGCCAAACGGGTGAAAGAGCTGGAACAACGCTCGCGCAAGAACAACGAGACCCAGCTGTTCATCGAAACGCCGTACCGCAACAATGCGCTGCTGCAACAGCTGCGGGAAACGCTGGCGCCCTCCACCCGGCTCGCGGTAGCCTGCGACCTGACCCTGCCGACGCAGACCATCGTCAGCCACCGGGTGCAGGACTGGCCGCAAACCCCGCCCGATCTGCACAAGCGGCCGGCCATTTTCGTGATCCACGCCGCCTGAGAAGCGCCATGCTCAAGAACACGCCCATCATCCAGTCGCTGCTGGATACCGATCTTTACAAGTTCACCATGCTGCAGGTGGTGCTGCACCAGTTTCCCGCCGCTCACGGCGAATACGAATTCCGCTGCCGCAACCACCCGGACACGCCGCTGACCCAGCTGAAACAGCAACTGGAGGCCCAGCTGGACATGCTGTGCGAACTGCGCTTCAGCCAGGACGAGCTGGATTATCTGCGCGGCCTGCGCTTCATCAAAAGCGACTATGTCGACTACCTGGAACTGTTCCACCTGCAGCGCCGCTTCATCAGCGTGAGCGAGGAAGGCGAGCAGCTGGCCATCCGGATCAAAGGCCCGATGGTGCAAGCGATGTTCTTCGAGATCTTCGTGCTGGCCATCGTCAACGAGCTGTATTTCCGCCCGCTGGACAGCAAGGCGGTGCGCGAGGAAGGCCGCCGCCGGCTGGAAGCCAAGCTGGCGGAACTGGAGCGCTTCCAGCGCGAGGAGGCCGCCGGCCAGCGCTTTCCGCTGCTGATCGCCGACTTCGGCACCCGCCGCCGCTTCAGCCGCGACTGGCAGGCCCACGTGGTGGAAAGGCTGAACCATGCGCTGCCGCAGGTATTCCGCGGCACCAGCAACGTCTACCTGGCCCGCAAGCTGGGCATCACGCCGATCGGCACCATGGCGCACGAATTCTTCCAAGCATTTCAGGCGCTGGGCGTGCGGCTGCGGGACTTCCAGAAGGCCGCGCTGGAATCATGGGTGCAGGAATATCGCGGCGACCTGGGCATCGCGCTGACCGATGTGGTCGGCATGGACGCCTTCCTCGCCGATTTCGACCTCTATTTCGCCAAGCTGTTCGACGGCCTGCGCCACGACAGCGGCGATCCTTATATATGGGGAGAGCGGGCGATCGCCCATTACCGCAAGCTGCGGATCGATCCGGCGACCAAGATGCTGACCTTCAGCGACGGCCTCAGCGTGGACAGCGCGCTGGCGCTGCAGCGCCACTTCAGCCCGCACATCCAGGTCAGCTTCGGCATCGGCACCCACTTCACCAACGACATGGGGCTGGAGCCGCTGCAAATCGTGCTGAAGCTGGTCAGCTGCAACGGCCAGCCGGTGGCCAAGCTATCCGACAGCCCGGGCAAGACCATGTGCAGCGACGAAACCTTCCTCGCCTACCTGCGCCAGGTATTCAAAGTGCCCGCCCCGCGCCAAGAGCCGCCAACCACCCCCTGATCCGGCGCCGCGCCTACCCGCACGACTGGCGCGCCAAGCCGGCTCAATACAACAGCGCCAGCAACTGCTGGCGCGCCGGTTCCTGCAGGCGATCTCCGGCCAGCGCCACCACCTGGCGGCCCAGCGCGCGGTAGGCGGGAAGCAAGCCGGTATCGGCCAACACCTCCAGATGGCGCTCGACGGTGCCGATATCGCCGCGCAGGATCGGCCCGGTCAGCGCCTCGTACGGCCCCATCTCCAGCGCATTGTCCAGCGTCTGCCGCATCAAGCCGCCCAGCAAAGGCTGCGTCAATTCCGGCGGCACGCCGGCGCGGGCCGTCAGCTGCCGCGCCATCTCGGTCAGCGCCACCAGGAAATTGGACGCCACCGACAAGCCGGCGTGATAGGCGGCCTTGCCGCCGGGCGCCAGCCGGAACGGCCGCCCGCCCAGCGCGCGCGCGAAAGCCTCCAGCCTGCGGCAGGCCTCCTCATCGCCCTCCAACGCGCACAGCGTGCCGGCAAAGCCCTCCACCGCCCGTCCGGGATCGGCGAAGGAAAATGCAGGGTGCAGGCTGGCGGTCAACACCCCCTGCTCCGCCAGCGGCTGCAACAACGAAGCGTCGGCCGCGCCGCTAGCATGAAACACCACAGAGCCCCCAGGCGCCACGCCCGCCGCCGCCAGCGTGCGCGCGCAGGATGCGATGGCGGCATCCGGCACCGCCAGCAGATACAGATCGGCTGGAGCCAACTGCCTCATGTCGTTCACCAGCCGCCCGGCGCCGACAAAGGCGCGCGCCTCCTCCAGCGGCGGCAAGCGCCGCCCCATCACATCGAGCAGACGATAGGCGCCGCTCAGCGCCGCCAGCCTGGCCACGCTGCGCCCCAACCTTCCCAGCCCCACCACTGTCAGTGTTTGCATACCTTATATATACCTGGCCTCAGCCTCGGATCCGGAGGCGACATTGTAGGGGATTTCCACAATCGCCGGCTGCCGCGCCAGGCACGCATCAAGCCCCCAAACGCATGACTTCGTAGCCAAAATGCCTCACTACAGCACTATAGATGCGCATTTTTGCAACTTATTCAACGTGTAAATTTTCAAATAAAATCAATACCTTGAATACAATCCGCATTGACAAACAATTCAAAAATGGAATATCTACTCCATTTACAGAGCTAATGCTTTCTTTTATCATGATCGAAAGCGAATTCACGTGGATGCAATCCGCGCCTGCTGGATTCACTTCAAGTCACGTTGATTTTTCAGCCCGCCCCCTTCCGGACGGGCTATTTTTTTGCCAATTTCAGGCAGCCATCCTCATAAAATCCAATAATCATAAGCATTTCATAACATTGATGCTTTTTTGCAACACACTCCAAAGCCACACACCACCACAGTAACAATCCTGACAATTCAGCAACTTACAACAAACAAAATCGAATTTCATACTGCGCAAAACACAACATGAGTTGCTTGATAGCAACACAATTCGGCAGGTGAAGTTGCATTTTCACAACCCAGCCAATAGCATTTGCTCACATTCCTAAACCTAAAAAAGGATGACTTGACCATGAAAAAGAGTCTGATCGCCCTGCTGGTAGCCACCCTGCCGGCTGCCGCATTCGCCGACGTAACCATCTACGGCAAACTCAAAGGCGGCGTTGAATACAACGACAACGGCGTTACCAAGCAAACCAACATCGACGACCTGGGTTCCCGTATCGGCTTCAAGGGTACTGAAGATCTGGGCAACGGCCTGAAGACCATCTGGCAAGTTGAAACCGGCTTCGCTGTTGACGGCAACAAGGATCAATACGGCAAGTCCAGCAGCGGCACCTTCGCTAACCGTAATTCCTTCATTGGCCTGCAAGGCGGCTTCGGTACCGTGCGCCTGGGTAACGTGTCCAACTTCCTGGACAGCGATATGGGCACTGTTGATACTTGGGAATACAACAGCGACGCGCTGGGCCTGAGCATCTTCACTCGTGACGGCGTTCGTCTGAAGAATTCCGTACGCTACGACCTGCCGGCCGTAGTTCCGGGCCTGACCGCCGCCATCCAGTACGGTACCAAGGAAGACAAGACCACCGGTTCGCAAGACCGCGAAACTTCCGTTGTTGGCCTGGGCTACGAAAACAGCGGCTTCTTCGGCAAGTACGCTTACACTCATCAATCCAAGGCAAGCTCCGGCGTTAACACCCCGGTTACCGTCCTGGGCGTAAGCACCACCGTTTACACCCAAACCTCTTACCAAGCTAACGACAAGCATCGCCTGGAAGTTGGTTACAACGCCAACAACCTGTTCGTAGGCTTGGGCTACCAACAAGAGAAGGGTGGCTACGACATCATCGGCAGCAGCTGGGCCGGTCTGGTTGGCGAGTCCGCTCCGGCAGGCTACAAGATCACCGATCAAGTGAAGACCCAAGAGTACGCGTTGACCGCTGCTTACACCTTCGGTGCCATCACTCCGAAATTCACCTACGCTCACGGCAACAACGTGAAGGTGAACGGCGTATCCATCGACAACACCAAGTACGATCAATACGTTCTGGGTGCTGACTACGCCATCTCCAAGCGCACCACCTTCGGCGCTCAATACGGCCAGATCGCCGTTAAGGGCAACGGCAACAAGGATCTGAAGTCCTTCGGCCTGAACATGGTTCACGCCTTCTAATTCAACGGTTCGACGCAAGAACCTGCGAACTTAGACGCAAAAAGACCCGCTTCGGCGGGTCTTTTTTCATGTCCGTTTCAAATGGATGAATAGAACAATCCTAGCGGCCAGCACCGCACAATCGCATGCCCCTTCCCTGCTAGCGGATCAATTCCAAATCCAATAGATAAAGAAAAGCCCGCCGCAAGCGACGGGGTTTTCAGCTGAAAAACGGATATTCAGAACGGCAGCTGGTAAACCGGGTTGCGGGTATCCGCCCCTTCCTGACGTATCCGCTCCAGCTCGGCCCTCAACGCGGACAGCAGCCATTGCTCGCGCATCTTGTCGCCTTCCGGGTGCTCGGCCAGCGTGCGATACAGCGCCATGCCGTGCATCGTAGTCATCATGGTGAGCAGGGTGGCGAAGAAGCCGGTGGAGATCGCGTAGCGCGGAAACAGCGAGGCCATCATCGCTACGAAGCGGTCGCGGAAATAGGTGCTGGAGCTGCCCAGGAAGATGTCGCGCAGATCCGGCGTGGTGCGCGCCGCCATCAGCAGCTCCAGCAGCACGATGTGGCGCGGCGACATCACCAGCGCCTTCATCAGCGCGATGATGCGCTCCTCCTCGGACATGCCGGCCGGCAATTGCGCCGCCAACGCGAGCGCGGACTCGAAGATGTCGTCCACCACCTTGCGCCCCACCGGCTGCATCAGCTCGTTCTTGGTGGCGAAGTGGCGGAACAGCGCGCCTTGCGAAACGCCGGCGCGGCCGCAGATCAGTTGCACGCTGGTGCCGTGGTAGCCGCTCTCCATCAGGCATTCGATCGCCGCCTCCACCAGTTTGCCTATGGTGGACTCCCTGCGGCTTTGCTGTGTTCGTCTAGTTTGCATCTATTGTTTTATCATTTATCGGCCCGAGCCCAGCGCATGATACGCGAAAGCGCATGCCCAAGCGAGGGCGGGCACATTCTAAGAACAAGCAAGACACGCCAACGGCAAGGCGCTCCTCTCTCTCCCAACAGCCGCGCCAGGCGCGGCCGCTCCAGCAATACTACCAAATCCCGGCGGTCTGCATGCAACTGGCAACACGGCTCCGCGCCACGCATCAGCGCTTTGTCGCGGCGACGCCCCATCCTGCGCGCCATCAAGCATTATCTCCGTCCGAGACGAGTGCGGCTTTGCTCTGGCGCAAACCCAAAAAAGAAAGAGACCACTCTGTTTATAAAACGGAGTGGTCTATTTTTACTCGATAAATCGTTTATTTCAAGCCAACACTAGCGAAATTGACCCGTCCATAAGGATTAACAATGTAGCCCGTCACCTCCTTGCGCGCCAAGCCATAGGCGATCGGATGCGCCAGCGGCAGCCACAACGCCTGCTCATGGATGGCGTGCTGGGCGGCTTGATACAATTTGGCTCTGGCCTTGAAATCGCTGGTTTTCTTGCCGTCGGCGATCAGCTTGTCCAGCTTGCCGTCGCAATAACGGGCGAAATTGGTGCCGGACTGCACCGCGGCGCAGGAAAACTGCGGCGTCAGGAAATTGTCCGGATCGCCGTTGTCGCCGGCCCAGCCCATGAACAGCATCTCGTGCTCGCCGGCCTTGCCGCGCTTGATCAGCTCGCCCCACTCCAGCACCTTGATCTGCAGCCGTACGCCCACCTTGGCCAAATCGGCCTGCAACAGCTCCGCGCCGGCCTTGGGATTGGGGTTCAGCGTGCTGCCGCTGGGGCGCACCCACACCGAAACGTCGAATCCATTGGGATAGCCGGCCTGGGCCAGCAGCTTCTTCGCCTGCGCCGGATCATAGGCATAGGGCTTGATGGTCTTGTCGTAGCTCCAGGTATTGGGCGGATAGACCAGACTGGCGGCGCCGGCGGCATTGCCGAATACCGTCTTCAAATAACTGGCCTTGTCGAAGGCGAGATTGATCGCCTGACGCACCTGTGGGTTGTCCAACGGCTTCTTCTGGCTGTTGAAGGCGACGAAGGCGGTCATGAAGGCCGGCGTCTGCGACACCTGCAGCTTGCCGTCCGCCTTGGCCGCCTGCACATCCTGCGGCTTGGGCGACAGCGCGATCTGGCATTCGCCGGCGCGCAGCTTCTGCAGCCGCACATTGGAATCCGGGGTGATCGCGTACACCAGCGCTAATACTTTGGGCTTGGCGCCGAAATAGCCCGGATTGGGCGCGTAGCGCACCAAGGCGTCCTTGGCGAAGCTCTTGAACACGAAAGGCCCGGTGCCGACAGGCTTGCTGTTGAGTTCGCCGGTCTTGCCGGCGGCCAGCAGCTGCGACATGTATTCGGCGGAATAGATGGAAGCGAAGCCCATGGTCAGGCTGGACAGGAAGGTGGCTTCCGGATAATTCAGCTCGAAGCGCACCGTCAGCGGATCGAGCTTGCGCACCGCCTTGATCAGCTTGGGAAACTGCATCGCCTGCGCATGCGGATAGCCGGCCGGCGCGGTCTTGTACCAGGGATTGTCGGGGTTCAGCATCCGGTCGAAGGTGAACGCCACATCGTCGGCGTTCAGCTTGCGCGTCGGCTTGAAGTAGTCGGTATTGTGGAAACCGACGTTGGGCCGCAGGTGGAAGGTGTAGTTCAAGCCATCCGCGCTCACCTCCCAGCTGCTGGCCAGGCCCGGCTGCAGCTTGCCGGCGGCGGCGTCGTACTCCACCAGGCGGTTCATCAATATGTCGGCGGAAGCGTTGGTGGTGACCAGCGAGTTGTACTGCACCACGTCGAAGCCTTCCGGGTTGGCGTCGGTGCATACGGTCAGGGGCTTGGCCGCGACAGCGGCCATCGGCAGCAGGGCCGCCAACGCGGCGGCGCTCAATGTCTTCATCTCATTCTCCTTGCCGCAGGCCGGAACATGCCGCCTGCATTACCGGCATAGGGTAAGCGAAGAATGCCTCGAATCCAACGATTTAATCCACATATTGATATAAAGACGCCGTCCATGGCGGCCGCTGTCCGCTGAGGAAACAGGATGATCGGCGGCCTCCCTCGCCTCCCCCGCTATCGACAGCGCTAGAACAGGCGCTGCAGAAACTCCTGGGCGGACAAGGCCGGGCTGCACAGATAGCCCTGGTATTCCTGGCAGCCGCGCTCGGCCAGCCACGCCAGCTGCGCTTCGGTTTCCACGCCTTCCGCCACCATGTTCAATCCCATCATCCGGCACAGTGTCGTGATCAGTTCGGCGATGGCCGGCTTGTCGTCCAGGTCGGCGATGAAGGAACGGTCTATCTTCAGCGAGGTCAGCGGGTAGCGCTGCAGATAGGCCAGATTGGAATAGCCGGTGCCGAAATCGTCCACCGCGATGCGCAGCCCCAGCGCGCGCAGGGCCTGCAAGGTGTGCATGGTTTGCTCATCGTGCCCCAGCAGCACCGATTCGGTGATCTCCAGCTCCAGCTTGTCCGGCTGGCAGCCGCTGTCGGCCAGTATCTGCTCCACCAGGCCGGGCAGGCCGGGATCGACAAACTGGCTGGCGGACAGGTTGACCGACACCAGCAAGTCCAGCCCCCGGTCGCGCCACTGGCGCTGCTGGCGCGCGGCCTGAACCAGGATCTGCCGGCCCAGTTCCATCACCATGCCGCAGTCTTCGCAGATGGGAATGAAGCTGTCCGGCATCAACAGGCCGCGCAAGGGATGGCGCCAGCGCGCCAGGGCCTCGGCGCCGACCACCTGTCCGCTGGCGATGTCCACCCGCGGCTGGAAGTAGGCGACGAATTCGCCGTGCTCCAGGCCCCGGCGGATATCGTTCTCCAGCGCCAGCTGCGCCTGGCTGCGCGCCTCCAGCGCCGGCGTGAAGAACATCAGGTTGTTGCGTCCCGCGTCCTTGGCGGCGTACATCGCCAGATCGGCGTGGCGCATCATCTGCTCCAGGTCCAGCGTCCGGCCCTCGCACACGCTGACGCCGATGGACGCCGACACGCCGACGTCCATGCCCTCCAGCCGCATCGGCACCGCCAGCGCCTGCAGGATGCGGCGCCCCAGCGCCTCCGCCTGCTCCGCCACCTGCGGCGCGCTCAGCATCACCAGGAACTCGTCGCCGCCCAGCCTAGCGGCCTTCTCCTCATGGCCAAGCAGGCCGACCAGCCGCCCGGCCATCCGGATCAGCAGCTCGTCGCCGCAGGCGTGGCCGAGCGAATCGTTGACGTTCTTGAAGCGGTCCAGGTCGATGAACATCAGCGCCACCTGGCGGCCATTGCGCAGCGCCTGCTGCAGATGGGGCAGCAACTCGCTGCGGATGCCGTTGCGGTTGGGCAAGCCGGTGAGCACGTCGTGGTTGGCCAGGAAGCTGGCGCGCGCCTCGGCGTGCTTGAGATCGGTGATGTCCACCTCGCTGACCAGCAGCGCGTCCTGCCCGGTGACGGCGTCGCGGCAGGCGCGGGCCGACACCTCGTGCCAGCGCATGCCCTCCCGGGTATTGACCCGCGCCAGCAGCCGCGACTCGCCGCAGGCGGCCACGCCCTGCCGCAGTTGCTGCCAATCGCTGTCGTGGACGAAATGCTGGCGCCAGCCTTCTCCGGCCACCGCCAGCTGCTCGCGCGAGGCCGGGTTGCGATACAGCGCGCGGCCCTCGCCGTCGTAAAGCGTGATCAGCACCGAGGTGTGCAACAGCGCCTCCGTGCTGCGCAGGGACGCCGGGTCGGCGCTGAGGCTGTTCTGCGCCTCGCAGAACATCAGCATCCGGCCATTCACCCGTATGCCGCGGAACTTCACCTTGAGCACGCAGGGCCGGCCATTGGGATACAGCGTCCAGCTTTCCACGAAACAGCTGCCTTCGCGTTCGAAGTCCTGCTGGTACTGGGCCAGCCGTTGCGCCACCGACACCGACATATCCTGCGACATGTCGCGCGCCTGCAACTCCAGCAGGCTAGCCGCGCCCCACACCTGCAGCCCGGCCTCGTTGGCCCAGAACACCCGCTTGTGGTCGATATCGAAAATCCACACCGGCAAGCTCAAGGCCTCCAGCAGCTCCAGGTCGCCCCCCTGCCAGCAAAGTACGCTTCTTATCGGCATGTCCGCCGCTAACCTTTTATTTATTCATCAAAAAAGCGCCGCGCGACTGCCATCGCGAGCGCCCGCCATTGTAACAAACACGTCTCATTTCCTGACGCGTTTTTTGCTCATCGCGAAATCCGGCTCAAGCGATCGGCGCCCGCCTTCCCGTCCCGCAATGAAAAACAGGGCTCGCGCCCTGTTTTCTGGATTGGCGACCGCGCCCTCAGGCGGCCTGTTTATGGGCGAACAACCTGGCCATGCTGTGGTGATGCGGATGCCCATGGCTGAGATCCAGCGCGAACTCCTCCTGGTAAGCCAGAGGCGTCAATCCGGAGAACTGCTCGCGCAACTCGCCCGGTTGGTAGTAGTGGCGGACATAAGCCGCGGTTTCGCTGACGCCCCCGCCCGTTCCGGCGCAGCCTGGGTCATCCACCATGAACACCGCGGCGAACAGATAGCCGCCCGGCTCCAGCCCCGCCATCATCGCCTGGGCCAGCCGCTCGCCGGCGGCCGCATCGACATGATCCAGCGCGGTATAGGCGATGATGATGCGGTAGCGCTGCGGCTCGATTTCCAGCTCGGTCAGGTTGACCACCTTGCCGCTGACGTCCAGCCGCCGCCGATCAGCCTGCTCGCCCATCTTGGACACGGCCTCGGACGACTCATCCACGCCGAACATGGAGAATCCGCGGTTCGCCAGGTACAAGGCGTTGCGGCCCTGGCCGCAAGCCAGGTCCAGCCCCCTGCCGCCGCCGCCCACGCCATATTTCTCCAGAAAATACATCAGCGACAGCGCCGGCCTGTCGCCATAAAAGGAATCGTTTCCGCGATAAAAAGCATCAAAATTAGCGACGCACATTTTCACTCACTCCCGCTTGCTTCCTGCCCCAAATATGCGCCTGCGCGTCGTTCCCGCCAGGCGGCTTTGCATCCCTCTTAGTGATAGTTCGAACGTGAACGTATGACTACTTAGTTATTATTTCTAAGTATTTACCCTTATACATTTATCAGACATAAAAAAACCGCCGGCAAAAACCGGCGGGTTGAGGCGGAGCCGGCCAGGCCGGCAGGCGTTTACGCGTAGTTTTCCATGCCCGGGCAGCTGCATACCACGTTGCGGTCGCCGTAGACATCGTCAATGCGGTTCACGCTCGGCCAGAACTTGTTCTCCAGCACGTAAGGCAGCGGGAACAGGCCCTGTTCGCGGCTGTACGGGCGGTTCCAGTCGCCGGCGATGTCGGCCTTGCTGTGCGGCGCGTTGACGAGCGGATTGTTGTCCGCAGGCCATGCGCCGCTTTGCACCTGGTCGATCTCGGCGCGGATGGAAGCCATCGCCGCGATGAAGCGATCCAGCTCGGCCTTGGGCTCGGATTCGGTCGGCTCGATCATCAGCGTGCCCGGCACCGGGAAGCTCATGGTCGGCGCGTGGAAGCCGTAGTCCATCAGCCGTTTTGCCACGTCCACCTCCGTCACGCCAGAAGCGGCCTTCAGCGGGCGCAGATCGATGATGCACTCGTGGGCGACACGGCCATTGGCGCCGGTGTACAGCACCGGGAAATGCTCGGCCAGGCGAGTGGCCAGATAGTTGGCCGACAGCAGCGCGTTCTCCGTCGCCTGCTTCATGCCCTCGGCACCCATCATCGCGATGTACATGTAAGAGATCGGCAGGATGGAAGCCGAGCCGAACGGCGCGGCCGAGACCGCGGTCTGCCCTTCCACCGCGCCCGGCACCGGCGCCACCACATGATTGGCGATGAACGGCGCCAAATGCGCCTTCAGGCCGATCGGGCCCATGCCCGGCCCGCCGCCGCCGTGCGGGATGCAGAAGGTCTTGTGCAGGTTCATGTGCGACACGTCGGCGCCGATGTCGGCCGGGCGGGTCAGGCCCACCTGGGCGTTGAGGTTGGCGCCGTCCATGTACACCTGGCCGCCGTGGGCGTGGACGATCTCGCAGATCTGTTTGATGCCCTGCTCGAACACGCCGTGGGTGGACGGATAGGTGATCATCAGCGCGGCCAGATTGGCGGCGTGCTGTTCGGCCTTGGCCTTCAGGTCGGCGACGTCGACATTGCCGGCCTCGTCGCACTTCACCACCACCACCTGCATATTCATCATCTGCGCGGTGGCCGGGTTGGTGCCGTGCGCCGATTGCGGAATCAGGCAGATGTCGCGGTGGCCCTCGCCGCGCGACTCATGGTAGCGGCTGATGGCCAACAGGCCGGCGTATTCGCCCTGGGCGCCGGAGTTGGGCTGCATCGAGATCGCGTCGAAGCCGGTGATCGCCTTCAACTGCGTCTGCAGGCCTTCGATCAGCTGCAGATAGCCGACAGTCTGCTCGCGCGGCGCGAACGGGTGC
The DNA here is from genome assembly GCF_055181315.1 of Chromobacterium sp. Ag138. NCBI lineage: Bacteria > Pseudomonadati > Pseudomonadota > Betaproteobacteria > Neisseriales > Chromobacteriaceae > Chromobacterium > Chromobacterium sp. Ag138. The sequence goes on from NZ_JBUPWA010000001.1 coordinate 1,722,838, forward strand.
ATATTGGCGAATTCCGGCCAGGTGATCGGAATCATCTCGCTGGTGGCGTTCAGCTTCATGGTGCAGCTGCCCAGCGAGATCATCGAGTGATTCATCGCCAGGTCGCGGTTTTCCAGCTTCTTCATATAGCGCAGCATCTCGTGCTCGCTATGGTGGGTGTTGAACACCGGGTGGGTCAGGATGGCCGACTCGCGCTTGAGCGCGGCCGGGATCGCGTCCTGGGCGGCGGCGTCCAAGGCGGCGATGTCGGCCGGCTTGCCGGTGAACAGCTCGATCAGCTTGGCCAGATCCGCCTCGGTGGCGGCCTCGTGGAAAGCCACGCCCAGCACGGTCTTGCCGACGCGGCGCAGATTGTAGCCGGCGGCCAGCGCCGCGGCGTAGATGGCATCGGCCTTGGGCGCGTCCACCTGCACGGTGTCGAAGAAGCGGTCGAACGCCAGCTTGCCGCCGGCCTCTTTCACCGCGTGGGCGAAGATGGCGGCCAGCCGATGGATGCGGGCGGCGATGCGCCGCACCCCTTCCGCGCCGTGGTAAACGGCATACAGGCCGGCGATATTGGCCAGCAACACCTGGCTGGTACAGATATTGGAGTTGGCCTTCTCGCGGCGGATATGCTGCTCGCGGGTCTGCAGCGCCATGCGCAGCGCGGTCTTGCCCTTGGCGTCGATGGACACGCCGATGATGCGGCCCGGCGCCGAGCGTTTCATCTCGTCCTTGAACGCGAAGTAAGCCGCGTGCGGGCCGCCGAAGCCCATCGGCACGCCGAAGCGCTGGGTGTTGCCCAGCGCGATGTCGGCGCCCATTTCCGCCGGCGACTTCAGCGCCACCAGCGCCATCACGTCGGCGGCGACGGCGACCACGCCGCCCTTGGCCTTGATCGCCGCGATGTGCGGGGTCAGGTCGATCAGGTCGCCGGCTTCGCCCGGATACTGGAAGAGCGCGCCGAAGTAATCGCCGTTGCCGGCCTCTTCCGGATGGCCTTGCACCAGCTCGAAGCCGAAGTACTTGGCGCGGGTCTTCATCACGTCCAGCGTCTGCGGCAGCACGCGGCTGTCGACGAAGAAGCTGACGGACTTGGACTTGGAGACGCGCTTGGCCATCGCCATCGCTTCGGCGGCGGCAGTGGCCTCGTCCAGCAGGGACGCGTTGGCCATTTCCAGGCCGGTCAGGTCGATCACCATCTGCTGGAAGTTCAGCAACGATTCCAGACGGCCTTGGGCGATCTCGGCCTGATACGGGGTATAGGCGGTGTACCAGCCCGGATTTTCCAGCACATTGCGCAGGATGACCGTAGGGGTCAGCACCGGGTAGTAACCCAGGCCGATGAAGGACTTGTTGACCACGTTCTTGCTTGCTACCGCCTTCAGCGCGGCCAGCGCCTCCGCTTCCGGCTGCGGCGACGGCAGATCCAGGCGGCGGTTCAGGCGGATGTCGGCCGGCAAGGTCTGGTCGACCAGCGCGTCGATGGACGGCACGCCGACGGCGGCCAGCATCTCGGCGCGCTCGGCGTCGGACGGGCCAATGTGGCGGGCGAGGAATTCGTGGCGATTGAAGAGTTCGGAGAGCGACATGCTTGGGACTTCCTTCTTTGCGGCGGCCTGCGCGAGGCCGCGCCGGGAAAAACAACGCCCCGGCGTCTTGCGACGGCGGGGCGGTCAGGCTATCAGGCGCCGATTTCCTTGGCGTAGGCGGCGGCGTCCATCAGGCCATCCAGATCCGTGGCGTTGGCCGGCTTGATCTTGAAGAACCAGCCGTCGCCGTACGGATCGCTGTTGGCCAGTTCCGGCTCGCCTTCCAGTTCCTCGTTGACGGCCAGCACTTCGCCGGCGATCGGACAGTAGACGTCGGAAGCGGCCTTCACCGACTCCACCACGCCGGCCTGCTCATCCTTGGCCAGATGCGCGCCGACTTTCGGCAGCTCGACGAAGACGATGTCGCCCAGCAATTCCTGCGCGTGCGCGGTGATGCCCACGGTGACGGAACCGTCGGCTTCCAGGCGCAGCCACTCGTGGCTGTCGACGTATTTCAGTTCGGCGGGAATGTTGCTCATCTTGAAGTTCTCCAGCTTAAGATCAGATCAATGGTGACGGCAGTCGCCTCGAGGCGCTGCCCGATTATTCGAAAACTTTCTTGCCGTTGCGGACAAAAGGCATCTTCACCACGCGCACATCGGTCAGCGTGCCGCGCAGGTCCACCTGGGCGGCGGCGCCGGTGGCGGCCGGCACCCGGGCGATGGCGATCGAGTGCTTCAGCGTCGGCGAGAAGGTGCCGCTGGTGATCACGCCTTCGCCGACGCCCTCCACCACCACCTTCAGGCCTTCGCGCAGCACGCCGCGGCCTTCCAGCACCAGGCCCACCTGCTTCATCTTCACGCCGGCGGCCTTTTGCGCTTCCAGCGCCTCGCGGCCGTTGAACTTGCGCTCGGCCGGCTCCCAGGCGATGGTCCAGCCCATGCCGGCTTCCAGCGGCGACACGGTCTCGTCCATGTCGTGGCCGTACAGATTCATGCCGGCCTCCAGGCGCAGCGTGTCGCGCGCGCCCAGGCCGATCGGCGACACGCCGACGGCTTGCAATTGATTGAAGAAGGCGATGGCCTGGTCGGCCGGCACCATGATTTCCAGCCCGTCTTCGCCGGTATAGCCGGTGCGGGCGTAGAACCACTCGCCCTGCGGCAGGCCCTGGAATACTTTCAGCGCGCGGATGGCTTCGGCCAGCTCCGGCTTGATGGAACAGACTTTTTCAATCGCCTTGGGGCCCTGCACCGCCAGCATCGCCAGATCGCGGCGCACCTTGAGCGCCACGTCGAAGCCGGCCTTCTGGGCTTCCATCCAGGCCAGGTCTTTCTCGGTGGTGCCGGCGTTGACCACCATGCGGTAGCCGTAAGCAGTGAGATAAACGATCAGGTCGTCGACGACGGTGCCTTCCGGGGTCAGCATGCCGGAATACAGCGCCTTGCCCTCGAAGCCGAGCTTGGACACGTCGTTGGCGATCAGTTTTTGCAGCCAGGCTTTGGCGTCGGAACCGGTGATGTCGATCACCGTCATGTGGGAGACGTCGAACATGCCGGCGTCGCTGCGGACGATTTCGTGCTCTTTCAGCTGGGAACCGTAATGGATGGGCATTTCCCAACCGGCGAAATCGACCATCTTGGCGCCGGCGGCGAGGTGGGCTTCATACAGCGGAGTACGTTTCGGGGCCGTCATGGCGCGGTTCCTTCGAGCAAAGTGTGGATATCCTCTATCAACCACACCCCTCTGTCCCTGCACCTGAGATTTTCCGGCCGGATAAGCCGTTAGCCCCTTCGGTGGGCGTCGCGCGGACGCCGCTCTCCAGATTGCGCGAACCGGCTGCCGCCGGCCCGATGATACAGTCCTTTTGCCTGAGCGATTGCGGGTGCGCTTGCGCCTTCGGCGGCGGCCGAAAAGCCGCTCTCTCCTGTATGATCCGGCGATTATGGTGTCAATATCCGGGCCTTGGCAAGCCAATATTATTTCTATATCAAACAGTCTGAATAAATGTTTTTCAAGGAAAAAAACCGCTCATTTTCATACGTCGAAATGGTTCGAAAACGAAAAAGCGCAGGCTGTCGCGCTGCGCTTTTTCACTGATCGGCACGCCGGTCAATCTGCGGCAAACCGCTCCTTCAACTGCCAGACATAGATGGGCAGGCCCATCAGCAACAGCAGCATGCCCCACATCACGATGTCGGCGCCGGAGCCGTACAGCGCCCACAGCGAGTAGACGAAGCCGATGCCGGCGAAGAAACCGGGCGCGATGTAATCCTTGGCCGTGAACTCCTTGCCGCGCATCAGCATGATGGCGATCAGCGCCATCGAGCAGAACGCGTACGGCAGCAGCGTGGTGGCGGTGGCCAGCAGGATGATGAACTCGAAGATCTTCACTCCGCTGTCGCCGCCGGCATACTTCATCGCCATCAGAATGGTGACCAGCGCGCTGGACAGCACCAGGCCGAAGATGGGCACGCCGGCCGCGTTGCGCTGGTCGAAACGGCGGGGAAACAGGCCATCCTTGGCCGCGGCCGCCGGCACGTGCGCCTGCATCAGGCTCCAGCCGTTGAGCGCGCCGAAGCAGGACACCACCGCGCCGAAGCCCACCAGCCAGTAGCCCCAGTCGCCCCACATCAGCTTGGCCGCGTCGGCGAACGGCGCCTGCGAAGCGGCCAGCACATCGGCCGGCATCAGGCCCATCAGCGACACCGTGGACAGGATGTAGAGCACGGTGGCCAGCAGGGTGCCGATCACGGTGGCCCGCGGAATGGTCTTCTCCGGCTCCACTACGTCGCCGGCCGGCACCGACGCCGACTCCAGGCCGAGGAAGGCCCACAATGTCAGCGCCATCGTCGCCGACAGAGAGGACAACAGGGGCTTGTTGTGCGGGTTGAACGCCAGATTGTCCGGCTGAAAATGGAAGAAGCCGATGAAGGTGACCGCAGCCAGCGGCAGCAGCTTCAGCAGCGTGGTCACCACCGCCACCACGCCGGAGCTGCGCGCGCCGCGGCTGTTGATCCAGGTGACGATCCAGATCAGGCCGATGGCGACGGCGCCGGCCAGCGGCTCGTTGTGCCCCAGCACCGGGAAGAACACCTGCATATAGCTGGTGGCCGCCACCGCCAGCGCGGCGTTGCCGGCCCACAGCGCGATCCAGTAGCCCCAGGCGATCCAGAAGCCGGCGAAATCGCCGAAACCCGCGTGGATGTAAGCGTACGGCCCGCCTTCGCGCGGCAGGATGGCCGACAGGCGGGCGAACACCAGCGCCAGGCAGATGGCGCCGCAGGAGGTCACCAGCCAACCCAGCATCGACACGCCGCCGAACGGCGCCAACGAGGCCGGCAGCAGGAAAACGCCGGAGCCTATCATATTGCCCACCACTAGGGCGGTGCACATCCAGACTCCGAGCGAGCCCTTCTTCTTAGTGGAACTGTTTTCGTTCAAACCTGGCTCTCCGTGGGAACGAAAGCATCGCGCGCCGGGGTGGCCGCACCCGGCGTCAGACATGCGGAAAAGGTCAAAACCGCATCGGCAAGCCTATGGGCCATGGCTTCAAGATAGCCGAAGCCGGGACTCTCGGCTGCGCCGCAGCCGGGTGCGGCCTGCCGCCGCGCCAAAAAAAGGGCGCATTAAAACACAGTTTTGACGTAAAAACATGTCGCATTGACGATTTTTTTCAACAAAAAACCGCTAGCGGACAGATGCCTATGTCATCCGCATGAAAAGTCATCAGGAATGAGGGAGTTGCAGCGGGCCGGCCGGCACGCGGCGCAGTGACCAATTCGCCACCGCCCAGCACCACAGCTCGTCCAGGCTCTCGCAACCGGCCGGCGGAGCATGGCCCAGCAGCTCGAGCGTCGCGCCGAGCTGCCGCGCGGCGTCGCGGGTCGATATCGCCGGCGCCAGCGTCTGCTTGGACAATTTTTCGCCGGCCGCGTTGGTCAGCACCGGCAGGTGGCAATAACCGGGCGCGGGCAGGCCAAGCGCGTCGTAAACCGCCAGCTGGCGAGGTGTGGACACCAGCAGATCCGCGCCGCGGACGATGTCGGTGACGCCCTGATCGGCGTCGTCGACCACCACCGCGAGCTGATAGGCCCAGAAGCCGTCGGCGCGCAGCAACACGAAGTCGCCGATGTCGCGCGCCAGGTCCTGCCGATACGCGCCCTGCAGCCTGTCGTCCACCACCCGCTCCCCTCCGGCCACGGCCAAGCGCCAGGCCCGGCCCAAGCGGCCGTCGGGGCAGCCGCGCCGGCAGGTGCCCGGGTAAACATAGCCATCCAGGCCGCGCCGGGCATGCGCGGCGATTTCCTTGCGGGTGCAGCAGCAGGCGTAGGCATGGCCGGCAGCGGCCAACCGTTCCAGCGCGGCGCGGTACAAGCCATGGCGGCGGCTCTGGTATGCCACCTCGCCGTCCCACTCGAAACCGAAAGCCTCCAGCGTGCGCAGGATATCGTCGGCCGCGCCCGGCACCTCGCGCGGAGGATCCAGATCCTCCATCCGCAGCAGCCATTCGCCGCCGCGGCTGCGCGCTTCCAGGTAGCTGCCGACGGCGGTGCTGAGCGAACCCGCGTGCAGCAGACCGGTGGGACTAGGGGCGAAACGGCCCCGGTAGATCGGATTGGACATCTTGAGGGATTTGCCGGAGCGTCAGAAAGGGAATTTATCGCTAAAATAACGATTATCCCGAATCACGATCCAGCTTTACTGAGGATACACGAATGGCGTACGTTGTAACCGATGCCTGTATCAAATGCAAATACACCGACTGCGTGGAAGTCTGCCCGGTCGACTGCTTCCGCGAAGGCCCCAACTTCCTGGCGATCGATCCGGACGAGTGCATAGACTGCTCGCTATGCGTGCCCGAGTGCCCCGTCAGCGCCATCTACGCGGAAGACGACGTGCCCAAGGGCCAGGAAGGATTCATCGCGCTCAACGCGGAGCTGGCCAAGCGCTGGCCAAGCATCGTCGAGCGCGTCGATCCGCTGCCCGACCACGCCGACTGGGCCGACGTGAAGGACAAGCTGCCCCATTTGGAGCGCTGATCCGCATTCCGCTCAAAACCAGAGGCGGCCTTCCGGCCGCCTTTTTCGTTTCGGGCCTGCTCGCCGGCTCAGATGAACAGATCGATGTCGCCGGTCCTGGAACCCTCGTTACTGTCCACGATGCGGCCGCGATACGGCAGCTCTTGCTTGATCGCCGCGCTGGGACGCTTCAATTTCTTGATCAGCACCTTGCCCGTCTCCGTGAAGAAGTACACCTTGCGCGCGTAATCTCCCAATAAATCCTCGGCCAGGATGGGAATCTGCTCGTTGGCCAGGTAGCTGCGGATGAAATCGGTGTTGCGCTCCCCCACCTTGACCATCGTCATGCCGTCCAGCACATTGCCGGCCCCGAAAATCTTGGCTTCCAGCCGATTGCGCATCGCGCCCAGCTTTTGCATGTCGGTGATCAGCAACTCCATCGCATTGACGCCGAAGCGGGCGGCGGACTCGCCGGCCCCCAGGTCCAGCGAGCCTTCAGGCAGCAAAAAGTGGTTCATGCCGGCCACGCCGGAGAGGCGGTCGCTCAGGCATACCGATACGCAAGAGCCCAGCAACGTCGTCAGGAGCCTGGGCTGGTTGGTGGCGTGGAACTCGCCGGGAAACACCTTGACCGCCATGATCTGGAAATGCTTGTCGTAGTACTGGCGGCTGTAGCTCGGCGCCGGATCGGCATGGCTCATGTAATCGCCCCTTCGGCATGGCCCTGCAGGCACTCGACCACCTTTTCCGCCAACCGATTCAAAGGGTGCACCTGCATCACCGCGCCGATATTGAACGCCTCCCGCGGCATGCCGTATACCACGCAGCTGGCTTCATCCTGCCCGAAAGTCGCGGCGCCGGCGCGACGCATCTGCAACAGACCCTCCGCGCCGTCCTTGCCCATGCCGGTGAGAATCACGCCGATGGCCTGCTTGCCCAACAGCCTGGCCGCGGACTCGAACAAGGGATCCACCGCCGGACGATGGCGATTGATCCTCTCGCCCTGGTCCAGCGCGATCCGGTAGCCGCCGGCGGCGGCCGGAGCCAGCCGCATATGGGAATGGCCTGGCGCGATATAGGCGACCCCGGGCCGCACCGCCTCGCCATCCTCGGCCTCCTTCACCCGTACCGGGCACAGCCTGTCCAGCCGCATCGCGAAAGTGAAAGTGAAGCGCTCGGGCATGTGCTGCACGATCAGAATGGGCGGTCCATCGGCCGGCATGCCCATCAGAAAGTCCTTGATCGCCTCGGTTCCTCCAGTGGAGGCACCGACGAACACCAGCACATCCTTTCTCAGCGGCGCGGCCACGCCCATCCTCCTCGCCGACCGCGGCGGAAGAAAGCGGCCTGGCTGCCTCAACCGGGCCTCGGCGGCCGCCCTGAGCTTCTCGCGTATGTCCTCCGCGTACTCCTGCATGTGCCGCGCGATGTCGTTGGCGGGCTTGTGGATGAAATCGACGGCGCCGATCTCGAGCGCCGCGAGCGTGGTTTCCGATCCCGCGTCGGTGAAGGACGAGATCATCAGCACCGGCGTCGGCCTCAAGCGCATCAGGCGGCGCAGGAACTCCAGTCCGTCCATCCGCGGCATTTCCACATCCAGCGTCACCACGTCGGGATTGGTTTCCCGTATTTTCTCCCTGGCGATGATGGGATCGGCCGCCGTCGCCACCACCTCCATGTCCGGCGCCTCGTTGACGATGGCGGTCAGCAGGCTGCGCACCAGCGCCGAATCGTCCACCACCACCACCCGTATCTTCCTGCCCGCCACGCTCATTCGTCCTCCTCCCCTCCGCCAGGATGCGCCAGCCGATAGGTGGTTCTGCCGCAGCCGGCGTAGGCGTCGGTCAGGTGCGTGATGTTTTCCGAATGTCCAAGCATCAGCAAGCCATCCGGCCGAAGGCAGCCGGCCAGCCGGTTCAGGATGGCCGTCTGGGTGGGCTTGTCGAAATAGATCATCACATTGCGGCAGAAGATCGCGTCGAAGCGGCCGATGTCCGGCCAGCTTGGCGCCACCAGATTGAACTGGAAGAAGGACACCGCGTCACGCACCTGCCGCTTGAGCCGGATCATGCCCTCGTTGCGCCCCACGCCCCTGTCGAAATATCGCTGCAGCTGGGCGCTCGACACCTTCTCGGCCCGCTCCCTGGGATAGATGCCATGCGCCGCCTGCTGCAACACATTGGTATCGATATCGGACGCCAGCAGCTGGAAGGCGCCGCCGCCGGCCTCCCGCCGCAGCTCGAGCAAGGTGATGGCGATCGAGTACGGCTCCTCTCCGGTGGACGAAGCCGCGCTCCATACCCTGAACGTTTCGCCGTTTTTCCGGCGCGCCCTGGCGTGTTCGCGCAGGATGTCGAAGTGATGGGATTCCCGGAAGAACGAGGTCAGATTGGTGGTCAACGCATTGATGAAGCCCTGCCACTCGTCGCTTTCATCGCTGTGCTGCAACAGGTCGAGATAGTCGGCAAAGCTGCGCAGCCCGCGCGAGCGCACCCGCTTGGACAGTCGGGCGTACGCCATATGGGTTTTGGAATCGCTGAGCGAAATGCCTACCCGCTGATAGATCATCTCGCGAACCCGCTTGAAGTCGTTGCGGGTGAACTTGAGTTCCGTTTCGTCGGCCATGTCGCATCCCCCCGCGCAGCCGCCATCCCGGCGGCTGCGCATCCCATATCCAGCCAGTCCTCAGATCCTCAAAACTCCTCCCAGCCGTCTTCGCCATCTTTTTGAGGCTGGATGGGCTCAATCGCCTTCGGCTTGATCTGGTAGCGGCCGGAATGCTGGCTGGCCTTGCGCTCCAGCTCTCCGGCCAAGCCTGTCCGGGGCGGGACTCCCCCCGCCGGACGCGGAGCAGGCTTGGACATGGCCGGCCTGCCATGCTGCAGCTTGTCGTCCAGCTTGAACACCGCCACCGCGCCGGACAAATAACGGGCCTGTTCTTCCAGAGACTCCGCCGCCGCCGCCGCCTGCTCGACCAGCGCCGCGTTTTTCTGGGTGTTCTCGTCCATCTGGGTGACCGCGAGATTGACTTGCTCGATGCCGGAGCTCTGCTCCATCGACGCCGCCGAAATATCGCTCATGATGTCGGCGACGCGGCGGATCGACACCACGATCTCGTTCATCGTGCGGCCGGCTTCGTCCACCAGCCTGCTGCCCGACTCCACCTTGCCGACCGAGTTTCCGATCAGCGACTTGATCTCCTTGGCCGCGGCCGCGGAACGCTGGGCCAGGTTCCTCACCTCGCTCGCCACCACCGCGAAGCCGCGGCCCTGCTCGCCGGCCCGCGCGGCCTCCACCGCGGCGTTCAGCGCCAGGATATTGGTCTGGAACGCGATGCCGTCGATCACGCTGATGATGTCGACGATCTTCTTCGCGCTCTCGTTGATCTCGTTCATCGTCGACACCACGTCGCCGACCACCTTGCCGCCGCGCGCGGCGATATCCGACGCGCCGGTGGCCAGCGAATTGGCTTTCCTGGCGTTTTCCGCGTTCTGCTTAACGGTGCTGGTGATCTCCTCCATGCTGGAAGCGGTTTGCTCCAGGCTGGCCGCCTGCTGCTCGGTGCGGTTGGACAGGTTGGCGTTGCCGGCGGCGATTTCCTTGGCCGCGGTGTTGATCGCGTCGGTGGAGTCCTTGATATTGGTGACGATTTCCAGCAAACGCTCGACCGTGGCATTGCTGTCCGTCTTCAACTGGCCGAACAGGCCCTCGTAATCGGAATGGATGGTCTTGGTCAGATCGCCGCTGGCCAGCGCGCCCAGCACGTTGGCGATATCGTTCAGGCCGCTGCTGGTGACATCCAGCAACTGGTTGATGCCCTCGCCCAATTGGCGGAAGAATCCCTGCTTGCCCTCCGCTGCGATCCGCTTGCCGAACTCGCCCGCCGACGCGGCCCTGACGATCTCCGACACCTCGCGCTCGATATCCACCTCGGCGGTGCGATCCTTCCACTCCACCACCGAGCCCAGACGCTCGCCGCCGGCGTCGAACACCGGATTGGCCACCAAGGAGAAAGTCCGGCCCGCCACCCGGATTTCAGTGCGATAGGTGGAACGCAAATTGGCCAGCAACTCGCGCTGATGGGCAGGACTCTTGTGGAATTCGTCGATGCTGGCGCCTATCAGCCGGCGCACGTCGAAATTGGGCAGCGCCTTGCGCAAGTCCGACTCCACCCCGCGCAGCATGTCGGTCACGCTGTGGTTCATGTAGATGATCTTGCGCTCGTTGTCGGCGATCATCACATTGGTGGTGCAGTTGTCGAGCGCGCTGCGGATGCGCGCGTTCTCGCCCGCGACGCGGGCCGCCTCGACCGCCTGGGCATCCGCCTCGGCCTTTAGCCTCAGCGTCTCGGTATTGTCCTGCCATTCGACCACCGCGCCCAGCCGCTCGCCCTCGGCATTGATAATGGGCGACAGGATCAGGCTGAAAGTCCGCCCGCCGACCACGATGGACGAGCGGTGCGTGCCTCTCGCCTGCTGCAACACGCCATGCTGGTACGCCGGATTCTTGTGGAAGTCGTCTATCTTGCCGCCGAGCAGCCCGGCGGACGAGAAGCGGGGAATCTCGCGCCGGATGTCGGCTTCCGCCTGCTGGAACATGCTCAGCACCGCTTGGTTGGCATAGATGATGTGATGGGTCTCGTCCGCGATCATCACATTGGTGGTGCACACGTCCAGCGCGCTGCGGATGCGGGCGTTCTCCGCCGCCTGCTTGCTTGCCTTGTCGGCGCGCAGGTCTGCCTCGCGCTTCAGCCTGAGCATCTCGGTGTTGTCCTGCCACTCCACCACCTCTCCCAGGCGCTCTCCCCCTGAACCGACGATGGGCGTCAGGATCAGGCTGAAGGTCCGCCCGCCGACGGTGATGGACGAGCGATGGGTCTCCCTCACCTGCTGCAGCAGGCCGCGCTGGTACGACGGATTCTTGTGGAAATCGTCGATATTGCTGCCGATCAACCCTGCGACCGAGAAACGGGGAATGTCGCGGCGGATGTCGGCCTCCGCCTGCTGGAACATTTTCAACACCGACTGGTTGGTATAGATGATGCAGTGATTCTCATCCGCGATCATCACATTGGTGGTGCAGACGTCCAGCGCGTTGCGCACCCTCAGGTTTTCCCGGGCATGCGCGGCCACATCGGCCAGACAGGCGAACAGGCTGCTCCTGTCCCCCGGCCTCACCTGGAACTCGGTCCGCACTTCCCCGTCGGCCAGCTCGCGCAGCACGGTGGCCAGCAATTGCGGATCCCCGCCGAACTGCCGGTCCAGCGCGCGGCGCAACAGCCAGGCCAGCGCGGCGGCCAGCAACAACAGCGTGGCGCCCATGCTGATCAGCTCGTTGCTGATCATCCCGGCGGAAACAGCGTCGCCCTCGGGCGCGGCATTCGCCGCCTGTTCGCCCTCGAAGCGCGCGTACCGGCCGATGGCGTCCTGGTACTTCAGCGCCGCCGGCCACAGCGTGGCCGACAAGTAGCCGCTCGCTTCCTCCGTCTTTCCTCCCGCCAGCAGCTGGCGGTAGGCGGCGATCTGGTTGCGCAGCGGAGCGTCGAGATTGCGGGCCGCGTCCAGCCGCGCCTTGGCCTCGGGCGAGGCATGCGCCGACAGGCTATTGAGGCGGCCGGTCACGCCGTCCAGCGCATTGTCCAGCGGCGGCTGAGCCGCGCGCTGCGCCGCCAGCTCGGTCTCGGGCAGCAAGCCGCCCAGCTGCCGCACCAGCAGCTGGGATGCCTGCTGGGCCTGGCCGGCCAACGCCAACTGGCTGATCCGCGCCGCCTGGCCGCCGGCCAGATCGTCGGCGGCGCCCTGCAGGCGGTGCAGCTGCGCCTGGGCCAGATACAGGGCGGCCGCCATCGCTGCCATCAGCAAGCCGATACCCAGCGTCAATTGCTGCTTCAACTTGATGTCGCTCATGCTCTCCTCCGTGCTCGGCGCCCGGCCTCAGGCCCGGGCGGCCACCTCGTCGGTCAGCGCCATTTCCTCGCTGCGCATCAGACGCTCGATATCGACAACGATGATCATCTGCTCCCCCACCGTGCCCAGCCCCTCGATATAGGCGGTATCGACGGTCGAGCCGAACTCCGGCGGCGCGCGCATCGCCTCCTCGCCCAACTGGATCACGTCGGACACGCCGTCCACCACGATGCCGACCGTGCGCTTGCCGATATTGAGGATGATCACCACGGTGAATTCGTTGTAATGCGGTTCGCCCAGCCCGAACTTGAGGCGCAGGTCGACGATGGGCACGATGCTGCCGCGCAGATTGATCACGCCCTTGATGAACGCCGGCGCGTTGGCGATGCGGGTGACCGTGTCGTAGCCGCGTATCTCCTGCACCTTGAGGATATCCAGCCCATACTCCTCGCTGCCCAGCGTGAACACCAGCAGCTCCCTCGCCCCTTCGCCCCTCGCCTGGGCATCGCTCAGATTGTCCAGTTGCATGTCGCGTCTCCGGCTGTCATTCTGCGGCGGCCGCCATCGGCGCGGCAGATCCGCGCGGGCCGCCATTGCTGCGCGCGATGGTGGAAATGTCGAGGATCAGCGCCACCTGCCCATCCCCCAGTATCGTGGCGCCGGACAAGCCATCCACCTTGCGGTAGTTGGTTTCCAGATTTTTGACCACGAATTGCTGCTGCCCGATCAGATCGTCCACCAGCAGCGCCACCCTGGCGCCGGACGCCTCCACGATCACCAGAATGCCCTCGTCCGCCCGCAGCCTGGCCGAACCCACATTGAAATACCGCCCCAGCGCGACGATGGGCAGGTATTCGCCGCGGATGTGCACCAGTTCGCCGCGCCCGGCCACCGTCTTGATCGCAGCCGGCTCCGGCTGCAGCGACTCCAGAATGAAGCCCAGCGGCAGCACGTAGATTTCGTGCCCGACCCTCACCGACATGCCGTCCATGATCGCCAGCGTCAATGGCAGGCGTATGCTCATCGTGGTGCCGACATCGGCCATGGAGTCGATCTCGATCCGGCCGCCCATGTTCTGGATATTGCGCTTGACCACGTCCATGCCCACCCCGCGGCCTGACACGTCGGTCACTTCGGCAGCGGTGGAGAAGCCGGCCTCGAAGATCAGCCCCCACACTTCGGCATCCGACATACTGTCGCTGACCGGCATGCCGCGCTCTCGCGCCTTGGCCAGGATGCGTTCGCGGTTGAGCCCCGCGCCGTCGTCGCTGACCTCGATCACGATGCTGCCGCCCTGATGAAAGGCCCGCAGCGTCAGCCGGCCGGCCGGCGATTTTCCTTTGGCCGCGCGTTGCTCCGGCGACTCGATGCCGTGGTCAAGGCTGTTGCGCACTAGGTGGGTCAAAGGATCGGATAGTTTTTCGATGAAGCCTTTGTCCAGCTCGGTGTTCTCGCCCACCATTTTCAGGTCGATCTGTTTCCCCAGCTTGCCCGCCAGGTCACGGACCACGCGGGGAAAGCGGTTGAACACGAAGGCGATGGGAGTCATGCGGATGGACATCACCGCTTCCTGCAGTTCGCGCGAGTTGCGCTGCAGGGAACTGATGCCGTTGAGCAGGCGCTCATGCTCCACCGGGTCCAGCGCGCTGCCGGACTGCATCAGCATGGACTGGGTGATCACCAGCTCGCCCACCAGATTCAACAGCATGTCGACCTTCTCGATATTGACCCGGATCGAGTTCTCGCCCGCGCCCTTATCCGGCTGCGGCCGCACCGGCGCGGCCGGCTTCGGCGCCGACGATGCGGCCGCGCCCACGCCAGGCGCGCCGCCGAACAGGCCGAAGCCATCGCCATCGACATCCTGCGCGCCGTCCCGCCCCGGAGCGGTCAGCGGTTCGAACAGGCCGAAGCTGCCATCCCGCTCCATTTGCGCCAGTCTCCTCGCCCCGGGATCCCCGTCTGGCGCATGCTGGCTGGGCAGCGGTTCGAATAAGCCAAAACCGCCATCCTCGTCCATGTAGGACACGCCTCCCGCCGTCGCGCGCTTGCCTGGCTCCACGCGGTCGTCCAGCAAGAAAAAGCCGTACTCATCCCCGCCTTCGCCGCCGCGATCCACACTGACGCGGAACTGCTCGGGCGACAGCGTGAACGCCAGCGATTCGGCGACTTCGTCCGCCGCCAGAGAAGAAGTGAATACCGCCACCCAAGGCAACTCGTCATCCGGCTTGCCCTCTTGCACGATGGTCAGCTCGCCCTGCGCCGCCAGATTCGCCAACAAGGGGTGGATATCCTGGCCAGCGGCGGGCGTCAGTTCGAGAAACAGCGTCCACAGCGACTCCGCCGCCTGGACGGCATCCTGCGCGGGCGCCGGATCGCTGATTTCCGCCGCCCGGTTTTCGATCTCCTCCAGGCGCCGTTGAATTTCGCCCCGCCGCTCTCCGTCCAGCGCCTCGCCGTTTTTGTACGCGACCAGCATCGCCTGCAGCGCGTCTTTCGCCTGCAAAAAGGCGTCCACCATCTGCGCGGTCAGCTCCATCGCGCCTTTGCGCACCCTGTCCAGCAGGTTTTCCAGCACATGGGTCAGTTCGGCCATCTCGGCGAAGCCGAAAGTGGCTGCGCCGCCCTTGATCGAATGGGCGGCGCGGAATATCGCATGAAGATCCTCTTGCTCTTGCCGAGCCACATCCATCGCCAACAGAAGCGACTCCATCGTGGCCAGATGTTCTTCCGCCTCGTCGAAAAATACTTGGTGAAACTGGGACATATCGATCGTCACAATCGTCCCCTCTGGCGATGGCCGCGTTAACCGATCAGGCGCTTCACGACGTCCAACAGCTTCTGCGGATCGAATGGCTTGACCAGCCATCCGGAAGCGCCGGCCGCCCTGCCCAGCGCCTTCATCTGATCGCTGGACTCCGTGGTCAGCATCAGGATGGGGGTGGCGTTGTAGGAGGGTTGCTTGCGCAGCGAGCGGATCAGCGTCAAACCATCCATTCCCGGCATATTCTGGTCGGTCAGCACCAGATCGAACTGCGTGCCCTGCGCCTTGCTCAAGCCTGCGTTGCCGTCCACCGCCTCCGCCACTTCATAGCCGGCGCTCTTCAGCGTGAAACTGACCATTTGGCGAATCGACGCGGAGTCATCCACCGTGAGGATTTTCTTAGGCATCGCGTTCCCGCTATCGAGACTCCAGTTGAAATACGCATGGCCCCACCCGCTCGGCTTCCTGCGGACCAGCCATGCCGGCGCCGCCAGTCATCCGGATCGCCCCCCGGTCCGGAAAGCAAGCGGCGGCCTGCCAACACAAGCTGACTCACCACCTCAACGTCATCACTCTTCACGACAATATCGGAACAACACAATGAGGCGGTCCAGCCATCCGCCATTCTGGGATGGATAACCGAGCGCACCGAACCCGACATCGCCTTTAATTACGTGATCAACCATAAAAACCGGCAAATCAAGCGGCATATGCTGAAGTGAATAGTTTTGCGCGAATGGCATGCCTCAGCGACAGACAAAAGGCATCCCCGGCAAAACCAAAGCCGCAAATATGCGGCCGAGAGAACGCTTTGGCAGCGCCAGAACGCGCCTCTGGCTCGGCGCCCGAAGGCGGGCTAGAACCACTTCTGAAGAAACGCTCGCGCGCCGCGCGAGCATGCCGACGGCGGCGCAAGCAATGACCATGCTCAGGCCGCCGGCCGGATCGTGAACATCTTGTTGAAGCAGGCGATCTCGAAGACCTGCATCACCGCTTCCCGGCAGTTGACCAGCACCATCGTTTTCTTCTGACCCGCAGCCCGCTCCTTCAGCAACAGCAGCATGCCCAGCGCGGAACTGTCAAGAAATGGCACCTGATCGAAATCAACCTGGATTTCCTGGACATCGGGGGTGTCCAGCAATTCCTGGCTGGCTTGGCGGAATTCCTTGTGCAGGTTGAAATCAAACTGCCCAATCAGCACCATCTTCCCGACATTCCCCTCGACTTTGACTATCGGTCTCATCACTGATCCTCGGCTTTCCATAGGTTCGCTGACAAATTGAACGGGCGCCTCCACCGCATCCGGACTCACTCCCGGGATGCCGGCAGCCTCAATTCGAAACAGGCGCCGCCCGCCACCTTGTTGTAACAACGTACACTTCCCCCCAACTCTTCAGCCACCTTCTTCACGATCGCCAGTCCCAGGCCCGTTCCGCCGGGACGCTGCGTGAAGAATGGTTCGAAAATCCGCTCCCGCACCGCGTCGTCCACCCCCGGGCCATCGTCATCGACACAGAATACGACGTCATCGCCGTCGGGCGCCACCGCCAAGCCTACCCTTCCGCCGGGCGACGCGAACTGCAAGGCGTTCTCCAGCAGATTGATCAACGCTCCCTGCAACGCCTTACGGTCTATCAAGACCGTTATGGCAGAGTCGGCGGGCAGATTGCAATCAAAAAACACACCTTTGTCATGACATTGCGGCGCCAGCACCGCGCAGACATCCTCCAGCAGCGGAGCCACTTTCGCCGTCTCCAGCGACGACACCTGGCCGCGCACGAACCCCAGCATGTTCTGGATCAGCCCCTCCAGCGCCCGCATCCGCGCCAAGCTCTTGTCGACAAAGCGCGCCCGGTCTTCCGGACGGGGAATATCCTGCTTCAAGTTGGCCGTATACAACATCGCGCTGGCCAGCGGCGTGCGCAGCTGATGCGCCAGCGATGCCGCCATACTGCCCATAGACGCCAGATTCTGCTGCTGAGCGAGCTCGCTATTGAGTTGATGCAGCCGGGTCACGTCGTGAATAAGCACAATTCGCCCGCCCGACGCCGGCAGGTCCTGATACTGCAACGTCAAACGCCTGGACTCGCCCTCTCCGCCCACAGCGAAGCTGCCATCCGCTTCCTGGTTAAGCAAGCGCGCCAGCAAGCAGCCCCACTCTTCTCCTATATAACAACCACTTAGCAGAGACTCCGCCGCCAGATTCTCAGCGGTCACCCGGCCTTCCGGCGACAGCTCCACCACGCCAGCCGGCAGCATCTTGAGCAATGACGCCAGCCGTTCGGCGAGTTCGGCATTCTCGTCGCGCTGTTTTCGCAACTGACTGTTCGCCTCATCCAGCTGAGCGTTCAAAACATTGACCTGAACCTCAAGTTGTCTATATGCATCAATGAGTTGACTGGAAACCGCATTGAATTGCTCGAACGCGGCCTCGAGTTGCTGCTGATCCTTCAGGCTTGAAACCATAGTAGGCATCGCTTCACTGTCATTTGTAAAAACCACTTAAACGGTATGATAATGATCAGCCCATAGCGCGCCAACATGCAGTTGCCGTCGCCAAGAGCAAAAAAAAACGGGAAAAACCAATATCTGGCGTATAAAGGGAAGTAGTGCGCCATTCCAAAAGATGCTGTGGAGGTTTCTGTGTCAGAGCTTCTCAAAAAAATCGACGCCAGAACCAAACTGGCAGGCACCAACAAGCTGGAAATCCTTCTGTTTTCCTTGGGGCATGACCAGCGTACCGGTCGCAAAGAAATTTTTGGTATCAACGTATTCAAGGTCCGCGAAGTGATGCGCACCCCGGAGATCACCTCCGCTCCGGAAATGCCGTCTTCGGTGGAAGGCATGGTCAGCCTGCGTGGCGCGCTGGTTCCCGTGATCGATCTGGCCAAATACTCCGGTATCGTGACCAGCAATCGGCCGGAGATCATGATTGTTACCGAGTACAACGGCCATACCCAGGGTTTCCTGGTCGAAGCCGTGGACACCATTCTGCGGCTGGACTGGTCTGCGATGCGCGTGCCGCCGGACATGATCACCAACCGCATGGCCGGCCTGGTGACCGCTGTCACCGAGTTGGACAACGGCACGCTGGTGATGATGATGGATGTGGAAAAGGTGCTGGCGGAAACCAGCATCATTGACGACGGGCACAGCTTCATCAATATCGAACCGGTCAAGGAAGACCGCCGCATCTTCTTCGCCGACGACAGCGCAGTCGCCCGCAAGCAGATCGAGCGCACGCTGGAAGTGATGAACATCCGCTATACCTCGGCGATCAACGGCATGCGTGGCTGGGAAGACCTGCAGAAGATGGCTCAGCAGGCGGAAGCCGCCGGACGCAAGCTGTCCGACGAGCTGCACTTGGTGCTGACCGACGTGGAAATGCCGGAGATGGACGGCTATATGCTGACCAAGATGATCAAGAGCGACCCGCGCTTCGCCGGCATTCCGGTACTGATGCACTCGTCGCTTTCCGGTTCGTCCAACCAGAAGCTGGGCGAATCCGTCGGCGTGGACGCCTATGTGTCAAAGTTTGAACCGCAGAAGCTCGCCAGCAAGCTGCGCCAGATGCTGAAACTGGAACCCAGCAACTAACAGGCCTTCTTCAAGATTTTCAAGGGATAGGGATACGACATGCCTAGCACCGACGCCTCCTTGCTCGCCAGTGTTGACGCCAGGACCAAGCTAGCCGGCTCCAACAAGATGGAGATTCTGCTGTTCTCGCTGGGAACGCGCGAAACATTCGGCATCAACGTGTTCAAGGTGCGCGAGGTCTCGCAGACGCCGACCATCACCAAAACGCCCAATATGCCGTTCGGGGTGGAGGGGGTGCTGTCGCTGCGCGGCAATATCATTCCGGTGATTTCGCTGGCCAAATTCATCGGCCATGACCACGGTGGCAGCAAGTTCGACACGATGATCGTCACCGAGTTCAACAAGAGCACGCAAGCTTTTCTGGTGGACTCCGTTGACCGCATCATCCGCGTCGATTGGGACAAGGTGCGGGCGCCGGAAAACATCATGGCGGCGGCCGGCACCAATCAGACCCTGATCACAGCGGTGACCGAACTGGAAAATGGCAAGCTGGTTTCCATTCTCGACGTCGAACAGATTCTGGCCAGCGTAGTCGGCGAGCCTCGGCTGCCCGATGTGCCCACAGCCCAACTGGAAACTGACCAGTACATCTTCTTCGTCGACGATTCGGTGGTCGCCCGCAAGGAAATCACCGGCGTGCTGGAAAAGATGGGCATCAAGTTCCAGCAGGCGACCAACGGCCGCGAAGCATGGGATCGCCTGCAAGTGCTGGCCGGCCGAAACTGGGCCGATGGAGAATGCCTGCACGACTACCTGAAAATCATTTTGGTCGATGCCGAGATGCCGGAAATGGACGGCTATGTGCTGACCAAGCTGATCAAATCCGATCAGCGTTTCAAGGGCATTCCGGTGATCATGCACTCGTCGCTGTCGTCCAACGCCAACCGTGCGATGGGCTCCAGTGTCGGGGTGGATTCCTACGTTGCCAAGTTCGACCCGGGCGTACTGGCAGAAACTTTGATTCCATTCCTGCAAAGGTAGTCGCTACAATGTGCGCCTTGATGGAACATAGATAATTCAGGATATACCTCGATGTCAGACAAGAATATGCGATTCCTGGTCGTGGACGACTTCTCCACCATGCGCAGAATCGTCCGCAACCTGCTGAAAGAATTGGGTTTTACCAACGTCGACGAGGCCGAAGACGGCCAGGTCGCGCTGCACAAGCTGAAAACCCAAAGCTTCGACTTCGTCGTCTCCGACTGGAACATGCCCAATATGACGGGCATCGAGCTCCTCAAAGCAGTGCGGGCGGATCCCCAACTGAAGCATCTGCCGTTCATGATGATCACCGCCGAGGCCAAAAGAGAAAACATCATCGAGGCGGCCATGGCTGGTGCCAGCGGCTACATCGTAAAACCGTTCACCGCCGCCACCATGGAAGAGAAGATGAGCAAAATCTTCCAGAACATGAACAAACCAGCCTGAACATCGCGCAAGGTTGCCCGCATTTGCATTGAGGAGGATTGAACGTGCCGGACCATATTATGGAGAACGGAGACTCGCCGGAACTGGAAGCGCTGTTCAACAGCATCGCCCAGCAACAAAGCAGCGAACCCGAACCGCCCGTCGCTGCCGCCCCCGCGGCCGAAGAGGCTGGTGCCAAATTGTTCTCGAGCGAGACCAGTCCTTCGACGATGTATGAGCATATCGGACAGATGACCCGCAAGATGCACGACGCCCTGCGCGATCTGGGCTATGACAAGTCGCTGGAAAAAGTGGCAGAAACGATTCCCGACGCAAAAGACCGCTTGGCCTATATCGCCACGCTGACGGAAAACTCGGCAGAGCGCGTGCTGAACGCCACCGACATCGCCAAGCCGTTCCAGGACAAGCTGGAAAGCCAGGCCATGGCGCTGAGCGCGCGCTGGGAAAAGCTGTTCGCCAATCTGCTGAGCATCGAAGAGTTCAAAAACCTGGCCGCCGAAACCCAGCAGTATTTGAAAGACGTGCCCAATCAAACCCAGGCCACCAATGCCCAATTGCTTGAAATCGTCATGGCGCAGGACTTCCAGGACCTGACGGGCCAAGTGATCAAGAAAATGATGGGCATGGTCAAGATCCTGGAAACCGAGTTGGTCAGCTTCCTGATCGAGTTCTCCCCCGATGAAAAGAAGGGAGAGCTGAATACCAGCCTGCTGAACGGTCCGGTCATCAATCCGGAAGGCAGGACCGATGTGGTGAACAGCCAGCAGCAAGTGGACGACCTGCTGGAAAGCCTGGGCTTCTAAAGCAACGCAAGCAAGACAACGCAGAACGCGTGGGGTGGAAAAATGAGCGAATTTGGCGGCATGGAAGAGTTGCTAGGGGACTTCCTGATGGAGTCTACCGACCTCCTGTCCGATGTGGACAACAAGCTGGTCGAGCTTGAAAAGCGCCCGGAAGACAAGGCTCTGCTCAATGACATCTTCCGCGGCTTCCATACCATCAAGGGCGGCGCAGGTTTCCTCAACGTCATCCCGATGGTGAACTTGTGCCACCGCACGGAAAACCTGTTCGACAAGCTGCGCAACGGAGAAATGCACATCACCTCGGAAGTGATGGATGTGATTCTCGACGCCACCGGCATTGTCCGGGACATGTTCGGCACGCTGAGCCAAGGCTTGATGCCCGGCGACGCGGACGCCCGCGTGCTCGCCGCGCTGGACGCCGCCCTGGCCGGCCAGCCCGTCACTGCCGAAGCTCCGGCCGAGCCAGCCGCCGCGGCCCCCGCTCCTGCTCCCGCAGCGCCCTCCGCCCCCGCCGGCAACGGCCCCGACTGGAATCAGCTGTACCAGGCCGTGGCTCCGGCCTCCGCCGCTCCGGCGGCAGCGCCTGCAGCCGCACCCACCGCCCCGGCTGCAGCGCCGGCCGCGGCCGCAGCGGCTCCGGCACCCGCCGCCCAGCCGCCAGCGGTCGCAAAGCCGGCGCCCAAGCCTGCCCCCGCCAAGTCAGGCGGCGCTCCGGCAGCCAGCGGCCCTCAGGAAAACACCATCCGCATCGACACCGTGCGTCTGGACATGGTGCTGAACCTGTCCGGCGAAATCGGCCTGACCAAAAACCGCCTGACCACGCTGCGCACTGAAATTCTGCAAGGCAACCGCGACACCAACACGCTGCGCTCCCTGGATGAAGCGATCAGCCAGTTGGACCTGCTGGTCGGGGATCTGCAAAACGCGGTGATGAAAACCCGCATGCAGCCGATCGGCCGCCTGTTCCAGAAATATCCGCGCTTGGCGCGCGATCTGGCTCGCCAATTGGGCAAGGAAGTGGAACTGGTATTGTCCGGCGAGGAGACCGAGCTCGACAAGACCATGATCGAAGACCTGAATGATCCGCTGGTCCACTTGGTGCGCAATGCGGTCGATCACGGCATCGAGTCCCCCGAGGAGCGCATCGCCGCCGGCAAAAAGCCGCAGGCTCTGGTTCAGCTGACCGCGGAGCAAGTGGGCGATCACATCCTGATCGAGATCACCGACGACGGCAAGGGCATGAACCCGGACGCATTGCGCCGCAAGGCGATCGAGAAGGGGCTGATCGATCAGGAAACGGCCAACTCCCTCGACGAGAAGCAATGCCTACAGCTGATCTTCTTGCCCGGCTTCTCCACCAAGGACCAGATTTCCAGCGTGTCCGGCCGCGGCGTCGGCATGGACGTGGTGCGCACCAACATCCAGAAGCTGAACGGCCGGATCGACATCAGCTCGGCGGCAGGCGAAGGCACCCGCATCAGCATCTCGCTGCCGCTGACTTTGGCTATCTTGCCCGTACTGGTGGTCCGCGCCTGCAACCAGCCGTTCGCCGTGCCGCTGGCAATGGTTCGCGAAATCATCACCATCGACGGCAGCGCGATTCAGGAAGTGTCGGGCAAGCCCACCATCGTGGTCCGCGACGAAATCCTGCCGCTGAAAACGCTGGCGAGCCTGCTGAGCTGGGAGCCCACCCAGAAACCTTACTTCGGCGTGCTGATGCAGTCCGCGGAAAAATCCTTCATTCTGGCAATCGACTCTTTTGTCGGCCGTGACGACGTGGTGATCAAGCCGTTGCAGAACATCCGCCCGAAAGGCGTGGCCGGCGCCACGCTGTCCGGCGACGGCTCAGTCGTGCTGGTGCTCGACATGGAAGATCTTCTCGCCTCCAGCGAGAGCAACAATACCCAGGCGCGGACGACGGATATGATTGCCACCTAAACTCAGGGTGCAGTGATGACCACCAACACCGCCTTCATCGGAAGGCAGCCGGTACTGAACCGCAACCAGCAGCTCATAGGTTATGAGCTGCTTTTTCGTCCCAACGGGGATGCGGTCGGGGTCGGCCGCCACTCAGAGCTTCAGGCTGACACCGACGTGCTGGTCAACACGCTCAACAATATGGGAACCAGCTGGCTGATCGGCAACAAGCTGGCCTTCATCAATGTCGGCGAAACCATGCTCAACAGCGACTTTCTGGAGCTGCTGCCGCCTCGCCGCATCATCCTGGACCTGTCCCCTCGCATCGTGCCCAGCAACGAGCTGCTGTCCCGCGCCCGCCATCTGCGCTCCATGGGTTTCGGCATCGCGCTGGACGACTTCAGCTTCGAATCCCCGGCCGCGGCCTTTCTGGAACTCGCCAACTACGTCAAGCTGGATATTCAGAGCCAGGACACCACCCGCTTCCAGATGCTGGCCGCGCGATTGCGCAGCTACCCGCTGATCCGCATTGCCGAACGGGTGGAAACCCACGCCCAGTTCCACCTGTGCAAGGAACTCGGCATGGACGGCTTTCAGGGCTATTATTTCGCCCGGCCCGAAACGCTGGCGGCGAAGGTGATTCATCCGGCCTTCAGCAACACGCTGGAGCTGCTGAACCTGCTGCGCATAGACGCCGACATCCGCGACATCGAGCAGGTCCTCAAACGCGACGTCGCCCTATCCTACAAGCTGCTGCGCTACGTCAACTCCGCCGCCGCCGGCCTCAACACCACGATCAGCTCCTTCTCCCATGCCGTCACGGTTCTGGGTTACCAGAAACTGTACCGCTGGCTGACCTTGCTGCTGGTGACCGCCTCCGATGACAACAACGCCCCGCCGGCGCTGCAAAAGACTGCCATCACCCGCGGCCGCTTCATGGAGCTGCTGGGCGTCGAGCTGGGCGAGCGCCACGACGTCAACGACAATCTATTCATCGTCGGCCTGTTCAGCCTGCTGGATGTGCTGTTCGACATGCCGATGGACAAGATCATCGAGCACCTGCAGCTCCCGCCTCAGGTCATGGATGCCCTGCTGCATGAGCGCGGCGCGATCAGCCTTTACCTGAAGCTGGCCCGCGCCTGCGAGGATGGGGAAATGGACGGCGTGCCGCAATTGTGCGACCAATTGGGCCTGTCCACCGAACAGCTGAACCAGGCGCATATCTCCGCGCTCGCCTGGGTAGAGGAACTGGGCTTATAATTCCCTGCCTTGCAAGGTCGCATCACGCCCAATGAAACTGTTAGCCCTGGATACGTCCACCACCTACCTGTCGCTCGCGCTTAGCCACGGCGACGACACGCTCGTTTTCCACCAATGCGTGGAGCAGAAGCACGCCGAGCGCACGCTGCCGGAAGTGTCGCGGCTGCTCGCCGAGGCGGGCGTCTCGCTGAACGCGCTGGACGGCATCGTATTCGGCCAGGGTCCGGGGTCGTTCACCGGCCTGCGCATCGCCTGCGGCATCGCCCAGGGGCTAGCCTACTCCGCCGACCTGCCCGTCACCGCCGTCCCCACGCTGGACAACCTGGCCTGGCAGGCTGGCGAAGGGCTGGTGCAGGTCTGTTTCGACGCCCGCATGCAGCAGGTCTACAGCGCGCTGTACCGCGTCGGACCCGACTGGCAACGGCTCAGCCCGATCGCCGTGGTCTCGCCGGAAGACGTGTCGCTGCCCGAAGGCGTCTCCATGCTCGCCGGCGATGGTTTCGACAGCTATCCCCAACTGCTGGCGGATGCCCGGGAGCGCCTGCCGCTGTCGCCCCATGCCCGCCCCCATGCCGCCGCTTATATCCGGCTGGCGGAAAGCGGCCGCTATCCCGCGCGCCATCCGCGCGAGGCCGAGCTGCTCTACGTGCGCAACAAGGTGGCGCTGACCTCGATCGAACAACAGCAGGCGCGCAGCCGATGAGCTCGGTCCGCCTCTTCCACCCCTCCGATCCGCAGCAACTGGCCGATCTGGAACAGCAGGCGACGCAACACCCCTGGCGCGTCGGGCAGTACCGTGACAGCCTGGCCGCCGGCTACCCCTGCTATGGCCTGTTTGGCAATGACGGCTCGCTGATGGGCTTCGCACTGATCATGCGCGTGCTGGACGAGGCGGAAATTCTCAATATCGTCATCGCCAAAGCGCACCAGAGCCAAGGCTTCGGGCTGCAACTGATGCAGTCCATGCTGCAGAACCTGCGCGACGACTGCTGCCACAGACTGTTTCTGGAAGTGCGGGAAAGCAATGCGCCGGCCCGCAAGCTCTACCAGCGCTGCGGCTTCCGCCAGTGCGGGCTGCGCAAGAACTACTATCCCGTCAGCGGCGGCCGCGAGCACGCGATCCTGATGGAGGCGTCGCTATGAGCCGCGCCAGCCTGCAGCGACAGGAAATGGGCCTGGGACCTGCCTGGCAGCCCCGCGCCGGGTGGTTCGAGCAACACCCGGCGCAGCTGCTGCGCCAGTCGCGGCAAACAGACGCCGCACAAACTGAGCCGCCCGCCATGGCCATGGCAGCGCCGCCAGCCGAATCCCTTGCCGCCCGCGGAGCGGAGCCGACCGCGCCGCCGCCGATCGCCGCGCAGGCGCCCGAGCCGGCCCCCATCATCCCGGACTTCGTCGAACCGACGCCTACCACCGAGCCGCTGCGCGCCGAGGTTCGCGCCGAACTCGCGCCGGTAGACTGGCCCCTGCTGCAACGCAAGGTGGCCGACTGCCAGGACTGCCGCCTGTGCGAAACCCGCACCCAGACGGTGTTCGGCCGCGGCAATCCCCAAGCGCGCTGGATGCTGATAGGCGAGGCGCCGGGCGAAAACGAAGACCGGCAAGGCCAACCCTTCGTCGGCCGCGCCGGCCAGCTGCTGGACAATATGCTGTCCGCCGCGGGACTGGAGCGAGACCAGGACGTCTATATCGCCAACGTGCTCAAGTGCCGCCCGCCGGGCAACCGCAATCCGGCCCCGGACGAAATCGCCGCCTGCAACGGCTACCTGCTGCAACAGATCCGCCATATTCAGCCGACGCTGATCATCGCGCTGGGCCGCTTCGCCGCCCAGACGCTGCTGGAAACCGAGGACTCCATCGGCCGGCTGCGCGGCAAGGTGCATCGCTACCAGGGCGTGCCGCTGGTGGTCAGCTATCATCCCGCCTACCTGCTCCGCAACCAGCCGGACAAGGCCAAAGCCTGGCAGGATCTGCTGCTGGCGAGGAAAATCTTCCGCCAGGCCGAATCCTGACAAAACCGGAAACCCAATGAAAAAAGCCAGTCGCATGACTGGCTTTTTTCGCGCACTGCCGGCAAAGCCGCCGGCGGGACAAACAAAAAACCCTTCTCCGTGCACCAGAGAAGGGCTCTTTACCAACCCAAAACCAGCTTATTTCAGCTTGGTTTCTTTGTACAGAACGTGCTTGCGGGCAACGGGATCAAACTTCTTGATCTCCATTTTTTCCGGCATGGTGCGCTTGTTCTTGGTGGTGGTGTAGAAGTGGCCGGTACCAGCAGTGGATTCCAGCTTGATCTTATCGCGCATGATGTATACCTCAGTGCTTTATCTGGTTGACCGCTTAGATCTCGCCGCGAGCGCGCAGATCAGCCAGCACTACATCAATGCCCACCTTGTCGATGGTACGCAGTGCAGCGTTGGATACGCGCAGGCGCACCCAGCGGTTTTCGCTTTCCACCCAGAACTTGCGATATTGCAGGTTCGGCAGGAAACGACGTTTAGTCTTGTTGTTGGCGTGGGAAACGTTGTTCCCGGTCATCGGACGCTTGCCGGTGACTTTGCAAACACGCGCCATGGTTAAACTCCCAAAACCGGTAAAAGCTGGCTTTATAACATATAAAAAGCCAGTAATTCAAGCGGAACGAGCACCCGACGCGTTGACGGGCGCTCTCTCATAATGAAACAGTCGGCGGGCATTGTAACGGATTCGCCACAGCCATGCGAGCTTTATCGCCGGGTGTCTATAGTGAGTGTTGCATTCTGCGCCGACCAAGAGTCAGCAACAAGATGCAGCAAGTGATTCAACTTCGTTCGATTTCAGGGTAAAATCCCGGATTCCCACAGAGCC
The DNA here is from genome assembly GCF_055181315.1 of Chromobacterium sp. Ag138. NCBI lineage: Bacteria > Pseudomonadati > Pseudomonadota > Betaproteobacteria > Neisseriales > Chromobacteriaceae > Chromobacterium > Chromobacterium sp. Ag138. The sequence goes on from NZ_JBUPWA010000001.1 coordinate 1,749,886, forward strand.
GTAATCTCATGACCAAGTACATCTTCGTAACCGGTGGCGTGGTGTCCTCCCTGGGCAAGGGCATTGCCGCTGCGTCCATCGCCGCGATCCTCGAATCCCGCGGGCTGAGAGTCACCATGCTGAAGCTCGACCCCTACATCAACGTCGACCCGGGCACCATGAGCCCCTTCCAGCACGGCGAGGTGTTCGTCACCGAAGACGGCGCGGAAACCGACCTGGACCTGGGCCACTACGAGCGCTTCATCCACGCCAAGATGAAGAAGAGCAACAACTTCACCACCGGCCAGGTGTACGAATCGGTCATCACCAAGGAACGCCGCGGCGATTACCTGGGCGGCACCGTCCAAGTGATCCCGCACATCACCGACGAAATCAAGCTGAAGATGGGCGAAGGCGCGGCCGACGCCGACGTCGCCATCGTCGAAATCGGCGGCACAGTGGGCGACATCGAATCGTTGCCCTTCCTGGAAGCCATCCGCCAGATGCGCTCCAACCACGGCCGCAAGAACACGCTGTACGTGCACCTGTCCTACGTGCCCTACATCGCCACCGCCGGCGAAATCAAGACCAAGCCGACCCAGCACTCGGTGAAGGAGCTGCGCGAGATCGGCATCCAGCCGGACATCCTGCTGTGCCGGATGGACCGCGAGCTGCCGGAAGACGAAAAGCGCAAGATCGCGTTGTTCTGCAATGTGGAAGAGAACGCGGTGATCGGCTGCTACGATTCCGACTCCATCTACAAAGTGCCGGCCATGCTGCACGCCCAGGGCATCGACGACATCATCGCCGAACAGCTGCAACTGGACCTGCCCAAGGCCGACCTGTCGGCCTGGAACGACATCATCGACGCGATCGAAAAGCCTGACCACGCGATCAAGATCGCGATGGTGGGCAAGTATGTCGACCTGACCGAGTCGTACAAGTCGCTGACCGAAGCGCTGAAGCACGCCGGCATCCACACCCGCACCAAGGTCGACATCATCTACGTCGACTCTGAAGAGATCGAGCGCGACGGCGCCGAATCGCTGCGCGACATGGACGCCATCCTGGTGCCAGGCGGCTTCGGCAAGCGCGGCGTGGAAGGCAAGATCAAGGCGGTGAAATTCGCCCGCGAGAACGACATTCCCTACCTCGGCATCTGCCTGGGCATGCAGATCGCGCTGATCGAATACGCCCGCGACGTGGCGGGCATGGCCGGCGCCAACTCCACCGAATTCGACCTCGACACCAACTTCCCGGTGGTGGCGCTGATCGACGAGTGGGTGAACCACGACGGCAAGATCGAAAAACGCGACGAGAACTCCAACATGGGCGGCACCATGCGCCTGGGCGGCCAGCAATGCGACCTGGTTCCCGGCTCGCTGGCCGCGCGCGTGTACGGCAGCGCTGAAATCACCGAGCGCCACCGCCACCGCTACGAGGTCAACAACTACTACATCCAGCGCCTGGAGCAGGCCGGCCTGACCATCAGCGGCCGCTCCGCCGGCCACGAGAAGCTGGTCGAGACCATCGAGCTGTCCAATCACCGCTGGTTCTTCGCCTGTCAGTTCCACCCGGAATTCACCTCCACTCCGCGTGACGGCCACCCGCTGTTCATCGCCTACGTGAAGGCCGCGCTGGCGCACCAGGCCGACAAGCAAGCCGGCTGATTGGCAGTTGCTGACCACGCTCAATGCGCCGGACGAGCGTGGGCGGCACAATCCCAAGCTGAGCGCTCGCTGTAATACACAGCTGGTAATGTCCGCCCGATCCTTCGGGCGGGCCGCCCTCTGCAAGTTCAACTGAAAGCTATGAAGGGAAAGACAATGAGTTCGATCGTTGACGTGGTAGCTCGCGAAATCCTGGACTCCCGCGGCAATCCGACCGTGGAAGCGGACGTGCTGCTGGAATCCGGCGTCATGGGCCGCGCGGCGGTGCCGTCCGGCGCCTCCACCGGCACCCGGGAAGCCCTGGAACTGCGCGATGGCGACAAGAGCCGCTATCTGGGCAAAGGCGTGCTGAAGGCCGTTGACAACATCAACACCGAGATTTGCGAAGCCATCATCGGCCTGGATGCCTCCGACCAGACCTTCATCGACAAAACCCTGATCGAACTCGACGGCACCGAGACCAAATCCCGCCTCGGCGCCAACGCCATGCTGGCCGTCTCGATGGCCGTGGCCCGCGCCGCCGCCGAAGACGCCGGCCTGCCGCTGTACCGCTACCTGGGCGGCGCCGGCCCGATGGCGCTGCCGGTGCCGATGATGAACGTCATCAACGGCGGCGAACACGCCAACAATACCCTGGACATCCAGGAATTCATGATCATTCCGGTCGGCGCGCAAACCTTCCGCGAAGCGCTGCGCATGGGCGCCGAGATCTTCCATCACCTGAAGAAGATTTGCGACCGCCATGGCTACGCCACCACCGTCGGCGACGAAGGCGGCTTCGCGCCCAACCTGGAAAGCCATGAAGACGCGATCAAGCTGATCCTGGAAGCCGTGGACGCGGCGGGCTACGTGGCCGGCCAGGACGTGATGATCGCGCTGGACTGCGCCGCTTCGGAATTCTTCCGCGACGGCAAGTACCACCTGACCGCGGAAAAGCTGTCGCTGAGCTCGGAAGAGTTCGCCGACTACCTGGAAAACCTGGCCGACAAGTACCCGATCATCTCGATCGAGGACGGCATGGCGGAACAGGACTGGGCAGGCTGGAAGCTGCTGACCGAACGCCTGGGCCAGAAGGTGCAGATCGTCGGCGACGACGTATTCGTCACCAACCCCAAAATCCTGGCAGACGGCATCGCCAAGGGCGTAGCCAACTCGCTGCTGGTGAAGGTCAACCAGATCGGCACGCTGTCGGAAACCCTGAAAGCAGTTGATCTGGCCAAACGTTCCCGCTATACCTGCGTTATGAGCCACCGCTCCGGCGAAACCGAGGACAGCACCATTGCCGACCTCGCAGTCGCCACCAACTGCATGCAGATCAAGACCGGCTCGCTGTCGCGCTCGGACCGCATGGCCAAGTACAACCAACTGCTGCGCATCGAGGAAGAACTGGGCGACGCCGCCCACTACCCCGGCCGTGCCGCTTTCTACCATTTGAAGTAATTGCATGCGCTGGCTGACCGTGACCCTGGTAACCGTGATCCTCGCCCTGCAATGGCCACTCTGGTTCGGCAAGGGCAGTTGGCTCAGGGTCTGGCAGCTGGACAAGCAGCTGCAAGAACAGCGGGCGACCACCCAAAAGCTGGTCGCCCGCAACGCCGCCCTGGACGCAGAAGTGCGCGATCTGAAACAAGGCAGTGACGCGATCGAAGAAAGAGCTAGGAACGAACTTGGCATGATTCGCAACGGCGAGGTGTTTTTCCAGTTGCTGGATCCCAGCAAGTCCTCCTCTGCGGCGAACCGTCGATAACGCACACCCACCCACTGACGACCGATGATGGCAGGCCGCCTTAAAAGCACCAAGGTTTGGGCAATGACGACACAGAATCCCATCGAAGTGGCAAGAGAAACCCTGAAGCAGCTATCCATGCGCAAGCTGCTTCCGACACCTGAAAACTTCGAGCGGGTCTACCATGAGTTGACGCAAACCCCCATCGGGCGCGACAACAAACTGGCTGTGCTGCTGTTGCGGGCCCTGGAAACGCTGCCCCAAGACAATGTCCAGGCCAAGGTCACCATGACCCGCTTGCGCCAGGTGCTGGATGAAAACCGCTGGGAGCAAGCCCCCCAGCTGATCATCGACTTCCTGCGCGGCATTTTCTCGGCCCAGCAACTGACGCAAAGCTGGGGCCAACTGATCCAGACCCTGGTCAAGAGCTGGGATCTGCGCCAGCCCGACCTCCCCCAGCACCACAAGCAAAGCACGCTGGAGCGGGTGCTGATCAATTACGGCAACCAGCCCGAAGAGCTCAACCAGAAGCTGGTCGCCCTGCTGCAAAACTGGAACGCCGCGCCATCCAGCCGCACCCTCCCCCCTCCCGATCCTCTGCCCGCGCTGGACGCCGACGACCAGCAGTCCGCCGAGACGGCAAGCAGCTGGCAGGCATGGCAGCGCACGCTGTCCTTCGCGCTCAAGCATGGCCTGGAGCCGCGCCTGGCCGACTACCCCGATCTGGTGGACGGCCTGGAAACGCTGCTACAGGAGCTGGACGGCATCGCCGACGATGCCAGCCTGAACGTGTTCATGCCCAAGCTCAGGGCGTTCATGATCAAGCTGGAGCTGCAATCCCAGCAGGAGGGACGCCTGGCCACCGGCCTCGCCAATCTGCTCAAGCTGATGCTGGACAATGTCGCCGAGCTGAACCGCTCCGACGAGTACCTGCTCGGCCAGGTCAGCTCGCTGCAGGAAATCCTGTCTCACGAACCGCTGTCCATGCAGCAGATCTACCAGCTGGAAACCAGCTTGAAAGAGGTGATCCGCAAGCAAGGCATGCTGAAGACCTCGCTGGACGAAGCCGCCAGCTCGCTGCGCGCGCTGCTGGACCGTTTCGTCAGCCGGCTGGCGATGATGACCGACAGCACCGACGAATTCCACGGCAAGATCCAGGCGCACAGCGAAAAGCTGAAGCAGATGCCCGGCGTCGACGAGTTGAGCGGCATCATAGGCTCGCTGATGGAAGACACCTCCATCATGCAGCTGGACCTGACCCGCTCCCGCGACGAGCTGGTTTCCGCCAAAGAGCAGGTGGAGGCGGCCGAACGCCGCATCAGAGAATTGGAAACCGCGCTGGAGGCCGCCAGCGCCAAGGTGAAGGAAGACCAGCTGACCGGCGCCTACAACCGCCGCGGCCTGGCGGAATACTTCCAGCGCGAGATCGGCCGCGCCGAGCGCACCGCCGCGCCGCTGTCGGTCGCGCTGATCGACGTCGACAACTTCAAGCAGTTGAACGACCGCTACGGCCACCTGGCCGGCGACGACGCGCTGAAATATCTGGTGGACACCATCAAGCTCACCCTGCGCCCGGCCGACATCGTCGCCCGCTTCGGCGGCGAGGAGTTCGTGATCCTGATGCCGGACACGCCGGAAACCGAAGCGGTGCAGGCCGTGCAACGGCTGCAGCGCGAGCTGACCAAAACCTTCTTCCTGGCCAACAACGACAAGCTGTTGATCACCTTCAGCGCCGGCGTCGCGCGCTGGCACCTCGGCGAGCAGGAGGCCGACGTGCTGGAGCGCGCCGACCACGCGATGTACCAGGCCAAGATCAACGGCAAGAACCGCGTCTGTTCGGCCGAAGACATGCCCGGCTGAGACGGCGTTTCCGCAATAAAAAAAGGATGGCTTCCGGGCCATCCTTTTTTGTTTCCATCCTTCAGGCTCAACCGCCTTTTTTCATCCTCTTGCCCGCCTCGGCGCGCTGTCTGCGCACCTCCTTGGGATCGGCCAGCAGCGGACGATAGATCTCCACCCGGTCACGATCGCGCAGCACCGCGTCGGACTTGACCGCCTTGCCGAACACCCCCAGCTTCAATGCCGCCTCATCCAGCTCCGGGCAGGATGCCAGAATGCCGGATGCGCGCACCGCATCCGCCGCCGCCGCTCCGGCAGGCAGGCTCACCTCGACCAGCCACTGCCGATCCGGCCGGGCATAAGCCACTTCCACCCTCAAACGCTCAGTCATCCCCGTACTTCCTGTCCGCTTCCTTGATGAAGGCATCCACCAGCGAGCCAGAGATATGGCCGAACACCGGCCCGATCAGTTTTTCCAGAATGCGGCTGGAGAATTGGTAACGCAGGCTGAATTCGATCTTGCAGCCGAAATCGCCCAGCGGCTTGAAATGCCACAGCCCCTCCAGCAACTCGAACGGCCCTTCCACCAATTCCATCCGGATCGATTCGTTTTCCACGTTGTGGTTGCGGGTGGTGAAGTGCTGCCGCACCTTCAGGTAATCGATATGCAGGCTGGCCACCACCTGCCCCCCGTCGCGCGACAACACCTCCGCCTTGCCGCACCAGGGCAGGAAGCGGCTGTAATGTTCGATATCGTCCACCAGCGCAAACATCTGCGCTGGCGTATGCGCCACCAGGACGCTCTTTTCGACAAGCTGCATCGGCAAAAACCCGGCGCGGCCGGGGTCTCGAAACTGACAATCAAGCCGCAATTCTAGCAAAAAGCGCCTATTGCCGCCCATTCCGGCTTCACGGCGCGCCCGCAACCAAGTCCTTTCACATCAAGCCACTGAAAAGACACGATTTTGGTTGCGGCCCGGCTTCTGATACAATGCCGGATTCAAAGGAACCCGCCACACATGAGCATCATCCAGAACCGCAAGGCTTTCCACGACTACTTCATCGAGGAAAAACTCGAGGCCGGGCTTGTGCTGGAAGGGTGGGAAGTCAAGGCCATCCGCGCCGGCCGCGTCCAGTTGAAGGAAAGCTACGTCGACTGGAAAAACGGCGCCTTCTGGCTGATCGGCTGCCACATCACTCCGCTGCAGTCCGCCTCCACCCACGTCAACCCGGACCCGGTGCGTCCGCGCAAGCTGCTGATGTCGCAGGAGCAGATCAACCGCTTCATCGGCAAGGTGGAACGCGCCGGCTACACCATGATGGCGCTGGACCTTCACTACGCCAAGGGCAATGTGAAGGCCGAGGTCGGCCTGGCCAAGGGCAAGAAGCTGCACGACAAGCGCGACACCGAGAAAGACCGCGAATGGCAGCGCGAAAAACAGCGCGTGATGAAGAACCAGCGGGGCGCGGCATGAAGCGCGGCGCGGCCCTTCCCATCGCCCTGATCTGCCTGGGCAGCGTCTGGTTCCTGAAAAGCACCGCCCTGCTGCCCAACACCTCCACCCTGCTCGCCCTACTGCTGTTCGCCGCGGGCGTGTTGCTATTCGCGCTGGACGGCTTCAACAAATCGACGCTGGTCACCAGCCCGATGCTGGCCTACGCCGGCGCCAGCGTCTACGCGATAGACCAGCTCGGCCTGCGCGCCACCCACTTCGTGGCGCTGGGCATGGTGCTGATGGGCGCGCTGCTGCTGATCGCGCGCAGCGATCGCGTGCCGGAGCGCTCGGAGCCGCCGCGCCGGCTGCCGCCCAGCGAAGACTGAGCACCCCGAAACCACAGAATAATTTTCAGCATTGACGATAATGGCCTTAACGGCCTGCATTACTTTTCAAGGATAGGCATGGACAAGATCCTCATTCTCGACTTCGGCTCCCAGGTCACCCAGTTGATCGCCCGCCGCGTACGCGAAGCTCACGTTTACTGTGAGCTTCATTCTTTCGACATGCCCATCGAAGAGATCAAGGCCTTCGCGCCCAAGGCCATCATCCTGTCCGGCGGCCCCAACTCGGTGTACGAGTCAGACTACCAGGCCGATCCCAAGCTGTTCGAGCTGGGCGTGCCGGTGCTGGGCATCTGCTACGGCATGCAGTTCATGGCCCAGACCCTGGGCGGCAAGGTGGAAAGCGGCGACAAACGCGAGTTCGGCTACGCCCAGATCAAGGCGCGCCACCACTCCAAGCTGCTGGAAGGCCTGCAGGATCAGATCGACGACGCCGGCAACGGCTTCCTCGACGTATGGATGAGCCACGGCGACAAGGTGACCGCGCTGCCGGCCGGCTTCCAAGTGATCGCCGAAACCCCGTCCTGCCCGTACGCGGCGATGGCTGACGAAGCCCGCGGCTTCTACGGCGTGCAATTCCACCCGGAAGTGACCCATACCAAGCGCGGCACCGAGATGATCCACCGCTTCGTGCTGCACGTGGCCGGCTGCAAGCCCAGCTGGACCATGCCCAACTACATCGACGAAGCGGTGAAGAAGATCCGCGAGCAAGTCGGCGACGAAGAAGTCATCCTCGGCCTGTCCGGCGGCGTCGACTCCTCGGTAGCCGCCGCGCTGATCCACCGCGCCATCGGCGATCAACTCACCTGCGTCTTCGTCGACCACGGCCTCTTGCGCCTGAACGAAGGCAAGATGGTGATGGAAATGTTCGCCCAGAACCTGGGCGTCAAGGTGGTCCACGTGCAGGCCGAAGCCGACTTCATGGCCAAGCTGGCAGGCGAGTCCGACCCGGAGAAGAAGCGCAAGATCATCGGCGCGGAATTCATCGAAGTCTTCGACCGCGAATCCGGCAAGCTGACCAACGCCAAGTGGCTGGCCCAGGGCACCATCTATCCGGACGTGATCGAATCGGCCGGCGCCAAGACCAAGAAAGCGCACACCATCAAGAGCCACCACAATGTGGGCGGCCTGCCGGAAGACATGAACCTGAAGCTCTTGGAGCCGCTGCGCGAGCTGTTCAAGGACGAAGTGCGCCAGCTGGGCGTGGCGCTCGGCCTGCCCCACGACATGGTCTACCGCCACCCGTTCCCGGGCCCGGGCCTGGGCGTGCGCATCCTCGGCGAAGTGAAGAAGGAGTACGCCGACCTGCTGCGCCAGGCCGACGCCATCTTCATCGAAGAGCTGCGCAATACCGTGGACGAGAAGACCGGCAAGAACTGGTACGAGCTGACCAGCCAGGCCTTCGCCGTGTTCCTGCCAGTGAAGTCCGTCGGCGTGATGGGCGACGGCCGCACTTACGACTATGTCGTCGCATTGCGCGCCGTGGTGACCAGCGACTTCATGACCGCGCACTGGGCCGAGCTGCCGTACAGCCTGCTGGGCCGCGCGTCCAACCGCATCATCAATGAGGTGAAGGGCATCAACCGCGTGGTCTACGACGTCAGCGGCAAGCCGCCGGCGACCATTGAGTGGGAATGATCTGAGGCCTGGCGCCGACAGGCGCCAAAACACACACAAGCCCGCATGATTGCGGGCTTTTTTGCTTTTCCGTTTGGCGACATCCGAGTCGCCCCCGCTTCTCTAGACACGCTTGAGTCCAGGGTGGGCTGCGGCTTGCTCATGACGCCTCCTTGCTGGACCTGGCGCAAGGCTCTCGAGGTGTCTAGGAAAGGACAAACGATTCAGTTATTCTGCATCACCAATGGCATCACGTAACCGTTGGGTTGCCGGGCGATTACCGCTGAGCTGGCTACAAAAACATCAAACCAAGGAAACGAGTCATGTGGAAATCGACAGCCGCCGCCCTTGCCCTGCTGCTGCTCGCTGGCGCGGCCACTGCCGGTGAACAGAGCGCCTGCGAACGCCTGCTCCGCAAATTGGACTCGCAACTCGCCGACGCCAGTTGCGTCGAAAGCCCCGATCTGACGACCCGCAATCCCAACACCACGCCGGCCAACGACTCGCTGCCCGGCCTGCCTCATTTGGCGTTCATGCCGCAGGCCGACCGCGACATACTCGTGGCAGATCCCGCCCACAGACCGCCCATCAAAAAGATGGTCCCCGGCTTGCAGATTCAGGCCCGCTTCGCCAAGGATCCGCTGGGGCAGGCGCGCTTCCTGCTGCGGCTGCCCAAGGACTGGAACGGCCGCCTTGTCGTGGCCGGCGCTTCCGGCGCCCGCAGCGAATTCAACGGCGACTTCGTCTGGAGCGATTACGTGCTGCAGCAGGGCTATGCCTATGCGTCGCAAAACAAGGGCGCGCTCAGCGCGTACGCGAGCACGGCGGAGGATCGGCTGGCCTGCCGAACCGGGACTCTGGATAAGCCGAGCTATGTCCATTACTACGATGACGATCCTGGCCAGGAGTTCACCCGCTGGCGCGACTTCATGGTGATGGCCTCTGACCTGGCGCGCCGCGGCGTAGAGGCGCAGTATGGCCGCAAGCCGCGCTATACCTATGCGGTCGGCGCGTCGAACGGCGGCTATCAGGTGCGCCGCGCGATCGAAACCGCGCCGGAATACTTCGACGGCGGCGTGGAGTGGGCAGGCACTTTCGTCGATCCCCGCGGGCCGAACCTGTTGACTGACCTGCCCCCGGCGATCCTCAACTACCCCGACTATCTCGCCTCCGACTTCTCCCCGACGAGCACCGCCGCGTTGAACATCATGGCGGCCGGCTATCCGCCCGATCTCGTCGCCGACACAGCAAACGGCCCGGCCTCGCTATGGGGCATGCACGCTGACTCATTTTGGAAGCCCACGCAGTGCCAATGGCAAAAACGCTTGGACCCTAGCTACAACACCTATGGCTCCGAGCTAGGCCGCTACAACTACTTGGCGCGGCTGTCCGCCTCTGCGGTCGGAAACAATGTGGCGGCCATCGCCACCGACGGCAAGATCAAGCGTCCGCTGATCACGGTCGCCGGCACCATGGATGCGTTGCTGCCCATCGATCACCATGCGCGAGCCTATGCGCGGCAGGTCGCCGCGGCAGGCGGCGCGCATGCCCAATCCTATCGGCTCTACGAAATCCAGAACGGCAATCACGTCGAGCGCTACGCCACCCTCTTCCCTCAGCTTGAGTTGATCGAGCCGCACGCGCAGCATGCCTTCGATCTGCTTGTCCGCTTTGTCGAACAGAAAACCCCGCTCCCGCCCGGCCAGTGCGTCGCTCGCGGCGGGGCGATCAGCGATGCGCCAACGCAGCTGGGACACTGCCCGAATTTGCTGAAACTCATCGAGCCGGCCAGGAACCACAGGCTCGATCGCTAGTGTATTGAAAGGGATACGGAAATGTTGCAAGCCACCGTCGGGAAGATGAAGACCGCCTCTTCCTGGACGCTCGTTGGCGCAGGAATGGCGCTGTGCCATCTGATGATGAGCGCCAACGCTCGGGCCGACGACAACACCATCAGATGGCAAATGCCGGGCAATCCACCGGTCACCATTATCGACGGCCCCGACAAGGGCCAAGGATACGCTGACGTGTTTCTGCGATATTTCATTGAGCGCACGCCCGAGTACCACAACGTCATCGAGCGCGCCAGCTTGGCGCGCGTCTCCGGCCTGATGAAGCAGGGAGAGCACGTTTGCCAGCCCAGCCTGCTCAAGACGACCGAGCGCGAAGCGTATATGGAATTCAGCAATCCGGTCGAATTCGTGCTGCCGTATTACATCGTCGCGCGCTCCGACCGGGCGGCCCGTCTGACGGCCTACCGCAATGCCGACGGCGCCATGGACATCGCCCGGCTGATGCAAGACCTATCGCTGACCACCGTCCGACAAGAGATGCGGGGCTACCCGCCCGTCGTTCTGTCCGCTTTCACGAGGACAGCCGGGCAAAAGAACATCCTTCAGACGAGTGCCGACGACGTGGCGCCTTTCAACCAGCTGGCCAGCGGATGGGTAGACTACATCATCGCCTATCCGGACGAGGTCTATTGGTTCGCCAGGCACCTGAAATTGCCGCCGTCGGTCAAATTTATTTACCTCCCCATCGCCGGCCACCCTGAATACACGGTCGGGTATGCCGCTTGCACCAAGGGAGCGTGGGGACGAAAAATCGTCAAGCGTGTCAATGAGGTCGTCGCCAAGGCTGGCAGGCGCCCACCGTGGATCGACGCGGAAGCCCGCTTGCTTGATCCGGAAGCCGCCAACCGCTACGAAGCAGTCTACGCCCGCTATTCACCGTTCCGCAGGCAGGCGAAGTAAGCATGGATGCAAAGCCCCAGGCCAGGGATAGCGCCCGATTGCGCAACTTCCTGTTGATTTTCCTCGCGCCGCGTGGACTGGCGCGGCGCATGCTGGTCTGGATCCTCTGCATCAGCACGACGGCCGCGCTGATCGCGACCTCGGTGCAGTTGTTCTTCGACTACCGACGCGATGTGTCCGAACTCGAGCAGGGCATGCGCTACATCGAGCAGAGCCAGTTGCCTGGCATTGCCGATGCGGCCTGGAACTTCAACGTCGCCGGCATGCAGGTGCAGCTCGATGGCATCGGTCATTCACCCTGGGTCGCCGGCGCCACGATCCACTACGGTCCCAGCCAGTCGGCCATGCTGACAACCGGGCAGCTTGATGCTGGCGCGGGAAGGCGCTTCGAGTACGTCTTGCGGCGCAATGGGGTGGTCGTTGGCAAGATCTACATTGCGCCCAACCTGCACACGCTCTATCGCCGCACCCTTGATCGCATTGGCATCGTGCTGGCGACGCAAAGCGGCAAGTCGCTGGTGACTTCGATCAGCATCCTCTTGCTGATTTCATGGATGATCACGCGGCATTTGACGCAGATGGCGGAGTTCGCCCAGTCGTTCGAGCCAGGGAAGCGTTTCACGCCCTTTGTGCTGCGCCGGGGCCCGCAAGGACCGCGCGATGAACTGAGCGTGCTGGTCGACAGGCTCAACGATGCCTATGGCCGACTCCAAAAGGCGCACGAATTCCAGGTTCGCCACAACGAGATTCTGAGCCAGGAGGTCGCGCAGCGAACGGCCGAGCTGCTCGAAGCCCACCAGCAGCTGGCCCGGCAGGCCTTAACCGACAAGCTGACCGGCACAGCCAACCGCCGGGGCCTGGACGAGGTTTTCAAGAGCGCCATGCCGCTGGCCGACTCTGACAGCCGCCCGCTGGCGGTGATCCTGGCCGACATCGACAAGTTCAAGTCCGTCAACGACAGCCGCGGGCATCTGGTCGGAGACGCCTTGCTTCAGGAATTCACCGGCATCTTGAGCCGCACGGTGCGGCCGACCGACACGGTGGGCCGCTGGGGCGGAGAAGAATTCCTGATCCTCTGCCCTCAGACCACTCTGGAACAGGCCTTGCGCCTGGCCGAACACTTGCGCGCCAGCGTGCAAGCGCACACCTTCTCAGAGATTGGCAGCAAGACCAGCAGCTTTGGCGTTGCGGTTCTGCGCAAGGGAGAAACAGCGGACGATCTGGTGAAGCGGGCGGATGAGGCCCTGTATCAGGCCAAGAAGGCCGGGCGCAACAGAGTCTGCTCGGAAGCTCCGGATATCGTGCGCTGAGCTTGCGGGAGATTCGGGTAACGTTTTTCCTTGCCCGTTCCGCTAGGCCAAGCGCGCCTTTCCGCTCCCCCGCCTCAACAAAGCCGACACCATCAAAGCCGACAGCAGCGTCAATGCGGTCAATAGATACAGCAATTGCTGGAAAGCCCAGTCATACGCTTGCGCCAGCTTGCCGATATCCGCCATCGGCAGCAGGGCGTGAGCCTGGGCCAGATTGCCGGAGGCCAGCCGCTGCGCGGCGGCCGTCGACGCGCTCAGGCCAACGCCGTCCAGCGCCCTGCCGGTGAGGCCGGCCATCAATGCGCTGACGACCGCCAGCGCCATGCCCTCGCCCGCCACCCGGGTGGTGCTGAAGATGCCGCTGGCCATGCCGGCGCGCTCCTTGGGCACCACGCTGACGGACAAGCCGTCCATCAACCCCCAAGGCAGCCCGCTGCCGCTGCCGATCAACAGCAGCGCCAGCGCCATGGCGGGCGAGCCGGCCTCCGCCTGGCTTAGGCCGGCCAGCCCCAGCGCAGCCGCCAGCAAGCCCCCTGCCGAAACGAAGCCGGCGGAAAACCAGCGCGTCAGCCAGACCGCCAGCGACGGCATCGCCAGCATCGGCGCCGACAGGGCCAGCATCCACAGTCCCGCGTCAGCCTCTCCCCGCCCATCGATGCCGATGAAACGCAAGGGCAGCAGCACCAGCAAGGCGACATAGCAATAGCTGGTGGCCAGCGGCAGGCATTGCGCGCCGACAAAGGCCGGGTAGCGGAACAAGGACAGATCCAGCATCGGCCGCGCCGCCCGCCGCTCCAGCCAGATGAAGGCCAGCAGCAAGCCCAGAGCTCCTCCCAGCAGCGCCAGCACCGACAGACTGCGCCATCCCTGCTGCGGCCCCTGCAGCAGCGCTGTCGTGAACAAGGCCAGCATCGAGGTGAAACTGGCCGCGCCCGGCCAATCCAGACCCGCGGCGTCCGGATCTCGCGATTCGCGCATGCGCGGCAGCGCCAGCAACAGGGCCGCCACGCCGATCGCCGCGCCGCAGGCGAAGATGGCGCGCCAGCCCAGCCATTGGATCAGGCAGCCGGACAGCAACGGGCCAAAGGCCAGCCCCAGGCCGAAAGTCGTGCCCAGCAAGCTGAAGGCGCGCGCTCTCGCCTCCCCCTCGTACTCCTGCGCCAGCGCGGCCGAGCCGCCGGCCATCGCCGCGGCGGCGGCCAGCCCCTGCATGGCGCGCAAGCCATTCAGCCACCACAAGTCCGGCACCAGGCTGATGGCCAGCGACGACGCCGCGAACCCGCCGATCCCGACGCCGAACAGACGTTTGCGGCCATGCTGGTCGGCCAGCGCGCCGGCGGCCATCAGGCAACTGCCGAAGCTCAGCATGAAGGCGCTGGTCACCCACCCCAGCGCCTGCGGGCTGCCGCCCAGTTCCCGCCCGATAGCCGGCGTCGCCACCGCGCCGCCGACAAAGCTCCACGGCAGCGCCAGCGCGGCCAGACAAACCGCCGCCAACACCGACCATTTCCCGCCATGCCGTTCCATTTGCTTCCTTTGCATTCGCCTCTCCTTTCATCCAGCGCGCGGCCATCGCCAAACGCGGGTTTTGACACGGCAAATGATAGGCAGCGCAATTGCATGGAAAAACAGGCACAATGTCATCTGATTAATGAAATTTTATCAGCAAAGGAGCCGCAGCATGAACGGCATGGACAGCTTGAGCGGTCTGCTGGCCTTTGTCCGCGCGGCGGAGCTGGGCAGCTTCGTCGCCGCCGGCGAACGCTTGGGAATATCGGCCTCAGCCGTCAGCAAGAGCGTCAGCCGGTTGGAGGACAAACTGGCGGCGCGGCTGTTTCACCGCAGCACCCGCCGCATCCACCTGACCCAGGAAGGGTTGCTGCTGTTTGAACGCAGCCGCCGCATCCTGGCGGAACTGGAAGAAGCCTCGGCCGAACTGGCGCACAGCGCCGCCGCGCCGCGCGGCCGCCTGAAAGTCAGCCTGCCGCTGATCGGACACCGCATGCTGTCGCCGTTGCTGCCTGAATTCCATGCCTGCTATCCGGAAATCACGCTGGAACTGGACTTCAGCGACCGCATGGTGGATCTGGTGGCAGAAGGCGTCGACGTGGCGGTGCGCAGCGGCGAACTGGACGACTCCAGGCTGCAGGCGCGGCTGCTGGGGCCGTTCCGCTTCGCCTTGGTCGGCTCGCCCGACTATTTCCGCCGCCGCGGCGAACCGCAGCGGCCCGATGATTTGCAGGCCCATGCCTGCCTGCGCTACCGCTTCCCCTACAACGGCCAATTGCAGCCATGGGCGCTGCGCGTCCCGGCCGGCTCGCCGCCGCAGCCGAACGCCTTTCTCAGCTGCAACAGCATAGAAGCGCTGGTCGCCGCCGCCAGCGACGGCCTGGGCATCGCCTGGCTGCCGGACTTCGCGGTCCGCCGCGAGCTGGCCGACGGCCGCTTGCGGCCGGTGCTGGAGGATTGCGCGGCCGAACCCGGAAAATTCTCCGCCGTCTGGCCCGCCAACCGCCATTTGCCGCCCAAGTCACGGGCATTCATCGATTTTCTGGCCGCGCGCCTGCTGCCCGCCGCCGAAGCGAATGGCGAAGCCCCCGCGGCCAGGCAATGCAAATAGAATATTATTATTCCCGCGGAATGCGATTCCCGCGCTAAACTGGCGTCCATGCCAACCAATCGCCCCGTCCCACGGTTCCGCGCGCCCGCAGCATTGCGGCGCGCCGGCGTGCCCGCGGGGCCTTTTACAGCGGCCGTCCCATGGCGGCGGCCCCAGCACTCCGTGATTGCCCATGACTGACTCCCAATCCACCCCGCTCACCCGCGCCGACTACCAGACCCTGGGCCTGGCCGCGCTGGGCGGCGCGCTGGAAATCTACGATTTCATCATCTTCGCCTTCTTCGCCACCACGCTGAGCAAGCTGTTCTTCCCGCCCGACATGCCCGAGTGGCTGCGTCTGCTGCAAACCTTCGGCATTTTCGCCACCGGTTACCTGGCGCGGCCGCTGGGCGGCATCCTGATGGCCCACTTCGCCGACCGCCTTGGCCGCAAGCACGTGTTCAGCCTCACCATCCTGATGATGGCCGGCCCCTGCCTGCTGATCGGCCTGATGCCCACCTACACCGACATCGGCATCCTCGCTCCGCTGCTGCTGCTGTCGCTGCGCGTCTTGCAGGGCGCGGCGGTGGGCGGAGAAGTCCCCAGCGCATGGTCCTTCGTCGCCGAGCACGCGCCGCGGGGCCGCCGCGGCTACGCGCTGGGCGTGCTGCAGGCCGGCCTGACCTTCGGCTATCTGTTGGGCGCGCTGACCGCCACGCTGCTGGCGCGGGCGTTCACGCCGCAGGAAATGCTGGACTACGGCTGGCGCATCCCCTTTCTACTGGGCGGGCCGTTCGGCTTGCTGGGCGTCTGGCTGCGGCGCTGGCTGAGCGAGACGCCTGTGTTCCTGGCGATGCGGGAGCGCCAGGACGAGCGCGCCGCCTATCCGCTGGTCGACGTGCTGCGCCGGCATAAACACGCCCTGCTGCCGGCGGCGGTGCTGACCTGCGTGCTCACCTCGGCGGTGGTGGTGCTGGTGGTGGTGACGCCCACCTTGCTGCAGCAGCGCTTCGGCATGCACGCCGACCGCGCGTTCGCGCTCAGCAGCGTGGGCATCGTCTTCCTCAACATCGGCTGCGTGATCGCCGGCCATGTCTGCGACCGCATCGGCCAGCGCCGCAGCCTGATCCTGTACAGCCTGCTGCTGCCGGTCGGCATCGCCGCGCTGTACGCCGACCTGATCGCCGGCTGGGGCTGGCCGGGCCTCGCCTACGCCTTCGCCGGCCTGTGCTGCGGCATCGTCGGCGTGGTACCGTCCATCATGGTGGCCATGTTCCCGGCCGAGGTCCGCGTGTCCGGCATCTCGTTCACCTACAACGTCGCCTACTCTGCGTGGGCCAGCGTCACGCCGCTGCTGCTGATCGCCGCCATGCCCTGGAGCCCCTGGATCTGCGTGCTCTACTGCGCGCTGATGGCGCTGACCGGCATGCTCTGCGTCCGCGCGGCGCAAAGCCCGCAGGAACCTTCGCTGGATGAAGCGCTCTACCAACATTAGCGGGCCGTCCGCGCGGCAGTTTGACTCGGCCACGCCGGCCTGTTAGCTTGGACTTCGGCGCGGCGTGCCATGCCAAGTCGCGCCGGATCGCTTTATTTTCAATATTCGCCAGGAGGTAGTCATGTCCACCGCCGCTAGCGCCAAGGAAAAAGAGCAATTGCTGGATGATGTGCGCCAAGTGCTGAGCAGCACCGAGGAATTGATCAACGCTACCGTCGACGACGGCAGCCAGCAAGCCAAGGAGCTGCGCAAGCGCCTCTCGGACAAGCTGGGCACCGCCAAGGCCAAGCTGCGCGACGCCGAAGTCGCCGTGGTCGGCAAGGCCAAGGAAGCCGCCAAGGCCACCGATCAGTATGTCCACGACAATCCGTGGAAATCCATCGGCATCGCCGCCGGCGTCGCCTTCCTGCTGGGCATGCTGGTTTCCCGCCGCTGAGCCCCATGTCCGATCCCACCCAAGCCCCCCGCCCCGGCACCCTGCGTTCGTTCGCGGGCGGCTTGGCGTCGCTGTTCCTGACCCGCGCCGAGCTGCTGACGCTGGAAGCACAGGAGCTGAAGGACGAGATCGTCGGCAATCTGCTGCAGGGCATGCTGGGCCTGGTTCTGCTCGGCTGCGGCCTGATCGCCGCCGTGCTCGCCCTGTGGGCGCTGACGCCGCCCGAATGGCGGCTGGCCATCATGGCCGGCCTTGCCCTGCTGCTGTGCGGCGGCGGCCTCGCGCTTCTGCTGGGCCTGCGGCAACGCATGCGCCGGCAATCCGCGCCATTCGCAACCACCCTTGAGGAAATCCGGAAAGACTGGACAGCCTTGGGTCCTGGCGGGGAGCGCGCGTGACGCCGCAGGACCGAGAACTGAAGAAACAGCTGTTGGTGATGAAGGGCGAAGCCCTGCGCATCAAACTGAAGCTGGAGAAGGAAAGGCTGCTCCAGCCGATGCGGCTGGCCGGCTCAGGCTTCTCGCTGTGGCGCGAAGGCTGGCTCGGTTCGACGCTGGAAACGCTGGGCAAACTATTGCCGAGTCCGCGCCTGCGCCGCTGGCTGCAGGGCGGCGCCCGGCTATGGGTAGTCTGGCGGCTTGTCCGGCGCGCCTTCGCGCGCTGAAATCCACCGCTTTCGAAATTCAGGCGGTCACATTGATGTTGCTTGCGGCATCTACGATGTTGGCGCTCATCTGCTCCCCCATCGCCGCTTCCGCTTCCGGCCCGCCCTTCAGAATCTTGTCGACGTCTTCCAACGCTTTTTCCGCGCCCTTCACCTGATCTTGCACGTCTTGCTTGTCCTTCAGCTGCTGCGCCTGCTGCTTGATGAACTCCTTGACCATCTTCAACGTCAGCTGCATTTGCTGAATATCCGGATCC
>NZ_JBUPWA010000001.1:1768170-1826211 GCF_055181315.1 Chromobacterium sp. Ag138
CTCTGCGTCCGCGCGGCGCAAAGCCCGCAGGAACCTTCGCTGGATGAAGCGCTCTACCAACATTAGCGGGCCGTCCGCGCGGCAGTTTGACTCGGCCACGCCGGCCTGTTAGCTTGGACTTCGGCGCGGCGTGCCATGCCAAGTCGCGCCGGATCGCTTTATTTTCAATATTCGCCAGGAGGTAGTCATGTCCACCGCCGCTAGCGCCAAGGAAAAAGAGCAATTGCTGGATGATGTGCGCCAAGTGCTGAGCAGCACCGAGGAATTGATCAACGCTACCGTCGACGACGGCAGCCAGCAAGCCAAGGAGCTGCGCAAGCGCCTCTCGGACAAGCTGGGCACCGCCAAGGCCAAGCTGCGCGACGCCGAAGTCGCCGTGGTCGGCAAGGCCAAGGAAGCCGCCAAGGCCACCGATCAGTATGTCCACGACAATCCGTGGAAATCCATCGGCATCGCCGCCGGCGTCGCCTTCCTGCTGGGCATGCTGGTTTCCCGCCGCTGAGCCCCATGTCCGATCCCACCCAAGCCCCCCGCCCCGGCACCCTGCGTTCGTTCGCGGGCGGCTTGGCGTCGCTGTTCCTGACCCGCGCCGAGCTGCTGACGCTGGAAGCACAGGAGCTGAAGGACGAGATCGTCGGCAATCTGCTGCAGGGCATGCTGGGCCTGGTTCTGCTCGGCTGCGGCCTGATCGCCGCCGTGCTCGCCCTGTGGGCGCTGACGCCGCCCGAATGGCGGCTGGCCATCATGGCCGGCCTTGCCCTGCTGCTGTGCGGCGGCGGCCTCGCGCTTCTGCTGGGCCTGCGGCAACGCATGCGCCGGCAATCCGCGCCATTCGCAACCACCCTTGAGGAAATCCGGAAAGACTGGACAGCCTTGGGTCCTGGCGGGGAGCGCGCGTGACGCCGCAGGACCGAGAACTGAAGAAACAGCTGTTGGTGATGAAGGGCGAAGCCCTGCGCATCAAACTGAAGCTGGAGAAGGAAAGGCTGCTCCAGCCGATGCGGCTGGCCGGCTCAGGCTTCTCGCTGTGGCGCGAAGGCTGGCTCGGTTCGACGCTGGAAACGCTGGGCAAACTATTGCCGAGTCCGCGCCTGCGCCGCTGGCTGCAGGGCGGCGCCCGGCTATGGGTAGTCTGGCGGCTTGTCCGGCGCGCCTTCGCGCGCTGAAATCCACCGCTTTCGAAATTCAGGCGGTCACATTGATGTTGCTTGCGGCATCTACGATGTTGGCGCTCATCTGCTCCCCCATCGCCGCTTCCGCTTCCGGCCCGCCCTTCAGAATCTTGTCGACGTCTTCCAACGCTTTTTCCGCGCCCTTCACCTGATCTTGCACGTCTTGCTTGTCCTTCAGCTGCTGCGCCTGCTGCTTGATGAACTCCTTGACCATCTTCAACGTCAGCTGCATTTGCTGAATATCCGGATCCCCCGCCACCGGATTGCCCTTGCCGCTGGACAGCATGCTGTGCAGCGCGGCGCGCGGATCGGCTGCCTGCGCCTGGCTATCCCCCGCCGGCTGGCCGCTCCCGCTTGCTTCCTTCGCGCTCGCGTCGCCGGCCTGGCTGTCGCCCGCGCCCTGCCCGTTGCCCGCTTGCTGCGCCGCCGCGTCCGCGCCGCCAGCCTCCGAAGCCGCTGCCGCGTCAGCCCCGGACGCCGCTCCGCCTTCCGCTTCCGGCGACGATGCCTCGCCGGCGGACGCCGACGCAGCGCCGTCCGCGCTCTCCGCTCCGCCCTGCTGCGACGCCGCGCCGCCTGCCGCCTGCTCGCCGCCGACATTCACCGCCATCTGGCTATCGGCCGCGTTTTGGGTCATGCTGGCCACCAGCTCTTTCAACTCCCTGGCCAGCCGGGCCAGTTCGGAAGCCAGCGCGCGCAAGCTGCCCTTGTCGTGCGACATCATCATCATCCGGCGCAGCCCCTCCACCCGCTGCTTGAGCACGGCTTTCTGCATGGCGTCGGCCTCGCTGCTCTGGCGCTGCGCCGGTCGGTTCAGATCCACTTTCAGCTTTTGCATATAGTCCTGCAAACCCTGGCTCAGCGATTTTTGCAGCTCGCTGCGCGGATCCGGCAGCTTGGGCTGCAGCGGACTCTGCGCATCGGTTTCGGCATTGGCGGCAGGGGAAGCAGGCTGGCTCGCGCCACCGGACAGCGCGGACGGAAAAAGGCTTTGCCGCCAGATGCTGGCGCTTGGCGGAGATGAGATCACGGACATGGGCGGACTTTCTGGTATTTTCCAATCATATCGTCAACATCGGCGATTTCTTTATGCCAATATCCGCCGCAAACGCATAAAAACTCCTTCCCCGCATGGTTTCCGCAGGGCCGAACCCCGGCGCCATCCCCCCTGGTTTGGTGCACGGCGGGAAACACGCGATAATGACGGTATTGCCGCAACCCTCGCTCCGCCCGACTCTGTGACGCTCACCTCTCCCCCGCTGCCTCCCGCCGCCATCGCCTGGCTGGCCGAGCTGGACATCCATACCCGCCAGCAACTGCTCGCCCGCGGCGCCGTTACCGCCTTTCTGCAGCTGAAAGCGGCCGGCCACACCGCGACCCGCCGCTTGCTGTTCGCGCTGGAAGCCGCGGCGCGCGGCATCCACTGGCAACAGCTTGAGGACGCCGACAAGGCGGCGCTACTGCGGCGGCTCTCCGACCATCCCCCGGTAGCCCTGCCGCCGCGCGAGGAGGAACGCCGGCGTTACATGGGCATGGCCAGAGCGCTGGCCGAGCAAGCATCGGCCGAAGGCGAGGTGCCGGTGGGGGCGCTGGTGGTGAAGGGCGGCGAGATCATCGGCCGCGGCTACAATCAGCCAATAGGCCGGCATGACCCGTCGGCGCATGCCGAAATGCAGGCGCTGCGCGACGCCGCCGCGCGCCTGGGCAACTACCGGCTGGACGGCTGCGACCTATACGTGACGCTGGAACCCTGCCCGATGTGCAGCGGCGCCATCCTGCACGCGCGCATCGCCCGCGTGATCTACGGCGCCGCCGACGCCAAGACCGGCGCGGCGGGCAGCACGGTCGACCTGTTCGCCGACGCGCGGCTCAACCACCATGCGGCGGTGTTCGGCGGCGTGGAGGCGGAAGCCTGCGCGGAGCAGTTGTCAGCCTTCTTCCGCCAGCGGCGCCGCTCCGCCGGAGAAGAATGAAATGCGCGCGAAACTCGCCATCCTGCTGGCCTGCCTGGCCCAGACCTGCCTGGCCGCCGACGACGCGGCATTTATCCTGCAGGCGCAGACCGAAGGCCCGTTGCAAGCCACCTATCCCAATGCCCGCCATTACGGCGCGCCCTGGATCTGGGTGGGCGTCAAGTCGCAGACGCTGCGCCTGCTCGATGACTGGGGACGGGTCGAGAAGGAATATGTGGTGTCGACGGCGAAGAACGGCGTCGGCGAAACCAGCGGCAGCTACCAGACGCCGCGCGGCTGGCACGCCGTGTGCGAAAAGCTGGGCGCCGGCGCGGAAGAGAACACCATCATCTTCCGCCGCCAGGTGACGCCGTGGAAATACACCCCCGAGCTGCACGCGCAATACCCGAACAAGGACTGGATCCTCACCCGCATCCTGTGGCTGTGCGGCCAGGAGCCTGGCCTCAACCAGGGAGGCAATGTCGACAGCTACGCGCGCGCCATCTACATCCACGGCGCCGGCGATCATGTACCATGGGGCCGGCCCAGCTCGCTGGGCTGCGTCCGCATGAAAAACCGCGATGTGATTGAACTGTTCGATGCCGCGCCCAACGGCACCGACGTATGGATAGACGAGAACTCCTGATGCATTCCGCTCTGAACCTGGCCACCCCGGCCCTGCTGTTTCCCGCCGTCTCGCTGCTGCTCTTGGCCTATACCAACCGCTTTCTCGGCCTGGCCGGCATCATCCGCAACCTGTACGAGGAATACCGCGACAGCCAGGACCCGAAAATCCTGCGCCAGATCGGCAACCTGCGCACCCGGATCACGCTGATCAAGTGGATGCAGTTCATGGGCATCGCCAGCCTGTTCCTGTGCACGGTGGCGATGTTCCAGATCTATACCGGCTGGCAGGCGACCGGGGAAGTCACTTTCGGCGCCAGCCTGCTGTGCATGATCGCCTCGCTGGCCGTGTCGCTGCTGGAGCTGGTGCGCTCGTCTGACGCGCTCAACATTCTGCTGTCCGACCTGCAGGCGGAATACGACCGCCGCCACTGATCCCCGCCGCAAACGAAAAAGCGCCCGCGATGGGGCGCTTTTTCACGTCGCTTGGACTGGATCAGCCGATGAGGCCAGCCGCGCCATCCTTGCGCGCCACCATCAAGTGCAGCGGCAGATCGACGCGGCGCACCTGGCTACGCGGGCCCCAGGCCCGGGTAATGCGCTGACAGGAGTCGTCCAGAATGCTTTCGCCTAATGCCTGCTTGCACAGCTTGCTGGCCGAGGTGGTGTTGAGGAAACCCAGGAAATGGTCCAGCGTCCAGTCGCTGCTGATGGTGAAGCTAGGCGCTTTCAACAGCGGCAACGGGCAGCCGCTGCCGCGAAAGTCGTCCCACAGCAGCTGGCAGCGGCTGGACCAGAACGGCTCGATGATGGACCACAGCACGCTGCAGGCGCGGTCGATCTCCGGCGACACCACGCAGTGGTGGTAGCCCCAGGCGGCGAAAATGCCGCCCGGCTTCAGCACCCGCTGCATTTCCGGCCAGAACGACGGCAGATGGAACCAGTGCAGCGCCTGCGACACGCAGATCAGGTCGAAGCAATCGTCGTCGAACGGCGTCACCTCGGCCGGGCACTCGCGGTAATACACCTGATTGTGCGGCTCGGCCGCCGACAGCTGCGACGAGCTGATGTCGGTGGCGTCGACGCGCGCGAAACTCTCCCCCAGCCTCACTGCGGTCTGGCCGCTGCCGGTCGCGCAGTCCCAGGCGCGTCCGCGTCCCGGACACAGTTGCAGCAGCCAATCGTACAGTTCCTCCGGATACGACGGGCGAAAGCGCGCATACAAGTCAGGGTACAGATTGAAGGTGGCGACGGAACCGAGTTCCATATTCATTACTCGCTAGGTAGAAACACTAAAACAATGCCGTGAACATTTTCAGTATTTATGCCGTAAGTCAAAGATTTGCAAGATAAAAAACGAAAATATGCTGCAGGTTATCTGTCTGTGCCGCTAGTCTGCAACAACCACCGTTTCGAAACCCCCAACACAGCCAATGCGCCATAAAAAATGCCGCCCCTATCGGAACGGCATTCCTCAATCGATGGAACAGGCTCAGCCCGCATTCACCGGAATCTTCCCGATCTTCACCCGCCACTCTGCCGGGCCGGTATTGTGGACGGAGGTGCCACAGGAATCGACGGCCACCGTCACCGGCATGTCCTTGACCTCGAATTCGTAGATCGCTTCCATGCCCAAGTCGGCGAAGCCCACCACGCGGGACGCCTTGATTGCCTTGGATACCAGATAGGCGGAGCCGCCGACAGCCATCAGGTAGACCGCCTTGTTGTCCTTGATCGCCTCGATCGCCGCCGGACCGCGCTCGGCCTTGCCTATCATGCCCAGCAAACCGGTCTGCTCCAGCATCTGGCGGGTGAACTTGTCCATCCGCGTGGCGGTGGTGGGGCCGGCCGGGCCAACGACCTCGTCGCGCACCGGATCGACCGGTCCGACGTAATAAATGAAGCGATTGGTGAAGTCCACCGGCAGCTTCTCGCCCTTGTTCAGCATGTCGATCATGCGCTTGTGGGCGGCGTCGCGGCCGGTCAGGATCTTGCCGTTCAGCAGCAGCACGTCGCCCGGCTGCCAGCTGGCCACTTCTTCCTTAGTGATCTTGTCCAGGTCCACGCGCTTGCCGGACGATGCGTCATAGGTGATGTCCGGCCAGTCTTCCAGGCTTGGCGTTTCCAGATGCGCCGGGCCGTTGCCATCCAGGTGGAAATGGATGTGGCGGGTGGCGGCGCAGTTCGGGATCATCGCCACCGGCAGGGACGCCGCGTGGGTCGGGTAGTCCAGGATCTTGACGTCCAGCACCGTGGTCAGGCCGCCCAGGCCCTGCGCGCCGATGCCCAGCGCGTTGACCTTGTCGAACAGCTCCAGGCGCAGCGCCTCGACGCGGGACAACTCAGCGCCGGCCTCAGCCTTGGCCTTCAGCTCGTGGATGTCGACATGGTCCATCAGCGATTCTTTCGCCAGCAGCATCGCCTTTTCCGGCGTGCCGCCGATGCCCAGGCCGAGAATGCCAGGCGGACACCAGCCGGCGCCCATGGTCGGAACAGTTTTCAGCACCCAGTCGACGATGGAGTCGGACGGGTTCAGCATCACCATCTTGGACTTGTTCTCCGAGCCGCCGCCCTTGGCCGCGCAGATCACGTCCACCTGGTCGCCTTCGACGATCTCGAAGTGCACCACGGCCGGGGTGTTGTCCTTGGAGTTCTGGCGCTTGCCGGCCGGATCGAGCAACACGGACGCGCGCAGCTTGTTGTCCGGATGGTTGTAGGCGCGGCGCACGCCCTCGTTGACCATCTCCTGCACGCTGAGCTGGGCGTCCCACTGCACTTTCATGCCCACTTTCAGGAACACCACGGCGATGCCGGTATCCTGGCAGATCGGACGGCGGCCCTCAGCGCACATGCGGCTGTTGACCAGGATCTGCGCCATCGCGTCCTTGGCGGCAGTGCTCTCCTCGTTCAGATAGGCCTGGTACAGCGCGTCGATATAATCTTTAGGGTGATAGCAACTGATGTACTGGAAGGCATCGGCAATGCTCTGGATGAAGTCTTCCTGGCGGATGATGGTCATAAGGCTGTCTCGAGAAACCGGGCGCCGGTGGGGCCGCCCGTGGATTACCCCGCCGCCGGCGCCCTATTCTGGCCACGCCCTGCGGCAACTAAAAACCTAGTGTTGATTGTAACACCGTCCGTCATGAACTTTGACCCCGGACAAAGCGCGCGGTCGGCCATCCCGCCCGGCATCGGACGCAAAAAAGCCGCCGGCGTCCACTGGCCGCGGCGGCTCATGCCAAAAAACTTGCGTCACTCGCTGGTGCTGGTGTTCCAGTAAGCCTGGCTGATGTACGGCCTGGCCGCCAGCTCGGCGGCGATGCGGTCCAGCTCGTCCGAATCCACCGAGGTGGCCAGCAGCGTGGCGGTCATCTCCACTTCGTCGTCGCCAAAGGCTTCGACATCCAGATCGCCCACCGGGTAATTGGCTTTTTCCAGCAATTGCCCCACCTGGGCCAGCGCCTGCTTCTGCTCCTCGCGGGTGGCGATCACGCATAGCTGGTAAGTGACTTCGCTGGCGTCGTCGTCTATCGGGCGGCGATTGATGGAATTGACCACCGGCCGCAGCAGCGTGTTCACCGCCAGCACGAACACCGTGGTCAGAATGGCCTGGCCCAGCATGCCCGCGCCGGCGCAGGCGCCGGTGGCGGCCGAGCCCCACAGCGTGGCGGCGGTGTTCAAGCCCCGCACGTTCAGGCCCTCTTTCATGATGGTGCCCGCGCCGAGGAAACCGACGCCCGAAACCACATAAGCCACCACCCGCGACGCGCTGCCGGAGCCATCCAGTTGCAAGGCCATATTGACGAAGGCTGCGGCGCTGACCGCCACCAGCGCGTTGGTGCGCAAGCCGGCGGTGCGCTGGCGGTATTGCCGCTCCAGGCCGATCACGGTGCCGCAGACGAAGGCCATCGCCAGGCAGATCAGCGAATGCAGCAGGCCAAACCAGTCCAGCTCGAACATATTGTGCAGGTTGTAATGCATGCGTCCTCCTTGTTATCCGGTTTCTTATAAGGAACATGCATGGTGGTTTTCCGTGAAAGCCACCATGCACCGGTCCCTAATGCAAATAAAGGCCGGCGCCGCTTTTACGCGGCACCGGCCCCACCTTAACCCGCCGCTTACTGGCCGATCAAGGCGACCTGCGTCACCTTGTACACCACCATGACGACAGCCACCACCAGATAGCCGCGCAACACGGCCATCCACATGCGGTTGCTGCGGGACAGCGCCATCGGCTTCAGCTGGGCCAGCGGCGGCATGCGCCAGGTGTGCATGTACAGCTTGCTCGGCTTGGCTTCTTCCGCCAGATCGGCGCCGGTTTCGGCATCGCGGCGCAGCTTGACGGTATGCGCGGCGATCACCACGATGCCGCCGACGATGCCGCCGCCGACCAGCACGTTGACGATGGTCTGGCTGGAGATGTCCGGCCACAGCACCGAGGCGGTCAGGATCACCGACAACAGCACCAGCACCGCCGCCACCAGGCCGGTGAACAGATTGGTCCAGCGGCCGTTCACCCACGGGCCCAGCACATCCTTGTCATTGCACAGCAGCAGCAGGAACACCGAGGCGGACGGCAGCAGCACGCCGGCCAGCGTCTGCACCGCGTTGGTCAGCAGGCCCAGCGGCACGCCCGGAATCAGCACCAGCGCGGCAGCGGCGGCGATCAGCAGGAAGTACACCAGGTAGAAGGCGCGGGCGTCGGATGGCTTGCGGTGCAGCGAATGCTTCATGTTCAGCACGTCGGCCAGCGCGTAGGCGGTGGACAGCGACACCGCGCTGGCGCCGATCAGGCTGGCATCGATCAGCGCGACCGCGAACAGCACGCCGGCCAGGTGGCTGTGGTATTTGCCCAGGCCGGCGGCGACGGCGCCTGCATCCTGGAAGTTGCCGAATTCCGGCTTGCCTGCGAACAGCGCGGCGGCCATGCCGATGATGGCGATGGCGCCGATCAGCACCAGCACGATGCCCAGCCACAGGTCGGCGCGCTCGTACTTGATGAAGCGCGGCGTGATGCGCTTGTCGATGACATAGCTCTGTTGGAAGAACAGCTGCCACGGCGCCACCGTGGTGCCGACGATGCCAATGATCAGCAGCATCACGTCGGACAGCTTGCCGCCTGCCGGCATGCCCGGCACGAACAGGTCATGGCCGATCTGCGACATCGGCGGATGCACCATCATGAACACCGGCACCAAGAGCAGGCTGAACACCACCAGGATCATCGAGAAACGCTCGAAGCGGCGGAAATCGCCGGTGCTGACGGCGGCCATCACCAGGCCGGCGGCGGCGATCACGCCCCACTCCTTGGGCAGGCCCAGATACTGCAGGCCCAGCGTGATGCCGATGAATTCGGTGACGATGGTCAGCGCGTTCAGCAGGAACAGGTCGATGGCGCTGAAGGCGCCCCAGAATTTGCCGAAGCGCTCCAGGATCAGACGGGCATGGCCGACGCCGGTGACGGCGCCCAGGCGCAGCACCATTTCCTGGTTCACGTACAGCACCGGGATCAGCAGGATCAGCGTCCACAGCAGCGAGGTGCCGTAGTTCTGGCCAGCCTGGGCGTAGGTGCTGAAGGCGCCGGCGTCGTTGTCGCCGACCATCACGATCAGGCCGGGGCCCAGAATGGCCAGCAGCGTGCGCAGCCGCTGCCAGATGCCGTTGCGGGCGGCCACGTCGCCGTGGCGGATGGTGCCGAATGCGCCGCGGATGTCTCCGATGTGGGCGCTGTCGAGTACAGCTTCGTTCTTGACGTTATTAGTCATTGTCATCGTCTCCGAACGGGCGGCCCACGCGGGGGCCGTCCGTCGTTTTTCAAGCAAACGAAGGCATGCGGGCATGAGCGCGGCTGCGTCGGCCGGGCGGACAAACGCCGGGCGCACGCAAACGCGCAGATGCGCAAACCTGATTTAGGCGTCCGACAGGGTTCGGTACGCGGTCATCAGCAGTAACGGTATTGGGGTAAGCACGCGGCCGCGGCGGAATGGCCGAGCCTGGGATGCGCACTGTCTAGCCTCGCGGCAGGACAGCGGCCAATGAAATGGTGACGATGTCTTTGCCGGTCAGCACGACCCGGTGGATAACCAACTACTACTGCAACTTTCCAAGGCATCAGCCCCCAGTTATGAAAACGCCGCGATGTTAATCCTGGCGCGAAATAAACGTCAACACCCCTATGACAATGCAGTTTTGCACCGCAACGCGGCCATTCGCAGCAATCTGCCACGACATGGCCGAGCATCGATTCCACACGCGGATTTACCTTCGCTCTCGCACTAGTAAGCGCAATAAAACGCCATATCGCTCAAGTAAATTTTTGTTAATGGATTGTGTTATTTATTTACAAAAGCCATCTTTTTGGCGCTGCCCAGCTTCAGCAGGCCCTGCCCCAACGCCACGCCCAGCAGGATCAAGCCGCCGCCCAGCCAGTGGTAGTGATGGATGGTTTCCCCCAGCAAGGCGCTGGCCAGCACCGCGGTGAACAGCGGCAACAGGTTCATGAAAATGGCGGTGCGCTCGCTGCCCAGCTTCTGGATACCGCGCATCCACAGATAAGCCGCCAGCAGCGAAGAGCCGATGCCGGCGAACAGCACCAGGCCGATGCCTTTGGCCGGAATGGCCATGCTCTGCGCGGTCAGCGTCAGCGGCAACAACAGCAATACCGCCAGGCTGGCCTGCAGATACAGATTGAGCCAGGCGCCGAACGGCGGCGCCCAGCGCCGCAGCAGAATGCCGTACAGCGCATAGGACGCGGCGCCGGCCAGGATCAACGCGTCGCCGGTATTCACGCCGTTGGCCAGCAGGCTCATCGGATCGCCCTTGCCCAGCAGGTAGACCACGCCGGACAGCGACACCGCCACGCCCAGCCAGGCCAGGCCGCCCACCTTTTGGCGAAACACCGCGGCGTTCAGCAACAGGCCCAGCAAGGGCACCAGCGCGGTGATCACGCCCATATTGGTGGCGCTGGTGCTGTGCGCCGCGTAATAAGCCAGGCACTGAAACATCACCATGCCCAGCATCGCCAGAACCAGCAGCTTGCCCAGCCAGGGTTTCAGCTCGCCGGCGCGGCGGCGCAGAACGGGCAGGCAGAACGGCGTCAGCACCAGCGCCGCCAGCAGCCAGCGGTAAATGGAGATCGCAGCCGGGTCCAGCACCTGGGCGGCAGCCTTGGAAACAATGGTGTTGGCGGCCCAGATCAGCACCGCCAGCAGGGGAAACAGCATGGCCATCACAGCCTCCTTCGACTCTATCCCATCCATTTTAGGTTCGTCCGTTATGGAGCATATAATTCAAAACGGACAAACCACTGGGGCAAACCGGACAATATGGACGTCGACAACCACGACGGCTACTTCGCCAGCGATCAGAGCCTGCTGGAGCCGGCGCCGCTGATATTCCGCCACCACCGCTTCACGCCCAAGAGCGAGTTCGCCCGCCACCGCCACCGTTGGGGCCAGCTTAGCCGCATCAATCTGGGCATGATGGAGCTGCTGCTGGACGACAGGCGCGTGGTGGCCACCGCGCAATACCTGCTGTGGACGCCGCCGACCGAGCCGCACGCCGCCTACATCCACCAGGCGATGCATTACACCTCGATCTACGTCGGCGACGAAATGGCCGCGCAATTGCCGCCCTCCACCTGCCTGCTGGAGCAGACGCCGCTGGTGCGCGCGCTGCTGGACGATTTCGGCCAGCGCCAGATCACGGTGCCGACCGAGCCATGGGACGTCCGCCAGGCCGAGCTGCTGTGCCAGCGCATCCTGCAATCCGGCCGCGAGGCCAGCTACCTGCCCGACAGCCGGCAACGGCTGCTGCAGCCGATACTGGACGCGATCCGCCAGGACCCGGCCGACGCCACGCCGCTGAAAGCCTGGGCGGAGCGCGTGTTCAGCACCGAGCGCACGCTGGCGCGCCTGTTCCAGCGCGAGCTGGGCATGAGCTTCGGCCAATGGCGCGGCCGGGCGCGCCTGCTGGAAGCGCTGTCGCGGCTGAAGCAGGGCGACAGCGTGCAAGACATCTCGGCGCGGCTGGGCTACGCCACGCCGTCGGCCTTCATCGCGATGTTCCAGAAACAGCTGGGCGACTCGCCGGAGCGCTACCGCCGCCAGTTGCTGGAAAGCGGCGGCTGGCCGGACGAATTCAACGCTTGAACAAGGCCAGCGCCAGCTCGCGCTGAACCGCGTGATCGACGACGGGATGCGGGTAGTCGCGCCCCAACCGCACGCCGGCGTCCATCAACTGCTCCGGCCTGGCCAGCCACGGCGCGTGGATCAGCTTGTCCGGCAGCCGCGCCAGCTCCGGCACGTAGCGGCGGATGAAGCGGCCGTCCGGGTCGAACTTCTCGCTCTGGCTCACCGGATTGAAAATGCGGAAATAAGGCTGGGCGTCGCAGCCGGTGCTGGCCGCCCACTGCCAGCCGCCGTTGTTGGCCGCCAGATCGAAATCCAGCAGTTTCTCGGCGAAGTAGCGCTCGCCCCAGCGCCAATCGATCAGCAGGTCCTTCACCAGAAAGCTGGCCGCCACCATGCGCAAGCGGTTGTGCATGTAGCCGCTGCGGTTCAACTGGCGCATCGCCGCGTCCACCAGCGGGTAGCCGGTGCGGCCCTCGCGCCAGGCATCGAACCATTCCGGATCATTGGGGAAAGGCAGCGCGTCGTACTCCGGCTTGAACGCATGCTCCACCACATCCGGCCGGTGCCACAGCGTCTGCTGGTAGAAGTCGCGCCAGATCAGCTCGCCCAGCCAGGTCATCGCCCCCTCGCCGCCATCGTGCCAGGCATAGGCGGCCAGCTGGCGGATGGAAATGGTGCCGAAGCGCAGATGGACGCTGAGATAGGACACGCCCTTGACGCCGGGAAAGTCGCGTTGCGTCTTGTAGCGCCCGATGCGGCCGGCGAAATCGGCGAACAGCGCCTCGGCACCGGCTGCGCCGGCCAGGATAGGCAGGCTGGCCAGATCGCTGGAAGCAAAGCCGATGTCGGCCAGGCTGGGCATGGGTTCCGCTTCGCGCGGCATCAGCGCGTCCAGATAGCGCCGCACCGGATAGGCCTGCAGATGGAACGGCGTCAGTTTCTTCAACCAGGCGTTCTTGTACGGCGGGAACACCGAGAACGGCTTGCCCGCGCCGGTCAGGACTTCGTCAGTCTCGAAAATCACCTGGTCTTTGCTGTCGCGCAAGGCGATGCCACGCTCGGCCAGCCGCCGCGCCACTTCGGCGTCGCGCGCGCGGGCGGCCGGCTCGTAATCGCGGTTGCAGAACACCGCGTCGGCGCCCAGCTCCGCCGCCAAGCGCGGTATCTCGTCTTGCGGCAGGCCATGGCGGATCAGCAGATCGCCGCCCAGCTGGTTCAGCTCGGCCTTCAGCGCCGCGGCGCTCTGCCAGATGAAATCCACGCGCCGGTCGTCGCGCGGCAAGGCATCCAGTATCGAGGTATCGAACACGAACACCGGCAGCACGGCTTCGCTGTGCTTCAGCGCGTGGTAGAAGGCGGCGTGGTCGTCCAGCCGCAGGTCGCGGCGCAGCCAGACCAGCGCCCTGCCTATAGTCTTGCTCATAGCTGTTTCCCGTTTGGCAATGCCAGCAAAGATGCGGGCAGGCCGCGATCCCACAAGGGCTGGTCGCCGCCCAGCTTTTCTTCGAGAAAATCGATGAAGACGCGCGCCTTGGCCGGCAAGCGCCGCCGCTCCGGATACACCGCGTGGATGGCGTGGCGGGGCAAAGGATATTCCGTCAACACCGCCTTGAGCCTTCCCGCCGCCAGATCCGGCCCGACGATGAAGGTAGGCATCTCGCAGATGCCCAGCCCGGCCAGCAGCGCGTCGCGCCGCGCCTCGCTGTTGTTGACCTGGTAATTGCCGCGCGGCTGCACGCGGATCTCGCCTTGCTCCCCCTGGAACAGCCAGCTGGCGCCGCCGCGGTAATAGGAATAGACGATGCAGTTATGGTTGGCCAACTCCGCCGGATGCCTGGGCTCGCCGAATTGCGCCAGATAGTCCGGCGACGCGCACATCCACACCCGGCACGGCGCGAGGCGGCGGGCCACCATGCTGTTGTCCGGCAGATTGCCGATGCGCACCGCCAAGTCGTAGCCATCTGCCACCAGGTCCACCATGCGGTCGTCCATCTCCAGATCGAGCTCGATGCCGGGATGGCGGCGCAGAAACTCCGGCACCAGCGGCGACACGTGCAGCCGGCCGAAAGCCATCGGCGCGCTGACGCGCAGCAAACCCGCCGCCTGGCTTTGCAGGCCGGCAGCGGCTTCTTCCGCCTCGATGGCGATGGCCAGCGCGTGGCGCACGCTGTCGTAATAGCGCTCGCCCGCCTCGGTCAGGCTCAGGCTGCGAGTCGTCCGCTGCAACAGCCGCACGTTCAGGCCCGCCTCCAATTGCTGCACCCGCTTGCTGACGGCGGATTTGGTCAACCCGAGCCTGGCCGCGGCGGCGGAAAAACTGCCCGCCTCCACCACGGCGACGAATACCGGAATCGCGGCAAAATGCTCCATCGCTATTGTCCACTTAATCTCTACGATCAGTTTCCATAAAGCCGGATTATAATTCAATACAACACAATATACAGTGCAGCCATGTCAATCTTACGGATATCCATCATGGATCGCTGCCTATCGCTGCCCGCCATCCCGCCCCGCTCCGCCGCCTGGGGCCTGGCTGCTTTATCTTTCACCCAGTTCATGATCGCGCTCGACTACTCCATCGTCTATGTCGCCATGCCTACGCTGGGCCATCAATTGCGCTTGGCCGCCAATGAGGCGCAGTGGGTGATGTCGGCCTACGCGCTGCTGTTCGCCGGCTTTCTATTGCTGGGCGGCCGCTTGAGCGACCGCTACGGCCCGGTTCGCGTCTTCGTCTGCTCCAGCGGTTTGTTCGGCGCGGCCTCCCTGCTTGGCGGAATCGCCGTCTCCGCCGCGCCCCTGCTGGCCGCGCGCGGCCTGCAGGGTTTGGCCGCCGCAGCCCTGCAGCCATCATTGATCGCGCTGATTTCGCTCAACTTCGCCGAAGGCGCCCCAAGAACGCGCGCCCTGGCGATCTGGGGAGCGGTCGGCGCATCCGGCCTGGTGGCGGGCGTGGCGCTGGGCGGTTTGCTTGCCGCCGTTTCCTGGCGGCTGGTGTTTTTCATCAACCTGCCCATCGCCCTGTTGTGCATGGCTGGCGCCCGCCGCTGGCTTGACGACCAATCGGCCCGTCGAACCGCGCAAGCGCTGCCCTGGCTGGCGGCGCTGCTGGGCACGGCGGCGATGAGCAGCCTGGCTTTGGTCCTGACCTTGCTCGGCGAACGCACGGCGAGAGCCGAGCACGCCGGCTATGCGCTGCTCGCAACCGCCATCCTGCTGCCCGCCTTTTTGCTCGCCGAGTGGAAGTCGCCGCAACCGATGATTCCGCGCGAGACGCGCCGTTTGCCTAGCCTGCGCGCCGGCTGCTTTGCCAGCGCCTGCTATATGGCCGGGGTCGGCACCGAATTTTTCCTGGTGACGCTATTGCTGCAAGAAGGTTATGGCTATGGTCCGCTGCAAGCCGGGCTGCTGTTCCTGCCGCTTGCCGCCACCATCATCGCGGGCAATATGGCGGCCGGACGCTGGATTCCCAAAATCGGCGCCGCGCAAATGCTGTTCTGGGGATTCTTGCTGGCGCAAATCGGACTATGGCTGATCGCCATCTGCGCCAAGGAATACGACTACCTGAGCCGGCTGTTGCCGGGATTGCTGATCAGCGGCCTGGCTCACGGCATGATCTACACTGCCAAGTTCGCCGTCGGCATTCGCGGCATTCCCGAGAAACAGCACGGCGCGGCCAGCGCGCTGATGGTCACGGCGCAATACGCCAGCGGCGCCGTCGCGCTCGCCTTGCTTTCTTTGGTATTGCAGCGCTGGACGGGCCACGCCGGCTATCAAGCGGGCTTTGCCCTGTTAGGCTTGTTCAGCTTGATGGGCGCGTTGCACGCGCTGCATCTCAAGCTTAAGAAATAGTTTTACTAGCTTCTGGGCGCGAACATGATCACCAGCATCCCGGCCAGCGCCAGCGAACACCCCAGCGCGTCCCATCGGTCCGGCCGGATGCCGTCCACCAACCACAACCAAAGCAAGGCCACGCTGACATACACGCCGCCATAGGCCGCATAGACTCGTCCGGCGGCGGCCGGGTGCAGGGTCAGCAGCCAGGCGAACAAGGCGAGCGACAACGCGGCCGGCGCCAGCAACCACCAGGATCTCCCCTCTCGCAACACCAGCCACGGCAGATAGCAGCCGACGATCTCGGCCAATGCGGTCAACACGAACAAGCCCGCCACGCGCGGCAGGCCGGACAGCCACTCCATATGTCCTCCAGCGTCCTCGCGCCGATCCCGGCGCTATCGACGTCATGAAAAATAGCAATTTAACAAGCAATAATTATTTAAATAACATGCAACTATCAGCAGCCGACAGGAGAAAACCATGGCCCCATTCGCTATCTTAGGGCTCGATCACATCGTGTTGCGCGTCGCCGATCCCGTCCGTTCCGAACGTTTCTATCTGGAAGCGCTGGGCTGCCGCGTGGTGAAGAGGCAGGAAAAACTGGGATTGGTGCATCTGGACGCAGGCAGTGCGCTGATCGACCTGCTGCCCGGCGGCGAAACGGCCGGCAACAATGTCGACCACTTCTGCCTGCGCGTGGAGCCGTTCGACGCAGACGCGATCCGCGCCCATCTGCTCCAGCTGGGCGTCGCCGTCGAGCCGGCCAAGCAACGCTTCGGCGCCGAAGGCACCGGCCCGTCGATCTACCTGCGCGACCCGGACGGCAACGGCATCGAGCTGAAAGGCCCGGCGGCGGCCTAAGCGCCAAGGCCACCGACGGGGGGGCCGCGCCGAGCACGGCAAGGAAACCACTCAAACACTAGAGCCGCTGATAGCGTCCTGAGTCAAGGCGCGCCGACGCAGACAGCACACATCGTACGGCAAGGAGGCGCAACGCAGGATCAAGGCGCTATCCGCTGCTCAGACGATGCAGACGGATGATGGCCTCGCCGGTCGGACTGGCCACGATGTCGCGCAGCGTATAGCCGTCCAGCGTCAGGAAAAAGGCCGCCAGCGCCTCGTCCAGCGCGCCTTTCAACAAACAGCCGCGGCTCAGCGCGCACGGCGGCTCGGCGCAGTCTATCAACTGCGGCTTGCCTTCCAGCGTGCGCACCACCTCACCCAGCCGGTAGTGTTCGGGCTGCCGCGCCAGCGCCATGCCGCCGCCCTTGCCCCGTGTAGTGGCCAGCCAACCCTGCTGTGCCATGAAGTGCACCACCTTGACCAGATGGTTGCGCGACACCTCGAACCGCTCGGCGATCTCCGGAATGGTGGCCAGCTGGCCGGGCTGCTGCCCGGTCAGGTACATCAGCACGCGCAGTCCTAGGTCGGTGAATCGGGTCAGTTGCATGTCTATCTTCAGTGCGGGGAGTCGGCGGCAGCATACCGCGTCTGGCCGATGGCCTCAATCGTCGCCAGGGTGGGAGCCGAACACTTCGTAATGGATGCGGTCGGCCGCCACGCCCAGGCCGCGCAGGCTGTCGCGCTGCGCGCGCATGAAACCCAGCGGACCGCACAGGTAGTAATCGGCATCCGGCAGCAGCGCCAGGCTCTTGATCTCGCCCAGGCTCAGGCGGCCGGCCGCGTGGTAATCCGCGCCGATCACATCCTGCGCGCGCGGCGTCTCGTAGCAAACATGAATCCGCAACTGCGGATGGCGCTCGGCCAGCTGGCGCACTTTCGCGCCCATCGCGTGCGCGCCGCCATGCCGCGCCGCGTGCAGGAAGCGCACCTCGCGGCCGCCGCGCTTGAGCAGTTGGCCCAGCATCGCCTGCATCGGCGTCTGGCCGACGCCGGCGCTGATCAGCACCGCCGGGCCGCTCCGCTCCTCATGCAGGAAGAAGTCGCCCTGCGGCGCGCTCAGCTCCAGCACGTCGCCGACCTGGACCTCGCGATGCAGCAGATTGGACATGCGGCCCGCCGGCTTGCCTTCTCCCGCGTCCTCGCGCTTGACCGAGATGCGCAGGTACTCGCCATTGGGCGCGTCGGACAGGCTGTACTGGCGCGGCTGGCTCAGCCCCCACTCGGCGACGAAGCGCTTCACCGACACGTACTGGCCGGGCTTGAACGACGGCAGCGCGCCGCCGTCGCAGGGCTCCAGATAGAACGACGCGATTTCCTCGCTCTCCGTTTCCCTTTTCGCCACCCGGAACGGCCGCCAGCCGCTCCAGCCGCCGTCGGCGTTGGTGGTGTCGCGGTACATGCCGTTTTCGATGCCGATCAGCGTATCGGCCAGCAAGCCGTAGGCCTCGGCCCAGGCCTGGATCAGATCGTCGCCGGCCGCCTCGCCCAGCACTTCGCGGATGGAGGCCAGCAGATGCTTGCCCACAATCGGGTAGTGTTCGGCGCGTATGCCCAGGCTGACATGCTTGTGCGCGACGCGGGTCAGCACCGGCAGCAGCGGCGACGGGTCGTCGATATGCTGGGCATAGGCCAGCACCGCCATCGCCAGCGCCTGCTGTTGCTGGCCGGAGTGCTGGTGCCCCTGGTTGAACACGTTCTTCAGCTCCGGGTTGTGTTCGAACATGCGGCGGTAGAAATGGCTGGTCAGCGCCACGCCATGCTGCTGCAGCACCGGCACGGTGGCTTTGACCAGGGATCGGGTTTGTTCGCTCAGCATGTCAGCTCCTTAAGATATTCAAAAAATACATCTTCATTGCCGAAAAAAAACCCCTGAACGCCGGGGACTTTTAAAGATATACAAATAATACATGTTTATTTGATCTGTGTCACAAAACTACAGGCCAAACTCAAGAGAAATTGAAATCGATCACCTGGTAGAAAGCGTTGCCGGTGTCCGCCACTTCCCATACCGCCAGCACCACGTGATAGCCGCGGCGTTCCGGCAGACGAACTTGATGGATGGTCGGCTGCGGCGGGGTCAGCTCCGCCTGGTGCTCCCAGAACGGCTGGGCGGTCAGCTCCGCCTTGTAAAACGGCTCCGCCTCGAACTGGGCGCGCGTCAGCGGCCGGTTCGGATCCCAATCCGCCTTGGTGATGAAATAGTTCCAGCGCCGCGTCAGGTGGATGGCGTGGTAGCTCCACTTGAACTCCTGGATCTGGCCGGATTTCACCGGATGCTTGTGCCAGCGGTCGGCGCTCTGTTCGTCCAGCACCGCCGAGTGCTCTTGCCCGGCGCTGGCTATCCTGCCATCGACCGGCGGCTTGGCGTTGACCGCGTCGGTCGGCGCCAGCGGGTCATGCAGATTGGCCTCCACGGCCGGGAAGAACTTGCCGCCTTCCAGGCCGTTGACATGCCAGCTCTGCAGCGGACATTGCGCGTTGACGCCGTCCACGCACAGCTGGCCGCGCGAGGCGGGCTCGAAGACTTGGCCGTGGCGAGGCTGGGCGACGGATTGGGACTCCACCTTGGTCTGGCTCATTGCATCCCCTTGTATCGG
The DNA here is from genome assembly GCF_055181315.1 of Chromobacterium sp. Ag138. NCBI lineage: Bacteria > Pseudomonadati > Pseudomonadota > Betaproteobacteria > Neisseriales > Chromobacteriaceae > Chromobacterium > Chromobacterium sp. Ag138. The sequence continues at coordinate 1,787,385 of NZ_JBUPWA010000001.1, forward strand.
TATGGGTTGGAAAACCGGACAGTTTGTCCGGCTGTTGGCAGCGTAAGCGTCGCGCCTCCCGCCTCGCCCCATCCTTTGTGACGGCTGACCGGCTCGCCGCACGGCCCCCCAGCCAAATGGCCTGGCGGCACTTGCGTTTCGCCGCGGCCTGCACTCCCGAACACTCGCGTCGGCTCGCGGCGCAGCCATCTTATTTTATTTGGTATATTGCGTAACAAAATTACAATGACATTGAGTCAAAAGGCTTCGTCAACGCCAGTAAAACCAAGAGGAGACAATAACCATGCCCCATTCGTCCCTGACCCGCCCCGCGCTTTTGGGCGTCCTGATCGCCGCCCTGTTCGCGCCCGCCATCCAGGCCGCGGAAGCCTTCGGCTCGCCCGGCGCCGCCCCGGTGCGCGGCCCGGCGGCCAAGTCTTTCGTCGGCACAGCGGTGAACAGCCCTTCCCGCGTTTACTTCACCGGCTACCGCGGCATCGTGTCCGAGGTCTACTACCCGGCGCTGGACACGCCGGAATCGGTGGATCTGCAGTTTCTGGTCGGCGACGCCGGCCAGACCTTCGTCGACGAGGAGAAGCGCCAGGCCTACTCCGCCGGCCAAAGCGACCCGCGCACGATGAGCTGGGTAGCCAGCACCGGCAACGACGGCCACAACTGGCGGATCAGCAAGCGCATCTTCGCCGATCCCAACCGCGACGCGCTGGTGCAGCGCGTGACCTTCACCGCGTTGAACGGCCATACGGTCGGCGACTTCAATCTATACGTGCTGTTCAAGCCCTATCTGGACAACGCGGGCAGCGGCAACAGCGCCCAGACCGTGGCCGCCGCCGGCGGCTACGCGCTGGCGGCCAGCCGCAACAGCCGCGCCTCGGCGCTGATGGCCAGCCTGCCGTGGAAGACCGTCAACGGCCAGGCCATGCTGTCCAACGGCTTCGTCGGCCAGAGCGACGGCTGGACCGATCTGATAGGCAGCGGCGACAGCAAGATGGATTGGACCTTCAGCTCGGCCACCAACGGCAACGTCGCCCAGACCGGCTGGCTGGACCTGGGCGATCCCGCCGCGTCCAGCGTGTCTTTCGACATGGCGCTGGCCTTCGGCAAAAGCCAGGGTGACGCCGTCAACGCCGCCGCCGCGTCCTTGGGCAGCGATCTTTCAGCCGCGCAACAGCAGTACGACAACGCCTGGCACGCCTACGCCGCCGGCCTGTCCACCCAGGGCGGCCTGGCCGATGACCGCTACTATCTGGCGGCGATGACGCTGAAGACGATGCAGGACAAGAGCAACGGCGCGATGATCGCCGGCATCGGCACGCCATGGGGCGAGACCCAGGGCGACGCCAACCAGGGCGGCTACCATCTGGTGTGGCCGCGCGACCTGTTCAAATTCGCCAACGCCCTCTATACCGCCGGCGACACCGCCACCGCGTCCACGGTGGTGGGCTACCTGTTCAACACTCTGCAGCAGGGCAGCGACTGCGGCGCGGCGGAATACAACGCGCCAGGCTGCGCCGCCGGCTACAGCCGCGTCGGCCGCTTCCCGCAGAACGCCTGGGTCAGCGGCTGGCCGTACTGGCAAGGCACGCAGATGGACGAGCAGGCGATGCCCATTCTGCTGGCCTGGCGGCTGGGGCCGTCCGTTTCCAATCCGCTGTGGCCCAAGATCAAGCTGACCGCCGACTACATCGTCGCCACCGGCCCGTGGAGCTACCAGGAACGCTGGGAGGAGAACGCCGGCTACTCGCCGTCCACCCTCGCCGCCGAGATCGCCGGCCTGGTGGCCGCCGCCGACATCGCCCGCGCCAACGGCGACGACGCCAGCGCCGGCCGCTACCTGTCCGCCGCCGACTACTGGCAGCAGAACGTCGCCGCCTGGACCTATACCACCAGCGGCGGCTTCGGCAACGGCAGCTACTACCTCCGGATCAATCCGGCCTCCCGCAGCGGCGGCGGAACCGACCGGGCCAGCTTCAATCCGTCCGCCGGGCCGGACACGCCGCAGACGCTGACGGTCAAGAACGGCGGCGGCAGCCATGACGCGCGCCGCGTGGTGGACGGCGGCTTCCTGGAACTGGTGCGGATGGGCGTCAAGCGCGCCGACGACCCGACCATCGTCAACACCATCTCGGTATTCGACAGCGTGCTGGGCCAATACCTGGCGCTACCCGGCGCGCCCAAGTTGCCGGCCAACGCCTGGTTCCGCTACAACTTCGACGGCTACGGCGAGCACAACGACGGCGGCGATTTCGACGGCGCTGGCGTCGGCCGGCTGTGGCCCATTTTCACCGCCGAGCGCGGCATGTACGAGATCGCCCGCCAGGGGGCGGGCAGCGCCGGCCAACCCTACTTCGCCACGCTGAAGCTGCTGGCCACGCCGGAAGGCATGCTGCCGGAGCAGGTGTGGTCCAACAGCGCGACGCTGCCCGACCGCTGGGCGGTGACCACGCCGGCCGGCTACCAGCCGGGCAGCGCCACCAAGTCGATGGGGCCCTTGAACTGGGCGATGGGCGAATACATCAGCCTGCTGGCCTCGATCCACGCCGGCCGCATCGTCGATATTCCGCAGGCGGTCTGCGCCCGCTACAACAACTGCCGCGCCGCGCCCAAGGCCGGCGAAGTGGCGGTGGCCATCAACGCCGCCGCCGGCACGCAGTGGGGCCAGCAGGTCTACATCACCGGCAATGCCCGCGCGCTGGGCAACTGGAACACCGACCTCGGCATCCCGCTGGACGCGGCCGCCTATCCTTCGTGGCGCAACGGCGTCAACCTGCCGGCCGGCCAACAGATCGCCTACAAGTATTACCGCAAGAACGCCGACGGCAGCGTGAGCTGGGAAAACCTGGCCGGCAACCGCAGCCTGCAGACGCCCGCCAGCGGCAGCCTCGCCCTGAACGATCAGGTGAGCTGGTGACCTCCCGCCGCGTCTGGCTTGCCGCCCTGACGCTGGCGGCCGCCGCCGGCGTCGCGGCCTGGCGGCTGCGGCCGATGGAGGCGCCCCCTGCTCCGCCAGCCACAGCCCAACCGGCCGCCGCGCCGCCGGCGCAAGCCATCGTTCATCAGGCCACGCCCGTCACGCAGTGGCAGCCGCCGGCCCGTCCGGCGCTGCCGCCAGTGAAAAAGGGCGGCGACAGCTGGCGGCCGGAGGCGGCTCCGGTGGCGAACAAGGTGGAAATCCAGCGCGGCGCGCCGGATATTCCCGATGCGCAGCCGCTGCCCAGGCCGCCCGATCCCTGATCCGGCCGCGGCGTCTTGCGGCGGCGATGGCGAAGGCCCGGTCTGCCGGGCCTTTTTCTTGCTTGGCCATCAAGCTTGCGAATCCAGAAACAGAAAACAGGAGACTCAAGATGGCGCAGCTGGAAATCATCGCGCTCGACGCCGCGCAAACCCAAGCCCGCTTGCCGGAGTTGGCCGAACTCTTGCACGCCTGCGTGCATGATGGCGCCAGCATCCATTTCGTGCGGCCCTTCCCCATCGAACAAGCCGCCGCGTTCTGGCGCGACAAGACCTTGCCCGGCGTCGCCGGCGGCGGCCGCGTGCTGCTGGCCGCGCTGGCGGACGGCGAGCTGGCCGGCAGCGCGCAGCTGGATTGCGACACCCCGCCCAACCAGCCGCACCGCGCCGAGGTATGCAAGCTGATGGTGCATCCGCGCCACCGCCGCCTGGGCCTGGCCCGCGCGCTGATGGCGGAATTGGAGCGCCAGGCGCGGCAACGCGGCCGCAGCCTGTTGACGCTGGACACCGCCAGCGGCGACAAGGCCGAGCCGCTGTACCTGTCGCTGGGCTATCTGGCCGCCGGCCGGATTCCCGGCTACGCCTGGGACGGCCGCGGCGAAAAACTGCAAGCCACCACGCTGATGTACAAGGTGTTGTAGGCGCGGAAAAGCCGGGCAAAGCCGGCCTCATGCGATTTTGGTATTCCTGCGAGGGAGATGAGCCAACAAGAAGCATCCACGCTTCCGCAGCGCCGGCTCCCTTCAAGCCTGCCGCCGGGCGGCAGGCCCGAGGTTTTAAGCGGCTGTCTATCCGAGCCCCGCGACGTTAGCGCGGGGCGAGTTCAGCCGCGCCTCGGGCCTGACTCGGCTCGGCGGGAAGCCGCAGGCCAGGCTTGCAGGGTGGCTTTTAGGGGTGGAGGGGATATTTGGCCACACAAATATCCCCTCCCTGCTCGCCGGGCAGCCCCGGCATTCAAAACCATCATCCGCGCAGCGGATTCAATATAAAGGGAGCCCCAAACGGGCTCCCAGGCAATGGCTCACGCCCGCTGCGCGGCCGCGGCCTTCCTGCCGCCCCAACCCCGCAGCCGCAAGGCGAAGCGGCCCAGATACAGCACCCCCAGCGCGAACACGATGTCGCCCGGCACCCGCAGCCATACCAGATTCTGCATCAGCGCCGAGTGCACCACCTCCGGCGAGCGCGCATACCACAAGCCATGCTCGATGCTGGCCCAGGCCTGGTAGATGCCCGAGGGCAGGATGGACAGGAACACCATCATGAACAGGCCGATGTTGAGCATCCAGAAGGTCGGCTTCAACAGGCCGTCATCCCATTGCTCCGCCTCCGACACGCCGCGCAGGCAGAACAGCATCAGGCCTATGCCGAGCATGCCGTAGACGCCGAACAGCGCCGCGTGGCCGTGGGCCGGCGTCATGTTCAGCCCCTGCACGTAGTACAGCGAGATCGGCGGGTTGATGGCGAAGCCCAGCAGGCCGGCGCCCACGGTATTCCACAGGCCGACCGCGACGAAGCACAGGATGGCCCACTTGTAGCGCGCCACCCACGGCGCGGCGCCGCCGCGGCGGTAGGTCTGCCAGCCCTCGAAGCCCACCAGCGCCAGCGGCACCACTTCGAACGCCGAGAACACCGCGCCGATGGAAATCACCGCGGTGGACGCGCCGGTGAAGTACAGGTGATGCAGCGTGCCCAGGATGCCGCCGAACAGGAAGACGATGGTTTCCAGCACGATGGCGCGGTTGGCGCTGGCCATGCGGATCAGGCCCAGCCGCGCGAAGATCAGCGCGATCACCGCGGTGGCGAACACTTCGAAGAAGCCTTCCACCCACAGGTGCACCAGCCACCAGCGCCAGTACTCGATCATCGAGTAATGGGTATGCTGGCCCCAGGCCAGCGAGGTGGCGTAGAACAGGCCGATGCAGGCGGCGGACAGCAGCAGCATCGCGATCAGGCTGCGGCCCTCGGTCTCGGGATTGCGCAGCGCCGGCAGCAGCGCGCGCGCCACCAGGAACAGCCAGAACAGCAGGCCGACGAACAGCAGGATCTGCCACACCCGGCCCATGCTGGTGTAGGCCAGGCCCTGGTTGCCGATCCAGAAGCTGAAGTCGGTGCCCAGCCGCTGCAGCGTGCCCAGCCAGCCGCAGACGGTGGAGCCGGCCACGATGAAGATCAGCGCCCAGAACAGCACGTCCACGCCCAGTTTCTGAAATTTGGGCTCATGGCCGGACAGCTGCGGCGCGATATAGAGGCCGGTGGCCAGCCAGGCGGTGGCGATCCACAGCACGCCGAACTGGGTGTGGATGGTGCGGCTCACCACCCAGGGCAGCACCTCGGCCAGCGGCAGGCCGAAGAAGCTGTGGCCTTCCACCGCGTAGTGGGCGGTGACGGCGCCCATGCCGACCTGGGTCAGCAGCAGGCCGATCACCACATAGAAATACTTGCGGGTGGCGCGCATCGACGGCGTGCCCTTGAGCCGGCCCAGCGGATCGGCATCCGGCACCTGCGCGGCCTCCTCGCCTTCGCCGGCGGCCATGTGGTACCACACCATCGCGGCGATGCCGGCCAGCATCAGGATCACGCTGGCGATAGACCACATGCCGTTGGCCGCGGTGGGCGCGTTGCCGACCAGCGGCTCGTGCGGCCAGTTGTTGGTGTAGGACACGCCGGTCTCGCCCGGACGGTCGGCGGCGGCGGACCAGGCAGACCAGAAGAAGAACGCCGACACCGCCAGGCGGTCGTCGGCCGACGGCAGCGCGTTGGCTGTCATCGCGTACTGCTCGCGCAATTTGTCGAAAGCCGGATCGGCGCCGTACAGGCCCTGATAATGAGCGGCCACCTCGCGCGCGGCGGCGGCGCGGGCCGCGCTCAGCGTCAGCTTGTCGCTGGCGGCGTCATAGCCGTTGGCGCGCATCTCGCGGCGCAACTCGGCGTCCAGCATGCCCTGATGGCCGACATCCAGCTGCGCATAGGCCTTGCCGAAGCGCTGCCTGGCCCAGGTCTCGCGCAGCGCCAGCGCCTCGCGGTGCAGCCAGTCGGCCGACCAGTCCGGCGCCACGTAGCTGCCGTGCCCCCACACCGTGCCCAGTTGCTGGCCGCCGGACGCCAGCCAGGCCTGCTGGCCGCGGCGGATCTGCTCGCCGGTGAACAGCGTCCTGCCGTCGGCGCCCTGCACCGCCGTCGGTATCGGCGGCGCCGCCTGATAGATTTCCTTGCCCATGTAGAGCAGGACCGAGAATGACAGCAGGCAGATCACCGCCAGCCATCCCCATAGTCTTCGCGTGTTTTTCATATGCGCTCCCTTCGCAGGCCTCCCAAGTAACTGACTCAATCCACAGCCTACATGCCGGAATTAAAGATGTACATATTGCACATCTTTAAGCATGATACAGATCAAGTCCCTGCAATCCATCCCTTGAAAACGCATGAAAAAAGCGGCCCCGCATAGGAGCCGCCCGGCAGGAACAAGCAAGCGCTCAGGCCAGGTGCGACCAGCCGGACCAGCCCAGATACAGACCCACCAGCATGATCATCGCGCCGGAGACATACGGCGCCCTCCTCACCCATTCGCCGAAACCGCTCCAGCGGCGCGACACATGCTTGACGCTCAGCGCCGCCAGCACGCCGGACGCCACCATGGTCAAGGCCAGGCCTATGCTGAAGCACAACACCAGCGTCGCGCCCAGCGCCACCTGCTTCAGCTGCAGGCACAGCAGCAGCACGGTGATGGAAGCCGGGCACGGCACCAGTCCGCCGGTCAACCCGAACAGCACGATCTGGCCGGTGGTCACCTCCTGGCCGGAAAAGCGGCGGCGGATGTCGTTGGCGTGCGCCAGTTCGTGCGGATCCTGATAGCCGGGCGCGGACACATCCAAGCCGGCGTACTCCCCCACCGCGTGAGCATGGTCGTGTTCGACGAATTCCACATCGTAATCATGGCTGTGGTGGCCATGGCCAAGTTGCAGCCTGGCGACGAATTCGTGCGGCTCCGGTATCTCCTCCGCCGACTCGAGGAAGCCACCGGCCTCCCGGAAGGAAAACGCCTGCCGCGCGCCATCCGCGCGCTCGGTTTCCAGCCTGACCTGCTCGGCGCGCCAGCCCAGCTTGCGGCCATCGGCGGCGGCCAGCCGGAAGCGCGGCGGCGCGCCGGTTTCGAATATCCGCAGCGCCACCACGCCGTGGCCGGTGTCAATGCGCTTGGCCTCGCCGTGGCCGTGCTCATGGCCGTGCTCATGTTCGTGGCGATGGCCATGCCCGCTGTGACGCCAAGTGCGCCACATCATCCACCCGGCCACGGCCATCACCAGCGCCGCCGACGCGATCTGGAAATACGGCTCCGCGGTTTCCGCGTTCCAGTTGCGGCCGAAATGCAAGCCAATCAGCGCCACCAGCCACACCACCGCGGTATGGGACGCGGTGGCGGCCAGGCCCAGCAGCACGGCCTGGCGCACCGTGCCGCGGATGGCGACGATGAAGGCGGCCATCATGGTTTTGGAGTGGCCCGGCTCCAGGCCGTGCAAGGCGCCCAAGGCGATGGCGCTGGGCATGAACAGCCAGGCGTTGCCCTGCAGCAGCAGGGCGGAGAACGAAGTCATGGCGATTTCCGGATAGGGGGTAGATGCGCCGCATTATACTCACCCCCAGTATCAATATACTAGTCCCCAGTATGTGCCATGCTAAGATCAGGCGATCGAAAACGGAGAACCACACGATGTCGCACACGGTACGGGACAAGGCCAAATTGCTGGCGCGGGTGCGCCGCCTGCAGGGCCAGGCCGCCGCGCTGGAGAAGCAGCTGGAAAACGATGGCGATTGCTCGGCCATCCTGCAGCAGATCGCCGCGATACGCGGCGCGGTCAACGGGCTGATGCTGGCGGTGATGGAAGGCCATCTGACCGACCACGTGGTCAAGGAGCCGGAGCTGGAGCAACGCCAGCACGACCTGGACGCCGTGCTGCAAGTGCTCCGCTCCTATCTGAAATAGCCGGAAGCCGCCACCGGCTCAGGGCTTGCGCACATGCACCACGCCGGTCATGTACGGGTGCACCGCGCAGAAGTAGGCATAGTCGCCTTCCTTGTCGAACACGTGCTCGTAGCGGTCGTCAGTGTCCAGCGCCTTGGAGACGAAGGACTTGTCGCGGCCCGACACCGTATGCGGGACTTCATCATGGTTGACCCACGTCACCTTGGCGCCCGGCGCCACCGTGACCTCCTTCGGAGTGAACGCGAACTTGCTGATGTCCACCTGCTGCGGTCCGGCCCAGGCCATGGCGGCGGCCAGCCAGGCGCCCAGCGCCGCTCCCGTTTTCCAAGCGCTCATGCCCTCCCCCTCTCTCAATGATCCAGCGGCGTATCGACCATCGCCAGCCGGCCGGCGCCGGGAACGATGGTCAGCTGACGCGTGCCCAGCAGCTTGCCCAGCTCCCCGGCCGGCACCTTGACCGGCGCCGGCTCGCCGAAGCCGGCCTGGCCCGGCGTCGGCAGCGGATAGGCCAGCGAGCGCGCGGTGTGGAAGGCGACATGTCCCTCCACTTTCTGCATCACCTGATGGATATGGCCGTTCAACACCGTCACCGAGCCGAACGGCCGCAGCAGCGCCATCACCCGATCCGCGTCGGCGGTGCCCCAGCCCCAGGGCTCGTACACCGTCCACAAGGGAATATGGGCCAGCACGATGATGGGCGTGGAACGGGACAACCCGGCCAGATCGCGCTTCAGCCAGGCCAGCTGCTCGTCGCCCAGCGCCGCCAGCCGGCCGGTGGAGAAATTCAGCACATTGTTGAGCGCGACGAAGTGAGCGCCGCCCTGGTCGAAGCTGTACCAGGCCCGGCCCTTGCCGTCGTGGTCGAAAAACTTCAGATAGCCGGACACGCCGTCGTCCAGCGCGTCATGCTCGCCGGGGATGGTGTGGACGCGGTCGACGCGGATCTCCTTGAACATCTGCCGGCCCAGGTCGAACTCCTCCGGCTTGGACAGGTGGCTGACGTCGCCGGTGTGCACGACGAAGGCCGGCGCCCGCTGCAAGGCGTTGATGTCGGCGATCGCGCGACGCAGGCTGCCCTGCACGTCGGGATTGGCCTCGCGGTGGAAGCCGAGGTGGGTATCGCTGATCTGCACGAAACTCAAGCCGCCCTCGCCCGCGCCCATCTCTCCGGCGGCCTGCGCCCGCGGCACCCCGCCCGCCATGGTCCACACCAGCGCCGCGCCGGACCAGGCGGCCAGACAGCCCAAGGCCTCGCGGCGGCCGGCATCCGGCGCGCGCTCTTGATCCTTTGCATCCTTTTCGTCCATCGCCCACTCCTTTTGCATGGCGCCGCCGCCCGGCCGTCCGACCGGATCCGCCGCTTGGCGGCGACGCGCTGAGCTGGTTGTAGGATGGCCATCCGGCGCCGTCAAGCCGCGCCGCTGTGGAATGAAAACGACAACGGTTAGAGCGGCTGCGGATAATTTTCTTGAAACTAGACGACTGGTCTAGTAGTATTCAGCGCATGTCACGAGCCAATCATTCAGCCGACACCCGCGAGCACCTGCTGGCCACCGGCGAGGAAATCATCCTCGGCAAAGGCTTCGCAGCCGTCGGGCTGGCGGAGATCCTCTCCACCGCCGGCGTGCCCAAGGGGTCGTTCTACCATTACTTTCCGTCCAAGGAAGGCTACGGCGTGGAAATGCTGCGCCGCTACTTCCTCAGTTACGACGAAAGACTGGTGGTGCTGCTGCGGCCCGAGTCCGGCAACGCCCGCGACTGTCTGATCCGCTATTTCCAGGGCTGGCTGGACACCCACCGCTGCACCGAGCAGAGCCATACCTGCCTGGCGGTGAAACTGGCGGCGGAAGTGTCCGACCTTTCCGAGCCGATGCGCGAAATGCTGGCTGAAGGAATGGGCCGGCTGATTTCCCGCCTGGCCGACACCATACGCCGCGGCCAGAGCGAAGGCAGCCTGTGCACCTATCTGGAAGCCGACGAATTGGCCGCCAGCCTGTACAGCCTGTGGGTGGGCAGCGCGCTGCTGTACAAGGTGCAGCGCTCCGACCAGCCGATGCACAATGCCTACCGCTTGACGGAAACCATGCTGCCGCAGCCAGACAACGCCAGCTGTAAACGATAAAGAGAACACCCCGCCGCGCCTGGCGGGTTTTCTTGAAGCCAATACTAGACGACTGGTCTACTCAAGTAATCAAATGGAGCGAATCATGAACGAAACCTTGCACCTGATGCACAGCCATCGCAGCGTGCGCAGCTATCAGGACAAGCCCGTCGCCCCGGAATTGCTGGACGCCGTGCTGGACGTCGCCTGGAAGGGCCCGACCTCGATCAACGGCCAGCAGGTCTCGCTGGTGGTGGTGCAAGACGCCGAGCGCCGCCGGCGCATCGCCGAAATCGCCGGCGGCCAGCCGTGGATCGCGCAGGCGCCGGTGTTCGTCGCCGTGGTGATGGACTTCCACAAAACCCATCTGGGCGTGGAGATGGCCGGCGAAAAGCAAGTGATACACGACAGCGTGGAAGCCTTCGCCGTCGGCTCGGTGGATGCCGGCATCGCGCTGGGCAACATGATCACCGCCGCCCACGCCGCCGGCCTGGGCGTGGTGCCGATCGGCGGCATCCGCCGCGATCCGCAGGCGATGATAGACCTGCTGGATCTGCCGGAACTGACCTTCCCGCTGGTTGGCCTGGTGATCGGCCACGTTCAGGATGACGCCGAACAGAAACCCCGCCTGCCGCGCGCCAGCTTCGTCCACCGCGAGCGCTACCATGCCGAGGATCTTGCCGGCCACATCGCCGCCTACGACGACACCCTGCGCCGCCACTGGCAGGACATCGGCCGCGCCGACGGCGAGCCCTGGACCGCCAACACCGCGCGCTACTACCGCCAGGTTTACTTCCCCAAGGTCGCGCCGACTGCGCGCGCCCAGGGTTTTGGCTTCGAGCAGTAACTCCGACCACTCCTCCAAGGAAACCGATATGCACGCCGACAAACTGCTGACCCCGCTGCAAATGGGCGCCGTCGCCCTGGCCAACCGCGTGGCGATGGCCCCGCTGACCCGCCTGCGCAACATCGAACCGGGCGACGTGCCCGGCCCGCTGGCCAAGGAATACTATCGCCAGCGCGCCAGCGCCGGCCTGATCGTGGCCGAGGGCACCCACATCTCGCCCACCGCCAAAGGCTATGCCGGCGCGCCTGGCATCTACAGCGAGGAACAGGTCCGCGCCTGGAGCGAAGTGACCGACGCCGTGCATCAGAACGGCGGCAAGATCGCGCTGCAGCTGTGGCACACCGGCCGCATCTCGCACCGCTCGCTGCAGCCTAACGGCGACGCGCCGGTCGGCCCGTCCGCCATCCAGGCCGACAGCCGCACCAATATCCGCGCCGCCGACGGCAGCTTGGTGCGCGAGCAATGCGACACCCCGCGCGCGCTGGAAATCGAGGAAATCGAGGACATCATCGAGGACTACCGCCGCGCCACCGACAACGCGCGCCGCGCCGGCTTCGACCTGGTGGAAATCCACGGCGCCCACGGCTATCTGATCGACCAGTTCCTGTCGCCGCAAGCCAATGTCCGCGCCGACCAATACGGCGGCAGCGTGGAAAACCGCGCCCGCTTCCTGCTGGAAGTGGTGGACGCGGTGGTGGCCGAGTGGGACGCCGATCACGTCGGCATCCGCATCTCGCCGCTTGGCATCTTCAACGGCGTCACCAACACCGACCAGCTGGAAATGGCGCTGTACCTGGCCGAGCAGCTGGCCAAGCGCAAGCTGGCCTTCCTGCACATCTCCGAGCCGGACTGGGCCGGCGGCCCGGTGCTGGACGACGGCTTCCGCGCCGAGCTGCGCCAGCGCTATCCGGGCGTGATCGTCGGCGCCGGCGGCTACACCGCGGAGAAGGCCGAAACGCTGCTGAGGAAAGGCTATATCGACGCCGCCGCCTTCGGCCGCAGCTACATCGCCAACCCTGACCTGGTGGAGCGGCTGAAGCGGAACGCCCCGCTGAATCCGCCCAAGCCGGAAAGCTTCTACGGCGGCGGCGCGGAAGGCTATACCGACTACCCCTCGCTGTAAGCGCCCAGCCAAGCCCCGCCCGCCGCGGGGCTTTTTCATGGCGGATCAGCCGGTCGGCGCCTTCGCCTGGCGTTCGACAATGGCGCCGGCGATCCGCAGCGCGAGCGCGCCCGCATCGGCGATGGACTGATTCTGCGCGGCGACCTGCGCGCCTTCGAACACCAGCATCAGTTCGCTCGCCGTATCCTCGGGCGACGCGAGTCCGGCGGCCCGGCACAAGCCCGCCAGCCGCCGCCACTGGCCTTGCTTGTATTCCGCTATCAGTTTGCGGCCGACGTGCTCTCTGTCCGGCAGCTCCGCGATCGAATTGATGAACGGACAGCCGCGGTGCGACCAGGCGCCGGCGTCGTCGGCGAAAAAGGCCGCCCACCCGAGAATCTGCGCGCGCGGATCCCCGGCGTGCTCGGCCTCGATGGCGTCGAACGCGCGCCAGTAGCCGGCGATCACCTGGCGCAGCCATTCCGCCAACAGCGCGTCCTTCGACTGGAAATGGCGGTACAGCGCCATCTTGGTGGTATTCGCCCGGGCGGCGATCGCCTCGACGCCGGTCGCCCGGATGCCATCGTTGTAAAACAGCTCGCCTGCCGCCTCGAGGAGACGCTCCCGCGGCGGGACCGGAGACTCGGCCGCTTTTCGCTTGTTCATTTTTCCATCCGTCTTGACGATGATACCGTTCGGTATCATCATGCCATGCAGTGATACCGAACGGTATCACCACTCTCCGGCTCATGTCGAGCCGGGGCATCCGCCATGGGAATCAGCAATGAAGCTTTCGGAATATGCGCAATACGACGCGATCGGCCTGGGCCAGCTGGTCGCGCGGGGCGAAGTCAGCCCTCAGGAACTCGCCGACGCGGCGCTGCGGGCGTGCGCGGCGGTCAATCCTCACATCAACGCGGTCATCGAGACCTGGCAGCCCGAGCGCTCCGGCATCGCCCCGGCGCTGGAGCGCGGCTCGCCGCTCGCCGGCGTGCCTTTTCTGATCAAGGATGTCGGCGTGACCATGGCGGGCAGGAAGATAGAATTCGGCAGCCGGCTGGCGCAGGGCTTCACCGCCGCGGCCGACTCCATCCTGATGCGGCGCTTCCGCGAAGCGGGACTAGCGACGCTGGGACGGACCACCACGCCCGAGTTCGCCTGGAGCGGCACCACCGAATCCGCGCTCTGCGGCCCCACCCGCAACCCCTGGAACCCGGCGCGCGGCGCGGGCGGCTCCAGCGGCGGCGCGGCGGCGGCGGTGGCCGCCGGCATCGTGCCGATGGCGCATGCGACCGACGCGGCCGGCTCCATCCGCATCCCGGCCGCCGCCGCCGGCGCATTCGGACTGAAGCCGACGCGCGGCCGCGTATCCAACGGCCCGATGCTCGACGAGGCCATCCACGGCCTGGCCGCGCAGCTGGGCGTCAGCCGCTCTGTGCGCGACAGCGCCGCGCTGCTCGACGCCGTGCGCGGCGCGGACGGCGGCCAGCCCTTCTCCATCGAGGAGCCAGGCGGCAGCTATCTCGCGCAGGTCGGCATAGAGCCCGGCCGGCTGCGGATAGGCGTGATGGCGCAAGCCTGGGGCGGCCAGCGCACCGCCGCGGCTGTCCGCGGGCATCTTGCCGAAGCCGCGCGGCTATGCGAGTCGCTCGGCCACGTCGTAGAGGAAACGGCGCTTCCCCTGGGCTGCAGCTGGGACGCCTTCGTGCACGCCAGCTCGGTGCTGTGGGCCGCCAACATCGCCGCCTGGATCGACGACATGGCGGCCGCCACCGGGCGCAAGGCCGATCTGTCCACGCTGGAGCCGCAGACGCTAGCCGTCTATCGGACCGGACACGGGATACGCGGCGTCGAGATCGTGCGGGCGCTGGATTTGCGCAATGCCGTCACCCGCAGCGTCGCGTCCTTCTTCGCGCGCTACGATCTGCTGCTGACGCCGACGCTGCCCGACCTGGCGCCGCCCATCGGCAGCTATGCGGCCGGCGCGGAAACGATGGACGGCCACCAGTGGACCGACCGCGTGATGGGCGGCTCGCCGTTCACCCCGGTCTTCAACGCCGCCGGCGCGCCGGCCATGTCGGTGCCGTTGTTCCAGGATGCGGCGTCGGGCTTGCCGGTCGGCATGCAGTTCGTCGCGCCGGCCGGACGGGAGGACGCGCTGTTCCGGATGGCCGGCCAGCTGGAGCGCGGCCTGCCGTGGGCAGAACGCAGGCCGATGATATGGGCGGGAAAAGCTTGAAGCCCGCGGCCGCCAGACCCAGACGCCTCAAGCAGGCAGGAAAACCGGCGCCCCGCGCCGATGACAAAAGGATTTGAAACGCGCTACAGTCTGGGATTGGCCGCCGGCCTCGCCGGCGCGCCGCGACAACAGGACGTCCTGCACGCCGGCCGCGCCGGCGGCAAGGGCTCCGCACTTAGGAGAACATCATGAAGACCAGACTGCTCGCGTCCGCGGCTCTGCTGTTGGCGGCGCAGGGCCATGCCGCCGCGCAGGACCCCTACCTGTGGCTGGAAAACATCCAGGGCAAGGATGCGCTGCAATGGGTGCATCAGCAGAACGCGCTCACCGTCAAGGAAACCGAGGGCTGGAAAAGCTTTCCGCAGTTGAAACAGGACATTCTGGCCGTCCTCGACTCCAGCGCGCGCATTCCCGCCATCGAAAAGATAGGCGACCGCTACTACAACTTCTGGCGCGACGCCCAGCACCCGCGCGGCCTGTGGCGCAGCGCCACGCTGGACGAATACCGCAAGGCCGACCCGGCCTGGGAAACAGTGCTGGACCTGGACAAGCTGGCGAAGGACGAAAAGGAAAACTGGGTGTGGCAAGGCGCGGACTGCATCAAGCCCAAGCAGGACCGCTGCCTGATCCGGCTGAGCCGCGGCGGCGGCGACGCCGCGGTGGTGCGCGAATTCGATCTGCCGGCCAAGCGCTTCCTCGCCGACGGCTTCGTGGTGCCGGAGGCCAAGAGCGAGGTCAACTGGGCCGACCGCGACACGCTGTACGTCGCCACCGACTTCGGCAAAGGCTCGCTGACCGACTCCGGCTACCCCCGCATCGTCAAGGAATGGAAGCGCGGCCAGCCGCTGGCCGCCGCCGCGACGCTGTTCGAAGGCAAGCAGACCGACATCTCGGTCAACGCCGACGGCATCGACACCGCCGGCCATCATTACGACGTGATCAGCCAAGGCACCAGCTTCTTCTCCAACGACACCTACCTGAAACAGGACGGCAAGTGGCTGAAGCTGGACAAGCCAGGCCACGTCGAAGCGTCCTTCCATGGCCCCTGGCTGCTGCTGCGGCCGCGCCAGGACTGGAATGTCGGCGGCCATGACTGGAAGGCCGGCAGCCTGCTGGCCATCAAGACAAGCGACTACCTGCAGGGCAAGCGCGACGTCGCCGCCCTGTTCCAGCCCAGCGCCACTACCTCGCTGGGCGGCAGCGCCGGCACCCGCGACGCGCTGATCCTGACCGTGCTCGACAACGTCAAGAGCCGGCTGGTCGAATGGAAGGTGGTGGACGGCAAATGGCAGTCGCGCCCGGTGGCCGCGCCCGGCTACGGCAGCATCAGCGTCAGCGCGGTGGACAGCGACGACTCCGACGACTACTTCTTCACCTTCACCGACTTCCTGACGCCGACCTCCTTGTCGCTGGCCCACGCCGGCAGCGACGCGCGCGAGCCGCTGAAGCAACAGCCCGCCTTCTTCGACGCCAAACCCTATCGCATCCAGCAGTTCTTCGCCCGCTCCGACGACGGCACCCGCGTGCCCTACTTCGTGGTGGCGCGCAAGAATCTGAAGCTGAACGGCAAGAACCCGACGCTGCTGTACGGCTACGGCGGCTTCGAAGTGTCGCTGACGCCCTATTACAGCGGCACCTTGGGCAAGGCCTGGCTGGAAAGAGGCGGCGTCTACGTGCTGGGCAATATCCGCGGCGGCGGCGAATACGGCCCGGCCTGGCACGAGGCGGCGCTGAAGCACAAGCGCCAGAAAGCCTACGACGACTTCTCGTCCATCGCCAAGGATCTGGCGCGGCGCGGCATCGCCGACGCCCGCCATCTCGGCATCAAGGGCGGCAGCAACGGCGGCCTGCTGATGGGCGTGATGCTGACCAAGTACCCGCAGCTGTTCCGCGCCGTGGTCTGCCAGGTGCCGCTGCTGGACATGCGGCGCTTCAACAAGCTCTTGGCCGGCGCGAGCTGGATGGACGAATACGGCAACCCGGACCAGCCGGCCGACTGGGCCTACATCCAGCGCTACTCGCCGTACCAGAACATCCGGCCCGGCACAAAGTACCCGGCCACGCTGTTCGCCACCTCCACGCTGGACGACCGCGTCCATCCCGGCCACGCCCGCAAGATGTACGCGGCGATGAAGGCGATGGGCGCCGATGTCCGCTATTACGAGCGCACCGAAGGCGGCCACGGCGCCGCCGCCAGCCACGACGAGGAAGCCCGCATCGCGGCGATGGAATACGCCTTTCTGTGGAAGGAGCTGCGCTGAGCCACGACGGCCCCGCTGCGGGGCCGTTTTGTCCCCCGGCAGGGGACGCGCCAACGCGCCCCGGGCGTTTCATCGAATGTCTTCCGCCGCCGGCGGGACGCTCCGCCCATTGCCCGCTCCGCCAGGCCGCCGCGCGCGGCAATCGGCCGGCCTCGCGCCTTCGCATGAAATGCAATTCAAATGCGCGCCGGCTCTTCCTATAATCGAAAACGGTATCGCCGATCCGCCCTCCTTACTTGCAGGAGCTGCCCGTGCCTCGGATTCCGCGTCTGTCCGGCTGGCTGAAACAGGAATTGCGGCTGATCGTCGCCTTCCTGTGCATGGTGGCGGCCGTCGCCGCGGTGGTGGCGTTCCAGGCCGGCCTGCACCAGCGCCAGCAGTTGCTGAGCGCTTATCAAATCCGCCTGGGCTACGTCACCCATACCCGCAACGACATCCTGCGGCAGCAGTTCGACCAGCTGCGCCGCGACACGCTGTTCCTCAGCAGAGTCCCCCCGGTGTCCGGCATCGTCCGCGCCGCGTCCAAGCAGGGCCAGGACAGCCGGGATAACACCCGCGATCAGGACTGGAAGCGGCAGCTCGGCACGATATTCGCCTCCTTCCTCGACGCCAATCCCGACCTGACCGCCATCCGCTTCATCGGCGTGGCGGACAACGGCCGCGAACTGGTGCGGGCCGAGCGCGGCCCCGGCGGCCAGGCGGAGATCGTGTCCTCGCTGCCGCTGCGCTCGCATGGGGGCAGCGACTACATGCAGGCCGCGGCCAAACTGACGCAGGGACAAGTCTATTTTTCCGACATCACGGCGGGCAAACGCCACTCCCCGCCTCCGCTTCCCGACGCCGCGCAGCTCCCGACGCTGCGTGTGGCCACCCCGATCTTCAACGAACAGGGACGCATGTTCGGCATCGTGATCCTCAATTACAATGCCAGCCGGCTGCTGCAATCGCTGCTGAAAAGCATCCCGGTGGAGCTGCGCATCTACCTGACCAACCGCGACGGCGACTATCTGCTGCAGCCCGATGCCCAGCACACCTTCGGCTTCGAGCATGGCCATCGCTGGCGCTGGCAGGACGACTTCCAGCCGATTCCCGCCGGCATCGACCAGCCGGATGGCCTGCAAGCCTATGCCTCGCCCCACGGCACCGCTTACGCCCGCTGGCTGGACATTCCCTTCGATCCCGCCGCCCCCCAGCACTATTGCCGCATCTACGCCGTGCTGCCGGACCAAGCCGTCGCCGCGCTGGCCCAGACCGCCCGCCTTTCCGCGCTGGGCAGCGCGCTGGGCGTCTTTCTGCTGATCGCCATGGTGCTGGGGGTCTACCGGCGCAAATACCGGCAAGCCAGCGCCCGCCAGGCCGAGCTGGCCGCCATCGTGG
The DNA here is from genome assembly GCF_055181315.1 of Chromobacterium sp. Ag138. Taxonomy (NCBI): domain Bacteria; kingdom Pseudomonadati; phylum Pseudomonadota; class Betaproteobacteria; order Neisseriales; family Chromobacteriaceae; genus Chromobacterium; species Chromobacterium sp. Ag138. Next base: position 1,805,521 of record NZ_JBUPWA010000001.1, read on the forward strand.
AAAGCTCGCACGACGCCATCATCGGCTGCTCCGCCGAAGGCCGCATCGCCAGCTGGAACCTGGGCGCGGAGAAAATGCTGGGCTACCCGGCGCGGGAAACGCTGGGCAAACCGCTGGAAAACTTCATCCAGCTGCCCTCGGCGGACAGCGGCGCGCCAACCTTCCTGAGCGTCAAGCCGCGGGAACTGGCGCCGCTGGAACTGATCTGTTTCCTCCAAGACCGGGAAGGCCGGCGGCTGGATGCCGCCGTCACCGTCTCGCCGGTGCTGACCGCCGGCCGGCAGGGCGGCATCGCCCTGATCATCCGCGACATCACCGAGCAGGTGGCGAACGAGCGGCGCATCCTCGAGATGAATGCCAGCCTGGAACAGCAAGTGGAACAGCGCACCGCGCAGATCCGGGTATTCTCCGCGCTGCAAAACGCCATCCTCGCCAATGCCGGCTACGCCATCATCGCCACCGACCAGGATGGCGTGATCACCCTGTTCAATCCGGCCGCCGAGCGCATGCTGGGCTACGCCGCCGCCGACATGATAGGGCGCGAATCGCTGACCCGTTTCCATGATCCGCGCGAGCTGGCAGAGCGCGCGCGTCTGATCGGCGAGCGCCTGGGCCAGGAGATCGAGCCCGGACTCGACGCCATCATCGCTCCGTCCCGCCTGGGCCCGGACGAAAGCCAATGGACCTACGTCCGCCGCAACGGCGGCACCCTGCCGGTGTTGCTGACCGTATCGGCGCTGGAAAACGACGCCGGCCTCGTCACCGGCTATCTGGTCATCGCCGCGGACATCACCCAGCGCGAGCAGGACCGCCGCCAGCTGGAGCTGGCGCGCGACCAGCTGGTCAAGGCGGCGGAGGTCGCCGAACTCGGCATCTGGAACTGGACGCTGGACAGCGACATGCTGGAATGGAACGACCGCATGTTCGAGATCTACGACCTGCCCCGATCGTTCCGCGACTTCGGCCTCTACTACAACCACTGGCGCGGCCGGGTCCATCCCGACGACGTCGAACAGGCCGAACACCAGCTGCAAAGCGCGCTGGAAGGCTCCGACGTCTACAACGCCGACTTCCGCATCCTGCGGCAGGACGGCGAAACCCGCCACCTGCAGGCCGCGGCCCGCATCGAATACGGCTCCGGCGGCAAGGCGCTCCGGGTGACCGGCATCAACCGCGACGTCACGCTGGAACGCGAGCGCGAAGCGTGGCTGAGCCAGGCCAAAGCCGCGGCGGACAGCGCCAACCGCTCCAAGTCGGAGTTCCTGGCCAATATGAGCCACGAAATCCGCACGCCGATGAACGCCATCCTCGGCATGCTGCAGCTGATCCAGCAGACCGGCCTGAATCCGCGCCAGGCCGACTACGCCGACAAGGCCGCCTCCGCCGCCCGCACCTTGTTGGGCATACTCAACGATATCCTGGACTTCTCCCGGGTGGAGGTCGGCAAGCTGACGCTGGCCCCCCATCCGTTCAGCGTCGACAAACTGTTGCGCGACGTCGGCGTGATCATGTCCGCCAATGTCGGCGACAAGGACGTGGAGGTGCTGTTCGACATCGACCCCGAGCTGCCCGACTGGATCTCCGCCGACGCGCTGCGGCTGCAGCAAATCCTGATCAATCTGTCCGGCAACGCGATCAAGTTCACCGAACGCGGCGAAGTGGTGATGGCCGCGCGGCTGCTTGGCCGCAAACAGAACAAGCTGCGCATCGCCTTCTCGGTGCGCGACACCGGCATCGGCATCGCGCCCGAGCATCTGCAACGCATCTTCGAAGGTTTTTCCCAGGCGGAGGCGTCCACCGCCCGCCGTTACGGCGGTTCCGGCCTTGGCCTGGCCATCAGCCAGAGGCTGGTGACGCTGATGGGCGGCCAACTGAGCGTGGAAAGCGTGGCAGGCAAAGGCAGCCTGTTCCGCTTCGAGATCGATTGCGAAACGGCCGATGCGCCGAAACCGGCGGTCGACGTCGTCTCGCTGCGCGATCTCAGCTGCCTGGTGATAGACGACAACGACAACGCCCGCCAAACCCAGAGCGGCCTGCTGCGCGCGTTTGGCTGGCAAGTGGATGTCGCCGCCAGCGGCGAGGAGGCGCTGGCCCTGATGGAGCAGCCGAGATCGAGCGACTACGACGTCATCCTGGTCGACTGGCGCATGCCGGGGCTGGACGGCTGGGAAACCTGCAGACGGCTGCGACAGCTGGAAAGCCGCGCGCGCGCCTCGGTGATCGTGCTGGTCACCGCTTACGGCCGCGAGCTGCTGGAGCAGCGGCGGAGCCAGTCTCCCGACATGTTCGACAGCCTGCTGGTCAAGCCCATCACCGCCTCCATGCTGTTCGACGCTATCGCCGACGCCCGCGCGGGCAATGGCCGCCGCGAAAGCCTCCCGCCTCCGGACGCGCCCGGGCCAATGCGGCTGAGCGGGTTGCGCCTGCTGCTGGTGGAGGACAATCTGACCAACCAGCAAGTCGCCCGCGAGCTGCTGGGCAGCGAAGGCGCCGAAATCGACGTGGCCGACTGCGGCATGGCGGCGCTGGACGCGGTGCGCAACGCCCCCGCGCCTTACAATCTGGTGTTGATGGACATCCAGATGCCGGACATGGACGGCTATGCCGTCACCCGGCTTCTGCGGCAGGACTTCCCGCCCGAGTCGCTGCCCATCGTCGCCATGACCGCCAACGTGATGCCGGCGGATCGCGAAGCCGCGCTGGAGGCCGGCATGAACGACCATGTCGGCAAACCCTTCGACCTGGCGCAACTGGTCGGGGTCATCCTGCACCATGCCCGCGGCCAGGCCGCGCCGGAAAGCCGCCCGCCGGTCGCCTCCGTCGCCGTCGCCGGCCGGCCGCTCAACAGCGAAGCCGCCATCGTTCGCTTCGGCGGCAATCTGGAAATCTACCGCCACACCCTGCTCAGCTTCTGCGAGGAAAGCCGCGCGCTGCGGGATGGCTTGCAGCAGGCGCGCGGCTCCCGGCAGCGCGAGCAAGGCATACAGTTTCTGCATACACTGAAAGGACTGGCGGCCACCATCGGCGCGGAAACCCTGGCGGCGACAGCCGCCCTGGAAGAAAAAGCGCTGCGGTCCGCCGAACAGGACTGGCCCGCCGACTACGCCGATCTGGAACGGGAAGCCGCGCAAGCCGAACAGGCCGCCAGGCGATTGGCGGAAGAGCTGGAAAACTCGACACGCCTCAACGCGCCGCAGGATGCCGGGCAGGATCCTGGCCTCGAGCTGGCCGAAGGCCTCGCCCAACTGACCCAGCTGCTGCGCGAAGCCAATGTCGAGGCGATACAGCTGTTCGCCTCGCTCCGGCAGCGACACGGCCGCGCCCGCCCCGGCGAGTTCGACCGGCTGAACGAGGCGATCATGCAGATGAACTTCACGGCTGCCGTCCGCCTGTGCGAGGACATGCGGCAGCAGAAAGCGCCACAGCCATGAACCAAGACATTCCAGGCCTTGCCCGGCCTGCAGCCGGCCGGCGCGGCCGGATACTGGTCGTCGACGACCAGCCGGCCAATATCGTGGTCGCGCATCAGATACTGCGCGAACGGCACGATGTCTTCATGGCCACCAACGGCGAGCAGGCGCTGGAATTCTGCCGGGCCACCCCGCCGGACATGCTGCTGCTGGACGTGGAAATGCCCGGCCTCAAAGGCATGGACGTATGCCGGCGCCTGAAACAGGATCCGGCCACCCACGATATTCCCGTCATCTTCGTCACCGGGCTGCAAAACCCGCAACAGGAGCTGGAATGCTGGGAGGCCGGCGCCGCCGATTTCGTCAGCAAGCCCGTCACCCCCATCACCCTGCTCAACCGCGTCAACGCCCACCTGACGCTGAAATTCCAGGCCGACCAGCTGCGCGTGCTGGCCTATCACGACGGCTTGACCGGCATCGCCAACCGCAGGAATTTCGACGAGCGCCTCGACAAGGCCTGGCGCCACTGCCAGCGCGCGCGCAGCACGCTGGCGCTGATCCTGTCCGACGTCGACCTGTTCAAGAAGTACAACGACAGCTGCGGCCACCACGCCGGCGACGAATGCCTGCGCCAGGTGGCGGCGGCGATCCAGGATCAGATGCGCCGCCCCTACGACCTGGCCGCGCGTTACGGCGGAGAAGAGTTTGTCTGCCTGCTGCCGGAAACCACCCTGGCCGGCGCGGTGACGGTGGCCATCAAGATAGACGCGGCGGTGCGGGCCCTGCACATCCAGCATCCGGCCTCGAGCGTCGACGTCTGCGTCACGCTGAGCCAGGGAGTGGCCGTGATCGAGCCGGATGCGGGGGAGGACGGCGAACGGCTGCTCCGCCTGGCGGACGACCAGCTGTACCTGGCCAAACGGACCGGCCGCGGACGCGTCTGCGCGGTTTAGCGCCCCTGACCCAGGCGCTGGGCAACGCTTGATCGGCGGCGGTTGGACTTGGGCGCGCGCGTCAACGGGAGGACGGCCCGCCATCCGGGTGGCGGATCACCAGCAGGGAAACGTCATCGCTGGCCGCGCCGCCCTGCCTGTGGGCCTTGACGGCCTCCAGCACCGTCTCCCCGATCCGGTCCGGCCAGCCGCGGCGGACCGCCGCCTCGACGCCGGTCAAGCCGAACATCGCGCCCTGGCCGTCCTTGGCCTCGGTGATGCCGTCCGAGCTGACCACCAGCGTCTGGGACGGCTGCCAGGCCAACGTCTGCATGCCGTCATCGAAGGCGTCGGCCGGCAGCACGCCAAGCGGAGGATGCTCGGACTTGCAGCGCGCCTCGACCTCTCCTCGCGCGTTGAACAGCAGCACGCAGGGCACGCCGCCGTTCCAGACGCGCGCCTGGCGGCCCGCGGAGTCGATCGCGATCAACGCGGCCGCGACGAAGCGGCCGCTCGGCAGCAATTTGTGCAGCTTCTGGTTGATGCCCCGGACGATGGCCGGCATCTCGCACCCAGCCTCCGTCATTTCGTGGAAGCAATCGATCGCCGGCAAGGCGCTGATGGCGGCCGTCAGGCCATGGCCGGTGCAGTCGGCCAGCATGATGTGTTCGCCGCCGCCCGGCGGCTGGCAAATGATGATCAGGTCGCCGTTGAAGCCTGCGGCGGGGCTCAGGTACTGCCAGACATGGTCCGGCCGGGAAGTGCGCAGGCGGATCAGCCGCTCCATCAGTTCCAGCGCCAGTTGCTGCTCGAACTCGTTTTCCTGGTAATACTTCTCCAGCCGGATCGCATCCTGGTTGATCTGGTTCTGCATCTCGGCAATGCGCAGGAAGACGTGGATCTTGGCGGTCAACAGATCGAAACTGACGGGCTTGGCCAGATAATCGTCGCCGCCGGCCTTCAGGCCGGAGACCACGCTTTCCAGCTCGTTCAGACTGGTCAGAAATATGATGGGCACCCAGTGTTCGCCGAACAGCTTGCGCAGCTCGGTCGTGGCCTGCAAGCCGTCCATCTCCGGCATGACGACGTCCATCAGCACCAGATCCGGCACCTGGTTCCGGCAGTACGCCACCGCCTCCACGCCGTTCTTGGCCGACACGCAAAGATAGCCGAGCTTCTGGATGAACTGTTCGATGAAGTAGCGGTTAGTGGCGCTATCCTCTACCAGCAAGATGGTCGTCGACGGCATCGCATCCCCAGGGCATTGCAGGTGGTCATGCACACGGTAGCCCGGCCTTTGGCCGGCCATGACGAAGGCGGCTCCCACGCCCCGTTTACCGGGCCATTCCATAATAAGCCCCGTTCCGACCGTATTCCACCCCATTAGCCGGGCATGCGAATCATGACGAAAAGATGCACGGCGGCCATGAAAAACCCGCCGGCCGAAGCGGGCGGGTCCGGATTTGCCCTGCCGAACCAGCTCAAGGCTGGTTCGGCGTGTTTTCCGCGAAGTATTCGTGGTTGTCCGCGTTGTTCAGCGCCTGGGCCGGATTGGTCTTCGCCAGGTTCTTGGCACCGGCCTGGCCGTAGACGTGATCGTCGGTGCCCGCCACCACGGTGAAATGGGACAGCTCATGCACCAGCGTGCCGCCCTTGGAGTCGGTGCCCTTGGTCGGCGCGGTCCAGAAGGCGCCGCACAGATAGATGGTGTAGGGCTGCGACGGATAGACATAGGCATAGGTGCCGCCATCGGTGCAGCTGCAATCCAGCTTGATCGGCTTGGTGTCCAGCGCGTCCTTGATGTTCACGTAATGCGATTTGGCGGTGCTCCAGTTGGCTTGGCTGTATTTGCCGAACCAAGTGGTGTAGCGCTGGGTGCCGGACGGCGTGCCGTTCAGATAAGCGTTGGTCTCGTCGGCCATCGCGCTGGCGGCGGTGACGCCGTCCCTGGACTGGTTCTGCTGGGTGACCGAGCAGTTGCCGGCGTAGGTCACGCCGCTGACCGCGGTGCGGGCCAGCGCCTGCCACTCCAGCTTGGCCGCCTGCGAACGCTGCAGCAGCGGGCTGGCCTTGCCGCCGCTGTAGCCGCTGACCGCATTGGAAACGATCGCCTCGTCCTGCGGCTGCGCCGTGCCCGACGACTTGGCGCTGACGCCGGCCGGCAGGCTGCGGTTCAATACTTTGCCGCTGTTGCTCTCGAAGCGCACATTCAGCTGGCCGCCCTTGGACAGGTCGTAATAATCGGATACCCGCACCTTGGCATTCAGCGTCGCGCCGGGCGCCAGCGAAACCGTGTCGCGCAACGACGGCACCACCCGCTTGTAACGCGGGCCCAGGTATTCCGCCTGCTTGCCGTTCACGCTCACCGCCAGAAACTGTTCCTGCAGCTCCTTGCCCGGCAAGTACCAACGGTAAACATGCAAGGTCTCCTTGCCGGTGTTGCGGTAGGTGACGGTGACGTCCACGTCCTGGGCCGCGCTGACTGCCGGCTGGCCCAGGCTGACTTGCAGGTCGCCGGCGAATGCGGATGAGGCGAGCAGCAGGGCTGCTGCCGCAACGGGTAATCTCTTGTCCATTGTTTTCCCTTTATTGTCAGGATGCTTTGTACATCACGAAAAGTTATAAAGTGCACAGTCATCATGCACAGATCATTAATTGCATGAACATGTCATGACCGCAATCAAAAAAATTCACCTCGTTGCGCATATTCCACATGTCATATTTCAGCAACAAACCATCCGCCTCCCCCGCCAGGTCTATAGTGGGTTAAAATCAGCGGTTTGCGCGGCGGGTGAGACCGATCCCGGCGCGCCGTCACAAACCCTCGACTGTTTTTCGACGGAATATGAACCAAGCATCTGATGAAAAAGCCCTGGTGGTGCTCTCGGGCGGCCAGGACTCGACCACCTGTCTCTACTGGGCGCTGCGCCGCTTCGGCGCCGGCAATGTAGAGGCCGTCACCTTCGATTACGGCCAACGCCACCGCGTGGAGCTGGATTGCGCGCGCAAGATCGCCGCGCTTGCCGGCGTGCGCCAGACCGTGCTGCCCATCGACACCTTCGCCGCCATCGGCGGCAACGCGCTGACCGATGCCGGCATCGCCCCCGAAGCAGGCGTCCGCGACGATGACGCGCTGCCCAATACTTTCGTCCCGGGGCGCAATCTGGTCTTCCTCACCTTTGCCGCCGCCTTCGCCTATACCCGCGGCGCCCGCCATCTGGTGACCGGCGTCGCCCAGACCGACTACTCCGGCTATCCCGATTGCCGCGAGAACACGCTGAAGGCGCTGGAAGTGGCGCTGCGGCTGGGCATGGACAGCCGCGTGGAGCTGCACGCGCCGCTGATGTACCTGTCCAAGGCCGAAACTGTGACCCTGGCGCAACAGGTGGGCGCGCTGGAAGCCCTGGCCTGGAGTCACACCTGTTACAACGGCGAGGTGCCGCCCTGCGGCCATTGCGCGTCGTGCGAACTGCGCGCCAAAGGCTTCGCCGAGGCCGGCATGCCGGATCCGCTGGTGGAACGCTGCCAGGCCGAAGCGCAAGGACACTGAAATGCACGCCCGTTACCTGATAGCCGGCGCCGGCTTCGAAGCGGCGCGGCGGCTGCCGGCCGACCGCGGCCAAGCCGCGCGGCCTCACGGCCACAGTTTCCGCCTGAGCGTGCGCTGCGATGCCCAGAACACCAGCCAGGACGCGCTGCAGGCCGCGGTCAGGGCCGCCGTGGCGCCGCTGGACTACACCGATCTGAACGCCGCGCTCGCCGCCAGCGACGATCTCTCGCTGGCGCGCCACATCGCCGACGCCCTGCCCCACGCCGCCGCCATCCAGCTGCGCGGCGCGCCGGACCGCGGCGTGATGCTGGACGACGGGCGCGCGCTCAGCTGGATCACCTCATCCTTCGAAGCCGCCCATTACCTGCCCCACGTGCCGCCGGGCCATAAATGCGGGCGGCTGCATGGCCACGGCTTCGGCGTGCGCGTCGTCGCCGATGCCGCCTTGAGCGGCCAGCATGACCTGGCGCGCGCCTGGGCGATGCTCCACGGCCGGCTCAACCATCGCTATCTGAACGATATTCCCGGACTGGAAAACCCGACCAGCGAGGTGCTGGCCCAATGGCTGCACCAGCAACTGCGCGACGCCGTGCCAGGCCTCGCCTGGGTGGAGGTGCGCGAGACCCACAGCGCCGGCAGCCAGTTCGACGGCAAGACTTTCCGCATCTGGAAGGAGCAGCGCTTCGAAAGCGCGATGCCATTCGACGCCGACGGCAATTACACCGGCCACAGCTATCTGGTCCGGCTGATGCTGTCCGGCGGCATCGACCGCGCCATGGGCTGGCTGCTGGACTTCGGCGACGTCAAGGACCGCTTCAAGCCCATTTACCGCCAGCTCGACCACAACCCGCTGGACAAGCTGGCCGGCCTGCGCCGCGCCGACAACGCCGCGGTGGCGGAGTGGATCCACGCCCAGCTGGCGCCGCTGGTGCCGGAGCTGTCGCGGATAGACCTGATGGAAAGCGACGACGCCGGCGTGTCGCTGCATTTCCGCCAGGACATGCGCTGGCCCTTGCTATGACCGCCGCCATCGATTGCGAGACAATGTCGTGACTACCTATACCGTCAAGGAAATCTTCTACACGCTGCAGGGCGAAGGCCGCCAGGCCGGCCGCGCGGCGGTGTTCTGCCGCTTCGCCGGCTGCAATCTGTGGTCGGGCCGCGAGGAGGACCGCGCCAAAGCCGTCTGCCAATTCTGCGACACCGACTTCGTCGGCGCCGGCCCGGATGGCGGCAAGTTCGACGGCGCGGCGGCGCTGGCCGCCCGCATCGCCGCCGAATGGCCGCAAGACGCCGGCGGCGCGCCCTATGTGGTCTGCACCGGCGGCGAGCCGCTGCTGCAGCTGGACGCGGAGCTGGTGGACGCCCTGCACGCCGAGGGCTTCGAAATCGCCGTGGAAACCAACGGCACCGTCGCCGCGCCCGCCGGGCTGGACTGGATCTGCGTCAGCCCCAAAGCGGGTTCGGAGCTGAAGCAGCGCGCCGGCGACGAACTGAAGCTGGTCTACCCGCAGGCGACCCAAATGCCGGAAACCGTCGCCCATCTGGATTTCGGCACCTTCTATCTGCAGCCGATGGACGGCCCCGACCTGGCCGCCAACACCCGCGCCGCCATCGCCTACTGCATGGCGCATCCGCAATGGCGGCTGTCGGTGCAGACCCACAAGGTGGTGCATATCCGCTGAGCGGCCCCCATCCAGCTTCGCATGCCGTTAGCCAACGGCATGCGCCCGATGCCCGGCATGCCCGGGCATCTTGGCTTCCCCCTCTCTCCTGCGCTGAAACTTTTGGCGCCGGCAACATTGGCCTGCCGCTGTTCCGCTCACCGGCCATTCCGCGCCGTCGCGCTATGCCATCCGGGAAACTCGCACTATAACGACGAAAACATCCACGCCGCTTGGAAGACGACGGCCCTGCGGCGCGACAATCCTGGCCCGCGAATTTTTTTTGAACATTCGCGTAAGAAACGAAAAGGCGCCCCGACTCAATGGTTGTGCGGAGATGCCCATACGCCATCAGGACCCAGGCATCCGTCGCCATCGACAACAATCGCACTACCCAGGAGAGAAACCATGAACAGCAACAAGACTCTGATCGCCTCCGCGCTCGGCGCGGTGATCGCCCTCGGCGTGCTGGCCAGCGCCCCCGCCGCCGCCGCGGACAAGGACCAATGCTTCGGCGTCGCCAAAGCGGGCCAGAACGATTGTAAGACCGATGCCCACGCCTGCGCCGGACAGTCCAAGATGGACAACGACCCGGCCGACTTCAAGCTGGTGCCCGCCGGCACTTGCCAGAAGATGGGCGGTCAAACCAAGCCGATGTGATTTATCCGGCTGGCAACTCCAGCCGCTTTGATTACCATACCCCGGCCGGACGGCAGCAGCCGTCCGGCGCATACCCAAGCAAGGAGTCACACATGAAGCAGAACAAAGCACTGATCGCATCCGCCCTGGGCGCCGTCATCGCCATGGGCGCGCTGAGCGCCGCCCCGGCCGCCGCCGCGGAAAAGGAAAAATGCTACGGCATCGCCCAGGCAGGCAAGAACGACTGCGCGTCCGGCACCCACTCCTGCGCCGGCCAGGCCAAGGTGGACAAGGACCCCGCCGACTGGAAATACGTGGCCAAGGGCAGCTGCGAGAAAATGGGCGGCAAGCCCGGCACCAAGTAATCCCCTTCCCCATGCGGCCCGCCCAGCGGCGGGCCGCCTTTTCCCGGAACCCCAGCATGTCCCTCACCACTCTTCCCGGCGTTTGCGGCATCGGCCTGCGCGCGCCGCACTACCGCGAAGCCCTGGCGCGCCAACCCGAGCTGGGCTGGGTGGAAGTGCACAGCGAGAATTTCTTCGACGGCGGCACCCCGCTGGCCATGCTGCGCCGCGTGGCCGAGTGCTGGCCGCTGTCGCTGCACGGCGTCGGTCTGGGCCTGGGCTCGGCCGCGCGCCCTGACCGCGGCCACCTGGCGTCGCTGAAGCGTCTGGTGGACGAAACCTGTCCCGCTTCGGTGTCCGAGCACCTGTCGTTCAACCACTCGCCGCACCGCTACGTCAATGATCTGTTGCCGATACCGTACACCCGCGCGGCGCTGGACGCGGTGGCCGGCCACGTGTCCGAGACCCAGGACGCGCTGGGCCGCCCCATCCTGCTGGAAAACCTGTCGAGCTATGTCGAGTTCCCCGGCAACGAGATGAACGAAGGCGAATTCCTGGCCGAACTGGTACGCATCACCGGCTGCGGCATCCTGCTGGACGTCAACAATCTCTACGTCAACCGCGTCAACCTGGGCACCGACGTCGACGCCGTGCTGGCCGCCCTGCCCCTGGACGCGATCGGCGAGATCCACCTGGCCGGCTACAGCGAGCGCGAGGGCATGCTGGTGGACACCCACAGCCAGGCGGTGCACGACGAGGTATGGCGGTTCTACCGCGAAGTGATCCGCCGCATCGGCCCGCGTCCGGCGCTGATCGAGTGGGACCTCGACATCCCGCCGCTGGCCACGCTGCAAGCCGAAGCCGCCAAGGCGCAAGCGATACTGGAGGGCCGCGATGGACTGGCATGACTGGCAACACGCGCTGCTGGAGGCGATAGCCGATCCGGCGCAGGCATCCGCCGCCGCGCTGGATCTGAATCCCGCCGGGCTGGCGGTCTACCGCAACAACTACCGCATCGGCCTGATCGACGCGCTGGCCCACAGCCACCCGGTCTGCCGGGAGCTGGTGGGCGAAGACTTCTTCACCGCGCTGGCGCGCGAATACGTGAAGAGCCACGCGTCGGACAACGGCAATCTGCACCGCTACGGCGCCGGCTTCGCCGACTTCATCGCCGGCTTCGAGCACTGCCGCGACCTGCCCTACCTCGCCGACGTCGCGCGGCTGGAGTGGGCGGTCCACCGCAGCTATTACGCGGCCGACGCGCATCCTCTGGGCACCTCCGCGCTGGCGGCCGTCGCGCCGGAGCAATGGGACGCGCTGGTCTTCGCGCCGCTGCCCGATGTCGCGCTGTGCCGGGCCGGCAGCCCGGCGCTCAGCATCTGGCGCGCCCACCGCGAGCAGGGCCCGCTGGAAGGCCTGCTCGCGCTGCCGCCGGAAAACGCGCTGATCTACCGCGAGCGCGGCGAAGTGAAAGCCCAGGCGCTGGACGACGCCCGCCACGCCTTCTACGCCGCGCTGTTCAGCGCGGCCCCGCTGGCCGAAGCCATTGAAGCGGCCCAGGCGTTCGACGCCGATTTTGACCTGCAGCCGGCGCTGCTGGGCTTGTTCCAGCCGCCGTTGCTGATCTCCATGCACATCCGACAAGGTGAAACCGAATGAATGCCCTCGCCAAACCGGCGGTCTCCGCCTACCAGCTGCTGATCCGCAGCGCCGACCGACTGCAGCCGCTGGTCCTGCTGCTGCTCAGGCTCTGGCTGCTGGATGTCTTCTTCCGCTCCGGGCTGACCAAGATAGACGACTGGGACATCACGCTGGCGCTGTTCTCCGACGAATACCACGTGCCGCTGCTGCCGCCCGCGGTGGCCGCGGTGATGGCCACCTGCGGCGAGCTGGGCCTGTCCGCGCTGCTGGCGCTGGGCCTGGGCGGACGCTTCGCCGCCGCCGGCCTGTTCATCCTCAACGCGGTGGCGGTAATCAGCTACCCAGCCTTGAACGATGTCACGCGCCAGTTCCACTACTTCTGGGGCGCCCAACTGCTGGTGCTGCTGTCCTTCGGCCCCGGGCTGCTGTCGCTGGACACGCTGCTCAAGCGCTGGTGCGCGGGCCGCTACCCCGCCAGCCTCAGCTGAGCGGGAACCGCGCGCGGGGCGGCGGCGGGCGCAAGACGTGGCATAATGAAAGCAATCGTCTTGACGCCCGATCGCACAATGAGCACTCAGAAAACCCTGGTCGTACTCGCCCCGCAGCCGGACCCGCGGCATCTCTCCGACATCGCCCGCCTAGCCGAAGCCCCGCAGCTGGACCATCCCCACATCGACGTGGTGCGGATGCGCGGCGCCAATCCGGACCAAAGCCCCTCGGTCCTGGAACGCTGCCGCGCCCACGGCTACGACGCCGCCTATATCGACAACGGCCAGGCCTTCGCCGATTTCCGCCTGCTGGTTTCCGACATGGACTCCACGCTGATCAACATCGAGTGCATAGACGAGATCGCCGACATCAAGGGCATCAAGCCCCAGGTGGCGGAAATCACCGAGCGCGCGATGCGCGGCGAGCTGGACTTCTCGTCCGCCCTGCGGGAACGGGTGGCGCTGCTGGAGGGCTTGCCGGAGGCGGCGTTGCGCCAGGTGTATGAGGAGAGGCTGAAACTGAATCCCGGCGCCGAACAGCTGCTGGCCGCCTGCCGTCGCCTCGGCATCAAGACGCTGCTGGTTTCCGGCGGCTTCACCTACTTCACCGACCGGCTCAAGGCCGATTACGGCCTGGACCACGCCTACGCCAACCAGCTGGAAATCGTCGACGGCAAACTCACCGGCCGGGTGCAGGGCGACATCGTCGACGCCGAGGCGAAAAAGCGGCTGCTGATCGCCACCCGCGACGCGCTGGGCCTGCGGCCCGAGCAGGTGATCGCGGTCGGCGACGGCGCCAACGACCTGCCCATGCTGCGCGAGGCCGGAACCGGCGTCGCCTACCATGCCAAGCCCCGCGTCAGCGCCGAAGCCGACATCGCCATCGAGCATGGCGGCCTGGACGCCATCCTGCGGCTATTTCACTGAGCGACGATGATGGCCGACAAGCAAACGACCGAGCTGCTCGAGCTGGACACCGTCAGCTTCGACGCCGATCTGCCCTTTCTGGCTCAGCCGCTGGAGGGGGACTACCCGCCCCGGCTGCAGCGCGAAACCCGGCTGGCGCTGCGGGTGCTGGCCGCGCCCGGCGAAACGCCGGACGACACCAATCCGGTGCTGATGCGGTTGGAGGCAAAGCTGGACCTGGCGCTGGAAGTCTCGTTGCTGGAACGCCACCCGGACCGGCCGTCCTGCACGCCGTGCCGCCTGGGGCTGAACGCGGTGGCCTGGCTGGACACCCAGCCGTGGGCGCCGGGCCAGCCGCTGCTGCTGTCGCTGTATCCCAACCCGGACTCTGCGCTCAGCCTGTGCCTGCACGGCCGGGTGCTGGAGTCCCGTCCGCACGGCGGCGCGCTTCGCCTGCTGAGCGCGGACATCCACGGCAGCTTCGATCTGGACACGCATTTGATGTGGGAGAAATGGGTGTTCCGGCGCCACCGCCGGGCGATACTGGAGCGTTGAAGCCCGCCGCAGCGCTCAGCCGCCGGTCATCGACATGAAGCGGACCAGCTTTTGCGGCTGCTCGCGGAACTCATGCCGCTCCGGCTTCAGCTCTATCGCCTCGCGCAGCGCCGCCTCCAGGCCGGCGTCGTCGATGCCGGCGCGCAGCAGCGGGCGCAGCTCCATTTTCTCCTCCTGCCCCAGGCACATGTACAGCGTGCCGTCCACCGACAGCCGCACCCGGTTGCAGGTGGCGCAGAAATGCTGCGAGATCGGAGTGATCATCCCCAGCGAGAAGCTGCCGTCGCGGCTGCTCCAATAGCGGGCGGGCCCTCCGCCCAGGCTCTTGGCCTGCTCGACCAGATCGAACTGCTGGCACAGGCGGCGCATCACCGGCTGCAAGTCCAGATAGTGCGCGGAACGGCCGGTGTCGCCCATCGGCATCGCCTCGATCAGGCGCAGGATGAAACCGTGCTCGATGCAGAAAGCGGTCATCGCTTCGATGTCCTGCTCATTGACGCCTTGCATCGCCACCATATTGATCTTGATCGGCGCGAAGCCCGCCTCCTTGGCCGCCATCAGGCCTTCCAGCACCTTGGGCAGGCTGTCGCTGCCGGTGATCTCCGCCACGCAGTCGCGCCGCAGCGAGTCCAGGCTCAGGTTGATGCGCCGCACGCCCGCGGCATGGAGCGCCGCGGCATGACGGCTCAATTGGGTGCCATTGGTGGTCAGCGACAGGTCTTCCAGGCCGGGCAAGGCCGACAGCCGCGCGGCCAGCTGCGGGAGATCGCGCCGCAGCAGCGGCTCGCCGCCGGTCAAGCGCACGCGGCGGGTGCCCAGCCGGGCGAACACCGCCACCACCCGCTCGATCTCATCGAAGGTCAGCCAGTTGTCCGGCTCCTCGAAATGCTTGAAGCCCTTGGGCAGGCAATAATTGCAGCGCAAGTCGCAGCGGTCGGTGACGGACAGCCGCAGGTACTCGATGGCCCGGCCAAAACGATCAATCAGCATGCATCCTCCGCAGCGCTACCTGTGTGTCTCATTTAGTCGGCACTACACGGACAATCTGACATCGTCTCGCCACCGCCGCCGGCCGCGGAACAGGATCGTCGGCGGCCATTTTTACATTGTACTTCACCAGGCGCGGACAAGCTGATCGATAGCCACCAAAATCAAAGCGCGCATCGCCGGCGTCAGCAGGCATCGGCCCTGTCGCCCCGCCGCCCGCGGCTGTCCCTTCCCGCTATCGCCAATTCAGTTGCAAACGCTAGCTATTGCAGGCGCGCTCCCCTCGGCTCCCGCATGACAAATCGGTGGAATGGCCACACAGAGCGTTACAAAAACGCTCAACTCGTCACAGAATCCGCTCCCTATACTGGCCACTCCAATTATTCCGATTGGATATCCGGAAACCCCATCCGGACCGGAGCCGCACCACAGAAACGCGGCCCGGCATCTACACAAGGAGCAAGCAATATGGCGTTCAAAATGAAAATGCTGGCAGCCGCCCTGGCCGCCGTCGCCGCCTCCGGCGCGATGGCCGCCGCCCCGCAAGATCTGGGCAAGGTGGAACAGGCAGCCCCGGCGCAGAAACTGACCGTGACCATCGCGCTGAGCCTGCGCGACCGTGATGCCGCCGCCCGCTATCTGCAGGAAGTGCATACGCCTTCCAGCCCGAATTACCACCAGTTCCTGACCCCGTCCGAATTCCGCGCCCGCTACGCGCCGTCCGAAGCCAGCGTGGCCAAAGTCAGCGCCCGCCTGCAAGCCGCCGGCCTGAGCGTCAAGCGCGTCGGCAGCACCCTGCTGCAAGTCAGCGGACCGGCCGCCACCGTGCAAAAGGCCTTCGGCGCCGAGGTGCACATGTTCCAGAACAAGGCAGTGGTCCAGGGCGCCGCCGCCCGCTACACCGCCCCGGTGCGCGCCTCGACGCCCGGCGTCGACCTGAGCGACGTGCAGGCCGTGATCGGCCTGGACAGCCGCCCGCACTTCCGCCCGCACCTGCGCCAGCTGCCCAACCACCTGCAGGCGTCGATGGACAAAAGCGCCAGCGCCGTGACCACCGGCAATGCGCCGGGCAAATGGACCGTCACCGACCTGGCGCGCCACTACAACATCACGCCGCTCTACAACAAGGGCATCCACGGCAAGGGCGCCACCATCGGCATCGTCACCCTGGCCAGCTTCACGCCGTCCGACGCCTTCCAGTACTGGAGCTCGATCGGCCTGACCACCGATCCGAACCGCCTCACCGTGGTCGACATCGACGGCGGCCCCGGCGCGCCGAGCGACGATGGCGGCTCCAGCGAAACCACGCTGGACGTCGAACAGTCCGGCGGCATCGCTCCGGACGCCAAGATCATCGTCTACCAGGCGCCCAACACCACCCAGGGCTTCGTCGACGCCTTCGCCAAGGCGATCGAATCCAATGCCGCCGACACGCTGTCAGTCAGCTGGGGCGAGTGGGAATGGTTCGACCAGCAGGCCCAAGCGGTCAATCCGGTGGGCGGCAAGAGCGCCAACGTGCTGCAAACCTACCACGACCTGTTCCTGCAGGCCGCGCTGCAAGGCCAGACCATGTTCGCCGCCTCCGGCGACTCCGGCGCCTACGACGTGAACCGCGCCGCGCCGCTGCCGCAGTACAACAAGGTGCTGTCGGTGGATAGCCCAGCCAACCAGCAGTTCATCACCGCCGCCGGCGCCACCACCGTGCCGACCACGCTGACCTTCCATCCCAACGGCAAGGAAATGAAGGTCAAGATTCCGACCGAGCGCGCCTGGGGCTGGGACTATCTGGGCGGCTTGTGCAAGGCGCTGGGCAAAGATCCGGTGGCTTGCGGCATCTTCCCGGTCGGCGACGGCGGCGGCGTCAGCAGCTTCATCGCCCGCCCGTTCTACCAGAACTGGCTGCCCGGCATGCAGAACAGCCCGGCCGGCCAGCAGTTGGTGGACAGCAGCCAGAATCCGCCGCAGGTCATCGCCACCCTGCCCGCCAACTTCAAGGGCCGCAACGTGCCGGACATCTCGATGAACGGCGACCCGGAAACCGGCTACGTGGTGTACTACACCTCCAGCAAAACCGGCTTCTCGATCCAGACCAACAACGGCGGCACCAGCTTCGTCGCGCCGCAGCTGGCCGGCATCACCGCGCTGCTGAACCAGTCGCTGGGCGGACGTATCGGCCTGCTGAACTTCTCGCTGTACGGCCTGGTGGCCACCGGCCATGCCTACCACGGCTCTGGCCGCCATGGCGCGCCGCTGCGCGACATCACCGCCGGCAACAACTGGGGCTACAACGCCCATCGCGGCTACGACCAGGCCACCGGCGTCGGCGCGCCGGACGTCGCCAACCTGGACGCGGCGCTGCAACGCTACTTCTGGTTCTGAAGCGCTCCGCGTGGATGAAAAACGGCCCCCAACGGGGCCGTTTTTTTGACGTCGGCGGACGAAACGCCGTCACTGCTGCAGATAATCGAATACCACCGTACCCAGATCCAGCGTCAAATCGCAAATGAAATGCCGCGCCGACAAGACCTCCAGCACCGGCAGCGCCGAAACCGGCGCCAGTGCGTGCGGGTGCAGCTCCAGCGAGCCGGGCGAGCTCCACGCGCCCTTGATCGCGACATTGGTGGTGTGATACCGCACCAGTTCGCAGATCCGCGGCGTGCCGTCCACGTGCGGAATGATCTTCAACAGGAAATTGGGCTCGGCCAGGCCGGCCTGCAGCGAGGACGGATCCAGCGTCTCGTGCTTGTAGCCCATGGTGCCGGTGGCGACGCGCACCGGACCGAAATCCAGACTGCCCACCAAGGTGTCCTGATACACCTCCAGCCTGGGCTTGCCGGCCTTCTTCGGAAAGCCCCACAGCTCGCGCCCTCCCGCCAGCGGCGGCTGGTCGTCCAGAAACATCGCCAGGGTATAGCTGCCGCGTTCGCCGCGGAACGTCACGGGGATCACCTGCCCGCTTTCCGAATAATCTCCGAAGCCGGTGGAGTCCGGCATGCGGATGAATTCATAACGAACCACCGGTTCCGCCATCTGCAGCGGCTCCGGCAGAATCGCCTCGATCGCCGCCGGGTCGGTGCGATAGGTGATGATCATGTACTCGCGGTTGACGAAACGATAGGGTCCCGGCGGAAACGCCGGACTGGTCAGAGGCATGGCGAACGCGCGCTGCCGGACTTCCTGCTGCTTCATGGCGAACTCCTTTTAAGAAGGATTCATGCAAACCATCCGCAATATGTCGCAAATACCGCACTGCAACATAAACCACTGCCAGTAAGGCCAGTCAATGCCTCCCATCCGATCGGAAGCCGTTCCGTGCAAGACGAGATTGACGCGTCGCCGCCTCTGCTACCATCATTGCATACGCGTTTTCACCTCATGACATCGCCTCACCCCAGGCAAGGACCTGTTTATGAATGCAGCCAAGAAAATCCGCCGCTTCATCGAGGAAGGACACGATCCGCAGCAAATGCAGGTATTGAAAGAGCTGGCGGCGGCGCTGGAGATGGGCCGCTCCTACGACCTCAGCCAGCTTTACGACATAGACATGCGCTATTTCGATGTCGCGATCGACCTGCTCAAAGACTGGCGCTTCGACCACCACATCAGCTCGCGGAGCAAATTGCTGGAGCAGCTGCTGACGGAAATCGCGCCGGAACAGAAAGCCGCCGAAGAGGCCGCCGCCGGCAAGAAAAAGAAGGGCTGAGGCTCAGGCAGCCGGCTCTCGCAGATTGTCCGGTACCGGCTGCCAGCATTGCAGCATCGCGCTGCGCTTGCCCAGCTCCAGCAAAGCCATCACGCGCCAAGCCTCCTCTGCCGGCACCGGGTTCGGCCCGCCGTGCAGGATGGCGTCGCGCACCTCCGCGTAGTAGAGGAGGTAATCGCCCGCCGGCCCGCAAAACACAGTCTCCTCTTCTCCGCTTACCAGCCGGCCCGGATTCGTGTCCACGCCCCAGCCCTCCCCGCCCGGACGCGCGCCGGCCTTCAGCGCATCTTCCTGCGGATCCAGCCCGTATTTGCTGAAACTGCCCAAGGTGCCATGAAGGATGAAACGCGGTGCCGCATCGG
The DNA here is from genome assembly GCF_055181315.1 of Chromobacterium sp. Ag138. Lineage (NCBI taxonomy): Bacteria > Pseudomonadati > Pseudomonadota > Betaproteobacteria > Neisseriales > Chromobacteriaceae > Chromobacterium > Chromobacterium sp. Ag138. Next base: position 1,824,702 of record NZ_JBUPWA010000001.1, read on the forward strand.
CGACCAGCGCGCTGCCATGCAAGATCACCCGCTTGTCCGGATAGCGCAGCATCGCGTGGAACCAGTCGTCGCTGGCGGCTCCGTCGCGCAACGCGGCCATTTCCAGGCTCATTGCCTGCGGCGAACCAAACAGTTGCAAGGCCTGATCGAGCAAATGCGGCCCCAGGTCGAACCACAGCCCGGCTCCCGGCCCGGACGACTCGCGCCAGCGCTGGCGCACCTGCGGACGGTAACGATCGAAATGCGACTCGAAATGGACGAGACGCCCCAAGGCGCCCTCATCCAACAGCTGGCGCACCGCCAGGAAGTCCGCATCCCAGCGGCGATTATGAAACACCGACAACAACCGGCCTGCCCGCTCAGCTTCTTCCATCAGCAATCTGGCCTGCGCGGCATCCAAAGTGAAAGGTTTGTCGACCACCACGTGCTTGCCGGCTCTCAACGCAGCCAGGGCCAAAGGGAAATGGCTGTCGTTCGGCGTGGCGATCACCGCCAGATCAATGTCGTCCTCCGCGAGCAAGGCATCGGCGTCAGGCAAGACCCGCGCCTGCGGCCAAGCCCGCAGAACCTGCTCCGGCCTGCTGGACGCCACCGCGATCAGCTCCACGCCTTCAGTTGCAGCCAATAAGGGGGCGTGGAAGGTCGCGCCGGCATAGCCGTAGCCCAACAATCCCGCTCTCAGTCGTCTTGTCATCTTGAATCCTCCGGAGCCCACATGATACGTCGCGGCTGCCGAATGCCAAACCCCGTCAACGGCAGGGTCGGACCCAAGAATGAATGACGATCGGTACGGGAAGCTTTCTGGAAACGCCGCAGCCCCGCCGGGGGTCGGTCGGGACTGAGGGGCGCATTTCGCGCGCGCAATGCAAAAACCCCAGCTCGTCTGAGCTGGGGTTCTGCGTATGGGGCGTCTGGCGGTGTCCTACTTTCACATGGCGAATGCCACACTATCATCGGCGCTAAGGCGTTTCACGGTCCTGTTCGGGATGGGAAGGCGTGGGACCACCTCGCTAAGGCCACCAGACATAAACTGGCACAAACTTGAAGAAGCCTGGGCTGGTATTCAACCAGCCCGCATATATTCGGTATTTGATGTACGTCGCACATCCACTCTCGTCACTTAGCCTCGCTAAGCCACTCAAATGATAGGATCAAGCCTCACGAGCAATTAGTATCGGTTAGCTTCACGCCTCACAGCGCTTCCACACCCGACCTATCAACGTCCTGGTCTCGAACGACTCTTCAGGGAGGTCAAGCCTCCAGGGAAGTCTCATCTTCAGGCAAGTTTCCCGCTTAGATGCTTTCAGCGGTTATCTCTTCCGAACTTAGCTACCCGGCTATGCCACTGGCGTGACAACCGGTACACCAGAGGTTCGTCCACTCCGGTCCTCTCGTACTAGGAGCAGCCCCCGTCAAACTTCCAACGCCCACTGCAGATAGGGACCAAACTGTCTCACGACGTTTTGAACCCAGCTCACGTACCACTTTAAATGGCGAACAGCCATACCCT
>NZ_JBUPWA010000001.1:1826311-1830315 GCF_055181315.1 Chromobacterium sp. Ag138
TGCTTATTCTTCCGGTACTGTCATCCCCGCCAGGTATTAACCAGCGGGATTTCCTCCCGAACAAAAGTCCTTTACAACCCGAAGGCCTTCTTCAGACACGCGGCATGGCTGGATCAGGCTTGCGCCCATTGTCCAAAATTCCCCACTGCTGCCTCCCGTAGGAGTCTGGGCCGTGTCTCAGTCCCAGTGTGGCGGATCATCCTCTCAGACCCGCTACTGATCGTCGCCTTGGTGAGCTCTTACCTCACCAACTAGCTAATCAGACGTCGGCTGCTCGTATAACGTGAGGCCTTACGGTCCCCCACTTTCCCCCTCAGGGCGTATGCGGTATTAATCCGGCTTTCGCCGAGCTATCCCCCATTACACGGTACATTCCGACGCATTACTCACCCGTTCGCCACTCGTCAGCGGTGCAAGCACCCTGTTACCGTTCGACTTGCATGTGTAAAGCATGCCGCCAGCGTTCAATCTGAGCCAGGATCAAACTCTTCAGTTCAATCTCAAGCAAATTTTCTGGCACGCAAGTTCAAAGAAATAAACAAGTATCTCTTGTCTCTTGCAGTGCAAGTGTTCGGCTTTCGCCAAGCACTTACACCTATCGGTTATTCGTTCTGTTAAAGAGCAGTGCCATCCGCTGCGTCGTCATCACCGGAACCGTTTCGTTTCCGCTGTTTCGTTCGCTGCGTCAGCTGAGGAGGCGAACTATACGCCCGGCCCCCACCTCCGTCAACACCTTTTGCGAGAAAAAATGAACTTTCTTCGAGTAAACCACGCAAGACGCTGATTTACAAGGAAAGGCTCCGGGAAGGATTTTCATGGAAACGTAAAACGCTTCCCCCCCCTGAGCCACATCCCGAAACTGTTTCCGCCAAACAAAACCGGCTCGAATCATGGATTCGAGCCGGTTTGCTTATACCTATTAATATAGATAGCAGCTGATCACTCCTCGCCAGCACGCTTCTTAGCATTGCTCCTGCCGCTGCCGCGCTTGCGCGCTAACGGCTGCGTTTGAGATGGCTCTTGAGCCGACGCAGCCGGGGGCGGAGCATCCTGGCCGCCCTTCGCCGCCTGACGACGAACCGGCGGCTTGGCAGCAGCCGGAGCAGCCTTGGGAGCGCCCCCCCCAGTCGGCTTGTCATCGACCGGCTTGGCAGAACGGACACGCCTCTTCGGCGCGGCCGGCGCGCTTGCGGGCTGGGAGGCCGCGCCTTCGCCTTTGATTGCCGGCGCTTGGCCCTCCGCCGGCTTGGCGGTCTGCCGGGCAGCGGGAGCGGACGTCTTCCCGACTTCGCCGACAGCCGGCTTGGCCGAGCGGGTTCGACCTTTCGGCGCGGCCGGCAGGCCCGCAGGCTTGGTTGCCGGGGTGCTAGCCTCAGGCGCCGGGCTCTCAGCTTTTGCAGCTGACATCTTGCCTTCCGCAGATTTGGCTGTCTGGCCTGCCGCCGGCACAGAAGCAGCCTTCCCCTCTCCGGCTGGCTGGGCGGGACGCCTGCGTCCCGCCGGCACCGGCGGCAAACCGGCCGGCTTCGACTCAGGCGGCTCGCCACTCGCCGGTGCCGCTGCAACAGCGTGCGCCCCCGCGCTTCCTTCGCCCTTCCCGCCGCGGCGGCGGCGGCTGGAGCGGGTGCCCATCCGTTTCTCGGCAGCGCCCTCGCCCGCTTCTTGCGCCGAGGAAGGGTCCTTGATCAGCGCGAAGTCGACCTGGGAGTTCTCCAGATTGGCGCCCATCACCTTGACCGTCAGCACATCGCCAAGCCGGTACTGGACGCCGCTCTTCTCGCCGATGATGGCTTGCACATCCTTCTTGAAATGGAAGTAATCCTTGCCAAGCTCGGAGATGTGCACCAGTCCTTCGACATATACGTCGTCCAACAGCACGAATACGCCAAAACTGGTGACCGCGCTGATCTTGCCTTGGAAGATCTCGCCAACCTTGTCGCGCATATAGTAGGTCTTGAGCCAGGACTCGACGTCCCTGCTGGCATCGTCTGCGCGCCGCTCGGTCATCGAGCAGTGCACGCCGAGCTGCGCCCACTTGCCCGGCTTGTACTTGCCGCCCTTCAATACCGCCTTGATCGCCCGATGAACCAGCAGGTCCGGATAGCGGCGGATAGGCGAGGTGAAATGGGTATAGGCCTCATAGGCCAAGCCGAAGTGGCCGTTGTTGTCCGGGGTATAGACCGCCTGCTGCATCGAGCGCAGCAACATGGTCTGCAGCACCGGCGCGTCCGGACGGCCGTGGATCTGTTCGGCCAGCTTGCCGTAATCCTTGGCGGAGGGCTTGTCGCCGCCGCCGAGCGCCAAACCGACCAGCCGCAGATAGGTGCGCAGGTTTTCCAGCTTTTCCTCGGTCGGCCCCTCATGGACGCGGTACAGCGCCTTGTGGCCGTTCTTCTGCAGGAAGTCGGCGGAACAGACGTTGGCCGCCAGCATGCACTCTTCGATCAAGCGATGCGCGTCGTTGCGCACGATAGGCACGATGCGCTCGATCTTGCCCTGCTCATTGAAGATCATCTGCGTTTCCACCGAGTCGAACTCGATGGCGCCGCGCTTGGCGCGCGCGGCCAGCAGGATCTTGAACAGCGCGTACAGATCCTTCACATGCGGCAGCATCGCATGGTCGGTACCGTTCTGCAGCCAATCCCACACCTGGTTGTAGGTGAGGCGGGCTTTGGACTGCATCACCGCCGGATAGAACTTGTACTTTTTGACCTCGCCCTTGGCGTTGATCTGCATGTCGCAGACCATGCACATGCGCTCGACGTCTGGATTCAGCGAGCAGATGCCATTGGACAGCGCCTCCGGCAGCATCGGGATCACCCGGCGCGGGAAATAGACCGAAGTGCCGCGATCCAGCGCTTCTTTGTCCAGCGCGTCGCCCGGCTGCACATAGAAGCTGACGTCGGCGATCGCCACCACCAGGCGGTAACCCTTGCCCTGCTTCTCGGCGTATACCGCGTCGTCGAAATCGCGCGCGGTTTCGCCGTCTATCGTCACCAGCGGCAGCTCGCGCAGATCGACGCGGTCCTTGGTCCAGTCTTTCTTGCGCACCTTCTTCGGCGTTTCCTTGGCCTGGGCCAGCGCGTCGTCCGGGAAACGGTGCGGCAGCGCATGCTTGCGCAGCGCGATCTCGATCTCCATTCCCGGATCGGCGTAGTTGCCCAGCACCTCGGCCACCTTGCCGACCGGCTGATGGCGGGCATCCGGCTGCTGCAGAATGTCCACCATCACCACCTGGCCATCCTTGGCGCCGGCGTCGCCGCCCGGCTCGATCAGGATGTCGTGGTTGATGCGGCGGTCTTCCGGGCGCACCACCCACACGCCGCGCTCGTGCTGAATGCGGCCGACCAGCTTGGTCACCGCGTGCTCCAGCACCTCGACGATCCGGCCCTCCTGCCGGCCGCGACGATCTACGCCGGACGGCCGCACCATCACGCGGTCGCCGTGCATCACCTTCCTCATCTCGCGCTCGGGCAGGAAGATGTCGTTGCCCGAGCCTTCGCCTTCATCGGGGATGGCGAAGCCGAAACCATCGCGGTGGCCGGAAACCTTGCAGCGGATCAGATCGAGTTTCTGGGCGACGCAGACCGCGCCCTTGCGATTGATGATGATTTCGCCGTCGCGCTCCATCGCGCGCAGACGGCGTTCGAAGAAGGATGATTCGTCGCCGTGAATCGACAACATGCCGGCCAATTCATCCGGGAATAACGGCACCCCCTGCTCGGCGAGAATCTGCATGATGAACTCGCGGCTGGGCAAGGGATTGGAATATTTGAGTTTTTCCCTCTCGAGGAACGGATCCTGTTCGCGGAGGGAAGGACTTTTTTGCTTTTTTGAGGTTTGAGCCATTGACACCCTCAGAATTATGTCTATAATTCGCTTCTCGTTGCAGCGATGCAACAGAATGATACAGCAAAGCGACGCCCAGGTGGCGGAATTGGTAGACGCACTAGGTTCAGGTCCTAGCGCCCGCAAGGGTGTGGAAGTTCGAGTCTTCTCTTGGG
>NZ_JBUPWA010000001.1:1830415-1837347 GCF_055181315.1 Chromobacterium sp. Ag138
AGGCGGCTCGCCACTCGCCGGTGCCGCTGCAACAGCGTGCGCCCCCGCGCTTCCTTCGCCCTTCCCGCCGCGGCGGCGGCGGCTGGAGCGGGTGCCCATCCGTTTCTCGGCAGCGCCCTCGCCCGCTTCTTGCGCCGAGGAAGGGTCCTTGATCAGCGCGAAGTCGACCTGGGAGTTCTCCAGATTGGCGCCCATCACCTTGACCGTCAGCACATCGCCAAGCCGGTACTGGACGCCGCTCTTCTCGCCGATGATGGCTTGCACATCCTTCTTGAAATGGAAGTAATCCTTGCCAAGCTCGGAGATGTGCACCAGTCCTTCGACATATACGTCGTCCAACAGCACGAATACGCCAAAACTGGTGACCGCGCTGATCTTGCCTTGGAAGATCTCGCCAACCTTGTCGCGCATATAGTAGGTCTTGAGCCAGGACTCGACGTCCCTGCTGGCATCGTCTGCGCGCCGCTCGGTCATCGAGCAGTGCACGCCGAGCTGCGCCCACTTGCCCGGCTTGTACTTGCCGCCCTTCAATACCGCCTTGATCGCCCGATGAACCAGCAGGTCCGGATAGCGGCGGATAGGCGAGGTGAAATGGGTATAGGCCTCATAGGCCAAGCCGAAGTGGCCGTTGTTGTCCGGGGTATAGACCGCCTGCTGCATCGAGCGCAGCAACATGGTCTGCAGCACCGGCGCGTCCGGACGGCCGTGGATCTGTTCGGCCAGCTTGCCGTAATCCTTGGCGGAGGGCTTGTCGCCGCCGCCGAGCGCCAAACCGACCAGCCGCAGATAGGTGCGCAGGTTTTCCAGCTTTTCCTCGGTCGGCCCCTCATGGACGCGGTACAGCGCCTTGTGGCCGTTCTTCTGCAGGAAGTCGGCGGAACAGACGTTGGCCGCCAGCATGCACTCTTCGATCAAGCGATGCGCGTCGTTGCGCACGATAGGCACGATGCGCTCGATCTTGCCCTGCTCATTGAAGATCATCTGCGTTTCCACCGAGTCGAACTCGATGGCGCCGCGCTTGGCGCGCGCGGCCAGCAGGATCTTGAACAGCGCGTACAGATCCTTCACATGCGGCAGCATCGCATGGTCGGTACCGTTCTGCAGCCAATCCCACACCTGGTTGTAGGTGAGGCGGGCTTTGGACTGCATCACCGCCGGATAGAACTTGTACTTTTTGACCTCGCCCTTGGCGTTGATCTGCATGTCGCAGACCATGCACATGCGCTCGACGTCTGGATTCAGCGAGCAGATGCCATTGGACAGCGCCTCCGGCAGCATCGGGATCACCCGGCGCGGGAAATAGACCGAAGTGCCGCGATCCAGCGCTTCTTTGTCCAGCGCGTCGCCCGGCTGCACATAGAAGCTGACGTCGGCGATCGCCACCACCAGGCGGTAACCCTTGCCCTGCTTCTCGGCGTATACCGCGTCGTCGAAATCGCGCGCGGTTTCGCCGTCTATCGTCACCAGCGGCAGCTCGCGCAGATCGACGCGGTCCTTGGTCCAGTCTTTCTTGCGCACCTTCTTCGGCGTTTCCTTGGCCTGGGCCAGCGCGTCGTCCGGGAAACGGTGCGGCAGCGCATGCTTGCGCAGCGCGATCTCGATCTCCATTCCCGGATCGGCGTAGTTGCCCAGCACCTCGGCCACCTTGCCGACCGGCTGATGGCGGGCATCCGGCTGCTGCAGAATGTCCACCATCACCACCTGGCCATCCTTGGCGCCGGCGTCGCCGCCCGGCTCGATCAGGATGTCGTGGTTGATGCGGCGGTCTTCCGGGCGCACCACCCACACGCCGCGCTCGTGCTGAATGCGGCCGACCAGCTTGGTCACCGCGTGCTCCAGCACCTCGACGATCCGGCCCTCCTGCCGGCCGCGACGATCTACGCCGGACGGCCGCACCATCACGCGGTCGCCGTGCATCACCTTCCTCATCTCGCGCTCGGGCAGGAAGATGTCGTTGCCCGAGCCTTCGCCTTCATCGGGGATGGCGAAGCCGAAACCATCGCGGTGGCCGGAAACCTTGCAGCGGATCAGATCGAGTTTCTGGGCGACGCAGACCGCGCCCTTGCGATTGATGATGATTTCGCCGTCGCGCTCCATCGCGCGCAGACGGCGTTCGAAGAAGGATGATTCGTCGCCGTGAATCGACAACATGCCGGCCAATTCATCCGGGAATAACGGCACCCCCTGCTCGGCGAGAATCTGCATGATGAACTCGCGGCTGGGCAAGGGATTGGAATATTTGAGTTTTTCCCTCTCGAGGAACGGATCCTGTTCGCGGAGGGAAGGACTTTTTTGCTTTTTTGAGGTTTGAGCCATTGACACCCTCAGAATTATGTCTATAATTCGCTTCTCGTTGCAGCGATGCAACAGAATGATACAGCAAAGCGACGCCCAGGTGGCGGAATTGGTAGACGCACTAGGTTCAGGTCCTAGCGCCCGCAAGGGTGTGGAAGTTCGAGTCTTCTCTTGGGCACCAATACAGATTCAAAATCGGCTGTACCGAAGCAGTATGCCCAGGTGGCGGAATTGGTAGACGCACTAGGTTCAGGTCCTAGCGCCCGCAAGGGTGTGGAAGTTCGAGTCTTCTCCTGGGCACCAGATATTTTAAAGTCTGGCGCTTTCAGTTCCAGATTTCAGCAGCAATACAATTTAAAGTTTTAGCCCAGGTGGCGGAATTGGTAGACGCACTAGGTTCAGGTCCTAGCGCCCGCAAGGGTGTGGAAGTTCGAGTCTTCTCTTGGGCACCAATACAGATTCAAAATCGGCTGTACCGAAGCAGTATGCCCAGGTGGCGGAATTGGTAGACGCACTAGGTTCAGGTCCTAGCGCCCGCAAGGGTGTGGAAGTTCGAGTCTTCTCCTGGGCACCAGATATTTTAAAGTCTGGCGCTTTCAGTTCCAGATTTCAGCAGCAATACAATTTAAAGTTTTAGCCCAGGTGGCGGAATTGGTAGACGCACTAGGTTCAGGTCCTAGCGCCCGCAAGGGTGTGGAAGTTCGAGTCTTCTCTTGGGCACCAAGCATAAAAGCCGTTGATTGAAAAATCAGCGGCTTTTTTGCGTTCCCCTCCCCCCATCGCAAAACGCCGGCATCAGCCGGCGCTCTTGTTTTTGCTATCCACGCTTCGCCTAATGCCCCGCCGACACCTGCCGTCCAGCATCCTGCTCCAGCTTCCAAAACTGCAGGCTGGACAATATGGTCAGGCCGCCCATGAACAGAAATGCGTGGCCGAAATCGCCGGCGGTCAGCTGTTGATGGCCCTGCAGCCAGGCAGCGCCCTGCAACGCGAACGCGCCCACGGTCACGCCGAAGCCGGCAGCCAGTTGCTGCGCGACGCTGGACAAGCTGGTGGCGTGGCTAAGCCTCTCCTTGTCGACATCGGCGAAAGTGATCGCGTTCAAGCTGGTGAACTGCAGCGAGCGCAAGCAACCGCCCAGCACGAACACCAGCAGCAGCAGCCAATGCGGCGTATCCGCCTGAAACAGCGAGTACACGGCCACCGAACACCCCGCCAAAATACTGTTCACCACCAGCACCCGCCGGAAGCCGTACCGCTGCAACACCTTGGAGACAACGGTCTTCATCCCTATCGCCCCCATCGCGGTGGAGCAAGTCAGCAGGCCCGACTCGAACGGCGAAAAGCCGAACCCCAACTGCAGCATCAAGGGCAGCAGGAAGGGAATGGTGCCGATGCCGACCCGGAATATGAAGCCTCCGGCCACGCCGGCATAAAAAGTGGGCAGCCTGAGCAAGGATAGATCCAGCAGCGGATGCGACTGCCGACGGTAATGCCGCAGATAGATCAGCAGCAGCGCGGCGCCGAGCAGGCTCAGCCAGATGGACGCGGTCGCCGACAGCATGTGCTTGCCCTCGGTGGCCAGGCCCAGCATCAGCATCGACAGGCCGGCGCCGGTGAGCAGGAAGCCCCACCAGTCCAGCCTGGGCACTTCGTCCTCTTTCAGATTGGCGATGAAACGCCCCGCCAGCGCCAAGCCGAGCAGGCCGATCGGAATATTGATCAGAAAGATCCAACGCCAGTGGAAATAAGTGCTGATGAAGCCCCCCAGCGGCGGCCCTATCACCGGTCCCAGCAGCGCCGGCACGGTCAGGTAGCTGAGCGCCCGCACCAGATCCGCCTTGTCTATGGTGCGCAAGATGACCAGCCGCCCCACCGGCACCATCATCGCCCCGCCTATGCCCTGCAGGAAGCGCGCCAGCACAAAGCCATGCAGGCTGCCGGTCATCGCGCACAACAGCGAGCCCAGCATGAATACCAGAATGGCGGAACGAAAAATGCGGCGGGCGCCGAAACGGTCGGCCATCCAGCCGCTGATGGGAATGAACACCGCCAGGCTGACCAGATAGGACGTCAACGCCAGCTTCAGCGAGATCGGGTCCACCCCCAGATCCTGCGCGATCACCGGCAAGGAGGTTGAAATCACGGTGGCGTCCATGTTTTCCATGAACAGCGCCGTGGCGACGATGAGCGGCGTCAGCATGCCGGGAGCGATTTTCAACTGCATGACGAAAAGATATGAGCGAGAAGCGTTTCAGTTTATCACTCCGCGGCCGCCAGCGTGCCGAATGTCATGAACGCTAACAAAAAGCCGCCCGACAAAGCGGGCGGCCCAGCAGTCAGCGGCGCGGAACGGCTCAGTTGAAGGCCAGCGCCGAGGTGAAGTCGCCCATCGGCTTGCCGCCGTTCCTCACCAGCGCGACATCGCGCGCGGTCACGCCCGGCAACGGCTGCAGGCCGAAGCGTCGTGTCAGGAAGCGCAGGATGGACGCGGTATCGTACTGGGTGTGATCGACATAGCCCTTCTTGGCGAACGGCGAGATCAGAATGGCCGGAATGCGGGTGCCCGGCCCCCAGCGGTCGCCCTTGGGCACCGCCGCGTGGTCGTAGAAGCCGCCGTTTTCGTCATAGGTGACGACCACCAGCATGTTCTTCCACTGCGGGCTTTGCTGCAGCTTGGCGATCACCGACGCGATGTGGGCGTCGCCGTCCGCCACGCTGGCGTAGCCGGCGTGCTGGTTCAGGTTGCCCTGCGGCTTGTAGAAAGCCACTTGCGGCAGCGCGCCCGCGGCTGCGGCGCTCAGGAAATCCTGATCGAAATCCTTCAGGTGCTGGCCGCGATAGGCCGCCTGTTTGGACGAATCGAAACTGGCATAGTAGTTGAACGGCTGATGGTGAGCCTGGAAATTGGGCACGCCGCCGTTATAGATCTTGCTGCGGTCTGACGTGGCCTGCGCCCAGCCGCCGGCATACCAGGCCCAGCTGATCTGCTTCGCGTCCAGGCGATCCGCGATGGTCGCCTGGGTCTGCGCCGGCAAGGTATTGGCCTTGGACGGATCGGCGTAAAGTCCGCTGGCGTCGCTGGCAGCCGGCGCGTTGCCGCTGGGCTGGAAAGCCGGCTGCATGGTGTTGACCGCATAGTACATGCCGGCCGCGTCCCTGGGGGTCAGATTGCCGTCGTTCAGATACTTGGCCGGGCCGGACAATACCGATGCCGGCGCATTGGCCGCCGGCGTCAGCCGCGCGAAATTGCCCTTGGCGTCGACATCGATCGCAGCGATGCTGCCCTTGGCCGGCGAAGCATCGGCATTCGGATACTGCGGCGCGCAGGCGCAGACCAGATACTGGTGATTGAGGAAGGAGCCGCCGAAGGCGCCCATGAAGAAGTTGTCGGCCAGCGTGTATTGCTGGGCCAGCTTCCACATCGCCATCTTGCTGCCGTCGTAATAGCCCATCGACAGGCCGCCGGCGTCGGAATAGGCGGCGAACTTGTCGTTGGCGCCGCCGTTGATCTGCATCTGGTTGTTGTAGAAGCGGTGCACCAGGTCGCGGGTGATCACCGATTGCGGCACCGCCACGCCGGTGCCGTTCAACCCGTTCGGATCGTCGATCTGGAACGGCTTGTTGGCGAAACCCATGGTCTGCGCCTGGCTCAAGGTCACCGCCTGCCCTGCGGCGGTCAGGCCGCCCCAGGTCGGCGGCAGCGCCGGCAGAACCGAGTTGTCGAAATCCTTCTGCGCGACGTAGCCGCCCTTGGAGGCGGGATTCACGCCGGGCACGCCGTTGGCGCCGGGGAACAGGCCATACAGATTGTCGAAGCCGCGGTTCTCGGCGTAGATCACCACCACGTTCTTGATGTCCGACAGCGCCATTCGCCTGTGCAGGCTGCCCTTGATGTCGCCGCCGGCGCCCGCCTCTTTCACCGCGCCGGCGATGGCGTCGATGTTCTGGTTGATCGCCGCCTTCAGCGCGGCTTTGACATCGGGATCGCTTTCCTTATTGTGGTCGCCCAACAGCTTGTCCGCCGGCACGCCCACCCGCGCGGCCACCGCTTTGCGCGCGCTGTTCAAGTCCATGCCGCCATCCATCAGGTCGGCCACCTCGGAAGACAGCGAGCTGACCACGCCGTTGGCCCCAGCCGGCGCGCGGAATACCAGCGGATCGGTCACCGGCGCGGCAGTCTGGGTGTCGGGGTCATACCGAACGGCGTCGGTACCCACCTCCACCACCACATCGCCCTGGCCGCTCAGGCTGAACGCGCCATTGTCGTCGGTGTAGGTCGAGGGTTCGGCGGCATCGCAACGGCCGTTGCCATTGCGGTCCAGACAAACCTTGGCATGGCGGAAGTAGCTGCCGGTCACCAACCCGCTGGTGGAGGCGGAAGCGCCGCCGCTGCCGCAGGCGCTCAATACGGCGGCGCCGACCAGGGTCAGCGCCAGGCCACAGGCTAAACGTTGCATTGCGAATATCCTTGCGATTTGACGGGAAGCGCGCAGTATCGCAACAGCATGTTACATTGCATTTACATTTATTCAGTATTTTCCGTCTGCGCCACATCTAAACAATCATTTTTCATTTTTCTGTCATCAATCCGCAGTACAGTCCCGCCACCGTAAACCGACACCGCCGCCATGCCA
>NZ_JBUPWA010000001.1:1837447-1847736 GCF_055181315.1 Chromobacterium sp. Ag138
ATTTTAAAGTCTGGCGCTTTCAGTTCCAGATTTCAGCAGCAATACAATTTAAAGTTTTAGCCCAGGTGGCGGAATTGGTAGACGCACTAGGTTCAGGTCCTAGCGCCCGCAAGGGTGTGGAAGTTCGAGTCTTCTCTTGGGCACCAAGCATAAAAGCCGTTGATTGAAAAATCAGCGGCTTTTTTGCGTTCCCCTCCCCCCATCGCAAAACGCCGGCATCAGCCGGCGCTCTTGTTTTTGCTATCCACGCTTCGCCTAATGCCCCGCCGACACCTGCCGTCCAGCATCCTGCTCCAGCTTCCAAAACTGCAGGCTGGACAATATGGTCAGGCCGCCCATGAACAGAAATGCGTGGCCGAAATCGCCGGCGGTCAGCTGTTGATGGCCCTGCAGCCAGGCAGCGCCCTGCAACGCGAACGCGCCCACGGTCACGCCGAAGCCGGCAGCCAGTTGCTGCGCGACGCTGGACAAGCTGGTGGCGTGGCTAAGCCTCTCCTTGTCGACATCGGCGAAAGTGATCGCGTTCAAGCTGGTGAACTGCAGCGAGCGCAAGCAACCGCCCAGCACGAACACCAGCAGCAGCAGCCAATGCGGCGTATCCGCCTGAAACAGCGAGTACACGGCCACCGAACACCCCGCCAAAATACTGTTCACCACCAGCACCCGCCGGAAGCCGTACCGCTGCAACACCTTGGAGACAACGGTCTTCATCCCTATCGCCCCCATCGCGGTGGAGCAAGTCAGCAGGCCCGACTCGAACGGCGAAAAGCCGAACCCCAACTGCAGCATCAAGGGCAGCAGGAAGGGAATGGTGCCGATGCCGACCCGGAATATGAAGCCTCCGGCCACGCCGGCATAAAAAGTGGGCAGCCTGAGCAAGGATAGATCCAGCAGCGGATGCGACTGCCGACGGTAATGCCGCAGATAGATCAGCAGCAGCGCGGCGCCGAGCAGGCTCAGCCAGATGGACGCGGTCGCCGACAGCATGTGCTTGCCCTCGGTGGCCAGGCCCAGCATCAGCATCGACAGGCCGGCGCCGGTGAGCAGGAAGCCCCACCAGTCCAGCCTGGGCACTTCGTCCTCTTTCAGATTGGCGATGAAACGCCCCGCCAGCGCCAAGCCGAGCAGGCCGATCGGAATATTGATCAGAAAGATCCAACGCCAGTGGAAATAAGTGCTGATGAAGCCCCCCAGCGGCGGCCCTATCACCGGTCCCAGCAGCGCCGGCACGGTCAGGTAGCTGAGCGCCCGCACCAGATCCGCCTTGTCTATGGTGCGCAAGATGACCAGCCGCCCCACCGGCACCATCATCGCCCCGCCTATGCCCTGCAGGAAGCGCGCCAGCACAAAGCCATGCAGGCTGCCGGTCATCGCGCACAACAGCGAGCCCAGCATGAATACCAGAATGGCGGAACGAAAAATGCGGCGGGCGCCGAAACGGTCGGCCATCCAGCCGCTGATGGGAATGAACACCGCCAGGCTGACCAGATAGGACGTCAACGCCAGCTTCAGCGAGATCGGGTCCACCCCCAGATCCTGCGCGATCACCGGCAAGGAGGTTGAAATCACGGTGGCGTCCATGTTTTCCATGAACAGCGCCGTGGCGACGATGAGCGGCGTCAGCATGCCGGGAGCGATTTTCAACTGCATGACGAAAAGATATGAGCGAGAAGCGTTTCAGTTTATCACTCCGCGGCCGCCAGCGTGCCGAATGTCATGAACGCTAACAAAAAGCCGCCCGACAAAGCGGGCGGCCCAGCAGTCAGCGGCGCGGAACGGCTCAGTTGAAGGCCAGCGCCGAGGTGAAGTCGCCCATCGGCTTGCCGCCGTTCCTCACCAGCGCGACATCGCGCGCGGTCACGCCCGGCAACGGCTGCAGGCCGAAGCGTCGTGTCAGGAAGCGCAGGATGGACGCGGTATCGTACTGGGTGTGATCGACATAGCCCTTCTTGGCGAACGGCGAGATCAGAATGGCCGGAATGCGGGTGCCCGGCCCCCAGCGGTCGCCCTTGGGCACCGCCGCGTGGTCGTAGAAGCCGCCGTTTTCGTCATAGGTGACGACCACCAGCATGTTCTTCCACTGCGGGCTTTGCTGCAGCTTGGCGATCACCGACGCGATGTGGGCGTCGCCGTCCGCCACGCTGGCGTAGCCGGCGTGCTGGTTCAGGTTGCCCTGCGGCTTGTAGAAAGCCACTTGCGGCAGCGCGCCCGCGGCTGCGGCGCTCAGGAAATCCTGATCGAAATCCTTCAGGTGCTGGCCGCGATAGGCCGCCTGTTTGGACGAATCGAAACTGGCATAGTAGTTGAACGGCTGATGGTGAGCCTGGAAATTGGGCACGCCGCCGTTATAGATCTTGCTGCGGTCTGACGTGGCCTGCGCCCAGCCGCCGGCATACCAGGCCCAGCTGATCTGCTTCGCGTCCAGGCGATCCGCGATGGTCGCCTGGGTCTGCGCCGGCAAGGTATTGGCCTTGGACGGATCGGCGTAAAGTCCGCTGGCGTCGCTGGCAGCCGGCGCGTTGCCGCTGGGCTGGAAAGCCGGCTGCATGGTGTTGACCGCATAGTACATGCCGGCCGCGTCCCTGGGGGTCAGATTGCCGTCGTTCAGATACTTGGCCGGGCCGGACAATACCGATGCCGGCGCATTGGCCGCCGGCGTCAGCCGCGCGAAATTGCCCTTGGCGTCGACATCGATCGCAGCGATGCTGCCCTTGGCCGGCGAAGCATCGGCATTCGGATACTGCGGCGCGCAGGCGCAGACCAGATACTGGTGATTGAGGAAGGAGCCGCCGAAGGCGCCCATGAAGAAGTTGTCGGCCAGCGTGTATTGCTGGGCCAGCTTCCACATCGCCATCTTGCTGCCGTCGTAATAGCCCATCGACAGGCCGCCGGCGTCGGAATAGGCGGCGAACTTGTCGTTGGCGCCGCCGTTGATCTGCATCTGGTTGTTGTAGAAGCGGTGCACCAGGTCGCGGGTGATCACCGATTGCGGCACCGCCACGCCGGTGCCGTTCAACCCGTTCGGATCGTCGATCTGGAACGGCTTGTTGGCGAAACCCATGGTCTGCGCCTGGCTCAAGGTCACCGCCTGCCCTGCGGCGGTCAGGCCGCCCCAGGTCGGCGGCAGCGCCGGCAGAACCGAGTTGTCGAAATCCTTCTGCGCGACGTAGCCGCCCTTGGAGGCGGGATTCACGCCGGGCACGCCGTTGGCGCCGGGGAACAGGCCATACAGATTGTCGAAGCCGCGGTTCTCGGCGTAGATCACCACCACGTTCTTGATGTCCGACAGCGCCATTCGCCTGTGCAGGCTGCCCTTGATGTCGCCGCCGGCGCCCGCCTCTTTCACCGCGCCGGCGATGGCGTCGATGTTCTGGTTGATCGCCGCCTTCAGCGCGGCTTTGACATCGGGATCGCTTTCCTTATTGTGGTCGCCCAACAGCTTGTCCGCCGGCACGCCCACCCGCGCGGCCACCGCTTTGCGCGCGCTGTTCAAGTCCATGCCGCCATCCATCAGGTCGGCCACCTCGGAAGACAGCGAGCTGACCACGCCGTTGGCCCCAGCCGGCGCGCGGAATACCAGCGGATCGGTCACCGGCGCGGCAGTCTGGGTGTCGGGGTCATACCGAACGGCGTCGGTACCCACCTCCACCACCACATCGCCCTGGCCGCTCAGGCTGAACGCGCCATTGTCGTCGGTGTAGGTCGAGGGTTCGGCGGCATCGCAACGGCCGTTGCCATTGCGGTCCAGACAAACCTTGGCATGGCGGAAGTAGCTGCCGGTCACCAACCCGCTGGTGGAGGCGGAAGCGCCGCCGCTGCCGCAGGCGCTCAATACGGCGGCGCCGACCAGGGTCAGCGCCAGGCCACAGGCTAAACGTTGCATTGCGAATATCCTTGCGATTTGACGGGAAGCGCGCAGTATCGCAACAGCATGTTACATTGCATTTACATTTATTCAGTATTTTCCGTCTGCGCCAGATCTAAACAATCATTTTTCATTTTTCTGTCATCAATCCGCAGTACAGTCCCGCCACCGTAAACCGACACCGCCGCCATGCCACGCCTCGCGCTCTTCATCGCTTTCGCCCTCGCCTACGCCTGGTTCGCCCAGGCCGCGACTCCAGCCCAACCCGCCTCTCAGAACGCCAGCTACGCGCCCGGCCCGCACCCGGTCAGCGCCAAGCAGCTGGAAGAACTGGGCCGCCAGCTGTTCTTCGACCGCTCTCTGTCCGCCTCCGGCAAGATATCCTGCGCCACCTGCCACAGCCCGTCCCATGCCTACGGCCCGCCGAATGGTTTGGCCGCGCAGCTGGGCGGCAAGGATGGCAAACAGCCCGGCACCCGCGCCGCGCCTTCCCTGCGCTATCTGCAAAGCGTGCCGCCGTTCAGCGAGCACTTCCACGACAACGACGGCAACGACAGCGAGGACGCCGGGCCCACCGGCGGCTATACCTGGGACGGCCGCGCCGACTCCGCCCATGCCCAGGCCTCGCTGCCGCTGTTGGCGGCCAACGAGATGGCCAACGGCACGCCGGCCGCGGTGGTCGACAAGCTGCGGCGCTCCGCCTCCGCCGCGCGCTTCCAGAAACTGTTCGGCAACGACATCTTCAGCCATCCCGCCCAGGCTTTCGACAAGGCCGCGCTGGCGCTGGAAGTGTTTCAGCAGAATCCGCGCGAGTTTTATCCTTACGACAGCAAGTACGACGCCTATCTGCGCGGCAAGGCCAAGCTGAGCGCGCAGGAAGCGCGCGGGCTGAAGGCGTTCAACGATCCGGACAAGGGCAACTGCGCGTCCTGCCACATCAGCCAGCGCAGCGAGAGCGGCGCTTTCCCCGCCTTCACCGACTACGGCCACATCGCCGTCGGCGCGCCGCGCAATCCGGAACTGGCCGCCAACCGCGATCGCCATTATTTCGACCTGGGCCTGTGCGGCCCGGTCCGCACCGATTTCAAGAACCGCGGCGACTACTGCGGCCTGTTCCGCACCCCCTCGCTGCGCAACGTCGCCAGCCGCAAAACCTTCTTCCACAACGGCGCCTTCCATGACCTGCGCCAGGTGCTGCGCTTCTACGCCGAGCGCGACACCCGCCCCGGCAAGTGGTATCCGAAGGACAAGGACGGCAAGGTGGCCAAGTTCGACGACCTGCCGGCGCGCTATCAGGCCAACGTCAACATGGAAGCGCCGTTCGGCGGCAAGGCGGGCGGCAAAGCCATGTTCAGCGAGCGCGACATCGACGACATGCTGGCTTTTCTGAAAACGCTGAACGACGGCTACAAGCCGGCGGGCCGCGGCAAAAGCTGAACCGCGGCAGGGGGCTGCGGCTATGCTGAATCATCCACTCCATCCAGCGGGAGAGCGTGATGAAAGTGCTGCGCATCGTCGCCAATATCGCCACGGCCTCCCCTGCCGACGCGGAGCGCTTTTACCGCGACGTGCTGGGCCTGGACATGGTGATGGACCATGGCTGGATACGCATTTACGCATCCGACGCCGCGATGCAGCCGCAAATCAGCTTCGCCAGCGCAGGCGGCTCCGGCACCCCGGTGCCGGAGCTGTCCATCGAGGTGGACGATCTGGAGCAGGCGCTGGCGCGCGCGCGGAGCGCCGGCATCGCTATCGAATACGGGCCGGCGGACGAGGCCTGGGGCGTGCGCCGCTTCTTCGTCCGCGATCCGCTGGGCAAGCTGGTCAACATCCTCCAACACTTGGCCTGAGCCTTTTCCGCGACGGGCTCCGTACATCCACTTCATCCCGCCAAACGCTCTCCCGCGGCAGCCGCTCCCGGCATATGTTTCAAACACGGCCGGCCGCCATGCCGCCGAGCAGATCATAACAACAGCCGCCTCCACGCACCCGCATCAGGACAGGGACCGACGCGCCCGGCTCCGGCTGCTTCCATGAGCAAACCCAGACCGGCCCCGCTCGGCCCCATCGTCGGCCACGCCGCAGCCAGCAGCGCGCTCATCTGGATACGCGGCTCCGCCGGTGACGAGGGCGCCGACGTCGACGGCAAGTGCCGGCGCGTGTTCAACCTGGTCATCGCCGCCTATCACAGCTATCAGCGGGTGCACGGCCCCTGCAGCTACGGCCAGCGGCTGTTCTGCCAGTTCCAGTGCGGGCGCTACCCGTTCTTCGCGATCGACTCGCGCACCCAGCGCCAATCGACGACGTGCCCGACAATCTGGGCGACAACCGCCTACTGGACCGTCCCAGCCTGACCGATTGCCAGGAAAAGCTGGGCGATATGCCGAAGTGCATCGTCAGCCCTGCGTGTTCGCGCCCAATCCAATGGACGCCCCGCAGCGGGCGCGCAGGCGGCGATGCCCGGCCCGCAGGTACGAGGCCGCCGACTCCTTGCTCGCCTTTCCCGCCACCCTCGCCGCGTGCTGCGGCTCATCGTCGACAAGCGGGTGCAGAACGTGGGGCTTCTGTCCGGCGACCTTCACTGCAGCAATACTGCCGAACTCAGCTTGAGCGGCTCCCTCGAGGCGCGGCAAGCCGCAGCGGATGGATTACCGCGCCTGTCACTTCACCCAGGAAGACAATTTTTTGCCGCGTCGACATCGCTCCGCGACGGCGAAGCTGGCGATGACGGCTTTTGGCAACCGGGGACAAATATTGGAGAGCGGCGGCTGGTTCGGCAAAAGCGGCAAGCCGCTGCGCGCGGAACTGGCGCTGGCGCCGTGGGCCGGGGCCTGAATCGCGGGCCTCCAGGCAAACAAAAAGCCCACCGCAAGCGGTGGGCTTTTCTCCGGCTGAAACCTGGGATCGATTACAGGCCGAACGGATGGCGCAGCACGATGGTTTCTTCGCGGTCCGGACCGGTGGACACGATGTCGACCGGCGCGCCGCACACTTCTTCAATGCGTTTCAGGTAAGCCTGGGCGTTGGCCGGCAGGTCTTCCCAGCGCTTGACACCGACGGTGGTGCCGGTCCAGCCCGGCAGGGTTTCGTACACCGGCACGCACTTGGTGACGGCGTCGGAACCGAACGGCAGGATGTCGACCATCTGGCCATCCAGCATGTAGCCGGTGCACAGCTTGATCTCTTCCAGGCCATCCATCACGTCCAGCTTCATCACGCACAGGCCGGACACACCGTTGATCTGGATCGAGCGCTTCAGCGCGGCGGCATCGAACCAGCCGCAGCGGCGCGGACGGCCGGTGACGGAACCGAACTCGTTGCCGCGCTCGGCCAGGAAGGCGCCGATTTCGTTTTCCTGCTCGGTCGGGAACGGACCGGAGCCGACGCGGGTGGCGTAGCCCTTCACGATGCCCAGCACGTAGTTCAGCATCTGCGGCGGCACGCCGGCGCCCGGCGCGGCGGCGCCGGCCACGCAGTTGGACGAGGTCACGTACGGATAGGTGCCGTGGTCGATGTCCAGCAGGGTGCCCTGGGCGCCTTCGAACAGGATGGGCGTGCCGGCCTGGTCCAGGTCGTACAGGGTGCGGGACACGTCGGCCACCATCGGCTTGATGCGCTCGGCCATCTTCATGGTGTCGGCCAGGATCGCTTCGTAGCTCACCGGCTCGGCCTTGAACAGATTGGTCAGCAGGAAGTTGTAGTAGTCTACGTTTTCCTTCAGCTTGGTCTCGAAGCGGGCCGGATCGAACAGGTCGATCACCTTCAGCGCGCGGCGGGCGACCTTGTCTTCGTAGCAGGGGCCGATGCCGCGGCCGGTGGTGCCGATCTTGGCGTCGCCCTTGGCGGCTTCGCGAGCCTGGTCCAGCGCGATGTGGTACGGCAGGATCAGCGGGCAGCCTTCGGCGATCTTCAGGCGGGCCGAAGCGTTGACGCCGGCGGCCTCCAGCTCGTCGATCTCTTTCAGCAGCGCTTCCGGCGACAGCACCACGCCGTTGCCGATGAAGCACTCGACATCCGGACGCAGGATGCCGGACGGCACCAGGCGCACGACGGTCTTCTTGCCATTCACCCACAGGGTGTGGCCGGCGTTGTGGCCGCCTTGGAAGCGCACAACGGCACGCGCGTGGTCGGTCAGCCAGTCAACGATTTTGCCCTTGCCTTCGTCACCCCACTGGGTGCCAATCACGACAACGTTCTTGGACATTGGAAAAAACCTCTTCGTCAGTCAGATTCAAACAAAAATTCAATGAAACGGCGCCAGCTGCCAGCCATCGGCAGCGGGAACCAGCTCTCGGTCGCAATTCAATGCGGCCGCGGATTCGCCCAGGTAATCCACAACGACCATCTCGCCGCCGGCGCGCAGGCGCGCCACTTCGGCGGCGGCCGCCGGCAGATGGCGGGCGGAGACGCGGATGCCGCGGCTGGGATCGCGCTCCGGCAGGATACGCAGCAGATCGCGCAGATCCAGGCTGAAGCCGGTGGCCGGACGGGCGCGGCCGAAACGGCGGCCGACATTGTCGTAGCGGCCGCCGCGGGCGATCGCGTCGGACCAGCCGGGCGCGTAGGCCGCGAACATCAGGCCGGTGTGGTAGAAATCGCCGCGCAGCTCGGCTAGGTCGAAGCTCAGCTCCACCCTGCCCTCCATCGCG
Source organism: Chromobacterium sp. Ag138 (assembly GCF_055181315.1). NCBI lineage: Bacteria > Pseudomonadati > Pseudomonadota > Betaproteobacteria > Neisseriales > Chromobacteriaceae > Chromobacterium > Chromobacterium sp. Ag138. Next base: position 1,845,962 of record NZ_JBUPWA010000001.1, read on the forward strand.
CGGGCGATGGCCGACAACTGCATCAGGCCCAGTTCCACCTCCGGCAGCGACGGCAGCCGGGTGCGCGCTTTCTCCAGCACCGCCGCCGGGCCGTACAGCTCCGGCAGCGCCAGGAAGGCGCTCTTATAGGGTTCGGCCACGCCGGCCACCCGCGCGGCGATGCCGGCGGCGTCCTTGTTCTGCAGCAGGCCGAACAGCTCGCGGCTGATCTCGGGCGACAGGCCGGCCGCCGCAGCCAGGCCGCGGTAGATGGCGATATGGCCGACGTCCAGCCGCAGCTTCTTCACGCCGGTTTTCTCCAGCGTGGACAGCATCAGCTCGATGATCTCGAGGTCGGCCTCGATGCCGGCGTAGCCGTACAGCTCGGCGCCCACCTGCAGCGGCTCGCGCGAGCTGGTCAGGCCGGACGGGCGGCTGTGCACCACGCTGCCGGCGTAGCACAGGCGCGTCACGCCGGTGCGCTCGCCCAGCAAGTGGGCGTCGATGCGCGCCACCTGCGGCGTGATGTCGGCGCGCAGGCCGAGCTGGCGTCCGGACAGCTGGTCGTCCAGCTTGAAGGTTTTCAGGTCCAGCGTGTCGTCGCCTTCGCTCACCAGGGAGTCGATGTACTCGATCAGCGGCGGCAGCACCAGCTCGTAGCCGGCCACGCGAAAGCCTTCCAGCATCGCGGCCTTGGCCGACTCCACCTGGCGCGCGGTGGCCGGGAGGATGTCAGCGATGTATTCGGGTAACAGCCAATTACGCATTTCGTTTCAACAGAATAAAAGGCGGGAGGGGCCCCGCCTTGTCATCAGCAAACTGGCCAGGTCGCCCCGGCCAGTCTTCGTAAAAATCAATTGTCGCCTACTTGCTCTTGCCTTGCCCCGCCTGCGGATTCTTCAGGTACTTGAAGAAATCGCTGCTCGGATCGAGCACCATCACGTCGCTCTTGTTCTTGAACGACTCCTTGTACGCTTCCATGCTGCGCCAGAAAGCGTAGAACTCGGGGTTCTTGCCATAGGCGTCGGCATAGATCGCCGCCGCCTTGGCGTCGCCCGCGCCCTTCAGCTCCTGCGCCTTGCGGTAGGCTTCGGCCAGAATCACGTCGCGCTGCTTGTCGGCCTCTGCCCGCACGCGCTCGGCGTCGGCGGAACCTTCGCTGCGCAGCTGGCTGGCCACGGTGCGGCGTTCGGACTGCATGCGGTCGTAGACGGAACTGCTTATTTTATCCGGAAAATCGACTCGTTTTAAGCGCACGTCGAGAATTTCCACACCTATTTTACGCGCATCCGCGTCCGCGCGCTTGCGAACCGTCTCCATCACCTGGTCGCGCTGGCCGGAAATGACGTCGGCGACGGTCTTCTGGCCGAACTCGGCGCGCAGGCCGTCGTTGATGGTCTGCTTCAGCCGGGCCACCGCGGCGGCCTCGGAGCCGACGCTCTTGTAGAACTGCGACACATCCACGACACGCCATTTGACGAAGCTGTCGACCAGCACGTTTTTCTTCTCGCGGGTGTTGAACAGCTCCGGCGCCTCGGCGTCTATGGTCTGCACGCGGCGGTCGAAATAGCGGACGTTCTGCAGCAGCGGGATCTTGAACTGGATGCCCGGCTCGGAGATCACCTTCACAACCTCGCCGAACTGGAAAACCAGCGCGTACTGGCGCTGATCGACGGTAAACAGCGACAGGCTGGCGACGAACAGCACGCCGACTACCGCCGCCAGGGTGGGAATCAGTCTTTCAGTCATCGCTCCGCTCCAAAGAAATCACGACCGCGCGCCGCGGCGCGCCCGTT
>NZ_JBUPWA010000001.1:1848026-1896207 GCF_055181315.1 Chromobacterium sp. Ag138
CCCCCCCCCCCCCCCCGAAGCCGGCTGGGCCGGAGCCTCGGGGACCGGGGTTGCGGAGGGTTGCGCCGCAGCGGCGGCGCCCGGTGACGCCATCTGCGTGAGCTTGTCCAGCGGCAGGTAGAGCAGGCTGTTGCCGCCCTTCTGGTCCACCAGCACCTTGCTGCTGTTGTTCATGATCTGCTGCATCATGTCCAGGTACAGCCGGTCGCGCATGACCTTGGGCGCCTTGTTGTATTCAGGCAACACTTGCTTGAAACGCTCGGCATCGCCCTGGGCGCGCTCCACCACCTGCTGCTGGTAGCCTTCGGCCTCCTGCACCAGTCGCGAAGCCATGCCCTTGGCCTTGGGCACCACCTCGTTGGCGTAGGCCATGCCCTCGTTGCGCAGCTTGTCCTTGTCCTGGCCGGCCTTCACGGCGTCGTCGAACGCCGCCAGCACCGCCTGCGGCGGCTGCACGTCGTTGATGTTGACCTTGGCGACGCGGATGCCGGCGCGATAGCGGTCCAGCACCTCCTGGATCAGCTTGCGGGCGTCGGCGGCGATCTGGGCGCGGCCTTCGTTCAGCACGAAGTCCACCTTGTTGCGGCCTACCACCTCGCGGATCGCGGTTTCTGCGGCCTGCTTGACCAGATCCTTGCCGTCGCGCTCGCGCGCGGCGTTGTTGAACAGGAAGGCGCGCGCGTCCTTGATGTCGTACTGCACCGACAGCTGCACGTCGATGATGTTCTGGTCCGAGGTCAGCATCAGCGATTCTTCCGGCACGCGGTTCTGCGCGCTGCCGCGGTAGCCCACTTCGATGCTGCGCAACTCGGTCAGGTTGACGATCTCGGCCTTCTCGAACGGGTACGGCGCATGCCATTGCAGGCCGGGCTCGGTCAGGCGGTTGTAGCTGCCCAGCCTCAGCACCACGCCCTCCTCGCGGGCGTCGACGATGTAGAAGCCGCTGGCCAGCCACAAGGCGGCCAGCACGCCGACCACGACGGCGGCGCCGCCCTTGTACGACGGCGGCGTGAACGACGCGCCGGGGCGGCCGCCCTGATTGCCGCCCTGGCCGCCCTTATCGGGCTTGCCGCCCAAGAGGCGGGACAGTTTTCGGTTCAGATCACGGAACACTTCATCGAGGTCCGGTGGCCCATTCTGGCCGTTGCGGCCACGGTTCGGGTCATTCTGCGACATGCTCGTATGGTTCTTTATGGTTGTTTGCGAAAGGTTGCACCCGTTCGGCAATCGCCTCGCGCAAGAGTTCCAGGCCTTCGCCCTTCAACGCCGACACGCGCACCGAGACGATCACGCCCTCCTCGTCCCGCTCGATCTCCGGCGGCAGCTCGCGCAGATCGCTTTTGTTCCACACGATCAGCTGCGGGATGCCGTCGGCCTCGATTTCGGCCAGCACCTTGTTGACTTCGTCTATCTGCGCGTCGCGCGTATCGTTGGCGCAGTCCACCACGTGCAGCAGCAGATTGGCCTGCACCGTCTCCTCCAGCGTCGCGCGGAACGCCGCCACCAGCGTATGCGGCAGATCGCGGATGAAACCGACGGTGTCCGACACCACCACCGAGGCCTGGTGGTGGAGGAACAGCTTGCGGCTGGTGGTATCCAGCGTAGCGAACAATTGATCGGCGGCGTAGATGTTGGCCTTGGTCAGCGCGTTGAACAGCGTGGATTTGCCGGCGTTGGTGTAGCCGACGATGGACACCGAGGCGACGCCGGCGCGGTTGCGGCTCTTGCGCTGGGTGTTGCGCTGCTTTTGCACCTGGGCCAGCCTATCCTTCAGCGCCTTGACCCGAATGCCCAGCAACCGCCGGTCGGTTTCCAGCTGGGTTTCGCCCGGGCCGCGCAGGCCGACGCCGCCCTTCTGCCGCTCCAAGTGGGTCCAGCCGCGCACCAAGCGGGTGGACAGATGCGACAGCTGGGCCAGTTCCACCTGCAACTTGCCTTCGTGGCTGCGCGCGCGCTGGGCGAAGATGTCCAGGATCAGGCTGTTGCGGTCGATCACGCGGCATTGCAGCGCGCGCTCCAGGTTGCGCTCCTGGCCCGGCGACAGCGCGTGGTTGAAGATCACCACGTTGGCGCCGGTGGCCCGCACCATAGCGGCGATCTCCTCCACCTTGCCCTTGCCGGCGAACAGCGCCGCGTCGGGACGCTGGCGCTTGCCCTGCACCATGCCCAGGATTTCCACCTTGCTGCCGCGCACCAGCTCGGCGCACTCCGCGACGCTTTCCTGGTAGTCGGCATCACCAAAATCCAGGCTGACCAGGATGGCCTGGTCGCCTAAGTCGGGACGATCAAACACTGTTTGCTAACCATATTGAGTACGGCGATAAATGACAAAGGCCGAATGGCCGCATCCTGGGATGCGGCCAATCGGCCCGATCGGCGAAGCGAAGACGGCTTAAGCGTCCTGCGCCTGTTCCTGCTTTTGCGCCGGATGCTCGTGCGGGATGTTGACCGGGCGGGCCGGAACCACGGTGGAGATGGCGTGCTTGTAAACCATCTGCGTCACCGTGTTCTTCAACAGAACGACGTATTGGTCGAAAGATTCAACCTGACCTTGCAGCTTGATGCCGTTAACCAGATAAATGGAAACCGGCACGTGTTCCTTGCGCAGGATATTCAGGAAGGGGTCTTGTAACATTTGCCCTTTAGAGCTCATTCGTTTTTCTCCGAATCGTTGATTGTTGTATTAACTGTCCAGCGAACAGCGCGACGGCCTGCTTATTTTTAGCAGAAAACATTCCGCCGTACTATTTCTTGCTGTTTTTGCCGTAGCGAACTTCCTTTTCCCTGCCCCGCATCTTGGACATTGGCTTGGCCTTGGCCCGCGGCTTGTCCTTTTCATCGTTGTCGAACGGATTATCCGACGACTTGTACTGCACTCTCAGCGGCGTCCCCTGCAGCTTGAACACTTTACGGAAAGTGTGCTCGAGATAGCGGGTATAACTGGCCGGAATGCTGTCCAGCGCGTTGCCGTGCACCACGATTATCGGCGGGTTCTGGCCGCCCTGGTGCGCATAGCGCATCTTGGGACGGATCAGGCCGGAGCGCGGCGGCTGCTGACGCTCCAGCGCCACCTGCAGCACGCGGGTGAGCTTGGGCGTCGCCAGCTTGGCCATGGCCGCGCGGTAGGCTTCGTCGATGGACTTGAACAAGTCTGCCACACCGCGGCCTTCGATGGCCGAGATGTAATGAAACTTTGCGAAATCCAGGAAATTCAGCTTGCGGGCGATCTCGCGGCGCACGTTTTCCTTCTGTTCGCCGTCCAGATTGTCCCACTTGTTCACCGCCACCACCAAGGCGCGGCCCGCTTCCAGCGCGAAGCCGGCGATGGTGGCGTCCTGCTCGGAGATGTCCAGCTGCGCGTCGAGCACCAGCACCGCGACGTTGGCGTCCTCGATCGCCTTCATGGTCTTGATGACGGAAAACTTCTCCAGCATCTCGTTGACCTTGGCTCGGCGGCGCACGCCTGCGGTGTCGATGATGGTATAGGTATGGCCTTCGCGCTCAAAATCAATATAGATGCTGTCGCGCGTGGTCCCGGCCTGGTCGAAGGCGATCACCCGCTCTTCGCCGAGGATGGCGTTCACCAGCGTGGACTTGCCGACGTTGGGGCGGCCGATCACGGCGAACTTCGGATGACGGCTGTCTTCTTCTTCCACCTCGTCGGGGAAGCCTTCCAGCACCAGCTCCATCAGTTCGCGCACGCCGTCGCCGTGGGCGGCGGAGATCACCAGCGGTTCGCCCAGCGCCAGTTCGTGGAACTCGGCGCCGGCGATCGCGTGCTTCATGCCCTCCGCCTTGTTGACGGCCAGGAAGACCGGGCGGTCAAGCTGGCGCAGGCGGTTGGCGATGATCTTGTCCTGCGGCGTCAGGCCGGAGCGGCCGTCCACCAAGAACACCACGGCGTCCGCCTCGTCGACGGCCTGCAGTGTCTGCTTGGCCATCTCGAACAGGATGCCTTCGTCCACCACCGGCTCGAAGCCGCCGGTGTCGACCACCAGGTACGGCTTCTCGCCGACCCGGCCTTGGCCGTAGTGTCGGTCACGCGTCAGGCCCGGCTGGTCGGCGACCAGCGCGTCGCGGCTGCGAGTCAGCCGGTTGAAAAGGGTCGACTTGCCCACATTGGGGCGGCCGACCAGCGCTACGGTAGGTTTCATCTAAAACTGCTTATCCCAGATTCAGCATCGCCAAGCGGCCGTCCTGTCCCTGGATCAGGACGGAAGAGCCGAGCGACACCGGTTGATTGACCGGCCCGGTGGTGCCGATCTTGTTGCGTCCGACGATGCCTCCGCTCTCGTTGGACAGCAGATGGGCATAGCCCTCGCCGTCCACCACCAGCACGAAACGTCCGATCATCGCGGGACCGGAGACGCCACGGTATTTGAGGTCGTCGTTTTTCCATACATTGCGCCCGCTCTGGCGATCATACGCCCAGATCGAGCCGTCTTCCGCCGTCACGTAGACATTGCGGGCATCCACAGCCACGCCGCGGCTGGACGACACCTCGCGCGCCCACTGCAGGCTGCCCGAACGGGCGTCGAAGCACGCCACGCGGCCTTGGTAGGCCACGGCGCACACCTGGCCGCCGTCGAAAACCGGCCGGCTGGTGAGGTCGGTGACGCGCTCCAGCTCGGTGGCGCCGCGCGGCGTCGCCACCGCGCCCTGCCAGATGGTGTTGCCGGTGAGCGGATTGACGATGTCGACGCGGCCGCCGGCCTGCCCCACCATCACCGCTTCCTTGCCCACCGACTGCATCGAGCCGTTGTTGCGCACGGTCAGTTGCGGCAGCACGTTCACCACCGACCATTGCTGCTTGCCGTCGGCCAGGCTGAAGCCGGTCAGGCGGGCGTCGTTGGTGCGGACCACGGCGATGTCGCCGGCGATCTGCGGCGCTTCCAGCATCAGGCTGGTCAGCGGCTGTTCCCATAGGATCTTGCCGCTGGTGCGGTTGACGGCCAACAGCTTGGCGTCCTGCGTGCCGACCAGCACGGTGTCGCCGGCGACGGCCACGCCGCTGGCCAACGCGCGCTTGAGCGACACGTCGGACTGCGCGCGGCCGGACAGCGCGTCCACGCTGCGGATGCGGCCTTCCACGTCGGCGGTCACCACATTGCCGTTGGCGTACACCGGCAGGAAGCTGGCGGCCGGCGCGGCCTGCTGCAGCGTCCATTTGACGTCCAGCGCCTGCAGCGGCTTGATCGCCGCCAGCGGCGTCGGCTGGAACTGGGTGGAGCCCTCGAACCAGCTGGCGCAGCCGGCCAGCAGCAGCGAGGACATCAAGGCGGTAAGCAACAGTTGGCGGCGCATGCGGTCAGCCTCCCAACGCGTCGAGCTTGGTCTGCGCCAGCTGGCGGCTCGGGCTGTCGCCCAGCATCTTCGCCAGCGCGGCCTTGTAGGCATCGCGGGCGCCGCTGTTGTCGCCCTTGGCGACGAGCACGTCGCCCTTCAGCTCCAGGAACTCGGCGTCGAAAGCGGCCGGATGGGCCTGGTTCAGCTCTCCGATCGCGCCGTCGAACTTTTTCTGGTCCAGCAGCAGCGAAGCCAGGCGCAGGCGGGCGATCGCCTGCAGCTCCCCGTCCTTGCCGTTCTTCAATACCCACTCCAGCTGGCTGGCGGCCAGCGCCGGATCGTTCTTGTCGAACGCGGCCTTGGCCAGCACCAGCGCGGCGCGGCTGGCGTAGAGGGTGCCGGCGTATTCGCCCTGCAGTTGCTGCGCGGCCGATTTCAGTTTGGCGATGTCTTTGGCGGCCACCGCGTTGTCGACGGCCTCGTAGGCGGTGGCGGCCTTCTCAGACTGGCCGCGTTCGTACATGCCGTAAGCCTTGTAGCCTAGGTAGCCCAGGCTGACGGCCAGCACCGCGCCGCCGATCAGCTTGCCCCACTGCTGCCAGAATGCCTTCAGAGAATCGATCTGTTCCTGTTCCTGCAAGTCGAACGCCATCGCGTTCCCCCTTCCTATCAAGCTTTCAGAGTGGCGAGGGTGGCCAGAACCGCATCGGCCGCCACGGTCTGCTGGGCGGCTTCGGCGCGCAGCGCCTTCACCACCACCTGACCGGCCTGGATTTCGTTTTCACCGACGATCAGCGCGAACTGCGCGCCGCTGGCGTCGGCCTTTTTCATTTGCGACTTGAAGCTGGCGTCGCCCAGATGCTGCACCACCGAGTAACCGGCGGCGCGCAGGCTCTGCGCGAGCTTCATCGAGTACAGGCCGGCGCCCTCGCCCTGGTTGACCAGGAAAACGTCGACGCTGCGCTGTGCCGGCAGCAGGCCCTTGTCCTGCAGCAACAGCAGCACGCGCTCCATGCCCATGCCGAAGCCGATGCCGGAGGCGGCCTTGCCGCCCAGCTGCTCGATCAGGCCGTCGTAGCGGCCGCCGGCGCAGATGGTGCCCTGGGCGCCCAGCTCGGAGGTCACCCACTCGAACACCGAGCGGTTGTAATAGTCGAGGCCGCGCACCAGGCGCGGATTCTCGATGTACTCGATGCCCAGCGCGGCGATCATCGCCTTCCAGCCCTCGTAATGGGCGCGCGACTCCTCGCCCAGGTAGTCGGACAGCTTGGGCGCGGCGTTGGCCATTTCCTGCAAGGCCGGGTTCTTGGTGTCCAGCACGCGCAGCGGGTTGGTGTGCATCCGGCGCTTGCCGTCCTCGTCCAGGATGTCGACGTGGCGCTCCAGGTAGGCGATCAGGGCCTCGCGATGGGCGGCGCGCTCTTCGGCGTTGCCCAGCGAGTTGATCTCCAGCCGCACGTACTGGCTGATGCCCAGGCGGCGCCACAGGTCGGCGGTCATCGCGATGATCTCGGCGTCGATATCCGGACCGGCCAGGCCCAGCGCTTCCACGCCCACCTGGTGGAACTGGCGGTAGCGGCCCTTCTGCGGACGCTCGTGGCGATACATCGGGCCCATGTACCACAGCTTGGGCGTGGCGTTGTAGAGCAGGTTGTGCTCGACCACCGCGCGCAGCGTGCCGGCGGTGCCTTCCGGACGCAGCGTCAGGCTGTCGCCGTTGAGGCTGTCGACGAAGGTGTACATTTCCTTCTCGACGATGTCGGTCACTTCGCCGATGGAGCGCACGAACAGCGGCGTGCCTTCGACGATGGGGGTGCGGATGTTCTGGTAGCCGTAGTCGGCCAGCAGCTTGCGCAGCGCCTCTTCAAAGTATTCCCATTGGTAGGATTCGGCCGGCAGCACATCGTTCATGCCCTTGACCGCTTGGTATTTCTGAGCCATTGCTATCTTCTTGTATCAGCTGGATTCTGGTTTCGTCAGACGCTCACCGAACGGATCGGAATGATGCGATTGCCATCCTCGCGGCGCTTGGCGCCGCCCTCCCCGTAGCGGGTCTTCACGTACTCGTCGACGATGGCGGTGAACTCCGCGGGAATGTTGTCGCCCTTCAACGTCACATCTTTCTGGCCGTCGACGTAGACCGGCGCCACCGGCACTTCGCCGGTGCCGGGCAGCGAGATGCCGATGTCGGCCAGCTTGGATTCGCCCGGTCCGTTGACCACGCAGCCCATCACCGCCACCTTCATGTCCTCGACGCCTGGGTACTGCAGCCGCCATACCGGCATCTGCTCGCGCAGATAGTTCTGGATGTGGTCGGCCAGTTCCTGGAAGAAGGTGCTGGTGGTGCGGCCGCAGCCCGGACAGGCGGTGACCAGCGGCGTGAAGCTGCGCAGGCCCATGGTCTGCAGCAGCTCCTGAGCGACCACCACTTCCTTGGTGCGGGCCTCGCCCGGCTGCGGGGTCAGCGAGATGCGGATGGTGTCGCCTATGCCTTCCTGCAGCAAGACCGCCAGCGCGGCGCTGGAGGCGACGATGCCCTTGCTGCCCATGCCGGCCTCGGTCAGGCCCAGGTGCAGCGGGTAGTCGCAGCGGCCGCCGAGTTCGCGGTAGACGCTGATCAGGTCCTGCACATTGCTGACCTTGCACGACAGGATGATGTTGTCCGGCGACAGGCCGATTTCCACCGCTTTCTCCGCCGACTCCAGCGCCGACACGATCAGCGCCTCCTGCATCAGCTTGGGCAGCGGCAGCGGGTCGGCCGCGCGGTTGTTGGCGTCCATCATCCGCGCCAGCAGCGCCTGGTCCAGGCTGCCCCAGTTGACGCCGATGCGGACGGCCTTGTCGTGCTCCATCGCGGTGCGGATCATGAAGGCGAACTTGTCGTCGCCCTTGGCGCCCTTGCCGACGTTGCCCGGATTGATCCGGTACTTGGCCAGCGCCTTCGCGCAGTCCGGGAATTCCTTCAGCAGGCGGTCGCCGTTGAAGTGGAAATCGCCGACCAGCGGCACGTCGCAGCCCAGATCGTCCAGCCGCTGGCGGATTTCCGCCACGCGGGCCGCCGCTTCCGGCGAGTTGACCGTGATGCGCACCACTTCGGAGCCGGCCTGCGCCAGCTGGTATACCTGCTCGGCCGTGCCCGCCGCGTCGGCGGTGTCGGTGTTGGTCATCGACTGCACCATCACCGGCGCGCCCGAACCCACCAAAACATGTCCCACCCGCACCTGGCGGGTGGGACGGCGCGCGATGTTCACGCTATCCATTCGCTACCCTGCATCACTTGAGTTGAATCTTGGCGGTAGTGCCCTTGATCTTGTCGGCCAGGTCCACCGGCTTGCCGTTGTAGCTCAGCTCCACCTGGCTGGCGTTGCCTATCACCACCTTGAACGGCGCGGTGCCGACCACCTCGGCCGGATCGCCCGGCTGCATCACCTTGTAAATCAGCCTGCGGCCGTCGGCGTCCTGCACCGACACCCAGGCAGCGTCCTTGACGTTGACGCTGACCTTGTCCGAGCCTTGAGACTGCAGCGCGCTGGCCGCTTGCGTCTTGGCCACCTTGGCCGGCGCGCTCGCCGCCGGTTTCGCGGCGGCCTGGGCGGCGGAGGCTACCGGCTTCGCCGCGGCGGCTGCCGGCGCCGAGGCCGGCTTCGCGGCCTGAACGGCGGCTTTAGCCGATTCGGAAGCCGCCGCCTTGGCCGCCGGGGCCGACGACTGCTCGGTCAGCATCGGGGCCAGTTCGTTGGCGGCGCGCTCCGCCGGCTTCTCCGGCGAGCCGTCGCGGTTGGCGTACCAGTAAGCGCCGCCCGCCACGGCCACGCCCAGCAACAACAGGACCACCCACTTGCCGGCGCCGGCTTCCGTGGCCTCTGCCACCGGCTCCGCCGGTTCCGGGGCCTGCTCGCGCGCGGTGGTGCCCTTGACCAGATTGGCCACGTCGTTCACCGCCGACGGGAAATGCTGCTCCAGCGCCTTCATCAACGGTTCGGAATCCACTTCCAGGAAGCGGGCGTAATTACGGACGAAGCCGCGGACGAAGGTGGCGCCGGGCAGCGAGTCGAAATCGTCGCGCTCTATCGCTTCCAGCTGCCTGAGCGACAGTTTCAGCCTGTCCGCCACTTCTCCCAAGCCAAGGCCGGCCGCTTCCCGGGCGGCCTTCAAGGTTGCGCCGATGCCGCTGGGCCTCGGCGAGTCATGATGTTCGATTTTTTCTTCCATCCTCAGCTTCCACTCAACAGCAGTTGTGTTTCCCTAGAGTCCGGAAACCGGTTCTTTAGTTCATTCTCGCATGCGCGCTCCTGCGCCGCGTTACCGGTTTTGCGGGCGATCCTGGCGCCCAGCCACAGCTCGGCGGCGCCCAGGCCGTCCATCCCGCCGCCGCCGCGCAGCCGTTCGAAATAGAACGCCGCCAGCTTGGCGTTGCCCAGGCCCAGATGCATTTCGGCCAGTTCGCTCAACGCCGGCCCGTAGTTGGGCGCGACGCGCAAAGCGCCCAGCAAATAATCGTTGGCCTGATCCGTCCGCCCCAGCTTGGCGCTGCAGCGGCCCAGATTCAAATAAGCCGATTGTGGCGAATCATACAACGGATTGGCCAGCGCCTTCTGGAACAGGGCCAGCGAGTCCTGCTCCCGGCCGTGCTCGCACAGGAACAAGCCGTAATTGTTGTTGGCCTGCGGATTGCCGGGCTCCAGCCGCAGCGCCTGCAGGTAATCCTGCTCCGCCCGGTCGTCCATCTGCAGCAGGCCCAGCACGTAAGCCCGGCTCAGATAGCCGGTGACATAGGCCGCGTCCGCCGCCACCGCCTGGTTGGCGTTGTCCAGCGCGGACTTGAGATTGCCTATCCTGGCGTACTCCACCGCCAGCTGGCTGCGGATCTTCGCCACTTCCGGCGGATTGCCATCCGCCGCGGCGGGAGCGACTACGCCAAATGCCAACAGCCATCCAGCCCATCTCCCCCGCCATGACGTCATGATTTCCTGTCCTCTATGATCTGCGTCCACTTGGCCTGGCGCCGCGTCTTGTCCTGCACCTGGCCGGCCAGCTGGCCGCAGGCCGCGTCGATGTCGTCGCCGCGGGTCTTGCGCACGGTCACCACGTAACCTTGTTCTTGCAGAATTTCACGGAAAATGCGAATCGCGTTGTTGCTGGAGCGATCATAACCCGAGTTCGGGAACGGGTTGAACGGGATCAGATTGAACTTGCAAGGCACGTCCCGCACCAGCTCCAGCAGCTGGCGAGCATGTTCCGGCCTATCGTTGACCCCGTCAAGCATCACATATTCAAAGGTGATGAAATCGCGCGGGGCCTTTTCCAGGTAGCGGCTACAGGCGGCCATCAGTTCGGCAAGCGGGTATTTTTTGTTGATCGGCACGATCACGTCGCGGATCGCGTCGTTGGACGCGTGCAGCGATACCGCCAGCGCCACCGGGCACTCTTCGCGCAGCCGGTCCATCTGCGGCACCAGGCCGGAGGTGGACAGCGTCACGCGGCGGCGGGACAGGCCGTAGCCGTGGTCGTCCAGCATGATCTGCATCGCGCTGACCACGTTGTCGAAGTTGGCCAGCGGCTCGCCCATGCCCATCATCACCACATTGGACACCACGCGCTCGTTCTTGGGCGTCACGCCCATCGCCTTATTGGCCCACCACAGCTGGCCGATGATCTCGGCGGTGGACAGGTTGCGGTTGAATCCCTGGCGGCCGGTGGAGCAGAACGTGCACTCCAGCGCGCAACCCACCTGGGATGACACGCACAAGGTGCCGCGGTCGTCTTCCGGAATGAACACGGTTTCCACACCGTTGCCGGTGCCGACGTCGAGCAGCCACTTGCGGGTGCCATCACTGGACTCCTGCCCGGTCATCAGCGACGGCACGCCCACCTCGGCGCGCTCGTGCAGCTTGGCGCGCAGGCTCTTGGCGAGGTCGGTCATCGCGTCGAAATCGTCTTCGGCCATCTGGTGCATCCAGCGCATCACTTGCTTGGCGCGGAACGGCTTCTCGCCCATCTCGGCGAAATGCCGGGTGAGCTGGTCCAGATTGAAGTCGAGCAGGTTGGTTTTCATGCAATCCTCAGCAGGCAAAAGAGGCCGCCGGCAGCGGCGACCTCCGGTCATTCAACTACTTTTGAATCAGCGGGAGCTGATTTCGGAAGCGGCGAAGAAGTAAGCCACTTCGATGGCAGCGTTTTCCACGCTGTCGGAGCCGTGAACGGCGTTGGCGTCGATCGATTCGGCGAAGTCGGCGCGGATGGTGCCGGCTTCAGCTTTCTTCGGATCGGTGGCGCCCATCAGTTCGCGGTTCTTCAGCACGGCGTTCTCGCCTTCCAGCGCCTGGATCATCACCGGGCCGGAAACCATGAAGTCAACCAGGTCCTTGAAGAAAGGACGCTCTTTGTGCACGGCGTAGAAGCCTTCGGCTTCGGCGCGGGACAGTTGCTTCATCTTGGCTGCGACGATCTTCAGGCCCGCGGACTCGAAGCGGTCGTAGATTTTGCCGATCACGTTTTTGGCTACAGCGTCCGGCTTAACGATGGACAAGGTGCGTTCGATTGCCATATAAATTCTCCCTAACGACAAGACAAGTGGCTAAACTTGAGTATTATTACGCCACTCGGGTTACCCAATTCTGACGAACCCGCTATTTTAGCAGCGTTTTCAATCACGTGCTGCATATTCCGATCAGGCACCATGCGCGAACAAAACCAACAGCAGCAGCCGTACGACGGCGAAGACGAATCCAATCTCAACGGCAAGCTGAAAAAACGGCTCTGGATCGCCGGCGGCCTGGTCGCCGTCGCGCTGGCCGCCATTCCGCTGATGGACGCGCTGACCAAGCCCAAGGTGGAAATGAGCAGCGAGGCGCAAAGCCCCAGCTCCGGCAAAATCATCAAGCCGGCCTCGTCGCCCGACGCCGGCGCCATCACCGTCCAGATCAAGCCCGCCAGCGCGCCGGCCGCGCAAAGCAGCGCCCCGGCGGCCGAAACCGTCAACCGCGCGCCCGCCTCGCCCGCCGAGGCCATTCCGGCAACCCCGGACCTGAGCAAGACTCCCGCCATCGCCAACCAGCAAGCGCCGCGCCACGCCGCGCCGCCGGCGAACCACGCCCAGCGACAGGCCGCGCCGCAGCCTCAGACGGAAAAACAAGCCACGCCCCCGTCCAAGGAAGCGCAGGCCAAGCCGCCGGCGCAACGCGCCGCGCCGGCCCCGGCAGAGACCACCCCCTCACCGGCGGCGGCCGCGCCCAGCCCGGCCAAGGCGGAGCCGGCGGGCAGCTCGGTTGGCTATCAAGTCCAGCTAGGCCTGTTCTCCAGCATGAGCAACGCGCAGAAACTGGTGCGAGACCTGCAAAAACACGGCATCGCCGCCCACACCGTCACCAGGGTGCAACTGGGTCCGTTCAAAAACCGCGCCGAGGCCGACGAAGCGATGAGAAAACTGCGCGAGCTCGGCTATTCGCCGCTACTCGCAGCCGGGGGACAATAAGCCACCCAAAGGCCAAGCCCGCGCCCGGCGGGCTTTTCTCGCAGGCCGCGGAAATGCAAAAAGCCCCAGGCATCCGCCTGGGGCTTTTCACGCATTCTGGCAGGCAGTACAGGGCTCGAACCTGTGACCCTCGGAATCAAAATCCGATGCTCTACCAACTGAGCTAACTGCCAACACTTCTCAAACCGCGTTGCGTTTCGAGAGAGGAGAAATATACCTTGCCGAATTGAGCCTGGCAAGCCTTTTTTGAAAAAAATGCGCACCCTGCTCTGCATGGCCGCCATGCCTGTCCGCGCATCCGTTTTTATGGCGACCTCTCCGCAACGGAATGTCCCTTTGCCGAAACAGAATGATGGCACAGTCGGCATGATATTTGTCATAATATACGCGCAAAGTGATATTCATTTATCATTTAAATTCTTTGCTCGCTCAGCTTTGCAGCCATCTACGCACCGACGCCGCAGCCGGCCATCAACATACGGCCCGCTCCGCTTAGAAAAACAAATGATTCCCGTTAGCGAACCCGCCTACGGAATCCATCCGGGATCAACAAGCCATGCTGCTCAACAACCGAGTCCGCAAGCTCGACTTTCAGGATCTGGTCATTTTCCAGCTGCTCCACAAGCACAGAAGCGTTACCGAAGTGGCGGAACAGCTCAGCGTCAGCCAGTCGACCATCAGCTACTGCCTGAAACGGCTGCGCGACTGCTTCAACGACGAACTGTTCATCAACTCCCGGCTCGGCATGAGCCCGACCCAGCGCGCGGAGGCGCTGTCGCCCCGCATCCAGAACATCCTGAACCAGATGGCGGAATGCGTTCAGGAGGACACCGCCTTCAATCCCAATGCGGACACATCCTCCTTCACCATCTACGCGCCGGAATACTTCGAGATACTGGTGATGCCGGAGCTGATGAAGAACATCCTGGAAGCCGGCTACCGGGTCTCGATCAACATCAAGAAACCAGAAAAAGACCTGCCCTACGCGGACATCGTCGGCGGCCAGATCGATCTGGCCATCTTCTTCGGCCCCGGCTTCTATCGCACCTACCCCGGCCTGGCCACCCAGACACTGTTCCGCGACCATCTGCTGGCGGTGCAGGACGGAGAGGACGACCCGCTCCCCCTGCCGCTGGACGACATGCTGGAGAGGCGGCACGTGTTTCCAACCCCCTGGGTCTCCGACAGCAATATGGTGGACGGCTGGCTGCGCTCCCAGGGCCGCCACCGCACCATCGCGGCGCGGGCCAACAGCTACTATTCGGCCATCGAGCTGCTGCCCGGCACCGATCTGCTGCTGATGCTGCCGCGGCGGATACACGAGCGGGTGAAGCGCCAGCAGCCCAATATCGGCGCGCGTCCGGTGCCCGACGGCATGCCCGACTTCACGCTGGACATGGTGTGGAGCGCGGCGCTGGCCAACAGCCAGGCCAACATCTGGCTGCGCCAGCAACTGATCCGCGCCTGCGCCAACATTTAACCCAGACTCAGCGCTGTCCGGCCGGGATGGCGAAGTGCCTTGGATATTCGGCGGGACGGAACCGCGCCACCATCGCCACCATGCCTGCCGACACCAGCGCCAGCAGCAGCCAGGCCTGGGTGAAGCTGGACGACACATCCTTGATGTAGCCGGCGATCAGCGGCGACAGCGCGGCGATCAGATAGCCGACCCCTTGCACGAAGGCCGTCAACTGGCCGGCGCGGCGCGGCGCGTCCATGTGATCCATCGCCACGATCAGGCTCATCGGGAATAGCCCGCCGATGCCAAAGCCCAGCAGACCGGCCCAGACGATGGGGTAGGCGGTCGGCGCCAGGATCAGGCCGCAGAAGCCGGCGATCACCGAAGCCAGCACCAGCAACAGCACCGGGCGGCGGTCCAGGCTGCGGCTGGCCAGCGCCGGCGTCACCAGGCCGGACACCACCTCCATGCTGGTCAGATAGGCCAGCAGCAAGCCAGCGTGCGTATCCTGCCAGCCCTGCTCCACGTAGAACGGCGGCAGCCAGGCCAGCACGCAGGTATAAGACGCGGTGCCCAGGCCGAAGAAGATGCCCAGCAGCCAGGCCCGAGGCCGGCTGGAGAACGACTCCGCCGGCGCCGCCGCGCCCTGCTCGGCGGCGGAGAACGACACGATCTCGCCGCGGATCGCATACCAGGCGGCCAGCGCCACCGCCGCCAGCGCCGACCAGGCGGCCAGCGCGTGTTGCCAGTCGCCCAGCCAGCCGCCGATGAAAGGCGACGCCGAAGCGGACAGCGCGGCGCCGCCCATGATGGCGGTGACGTACACCCCCATCAGCAGCGCCACCGCGTCCGGAAAGCGGCTCTTGATGATGCCCGGCATCACCGACTGGATCACGGCGATGCCCGCCCCGGCCACCACCGCGCTCAGGATCAGGTCGAGCGCCGTCGACGCGTACAGCCTGGCCAGGCTGGCCAGGCCGATCACCAGCAGGGAAACCGCGATGGCGCGGTGCTCGCCCCAGCGCGCCGCCAGCCGCGCGCCGCGGAACATCGCGAAGCCCATCGCCAGCACCGGCAGCATGGTCAGCAGCGAAACCAATGTGTAGCTCAGGGGAATGCTGTTGCGGATCGAGGTCAGCAACGGTCCGATGGCGGCCATCGACGGCCTGAGGTTCAGGCCGACCAGCACCAGCGCCAGGATCAAGGGCGCGCGGGAAGGTTGGTTCATGTTCTAACTCCGTGCATTTCGAGATGACTCAAGCATTGAATAGCCGCAAGCAATGAAATGCAATTCAAAGTTTCGAATCGACTATCGGTTTTTTCGAAAACAATCCAAAACCATCCGCCCGCTGCGATCAGCGATCGCAGAACATCCCGAAACACCGCGCCATCAGCTTCAGCCCGCACTCCGATTTCGCGCCCGCCGTTTAAAACTTCCATCATCAAGAAGACGCAAGTTGACTGCAGGCTTCAAGTTCGCACATCCGAAGATTAAAAATCCGGCCATAGCCTATCGAAGCAGAAATAGATGAAATTATTAGAGAAGGGAATATCCAGAAAAGAAAATGGCTTAGTCTCGCGACTAAGCCCCTGATCTTTACGGCACCGGTAAGAGGAGTCGAACCCCAGATCAAGCTGCGGTGGAGAAGGATTTGTGCAACAGCGCCACTCCCAATAAAAAAAGCCGCTTTCGCGGCTTTAAAATTTAACGGCAACCTATTGAACATTTCTAGAACGCCTTATCACTTACCATTCACTTCCACATGACTGTGAATACCCTTAATCCTACAACTTTAAATCAAAAGCTATATTCCCCACCTACTGAGATTCACTTTTTTTAACTTTCCTGACATATACGACCTCAACCTTGTCAGAAAATATCCCTCCAAAAACTGTCCCCACTCTCAGCTTGATTTCAAAATCTTCATTCTTTGGCGTATAGACACTTAGCACGACAACAATTGGCATATGTGCTTTAGAAGATTTCATAGACTTAATCACACAACCAGGGTGATTCGCCTCTAACCATTTCCTTGCCATATCACGCGCAATCCTGTCACGGCGCCCCATCTCCCAATATATGTAATAAAAAAAAGGGATCATCAACAAAGCCGGCACAACATTCTGCATCCACATTTAAAATTACCTTGCAGTAAGCCTTGCACACTAAAGTGTGCAAGGTTATCCAATCAGAACCTAATTTTATGCCATCTCTTCTTCAAGTTCATGTCGGTTACTGGCACCACCACTAAATGCACCGTTCAACTCGATATCATTACCAGCGTCACTACCAAATACATTACCAGACCCAATACCAAATGGCCCTTCATATTCAGACTTGGTACATTCATATGGATTAGTTGTAACCTTAGGCTCGGTACTAAACTCATACGGCTTACCGGTCTCACTACTGGAGGCCAGCGGCACACCATATGTCACGCTTGCACCAGGGGTTCCGACTACTGTCGATACCGTTCCGGGCGTTCCCGGCGCATAACCTATACCGGTTCCATTTGGTGCAATTGCTGTTCCAGAGAAACCAGCTAAATGGTCTGCAGCTGTCCCATTCACAACCGTACCGGCCATGCCTCCTGCTCCTGGCGTGCCAACGCCAGCATATGCAATTTTATTCCCTGATCCATCATTGCACACGCCGGCCACAATACCATATGCACCACCACCAACACACCCAAATACTTGCGATGGTGCAGAATTGGGAGATGCGGTCGCTTTTAGCTCTGCATAAGTATGCTGCTCTGCAACTTTTTGTCCACTCAGCGTGACAATTGTCGATGGCGTAATAGCCACATTTGCTTTAGCAGCGATAACTTGCGATTGAGAAGCAACATTCTGACTAGCAGGCGGAGCTGAAGTTTGTTTTGCAGCTCCATCGTCAATTGGCGTTCCTCCTAAAGCGCTTAATGGAAGGTCTATTCTCATCACAGTTCTCCATGCATAAATTATTATTCAACACAATAAATCCATTGTCATAATAATTCAAAATCATTTTGCACTGCAACTATCCAACGCGAACTAGCAATTTAAATCGATTAACAATCCCCTCACTCAATACAAAATTTCAAAAATGAGTTTAAAACGAAAATATTAGTTATAGCGCCTCATTCCCGGGCACCCTCCATAGTGCGACAGATTGTTCCGGATGCTGAACTGCCTCGGCTCCTGTAGGCATTCCTGCCTTATGATTTGAGCATAGGAGGATGTCCATGAACACACCGCGTTTCACCCCAGAATTCAAAGAGGAAGCCGTCAAACAAGTCACCGAGCGTGGCGACTCCGTGGCCGAGGTTTCCGCTCGGCTTGGGGTTTCTAGCCATAGCCTGTACAAGTGGGTGAAAGCTGTCACCCCGGACAACTCTGAGAAGCAAGCTGCTGAACTGATCGAAGCCAAGAGCGAAATCCTTCGCCTGAAGGCGCAACTGCGTCGCACAGAAGAAGAGCGAGATATTCTAAAAAAAGCCGCGCGGTACTTTGCCAGGGAGTCCGAGTAAGGTACCGCTTCATGAACGAGCATCGACATACCTGGCCGCTGACGACCATGTGCCGTTTGTTGCAAGTTGCGCGTGCCGGCTTCTATCAATGGCTACACCGCCCCGAGTCCGACCACGCCAAGGAAGATGCCAGATTGCTGGCGTTGATTCGCGACTCCTGGCGAGCTAGTGGTGGGGTGTATGGGTCGCGTCGAGTTCTGGGTGACCTGCGCGAGATCGGTGAGGCATGCGGCAAACACCGTGTTGCCCGAATCATGCGGCAACACAGTATCAAGGCTCAGCGCGGTTATAAGGCACCACGGCCTATTGCTGGTCGCCCTTCCTTGTTGGCCCCCAACCATCTGAACCGCGAATTCACGACATCACAACCTGACCAAGCCTGGGTAACGGACATTACCTACATCCGCACCTGGCAGGGCTGGCTTTACTTGGCGGTGGTGATCGACTTGTTCTCACGCAAGGTGGTGGGCTGGTCGATGAAACCCACATTGAACCGCGAATTGGCGTTGAATGCCCTGCTGATGGCGCTGTGGCGGCGCAAGCCTACTGGTCGCGTGCTGGTCCATTCAGATCAGGGCTCGCAATATGGCAGTGATGATTGGCGCCGATTCTGTCTCTCCCACAACCTTGAAACCAGCATGAGTCGACGTGGCAATTGCTGGGATAACGCCGTAGCAGAGTCCTTCTTCAGCAGTCTGAAGAAGGAGCGTATCCGCAAACGGATTTACAAAACCCGCGACTTGGCCAAGTCAGATGTATTCGATTACATCGAAGCTTTTTACAATCGAACCCGCCGCCACAGTCACCTGGGCGGCATCAGTCCCGAGGCCTTTGAGCGGGCCTCGGCGTGAGGCGGGAGTTTGTCTACTGCACCCGGGACAGTCCAGATATCATTCTGAACAGTCGTGACACAAATATGGCACAAATAGAAAAGGGGCTAGACGACATAGCCGGCTAACCCCCTTGATCTTTATGGTGCCGGTAAGAGGAGTCGAACCCCCGACCTTCGCATTACGAATGCGCTGCTCTACCAACTGAGCTATACCGGCGAACCAATCTGTAAAAAAAGCCCTGATTCTCTGAATTTGAAAATCAAGGCTTTTTTGAATTCTGGTCGGAGTGAGAGGATTCGAACCTCCGGCCTCTACGTCCCGAACGTAGCGCTCTACCAGGCTAAGCTACACTCCGATTTTGCTGCTTTTCGACTTGCGTCGAGGGAAGCTACTTTACCTCAGACTTCATTTTCTGACAAGCGATTTGTTAACTGGTCGGAGTGAGAGGATTCGAACCTCCGGCCTCTACGTCCCGAACGTAGCGCTCTACCAGGCTAAGCTACACTCCGACGACCGCTTACAAACTGCTTGTCTGAAAAACTGCTGCTGCATCGCTTGCTGCGGTACAATCAGCGGCTTCAGAGGACGCGCATTATGGAACAAATATGTGGTTTAGGCAACTATCTTTTTATCGTTTGAGCGGCGAAAGCCTGGTGGACGCCGATAAGCTGTTGCAGGCATTGGAAAAACGTCCGTTTCAACCCTGCATGGGCCTGGATTGGTTCAGCGAAGGCTGGGTTCCGCCCGCCGGGCACCTGGAAGCGCCGGTCTACGCCGCCCGCGGCAGCCTGATGGTTTCCATGCGCCGCGAAGACAAGGTTTTGCCGGCTTCGGTGATCCGCGACTTCGTCGACATGAAGGTGCAGGAGATCGAAGACAAGGAGCTGCGCAAGGTCGGCCGCAAGGAAAAGCTCGCGCTGAAAGAGCAAATCACCGACGACCTGCTGCCGCGCGCCTTCGTGCGCAGCGGCCGCACCAGCGCCTACCTGGACATCGCCCGCGGCTGGCTGATGGTGGACTCCGGCTCGTCCAGCAAGGCCGAGGCGCTGGTCTCCAAGCTGCGCGAGGCGCTGCCGCCCTTTCCCGCCGCGCTGCCGCGCACCCGGATCGCGCCGCACACCGCGATGACCGACTGGCTGGCCGCCGGCGAAGCCCCGGGCGGCTTCGAGCTGGACGCCGACTGCGAACTGAAGGACGGCAGCGAAAACGGCGCGGTGGTGCGCTGCAGCCGCATCGATCTGACCAGCGACGAGATCCGCCAGCACATCGCCACCGGCAAGCAGGCCACCAAGCTGGGCCTGATCTGGAACGAGAAAATCCGCTTCCAGCTGACTGACACCCTGCAACTGAAGCGCATCCAGTTCCTGGACATGCTGCAGGACGAGGCCAGCCAGGCCGGCGACGACCGCGAAAGCCTGTTCGAAGCCACTTTCATCCTGATGAGCGAAGAGCTGGGCGAACTGGTGGAAGCGCTGGTGGAGGCGCTGGGCGGCCTGGAAGACAGCCAGGCGCAGCCGGCCGCCGCAACGCCGACGCAGGCGCCAGCCCCGCAGTCGGCCCCATCCGACGCGGGCAGCGCCGTCGACGTGCCCTGGGACTGATCCCTCATTCCACCCGCGAACAACCCGGCCCCGCCGGGTTTTTTGCGCCCGCGCGCGCGGCCCGTTCGCCGTCATTAAGAAAAACTAACTATCAACTTAAAATAATTGATTTAACAAAACTATCAAACTTGCGGATACTGCGAGCGTCAACTATCGGGAGAGAGTCATGAAACAAAACTGGCATCACACCTTGCTGGAAATGTGGTCCGGCTTCGCCTGGCTGCAATGAGTTCCCTTCCGTCGATTCGCCCCACTCAAGGAGAAAGCAGGATGAGCAAGCACAACCTCACCACCGCCGCCGGCGCCCCGGTCGTCGACAACCAGAACGTGCAGACCGCCGGTCCTCGCGGCCCGATGCTGCTGCAAGATGTCTGGTATCTGGAGAAGCTGGCCCATTTCGACCGCGAAGTGATTCCGGAACGGCGGATGCACGCCAAAGGCTCCGGCGCCTTCGGCACCTTCACCGTCACCCACGACATCAGCCGCTACACCCGCGCCGCGCTGTTCTCCCAGGTCGGCAAGAAGACTGATCTGTTCCTGCGCTTCTCCACCGTCGCCGGCGAGCGCGGCGCGGCCGACGCCGAGCGCGACATCCGCGGCTTCGCCGTCAAGTTCTACACCGAGGAGGGCAACTGGGACCTGGTGGGCAACAACACGCCGGTATTCTTCCTGCGCGACCCGCTGAAATTCCCCGACCTCAACCGCGCGGTGAAACGCAATCCGTACACCAATATGCGCGACGCCAACGCCAACTGGGATTTCTGGACGCTGCTGCCCGAAGCGCTGCACCAGGTCACCATCGTGATGAGCGACCGCGGCATTCCGGCCAGCTACCGCCACATGCACGGCTTCGGCAGCCACACCTTCAGCCTGATCAGCGCCAAGGGCGAGCGCCACTGGGTCAAGTTCCACTTCCACACCCAGCAGGGCATCCGGAACCTGAGCGACGCCGAGGCGGAAAAGCTGGTAGGCCAGGATCGCGAGAGCGCGCAGCGCGACCTGCTGGAGAGCATAGACCGCGGCGATTTCCCGCGCTGGACCATGTATATCCAAGTGATGACCGAAGCCCAGGCCGACGCTTGTCCCTTCAACCCCTTCGACCTGACCAAGGTGTGGTCGCACAAGGACTACCCGCTGATCGAAGTGGGCGTGCTGGAGCTGAACCGCAATCCGCAGAACTACTTCGCCGACGTGGAGCAGGCCGCGTTCAACCCGGCCAACGTGGTGCCGGGCATCAGCTTCTCGCCCGACCGCATGCTGCAGGGCCGCTTGTTCGCCTACGGCGACGCCGAGCGCTACCGGCTGGGTGTCAATCACCACCTGATCCCGGTCAACGCGCCGCGCTGCCCCTTCCACAACAGCTATCACCGCGACGGCGCGATGCGGGTGGACAGCAACGCCGGCGCCACCATCGGCTACGAGCCGAACAGCCAGGGCAAGTGGCAACAGCAGCCGGCGTTCGACGAGCCGCCGCTGGCGCTGCAAGGCAACGCCTACCACTACGACTTCCGCGCGGACGATGACGACTACTACAGCCAGCCCGGCGCGCTGTTCCGGCTGATGACGCCGGCCCAGCAACAAGTGCTGTTCGACAATACCGCCCGCGCGATGGGCGGCGTCGACGAGGCGATCAAGCGCCGCCACATCGCCAACTGCGCCAAGGCAGATCCCGCCTACGGCGCCGGCGTGGCCAAGGCGCTGGGCCTGAAGATCTGACACTGAGCTGAATGGCCGGCCGGGCGAAAGCTCCGCCGGCTTTTTCTTCCCCCTTGATTTAAATGATAATCATTATCATTATTATGGAAAGCCATGCACGTGAGAGCCACCATGCAAACCGTCAGCCCCTTCCCTTCCCGCCACAGGGCCAACAAACCTGCCCCTGCGCCGCGCCGCCGCTGGCGGCGTTGGCTGGGCCTAGCCATCTTCTGCGCCGGCTGCCTGCTGTGGCTGCAACACGGCGTAGCGCCCGCGCCGCGCCCCGCGGCGGCGTCGGCCGCGCGTTGAGCCGATATTTATTGAACCAAAGTAAACAATTAAGTGAGAAAACCGACGTTTTTTTAACCGCCATGCCGGCGTAAGCTGTTGCCATACCCTCATTGCAGGCAACAGATCATGACCACCCGACAACCCTCGCTGTTCATCTCCCACGGCGCGCCGACGCTGCCGATAGAAGACAGTCCCACCCGCCACTTCCTGGAGCAGCTGGGCCGCGACTGGCCGCGCCCCCGCGCCATCGTCATCGTATCCGCCCACTGGGAGACGCGCGCCCTCACCGTCAATCTGCAGCCCCGGCCCGACACGATGTACGACTTCGGCGGCTTTCCGCCGGCGCTGCGCACGCTGCGCTACCCGGCCGCCACCGACGCGGCGCTGGCCGAGCGCGTGATCGGCCTGTTGGATGCTGCCGGCCTGCCGGTGGCCGCCACCGCCGAGCGGCCGCTGGACCATGGCATGTGGACGCCGCTGCTGCTGATGTTTCCCCAGGCCGACATCCCGCTGGTGATGATCTCGCTGCACCACAAGGCCGGCGCCGCCGAGCATTACGCGCTGGGCCAGGCGCTCAAGCCGCTGCGCGACGAAAACGTGCTGGTGATGGGCAGCGGCAGCTACACACATAATTTGTGGGAGCTCAGCCCGGAAGGCAGCGAGCCCGCGCCGTGGGCGGCGGGCTTCGCCGGCTGGATGGACCAGGCGCTGCTGGAAAACCGCCGTGACGACATCGTCCGCTGGCAACAGCGCGCGCCCTACCCGAGCGAGAACCATCCCAGCGACGAGCACTTCCAGCCGCTATTGGTGGCGCTGGGCGCGTCGGACGACGACGCGGTTCCGGTCAAGCTGCACGACGACTGGCGGATGGGGTCGCTGTCGATGGCGTGCTGGCGCTTCGATTGAGGCAAACCGCCTACAAGGCGCGCAGCCTGCCGCGGAACGCGTCCAGGCTGCGATAACCCTTGACCCGCATCAGCGCGGCCAGCTCGCCGGCGATGCGGGCGAAGGCGCCCGGCCCCTCGTGGTGCAGGCAGGTGCCCACCTGCACCGCGCGCGCGCCGGCCAGGATGTGCATGAAGGCCTCGCGCCCGCTCTTCACCCCGCCGCAGCCGACCACGTCCTTGCCGGGCAGCAGCCGGTAAAACTCCCGCACATTGGCCAGCGCGGTCGGCAGCACGTAATCGCCGCCCAGCCCGCCGAGGCCGTCCTTGGGCTTGATGACCACCGCCTCGCTGTCGATGTCCACCACCAGGCCGTTGCCTATCGAGTTGATGCAGGTGACGAAGGCCAGCCGCCGATGGCGATTCAATATCTCCGCCATCGCGGCGAAATGGGCGGGGTCGAAGTAAGGCGGCAGCTTGACGCCGTACAAGCCGGAATAGGCGGCGTCGAAAGCATCCAGCGCCTCGGCCGTCGCGGCGAAGTCGTAGCCCAGCTGCGGCTTGCCGGGCACATTGGGGCAGGACAGATTGACCTCCGGCACCGCCGGCAATCCCTCCTCCGCCAGACGCCTCAGCATTTCGCAATTGTCGTCCAGCGACAGGCCGGACAAGGACAGGAACAGCGGTTTGCCGCTGCCGTAGCGATAGCGGCGCGCGTAATCCAGGTAGTAGTCGAAGCCGCGGTTGGGCAGGCCCATGGAGTTGATGCTGCCCATCGCCGTGCGGCAGTAGCGCGGCTCGGGATTGCCGTCGCGCGGCGCCAGCGTGGCGCTCTTGCTGATCACCGCGGCCGCGGCGGAGGCGAGCACCGCCTCCAGTTCATCCGCCTCGCGGCACCAGACGCCGGAGGCGTTGTACAGGCAGCCCGGCATGGTCTGGCCCAGCCAGGTGACGGACAGATCGATCGCATGGTCGTCGGACATTTGAAGCTTTCGGCTGAAAATGGAATGTCCTTGATTGTGCGGGGAAACGCCGGCGGCGATGCTGAGCGGGGTCAAGGCGGCAGCATATGCCAAAGAAAATGCCCGGCTTGCGGCCGGGCATGCTGGCGATGGCGGCAAGCGTTACATCTGCGCCTGCTGGTAGTTTTCCACGCCCATCAGCTCGATCAGCTTCAGTTGCTGCTCCAGCCAGTGGGCGTGATCGTTCTCGGTTTCCTCCAGCAGCACCATCAGCCCGTCGCGGGTCACGTAGTCGCGCACGCTTTCGCTGTGGGCGATCACTTCCTTCAACAGCGCGCCGACGCGGTATTCCACTTCCAGGTCGGCCTTCAGCATCGCCGGCACATCCTCGCCCACCTTGATCGGCACGCGGCGGGCCACGTCGGGGCGGCCCTGCAGGAACAGGGTGCGGGCGATCAGCGTGCGCGCGTGTTCCAGCTCGTCCTCGCGCTCGTGGTCGATGCGCTCGAACAGCTTGTTCAGCCCCATGTCCTTGTACATCTCGGCATGGATGAAGTACTGGTCTGCGGCGGACAGCTCTTCGGCCAGGAGGTCGTTGAGCAGCGCTATGGTCTTGGGATCGCCCTTCATGTTCTTGTCCTGTCTTTCCGGCTCATGCAAAGCGACATTCTAGGCGTTCACCGCAACAGATGCACGCCCTGGTAGAAAACGAAGGACAGCGTCCAGGCCAGCAGCACCGACCAGGCGACCGACATCGCGGCGAAGCGCCAGCTCTTTGACTCGCGGTGCATCGCCGCCACCGTGGACAGGCAGGGCACGTACACCAGCGTGAAAATCAGGAAGCTCATCGCCGACGCCCAATCCAGATGCTGGACCAGCACGCCGCCCAGGCCGGCTTCGGACACGCCGTAGATCACCGCCAGGCTGCCCAGCAGGATTTCCTTGGCGATGAAGCCGAACAGCAGCGCCACCGCCAGTTCGGCGCGTATGCCTATCGGGCTCAGCACCGGCGACAGCGCCTCGCCCAGCGCGTAGGCCAGGGTCTTGTCGCCGCCGGCCGGGATGTGGGTCAGCAGCCAGACCATCACCACGCCGGCCAGGATGAAGGTGGACGCCAGCCGCAGAAAGGCGCTCACCTCGCCCGCCGCCCGCGTCAGCATGTGGCGGGCGCCCGGCAGCCGGTATGGCGGCACTTCCAGCAGAAAGGCCTCGTCGCCGCGGTAGCGGCGCTTGAACACCCAGGCGGTGACGATGGCGGCGACGAAAGTCATCAGGTAGAGGCCTGACACCACCCACGGCGCCTGGCTCTTGCTGAACAGGATGCCGGCGAAGAACACCACCACCTGCAGCCGCGCCGAGCACAGCGAAAACGGAATCACCAGCATGGTCAACAGCCGCTGGCTGCGCTCGCGCATCACCCGGGTGCCCATGATGGCCGGCACATTGCAGCCGAAGCCCATCAGCTGCATCACGAAGCCGCGGCCGTCCAGCCCCAGCTTGGCCATCATCGCGTCAGTGAGGAAGGCGGCGCGCGCCAGATAGCCGCTGTCTTCCACCATCGCCATCAGCACGAAGAACACGAACAGAATCGGCGCGAAGGTCAGCACCGTGGCCACGCCCTGCCACACGCCGTCCAGCAGCAGGCTTTGCAGGATGGCGGGCAAGGAGGACACCGCCGGCGCCAGCGCGCCGTCCTTCACCCAGTCGAGCAGCCCGCCCACCGCATCCTGCAACGGCGTGCCGATCTGGTAGGTGAGATTGAACAGCAGCGCCATGAAGGCGAAGAACAGCGGCAGGCCCAGCCACGGATGCAGCAGCCAGCGGTCCACCCTCTCGGAGAGCAGCGTCGGCAGCACCGGCGGCAGCCGCCAGCAGCCGTCCAGCGCGCGGCGGGCCAGGTCGATGGCCTGCTGCGATTCCGGCACCTTCTCCAGCTGCGCGCGCACCGCCGGGCCGGACTGCGCGGCCAGCCGGTTCAGCGCCTGGTTCAGCCTGGGCCAGCCTTCCATCCGCTTGGCCGACACCAGCTCCACCGGCGCGCCCAGCCGCTCGGACAGCGCGTCCACATCGATGGACACGCCCAGCAGCCTGGCCTCGTCGGCCATGTTCAGCGCCACCAGGCAGGGCAGGCCGCTGGCGATCACCTGCAGCGCCAGCGGCAGCTGGCGGTCCAGCTGGCTGGCGTTGAGCACCAGCACCGCGCCGTCGAACGGCGTGGACAACAGCACGTCGCGCACCACCGCCTCATCGTCGGTATAGCCGGTGAGGTCGTTGACGCCGGGCAGGTCGATCAGCTCCACCATCTTGCCGCCCAACAGCAGGCGCGAGCTGATCAGCTCCACGGTCAGCCCCGGCCAGTTGCCGACCCGCTGCGACATGCCGGTCAGGCGGTTGAACAAGGTGGACTTGCCGGTATTGGGCAAGCCTATCAGCGCGAAACGCTTCATGCCGCCGCCCTCACCTGAATGTGGCGGGCCAGGCTGCGGCGCAGCAGAAAGCGGGTGGCGCCTACCTCCAGCAGCAGCGGGCCGCCCCAGGGCGCGGCGCGGCGCAGGCGAAAGCGGCAGCCCGGCGCCAGGCCGAAGGCCGCCACCCGGCGGAGCGCCTCGTCGTTCAGGTCCAGCCGGTCCACGACGCCGCAGGCGCCGGCCGGAAAGCCATCCAATGACTGCATAGGAATTCCCAGATAATGCGAATAGTTTGCATTAGTATATCGAAGCTGCTCCCGCCGGCATGCGGCATATTGCCGCAATCCGTCCGGCGCTTGACCTCGATCAAGCCCGCCGCTCCGCCGCGCAACGCCCGGCGCTTCCGCCCTGCGGATTTCAGCCACCCGACATGGCGCGAAGCGGGTAAAATCGCGAGCATCGCACAATCGACACTAACGGGCCTACGACCATGAGCATCAAATCGGACAAGTGGATACGCCGGATGGCGGATGAACAGCGCATGATCGAGCCGTTCGAAGCCAACCAGGTGAAAATGGCCGCCGACGGCCAGAAGCTGATCTCCTACGGCACCTCCAGCTACGGCTACGATATCCGCTGCGCCGACGAATTCAAGGTGTTCACCAACATCAACAGCACCATCGTCGACCCGAAGAGCTTCGACCCCAACTCCTTCGTCGAAGTGTCGGGCAAGGGCTACTGCATCATTCCGCCCAACAGCTTCGCGCTGGCGCGCACGGTGGAATACTTCCGCATCCCGCGCAGCGTGCTGACCGTCTGCCTGGGCAAATCCACCTACGCCCGCTGCGGCATCATCGTCAACGTCACTCCGTTCGAGCCGGAATGGGAAGGCTATGTTACGCTGGAATTCTCCAACACCACGCCGCTGCCGGCCAAGATCTACGCCAACGAGGGCGTGGCCCAGGTGCTGTTCTTCGAATCGGACGAAGTCTGCGACGTGTCCTACAAGGATCGCGCCGGCAAGTACCAGGGCCAGGTGGGCGTCACGCTGCCGCGCCCCTGAGCCTGAAGAAACACGCAGGAAAAAAGGATGGCCCCGGCCATCCTTTTTGTTTGCGCATCGCGCAAAAGCCGCTCGCAATTTTCGGCATCTGTTCTAGGCTAAACAAAGGGTTAGCTGACATCCCGGTTGTGCCGACCCTTTGCACAGCAAGCTGTTTCTTCTTGGGGCGTCGCGGTTCCCCCTTGCCGCTGCGCCCCCTTTTTATGTTCCGCCTGCTTGCCAGCGCGCCGCGCCGAAGCCATCATCGTCGTTTGTTCTCCCCCTCGTCATCCATGAACATCTACGACTTCAGCTTCCGACGCCTGGACGGCGGCGAACAGGCGATGGCCGATTACCGCGGCCGCGTGCTGCTGCTGGTCAACACCGCCAGCCGCTGCGGCTTCACCTCCCAGTACGCCGGCCTGGAGACGCTGCACCGCCGCTTCGGCGAACAGGGACTGACGGTGATAGGCTTTCCCTGCAACCAGTTCGGCCAGCAGGAACCTGGCGCCGCCGCCGAGATCGGCGCCTTCTGCCAGAAGAACTACGGCGTCGACTTCGCGATGGCCGACAAGATCGAGGTCAACGGCACCCGCGCCCATCCGCTGTGGCAATACCTGAAACGGCAGAAGCGCGGCCTGCTGGGCCGGCCGGTGCGCTGGAACTTCAGCAAGTTTCTGGTGGACCGCCAAGGACGCGTGGTGGCGCGCTTCTCCCCGTTCACCCGGCCGGAAAAACTGGCCGCGAGGATCGAAGCGCTGCTGCAATGAAAAGAGCCGGGCGCTGCCCGGCTCCATTGCCGCCTGCATGGCGGCGCTGCGGGTCTACCCGCCTATGCGCATGAATCGATGTGGCGTTTGGCGATCTCCGCCAGCAGATCCAGATCGTCGTCCAGATGCTCCTGGATGTCCATCAGCGCCGCGCGCAACACCGCCGCGGCCAATTTGGACTGATCGCCGTTGAACACATGGGCCAGCACCCTCAATTCGCGGCACGCGGTGATGTCCAGCGGCACCTCCAGCCTGCGCACCACCGTCAGCTCCATCTCGGCCGCCCCTTCCGGGCAAGCCGCGCGCTGGGCTTCCAGCTCCGCCAACAAGGTTTTCAAGGCCAGTCCCATTCTGTCCTCCCTGCTCTCCCGTTCATCTTCGCCGGGTCCTGCCCGACCCCTGCGGCCTGTGCTGCTCCGCGCCCGCCGGCCGCCAGCCGGGCCCGGTCGTTTCATCCGCCGGGGTCTAGCCTCCCCGCCGTCGCACCGCCGCCGGCACGTCCTGGCCGCGCGCAACAACAGGCCGTCCAGGCGTCCCGAACCCTCGACTCGAGCGCCGGCGGCGCCCGCCGTCGTCGCGGCGAAAGACTCTTTGAGCATAGGCCAAACTCCGGCAAAAAACTCAGCCGCGCGCCTCGAAACCGGACATCACATTGACCACATTGGTCCCGATCGGCCCCACCGCGTAGCCGCCCTCCAGGCAGAACAGCGTCGGCAGTTTCAGTCCCGCCAGCCGCGCGCCCAGGGTGACGAAATCGGGAGAGTCGAGCTGGAAGCGCGAGATCGGATCGCCGCGATAGGTGTCCACGCCCAGCGACACCACCAGCGCCTCGGCGCCGAAGCGGGCGATCTGGTCCAGCGCGCAGTCCAGCGCGACGAACCAGGTGCTGACGCAGGAGCCGGCGGGCAGCGGGAAGTTGAAGTTGTAGCCCAGCCCCTCGCCTTCGCCCTTTTCGTCGGCGAAGCCGAGGAAAAACGGGTACTCGGTGCGCGGATCGCCGTGTATAGACAGGAACAGCACGTCGGCGCGCCGGTAGAAGATATCCTGGGTGCCGTTGCCGTGATGGTAGTCGACGTCCAGCACCGCCACCTTGCGCATGCCGCGGTCGCGCAGCGACTGGGCGGCGATGGCGGCGTTGTTGAGGAAGCAATAGCCGCCGCAGTAGTCGAAAGCCGCATGGTGGCCGGGCGGCCGGGTCAGCGCGAACACCGCGCGCTCGCCGCCGATCAGCCGGTCGGCTCCGGTCAGCGCGGTATCGGCCGCGGCGGTCGCCGCCGCCCAGGTGCCGGCGGTGATCGGCGTGCCGCAATCCATCGAGTAATAGCAGAGCTGGCCTTCCACGTGGTCGGGGATGGCTTCCCTCAGGCGGCGGACCTGCCACATCTTGGGCAGCGCGTCATGGTCGCGCCCCATGTCGCTCCAGCGCTGCCAGGCGGTTTCCAGGAAACGCGCGTAGTCCGCGTCGTGCACCCGCAGGATGGGATCCAGGCCGTGCTGGCGCGGATGGATGATGTCGCCCAGCTCGCGCTCGCGGACGGCGGCCAGCACCATGTCGGCGCGGGCCGGGGTTTCAAAACAGGGTTTGAGGGTGCCGTCGATCAGCTCGGACTGGCCGTGCTGCAGGCGGTGGGAATCGGAATAGACGGTAAGCATGGCGTTTTCCCGCAAAGGAATGCCTTATGCTCTCGCCATGGCGCCGCGCGGTCAAACACTGATAGGCGCGAACTTGCGCCAGGACAAGCGCCGCTCAGGCCACCAGGCCGGACACGTAATACCAGCGGCCGTCTTCGCGCAGGAAATGGCTGGTCTCATGCATGCGCTCGGCCTTGCCGCCCACCTTGCAGCGGGCGACGAACTCCACCACGCCCTCTGCGTCGGCCTCCAGGCCGGCTTGGCAGCGCTTCACTTCCAGGCCTATCCACTTCACCACGCCGGCGTCCTCGTCCAGATGCAGCGCCTCCAGCCGGGTGGACGGATGCCAGGTGGCCAGCAGGTAGGCCTCCAGCCCCAACGCGTAGGCGCTGTAGCGCGAGCGCATCAAGGCCTGCGCGGTCGGGGCCGGCGGCGCGTCCGGGCCAAGGTAACGGCCGCAGCAGGCCGCCAGTTCGCCGCCGCCGCAGGGGCAGGCGGCGTTCGCGTTTTTCTTCGGCTTCATCAGTAACCCAGCGGCGGCAGGCCGTACAGCTTGAGCAGGAAATTGGAGAACGCCGGATCGGCGGGCTTGGGCGAGTACTTGGGCCAGCGCCGCATCCATTCGCGCAGATGCGCCTCCAGCTTGGCGCGGAAGGCGTCGGAGTCGATGCGGCCGGCGTCGCGCTCCACCGTCAGCTGGCGGTAGACGGCGAAGTTGTCGTTGTCCACCGGATTGCCGCCGGCGATGCGCAGCCGGGCGGCGCCCAGCTGGTCGGCCGCCGCGGTGCGGGTCAGTTCGCCCGACTTGACCTTGTCGGCCAGCCGGTTGGCTTCGGCCAGCAATTGGTCCACCTTGCCGGACGCGCGCGGCTGGGCCGATTGCGCCGGCCGGGACGAGGCGCCGGAGCCGGAATGG
Organism: Chromobacterium sp. Ag138; assembly: GCF_055181315.1. Lineage (NCBI taxonomy): Bacteria > Pseudomonadati > Pseudomonadota > Betaproteobacteria > Neisseriales > Chromobacteriaceae > Chromobacterium > Chromobacterium sp. Ag138. Next base: position 1,878,789 of record NZ_JBUPWA010000001.1, read on the forward strand.
ACCGGCGCGCCCAGCTGCTGCAGCGCGCTGCAAGCAGTCAGCGAGCCGAGCAGGGAGAAAGCGATGAGCTGTCTTTTCATGGCGGCCATTGTAGCCCGGCCTGCCCGCGCGCCGTCAACGGCAAACCTATTGCGATCGATTGCGCGCGCGGCTGGCCGCGCCGCGGCCGCTCAGCCCAGGTGCTCGAACAGCACGGTGGACAGGTAGCGCTCGCCGAAGGACGGGATCACCACCACGATCAGCTTGCCGGCGTTTTCCGGCCGTTTGGCCAGCTGCAGCGCTGACCACACCGCCGCGCCGGACGAGATGCCGACCAGGATGCCTTCCTTGGTGGCCACTTCGCGCGCCACTTGCAGCGCGTCCTCGTTCTTGACGCGGATGATTTCGTCGTAGATGCCGGTGTTGAGGATGCCCGGCACGAAACCGGCGCCGATGCCCTGGATCGGGTGCGGGCCCTTGGGGCCGCCGGACAGCACCGGAGACGCGTCCGGCTCCACCGCGACGATCTGCACGCCGGGCTTGCGCGCCTTCAGCACTTCGCCGACCCCGGTGATGGTGCCGCCGGTGCCCACGCCGGCCACGAAGATGTCCACCTTGCCGTCGGTGTCGTTCCATACTTCTTCCGCGGTGGTGTGGCGGTGGATTTCCGGATTGGCCGGGTTTTCGAACTGCTGCGGCATGAAATAGGTGTCTGGGAATTCGTCGACCAGCGCCTTCGCCTTGGCGATGGCGCCGCCCATGCCGTCGGGGCCCGGGGTCAGGATCAGCTCGGCGCCGTAGGCTTTCAGCAACTGGCGGCGTTCCTTGCTCATCGACTCCGGCATGGTGATCGCCAGCTTGTAGCCGCGCGCCGCGCACACCATCGCCAGGCCGATGCCGGTGTTGCCCGAGGTGGGCTCGATGATGACGGTGTTGGGGCCGATCTTGCCGGCCGCCTCCGCCGCGTCCAGCATCGCTACCGCGATGCGGTCCTTGACGCTGTGCGCCGGGTTGAAGAATTCCAGCTTGGCGACGACGGTGGCGCCGACGCCCTCGGTGACGCGATTGAGCTTGACCAGCGGGGTGTTGCCGATCAGGTCGGTGATGGTATTGGCGATGCGCATGATCTTATTCCTCATCCTGCTAAAATGACGATGCCGATATTCCACAGAATCATAATCAATCCGATGCGGGCGACCTAATATTGTTTGCTTATATCCAGCAAACCAAACTCCGGCTACCCTCTCTAACCCGCCGCGCATCCGCCCGCGGCCGGCCTGGAAACAGGCCCGGCGCCGCTGCGAAGGAAACGCCGGCGGACTCAAACCGCTTTGTTATAGTCAATGCAAACACAGGCAAGGTTCATATGCCCACCCAGGAAACCCTGATCCCGCTGTCCGGCTGGCGGCGCAAGCTGTACATCGTCATCTACGAGGCCGACACCCGCGCCGGACGCATTTTCGACATGGCGCTGATCGCCGCCATCCTGCTCTCCGTCGCCTGCGTGATGCTGGAAAGCGTGTCGTCGATACGCCAGCGCTACGGCACGCTGCTGACCGTGCTGGACTGGCTGTTCACCCTGCTGTTCACCATCGAATACGCGCTGCGGCTGATCTGCGTGCACAAGCCGATGCGCTATGTGAAGAGCTTCTTCGGCGTGATCGACCTGCTGTCCATCCTGCCGCTCTACCTCGGCCTGTTCATCCCGGAAAGCCGCTTCCTCGCCGACGTGCGCATCCTGCGCCTGCTCAGGATGTTCCGCATCCTCAAGCTCAGCCGGCACCTGGGCGAGGCGGCGCAGCTGCGCAAGGCGCTGATGGCCAGCCAGCGCAAGATCACCGTGTTCCTGGTGACCGTGGTGCTGCTGGTGATCGTGCTGGGCACGCTGATGTATGTGATAGAAGGCCCCGAGCACGGTTTCACCAGCATTCCGATCAGCATCTACTGGGCCATCGTCACGCTGACCACCGTCGGCTTCGGCGACATCACGCCGAAAACGCCGCTGGGACAGGCGCTGGCCAGCCTGGTGATGATCACCGGCTACGGCATCATCGCGGTGCCCACCGGCATCGTCAGCGCCGAGATCGCCCGCAGCGCCCCGCCCGAGCCTTCCGAAAACCGCTCCGCCACCCGGCTGTGCCCGCATTGCTTCAGCGAGGGGCACGACTGGGACGCCCGCCACTGCAAGCACTGCGGCGGCCAGCTGCCGCGCCCGGCCAAGGGCGAGGTCAGCTAGGCTTGGAGCGCCCGCCGGTAGGCCTCCAGCGCGCGGGCGTCGAAAGCCACCAGCCGAACCTCGCGCAGACCATGGGGCCGGCCGGACAGCCAGGCCCTCAGCTCCCCGACCGCCAAAGCGCAGGCGGCCTCCAGCGGATAGCCGTAAACGCCGCAGCTTTTCAAGAACAATATCACCGACATGTCAATTTTATCGATGCCTATGCCATTCCAGAAATCTCTACTTTTCATCACTAGATTTTTTCAGGAGTAGATCATTTGGAATACACTCAAAGGGAAACGTCAGGAGAAGACCCCATGCCCAAGCGTAAACCCAACTCCATCACTCCCAACTCTGCGATTACTTATGACGAGTACGTTCGCCAAGCCGTTCAGGCTGCGCTGGATGATCCGCGCCCCAGCATTCCTCATGAGCAGGCTGAGCGCGACTTTGCCTTCAAGCGTGCCACACTGCTTCAACGCTCAATACCCGGCGAAAAACACTCGACTTGCCAGCCCGTCAATTCAGACAAAAAGGAGGCTGATTGCCCCTCAATTAAGCTACAAGACAGCCACTCACAGTGATCGCATGTCGCACTCCCCTGCAACCATTTTTATCACAGCCCGATATTAGCGCGAATCCTGTCCCACTCAATAGAAAGCTCCTCATTCATATCATCGAAGTATTTTGATGAAATGATAATTCCCGCATTAGACTTACTCGCCTCATAAGCCAGCATCTGCTCCATAACCTGAGCATCACATTGCGCCTGCGGCTGCTTTAACTGCATGATCCTGTATAGATTGTCGAAGGTCTTCTCACACCGCCAGCGTAGCCACTCGAGACGGGCCCACTTCGAGACAATTTGCTCGCTGAATACCACTTGTGAAGTAACTACAATCCAACCCAAATCTGTTCTACGGTAGTACAACAGAGTTAACCAAACTAACAAATACAAGCCAATCTGCCAGCGCTCCAAACGAATCATACGGAACAAAATTTCTTTGCTGAAATGACTGTTCTCCAAGGTCTGAGCTGCAATACGCTGAATTGGCTCCTTAGCCTCGTTGTTGTAGTATCCATCGGTTGCTTTATGCAGCAGATTGACATTGTACACACGACCGAAAAAATCTTGCCGCCGCTTATCCTCTGCACGAGGCACCAGATACAAGCGTAAAACTAAACCGATCATAAACATGGCGATAACCGACAGGCTGAAGCCTAGCAAAACAAAATTGTACAGTTCAGGTTGTTTCTTCTGATCTAACAATAAAGTTGCACACGACAGTAGTACGTTGATATAAAAAAGAACGTCTGACAACTTATCTGCTGCCTGTACAGCAGTGAAATAATCGGTGCGAATTGGGTCAGAACGGGACATAGACTCAGCCGTAGGAAGGAAATTTATCGCCAAAAATCTGTCTCCAGATATTTATGGCACCCACATGGTCACTCTTACCGTTATAAGTCTTGCTCCACGCAAGTCGACTCTTTTCAATAGCTGTATCAAAGCGTTTTAGTACCTCCCGACGATCCGAATACGTCAGGTAATCATCAACAAAGCCAAGCTCATGCCACAATGGAGTTTCAAGCAGCGGTCGGGCTTTTTCGAAAAACTGGAAAACTTCCCACGGCGTATCATCCATATTTTCGTTGAAAATGTTCAACGCCAAAACTTCGAGATGGTAGCTCTGAAGATAATCACTATGAATCTTATTCCAGTGCTTGATCATTTTGATGATTCGCCTGAAATTATATCCACAAGAAGAAGATTTCGATTCAATATTGCTAGCATGCAACTTTGGCCGTGAAGCAATCCATGTGTCCGTATTGCTATCAGGTACTTCGTAGTGAGAAACCGTGTTGTCATTATTGATGAACCGACTCACAGGGACAATGTCCACATTGGGCCATGTCTTGTAGTACAACGTCACAGCCTGCCCATTCTTACGCGCACCCGTCCGCCATTCAGCCAACACATTACGCACGTCTTGAAGAACCTGCGTTGGCGTCCTACCTTTAATGTGCTTGCTATAGTGCAAGACCACCATGACATCTAAATCAGCCTGTGCCTTGAGCCCCGTGAACTTTGGGATCGATCCAGTAGAAAAAGATTCAACTATCTCGAACGTCTTAGACAGTACCGCCACAATGTTATCACGACGTGCATTCGCCGTTTGCCTGTGATCACCACTCAAGTTAATGTTTTCATAGAACGAGTTGAAAGAGGCGTCTACGGTGTAAGCCATATAGATTTTCCATACTCATATCGAGAAAATTTAGAATGCCACGCTACAAAGAAGGATGAATTGCGATTAGATGCGGAGTTTTATAGTCCCTCCGTTCTCAGTATTTGTTGAGCTTCAGCCACCAATTTCTCTGTTGCGTGTTGCGCAAGGTCTTCGTTTCGTATCCGAAGCGTGCCATGTAGCCAGTCGAACACGAGGGTGGGGAGGACTTCGTCTCTACTCCGCTCTATGCAGCTATCTTGTGAACACGACTGGTCAACCCGTTCGAAGTCATCCATCAACGTTTACCTCCCTTGCTCGCGAATCCCAGCGGTTCTTTCTTGCTGCAGGGTGATCCCCGCCTCCATTCCATATGCCAGTTGCAAGCCAGTCCTCAAAGTACCACAGCCATTGCGTGCTCCAGGCAAGATACGTTTCAGCTAATCGCATTTGTGGCGACCACTCTCGCTTCTTTGGGTGCCAGAGGCACAGGTGAATGCCAGGCCCCTTCCCCGGATAAATGTGGGGTATCAGCGCGTCACCCGCCAATGCAATCAAATCCGGTTTCAACACATACATTTCCGGTGCGATTGCACCAGGTTTTATGCGCAACTCACACTCGTACGTCCGGCCATACTCACTTGGTATTAAATAAAACCTGTAGTGCAACCCACGCCCCGATAGAAACCTCAGGCTTGCGTCCCCAAGTTGGAGGTTACGAAGCTCCAGCGCCCGTTCGGCCAGAGTTGGAATCGAAACGAACGGATGCGTGCGCATGGTATTAGCCCCCGAAAAACGTGTGCGGGCGGGCTGAAACGCTGATAGGCATAGCTGTCGACGAAGCGAGCAAGATGGCTCGCCCGGCCTGTCGGCTACTTTCTTGACGGCCCATCTCCATTTGCTGGACAGCAGCAAACCCTCTAGATCCGAACGCGGTTTGAACGGCCTTGAGCAGCACGTCCATCCCTTGGTGGCTTTCTATCGCATCAAGGATGCGTTTGAGATCCATCAATAAACGACGGTGCCACTCGATGAACGCAACTTGTCGCGACGGATTATTCATACCAGCAGCAAGATTGTCAGTCGGGGCTGACGGATTGGGCAACTCCCACTCCTCGGATCCACTTGGCAATCTTCGGCGTACGAAGAGCGATGGCATGCGTTCAACGATGTCGAAAAGCAGTTCTAGCGGGCTGGAGTGTGGCAAGGGCGCCTCAACTGTATAGGCTATTGCAGCCAGAGTCGTTAGAAAGACCGATGTCGGAGCTAGGTCCTGGTCTTTTACGCTTCCAAAGGCAACATTTCTGTGTAGTTTCAGAAGCTGGACCAGCCGACACAGCAGTCTGCCGAAGACTTCCTGTGCATCGGGTAGTGGAACGACGTCTGCACGTTTTGCCGAATCAAAGACCTCAGTGGAAATCTCCGAGAGAAGGAAGTTCGGAGAAATCATTGCGGCAAGATCAAAGTGTTTTGCGTACCCGCGAGGATTCGTCGAATTGAAAAGCCGCAGTTCACGGTCGGGGATCAGACCATGCGTCTCCGCATGCGGACCGGAGAGCAACGGTGCGTCGATGACCGGAGCAATGTCAGCACACATGCCCCCCGCGTATTCGAGGGTGGCACATCGCTCCCAACGATGTAACCGCAAGCCATGCGCGGCGGCATAACGAGAGAGAGCACCATGCAGATGGTCAAGTAGAAGTGCGGGCCCCCGGTCACCTTCGTACTTACGCTGCGCACTCGGGGCAAATCGTGCGATCAGGTCAATGTCGAAACCTTCGCGGGAGCCGTCTCGTGGCCGAACAATCGTCCCAAGTCGGCGCGAACCATGAGAATGGATTTGGACCAGCTGCCCACTAAATTCAGGGCATTCAGAAAGAAAGTCACCCGTGCTGTTATAGGAACGCTCAAGTGCCGCCAACTGTGACGCAGTGGGCTCGTGCGCCTGCGCAATTGCATCGACTAGATGAAAGAAGCGCGCCGCCGATTGTGCGGAGGCCCTGCGCGGAGGGAGAAGTTTAACTGGTTCGCGGATCATTGCAGTTCCTTACAAAGTGGGCGTCTCGACCCATCTAGCCGAGGCCTTTATCTCTCGCCGGATCTGGCCACCCTCCCTCACGAGTCGGCACCGACAGGGTGCGTCCCAGCAGAGTTTATCCGCGATAAATATCATTTTACATGATCATTTTGATCATGTAAAGAGATTGATTTTTATCCATGTCGCTGCGATTTCGAGTATAATTGACGCATGAATACCTTAAACACTGCTCGAGACCAAGCCCTCGCAGCGTTACCTCAAGCCCAGCGTGAACGGCTTGCGTATATCGATTTCAGACTCTACTTTCTCGGCGAACTTCGACGAACTGACATTGCGGACCGATTCGGTACAGGTCCTGCAGCTGCTACTCGGGATATCGCACAATATCGCGATATAGCATCGAGTAATCTCGAGCTAGACAATTCAGACAAGACATACCGCCCAACAGATGAATTCGTTCCGCTGTTTGACCACGTACCGCAACGAGTGCTGACGGCCCTCTCTAGCGGGTTCGGCGAAGGTATTGGCGAAGAACTAGGACCCATGGTGCGATGTGAATTTCCGATTGCCCTAACCACACCCCAGATGTCAACGCTCGCCCCCATTACGCGAGCCATTCACCGAGGAAAGGCCTTGCGCACGACATATACGTCGATTGAAAGCGGGCGTACTGAGCGGGAGATCGTACCTATCGCACTTGTGAACAATGGTAGTCGCTGGCACGTGCGAGCTTACGACCGTCGACGCAATGGATTTCGCGACTTCGTCCTTACTCGGATGGAAAATCCCGTCCTTCTAGAGAACAGCCCAATATTGGACGAAGAAAAGGTTGACCAAGACGTTCAGTGGAACCGTATTATCGAGCTGGAGCTCGTCCCCCATCCCTGCTACCCACGACAAGAGGTTGTGATGATGGACTACTGGATGCCCGACGGCGTTCTGCGAGTAAAGGTGCGTGCAGCCAACGCGGGATACATGCTGCGTCGCTGGATGATCGACTGCTCGCCCGACCATAGCTTGGAAGGCATTGAATTTGCGCTATGGCTAAGGGATCCGCTATCGCTCTATGGCGCAAGCAGCGCCTATTTAGCTCCTGGATATAAGGATCCTAGGCGCGATGCTAAAATCACGCCAATCACAGCCATGTAGTAATGAAATTGCTACCTATGGTTGTTGTCTGCTAGGTCCGCTTGCCCGCATCGCGGACGCGCACACGAATTGTATCCAGTTCGGCGCTGACGGCTTTGATAGCCGCCACCGTCAACGGCGGCTCTCTCTCCAGCTCGCTGGCCAAGGTGCCCAAGCGCTGCAAGGACTCATCGATCGCGCAGGTCAGCGCATGGGCTTCGGCCACTCGGTCGAAGGTGCCCAGCTCTTCCCATGCCCAGTCGATGTAGACAAATAAGCTATCCACCGAGCCGTGCCCGGTAAACACCGCCACCCGCTTCAGAATGGACCGGTAGTCCGCTTCGATCAGGTACTGGCGGTCCTTTCCCGGGCTCTCCCGCACGAAGGCGTCCAGATGGAGCGCCACCATGTTCGTGATGAAACGATGCCGGAACATGCTCATGCAAGTGCGCTGCGTAATGCCAGCGCACCAAGTAATACGCTGGAAGTCCTTGGTCAGGGTTGACTCCAGCATGGGAGCCCCCGTGCGGCAAGTGATAAATACGGCGTCGTTCGGCACAACATCCCGGTCGCGTTGCTGCAGAGCAGTCATCAGGTCGGCGCGGTACTTGTGGATGAACAGTTCCAACCGCACACACACGACACGTGCCAGCGGGATGACCCGTTCCGGATCCTCCGCCCGCCGCCGCTTCAGCGTGGTTAGGATAATTTTTCCGGTTGCCACACAGGCCAGATTCTTGGCCAGCGACAGCCGAGCCAGCTCCCCTGGCCGACAGCCAGTTGCATCCAACAGGGACAGCATGAGTTCGCGCCTTGCACGCAGATAGTCGCGTTCGGCAAGCCATTCAGCACGTGATGGAAATCGCGCCATATAGCGGGCATTTTCTGTCGCCCCTTCTGCCATCCTGGCTACCCCTTCCCACAGCTGCTGACGCAGCCCGCGCGAGATGGGACCCTTTGGGTCCGGCGAGTCGGCGGTCAAACGAAACGCAAACGCCAGTCGTCCCGCCCACGGTTGACCATGCCGTCGGCCCGTCGTTTCCACACAGGTGATCTGTGGCCGCTGCTCGCGCGTCCCGACGATCTGCCGTTCAGGCATGATCGTGCGTTGCAGCCAAAGCAGGAATTCGATCGTCTGAGCGATGACCCGGTTGATCGTATTGCGGTTTCGCTGCGGTGCAGTTGGATTGTTGATGGACCTTGGCTGCTGCAACCAGGCTATCATCTCGCGCAGTTCGTTGTCCCCGAGTTCCCATAAGTTGTGCTCGTATTGCCAGCAAAAGCGCAGCAGGTGGCTGAGATCAGCGGCGGCGACCTTGAGCGAGCCACCATCATTGCGTCGCGTGGTCAGTCGGTACGACTTATCGAGCAGGAACATCTCCGCATAGAGACACGGAGTCCCGTCCGGCCAGCTCAGGATGAACACGGCGGGCAGCACTTGTTCGCACACCTGCGCGATGCCCAGTACGGGGTCGATGACGGTGTAGCCTGGCAGCACCACATCTCGCAGCAGACTGAACAGCTTTGCGCCAGGCTTCATGACGCGACCGGCCGGATACCTAGCTCGACAAAGGCGACCTGATGGCGCTGTATCTTGCGCACCAGCTCGGCATCGTCACGGCTGGCCTGCTGGGCCAGACCCAGCAGATCCATATACGCGCGCATCAGCAGGGCACGGCTGCGATGCACCTGATCCAGCTGCCGTTCCAGTTCACCCACCTGGCACTGCAGCGCATCCTTGTTACCAGGCCGGGGAGCTGGTGAAACCCCTCTTTCACCTGGCCGCAGCTGTATGGCACGGCGCAGTGCCTCCATGGCGGTCCAGCCGTCGCTGCCTCCCCATGGCGTACGCGCGGCGTGCGCTTTGAGCGTATTGAGGCTGATCGGCAGGATGCCCAGGTCTGGGCGCTGCAGCGCGGCCAGTGCCGCCTGGTTGGCACACGCTGCCTTCACAAAGCCCGGTGCCTTGCCTGGTGACTTGGCCCATTTGGTCAGCAGCCTGAGGCGGCCTTCGATGCCAGGGGTGCTGCCCGTGTCCCGTCCCCGATGCCTCGTCATGACGACTCCCCCTCGCTACGCCGGCCGATTCGGAATGCAATCTGTACCGCCATGTCTTCGGCCCCGGTGATCGAGTACGGCTCGATGCGATAGATGCCTTGCAGGAAAGCCAGTTCCAGCCAGTCGTTTAGTTCTCGTGTCGGGATAAGACTGATTTCCCTAACTGCAAAGTGGGTGCAGACGGCTTGGTACAGTTCTACGGTATTCGTCGCTTCACCATATCCCTCGGCCTGAAAGTGCCATAGCTGCATTGCCGCGTATTCAGCTTCCAAATGGGGTAACTCGTCGCCGGGAAAGTTTGCTTCAATATAGGCATACAGGTCGGCGCCGTTAGTGTGCCCAGCGATCCACCGTGCCGCATCCAACGAGGCATAGCGGAAGCACCAGAAGAAGGTAATCAGGAAAGACTTGCGCAGCTCGTGCACACGCACGTACCAGCGCCGCCCATATTCGTCCGGGCTGAGCGCGACATAATCGCAAAACCGATTCAGCAACCGCGACAGATCGGTGGGTTCATAGAGCTTGGCCTTTAGCGAAGCATCGCGCACAAACGACGGCAGGTAGAAAATGCGCTCCCGAGCATAAGGATCCTGAGAGCGCAACAGCGCGTCGACACCATCAGACAATCGGATCAAGGCGCTCAACACCCGGGCCGTGATGGCCGGGATGGGCTTGGCTGTCTGGCCATGGCGGTCCGCTACGACCGTTTTGGCAAGCATCTGCTCTAGCCAGTATCCATCGCCTGGCACGAAGCGCACAGCGTCCTTGCGCAGGCCCAGTATCTCCGACTCGCGAATCGGCTTGGTCATGCCCACCAACACGATGGCGGCCCCCACCATGACCTGCATCACGTCATTCAGGCCAGGCTGCTCGCGCAGCTTCCGGAACGGTTCCGGCTGGTTTTTCGAGAACCAGCACGTCCAGCCGCAGATACCAAGTGGCCTGAGCGGCGCGGGACAATGCTCCACTACCCAACGATCCCGCTTTACCGACAGGGCTATATCGCAATCGACTGAGTCGGCCTGATAGCTGAACCATCCCTTGCTCTGAAATACGCCAATTGCCTCGAGGTAGAATGCCACGACCACGTCGGTATATTGCGCGGCCCAGCGCAGGGCTTCACGCGTATACGCCAGCGCGGTCGCCATCGGCACCCAGGGCGTGTGCTGGCCCTTGTCTCCGGCATTGGCGATGCGATACAAGGCAGGAATATCCAAGGCACTGGCTAGCTTCATGCTACCGGAGAACTGCCGCGTCAAATCCTGTAACCGGCTCCAGACGTTCACGTGGTGGCGCATGGCAATCGCCCCATATGGCGCGCGCCGTATCTCATCAAGCGTGGGTGTCGTGTGCAAGGGGGCTTCCGCCCCCCTGACGCCGCGTGCCGGCAGGAGCAGATGTGGACTCAGTGTCAGCAAGTCCGGTTCAAACTGGCGAATGAAGGCGGCAAATTTCGGGCTGGAACGGAGCGTTTCCACGTCCACGTGCAGGGCTTGCGCCAGTTTCTTGCGGTCGACTGCTCGTATCGTCTCGCCGGTCCAGTCCTGTTTTTCCTGGACGTAATAGTGATGCGCCTGCAACCATTGGATGATGGCCTCGCCATCCGGCCGTGGCACCAGAAAATACTGTCTCTCCATATCCGCCGGCGGCCTTCGTCCCAACGCTTCCTTGTACAGCCAGATCAAGGTGCGGTGGGGGGCCTGCAGCACCCAGGAGACGCCGCCCTGCCTCAACTCGCGCAGATAGTCTTCGACCGCTTGCTGATCAATGCGCTGAAACAGGCATTGGTCGGGCTGGAAGCGTTCAGTGTGCAGATACATCCACTGCAAAATAACTTTGGCATGCAAGAACAGGTGGCGATGGGTAATACTGGAGGAAACGCCGCAGGGCGGCAAGAACCGCATCAGGAAAATGACCTTCTTGGCCAGCATGCACATGGTGCGATGCGGCGAGTCGGTGAGATGCAGCCCGTCGGCCAATGGCACCTCCCAGTCCAGCACGATATGGCCTTTCCAGCTTGCACCCACGCGCCGGGTATCCTTGCTTCTGATCTGCCATTGGTTTGCCGAGAAATCGGACAGCAGCCACGGCGCTGTCCAGTCGCCAGCGTAGAGATCGACGCAACGCTGCCCATGCTCAAGAATAACCCGTAAATCAACACTCCGGGTCTCACCGTGCCAGGCCTGCCGGCGGCTAGTCGACATGGCACCTCCCCTGAGCAATCAAGGCACCCCACTTCGCTTTGACGGGGTGACCCGCCAGTTCGGCCAGTGCCTGCGCATGCGCTTGCCGTAAAGAACCGTCGCAATGCTCAGGGATTTCATGCCGTAGCAGTTCGGCAAGATTGATAAACTGTCTTGGGCAGATACCTGTGGTTTCATCTACAAAATCCATGAGCCTGGGCGACAACCCTTCCGCGATGGCTGCCTCTTGGTACAGATATAGCGCTAGCAGCGCATTTTTAGACACGCTAATGGCCAACTGATCAGCCATATCGCCGGCGCTGCCTGACCGTGACGGCGAACGGTCGCCGAAACGCTCCTGCAGCGCATCAGCCAGAGGGGAGGAACCCTTGGTATGCAGACGTAGCATATCGGCGACAAAAGCGTCCAACTCGCCACGCGTGTTGAAATCGGTAATCTCGAGTAGGAAGTCATCTGCCGCTGCTGCCACGGTGATCCAGAGGTTCTGGAAGCGGCGGATGAGTCGGGTATTCCAGGCGGCAAGCAGGCATGGCGGCAGATAGTGCTGCAACACGACCGTGGTCGAGTTGCCGAGCCGTTTGCGCATGGCCACAACGGAGCCGGTCCGGAACCACTCGATGACGCCCTGCGTCGTGCGAACCCTGCTCAGCGTGATCGTGCCAGGCGGCAGCGCCTCCATCAGTTCAGGAAAGGCTTTGTAGAGCAACGATCCACTTCCCCGCAATTTGTCCTCGACATGGTTCGGACACACCGTGGCGTAGGCACCGTTGGCACTACGTACCAGCAGCAGGTAATTCGCTGCGGGGGATTGAACATCCTGTAGACGCTGCCGTGCCGCGGCACCCATTTCGTATAGCGTACTCACGATCTCAGCACTGGCCTCGTCGAGCATCGCCTCCTTCATTGCCCTGGCCCTCGGTTTATCCACGCGAAAGCGTAATCCCCGATCATCCAGTTCAAGGTAGCGCTTGCCATCCCGATCCTCAATCCGGGCATTCAGCATGGCAAAGGGCGTGAAGTTCGGATTGCGCAGGATTAACAGTGTAGCGAGTGCTGTGTAATCGATAGACGACAGCCTACCCAGCATCCAGTCCACACGTAGGGAACGGGGGACACCATTGAATGCTGGTGGTGCGTCGGCAGGTAAATATAAGTAGCCCGCATAGGTCTGGAGAAACGGCGACGATGCTCGTACTTTGTCCGAATGCAGGCCATCATGCTCATGCACGATCACGGCCAATTGGTTCGCCAATGTCTCCATTGTCGCGCCATTCGTTCGCCGCTTTACACCGCGATCATTCGCGTGTGCGATCAGCGATTGGCGTAGTGCGGGCCAGTCGACGGTATGAAGCAAGGCTTGCCCATACACGTAGTGTGCCTTGATTTGCTCCCACCAAGCGACCAGACACCGTTCCAGCAGCTTGCTACGGCAGATCAATCCATCCCGGACCTCTTCCAGATAGGCGGCATCGGTCCGCGACAGATCGAGCGGTAGCAACAACTTATCTACAAATGATACCTCTTGTGGCGCCGTATCCTGGCCGAGCAAGAGATGCTCGTAGCTGGTCGCCTCGAACGCTTCCAGTCGCGTTGGCACATGGGGGATGACCACGTTTTGCGGAATGTAGCCACAATGGTCCCGCATTCTCTCGAGGCAATGTGCAAACGAATTCCAGACGACTGCCGCGGATTTGAGGCTCATCCTAGTGTCCGTCCGGGTAAAATGGTATTCATACAACCTGGAAACCAGCCCCTGCCAAGCCCCTGCGCCTTGCGGCAGATACTCATCCCAGGCGGTCAGCGCACCACCCAGAACGGCGTTAGCGTCCCGGAACATCATGATCTGGCTGTACGGCTTCAGCGTGTTGACAATCTGCACCAGACAAGTGAGTAGGTGACCAGAAGGATCGCACCGCGCGAGCTTAGAGATATCGACGCCATAGCTTCGCCCGTTTTCGTGTCGAACCCGTGCTTTGATGCAACCATCTTTAGATTCGATAGTTACCATGACGACCTCTTGTCAGTATCACTTCGTCAGACAACATGCCTTCATGCCGAAAAATACCATGTATAGACAACCGGTTAACCAGGGACTAGTACTTATTTTGATAAAATGATATTCCAGAAAACGACCGTGATCGCCGGAAACGCGATACTGGCCACGCCATAGCGCGCGGCCAGCGCCAGGCTGTTGCGGTAGCAGGCCGCCAGCAGCTCCGGCTCGCCCTCGCCCCCTCCCTGCCATACCGGCCCCACCGTGTGGATCACGTAGCGGGCGGGCAGCAGATAGCCATCGGTCAGCCGCGCCTCGCCGGTCGGGCAGCCGCCCAGCAGGCGGCAGGCTGCCAGCAGGCCCGGACCCGCCGCCCGATGGATGGCGCCGTCCACTCCGCCGCCGCCCAGCAGGCTGTTGTTGGCGGCGTTGACGATGGCGTCCACCGCCATGCCGGTGATGTCGCCCTGAACGCATCGCAGCAAGTCTTCCATCTCTCCTCCTTCGCCCCGCGCCCGATCTCCGGCCGCCTGAAGCCGCCGGGTGGTATCATGACCGCTGCCGCGATGGCGGGTTTCAATTCACGCGATTGTCATTCATTCGACACAACAGAGACAAATCGCCGTCGGCAAATAGCAAGCGTTTACTCTGGCTGCGGCGCTGACGCAACATGCCATTGGCAAGCCCGATCGCTGCGCCGGGCAGGCAGCAAGGCTGCGCCGAGCTTTGCGGCCAACTGTGGATAACTTTGTTGATAAGCCGGTGCACAGTTGGGCTAAACCCTTGCCAAGCGCGGCTTCCACAGGTTTTTCACGCCGGGGATTGATTTTTGTAAGATATTGATTTGATTGCATTTTGAATCAGATATCAAACGCTACGCAGGTGGGAGGCCGCCCGCGTCCCTTGAATATTTACTCCAGTGAAGCATTGTGGATCACTTGACAAGATACCATTTCCCTGATCAGAGCCAGGACGTGATCAGCGTCTCCTCCCTCAACCGCATGGCGCGGGACCTGCTGGAAGCGGGCATTCCGCCCGTGTGGATAGGCGGGGAAATTTCCAACCTGACGCTGGCCGCCTCCGGCCACGCCTACTTCTCGCTGAAGGACGGAGGCGCCCAGCTGCGCTGCGTGATGTTCCGCCACAAGCTGTCCATGCTGCCGTTCCGGCCGCAAGAAGGCATGCAGGTGGAACTGCGCGGCCAGGTGACGCTGTACGAGGCCAGGGGCGAATTCCAGATCAACGTCGGCGAGATGCGCGCCGCCGGCCTCGGCAGGCTGTACGAGGCTTTCGAGCGGCTGAAGGCGCGGCTGCAGGCCGAGGGCCTGTTCGACAACGCCCGCAAGCGCGAGCTGCCCTCCCACCCGGCGGCCATCGGCATCGTCACCTCCCCCGCCGCCGCCGCGCTGCGCGACGTGGTCAGCACGCTGCGCCGCCGCATGCCGGGCATTCCGCTGATCCTCTACCCGGCCCAGGTGCAGGGAGAGAGCTCGGCCCGACAGATCGCCGACGCCATCCGCCAGGCCGGAGAACGCCGCGAGGTGGACGTGCTGATCGTCTGCCGCGGCGGCGGCAGCATCGAGGACTTGTGGTCGTTCAACGAGGAAATCGTCGCCCGCGCCGTCGCCGCCTGCCCGATTCCCACCGTCAGCGGCGTCGGCCACGAAACCGACTTCACCATCTGCGACTTCGTCGCCGACCGCCGCGCCCCGACGCCCACCGCCGCGGCGGAACTGGTGTCGCCCAACCGCGAACACCTGGCCATTCAGCTGGAGCAGACCCGCCGCGCGCTGGAGCGGGCGCTGGGCCGGCTGCTGACCGACAAGGCCCAGCAGCTGGATTTCCTCGGCCGCCGCCTGACCCACCCCGGCGCCAAATTGCAAACCCAGTGCGAACGGTTGAGCGCGCTGTCGCAAACGCTGAAGCAACGCGTGCACGCCGCCTTCGAGCAGGGCCGCTGGCGGCTGCAACTTGCCGGCACCCGCCTCTCCCGCCACCAGTCGGATCTGGACGCGGGCAGGCAAGCGCTGCAGCAGCGGCAGGCCGCGCTGCTCCGCGCGCGCGACCGGCTGCTGGAACGCCGCGCCCAGCGGCTCGCGCAGCTGGCTGCCACGCTGACCGCGCTCAATCCCGACGCCGTGCTGGCGCGCGGCTACGCCATCGTGCAGAAACAGGATGGCCGCGCGGTCAAGAACCCGGCCGAGCTGCTCAACCACGAAAAGGTGACGCTGCGGCTGGCCGAAGGCAGCACCGAGGCCCGCATCGAGCATTCCGAAGGCGCGCAAGCCCAGCTGCCGTTTTAAGACCCGCCAAGCAAGCCCCTGATCCAGCGCCGCGCCTCCCGTGCGACGGGTGCGGCCTGCGGCGGCGCGCCTTGGCTCGGGTTCTCTGCGAGATTGGCTTGGCGGATCTGAACATTCCTGCCGGCGAAAACCTCGCGGCGCGGAGCCGGACGCGTCACCAACCGCGCCAGGCCACGCCTCTGGCGCCACGCCGGCTCCTGCTGCTGAAAATCCCATCTCGAGAAAGACGCCGCCGGCGTCTTTCTGCATTTCCTCTCCCGCCCCACACTTTCAGAACGATTTATTTCCACAGAAATAATTTGCCGATTATTTATTCAGGCGCAACTTAAAATACTTGCCGGTTATTTTATTTTTGCGCGCCATATTCTTATCAAATCACGCATTTGCTGATCCAGATTAATTCCCCCATATTGACGACGTCATTTTACTTTGCGATCATGCGCCGCAACCAAGATATTCAACCATGCATCGCATTGATTTTAATGAATGTCCGCAACTGAATGGTTATTATTGGCCATATAAAAATGACGCAAAACATACTGGCAAATTGAAACGATGCGTATCCATAACCGCATGAAATCCATCAACACGAGGCATTAAACATGAAACCGAAACAAATCAATAACGCCGCCGAATTTGAAAACCAAATCCAGCAAAGCCTGGAACTTACCAGAATAGTGCGCTTGAACGCCGAGGAAATAGAAATGATCAGCGGCGGCACTCAGGAAAATCCGCCGCGCATGACGGGAAAAATCGTCCAGCCATCGGCCAAGCAATAAAAGCGGCCTTCCATTCCGCCCAAGCGGCGGGCGAACATTCATTCAGGCGCTTCGCGAACCAATATGAACAACGACCAAACCCGGCTCTGCCCCAGCTCCACCTTCGAAGGCGATGGCAATATGGTGTTCGGCATCGTCGGCGGCAGCGCGCATCAGCGCCGCGTGATCTATCTGAAGCAGATGCTGCCGGCCGCCGGGATCGACCGTTCCCGACTGGACGACATCGCGCCGGAGGAAGTGTTCCGCACCGCCGGCCCTTGCGCCCAGACCCATTGCGCCCATCACGACAATGCCGCCTCGCGCTGCACGCTGGCCGAGCGCGTGGTGGCCGCGGCGGACGAAGTGGTGGACCGGCTGGCCTACTGCGCGATACGGCCCCGCTGCATGTGGTGGAGCCAGCATGGCCGCGACGCCTGCGCGCGCTGCCCGCAGGTGGTATCCATCGACCGCCTGCCGGATGCAGCCATCGCCCAGGCCCGAATCCCGCCCCGGCC
>NZ_JBUPWA010000001.1:1896307-1936676 GCF_055181315.1 Chromobacterium sp. Ag138
GAACCCCTTCCAGCAATCGCTCAACAAAGGAAAATCGCCATGAAGCAAAGCCAAACCCTTCAACACGCCGAGTGGGACGCCCAACTCGATCGCAGCCTGGAAATCGCCCAGCTGGTGCGCCTGAGTGCCGACGAAATCGAGTGCGTATCCGGCGGGCAAGCCAATAACGGGCCGAGCACCGGCTTTGTGTCGCGCAAGCCGCCGACGACCGGCTTCGTGCCACAGCCCTGAGCCAGCCATGAAAAAGGCCGCTCCCTGCGGAGCGGCCTTGGGATAGGAATTCGCGTCAGGCTTGCGAACGCAGCGCCAGCGGCAGCGCGAACACCGTGCTCTCCTCTACTCCGGGCAGCTCGGTGACTTGGGTGACGTCGAATGCCTTGATGCGGTCGATCACCGCCTGCACCAGCACTTCCGGCGCGCTGGCACCGGCGGTGACGCCGACGCGGCGCTTGCCGGCGAACCATTCAGGCTCCAGCAGGCTGGCGTTGTCGACCATATAGGCGTCCACGCCCTTCAGCGCCGCCACTTCCCGCAGACGATTGGAATTGGAGCTGTTGGGCGATCCCACCACCACCACGATGTCGCATTGGTCAGCCAGCAACTTCACCGCGTCCTGGCGGTTCTGCGTCGCATAGCAGATGTCGTCCTTCTTCGGACTGTGGATTTTGGGAAAGCGCGCCTTCAGGGCGGCGATGATGTCGCGGGTTTCATCCACCGACAGCGTGGTCTGGCTGACGTAGGACAGCGCGTCCTCGCGCTTGACCTGCAGCGTGGCGACGTCGTCGACCGTTTGCACCAGGTACATGCCGGAATCCACCTGGCCCATCGTGCCTTCCACTTCCGGATGGCCGGCGTGGCCGATCATGATGATTTCCATGTCGGCCTTGTGCATCCGCTTCACTTCGACATGCACCTTGGTCACCAGCGGACAGGTGGCGTCGAACACCGTCAGTCCCAGCGCCTCGGCTTCCGCCCGCACCGACAGCGGCACGCCGTGAGCGGAGTAGATCAGCGTGCTGCCGGGCGGCACGTCCTTCAATTCCTCGATGAACACCGCGCCCTTATTGCGCAGGTCATCGACGACGAAGCGGTTATGCACCACCTCGTGGCGCACATAGATGGGCGCGCCGTACAGCTCGATGGCGCGCTCGACGATGGCGATGGCCCGGTCGACGCCGGCGCAGAAGCCGCGCGGGTTGGCGAGCATGATGGTCTTCGTCATCAGAATTTCCTCAATCGAGCCGGAACCGCGTCCCGGCAGGTGCGCGAATGGCCCGCTGCGCGGGCCATCGCCATGCATTCACAACGGCGGCCGTCTCAGTTGGACGGTTTTTTCAGGCTGTCCAGCACCATCAGCGCCGCGCCGACGCAGATGAAGGAATCGGCCAGGTTGAACGCCGGGTAGTACCACTCGTTGTAATAGTGGACCATGATGAAGTCGATCACGTGGCCGTAAGCCAGGCGATCGATCACATTGCCCAGCGCGCCGCCCATGATGAAGGCCGCGGCCAGGTTCATCATGCCGGAGAAGCGTCGCTTGACGATGTTCCAACCCAGCCAGCCGGACACGGCGAAAGCCAGGATAGTGAACAGATACTTCTGCCAGCCGCCGGCGTCGTGCAGGAAGCTGAACGCCGCGCCGGGATTGTAGACCAGGGTGAAATTGAAAAAGCCTTCCACCACCGGCCGGATTTCGCCGTACTGGAAGCGGCTGTTGAAATACAGCTTGCTGATCTGGTCCAGTACGATCACCAGGGCCGCCAGCGCGAACCACTTGGGCCAGCTGCGGGCGCCGGGCATAGTCATTGCAGAATCCATCTATCGGTATCCATGGGCTGGCGGGGCCGCCTTTGCGGCCCCGGCAGACGGTCAGGCGTGCAGGCGCGGCTCGCCCTTGCCGTCCAGGTTGTCGACGCAGCGGCCGCAGACGGCGCCGTGTCCGGCGTGGCTGCCCACGTCGGCGCGGTAGTGCCAGCAGCGGTCGCACTTGCCGTGCGCGGACGGGGAGACCCGGATGGCCAGCTCGCCGGCCTCGCGCACACCCGCCTTGGACACGATCAACACGAACTTCAGTTCCTCGCCCAGGCTGGCCAGATGGCGGGCCAGCTCGGCCGGGGCGTCGATTTCGATCTCCGCCTGCAGCGAAGAGCCCAGCTTGTCGGCGCTGCGCAGCTCCTCGATTTCCTTGTTGACCACGGCGCGCAGCTCGCGAATCGCTTGCCACTTGGCGGACAAGGCGGCCTCGCGCTCGACGGCCTGCGCCGGGAACTCATGCCAGATGTGGTAGAGCGTGGACTCTTCCTCGCTGTCCACCAGCACGTTCCACGCCTCGTCGGCGGTGAAGCACAGGATGGGCGCCACCATCAGCAACAGGCTGCGGGTGATGTGGTACAAGGCGGTCTGCGCGCTGCGACGGGCATGGCTGCCCGCCTTAGTGGTGTACAGGCGGTCCTTGATCACGTCCAGATAGAAGGCGCCCAGGTCTTCCGAGCAGTAGCCGACCACTTCTTGCACCACGTGATGGAAGGCGTAGCGGGAGTACAGCTCGCCCACCACTTTCTCCTGCACTTCGCGGGCGCGCAGCAGTGCGTACTGGTCCAGCTCCACCATCTTGTCCAGCGGCACGGTGTGCTCCAGCGGATCGAAGTCCGACAGGTTGGACAGCAGGAAGCGGATGGTGTTGCGCAGGCGGCGGTAGCTTTCCGTGGTGCGCTTCAGGATCTCCTGCGACAACGACATGTCGCCGGAGTAGTCGGCGCTGGCCACCCACAGGCGCAGGATGTCGGCGCCCAGCGTGCCGCAGATTTCCTCGGGCGCGATGCCGTTGCCCTTGGACTTCGACATCTTGTAGCCCTTGTCGTCCACGGTGAAGCCGTGGGTCAACAGCTGCTTGTACGGCGCGCGGCCGATGGTGGCGCAGCCGGTCTTCAGCGACGACTGGAACCAGCCGCGGTGCTGGTCGGAGCCTTCCAGGTACAGGTCGGCCGGCCAGGCCAGCTCCGGACGCTGCTTCAGCACCGCGAAGTGGGTGGCGCCGGAATCGAACCACACGTCCAGCGTGTCGGACAGCTTGCGGTATTGCTCTGCCTCTTCGCCCAGCAATTCCTTGGCGTCCAGGCTGAACCAGGCTTCGATGCCCTGCTGCTCGATGCGCAGCGCCACTTCCTCCAGCAGCTGGGCGGAGCGCGGATGCAGCTCGCCAGACTCCTTGTGGATGAAGAAGGTCATCGGCACGCCCCAGTTGCGCTGGCGCGACACGCACCAGTCGGGGCTGTTCTTGATCATCGCGTCCAGACGCGCGCGGCCCCAGGCAGGGAAGAACTCGGTGGCGTCGACGGCGCGCTGGCTGATCTCGCGCAGCGTCTCGCCGCCATTGGCCTGGCGGTCCATGCTGATGAACCACTGCGGCGTGGCTCGGAAGATGATCGGCGTCTTGTGGCGCCAGCAATGCGGGTAGCTGTGCTCCAGCTTGGCCTTGTGCACCAGCGTGCCGTGCGACTCCAGCGTCTCGATCACGCGCGGATTGGCGTCCCATACCAGCATGCCGGCGAACAGCTCGGTCGTGCTCTTGTAGCGGCCGTCGTCGGCCACCGGGTTGGCGATAGGCAGCTTGTACTGCAGGCCGGCCTGGAAGTCTTCCAGGCCATGGGCCGGCGCGGTGTGGACCAAGCCGGTGCCGGCGTCGGTGGTGACGTGGTCGCCCAGGATCACCGGCACCTGGCGGTCGTAGAACGGGTGGCGCAGCTGGATCAGCTCCAGCGCCTCGCCCTTGGCTTCGCCCAGCACGCGATATTCGTCGATGCCGTAACGCTTCATCGCCGACTCGACCAGGTCCTTGCCCAGGATCAGCTTGCCCTTGGGGGTGTCGATCAGCAGGTAATCCAGGTTGGCGCCGGCGGCGACGGCCTGGTTGGCCGGCAGCGTCCACGGCGTGGTGGTCCAGATCACGGCCAGCGCGCCGGAGGCGTCGGCGTCGAAAGCGGCGGAGGCTTGGTCGGCGTCGATCACCTTGAAGCCGACGTCGATCGCCGGCGACACCTTGTCTTCGTATTCCACTTCGGCTTCGGCCAACGACGAGCCGCACTCGATGCACCAGTGCACCGGCTTCTCGCCCTTGGTCAGATAGCCGTTTTCATGAATCTTGCCGAGCGTGCGGACAATATCGGCCTCGGTCTTGAAATCCATGGTCAGATAGGGATTGTCCCAATCGCCGAGCACGCCCAGGCGGATGAAGCCCTTCTTCTGGCGCGCCACCTGCTCTTTGGCGTATTCGCGGCACAGCTCGCGGAACTTGGCGGCGGGGATGTCCTTGCCGTGCAGCTTCTCGACCATCAGCTCGATCGGCAGGCCGTGGCAGTCCCAGCCCGGCACATAGGGCGCGTCGAAACCGGCCAGCGTCTTGGAGCGGACGATGATGTCCTTCAGCACCTTGTTGACCGCGTGGCCCAGGTGAATGTCGTTGTTGGCGTAAGGCGGGCCGTCATGCAGGATGAACTTGGGCCGGCCGGCGGACAGCTTGCGCAGCTTTTCGTAGCGCTTCTCTTCCTGCCAGCGCTTGACCCAGGCCGGTTCGCGTTTGGCCAGATCCCCGCGCATGGCGAAGGGTGTATCCAGCAGGTTTACGGTTTTACGATAATCGATGCTCATGCCTGCTCTCGCTGCAAACTTGTCAAATAGGTCTTGGCGCTGGCCGCGTCGCGCTCGATCTGGGCCACCAGGGCCGCCAGATCATCATAGCGCTCTTCGTCGCGCAGTTTCTTCAGGAAGCGCACTGTCAGCCGCTGGCCGTACAGATCGCCCGAGAAATCGAACAGGTGCACTTCCAGCTTGTAATCCGGGGTGTCGCTGACCGTCGGGTTCAGGCCCAGACTGGCCACGCCGCCCAGGCGGCCCTGCGGCGCGTCGACTTCCACCACGAACACGCCTTTCAGCGCCGGCTTCAAATGCGGCAGGTGAATGTTGGCGGTGGGAAAGCCTATCGTGCGCCCCAGCTTCTGGCCATGCATCACTTTGCCCGATATCCGGTACACGCCTCCCAGCAATGCGTTGGCCGAATCCAGATCGCCGGCGGCCAAGCGCTCGCGAACCAGGGTGCTGGAAGCGCGTTCGCCTTTGACCAGCACCGACGGCATCGCCTCGGTGGCGAAATGCGGACAGGAAGCCAGCAACTCGAAATCGCCCTTGCGGCCGGCGCCGAACTGGAAGTCGTCGCCGATCAGCAAATACCGCGTGTTCAGTTCCCGCACCAACACCTGATCGACGAAGCCCTGCGCCGACATATTGGAAAAGCTGTGGTTGAAACGGTAAACGAACACGTAATCGATCAAGCCCAGCTCTTCCAGCAGCGCGAACTTGTCGCGCAAGGTCGATAAACGCGCCGGAGGATTGGCGCGGGCGAAGAACTCGCGCGGGTGCGGCTCGAAGGTCAGCAAGGCCGTCGGCAACGCGCGCGCGCGCGCTTCAGAGCGCAAACGCTCCAGCATGCGCCTGTGGCCCTGGTGCACGCCATCGAAGTTGCCGATGGTCAACGCGCATCCCGCCAGGGCGAAACGACGCGGGTCCCCCAGAAATACCTGCATTCGCTGTCTTTACATACGTCCCGAAACCTTCGATTGTAGCCGCCGGCTAGCGATAGCGTCCAGCCATGATCAGGAAGGAGGGCAAACAAAAAGCCCCGCATGCAGCGGGGCTTTTTGGCGTTTGGCAAAAATTAGTTGCCAGACTTCTCTACCACGGACTCTTTAACAGCGTCGATGGTCACTTCCACGCGGCGATCAGACTCGATGCAAGCCTTGATTTCGGCGTTTTGCTTCTTGTTCTTCACGTATTTCGGGAACTTGGCCTTGCACTCTTCGGTCATCTTGGCTTCAGCCTTGCCCTTGCCAACTGCGGCAACCTTCTCGGCCGGCACGCCAGCGTTCACGAAGTAGTTCTTGACAGCGTCGGCGCGGTTTTGGGACAGAGCGTTGTTCAGCTTGTCGGAACCCATGAAGTCGGTGTAACCGTCGATTTCAACACCGTTCAGGTAACCCTTGCCGGCGTGAGCCTTCAGCTTGGCGACCAGCGGGTCCAGTTCGTTCTTGGCGTCAGCGCGCAGAACGGACTTGTTGAAGTCGAACAGAACCTTGGCGGACAGGGTCACTTTTTCCTTGACGGAAACCAGAGCCGGCTTCGGAGCGGCGACAACCGGCTTGGCGGCTTCGCGATCGCCACATTCAACCAGGCCGTCCTTGGCCTTGTCGAAATAGGTGGTCTTCCAGCATTCGCCGTAGCTGTTGCGGGTCACTGCGTCAGTGGATTGGTCAACGGCATAACCCGGTTTGGCAGCAAAAGCGCTAGCAGAAACCAACAGGGCGGCAACCAGTGCGCTCAGTTTCAGCTGTTTAGTCATGTTATTCCCTCTTTAATCTATAAAATGGGTAGCAATGCGGGCTGACGCAAAGACCACGCGAACTAAGTTGACTGCAAACATCAGGGATGGCTACATGCTGTGTTGATGCAGTTAACCCGCACTATAGGAATGCTGCAACACCATGTCAACACGGCGTCGGGCGCTTTGTCGCGTCAGCGTTGTATAAATACATCACATTTCGCTAAATTATACCCGAAGCTGTGTCTCTCATGCGACACATTACGGTCTTGTGACGCGTCGGCGAAACAGTGGCAGCGGCTGCCTATAAGTCACTTGATAGCTATCACTGAAGGTATTGTAATAATCACCCTCCTCCAGCGGCTTGCCGTCTTTTACCGAAAAAGCGTCGAAACCCACTTGCCACAAGGGCCGGATCAGGTCCGCCCAGACATCGCCTACCGCTCTCAGCTCGCCGGCATAATCATAGCGCTCGCGCAACAGCCTGGCGAGGCTGTAGCCGCGTCCATCGGTGAAGGCGGGAAAATCCACGGCCACCAGCGCCAGCTCGGCCAGATAAGGCTGCAGCTGCGCCGGATCGTCGTCCGGCGACAGGCAGACGCCGACGCCCCCGCCGCGCGCGCGCCAACCGTCGACATCGGCCAGCCAGCTGGCCAGCGGCACGATCACATCCTCTGCGGGATCCGCGTCCGGCAGCTTGCCGCTCTCGTCCGGTCGCAGCAGCCGCCAGTGGTCGGCCTGCAAGCGGCCATCCTTAATGAACTGGGGCATACACCCTCTCCTTGAACGGTTCGGCGCCGAGACGGCGCAAGGTTTCGATGAAGCGCTCGCCATCCTGCCGCCGCTCGATGTAGACCTGCATGATCTTGGAGAAAGCCACCGGCACGTCGGCCTGGGCGAAAGACGGGCCGATCACCTTGCCGATGGCGGTATCGCTGCCCTGGCTGCCGCCCAGCGTGATCTGGTACCACTCCTCGCCGTTCTTGTCGACGCCGAGGATGCCGATATTGCCGATGTGGTGATGGCCGCAGGCATTCATGCAGCCGGAGAAGTTACAGGCGATGTCGCCCAGATCATACAAGTAGTCCAGGTCGTCGAAGGTTTTCTGGATCGCGTTGGCCACCGGGATGGAGCGCGCATTGGCCAGGGAACAGAAATCGCCGCCCGGGCAGCTGATGATGTCGGTCAACAGGCCGATGTTCGGCGTCGCCATGCGCAGCTGCCGCGCCTCGCGCCATAGCGTGTACAGATCCTTCTGCTCGACATCCGGCAAGACCAGATTTTGCTCGTGGGCTACGCGCAGCTCGCCGAAACCGAAACGTTCGGCCCAGTCGGCGGCGGCTTCCATCTGCTCGGCGCTGATGTCTCCCGGCGGCGCGCCGGTCTCCTTCAGCGACAGGACCACCGAGCGGTAGCCGGGCAGCCGGTGGCCGCGGGTATTGCGCTCGAACCAGCGGGCGAAGGCTTTGTCCTCGCCCAGCGGCCCGGTCAATTCAGCCGGGTTGTCGGCCAGCATCTTGTACGCCGGATCGCCGAAAAAGCTGGCGTAATGGACGACATCCTCGTCGCGGAGGGTCGCCGGGCCATCCTTCAGATGGCGCCATTCGTCCTCCACTTTCGCGGCGAAACCGTCCCGCGTCAGCGCCTTGACCAGGATCTTGATGCGCGCCTTGTACTTGTTGTCGCGGCGGCCGAACCGGTTGTACACCCGCAGCACCGCGTCCAGGTAGGTCAGCAGATGCTGGCGCGGCAAGAACTCGCGGATCACCTCGCCCACCATCGGCGTGCGGCCCAAGCCGCCGCCGACGATCACCTTGAACCCCGCCTCGCCGGCCTCGTTGCGGCTGACGTGCAGGCCGATGTCGTGGACCATGGTCGCCGCGCGGTCTTCCACGCTGCCGGACACAGCGATCTTGAATTTGCGCGGCAGGAAGCTGAACTCCGGGTGCATGGTGCTCCACTGCCGGATGATCTCGCAGTAGGGGCGCGGATCGAACAGCTCGTCGTCGGCCACGCCGGCGAAGGCGTCGGTGGTGGTGTTGCGCACGCAGTTGCCGGAGGTCTGGATCGCGTGCATTTCCACCGTGGACAGCTCTTCCAGGATGTCCGGCACCTTGGCCAGCTCCGGCCAGTTGAACTGGATGTTCTGCCTGGTGGTGAAATGGCCGTAGCCCTTGTCGTAACGGCGGGCGATGTCGGCCAGCTTCCGCAACTGCTCGCTGCGCAGGTGGCCGTAGGGAATCGCCACCCGCAGCATCGGCGCATGGCGCTGAATGTAGAGGCCGTTCATCAGCCGCAGCGGCCGGAACTCGTCCTCGGACAACTCGCCTGCCAGAAAACGGCGGGTCTGATCGCGGAACTGCGCCACGCGCTCTCGCACCAGCCGATGGTCTACTTCATCGTATCGATACATGTTTGGATTCCAGCGGGAATGCCGACGACTGCGGGCCGGCGGTTCAAACGGGGCGTTGCAGCGGACTGGACTTCGCGTGCAGCCCGCACTCCTTGGTTTCCGGGTTTTCCCACCACCAGCGGCCGGCGCGCACATCCTCGCCCGCGCTGATGGCGCGGGTACAGGGCGCGCAGCCTATCGACGGATAGCGCCGGTCGTGCAGCGCGTTGTACGGCACCTGGTTTTCCTTCAGGTACTGCCACACCTCGGCCTCGGTCCACTCCAGCAAGGGGCTGAACTTCACCAGGCCATTGTCGGCGTCGTACTCGCGGTCGGCCAGGTCCTGCCGGGTAGGCGACTGCTGGCGGCGCAGGCCGGTGATCCAGGCCGAACGGCCGGCCAGCGCGCGCTTCAGCGGCTCCAGCTTGCGGATCTGGCAACAGGATTTGCGCAGATCGACGCTCTGGTAGAAGCCGTTGATGCCGTGGAAGTTGACGTACTGCTCGGTGGCGGCGGTGTCGGGGAAATACACCCTGACCGGATGGCCTGGATAGCGCTCGGCCACCCGCTGCATCAGGTCGTAGGTTTCGGCCGGCAGGCGGCCGGTATCCAGACTGAAGCTTTCCAGCGGCAGATTAAGCCGGGCGATCAGGTCGGTCAGCACCATGTCTTCGGCGCCGTAGCTATTGGCCACCACCGCGTCGGGGTGCTCGGCGGCGACGGTTTGCAACAGGGCCGTGGTGGCGGCGAGTTTGGACTCCAGGCTCATTCAGCGCTCCGGGGATGGTTCGAGCGTATCCTAACCAAAGCGCTTATAAACCTAAAAGAATATTGTGTTAGTATTTAATGACTACAGGTTGTATAGAGGATAGATCGCCAAGATGAAGCTACAACAACTCCGCTACCTGGTCGAAGTGGCCAAGCAAGGCCTCAACGTTTCCGAGGCCGCCGAGAAGCTGCACACCTCGCAGCCCGGCATTTCCAAGCAGATCCGCCTGCTGGAGGATGAACTGGGCATCCAGGTGTTCATCCGCAACGGCAAGCGGGTGGTCTCGGTGTCCGAGCCGGGCAAGGAAGTGCTGCGCATCTCCGAACGCATCCTGCGCGAAGCGCAGAACCTGAAGCGCGTCGGCGACGAGTTCTCCCGCGAGTCGGAAGGCGCGCTGACCATCGCCACCACCCACACCCAGGCCCGTTACGCGCTGCCGCAGGCCATCGCCGAATTCGTGCGCCGCTACCCCAAGGTGCGGCTGTCGCTGAAACAGGGCAGCCCGACGCAGATCTGCGACATGGTGGTGTCCGGCGAGGCCGATCTCGCCATCGCGACCGAGGGCATCGCGCTGTACAAGGAGCTGGCCACGCTGCCCTGCTACGAGTGGAACCGCTCGCTGGTGGTGCCCAAGGGCCATCCGCTGGCGGCGCTGGAGCGCGAAGTGACGCTGGCCGACATCGCCCAATACCCGATCGTCACCTACGACTTCGCCTTCGCCGGCCGCTCCAAGATCAATAAATCGTTCGCCGAGCAGGGCCTGACGCCCAACGTGGTGCTGACCGCGATCGATACCGACGTGATCAAGACCTACGTCTCGCTGGGCCTGGGCATAGGCATCATCGCCAGCATGGCCTTCGAGCCCGAGCGCGACCACAACCTGACGGCGATCGACGCCGGCCACCTGTTCGAGCCATCCACCACCAAGATCGGCATCCGCAAGGACGCCTATCTGCGCGGCTTCGCCTACACCTTCATCGAACTGTTCGCGCCGCACCTGCACCGGCGCGAAGTGGATTCGGCGCTGCTGGCCCACGACGTCGACGACGAGGAATGAGCCCCGCCGCGGATATCGCGATTCGGCGCGAACCTGAAAGGCCCGGCCAAGCCGGGCCTTTTCACTGTTTTGCATCAATCCCGCAACCTGTCATTTGCACCCCATCCACCGCCCTTGCACCGTAAGGGCGCCTCGCTTCGCTCGCGCAGGCGGACGCACGAACGCCCCGGACCTGCCGGGGCGTTTTGCTTGGGAGGACAGGCAGCGCTTACAGCGTCAGGCCGCCGGTCACCTCGATGGCGGCGCCGTTGATGTAGCTGGCCTCGTCGGATGCCAGGAAGGCATAGACGTTGGCGATCTCGGCCGGATCGGCCATGCGGCGCATCGGCACCTTGTCTTCCATCGCCTGCAGCACTTTTTCCGGCATCGCCTTCAGAATCGGCGTGGCCACGAAGCCCGGACACACCGCGTTGGCGCGGATGCCCTTCTTGCCCAGCTCCTTGGCCCAGGTCTTGACGAAGCCGATCACGCCGAACTTGGCCGCCGCGTAGTTGGTCTGGCCGAAGTTGCCGTAAACGCCGACCACCGACGACGCGTTCAGGATCACGCCGCCGCCCTGCTCCACCATGGTGTCCACCACGGCGCGGGCACAGTTGTAGACGCCCTTCAGGTTGATGTCGATCACCTTGTCGAACTGGTCTTCGCTCATCTTGATCAGCTGCGCGTCCTGGACGATGCCGGCGTTGTTGACCAGCACGTCGATGCGGCCGCAACGGTTTTTCAGGTCGGCGACCATCTCGGCGATCTGGCCCTTGTCGGTGACGTCCACCTTGTAGCCGTAAGCCTCGCCGCCCAGCGCCTTCAGTTCATCGACCACGGTCTTGACCGCGTCCGGATTCAGGTCGCACACCGCGACGATGGCGCCTTCCTTGACGAACTTCTCCGCCGTCGCCTTGCCGATGCCGCTGGCCGAGCCGGTGATGATGGATACTTTCCCTTTCAAACGCATGTGATTTCCTTCTATCTCTCTGGCTTGCAGATCTCATCGGGTCGACAGGACGGATGAGCCCGGATGTCTCCAGCATCGGCCTTCCCGGCCGAATCCCCGATTGTTGTTGTCTTTCCGCGGATCGCGGATATGAAAAACGGGAGTTTGTGCACCGCAATATAGCGCACGCCCTCCCGTCGGTAAAGCTACGGCCTGTGACAGACCGTAACCGGATTATTCCAGGCCCTTGCTGGCCAGGTAGTCTTCGTAGTTGCCGGTGTAGTAGTCGTAGCCGCCCTTGCCGTCCAGCTCCAGCACGTGGGTGGCCAGAGAGCTGACGAACTGGCGGTCGTGCGATACGAAGATCAGGGTGCCCTTGTACTTCTCCAGCGCCATGTTCAGGGATTCGATCGATTCCATGTCCATGTGGTTGGTCGGCTCGTCCATGATCATCACGTTCGGCTTCTGCAGGATCAGCTTGCCGTACAGCATGCGGCCCTTCTCGCCGCCGGACAGCACCCGCACCGGCTTGCCCACCTCGTCGCCGCCAAACAGCAAACGGCCCAGCGTGGCGCGGATCGCCTGCTCGTCGTCGCCCTCCTGGCCCCATTGGCGCATCCACTCGCTCAGGGTCCAGTCGCTATCGAAGTCCGCCTCGTGATCCTGGGCGAAATAGCCGATCTGGGCCTTTTCCGCCCACTTGATGCTGCCGTAATCTGCGGTCAGGCCTTCGGCGTAGGCTGGTTCGAACGCGCCGGCCAGCAGCTTGACCAGCGAGGTTTTGCCCGCGCCGTTGGGGCCGATGATGGCCAGGCGAGCGCCGGCCTCCAGGATCAGATTCAAGTCCTTGAACAACACCTTGTTGTCGTAGGCCTTGTTGAGGTTTTCCACTTCC
The DNA here is from genome assembly GCF_055181315.1 of Chromobacterium sp. Ag138. Lineage (NCBI taxonomy): Bacteria > Pseudomonadati > Pseudomonadota > Betaproteobacteria > Neisseriales > Chromobacteriaceae > Chromobacterium > Chromobacterium sp. Ag138. The sequence continues at coordinate 1,908,719 of NZ_JBUPWA010000001.1, forward strand.
ACCGCCTGGCGGTGCAGCTTGAACTTGTCATCCATTTCGAAGCGGATGAACGGGTTCTGGCGGCTGGACGGCTTCACTTCCACCATCTCGGACTTCAGCTTGTCCACCTGCTTCAGGCGCGAGGTGGCCTGGCGGGCCTTGGACTTGTTGGCCGAGAAGCGCGCCACGAACTCCTGCAGTTCTTGGATGCGCTCCTTGGCCTTGCTGTTGGACGACAGCTGGCGCTCGCGGGCCTGGGCCGACGCGATCATGTAGTCGTCGTAGTTGCCCGGGTAGATGCGGATGGTGTTGTAGTCCAGATCCGCCATGTGGGTGCAGACCGAGTTCAGGAAGTGGCGGTCGTGCGAGATGATGATCATGGTGGAGTTGCGCTCGTTCAGCACATGCTCCAGCCAGCGGATGGTGTTGATGTCCAGGTTGTTGGTCGGCTCGTCCAGCAACAGGATGTCCGGATTGGAGAACAGCGCCTGCGCCAGCAGCACCCGCAGCTTCCAGCCCGGCGCCACTTCGCTCATCGGGCCGAAGTGCTGCTCCACCGGAATGCCCACCCCCATCAGCAGCTCGCCGGCGCGCGCTTCGGCGGTGTAGCCGTCGTACTCGGCGAACTTGGCCTCCAGCTCGGCCGCGTGCATGTAGTCTTCTTCAGTGGCTTCGAGGTTGGCGTAGATGGCGTCGCGTTCGCTCATCGCCGCCCACATCTCGGTGTGGCCCATCATCACCACGTCGATCACGCGCTGGTCTTCGTAGCCGAACTGGTCCTGGCGCAGCTTACCAAGGCGCAGGCCGTTCTCGATGGCGACTTCGCCCGCGGTCTGCTCCAGGTCGCCACCCAGGATTTTCATGAAAGTGGATTTGCCGGAACCGTTGGCGCCGATCAGGCCGTAACGGTTGCCTTCGCCGAATTTGACGGTAACCTTCTCGAACAGAGGTTTCACGCCAAACTGCATGGTAATGTTGCTTGTGGTAATCACGCTTGAGGATCCTTCAGCCAGGGCCGTGAACCTGTTTGCGATCTTTCTACGGGCGCCTGCCGGCCTCTTTCCGCCAGCGCATGGCGTCGCCGAACGCCTCCGGCGGGGACCGACGCCGCGGCGCGTCCATCAAACGACCGCCGCCGTGCAAGATCTCAAACAGGTTCTAAGTATCGGAAAAACGTAGGATTCTATCACAACGGCGATCATTCCCCGAAGCCTCGCGCGGCCGCGCCTCATGAACTTTTGCCAGCCAGACGAATTCCGATACAATCGTAAACCTTGTAAATCCTTATTCCAGATAGGCAAAACTATGCTTACCGGCAGCTTGGTAGCGCTCGTAACACCGATGTCGAACGATGGGGCGGTGGATTTTGCGGCGTTGCAACGATTGGTTGAGTTCCACATCGAAAACGGCACCGCCGGCATCGTCGCCGTCGGCACCACCGGCGAATCGGCCACCCTGTCGGTGGAAGAACACATCGCCGTGGTGAAAGCGGTGGTCGAGTACGCCAAGGGCCGAGTCAAAGTGATCGCAGGCGCCGGCGGCAACGCCACCAGCGAGGCGATCGAACTGGGCAAGCTGTCGGCCGATGTCGGCGCCGACATGGTGCTGTCGGTAGTGCCCTACTACAACAAGCCCACCCAGGAAGGCATCTACCAGCATTTCAAGGCCATCGCCGATCAAAGCCCGCTGCCGGTCATCCTTTATAATGTTCCCGGCCGCACCGTCGCCGACATGAGCAACGACACCGCGCTGCGCCTGGCGGCGCATCCGAACATCGTCGGCCTGAAGGACGCCACCGGCGACATCGGCCGCGCCTGCGACCTGGCGCTGCGCGCGCCGGAAGGCTTCGCGCTGTACTCGGGCGACGACGCCACCGGCATGGCCTTCATGCTATGCGGCGGCCACGGCGTGATCTCGGTCACCGCCAATATCGCGCCCAAACAAATGAGCGAACTTTGCCAAGCCGCCACCTCCGGCGACGCCCGCAAGGCCCGCGCCATCAACGACAAGCTGCAAGGCCTGCACAAACAGCTGTTCGTGGAGCCCAACCCGATCCCGGCAAAGTGGGCGCTGGAGCGGATGCGACGCATCCCCGCCGGCATCCGCCTGCCGCTGACCCCGCTGAGCGCCGCCGCCCAACCTCTGGTGGACGCGGCGTTGAAACAAGCCGAAGTCATTTGATTCACCCCCGAAAGATGGGAGTACGCATGAAACGAAGCGCGTCCGTCGCGATTCTGCTGGCAAGCGGCGTTCTGGCCGCCTGCAGCACCCAGCAACCGCTCAGCAAGCCTCTGGACTACAAGTCCGACGCTCCGAAAACCACCGCCAACAGCCTGGAAGTGCCGCCTGATCTGACCGCGCCGCAAGTCCAGAACAAGTACAACCTGCCTGGCAGCGCCACCGCGACCAACGTCGACGCCGCAGAGCCGGCGGTCGGCTCGCCCGTCGCCGTCAATCAGCTGGACAACATCAAGATGGAACGCGCCGGCACCCAACGCTGGCTGCTGGTGGGCAACAAGAAGGCCGCCGAGCTGTGGCCGGTGCTGAAGGCGTTCTGGCAGGAAAACGGCTTCGTGATCAAGACCGAGGACCCAAGCCTCGGCATCATGGAAACCGACTGGGCGGAAAACCGCGCCAAGCTGCCCAACGACGGCTTGCGCAAGCTGCTGGAAACCGTCGGCCTCGGCAGCGTGTACTCCACCGGCGAGCGCGACAAGTTCCGCATCCGCCTGGAAAACACCCCGCAAGGCACCGAGGTCTATTTCTCGCACCGCGGCATGGAGGAGGTCTACGCCGACAACAGCAAGACCAACACCGTGTGGCAGCCGCGCGCCACCGACCCCAACCTGGAAGCCGAGCTGCTGGGCCGCTTCATGATGCGGCTGGGCATGAACGAAGAGAAGGCCCGCGACCAGGTCAAACAGACGCTGGCCAAACCGTCCAAGCCGCAGGATCCGATCGTCGACGGCCAGCTGCAGCTGTCCGACGGCTTCGACCGCGCGTGGCGCCGCGTCGGCCTGGCGCTGGACCGCGTCGGCCTGATCGTCACCGATCGCGACCGCTCCCAGGGCCTGTACTACGTGAAGCCGGCCAAGGGCGACACCGACAAGGAAGAATCCGGCGGCTTCTGGTCCAATCTGGCCTTCTGGAAGAACAAGGACGGCCAGGCGGTCAAGCCGACAGCCCCCGAGTACCGGATCAAGCTGGCCGAGCAAGGCGCCACCACCACGCTGCAGATCCAGGACAAGCAGGGCAAGCCGCTGTCCGACGACTTCGTCAAAGCGGCGCTCGGCAAATTGCAGACCGAGCTGCAATAACGCAACAAGCCATTCTCCAAAACGCAACAGCCCGCGAAAGCGGGCTGTTTCTTATGCGGGATTCATTTAATTGCCGTCCAGCCACCGGAAACCACTTAGCGAAATAGCGCTCCTGATTATCGATAGCAATATGTAACGCTTTGTATTCGACAGCAATAACTGTGGTTTTTCCACCAAACATTTACAAATCATCGATCCCGCGCCAAACAGCAGGCGCAAAAAAACCGGCCGGAGCCGGTTTTTTTGTGTTGCTCGCCGCTAATTACTTGGCAGCGGAAGCAGCCGGAGCGGAAGCGTCAGCAGCCGGAGCGGAAGCGGCCGGAGCGGAAGCTTCAGCAGCCGGAGCGGAAGCGGCCGGAGCGGACGCTTCAACTGCCGGAGCGGAGGCTTCAGCCGGAGCTTCTTTTTTACCGCAAGCGGACAGGGCTACGGCCAGCAGGGCAGCAACGAGGAGCGACTGTTTCATTTTTTCTTTACCTTTGAGGATAAGTTGAACAAGACGTCAGTTATCGCACGGTCTCGACAATAAGCCGGGCGACTGAAAATCCATCAGTGAGCAAATTGTATCACGAAAAAAATGGCTGTATAGAGGGCAAAAATCTAAAAAAACAACAATGCCAAGCACAGACTGACATGCGTCCGCCCAGGCATTAAAACGGGCGTTTGCCCCCTGGATTCAGCCTTCCATCGCGTTGCTTGAACGATACAAGCAAGAAAACTGTTGTTATTCTGCTACATCCGCCGAAAGATGCCAATAACCTGACAGGTAACCATCGTACAGCGCGTCCATCATATCGGCGGAATAGCGGCCCGCCTGCAGCCTCCTGCGATTGCCGAAGTGTTGCCAATCGGCAAAATCACCACCGGAAACATTCATTTTCTCGCCATTGCAGTAGACGCAGGCATCGCAGAACAGGATCTGGCTCTTGCGGTCCAGCTCCAGCCCCCGCTCGGCCAATGCCTCGGCGAACGCGTCTTCGTCCAGCTCGTCGTCCGGCGCGTCATAGAACACGTGCGCCTTGGGCTCGGTCAGGTAATGGCCGAGAAAATCGCAGACCGTGTCCTTGTCCCAGCGGATCTGCGACAGCAGGCCGGCCACCTGCCCTATCATCTCGTCGCCTATCCTCGCCGGATCGGCCTGCAGCTTGAGGTCCGGATCGGCATAGACCCCGTCCAGGCAAACGCGGTCCTGCAGATAGACCAGAAATTGCGTCGCCAGCTCTTGCGCCGGCGGCGCGCGAAAACCGATCGAGTAGGTCATGCCCGGCTCCAGCGCCACGCCGTAGTGCGCGCAGTGCGGCGGCAGATACAGCATGTCCCCGTGCTCCAGCACGAACTCCTGCTCCGCGCGGAAGTCCTTCAGCACCCGGATCGGCGCGTCCTCGATGAAGTCGTCGTCGTGCTGGGCCGAAATCTGCCAGCGCTTCTTGCCTCCCACCTGCAGCAGGAACACGTCGTAGGCATCGAAATGCGGGCCCACCGTGCCGCCAGGCGGAGCATAGCTGATCATCAGGTCATCCAGCCTGGCATAAGGGATGAAGTTGAAGCGCCACAGGATGTCGTCGATATGCGGCAGGTGATGATTGACGCCCTGCACCAGCAGCGTCCAGTCGGTGTCGGCCAGCCGGCGGAAGCGCGAGGCGCGGAACGGGCCGCGCTCCAGGTGCCACTTGTCCTTCTTGTACTCGATCAGCCGCGACTCGGCGTCATCCCGCTGCGCCAGCTCGGACAATGCCGAAAAGTCGACGTGCGGGCCGACATCGGTCAGCGCGCCGCGGATTAGCAACGGTTTCTTATGCCAGTATTCGGCGAGGAATTGTTCGGGCGACATGCCGCCCAGCAAGTTTGTGGTATTCATCAGCTTTTACGGGCTCAGCCGCCCGTCTATGGTTTACAATACGCCAGCGGACGCGCGAGCGTCCTATCTTGCGGTGGAAGGAACACCCTCGGGACCGTCCCTGTCAAGTTTTTTTACCATCCATCACGGATATTCAACTCATGCAAATCGCCAAAAACACCATCGTCACGATCCACTACGAGATGTTCGACGTCGACAACAACCTGCTCGACAAGACCGAAGAGCCGATCAGCTACCTGCACGGCGGCTACGATGGCATCTTCCCGCTGGTGGAAGAGGCGCTGGAAGGCAAGAACGTCGGCGAATCCGTCGATGTGAAGCTGACCTCCGACGACGCGTTCGGCGACCCGGAAGAAGAGCTGATTCGCGTGGAAGATCTGGAAGTGTTCCCGGCCGACGTCGAAGTCGGCATGGTATTCGAAGCTGACGATCCGGAAACCGGCGAACTGCTGCTGTTCCGCGTCACCGACATCGCCGACGGCAAGGCCGTTGTCGACGCCAACCACCCGCTGGCCGGCCAGAGCATCCGCTTCTCCGCCAAGGTCGTGGAAGTGCGCGCCGCCACCGCTGACGAAGTCAGCCACGGCCACGCCCACGGCGAACACGGCCACCACCACTGATCGGCAAGCGGCGATTCATCGCCCTGTCTGAAAAAGCGGCCCCCGGGCCGCTTTTTCGTTTGCCCTCAAAGCCCGCGGCGGGCAAAGCGCCAGAAGCCGGCCAGCACCACCCCGCCCGCGATCGCCGCCCGCAGCCAGTATTCGGCGAAAACGGCGCGCTGCCCCAGCAGCCAGGCCAGCGCGCCGGCCAGCAGCACCAGCAGGATCAGCTCCGCCGTGCGGGCGATGTCGCGCGGCCAGCCGTCCGGCCAGGCGAAACGCAGCGCCAGCCTCATCGCGCCCCAGCCCAGCAACGCCCCCACCGTCAGATCCAGCGGCCAGTGCACGCCGATGGCGATCCTGGACAGCATCACCAGCGCGGCCAGCGGCAGCCATGCAGCCGCCCTGCCCCAACCGATGCCGCGCCAGGCGAAGGTGGCCAACGCGGCCGAAGCCATCGCATGGCCGGATGGAAAAGAGCCGTTGCCGGGCAAACGGTCCAGCAAATCCACCATGCCCTGCGGCAATACCTGCGGCGGCCTGGGCACGGCGAAGCCGGCCTTCAGCAGCGCCGCCAGCGCGATGGCGGCCGCGCCGCCGGCAATTAGCGCCGGCAAGCGCCGCGGCTCGCGCCAGCACATGGCCAGCATCAGCGCCAACACGGTCGGCCAATCGCCGAACACGCTGAAAAAGCGCCACAACGGCGCCGGCAGATGGTGCAGCAGCGGATGCAGGAACAAAAACAGCTGGCGGTTGGCTTGCGGCCAGGCTGCCAGCGCCGCGCTCAAGACCGCCAGCAGGATTGCCGGCCAGAATCGACGAAGCCAGGCCATCGCTCAGACCGCCTTGCGCCCGACGCTGATGCGGTCCTGGCCGGCCAGGTCGCGGATGGTTTCCACCTGGCTCAAGCCCGCGGCGGAAAACAGCGCCCTCACCGCCTCGCCCTGGTCGTAGCCGTGCTCGACCATCAGCCAGCCGCCGTCGGCCAGCCGCCCCGGCGCGCCGGCGGCGATCTCGCGCAGGCAGGCCAGGCCATCGGCCTCGTCGGTCAGCGCCCCGCGCGGCTCGAAGCGCAAGTCGCCTTCGGCCAGATGATGATCGTCGCGCTCGATGTACGGCGGGTTGGACACGATCAGGTCGAAGCGAGCGTTGGCACCCAGCGGGCCGAACCAGCTGCCCAGCCGGAAATCGACGCGGGCGCCCAGCGCGTCGGCATTGCTCCGCGCGACGGCCAGCGCGTCGGCCGAGACATCGACCGCGCCCACCGACCAGCCCGGCGCCTCCAGCGCCAGCGTGACGGCGATGATGCCGCTGCCGGTGCCCAGGTCCACCGCCCGCGCCGGCGCGGTCCGGTCGACGCGGGCCAGCGCCAGCTCGACCAGATGCTCGGTTTCCGGCCGCGGAATCAGCACCGCCGGGCTGACCTGGAAATCCCGCCCGTAGAATTCGCGCGCGCCGATCAGATAAGCCATCGGCTCGCCGGCCAGGCGGCGCGCGGCCAGCGCGTCGAAGGCCGATGCGACGTCGTCCGGCAGTTCTCGCTCGGGATGGCCGATGATGGCGGCGTGGGTCAGGCCGGGCCAGGCGTGCGTCAGCAGCATCCGGGACTCCAGCCTGGGCAGGGGGTGGCGCCGCAGCGCCTGTTCTATGGTCGGCATGGTTCTATTACAGCAGGAACAGGGTGGCCAGTCCCAGGAAAATCAGGAAGCCGCCGGAATCGGTGCAGGCGGTGATCAAAACGCTGGAGCCCAGCGCCGGGTCCTTGCCCAGCTTCTGCATCAGCGTCGGGATCATCACCCCCATGGTGGCGGCCAGCATCAGGTTCAGCGTCATCGCCGCCAGCATCACCAGGCCCAGCGACACGCTGCCGTACAGCAGCCAGGCCACCGCGCCGATGACGCCGCCCCAGACCATGCCGTTGATCACGCTGACGCCCAGCTCCTTGCGCCACAGCCGGCCGGCCTGGCCGGTCCGCATCTGGCCCATGGCCAGCGCGCGCACGATCATGGTGATGGTCTGGTTGCCGGAATTGCCGCCAATGCCGGCGACGATGGGCATCAGGGCCGCCAGCGCCACCAACTGGGCGATGGAATGCTCGAAGGCGCCGATCACGCGGGAAGCGAAAAAGGCGGTGCAGAGATTGATCGCCAGCCAGGACCAGCGGTTCTTCACCGAATCCATCACCGGCGCGAACAGGTCTTCCTCTTCCTTCAGGCCCGCCAGGTTCAGCACTTCGCTATCGGATTCCTCGCGGATCACGTCCACCATCGCGTCCACGGTCAGCCGGCCCAGCAGCGCGCCGCGCTCGTCCACCACCGGCGCGCTGACCAGGTCATAGCGCTCGAAGGCCTGGGCGGCGTCCAGCGCCGGCTCGTCGGGATGGAAGCTCACCACCTCGGTGGCCATCGCCTCCGCCACCAGCGTGTCCGGATCGGACACCAAGAGCTTGCGCACCGACAGCACGCCCTTGAGCAGGCCGGCCTCGTCGGTGACGAAGATCTTGTCGGTCTGGCCGGGCAGATCGTCGAAGCGGCGCAGGTAGCGCAGCACCACTTCGCAGCTGACGTCGGCGCGTATCTTCACCAGCTCGAAATCCATCAGCGCGCCGACGCGGTCGTCGTCGTAGGACAGCACCGCCTGCAGCTGGCCGCGCTCCTCTTCATCCAGCCGGCCCATCGCCTCGTAGACCACCTGGCGCGGCAGGTCCGGCGCCAGTTCGGCCAGTTCGTCGGCGTCCAGCGCGTCCAGCGCCGCCACCAGCTCGTCGGGCTCCATCACCTCGATCAGCGACTCGCGCACCGCGTCGGACACTTCCAGCAGCACCGTGCCGTCGCGCGCGGGGTCGGTCAGATCCCAGGCCAGCAGCCGGTCTTCCAGCGGCAGCGCTTCCAGCACGTGGGCGATGTCGGCCGGGTGCAGTTGGGACAGCTTCTGTCCCAGTTCCAGCAAATTGTGTTGCGGCGCCTGCGGATAGACGGCAGCTTCGGCCGCGTCCTGACGCGTAGCAAGATGTTCAAGCTGGCGCTGGCGCTCGATCAAGCGCTGCACCAGGCCCAGGCTTTCCTGCAGACGATCGGCGGATTGTTGCTTGTAGGCAACCGTCATGCACGTCTCCTTCCACCCACAGGGCGCGCGAAGGGGGCCAACGGTGTGAGGCGGGATTTTATAGAGTGATACGGGATTCGATTAAGGGATAACTGGGTAAGTCCATTGCGTTGGCCGCGGCGAGCCCGCGGCGCGCGAAAAAGAAAGTCGCGATTGTAACATATCGTCACAAGCGGCTTCCACCCGCCGCCGCGGACATGGCGGCGGGCTGGAACCGCGGGATCAGGGCAGCTCGACGTAGCTCATCCGGCGCTGGATGATGCGGGTCTTGCGCGCCAGGCCGGGCGCGCCGCGGTGCTCGTCGTAATAGCGCGGATTGGGCACCATCGCGGCCAGCTTGGCGGCCTGGGACGACGACAGGCGCGAGGCGCCGGTGCGGAAGTAATAGCGCGAGGCGGCCTCGGCGCCGAACACGCCGTTGCCCCACTCGATCACGTTCAGGTAGATCTCGTAGATGCGGCGCTTGTCCAGCACCGACTCCAGCATCACCGTGATCAGCGCCTCCTCCAGCTTGCGCCACGGCGTCTTGCCGCTGGACAGGAACAGGTTCTTGGCCAGCTGCTGGCTGATGGTGGAGCCGCCGGCGACGATCTTGCCCTTCTGCAGATTCTTCTCGAACGCCGCCTCGATGCCGTCCCAGTCGAAGCCCTCGTGGTCGACGAACTTGGCGTCCTCGGAGGCGATCAACGCCCGTTTCAGATTCGGCGATATCTTGTCGTACGGCACCCACTTGTGGCGCAGCTCGGCCTCGGGGTCGTCCTGCTGCAGCCTGGCCAGCTGCTCGTTCATGAAGGAACTGGCGCCGGGATTGTGGTCGCGCCAGTAGACGATGTGGCCGAGCACCCACAGGTTATACAGCAGAAAGGCGGCCACCAGGGCCGCCAGGATCTTGAACAGGATGCGCGTCATGCTCAGGCCAGCACTTCCCTCAGCATATTGGTCACCTTGCGCGTCTCCGGCTGCACGCCGCGCCAGATGGAGAACGACTCGGCCGCCTGCTCCACCAGCATGCCCAGGCCGTCGGCCAGCATGCCGGCGTTCTCGCCCTGCGCGCGCTGCAGGAAAGGCGTCAGGCCGGCGCTGTACACCATGTCGTAAGCCAGCGTGCGCGGCGTGAACACGCCGTGCGGCAGCGGCGGCATCTCGTTGTTCAGGCTGGTGGACGTGGCGTTGATGACGATGTCGAAGCTGCGGCCTTCCAGCGCGGCGTAGCCGACCGCCTCCACCTTGCCGTAGCGGGCGAAGTGATGAGCCAGCGCCTCGGCCTTGATCACGGTGCGGTTGACGATGGTCAGGCTGGCGGGCTTCTGCTTCAGAATCGGCTCCAGCACGCCGCGCACCGCGCCGCCGGCGCCCAGGATCAGCACGCGCCGCCCGGCGATCGGGTAATCCAGGTTTTCCACGATGTCGCGCACCAGGCCGACGCCGTCGGTGTTGTCGCCGTAGACCTTGCCGTCGCGGAAGGCCAGCGTGTTCACCGCCTCGGCCGCGCGCGCGCGCTCGGTCAGCTCGGACGCGTAGCGGAAGGCGTCGCCCTTGAACGGCAGCGTGATGTTCAGCCCCTTGCCGCCCTTGGCCACGAATTCGCCCACCACCTCGTTGAAGCGGCCGATGTCGGCGAACAGGCGCTCATAGCTGATGTCCTCCCCGGTGGCGCGGGCGAACTCCTCGTGGATGAACGGCGACTGGCTGTGGGAGATCGGGTTGCCGATTACGGCGTAACGGTCGGTCATGTCCGGCTTTCCAATAATGCGATATGTTTTGAGCGGCCAAAGGCCTGCCGACACCGTCACCCGGCGCGCCCTGAAACCGGGCACGCGTCCATCGGGAACGCGCTGCGCGGCGCGCCGTGGCTTGGTCGGCAGATCGAAGCTGCGGGTTCACCCCACACTTTGCCGCTTAACGCCGCAAACTTCAACCGCCTCGGACAAGGGAACAATCAGCCCTGCACCCAAGGCAGGCCGCGCCAGCGCCAGCCGCCGACCGAGTTGCGGTGGCCGTCGCCGTCGCGGTCGCCCTCGAAGCCCTCCAGCACGTTGTACACCTCGCTGTAGCCGTTGTCCGCCGCCAGCCGCGCCACCTGGTCGGAACGGGCGCCGGAACGGCAGATCACCAGCAGCACCGCCTCCGGGTCGACCTGATGGGTCAGCTGGGCCAGAAAATTGGGATTCGGCTCCATGCCGGGATAGCTGCGCCATTCGATGTTCACCGCGCCGGGCACGGTGCCGACGAATTGCCACTCGGCGTGGCTGCGCACATCCAGCAGCACCGCCTTGGGCAGGCCTTGCATCAACTCATAGGCCTCGTCGGGCAGCACGGCTCCGCTGTAGGACAGGCCCAACTGTTCGGCGCGCTGGTGCGCGGCCTCCAGAATCTGGCTCATTCTGCTCATCTGTTTTCCTCCTGCAACACTCCGGGCTTATGTTGGCGATTATCGACCCGCCCGGCATGGCTGGCAAATGGCACCATATCGGTGCACCGCCCAAGCCCAGGCACCAGATTGGTTCAAGTCCAGTCATTCCAGCCGGCTGGATAAGCCAAAGCGGCTATGACACAATGCAGCAGCAGCGTTTCAGAGGCTGGCACGCTTCCTGCTTACTGGGGACGTACCAAAATTTTCACGCACTTGCCCTTGGGTGCACGTTGCCTTCCAGGAGATAAAACATGGCAGTAGCCGACGTAGTCAAACTGATCCAAGAAAACGACGTCAAATTTGTCGATCTGCGCTTCACCGACACCCGCGGCAAAGAACAGCACGTCTCCATCCCGGCGCATGTGCTGCTGGAAGACGCCGACGAGTGGTTCGAGCGCGGCCACGCCTTCGACGGCTCCTCCATCGCCGGCTGGAAAGGCATCCAGGCTTCCGACATGCTGCTGATGGCCGATCCGGCCACCGCCCGCCTCGACCCGTTCTTCGACGAGCCGACCGTGTTCATGCACTGTGACGTGATCGATCCGGCCGACGGCAAGGGCTACGACCGCGACCCGCGCTCCATCGCCAAGCGCGCCGAAGCCTACCTGAAGGCATCCGGCCACGGCGACACCGCCTACTTCGGCCCGGAGCCGGAATTCTTCATCTTCGACAGCATCACCTGGGGCGCCGACATGTCCGGCTGCTTCGTCAAGATCAAGGCCGAGGAAGCCGCATGGGCGTCCGCCGAGGAATTCGAAGGCGGCAACATGGGCCACCGTCCGGGCATCAAGGGCGGCTATTTCCCGGTGCCGCCGGTGGACTCCTCGCAGGACATCCGCTCCGCGATGGTGCTGCTGCTGGAAGAGCTGGGCGTGCCGGTCGAAGTGCACCACCACGAAGTGGCCACCGCCGGCCAGAACGAGATCGGCACCAAGTTCAGCACGCTGACCCAGCGCGCCGACTGGACCCAGATCCTGAAGTACGTGGTGCACAACGTCGCCCACAGCTACGGCAAGACCGCCACCTTCATGCCCAAGCCCATCGTCGGCGACAACGGCTCCGGCATGCACGTCCACCAGTCCATCTGGAAAGACGGCAAGAACCTGTTCGCCGGCGAAGGCTACGCCGGCCTGTCCGACACCGCGCTGTACTACATCGGCGGCATCATCAAGCACGCCAAGGCGCTGAACGCGATCACCAACCCGGGCACCAACTCCTACAAGCGCCTGGTGCCGCACTACGAAGCGCCGGTGAAGCTGGCCTACTCGGCCAAGAACCGCTCCGCCTCGATCCGCATCCCGCACGTGGCCAGCCCCAAGGGCCGCCGCATCGAAGCGCGCTTCCCGGATCCGCTGGCCAACCCGTACCTGTGCTTCTCCGCGCTGCTGATGGCCGGCCTGGACGGCATCCAGAACAAGATTCACCCGGGCGACGCCGCGGACAAGAATCTGTACGACCTGCCGCCGGAAGAAGACAAGCTGATCCCGACCGTGTGCGCCAGCCTGGACGAAGCGCTGTCCGCGCTGGACAAGGACCGCGAGTTCCTGACCCGCGGCGGCGTGTTCTCCAACGAGTGGATCGACGCCTACATCGAGCTGAAGATGCAAGAAGTCAACCTGGCCCGCATGACCACCCACCCGGTGGAATTCGCGATGTACTACTCGCTGTAAGCGCCACGCCCTCTCGAACGACGGCAGCCTCCGGGCTGCCGTTTTTCTTGCTCTCGCATAAATGACGCGGCGGCTCGATTTGCTTATCATGCAAGGGCGATCCCCACCCTGTATCCGGAAGATGAAGACATTCGCACTCTGCCTGCTGCTGGCCTGCGGGGCCGCCCAGGCGGCCACCATCTACAAGTACGTCGACCCGCAAGGCAACGTCACCTACACCAATGTGCCGATCCGCGGCGCGCAGCCGATCAAGCTGAATCCGCTGTCGTCGTATCCCAGCCAGCGCGCGAAGAACAACGGCGCTTCCGCCGGCAAGCCTGCCGCCTCCGGCGGCTATCCCAATGTGGACGCCGACACCCAGAAGCAGCGCGACAGCGGCCGCAAGAAGATACTGGAGCAAGAGCTGTCCAACGAAGCCAAGGCGCTGGACGCCGCCAAGAAGGCGCTGGCCGACGGCAAGGCGGTGCGGCTGGGCGACGAGGCCCGCAACTACCAGAAGTATCTGGACCGGGTGCAGAAACTGCAGAACGAAGTCACCGACCGCGAAAAGAACGTCCAGGCGCTGAAGAAGGAACTCGGCCTGCCATAGCCATGCGCACCATTATGGTGCACACTTCAGCCAGGACGCGCGTCCGCGCCCCGCGGCGCGGTCCTACGAGCTGGCGCGCTTATTGCTGCGTTCAGCGCGACACCACCATCCAAGCCATCCCATGACGATACCCAGCTTTGCCGGACTGGAGCTCCTGGACACCCCGGTGCTGATCTGCGACGCCGACGCCGCGCTGCGCTTCGTCAATCCCGCCTGCGAAAACCTGCTGGCGCTGGGCAGCCGAGAATTGCTGCGCCACACGCTGCCCGAGCTGTTTCAGCCCTGCCCCGAACTGGTCCAGGCGCTCTCCGCCGCCCTGGGCCAGGGCGCCAGCTACATCGAGCACGACCTGGAGCTGAAGCCGCTGCACAACGACGCGGCGCTGCACGTGATGCTGTCGATCACGCCGATAGACGTCGAAGGCTGCCAGGCGCTGATCGAGCTCAGGCCGCTGGACCAGCAGCTGAAGATCGCCAACGAGGAGCGCTCGCTGATGCAGCACCAGGCCAATCGCGAGCTGATCCGCAACCTGGCGCACGAAATCAAGAACCCGCTGGGCGGCATCCGCGGCGCGGCGCAGCTGCTGGAGCACGAGCTGGCCGACCGGCCGGAGCTGAAGGAATACACCGAGGTGATCACCGAGGAGGCGCTGCGGCTGCAGACGCTGGTGGACCGGCTGCTGGCGCCGCACCGCAGCCACAACCGCGGGCCGATCAATATCCACGAAGTGCTGGAGCGGGTGCGCAGCATCGCGCTGGCCCAGCATCCGCAAGGCCTCGCCGTGATCCGCGACTACGACACCAGCCTGCCGCTGCTGTCCGCCGACAAGGAGCAGCTGATCCAGGTGGTGCTCAACATCGTCAACAACGCGGTGCAGGCGCTGCGCGGCCAGGGACGCGTCACGCTGCGCACCCGGGTGGCGCGGCAGATCACGCTGGCGCGCAAACGCCACCAGCTGGCACTGAAATTGCAGATCGTCGACGACGGCCCCGGCATTCCCGACGACATCCGCGACCACATCTTCTACCCGCTGGTCACCGGCCGCGCCGAAGGCACCGGCCTGGGGCTGACGCTGGCCCAGGCCTTCGTCCACCAGCACGGCGGCAGCATAGAGTTCGACTCGCGGCCGGGCCAGACCTGCTTCACCGTGCTGCTGCCCTTCGGCGGCGAAGCGGGATAACGACAAAAGAACACGAGGAGAAACGCCATGGCCAAGCCGGTCTGGATCATAGACGACGACAAGGCGATACGCTGGGTGCTGGAAAAAGCGCTGACCCGCGCCGGCATCGCCTTCGACAGCTTCGCCAGCGCCGACGACGCGCTCAACGCGCTGTACGACGACAAGCCGCAGGCCATTATTTCCGACATCCGCATGCCGGGCACCGACGGCCTGAAATTCCTGGCCAAGGTGAAAACCGAGCATCCGCAGCTGCCGGTGATCATCATGACCGCCCACTCCGACCTGGACTCCGCGGTGTCGGCTTTCCAGGGAGGCGCCTTCGAATACCTGCCCAAACCGTTCGACATCGACCAGGCGGTGCTGCTGATCGAGCGTGCGCTGGCCGAGAGCGAGGCGCAGGACGCCGGCGCAGACAGCCCGGAAGCGATGCCGGTGCTGCTGGGCCAGGCGCCGGCGATGCAGGACGTGTTCCGCGCCATCGGCCGGCTGGCCCAGTCCAACGTCACCGTGCTGATCACCGGCGAGTCCGGCACCGGCAAGGAGCGGGTGGCCGAGGCGCTGCACCGCCACTCGGTGCGCGCCGGCAAGCCCTTCATCGCGCTCAATACCGCGGCAATACCGAAAGACCTGCTGGAATCGGAGCTGTTCGGCCATGAGAAAGGCGCCTTCACCGGCGCGCTGGCCACCCGCCGTGGCCGTTTCGAAGAGGCAGAAGGCGGCACGCTGTTCCTGGACGAGATCGGCGACATGCCGACCGAGCTGCAGACCCGGCTGCTGCGGGTGCTGTCCGACGGCCACTTTTACCGCGTCGGCGGCCACACCCCGACCAAGGCCAATGTGCGGGTGATCGCCGCCACTCACCAGAACCTGGAACAGCGCGTGCGCGACGGCCAGTTCCGCGAGGATTTATTTCACCGCCTCAACGTGATCCGGCTGCGGCTGCCGCCGCTGCGCGAACGGCGCGAGGACATTCCGCTGCTGGCCCGCCACTTCCTGGCCAAGAGCGCCGCGCAGCTGGGCGTGGAGTCCAAGCGCCTGTCCGAGGCGGCGATGGCGCTGATCCAGCGCAGCGCCTTCACCGGCAACGTGCGCGAGCTGGAAAACCTGTGCCAGTGGATTTGCGTGATGGCGCCGGGCCAGACCGTCGAAGTGGCCGATCTGCCGCCGGAGCTGCGCGAGCCGCAAGCCGAGGCCGCCTCATGCCCCGATGGAGACTGGAATCGCATGCTGGAGGAGGAAATCCGCCGCCGGCTACGCGCCGGCGACGTCGGCATCGTCGACGAGCTGACCCGCCGCTTCGAAACCACCTGCATCCGCGCCAGCCTCGGTCATACCGGCGGCCGCCGGGTGGAAGCCGCCCACCTGCTGGGCTGGGGGCGCAACACGCTGACCCGCAAGATTCAGGAGCTGGGATTGGAGCGCGGCGGCTAGCACGTTTGATTGTTAATCAAATAACGATGAAACAATCAGCATATTTTCAATTAATTTTGATAAAATGGGCAGACCTATCCCCAGTTCGAATATCCGATGTTCCGTCTGCCCATCGTGCTGGCTTGTCTGTGCCCCCTGTCGCTGTCCGCCGCGGAGCCGCTGCGCGTCGGCATCAGCGACGCGCTGACCAGCCCCTATATGATCGAAGACCCGGCTGCCGACAGCCCGCCCCGCGGCCGGGCCATCGATCTGGCGCGGACCGCGCTGCGCCGCTGCGGGCTGGACGCGCGCTTTCTGCGCCAACCGGGCAAGCGCCTGGTGCAGAACCTGGGCCTGGACCGGCTGGACGGCGCGCTGCTGCTGTCCTACCAAGCGCCTCGCCGCGGCCTGATGGCCTACCCGATGCGCAACGGCCAGGCGGACCCCAGCCGCCGCATGGCCACCTTCGACTATGCCTTCTACATCCGCGAGGACAGCGACCTGAGCTGGAACGGCGCCCGGCTGCGCGGCCTGGAGGGACCGGTCGGCATCAATCGCGGCTGGTCCATAGAACGGGATCTGCGGGAGCGAGGCCTGCGGGTGGAAAACGGCAACGCCATCGGCGACAACTTCGCCAAGCTGCAAGCGGGCCGCATCCAGGCCTATGTGGTGCATCGGCAAGCCGGCGACCTCTACCTGCGCCATCATCCGGAACTCAAGATTCGCCGGCTGTCGCCGCCCCTGCTCAGCAAAACCTATTACTGGGTGTTCAGCCGCGGCTACGCCCATCGCCACCGGCGGCAAACCGAATGCCTGTGGCGGCAATTGCCGCGGCTGCGCGCGGCCTATCTGCCGGATAACGGCTGAACGCAGCGAAGCAAACCTAGTGCGCGCCTGAGGCAAGGCGCGTCGACGCAACGCGGCACCAGAGCTTGGTTGGCGGCGCTAAACGCCGCGGGCCAGCTCGCGCGCCCAATCCAGCCGGCCGTCGCCGGGCTCGCGGTCGCGCGCGTCCAGCGCCGCCTCCGGCACGAACCAGCACACCTCGAACAACAAGCCGTCCGGGTCATGGCCGTACACGCTCTTGTGCACGCCATGATCTTCTTCCATGCCCAGCTTGCCGATCTCGGCCAGATGGTCGCGTATCCGCTTCAGCTCCTGGATGGTGTCCACCTCCCAGGCCAGATGGTACAGGCCGGCCTTGGGCTGATGGGGAGC
The DNA here is from genome assembly GCF_055181315.1 of Chromobacterium sp. Ag138. Classification (NCBI taxonomy): domain Bacteria; kingdom Pseudomonadati; phylum Pseudomonadota; class Betaproteobacteria; order Neisseriales; family Chromobacteriaceae; genus Chromobacterium; species Chromobacterium sp. Ag138. Next base: position 1,926,057 of record NZ_JBUPWA010000001.1, read on the forward strand.
CGGCGCTTCGCCGCTCGGGCTGAACGGGCCCGACCGCTGCTGGCCCAGATTGAGCTGGAACAGCGCCAGATCATGGTCGTTGTCGGAATGCGCGGCCTGCGCGAACACCGCGCGGCGGGAAGCGGCGTCGCCCTTGGGGCGAAAGCCCAGCACATCGCGGTAGAAAGCCGCGCTGTCCGCCACGTCGCTGACGTAAAGCACGGCGTGGTTGAGTCGTTTGATGCCCATCTGTCACCTGAATTCTGGATTGAAAAAGCCCGGCGCGGTCCAAGCCATGCCGCGCGGCATGCATACCAAATCCCGCCGGCCGCGTTTAAGCCAATCATGCCACGAGATGGCCGATGGCCGTACACTGGCCCCATCCACACTTTGCAGGAGTCTCTCCATCATGAACACCCGCCGCGCAGGATACGGCTTCTCTCTGGGCACGCTGATCGCGGTCGCCCTGTCTTGGTCCGCCAATCATTCCATTCTTTGGGCAATCATCCACGGCTTCCTGAGCTGGCTGTACATCGCCTACTACCTGCTGACCCACGCGCTGCGCTGAGTCATTTCCGCCAGGCCTCAGGGCAGCGCTTCGTACACCTCGGCCAGCACCCGGCCATCTTCGCCCAGCATGTGATGGCTGCGCCCGTAATGCCGGTCGCAGCAGCGGCGGTAGGCGATGGCGCCGCTGGCGGCGAACAGTCCGGGCAACGCGAAATACTGCCGGCCGGAGAACGACGGGCAGATGCCCGCCCGCGCCAGGATGCCGCCGAACGGCAGGTCCGACTCCACCAGCTGGCGCTTCAGCCGCGGCTCGAACGCCAGCAGCTCTATCCTGATCCAGGCCGCCACGTGACAGCGCTGCCGCTCGTCCAGCAACAGGATGCTGCGCTCCAGCCGGCGGGCGTCGTGCCGCTGCCACAGCCGGCGGATGCGCAGCGCGCAGCCGCGGCTGGCCTGCAGCGCGCCGGTCATGTACCCATGGTGGACCAGCGCCTCGCGGCTGCAGGCGCAGATCTCCTCCGGCGCCACCGGCCACGCCTCGCGCCAGGGAATCTCGATGGCCGGCCGCGCCAGCCCGGCGTCCGGCAGAGGCGGCGGCAGGCGGATTATCCCGGCGCTGGCCTGATGCAGCCTCACAGGCTGGTGACCATGTGCGAGGAACAGACCGCGGCGATATCGCCGTCCACGCCGCGGCCGCGCAGCATGCGGGCGGCGGCGATCGCCGCGCCGGACGACGGCCCCACCGGCTCGCCGCAGGCGGCCAGCGCCTCGCGCGCCGTGCTCCAGGCCAGCGCCGACGCCACCGGTACGATGCCGGCCACCGCCTCGCGCCGGAACAGCCGCGTCGGCGCCGGCGGCGCCAGGCCCGGAATATTGTGCGGCCGCCACGGCTCGCCCGACAGCACCGCCGCCTCCGCCGGCTCCACCGCGTAGACCGGCACGCCGGCCGGCGCCAGCGCTTCGGCGATGCCCATCAGCGACGCGCAGGTGCCGGCCGACACCGTCACCGCCGCCAGCCCGGGCGCCTGGCGCAGCAGCTCCTCCCCCACCGCCCGGTAATGGCCGATCAATTCCGGGTCGCTCAATTGCTCGACCACATGGCTGCCCGGCATGCCGCGATGCGCGTCCAGCAGCTCCTGCAACTGCGGATGCGGACGGCGCTCCACTTCGGCGCCCAGCCAGCGCGCGTAATTGACCACGCTGTCCGGCGCGCCGTCCGGCATCAGCAGCAGCGCCTTGCAGCCTATCTGGCTGGCCGCCCAGGCGACGCTGACGCCGGCGCTGCCGGCGGTCATGATCACCAGCGTCGCGTCGCGGCATATCCGTCCGGCGCGCGCGCGTTCCAGCAGCGTCTTGGGCAGCGAGCGATGCTTGATCGACAACGAAGGATTCAGGTATTCGAGCTTCAGGCTCAGGCCGGGCAGCAGGCCCGGCGCCGGCAGCAATGGCGTCATGGAAAATCCCTCACAGATAGGCATGCACAGGTAGCGGCAGGTCGATGAAGCGCGGCACTTTGACGCCGTTGCCGCTGGCCATCTTGTCCTGCTTCAGCTGCTGGATCAGCTCCGATGGCACCAGGCGCAGGCAAGGCGCCACCGCCAGCCGCTGCAGCAACATCTCGCCCACCCGGCGGACGATCTGCGCGCCTTCCCCCATCGCGGCCGACAGCCATACCTCTACCCGCTGGCCGCCCTGCTCGTCCGGACAACGGACCACCAGTTCGTTGTCTATCCCGTCCACCCGGCCGAGCACGTCGAAGATCAGATCCGGGTAAACGGTCTGGCCCTGGATCTTCAGCTGGTGATCGACCCGACCGATGATGGCGCCCAGCCGCGGGCTGCGGCGGCCGCAGTCGCAGGGGCTGTCGTCCAGCCAGCTGGCGATGTCGCCGGTGCCGTAGCGCACCGCGATGAAGCCGCGCGGCAAGGTCAGCGAAGTGACCACCACCTCGCCCGGCTGGCCCGGTGCGGCCGGCAGCCCGGTTTCGGGATCGATCAGCTCGACGTGCACCGCGTCGTCGTTGATGTGGAAGCCGCGGTGCTGCAGGCACTCGTGGCCGACCGAGCCCAGTTCGCTGCAGCCGTATTCGTTGAGCGCGTCCTTCAGCCCCCACAACTCCATCACCTTCCGCGCCACCGGCGTCGGCCGGTTGTCGGCGTCGAAAGCGCCGCAGGCGCCGAAATAGGCGTAGTCAGGCAGGCACTCCGGCGCCGGGAAGTCCGCGCCCATGGTCTGCGCCAGCTCCAGCATCACCACCGGATTGCCGACCACGAAGGCCGGCTGGTGGTAATGCACCACGTCCAGAATGCGCCGCGTGCGCTGCGGCGAGCAGCGGAACGGCCCCAGCCCCACTTTCTTGGCCGCCTGCAGCACCAGCGGCCCCAGCGTGAACATGTCGTTGTTGCTGAGCAGGTGCAGCATGCGGTCGCCGGGCTTCGCGCCCAGCTCGGTCAGCACCCGCGCCACGCAGTCCACCCACACCATCTCCTGCAGCCGATGCACCGGCAGCTCCACCGGCCGGCCGGTGGTGCCCGAAGAGCTGACGACGTCGGTGAAGTCGCCGTACTCCATCAATTCGTCCCAGTGATTGGACAGATCCTGCTTGCGGATCACCGGCACCCGGTGATACTCGCCGTCGCGCAGCCATTGCATGATCTGGCTGCGCTCCGCGCCCCAATGGCGCGGATAGAACGGACGCAGCGACGCCTGCTCGACGACGCGAGCAATCCTTGCTACAGGCAACATGATTGGTTTCCTCGTTGAACTTGCAATCAGACGCCGGCCGCGCGGGCCGGCCACGACGCCGCAGCGGCCGCTAAGTCATGGCGGGCCCCAGGCGGCTGTTCAGATAGCGCTCGCTGACGCGGCGCAGCGGCGTCGGCACGCAGGCCAGCCACTGGTTGAAATGGATGCCAAGCAGGGTGTTGTTGCCGGCTCGGCTGGCCACGGCCTCGGCCAGCGTGGAAAACCGGGGGTTGTCCGGCGCGAGATTTCCCGGCTCCGCCTGGGAAAACGCGTCGCCGCGGCCGTTCCAATCGCAGACCGCGCCCTGCCCCAGGCCGAAGCCGCGCTCCAGACCGGCCGCGCGCAAGCGCGCCCGCTGCTGGCGAAACCCCGAGCGGTCGAAGATATAGCTGTCGATATTGAGCTTCTGGCCGCCCAGCCGAACCTGGGTGACTGCGTGGAACAGCTTGGGCGGCAAGCAGAACAGCACCGGCGCCGGCACCGCGTGGCGCAGGATGCGCTTGTCCAGGGCGACGAAGCGCAGGCCGGCCTCGAAGCCGGCGCCGCGCAGCAGCGCGCACAGCAGGTCGGCCTGGGCGTTGCAATGCCCCCGCCCCAGCGCAAGCGTCTGCTCCGGCGTCACGCTTTCGAAACCGGTGGTGAAGCCGAAGCGCACCTGATCGCGCACATAGTCGTGCAGGGCGACGCAGTACTCGCGGTCGTCGGCCGGCAGGGCCTGGCGGCGCACCGTTTCCAGCACGCCGGCTATCGTTTTCCCGCTCATGCCCATGCCCTCCTGCCGAGGGCGGCGGCGCGCCGCTTGAACAGCAAGGCCGCGGCGGCCAGCAGCGCGGGCAGAGACAGCAGGGCGAAGAACAGCGGCAGGCTCAAGTGGAGCTTCAGCAGCGTCGCGCCCAGCAAGGCGCCGGCGATGCCGCCGAAGCGGCCTATTCCCATCATCCACGCCACGCCGCTGGCCCGGCCCGCGGTCGGATAGTAGGCGGCCGCCAGCGACGGCATCGACGCCTGCGCGCCGTTCATCGCGATGCCGGCCAGACAGATGGCCAATGCCAGCAAGCCGTGGTTGTCCAGCGCCTGGCCGATGCAGAACACCAGCGCGCCGGTCAACAGATAGGCCAGCGCCAACACCCGGTGCGCGTCGTAGCGGTCCATCAGCCAGCCGGTCAGCGTGCTGCCCAGCAGGCCGCCGAACGGGAACAGCGCGGTCAGCAGCGCCGCCTGCCGCAGATCCATGCCGCTGTCGCTGATCAGGATGGGCAGCCAGCTGGTCAGCAGGTAGAAGATCAGCAGGCCCATGAAATAGGCCGCCGCCAGCAGCAGCGTGCCGGTCCGGTAATCGGCGGACCAGACCAGCCGCAAGCCGGGCGTCCGGTCTGCCTCGCGCAGCACCAGCCTGTCGCCGTCGTTCAGCCGCGCGCCGGGCAACAGCCGTTTCAGGATGCGGCGAGCCTCGCCGTCGCCGCCGCGCAGCAGCAGGAAGCGCAGCGACTCCGGCAGCAGCAGCCACATCGCCGGCAGCAGCAGCAAGGGCGCGACGCCGCCCAGCAGCAGCACGCTGCGCCAGCCGGCATGCGGCACCAGCCATGAAGCCAGCAGCCCGCCGCAGGCCGCGCCCAGCGGAAAGCCGCAGAACATGGCGCTGACGATGAAGGCCCGTCGCGGCTCCGGCGAATATTCCGACATCAGCGTCACCGCGTTGGCCATCGCCGCCCCCAGGCCCAGGCCGGTGGCGAAGCGCAGCCAGGCCAGCGCCGACAGGTCGGCGGCGCCGGCCGCCGCGACGCTCATCGCGCCGAACAGCGACACCGCCCCCAGCAGCACGCGCTTGCGGCCGATCCGGTCGGCCAGCGGCCCCGCCAGCAGCGCGCCGGCGGCCAGCCCCCACAGCGCGGCGCTCATCACCGGCCCCAGCTGGGTGCGCGCCACGCCCCAGTCGCGGATCACGGCCGGCGCGATGTAGCCGATGGCGGCGGTATCGAAGCCGTCGCACAGCACGATCAGGAAGCAAAGGATCAGGATGCGCCATTGCCGCGCGGAAAAGCGCTCGCGATTGATCAACTCGCCGACATCCAGTTGCCTGGCCGACATCGATTCCTCTCTCATATAATTTAAATTCATAAAAATATATTGATTTCAAATATATGGTGCGCAACAATGCCCGCCGAAGTCAAACGAAATATTCATTATGGGAATAAGTTAATTGTTTATTTCCGTATGTCATTGATGCCGATCAAACCATAATCCAACCAGGACGCGGCCTCCCGCGCAGCTCCGCCATGTCGCCAACAGGAAACAGACCATTTGAAAACCATATCGGCATCCTGACGATCCCGGAACCGCGGCGCGCCGAGCTGAAACCCATCGCCCTGGTCCGCGACGGCGAATGCCTGGGCCGAAGCCTGGACCTTGCCCGCCATCCGCTGGCCGGCTGGCTGCTGGAATCGATGCTGCCGGAGATCCGCACGCTGGCGATGCTGCTGGCCGCACGCCGCCCGCGCGCCAAGCCGACGCCGCCCCGTCTGAGCGACGAGGCCGATTGGCTGGCCGCCCGCATCTATCTGCTGCGGCTGGAGAAAGTGGAAATGGCGGAGACGGAAAAAGACATTCTGGCGCGGGCCAACGGCCGGCTGCGCGAATTGTGCGGCGCCGGCGCGCCCGCGGCGGCGGCCTGCCTGGCCTCTTCGCCGCAGCCGGCGTGGCTGCTGGCCGGCTGGGCGCCGTTCCAGCAAGCGGTGCGGGACATAGGCGGCGCCGCCGCGATGGCGTCCAACAGCCGCCGGCTGCGCCCGCAATGCCGGCAGCGGCTGGATGCCTTGCTGTCCATGCTGCGGGCCGAAACCGCCCGCTCAGGCCTCCAGCCGCGATAGGCCGGGCAGAGTCGCGAAGCTGCTGTCCCGCACCGTCTGCACGAAATCCTGCAAATAGGCGCGATCGGCGTCGCCCTCGCGCAGCGCCGCGTACAGCTCGCTGCGCAGCTTCTCCTCCCCCACCTGGCGGGCCACCACGTAGTCGCGCTCCAGATAGGGTTGCACCGCCCAGTACGGCAGCACCGCCACCCCGCGCCGGCTGGCCACCAGCTGGATGATGGCGATGGTCAGCTCGGCGGTGCGCCGCGCCGGGTTGACGCCGGCCGGCAGCAGCAGCTTGCGCAGCAGGTCCAGCATCTCGTCCGCCACCGGATAATGGATCAGCGTCTCGGCGGCGAAATCCTCCGCCCGCCATGCCTCTTTCGCCGCCAATGGATGCTCGCGCGCGGCGATGCCCACCATTTCATAGGAAAACAGCGGCAAATGGACGATGCCCGCCTGCGGCTCCGCCTCGGACACGATGGCGAGATCGGCGCGGTCGCTGAGCAACAGGCCGACGGGATCGGCGTGAAAGCCGGACACGATGTCCAGCTCCACCGCCGGCCAGTTGCGCCGGAACTGGTCCATCGCCGGCATCAGCCAGTCGAAGCAGGTATGGCACTCCACCGCCACCCGCGCCTCGCCGGCCTCGCCCTGGCGGATGCGCGCCAGATCGCGCTCCGCCGCCGCCACCTGGGCCAGCAGCTCCCGCGCCAGCCGCAGCAGCCGCTCGCCGGAGGGCGTGAAGCGCAAGGGCTGGGTCTTGCGCTCGAACAACGTCAGGCCGTACGCCGCCTCCAGCTGCTTGAGCTGATGCGACAGCGCCGATTGCGTCAGGAACACCCGCTGCGCCGCCTGCGACACGCTGCCGGTCTCCGCCAATGCCAGCAGGCTCTTCAAATGCCTCAGCTCCAGCACGCTCATCATCGATTCCATTCATGTTGAACAGCAAAATAATGAGTTTGAATCATACACCGCAATGACAGATGCTTGTTCCATCACGACAAGACAAAACAGGAACGCACGCATGAGCCACCCCACCCACCTGCTCGGCTTCCCCCGCGTCGGCGCCAAGCGCGAGCTGAAAACCCTGCTGGAAAACCATTGGAAGGGCGAGCTGGACGAAGCCTCGCTGCTGCAGGGCGCGAAGGAGCTGCGCCAGAAACACTGGCTGCTGCAGAAAGGCGCCGGCGTCGAGCTGAGCCCGGTCGGCGATTTCTCGCTGTACGACCACGTGCTGGACGCCCAGCTGCTGGTCGGCGCCGCGCCGGCGCGCTTCGGATTCGACGCGGCCACGCTCACCACCGCGCAATATTTCGAACTGGCGCGCGGCAACGCCGCCCAGCCGGCGCTGGAAATGACCAAGTGGTTCGACACCAACTACCACTACCTGGTGCCGGAATGGCAGGCCGACACCGCCTTCGCCGCCCAGCCCGAGCGCCTGCTGTCCCAGATCCGCGAAGCCCGCGCGCTGGGCGTGGCCGCCAAGCCCGCGCTGCTGGGGCCGCTCAGCCTGTTGTGGCTGGGCAAGGCCAAGGGCGAGCCTTTCGACAAGCTGTCGCTGCTGCCCGGCCTGGTGGCCGCCTACCGCGAACTGCTGGCCGCGCTGCGCGCCGAGGGCGCGGAATGGGCGCAGATCGACGAACCCATCCTGGCGCTGGACCTGGAGCCGGAATGGCTGGACGCCTTCGCGCCGGTCTACGCGCAATTGAGCCCATCCGCGCCCAAGCTGCTGCTGGCCACTTACTTCGGCGACGTGTCCGCGCACGCGGCGCTGCTGAAGTCGCTGCCGGTGGCCGGCCTGCACCTTGACCTGGTCCGGGCGCCGGAGCAGATTGCCGCCTTCCTGGCGGACTATCCGGCCGACAAGGTGTTGTCCGCGGGCATCATAGACGGCCGCAACATCTGGCGCGCCGACCTGTCCGCCCTGCTCGCCCGCCTGCTGCCGCTGGCGGACACATTGGGAGGCCGGCTGTGGCTGGCCCCCAGCTGCTCGCTGCTGCACAGCCCTTTCGACGCCGCCGCGGAAACCGCGCTCGATCCCGAATTGAAAACCTGGCTGGCCTTCGCCGTGCAGAAGCTGAACGAGCTGAAAACGCTGAAACGCGGGCTGGAGCAAGGACGCGCCGCCATCTCGGACGAGCTGGCCGGCAGCGATTTCGCCCGCGCGCAGCGCCAAGACAGCCCGCGCATCCACAATCCGGCGGTGGCCGGGCGGCTGGCGGCGCTGCCGGCGAACGCCGACCGCCGCGCCAGCCCCTACCCGGTCCGCGCCGAGCGGCAGCAAGCCTGGCTGCAACTGCCGCCGCTGCCCACCACCACCATCGGCTCCTTCCCGCAGACGCCTGCCATCCGAGCCAGCCGCGCCGCGTTCAAGAAGGGCGAGCTATCCGCCGCCGACTACCAACAGGCGATGGAGAAGGAAATCGAGCTGGCGATCCGCCGCCAGGAGGCGCTGGGGCTGGACGTGCTGGTGCACGGCGAGGCCGAGCGCAACGACATGGTGGAATACTTCGGCGAGCAGCTGGCCGGCTTCGCCTTCACCGCCGGCGGCTGGGTGCAAAGCTACGGCAGCCGCTGCGTGAAGCCGCCCATCATCTTCGGCGACGTGTCGCGGCCCCGGCCGATGACCGTGGACTGGGCGCGCTACGCTCAAAGCCTGACCGCCAAGCCGGTGAAGGGCATGCTGACCGGCCCGGTCACCATCCTGCAGTGGAGCTTCGTGCGCGACGATCTGCCCAGGAGCGAAGTCTGCCGCCAGATCGCGCTGGCGTTGAACGACGAGGTTCGGGATCTCGAGACCGCCGGCATCCGCGTGATCCAGATCGACGAACCGGCGATACGCGAAGGCCTGCCGCTGCGGCGCGCCGACCGCGACGGCTACCTGGCCTGGGCCGGCGAGGCCTTCCGCCTGTCCTGCCGCGGGGTGGACGACGCGACGCAGATCCACACCCATATGTGCTACTCGGAATTCGGCGACATCCTGCCGGCCATCGCCGCGCTGGACGCCGACGTGATCACCATCGAAACCTCGCGCTCAGACATGGAGCTGCTCGCCGACTTCGGCCGCTTCCGCTATCCCAACGCCATCGGGCCCGGCGTCTACGACATCCACAGTCCGCGCGTGCCGTCCGCCGGCGAAATCCGCACGCTGCTGGACAAGGCGCTGAAGGTGATTCCGGCCGAGAGGCTGTGGGTGAATCCGGACTGCGGCCTGAAGACCCGCGGCTGGCCGGAGGTGGACGCCGCGCTGACGGCGATGGTGCAAGTCAGCCTGGAACTGAGGGAACAACTGGCGCAAACCGCGTAGGCCGCGGCGCGAAAGACGACGCCCCGGCAAAGCGGGGCGTCGGACAGGGACTGGGGCAAGGTTCGGGGTTCACGGCTCGAGCATCCCCGGCGTCAACATCAGTTTCAGCCTGACCTGCTCATAGCCGCCGCGCTCGCGGCGGTTCAGCCACCATACCGAGCCCTTCTTCACGCTCCACATCTGCTGCTGCTCAGACAGCAGCTGCGCCGCCAGCCAGCCGATATAGGGCTGATGGCCGGCCAGCACCACCGTGCGTCCCGCCTCGGGCCAGCCTACCGCCTGCAATACCTCGTCCACGCTCGCGCCGGGGTTCAGTTCCGGCATCACCTCGTAGCTCTTGGCCAGATAGGCGGCCGTCTGCTGCGAGCGCTTCGCTTCCGACGCCAGCAGCAGGTAATCGTCCGGCAGCCTGTCCCGCAGCCAGGACGCCATGCGGCTGGCCTGCTGCTGTCCGCGCCGGGTCAGCGCGCGCGCCAGATCGTCGACGCCGTCCTCGGCCTCGGCGTGGCGCCACAAAATCAGATCCATATCGTTCTCCTTATGACTGCGCGCCGGTCTGTCACGATGCCGGACCCTGCGCGCCCCCGCATGCTAACCGAGCCCGAGCGCCCGCACCAGCCATGGCAGCGCCAGCGCGGTGAACACGCCGTTCAGCCCCATCGCCAGCCCGGCGAAAGCGCCGGCGGTCTCGGACAGCTGGAACAGCCGGGCGGTGCCGATGCCGTGCGCGGAAACGCCGGTGGCCACCCCCAGCAGCATGTCGTCGTCCCAGCCCAGCAGCTTGAACAGCGGCGGGGCCATCACCGCGCCGACGATGCCCGACACGATGACGAACATCGCCGCCAGCTCGGGCGAGCCCCCCAGGCCGCCGGCCAGGCTCATCGCGATCGGCGTGGTCACCGCGCGGGTGGCCAGCGCCACCAGCACCGGCTGATCGAATCCCAGCCACCAGCCCAGGCCGGCGGCGCTGATCATGCCGGCCAGGCCGCCCGCGGCGATGCTGGCCAGCAAGGGAAACGCCGCTTTCTTCAAGCGCGCCAGATTGCCGTACAAGGGCACCGCCAGCGCCACCGTCGCCGGTCCCAGCAGCAACTGGATGAAACGGGCGCCGTTCATGTATTGCTGATAGCTGCTGCCGCTCAGCAGCAGCCAGGCCAGCACCAACAGCACGCCCAGCAGCACCGGATTGGCCAACGGATGGCCGTGGCCGCGGGGGGGGGGGGGGGGGGG
>NZ_JBUPWA010000001.1:1936873-2257244 GCF_055181315.1 Chromobacterium sp. Ag138
GGGGCGGGGGCCCCCCCCCCCCCCCCCCAGCCGGTAGGCCAGCAAGGTGACGAACACGCCGGTCAGCGGCGAATCCAGCCAGGCCGCCGTCAATGCCGCCTCCCGCGCAGCAGCAGTTTCAGGACCAGCCCGGTGGCCAACAGCGTGGCCAGCGAGGACGCCAGCATGATCAGCGCCAGCTGCCAGCCGTGCGCGCGCAGCATCGGCGCGTAGGCCAGCAGCGCGCCGCCGGCCGGGATGAACAGCAGCGACATGTGGCCAAGGAAACGCGGCGTCTCGCGCTGCAAGGTCTCCGGCGCCGAGCGGCGCAGCCACAATGTGGCGAACAGCAGCAGCAAGCCCATCACCGGGCCCGGCATCGGCCAGCCCATCCAGCGCACCAGCGCCTCTCCGGCCAGCTGGTAGCCCAGCAGCCACAACAGCAGATCCAGCATATGCCCTCCCGTCCAACGCGCTGCCAGCATGATAACGGCAAGTCTGCGCGCCGGGTACCGCCGCAGGCGACAAGCCCCCGCGGCTTTTGGCATAATGCGCGCCATGGTAAACGATGCCCTGTGGCGCGCCGCGCCCCCCGCCCTGTCCGACTCCCTTCTGGACTGCCTGACCGAGCCCGCCTCGCTGAGCCTGCGGCTGCAGGCCGGCGGCCGCCGCTTCGCGGTGGCCGTGCTGAGCCAGGGCGAGGACCGCGTCCAGGCCGACGAGGCCGAAGCGCTGGATCTGGCAGAAGGCGAGCCGGTATACGCCCGCCACGTGCTGCTGACCCTGGATGGCTCGCCGGTGGTGTTCGCCCGCAGCGCCGCCCGTCCCGACTGCCCGGCCTGGCTGCCGGTGCTGCGGCGCGGCAGCCGCTCCCTGGGCCTGACGCTGTTCGGCGAACTGCCCGAGCTCGTCCGCGAGCCGCTGCGCTACGCGCGGCTGGCCGACGGCCATCCGCTGGCCGCCGCCGCCGGCCGGGTCCAGCCGGCGGCCGGCTATCCGGCTCGCCGCTGCCGATTCCTGCTGGGCGGCTCGCCGTTGCTGCTGACCGAGCTGTTCCTGCCCGCCTTGGAGGATTTCCTGTGATCTCGATCGCCGCCGTCCGCGACCGCTACGAAAACTACCGGCAGCTGATGCGCTGGGACAAGCCTATCGGCACCCTGCTGCTGCTGTGGCCGACGCTGTGGGCGCTGTGGATCGCCACCCATGGCGCGCCCCACCTGTCCATCATCGCCATCTTCTGCCTGGGCACTTTCCTGATGCGCTCGGCCGGCTGCGTGATCAACGATTACGCCGACCGCGACTACGACGCCCACGTCGCGCGCACCAGCCAGCGCCCGTTCGCCCGCGGCGCGGTCAGCAAGAAGGAGGCGCTGCTGCTGGCCGCCCTGCTGGCCATCCTGTCTTTCCTGCTGGTGCTGCCGCTGAACGATCTGACCAAGCTCCTGAGCGTGCCGGCGGTGCTGATCGCGGCCAGCTATCCGTTCACCAAGCGCTTCTTCCCGATGCCGCAGGCCTATCTGGGCGTGGCGTTCTCCTTCGGCATCCCGATGGGCTTCGCCGCCGAAACCGGCGAGGTGCCGCTGCTCGCCTGGCTGCTGCTGCTGGCCAATCTGTTCTGGGTGGTGGCCTACGACACCGCCTACGCCATCGCCGACAAGCCGGACGACCTGAAGATCGGCATCAAGACCTCGGCCATCACCATGGGCGACTACGACGTCGCGGGCGTGATGCTGTGCCACGCCGCCTTCCTGGCCCTGATGTGCGGCATCGGCGTCCACCTGGAGCTGGCCTGGCCCTACTACCTGGGCCTCGCCGCCGCCGTCGGCCTGATCGCGCAGCAATACCGCGAGATCAAGGACCGCGACCGCGCCAAGTGCTTCAAAGCCTTTCTCGACAACAACCGCGTCGGCGCGGCGGTGTTCGCCGGCGTGGCGCTGAGCTACTGGCTGGGCTGACCGACTGGCCCATATGCCATTTACAATAAATTACGCATCCGTCAGCATAATGGGATGAACTTCGCCAGCCGGCGCGGCTCATAGCAAGGCCGGGCTCCCGCCCGGCGCCATAGCTTGGCTTTCCAATACCAATAAGCGACTTCCTGGAAGGTGAATACCATGAAAAAACTGCTGACCGCTCTGATCGCTGCCGCTTTCGCCACTTCCGCCTTCGCCGCGCCGGCCGCTTCCGCCCCGGCCGCCGAGAAGAAAATGGAACACAAGGCCGAGCACAAGAAGCACCACAAGAAAAAAGCGCACAAGAAACACGCCTCCGGCGCCGCGCATCAAAAACACAAGGCAGCCTCCGCCGCCAAGTAAACCGCCCCAGGCGCGAAAAAGCTCCCGAAAGGGAGCTTTTTTCATTGGACCGGCCAACTCCTTCAGCGCACGCGGAACGGCAGCAGATACGCCGCCTGGCCCGCCTTCACCTCCACCTGCCAGTCGCGGCTGCCGCTGACGCACATCGGCAGGATCGCCCTGGCCTTCCATCCCTCGCCGTCGCGAACGAAGGTATAGCGGTTGAAGCCCATGTCCATGTCCGGCATCGTGAAGTCGGCGGTCGGCGCCGCCTCCGCCGCCTCCGCCGCCACCCCGTCCAGCCGGATCTCGAAGGGCTGGCCGTGGGACGGCCGGGCGGAAAAACGCAGCGCGCCGCCGCCCGGCAGCGCGCAGGCGCCGCGCTCGATGTCGCATGACAAGGTCCGCGCCGCCGGCGCGGCCGGCTGCCTGTTATGCAGATACCAATAGTAGATCAGGCCGAATTTTACGGCGCCGAAGGCCAGCAAAGCCGCGCCCAGGATCAGCAGCTTGCGCTGCTTGGCCGTCATCGCCACGCCCCCCGCATCAGCGCCACGCCGTGGGCGCCGCGCAGGCGGGCCAGATCCAGATCCTCGACGCTCATGCCGCCCAGGGCGTACACCGGCAGCGGCACCCCGTCGGCCAGGCAGGCGGCGAAACCGTCCCAGCCCAGCAGCGCCGCGCCGGGATGCGTGACGGTGGGCGCCACCGGGCTCAACAGCGCGTAGTCGAGCCCCAGCTCGCCGGCGCGCGCCAACTCGTCCGCGCCGTGTATCGACGCGCCTACCCAGTCGAACGCCGGCCGCTCCGTCAGCGCGGCCAGGCGCGCGCCGGTCAGATGCACGCCGTCCACCGGCCAGCCGGCGAGCCAGGCCGGATCGGCGTTGACCACCAGCTTGCCGCCGCGCGGACGGACGATGGCGGCGGCGCGGGCGACGAAATCGGCCAGTTGCTCGCGCCCCATCTGATGCTCGCGCACCTGCACCATGCCCCATTCGCGCTCGGCCAGCCGCGCCAGCTGCGCCTCGACGCCGATCTCGGCGGCGCAGGTGATCGCATAGCAGGCCGGCAGCTCCAGCGATTTCAATATCGGCCCGTTGGCAGGCAACATCGGCCCCACCGTGTAGCGGCCCGGCCGCTGCCAGGCGAAGGACTGCGCCTCGCGCGGCTGCGGCTCGCCCTGCCAGTCCCAGATGCGGAAAAAGCGCAGGTGGACCGAGGCGTGCTCGTAATGGTGGATCTTGGTCAGCCACGGCGTCGCGGCGGTGACGATGATGCCCATTTCCTCGTGAAACTCGCGCTTCAATGCCTCCAGCGGCGTTTCGCCCGGCTCCACCTTGCCGCCGGGAAACTCCCAGTAACCGGCGTAAGGCTTGCCCTCGGGGCGGCTGCCCAGCATGAAACTGCCGTCCGGCCGCATCAGCGCGCCGGCCACCACCTCTATGATTTTGTCGCTCGTCATGTCTTCAATCTGTGTATGGGCGCATGCCGCCCGGGTCATTTCCTGCCGGCCTGCTTGGCCAGCTTCTGGCTGCCGGCCCAATGGCAGGCGAACTGCCAGGCCACCCGGCCGGAGCGGCTGCCGCGCGACAAGCTCCATTGCAGCGCCGCGCGTTCGGCCTTGTCGCCGCATTTCAGGCCGAAATGGCCCAGCCATGCCTTGACCGCCGCCAGGTAGGCATCCTGGTCGAACGGGTAGAACGACAGCCACAGGCCGAAACGGTCGGACAGCGACACCTTCTCCTCCACCGCCTCGCCGGGGTGGATCTCGCCGTCATGCATCCAGCCCTCGCGGTTCTCGCTCATCTGCTCCGGCAGCAAGTGGCGGCGGTTGGATGTCGCGTACACCAGCAGATTGTCGCAGCGGCGCGAGAGGCCGCCGTCCAGCGCGCTCTTCAGCGCCTTGTAGCCGGCGTCGCCGTTCTCGAACGACAGGTCGTCGCAAAACAGGATGAAACGCTCCCGCCGCCCGGCCAGCAGCTCCACCAGTTGCGGCAGGTCGGCCAGATGCTCGCGGTCGATCTCGATCAGGCGCAGGCCGTCGCGGCCGAACTCGGGCAGCAGCGCCTTCACCAGCGACGACTTGCCGGTTCCGCGCGCGCCGGTCAGCAGCACATTGTTGGCCGGCAGGCCTTCGATGAACTGGCGGGTATTGGCCAGCAGCTGCTCGCGCTGGGCGTCCACGCTGGCCAGCCGGCCCATCTCCACCGAATGCGGCTCATGCACCGCTTCCAGCCAGCCGGCCAGCCCCTGGCGGTGCCAGCGGAAGGCTTGCGCGCTCCAATCCGGCTCGCGCCGCGGCGGCGGCAGCATCGGTTCCAGCCGGGACAGCACCGCCTCGGCGCGGCGCAGAAAATCCTGCAGGGCGTCCATCATGCGTTCCTTTCTGCCGATAGGAAAACAGCCTGCCACGAAGGCGGCAGGCTGTTAAAACTCGAGATACGCGACTGACAAGACGCCTGAAGCCACGCGGCATCGGGCGTCTTGTCCGACGCGGTCAGTCTCTTAAAGAAATCACCGGCCAGCCATGCTCCTCGGCGTAAGCCCGCAGCTTGTCGTCGGCATCCACCGCCACCGGATTGTCCACCAGCTTCATCAGCGGCAGGTCGTTGTGCGAGTCGCTGTAGAAGAAACTCTCGGCATAGCTGTCCCAGCTCTCGCCGCGCTCCGCCAGCCACTGCTCGATGCGGGTGATCTTGCCTTCCTTGAAGCTCAATACGCCGGTCGGGCGGCCGGTGTAGTTGCCGTCATCGTCCTGCTCCAGCTCGATCGCGATCAGGTGCTCGACGCCCAGCTCGCGGGCGATCGGCCCGGTGATGAAGCGGTTGGTCGCGGTGATGATGACGATCTGGTCGCCCTCGGCGCGGTGGGCGGCCAGGCGCTCGCGCGCCTTGTTGGGGATCAGCGGCTTGATGTGGTTTTCCAGGTAATCGGCGTGCAGCTCATCCAGCTGATGGCGCGAAAAGCGCGTCAGCGGCGCCAGGATGAACGCCAGGTACTCGTTCATGTCCAGCGTGCCGTTCTGGTACTGGCGGTAGAAATAGCTGTTGCGCTCGTCGTACTGGGCGGCGTCCAGAATGCCGCGCTTGATCAGGAAGCGCGGCCATTCGAAATCGGAGTCGCCGGCGATCAGAGTGTGGTCGAGGTCGAACAGGGCGAGCCTGCGTTTGGCGGGGGTGGCTGTCGTCATGATTCCGGGGTGGCGGTTTGCAAAACGTTTTTCACCAGCGGCACGGTGATCGGGCGCCTCAGCGCCAGCGAATAGCGATCCAGCATGTCTATCATCGAGATCAGGCTGGTCAGGTCGCGCCTCCAGTGGGTGAGCAGGTAGCGGTAGACGTCGTCGGGTATCGACAGCTGGCGGTTGGCGGCGTGGCTGCGCAAGGCGGCTAGCTTGTCGTCGTCGGACAAGGCTTTCACCTCCAGCACCAGGCCCCAGCCCAGGCGGGTGCGCAGATCGTCGCGCACCGACAGCGCCACCGGCGGCTTGCGCCCGGCCATCAAGAGCCGCCCCTCCCCGCCCTCCTTCAAGGAGTTGTAGAAGGAGAACAGCATGATCTGGTCGTCCGGCGCCAGGTCGTCGACGTGGTCCACCGCGATGAAGCTGGCTTCGCGCGCGAAGTCCGGCAAGTGGTCGCCCTTGCCGTCCAGATAGATGGCGGCGCGGCCCAGCCGCTCGGCGTGGGCGATCCAGGCCTGCAGCAGATGGGTTTTGCCGCAACCGGGCTCGCCCCACAGATATATGAAGCGTTCGCCTTCGGTGGCGGTCAGTGCGGTGATCACTTCACGGTTGCGCTCGGCCAGGAAGTTGTCGAAGGCCGGCAGCGGCGTGGGCGTGAGATCGAGTACGAGCTGGTCCAAAGTTTGCGGTGCTGCGTTGCGTGCTGACATCAATGAATACGATTTTACGACGATACGGCCCGCCGTTGGAACCGCCATTTTCCCGGACAAGATTGATGACATCGGCAAATCGAGGCCGCAAAGGAAAAAGCCTGTCCGCCGCATCAGCCTTTTTGCCGATTTTCAGTTAAAATACAGTGCTTTCGCACCGGCGAAAGCTTGATGTAAAAATATTTCAAGTTTGCAGAAAGCGAGATCATCTTGAACACCACGTCCCTCAGTTACCGTGATGCCGGCGTAGACATCGACGCCGGCGACGCGCTGGTCGAAAACATCAAGCCTTTTGCCAAGCGCACCATGCGCCCGGAAGTCCTCGGCGGCATCGGCGGTTTCGGCGCACTGGTGGAAATCTCCAAGAAGTACAAGGAGCCGGTGCTGGTTTCCGGCACCGACGGCGTGGGCACCAAGCTCAAGCTGGCTTTCGACTGGAACCGCCATGACACCGTCGGCATCGATCTGGTGGCGATGAGCGTCAACGACATCCTGGTGCAGGGCGCCGAGCCGCTGTTCTTCCTCGACTACTTCGCCTGCGGCAAGCTGGACGTGGCCCAGGCCACCGAGGTGATCAAGGGCGTCGCCGCCGGCTGCGAACAGGCCGGCTGCGCGCTGACCGGCGGCGAAACCGCCGAGATGCCGGGCATGTACCCGGCCGGCGAATACGACCTGGCCGGCTTCGCCGTCGGCGTGGTGGAAAAGAGCAAGGTGATCAGCGGCCGCAACATCGCCGCCGGCGACGTTGTGCTGGGCCTGGCCTCCAACGGCGTGCACTCCAACGGCTACAGCCTGGTGCGCAAGATCATCGACCGCGCGCAGCCGGACCTGGACGCGCCATTCGACGGCGACAAGACGCTGCGCGACGCGGTGATCGCCCCGACCCGCATCTACGTGAAGCCGCTGCTGAAGCTGATGGAGACGCTGCCGGTCAAGGGCATGGCCCACATCACCGGCGGCGGCATCACCGAGAACACGCCGCGCGTGCTGCCGGACAACACCGTCGCCCAGATCGACGCCGCCAGCTGGCAGCTGCCCAAGCTGTTCCAGTGGCTGCAGCGCGAAGGCAATGTGGACATCCAGGAGATGTACCGCACCTTCAACTGCGGCATCGGCATGGTGGTGGTGGTGGCGCCGGAACACGCCGAGCAGGCGATGGCGCTGCTGCGCGAAGCCGGCGAAACCGTCTACCGCATCGGCCAGGTGCGCGAGCGCGTGGGCGACGAGCACCAGACCCAGATCGGCTGAGGCGAAACCCGCCGCCACACCGCGCGCCGCTGGCTCTGCCGGCGGCGCTTGTCGTTTATCGCCGGGCGGATGGAACCAAGCCAGCGCAATCGCAACGAACAGGAATGGCAAGCCATTCCGGACAAGAGCCATGAAAAACATCGTCATCCTGATTTCCGGCCGCGGCTCCAATATGCAGGCCATAGTCGACGCCGGCATTCCAGGCGCCCGCGTCGCGGCGGTGATCGCCAACCGCCCGGACGCGGCCGGCCTGGCCTGGGCGGCCGAGCGCGGCATCGCCACGGCGGCGCTGGACCACAAGGCCTACCCCAGCCGCGAGGCCTTCGACGCCGCGCTGGCCGAGGCCATCGACGCCCATGCGCCGGATCTGGTGGTGCTGGCCGGCTTCATGCGCATCCTGACCGAAGGCTTCACCCGCCGCTACGAAGGCCGGATGCTGAACATCCACCCGTCGCTGCTGCCGGCCTTCCCCGGCCTGCATACCCATGAGCGGGCATTGGAAATGGGCTGCAAACTGGCCGGATGCACGGTACACTTCGTCACCGCCGAGCTGGACCACGGCCCCATCGTCGCCCAGGGCGCGGTCAGCGTGCTGGACGGCGACACGCCGGACAGCCTGGCCGCGCGCGTGCTGAAACTGGAACACCAGCTGTACCCGGAAGCGGTGCGCCGCTTCGCCGCCGGCGAGATCGCCGTCGTGGACGGCAAGGTGGCCAGCGGCCCGGGGGCCGCCGCCAGCCTGCTGTCGCCCGTACCCTCAAGCAAGGCCTAAATGACCCGTCGCCGTCTGCTGCTGATCGCTCTTGTCCTGTCTCTGCTGCTGCACCTCGCGTTGCTCGGCTCCGACTTGCTGCCCGCGATCAGCGCGCCGCCGGCGGACGAGCCCAAGCTCGAGAAGATAGACGTCAAGATGCAGGCGATGCGGCTGGACGAGACGCCGCCGCCGCGCGATCCGGCGGCGGCCGGCGTCAGCCTGCAGCCGGCTGAGACGGCGAAGCCAAAACCGAAACCCAAGCCCAAGCCGGCCCGCAAGCGCGAAGCCTCGAAGCCGGCGGAGCAAGCCAAAACGGCAGCCTCGGCCCCGGCGGCCAAAACCGCCTCGGCGCCCCAAGCCAGTTCCGAACCCGCGGCGGAAGCCTCGCGGCAAGCAGCGGCGGAACAGCCGTCCAGCGCGCCGGCCGCGGAGAGCGCGCCGCGCGAGAACGGCGCGGACAAGGCCGGCCTTATCCACCCGGACGCGCCGTTGCGGCAATTCCCCGCCGCCGCCAAGATCCGCTACCAGGGCTACTGGAACAACGCGATGCTCGGCTTCGGCGACCTGGACTGGCAGCGAAGCCAGGGCCATTACCAGCTGGACATCACGGTCAGCCCTTTCATCGGCCCCAAGCTGCGCTATCTTGCACTAGGGACGATAGGCAAGTCCGGGCTGCGGCCGGACAGCATGCAGTCGTTCCGCGGCGGCGACCTGAAAGAGTCGGCGCGCTTCGACTACGGCGCCGGACTGTTGCGCTACGGCAGCAGCGAAGACAAGCAGCTGCCGCTGAAGCCCGGCGCGCAGGACGCGTTCAGCCTGGCTTTCCAGCTAGCGTTGAAGGGGGGCGATCTGGGCCATGCGCCGATACAGATCACCACCGCCAAGAAGGTATACGAATACCCGATGGCGCCGAACGGCGCCTTCGACTATGACACCGGCGCCGGCAAGATGCGCGTGATCGTGTTCCGCGCCCAGGGCGACGGAGACTTCACCGAATTTTGGCTGGCCCCGGATTTCGCCAACTTGCCGGTGCGCATCATCCGCGCCGACAAGGACAAGCGGATCGAACTGAAAGCGATCCGCGTGGATGTGAACGGCAAGCGGCAGTGGGAACTGCCGCCGCAACCGACGATACGGAACAAAAATGCACATTAGCCATAGCCAACTGAAACACCTGGAAACCGTCATCGGCCAGATGACCCGCTTCGACCGTCCTGCCGACGCCGTGCTGTCCGCCTATTTCCGCGAACACAACAAGCTGGGCAGCGCCGACCGCCACCTGATCGCCGAAACCGCGTTCGGCGCGCTGCGCCGCCTGATCCAGCTGCGCGCGCTGATCGCGCCGGAAAAGGCCACGCCGCGCCGCCTGGCGCTGGTGGCGCTGATGAAGTTCAACAAGCTGAACGTCAAGGAACTGTCCGAGGCCACCAGCGCCGGCGAGCGCGAATGGCTGGGCACGGTCAAGGGCAAGACGCTGGAAGACAGCCTGGAGATCCGCGCAGAGCTGCCGCAATGGGTGATCGAGCGCCTGGGCGAACAGGAGCCGGCTGCGGTGGAAGCGCTGGGCCAGGGCCTGATGTCGATGGCGCCGCTGGACCTGCGCGTCAACACCCTGAAGATGAAGCGCGAAGAGCTGCTGGACCGCCTGAACGCCGACGGCATCGCCTGCGAAGCCACGCCGTACTCGCCGCTGGGCATCCGT
Organism: Chromobacterium sp. Ag138; assembly: GCF_055181315.1. Classification (NCBI taxonomy): domain Bacteria; kingdom Pseudomonadati; phylum Pseudomonadota; class Betaproteobacteria; order Neisseriales; family Chromobacteriaceae; genus Chromobacterium; species Chromobacterium sp. Ag138. The sequence continues at coordinate 1,946,742 of NZ_JBUPWA010000001.1, forward strand.
CTGAAAGACAAGCCCGCGCTGTCCAGGCACGAGCTGTTCAAGTCCGGCGCTTTCGAGGTGCAGGACGAGGGCAGCCAGTTGCTGGGCCTGATCACCGGCGCCCGCCGCGGCGAAATGGTGGTGGACTTCTGCGCCGGCGCCGGCGGCAAGACGCTGCTTTTGGGCGCGCAGATGTCATCCAGCGGCCGCCTGTACGCGTTTGATGTTTCCGAGAAGCGTCTGGCCAACTTCAAGCCGCGCCAGGCCCGCTCCGGCCTGTCCAACGTGCACCCGCAGCTGCTGGCTCACGAGAACGACGCCAAGGTGAAGCGCCTGGCCGGCAAGGCCGACCGCGTGCTGGTGGACGCGCCCTGCTCCGGCCTCGGCACCCTGCGCCGCAACCCGGACCTGAAATTCCGCCAGAGCCCGGACAGCGTGGCCGAGCTGAACGCCAAGCAGGCGTCCATCCTCGCCTCCGCCGCGCGGCTGGTGAAGAGCGGCGGCCGCCTGGTCTACGCCACCTGCAGCCTGCTGCCGCAGGAGAACCAGGCCATCGTCGAAGCCTTCCTGGCCGAGCATGCCGACTTCAGGCTGGTGAAGGTGGACGAAGTGCTGGCCGAGCAGAAGATCCCGCTGCAATGCGGCGACTACCTGGAGCTGAAACCGCATCTGCATAACACCGACGGCTTCTTCGCCGCGGTGCTGGAACGCAGCCCGGCCTAAGCGAAACAAGGCAGTAAGCAGCGGCCCGCTTGCCAAGCGCAAGCGGGCCGCGCTCGTATTCGAGGCAGGTTCGGAGTATATTAGACAAAAATGATTTAAAAATCGGCACGCCGTGCCGCCCAGGAGCCATCCACCCGATGCAGGATCACCTACCCCGCCGTTCCAGGCGCCAGCGCGTCAACCGCCGCCTGCGCTATCTCTACCTGTCCGCCGCGCAATGGCGGCGCCAGGTTCCGGTCTGGATCGCGGCCATCCTGATCGGCCTGGTGGCTTACGTCTTCGCCCAGGGCAGCCACTGGTCGCACGACCTGTTCTTCAAGGCCTACGACGCGTCGCCCTTTTGGAGCCTGCTGATCACCCCGGCCGGCCTGGCGCTGGCGATCTGGATCATGCATCGCTTCTTCCCCAGCTCTGCCGGCGGCGGCATTCCGCAGTCCATCGCGGCGCTGGAGCCCCGCATGCACAAGCTGCGCGAATACTGCTTCACGCTGAAAGCCGCCTTCGGCAAGGTGCTGCTGACGCTGATCGGCATCAGCTCCGGCGCCACCTTCGGCTATGAAGGCCCCATCGTCCAGGTGGGCGCGGCGATCAAGTACTCTCTCAACCGCAAGGCCGCGCAGCGCCACGACGGCGCCGCGCGCAGCTTCATCCTGGCCGGCGCCGCCGCCGGCGTGGCCGCGGCCTTCAACGCGCCGCTGGCCGGCATCGTGTTCGCCATCGAGGAAATGGGCCGCACTTTCGACATGCGCGCCAGCTCCACCATCCTGTTGTCGGTGATCGTCGCCGGCCTCACCACTTTCGCCATCAACGGCAACTACAACTACTTCGGCATCGTCCACGTGGCGATGGACAGCAAGCAGGCCTGGCTGGCCATTCCCGTCTGCGGCGTCGTCGGCGGCCTGATCGGCGGCCTCGCCTGCCGCGTGCTGCTGGCGCTGTCGCAACGGCTGCCCGGCCCGCTGCACGGCTGGCGCATCCGCTATCCGGTGCGCTTCGCCGCCGGCTGCGGCCTGGCGCTGGCGGTGATCGGCATCGTCAGCCACGGCAGCACCTTCGGCACCGGCTACTTCCGCGCCCGCGACATCATCGAAGGCCACGGCGCGGCGCTGCAGGACTACGGCGTCTTGAAGCTGATCAGCATGTTCGTCAGCCACATCAGCGCGGTGCCCGGCGGCATGTTCGCGCCGTCGCTGGCCGTCGGCGCCGGTTTCGGCCTCAATATGTCGCAGCTGATGCCTTTCCTGCCGCAAACCATGGTGGTGCTGCTGGGCATGGTGGGCTTCTTCGCCGGCATGACGCGGGCGCCGATGACCGGCTTCGTCATCGTGATGGAGATGACCGACACCTCCGGCATGATCATCCCGCTGATGGCCACCGCGCTGGCGGCGGCGTCGGTGTCGCGGCTGGTGACCCGGCGCGCGCTGTACGAGGGCCAGGTGCGGCTGTTCCTGCCGCAGTGGCAGGCCGGGGCCGGCCAAATTGACCAGCCTGCCGCCCGCACGTAAAATAACTTATTGAAATGATCGGGTATTTCCGGCGGAAATAGCGCCGGCCAACAGCAAGGATTCAAGACATGTCGATTCAACAAGATATCCAGCAAACCGTCGCCGACAACTCGGTGGTGCTGTTCATGAAGGGTTCCGCCCAGTTCCCGCAGTGCGGCTTTTCCTCGCGCGCGGTGCAGATTCTGAAGGCCTGTGGCGTGGAAAACTTCCTGACCGTGGACGTGCTGCGCGATCCCGACATCCGCCAGGGCGTCAAGGATTTCTCCAACTGGCCGACCATCCCCCAGCTGTACGTGAAGGGCGAATTCGTCGGCGGTTCGGACATCATGTACGAAATGTTCCAGAACGGCGAACTGCAGGATCTGCTCAAAGACCTGTAAGCTTTTCCAGCAACCCGGCTCCGGCCGGTTTTTGCGTTTTGGAGGCCATCCGCGTTAGAATGATGCCCCATACCATCCACGGCAGCCTTGCGGCTGCCGCTGTCATATGTATTGAAAGCTGTTTGCCCCCCGGCAAGCAGCTTTTTGCCAAGGTAGGGAGCCGAAATTGAACATCACCATCGTTGATCATCCGCTGGTACAGCACAAGCTGGGACTCTTGCGCGAAGCCGACACCAGCACCATGAAGTTCCGTCAGCTGACCCAGGAGCTGGCCCGCCTGCTCGCCTACGAAGCCACCCGCGATTTCGAGCTGGAAGCCGTCACCATCGACGGCTGGTGCGGTAAGATCGACGTCAAGCAGATCAAGGGCAAGAAAGTCACCGTGGTGCCCATCCTGCGCGCCGGCATCGGCATGCTGGACGGCGTGCTCGACCTGGTGCCCTCGGCCAAGATCAGCGTGGTGGGCCTGGCCCGCAACGAAGAAACGCTGGAGCCGGTATCCTACTTTGAAAAATTCGTCGGCAACCTGGACGAGCGCATCGCCATCATCATCGACCCGATGCTGGCCACCGGCGGCTCGCTGGTCGCCACCATCGACCTCCTGAAGCGCAACGGCTGCAAAACCATCAAGGCCGTGGTGATGGTGGCCGCGCCGGAAGGCGTGAAGATCGTCAACGACGCCCACCCGGACGTGCAGCTCTACGCCGCCTCGCTGGACAGCCACCTGAACGAGCACGGCTACATCATTCCCGGCCTCGGCGACGCCGGCGACAAGATCTTCGGCACCAAGCAGACCTGATCGCCATGCGCCCAATCAGCCGCCCGTTGCTTCCGCAGCCGGCGGCTTTTTTGCAAGCCAGCAAGGATGAACGCCATGGATGACCGCTACGCCGCGATAGACGCAGACTTCCTCGCCCGCTTCCCCGGCGGCTTTCAGGACCCGGACTGGCAGACGCTGGCGCGCAGGCACAAAAGCTACGCCAAAGCCGAGGCGCTGTGCCAGCGCGAGCTGACCCGCGGCAAGCTGGACGCGGCGCTGGCCAGCGGCAAGCTGGCCGACGCCACCCACGCCTGCCGCCAGATCATCTCGCTGGCCACCACCGTCAGCACCTTCGAGAAGATCGCCTTTCGCAACTACATGGACAACCGCGACCTGAACCTGCCCTTCGTGCAGGCCTTGCGCGACGTGCTGCATGATTTCGGGCCGGACAGTTTCGCCGCCTATGCGGACACGCTGGCGATGGCGCGGATGGATCCCAAGGCCAACGCGGCCAAATGGCCGATCGTCAGCTGTTTCCTGGCCTGCTTCGATCCGCAGCGCCACGTCTGCATCAAGCCGACAACGGTGAAGAAAGTGGCGGCGCGGCTGGGCGTGGACATCCATTACCAGGCCAAGCCCAACTACGAATGCTATCAAGCGGTGCAGCGGATGGTGCTGGACTTCCGCCGCCACAGCAGCGTGGCGGCCGAGGCGGACAATGTGCTGGCGCAGGCGGTGATGTATTGCGCAGTCTGAGCGTTTCAAGATTACAAAACGACAATTAAGCAAGGAAGAATGATGCTTCAACAACTCAAGCTGGCGGTGTCCGGCGCCCAGATCCTGTTCGTCGCCTTCGGCGCGCTGGTGCTGGTGCCGCTGCTCACCGGCCTGAATCCGGCGATGGCGCTGCTGGGTGCCGGCCTGGGCACCCTGCTGTTCCAGGCCGCTACCTCCCGCCAGGTGCCGATTTTCCTCGGTTCCTCCTTCGCCTTCATCGGCCCCATCATCTACTCGATGCACACCTGGGGCCCGGGCGCGACCATGTTCGGCCTGTTCGCCGCCGGCTTCATGTACTTCGTGTTCGCCGCCGTCGTGCGCTGGCGCGGCATGGCGCTGGTCAACAAGCTGCTGCCGCCGGTGGTGATCGGCCCGGTGATCATGATCATCGGCCTGTCGGTCGCCACCGCGGCCTCCGGCATGGCGATGGGCCAGGCCGGCGGCAAGCAGGTGCTGCCGTACGAAACCTCGCTGCTGCTGGCCGCCATCTCGCTGGCCACCACCATCGTGGTGTCCATCTACGCCCGCGGCATGTTCAAGCTGGTGCCCATCCTGGCCGGCGTCGTCGTCGGCTACATCGCCGCCGCCTTCCTCGGCGCGGTGGACTTCGCCAAGCTGGCCGCCGCGCCGTGGCTTGCCTACCCGACGTTCCACAGTCCGGAAGTCAACTGGGCGGCCGCGGCCTTCATGCTGCCGGTGGCCATCGCCCCGGCCATCGAGCACATCGGCGGCGTGATGGCCATCGGCGGCGTCACCGGCAAGGACTACACCAAGACGCCCGGCCTGCACCGCACGCTGGCCGGCGACGGCCTGGGCGTGTGCGTGGCCGGCCTGATCGGCGGCCCGCCGGTGACCACCTACGCCGAAGTGACCGGCGCGGTGATGATCACCCGCAACTTCAACCCGGTGACCATGACCTGGGCGGCGGTGTTCGCCATCTTCATGGCCTTCTTCGGCAAGTTCAACGCGCTGCTGCAATCCATCCCGATGCCGGTGATGGGCGGCATCATGGTGCTGCTGTTCGGCACCATCGCCTCCATCGGTCTGAAGACGCTGATCGAAGCCAAGGTCGACCTGATGGAGCCGCGCAATCTGGTGATCATCTCGGTGGTGCTGACTGCCGGCATCGGCGGCCTGACGCTGAAGCTGGGCGATTTCGCGCTGTCCGGCGTCGGCCTGTGTTCCTTGCTGGCCATCCTGCTGAACCTGATTTTGCCGCGCCAGGCGGCCAGCCACGACGGCATCGTCGAGGGGCAGGACATCTAGCGCCATCTGAACACGTCAACATAAACTATTGGATTTAAAAATCTTTTACAACTGGGCGCACGTCAACGTGCCTGACAAGGTCTACACTGCAAATCAGCGCCGCGACACGATGCCGCGGCGCGGTAGACCGTAGCCAAACTGCTGCCCTGCAACAGCATCGCCAGCCCACAGCGGCTTGACGCGGCCTGATTCCCAGCCAAGAACAAGGAAGAAAGCCATGTTGAAAACCCTAGTTGTCACCGCTCTCGCGCTTTTGACGCTTTCCGGCTCCGTCATGGCCGGAGACGGCCTGTCCGTGATGTGGGCGATGCGCGGCAGGATGGACGCCCAGCTGCACGGACAGCCTGCGCCGATGATTCCGCAGAACAACTCCATCCCGTCCAACGGTTGAACCCTGGTCCCGCCGCCGCCGTCCCGGCGGCGGCGTTGTCAGATATAAAGCTCTCCCTGCGCCACCGCCAGCTCCAGCCGCTGGATGAACCACTGCATCGCCCGTCCCGGCTGTTCCTGCTTCCAGGCGAAGCACATCGGCGGAAAACTGCCGCTCTCCTCCTCCGCCTTCTCCACCAGCTCGCCGCTGTCCAGATGCGCCCGCACATGCGAACGCGGCAGGTGGCCGGTGCCGAGGCCTGCGACGATGGCCTTCAATTTGGCCTGGCTGCTGTGCACGGTCAGCACCTGCTGTCCTTCCAGCAGCCCGCCGGTCCTCGCCGGCAGGCGGCGCGAGGTATCGCCCACCGCCACTGCCCGATAGCGCCGCAGCGCGTGCGGCGGCACCGGCTCCGGTTCGGCGGCCAGCGGATGGCCGGCCGCTGCCACCAGCACGAAATCGTAATCGCCGATGTCGCGGGTGAAGTAATCCCCCGGCGGCGGCTGGTTGGGCGCGCCTATCACCAGGTCGGCGCGGTCGTCGTACAATGCATCCCAGATGCCGCCGAAGCTTTCGCGGATGAAATGCAGCCGGGTATCCGACTGCAGCCGGTCGAAATCGGCGATGGTCGGCAACAGTTGCTCGAAGCCGACCAGGTCGCCGACCACGATGCGCAGCCTATCCTCCCAGCCCTGCGCCTGCTTGCTGACCCTGAGTTCCAGCTGGCGCGCCGCGTCCAGCAGGTGGCGGCCGTCCTTCAGCAGCCGCTCGCCGGCCGGCGTCAGCCGCGCGCGGTGGCCGCTGCGATCGTAGATGGCCACGCCCAGGCCCTGTTCCAGCTTCTGCACGGTATAGGTCAAGGCCGACGGCACTTTGAACAGCGCCTCGGCCGCCGCGGCGAAGCTGCCGTGCTGTTCGATCGCATCCAGCACCTGAATCGCTTCCAGAGTCAGTTTCATCGCCACACCTAATTCAAATTTTTTGAATTTATTGTTCGGTTCTTTCCGATTTTATCGCGGAAGCGTCGGCAATAGAATGGTCTCCGTAACAAGAAGCCAGCGATACTCGAAATAAGACATCAATATTTTTGATGCATAAGCGAAAGCTGGCAATCCACACACTGAAAGGAAACCACCATGCTGAAGCAAACCGCCATCGCCGCCCTGTCCCTGATCCTGCTGTCCGGCGCCGCCATCGCCGGCGAAGGCTACGACAACATGAAGTCCATGCGCGACCGCATGGACGCCCAACTGCAAGGCCAATCCCAGCAAGTGCAGCAACAGGCTCCGGCGCAGAAGTAATCACCGCCTGCCGACAAGAAAAAAGCGCCGCGGACCAGAAGGTCCACGGCGTTTTTTATTTCATCTCAGGCTCGGTCGCCGCGCAAACGGCCCATCAGCAAGGCATCGTGATAAGCGCCGTTGCGGAAGGAGTGCGCGCGCAACCGCCCCTCCTCGACAAAGCCGAAGCGGCGGTACAGCGCCTGCGCCGCCAGGTTGTCGGGGTAGACCGTCAATTCGATCCGCTCGAAGCCTATCCAGTTGTCGGCCAGGTCCAGCAAGGCCGCCATCAGCAGCTTGCCGACGCCGCGCCCCTGCCAGCCGAGATGGACGTTGATGCCAAGGCCGGCGATGTGCGACAGGCGCTCATCGTCGAAGCGCCACAATCCGGCGCTGCCGACCACCTTGCCCTCCGCTGCCTCGCAGACCAGTTGATAGCGCCCCGGCGCCAGCAAATGCTCCACCCTGGCGGCCATTCTGGATGAGGACGGATAAGGCAGCTGCAAAGTGTTGCCGTATACCGAGGCGTCGGCGGCCAGCTCGCGCAGATCGGCCGCGTCGCCCGGCTCCAGGTGGCGGATTCTGAATTCGCTCATGCGCCCTCCCGCAGCCGCGCCATCGCCAGCACGTCATGGTAGGCGCCGTCGCGCAGCGCATAGGCCCGCATCCTGGCTTCCTCGACGAAGCCGAACTTGCGGTACAGACGCTGGGCGCGGGCATTGTCGGCGAACACCGTCAGCTCGACGCGGCGCAGGCCCAGCCAGTCGTCGGCCTGCTCCAGCGCCGCCGCCATCAGCAGCGAGCCTATGCCCTGGCCATGCAGGCCGGCGTCGACGCCGATGCCCAGCTCCGCCGCGCGCAGCAGACGCTCGCGCGCGGATGGGATCAACGCCGCCCAGCCTCGCGCCCGGTCGTCGCGGTCGACCGCCACCAGCACGATCCTGCGGCGCTCGTGCTTTTGCAGCCACTCGCGCCGCTTGCTCAAGGCCGGCCAGGGCAGGCCCAGCATGGCGCCGAACACCGCCGGGTCGCTGAACATCGCGTTCAAGGCCTCGGCGTCGGACGGTTCCGCATGGCGGATTCGATAGTCGCTCATGCTTCAGCCCTCCCCGGCCAGCGCAGGCGGCCCATCACCAGCACATCCTCCAGCTTGCCGGCGCGCAATTGCTCCTGGCGCAGCCGGCCCTCGTACTCGAAGCCGAATTTCTCGTACAGGGCGATGGCGCGGGCATTGTCGTGAATCACCTTCAGCTCGATGCGGATCAGGCCCAGCCAGTTGTCGGCCAGATCGACGACGGCGCGCATCAAGGCCCCGCCGACGCCCTTGCCCTGCCAATCGTCGCGCACGACCAGGAACAGGTCGGCGCTGTGGCGCACCCGCATGCCCTCGTTGACGATCAGTCCGGCCGAGCCCACCACCTCGCCATCGGCACAGGCCACCAGATGATGGATGTTGGCCGGCTGCTCGTTCAGCTGCTTCTCGGTGACGGACAGGGGCTGGTGCGGCAACTGCAAAGTATCGGGATAAACGCCCGGCGCGGTCTTGATGCGGTGGATGGCGGCGGCGTCGGACGGCTCGACCGAACGGATCAGGTAGGACTGGGACATGATGGTCTCCTGGGAGCCATGGCGGGCATGGCACTAAGTTGATGGACACAGGCGGGATCGCCGCCAGGTCCGGCAAACCATCATGCCAAATAACTTTTGTGCATTGCAATATAATTTTTATGCAGACAAGAAATGCCCCGGCGTCTCGCCGAAACAGCGGCGGAAGGCGACGATGAAGGCGCTGCTGCCGGCATAGCCCAGCTCCGCCGCGCAGTAACTGACCGACCGCCCCTCGGCTAGCAGCGCCCTGGCCCGCAGCATGCGCAGCCGCTCGCGCCACTCGGCGACGCCCATGCCGGTTTCGGCGCGGAAATGGCGGATCAGGCTGCGCCGCGACATGCCGACATGGCCGGCCCAGCGCGCCAGGTCCCAATCCAGCGCCGGCTCGCGCAGCAATGCCTCCGCCAGCTTGCGCAGCGCCGGATGGCGCGGCCAGGCCAGGCTGGCGGGATAGGGCTCGGCCCAGGCCAGCTCGTCCGCCAGCACGCCGATCAGCCGCCGGGCGGCGTCCGCGCCGGCCTGTTCCGGCCAGGCGCCCAGTCGCAGGAACACGCCCTGCAGCAGCGGCGAGGCGCGCCATACGCGCAAGACCGGCGGCAAGGCCGGCAGCAGGGCGGCGTCCAATTGCAGGCTCCAGCCGCGCAACTCGCCATGATAATGCGCGCCATGCGGCATGCCCGGCGGAATCCAGCCGACGCAGCCGCCGGGGAGCAGGATACGCCGGCCATCCGCCTCCAGCTCCAGCGCGCCTTCGCTGGCCCAAGCCAGTTGCCCCTCGGCGTGGGCATGGCGCGCGGTATGGTCGCCGGCGCAGCGCCGCAGCGCCGCCGCCGTCAGTCCCGGCAGAATGGCTCGCTCCATATTGGCCCTTTATGGATATTTGTTGGCACTATATGGAAAGCAGGCCAATCCCGCCAGCGCGATACTGGGCGCTCATTCCACGCAAGGAGTCAGCCATGAAGCATGTACAACACACCGAAGCCCTGTCCGCGATTAACCGCAAAGTCATCGCCGACGGCGAGACGCTGCCGGCGGTGAAGCTGCGCGACGGCAGCACGGTGCAAACCGGCACCATCGCGGCGATGCTGGTCAACATTGCCGCCTACAACCAGGGCGAGCGCGGCGAAGTGGAGCGCCAGCTGGAGCTGGCGGTGCCGACGCTGTTCAAGGTGGGCCTGTTCGATCTGTTCCCGCCCGAAGAATGGCTCCGGGCGGGCAATCCCGGCCGCCAGCTGGTCGGCGAGATGGCGAGCCGCTGGCAGGCTGGCCAATCCGACAACACATAAGCATATTTCCGCGCCGCCCCGGCCCCTCCGCTTCGCTTTGGCGTTAAGCTGTAGCCTCGAATCGACAGGAGCGGAACATGCTGATGCAAAAACAGGAAGCCGGCCTCTTGGTGGTGGACATCCAGGACAAGCTGTTGCCGGCGGTGCATGATGCGGAAGGGCTGCTGGCGCGCAGCCGCTGGCTGATAGGCGTGGCGCGCGACCACGGCCTGCCCATCGTGTTTTCCGAGCAATACCCGCGTGGCCTGGGCGGCACCCTGGCCGCGCTGCGGGAGGCCGCGCCCGACGCGGAGACGGTCGACAAGCTGCATTTCTCCTGCGTGGCGGCCGCCTGCCTGCCGCCGGCGCTGATGGAAAAGAAGCAAATCATCGTCTGCGGCATGGAGGCCCATGTCTGCGTGCTGCAGACCGTGCTGCAGCTGCTGGCCGCCGGCAAGCGGGTCTTCGTCGTCGCCGACGCGATCTCCAGCCGCAAGCCCGCCGACATCGAGCTGGCGACGGCGCGGATGCGCGCGGCCGGCGCGGTCATCGTCAGCCGCGAGATGGTGCTGTTCGAGCTGCTGGAAAAATCGGGCGGCGACCATTTCAAGGCGATGAGCCAGCGCTACCTGCTGGGCGATCAGCCCTAGCGTCCGCTCGTGGACGGTCAAACGGCCCCAAACGCAAAAGCCCGCCGGAAACGGCGGGCTTGGCCATGGCAAGCGCGGATCGCGCCGGCGGGCTTACCAGATGCCCTTTTCCACCTTGCCGGCCAGTTCCGGATACTGGTCCGCCTTGAACACCGGCGCGGCGACGCCGGCTTTCAACTGGCGCTGGTAATCGCCCAGCACGGTGAAGAAATAGCGGGACAGCAGCACGATGGCCACCAGATTGATCAGCGCCATCAGACCCATCGCCAGGTCGGCCATGTCCCACACCAGCGGCAGGCTGGCCAGCGCGCCGAACAGCACCATGGCCAGCACCACCAGGCGGAAGCCCAGCAAGGCGCGCTTGTTGTTGCGGATGAACTCCACGTTGCCCTCGGCGTAGGCGTAATTGCCCAGGATGGACGAAAACGCGAACAGGAACATCGCCACCGCCAGGAAGGACACGCCTATCGGGCCGAACTGCGACTCGACGGCCTTCTGTGTCAGCGCCACGCCGCTCAGGCCCTGGTCGTGCACGCCGGACAGCAGGATGATGGCCGCGGTGGCGGTGCACACCACCATGGTGTCGATGAAGACGCCGAACATCTGGATCGCGCCCTGGCTGGCCGGATGCTTGGAAGTGGCGGTCGCGGCGGCATTCGGCGCCGAGCCCATGCCGGCCTCGTTGGAGAACAGGCCGCGCTTGATGCCCAGCATCATCGCCTGGCTGACCGCGTAGCCGGCCACGCCGCCGGCGGCCTGCTCCAGGCCCAGCGCGCTCTTGACGATCAAGACCACCAGGCCGGGCAACTCAGCCGCGTGGATGGCCAGCACATAGAAAGCCATCAGCAGATAGATCAGCGCCATCACCGGCACCAGCCATTCCGCCACCCGCGCCACCGAGCGCACACCGCCGAAGATCACCGGCGCGGTCAGCAGCACCAGGCCCACGCCCACCGCGTAGCGGTTCCAGCCCCAGGCGCCTTCCGTCGCCGCGACGATGGAGTTGGCCTGCACCGCGTTGAACACCAGGCCGAAGGCCAGGATCAGGCACAGCGCGAACAACACGCCCAGCCAGCGCAGGCCCAGGCCTTTCTGGATGTAGTAGGCGGGGCCGCCGCGGAAGGTGTCGTCGTGATGGCTGGTCTTGAACAGCTGGGCCAGCGTCGACTCGACGAAGGCGCTGGACATGCCGAGCAAGGCGGTCAGCCACATCCAGAACACCGCGCCGGGTCCGCCGGCGGCGATGGCGATGGCGACGCCGGCGATATTGCCGGTGCCCACCCGGCTGGCCAGCCCGGTGGCGAAGGCCTGGAACGGCGAGATGTCATTCTTGCTGACATGGCCGCCGCGGCCGCCCATCATTTCGCGCCAGCCGCGCGAGAACAGCCTCAGTTGCAGCAGGCCGGAACGCAGCGAGAAATACAGGCCCACGGCCAACAGCAGGGCGATCAGCACCTTGCCCCACAGCACGTCGTTGACGGCATTGATCAAAGAATGAAGCAACTCCATGGTTTTCCTTGTTGTCCTGAGCGTATCGGCGTCCCCGGCGCGAAGCCGCGGGACAGTCTCCCGGTCTGACGCCGGGTGGAATCATTGCGAGCGGCCGCAGGCCCCCCGTTTCATGCTGCGCCTAACAAAATGGAAGGACAGGCAGGCCGGCGGAGGGCCGCGCGCGGAATGGCTCGAGTGGGGGGAAAGTCACACTGGCAGGGATGTCAGCCGCATCATTCCGCCCTGGGCGGGCGGGAATGCGCAAAAATCTAGCAATAAAGTTCCCATGCTGACAATCAAAAATAAGTAAACGAATTGCAAACAGACCGTTTGGGAAATGTCTTCCGGGAAACGCTTGATCGCCATATCCAAATGCTAAGCTGAAGCATTCGGTCCGAATCCGGCCATCCGGATGGCCCGCCGACACAGGAATCGAGACGCGGATGAAATCCCTGCTCTGGTGCGCGCTGCTCTTGGCCGCCGCGGCCGCACTGGCCGCCGACAAGCGGCCCTGGCGGCTGGCGGCTGACGCCAATTTCGAGCCATACAGCTATCTGTCCGACGATATGGAGCCCCAAGGGCTGGACGTGGAGCTGGTCAGCGCGGTGATGCGCGAAACCGGCCAACCCTTTCGCATCAGCCTGCTGCCTTGGGAACGGGTGAAACAGCAACTGGTGCTGAAAGAGGCCGACGCCGGCTTTGTGTTCACCGGCACCGCGGAACGCCGCGCGCAATACGATCTGGTCGGCCCGCTGCGCAAGGGCCAGACGGTGTTCGTCGTCATGAAGCGCAACCCGCTGACGGATTGGCGCGGCCTGGCCGATCTCAAGCCCTATGTGATCGGCCAGGTGCGCGGCTACAGCTACGACACCGAATTCGACAAGGCCCCGCTCACCCGCGACGACCACGCCGGCTCGCCGCGCCAGCTGGTGGCGATGCTGCTGGCCGGCCGGGTGGATGTCATCATCGGCGACAAGGTGCAGCTGATGTACTTCATCCAGGAGCAAAGGGCCGCCGGCCTGGTGAAGGTGCTGCCCAGGCCGTTGGTGGAGATGCCGCGCTACGTGGCCTTCGCCAAGGGCGATCCGCGCGCGCGGCAGTTCGAGGCGGCGCTGAAACGGCTGCAGCAGAGCGGCGCGCTGCAGCCCATATTCCAGCGCTGGGCGCAGTGAGCGCTAGCCGCGCGCCGGCAACAGGTCCAGCCTGTCGGTGCACAGGCTGTCCACGCCCCAGCCCAGCAAGCGGCGGGCGTCGGCCGGATCGTTGACCGTGTAGCACAACAGCTGGTAGCCGGCGGCCTTGATGTCGCGCGCCAGCTGCTCGGTCAGGGCCTGGTGGTCGCAGTGCAGCGCCACGCAGTCCAGCTCGGCCAGGATGGCGCGCCAGTCGGCCGGAATCTCCTCGCACAGGAAGGCGCGCGGCAGCGCCGGCTCGGCGGCCTGGGCCGCGCGCAGCGCGTCGATCTCGAACGAAGAGAGCAAGGGCGGGGCCGACGCGCCGGCCCACAGCCGCGCGGCTTCTTGCGCCACCAGCCGGCCGGTTTCCTCGAAGCGCCCCGGGCAGGGCTTGATCTCGATATTCAGCAGCATGTCCTGCGCCAGGCAGCAGGCCGCCACATTGGCCAGCGTCGGCAATGCCTCGCCGGCGAAGGCCGCGCCTTTCCAGCCGCCAGCGTCCAGCAGGGACAACTCGGCCATGGTCTTGGCTTTTGCTGCGCCCTTGCCGTTGCTGGTGCGGTCCACGGTGTCGTCGTGCAGCAGGAAGCAGACATTGTCGGCCGACAGCTTCACGTCGCACTCGGCGGCGCGGTAGCCGTAGCGGATGCCCTCGCGGAAGCCGGCGACGGTGTTTTCCGGCGCCAGCGTGCCGCCGCCGCGGTGGGCGACGACCTCAGGATACGGCCAGGCTTGCTTGCGATGCTGCGGCATGCTCGATTCTCCTCTGTGTTTCCGCGTCGAACAGGTGCAGCGACTCGGCACGCACCGCCACTTCCAGCCGGCTGCCCGGCTCGGGCCGATGGCCATGCGCCAGCCGCGCCACCACGTTCTGCCCGGCCAGCAGGCCGTAGACATAATTGTCGGCGCCCAGCATCTCCAGGCTGTCCACCCGCAGGCTGAGCGTCTCGCCGCCCTCGCCCGCCGCGCGCAGATGCTCGGGGCGGATGCCGGCCTTCAGCCTGCGCCCCGCCAGCGCCGGATTGGCCGCCGGCAGCGCCAGCGACACGCCGTCGCCGAGCAATAGCCGCTCGCCGCGCTCGTCCGCCTGCGCGTCAAACAGATTCATCCCCGGCGAGCCCATGAAGGCGGCGACGAAGGCGGTGGCCGGCCGGTCGTAGATTTCGTCCGGCGCGCCGATCTGCTCGATATGGCCTTTGTTCAGCACGATCACGCGGTCGGCCAGCGTCATCGCCTCCACCTGATCGTGGGTGACATACAGGCTGGTGGTGGCCAGCCGGCGGTGCAGGCGCTGGATTTCCAGCCGCATCTGGCCGCGCAGCTTGGCGTCCAGGTTGGACAGCGGCTCGTCGAACAGGAACACCGCCGGCTCGCGCACGATGGCACGGCCCATCGCCACCCGCTGGCGCTGGCCGCCGGACAGCTCGCGCGGCTTGCGCTGCAACAGCTGCTCCAGCTCCAGCACCGCGGCCACTTTCAGCACCCGCTCCATGATCTCAACCTTCTTCAGGCCCTTGAGCTTGAGCGCGTAGCCCATGTTCTCCGCCACCGTCATGTGCGGATACAGCGCGTAGTTCTGGAACACCATCGCGATGTCGCGGTCCTTGGGCTCCAACTGGTTGACCAGGCGCTCGCCGATGCGGATCTCGCCGTCCTCGGTGCTCTCCAGCCCGGCCACCATCCGCAGCAGCGTGGATTTGCCGCAGCCGGACGGGCCGACGATGACCACGAACTCGCCGTCGGCGATCTCCGCCGAAATCTCTTCCAGTACCCGGCGCTCGGCGCCGGGATAGCGCTTGGCGATATTCTTCAGACTCAGTTTTGCCATCAGGCGCTCTTTCTCATTTCTCGTTGTCCACCAGGCCCTTGACGAACCAGCGCTGCATGCCGATCACCACCGCCAGCGGCGGCAGCAGGGTCAAGAGCGCCGACGCCATCACCAGGTGCCACTGCACCGCGCCCTCGCCCAGCATGCCCTTGATCGCGATCACCGAGGTGGACATCGCCGGATCATGGGTGACCAAGAGCGGCCACAGATACTGGTTCCAGCCGTAGATGAAGGTGATCACGAACAAGGCCGCGATATTGGTGCGCGACAAGGGCAGCACCACGTCCACCATGAAGCGGATCGGCCCCGCGCCGTCCACCCGCGACGCCTCCATCAATTCCTTGGGCAGCGTCATGAAGAACTGCCGCAGCAGGAAGGTGGCGGTGGCGGACGCGATCAAGGGCAGCGTCAGGCCGGTATAGCTGTTGATCAGCCCCATCTTGGTCACCACTTCCACCGTCGGGAAAATGCGCACCTCCACCGGCAGCATCAGCGTGGCGAAGATCAGCGCGAAGCCGGTCTTGCGCAGCGGGAAGCGGAAATA
Source organism: Chromobacterium sp. Ag138 (assembly GCF_055181315.1). Lineage (NCBI taxonomy): Bacteria > Pseudomonadati > Pseudomonadota > Betaproteobacteria > Neisseriales > Chromobacteriaceae > Chromobacterium > Chromobacterium sp. Ag138. Next base: position 1,962,343 of record NZ_JBUPWA010000001.1, read on the forward strand.
GACGATGGCGTAGGCCGACAGGAAGGAAATGACGATCTTGCCGACGGCGATCAGCATCGCCATCACGAAGCTGTTCCACAGCGTGCGCGCCAGCGGCACCGCCAATCCGCCGCTGCCGTTCCACAGCACGGTGTCGAGGTTGGTCCACAGCTGGCTGCCGGGTAGGAGCGACAGCGGCACCCGCGTCACCTGATCGGCGCTCTGGCTGGCCGCGGCGAACATCAGATACAAGGGAAAGGCCACCACCAGCATGCCCGCGATCAGCATCGCGTGGCAGAACAGGTCCAGCCCTTTGCGGTTCTCCACCATCAGTACTGCACCTTTCTTTCCACGTAACGGAACTGGATCAGCGTCAACAGGCCGACCACCGCCATCAGCACCACCGACTGCGCGGCCGAACTGCCCAGGTCCAGGCCCTTGAAGCCTTCCAGATACACCTTGAGGATCATGGTCTCGGTGGACTTGCCCGGCCCGCCGCCGGTGGCCGCGTCGATCACCGCGAAGGTATCGAAGAAGGCGTACACCAGGTTGACCACCAGCAGGAAGAAGCTGGTCGGCGACAGCAGCGGGAACACCAGGTCGCGGAAGCGGCGCAAGGGGCCGGCGCCGTCTATCGCCGCGGCTTCGATCAAGGACGCCGGTATCGCCTGCAGGCCGGCGTAGAAGAACAGGAAGTTGTAGCTGAGCTGCTTCCAGGCCGAGGCCAGCACCACCAGCAGCAGCGCCTGGCCGCCGTTGAGCGCGTGGTTCCACTCGTAGCCGGCCTCGCGCAACAGGTAGCTGATCCAGCCCAGGCTGGGGTTGAACAGGAACAGCCACAGCACCGCCACCACCGACGGCGCGATGGCGTACGGCGCGATCAGCACCGTCTGGTAGACGCGCCTGCCGCGGACGATCTGGTTGGCCATCACCGCCAGGATCAGCGCGCTGCCGGTGCCCAGCAAGGTCACCAGCGCGCTGAACAGCAGCGTGGTCTGGATGGTGCCCAGATACAGCGGGTCATGGCACAGCAGGCTGAAATTGGCCAGGCCGACGAACTGGCTGTCCAGGCCGAACGGGTCCTGCTGCTGCACCGACTGCCACAGCGCCTCCAGCGCCGGCCACAGGAAGAAGATCAAGGTGATCGCCAGCTGCGGCGCCATCAAGGCGAAACCCAGCCAGCGATTGGAAAAATGAATGCGATTCTGCATGCGTGGACTCTATCGAGAAAAACGGGCGGCCTCGCGGCGCGCCCGTTTCCGGATGGATCAATTGGCGGTTTTCTCGAAACGGCGCAGCAGCTCGTTGCCGCGCAGCACGGCGCTGTCCAGCGCGGCCTTGGCGCTCTTCTTGCCGGTCCACACTTCTTCCAGCTCTTCGTCCATCACCGTGCGGATCTGCGGCATGTAGCCCAGGCGCAGGCCGCGGGTGTAGGACTTGGGCGGCTTGTTCTGCATCTGGCGGGTGGCGATGTCGGCGCCCGGGTTCTTGTCGTAGAAGCCCTGCTTGCGGGAAAGATCGTAAGCCGCGGTCACCACCGGCAGATAACCGGTGTCCTGGTGCCACTTGGCCATCACTTCCGGCGAGGTCAGCATCTTGAAGAAGCGGGCCACGCCCTTGTACTCGGACGGGGACTTGCCGGCCATCACCCACAGGCTGGCGCCGCCGATCAAGGCGTTCTGCGGCGCGCCCTTCACCGCCGGATCGTAGGGCATCATGCCCATGCCGAAGGCGAATTTCGCGTTCTTGCGGATATTGGCCAGCGAGCCGGAGCTGCCGGTCATGATGCCGCATTCGCCGCTGTAGAACTTCAGCGTGGCCTCGTCCTTGCGGCCGGCGTAGCTGAAGGTGCCGTCCTTGGCCATCTTGGCCAGGAATTCGATGTGCTTGACCTGGACCGGGCCGTTGAACTGCAGCGTGGCGTTGCCGCCGCCGAAGCCGTTGTCCTGGCTGGCGAACGGCAGGCTGTGCCAGGCGCTGAAGTTCTCCAGCTGCACCCAGCCCTGCCAGCCGGTGCTGTAGCCGCAACGCATGCCGGAAGCCTTCAGCTTGGCGGCGGCGGCGGCCAGTTCCGGCCAGGTCTTGGGCGGCGCGTCCGGCAGGCCGGCCTTCTTGAACGCGTCCTTGTTGTAGTACAGCACCGGGGTGGAAGCATTAAACGGCAGGGACAGCAGATGGCCGGTCTTGGCGTCGCTGTAATAGCTGGCCACCGCCGGGATGAAGGCTTTCTCGTCCAGCTTTTCGCCGGCGTCGGCCATCACCTGATATACCGGCTTGACCGCTTTCTTGGCCTGGATCATGGTGGCGGTGCCCACTTCGAACACCTGGACGACGGCGGGCGCGTTGCCGCTGCGGTAGGCGGCGATGGCCGCGGCCAGCGACTCGTCGTACTGGCCCTTGTACACCGGCACCACCTTGTAGTCCTTCTGGCTGGCGTTGAACTGGGCGGCGATGGCATTGACGCGGTCGCCCAGCGAGCCTTCCATCGAATGCCAGAACTGGATTTCGGTGGCGGCCTGCGCCGGCAGGGACAAGGCCAGCGTCAGCGGCGCGAGCGCGGCGGCGCGGCGTAAGGTGAGGGACAGGGCTCGGGACATCGGCTTCTCCATTTATCGTTATGGCGGCTGGCATTCACGCGGCGGATTGTGGCCGGACAAAATGACAGTATCGTTACGATAATATGACATTAAATTTGCATCAAGACGCAAAAATGGAATGAAGACGCAAAAAAAGCGCGCCATGCCGGCGCGCTTTTTTGTTTTTTGCCCCGATCTACTGGTAGCTGAGCTTGTCGGCCTTGCCCCAGAACACCCGGTAGGCGAAAGCGGTGTAGCCGATGATGCAGGGCAGCACCACGATGGCGCCCCACAGTATCACCCACAGCGCTTCTGGGTCCGCCGCCGCCTGCCAGATGGTCATCCGGCCCAGCACCACCTCCGGAAACACGCTGTAAGTCAGTCCCCAGAACGACAGCAGCACGATGCCGACGCTGGCGGCGAACGGCAGCCAGCAGAAGCTGTCGTTGCCGGCGGCCTGACGGCGGGCCAGCCTGGGCAGGCAGGCGATCAGCAGCACGAACAGCGCCAGCGTGCCCAGCGGCAGCGGCAGCAACAGCAGGAATTGCGGCAGCGCGAACCACTTGGCGGCGATGGCCGGATTGGCCAGCGGCGTCACCAGCGACACCGCCACCACCGCGGTGCCGGCGCCGTACAGGCTCAGCTGCGCCCAACGTATCGCCTTGGCCTGCAAGCCGCCATGGGCCTTCATCACCAGCCAGCAGGCGCCGAGTAGCGCGTAGGCCAGCGCCAGGCCGATGCCCACCACCAACGAGAACAGCCAGGAAGTGGAGGTGTCGGCGAAGCCGGTCAGATAGCGGCCCAGCATCACGCCCTGGGCCAGCGCCGCCAGCATCGAGCCGCCGGCGAAGGCCGCGTTCCACCACGGCTTGTGCGGGTCCTGCGCCTTGACGCGGAAGTCGAAGGCCACGCCGCGCAGGATCAGCCCCACCAGCATCGCCAGCACCGGCAGGTACAGCGCGCCGAACACCACGCCGTGCGCCAGCGGGAAAGCCACCAGCAGCAGGCCCGCGCCCAGCACCAGCCAAGTTTCGTTGGCGTCCCAGAACGGCCCGATGGACGCGATCATCAGATCCTTTTCCTCGTCGCTGGCCAGCGGCAGCAGGATGCCGACGCCGAGGTCGAAGCCGTCCAGCACCACGTACACCAGCATCGCCAGCGCCATCAGCCCGGCGAATACCGCCGGCAGGTAATAAGCCTCGCTCATGCCAGTTTCTCCTTCAGTTGGGCGGCGGCCGCCAGTTCAGGCGCGCCGGCCTTGCGCGCCAGGTGGAACAGCACCGAGACATAGGCCACCAGCAGCAGCGCGTACAAGGCCAGATAGGTGCCCAGCGAGGTGAACAGCATCGGCGCGGTGGCCGCCCCCGCCGCCTGCGCGGTGGTGAGAATGCCGGTCACCAGCCAGGGCTGGCGGCCGATCTCGGTGACGAACCAGCCGGCCAGCGTGGCGATCCAGCCGGAAAAGGTCATCGCCACCAGCAGGCGCGCCAGCTTGGGGTTCAGCTCCCCGCGCTTCTTCAGCTGCCAGGCGGCCAGCCACGACGCCAGCAGCATCAGCCCGCCCATCGCCACCATCACGCGGAAGCTCCAGAACACCTTGGCCACCGGCGGATGCTGCTCGAACTCGTTCAAGCCCTTGATCTCGCCGCCCCACTGGTGGGTGAGGATCAGGCTGCCCAGCTGCGGCACGCCGATGGCGTAATCGTTGCTGCGGGTTTCGGCGTTGGGCAGCGCGAACAGCAGCAGCGGCACGTCCTTCTCGGTATGCCAGATGCCTTCTATCGCCGCCAGCTTGGCCGGCTGGTGCTTCAGGGTGTTGAGGCCGTGCATGTCGCCGACGAACATCTGCAGCGGAATCAGCAGCGCGGCCAGGAACACGCCGGTCTTCAAGGCCACCATCATGCCGCGCCCGCGCTCCCCGCGCAGGTAGCGGTAGGCGGACAGGCCGGCGATCAGGAAGGCCACGGTCAAGCCGGAGGCCAGCAGCATGTGGGTCAGCCGGTACGGCATCGACGGATTGAAGATGACATCTATCCAGCTGAGCACATGGGCGCGGCCGTCGCGCATCACGTGGCCGGTCGGCGTCTGCATCCAGGAATTGAGCGCGATGATCCAGAACGCCGACAGCGTGTTGCCGCCCGCCACCAGCAAGGTGGACAGCGTGTGCACCTTCTCCGGCACCCGGCTCCGCCCGAACAGCATGATGCCGAGGAAACCGGCCTCCAGAAAGAAAGCGGTCAGGATCTCGTAGGCCAGCAGCGGGCCGGCGATATTGCCCACCGTCTGCATATAGCCCGGCCAGTTGGTGCCGAACTGGAAGCTCATCGTCACGCCGGACACCACGCCCAGCGCGAACGACAGCGCGAAGATCTTCACCCAGAAGCCGTAGGCGTCCATCCAGCCCTGGTCGCCGGTCTGGCGGAAACGCACCTTGAAGAACAGCAGCACCCAGGCCATCGCGATGTTGATGGTGGGAAACAGGATGTGAAAGCTGATATTGGTGGCGAACTGGATGCGCGCCAGCGTGACGGGGTCGATTTCAGTCATCATTCTGCGTGCTCCCGATCATGATCGCGGTTGCCCAGGCGGGACAGGGATTGGGTGAACTGCAGCACCTTCTGTACCTGCGAGCCCAGCTTCATCAGCCGCTGCAGGGTTTCCACGTCCATGTGCTGGATGTCGGAGAACCAGGTGGTGACCAGTTCGATCAGCTGGTACATCTCCTTCATCCTGGCCTGCGCGTGCTGCTCGGCCTCGCTGGCCGGGCTTTCCATGATGGCGCCGCGCAGCATGGTCAGAGTCGGCTCCACCTCTCGCTTCTTGCGCTCCTCGGCCAGGGTTTTGAAGATCAGCCACACGTCTTCCGGCGTGGAGAAGTATTCGCGGCGGTCGCCGGGAAAGTGCTGCAGCTTGACCAGCCGCCACGACTGCAGCTCCTTCAGCCCCATGCTGACATTGGAGCGGGAACAGCCGATCGCCTCGCCGATCTCGTCGGCGTTCAGCGGTTTTTCCGATACATACAACAAGGCGTAGATCTGGCCGACGGTGCGGTTGATGCCCCAGCGGCTGCCCATCTCGCCGAAGTGCAGCACGAAGGCCTGCACCAGTGGTGGAATATTCATGACATTCTCAACTTTCAGGAATTTCTGAAACTTTGATATGAATCATAGTTGCCGAAGATAGTTCGGGTCAAGATGAACAAAGTCTGATCTGTAGGCTTGACCACAAGCCATCGTCATGAAGATGGTTGCAAAAAAGGCCATGCATGGCATGGCCTTGACCGTGGGAATCGGCTCCGCAATGCCATGAGCATCACGCCGCGCCCGCGTTTCAGCGTCCGGCCGCGCGCACTCGCGCGGCTTGATTGGCGGCGTTCGCTGTCCGCTCCTCCCGCGTCTGGCAACTCCTCCCCGCCAGATGCAGGGCGCACAGACGCCCCGCCTCGCAGCGGCTCATGAGCCGGCTCGACAGGATCAGCCGCCGGCGCAAACCGGTACCGTTGAAATGAATCGGGGTTGTCGAAGCTTACCTCTTCGACAACCCCGTTCAAGGGCGGCTTTGCCGCTCTCATCCTCCCCTTTGCAGACTGGCGCGCGGGCCTCCCGACCCTGCTCACAGCTCCGGATGCATAAAGCAAACAGCGTGCCAGCCTGCATTACGTTTGAAAACGCCGTTTCAAACAAACATATCAAGGTGAAGCGCCAAAATTGGCACCATTACGGTGCAAAAGCGGCTAAAAACGCACCAATATGAAACATTCGTTAACACTTGCTGTCAGTTTAATGAATGCCGTCCACTAGAACTGTCATCTTTAGCCCTTATCCTAGACGGACAGGCAACACACATAACAAGGAGAATGACCATGACCCCGTTCCAGGACCTGCTGCAAACCCTGCCGGCCACCGACGGCATCGAAGCCATCGTCTTGCTCAATCCGGAAGGCGAAGCGATGCACCGGCTGGAAAACCTGCCCGGCACCGCCGGCTCGCTGCGCGTCTACCACGCGCTGGTCAAACGACACGGCCACATCGACCGCAAGGCCGCGCGCGAGGGGCTGGAGCTGTTCGCCGAACACACCGCCGCCGCCCGCGCCCATCCCGGCAGCCATCCCAACATCGACCGCCTGCTGGCCATCGCCGAACAGGGCGCGCCCGGCCTGCGCGCCCGCGTGGTGCTGAAGGCGGAAGACTGAATCACCTCAGCGCCATCAGGCCGAACCCCGCCGCGATCGACACCGCGGTGCTCACCAGCCCCGGCACGATGAAGCTGTGGTTGAACACCCAGCGCCCGATGCGGGTGGTGCCGGTGTAATCCATCTCCACCGCGGCGATCAGGCTGGGATAGCTGGGCAGCACGTAAACGCCCACCACCGCAGGGTAAATGGCGATCAGCACCGGCGCCGCGATGCCCAGCGACAGCCCCAGCGGCATCATCACCTTGGTGGTCGCCCCCTGGCTGAACAGGATCACCGCCATCGTGAACACCGCGAAGGCGAACAGCCACGGCGCCGATTCGATGATGCCGACGATGTTGTGCTTGAACAGCGGCAGATTCGCCTGGATGAAGGTGTCGCTCATCCAGGCCGCCCCCAGGATGGTCACCGCCGCCACCGCGCCGGAGCGGAACATGCTGCCCGACACCATGGCCTGCAGATCCGCCTTGCACGCCAATACCGCCAGCGCGGAGTAAGCCAGCATGCACATCTGGATCACATCCACCATCGCCACCGGCTCCATGCCCTTGGCGCCGGGCCAGGCCGGCCGCAGCTGCGGCATGGCGGCCAGGCACACGATCAGCGCCACGGTGAACAGGAAGCCGTATACCGACCAGGCGGCGGTGCGCGGCAAGGCCTCCTCCGAACCGGTTTGCGGCCGGCTGACGCGCCCTTCCTCCAGCCTGCGGCGGTAGACCGGGTCGTCGGCCAGCTCGCGGCCGTAGCGCAGCATGACCGCGCCGCCCGCCAGCGCGCCGAGCAGCGTCGCCGGGATGCTGATCATGATGATGTCGGTCAGCGCGACGCCGTGCGGCGCCAGCACCGTGGCCAGCGCCACGGTGGCGGCCGACACCGGGCAGGCGACGATGGCGTTCTGCGACGCCACGGTCAGGCCGGCCAGCGGCCGCTCCGGCCGGATGCCGGTCTTCTCGGCCACCTCCACCACGATGGGCATCAGCGCCAGCGCGATGAAGCCGGTGCCGGCGAGGAAGGTGGACAGCCAGCCCACCAGCGGCGCCAGCAGCACGATGTGGCGCGGATTGCGCCGCAGCAGCCGCGCGGCGACGCCCACCATGTAATCCAGCCCGCGCGCCGACTGCAGCGCCGCCGACGCGGTGATGACCGAGATGATGATCAGGATCACGTCTATCGGCGCGTGGCCGGGCTTGAGGCCGAAGACGAAGGTCAGGATGAACAGGCCGGCGCCGCCGGTGACGCCCAGCCCGATGCCGCCCATGCGCACGCCGAGGAAGATCAGCCCCAGCACCACTACGAGTTGCAGGTATACCATGATGCGACTTTCTGCATTGTCAGGCCCATATTGTCGCAATAAGCCAACAGCCGCGGATTGTCCTTGATCAGGGCATTCTGATATTGCTACAAATCGCGCGCCATCGCGATCTCGCAAGCCCCATGGCCGGTATCGCCCCAATGCGTGTCCAGCCGGACAAAGCCCTCGGACGCGTACAGCGCCGTCGCCTCGCCCAGCGCGGCGGTGGTCTCCAGATAGCACTGCCGATAGCCCTGCGCCCGCGCCTCGTCCAGCAATAGCCGCAGCAAGCGCCGCCCCAGGCCGCGGCCGCGCAGCGCCGCGTCGAAATACATTTTCTGCAGCTCGCAAACGCCGGCCCAGCCCCCCGCCAGCGGCGCGATGCCGCCGCCGCCGAGCAGCCGCCCGCCCGGAGCGATCACCGCCAGGTAGTGCGAGCCCGGCCGGTCGTAAACCGGATGCAGCGCGTCCAGCTGCGGATCGAGAAAGCTGCAGCCCTGGCCCAGGCCGTATTCGGCCGACACCCGCCGTATCAGCGCCGCCAGCGCGCCGTTGTCCGCCGCCGCCAGCGGCCGGATCGCGTAGCCGCGCTGCCGATCGGCATGCTGCAGCGCCCGGCGGTACACGCGCAAGCCGCGCTCCAGCGCCGCCCGCTCCGGCGGGTCCAGCTGCGCCAGCACCCGCGCCATGTCGGCGTCCATCGCCGCGTGCAGGCGCCGCAGCCAATCGCGGCCCTGATCGGTCAGCTCAGCCAGCTTGCTGCGGCCGTCTGCCGGATCCGCCAGCCAGGCGATCAGCCCGCGTTCGGCCAGCCGCTGCAGCGGCCGGCTGCTGTTGGATTTATCCACCCGCAGACGGCCGGCCAATTGCTGATTGCTGGCCGGCCCCGCCTCCAGCTCGATCAGCAGATGCGCCTCCACCGGGCTCAGCTCCACCTCGCCGCAGCGGCCGGCCAGCATGCCCAGCTCCCTGACGATGTCGCGCGACAAGGCGCGCAGCTCCCGCTCATCCATCATGCGTCTCTATATCATTGCGATACGCAACCATAAGCGATACAAGTTGCGCTACGCAACCATATTTTCGCCAGACGCGAAAAAGCCCGCCGAAGCGGGCTTTTCTCGAAGATTCCTGAAGCAGGAATTAAGCTTCGCCGACCACAACGATCTTGATCGGGGTAACCACGTCGTGGTGCAGGGCGATCTCGATGTCGTACTCGCCGATGGCCTTGAACGGGCCGTTCGGCAGACGAACTTCGAAACGCTTCACTTCCACGCCGAACGCGGTCACGGCTTCAGCCACGTCCACGTTGGTCACGGAGCCGAACAGACGACCATCCACACCCGCCTTCTGGGCGATGGTGATCACGGCTTCGTTCAGCTTCTCAGCGCGAACCTTGGCGTCGGCCAGGATTTCGGCTTGCTTGGCTTCCAGTTCGGCGCGGCGAGCGTCGAACTCTTTCAGGTTGGCTTCGGTAGCGCGCTTGGCTTTGCCTTGCGGGATCAGGAAGTTGCGGGCGAAGCCGTTCTTCACGTTGACCACGTCACCCAGTTGACCCAGGTTGGCAACTTTTTCGAGCAGAATGATTTGCATCTTTTAAGTTCCTTTCCCGGTCTTAGTGCTGGTCGGTGTACGGCAGGAAAGCCAGGAAGCGAGCACGCTTGATAGCGGTGGTCAGCTGACGCTGGTAGCGAGCCTTGGTACCGGTGATGCGAGCCGGGATGATTTTGCCGTTTTCGGCGATGAAATCTTTCAGGAGATCAACGGATTTGTAGTCGATTTCCTTGATGCCTTCTGCCGTGAAGCGGCAGAACTTCTTGCGCTTGAAGAGTTGACGAGCCATTTTGACTAACCTTTTACAAATTCAACATATTCGATATTGAGTACCAACCGCGGATTGCGCAGACTGCGCTGGCCGAGGAATCCGGTGACGTTGATCACCTGCCCCGCCAGTTTCCCGGAATGTTTCCGGGCGTCGTCGCCTATCCACACGGCCTGTATATCGCAGGCCACATCGCGTTCGAATCCGCCAGCTGTCTGTCTAGACTGATGCTTGAGCCACATTTCCACTACCGGCAAGCCGGCGGGCGTGTATCTCAGCGCATCCTCGCGTTCAACCGTGACGGTCAATACCAGACGGTTCTGCAAGTCCGTTACCTCTGCCGATTAGGCAGAAGCTTCGGCCTCGGCTGCCGGCTGCTGGGCGTCCAGCAGGTTTTTAGCCTTTTCGTCCTTCATCATCGGGGACGCGTCGGTGATGGCGCGGTCCAGCTTGATGCTGAGGTGACGCAGAACAGCGTCGTTGAACTTGAAGGCGTGCTCGATCTCGGCCAGGGTTTCCGACTGGCACTCAACGTTCATCAGAACGTAGTGAGCTTTGTGCAGCTTCTGGATCGGGTAAGCCAGTTGGCGGCGGCCCCAGTCTTCCAGACGGTGGATCTTGCCTTCGGCGGCCAGAACCATACCCTTGTAGCGTTCGATCATGGCCGGGACCTGTTCGGACTGGTCCGGGTGCACGATGAACACGATTTCGTAATGGCGCATGTGAACTCCTTTTGGCTATTCGTAGCCTTCCGCCATGCGATTGCGAAAGGCAAGGTAGTAAACCGCAGCATTCTACGCACTTTGCCGCGGCCAGGCAAACTTTAAGCGCGTTAATTCAGGAACATCCACGCGCTGCGCCGCCAAAACGCGGCGGATTTACAACTTCTTGTCGCGCTTGATGTCCACCACCACGCCGTTGCGCAGCGTAACGATGGTGTTGTAGGGAATCTGGCCGTCGGCCAGCCAGGACAGCTGGCGGGTGGTGGACACGGTGGCCACGCCGCTGGCGAGCCTGCCCTGGTTGCTGTCGCTGCCGTAATCCGGCGCGCCGGCCATGGACACCACTTCGGCTTCCAGCATGCCGTTGTGCAGCTTGATGTAGGTTTCGAACGGAATCGGCGCAGCGTGGGCGGCGCCGGCGAGCAACAACGCGAGACATGCCAGTTTTTTCATTTCCGACTCCCGGTTAAAGAAACGAAAGCCCGCCAATGCGGGCTTTCTCAAGGCTTGGCTTCAGCGCACCTTCTTCACCACATCGATCAGCTCGGTCACCATGCCGGTGGCGTCGCCCTGCTGCAGCGCGCGCGAAACGCAGCCCTTCATGTGGTTCTCCAGCAACTGCAGCGCCACCGCGTCCAGCGCCGACTTCACCGCCGCCACCTGGGTCAGCACGTCCACGCAGTAGCGGTCGGACTCGATCATGCCGCTGATGCCGCGCACCTGGCCCTCGATCCGCGCCAGGCGCTTCAACAGCGCGGCCTTGCCGGGCTGCACCACGCTGCGCTCGGCCTGCGCCGCCTCATGGCAGCACTCCTGGGGAGAATGTGTATCGCCCATGACGGTTCCTGGATTTTTCATATCGGCATTATCGCCCATCCCATCGCGCTAGGCACGGACATCCAGCGTCCCCATCATGCCGGCGTCCTCGTGCTCCAGAATATGGCAGTGGAACATCCGCGGCCCCGGCATGTCCTGGCGGAAGCGCAGCCTGACCTTCTGCGCCGGCGGCACGTTGACCACATCGCGCCAGGCGAGGTAGGGCTCGCGCCGCCAGCCCTTGCCGTCATGCCGCTCCGTCACCTGGAACTGGGTGCCGTGCAGATGGAAGGGATGGTCCATATCGGCCTGGTTGTCGATTTCCCACTCCTCCACCGCGCCGACCTTGCCGGTGAAGTCCATCCGGTCCATGTCGAAGGTCTTGCCGTTGATCAGGAACATCGCCGCCGGATTGGCCATATCCTCGCTGAAGACCACGCGCCGCATCACCGCAGGCTTCGGCAGCGGATCGATCCGGCGCAGGCTAGCCGGCAAAGAGGCGGTGACGGCCGCGCTCCCGGCTTCGATGTCCAGCAAGGGCAGCGCTTTGTCCTGCTCCGGCGCCATCATCTTGCCGCGCGCGTACGGCAACGCGACCAGGCCGACCGGCTTACCGGCGGCGAAGCGGCCGGTGACGGCCAGCTCCGCGCGCGCGCCCGGCGGCAGCACGACAGATTCGACCCGGCGCGGCTTTTCGATCAGCCCGCCATCGGTCCCGACCAGCCAGACCTCGTGCGCCGGCAGCACCAGCTTCAGCACCCGCGCGCTGGTCGCGTTCCAGATCCGCCAGCGCTGGCGCTCGCCGCGCCCCAGCGCCAGCCTGGGCCGCCACGCGCCGTTGACCAGCACGAACTGCCCCTCGCGGCCGTCCATCTTGTCGGCGTCGCTGTTGGCGGCGATCTTGCCGTCCTCGTCCAGCTTCAGATCGGACAGCACCAGCCAGCGCTCCGGCAGATGGCCCAGCGGATCGTCGCGCCCCCTCACCACGAACACGCCGGCGAGTCCGCGGTACACCTGCTCGGCGGTATGGCCGTGCGGATGCGGGTGGTACCAGTAGCTGCCGGCGCTGCCGGCCGGCAAGGAGAAACGGTAGTCGCGGCCGTGGCCGGGCAGGACCGGGTCATGCGGATTGCCGTCCTGGTCGGCCGGAATCGGCAGGCCATGCCAATGCACGGTGGTCGGCTGCGGCAAGCGGTTGTCGAAGCGCAGGGCCAGCGTCTCGCCCTCTGACAACTCGATCGCCGGGCCCGGCACGCTGTCGTTGTATGCCCAGAACGCCGTCGCCGGCTTGCCGGGCAGCAAGGGCAGGCTCACCGCGGCCGCGGTCAGGCAGCCCTGCAGCGCGCCGTCCTTGCGCTCCAGCGGCAGCCGTTTCAGCTCCGGCAGCGGCAGGCCCCTGGCCAAACCCAGGGCCGCGGCATCCGGCATCGCCTCTCCCATCGCCATCGCCCCGCGGCCCGCATGGGCGGATTCGGCCGCAGCCTGTCTGAACAACCATGGGGACAAAGCCAGCGCGGCCCCCCATCGCATCATTTGACGTCTTTGCATCGCGCGCTCCATTGAGAGCCTGTCTAAGGCCTTAATACCCCCATCGGGTATATTGAACCTAGAGTGGCGGCGATGGCAACAGTTCCGCGCGCTGTGCTTGCGGGCATAAAAAAACGGCAGACCGCGCGGTCTGCCGTTTTCGGAATGCTCTATCCGCTTACTTGCTTACGTGCGGCGCCAGCAGATGCAGCAGCTGGGCCAGCACCTTCGGGCTGCCGGCGACGATGTCGCCGGACTCGAACCAGCCCTGCTCGCCGGTGGGGTCGGTGACGATGCCGCCCGCTTCCTGCACGATCAGGCTGCCGGCCGCGATGTCCCACGGCTTCAGATTCAGTTCGAAGAAGCCTTCGGTGCGGCCGCAGGCGACGTTGCACAGATCCAGCGACGCGGCGCCTTCGCGGCGCACGCCGGCGGTCTTGCCGATCACGTCTTTCAGCATGCCCAGGTATTGGTCGAGGTAGCTCTGGTCGGCAACCGGGAAACCCGTGCCGATCAAGCATTCATTCATCATGAAGCGCTTGGAGACGCGGATGCGGCGATCGTTGAGGAAGGCGCCGACGCCGCGCGAGGCGGTGAACAGATCGTTGCGGTTCGGGTCGTAGACCACCGCCTGCTGGACCTGGCCCTTGTGCGCCAGCGCGATCGAGATGCCGTACTGGGGATGGCCGTGCAGGAAGTTGGTGGTGCCGTCGATCGGGTCGATGATCCATTCGTATTCGGAAGAACCCACGCCTTTGGCGCCGGACTCTTCTGCTAGAATCGCGTGCTTCGGATAGGCTTCGAGAATGACGCTGATGATCGCGTCTTCGGCGGCGCGATCCACCTCGGTCACAAAGTCATTGTGCTTTTTCTTCTCTACGCGGATGGCGTCGAGGTTGAGCGACGCGCGCTGGATAACACTGCCTGCGCGGCGAGCGGCTTTAACCGCGACATTGAGCATCGGATGCATTGACGGCCTCTACACTTGAACGATGGGCGGGTGTCCGTCGATGACGCGACACCCGCCGGTAACAATCTGGGTTAAGGAACAAAAAAACCCGACGCCTGGGCGCGGGCTTTTGGTATATGCCCGCTATTTTAATGTGAAAACGCCAATGAATAAACCCCAAGTACCTGATTTTCTGAAAAACATCCGCGTGGTGCTGGCCCGCCCCAACCATCCGGGCAATATCGGCTCGGCCGCGCGCGCGATGAAAACCATGGGTTTGAGCCGCCTGTACCTGGTCGAACCCAAGGTGTTTCCCAGCGACGAGGCCAACACGCTGGCCTCGGGCGCGGTGGACCTGCTGGAGAACGCCACCGTGGTTTCCACGCTGGCCGAGGCGCTGGCCGACGTCACCGTCACCTGCGCGCTGACCAGCCGCCGCCGCGAACTGACCACGCCGCTGTCCACCCCGCGCCAGACCACGCCGGAATTGATCGCCCGCGCCCGCAACGGCGAACAGGTGGCCCTGGTGTTCGGCAACGAGACCTTCGGCCTGTCGATCGAGGAAGTGGAGCAATGCAACCGCCTGGTGACCATCCCCGGCAACCCAGACTACTTCTCGCTGAATCTGGCGATGGCGGTGCAGGTGATGACCTACGAACTGTTCAGCCACACCGGCGTGGACGTGGAATACCTGCGCGCCGAGGGCGAGGCGGCGACGCAGAGCGAAGTGGACGGCATGTGCGGCCACCTGGAACAGGCGATGGACGAAATCGGCTACTTCCAACGCCGCAACAGCGAGCGGCTGATGCGCCGGATGCGCACCATGTTCCATCGCGCCGGGATGCTGCGCGAGGAGATCGACATCCTGCGCGGCTTCTACAAACAGGTGCAGCGCACCGCCTCCGGCCGTCCCGGGGATGCCGACTGAGCCCAGCCTCGCCCTGCCCTACGCGCGCCCCGCGGTGCGCGACCTCGCCTTTCTGCTGACCTCTCCTTCGCCCTGGCTGTGCGGCGCCGATCTGCCGCCGGAACGATTGCTGGGACCGGACGGCGAGGCGCTGCTGGCCCGGCTGGACCATGCGCCGGCCGAGCTGGAAGCCTGGCTGGCCGCCGCCCCCGGCAAGCGGCTGGGACAATATGCCGAACGGCTTTTTTCCTTCTGGTTTCACCAGGCGCCGCACATCGACCCCATCGCGGAAAATCTCAAAGTCATAAACCGGGAGCGCCGGACGATCGGGGAGTTCGACTTCCTGCTGCGGCTGGACGGCGAGCCCTGGCATCTGGAAACAGCCAGCAAGTTTTACCTTTCGCTGGGCGAAACCGCCGACGATCTGATCGGCCCCGGCCTCAATGACGCCTGGCGTTTGAAAGCGACCAAAACCACAACACAATTGCGGCTTTCCCGCCATTCCGACGCGCTTGCCATCCTGCCGGACGGTTTTCAGGACTGCCGCGCCGCGGCCCGGCTCTGCGGCTGGTTCTTCTATCCAGCGGACCAATCGCCGCCCGCGCCGCTCAATCCCCATCAACTGCGCGGCTGGCTCGCGCCGAGGGACACCCCCTGGCCGCGCGCCGGCGGCGATTCGCGCTGGGCCTGGCTGCCCAGGCTGTCATGGCTCGCCCCCGCGCTGCTGGCCGAAGCCGATACGCAGGACGAGGCCACCCTGCGCGCGCGGCTGCAAGCGATGCCGGCGCCGCAGTTGCTGGCCGAACTGCAAGCAGTCGGCGGCGGCCTGTGGCGCGAGGTCGCGCGCGGCTTTGCCGTTCCGCCCGGCTGGCCGGACCCGGCGCGCCTGGACGCGCTGAGGCTCAAAATCTCGCGGGCATGAAAAAAGGCAGGCGTCGCGCCTGCCTTGATTGCCGATTCCGGACTGCCTTAATGGCCGTCGGCGTGCATGCAGCCTGAAATCAGGTTTTTCAAATCGCCGACCTGCACCAGCTGGATGTGCTTGTGGTCGACGGTGATCCAGCCCTGCTGCTGGAACTTGGACAGCGTGCGGCTGACCGTCTCCAGCTTCAGGCCGAGGAAGCTGCCGATCTCTTCGCGGCTCATGCGCAGGATGAAGTCGTTGGCGGCGAAACCGCGGGTGGACAGCCGCTGCGACAGGTTCAGCAGGAAGGCGGCGATGCGCTCCTCCGCCTTCATGTTGCCCAACAGCAGCATCACGTTCTGGTCGCGCACGATCTCGCGGCTCATCAGGCGGTAGAAGTGGTGCTGCAGGCTGGGGATGTCGCGGGACAGCGACTCCATCCGGGTGAACGGCAGCTCGCACACTTCGCTGTCCTCCAGCGCCACCGCGTCGCAGCTGTGATTGCTGGAGGAAATGCCGTCCAGCCCCATCAGCTCGCCCGACATCAGGAAGCCGGTCACCTGCTCGCGGCCATCCTGGCTGGCGACACAGGTCTTGAAGAAACCGGTGCGGATCGCGTACAGCGACTTGAAGGACTCGCCGCTGCGGAATAGGTATTCGCCGCGCTTCAGGCGGCGGCTCTGGCGGATCACCGCGTCCAGTTGGCCCATTTCCTCTCGGTTCAAACCGACAGGCAGGCACAGCTCGCGCAGACTGCAGCTGGAGCAGGAGATTTTCAGCGTATGCAGGGAGGTATGGTTTTGTTCAGACATGCTGTGTGTGCTACAAGCCGGCGAAGCTTGACCCTTATCAAGGCGGAATTCACAAGTTTTTCGCAAATTTACCAGTCCTCCAGAAGTTTTACCATCCGAATACGACATGAAAACTACCCACCCCTTCTCTCCCGTCCATTTCGTTTTCGATCGAGAGTTGATCGAGAAGCTGGATGGCGCGGGGCCAAGATACACATCCTACCCGACGGCAGATCGTTTTACGTCCAACTTCTCGACGCAAGACTATCTGGACAAATTGCGCCAGCGCCAGATCGGCGCCAACCGCAAACCTCTATCATTGTACGCTCATATACCTTTTTGCAACACCATCTGCTATTACTGCGCCTGCAACAAGATCATCACCAAGGACAGCGGCAAGGCGGACCAGTATTTGGATTACCTGGAGAAAGAAATCCGCTTGGTGTCCGCCGAACTGGGCATCCGGGAAAAAGTGATACAGCTGCACTTCGGCGGCGGCACGCCCACCTTCCTGTCCGATGCCCAGCTTGAGCGGCTGATGGGCATCCTGAGCAGCCACTTCGAATTCCTGAGCGACGGAGAATATTCCATAGAGATTGATCCGCGCAAGGTAAAACGTGAAACCATGCTGAAATTGGCAGGATATGGTTTCAACCGCGTCAGCGTGGGCATACAGGATTTCGATCCGGCGGTGCAGCGGGCGGTGAACCGGGTGCAAACCGAGGAGGAAACCCGCGCGGTGATCGAGGCGGCGCGCGAGGGCGGGTTCAAATCGGTCAGCCTGGACCTGATCTACGGCCTGCCGCTGCAAAGCCGCGAAACCATGCGCGACACGCTGCAAAAGGCGCTGGCGCTGGATCCGGACCGGCTGTCGCTGTACAACTACGCCCACCTGCCCAGCGTATTCATGCCGCAGCGGCGCATCAACGAGGCGGATCTGCCGCCGGCCGCGGTCAAGCTGGACATCCTGCAAGACGCGGTGAAGACGCTGACCGACGCCGGCTACGTGTTCATCGGCATGGACCATTTCGCCAAGCCCGACGACGAGCTGGCCATCGCCCTGCGCCAGGGCCGGCTGCAACGCAATTTCCAGGGCTATTCCACCCATGCCGACTGCGACATGCTGGCCTTCGGCGTCGCCTCCATCGGCAAAGTGGGATCCTGTTACAGCCAGAACGACAAAACGCTGGACGGCTATTACGCGGCGCTGGACCAGGGCCGGCTGCCGGTAGTGCGCGGGCTGACGCTGGACAACGACGACGTGCTGCGCCGCACCATCATCCAGAGCCTGATGTGCCGCTTCGCGCTGTCGGTGGAAGCCATAGAAGAAATCCACGGCATCAATTTCGCCCAATATTTTGCGGCGGAAATGCCACAGATACGCGAATTCCAGCAGCAGGGCCTGCTGTCCTTCGACGGCGACTTCCTGATGGTGGAGCCCCAGGGCCGCTTCCTGATCCGCAATATCGCGATGATCTTCGACCGCCATCTGCGCGAGCGCGAAACCCACGCCCGCTACTCCAAAACCATCTGAAATCGTCCTCCCAGCGCCGGGGCCGCCCGGCGCGCCATTCCGTTCCCGACGGAACTGCCTGTAAAACCAGTAGCGGATATTTTCCCGGTGAGATAAGCAAAATCACTTATACAAAGGGTATGCAAGCGTGCCGGGCAACAAATGGCGCGGCAACCCGCTTTCACAAGGAGCCGCGCCATGTCCACACCCATCGTCAGGCTGATGCAGCGCCTGAGCTACCCGCAACGCTTCGCCGTGATCGGCGTGCTGTTCGCCGCGGCGCTGTTGTATCTGGTCTATGGCCTGTATCGCAGCAACCAGGACAATATCGAATCCACCGCCAAGGAAAAAGTCGGCGTCGCCTACATGCAGCCGCTGACCGCGATGCTGGCCCAAGCCCAGCAGGCTCAGGAACTGGCGGTGCGCGCGGCGCTGGGCGAGCCCCAGGCCAGAAACGACTTTCCCGCCGCCTCCCAACAGCTGCAGGGAAAATGGCAGGCGCTGCAGGACACCAACGGCCGGCTGGGGCCGGAACTGGCCAGCGATGCCGCCTGGAAGGACACCGCCGCGGCCTGGGACAAGCTGAAGGCCACCCAGTCCGCCCAGCCTACGCAATGGATCGCCGCCTACGGCAATCTCAGCGACAAGCTGAACAATCTGATCGGCGTCGTCAGCGACAACTCCAACCTGACGCTGGATCCGGACATCGACACTTATTATCTGATGGACGCCGCCACCGCCAAGCTGACCACGCTGATCAGCCATCTGGGCGAAGCCAACGCCATCGCGTCGCTGGCCGAGGCCAACCATCCTCTCGATCCTGCCCAGCGCGACCGCCTGGTGGAGCTGCGGCCGCTGATCGCCGAGGTCAATGACGGCCTCGCCAGCGACATCGCCAAGGCTGTGGCCTACAACGCCGTGCTGAAGCCGGAGATGCCGCGCCAGGCGGACAAGCTGGCCGCGGCGCTCAAAAGCCAGCTGCCGGCGATAGACGACGCGATCGGCGGCAAAACCGGCGCCGCCGGGCTGAAAGTGGCGGGACACAGCGCCGCCGGCGCCGAAACGGTATCCGCCTACATCGCCGCCGGCCTGTCACAGCTGGACCAGCTGCTGCAGGCGCGGATAGACCGCACCGCCAGCCAGCGCAACACCTATATCGCCATCGGCGTCGCGTCCATGCTGTTGGCCATCTTCCTGTTCCACCAGCTCTACCTGTCTATCACGCTGCAACTGGGCGGAGAACCGCTTTATGTGCAGCAGGTGGTGGAACAACTGGCGGCGGGTCGGCTGGACACCCGCATCCATCTGCGCGACCGGGACGACCTCAGCCTGCTCGCGGCGATCCGCCAGATGCGCAACCAGCTGCGCGAGACCGTGACCCAATTGCTGGACACCTCGCGCGAAGTCAATCTAGCCGCCGACGCGATGGCGCACAGCGCGCAGAGCATCACCGCCGGCAGCGCCCGGCAGAGCGAGGCCGCCTCCAGCATGGCCGCGGCGATAGAGCAACTCAGCACCAGCCTGTCGGTATGCGCGGAACAGTCCGAGCAAGCCAACCGCCTGTCCACCGACGCCGCCAGCCGCTCGTCGGACGGCAACCAGGTGATCGCCGCCACCGCCAGCAGCATGGACGGCATCGTGCGCGACGTGTCGTCGGTCTCCAACACCATCGCCGATCTGGGCAAGCAATCCGAATCCATCGCCGGCATCGTCGACGTGATCCGCGACGTGGCCGACCAGACCAATCTGCTGGCGCTGAACGCGGCGATCGAGGCGGCGCGCGCCGGCGAGATGGGCCGCGGCTTCGCCGTGGTGGCCGACGAAGTCAGAAAGCTGGCGGAACGCACCGCGCTGTCCACCACCGAGATCAGCCATATCGTCAGCCAGATCCAGAACACCGCGCAGAAGGGCAACGACAGCATGCAGCAGGGCATGAAGTCCATCATGGACGGCCAGCAGCGCGCCCGCGAAGCCGGCAGCAGCATGGACAATATCCGCCACTGCGTGGACGACGTTCTGGAAAGCATCCATCAGATCACGTCCTCGCTGCGCGAGCAGAGCCACGCCAGCCAGGCGCTGGCGCAGAATGTCGAGCAAGTGTCGAAAATGTCGGAACAGAACAGCATGGCGGTGCGGGACAGCGCGGAAACCGCGGGCGAACTGCAGGCGATTGCCCAGCGGCTGGTAAGCCTGGCCGGGCGCTTCACGGTCTGAGCGCCTGCCCGCGCCGTCTCCCTGACAGGCTTTTACACCAGCAGAATGGCGCGGAAATCGTTGACGTTGGTGTGGGTGGGGCCGGTGATCAGCAGATCGCCCAGCGCGGCGAAGAAGCCATAGCCGTCGTTGTCCGCCAAGCGCGCGCCGGCATCCATGCCCAGCGCCGCCGCCCGCGCCAGCGTGTCCGGCGATATCAGCGCGCCGGCGTTGTCCTCGCTGCCGTCGATGCCGTCGGTGTCGGCCGCCAACGCGTATGCGCCCGGCAAGCCGTTCAGCGCGATGGCCAGCGCGAGCAGAAACTCGCTGTTGCGCCCGCCCCTGCCCTTGCCCTTCAACGTCACCGTGGTTTCGCCGCCGGACAGGATCAGCGCCGGCCTGGCCACCGGCGAGCCGTGCGCGGCGATCTGACGCGCGATGCCGGCGTGGACCTTGGCCGCCTCGCGCGACTCGCCCTCTATGCTGTCGCCCAGCAGCAGCACGTTCAGGCCCAGCCGCTCCGCCTCGGCCGCCGCCGCCCGCAAAGCCAGCTGCGGCGTGGCGATCAGCCGGTATGCGGCATGCGCCAGCCGGGCATCGCCCGGTTTGGGCGTTTCGTCCGGCCCCGCCGCCAGCAGCGCAGTCACTGCCGGCGGCAGGGTCAGGCCATATTTGGCGACAACGGCGCGCGCGTCGGCATAAGTGCTCGGGTCCGCCGCCGTCGGTCCGGAGGCGATCACCGCCGGATCGTCTCCCACCACGTCGGAAATCGCCAGCGTCACCAGCTTGGCTGGCGCGCAGGCCAGCGCCAGCCGCCCGCCCTTGATCGCCGACAGATGCTTGCGCAGCGCGTTCATTTCATCGATGCCGGCGCCGCAGGCCAGCAATTGCCGGCTGATCTCCTGCTTGTCCGCCAGGCTGACGCCGTCCGCCGGCAAGGTCAGCAAGGCCGAGCCGCCGCCGGACAGCAGACAGATCACCAGATCGTCTTCGCTCAGCCCCTGAACAGCTCGCAAAATGCGTTCGGCCGCCGCGCAACCGGCCGCGTCCGGCACCGGGTGCGAGGCCTCCAGCACCGCAATCCGCTCGGTCGCCACCGCGTGGCCGTAGCGCGTCGCCACCACGCCGGACAGCTCGCCCGGCCAGGCTCGCTCCAATTCGCGCGCCATCGCCGCGGCGGCCTTGCCGGCGCCGACCACCACGGTACGGCCCTTGGGCGGCGGCGGCAGATGATCGGCCAGCCGTTCCGGCATCGCGCTGGCGACGGCGGCGTCGAACAGGCGCCCCAGCGCGGACTGCGGATCGAGATCAGACATGATGGGCTCTCCTATGGCGATGACGCCATTCTGCCGCAGCCCGCACCGGCTGACACCCCCGCCGCCGCGCGTTAGAATGGCGGCGACTCCAACGCCCCGCCTCCACCGGGGCGTTAAGCATTTATCCAGACCGACACAAGAGCAGAGCCCGACACCCGATGAGCACGCCCCAGCACACCCCGATGATGGCCCAATATTTCGCCCTGAAGCGCGACCACGCAGACAAGCTGCTGTTCTACCGCATGGGCGATTTCTACGAGCTGTTCTACGAGGATGCCGAAAAGGCGGCGCGCTTGCTGGACATCACTTTGACCGCGCGCGGCGCCAGCGCCGGCGTGCCGATCAAGATGGCCGGCATTCCCTACCACGCCGCCGAAGGCTACCTGGCGCGGCTGGTGAAGATGGGCGAGTCGGTGGCCATCGCCGAACAGATCGGCGATCCGGCGCTGGCCAAGGGGCCGGTCGAGCGCAAGGTGGTGCGCATCGTCACGCCGGGCACGCTGACCGACGCCGCGCTCCTGGACGACAAGCGCGACAACCTGGTGCTGGCGGTCAATATGGTCAAGGGCGTGCTGGGCCTGGCCTGGCTGTCGCTCGCCAGCGGCGAGTTCAAGGTGATGCAGGCGGATGTGGAGGATTTGTCCAGCGAGCTGGAGCGGCTGAAGCCGGCCGAGCTGGTGATCCCGGACGATACCGGCCTCGCCGCCTTCGAAGGCATCTCGACCCCGAAGAAAAAGCTGCCGCCGTGGCAGTTCGACATCGAGTCGTCCAAGCTGGCGCTGACCCGCCACTTCGGCACCCGCGACCTGGCCGGCTTCGGCGCCGACACGCTGCCGGTGGCCGTCGGCGCGGCGGGCGCCTTGCTGGAATACGTGAAATCCACTCAGGGCGTGAACCCGGCCCACATCTCCGCGCTGTCGGTGGAAGACGCCGGCGAGCTGATCCGCATGGATGCCGCCACCCGCCGCAATCTGGAACTGACCGAAACCATACGCGGCGAGGCCTCGCCGACGCTGGCGTCCCTGCTCGACACCTGCGCCACCAGTATGGGCAGCCGCCTGCTCGGCCACTGGCTGCACCACCCGATGCGCAACCATAAGAAGCTCGCCCGCCGCCACGGCGCGGTGCGCGCGCTGCTGCCGCGTTACCAGGACGTGCACGCCGAACTGGACCAAGTATCGGACATCGAGCGCATCACCTCGCGGGTGGCGCTGCGCTCCGCCCGCCCGCGCGACCTGTCGGCGCTGCGCGATTCCTTGACCGCCCTCTCCGGCGTCAAGACGCTGGCGGCCTCGCTGGATTCCGAGCTGCTGAACGAGCTCTCCGGCGTGCTGCCGACCGAATCGCCGGTGCAAAAGATGCTGGCCGCCGCCATCCTGCCGGAGCCGGCCACTTTCCTGCGCGACGGCGGCGTGATCAATAACGGCTTCAGCCCGGTGCTGGACGAGTTGCGCGCCATCCAGACCGACTGCGGTGACTTCCTGCTGAAACTGGAAGCGCGCGAGAAGGAACGCACCGGCATCACCACCTTGAAGGTGGAGTTCAACCGCGTGCACGGCTTCTACATCGAGGTGTCCAAGGCGCAGTCGGACAAGGTGCCGGACGACTACCGCCGCCGCCAGACGCTGAAGAACGCCGAACGCTACATCACGCCGGAGCTGAAGGAGTTCGAAGACAAGGCGCTGACCGCGCAGGACCGCGCGCTGGCGCTGGAAAAGCAACTGTACGAGGCGCTGCTGGACGAGCTGGCTCCGCACATCGCCGAATTGAAGCGGATCTCCCAGGCAGTGGCCGCGCTGGACGTGCTGTCCGCCTTCGCCCAGCGCGCCGCCATCGGCAACTACGCCGAGCCGCAATTCGTGCCCGAGCCCAAGCTCGACATCGTCGCCGGCCGCCACCCGGTGGTGGAGGCGGAAGTCGAGCGCTTCATCGCCAACGACACCAAGCTGTCGGCCGAACGCAAGCTGCTGTTGATCACCGGCCCGAACATGGGCGGTAAATCCACTTACATGCGGCAAAACGCGCTGATCACGCTGCTGGCCCACGTCGGCAGCTTCGTGCCGGCCGACAGCGCCGTGATCGGCCCGATCGATCGCATCTTCACCCGCATCGGCGCGTCGGACGACCTGGCCGGCGGCCGCTCCACCTTCATGGTGGAAATGACCGAGACCGCCAATATCCTCAACAACGCAAGCGAGCACTCGCTAGTGTTAATGGACGAGGTGGGCCGCGGAACGTCCACCTTCGACGGCCTGGCGCTGGCCTGGGCCATCGCCCGCGCGCTGATCGAAAAGAACCGCGCCTACACCCTGTTCGCCACTCACTACTTCGAACTGACCACGCTGGCCGGCGAATACCCGGCGGTGGCCAACGTGCATCTGTCGGCGGTGGAGCACAAGGACCGCATCGTGTTCCTGCACCACGTCGAGGACGGCCCGGCCAGCCAGAGCTACGGCCTGGCGGTGGCGCAGCTGGCCGGCGTGCCGGGCAAGGTGATACGCGACGCTCGCCGCCATCTGGCCGACCTGGAGAACCAGTCCGCCGCGCGCGTGCAGCCGGATCTGTTCGCCGCGCCGGCGCCGGCTCCCGAGCCGGAACTTAATCCGGCCGTAGACCGTCTACACGAGATTGATCCCAATGAGTTGAGCCCGCGCCAGGCGCTGGATCTGCTGTTCGAGCTCAAAAAACTGGCCAATTGACCAGCTCACTCGAGGAATCGTTTCCTATTATTACTAGATGGTAACGTTCAGAAGAGGAGCAAGTGATGTCGTTTGAAACCACCTCCGCCATTCCCAGCTTGAGCCAGCTGCTTGGCCACATCGGGGACGACGGGTCCATTGCCCTTTCCGATATCCGGGAAAAGGCCAACCTCGAACTGTCCAGCTTCGCGGAGCTGGCGCAAAAGGAATTGAGCCAGTTCGACATCAGCATGCCGCCGGCAATCAGTCTGATCAGCGGTGAAGGCTTCCAGCTCTCGCTGGAAAACCAGCACCCGCACTCGGACGAGATCCGCAATTGGCTGGACGGCAATCTGATCCTGGCGCGCAAGTTCAAGGAAGTTGAAGTGCTGTTCGAATTCGTGCGGGCTGCCGAAAGCGCCGGCGAGGTGTTTTCGGAAAGCTCGAACTTCCATATTGGCCTAACCAGTGCGGGACCGATCGCTTATTTCGAGGATCATCATAACCACTAGCTGTTTGGTCCGTGACCCAATAGATCGGCGCGCGGCATCGGCGCCGCAACACCCCAGCGGGAAAGCGAAAGCTTTCCCGCTCCGCATTTCTGCCCGGCAAACGCAGCGATAGCGGCTGGCGACACGTCTGCCCGCCCAGCGCGGATAGAAAACCAGCGGCCCCGCCCTCAGGCTAAACGCTGCGCCGCCGAAGCCCCCGCTAGGATTTCTTGCCGCGCGCGAAACGGAAGGCAGGCGTTTTGCCGGTCTTCGGCTTCGGCGCCTGGGGCGCATTGGGCCGCGGCTTGCCGCTGCGGCCGGCGGGCTGCGCCCGCGGCAAATCCTCAAGCGGAACATCGATCGCGCGCATCTCCCCAGGCTGCAGCCCATCCAGCGTCCACGGGCCGATCGCCACCCGCACCAGCCGCAGCGTGGGCAGGCCAGCCTTGGCGGTCATCCGCCGCACCTGGCGGTTCTTGCCCTCGCTGATGATGATCTCCAGCCAGCAGTCGGGCACCGTCTTGCGAAAGCGCACCGGCGGATTGCGCGGCCACAACTCCGGAGTATCGATGCGACGCGCCTGAGCCGGCCGGGTGACGAAATCGCCCAGATCCACGCCTTGGCGGAGGATCTCCAGCTGCTCTTCCTTGGGTTCGCCCTCCACCTGCACCCAGTAAGTCTTGGGCAGCTTCCAGCGCGGATCGGCGATGCGGTGCTGCAAGACGCCGTCGCCGGTCAGCAACAGCAAGCCTTCGCTGTCGGTATCGAGCCGGCCGGCCGGATAGACGCCGGACTGCGGCACGCAGGACTTCAGCGTAGGATGAGTGGGATGTTCGGAAAACTGGCAGATCACGCCGTAAGGCTTGTTGAGCAGGATGAGCTGGGGCATGCGGACGACACGGCTAAACATAAGGTAGGCGAATGATAGCAAGCCCGGAGCCCGCCGTGATCGATATCGTGCGCCGGATGCCGCCCTGCGGCGGTTCGAACAAGTGTTTTATTCGCATCCGAACGTCCATCCCCAGTTACCAGGCATAAAAGTTTCAGTTGCGCCGCCGACCAAGCCGGTGAGAAGGGGTATAATTCGCTTTTGAAAATTGCCCAAGAGCCGCCAGACGCCCGCGTCAGGCCGGCCGCGCGCTCCGATGTTCCCCGGGACGTCGTCCGAGCGATGAACTCTTCGCGCAATCGTTCTGTCGTCACAAGATCAACATGGAGATAGAGTAATGCCAGCAGAACAATCGAAAATCATCTACACCCTCACCGACGAAGCGCCGGCGCTGGCCACCAGTTCTTTCCTGCCCATCGTCCAGGCCTTCGCGGGCTCGGCCGGCGTCCAGGTAGACACCGCCGACATCTCCGTGGCCGCGCGCGTGCTGGCCGAATTCCCCGACTATCTGACCGACGAACAGAAGGTGCCGAACACGCTGGCCGAGCTCGGCAAGCTGACGCTGCAGCCGGAAGCCAACATCATCAAGCTGCCGAATATCAGCGCCTCGGTGGCCCAGCTGGCCGCCTGCGTCAAGGAGCTGCAATCCAAGGGCTACAAGCTGCCCGATTACCCGGAAAACCCCGCCACCGACGAAGAAAAGGCGATCAAGGACCGCTACGCCAAGTGTCTGGGCTCCGCCGTCAACCCGGTGCTGCGCGAAGGCAACTCCGACCGCCGCGCGCCGCTGGCGGTGAAAAACTACGCCAAGAAGCATCCGCACTCGATGGGCGAATGGAAGCAGTGGTCGCAGACTCACGTCTCCCACATGCACCACGGCGACTTCTACCATGGCGAGAAGTCCATCACGCTGGACAAGACACGCGATGTCAGGATGGAGCTGGTGACCAACAGCGGCCAGACCATCGTGCTGAAGCCCAAGGTGGCGCTGCAGAACGGCGAGATCATCGACTCGATGTTCATGAGCAAGAAAGCGCTGTGCGAGTTCTACGAGCGCGAGATGGAAGACTGCCGCGAAGCCGGCATCCTGTTCTCCCTGCACGTGAAGGCCACCATGATGAAGGTGTCCCACCCCATCGTGTTCGGCCACTGCGTCAAGATCTACTACAAGGACGCGTTCGAGAAGCACGGCAAGCTGTTCGACGAGCTGGGCGTCAACGTCAACAACGGCATGTCCACGCTGTACGAGAAGATCGAGACCCTGCCGGCCTCCAAGCGCGAAGAGATCATCCGCGATCTGCACGCCTGCCAGGAACACCGCCCGCGCCTGGCGATGGTGGACTCCGCCAAGGGCATCACCAACTTCCACTCGCCCAACGACATCATCGTCGACGCCTCGATGCCGGCCATGATCCGCGCCGGCGGCAAGATGTGGGGCGCCGACGGCAAGCCTTACGACTGCAAGGCGGTGATGCCGGAATCCACCTTCGCCCGCATTTACCAGGAGATGATCAACTTCTGCAAATGGCACGGCAACTTCGACCCGCGCACCATGGGCACCGTGCCCAATGTCGGCCTGATGGCGCAGAAGGCCGAAGAGTACGGCTCGCATGACAAGACCTATGAAATCCAGGCCGACGGCGTCGCCAACATCGTCGATCTCGCCACCGGCGAAGTGCTGCTGAGCCAAAACGTGGAAGCCGGCGACATCTGGCGCATGTGCCAGGTCAAGGATGCTCCGATCCGCGATTGGGTCAAGCTGGCCGTGACCCGTGCCCGCAACTCCGGCATGCCGGCCGTGTTCTGGCTGGACCCGTACCGTCCGCATGAGAACGAGCTGATCAAGAAGGTGCAAACCTACTTGAAGGATTACGACACTTCCGGCCTGGACATCCACATCATGTCCCAGGTTCGCGCGATGCGCTTCACGCTTGAACGCGTAGCCCGCGGCCTGGATACCATCTCGGTCACCGGCAACATCCTGCGCGACTACCTGACCGACCTGTTCCCGATCATGGAGCTGGGCACCTCGGCCAAGATGCTGTCCATCGTGCCGCTGATGGCCGGCGGCGGCATGTACGAAACCGGCGCCGGCGGCTCGGCTCCGAAGCACGTGCAGCAGTTGCTGGAAGAAAACCACCTGCGCTGGGACTCGCTCGGCGAATTCCTGGCTCTGGCGGTGTCGCTGGAAGACCTGGGCATCAAGACCGGCAACGCCAAGGCCAAGGTATTGGCCAAGACGCTGGACCTGGCCACCGGCAAGCTGCTGGACGAAAACAAGTCCCCGTCCCGCCGCACCGGCGAGCTGGACAACCGCGGCAGCCAGTTCTACCTGTCCCTGTACTGGGCCCAGGCGCTGGCCGCGCAAACCGACGACCAGGAGCTGCAGGCCCGCTTCGCGCCTGTCGCCAAGCAACTGGCCGACAACGAGCAGAAGATCCTGGCCGAACTGAAGGCCGTGCAAGGCAAAGCGGCCGATATCGGCGGCTACTACCTGCCGGACGCCGCCAAGTGCCGCGCGGTGATGCGCCCCAGCGCCACCTTCAACGCGGCGATCTCCGCCCTGCAGGCCTGACCCCTGGCCGACAAGCCGCAAGCCCCCGGTTGCCGGGGGCTTTTTTCATGCCCGCGCGCCTATTCCCGCCGTCCTATCGCGCATGGCTAGGCAAATCAACGCCAGTCGCCGGCCAGCGCCCGCGCGGCCTCCAGCGCCATTGTCTTCGCCGCGTCCGGCCGCTTGCCGCCGCGCCATGCCATCATCAAGCGCCAATGGCCAAGCTCCGGCTCCTGCAGCGGCAACTCCCGCAGCGCGCCCCACTCCAGTTCCTGCCGCACCGCCAGACGCGGCACGAAGGCCACGTAGCCATGCCAGAGGGCCAGATCGCGCGCGGCAGAGGCCGGTTGCAGCAAATGGATGGGACGGCCTGGCGCGCGCAGCCGCCTCAGGCGGCGAACCAGCTCCTCGGCGCCCTCTCCCCAGTTCTGCGGCGCCAGCGGGTATTCCGCCAACCGGCCAAGCGACTGCGCCTGCTCCACTCCCGCCAGCGGATGGGAAGAGGCCGCCACCGCCACGATCGGCGAATCGCACAATGCCTCCAGCTCCAGCCCCGAAACGGCCGGACGCTGCAACACAAAGCCGATATCCAGCTCCCCGCCCAGCAACTGCTGCAGGATTTGGGGAGAATGATCGGTATCGCAGCGGATTTCCAGCGGCGCCTCGGCCAGCCTCGCCAGCAAGGGGCCGAATACCACCCCGGCCAGAGAAGGCAGACAAGCCACCCGCACCCTGGGCAGTCCCTCCGCCCCGGCCAAACGCTCCCGCCCCTCCGCCAGCGCATCCAATGCCGCTCGCGCCGCGGGCAGAAAGGCCAAGCAGGCCGCGGTAGGCTCCGCGCCGCGGCGGTGCCGGCTGAACAATTTCGCGCCCAGCCGCTTCTCCAGCACAGCGACGCGCTGGCTGGCCTGCGGCTGCGACCAGCCTCTGCGCGCAGCCGCCTGGCTGAAGCTGCCCAATGCGGCCACGTCCAACAGCAACTCAAGATCATCCAGACTCAGAGACATAATGAAAATCCATGTCAAATATTTCAGCCAACGCGTTACATGATGTCTCCCAATTTCCGACAATGGACATCCCGCCATTCGACGAAAGTGAAGAGAAGGAGATGCGGCATACCCAGAGCGAACGCCTGCTGCTGCGCGCGGTCTGCGCCGGCGACGCCGAAGCGCTGTACGCGATATTCGGAGACCCCGAAACCAACCGCCACAATCCCCATGGGCCATACTCCTCGCTAGAGCATGCCCGCGCGCAGTTGCTCGGCTGGATCAAAGAATGGGAACGACATGGTTTCGGACGCTGGGCGATCGCCGCCAAAGAAGAGCCGAATAGGATCATCGGCTTTGGCGGCCTCAGCTACAGCGATTACGGCGGACGGGACAGGCTGAACCTGGGCTACCGCTTCGCGCCGTCCGCCTGGGGGCGGGGACTGGCCAGCGAAATGGCCCGGCAAGCGCTGCACTGCGCGTTCGGCTCCTTGGCCGCGCCGGCGGTGTTCGCCAAAGTCCGCCCGGCCAACCTGCCCTCGATCCGCGTGCTGCTGCGGCTTGGCTTCAGCCATCACGGCAGCCTGCGCGACATCCCCGCCGCGCCGGCATCGCTGGTCTACATCCTGCGCGCGCCGGCCGGATGAGCGCCGCCAAAATGAAAAGCCCGCCATAGGCGGGCTTTGAAATATGCCTTGCAGCCCACCACGCGGCGGGGCTGGGTCCAGAACAGACTTACGCGTTCTGGATATTGGACGCTTGCTTACCTTTCGGGCCGGACACCACTTCAAAGCTCACACGCTGACCCTCTTTCAGGGTCTTGAAGCCTTGCATGTTGATGGCCGAGAAATGGGCGAACAGATCCTCGCCACCTTCGTCCGGGGTAATAAAGCCGAAGCCTTTTGCGTCATTGAACCACTTCACGGTACCAAATGCCATTTAACTTCCTTGCGAAAAAAAGGCTGGTGAAGCCGACCAACTTAGAGCTTAATAGAGTTTGACAAAATGCTGTGCCGCAAAATGCCAAACAGTTAAGCCAAGCACCAGCTGCATTTCTACGCAAGCGCGGCGGCGGCGTCAAGTGATTGCGATCTTGAGAGCCCCCTTGAAAAAAAGTCTGGGGGAACCAAAATTGAAGTGAGGCACCGTTTCAGTGAAAGTCGACATGTCCACCTCGGTCAAAGACGATGCCCAGCTTGAGGCGTCACGGGTTAGGGAAAACCCACCCCCGATGTATAAGGTGTTGTTATTGAACGATGATTTTACCCCAATGGACTTCGTGGTGCAGGTTCTCCAACAGTTCTTCTACATGAACCGAGAGAAGGCCACCCAGATCATGCTGCAAGTCCACACGCAAGGTCACGGCGTGTGTGGCGTTTATACCAAAGACGTGGCTGCAACGAAGGTCGAGCAGGTGTTGCAATATGCGAAAGCGCATCAGCATCCGCTTCAGTGCGTAATGGAGGAAAACTGATGATTGCCCAGGAGCTTGAAGTAAGCCTGCACATGGCGTTCATGGACGCACGGCGCAAGCGCCACGAGTTCATCAGCGTGGAGCATTTGCTGCTCGCGATGACCGACAACCCGTCGGCCGCAGAAGTCTTGCGGGCCTGCGGCGCCAATATCGACCAACTCAAGAAGCAGCTGACCGACTTCATCGATGAGCACACTCCCACCGTGCCTGGCGAGGCGGAAGTCGAAACCCAGCCGACGCTTGGATTCCAACGCGTGATCCAGCGCGCGATCCTGCACGTGCAGTCGTCGGGCAAGAAGGAAGTATCCGGCGCCAACATCCTGGTCGCGATCTTCGGCGAGAAGGATTCGCACGCGGTGTACTACCTGCACCAGCAAGGCATCTCGCGGCTGGACGTCGTCAACTTCATCTCGCACGGCATCACCAAGCAGCGGTCGCAGCAGCCGCCGCAGGAGCCGCGCGACAGCGGCAACAACGACGCAGACGGCGAAGAGCAGGCCACCGGACCGGGCGGAGCGCTGGAGAACTACACCCAGAACCTCAACCAGATGGCCCGCGACGGCAAGATCGACCCGCTGATCGGCCGCGAGCACGAGCTTGAGCGCACGGTGCAGATCCTGTGCCGCCGCCGCAAGAACAACCCGCTGCTGGTCGGCGAGGCCGGGGTCGGCAAGACCGCCATCGCCGAGGGCCTGGCGCGCCGCATCGTCGGCGGCGAGGTGCCGGAGATCCTGTCCAAGTCCACCGTCTACGCGCTGGACATGGGCGCCCTGCTGGCCGGCACCAAGTACCGCGGCGATTTCGAGCAGCGGCTGAAGGCGGTGATTAAGCAACTGACCGAGGACACCAACGCCATCCTGTTCATCGACGAGATCCACACGCTGATCGGCGCCGGCGCGGCGTCGGGCGGCACGCTGGACGCGTCCAACCTGCTGAAGCCGGCGCTGTCCAACGGCAGCCTGCGCTGCATCGGCGCGACGACGTACAACGAGTACCGCGGCATCTTCGAGAAGGACAACGCGCTGTCCCGCCGTTTCCAGAAGATAGACGTCACCGAGCCGACGGTGCAGCAGACGGTGGAAATCCTGAAGGGCCTGAAGTCGCGCTTCGAAGCCCACCACGGCGTCAAGTACACGCAGTCGGCGCTGTCCACCGCGGCGGAGCTTTCGGCGCGCTACATCAACGACCGCCACCTGCCGGACAAGGCCATCGACGTGATCGACGAGGCCGGCGCCGCGCAGAAGATCCTGCCCAAGTCGCGGCAGAAGAAGGTGATCAACAAGTCGGAGATCGAAGAGATCGTCGCCAAGATCGCCCGCATTCCGCCGAAGACGGTCTCCAGCGACGACAAGAACGTGCTGAAGAACCTGGAGCGCGATCTGAAGAACGTGGTGTTCGGCCAGGAGAAGGCGATCGAAGGCCTGGCCAGCGCGATCAAGATGACCCGCTCCGGCCTGGGCAACCCGCAGAAGCCGATCGGATCGTTCCTGTTCTCCGGCCCCACCGGCGTCGGCAAGACCGAACTGGCGCGCCAGCTGGCCTACATCCTCGGCGTCGAGTTGATCCGCTTCGACATGTCCGAGTACATGGAGCGCCACGCGGTGTCGCGGCTGATCGGCGCGCCTCCCGGTTACGTCGGCTTCGAGCAGGGCGGCCAGCTGACCGAGGCCATCAACAAGCATCCGTACGCGGTGGTGCTGCTGGATGAGATCGAAAAAGCGCATCCGGACATCTACAACGTGCTGTTGCAGGTGATGGACCACGGCACGCTGACCGACAACAACGGCCGCAAGGCGGACTTCCGCAACGTGGTGCTGATCATGACCACCAACGCCGGCGCCGAATCGTTGTCCAAGCCTTCGCTGGGCTTCACCCAGACCAAGGCCGCCGGCGACGAGATGGGCGACATCAAGCGGATGTTCAGCCCCGAGTTCCGCAACCGGCTGGATGCCATCATCCCGTTCGGCATGCTGGACGAGCAGATCATCCTGCAGGTGGTGGACAAGTTCCTGATGCAGCTGGAACAGCAGTTGTCGGAGAAGCACGTCGACATCCACTTCACCGACGAGCTGCGCCGCTACCTGGCGAAGAACGGCTTCGACCCGCTGATGGGCGCGCGGCCGATGGCCCGCCTGATCCAGGACACGCTGCGCAAGGCGCTGGCCGACGAGCTGCTGTTCGGCCGGCTGGTGGCTGGCGGCGAAGTCACCGTCACCGTGGCCGACGACAAGGTGGAGCTGCTGTTCGACCAGAGCGCGCTGGCGGCGGAACCCGTCTGATCGCGATCGTTCAACCCAAAGCAAAAGACCCGGCCATGCCGGGTCTTTTTTATTTTCAGCCGTACGCGCCGCGGCAGAGAACCGGCCTCAGCCGCGCGGATGATGGCGCGCATGCAGCTGCTTCAGCCGCTCGC
This sequence comes from Chromobacterium sp. Ag138, assembly GCF_055181315.1. Classification (NCBI taxonomy): domain Bacteria; kingdom Pseudomonadati; phylum Pseudomonadota; class Betaproteobacteria; order Neisseriales; family Chromobacteriaceae; genus Chromobacterium; species Chromobacterium sp. Ag138. The sequence goes on from NZ_JBUPWA010000001.1 coordinate 1,995,323, forward strand.
GCGCGACGTGGGTGTAGATCTGGGTAGTGGAAATGTCGGAATGCCCCAGCAGCAGCTGCACCACCCGCAGGTCGGCGCCGTGGTTGACCAGATGGGTGGCGAAGGCGTGGCGCAGCACGTGCGGGCTGACCTTGGACAGGCCCTGGCGGCTGGCGTATTGCGAAATCAGGTGCCAGGCCATCTGCCGCGTCATTCCGGCCTTGCGCTGGGTGACGAACACCGCGTCGCACGGCAGGCCGGCCAGCAGCAGCGGCCGCGCCTCCTTCAGGTAGCGCAGCAGCCAGTCCTGGGCGATCTCGCCTAGCGGCACCAGCCGCTCCTTGCTGCCCTTGCCCATCGTCTTCACCACGCCGTCCAGCAGGTTCAGCTGGTTCAGCGTCATGCCCACCAGCTCCGACACCCGCAGGCCGCTGGCGTACAGCACCTCCAGCATCGCCCGGTCGCGCAGGCCGAGCGGCGTCTCCGTATCCGGCGCGTCCAACAGCGCTTCGACGTCGACCTCGGACAGCGACTTGGGCAGACGCTGCCCGCGCTTGGGCGAAGCCAGCCTGGCGCTGGGATCGTCGGAGCGGATGCCGCTGCGCAACAAGTGCTGGCAATAGCGGCGCAGGGCCGAGATCAGCCGCGCGCGGGTGGCCGGCTTCTCGCTGGCCACGCCGGCCAGCAGCGCCCGCTCTAGATCCGCCGGCCCGGCCGCCTCCAGCGTCGCGCCCTGCTCGGCCAACCTGGCGGCCAGCTTGGACAAATCGCGGCGGTAGGCGGCCAGCGTGTTCTGCGACAGGCCATCCTCCAGCCACAGCTGGTCGAGAAAGGCGTCGATGCTGTCCTTATCCGAGCTCATGCCTCAGCAGCCATTTCTTGATGTCCAGCGTCTCGTCGCCGGTGGACTGGTTGAAGCCGCCGAGGCCGGCGCTCGCCACCACCCGATGGCAGGGCACGATGATGGGAATGGGGTTGCGGCCGCAAGCGCCGCCCACCGCGCGCGGCGACGACGCCAAGTCCCGGGAAAGGTCCAGGTAGCGGCGGGTTTCGCCGCAAGGTATCGCGGAAATCCGCTCCCATACCCGCAGTTGGTACGGCGTGCCGGCCAGCCGCCACGGCACGGTGAACACATGGCGCGGATCGGCGTAATAGGCATCCAGCTGCCCGGCCACCTCGGCCGCCAGGCTGCCCGGCTCGGGCGGACGCAAAACCGCGGCTGCCGGCAGGAAGCGCAGCTCGCGCAGCGCGCCGGCTTCGCAGCGCATGCCCAAGCGCCCGAACGGCGCGGCGATCACCACCGGATAGTCCATTCCCCTCCCCCCAATGAAAAAAGCGCAAGGCCAGGCCTTGCGCTTTGATGATAGCGGCTGTCGCCGGCAGGATTAACCCTGCTTGCGGGCCGGCAGCTTTTCTTTGATGCGTGCGGACTTGCCGGTACGACCACGCAGGTAGTACAGCTTGGCGCGACGCACGTCGCCGCGGCGCTTCACTTCAACGGAAGCCACCAGCGGGGAGTAGGTCTGGAAGGTACGCTCAACGCCTTCGCCGGCGGACATTTTGCGCACGGTGAACGCGCTGTTCAGGCCGCGGTTACGCTTGGCGATCACAACGCCTTCGTAAGCCTGCAGACGCTCGCGGTTGCCTTCCTTTACCTTGACTTGAACCACGACGGTATCGCCCGGGGCGAATGCCGGCAGGGTCTTGCCCAGGCGTGCGATTTCTTCTTGCTCGAGTTTCTGGATCAGATCCATGTTTTACTCCGGTTTTTTGCGGATATCTTGTTCCTGCTGGTACTCCGCCAGCAGCCGAGATTCCTGTTTTGTCAAAACGCGGTCTTGCAGCAGCTCGGGCCGGCGTTTCCACGTCCGCCCCAGCGATTGCTTGAGCCGCCATTTGGCGATCAGGGCATGATTACCGGACAACAGCACGTCCGGCACCCGCATGCCTCGATACTCTTCGGGTCGGGTATAGTGCGGGCAGTCCAAGAGACCGTCCACAAATGAGTCTTCGTATGCCGACTGGGCGTCGTTCAATACGCCCGGCAGCAGCCGGACCACCGCGTCGGCCAGCACCATCGCCGGCAATTCGCCGCCCGACAGCACGTAATCGCCGATCGAGATTTCCTCATCGACCTGGGTGGCGATCAGACGCTCGTCTATGCCTTCGTAGCGGCCGCACAGCAGGATCAGGCCTTGCCGTTGCGACAGCTCCGCCGCCTTGGCGTGGCTGAGCCTGACGCCTTGCGGCGACAGGTAGACCACGTGGCTGGCTTCGACGCCGGCTTCGCGCTGACGCGCGCGCGCGGCGCCTATCGCCTGCTCCAGCGGCTCGATCTGCATCACCATGCCGGGGCCGCCGCCATAAGGCCGGTCGTCCACCCGACGATAGTTGTCGTGGGTGAAATCGCGCGGATTCCAGGCTTTGAAATGCCAGAGGCCCAAGTCAAGCGCCCGCTGGCTGACGCCAAAGCGGGCAATCGAATCGAACATCTCCGGGAACAGCGTCACCGCGTCGATCTGCATCAGTAATCCAGACCCCAGTCCACCAGGATGCGTCCTTCGGCCGGCACTACGTCCAGCACGTACTGTTCCACGAACGGAATCAGCCGCTGCTGGCCATCGTCGCCTTTCACCACCAGCACGTCGTTGGCGCCGGTTTCGAGCAGAGTGTCCACCTTGCCGAGCGTCTCGCCCTGCTGATTGACCACGGTCAGACCCATCAGGTCGTTCCAGTAGTACTCGTCATCAGCCGGGGCAGGCAGTTCGCTGCGCGGAACCGCGATCTGCGAACCGCGCAACAACTCGGCGGCATCTCTGCCTTCAACGCCTTCCAGCTTGGCGGCGAGCGCCTTGGGCTGGACTGCGCCGTTCTCAAATGTATACGGCTTCCAGCTGCCGTTCTTGCCCAGCCACCAGACCGGGTAATCGAACAGGCCGTCAGCGTATTCGGTATCGGCGTGGATTTTCACCCAGCCCTTGATACCGAAGGCGCCGCGCACAAAGCCCATTACTACGAGATCTTCGTCGCGCATGCGCCCAATTCCGTCTTGAGGTCGGATAGCCGGATTAAGCGGCTACGACTTTCTGCTCTTTCAGCAGCTTGGCAACGGAGTCGGACAGCTGGGCGCCAACGCCGACCCAGTAGTTCAGACGGTCCATGGTGAAGCGGACGCGCTCTTGCTTCTCGTTGGCTACCGGGTTGTAGAAGCCAACGCGCTCGATGAAGCGACCGTCACGACGGTTGCGGGAATCGGTCACCACGATGTTGTAGAACGGACGGTTCTTGGCGCCGCCGCGGGCCAGACGAATCACTACCATTGTCGATTGTCCTTGAAAAAAACTGGATATAGAAAAGCCCACGATTTTATGGCAGATTTCCCTTATCTTGCAAGCGCTTAATGCAAGACCGTCCGGAAGCGTCCGCTTACAGCGTCTTCAGCACCAGCGTCAGCGCCCTGTCCTCGGGGTGCGGCTCGACGCTAAATCCCAGTTTATGCATCAGTTTCAGCATGCCCTTGTTGCCGGCCAGGACTTCGCCGCGCATCAGCTTCAACCCCTGCTCGCGCGCCGCGTCGAACAAGGCCTGCAACAGCAAGGTGCCGATGCCGCGCCCCTGCCAGTCGTCGGCCACCTCCAGCGCGAACTCGCAAGCCTCGTTGTCCGGATCGGTGATGAAGCGCGCGACCGCCAGCATCTCCTCGCCGCCTTCGCCGTCGCGCGTCATCGCCAGCGCCATCTCGCGGTCGTAGTCGAGCTGGGTGAAGCGGACCAGCATGCTTTGCGACAGCTGCTTGATGCTGGAAAGGTAGCGGTTGTAGCGGCTTTCTTCCGACAGATTGCGGACGAAGGCCTGCTGCATGTCCGCGTCCTCCGGCCGGATCGGCCGTATCATCACCGGCGTGCCGTCATGCAGCTTGGCGCACACCACCATATGGGTGGGATAAGGCATGATGGCCATGTGGCCGTAGCGTTTCTGGTCGGCGCGCGCCGGGCCGACGAAGATGCGCGCGTCCAGCGCGATCACCCCCTGCTCGTCCGCCACCAGCGGATTGATGTCCATCTCCCTCAACTGCGGCAGCTCGCACACCATTTCCGATACCTGCAACAGCACGTGGCGCAGCTCGTCCACGTCCACCGGCGGCAGGTTCTTGAACGGCCCCAGCAATTGGCCGATGCGGGTCTGGCCTATCATGCTGTCCACCAGATAATCGTTCAGCGGCGGCAAAGACAGCGCCAGGTCGCGCATCACCTCCACCGCGATGCCGCCGGCGCCGAAGGCGATCACCGGGCCAAGGCCGGCGTCGCGCGCCACGCCCACCATCAGCTCGCGCGCGAAGCGGCGCTTGCGCATCGGCTGCACCGACACGCCGTCGACGCGCGCGTCCGGCCGCGCCTGGCGGGTGCGGGCGAGGATGGCGTCGAAGGCGGCGCGCAGGGTCTCCTCATTGCTGATATTGAGCTCCACCCCGCCGACGTCGGACTTGTAGATGATGTCCGGCGAGTCGATCTTCAGCACCACCGGATAGCCGATCTTGGCCGCCTGCTTGGCCGCCTGGTCGGCGGTGCGGGCCAGCGTGGTCGGGTTGACCGGGATATGGAAGGCGGCCAGCACCTGCTTGGATTCGCGCTCCGACAGCACGGTGCGGCCTTCGGCCAGCGCCGCGTCCATCACCTTGCGCGCGGTGTTGACGTCCGGATCGTTGCGCAAGCCCTCCAGCGGCCCGGGCGTCTGCAACAGCAGCTGCTGGTTGCGCTGGTAGTCGGCCAGATGGCGGAACACCTCGATGCCGTATTCCGGCGCGCGGAAGTGGGCGCACTTGGCCTTGGAGAACAGCTCGCGGCTTTCCGACACCTTGGCATCGCCCAGCCAGGACAGGAATAAGGGCTTCGTCGTCTCGCGCTGCAGGCCTATCATCAGTTGCGCGGTGGTCAGGTGGTCGGTGCCGGCCTGCGGGGTGAAGATCACCATCACGCCGTCCACGCCGGGATCGTCGACGCAGGCCTTGACCGCGGTGCGGAAACGCATCGGGCTGGCGTCGCCGATGATGTCCAGCGGATTGCCGTGCGACCAGTTGCGCGGCAGCACGCTGTCCAGCAGCTTGACCGTGCCCTCGCTCAGCTTGGCCAGCTCCACGCCGTAATCGACGGCGCTGTCGGCGGCCAGCATGCCGGGGCCGAAACCGTTGGTGACGATGGCCAGCCGGCGGCCGCCGACGCGGTAATTGGCGGCCAGCACCTTGGCGGCGGTGAACAGCTGGGCGATGGACGACACCCGCAGCACGCCGGCGCGGGCCAGCGCGGCGTCGAAGGCGTCGCCGCTGGCCACCAGGTTGCTGGCGTGGGTCAGGCCGCTGGCGTCGTTTTCGAAGCGGCCGGACTTGATCACCACCACCGGCTTGGTGCGGGCGGCGGCGCGCAGCGCCGACATGAAGCGGCGGGCGTCGTGAATGTGGTGAACATGCAACAGAATGCCCTGGGTGGCGTTGTCGGCCACCAGGTAATCGAGAATTTCGCCGAAGCCGACGTCCAGCGCCCCGCCCAGCGGCACCACGCTGGAGAAGCCGATCTCCTTGCTGTCCGCCCAGTCCAGCATCGCCGCGCACAGCGCCGACGACTCCGACACCAGCGCCAGATTGCCCGGCCGCACCTTGCCGTTGTAATTGCTGGCGTTGAAGCCGGCCACCGGGCGCATCAGGCCCAGCACATTGGGGCCGAGGATGCGGATGCCGAAATGGCGGGCGATGGACTGAGCCTCGTTGATCAGTTCCTGCTCCAGCTGCTCGCTGTCGGAAAACTCCTTGGCCAGCAGCACCGCCTTCACGCCCTTCTTGCCGCAATCCTTGATCACGGCCGGCAGCGAGCGGATCGCCGTCACCACCACCGCCAGGTCCACCGGCTCCTCGATCTGCCGCACCGAGGCCACCGCCGGCATGCCACCCACCACCTTGTGATTGAGGTTGACCGGGAACAGCTTGCCCTGGAAGGAGCTGGCCAGCAGATTGGCGAACACCGCCTGGCCGATCGAACCCGGCCGGTCGCTGGCGCCGACCACGGCCACGGTGCGCGGGGAAAACAGCGGGGTCAGGTAATGCGGCCTCATGAATGCTTGTCCTCGGAGATGATATCTATCGGTACCGGCTTGCCGGCGGGCGCGGACGCCGGCCATTCCGCCTGCAAGGTTACGTGATCTATGCAAAATTCGCGCGACAGCATCAATTGGCAGGCGGCCAGGATGCGCGGCCAGTCCTGCGGCGCGGCGATGCGCACGTGGGCGGACAGCGCCACCCGCTCGGCCGACATCGTCCACACGTGCAGATCATGGACGGAGCGGACGCCGGCGATGGCCGACAGCGCCTCGCCGATGCGGTTGTAGTCCAGATGCGCCGGCACGCCTTCCATCAGCACGATCACCACCTGGCGGATCAGGCGCCAGGCGGCGGCCAGCAGCAGCAACGCCACCAGGATGGACAGCAGCGGGTCCGCCGCCGTCCAGCCGGTGAGGTAGATAAGCACGCCGGACGCGATGGCGGCCACCGAGCCGAACAGATCGCCCAGCACATGCAACAACGCGGCCCTGCTATTCAGCGAATGCGCGCCGCGGCTGAGCACCCAGGCCGCCAGCACATTGACCGCCAGGCCGATCGCGGCGATCAGCATCACGCCCATCCCGTTCACCGCCTGCGGCCGCAGCAGCCGCTCCGCCGCCTCCGCGACGATAAAGACCGACAGCCCGAACAGCAGCAGGCTGTTCAGCAGCGCGCCCAGCACCTCGGCCCGGCCATGGCCGAACGACAGCCGATCGGTGGCCGGCCGGCTGCCGATGCGGGCCGCCCACAGCGCCAGCAGCAGCGACAGCGAATCGGTCAGCATGTGGCCGGCGTCGGACAACAGCGCCAGCGAGCCGCTCCACCAGCCGCCCAGCGCCTCCACCAGCGCGAAGCCGCAGGTCAACGCCAACACCTTGGCCAGCGCGCGGCTGCTCAGCCGCCTGCCGTCCCCGCCCCCCGGACCGCCGTGGCGGTGCAGATGGGAATGATTGGCGTCGTGATCGTCGTCGTGGGCGTGATCCACGCCGTCCTCATCATGCAGATGGAAGCTAGGCGTCATTTTGACCTCCGACAAACCGCTGACAGATGCATTTCAGCCACGGCGGCTGAGGAAATTAATCCGGGCCGATACCCAGCCAGTGGCGCAAGCTTTACAATATTGCTAACCTTTATAGTTTCGCAACAAACGTTTATTGCGCCGCAGCATTCAACCGGCCGGGGCCCTTCTCCCGGTCTGGCAGGAGCCGAAACACCATGACGAAACGCGTCGTCACCCTCGCTCATTATTACACCCAGCCGGAAATCCAGCAGATGGCCGACAAGGTGGGAGACAGCCTGGAACTGTCCTTGTACGCCAAGGAGGCTCAGGCCGACATCATCGTGTTCGCCGGGGTGCGCTTCATGGCCGAGACCGCGAAGATCCTCAACCCGGACGCCACGGTGATCCTGCCTGACGCCGGCTCGACCTGCTCGCTGGTGACCCAGACCGATGTCGCCGAGCTGACCCTGTGGCGCAAGCGCTACCCGGACCACGTGCACGTGTCCTACATCAACTCCAGCGCCGAACACAAAGCGGTGTCGGACTGGATCGTCACCAGCCGCAACGTCGACGACATCATCGCCCACCTGTACGCCGAGGGTAAGCAGGTGATCTTCTCGCCTGACCGCAATATGGGCGGCTACCTCAACGACCAGTACGGCTACGACATGCCGCTGTGGTCGGCGGTGTGCGAGGTGCACGACAAGTTCAACGAGGCGGCGCTGAACGAGGCTTTCGAGGCCGTGCCCGGCGAGAAATACCTGATCGCCCACCCGGAAAGCCCGCTGCCGGTGCTGAAGAAAGCCGATTACGTCGGCTCCACCTCCGGCATGCTGAACTGGGTGAAGGCCTACCAGGGCGACGCCAAGGCGGTGATCTTCGTCGCCACCGAAGACGGCATCCTGTACAACATGGGCCTGGCCCGTCCCGACCTCGACCTGCGCCAGGCGCCGATCTACGCCGGCTGCCAGTGCAACTCCTGTCCTTACATGAAGATGAACACCATCGAGGCGGTGAAGCGCGCGCAGCGGGGCGAAGGCCTGGCCATCGACTACCTGAGCCCGGAACAGATGGACGCCGCGCGCGTGCCGATCGAGCGGATGCTGGAATTCAGCAAACGCTACTACGCCTGAACAGGCTAGACAAACCCGCCTTCCGCGGGTTTTTTTACGCTCCCCGCGCCCACGCCGCGCTATCCGCCGTCATGCTGGCGGCGCTACAATCGGGCGATACACACGGAAAGACAGTATGAAGTTTCTGCTCAGCAACGACGACGGTTATTTCGCGCCCGGCCTGGCCATGCTGGCCCAGACGCTGCAGCGCTACGGCGAAGTGGCGGTGGTGGCCCCTGAGCGCGACCGCAGCGGCGCCAGCAACTCGCTGACGCTGGACCGCCCGCTGACGGTGCGCAAGGCCGCCAACGGCTTCCATTACGTCAACGGCACCCCTACCGACTGCGTCCATCTCGCGGTCACCGGCTTCCTCGACTTCAAGCCGGACATGATCTTCACCGGCATCAACCACGGACCGAACATGGGCGACGACACGCTGTATTCCGGCACCGTCGCCGCCGCCACCGAGGGCTTCATGCTGGGCATTCCCTCCATCGCCGTCTCGATGGCCGGCCACAGCGGCAAGCATTTCGCCAGCGCCGGCAAAGTGGTGGAGCAACTGGTGGAGCGCTGCCAGGCGGATCCGTTCCAGCAGCCGGTCCTGCTCAACGTCAACGTCCCCGACGTGCCAGCGGAGGATTTGGGCTCCGTCCAGGTCACCCGCCTGGGCCGCCGCCACGCCGCCCAGCCGGTCATCAAATCACAGAATCCCCGCGGCGAGACGATATACTGGGTAGGACCGGTCGGCGCGGTGCAGGATGCCGGCGCCGGCACCGACTTCGGCTGCGTCGCGTCCAAGCAGGTGTCCGTCACGCCGCTGATGCTGGATCTGACCGCCTACGGGCAACTGGACAGGATTTCCACATGGCTGCACCGCTGACCCCGAACGCCCAGGCCTACGGCATGCTGTCCGAGCGCACGCGCCGACGCATGAGCGACCGCCTGCGCCAGCACGGCATCAGCGACGAGCGGGTGCTGTCGGCGATGCACGAGGTGCCGCGCCACCTGTTCGTCGACCAGGCGCTGGCCACCCGCGCCTACGACGACGTGTCGCTGCCCATCGGCCACGGCCAGACCATTTCCCAGCCGCTGACGGTGGCGCGGATGACCGAGCTGCTGATCCAGGGCCGGCAGCCCGGCAAGATCCTGGAAGTCGGCACCGGCTGCGGCTACCAGACGGCGGTGCTGCTGAAGACGGGCGCCGAGGTCTACTCGATTGAACGACTGGGCGCGATTCTTGACCAAGCAAGACGCAATCTGCGCGCCGCCAAGCTGGTCCACGCCCGGCTGGTGCACGGCGACGGCAATGCCGGCCTGCCTGAAGCCGCGCCTTTCGACGGCATCATCATCACCGCTGCCGCGCGGGCGGTGCCGGCGCCGCTGGTGGACCAGCTGGCCGACGGCGGCCGCATGGTGCTGCCGCTGGGCGAGGCCGAGCAGCACCTGTGGCTGCTGGAGAAGACGGCCCAAGGCCTGCAAAAGACCCGGCTGGACCCGGTCAAATTCGTTCCGCTGCTGAACGGACGCAGTTAAGACTGCAAAAACGCAACACTTGAGCTGTCAGACAATCAAGCAAAACTCTTATTCAACGTTTGAACAAAAAAAACATGCTAAAAATGCATTGCAGGTATGCGCATATATTAGTCGCCGCAATAGCGGCCGGTTTGGCCGGTTGCAGCAGCATGGTGCAACAGGCCGCCCCGGTGGAAAGCGCCGCGCCGGCGCGGGTCGCCCAGGCGGCTCCGGCCAAGGTTGAAGCCCCGTCCGCTCCGCACGACGCCACCGTGGCCACCCCCTACCGGGACCAGGGCAGTCTGAAAGTCCAGCCGGTGGCGGATGACGCGGCCGCTGAAAACGGCAACACTTACGTGGTAAAACCGGGCGACAACCTGTTCCGGATTTCCCTGAACCACGGGCTGAAGTACAAGGACGTGGCGGCGTGGAACAACCTGCCCGACAACAGCATCAAGGTCGGCCAGGTGCTGCGCTTGACGCCCCCGGGCGGCGCGGCAAGCCCGGCGGCCGCCACGGCGGACAAGCCCGCCGCCGCGCCGGTGGTGGCGGCGAGCGAGACGGCGAAGAATGCCGGCGGCTCCAGCGTCAAGGCTTACCCGAAAGCGCTGAAGCTGCCGTACAGCAGCGAAGCGGTGAAGAATCTGCCGGCCCAGAGCGAGGGGCGCGCAGCCAACAACAACAACGCTCAAACATCCGCTCCCGCGGTTGTCCCGCCGCCGGCGAAGAAGCCGGAAGCCAGCGCGGTCGCGCAGGCCCCGGCGCCGGCCAAGGAAGCCAGCGCCCCCAGCGCCAAGCAGGAAGAAGACGCGGTGGCCTGGGCCTGGCCTACCGAAGGCAAGATGACCAAGGGATATTCGGACAGCAACAAGGGCATCGAGATTACTGGCCGGATGGGCCAGCCGGTGCTGGCGGCCGGCGACGGCAAAGTGGTGTACAGCGGCGCCGGACTGAGGGGTTACGGCAAGCTGATCATCATCAAACATAACAAGACCTTCCTGTCCGCATACGCGCACAACAGCCAGTTGCTGGTCAAGGAAGGACAGTCTGTCAAGAAAGGGCAGAAGATTGCCGAAATGGGCAATTCCGATGCCGACCAAGTCAAGCTGCATTTCGAGATCCGCCGCTTCGGCAAGCCGGTGGACCCGATGCAGTATCTTGAACACAAGTCCTGACCGGGCGTGGCCATCCACCCCCGCCGGGACAAGACAGCGACGGGGGTAGAGAGATGAGCAACGAAATAGACATTCTGGACGAGGACGACATTCTTGACGAAGACAATGGCGAGGAAAGCGCAGCCGAAGCCGAGGCCGAGGAAAGCGCCGAAAGCCCAGCGGTCTTCGAGGACGTGGTCGCCGACGTCACCCAGATCTATCTGAACGACATCGGCAACAACGCGCTCCTGACGCCTCAGGAAGAACTGGCGCTGGCCAGGCGGGTGGTGGCCGGCGAGTTCGAAGCCCGGCAGAAGATGATCGAGCACAATCTTCGGCTGGTGGTGAACATCGCCAAGCACTACATCAACCGCGGGCTGGCCCTGCTCGACCTGATCGAGGAGGGCAACATCGGCCTGATGCACGCGCTGGAGAAGTTCGATCCCGAACGCGGCTTCCGCTTCTCCACCTATGCCACCTGGTGGATACGCCAGAGCATAGAGCGGGCGATCATGAACCAGTCCCGCACCATCCGCCTGCCGGTGCACGTGATCAAGGAGCTGAACGTCTATCTGCGCGCCTCGCGCCATCTGGAGAGCCAGATCGGCCGCGAACCCAGCGTGGAGGAGATCGCCCACCTGGTCGGCAAGCCGGTGGAGGACGTGCGCAAGGTGCTGAACCTGAACGAGCGCATGGCCTCGCTGGACGCGCCGCTGGACATAGACCCGATGCTGTCGATCGGCGAGTCCATCCCCGACGAGCAGCACGAGGAGCCGGAGCTGCAGCTGCACAACAGCCAGCTGGAGATGTTCGTCCACGACTGGCTGAGCCAGCTGAACGAGAAGCAGCGGCTGGTGATCGAGCGCCGCTACGGACTCAACGGCTACGAAATCTGCACGCTGGAGGAGCTGGCCGCCTCGCTGAACCTGACCCGCGAACGCGTGCGCCAGATCCAGATCGAGGGCCTGGAGCAGCTGCGCCGCATCTTGCGCCGCAAAGGCATCTCCCGCGACTTCCTGCTCTGAAGTCCGCCAGACGCCGCCATCGGCCCGGCCTCCCGCCGGGCTTTGTCATTTCCAGCGCCGCGCCCGCCTCAGCCAGCGTTTTTCGCGCGCGACGTCGGCCGCGGTCCGTCGATAGCGCAGTTCGATGTATTCATCGACCAACGCTTTCAGACGGCTGAAATCGTCGCGCGGCAGCCCCCGCGCCGCCTTCAGCCGCTCCAGCGGCCCCTGCGCGCGCGGCGCCGCGATGCCCCTCTTCTCCAGCCGCCTGCGCAATGCTTCCCAGCCCGCGGGCAGCGGCTCCGCCGCCGGCCTCCCGCGCCACCACAAAACCAGCGGCATCATCGCCAGCGCCATCCCGGCCGCCAGCGCCCGCAGCACGCTGGCGGCATCGACCCGTTCGCCCAGCCCCAGCCATCGGAACAGCCCCTGCTGGCGATCCGCGTCATAGCCGACCACCCACTGCTGCCAGGCGAAGTTGGCCGCAAACCATTGCTGGCGGACGCGCCTCAGCCACTGGGGCGGCAGCGCCGCCGCCATGCCGCTCTCCGTCCTCAGCGCCGGCAGCGCCTGCTCAGCGCCCAGCGCCAGCCGCCCCGGCGATACCGCGGCCGTCGGATCCACCCGCTGCCACGCGCCGTCCAGCCAGACCTCCACCCAGGCGTGGGCGTCCGACGAGCGCAGCTGCCAGAAACGGCCGACCGGGTTGTATTCTCCCCCTTGATAGCCGACCACCACCCGGGCCGGAAGCCCCGCCGCCCGGGCCAAAAAGGCGAACGAGGACGCGTAGTGCTCGCAGAAGCCCTGGCGGCTGGCGAACAGGAAATGATCCACCGCCTGCTCGCCCAGCAGCGGTTGCTGCAGGGTGTAGCGGAAACCGCCGCGCTTCAGGAAGTCCAGCGCCGCGCGCAGGAATCCGCGGCCGTCGCCTCCCGCCGCAGCCAGCTGGACGGCCAGCTCCCGGCTTTGTGAATTCCCGGGCGGCAGGCGCAGGTAGAAGGCCCGCCGGGCCGGACTCAGCGCCGCCGGACTGCGCGCCCCCAGCCGGCTTTCCTGCGCATAGCCGAGCAGCTCGTCGCTGCGCGGGTCCTGGCGCAACAGTCCGCCGCCTTCCAGGCGGCTGCCCGGCCCCGCGCCGTTTGCCAGCTCCAGCGCCGGCAAACGGCCGCGGTCGGCGCGCAGCGTCAGGCGGTAGCGCAGAACGCGCCCCTCCGCCGGCCCGGCCCGCTCGCCGCGCTCCCCTCCCAGTCCTTGCCAGCGGCGGCCGTCGAAATCGTCCAGCAACGCCACCCGCCAATACAATTGGTCCTGCCGCGGCGCGGCGCCGTCGAACACCGCGGAAAACGCCGGCTCCCGATTGAGGATCAGCCGGCTGATGCTGCCCGGCTCCATATCGTCGCCCAGGCCGCTGGAAGCGGTTTGCGGCGGCGCGCCCAGGCTCCACAACGGCTGCGGCAGCCGCGGCATCGCCACGAACAGAACCAGCATCAGCGGCAGCGACAGCGCCAAGGCCTGCCAGGCATGCCGCCAGCTGCCGCGCGGCATCGCGCCGGCCAGCCTCGCGGCGGCCCAGGTCAGCAACAGCATGGCCAGCGCCAGCCAGACCGCCATCAACGGCGACTGGTCGAACAGCAGGGGCATCGCCGCCAGGAAAAAGCCCAAGGCCACCAGCACGCGCCAATCGCGCAGCGTGCGAGTCTCGAAGGCTTTGAAAGCGATCAGCATGGTCAGCAAGGCGACGCCGCCCTCCCGCCCCACCAGCGTGCCCAGGCTCGCCCACAGCGCCGCGGCCGCCATCGGCAGCGCCGGCAGCAGCAGCCAGCGCGGCGGCAACGCCGGCCGCCAGCCGCGCCACAGCAGGGCCAGCGCGCAGCCTGCCGGCAGCCAGAACGGCAGATGCCAGGCCAGCGGCGACACGATCCACAGCAGGGCCAGCAGCACCGGCCAGCGGTTCGGCTCCTGCTCGGCCGCCGCCGTCATCGCGCGCTCCCGAACAGCGCCAGCGCGCCCAGGGCCAGCTCGCGCTGGCGCGGCTGCGGCCCGATCTCGCCATCCGGCAGGCACAGCCGGTAGCGCTGGCGGTGGCGCTCGCACTGCTCCACTCGCCAGGCCAGGCGGGACAGCCTCCGCTCGGGATCGGACTCGCCGGCGTAATCGTCCCAGCCCAGCCGCTGCAGCCCGGGGCCGGCCTCGGCGGAAAACCGCTTGCTGGCCAGCAGATCCCGCCGCGCCATCACCTTCCAGGCGATCTGCCTCGGCGTATCGCCGTGGCGATAGGCGTCCAGATGGGAAAAATCCTCGTCTCCAATGCCATCTCCTCCACCCTTGCCGGCTTCCGCCTCCCGGCGTCCCCTGGCGGCGTCCGGCAGCGGGGCCGGATAGGCCAGCACCCGCGCGCGCAGCCTCAGCACCGCCCACGCCCGCACCAGCCCGAACGGCGCGTCGCTCTCCACCACGCAGGCCGGCAAAAACTGCCAGCCTCGCCTGGGCGCGGGCAGCGCCAACGTCATCCTGGCATCGGCCATGCCTTCCAGCTCGCACGCCTGGGGCTCGCCGCCCTCGGCGGCGACCCGCAAGCGCCTGGCGGCGGGCGTCCGATTTTCCAGCAGCAGGGAAAAACGCGCGGCCTCGCCGGCGAACACGGCCGGGCCGCCGTCGGCGCTCAGCCTCAGCCCCGCCAGCTGCCGGTAGGCCATCAGCACCGCCACCAGCAGCAGGCCGGCGATCCAGAACGCCAGCGCGTAAGCCAGGCTGACCTGGTAGTTGAGCGCGCCGAGCCAGACGGCCAGCGCCACCGCCATCAACAGCAGGCCGAAACGGGTGGGCAGCAGATAGATGCGGCGCTGCGACAACTCGCAGCGGTCTTCCTGCGGCAGGCGCGACCACCACCAGCGCCGCAGACGCTCACGGAATGGGAACATGGGCGAGCAACTTGTCCAGTTCCGCCTCGACCGGCGCGCCGGAAGCCGACTGCAAGCGATGGGCGGCCACCGGCGCGAAAATCGCCTTCACATCTTCCGGCAGCAAATGGTCCCGCCCCGCCAGCAGCGCCCAGCCGCGCGCGGCGGCCACCAACGCCTGTCCGGCGCGCGGGCTCAGCCCGGTGGCGAACGCCCCCGGCCTGCGCGTCGCTTCCAACAGCGCCAGCAGGTAATCGGCCAGCGCCGGCGACACCGTGACCGCGGCCGCCTTCTGCTGCAGCGCCAGCAGCTCGTCCGGCGCCATCGCCGCCCGGAAGCGCTCCAGCAGCGCGCGGCGATCCTCGCCCATCAAAAGCGCGCGCTCGGCCTCCCGCGGCGGATAGCCGAGCGAAATCCGCATCAGGAAGCGGTCCAGCTGGGACTCCGGCAAGGGAAAGGTGCCCATCTGCTCGCCGGGGTTCTGGGTGGCGATCACGAAGAACGGCGCCGGCAACGGGTGGGTGTGGCCGTCTATCGAGGCCTGGCGCTCCTCCATCGCCTCCAGCAGCGCCGACTGCACCTTGGGCGACGCGCGGTTGATCTCGTCGGCCAGCAGCACCTGGGTGAACACCGGCCCCTTGTGCAACTCGAAGCGGCCGCTGTCGCGCTGATAGATGCTGACGCCCAGGATGTCCGCCGGCAGCAGGTCGCTGGTGAACTGCACCCGCCGGTAATCCAGCCCCAGCACCGCGGCCAGGCCGTGCGCCAGCGTGGTCTTGCCCACGCCGGGCACGTCCTCGATCAGCAGATGCCCCCGCGCGATCAGGCAGGCGAAAGCCAGCCGGATCGCCTGCGGCTTGCCCAATATCAGCGTGTTCAGTTGCCGGTAGGCCTGGGAGAATGATTGCATTTGACCCCGCTTGCGCGCAGTATTTATCAAATTCACATATCGCAATCCCATTGTAAGCACGCGGGGAGCATTCGTGTTCACTTGGCTGAAAAACCGCCTGCAGCGGAATGGACTGACCGCCTACGTCACTCATCCCGACTGTCTGCAACACAATATGGGGGCGGGCCACCCGGAGTGCCCGGAGCGCTTGACCGCCATCCGCGACCAGCTGATGGCCTCGCAGATTTTCGACTCCCTTCAGGAAGTGGAAGCGCCCGAAGTCGGCTACGAGCAGCTGGCCCGAGTGCATCCGCCGCGCTACGTCGAATACCTGGAAGCCTGCGCGCCCAGCGTGGGCACCTTCCGCATGGACCCTGACACCGCGATGTCGCCCGGCACGCTGCAGGCGGCCCGCCGCGCGGCCGGCGCGGTGGTGAAGGCGGTGGAGCTGGTGGCCGAGGACAAGGCGCCCAATGCCTTCTGCGCGATCCGGCCGCCCGGCCATCACGCCGAAAGCGACAAGGCGATGGGTTTCTGCTTCTTCAACAACATCGCCGTCGGCGTCGCCCACGCGCTGGCCCACTACAAGTTCGAGCGGGTGGCGGTGGTGGATTTCGACGTCCACCACGGCAACGGCACCGAGGAAATCCTGCGAGACGATCCGCGCGTGCTGATGGTGTCCATCTTCCAGCACCCGTTCTATCCGTACAGCGGCGACGAGCCGATGGGGCCGAACATGCACAATGTGCCGCTGAAGGCAGGCAGCGGCGGACGCGAATTCCGCGAAGCGGTGGAAAATGTCTGGCTGCCGCTGCTGCACGAGTTCCAGCCCCAGATGCTGTTCATCTCGGCCGGCTTCGACGCCCACCGCGAGGACGACATGGGCTCGCTTGGATTGATCGAGTCCGACTACGAATGGGTGACCCGCCATCTGGTGGGAATCGCCGACCAATACTGCGCCGGCCGCATCGTGTCGGTGCTGGAGGGCGGCTACGACCTGTCGGCGCTGGGCCGCAGCGTCGCCGCCCATATACGCGTGCTGTCCGACGGCTGAACTTCCCCGCCGCGGCCCAGTCCCAACCGGGTTGCGCTGCGGAAGCGGCTGGCTCTGGGCCTACGCCGCGGGACAGCATTTCAAACATCGACATGACTGGAACAAAAAGCATGAGCCACTGGCTGCGCAACAATCGCGGATTCCTGATTTTCCTCCTGGTGTTTGGCCTGTTCCGCACCGCCGTCGCGGACTGGAACCCCATTCCGTCAGGCTCGATGCGTCCCACCGTCCTGGAAGGGGACATGGTGCTGGTCAACCGGCTGGCCTACGACCTGAAGCTGCCGCTGACCAACGTCATCCTGCATCGCACCGGCGAACCCCAGCGCGGCGACATCGTCACCTTCTCATCGCCCAAGGACGGCACGCGTCTGATCAAGCGCCTGGTGGGGCTGCCGGGCGACACGGTGGAAATGCGCGATGAACAGCTGATCATCAATGGCAGCGCCGCGCGCTACCAGCCGCTGGAGCGGCTGACCGAGACCGTGGCCGACAATGTGGCGCTGCCCGCGCTGCGCCTGCGGGAAAGCGGCGCGCTGCCGCCTCACCGCGTGCAATGGCTGGCCGGCGTCAATGCCCGCAGCAACTTCGGCCCCATCGCCATTCCGGCCGGACAGTACCTGATGCTGGGCGACAACCGGGACGACAGCGCCGACTCGCGCTACTTCGGCCTGGTGCCGCGCGAGCTGCTGATCGGCCGCGCCGTCGGCGTCATCGCCTCCGCCGACATCACCGCCAACTGGATGCCGCGCTGGAGCCGTTTCGCCAGCGGCTTTCATTGACAGAGCCCCCAGACAAACGAAAAGCCGTCCCTGGGGACGGCTTTTTTCATTCCCGACGCGCGGCTCAGCCGGCGTCGCCCTTATTGCCTATCTTGTCTTCCTTGCCCGTCATCAGCTTGATCAGGTTGGACTTGTGCCGGTGAACCACCACGATGGCGATGATGATGCAGGTGCCGAAATACACGCTTTGCGGCCCCAGGATGAAAAAGGCGTACACCGGCACCAGCACGCAGGCGATGATGGCCGACAGCGAAGAAATCTTCACCACGAAGGCCATGAACAGCCAGGTGGCCAGCGCGGCCAGCGCCAGCCAGGGATGGATGCCGAACAGGATGCCCACCGCGGTGGCCACGCCCTTGCCGCCCTTGAAGCCGAAGAACACCGGCCACATGTGGCCGAACAGCACGGCCAGCGCGCACAGGGCGATGCCTTGCTCGCCCAGGCCGTAGCGCGGCCCCAGCCAGGACGCCAGCGCCACCGCCACCCAGCCTTTGACGCCGTCGCCCAGCAGCGTCAGCGCGGCGGCGAGCTTCTTGCCGGTGCGCAGCACATTGGTGGCGCCGGGATTGCCGGAGCCGTAGCTGCGCGGATCGGCCATGCCCATCGCCTTGCTGACGATCACGGCGAAAGACAGCGATCCGATCAAATAGGCCGCCAGAACAAAAGCGAATGCGGTCGTGGTCATGGTGGAGCGGTATCCGTTGCATTAGAATAGAGAGCTTCGGATTTTACGGTATCGGGCGCGAAAGCCCAACCACCTGACTGACAGATGGACATCATATTCCTGCGCGAAGTGCGCGCCGACACCGTGATCGGCGTGTACGACTGGGAGCGCACAGCCGCCCAGACCATTGAAATCGACCTGGAAATCGGCATTCCCAGCGACACGCCCTGCCACAGCGACGACATCGGCGACACCATACACTACGGCGTAGTGGTGGAGCGGCTGCGCCAGTCGCTGGAAGAGCAACACTTCCTGCTGCTTGAAGCGCTGGCCGAGCATATCGCGAAGATGGTGCGCGAGGAGTTCGGCGCGCCGTGGGTCAGAGTGGCGGTCACCAAGCTGGGGATACTGCCCGGCGTGAAGCGCGTGGGCGTGCAGATCGAGCGCGGCCATCGGCCAAGCTGAGCCCTGTGTCTAATCGGTATTGAATTTCAGCCTCAGGCCGACGTCTTTGTGATGCATGCGCACCGACAGGTGGGTGCGCTTGCCCATATCCAGCGCCGGCGTCAACTTGAGGCTCTGGCTGCCGGGCTCGTGCTCCAGCCTCAAGGGGCCCAGTTGCAAACCCTGCTCGGCCAGTTCCGGCCGCTTCACCTCCGGGTCGCGCGGCGACGCGCACATCATCGCCTGCGGCAAACACCCCGCCAGGGCGGACTCTCCGCCCAATCCGATGACGAGCAGCAGCAGCATCCGGCGGCCCATGTCCAGACTCCAAGTATGGATACTTTAATCATGGACAAAGAGACGCCGACTTCAAGCATCTCTTTGAACAGCTGCCAGCGATGCCGCGCCGATCTCCCCAAACCGTCGGCCCGCGCGCGGCCGGCTCAGCGGTTGCGCATGAAATCCGCGGTGTTGTAGAACGCCTCCAGCAGCTTGTCCTTCAGCCAATCCTCCGCCACCAGCTCGCTCACCGCCTTGCGCATGCAGAACATCCACTGGTCGCGCGCGGCTTCGTCCACCGCGAACGGCATGTGGCGCATCCTCAGCCGCGGGTGGCCGAAGGCCTCCATATACAGCGAAGGGCCGCCCAGCCAGCCCGACAGAAACATGAACAGTTTCTGGCTTGAGCCGGCGAGATCGGCCGGATGCATGTCGCGCAGCGGCTTCACCGAAGGCTCGCTGTCCATGATGTCGTAGAACCGGTCGCACAGCCAGCGGACCACGCCCTCTCCGCCCAGCAGCTGATACGGCGTCATTTCCTGCACTTCGCTCATTCACGCTCCAAACGCCGGCGCAAAGGGCGCCGGCCAAAACCATTCATCGATCGCGCCAGGGCCTCACGACCCGCAAAACGCGAAATCCAGCTGCGGCGTCCTGCCGCTGATGATCTCCGCCAGCGCTTTGCCCGAGCCCGCGCCCTCGGTCCAACCCAAGGTGCCGTGGCCGGTGTTCAGGAACAGCCTGCCGATTCCGCTCTGCCCTATCAAGGGCACGTTGCCCGGCGTCGCCGGCCGCAACCCGCTCCAGAAGCGCGCGGCCTCCCAGTCGCAGGCCGCAGGAAACAGCGTCCTGGCCCGCCGCAGCAAGGCCTCGCAGCGCAGCGGATCGAGGCTGGACGAATAACCGGACAGTTCGGCGGTGCCGGCGATGCGCAGCTCGTCGCCCAAGCGGCTGAACACCAGTTTATGGGACTCGTCGGTCAGGCTGACCATGGGCGCGGCGATCAGGCTCTTCACCGGCGCCGTCGCCGAATAGCCCTTGGCCGGATAGACCGGCAGCCGCAGTCCCAGCGGCGCGGTCAGCAACGGCGAGTGGCTGCCCAGCGCCAGCACATAGGCGTCGGCCGCCACGCGCTGGTAGCCGCCGTCCGGTCCCGTCACCGATACCGCCGATACCGCGCCGTCCGCCGTTTCCAGCGCGTTGATCCGGGTATTGTAACGGAACTCCACCCCCAGGCCCGCTGCAACCTCGGCCAGCCCCCGGGTGAACAGATGCACGTCGCCGGACTCGTCGTCCGGGCACCAGCTGGCTCCCGCCAGCCGCGGCAAAGCAGGCTCCAGCGCCGGCTCCAGCGCCAGCGCCTGCATCGGGCTGAGCACGCGCTTGTCCACTCCCAGTGCCTGCAGCCGCTGAGCCGAGCGCCGGGCATGGCGCAGCTGGCAGGCGTCGTAATGCAGGCTCAGAATGCCGCGCGACAGCCGGCGGTAGGAAATGCCGGTTTCCTCGCGCAGCTGGCGCATCGCGTCCCGGCTGTACAGCCCCAGTGCCACCATCTGCCGCATATTGCGCTGATGGCGGCCAGGCAGGCACTCCGCCAGGAATCCGGCGATCCAGCGCCATTGCGACGGATCCATCCGCGGCCGGAACAGCAGCGGCGCGTCGTCGCGCCACAGCCAGCGCAGCACCTGCCATGGCGCGCCCGGGTTTGCCCAGGGTTCGGACTGGCTGACCGACAGCTGGCCGCCATTGGCGAAACTGGTCTCCCTCGCCGCGCCGCAGGCGCGCTCCAGCACCACCACTTCGTGTCCCATCCTGGCCAGGAACCAGGCGGTGGACACGCCCACCACGCCGGCTCCGAGAACCGCCACTCGCATACCGCCTCCCCGCTCAAAGACAACGGGCAAGACTCGCTTGCCCGTTAGAGACGAAATGGTAATGGCAATCGCGCGGCGCGGCGACTGTTTTGTCTGACAAATGCCTACTTTTTCGCGTGCTCGTACACGGTCTTGCCGCGCAAATGGAAGTAATCGGACGCGAAATAGAAATTTTCCGAGTGGCCGACGAACAGCAGCCCGTCCGGCTTCAGCAGCGGCGCGAAGCGCTTGAGCACGGCGAACTGGGTATCGCGGTCGAAATAGATCATCACGTTGCGGCAGAAGATCGCGTCGTACTGCTTGCGCACGCTCCAATTGCTTTCGACCAGGTTCAGGCGCTGGAAGGTGATCATATTGCGCAGCGCCTGCTTGGCCTGGTAGCTGCCGTCGGGCTGCTTGTCGAAATACTTGACCGCATGGCCGGCCGGCAGGCGGGCGATCTTGTCCGCCGGATAAATGCCCTTGCGCCCGGTCTCCAGCACGCTGGTGTCCAGATCGGTGGCGAGCACGGAAATATTGGGCCGCGACGCGCCCGGAAAGGCCTCAAGCGCCGTAATCGCCAGCGAGTACGGCTCTTCGCCGGTGGAGGCCGCCGCGCACCAGATCGCCAGCTCGCCGCTGGCCGCCGCCTTCTTCTTCAAATGCTCCGACAGAATCGGAAAATGGTGCTCCTCGCGGAAGAAGAAGGTCAGATTGGTGGTCAGCGCGTTGACGAACTGCTCAAATTCTCGCTTGCCGCCAATCGATTCCAGGAAATCGACATAGGCGGCGAAACCGGGCAGCTTGAGCTCGCGGATGCGCCGCACCAGCCGGCCGTACACCATGTCCTTCTTGGACGGATTCAGGGAAATCCCCGCCTCCTTGTAGATCAACTTGCGGATGCGCTCGAAGTCGGCATCCGTGAAAGAGAATTCACGATTGAATTCGATCTTGGGCAATACCACCGGCGGCAGCTTGTTCATGTCCTGGATTCCACAGCGAAAAGGCCCGGGGCAAGGGCCCGGGCCTGGTTCTTACCTGCGTTCAGTATCACACCGAGAACGAAGAACCACAACCGCAAGTGGTGGTGGCGTTCGGATTGCGGATCACGAACTGCGAGCCTTCCAGGCTTTCCTGGTAGTCGATCTCGGCGCCGACCAGGTACTGGTAGCTCATCGGATCCACCAGGAAGGTCACACCCTGCCGCTCAATCGCGGTATCGTCCTCGTTGGCGATTTCATCGAACGTGAAACCGTACTGGAAGCCGGAACAGCCGCCGCCGGTAACGAACACGCGCAGCTTCAGGTCGGGATTGCCCTCTTCAGCGATCAGATCCTGCACCTTGGCGCAGGCGCTTTCGGTGAAGTTGATCGGGCACGGCATTTCGGTAGCAGCTTCTGTCATGTGTAACCTCGCAATTCAATCGGGCCGGTCGCGGCCATTCACCCACTATTTTAGTCGGATATCGGGGCGAATGGCGAGCGTTCAAGCCCCAGCCCTGCGATCACGGCAACAGCGGCACCACATCCAGACCGTCGGTCTCCGGCAGGCCGAACATCAGATTCATGTTCTGCACCGCCTGGCCTGCCGCGCCCTTGACCAGGTTGTCTATCACCGACAGCACCACCACCGTGTCGCCGCCCTGCGGCCTGTGCGCCGCGATGCGGCACAGATTGGCGCCGCGCACCGAGCGCGTTTCGGGATGGCTGCCCGCCGGCAGCACATCGACGAAAGCCTCCCCGGCATAGCGGCTCTCGAACAGCTGCTGCAGATCGACATCCTTGGAAAGCCGGGCATACAGCGTGGCGTGGATGCCGCGTATCATCGGCGTCAGGTGCGGAACGAAAGTCAGCCCCACCGGCTTGCCGCTGGCCCGCGCCAAACCCTGGCGGATTTCCGGCAAGTGGCGGTGGCCGGCCACGCCGTAAGCCTTGAACGAGTCGCCGGCCTCGGCCAGCAGCGCGCCGATCTCGCCCTTGCGGCCGGCGCCGGACACGCCGGACTTGCAATCGGCGATCAGGCTGGCGGCGTCGATCGCGCCTGCTTCGATCAATGGCAGGAAGCCCAGTTGCACGGCGGTCGGATAGCAACCCGGATTGGCCACCAGCCGGGCGCTGCGAATGGCCTCGCGGTTCACCTCGGGCAGGCCGTAGACGGCGTCGGCCACCAGTTGCGGAGCGGCGTGCGGCATGCCGTACCACTTCTCCCACTCGAACACGTCCTTGATGCGGAAGTCTGCCGCCAGGTCCACCACCCGCACACCGGCATCCAGCAGCGCGGCAGCCTCCTGCATCGCGATGCCGTTGGGCGTGGCGAAGAACACCACGTCGCAATCCTGCAGCCTGGCTTCGTCGGGCGTGCTGAACGCCAGATCGATGCGGCCGCGCAAGCTGGGAAACATCTCGTCGACGCGGATGCCGGCATCCTTGCGCGAAGTCACCGCCGTCACGCGCGCCTGCGGATGCTTGGCCAGCAAACGCAACAACTCGACTCCGGTGTAACCGGTGCCCCCGACGATCCCAACCTTGATCATGTGGACTGCCCTTTATATAAAAAAATGTCGCAAAAGCGACAGTTTAGGCAGTAGACGCTGTGGCGGCAAGTGCACAGCAAAAGAAAAACCGCCGGGCCGAAGCCGGGCGGTTTTTCCGAGCAGGAATCCGCGATTAACGCTTGGAGAACTGCTTGGCGCGGCGAGCTTTGCGCAGGCCGACCTTCTTACGTTCAACTTCGCGAGCGTCGCGAGTCACGTAGCCAGCGGCCGACAGAGCGGACTTCAGAGCAGCGTCGAAGTCGATCAGAGCGCGGGTGATGCCGTGGCGGATCGCGCCGGCTTGGCCAGTTTCGCCGCCGCCGACAACGTTTACCTTGATGTCGAAGGATTCGACGTTTTCGGTCAGAACCAGCGGCTGGCGGATAACCATGCGACCGGTTTCACGGGCGAAATACTCGTCAACAGGCTTGCCGTTAACGATGATTTGGCCGGAACCCTTCTGCATGAACACGCGAGCAACGGAGCTCTTGCGACGGCCAGTGCCGTAGTAGTATTTACCGTTCATTGTTAAGCCTTAAAATCAGATTTCCAGCACTTTGGGCTGTTGGGCGACGTGCGGGTGCTCAGCGCCGGCGTATACCTTGAGCTTCTTGATCATGGCGTAGCCCAGCGGACCCTTCGGCAGCATGCCTTTCACGGCCTTTTCCAGAACGCGCTCCGGGAACTGGTTTTGCAGTTCGGTGAAGGTGCGTTCGTAGATGCCGCCCGGGTAACCGGAGTGACGGTAGTACTTCTTGTCTTGTGCCTTGGTACCGGTCACGCGCAGCTTGTCGACGTTCACTACGACGATGAAATCGCCAGTGTCAACGTGCGGGGTGAATTCCGGCTTGTGTTTGCCACGCAGACGGCGGGCGATTTCGGCAGCCAGGCGACCCAGCACCTTATCGGCGGCGTCGACCACGTACCATTCGCGCTTTACCTCATGCGCCTTGGCAGAAAAGGTCTTCATGGAACTCTTCCATCGTAATTCTTGAAAGTTACGGATTCTAGTGCAGTGGCCGGGTAGCTGTCAAACCCTTGTGACACAACAGATTTCCAGCGGGTGGGAAACGGTGGAATCCGGGCGGGAAACGGCGGCAAAAAAAAAGCGCAACGCTCAAGCGTGTTGCGCCAAGTTCCACCTAAAGAAGGAGGATGGAGGAGACAACACCAGGAACGCCACAGTGCGCAACGCCCTGATGCAATACCGATTATCGGTATCCCATCTGGATTAGGCAAGCATTTTTTGTGCACTGCACGATAAACCGTGTGCGCGCATGCCACACCCCTCCCCCAGATGCCAAAACGGACGCCGGCCGGCGTCCGTTTATTCATGGCTATCAGCGGCTTACAGCTTGATCGCGGCGTCCAGCGCCACTTCCATCATGTCGCGGAACGAGGTCTGGCGCTCTTCGGCGCTGGTGGCCTCGCCGGTCGGGATAATGTCGGACACGGTCAGGATGCCGACCGCGCGCGCGCCATACTGGGCGGCCACGCTGTAGATGCCTGCCAGCTCCATCTCGATCACATTGACCTGCATCTTGGAGAGCACGTCCAACATGTTCGGCTGCACGCCGTAGAACAGGTCGGCGGAGAACACGTTGCCGACGGTGATGCGCTTGCCCTGCTCGGCGGCGGTGTCCACCACGGTGCGCAGCAGCGTGTAATCGGCGATGGCGGCGTAGTCGTGGTCGTTGAAGCGCATGCGGTTCACCTTGCTGTCGGTGGACGCGCCCATGGCGACGAACAGCTCGCGCAGCTTGATGTCAGGCGTCACCGCGCCGCAGGAGCCGATGCGGATGATGTTCTTGACGCCGTAGTCCTTGACCAGCTCGGTGGTGTAGATGCTGGCGGACGGAATGCCCATGCCGTGGGCCATCACCGACAGGCGCTTGCCCTTGTAGCTGCCGGTGTAGCCGAGCACGTTGCGGACGTTGGTGACCAGCTCCGCGCCTTCCAGGAAGGTCTCGGCGATCAGCTGGGCGCGCAGCGGGTCGCCCGGCATCAGTACGGTTTCGGCGAAGGCGCCGTCTTTGGCGTTGATATGCGGGGTTGCCATTCAAGGTCTCCTCTAAATGATTCTGTTCCCGCCCCGCTTGCGCGGACCGGGAAAAACGGCCCCGGGCCGCGCGCGGCGGCCCGGGGCGGCGGCGTCAGTCCAGGAAGGACGTGCCGTAGTCCATTGCGGGCAGTCCCAGGTGGGCGGCCACGCTCTGGCCGATGTCGGCGAAAGTGGCGCGCTCGCCTATCGGCCCCGCCTTGACCTTCTTGCCGTAGCACAGCACCGGGATGTGCTCGCGGGTGTGGTCGCTGCCGGGCCAGGTTGGGTCGCAGCCGTGGTCGGCCGACAGGATCAGGATATCGTCGTCGCCGAGCGCGGCCATCACCTCGGGCAGGCGCGCGTCGAACTCCTCCAGCGCCGCGGCGTAGCCGGCGGTGTTGCGGCGATGGCCGTAACTGGAATCGAAATCGACGAAGTTGGCCATGATGATGGCCGGCTTGTCCTGATGCTGGTCCATCGCCGTCAGGGTGGCGTCCCACAATTGGTCAAAGCCGGTGGCCTTGTGCTTGTGGGTGATGCCGACGTGGGCGTAGATGTCGGCGATCTTGCCGATCGACACCACGTCGCCGCCGGCGTCGGCCAGCTTCTTCAGCACCGTGGCCGCCGGCGGCTCCACCGCCAGGTCCTTGCGGTTGCCGGTGCGGGCGAACCTGCCCTTGCCTTCGCCGACGAAGGGCCGGGCGATCACGCGGCCGATGTTGTACGGCTCCAGCAGCTCGCGGGTGATCCTGCACAGCTCGTACAGCCGCTCGAGGCCGTAGGTCTCTTCGTGGCAGGCGATCTGGAACACCGAGTCGGCCGAGGTGTAGAAGATCGGCTTGCCGCTCTTCATGTGCTCCTCGCCCAGGCGGTCCAGAATCTCGGTGCCGGAAGC
Source organism: Chromobacterium sp. Ag138 (assembly GCF_055181315.1). NCBI lineage: Bacteria > Pseudomonadati > Pseudomonadota > Betaproteobacteria > Neisseriales > Chromobacteriaceae > Chromobacterium > Chromobacterium sp. Ag138. The sequence continues at coordinate 2,021,503 of NZ_JBUPWA010000001.1, forward strand.
ATGGCAGTTGCCCAGATAGCCCGGCAGGCCGGCCTTCTCGACGATGGCGTCCAGCAGTTGCTGCGGGAAGCTGTTGTCGTGGTCTGAGAAATAGCCCCAGTCGAACAGCACCGGCACCCCGGCGATCTCCCAGTGGCCAGACGGGGTGTCCTTGCCGCTGGAGATTTCGCGGGCGTAGCCGTAGGCGGCCAACGGATCGGCCGGGTCCATGCCTTCCGGAAAATAGCCGGACGACAGCCGGCAAGCGTGGCCCAGGCCCATCTTGGACAGATTGGGCAGCTTCAGCGGGCCGCTGCGGCCGACGTTGGCGCGGCCGGCGGCCGCCTCCATCGCGATGTGGCCCAGCGTGTTGCTGCCGGCGTCGCCGAACTGCGGCGCGTCGGCGGCCGCGCCGATGCCCAGCGAGTCCAAGATCAAGATGATTGCGCGTTTCATGATGCCTCCCCGGCCTTATTCGCCGCGGATGATCTGGTAAACCAGCGGCAGCTCGGACGGCGCGGCTTCGTCAACGCGGATGGCGGCCCTGACGCGGCGCGCCGCGTCTTCGAAGCTCGCCTCGTCGGCGGCGTGGATCATCATCAGCGGTGTGTCTTTGCCGATATTCTGGCCCAGTTCGACGAACTGCGACAGTCCTACGCGGAAATCCAGCACGTCGGTGGCCAGACGGCGTCCGCCGCCCAGCGCGCATACCGCCATGCCGATGCCGCGGGTGTCCATCGCGCCGACATAGCCGGCGCGGTCGGCGTACACCGGGCGCACGATCGGCGCCGGCGCCAGATGGCGGTCGTAGTGTTCCATGAAGTCGGCCGGACCGCCCAGCGCGGTCACCATGCGGCCGAAAATCTCGGCGGCGCGGCCGGAATCCAGCGCGGCCTGCAGCTTGGCGCGGGCGTCGGCCTCGTCGGCGGCCAGCTTGCCGCCGATCAGCATCTGCGCGCACAGCGCCATCGTCACTTCGTGCAGGCGCGGATTGCGCTCGTCGCCCTTCAGGTAGCGCACCGCCTCGCGGGTTTCGATGCTGTTGCCGGCGGTGGAGGCCAGCGGCTGGCTCATCTCGGTGATCAGCGCGGTGGTGGCCACCCCGGCGCCATTGCCCACCTTGACGATGCGCTCGGCCAGTTCGATGGACTTCTGCATGGTCGGCATGAAGGCGCCGCTGCCGGCCTTCACGTCCATCACCAGCACGTCCAGGCCGGCGGCCAGTTTCTTGGACAGGATGGAGGCGGTGATCAGCGCGATCGACTCCACGGTGGCGGTGACGTCGCGCGTGGCGTAGAAGCGGCGGTCGGCCGGGGCGAGGTCGGAGGTCTGGCCGATGATGGCCACGCCGACGTCCTTCACCACCTTGCGGAACAGCTCCGGCTCGGGGAACGGGTTATAGCCGGGCACCGCCGACAGCTTGTCCAGCGTGCCGCCGGTATGGCCCAGGCCGCGGCCGGAAATCATCGGCACGAAGCCGCCGCAGGCGGCGACCATCGGCCCGAGCATCAGCGACACCACGTCGCCGACGCCGCCGGTGGAGTGCTTGTCGACGATGGGGCCGGGCAGGTTCAGGTCTTTCCAGTGCATGCGGCGGCCGGAATCGCGCATCGCCAGCGCCAGGTGGACGTTTTCATCCAGCTCCATGCCATTGAAGTAGATGGCCATCGCCAAGGCGGCGATCTGGCTGTCGGCGACGCTGTTGTCGGTGATGCCGGCGACGAATTGCTGAATGTCCTGTTGCGACAGCGTCAGGTTGTCGCGTTTCTTGCGGATGATTTCCTGCGGCAAAAACATGGCATTCTCCTGCCTGAAACCCATCGCGCTGCAGAATGAAACGGCGATGGGCGATGCGGCCGGGAAATCGCCCGGCCAGAGTGCGGTAACCCCGCGAATTCGAATGGATCAGTAGCCGGAAGTCGGCTTGGCGACGCCGCCGGCGATCTCGATCTGCAGATTGGCCAGCAGGCTGGACGCGCCGAAGCGGAAATGGCGGGCGCTCACCCAGCCTTCGCCCAGCAGGCGCGCGGCCAGGGCCAGGTATTCCGCGGCCTCGGTGGCGCTCTTGACGCCGCCGGCGGCCTTGAAACCGCACTGGCCGCCCTGCTCCTTGATCACGGCCAGCATGGTCTCGGCCGCAGCCAAGGTGGCATTGACCGGCACCTTGCCGGTGGAGGTCTTGATGAAGTCCGCGCCGGCGCGGATGGAAATCTCGCTGGCTGCGCGGATCAGCGCCGCGTCCTTCAGCTCGCCGCTTTCGATGATCACCTTCAACAGCTTGCCGCCGCAGGCTTCCTTGCAGGCCCTGACCAGCTCGTAGCCGATGTCGCGGTTGCCGGCCATCAGCGCGCGGTACGGAAACACCACGTCCACTTCGTCGGCGCCGTAGGCGATGGCGGCGCGGGTTTCGGCCACCGCGATCGAGATGTCGTCATTGCCGTGCGGGAAGTTGGTGACGGTGGCCACCTGCACTTCCGGACAACCCGCTTCGCGCAGCGTCTTCTTGGCGATGGGCACGAAGCGCGGATACACGCATACCGCCGCCACGGTGCCGTCCGGGCTCTTGGCCTTGCGGCACAGCGCGGCCACCTTCTCGTCGGTATCGTCGTCGTTGAGGGTGGTCAGGTCCATCAGGGACAGCGCGCGGCGCGCGGCTTCAATCAGTGCAGACATATCGATCTCTCTCGTATGCGTCCAAAAGGCGCAAACCGCATGACGGCGGTTTGCCCAGGGCAATGCCCACGATTATGAAAATTTCTTCACATGAAAGCAAATTGCGAATCGATGCGACTTGCTTAAACGCAAACCGTCCGGCGCCGGCCACTCGCCCGCGCCAAAAGAGAAACCGGCCGCAACGCCCGTCCCGCGGGCATTCCAGCCGGCTTCGCCGTCACCGCTCAGACCCGGCGCGCCTCCTGCACGCCGGACAGTTCCATCAGGCGCGACAACACGCGGCTGATGTCCTGCACCTGGCGCACTTCCACCGTCAGCCGCAAACGGCTCTTCAGGTCACGCGACAGGGTGTTGACGCCGATCAGGTTCAGCTTCTCGCGCGACAGCACGTCGGAGATGTCGCGCAGCAGGCCCGGCCGGTCCTGCGACATCACCTCGATGTCGATCGGGAACACGCTGTTCTTCTGCTCGCCCCACTCGGCGGCGATCAGCCGCTCCGGAACTTCCTGCGACAGTTTTTTCAGCGTCAGGCAGCTGCTGCGGTGGATGGAGATGCCTCGGCCCTTGGTGACGAAGCCCATCACCTGGTCCGGCGGCGCCGGCTTGCAGCACTTGGCCAGCACCGTCATCAGATTGTCCACGCCCTCGATCAGCACGCCGCCGGCGTCATGGCCGCCCTTGCTGGCGCGGATCAGGCTTTCCGGCTGCACCTCCACCGCCGGCGGCGGCGCGAAGCTGGTGATCGCGTTGCTGACCGCGCGTATCGTCAGCTCGCCGTGTCCCAGCGCGCCGTAGACTTCGTCCAGCTTGTCGTAGCCCAGCTTTTCCGCCAGCTGCTGCAGATTGGGCTGGATGTGCGGCCGCCGCGCCAGCTCGCGCTCGAACAGCGCCTTGCCGGTCTCGCGCACGGTGTCGGCGTTTTGCAGCCGGATGTACTGGCGGATCTTGGAAATGGCGCGGTGGCTCTTCACCCAGCCGTCGTGCAGCCAGTTGACCGACGGCCCGCCCTCCTTGGCCACCAGCACTTCCACGCGCTGGCCGTTCTGCAGCGGCGTGGACAAGGGCACGATCTGCCCCTCCACCTTGGCGCCGCGGCAACGGTTGCCCAGCCCGGAGTGGATGGCGTAGGCGAAGTCGATCGGCGTCGCGCCTTGCGGCAGCGCCAGCACCTTGCCCTGCGGCGTCAGCACGTAGATGGTGTCGGCGAACAGCTCGGTCTTGAACGCCTCGGCCAGGCCTTCGCGGTCGGACATTTCCTCGCGCCAGTCCAGCAGCTGGCGCAGCCAGGAGATCTTTTCCTCGTAAGCCGCGTCGCCCTTGCCGCCTTCCTTGTAGCGCCAGTGGGCGGCCACGCCGAACTCGGCGTGCTCGTGCATCTCGAAGGTGCGGATCTGCACCTCCAGCGCCTTGTCCTCCGGGCCGACCACCGCGGTGTGCAGGCTGCGGTAGTTGTTGGCCTTGGGATGGGAGATGTAGTCGTCGAACTCGCCGCGGATCGGCTGCCACATGCCGTGGATGATGCCGAGCGCGGTGTAGCAGTCGGGCAGTTTGTCCACCAGGATGCGCACCGCGCGGATGTCGTAAAGCTCGGTGAAATCGAGCTTTTTCTTTTTCATCTTCTTCCAGATGGAATAGATGTGTTTGGGCCGGCCGGCCACCTCGGCCCTGACGCCGGCCTTCTTCAACTCCTCGCGCAGGACGTCCAGCACCCGCTCGATGTAATCGATGCGCTCCAGCCGGCGCTCGTCCAGCAGCTTGGCGATCTTCTTGTAAGTGTCCGGCTCGGTGTGCCTGAGGCCCAGGTCCTCCAGCTCCCACTTGATCTGCCAGACGCCCAGCCGGTTGGCCAGCGGCGCGAACAGCTCCAGCGTCTCGCCGGCGATGCGGCGGCGCACCGTCTCGTCCGGCACGTTGGCCAGGTAGTGCATGGTCTGGGTGCGCCAGGCCAGCTTGATCAGCACCACGCGGATGTCCGCCACCATGGCCAGCAGCATCTTGCGCATGGTCTCGGCCTGGCGCGCGCAGTCTTCCGGCGTGGCCATCCTGTCGATGCGGGCGAACTCGGTGATGCGGCGCACGCCGCCGACGCCGTCCACCAGCATCGCCACGGTCGGGTTGAAGTTCTCGGTCAGCCAGGCCTGCCATTCCGGCTGGTAGTCCGGCGCCGAAAACAGCAGCGTGGCGACAATGGCGTCGGGCAGCAGATTCAGGTCGGCGACCACCGCGGCGGCGGCCACCGCGTGGGTGAACAGGTCTTCCCCGGTGGAAGGGACGGTCTTGCCGGCGTACAGCTCCCGCGCGGCGTGAAAGGCGCGCGCCAGCAGCGCGCCTTCCTCATGGGGAAAGACGGCGGACATGCGCTCTAGCCAGCGCGCGGGGTCGGCGGCGTCGGCCAGGGTATCGGCAACGGTGCGGACTACGGAAACCATATCAGTTCTATCTGGACGGACTCGCCGTCTGAAAACCGCGGCCGGGCTCGCCCGGCCAGCGGATTGGCCACGCGGGCAGGACGAGCCTGCCCTCTTTCAATCATGCGCCGCCAGCCTCAGCAGCAATCGGCGCACCGGCGCCGGCACGCCGGCGTCCACCGCCTGGTCGATGTCCAGCCACTGGCCGTCGGCCTCGGCGACTCCCGCCGCGGCCAGGCGGTCGATCCGGACCGGCTGCGGCGTGATGATCAGGCGAAAATGGGTGAATACATGCTCCAGCTCCGGCCAGGCGGGCAGCATGTCGCCATCGCCGCGGCCGCTCAGCCAATCTTCCATCTCCAAGGTGGTAGCGAACTCCGGCAGCGACAACAGCCCGCCCCAGATGCCGGTGGGCGGCCGGCGCTCAAGCCATACCTTGTTTTCATGCCGCGCCAGCAGCATCGCCGTATGCCGGGTAGGCACCGCTTTCTTCGGCCGCGGCGTCGGCAGCTCGCCGGTGCGGCCCTCGCGCGCCGCCACGCAGCCGTCCACCATAGGACAGACGGCGCAGGCCGGCTTGCCGCGGCTGCACACCGTCGCGCCCAGGTCCATCAGGCCCTGCACATAAGGGCCGATGTCGGCGGCGTCGGCCGGCAGAATCTGCTCGGCCAGCGTCCACATGCGCTTCTCTATCGCCTTGTCGCCGGGAAAGCCGTCTATGCCGAAACAGCGCGCCAGCACGCGTTTGACATTGCCGTCGAGAATGGTTTCGCGCCGGCCGAAGGCGAAGGCCGAAATCGCGGCGGCGGTGGAGCGCCCCACGCCGGGCAAGCACTCCAGCTGCTCGCGTTCGGCAGGAAACGCGCCGCCGAACTCGTCCATCACCATCCGCGCCGCCTTGTGCAGATTGCGCGCCCGGCTGTAGTAGCCCAGGCCGCTCCACTGCGCCAGCACGTCGTCCACCGGCGCGGCGGCCAACGCCGCCACGTCCGGGAACCGGGCCAGGAAGCGCGGATAATAATCGAGCACGCTCTTCACCTGGGTCTGCTGCAGCATAATCTCGGACAGCCAGACGCGGTATGGATCCTTCACCTGCCAAGGCAGGTCGTGGCGGCCGTGCCGCCGTTGCCAGGCCACCAGCCGGGAGGCGAAACTGCTGTGCAACATCGCAATCCAATATCCAATCGAACCGATTATGGTAGCGGAAAGCCGCAGCGTTACCAAGCAGGCGGCGGCCAAATACGTTAAAATTAAACAATTACTTATTTTAGCTTGTCCATTCGAGGTCGTTTCATGTCCAGTTTCCGCTCCCGCCAACGCGCCAACCAGCGCCGCGATCAAACCAGCCGCGAACGCGCGGCCAACTCGCCGGCAGGCGGAAACCCGAGCGCTCCCGATCGGCAGCCGCAAGACGGCAAGCCGCGCGCGCCCTACTCCGGACAACGCCCCGGCCCGGGCAAGCCGGACTGGAAGCCCGGCCAGGAACCGCGCCGTTTCGACAAGCGCCCTGACGACCGCGGCGAAGGCCAGCAGAAACGCTTCAACCGCGACGGCGACAAGCCGGCCTGGCAGCCGCGCCAGGACGACCGCCGCTTCGACAAGCGCCCCGACGAACGCGGCGAAGGCCAGCAGAAACGCTTCAGCCGCGACGGCGACAAGCCGGCCTGGCAGCCGCGCCAGGACGACCGCCGTTTCGACAAGCGCCCCGACGACCGTGGCGAAGGCCAGCAGAAGCGCTTCAGCCGCGACGGCGACAAGCCGGCCTGGCAGCCGCGCCAGGACGACCGCCGCTTCGACAAGCGCCCCGACGACCGCGGCGAAGGCCAGCAGAAACGCTTCAGCCGCGACGGCGACAAGCCGTCCTGGCAACCGCGCCAGGACGACCGCCGTTTCGACAAGCGCCAGCCGGAAGCCGGCCATGAGCGCCGCTACGACCGCGACCGCGGTCCGTCCAGCCGCAAGCCGCTGCCGGAAGGCGTGGAACGCTCCTCCGACTTCCGCCGCGACGGCGCGCCGCAGGACAAGCGCTACAGCCGCGACCGCGGCCCGTCCGGCCGCAAGCCGCTGCATACCGAAAACGCCCCGCCCCGCGAATTCAAGCCGCGCGCCGAAGGCGACTTCCGCCGCGATGACAAGCCGCAATGGCAAGCCCGCGAAGACCGCGCGCCCTACGGCGACAACGGTCCGCGCAAGATGTTCGCCAAGCGCGAGGGCGGCGACAACCGCGTCCAGCGCGACGACAAGCCGCAGTGGCAGCCGCGCGAAGACCGCGCCCCGCGCCAGGACGGCGACGCGCCGCGCAAGCTGTTCTCCAAGCGTGAGGACGGCGAGCGCGACAACCGCTTCCGCCGCGACGACAAGCCGCAATGGCAGCCGCGCGAAGACCGCGCCCCGCGCCAGGACGGCGAGGCGCCGCGCAAGCTGTTCGCCAAGCGCGAGGATGGCGAGCGCGACAATCGCTTCCGCCGCGACGACAAGCCGCAATGGCAGCCGCGCGAAGAGCGCGCCCCGCGCCAGGACGGCGACGCGCCGCGCAAGCTGTTCGCCAAGCGCGAGGACGGCGAGCGCGACAACCGCACCCGCCGCGACGACAAGCCGCAGTGGCAGCCGCGCGAAGACCGCAACCCGCGCGGCGACAGGAACGAGCATCGTCCGCGCGGCTTGCAGACCTTCCGCGACACCCATCGCGTCGACCAGCCGCGCCGCGCTTTCGAACAACGCCCGCATGACGGCGGCCACGGCCACGCGCCGGCCGCCCGCGCCGAAAACGTGATCACCAACCGCCTGGACAGCAGGCTGGCCATGTTCGCCCCCTGCCCGCGCGGCCTGGAACAGATCCTGGCCGACGAATTGCTGGCGCTGGGCGCAGGCGACATCGCGCCGGCCGACGGCGGCGTGGCCTTCGCCGGCGACGCGCGCCTGATGATGGCCGTCAACCTGCACAGCCGCACCGCCAGCCGCGTGCTGCTGCGCCTGGCCCACGGCGGCTACCACGGCGAACAGGACATCTACCGGCTGGCGATGGGCGTGGACTGGCCGCGCTGGTTCGACGTGTCGCGCACCATCAAGCTGAAGGCCGACGGCATCGCCGCCCGCGTCAAGAGCCTGGACTACATCGCGCTGACGGTGAAGGACGCGATCTGCGACCGCTTCCGCCAGACCCATCAGGGCCGCCCCAGCGTCGATACCCGCCACCCAGACGTGCGCGTCAACGTCTTTCTGACCGCCAACGAGGCGACCATCTATCTGGACACCAGCGGCGAGCCCCTGTTCAAGCGCGGCTGGCGCGAGGAAACCGGCGAGGCGCCGCTGCGCGAGAACCTGGCCGCCGGCATCCTGCTGCTGGCCGGCTATGACGGCAGCCAACCGCTGCTGGACCCGATGTGCGGCAGCGGCACTTTCCTGGTGGAAGCCGCCGACATCGCGCTGAACCGCGCGCCCGGCCGCGCCCGCCGTTTCGGCTTCGAAGCGCTGTCCAGCTTCGATTCCGCGGTTTGGGAAAAACTGCAGCTGGACGCCCGCAAGGCCGAGCAGCCGGCCGCTTCGCTGGCCATCCGCGGCTCGGACCGCTCGCAGGCCATGGTCAGCATCGCCCGCGCCAACCTGGAGCGCGCCGGCCTGGCCGACCTGATCGAGGTCGCCGCCGCCGACGTGGCCGACACCCGCCCGCACGCCGAGCACGGCCTGATCGTCAGCAATCCGCCTTACGGCGTGCGGCTGGAGGAGCAGGACCAGCTGGCGGCCTGGTACCCGGAGCTGGGCGATTGGCTGAAGGCCCATTTCGCCGGCTGGACCGCCTGCCTGTTCAGCGGCGACCTGCGCCTGGGCAAGCTGATCCACCTGGCGCCGAAGCGCCGCACGCCGCTGTTCAACGGCTCGCTGCAATGCCGGCTGTTCGTCATCAATATGGTGGAAGGCAGCGCGCGCAAGCAGAAGGACGGGGAAAACGGCGGGACCGAGCCCGAAAACGGCGAGCAGTAAGCGCCTGCCCGCTCCGGCGACATGCCGCCCCGCCGATGGCCGGGCGGCATTTTTACGGACGTTCGCCGCCAGGAATCGCGAAAACGGTTAATTTTCAGTCGCATCCCCGCTCGCGGCCACCCTGACGGCATGCGATAATCGCCGCCAACCCCACCCAAGCCTCAGACCATGCAAACCTCGTTTCTGTCCGCCACCATCCTGCTGATCCTGATCACCGACCCGCTGGGCAATATCCCCCTGTTCATCTCCGCGCTGAAGCAGGTGAAGCCCGAGCGCCGCAAGCGCGTGGTCTACCGCGAGTGCCTGATCGCCTTCCTGGTGCTGACCATCTTCATGCTGTTCGGCCGCAACTTCCTCGAGCTGATGCACCTGACCGACGAGTCGATGCGCATCGCCGGCGGCGTGATCCTGTTCCTGATCGCGATCAAGATGATCTTCCCCGGCGAAGGCAGCGTGTTCGGCGGCGACAAGCTGCACGGCGAGCCTTTCATCGTGCCGATCGCCATTCCGCTGATCGCGGGCCCGTCGGCGATGGCCACCGTGCTGTTGCTGTCCACCCGCGAGCCGGGCCGGATGCTGGAATGGATGGGCGCGCTGACCATCTGCATGCTGGTCACCACCGTGGTGTTCCTGTTCTCCGGCAAGCTGCAGAAACTGCTGGGCGAACAAGCGATCACCGCGCTGGAGCGGCTGATGGGCCTGGTGCTGACCGCCATCTCGGTGGAAATGCTGCTCAGCGGCTTCGCCTCCTACCTGAAACAGCTGCACTGATTATTCAAAGCAGATACGGCATCAGGGTTATCCCCGATAGGGATATCGACAATGCTCCCGGCTGATGGCAGTTGTTAGCATCGGATGCAAATGGACCGTCCAAGAGTCCGCATCCGAAGCAACCAACGCCAGTCGGGAGAACCATGCAAACCAAGACCCCCTTCTTTTCGCGCCTGTACGTCCAGGTGCTGATCGCCATCGCGCTGGGCGTCACGCTCGGCGCCCTCGCCCCTGACCTGGGCGCCAAGATGAAACCGCTGGGCGACGCCTTCATCAAGCTGATCAAAATGATGATCGCCCCCATCATCTTCGCCACCGTCGTGGTCGGCATCGCCAAGATGGGCGACATGAAGGAAGTGGGCCGCGTCGGCGTCAAGGCGCTGTTCTACTTCGAAGCCGTCACCACGCTGGCGCTGGTGATCGGCCTGATCGTGGTCAACCTGCTGCAGCCGGGCGCCGGCCTCAACATCGACCCGCACACGCTGCACGCCAAGGACATCGCCAAATACACCGCCGGCGCCAAGGAAATGAACACCGTCGATTTCCTGCTGCACATCATCCCGGACACCGTCGTCGGCGCTTTCGCCAGCGGCGAGATCCTGCAGGTGCTGACCTTCTCGGTGGTGCTGGGCCTGGCGCTGACCAAAATGGGCGACAACGGCAAGAACATCGTCCACATCCTGGACGAGTTCTCGCACGCGCTGTTCGGCGTGATCAACATGCTGATGAAGCTGGCCCCGATCGGCGCCTTCGGCGCGATGGCCTTCACCATCGGCAAGTACGGCATCGGTTCGCTGAAGCAGCTGGGCTTTTTGATGGCCTGCGTCTACATGACCTGTTTCGCCTTCGTCTTCATCGTGCTGGGCACCATCGCCCGCTTCTCCGGCTTCAGCCTGTGGCGCTTCCTGGTCTACATCAAGGAAGAAATCCTGCTGGTGCTGGGCACCTCGTCGTCGGAATCCGCGCTGCCGGGCATCATGAAGAAGCTGGAAAACCTGGGCTGCTCCAAGCCGGTGGTCGGCATGGTGGTGCCCACCGGCTACTCGTTCAACCTGGACGGCACCTCCATCTACCTGACCATGGCGGCGATCTTCATCGCCCAGGCCACCAATGTGAACCTGACGCTGGGCGAGGAACTGGCCATCATCGGCGTGCTGCTGCTGACCTCCAAGGGCGCGGCGGCGGTGACCGGCGGCGGCTTCATCACCCTGGCGGCCACACTGGCGACGCTGGGCGGCAAGCTGCCGGTGGAAGGCCTGGCGCTGTTGATCGGCATCGACCGCTTCATGTCCGAAGCGCGCGCCATCACCAACCTGATCGGCAACGGCGTCGCCACCGTGGTGATCGCCAAGTGGGAAAAGGCGCTGGACGTGGAAAAAATGCGCCAGGTGCTGGAAGGCGCCGAGCCGCCTGCCCCGCCCAGAAACCGGCAGGAAGCCGCGCCGGAGCCGGCGCTGCAGACTTCCTGAGGTGCCCGCGCCCGTTTCCGCCAACCCGCCGCCAGGCGGGTTTTTCGTTTCATTTAGGACGAAATTCTTGATTTCGCTGTCCGCTCGTCCACGATGAAAATGCTAGGAGGAGTGGAAATGGAAGACTTTTGGGTGCAATACGGCGATGAAATGCTGCCCGTCATCGGCGATTTCCCACGCCAAGGCAGCTATTTGCCCAGCTTCATGCTGGTGGACGACCAGAAGCGCGACGCTCCGCTGGAGGGCTTCTCCCACACGCCGAAGCTGATCGTCACCCTGTTGTCGGTCGACGAGGACGAGCACGCCGGCCTGCTGCTGCTGCGGGAAACCCGGCGCTTTCTGGATAGCTGGCCCCATCTGAAGCTGATCGTGATCACCGTCGACTCGCCGTCGTCGCTGGCGCGCGCGCGGCACGAGCACGGCCTGCCCAATATCGCGCTGCTGTCCACGCTGCGCGGCCGCGATTTCCACAAACGCTACGGCGTGCTGATCACCGAGTACCCGCTGAGCGGCTACACCTCCCCGTCCATCATCCTGGCCGACGCCGCCAACGTGGTCCATTACTCGGAGCGGCTGGCCAACACCCGCGACCTCTTCAATTTCGACGCCATCGACGCCTTGCTGCAGGAAGGCGAGCAACAGGCGATGGCCGCCGAGCGCGAAGCGGCGGAGGCGCGGCAGGAACAGGAGGCGGAGCGGGAAAAAGGCACCGAGCGGCTGCTGGAAAAAGCCAAGCTGATCCAGGATCAGCTCGGCCGGAACGGCGGCGCCGGAGGCTGAGCCCGGTCAGCGGCAGGCAAAGAAAAACCGCCCGTTACCGGGCGGTTTCTCATTCACCGATGGATAACCGTCAGCCTCAGCTGTTCAGTTCCTTGGCCAGATACAGCCAGGTTTCCACCACGGTGTCCGGGTTCAGCGACACGGTCTCGATGCCCTCTTCCACCAGCCACTTGGCGAAATCCGGATGGTCGGACGGGCCCTGGCCGCAGATGCCGACATACTTGCCCAGCTTGCGGCAAGCCTGGATGGACATGTGCAGCATCGCCTTCACCGCCTCGTTGCGCTCGTCGAAGGTGGAGGCGATCGGGCCGCCGGAGTCGCGGTCCACGCCCAGCGTCAGCTGGGTCATGTCGTTGGAGCCGATCGAGAAGCCGTCGAAGTGCTGCAGGAACTTCTCCGCCAGCACCGCGTTGGTCGGCAGCTCGCACATCATGATCAGGCGCAGGCCGTTTTCGCCGCGCTTCAGGCCGTTTTCGGCCAGGATCTCGACCACCTTCTCGGCTTCGGCCAGCGTGCGGACGAAGGGAATCATCACCTCGACGTTGGTCAGGCCCATCACGTCGCGCACCTTCTTGATGGCGCGGCATTCAAGCTCGAAACAGTCGCGGAACGACTCGGCCACGTAGCGGGCGGCGCCGCGGAAGCCGATCATCGGGTTTTCTTCGTGCGGCTCGTACAGCTGGCCGCCGATCAGGTTGGCGTACTCGTTGGACTTGAAGTCCGACATGCGCACGATGACCTTCTTCGGATAGAAAGCCGCGGCCAGCGTGGACACGCCTTCGGCGATCTTGTCGACGTAGAAGTCCACCGGGCTGGCGTAGCCGGCGATGCGGTCGGAAATGGTTTCCTTCAGCTCCGGGCTCAGCTTGTCGAATTCCAGCAGCGCTTTCGGGTGGATGCCGATCTGGCGGTTGATGACGAACTCCATCCGCGCCAGGCCCACGCCTTCGTTCGGCAATTGTGCGAAATCGAACGCCAGTTCCGGGTTGCCGACGTTCATCATGATCTTGACCGGCGCCTTCGGCATCTTGTCCAGTTCCAGATCGATGACTTCCACGTCCAGCAGGCCGTCGTAGATGTTGCCGGTGTCGCCCTCGGCGCAGGACACGGTGACCTGCATGCCTTCCTTCAACACGCGGGTGGCGTCGCCGCAGCCGACCACGGCCGGGATGCCCAGCTCGCGCGCGATGATGGCCGCGTGGCAGGTGCGGCCGCCGCGGTTGGTGACGATGGCGGCGGCGCGCTTCATCACCGGCTCCCAATCCGGGTCGGTCATGTCGGTCACCAGCACGTCGCCGGGCTTGACCTGATCCATCTCGGACGCGTCGCGGATGGTGCGCACGGTGCCCTGGCCGATCTTCTGGCCGATGGCGCGGCCTTCGCACAGGATTTCGGACTTGCTGTTCAGGCGGTAGCGGCGCAGGGTGTCCTTGCGGTCTTCCTGCGACTTAACGGTTTCCGGACGCGCCTGCAGGATGTACAGCTTGCCGTCCACGCCGTCGCGGCCCCACTCGATGTCCATCGGGCGGCCGTAATGCTTTTCGATGATCAGCGCGTACTGGGCCAGTTCGGCCACTTCGGCGTCGTTGATCGAGAATTCCTTGCGCAGCGCCGGCTCGACATCCACGGTCTTGACCGAACGGCCGGCTTGCGACGCGTCGGTGAACTCCATCTTGATCAGCTTGGAGCCCATGGTCTTGCGCAGCACCGCCGGACGGCCGGCTTTCAGCGTCGGCTTGTGCACGTAGAACTCGTCCGGATTCACCGCGCCCTGCACCACGGTCTCGCCCAGGCCGTAAGAGGCGGTGATGAACACCACGTCCTCGAAACCGGATTCGGTGTCGATGGTGAACATCACGCCGGCCGCGCCCTTGTCGGAACGCACCATGCGCTGCACGCCGGCGGACAAGGCCACCACGTCGTGGGCGAAGCCCTTGTGCACGCGGTAGGAAATGGCGCGGTCGTTGTAGAGGGAGGCGAAAACGTGCTTCATCGCATCCTTGACATTGTCAAGGCCGCGGATATTCAGGAAGGTTTCTTGCTGGCCTGCGAACGAGGCGTCGGGAAGGTCTTCGGCGGTGGCGGAAGAGCGGACCGCTACCGAGATGTCGGCGCCGCCGGCGTCGGCCACCATCTTGTCCCAGGCTTCCTTGATGTCGGCATCCAGTTTGGCCGGGAACGGGGTGTCGATGATCCACTGGCGGATTTCCTTGCCCACCCGGGCCAGTTCGCTGACGTCGTCGATATCGAGTTTGGCCAGCGCGGCGCTGATCTTGTCGGCCAGGCCATTGTGCTGCAGGAAATCCCGGTACGCCTGGGCGGTGGTGGCAAAGCCGCCGGGAACACGAACGCCGGAACCCGCCAGCTGACTGATCATTTCACCGAGGGAGGCGTTCTTGCCGCCTACCTCTTCCACGTCGGTCATGCGCAGCTTCTCGAACCAGATGACGTAGTTGTCTGCCATCACTTCACTTCCTGTGTTGGGATTGGGACGATGGGCCGCATTCTAGCCGAATTACGTGCGAATTGCGTAGCATCTTTTGCGCTGCACAAGACTTTTTGCGACAGGACGGTAAACAAAATCAATACAATCAAACAGTTGTTTTGAAAATGACCGTTCGCAATAGTCAATTGTCATGTAATTTTATGATTACATGAAGAAAACCGAGCGAATCCCGCCATATCGCCGCCGCCCGCGCCGGTATACACTTTGCAGCAGGCAAATCCACCATCCGCAAGGTCATCCATGTCGCACCACCGTTCAGCCTTCTTCATTTCAGACCGCACCGGTATCACCGCAGAATCGCTGGGCCACACGCTGTTGACCCAGTTCGACGCGCTCGACTTCCAGCGCGAGACCGTGCCTTTCGTCGACACGGTGGAAAAAGCGCGCGCGCTGGCCGAACGGATCAGCGAAATCGCCGAACGCGACCACTTGCGTCCGCTGGTCTTCACCAGCATCGTCAACCCGGAAGTGCGCGAGGCGCTGCGGCTGGAAAACGTGGTGCTGATCGACTTCTTCGAAACCTTCATCGGCCGCCTGGAGGGCGAGCTCAGCCAGAAGGCGACCCTGACGGTGGGCAAGGCCCATGGTATGGTCAACGAGGAAAAATACGATCACCGGATCGAGGCGGTGAATTTCTCGCTGAACCACGACGACGGCGTCAAGCTGAAAGACCTGGACGAAGCCGACGTGATCCTGGTCGGGGTGTCCCGCTCCGGCAAGACGCCGACCTGCCTCTATCTGGCGCTGCAATACGGCATCCGCGCGGCCAACTACCCGCTGACGCCGGAAGACCTGGGCAGCCCGACCCTGCCCAAAATCCTGCTGCCGTTCAAGGAAAAGATGTTCGGCCTCACCATCGATCCCAACCGGCTGCACCACATCCGCTCGGAGCGCCGGCCGGACTCCAAGTACGCCAGCATGGACAACTGCCGGCGCGAGGTGAACGAGGCGGAATCGATGTTCCGCCATCACGGCGTGCCCTTCATCAGCACCACCCACAAGTCGATCGAGGAGATCGCGTCCACCATCATGCACAAGGCCGCCCTGGGCCGTAAGTTCTGATCCCGGCGCGGGCGGCGCTTAGCCGCCCGCCCGCTTGGCCTGGAAGCCCAGCCTGGCCAGCTCGGCGATCACGATCTCCACGTGGTCGCCCTGGATCTCCAGCGTCCAGTCCTTCACCGTGCCGCCGCTGCCGCAACGCGCGCGCAGCTGCTTCCCCACCTTGGCCAGTTCGTCGGCCGCCAGCTGCAGCCCCTTCACCACCGTCACCGCCTTGCCGCCGCGGCCCTTGGTTTCCCTGGATACCCGGACCACGCCGTCGCCGGCCGGGCCTGTCGGCGCCTTGCAGCGGCATTCCGCCTCAGGTTGCCGGCATGCCGGACACATCCGCCCGTGCTCGGTGGAATACACCAGCCCGCCCGTTTTCTCTCTCGCCATCGTCATTTTTCTCCCGGCATGGCCAGCCATGCCATCCAGGCAAGGCGCCATTTAGCGCTATGCCATTGTTTATTTGTAAATTTCCTGAAAACAACAGAACAATAGCAACTATTCGCTCTCAAATATTGTGAATATTACCAAAGAGAGCGTCATGAATCTGCCCGATCCCCACCTGCCGCCGATCGCGGTCTTGCGGCAGCCGTCCCCGCAACGGGTCAATGGCATCGCCGCGGCCAGCCAGGGACAAACGCCGGCCCAGCGCGAACTGGCGGAAATGCTGTTCCGCCGGCTGTTGAACACTGCGCAAGCCGCCCCCGGCCCAAAGCCCGCCCGCGCCGCGCCGCTGGATTCAAACCCGGGCCTGAGCACGCTGGAATTCGCCCGGCGCCATACCCAGATGGCGACGGAACGCCGCGCCAAACGCGCTCAGGGACTGATAGCCTACCTGTAACGCGGCCTCTCCCACCGCCGCGCCGCCGCTGAGCAGGCGCGCCGCCTCCAGCAGCCTGGCCTGTCCCAGCCAATTGCCGAACGATACCCCGGTTTCCCTGGCGAACGCCCGCGTCAGGCTGGCGCGGGAAAACCCATGCGCCGCCGCCAGCTCGTCCAGCAGCCATCCCCGCCCCAAATCCGACAGCACCCGCCGGCACAGCGCGCGCAAGCGGCGCTCGGCCGGCAATGGCAGCTGCTGCGGCAAAGGCGCCAATTGCAGCAGCTCGTCGACGATCACCCCGGCCAGCCGTTGCCGGCGGCCGCGCCATGGCTCCGCCTCATAGCTCAGCTGCCTCTCCAGCAGCAGGCCCATCATGCCGCCGGCCGGCACCACTCGCGCCTCGGTAGGGAGATCCGGGTAGGCGGCGCGGTCGGCATAGGCCGTCACGCCATCCAGCTCCGCCAGCGGTTCGGCGCTGTGCTCCATGCCGGCGGGAATCCAGCCGACCTGCCCCGCCGCCATCAGCCAGCGCATGGTCTCGCTCTGGCACAACATCGCGCCGCGGCGCAGATAAATCAGCTGGCCGACGTCGTGGACATGGCTGGCGACCCCGCCGCGCGACACTCCTCGCACCGCCACGCAGCGAAACGGCAGATTGACCGTATCCATGATTGATCCGATTGAGACAATAATTGATACTTTGCCGCTAACGCATCAAACCGTAAAGCTCCTACAGTGTTGTCATCCACCACCGGCGCGGCGCGCCACTCCAGGAGACTGCACCATGAACACTTCCCTCCGAGCCCCCGACAACCTCGCCATCGTCCGCGGCATGTTCGCCGAGCTGATCGAAGCCGGCCGCGTCGACGACGACAGCATCGCCCGCTACATGGCCCCCGGCTACCGCCAGCGCGTCGATGGCCGCGAACTGGACCTCGCCGGCTTCAAGCGCCATCTGCGCGCGCTGCGCGAAGTCGTGGAGAAAATGGAAGTGCACTTTCTCGCCGTGGCCCAGGATCTCGACTGCGTGCTGACTCACCACCAGGTGAGCGTCGCCAAGAAGGACGGCAGCGCCGCCCGCTTCCAGGTTCAGGCCCACATCACGCTGCGCGACGGCAGGATCATCACTTGCGACGAGCTGACCCGCCAGCTGGAAGGCCCAGCCGCCGACCATGACCTCGGCTCGCGCCACTGAACCGCTAGGGGCTTGACGCGGCGCGCGGCCCCGTGTTTTGATGAAGAGATGAAAACCGCACCCGCATTCGCAATCCGATTTTGGTGGTGGCGCCTCTCCTAGGCGGCGCCGGCGAACGCATATGCAATGAAACCCGGAGGCTGCCGACAAGGCGCACCGGGTTTAGTTTTTGGCGGTCCTTCCCAGTCCACCTTGTCGGCCACCTCTCCAACCCGATGGAGATCGACATGAATCTGGACACTATCAGCTCGCAAGACATCATTCTCACCGGCGACCGCACCACCGGCCAGCTGCATCTGGGCCATTACGTCGGCTCGCTGCGCAACCGCGTGATCCTGCAGAACCGCTGCGTGCAGTTCCTGCTGCTGGCCGACGCCCAGGCGCTGACCGACAATATGGGCAACTACCTGAAGGTGCGCGACAACGTGCTGCAGGTGGCGCTGGACTACCTGGCCGTCGGCATCGACCCGGCCAAGAGCACCATCTTCATCCAGAGCCTGGTGCCGGAACTGACCGAGCTGGCGTCCTACTATCTGAATCTGGTGACGGTGGCCCGGCTGGAGCGCAATCCCACGATCAAGGACGAGATCAAGCAGCGCGGCTACGAGCGCGACATCCCGGCCGGCTTTCTCACCTATCCGGCCGCCCAGGCCGCCGACATCACCGCCTTCAAGGCCACCATCGTGCCGGTCGGCGACGACCAGATCCCGATGATCGAGCAGACCAACGAAATCGTCCGCCGCTTCAACGCCAGCGTCGAGCGGCCGGTGCTGGTGGAAACCCGCGCCGTGGTGCCGGAGGTAGGCTCCCGCCTGCCCGGCATAGACGGCAAGGCCAAGATGTCCAAATCGCTGGGCAACACCATCACGCTGTCGGCCACGCCCGACGACATCCGCCAGGCGGTGAAGATGATGTACACCGACCCCAACCACCTGCGGGTGGCCGACCCCGGCCAGGTGGAAGGCAATGTGGTGTTCACCTATCTGGACGCCTTCCATCCGGACCAGGCGCTGGTGGCGGAACTGAAAGCCCAATACCAGCGCGGCGGCCTGGGCGACACCGTGATCAAGAAGCATCTGGAAGACTGCCTGCAGGAGATGCTGGCGCCGATCCGCGAGCGCCGCGAGCGCTATGCCCAGGACCCCGCCGCGGTGCTGGAAATGCTGAAGACCGGCACCCGCCGCGCCCGCGACGTGGCCGCCCGCACGCTGGCCGAGGTGAAAGCCGCGATGGGCCTCAATTACTACTGACGCGCCGCGGGCTGACGCGCAAGCGCCGATTCCGCGCGTTCAAGGAGACAAGGGATGGACAGCGTTTTTCAATGCCAGGACCTGGCTGAAGTCAGGGAACAGATAGACCGCGTCGACCGCGCGCTGGTGGCGCTGATCGCCGAGCGCGGCATCTACGTGCGCCAGGCGGCCGCGTTCAAGCGCAGCCGGGAAGAAGTGGAAGGCGGCAAGCGGGTGGACCAGGTGATGCGGCGCGTCGAGCGGCTGGCCGGCGAGCTGGGCGCCGATCCGGTGCTGACCGCGGCGGTCTACCGCACGATGATAGAGCACTTCGTCGCCGACGAGATGGCCGCCTTCCGCGGCCGAGCCGCCGGAGATTGAGGCGGCGGGCGGCTTTGCCTACAATCGTCGCACCCTGTGACCCAGCCCGGCCGCTCCAGGCGGCCGGCCCACGCCGGAGAAAACCGATGAAACAAGCCGTCCTGCTGCTGCTCGCCTGCCTGTCCCTGCCGGCCCTGGCCGAAGAGGTGGGCGAAGTGTCCACCACCTTCAAGCTGCTCAGCCCCAACGACAAGGTGGTGGTGGAAGCCTTTGACGATCCCTCGGTGCAGGGCGTCGCCTGCTACGTGTCGCGCGCCAAGACCGGCGGCTACAAGGGCGCGATGGGGTTGGCCAAGGATCCGTCCCGCTTCTCCGTCGCCTGCCGCCAGGTGGGCGCGATCCGCTTCAGCAAGCCGATTCCGTCGCAAGAGCAGGTATTCAAGGAGGGCGCGTCCTTCGTGTTCAAGCACGTGCGCGTGGTGCGCATCGTCGACCCGAAGCGCAATGTGCTGACCTACCTCACCTACTCGGACAAGCTGGTGGACGGCAGCCCGGACAACGCGATCACCGCGGTGGCGGTGCTGGACCAGAAGATCCCGCTTAAGAAGTAAAAATCACAAGCCATTGATAATCATCATGTTTTTTAACATGACAACCATCATCCCATGGCCACTTCGGCGCGCCAGCCATCGAAACCCACCTCGACGCCGGGCGGGCAGCGCTCGCTGAGATCGAGATATTCCAGCTTGTGGGTCATGTGGATCAGCACCGTGCGGCGCGCGGCGATGCGACCCGCCCATTCGAAAGCCTGGTCCACGCACAGGTGGGATGGATAGGGATCCTGGTTCAGGCAATCGAGAAACAGCAACTCCAGCCCTTCCAGCAAGGGCAGGCTGCTATCCGGGATGTGGGACAGGTCGGTCAGCCAGGCCACGTCGCCGATGCGCCAGCCCAGACAGGGCCAGCTGCCGTGCAGCAAGGGAATCGGCGTCAGCGCCACGCCCTGGTGCCGGAACGGGCCGTTGACCACCTCCGGCAGCAGCACCGGCTTGTCCCACATCTTGGACGGCGGCTGCAGCGCGTAGCCGAAGCGCTCGCGGATGTTGGCAATGGTGAAGTCGTTGCCGTACAGCGAGATCGGCCCCTTTTTCAGGTAGCAGAAGGCGCGCAGGTCGTCGATGCCGTTCAGGTGGTCGGCGTGCGGATGGGTGTACAACACCGCGTCCAGCCGGCTCACGCCCTCGCGCAGCGCCTGCTGGCGCAGATCCGGCCCGGTATCGATCAGGAAGCCCAGCTCCCCCACCCGCACGTAGGCGCTGGCGCGGGTGCGCTTGTTGCGGACGTCGTCCGAGCGGCAGGTGGGGCAGCCGCAGCCTATCGCCGGCGTGCCGGAGCTGGAGCCGCAGCCCAGGATGGTGACTTCTAGCGTATTCACGACTCTCCTTGCTTGATCACTGGCACGGCTGCGCCCGCGCTGCGGGTACGGCGACGGCGCCGCCTTCGCAAACCGGTTGGCCGCCCGGACCGATCGCGCAGCTGCCGCCCGGCTGCGCCGCGCAGTTCGGCGCGCCGTCCGGCCCCAGCAAGCACAGGCCGGGCCCGGCGTAAAAGCCGCCGCGGGCGCGGACCACGCCGCCGCCGGGATACGGCGAGCAGAACAGATTGCCGAACTCGTCGGACACGCAGGCGCCGGCGCCGCAGTAGGGCTGGCCCTGGTGCAGCACCGCCTGGCCGCCCGGCGGCGCGCAGTAGCTGCGTCCGGCCAGGTTGACGCAATTGGCCAGCGCCGGCAGCGCGATCAACCATCCGATCAAACCCAATGCGGGCAGCCGCATATCCCTCTCCGTTTCAGCCCGCCGCCTTGGCGAACAGGCGGAAGAAATTGTCCGTGGTGGCTTGCGCCACCTCCTCGAACGGGATGCCGCGCAGCTGCGCGATGAACTCCGCGACGTGGCGCACATAGGCCGGCTCGTTGGTCTTGCCGCGGAACGGCACCGGCGCGAGATAGGGCGAGTCGGTTTCGATCAGCATCCGCTCCAGCGGCACCTTCTGCGCCACTTCCTGCACCTGCTTGGCGTTCTTGAAGGTCACCACGCCGGAGAAGGAGATGTAGAAGCCCAGCGCCAGCGCGGCCTCGGCCACTTCCCAGGTCTCGGTGAAGCAATGCATCACGCCGCCGCATTGCTCGGCATGCTCTTCCCGCATGATGCGGATGGTGTCCTCGGCGGACTCGCGGGTGTGGATCACCAGCGGCAGGCCGACGCGCTTGGCGGCGCGGATATGGGTGCGGAAGCGCTCGTGCTGCCAGTCCAGCTCGCCCTTGCACCAGTGGTAATCCAGGCCGGTCTCGCCGATGCCGACCACGCGCGGGTGGGCGGCCAGCTGCACCAGCTCGTCCTCGCTGTATTCCTCCGCGTCCTTATCGTCCGGATGCACGCCGACGGTGGCGTACAGATTGGGATGCGTTTCGGCCAGCGCCAGCACCTGCGGATACTTGGGGCGGCTGACGCCGATCACCAGCGCGTGCGTCACCTGGTTCTGGCGCATATTGGCCAGCACATCGGGCATGCGCTCGGCGAGGTCGGGAAAATTGATGTGGCAGTGGGAATCGATCAACATGGTCGGTGGGCAGCAAAACGTGAATCCGGTCCACAGGATATCACGTCCTCTACCCGGACCTCACATGGTATGGGTGGGGCGGCTGGAGTTGAGCACGCCGCCCAGCAGCGTCTCTATCTTGTCCTTGGCCTGCTTGCCGGCCTCGCCGGAAACGAACTCCACGCCGACGCCCTGCACCCGGCTGTTGTTGGCGCCGCCGGGCGTGATCCACACCACCTTGGCCTGCACCGCGATGCGCTGGGGATCCTCCATCAGCGTCAGCAGCAGGAACACCTCTTCGCCCAGCTGCATTTCCTTGTTGGTGGGTATGAAAATGCCGCCGTTGCGCAAAAAAGGCATGTAGGCGGCGAACAGCGCGCTGCGCTCCTTGATATGCAGCGACAGCACGCCGGGACGATTGGGATTGTTCAGATCAGGCCGGTTGTTGGCGGCATCCATGCAGGCCCCTTTGCTCAGCCGGCCTTTCCGCCGGCGAAGATCTTCAGATAATCCATCAACACCGCCTCCAGTTGCAGGCGGATGTTCAGGGTATGCTGGGAGAACGGCGCCAGCGCGGTCAAGGCCTGCTGGCAGGCCATCAGCAGGACGACGTCGCAACGCGGCGCCAGCGCGGCGAGCGCCCTCTCCTGATCTGGATAATAGCGGACCCGGCCGGCCAGGCACAGCGCGGCCAGGTCATGCAGCCATTTCTGCAGCCAGGCCAGCGGCTGCGTCAAAGACAGCTGCTTGTTCTTGTCGATCAGCTCCGCCAATTGCAGCATGCCGGCGAAACTGGGCTGGCCCAGGCCGCGGACGAACTGGGCGCGCAGGGCGGCGAGATCGGGATCGTGGTCGAACAGCGGCGCGCCGCCGTTGTGCGCCAGTTCCGCCTCGGCATCGGCGATGCCCTGCTCCTTCAGCCAGGCCAGCGCGGCCGGCTCCGACGGGCGGGTCAGCGCGAACTGGCGGCAGCGGCTGCGGATGGTGGGCAGCAAGCGCTGCGGCGCGTGCGACACCAGCAGGAACAGCACGGCCTCCGGCGGCTCCTCAAGTATCTTCAGCAAGGCGTTGGCGGCGGCCAGGTTCAGGTTCTCGGCCGGCTCCACCAGGATCACGCGGCGGCCGGCGCGGTGCGCGGTCAGATGGGCGAAATCGATCACCTCGCGCACCGCCTCGATCTTGATCTGCGGCAGCTTGCGCGTGGTCTTGGCTTCCTTGCCCTCCTCCTCCTCGTCGGCGAACGGCGACAGGCGGCGGAAGTCCGGATGGGTGCCGCTGGCGAACCAGCGGCAGCCCTGGCATTGGCCGCAGGGCTGATGATGGGCCGCGGGGCTCTCGCACAGCAGCGACAGCGACAGGTGTTCGGCGAAAGCCAGCTTGCCGATGCCGGCGCCGCCGGTGAACAGCCAGGCGCCCGGCATGCGCTCGCGCTCGGCGGAGAGCCGCGCCCAGTCATCGCTCTGCCACGGGTACAGCATCAGCCGCGCTCCAGCAGGCGCTGCAGATGGACGGCGATGTCGGCCTGGATGTCGGCGATGCCGCGGCCGGCGTCCAGCACCACGATGCGCTGCGGCGCCTCCTCGGCCCGGCGCAGATAGGCCGCGCGCACGCGGCGGTGGAAATCGGCGGCCTCCTGCTCGAAACGGTCGGGCACCCGGGTGCCGGCCATGCGCCCGGCGGCCACTTCGGTCGGCAGGTCGAACAGCAAGGTCAGGTCGGGCTGCAGGCCGCGCTGCACCCAGTCCTCCAGCGCGCGGATGCGCTCGAACGGCACGCCGCGGCCGCCGCCCTGGAAAGCGTAGGTGGAGTCGGTGAAGCGGTCGGACACCAGCCAGCGTCCGGCGGCCAGCGCCGGCTCTATCACTTCGGCGATGTGCTGCTGGCGCGCGGCGAAGGCCAGCAGCGCCTCGGCGTCCAGCGAAGCCACGGTGCCGGGATCCAGCAGCAGGTCGCGTATCTTTTCCGACAGCGGGGTGCCGCCGGGCTCGCGGGTGAACGCGGCGTCGACATCGCGTCCGGACAGCCAGTCGCGGATGAAGGAGAGGTGGGTGCTCTTGCCCGCGCCGTCTATGCCTTCCAGCGTGATGAAACGGCCGCGTCGGACCTGCTGCGTGCTCATTGCTGGCCTTTCTTCAGGATGTATTTGCGCACCGCCTGGTTGTGCTGCTCCAGGGTGCTGGAAAACTCGGAACTGCCGTCGCCGCGGGCGACGAAGTACAGCGCGTCGGTTTCGGCCGGCTGGGCCGCGGCGTACAGCGCGGCCTTGCCCGGCATCGAGATCGGCGTCGGCGTCAGGCCGGCGCGGGTATAAGTATTGTAAGGCGTATCGCGCCGCAGGTCGGCCTTGCCGATATTGCCCTGGTAGCTGGTGCCCATGCCGTAGATCACCGAGGGGTCGGTCTGCAGCCGCATACCTTTCTTCAAGCGATTGACGAACACCGCCGCCACCATCGGCCGGTCGGCCTCGCTGGAGGTTTCCTTCTCGATCAGGCTGGCCATGGTCAGCAATTCATACGGCGAGGCATAGGGCAAGCCGGGCTTGCGCGCCGCCCAGGCGGCGTCAAGCTGCTGGCGCATCATGGCGTAGGCCTGGCGGTACAAGTCCAGGTCGGACGTGCCCGGCGTGAACAGATAGGTGCTGGGGAAAAACAGGCCCTCGGGGCTGGCGTCGCCCAGACCGATCCGCGCCACCAGGTCCGCATCGCTCAGCTGCCGTCCGTCATGGCGGATGTCCGGATTGCGCTCCACCGCCTGGCGCAGCTGGCGAAAGGTCCAGCCCTCGATCGTGGTCAGGCTGGCCTCGTCCGGATGTCCCTGCACCAGGCGATTGAGCACGTCCAGCATCGACTGGCTGCCGTCCAGACGGTACAGGCCGGCTTTCACCTTGCGGTCCGAGCCGGTGAGCCTGGCCAGCGCGACCATCAGCTGGCCGTCGCGTATCGCGCCGTCTTTCGCCAGCGAATGGGCGATCTGCTTCATCGTGCGGTTGGGGCCGACCAGCAGCTTGTAGCCGCCCGCCGGCATCTCGACCGGCAGCAGCAGCGCCCAGGCCAGCCACCCCGCCGCGCACAGCAGCAGCAACAACAGAACGCGGGAAATTTTCTTCATTTAAACGCTTCGCAAATCCAGATGTGACGGCCGCCATGGCGACGAAGGCGGAATCATACCAGCAAGCGAGGCTGTCCGACATGACAGCTTGCACTGGCCACAAGCCCGGTCATTTGCGCCAAATCAATAGTCATTTGCCGGTTTTTGCCTATTTTTCAGCCTAGACAACCGGCTTCGCGCCGGGCGCTCCTTCACTTTATTCAACAAGATACGGCCAGGGTAGAACAAACGATGAAACCCTTCTTCAATCTCGGATGCGCGCTGGTCGCCTGGAACGAGCTGTGCCGGGTGGCCCGCGGCGGCGACGGCGCCCCGCAAACCGCCCGTCCCGGCTTCTGCCAGGGCAGGCACAACCGCCAGTTCGTCTACGCCGAGTCCCCCCGGCTGCTTACCCCCTACCATGGCCTGCTGCTGGAGCCGCTGTGGCTGCTCGACACCCGCCGCGACGGCCGCTGGCAACTGGTGGCCACCGCGCTCGGACACAGCCTCAACCTTAGACTGCAGACGCTGCTGCGCGCCTGGATGCCCGCCATTCCCCAGGCGGCGGAGCCGGGACCCGGCATCGCCAGGCTGCGGCTGGCGGTCCCCGGGATCGATGCCGGCCCGACGCCCGGCCGGCCGATAAACGGCCAGTCGCCGCTGGTCCGCGGCATCGCCCCCTATCTGGAACAGGTGGCCAGCGTCGCGCAGCTCGAGGACTCGCGCGACGGCCGCCTGCTGGGCGGCGTCGTCAATCTGCAAAGCGCGGCGCCCCATCCCGCCGGGGTCCGCGGAGAAGACTGGCAGGACCTGCTAGGCTGTGACTGGCAACAGTTGCTCCAGTTCAAGACCGCCGGCCGGGCGGCTGGCTAGCCGCCGGCCTTTCGCAGCATAATGGGCGGATGATCCAGTTCCCGGAGTCCGCCATGCCGCGCCTGCGCCTTGCCCTGCTGTGCCTGCTTCTCTCCCCCCTCGCCTTCGCCGACACCGTCAATGTCGCCGTCGCCAGCAATTTCCAGCAGACTCTGGACAAGATCGCCAAATCCTTCAAGGCCGCCACCGGACACGACCTCAAGGCCAGCGCCGGCGCGTCCGGCAAGCTGGCCGCGCAAATCCGCCAGGGCGCGCCGTTCGAGGTGTTCCTGTCCGCCGACGACGAACGCCCTACCGAGCTGGCCAAGGCCGGCGTGGGCCAGGCCGCCAGCCAGTTCACCTATGCTTACGGCCAGCTGGCGCTGTGGAGCAAGCAGCGGGACGACGCCGGCGAAGCGGCGCTGCGCCGGGGCGACTTCGCCAAGCTGGCCGTCGCCAACCCGGCCACCGCGCCGTATGGCCGCGCCGCGATGGAAACGCTGGCCGCGCTGAAGCTGGAAGCGGTGGTGAAACCCAAGCTGCTGACCGGCGACAATATCGGCCAGACCATGCAGTTCGCCGAAGTCGGCGGCGCCGATTTCGCCTTCGTCGCCTATTCCCAATTGCTGGAGCAAGGCATACGCGGCCGCTACTGGCTGGTGCCTGAAAAACTGCATCAGCCGATCCGCCAGGACGCGCTGCTGATCAAGCCCACTCCGGCCGCGACCGCGCTGATGGCCTTCCTCAAAGGCGAGCAGGCGCGCGCGCTGATGGCCCAGGCCGGCTACCGCTTCAAGCCGTGAGTCCCCAGGACTGGAGCGCGATCGCGCTGACATTGCGCCTGGCCGGCATCAGCACCCTGCTGCTGCTGGCGCTGTGCATTCCCTGCGCCTGGTGGCTGGCGCACAGCCGCTCCCGGCTGCGCCCGTTCCTGGAGGCCGGCGCCATGCTGCCGCTGGTGCTGCCGCCGACGGTGCTCGGCTTCTACCTGCTGCTGGCTTTCGGCCCGCACGGTCCGGTCGGCAAGCTGACTTCTGCTTTAGGGCTGTCCGGCCTCGCCTTCACCTTTCCCGGCGTGGTGCTCGCCTCGATCCTGTATTCGCTGCCCTTCGTGCTGCAGCCGCTGCTGGCCAGCTTCCGCGCGGTGCGGCAGGAAGAGCTGGAAAGCGCGCTGCTGCTGGGCGCGGGGCGCTGGCAGCGGATGCGCCACGTGATCCTGCCTTCCTGCCGCAGCGGCCTGCTCAGCGCGGCCTGCCTGGGTTTCGCGCATACGGTCGGCGAATTCGGCGTGGTGCTGATGATAGGCGGCAACATAGACGGCGAAACGCGCGTGATATCGATCGCGCTGTACAATCAAGTGGAGCAAGCCAACTATGGCGCAGCCCACCAGCTGGCGCTGATGTTGCTGCTGTTTTCACTGGCGGCGTTGAGCGCCGTTTATTGGCTGAACGCCAGACAAAAACAATCGGAATGACATCCGCCCGCGCCGCGGGCCTTCACTGGAGACCAACCATCATGCGCAAATCCGTGCTGATCGCCGTACTCGCCCTGTTCAGCGCCAACCTGGCGCTGGCCGACGCAGCCTGCGACGCCAAGGCGGCCGAAAAGAAACTGGCCGGCGCCGCCAAGCAAAGCTTCCTGAAGAAATGCGAAAAGGACACCGCCGCCGCCCAGGCCAGCTGTGACGCCAAGGCCGCGGAGAAAAAGCTGGCCGGCGCCGCCAAGCAAAGCTTCGCCAAGAAATGCGTGAAGGATGCGATGGCCAAGTAAGCGCCCTCCCCCGCCTACGGCATGCCGCTTCGCGCCATGCCGTTTTTTTGTGTCTCGCTTACGCAAAATCCCATATGCGGACGCACGGCCAAAACCGACAAAATGCTGAATAAGCAATGACTTGAACGATTTGATCTACACTTGAACAAGATGTGGCTTGCGAGTGTTGGCAATGAACTCCCTGTCCGGATACAACCCCTCTCTCTCGTCTTTCGACAGCCTGCTGCCAAACTTGAGCAGTTTGTTGTCGAGCGGACTATTGCTGGGTTCGTCCAGCGCCGCCAGCCAGAGCAGCGCCAGCAGCAGCGCAACCGATCCGATCCAGATCGAGCTGTCCACGCTGGGCCAGCTGATGTCGATACTCGGCACCTTCCAGAGCAGCCTGCAGCAGATATACGCGCCATCGATACGATTCGGCGGCGGCACCGCCAGCAGCAGCAATCCCGCGGTGGCCAGCGTCAGCACCTCCGCCGGCGCGCAAAACGCCAGCTACCTGCTCAATGTCTCCCAGCTGGCGCAAGCGCACAGCGCGACCACCAGCTTCTCACTGCCCGACAGCGGCACCACCGTGGTGGGCAGCGGCAGCCTGACCATCACCACCGGCAGCTATGCCTACACCAGTCCGACCTCGGCCACCAGCTTCACCGCCAACGACACGCCGGTGACCATCAACATCAACAACGGCACCTTGTCCAGCATCGCCAGTTCGATCAACGGCGCCGGCGCCGGGGTCGTGGCCAACGTGGTGCAGAACTCGTCCGGCGCCTATCAATTGCAGATCAGCCAGGCCAGCACCGGCGCCAGCAACAATTTCAAGATCACGGTCAGCGACAACGACGGCAGCAACACCGACCAGAGCGGCCTGTCGCGGCTGGCATTCGACCAGACCCAGGCCGTGGGCAGCGGCCAGAACCTGACCCAGACCCAGGCCGCGCAGAACGCCAGCTACACCATCAACGGCACTTCCGGCTCCAACGCCAGCAATTCCGGCATTCAGCTGGGCAGCGGCGTGTCGGCCAACCTGCTGGCCACCGGCAGCAGCAACATTACGGTCAATGTCGATTTCGGCCAGCTCAACACCAACGCGCAGTCGCTGGCCAGCGCCTTCAATACCGCCCAGGGCGCCATCAACAGCCTGCTGGGCAATCAGGTGCGCTCAAGCAATGACCCGATCGCCGCCATGCTGCCGCAGATGCTGAACCAGCAGGTACAGAACAGCTACAGCAACGGCAGCTCGCTGCTGACCCTGCTCAGCCAGATCGGCCTCAGCTACCAGAGCCCGGCCCAGTACGGACTGGGCGGCACGCTGAGCCTCAGCGTCACTTCGCTGCAGGCGGCCTACAACAGCGATTCCAGCGGCGCCGCGAACCTGCTGTACACGGCGGCGCAATCGCTGAACACGCTCGCCAACAGCTACACCTCGCAAGGCGGCGGCTCGCTGGTCAATGAAAGCCGCGCGCTGCAAGCCCAGCAACGCAACCGGCAACTGGTGATCCACACCCCGCAAACGCCCAATACCTTTCCGTTCAACTTGCAGAACCTGCTCAGTTACCCGTCCGGCAACAGCATGCTGTCCGCCCAGCAGATCAGCGGCCTCGCGATGTACGCGCTGGTGTATTCGATCGGCGCGCCCTACACGCTGAACTCGCTGCTGGTAGGCCAGGGGCTGGGCCTGTCCAGCAGCGGTTTCTCCGCCACCGCCTGACCCCCTCTTGGCTTTGCCCTCCTCGGCGTTTGCCGGTAAAATTCATCGGATGATTGGATGTTTAAGCCGGGATCTATGAATATTTCCGCCGCGAAACGCTCGCTGGTCGACATCGCCGTCGACAATCTGGGCCGCCAGCTGGAACAAGGCCGCTGGCCGGTAGGCAGCCGCATTCCCACCGAACCCGAACTGGCCGACGAGCTGGGCATCAGCCGCAACACCGTGCGCGAGGCGGTGCGGGTGCTGCTGTACGCCGGCCTGCTGGAAGTGCGCCAGGGCGACGGCACCTATGTGCGGGCCATCGTCAACCCGGGCGAGGTGATGCGCGCGATCAGCCGCGCCAGCCTGCGCGAGCATCTGGAAGTCCGCTGCCTGCTGGAGGAAAGCGCCGCGCGGCTGGCCGCCGAGCGCGCCGGCGGCGCCGACATCGCCCGCATCGCCGCCACGCTGGAAGGGCTGCGGCCGCAGGACGGCGAAACGCCGGAAAGCTACGCCGAGCGCGACCTCGCCTTCCATGTCGCCATCGCCGACGCCAGCGGCAACCAGGCGCTGGCCGGCCTCTACCATTTTTTCTCGCGCGCGGTGCGGCAAAGCGTCCAGGACTCGATCCGCGACGAAGCGCTGCCCGATCCGGACCTGGCCGCCCACGCCGCCATCTTCGACGCGATCCGGCAAGGCCGGCCGGACGAAGCCGGCCAAGCCGCCGCCGCCATCACCCGCCCGCTGCTGGCCACGCTGGACCGGCTGCTGGACAAGCAACAATAAGAAGGAAGCACGATGCAAGAAAATACGGGTCGGCCCCAAGCCATCGCCGACGAACTGTTGATCGATGACGACACTCCCTCCGCCGTGCCGCAAACCGGCAGCCGCAAGCGCGCGCTGCTGTTGCTGCTGGGGCTGGTGCTGGTGGGGCTCAATCTGCGGCCGGCGCTGTCCAGCCTGGCGCCGGTGCTGGCCATGGTCAGCGCCGATACCGGCCTCACCCCGGCGATGTCCGGCCTGCTGACCACGCTGCCGGTGGCCTGCCTAGGGCTGTTCGGACCGCTGGCGCCGCATCTGGCCCGCCGCCTGGGCAGCGAGAAAACCATCGCCGTCGTCCTGCTGGCGCTGGCCGCCGGCATCCTGCTGCGCACCCAGCTGGGCTTGTTCGGCCTGTTCGCCGGCTCGGCGCTGGCCGGCGCCGCCATCGGCGTGATCGGCGTGCTGCTGCCCGGCATCGTCAAGCGCGACTTCGCCAGCCGCGCCGGCCTGATGACCGGCGTCTACACCATGGCGCTGTGCCTGGGCGCGGCCCTGGCCGCGGGCTTCACCGTGCCGGTGGCCGAGCACTTCAGCCACGACTGGCGGCCGGCGCTGGCCTTGTGGGCCTTGCCGGCGGCGCTGGCCTTGATTGTATGGTGGCCGCAGTTGAACACCCGCCACGCCGCCAGCGGCGGCCAGTGGCGGGTCCGCGGCCTGCTGCGCGATCCGCTGGCCTGGCAGGTGACGCTGTTCATGGGCCTGCAATCGTCGCTGGCCTACATCGTGTTCGGCTGGCTACCGTCCATCCTGATGGACCGCGGCCTGACCGCGATGCAAGGCGGGCTGATGCTGTCGCTGTCCACCATGGTGCAGGTGCCGGCGTCGCTGCTGGTGCCCATCCTGGCCCACCGCTGCCGCAACCAGCGCCCGCCCATCGCCATCACGCTGCTGGCGGTGATCGCCGGCTTGCTGGGCATGCTGTACGCGCCCACCGACAGCCTGATGCTGTGGGCGGCGCTGCTCGGCTTCGGCCAGGGCGGCCTGTTCAGCACCGCGCTGAGCCTGCTGGCGCACCGCTCTCCCGACCAGCACGTGGCGGCCAGCCTGTCCGGCATGGCCCAGGGCATAGGCTATATGCTGGCCTCGATGGGCCCGTTCGCCGTCGGCCTGATCCGCGGCCACAGCCACGAAGCCTGGCCGCTGGCGCTGCTGTTCAGCCTGATCGCCGCCGCGGCCTTCTGCATCGGCATGCTGGCCGGCCGCAAGCGGCTGGTCGGCGTCAAGGCCGAACCGGTCTGATCCTGCCGCGCCATGACAAAGCCCCGCCGTTTCGGCGGGGCTTTTTCTCATCCAGACAAGCGACTTACCTGGGCCGGGCGACGATGCCGTAACGGGCCTGCAGCGCCGGCAAGGTCTCGGCCGCCAGCGGCAGGCCGGCGTCGCCCACCTTCAGCACGGCGGGCAGCGACGCCGCGTCGCCGTCCCAGTCCGGCAGCGCCTCTTCCAGCACCGCGGCCAGGTCGCGGTCGTCCACCGCGGCCAGCTCGCCGCCGATCTCCAGCAGCAGCATCCCGTCCGGCGTCAGCCAGGCCGCGCGCGCCGGCACGTCGTCGTCGTAAGGCACGGTGCTCCAGCCCTTGGGCGTGCGCCGCGCCGCCAGGGGCGCGGCGTCCAGCTGCACATACACTTTCTGCGGGCCGTTCTGCACATAGCAGCGGCCCTGGCCGTCGCGGCTGTAATTGCGGTTGAAGAACTCCACCATCCCCTCATGCTGCAGCCTGGCGTCCTTGATCCACCACTGGCCCCGGGCGTCCAGCCGCAGCCAGCCGAACACCGCCGGCACGTTCGGCCACTTGGCCAGCGCCGCCAACACCATTTCGTCCATCGCCTCTCCTTCCGCGGGTTCGTCCCGCTTGTTCCGCCGCTAGCCTATGGCGCGCAGCACCGTCAGCGGCGGCGTTCTCGTCACCTTGCCCACCAGCGGCCAGCCGGCCAGCGTCACCACCAGCACCCCGCCGGCCATGCCCAGCGGCAGCAGCCACCAGTTGAGCAGCAGCGGCAGGGAAAACAGCTTCACCGCCGCCAGCACGCCGATCCCCATCGCCCCCAGCGCCGCCAGCAGGCCGGCCACCGCGCCCAGCCACACCAGCTCGGCCAGCACCACGCTGCGCACCTGCCGGCGCGACGCGCCCAGCGCCCGCATCAGGCCCACGTCGGCCAGCCGCTCGTCGCGGGTGGCGGTCAGCGACGCCCACAGCACCAGCACGCCGGCCGCCAGCGCCAGCAGGAACATCGCCTCGATCGCGCGCGTCAGCTTGTCCACCATCGCCCTGACCTCGGCCAGGATGCTGCCCACGTCGATCACCGTCAGATTGGGGAAGCGCTCCACCAATTGATTGGCGAAGGCTTCGTCCGCCGGCTCCAGCCGGAAGCTGGTGATCCAGCTGGCCGGCTGCCGGCTGAACTGGCCCGGCGTGCCGATCACGAAGAAATTGACGCGGAAGCTGTCCCAGGGCACCTCGCGCAGGCTGGTCACCTTGGCGCGGTAAGCAGTGCCGGCCAGGTCGAAGGCCAGCGTGTCGCCCAGCTTGATGCCCAGGAGATTGGCCAGGCCCTTCTCCACCGAGAATTGCGGATTCACCCGCTTGCCCTCGTCCCACCACTTGCCGGACACCACCTGGTTGCCCGGCGGCGGCTCGGCGCGCCAGGACAGGTTGAACTCGCGCTCGGCCAGCCGCCGCGCCTGCTCGTTGTCATAGCTTGCCGGGCGCACCGGCTGCTCGTTGATGGCGATCAGCCGGGCGCGCACCATGGGCGCGAGCTCGGGCTGCGGCCGCCCGGCCGCGGCGAACGCGTCGCGCACGCCGTCCAGCTGGTTGCCCTGGATGTTGATCACGAATTTGTTCGGCGCGTCGGCCGGCACGCTGCGCTGCCAGGCGCCGATCAGGTCGTCGCGCACCACGGTCAGCGTCAGCAGCGCCATCAGCCCCACCGACAGCGAGGCGATCTGCAGCACCGCCAGCCAGCGCCGCCGGGCCAGGTTGGCGATGCCGAAGCGCCAACCCACCTTGCCGCCGCGCGGCAGCCGGCGCAACAGCAGCACCAGGCCCAGCGCCAGCGCGCCGGACACGCCGAGAAAACCCAGCATCGCCGCCAGCAGCCAGCCGGCCAGCGACCACTCCCCCACCTGCCACGAAGCCAGGCCCAGCAGCGTGGCCAGCGCCAGCACCGGCGCGATCACGCCTTGGCGAGTCGGCGGCAGCTCGTTGCGCAGCACCGCCGCCGGCGACACGTCGCGTATGCCCATCAAGGGCGGCAGCGCCAGGCCGGCCAGCAGCAGCTGCGCCGCCAGCGGGCCGATCAGCCATGGCTGCCAGCCCGGATCGGGCAGGATCTCGCCGACATAGCCGCTGAACAGCCGCATCAGCCCCAGTTGCACGCCGAAGCCGGCCAGCGTGCCGATCAGGCCGGCCAGCAGCCCCACCAGCGCGAACAAGCCGACGAACAGCCCCCATACCTCGCCGGAGCCCAGCCCCAGGCAGCGCAGCACCGCCACCTGCTGCCAATGGCGCTGCAGGTAGCGGCGCACCACCAGCGCCACCGCCGACGCGGCCAGCGCCACCGTCAGCATCGCGGTCAGGCCGAGGAAGCGCCGCGCGCGCTCCAGGCCGGTACGGATTTCCGGCCGCATCTCTTCCACGTTTTCCAGCCTGGCGCCCTTGGGCTTGTGCGCGCGCAGCCAGGCGCGGAAATCGGCGACCTGGCGGTCTTCGCCGGCGAACAGCAAGCGCCAGCGGATGCGGCTGCCCTCCTGCACCAGGCCGGTGGCCGGCAGGTCGGCGCTGTTGAACATCAGCCGCGGCACGAAATTGTAGATGTCCATGCTGCCGTCCGGCTCGCGGACAATCGCGCCGGCCAGCTTCAACTGGGCGTTGCCGACGCCGATCTCGTCGCCCAGCTTCAGCTTGAGCCGGCTGATCAGCCTGGCGTCGGCCCAGGCTGTGCCCGGCGCCGGCTGCAGCCGGCCGCTTTTCTCGGCGCCGTCGGCCAGCCGCACCGTCGTTTCGCCGCGCAGCGGGTAGCCGGAGCTCACCGCCTTGTATTGCGCCAGCGTCGCCTGCCCGCCGGCGAACACCATCGACGGGAAGGTGATGTTGTCGGCGGTCTGCAGGCCGCGGCGCTTCGCCTCGGCCCGCACCGCGTCCGGCGCCGTCTCGTTGCCGGAGAGCACCAGATCGGCCGCCAGCAGCTGGGTGGCCTGGGTGGTCAGCGCCTTTTCCACCCGGTCGGAGAAAAAGGCGACGCTGCTCATCGCCGCCACCGCCACCAGCAGCGCCAGGCCGAGGATGGTCAGCTCGCCCGCCGCCAGCTCGCGGCGGATGAAGCGGGAAACGAAACGGAAACGTCCAAACGGGCTCATTCGGCGCGCGCTCCGTTCAGCTTGCCGTCCACCAGCCGGTAAATGGCGTCGCAGCGGCTGGCCAGCTCGTTGTCGTGGGTGACCAGCACCAGCGCCGTGCCCTGCTCGGCATTCAGCTGGAACAGCAGGTCTATGATCTGGCGGCCGGTGTGCGGATCGAGATTGCCGGTCGGCTCGTCGGCGAACAACAAGCCGGGGTGGATGACGAAGGCGCGCGCCAGCGCCACCCGCTGCTGTTCGCCGCCGGACAGGTGGCGCGGATAATGGCCAAGCCGCGCCGCCAGCCCCACGCGCTCCAGCATCCGCTGCGCCGCTTCGCGCGCGTCGTTGCGCCCGGCCAGCTCCAGTGGCAGCATGACGTTCTCCAGCGCGGTCAATTGCGGCAGCAGCTGGAAGTTCTGGAACACGAAACCCACCTTGTCGCGCCTGAGCAGCGCGCGGGCATCTTCGTTCAGCCGCGACAGCGGCTTGCCGAACAGCGCCACCTCGCCGTCGCTGGGGTGGTCGAGGCCGGCCAGCAGCGACAGCAGCGTGGACTTGCCCGAGCCCGAGGTGCCGACGATGGCCACGCTCTCGCCGGAATACAGGGTCAACGACGCGCTGCGCAGGATGTGCAGCACATCGCCGCGGAAATGCACTTGTTTCGCCAACTCGCTGGCGGCCAATACCGCCTTCTTTTTCTCAGGATGGTTCATGCGCTCTATCGTCTGCAAAATGCTGTTCCCCTTGTTGCTGCTGTGGCAGTTGCCCGCCTTCGCCGCCACGGTGCTGGTGTTCGGCGACAGCTTGTCGGCCGGCTACGGCCTGGCTCCGGGCCAAGGCTGGGCGGCGCTGCTGGCGCGCGATCTCGCGCCCCGGCACCAGGTCGTCAACGCCAGCGTCTCCGGCGAAACCAGCGCCGGCGGCCTGGCCAGGCTGCCCGACGCGCTCGCCCGCCACCGGCCCGACGTGCTGGTGCTGGAGCTGGGCGCCAATGACGGCCTGCGCGGCCTGCCGATGGCCGAGATGCGCCGCAACCTGCAGCGGATGATAGACCTGGCCCAGGCCAGCAAGGCCAAGGTGCTGCTGGTGGGCATGGCGCTGCCACCCAACTATGGCTCCCGCTACGGCGCCGAGTTCCGCGCCGTTTATGACGATCTGGCCCGGCGCAACCGCCTGGCCTACGCGCCGCTGCTGGTCGAGGGCTTCGCCGGCGATCTGAGCGCCTTCCAGCCCGACGGCCTGCATCCCCGCGCGGAGAAGCAGGCCACCATGATGCGCACGGTCAAGGCAAAACTGCCAGTGAAATAATGCAACAAAGCCATTGACTGGTTATTGTTTTAAATAGAAGAATAAGCATATCGCATAACCATACAACGATCCGCCAATCTGCTTCCGCCGCGCAGCCGGAACCAGGCCGAACGGCCGTTGCCGCGCCATGCCCCGAACCGCTTTGCTTGACCGGCTCGCCCGCCCCTACCGCGGCCTGCCGCCCAGCGTCTACATCCAGGTCGCCTGCAGCTTCATCAACAACGTAGGCGGCATCTCCAAGCTGTTCCTGCCGCTCTACCTGCGCGAGAACTATCACCTGCCCTACAGCCAGATCGGCATGCTGATGGCCTTCTACGGGGCCGGCATGCTGGCCGGTTCGCTGAAGGGCGGCAGCCTGAGCGACCGCTTCGACAGCCGCGCGCTGGGCGTGCTGGCCCTGGCCGTGTCCGGCCTGTGCATGGCCTTGCTGGCATCGCAGATTCCGGTATGGCTGTTCATGCCGCTGCTGGTGCTGTCAGGCATGGCGGACGGCGGCTTCCGGCCGATCAACCAACGGCTGGCGCTGGAGCCCTGCGCGCCGCAGCAGCGCCCGGTCGCCCAGGGCATGATGCGGGTGGCCTTCAACCTGGGCGTCGCCATCGCCGGCGTCACCAGCGGCTTCCTCGCCGCCTACGGCTACCAGTGGGTGTATGCCGCCAATGCCGCCGGCACGATGCTTGGCGCTTGCTGGATGGCCTGGTCCTATGCCCGCCACGTCGAAAGCACCCGTCCGCAGCGGCGCCAGGCCGGCGGCGACGGCTCGCTGGCCGGCCCCTGGCGCGACGCCAGCTTCCTGCGCGCCATCCTGGCGCTGGTGCTGATCACGCTGGCTTTCGACCAGATGTACGTGACGCTGGCGCTGTTCCTGCGCGAACACTACCAGCTAGGGCCGCAATGGGTGGGCTATCTGTTCACCATCAACGGCCTGATGGTGGTGGCGCTGCAGATCCCGGTCAGCCGGCGCATCCTGCGCTGGGGGCTGGCGCGCAGCACCCAGCTGGGCGTGCTGCTG
The DNA here is from genome assembly GCF_055181315.1 of Chromobacterium sp. Ag138. NCBI lineage: Bacteria > Pseudomonadati > Pseudomonadota > Betaproteobacteria > Neisseriales > Chromobacteriaceae > Chromobacterium > Chromobacterium sp. Ag138. The sequence continues at coordinate 2,058,160 of NZ_JBUPWA010000001.1, forward strand.
ACCGGCTGCTCCTTCCTGTGGCTGAACGCCGGCCACGGCGCGCAGTGGGCGGTGCTGATGATGGTGACGCTGACCTTCGGCGAGCTGCTGCTGTCGCCCTGCTACGCGCAGCTGGTGATGCACCGCTCAGAAGGCCGGCTGCGCGGCAGCTACCTGGGGCTGTACAACGCCGCCTGGAACGGCCGGACGCTGGTGGCGCCGGCGCTGGGCACCGCGTTGTACGGCCAGCTGGGCGGCGCGGCGCTGTGGTGGCTGTGCGCGCTGGCCGCCTGCCTGAGCGTGGCCGTCCAGCACGGCGCGCTGAAAGCCATGCTCGCCCCCGCGGCGGCAAGCCGCTAGGCGGCTCGCGCCCCGGCCGATAAAACAACACCCCGCCGGCTCGCGCGGGCGGGGTGCGGAACGGAATCCGGCTCAGTCGCGGATTACAGGTCCTTGGCGTTTTCAGCCAGGTAGGAAGCCACGCCTTCGGCGGACGGCTTCATGCCCTTCTTGCCCTTGTTCCAGCCAGCCGGGCACACTTCGCCGTGCTCTTCGGTGAATTGCAGCGCGTCGACCATGCGCAGCATTTCGTCGACGTTGCGGCCCAGCGGCAGGTTGTTCACCACTTGGTGCTGCACCACGCCGGACTTGTCGATCAGGAAGGAGCCGCGGAAAGCGACGCCGCCGTCGGCTTCAACGTCGTAGGCCTTGCACAGGTCGTGCTGGATGTCGGCCACCAGGGTGTAGCCGACTTGGCCGATGCCGCCCTTGTCGACCGGGGTGTTGCGCCATGCGGCGTGAGTGAACTGGCTGTCGATGGACACGCCGATCACTTCCACGTTCTTGGCCTTGAATTCAGCCAGGCGGTGGTCGAAGGCGATCAGTTCGGACGGGCAGACGAAGGTGAAGTCCAGCGGGTAGAAGAACACCACGGCGTACTTGCCGGCGGTGGCTTGCTTGAAGGAGTAGTTGTCTACGATCTCGCCATTGCCCAGCACGGCGGAGAAAGTCTTTTCACCAGCGAAGAACGGGGCTTGCTTGCCAACGAGTACGGCCATTTGGATCTCCTTGAAAGTCTTGGTATGACAACGCGTCCCTGATCGGGCATCGGGAAACGTCGGGGGAATGCGAGGCTTTATAAAACAACCGCGTCGAACCGGCCAATTGTAATTCCATATGATGGCAATTAAGTTTCGCAATGCCATCGAGTCCGGCAGGCCGCAAGCCCTATATGGGGACGATCGCGTCCGATTCAAGCGTGGAAGACAAGATCGGGCTCGCCTCCCGGTCCCCGCCCTCCGGCTCGCCGTGCTGCAGAATCCGCTCCCGCAGCCACGCCAGTCCGGGGTCGCCGTCGATGCGGGCGTGCCAGATCAAGGCGTAGGCGTAGCTGTCGATCTCGAATGGCAGTTCGAACGCCAGCAAGCCGAATCGTTCCCGCAATCCGCGCCCCAGCCTGGAAGGCAGGCTCATCAACAGATCCGTGCCCTCCAGCGCGCTCAGGCTGCCGACGAAGCCCGGCGCATGCAGCGCGATGTCCCTTGCGCGGCCCAACCGCTCCAGCGCCCGGTCCACCAAGCCCTGGTTTTCCTTCAGAAACGTCGCGTCGACATGTCCGCAGGATAGGTAGTCGTCCAGATCCAGCGAACCGGCCCTCGCCTTTGCCGCCAGCGGATGGTCGCGGTGCATCACGCCGATGAAGCGCTCGCGGAACAATTCCCGGTAGTGGAAGCCCGCTCCCGGCGGCGTCCATCCCCAGAAACTCAGATCCAGCTCGCCCGACTCCAGTTGCGACAACACCTTGTCGCCGACCGGCTGCAGGGAGAGCCTGACCCCTCTCGCCTCGCGCCTCAGCCCGCGCAGCAAAGGCGGCAGCAGCGTCGCCTCGGTGTAGTCGCTCACCGCCAGGCGGAAGCTGCGGCTGGCGCTGGCCGGATCGAAAACCGGCGGCTGCAGGATGGCGCAGACGCGGGCCAGCACATCGTTCACCGGCGCCACCAGCTGCTCCGCGCGCGCGGTCAGCACGAATCCCTCCTTGCCGCGGATGAACAGCGCGTCGTCCAGCAATTGGCGCAAGCGCCCCAAGGCATGGCTGACCGCCGGCTGGCTCAGGGCCAGGTGCTTGGCAGCCCGCGTCACCGAACGCGTTTCAGCCAGCGTCGAGAACAGCACCAGCAGGTTCAAGTCCTCGCGCAGAAGATGCATCAAATGAATATCCCGGTTCATATTTATGCATTTTACGCGCCCTGACGCCGGTAGCAATATAACGCCTGCATAACCATTCATGGCAGAACGGCATGACCCCACGCCCCCGCATCGCCCCGTCCGTCCTCTCCATCCTGACGCGCAAACCGGCCCTGCCGATCCTGCTGGCCGCCAGCCTGCTGCTGGCCGGCTGCGCGGCGGGACCCGACTTCCAGCGTCCGTCCATCCCGCCGCCCGCTTTTCGCCTGCCGGACAGCAACACGGAAGCGCAAGCCGGCGCAGCCGCCTCCCGCCCCATTGACGCCCGGTGGTGGAAGCTGTTCAACGATCCCGTGCTCGACTCGCTGCAGCAGCTGGCCGCGCAGGGCAACCTGGATCTGAAGATAGCCGAGGCCCGATTGGCGCAGAGCCGCGCCCAGCTCGGCATCGCGGAATCCGCCAACCTGCCCAGGCTGGGGCTGGGCGCGCAGTATTCGCGCGAAGCGATCAGCGGCGAGGGCCCTCTGGCCAGGCTCGGCGCGCCGAATACGCCGCACAATCTGCGCCAGGCCGGGCTGGACAGCAGCTGGGAGCTGGACATCTGGGGCTACAACCGCCGCTTGCGGGAAGCCGCCTACGCCGGCCTGGACGCCGCGCGGATGCGCAGCGAAGGCGCCAGGGTGATCCTGGCGGCCGACATCGCCCGCAACTATCTGCTATTGCGCAATGCGCAGGCCCAGCTGGACATCGTCGAGCACAACCGGCAGTCTGCGCTCAAACTGCAGGAGCTGACCCAGCGGCGCGCACAACATGGCGTCGCCACCCGTTACGAAACCGCCGCCGCCAGCGCCCAGTTGGCGGTGTTCGAGTCGCAGCTGCCGCGGCTGCGCCAGCAGCGCGCCGCGCTGATGAACGCGCTCGCCCTGCTGCTGGGCGAGCCGCCCCATGCGCTGGAAGCGCTGCTGGCGCCGCCCGCCGGCCTGCCGCCGCTGCCGCGCGAGGTGCCGGTGGGCCTGCCGTCCGAGCTGGCGAGGCGCCGGCCCGACATCCTGCTGGCCGAAGCGCAGCTGCACGAAGCCACGGCGGCGATAGGCATGGCCCAGGCCGACTTCTATCCCCGCATCCGCCTGAACGGCAGCTTCGGCTACCAGGCGCTGGAGGCCAGCGACTTCGGCAGCTGGTCCTCCCGCTTCTTCTCGGTCGGTCCATCCTTCTACCTGCCCATCTTCGAAGGCGGCCGGCTGAGCCGCAAGCTGGAGCTGAGCCAGGCCAGGCAGCAGGAAGCCGCCGTGCTCTATCGCCAGACCGTGCTGCGCGCCTGGCACGAGGTAGACGACGCGCTCTACGCCTATTCCAGCGAACAATCGCGGCAAATCCAGCTGCAGCGGGCTTTCGAACAGCAAAGCATCGCGCGCGACGCGGCTTTGCAGCGTTACCGCGAGGGCGCCAGCCACTTTCTGGCGGTGCTCCACGCCGAGCAGGCCCTGCTGTCCAGCCAGCGCGAGCTGACCGACAGCCGCACCGGCATCGCGCTGGCCCTGGTCGGCCTTTACAAGGCGCTGGGCGGCGGCTGGGACGCCGAGCAGGCCGCCGCCGGGAAGGAAGCGTCATGAGCGCGCCAGCCCCGTCCCCGCCGCGGCCGGCGCCTTTCGGCCCCCGCCTGATCGTCGGCCTGTGCGGCGTGCTGCTGGCCACCATCATGTCCGGCCTCAACAACCGCGTCGGCGCGCTGGCGCTGGCCGATCTGCGCGGCGCGCTGGGCTTCGGCGCCGACGAGGGCGCCTGGCTCAACAGCGCCTACCTGGCCGGCGAGCTGGTGGCCATGCCCTTCTCCTGCTGGCTGGCCATCACCTTCTCGCTGCGCCGCTTCCACCTGGCGATGGTGGCGGCCTTCGCCCTGCTCGCCGCGCTGCTGCCGGCCATCCACAGCCTGCCGCTTTTGCTGGCGCTGCGCGCCGCGCAAGGCCTGATAGGCGGCATGCTGATCCCGGTGCTGATGATGGCCGCGCTGCGCTTTCTGCCATTGTCGGTGCGGCTGCACGGCTTGGCGCTGTACGCGCTGACCGCCACCTTCTCGCCCAATCTCGCCGCCTGGCTGGGCGGACAATGGACCGACGTCTGGCGCCATTGGCCGCTGGTCTATTGGCAAAGCCTGCCGCTGGCGCTGCTGTCGATGGCGATGGTGGCCTGGGGCCTGCCGCAGGACCCCGTTTTGCTGCCGCGCCTGCGCCAGGCCAACTGGTTTGGCATGGGCTGCGCCTGCGTCGGGCTGTCCATGCTGGCGCTGGCGCTGGATCGAGGGGGGCGGCTGGACTGGTGGCGCTCCGATCTGATCTGCTGGCTGGCGCTGGGCGGCGCCGGCATGACCGCCTTGTTCCTGCTCAGCGAGTGGTTCCATCCCGCGCCCTTCATCAAGCTCCAGCTGCTGGGCAAGCGGAATCTGGCCCTGGGTTTTTCCGCCTTCGTCGTGCTGCTGGTCGTGATGCTGTCGGGCTCGCTGCTGCCCGCCATCCATCTGGAGCGCGTCTGGGGCTACCGCAGCCAGCAAAGCGCCCCCATCGGCCTGATCATCGCCGTGCCGCAATTGCTGCTGGGCTCGCTGGTGGCGCTGCTGCTCTATCGCCGCCGCGTCGACGCGCGGCACGTCTTCGCGCTCGGGCTGGGCCTGATCGCGCTGGCCTGCCTCTTCGCCAGCCGCATCACCAGCGACTGGACCTGGACATACTTCCTGCTGGCCCAGGCGCTGCAAGCCGTCGGCCAGCCGATGGCCGTGATTTCCACCCTGTTCCTGTGCACCAGCGTGGTGCTGCCGCCGGAAGGCCCTTACGTGGCGGGCACCGTCAACACCCTGCGCGCGTTCGGCATTCTGCTCGGCAGCGCGGTGGTCAGCCATTTCGTCACCCTGCGCGAACGCTTCCACAACACAGACCTGACCGACCGCCTGGGCCAGGTGGCCGGCGTGGTCCAGCTGCCGGACGGACTGGGCGCAGGCGTGCGCCAGCAAGCGTTCGTGCTGGCGATATCCGACGCTTACTGGCTGCTCGGCGCCATCGCGCTGCTGCTCATCCTCCCCGTGCTGTGCCTGCAATACGTGCCCCCGCCCGGCAGCGCGCCGCCAGCCGCCCCCCAGACACCCTGAATCCGGAGACAAACCATGACCATGCCACGATCCGCCAAATACTTGAGCGCCGGCGTGCTGCTCGCCCTCGCCGCCGCCTCCCTTTACTTGCTGAACCGCCACGAAAGCGACACCTCGGAGCAAAGCACCGACGACGCCTACGTCCAGGCGGACTTCACCCTGGTGGCGCCCCGCCTCTCCGGACAAATCAGCCGGCTGCTGGTGAAGGATCACCAGTCGGTCGCCGCCGGCCAGCTGGTGGCGGAGCTGGACAACCAGGATCAGCAAGCCGCGCTGGCCGCCGCCCGCGCCGACGTGCTGGCGGCCCGGGCCAATGTCGAAGGGCTGAAAGCCCAGGCCAGCCGCCAGGGCGCCGTCATCGCCCAGGCCGGCGCCGCGGTCAGCGCCGACGACGCGTCGCTGGCGCTGGCCAGGGCCAACCAGCGCCGCTATCGCGACCTATCCTCCGATGGCTCGGGCTCGCAGCAGGACGCCCAGCAAGCCGAGGCCCAGCTGCGCATCAGCGCCGCGGCGAAAGAGCGCGACCAAGCGGCGCTGGCCGCCGCCAGGCTGCAGTCCGACATCATCGCCGCCGACCTTCACAAGGCCGAAGCGGCGTTGGCGCGCAGCGAGGCGGCGCGGCATACCGCAGAGCTCAACCTCTCCTATACCCGCATCAGCGCGCCGGTGGCCGGCACCGTCGGCAGGCTGTCCGCGCGTGTCGGCAGCTATGTCACCACCGGCACCCCGCTGATGGCGGTGGTGCCCTTGCAGGCGGTCTACATCGAAGCCAACTACCGCGAAACCCAGCTCGCCTCGATACGTCCCGGCCAGGCGGTCAACGTTCAGGTCGACACCTTGCCCGGCGTCAGCCTGAACGGCCGCGTCAGCAGCCTGGCGCCGGCCAGCGGCATGGCCTTCGCCCCCATCGCCCCGCAAAACGCCACCGGCAATTTCACCAAGGTGGTGCAGCGGCTGCCCGTCCGCATCCAGCTGGATCCCGGCCAGCCGGCCTTGCGGCAATTGCGGGTCGGCATGTCGGTCCAGCCGACGATTTATACCCGCTGATCTGGCGGGAATAAAAAAACGGACAGCAAGCTGTCCGTTTTCTCTATGCGATCCGGCGGGATCAGGTAGTCGGCTCCGCCTTCTGGCGCAGGCGCAGGTTCAGCTCGCGCAGCTGCTTGTCGTCCACCGCGTTCGGCGCGTTGGTCAGCAGGCACTGGGCGCGCTGAGTCTTGGGGAAGGCGATCACGTCGCGGATGGACTCCGCGCCGCACATCAGCGTCACCAGGCGATCCAGGCCGAAAGCCAGGCCGCCGTGCGGCGGCGCGCCGAACTTCAGGTTGTCCAGCAGGAAGCCGAACTTGTTCTGCTGCTCTTCCGGGCTGATCTTCAGCGCGCCGAACACCTTCTCCTGGATCTCGGCGCGGTGGATACGGATCGAGCCGCCGCCGATTTCCCAGCCGTTCAGCACCATATCGTAGGCGCGGGCCAGGCAGGCGCCCGGATCGGTGGCCATCAGGTCCTCGTGGCCCGGCTTCGGGCTGGTGAACGGATGGTGGCAGGCGGTCCAGCGGTCGGCTTCCTCGTCGTGCTCGAACATCGGGAAGTCCACCACCCACAGCGGGCGCCATTCCTTGACGAAGTAGCCGTTTTCCAGGCCGTGCTCGTGGCCGATCTTGATGCGCAGCGCGCCGATCGCCTCGTTCACCACCTTGGCCTTGTCGGCGCCGAAGAAGATGATGTCGCCGTTTTGCGCGCCGGTGCGCTCGATGATTTCCTTCAGGCCATTGGCCGACAGGAACTTGACGATCGGGGACTGCAGGCCCTCTTCGTTCAGCTTGCTCGCGTCGTTGACCTTGATGTAGGCCAGGCCCTTGGCGCCGTAGATGCCGACGAACTGGGTGTAGTCGTCGATTTCCTTGCGGCTGAACGACGCGCCGTTCGGCACGCGCAGGGCCACCACGCGGCCATTGGCCATATCGGCGGCGCCGCGGAACACCTTGAACTCTTCCGACTTCATCACGTCGGTCAGTTCGGTGAATTTCAGCGAAACGCGCATGTCCGGCTTGTCGGAGCCGTAGTAGAACATGGCGTCGCCGTAAGTCATGCGCGGGAAGGTCGGCAGCGTCACGCCCAGCACGTCGCTGAAGATCTCGCGGGTCATGGTCTCGGTGATGTCCATGATCTGATCCTCGTTCAGGAACGAGGTCTCGATATCGATCTGGGTGAATTCAGGCTGGCGGTCGGCGCGCAGGTCTTCGTCGCGGAAGCACTTGGTGATCTGGTAGTAGCGGTCGAAGCCGGCCACCATCAGCAGCTGCTTGAACAGCTGCGGCGATTGCGGCAGCGCGAAGAATTCGCCCGGATGCACGCGGGACGGCACCAGGTAGTCGCGGGCGCCTTCCGGGGTGGAGCGGGTCAGCATCGGGGTTTCGATGTCGATGAAGCCCTGCTTGTCCAGGTGGTTGCGCACGCCCATCGCCACCTTGTAGCGCAGGCGCAGGTTCTTCTGCATCGCCGGGCGGCGCAGGTCGATCACGCGGTTGGTCAGGCGGACGTTTTCCGACAGGTTCTCGTCGTCGATCTGGAACGGCGGCGTGGCCGCGGCGTTCAGGATCTCGATTTCCTTGGCCAGGATCTCGATCTCGCCGGAGATCATCTTGCTGTTGGCGGTGCCGGCCGGACGCTCGCGCACGATGCCGGTAATGGACAGCACGTACTCGCCGCGGCTGCTGTCAGCCAGCTTGAACGCCTCCGGGGTGTCCGGATCGATCACCACCTGCACCAGGCCTTCGCGGTCGCGCAGGTCGATGAAGATCACGCCGCCATGGTCGCGGCGGCGATGGGCCCAGCCTTTGACGGTCACGGTTTGACCGAGGTATTTCTTGTCGATGAGTCCGCAATAATCGGTGCGCATTGGGTAAACCTTTTTGATTGAATTCTTCGAAGTTCCCGCTAGGGGACGACATGCTTAGGGGCTAGACAGGGTGACGGCCTAGCCCTGCCGATTATGTTCATCATTCAGCCGCGGGCGCTGAGCCTGCGGCGGCGGGTTCGGAACCACCACGCCCATGGAAATGACGTACTTGAGCGCCTCGTCGACGCTCATGTTCAGCTCGCGGGTGTCGCTGCGCGGCACCACGATGAAATAGCCGGAAGTGGGGTTCGGCGTGGTCGGCACGTAAACGCTGACCAGCTCTTCGCCGTTCTCCGCGTGGCGCAGGATTTCCTGGGCCGGCGTGCCGGTCTGGAAAGCGACGGTCCAGGCGTTCTGGTGCGGCCAGCGCACCAGCAGCGCGTTCTTGAACGCGTTGCCGGAATCGGACAGCAGCGTGTCGCTGACCTGCTTGACGCTGTTGTAGATGGAATTGACCACCGGCGTGCGCGACAGCAGGCCGTGCCAGAACTCCACCAGGCGGCGGCCCAGCACGTTGGCGGCCAGCATGCCGGTGCCCATCACCACCAATACCGCGAACACCACCCCCAGGCCGGGGATGTGCATGCCGAACAGCTGCTCGGGCCGCCACTCGGCCGGCAGCAGGGTCAGCGTCTGGTCCAGCGAACCGATGATCAGGTTCAAGACCCAAAGGGTGATCGCCAGCGGCAGCCAGATCAGCAGGCCGGCGATCAGATAGCCCTTCAGGGTCATTTTGATCTGCGGGGGAACCGACATCAGTCGCAACCGCAGCCGGCGCCGCAGCTATGGCCTCCGGAAGAGGCGGAGCCGCCGGAGGAGGACGAGGACGAGCCGCCCTTGAAGTCGGTCGCGTACCAGCCCGAGCCCTTCAGCTGGAAGCCCGCGGCGGACAGCTGCTTGTGGTAGTCGGCGCTGCCGCATTCCGGACAGGCGGCCACCGGCGCGTCGCTCAGTTTCTGCAGGTGTTCCTTGGCGACGCCACAGGCGCCGCAACGATATTCATAGATCGGCATAGCTTTACTTTCCCGCCAATTGACCACAATGGCATAATACGCATGATTGCTGCACTGCACCACATCCGGAACTAAACTCAGGACAGGTCTGACTGTACAGATGCGGCCGCCAGCTTTCAAACACAAGTGCGCCGCCTGCAAACCAGCCATTATATCCGACTGAAACGGCAATACAAAAACCACTTTTAATCATTCTGCTGCAACACCGCCCTGCAACGCTATCCCGGAGGTCCAAATGGTTTACCAAGAAGGTCAGATGGAAAGCATACGCAACATCCTCGCCGGCAAGAGAGGACTCATCGTCGGCATCGCCAATGAAGACAGCATCGCCTACGGCTGCGCCAGCGTGCTGCATCAACTGGGCGCGGAATGCGCGGTCACCTACCTCAACGCCAAGGCCGAGAAATACGTGCGGCCGCTGGCCGAAGCTTTGCAGGCCAAGCTGGTGCTGCCGCTGGACGTGGAGCAGCCGGGCCAGCTGGAGCATGTGTTCGCCGAGATAGAAAAGCACTGGGGCGGGCTGGACTTCATCATCCACTCCATCGCCTATTGCCCGATGGAAGACTTGCACGGCCGCGTCACCGACTGTTCGCTCGCCGGTTTCCAGCAGGCGATGCGGGTATCGTGCTACTCCTTTATCGAAATGGCGCGGCTGGCCGAGCCGCTGATGACGCGAGGCGGCAGCCTGATCACCATGAGCTATTACGGCGCCGACAAGGTGGTGGAAAACTACAACATCATGGGCCCGGTCAAGGCGGCGCTGGAAAGCGTGTCGCGCTACCTGGCCAACGAGCTCGGCCCCAAGCGCATCCGCGTGCACGCGGTGTCGCCCGGCCCGCTGAAAACGCGCGCCGCCTCCGGCATCGCGCATTTCGACCAGTTGATCCAGGACGCCATCTCCCGCGCGCCGCAGAATCGCCTGGTGGAGATCGAAGAAGTGGGCATGACCTGCGCCTTCCTGATTTCCGACGCCGCCAGCGGCCTGACCGGCCAGACCATCTACGTAGACGGCGGACACCACATCAAGGCTTGAGGAGAGCGGCATGATTCACGATACCCACGCATTCGACGACATCCTGCAACAGGCGCGCCAGCTGGGCGCGCTGCCGATGGCGGTGGCCCACCCCTGCAGCCGGGAATCGCTGCTGGGCGCGGTGGAGGCCGCCGACAACGGCATCGCCACGCCCATCCTGGTGGCGCCCAAGGCGCGGCTGCAAAAACTGGCCGACGAACTGGAAGTGGACCTCAGGCGCTTTGAATGCCTGGACGTCGAACACAGCCATGCCGCCGCCGAGCGCGCGGTGCAGCTGGTGCGCGACGGCTACGCCGACATCCTGATGAAGGGCAGCCTGCACACCGACGAATTCATGAGCGCCGCGCTAGCGCGCGAGACCGGCATCCGCACCGACCGCCGCATCAGCCACATCTGGGTGATGAAGGTGGAGAGCTATCCCCGCTATCTGTTCATCACCGACGCCGCGGTCAATATCGAGCCGGACCTGATCACCAAGCGCGACATCTGCCAGAACGCCATCGACCTGACCCACGCGCTGGGCATCCCCTGCCCCAAGGTGGCCATTTTGGCCGCGGTGGAAACCATCAACCCCGACATGCGCTCGACGCTGGACGCCGCCGCGCTGTGCAAGATGGCCGACCGCGGCCAGATCACCGGCGCCATCCTCGACGGCCCGCTGGCCTTCGACAACGCCATCTCCAAGGAAGCCGCCGAGAGCAAGGGCATCGTCTCGCCGGTGGCCGGCGATCCGGACATCCTGCTGGTGCCGGACCTGGAAGCCGGCAATATGCTGGGCAAGCAGCTGACCTATCTGGCCCAGGCCGCCTCCGCCGGCATCGTGATGGGCGCGCGCGTGCCGATGGTGCTGACCAGCCGCGCCGACGACGCCAGCGGCCGCCTGGCCTCCAGCGCCATCGCCAGCTTGCTGGCCCACCAGAAGCGCCGTCAGGGAGGACGTCCATGAACCGCTGCCTGCTGGCGATCAACGCCGGCTCCGCCACGCTGAAGTTCCGCGCGTTCTCGCTGGACGGCCAGACGCTGCTGGCGCGCGGCATGGTGGACCGCTTCGGCAGCCGCGAAGCCGTGTTCTCGCTGGCCGACGCCAACGGCCAGAAACTGGCCGAGCGCGGCCTGGCCGACGCCGCCCACGACACCGCGCTGGCGGCGGCGCTGAACGGCCTGGCCGACCAGGGGCTGGAGGCGCGGGCGGTGGCGCACCGCGTGGTGCATGGCGGCAACCGCTTCCGCCAGCCGGTGCGGGTGGATGCCGATACCCGGGCCGCGCTGGACGACTACATCGCGCTGGCGCCGCTGCACCAGCCGGTCAGCCTGGCGGTGATAGACGCCTTCAGCCGGATAGATCCGCAACTGCCGCAAATCGCCTGCTTCGACACCGCCTTCCACGCCACCCAGCCGACGGTGGCCACCCGCTTCGGCATCGCCCGCCACTGGCACGACGAGGGCGTGCGCCGCTACGGCTTCCACGGCCTGTCCTACGCCGCCATCGCGCGGCGGCTGCCGGAGATCGGCCTGGCCCACGGCAAGGTGGTGGTCTGCCACCTGGGCAGCGGCGCCAGCGCCTGCGCGATCGAATCCGGCCAGAGCGTGGCGTCCAGCATGGGGTTTTCGGCGGTGGACGGCCTGATGATGGGCAGCCGGCCCGGCTATATCGACCCGGAGGTGATCCTGTACTGGCAGGAGCATGAAGGCATGGGGGTGAAGGACGTGCGGCGCGAGCTGTACAAGAACTCCGGCCTGCTGGGCGTGTCCGGCGTGTCGGCCGACATGCGCGAGCTGCTGGCCAGCGAACTGCCGGAGGCCCGCGAGGCGGTGGAACTGTTCTGCTACCGGACGGCGCGCGAGGCGGCCAGCCTGGCCGCGGCGATGCGCGGCCTGGACGCGCTGATCTTCACCGCCGGCATCGGCGAGCATTCGGCGGAGGTCAGGGCCAGGATCTTGCAGCAACTGTCCTGGCTGGGATTCGAGCTGGACCACGCGGCCAACCTCGCCCATGCGCGCCGGCTCACCGCCGCCGGCAGCCGTCTGCCGGCCTATGTGCTGCCCACCGACGAGGAGGGCGAGATGGCTCGCCAGGCGGCGCGCCTGCTCTGAGAACCGGGTCGATGGCCCGGGCTCAGGCGCCCGTGGCGTTCAACCAGCGGGTAAGCGTCTGGGCGGCCAGCGCGGGCAAGGCTTCGCCGTGCCGCCGGTTCTGCTCGCGCAGTTCGCGCGGATCGATGCCGGCGGCCGCCAGCTCGCCGCTGTGGCCGATCAGCCAGCGCTCCAGCTGCGCCGGCTCCACTTCCGGATGGAATTGCAAGCCAAGCGCGTAATCCTCGACGGCGAAAGCCTGGTGCGGACACAACTCGCTGCCAGCCAGGCACTGAGCGCCGTCGGGGATGGCGAACTGGTCGCCATGCCAGTGCAGCACCGGCGCGTCGGCCAGCGGCGCCAGCGGCGACGCCCGTCCGGCATCGGTCAAACGCAGCGGCGCGTAGCCGATCTCCTTATGCCCCATCGGCGCCACCCGCGCGCCCAGCGCGCTCGCCATCAATTGCGCGCCCAGGCAGATGCCCAAGGTCGGCCGGCGCCGCCTCAGCCTCCGCTCCAGCAGCCGCCGCTCGTGCTTAAGAAACGGATACAGATCGCCGTCGCCGACGCCGATCGGGCCGCCCAGCACCACCAGCAGGTCGGCCTGCTCCAGCGCCGGGCTGTCCAGCGGGTCCACGCCGGCCTCGCGGTATTCGATGCGGTAGCCGCGCATTTCCAGCTGGCGTCGCAAAGAGCCGAGATCCTCGAACGCGACATGGCGAATCGCAATGGCGGTTTTCATCGGCGGCGCTCCCGTTTCTGCGTGCGGATTCATCGAGTATGCATAAGCCCCTTGCCCTTGTCGACGCGGTAAAGGACAACGCCCCCGCCGCATCGCTGCGGCGGGGGCGCGGATACACAAAAGGCCCCGCGATGCGGAGCCTTTGCGTATTCTTGCAGCCTGGGCTGTCGATCGATTAGGCCATGGCCTTGATCTGAGCGGACAGACGGCTCTTGTGACGAGCGGCCTTGTTCTTGTGGAACACGCCCTTGTCAGCAATGCGGTCGATCACTTTTTCCGAAGCCTGGAACACCACGCGAGCGGCGGCCTTGTCGCCGGCTTCAATTGCCTTGAGCACTTTCTTCACTGCGGTACGGAACGCAGTACGCAGGCTGGCGTTATGCGCGCGCTGCTTAAGGGCTGTGCGTGCACGCTTGCGAGCTTGTGCGCTGTTAGCCATGAATCTTTCTCCTGATAGCGGAATCTGAAACCCGCGATTCTAAGCCCTAAACTCAGGTTTTGCAACAATAAACCCGCCAGCGTAAACTAGCGGGCTTGCTCAATCCGCCTAGTATCGGCCGTCAAACCAAAATGAACCTGCTCAAGGCCCTGGCTGCAGTCAGCAGCATGACCATGGTGTCCCGCGTCCTCGGCCTGGTGCGCGACACCCTGGTCGCCCGCATCTTCGGCGCCGGCATGGCCGCCGACGCCTTCAACGCCGCCTTCAAGATTCCCAACATGCTGCGCCGGCTGTTCGCCGAAGGCGCGTTCTCGCAGGCTTTCGTGCCCATCCTCGGCGAATACAAGCAGAACAAGACCCATGAGGAAACGCGCGAGTTCGTCGCCAAGGTCACCGGCGTGCTGGGCTCGGTGCTGCTGCTGGTGACGGCGATAGGCATGCTGGCCGCGCCGGCCATCATGTGGATCTCGGCGCCCGGCTTCTACCGCGAGCCGGCCAAGGCCGCGCTGTTCGCCGACATCCTGCGGGTGTCTTTCCCCTATATATTCTTCATCTCGCTGTCGTCGATGACCGGCAGCATCCTGAACAGCTGGGGCAAGTTCTCGATCCCGGCCTTCACCCCCACCTTCCTGAACCTCAGCTTCATCGTGTTCGCGCTGTGCTTCACCCATTACTTCCATCCGCCGATCATGGCGATGGCGTGGGCGGTGTTCGTCGGCGGCCTGATCCAGCTGGTGTGGCAGCTACCCTTCCTGAAGCAGGTCGGCATGCTGGCCCGGCCCATCCTGGCCTTCCGCGATCCGGAAGTGTGGCGGGTGATCAGGCAGATGGGGCCGGCGATCTTCGGCGTGTCGGTGGCGCAGATCTCGCTGCTGATCAACTCCACCTTCGCCTCCTTCCTGCCCACCGGCAGCGTGTCGTGGATGTATTACGCCGACCGGCTGATGGAATTCCCGTCCGGCGTGCTGGGCGTGGCGCTCGGCACCATCCTGCTGCCGTCCTTGTCCAAGCACGCGGCCAGCAAGTCCGACGCCGAGTTCAGCGTGCTGCTGGACTGGGGTATCCGGCTGTCGCTGCTGCTCGCGGTGCCGGCCACCGTCGGCCTGGGCCTGCTATCCGGCCCGCTGCTGTACACCATGTTCATGTACGGCAAGTTCAGCGCCCACGACGCGCTGATGTCGCAGCAGGCGGTGATCGCCTACTCCTTCGGCCTGCTCGGGCTGATCCTGGTCAAGGTGCTGGCGCCGGGCTTTTACGCGCGCCAAGACATCAAGACGCCGGTGCGCATCGCGGTGGCGACGCTGATCGCCACCCAGGTGATGAACCTGGCCTTCGTGTTTCCGCTGAAGCACGCCGGCCTGGCGCTGTCGATCGGCCTCGCCTCCTGCATCAACGCCGGCCTGTTGATGCACACGCTGCGAAAACGCGGCATCTACCGGCCCGAGGCGGGCTGGAAAGCCTTCCTCGCCAAGCTCAGCGTCGCCATCGCGGTGATGGCGGCCGCGCTGCTGGCCTGCCTGCGGTGGCTGCCGATAGACTGGCACGGCCACGCCTGGCAACGCGCGCTGTGGCTGCTGCTGCTGGTCGGCGTCGGCGCGGCGGTCTACTTCGCCGCCTTGTTCGCGCAGGGCTTCCGCCCGCGCCAGTTCATGCGCCGCGAGCAATGAGCCGCCGGCCTATGATTCATCAGCATTCGGTTAGAAAGTCGCATCCATGAGCCATCTCACCCCCGAACATTCGCCGCTGGGCAAGACCGTCAGCTACCAGGACCAGTACGATCCCTCCCTGCTGTTCCCGATCGCGCGCAAGACCAAGCGCGACGAGATCGGCGTGGACGAAGCCGCGCTGCCCTTCGCCGGCGTCGACATCTGGACCGGCTTCGAGCTGTCCTGGCTCAACGCCCGCGGCAAGCCGCAGGTCGGCATCGCCACCTTCCGCATCCCGGCCGCCAGCCCCAGGCTGATCGAGTCCAAATCGTTCAAGCTCTACCTGAACAGCTACAACCAGACGCAAATGGACGGCGTCGACGCGCTGGCCGCGCAACTGGCGCGCGACCTGTCCGCCGCCGCCGGCGCGGAGGTTTCGGTCTCCATCGCGCTGCCGCAGGCCTTCGCCGCCGAACAGGTGCGCGAGCTGGCAGGCGAGTACATCGACGAGCTGGACATCGCCGTCGACCACTACGCGCCCTGCCCGGAAGTTCTCAAGGCCGACGCCGCCGACATCGTCAGCGAAACCCTGTGCAGCAATCTGTTGAAGTCCAACTGCCTGGTCACCGGCCAGCCGGACTGGGGCAGCGTATCCATCCGCTACACCGGGCCGAAGATCGACCGCGAAGCGCTGTTGCGCTACCTGATCGGCTTCCGCCAGCACAACGAGTTCCACGAGCAATGCGTGGAGCGCATCTTCGTCGACGTGCTGCGCGCCTGCGCGCCGGAGAGGCTCACCGTCTACGCCCGCTACACCCGCCGCGGCGGGCTGGACATCAATCCGTGGCGCAGCAACGCGGACGCCGCGCCGACGGACAACGTCCGCACCGCTCGGCAGTAAGCGGCCCGACCAGCCAAAATAAAAGGGATGCCAAACAGCATCCCTTTTTTTGCGGACCAGAGCCGGCCTCAGAACGGCGCCGGTGCCTCGAACTCCATTTCCTCGAAAGTCACCGGGTGGCGCAGCACCAGCCGCGACGCGTGCAGCAGCAGGCGGTCGGCCTTGGCCTGCGCCTCCGGCGGCGCGTAGATGTCGTCGCCGAGGATGGGGTGGCCGGACTCCAGATGCAGCATGTGCATGCGCAGTTGGTGGGCGCGGCCGGTTTGCGGATCCAGCTCCATCCGGCTGATGTTGCGGCCGGTGTCGCGCAGAATCACCCGGTAATGGGTGATGGCTTCTTTGCCCTCGTCGAAATCCACCTTCTGCCGCGGCCGGTTCGGCCAATCGATGATCAGCGGCAGGTCCACCGTGCCGCTATTGCTTTCCACGATGCCGTCCACCACCGCGATATAGCGCTTCTTGACCTTGCGGTCCATGAAGGCGATCGACAGCGCGCGCTGCATCTCCGGGCCGCGCCCCATCACCACCAGGCCGGAAGTGTCCATGTCCAGCCGGTGCACGGTCAGCGCGTCCGGGTAGACCTTCTGCGCGCGGCTGATCAGGCAATCGGCCTTGTCCTCGCCCCGCCCCGGCACCGACAACAGGCCGCTGGGCTTGTCCAGCACCAGGAGGCAGCTATCGGCGTAGATCACGGAAAGGCCGGTGTCCGGCGGCGGGTTGTAGTGCTCCAGATTGTGTCTTTGCATTGAAAACGGCTTTTAAGAAAAACGATTTGGCGGCGATTATCGGCGTTAAAGCCTTGCGCCACAAGCTGTTACCGTCTTTTCTCCGCGGCGCTGTCACTTGAAATCCCGCCCGGCAGCCGTCACCCTGTCCAGACAAGACGACAAAGGACGCATCATGACGGAACGATTCTATCAAGACCCCTACCAGACCCGCCTGGCCACCCGCGTGCTGGCCCACGGCGACGCCGGCCTGACGCTGGAAGACACATTGTGCTATCCGCTGGGCGGCGGCCAGCCCGGCGACAGCGCCACCCTGAAGCTGGCCGACGGCTCGACGCTGCGCATCGCCGACACCCGCCGCGACCGCGACACCCGCGCCATCCTGCACCAGACCGAGGGCGATGTCCGCCTCGCGCCGGGAACCGAGGTGACGCTGGAGCTGGACTGGGATCGCCGCTACCGCCACATGCGCATCCACACCTGTCTGCATTTGCTGGGCGTGGTGATCAAGGCCGGGGTCACCGGCGGCAACATGACCGCGGAATCGGGCCGGCTGGACTTCGCGCTGCCGGAAGGCATGGAGCTGGACAAGGAGCATATCGAGGCCGAGCTGAACCGGCTGGTGGCCGCCGATCTGCCCCTCGCGGTGAAAATGACCAGCGGCGAAGCGCTGAAGGCGCAGCCCGAGCTGATCCGCACCATGTCGGTGACGCCGCCCTTGCACCTGCCGGAAATCCGGCTGATCGAGGTGGAGGGCGTGGACCTGCAGCCCTGCGGCGGCACCCATGTCGCCCGCACCGGCGAAGTGGGCCGGGTGCGGGTGAAGAAGATAGAAAGCAAGGGCGCGCGCAACAAGCGGGTGGTGGTGGAGCTGGCGGAATGAGCCGGGAAACCGTCATCGGCAGCGTGCTGGCGACGCTGGCCGGCAAGGCCGCGCCCTATGTCCGCCCCGGCGCGCTCAGCGCCATCGCCAAACAGCCGCTGGCGGGACGCGCGGAGGTGGGCGCGCTGGGGCTGGCCGGCGACGAGCAAGGCGATCCGCGCCACCACGGCGGCCCGCACAAGGCGGTTCACCTGTACGCCTTCGAGCATTACGCCCGCTGGCGCGACGAAATCGGCCCGCGTCCGGCGCTGGACCAGCCCGGCGGTTTCGGCGAAAACCTCAGCACGCTGGGCGTGGACGAGACCACGCTGTGCCTGGGCGACCAGTTGGCCATCGGCGCCGCGGTGCTGGAGATTTCCCAGGGCCGCCAGCCTTGCTGGAAGCTCAACCACCGCTTCGACCAGCGCGACATGGCCAAACGCTTGCAGGACAGCGGCCGCACCGGCTGGTACTGCCGGGTGCTGCGCGAGGGCGATGTCGGCGCCGGCGACGACATCCGCCTGCTGGCGCGCCCGCATCCGGAATGGACGCTGGCGCGGCTGGCCGATGTCTTCTACCGCCGCGGCCTGGAGCGGGAGCTGCTGCTGGAGGCCGCCCGGCTGCCGCTGGTGGAGTCCTGGCGGCGGCTGATCGAGAACAGGCTGGCAAGCGGCCAACTGGAAGACTGGAGCCGCCGGCTGGACGGCTAGGCAAGCAAAACGGGGACCGAATCGGTCCCCGTTGCGATTTGGCGGATGCCGCGCTCAGCGGGCGTCCAGCGCCATTTCGTGCTCCGGATGCTCCGGCTTCTCGTCCAGCGTCATCCGGTGCAGCCACGGCGCGATGATGATGGTCACGACCGCGATCGCGCCGGTCACCACGCCGATCTGGGTGAACACGCGGCTGTAGATCTCCAGCGTGGCCAGCGGGCTGGTGACGTTGTCCGGCGCGGCGGTCAGGCCCGCCACCCAGCCGGCGATCACCGACGACGCGGCCGAGGTCAGGAACCAGGCGCCCATGATGAAGCCCATCAGCCGCTGCGGCACCAGCTGCGCCACCATCGCCAGCCCCAGGCCGGAAATCAGCAACTCGCCCACGCTCTGCAGCAGATAGCTCAGCACCATCCAGTTGGACGACACCAGGCCCTGGGCGTTGGCGTACTTGGCGCCCAGCGGCAGCACCAGGAAGGCGCCGGCGCACAGCACCATGCCGATCGCGAACTTGTGCGGCATCGGCAGGCGGTTGCCCAGCTTGTTGTAGCAGACGGCGAGCAGCGGGCTGGCCAGCATGATCCAGAACGGATTCAGCGACTGGAACTGCTCCGGCTGCACCGGGATGCCGAACAGCGTGTGCTCGGTGTTGTGGATGGCGAAGAAGTTCAGCGACAGCGGCATCTGGTTGTACAGCACGAAGAATACCGTCGCCTGCAACATCAGGATGGCGGCCACGATCATCTTCTTGCGCTCCGCGCCCTTCAGCAGCAGCGTCTCCTTGACGTACAGGCCCACCACGCCGATGGACAGCACGGCCAGCACCACGTTGGCGATGATCTCGTGCTTGAGCAGCAGCGCGGCGGCGGCGCAGGCGACCACCACGCCGGCCAGCACCGCCAGCCAGGTGGACAGCTTGGGCGTGCGGAAGTCGGCGTCGGAACCGTATTCCTTGACCCAGCCCCGCATCAGGATGAAGTTGGCGACGGTGATCAGCATGCCCACCACCGACAGCGCGAAAGCGTGGGCGTAGCCGAACTTGTCGGCCAGCCACGGCGTGGCCAGCATCGACAGCAGCGAACCGATGTTGATCGCCATGTAGTACATGGTGAAGGCGCCGTCCAGACGAGGATCGTTCTCCTCGTAGCACTTGGACAACAGCGACGACGGATTGGCCTTGAACAGGCCGTTGCCCACCGCGATGGTGCCCATGCCCAGATACAGCAGGCTGATGTGGTCGGCCGACGCGGTCACCATCGCGTAACCCGCGGTCAGCACCAGCGCGCCCAGCAGAATGGTGCGCTTGGTGCCCAGCACCTTGTCGCCCAGCCAGCCGCCGACGGCGATCAGGCCGTACACCAGCGCGATGAAGGACGAAAACAGCGTGAAGGAGTCGGCCTCGCGCAGGCCCAGGGCCTTCACCAGGTAGACGGCCAGGATGCCCTGCAGGCCGTAGAAGCCGAAACGCTCCCAGAATTCGATCGAGAAGATCAGGTAAAACGGCTTGGGCTGGCGCAAGGGATTGAGCGCAGACGTCGTCATTATGGGTTCCTTGTAATCAGAACTGCCGCGGACCCAGGAAAGAATCCTGCATGGCGGAATGACGGAAAGACAGACACCCTAGGCGCCGGCCATCGCCAGTCACGCCAGGGTGAGACAGACAGTGGTCACTACTGAAAAATAAGGCAAACTCTTGCCATCATTCGAAAAAGCACGACAAATAGCGCTTTTGCTCTATGAAAGATAGCGTTCAGGAACTATTGATGAACGAAGTAGTCGGACCTGTCAATGCAGGGGGAGGAAATCAGGCGCAAATACCCGCATGGCAAGGACGGGATTCGAGAATGCGACAGTATTTTACAAATCAGAATGCCATCAAATCGAATATAACAAAAATAAATACAATTAATTGGCATATATGAGCAATATAATTGCTTTTATGTCAAGCAAACACCTCTTCCCCGCCCATTCCCGTCCTCATCCGCACAAAGCCGCCAGCCTGCTGTCCAGCTCGCCCCCCGTCCGGCGCAAGGCATCGACAAAACGCAGCGGCAACGGCGACGCCGGGCGGAACTGCGGCAACACCAATTGCACGGAAAACGGAATGGCCTCGGCCAGCGGCCTCACCGCCACGCCCCTCCCCGCCTCGGCCAGCGCCGTCAAAGGATTGACGATGGCCACCCCCAGGCCCAGCCTGACCATCTCGCACACCGAGGCCGCGCTATGGCTGGACAGCTGCAGCCGCCGCGCCACGCCTTCGCGCGCGAACCAGGCGTCCACCTGCTGGCGGTAGCTGTCGCTGGCGGCCAGGCTGATGAAGAACAGGCCGTCGAAGTCACGCGCCTCCAGCCTGCGTTTTGCCGCCAGCGGATGCGCCGCCGGCAGCACGCACAACTCGTCCCCCTGCCACAAAGGCTGCGCCAGGCAACCGGCCGGGGCCTGCTGTTGCTCGGTCAAGCCCAGATCGAAGCGCTGCGCCGCCAGCCATTCCTCCAGCCATGGCGACTCCTGCGGACTGATGTCCACGCCCACATCGGGAAAATCGGCGACGAAATCGGCGCAGGCCGCCGGCAGCAATGCCTGCGCGAACACCGGCAGGCAGGCGATGGCCAATTGGCCGCCGGCGAACCGGCGGATCGCATCCGCGCTGGCGACGATGCGCTCCAGGCCGACGAAGCTGCGCTCCACCTCGGCGAACAGCTGCAATGCCTGCTGGGTGGGCCGCAGTCGGCCATGGCCGCGCTCGAACAGGGCCAAACCCAATAGCTGCTCGCAGCGCGCCAGCTCGCGGCTGACCGTCGGCTGCGAGGTATGCAGCAAACGCGCGGCGCCGCTGACGCTGCCGCAGGTCATCACCGCCCGGAATACTTCGACATGACGCAGATTGATCGACACGGCCACTCCCGTTTCTGGATTCAATCCATATCATAAATGAAAGACCTGCCAACAAATTGCTATTTTATTTTTGCGACAAGCCGGTGGATCATCGTTTGAAACCTCAACCGGAATAGCCGCCATGCACGCTTTCGCCCCCCTCCAGCTCGCCGACATCGCCCGCCGGCACGGCACCCCGCTATGGGTCTACGATGCCGGGGCCATCCGCCAGCGCATCGCCCAGCTGAAGGCGTTCGACACCATACGCTACGCGCAGAAAGCCAACTCCAACACTCACATCCTGCGGCTGATGCGCGCCGAGGGCGTGAAGGTGGACGCGGTGTCGCTGGGCGAGATCGAACGCGCGCTGGCAGCCGGCTACCGCGGCGGCGGCGAGGACGCCGACATCGTATTCACCGCCGACGTGCTGGACCGGCCGACGCTGGCCAGGGTGGTGGCCGAGAACATTCCGGTCAACGCCGGCTCCATCGACATGCTGCGCCAGCTGGGCGAAGCCGCGCCCGGCCACCCGGTGTGGCTGCGCATCAACCCCGGCTTCGGCCACGGCCACAGCCAGAAAACCAACACCGGCGGCGAGAACAGCAAGCATGGCATCTGGCACGGCGACCTGGACGAGGCGCTGCGCGCCATCCGCCAGTTCAAGCTGCGGCTGGTGGGCGTGCACATGCACATCGGCTCCGGCGTCGACTACGGCCACCTGGAGCAGGTGTGCGGCGCGATGGTGGAGCTGGTGGCGAAACTGGACTGCGACATCGAAGCCATCTCCGCCGGCGGCGGCCTGTCCATCCCCTACCGCGACGGCGAGCCGCGCATCGACACCGGGCACTATTTCCAGCTGTGGGACGCCGCGCGCCGGCGCATCGCCGAGCGCCTCGGCCATCCGGTGCGGCTGGAAATCGAACCCGGCCGCTTCCTGGTGGCCGAATCCGGCGCGCTGCTCGCCGAAGTGCGCGCGGTGAAGAACATGGGCAGCCGCCGCTTCGCGCTGGTGGACGCCGGCTTCAACGACCTGATGCGGCCGTCGCTGTACGGCAGCTACCACCACATCACCGTGCTGGACGCCGACGGCCATGAAAAGACCGGCGCGAAGGACACCGTGGTGGCCGGGCCGCTGTGCGAATCCGGCGACGTGTTCACCCAACAGGAAGGCGGCACCGTGGAAACCCGGCCGCTGCCGCCGGCAGCGGTCGGCGACCTGATGGTGTTCCACGACGCCGGCGCTTATGGCGCCTCGATGTCGTCCAACTACAACAGCCGGCCGCTGCTGGCCGAGGTGCTGGTGGACGGCGGCGAGCCCAGACTGATCCGCCGCCGCCAGACCATGGCCGAGCTGCTGGCGCTGGAAGCCTGAACCGCCCCGCGCCGAACGCGAAAAAGCCGGACAAAGTCCGGCTTTTTCGCACATTCCGTCAAACCCGGGCCGGAATCAGCCCTTCTGTTCCATCTTGTTGATGACGAACTTGACGCCCGGCACCTTCTCGGCCGCCTGGCCGGCCTTGAACATCTGCTGATCGTCGGTCATCACGCCTTCGATCGTCACTTCGCCTTTCTTGCTGGACACCTTCAGGTCCAGCACCTTCAGATCGGGTTCGGCGTCCAGCGCCTGCTTGACGCTGACGGCCAGCTGCTCGTCGGTCGGCACGGCAACCGCCGCGTCATCGGCGTAGACGGCATGGGCGGCGAAAGCGCCGGAGCAGGCCAGAGCGGCCAACAGCAGGGTGCGGCTTGCGATTCGTTTCATCGTTTTCTCCAAATTTCTCGCGACGATGGCCGTTCGGCATCCGCGCCGCCGGCCATATCCATGGGACCCGTCCATGTTAACGATGAAACTTTTCGGTTTTGTTTCAGCTCCATGACTTCACATCTGCCCGGCATCACCCCGGGCCGTCCATCAGGTTACAATCCAGACCATCTACCACGGGAAGGCCATCCGGCCCCAAGCATGAAGCAGACACTGTTCAAGAAAAGCTGGCCGCTATGGCTGGCCTTGCTGGCGTTGGCCGGCTGCACCACCACCCCGTCCGTCGTCCCAGGCCGCCCGGCCACCGGCATTCCCGCCGGCGCCGACAGCGCCAGCCCGGCCTCTCTGCCCGCCTGGAACGACCAGGCCGTCGGCGACACGATTCAAGGCCTGCGCCAAAGCTGCCGCACCCTGCAGAAGAAACCGGCCTGGAGCGGCGTCTGCCGCGAGGCCAGCGCGCTGGCGGACAACGACCACGACGCCGCGCGCCGCTTCTTCGAAAACCGCTTCACCGCCTGGAAGCTGCGCGACGGCGGCCGCGACAGCGGCCTGATCACCGGTTACTACGAGCCGCTGCTCAACGGCAGCCTCAACCGCTCCGAACGCACGCCGTGGCCGGTCTACGGCGCGCCGCGCGACATGGTCAGCGTCGATGTGCCGATGAGCCAGCGCAATCGCGGCGTGCTGCGCGCCAAGCAGACCGGCCCCGGACGGCTGGCGCTGGCCGCAGGCGGCAATATCGAGATCAACCCGGCCGACTTTCCCGCCGACCCGCGCGGCATCCGCCTGAAGGGCAGACTGTCCGGCTCCCGCCTGCTGCCCTATTTCACCCGCGGCCAGATCAACCAGGGCAGCATCGCCGGCAGCGCGCCGGTGATCGCCTGGGTGGAAGACCCGGTGGAGCTGTTCTTCCTGCAGGTGCAGGGCTCCGGCCGCATCCAGCTGGACGACGGCAGCTTCCTGCACGTCGGCTTCGCCGACCAGAACGGCTATCCCTACCAGTCGATAGGCAAATGGCTGGTGGACAAGGGCGAAATGACGCTGGGGCAGGCGTCGATGCAGGGAATCAAGGACTGGCTGGCGAAAAACCCGCAGCGCCGCGACGAGCTGCTGGCGGTCAACCAGAGCTACATCTTCTTCAAGCCATTGCCCGGCGACAACGGCGGGCCGATCGGCGCGTTGGGCGTGCCGCTGACCGGCGGCTACAGCATCGCGGTCGACCCGCGCTACATCCCGCTGGGAGCGCCGGTCTACCTGTCCACCACCTGGCCCCACTCCAGCGAGCCGCTGGTGCGGCTGGTGCATGCCCAGGATACCGGCAGCGCGATCAAGGGCGCGCTGCGCGCCGACTTGTTCTGGGGCTACGGCACCGAGGCCGGCATGTACGCCGGCCGGATGAAGCAGCAGGGCAGCCTGTGGCTGCTGCTGCCCAAGGGCGTGTCGCCCGGCGCCGCCTTGTAGCGCGCATCCCGGCAAACGGAGCCCTCGGGCTCCGTTTCGGTTTTATGGCGGCTCAGGCCGCCAGCGCGCGCGGCCGGCGGCGGGCGTGGATGCCAGGCGGAAGCGGAACCAGCGCGGCCGGCCCGGCCTCGCCGCCTTCCCGCTCCTCGTCGCGGCTCAAGGCGGCCTCCAACGCCCGGCTGGCCAGGAACAGCGCGCGCACCACTTCCGGCTGCCGGAGAACGGCGTGTTGCGACAACAGCTCGCCAGTGAGCGGATCCACTCCAATGGCGAGGGCTTCCACTATGCTGCGGGCTTCGGCTGGCGACATCATGCAGGCTCCTCGGACTGATGGAACGACAATCCATGCCGCGAATATCGTGGCAGGACCCCGCATAGGATCGGCATTCCCGGCGGAAAACGCACCTGTCTGTTCAGCCACCTGCGCAATGCGCGGCCAACGCCTGGCGTACCCGCCCCTGTCCGTCCTCCAGCCAGAGCGCCGCGCCGCTGGCGCCCGGCTTCTGGCCATCGGCGAAGCGCAGATGCCGTTTCAGCGTCGTTTTGGCGCCGCTGACTGGGAAGGGACCGGCCAGGGTCCGCGCCACCGCGTCGTGCCTCAGCAGCCTGCCCGCGTTCTCGCCGGCCGCCACGCGGCTTTGCAGGCCGTCCTCGAACAGCGCCAGCATCAAGCGCAGCGGCGGCTCGCCAGGCTCGAGAACGGCTTCCGCCTCGATGTCCACGCCGTCTCCCGCTTGCCGCCCCCTCACTCGCAGCGCGGCTCCCGCCCGCCCGCGGGGAAGGCTCTCGTGCAGGCCGTCATAGCCGGAGAAACGCCAGTCGCGCCCATTGACCAGCATCTGCGGGGTGTAAATCAGCGATGATCCGGCCTGCGCCGCGCGCCAGCGTTGGCGCTGCGAATAATCGGGGCTGGCGAAACGGTCCCGCCAGCCCAGGCCATCCCAGTAATCGACATGGAAAGCCAGCGGCACCGCCCGCTTCGCGTCCAACCCCGCCGCGGCAAGCCCAGACAGCCAGCTTTCGGCCGGCGGACAGCTGCTGCATCCCTCCGAGGTGTACAGTTCCAGCAGCGACGCCTGACGGCCGGCGTCCCGCGCGCCGCTCAAGACGCAAAGCCCGGCCGCCTGCGCGCAGATTGACAGCATCCCAGCCCAACAAATCGCTCTCCAGCATTCCATGGCGCTCTCCCCTGCCGTTTGCAGATTAGTCGCAAACGCCGCGGGTTTCTTGCGCGGCAAGGGCGGACGCCGCCAGGCGGGATAGGCCGTTCGCTCAAGAAAACGGCGAACGGGGGCTCTTGTCGGGAAACAGAAAAGGGAAAGGGGTTGCGCTCGCGCGCAACCCCTGATGATCTGGTGGGCCCCCCGAGAGTCGAACTCGGCACCAACGGATTATGAGTCCGCTGCTCTAACCAAGCATGAGCTAGAGGCCCTGAAGAGTGGGCGATTATAGCAGGGGAAAATAAAAATCCCCAAGCCCTTTATTCAATGAGCTTGGGGATTTCCGACATTTGAAGCGGTGCGCTTACTGGCCGCCCGGCTCGCTGTCCAGGAAGCTGCGCAGGCGCTCGGAACGGGTCGGATGGCGCAGCTTGCGCAACGCCTTGGCCTCGATCTGGCGGATCCGCTCGCGGGTCACGTCGAACTGCTTGCCCACTTCTTCCAGCGTGTGGTCGGTGTTCATGTCGATGCCGAAACGCATGCGCAGAACCTTGGCCTCGCGCGGCGTCAGCGTGTCCAGCACTTCCTTGGTCGCGTCCTTCAGGCTGGAATACATCGCCGCGTCGGACGGGGCCAGGTTGTTCTGGTCCTCGATGAAGTCGCCGAGATGGGAATCGTCGTCGTCGCCGATCGGGGTTTCCATGGAGATGGGCTCCTTGGAAATCTTCATGATCTTGCGAATCTTCTCTTCCGGCATCTCCATCTTTTCGGCCAGCTCCGCCGGATCCGGCTCGCGGCCGCTTTCCTGCAGGATCTGGCGCGAGATGCGATTCATCTTGTTGATGGTCTCGATCATGTGCACCGGAATGCGGATGGTGCGCGCCTGGTCCGCGATGGAGCGGGTGATCGCCTGGCGAATCCACCAGGTGGCGTAAGTCGAGAACTTGTAGCCGCGGCGGTATTCGAACTTGTCCACCGCCTTCATCAAGCCAATGTTGCCTTCCTGGATCAGATCCAGGAACTGCAGGCCGCGGTTGGTGTACTTCTTGGCGATGGAAATCACCAGACGCAGGTTGGCCTCGATCATTTCCTTCTTGGCGCGGCGCGCCTTGGATTCGCCGGCCGACATCTGGCGGTTGATTTCCTTCAACGCCTTGATCGACAGCATCGCCTTGTCCTGCAGATCGGACAGACGGGTCTGCTTCTCGATGATGGCGTGCTTGAAGCGGGTCAGCGCCTCGCTCCAGGCCTTGCCGGAATCGATTTCGCTTTCCACCCAGTCGGTGTTGATCTCGTTGCCCGGGAACACCTTGATGAAGTGGGCGCGGTCCATGCGCACGCGGCTGACGCAGATGTCCTGGATGTCGCGCTCGTAAGTGCGGATCTCGTTGACGCGGCCGCGCAGCGATTCACAGAGGCTTTCCACCTGGCGGGTGGCGAAGCGCACCAGCATGAACTCGGTGGTGATCGCGTCCTGCAACTCCTGGTATTCCTTGCTCTGCGGGCCCTTGGTGCTCAGCGCCTTGACCATCTTGTCGAACAGCATGCGCACGCCGGCGAAGTGCTCCAGCGCGTGCTGTTTCAGCTCTTCCAGATTGGCCGCGGCGTCGGCGTCGGCATCGACCTCGCCTTCCTCGTCCTCTTCCTCTTCCTCTTCCTCGTCCAGCAGGTCGTCGCTGTCCTCGGGTTCGGCGAATTGGGCTTCGTCCTCGGTCGGGGCGTTGAGGTCGATGAAACCGTCGACGACTTCGTCGACGCGGATTTCATCGCGCGCCACGCGTTCCATCAGCTCCAGCACCTCGGCGATGGTGCCGGGGCAGGCGGAGATGGCCTGGATCATGTACTTGAGGCCGTCCTCGATCCGCTTGGCGATTTCGATCTCGCCCTCGCGGGTCAACAGCTCGACCGAGCCCATTTCGCGCATGTACATGCGCACCGGGTCGGTGGTGCGGCCGAATTCGGAATCCACCGAGGACAAGGCCGCCTCGGCCTCTTCCACGGCGTCTTCATCCGCCACCGACGGGGTGGCGTCAGACATCAGCAAGGTTTCGGCGTCCGGCGCTTCCTCGCATACCTGAATGCCCAGACCGGCGATCATCGTGACGATGTTTTCGATCTGCTCGGCGTCGGATACGTCTTCCGGCAGGTGGTCGTTGATTTCGGCGTAGGTCAGATACCCACGCTCTTTGCCCAGGGCGATCAGCTGGCGCAAGCGTTTCCGCTGCTCTTCCAGGCTCATCACCTCTTGTTGGCTGTCCTGCACATCTTTCTGGTTTTCGGGAGAGGCCGCCATTTCGCTTCCTGCTTGAAAAAAAGCCGAAAAAAACAGTTGATTATAACACAACCACTTGAACTTTTCCGTCGAACCCGTTAGTTCGACGGCGAGAACATTTCCCGCAACAACTGGCCCATCAGAACCTTCTCCTCCGGAGTCAGTCCCTCGTGCCGGTCCTTCAGTTTTAGCCGCTCCAGTTGCTCCGCATGCAGCATTTTGAGCAATTTGACATTGCCGTCCTGGAACAGCTGCCGGTCATCGTCGCTGGGGTCGGCGAACTCGTCCGGATCCTGCATCGCCTGCTGCAGCACGCCGTCGATCAAACCCTCGTACGGCGTGCCGCGCAGCCCTTCGATCAATTGCGCGGTGTTCGGCGCGTCGCCATGCTCCAGCACCCGCTCGGCCAGCATCGCGAAACAGCCCAGCTCGTCCGACAGCGCCAGGCTGTCCGGCAATTTCACGTCGCCCGCCCATTGCGGGTTCATCAGCAACCACTTGATCAGCTTCTTGACCATGGTGGTGTTGACCACCCGCTGCGACTCCGCCGGCAGCCGGTACTCGCGCTTGCCGCCGCCGCGGCTGCCGCGCTCGGACCGCTGCGGCTTGCCGCCGCCGGTGAGCATGTCCAGCTCGTCGACGTCCACGCCGGCCATTTCGGCCAGCCGCTTGCGTATCATGTAGCCCAGCGCCGGCGCCGCGATCTGGGCCAGCAGCGGCGATGCCTGGCGGATCAGATCCGCCTTGCCTTCCGGCGTGCCGAGATTGACGCCGCGGCATAGCTCGCGGGTGAAATACACCGACAGCGGCAGGCTTTCCTGAACCAACAACTGCTCAAACGCATCGGCGCCGAATTCGCGCACATAGCTGTCCGGATCGTGCTCGGTCGGCAGGAACAGGAAGTTCAGCGCCTTGCCGTCCACCAGCTGCGGCAGGCTGTTCTCCAGCGCGCGCCAGGCGGCTTTCTGCCCGGCCGCGTCGCCGTCGAAGCAGAAATACACCTGCTCGGCGTGCTTGAGCAGCTTGCGCACGTGCTCGCCGGTGGTGGCGGTGCCCAGCGTGGCCACCGCGTAGCCGACGCCGTATTGCGCCAGCGCCACCACGTCCATATAGCCTTCGACCACCAGAACCCGGTTCTTATCCCGTATCGCCTGCCGCGCCTCGTACAGGCCGTACAGCTCGCGGCCCTTCTCGAACAGCGGCGTCTCCGGCGAGTTCAGGTACTTCGGCTCGCCCTTGCCCAGCACCCGGCCGCCGAAACCGACGATGGCGCCGCGCTGATTGCGGATTGGAAACATCAGCCGGTCGCGGAAACGGTCGTAGCGGCGCCCGCTGTCCTCGGCCACGATCACCAAGCCGGCTTCCACCAGCTTGTCGTCCTGGTAGTTGTCGACCGCGGCCTCCAGGTTCTGCCAGCCGTCCGGCGCGTAGCCCAGGCCGAAGCGGGCGGCGACCTCGCCGGACAGCCCCCGTCCCTTGCAGTAGGCGACGGCGTTGGCCGCGCCCTTCAGCTCGCGGCGGTAGAAATCGCTGGCCTGCTGCATCAGCTGCTCCAGCGAGACCTGCTTCTCGCGCGCCTTGCGGCTGGCCTCCGGATTGACGTTGCGCTCGTTCGGCACCTGCATGCCGATGCCCTCGGCCAGCATCTTGACCGCGTCGATGAAGCCGATGCCCTGATACTCCATGACGAAGCCGATGGCCGAGCCGTGCGCGCCGCAACCGAAGCAGTGGTAGAACTGCTTGCTGGGGCTTACCGTAAATGAGGGCGATTTTTCCTTGTGAAAGGGGCAGCAGGCCATATAGTTCTGCCCGCCCCGCTTCAGCGGAACATAGCGGTCCACCACGTCGACGATGTCGACGCGGGACAGCAGCTGGTCGATGAAATCCTGCGGAATCAAATCCTGCTACCCGGGCGTCAGGCGCTCAGCTTTGCCTTGATCAGCGCGGATACCTGCGCCATGTCGGCGCGGCCGGCCAATTGCGGACGCAGCGCGCCCATCACCTTGCCCATGTCCTGCATGCCGGCGGCGCCGGTGTCGGCCACCGCCTTGGCGATCAGCGCCTCGATCTCGGCCTGGGACAGCTGCTGCGGCATATAGCCCATCAGCACGTCCATCTCGGCCTGTTCCTTGTCGACCAGATCCTGGCGCTGGGCGGCCTGATACTGGGAGATGGAGTCACGACGCTGCTTGATCATCTTGTCGATGACGGCGATGACGCCGGCGTCGTCCAGTTCGATGCGCTCGTCCACCTCTTTCTGCTTGATGGCGGCCAACAGCAGGCGGATCGCGGCCAGCTTGTCGGCTTCCTTGGCTTTCATGGCGGACTTCATGTCGTCGGTGATGCGAACTCTGAGGCTCATGTCGTGCTCACTTGGCAATCAGGCGCTGCGCGGGCAGCGGGGGAAATTCGGGAGTACAAATGGCAAAACCGCAGGCATGGCCTGCGGTCCTGCTTGATGCCGGAAAACTCTTAGTAGAGTTTCGGCGGCAGCATTTGGCTGCGGATGCGCTTGTAGTGGCGCTTAACCGCGGCAGCGTGCTTGCGCTTGCGCTCGGTGGTCGGCTTCTCGTAGAACTCGCGAGCGCGCAGTTCGGTCAGCAGGCCAGTTTTTTCCACGGAGCGCTTGAAGCGACGCAGGGCAACTTCAAACGGTTCGTTCTCTTTAACGCGAATAGTCGGCATTTACTTAAGGGTCCTTAGATTTCTTTAGGGCGTGGCTAAAGCCGCCGCCTGTAAAAACAGCATTTTAGCAATGTTACTGCATTTGTAAAAGTCTGAAACGACAACGTCAGGTCATCTTGTGGTGTTTTGCGCGGTTTGGCGCGGCCAGCCTGGGCCATGAACATCACGACTTGACGGAAGAAATCACCCCCTCACTAGGAGAACTTGGCACTGCACTATAAAAACGTTTCGGCATCCGGCCGGCGAGATACGCGGCGCGGCCAGCTTCCACGGCCAATTTCATGGCGTGCGCCATTTGAACCGGATTGCGCGCAGCGGCAATCGCGGTATTCATCAGCACGCCGTCGCAGCCCAATTCCATCGCTATCGCCGCGTCGGACGCGGTGCCGACGCCGGCATCCACGATCACGGGAACATTGGACTGCTCGATGATCAATTGCAGGTTCCACGGATTCAAGATCCCCATGCCCGAGCCGATCAGGCTGGCCAGCGGCATGATCGCGCAGCAGCCGATCTGCTCCAGCTCGCGCGCGACGATGGGGTCGTCCGAGGTATAAACCAAGACATCGAATCCCTCCGCCACCAGCACCTCGGCAGCCTTGAGGGTTTCCTTCACATTGGGGTACAGATTGTTCGGGTCCCCCAGCACTTCCAGCTTCACGAAACGATGGTCGTCGAGAAGCTCCCGCGCCAGCCGCAAGGTGCGCACGGCGTCTTCGGCGGAATAGCATCCCGCCGTGTTGGGCAGGAGGTTATACCGGTTTTGCGGCAAAAAGTCCAGCAAATTCGGCTCGTTAGCGTGCTGCCCCAGGTTCACACGCCGTATCGCCGCCGTGACGATTTCGGTGCCGGAGATATCCAGCGCCGCCGCGGTCTGCTCGAAATCCTTGTATTTGCCGGTCCCCACCAGCAAGCGAGAACCGTACTCTCGGCCGGCTATCACCAGTTTATCGTCCACCTGCATTCCCTTTTCTTCCATTGACGTCAGAGCGGCAGGAGAACGGACTCAGCCGCCGCCGACCGCCACCACGATTTCCAGTTCGTCGCCGTCGGCCAGCCTCGCCTCGGCGAAGCTGCCGCGAGGCACGATCTCGCCGTTGCGCTCGATCGCGATGCGCTTGCCGGCCAGATCCAGCGCGGCGACCAGTTCCGCGAACGTGGCGATGCCGGCGAAGCTTCTGTCTTCGCCATTGATGCGTAGATTCATTTGGCTCACTTTCTCTCCACGCGCTGCACCACCGCCAGTTGGCGAACGGCCGCGAGCACGCGTTCCAGGTGTTCCACGCCCTCCACCTGCAGGCGGAAGTGGATATTGAACAGGCTGTCGCCGTCGCGGCTGCTGTCCTGCGTGTCGGCGCTTTCGATATTGGCAGAGGCTTGCGAGATCGCGGTGGCGATGTCGGCCAGCGCGCCGCGCTCGTTGCGCGACAACACGCCGACGGTGACCCCGAACATCCGGTCGCGCTGCGCCTCCCAGTTGACCTCCAGCAGCTTGTCCGGATCGGCGCGGCGCGCGTTCGGACAGCTGACCCGGTGTATCACCAGGCCCTGGCCCTTGGTGATCACCCCCAGGATGTCGTCGCCGGGCAGCGGGTTGCAGCAGCTGGACAGCTGCACCATGCCGGCCTCGTTGCCGCGGATGGTGATCGGACCGACGCGCACGCCCTCGCCCAGCCGCTCGCCGGCCAGCTCCAGCATCCGGCGCGCCACCACGATGGGAAGCAGCTTGCCGGCGCCGATCTCGGCCAGCGCGTCGTCGAAACCATGCATCTTCTCGCCGTAGGCGGCGAGATACTCGGCGCGCAGCTCGTCGCTGACCGCCAGCGGCGTCGACGCCAGCGCGCCCACCGCCTGCCTGAGCAGTTTCTCGCCCAGCGCCACCGCCTCTTCGCGCTGCAGGCTCTTCAGGTAGTTGCGGATGCCGGAGCGGGCGCGGCCGCTCTGCACGAAGGCCAGCCACGACGGATTGGGCTTGGCCTGGGTGGAGGTGATGATCTCGACGGTGTCGCCGTTGCGCAAGGCGGAGCGCAGCGGCACCAACGCGTGATTGACGCGGGCGGCGATGCAGCGATGGCCGACGTCGGTGTGCACCGCGTAGGCAAAGTCCACCGGGGTGGAGCCTTGCGGCAACACCATGATCTTGCCCTTGGGCGTGAACACGTAGACCTCGTCCGGGAACAGGTCGATCTTGATGTGCTCGAGGAACTCGACGGCGTCGTCGCTCTCCTCCTGCATGTCCAAGAGCTTCTGCAGCCACTGGTGCGTGCGCTGCTGCGCGGTGTTGACGCCCTCGCCGCTCTTGTACATCCAGTGCGAGGCCACGCCGGCCTCGGCCACGTTGTGCATCTCGCGGGTGCGAATCTGCATCTCCACCGGCGTGCCGTAGGGGCCGAACAGCGTGGTGTGCAGGCTCTGGTAGCCATTGCCCTTGGGAATGGCGATGTAATCCTTGAATTTGCCAGGAATAGGCTTGTACAGGCTGTGCAGCGCGCCCAGCGCCAGATAGCAGGCCGGGATGTCGTTGACGACGACGCGGAAGCCGTAGATGTCCAGCACCTCGGAGAAGGACAGGTGCTTTTCCTGCATCTTCTTGTAGATGCTGTAGAGGTTTTTCTCGCGGCCCTTGATGGTGGCCTCGATATTGCTCTGCACCAGCCGCTGGCTGACGGCCAGCAGAATCTTGTTGACCACTTCGCGGCGATTGCCGCGCGCGGCGCGCACCGCCTTGGACAACACGCTGTAGCGGTGCGGGTGCAGATGCTTGAACGCCAGGTCCTGCAGCTCGCGGTAGACCTTGTTCAGGCCGATGCGGTTTGCGATCGGCGCGTAGATTTCCAGGGTTTCCAGCGCGATGCGGCGGCGCTTGTCCTCGCGCATCGAGTCCAGCGTGCGCATATTGTGCAGCCGGTCGGCCAGCTTGACGATGATGACGCGGATGTCGCGCGCCATCGCCAGCACCATCTTGCGGAAGCTTTCGGCCTGGGCGTCTTCCTTGGTCTGGTATTCCAGCCGCTCCAGCTTGGACAGGCCGTCCACCAGGTCGGCGACGATCTTGCCGAACTTCTCGATCAACGTCGGCTTGGTTACGCCGGTGTCTTCCAGCACATCGTGCAACAGCGCGGCGGCCAGGCCCTGCACGTCCAAGCGCCAGTCGGTGAGCATGGTGGCCACCGCCAGCGGATGGGTGATGTAGGGCTCGCCGCTCTTGCGGGTCTGCCCTTCGTGCGCCTCGCGGCTGACCTGAAAGGCCAGCCTGAGCATCTCGACGTCTTCCGGCTTGAGGTAGCGCGCGGCGCTCTCCAGGAACGCCGCCGCTTCAGAGTCGATCAGGGCGTTGTAGTCGATGCCTGTCTCAATGCCGGTGCCCATCTTCACGCTCCGCGCTGCGTCAATCAGGCCTTGCCGCGGTTGAGGAGTTCCTTGCCGACGTGGCCGGCGGCGATTTCACGCAGGGCGATCACGGTCGGCTTGTGGCGGCCCGGCTCCACGAAGGCGCTGGCGCCGGAGGCCACCTGGCGGGCGCGGTAGGCGGCGGCCAGGGTCAGGTCAAAACGGTTCTGGATGCGGTCCAGGCAGTCGTCAACAGTAATACGGGCCATGGTTTCTCTCAGCTAAAATGACGGTTACAGGGATCACTATATCGATTTTCGTCCCATCCGGCACAGCGGGACGGAACTATTTTCATTTCGCGCCGGCGGTGCCCATGCGGCGGAACATGTCGGCCAGGCGGCGGCGCTGCGGGCCGCTCTTCAGGCGCTGCGCGCGCACGATGCTGATCAGGTCCAGCTTGGCGCGCTCGAAATCGTCGTTGACCACGATGTAGTCGTACTCGGCGATCTTGTCGATCTCGGCGCGGGCCGAGGCCAGCCGGCGCAGAATCACCTCTTCGGTGTCGGTGTCGCGGCCGCGCAGGCGGCGCTCCAGCTCCTCGATCGACGGCGGCGCGATGAAGATGCCGATGGCGTCGGGAAATACGGCGCGCACCTGTTCGGCGCCCTGCCAGTCGATTTCCAGCAGGATGTCCTTGCCGGCTTCCAGGCGGCCGCGTATCCACGGCGCGCTGGTGCCGTAGCAGTTGCCATACACCTCGGCGTGCTCGAGGAAGTCGCCGCGCTCCACCATGGCGTCGAACACCGAGCGGTCGACGAAGTGATAGTGCTTGCCGTCGACCTCGCCCTTGCGCGCCGCGCGGGTGCTGTAGGACACCGACAGCTCGACGCTGGGTTCGGCCTGCAGCAAGGCCGCCACCAGCGAAGTCTTGCCAGCGCCGGACGGCGCGACCACGATGTAAATGTTCCCGATAAGCTGGCTCATAAATACAAACGTTTGCCGAAGAGTAATTTTTCAGGATATCACAGCGAGACCGCCATTGTTAAGCAATGACATATTTTCACGTCAAGATTTAGGTGTTTGAGCGCCTAGAGGCCGATAATGCCGCGTTTTCCGAACTCTCGCGATCCGCCCGGAGTCATTCTTCATGCAACTGCTGGAAAGCTTTTTCAAGCTCAAGGAGCACGGCACCACGGTCAAAACCGAGGTGATAGCCGGCTTCACCACCTTCTTGACCATGGCCTACATCATCCTGGTCAACCCGCTGATCCTGTCCTCCACCGGCATGGACCTGAACGCGGTCTTCGTCGCCACCTGCCTGGCCGCCGCGCTGGGCACCGCCATCATGGGCCTGGTGGCCAACTACCCGATCGCGCTGGCGCCCGGCATGGGCCTGAACGCCTACTTCACCTTCAGCGTGGTCAAGGGCATGGGCCTGTCGTGGGAAACCGCGCTGGGCGCGGTGTTCATTTCCGGCATCGTGTTCCTGGCGGTCAGCCTGTTCAAGGTGCGGGAGGCCATCGTCAACGCGATTCCGCAGTCGCTGAAGTTCGCCATCTCGGCCGGCGTCGGCATGTTTCTCGCCATCATCGCGCTGAAGAATGCCGGCGTGATCGCGCCGCACCCGGAAACCTATCTGACGCTGGGCGACATCCACAAGCCCACCGCGCTGCTGTCCATCTTCGGCTTCTTCCTGATCGTGGCGCTGGAATACCGCAAGGTGCCCGGCTCCATCATCATCGGCATCCTGGTGGTGACGGTGCTGTCGATCGCGCTCGGCCTGTCCCCGTTCAAGGGCATCGTCGCCCCGGTGCCGAGCATGGCCCCCACCTTCATGGCGATGGACATCCAGGGCGCGCTGCACGCCGGCCTGATCGGCGTGATCTTCGTGTTCTTCTTCGTCGACCTGTTCGACACCACCGGCACCCTGGTCGGCGTGTCGCACCGCGCTGGCCTTTTGGACAAGGACGGCAAGCTGCCGCGCCTGAAGCGCGCGCTGATGGCCGACTCCATCGCCATCACCGCCGGCGCCGCGATGGGCACCTCGTCCACCACCGCCTACATCGAATCCGCCGCCGGCACCGCCGTCGGCGGCCGCACCGGCCTGACCGCCGTGGTGGTGGCGCTGCTGTTCCTGGCCGCGCTGTGGCTGTCACCGCTGGCCGCCACCGTGCCGGCCTACGCCACCGCGCCGGCGTTGTGCTACGTCGCCGTGCTGATGGCGCGGGGCCTGGCCGAAATCGAATGGAACGACCTGACCGAATCCGCCCCGGCGGTGATGACCGCGCTGGCGATGCCGTTCACCTTCTCCATCGCCGACGGCATCGCCTTCGGCTTCATCAGCTACGCGGTGATCAAGATTCTGGCCGGCCGCTTCTCCGACCTGCGCCCGGCGGTGGTGATCATCGCCGCGCTGTGGATCTTCAAGCTGGCTTTCTTCCACTGAACGCACAATAATCGGCTCATCCGACGGCCTGCCGCTCGCGGCGGGCCGTTTTTTTTCTGACCGACGCCAGTCGGCACAGTCTCTTGATTTCGAAGTACAATAGGCCCATGGAAAACCTCAGCAACCTCGACTACTCCAGCTACCTGAAGGGCTGGATCCGCACCGTGCCCAACTGGCCGCAACAGGGCGTGATGTTCCGCGACATCACCCCGCTGCTGCAGAACCCGAAAACCTTCCGCATGCTGATCGACATCTACGTCCATCGCTACATGATGGAAAAGGTGGATCTGGTGGCGGGCCTGGACGCGCGCGGCTTCATCATCGGCTCGGTGCTGGCCTATGAGCTGAATGTCGGCTTCGTGCCGATCCGCAAGAAGGGCAAGCTGCCGTTCACCACGGTGGAAGAAGAATACGAACTGGAATACGGCAACGCCGCGGTGGAAATGCACACCGACGCCTGCAAGCCGGGCGACCGCGTGATCCTGATCGACGACTTGGTCGCCACCGGCGGCACCATGATGGCCGGCTACAAGCTGCTCAAGCGCATGGGCGCCGACGTGCTGGAAGCCGCGGCCATCATCGAACTGCCGGAATTGGGCGGCGGCCAGCTGGTGCGCGACGGCGGCCTGGATCTGTTCACCGTCTGCAGCTACGAAGGCCATTGAGCGCGGCGAGCGCGATTCGCGACCGCGCATGTTGAAAACGGAGCCGACGGCTCCGTTTTTCATGGCGCGACGAAAAAAGCCCGGCGGGCTTGCCGGGCAAAGGGACACGGAGTCATTCTGCTATCAGTTGCGTTCCAGCGACACCTTCACCGCCGAACCGCCCACTCTCAGCCTCAGCGGCGCGCCGGGCGTGTTGGCCCAGTCGCCGCTGACCTTGCCGGCCTGCCCGCTGACCTGATAATCCAGCTTGGCCTGCCGGTCGGCATGGAAATCCAGATTCACCATCTGGCCTTTGACGTCGACGCTGGCCGCCGGCTGCGCGCCGCGCAGCTTGAGGTCGGCCTTCACCGCCTGCCCTTCCAGCGCCACGCCGCGCGTCGCGCCGTCGAACTCCAGATTCAACGCCTGGCCCTTGGCCTTCAGGTCATCGACGCTGGCGTCCACCTCGGCCTTGATCGCGTCGCCACTCAGCGCCACCGCGCCGTAAGCGCCCTTCAGATCCACTTTCAGCGCCAGTCCGCGCATCTGCACCGAGGCGAAGCGTCCGTTCAGGTCGCCGTCGAACGCCCGCATATCCACGCCCACCTGCTTGCCGGGCTTGACGTTGCCGCGGACCGTCAGCTTGCAGCGGTCGCCGACCGGCTTGTTCAGCTTGACCTGGAAGGTCAAGTCTCCTCCCATTCGAGTCACCGTCAGCTTGCAGTCGGCGTCAGACCAGTTGCGCTTCTCCACATCCAGCTTGTAGGGCCTGGCGGCGTCGGCGCTCAGCTCCAGCTTCAGCGCGTCGCCGTTGAAATTCAGCCTGTCGATGGCGGCGGCGTCCTCCGCCCGCGCGGCCGCGCTGCCCAGCAGCAACAGCCCGCAGCCAATCTTGACGATGTTCATCTCGGTTTCCTCCGCAAGCGTTTCAATTCAGGAACAGCCAGTAGCAGGCCAGCGTGGCCGCCAGCGCGGCGGCCAGCGCCAGGCCATGGGTGGCCAGCCTCTCCCGGCCGGATCGGCGCGAAAGGCCGGCGGCCAGTTGGCGGGTATCGGCCAGCACGGCCAGCAAGCGGCTTTCGCTGGCGCGGTCGGCCACCGCGCCGCGGATATAGCCGCGATAATCGCGGAGGATCTTGCGCAATTCGGCTTCCGGCAATTCGACCAGGGTCAGTTGCAACTGTTGCAGGCAGGCATCGTTCTTCATGATCCATACTCCCATCGCAAGTTTGAGGTTCAGGCCGCGGCGTTTTCGCCGCCCTTGCCGGACACCAGTTCAATCTGATACTTGACGTAAGCCACCAGCGCGCGCCAGGTCAGCCGGGTCAGCCACACGCAGAACACCAGCCCCAGCGAGCCGCCCAGCAGCAGCATCAGCCCCACCACCAGCGCGCTCATGCCTACCGACAGGCCCGGCAGCGCATCGATCTGGATATGGTCCATGCCGTCCTTCAATTCGATGCTGCGTTCGGAAATCTCCAGCGTGCTGTCGCCATCCTTCAGCGAGATGCTGCCGTTCGGGCCGCTGGCCACCAGTTTCAGCACGGTCCCGCCGGCGGACACGTCCAGCGTCTCCAGGCGCTTGCCGTCGTCGACCCTGGCGGTGAATACGTCGCCGCTATCCTCGCGCAGCTTCAGCTCGCGGATCGCGCCGCCGTCGATGCTGACCTGGCCGTCATCGATCCGCGCCAGTTCGCGCGTCGCCGGCTGGCTGGCGTCGACCGTCAGCTTGCCGCCAGACTTGGACACCAGCAGCAAGGCGCCCTGGCTGGTCTTGAGCTCGAAGCGGTCGCCGTCGTCCGGCTCCAGCATCAGCAGGCCCTTGTCGATCCAGACCTGTCCGGCGTGGTCGTCCATCTGGGTGCGCCAGGCCATTTCGGCGCCGCTGTCGCCGTAGCGGCCGATATACCAGCCGGAGCCGTCGCTGGTGAACTGCGGCCAGCCGAACAGGCTGTGGCTGCCCCAGGCCAATACCACCGCCAGCCCCGACAACAGGAAGCCGGCCGACGCGATGTAGCCCACGGTCAGAAGCAGCAGATAGACCAGCAAGGGGATGGCCAGGATGAAATTCAGCACGCCCAGCCCCGCGATCGACGCCACCACCCGCGTCAGGTTGGCGAAGGAGCGGTGCTCCTGCCATTGCCGGTAATGGGTTTGCGCCTTCAGCTCCCGCGCCAGCTTCTGCGGGCTGCCCAGCGCCTCCACCACCTCGGCCTCGTCGCGGCCATCGGCCTGCGCGTCGCTGAAATACTCGTCGTAATCGGCGAGGATTTCGCGCACCGCCTCCGGCTTCAGGCCGGACAGCGCTTGCTCCAGCTGCCTCAGGAATTCCTTGCGTGTCATTGTTGCGCTCCCTCTGTCGCTGCCGCCGGGCCGCCCCGCAGCACGTTTTCCACTTCGGCCACAAACTCCTGCCATTCCCGCCGCATCGTCTCCAGCTCGCGCCTGCCCGCCTCGGTCAGCTTGTAGTACTTGCGCGATGGGCCCGACGACGATTCCACCAGATAGGTGCTCACCCACGATTCGTTCTGCAGCCTGCGCATCAGCGGATAGATGGTGCCTTCGCTGATGTCCATGCCCTGCGACAGCTTGCTGACCAGCTCGTAGGCATAGCTGTCGGCCTGGGACAGCGCCGCCAGCACGCACATGTCCAGCGTGCCTTTTTTCAATTGCGTCTTCATTGTTGCCTTCCTCACCGACTGGCAATACACGATACCTTGCATTACAAGTAACATCGGTAAACTGCTGCACCCGGATGTCTGAGTGAACTGTATGGCAAGATACCTTGTATCGCAAGGTATCTTTCATTGTTCTGCGTCATGACATCGGGAATGCGTCTTTTCCGCCACAGCGGCGCCTCTGCATGCTGCGTTGCAAAATACGGTTTTCCGGCCATACTTCAGCATGCATTTGTATTTTCCAGCGGCATTTCCCTATGGCAATCCACGATGGAGAAGCATGCGATGGCACAATTCAAACGTCCCTCGATCGCGCTGGTGCTGGGCGGCGGCGCGCCCAACGCCACGCTGATGGCCGGCGCCCTGGTCGCGCTGACCGAAGCCGGCGTCAAGTTCGACATCATTTCCGCCTCCGGCGCCGGCGCCATCGTCGGCCTGCTGTACGCGGCCCCACGCCAGGGCGACGCCGTGGCGGCGTTGTCCCGGCTGGCCGACATGGGCGTGTCCGACCGGATCTACAGCCTGTTCCCGGTCAACTACAAGGTATTCAACAAGCCCGGCCCGCTGGCCGACGCCTGGCGCTCGCTGCTGTCGAACAATCCCTTTTTGCAGGCGATACAGCGGCAGGCCGACAGCAGCCCGGCCCATCGCCTGTTCGCCGACTGGACCTCGCTCGCGCTGGCCGCGTTGTGCCCCAGCGGCCTCACCTCCGATAGCCAGGGCCTGTGCGCGCACGTGCCCTTCATTGATCAGGTAGTGGATTTTTCCAAGCTGCAGTCGCTGCCGGGCGAGTTCTACCTGAACGCCTACAACGTCAGCCAGGGAGAAATGCGCTGCTGGGACAAGCGCGAAGTCACCCACGAGCATTTCCTCGCCGCGCTGTCCTTTCCCTTCATCTACCCGCCGTACAAGCTGGGCAACGACTATTACATCGAAGGCGCGGCGATAGACACGCTGAACTTCAAGCGGCTGTTCGAGCTGCATCCCCACATCGACTACACCATCGTGTTCGACGTGCTGGGCAGCAGCAAGCTGCTGCATCCGCCGCGCAATCTCTACGACGCCTGGGTGCAATCCATCATCGCGCCGCTGACGGCCATCGCCCGCGACGACCTGCGCCTGTTCGAGGCGCTGCACAACCGCGACGAGCAGGGCCGCCCGCGCACCGAGGTGCTGAAAATCAATTTCGACGCCCACATCCGCCGGGAAGGCTTCCGCGAGGAACTGGACTGGTCCTACTCCAATCTGTCGCGGCTGTACGACGCCGGCTATCTCGCCGGCCAGGAGCTGGCGCAGCGCCACGCGCGCGAACTGGGCCTGAAGGAGTCCTTGCAAATGACTGCGTAGTTGCAACCATTCCCGTCCGCCGGACAGACGGCTAATCTGGAATTCCACCCCGCCACTTGAACCAAGGAGACCGGCCATGGCGCACCCCGCAGCAGTGAACGACCAGATCACCGACGCCGCCACGCAGGGCAATGTCAAAGCGCCGGGCGCCGATTCCGCGCCGGATCGCGACGGCCTGCCGCCCGACCCGGCCGAGCTGGAGGATCTGATCCGCCAGTTGAAGTCGGAATAAGACCCGCCGCCGACATCAAAAAGGGCTGCCATCGGCAGCCCTTTCGCTTGGCACGGAATTCCTATCCGCTCAGTACCACTCGATGCCCGGCTTGCCGGTGGAGATCACGGTGCCGGCCTCGCCCTTGACGATCTTCTCGATGTCCTCCAGCGCGCCGATCACGGCCTTCTTGCCGGTCAGGCGGGCGAACTCGCAAGCTGCCTCCACTTTCGGCCCCATCGAACCAGCGGCGAAGCCCAGCTTGTCCATCTCGTCCGGGTGCGCCTGGCGGATAGCCTTGGCTTCCGGCGTGCCCCAGCCGACGAACACGCTCTTCACGTCGGTGGCGATCACGAAGTAATCGGCGTCGATCTCGCGCGCCAGCAGCGCGGACGCCAGATCCTTGTCGATCACCGCCTCCACGCCCACCAGCTTGTCGCCCTCATACATGGTGGGAATGCCGCCGCCGCCGGCCGCGATCACCACCGCGCCCTTTTCGATCAGCCACTTGATCGGACGCATTTCGAAGATGCGCTTCGGTTTCGGGCTCGGCACCACGCGGCGATAGTACTGGCCGTCGGCTTTGACCGCCCAGCCCTTGTCCGCGGCCAGCTTCTCGGCTTCTTCCTTGGAATAAACCGGGCCGACGAATTTGGTCGGGTTCTGAAACGCCGGATCGTTGGCGTCCACTTCGGTCTGGGTCAGGATGGTGGCGATCGGCACCTCGAACGGCAGCACATTGCCCAGCTCCTGCTCCACCATGTAGCCGATCATGCCCTCGGTCTGCGCGCCCAGCACGTCCAGCGGATACGGGGTGACTTTCTCATCCACGTGGCGGGCGTAGGCATCGTTCTGCAGACCCAAGAGGCCCACTTGCGGGCCGTTGCCGTGGCACATCACCAGATTGTGGCCCAGGCGGGTCACGGCGGCCAGTTGCTCGGCGGCCACCTTGACGTTGGCGCGCTGGTTGTCGGCGGTCATGGCCTCACCACGACGCTGCAGGGCATTGCCGCCCAAAGCTACGACGACTCGCATAATTCTTCCTTCCTCATTCTTTCAACGACGCCGGCCAAGGCTTCCGGTCAGGAGGCCTTGGCCGGTTGATGTGCGATCGGGCCGGCCGTGGCCGGCCCAAGTCCAGGCTTAATCGCCCAGCGTGGCCACCAGGATGGCCTTGATGGTGTGCATGCGGTTCTCAGCCTGCTCGAAGGCGATGCAAGCCTCGGACTCGAACACGTCCTCGGTCACTTCGATGCCGTTGGCCAGTTCCGGATACTGCGCGGCGATTTCCTTGCCCACCTTGGTTTCGCTGTTGTGGTAGGCCGGCAGGCAGTGCATGAATTTCACCTGCGGGTTTTCGGCGGCGGCCATCAGCGCGCTGTTGACCTGGTAAGGCTTCAGCAGGCGGATGCGCTCGGCCCACACTTCAGCCGGCTCGCCCATCGACACCCAGACATCGGTGTGGATGAAGTCGGTGCCCTTGACCGCGACCTTGGCGTCTTCGGTCAGCGTGATGCGGGCGCCGGTCTTGACGGCGATCTCGCGGCACTCGGCCACCAGCTCGTCGGCCGGCCACAGGTGCTTGGGCGCGCCGATGCGGACGTCCATGCCCAGCTTGGCGCCGATCACCAGCAGCGAGTTGCCCATATTGTTGCGGGCGTCGCCCAGGTAGGTGTAGCTGATCTGCGAGATCGGCTTGTCGCTGTTTTCCCACATGGTCAGCACGTCGGCCAGCATCTGGGTCGGGTGCCATTCGTCGGTCAGGCCGTTGTACACCGGCACGCCGGCGAACTTGGCCAGCTCGGTTTCCACCATGTGCTGGTCGAAGCCGCGGTATTCGATGGCGTCGTACATGCGGCCCAGCACGCGGGCGGTGTCCTTCATCGATTCCTTGATGCCGATCTGCGAGCCGGACGGTCCGAGGTAGGTGACGTTGGCGCCCTGGTCGTAGCAGGCCACTTCGAAGGCGCAGCGGGTGCGGGTGGAAGTCTTTTCAAAGATCAGGGCGATGTTCTTGCCCTTCAGGTGCTGCTGTTCGGTGCCGGAGTACTTGGCGCGCTTCAGGTCGCGGGCCAGGTCGAGCATGTAGCGGATTTCGCGCGGGGTGAAGTCCAGCATGCGGAGGAAGTTACGGTTGCGCAGATTGAAAGCCATGATGTTGCTCCTGATTAGAGTCTGGGCAAGCGGGCCGCCGCTCCCGTGGAAGCGACGGTCAACCTGTCTTTTTGCAAACAAACCAAATGAGTATTTTCAGCCCCGGCCGGCCTCGCCGCCCGGGGCAAACCGCCTTACACCTTCACTTCGTCGCGGATGATCGGGCAGGTCATGCAGTGGCCGCCGCCGCGGCCGCGGCCCAGTTCGGAGGCCGGGATCTCGATCACTTCCACCCCGTGCTCGCGCATCAGGCGGTTGGTGTAGGTGTTGCGGTCGTAGGCCACCACCACGCGGCGGTCCAGCGCCACCACGTTGTTGCCATCGTCCCATTGCTCGCGTTCGCGCTGGTAGGCATCGCCGCCGGTCTGGATCACGCGGATTTCCTTCAGATTCAGCGCCTCGCGCACCACGTCCACCAGCTTCACGCCTTCG
Organism: Chromobacterium sp. Ag138; assembly: GCF_055181315.1. Lineage (NCBI taxonomy): Bacteria > Pseudomonadati > Pseudomonadota > Betaproteobacteria > Neisseriales > Chromobacteriaceae > Chromobacterium > Chromobacterium sp. Ag138. Next base: position 2,101,964 of record NZ_JBUPWA010000001.1, read on the forward strand.
TGGCGTTCGAAGACGATCTCGCCTTCGCGGTCGCCGGCGTACATGCTGGTGCAGGTGATTTCATCCACCACGTCCGGGAATACCGACAGCAGGTCGATGTCGAGGAAGCTGAACACGGTGTCCAGGTGCATCGCCGCGCGGGACTTGGGCATCTGGCAGGCGATCACGCGACGGGCGCCGCCCTCGCGGTGCAGCACGCGCTTGGCCACCTGCACCACCGCCTGCGGGCTGGTGCGCTCGCCCATGCCGATCAGCACCACGCCGTTGCCGATCGGCATCACGTCGCCGCCCTCCAGCGTGGCCGGGCCGTGATCGGTATCGCAGCCGCCCCACCAGATGTTGACCTTGCCGGCGAAGTACGGGTGGAACTGGTAGATCGATTGCAGGATCAGCGTTTCCTGGCGGCGGGCCGGCCAGTACATCGGGTTCAGCGTCACGCCTTCGTAGATCCAGCAAGACGGGTCGCGCTGGAACAGGCTGTTCGGCACCGGAGGCAGCACGAAGTCGGAGCGGTCCAGGTAGCCGCCGAACAGGCCTTTCGGGTCGAACGGCAACTCGAACTTGGCGATGCCGCCCACCAGGTGGTCGGCCAGCTGCGACGACGGCATTTCGTTGAGCCAGCTGCGCAGGTCGGACAGCATGCCGATGCCCACGTTGTCGGCCTTGACCTTGCGGTCCAGGATCCAGTTGCGGGCGGCCTTGTCATCCAGCACCTTGGCCAGCGCGTCGTGCACTTCGATCACTTCGATGCCGCGGGCGCGCATCTGCTCGACCATGTAGGCGTGGTCCTTCTGCGCGCGCTCCACCCAGATCACGTCGTCGAACAGCAGGTCATGGCAATTGTCGGGGGTCAGGCGCTTGTGGGCGAGGCCGGGACGGCACACCATCACGGTGCGCAACTTGCCGCATTCAGAATGAACACCAAACTTGGTCATAACGCTACTCCTTGAGTCTTGTCTGACTTCGGGGGCGGGCATCCGCCCCCACTGGTTTCAAAATCTTTCGCTTACAGGCCGATCTGACCGGTCGCCAGCATGTAGACCGCGATCAGGGCCAGCACCACCACGATGGCGGCCAGTACGGCTTCGATCAGGTTGAACGGCTTGCGGCCTTGCTCTTTCTTGGCCCACAGGTAGAACAGCAGGCCCGGCGCGTACAGCACCATGGACAGGAACAGATACTTGGGACCGGCGGCGTAGATCAGCCAGGCGCCATACAGTGTGGCCAGCGCGGCGGTCCAAAATTCCTTGGCGGTGCTTTCGCCCTGGGCGTAGCCCTCGCCGCGCTTGGCCACCAGCAGGGAATAGCCGGCGCACAGCAGGTAGGGAATCAGAATCATCGAGGTGGCCAGCGACAGCAGCGCCAGGTAGCCGGCCGAGCTCTTCAGCGTGATCAGCAGGAACAGCTGGATCAGGCCGTTGGTGAGCCACAGCGAGGCGGCCGGAGTGTCGTTGCCGTTGACGGTGCCGAACACCTTGGGCATCACGCCGTCCTTGCCGGCGAGGTAAGGCGCTTCGGCGGCCAGCAAGGTCCAGGCCAGCAGCGCGCCGCCGACGGAGATCACCAGGCCCGCGTTCATCAGGTTGGCGCCGAAGGTGCCGAAGGCTTTCTGCAGCACGTAGGCGGTGGATGGATTCTTCAGCGCGGCCAGTTCAGTCTGAGTCATCACGCCCAGCGACAGCACCGATACCGCGACCAAGAGCGCGATGGTCAACAGGAAGCCGATCACGGTGGCCTTGCCCACATCCTTCATGCTCTCGGCGCGGCCGGAGAACATCGACGCGCCCTCGATGCCGATGAACACCCACACCGTCACCAGCATGGTGCTCTTCACCTGGTCGACGATGGAGCCGAGCTTGGCGCTGCCCCAGAAGTCCAGGCTGAAGGTATCGACCTTGAAGGCGAACACGATCAATAGGATGAACAGCGCCAGCGGCACCAGCTTGGCGATGGTGGTGACGGTATTGATGAAGGCAGCGCCGTGCACGCCGCGCAGCACCAGGAAGTGCAGGCTCCACAGCACCACCGACGCGCAGGCGATGGCGATGGGCGTATTGCCGTCGCCGAAGGCCGGCACCCAAAAGCCCAGCGCCGAGAACATCACCACAAAATAGGAGACGTTGCCGATCCAGGCCGAGATCCAGTAACCCCAGGCCGAGTTGAAGCCCATGTAGTCGCCGAAGCCGGCCTTGGCGTATCCGTACACGCCGCCGGACACTTCCGGCTTGCGCGAGGCCAGCATCTGGAACACGAAGGCCAGCGCCAGCATGCCGACGAAGGTGATGGCCCAGCCAATCAGGATGGCGCCCGCGCCGGCACCGGCCGCCATGTTCTGCGGCAGCGAGAAGATGCCGCCGCCTATCATGGAGCCGACGACCAGCGCCGTCAGCGCGCCCAGCTTCAGCCTGGGCGACGCGCCCTCGGCCAAGCCGGCTTGAGTTGCAGTTTCAGTGGACATTTTCGTTCTCCGATCTGGGATGTAAACCGAGCATTACATTATTAAATTCTTATCATCTGAAATTATGGTATACCCCGAAAAACAAGGCTTTCCAGCGGTGTCGGTTGTTAGGTTGATTTGCATCAAGCAGGCCCAGGCATCAATTCGGCGACTTCCGGGGAATGCGACCAAGGCTTGCATTAAGGCGTCATGGACTGCCGAATCCGGAGCGGCGGAAACGCGCGCTCAGCGCCGCAGACGAACTGCCAATCCTGCGCGGCCCGGATGTTCCGCCAGGTTTTGCGAGCGGCTCTTAAGCATAGAAAGGAGAAGCGGGAGAGAAAGCCCGAAGCGGAAATAGTCTGATGCAGAACAAAAACCAGCCCAGACGGGCGAAAAAAAACGGATACGGCCCACCACCGTATCCGCCAACACACACATCAAGAGGAAATACTGAAAACGACAGGGATAATCCTTACTTGCCCGGCTTGTTCATGTTCCGGAAAATCACCCACAAAGCCCCGAAAGCCACCACGGTGGCGACCACGATAGTCAACAGGCTCAGACGGCCGACATCGTCGGCCAACAATAGGGTCAGCAACTCCATGGTTCCCTCCTACCGGCATGCGGTTTCAATTGACTTGCCATCGACATAATAACCACTTAGCCAACAATGGAATTGACCCAAATCAAACCGGCCATCCCGGCGACTTGATGCAAGGCAAATAAAAAGCCCCCGGCGCGAGCCGGGGGCTTTTTGCATACAGATCAAAGGTTTGTACTGTTTACTTGCCGCCGCCCATATCCTTGGCCAGGAAGAAGGCGTCGGAGAAGAACTCGTCTTCCGGCAGGCCGCGCTCGCGGATGAAGGTGCCGTGGGCCGCCTCCACCATCACTGGCGCGCCGCAGGCGTAGACTTGGCAACCCGACAGATCGGCGAAGTCTTCCAGCACCGCCTGGTGCACGAATCCGGTACGGCCGGTCCAGTTGTCTTCCGGCAACGCCTCCGACAGCACAGGAACATAGCTGATGTGCGGGTGCGCGGCGGCCCAGCCCTCGGCCAGTTCCGCCATGTACAGGTCAGCCTTGGTGCGGGCGCCCCAGTAGAACTTCATCGGCCGGGTGATGCCGTGATGGATCGCATGCTCGATGATGCCCTTGACCGGCGCGAAGCCGGTGCCGCTGGCGATCAGCACGATGGGCTTGTCCGACTCCTCGCGCAGGAAGAAGGAACCCATCGGCCCCTTGAAGCGCATGATCTCGCGCTCCTTCATCTGATGGAACACGTATTCGGAGAACGAACCGCCAGGTTGATTGCGGATGTGCAGTTCCAGGAAGGAATCGTCGTGCGGCGCGTTGGCGATCGAGAAGCTGCGCTTTTTGCCGTCCTTCATCAGGATATCGATGTACTGGCCGGCGCGGAACTGCAAACGCTCGGATACCGGCAGCTTCAGCTTCAGCACCGCCACATCGTGGATCTTCTCTATCGTTTCGACCCGGCACGGCAGCGTCTTGATCTGGATGTCGCCGATGCCGGTCACTTCGCGCGCCTCGATGCTGATGTCGCCTTGCGGCTTCGCACAGCAGAACAAGGCCATGCCCTGCGCGCGCTCGGCGGCGGACAGCGCCTTTTCCTGGAAGCCGTCCTGGCTCACCTCGCCTTCCAGCACTTTGCCTTTGCAGGCTCCGCACGCCCCGTCGCGGCAGCCGTAGGGCAGGCCCACGCCCTGGCGCAGCGCGGCCTCAAGAATGGTCTCGTGCGCTTCGACACTGAATGCATGCCCGCTGGGGAGCACTTTCACCTGGCAAGTCATAATCGTTTCTCAATCCCGAATTCTGGCTAAAATGCACACCATGCGTACTTTACTTGTCATCGGCGCCGGCGATGTCGCCAGGCGCGCCGTGCCGCAGCTTCGCCGGAACTGGCGGATATTGGCCCTGTGCCGCACCGAGGAGGCCGCCGCCCGCTGGCGCGCGCTGGGCGCTTTGCCGCTGATAGGCGATCTGGACCATGCCCCCAGCCTGGCGCGCCTCGCCGGGCTGGCCGACGCCGCGCTGCTGACCGCGCCGCCGCCGGCCCATGGCCGGACAGACCCGAGAATGCGCAAGTTGTTGTACGCGCTGGCAAAAACGAACAGCATACCACAGCAATTGATCTACATCAGCACCAGCGGCGTGTATGGCGACACAGGCGGCGCCGTGCTGGACGAGGCCGCGGCGGTCCGTCCGCGCAATGATCGCGCGCTGCGCCGCGCCGACGCGGAATCCCAGCTGCGCCGCTTCGCCATCGCCCGCGGCTGCGCGTTGACCATCCTGCGCGCGCCGGGCATCTACGCCGACGAGCGGCTGCCGCTGTCGCGCTTCGCCGCCGCCGCGCCCTTGATCGTCGACGCCGAAGACAGCTGGAGCAACCACATCCACGCCGACGACCTGGCGCAGCTGTGCGCGGCGGCCTTGCGCCGCAGAAGCGGCATCCGCGTCTACAACGCCTGCGACGACCAGCCGCTGCCGGTCAGCCTGTGGTACCGCCGCCTGGGCGAAACGCTCGGCCTGCCGGTGCCGCCGCAATTGCCGCGCGGCGAAGTGAAGGCGCGCGTCTCGCCGCAGCAATGGTCGTTCCTGGCCGAATCGCGCCGCCTGGACAACGGCCGGATGCGGCGCGAGCTGGCCGTCCGTCTGCGCTGGCCCAGCGTGCTCGATTATCTGGACGCGCTGCGGCGGGACGAGCCGCGGCGGGCGGCAATACTCGCAAGCTACGCCGAGATTCGGTAACATCGCGGTTTTTTTGAGTTTTCAGCAGACCAGCAAAATGGAAAATCCGGCTTTCAAACGCGCGATCCGCAGCTTTGTGCTGCGCCAGGGCCATCTGTCCGCAGGCCAGCAGCGGGCGATGGACGAAGGCATGCCCAAGTGGGGCATAGAGTACCGTCCGGAAACGATAGACCTGGAGCAGGCTTTCGGCCGCGCCGCGCCCAAGATCCTGGAAATCGGCTTCGGCATGGGCGGCGCCACCGCCGAGATCGCCGCCGCCAATCCGGGCAATGATTATCTCGGCATCGAGGTGCATGGCCCCGGCGTCGGCAATCTGTGCAAGCTGATCGCCGAGAAGGAACTGAGCAATCTGCGGCTGATGCGCCACGACGCGGTGGAAGTGCTGGACAACATGCTGGCCGACGGCAGCCTGGACGGCGTGCACATTTTCTTCCCGGACCCGTGGCACAAGAAACGCCACAACAAGCGCCGCCTGATCCAGGCCCCGCTGGTGGAGAAACTAGCCAGAAAGCTGAAGCCGGGCGGCTATTTCCACGCCGCCACCGACTGGGAAGACTACGCGGTCCAGATCCTGGAAGTGCTGAGCGGCAATGCCGATCTGGAGAATACCGCCGACGGCTACGCGCCGCGCCCGGACTATCGGCCGCTGACCAAGTTCGAAGCCCGCGGCATCAAGCTGGGCCACGGCGTATGGGATGTGGTCTTCCGCCGCAAGTAAGCCATCCACGGCTCCCTCGACGGCCCGCCTGCGCGGGCCGTTCGCTTTTCACCTCGCCAGCAGCGCCTTGACGTCGTCGACCAGCTCGTGCGGCTCCACCGCCGGCTCGTAGCGCTTCACCACCCTCCCCCGGCCGTCGACCAGAAACTTGGTGAAGTTCCACTTGATGGGATGCGGACGCTCGGAATCGGCCTGGGTCAGCCAGCGCCACAACGGATGCGCGCCATCGCCGTTCACCTGCAGCTTGGCGAACAAGGGAAAGGTCACGCCGAAACGGCTCTGGCAAAAGGCCACGATCTCGTCCTCCCCGCCCGGCTCCTGCCCGCCGAACTGGTTGCAGGGAAAACCGAGCACGACAAAATCCTGCCCGGCGAAGTAGTCCTGCAGCTCCTGCAGGCCGCCGTACTGCCGGGTGTAGCCGCATTCGCTGGCCGTATTCACCAGCAGCGCCACCCGGCCCTCATAGGCCGAAAGCGCCTGCTCGGCGCCGTCGGCCCGCTTCGCGCTAAAATCGTAGAGCGTGGTCATGGCTAGCTCCCTCCCGTATAATGCCGCAGCCCGGAATGGCAGCCGCCTGCGACCCAGATACCCTGTTGCGTTCAAGCGGCGCGCCCGCGCCGAGCCCAGCCAGCAATCGCCCGAGGTCTTTATCGATGTTGTTCAGCCCCAGCCGCCAGGATGCCCGCCGCTTCTTCTTCGACACCTGGCACAAATCCAAGTCCGGCGAGACCTTGTCCGACCTGGAACAGATCGTCCTCTCCATTCTTATAGACCACCCTGAGTATCATCCCATCCTGGAAAACCCGGATGCCTTCATGGAGCAGGAGTGGACCCCGGACATGGGCGAGACCAACCCCTTCCTGCATCTGGGCCTGCATGTTGCCATCGCCGAGCAGCGCTCCATCGACCAGCCCTTCGGCATCCGCGCGCTTTACGCGCAGCTGGCGCTGCGCCATGGCGACGAGCATCGCGCCCAGCACGAGATCATGGAATGCCTGGGCGAGATGATCTGGCATGCCCAGCGCTACGGCGGCGGCCCCGATGTCAACCGCTACATCACCTGCGTGCGCGGCAAGCTGGGCATGGGCGAAGAAGACGCGCCACGCGTCAATCCCAACGCTATCGGCGACTGATTCCGGCCGATGGACAAAAAAACACCGTGGCAGGCGTACTGTCCACGGTGCAACAAGCGGGGTAGCCCAGGCCGGCAAACCGGCCGGGCCTTTGAAAAATAGTCAATCACATAACTATAATCAAATTCTTTTTAAACAAAAACAACAAAATCTAGCGAGGCATGACAAGGCAAGCTGACTATCCGCTAAAGAATGCCAAGCGATATCATAAAATTTCTTATTACTAATTAAATCAAACGGTTTACCCTCTCGCCGCGCGCGAACGCTTCGATATTGGAGACCAACTGCGCGGCCAAGCGTCTCATCGCCTCTCCGCTGGCCCAGCCCACGTGAGGGGTGACGATCAGATTGGGCAAACGCGCCTTCAGCAGCGGATTGTCCGGCGACGGCGGCTCGCTGCCCAGCACATCGAAACCCGCCCCCCCCAGCTGCCCATATTTCAGCGCCGCCACCAGATCGGCCTCATCGACCAGGCCGCCGCGCGCGGTATTGATCAGGATGGCGCCCGGCTTCATCGTCATCAGCTCCGGCTGGGCGATCATGCCGCGGGTCTCGTCGGTCAGCGGACAGTGCAGCGACACCACGTCGGCGCGCGCCAGCGCCTCGGCGAACGGAACCCTTCCCTCCCTGGCCTCCCCTGCGCCCTTGCGCTCGGCGAACACCACCTCCATGCCGAAGGCGCGCGCCATCTCGGCCAGCCGGCTGCCGATGCCGCCGCTGCCGACGATGGCCAGCGTCGCGCCGCGCACCTCGCGTATCGGCGCGCCGAAATGGCAAAACTGCCGGGACTGGCTCCAGACGCCGGCGGCGACGTCGCGCTGATAGGCCGGCAGGTTCTTCATCAAGGCCATCATCAGCATGAACGCGTGCTCGGCGACGGTGTGATCGCCGTAATGGCGGATATTGCACACCGCGACGCCGCGCTCGCGGCAGGCCTCCAGATCGACATGGTTGTAGCCGGTGGCCGCGATGGCGATCAGCTTGAGGTTCGGCAGTCCTGCTATCGTCTCGCGCGACAGGGGCACCTTGTTGCTGATCACCACGTCGGCCTCGGCGGCGTGGGCCGCGACCTCATGGGCGGCGGTCGCCGGATATTCGCGGTAATGAACGGGAAAGCCAAAAACGGGAACCGGGGCAGGCAAGCTGTCCCGGTCAAGAAATACGACGTTATGAGTCATTGCTTGGCGGTCATCTCTCGAAGGTGATCAAATCCCGATAGGCATGCCAGCTGGCCAGCGCCAGCACCGGCATGATGATGATCAGGCCCAGGTAATAGGTGACGAAGCCCACCACCGTCATCGCGACTATGATAGCGGCCCAGATGCCCATCGTCAGCAGATTGCGGTACACCGCCTGCACGCTGGCGATCATCGCGGTGATGGTGTCCACTTCCTTGTCCAGCAGCAGCGGAATGGCGACGACGCTGACCGAGAACACCAGCTGGGCGAACAGGAAGCCGACGGCGAAGTAGGCGATCAGGAATTCCAGATTGTCCGGATTGAACGCGTCGGCGACGATCTCGTTCAGATTCGGCAGCGCCGCGGTGTCGTAAAACAGCGCGAACATCAGCAGCGACACGCGGAACCAGCCGAACACCAGCACCGCCAGCAGCACCGCGTACAGGCTGAAGCCCGGCATGTTGACGCGCCAGGCGGCCATGCTGTGCAGCAGTTTGACGCGGCCATGGCCGTCGAAGGCCTCCATCTGCTTGGCGATGTCGTAAAGGCCGATCGCCAGGAAGGGGCCGGCCAGCAGGAAGATGGTGGCGAAGGTGATCACCAGCTCCGGCGCCTGCTCGACATAGGCGCCCAGCAGATACCCCATCAGCACGAACACCGCGCCGTAGAACAGGCAATCGGCCGGCGCTTTCTGAAAGTCGCGGAACCCTCTTTTCAGCCACAGAAGCGGCTGCCGCAGCTCCACCTTGCGCGCCACCGGGCGCACGGGCGGAACATCGTGGTGAGTGACATCCATGGCACACCCCCTTGCATCGCGTGGAAAATAGAGACGAACGCTCTGTTTTTCGTTATATGCCACGCGGGGGAAAACACAAATCGGCCGGCCGGCTGCTACAATCCCGCGGTCAACACCATTCTTCCGGAAGGAAATAGCATGAGCGAACTGATCATCGAGGAATTGCTGGTCGGCGAAGGCGCCGAAGCCGCCGCAGGCCAGGAAGTCACCGTTCACTACACCGGCTGGCTGACCGACGGCACCAAGTTCGACTCCAGCAAGGACCGCATGCAGCCGTTCAGCTTCGAGCTGGGCGCCGGCTACGTGATCAAGGGCTGGGACCAGGGCGTGCAAGGCATGAAGGTGGGCGGCAAGCGCAAGCTGACCATCCCGTCCGAACTGGGCTACGGCGCGCGCGGCGCCGGCGGCGTGATCCCGCCGCACGCGACGCTGGTGTTCGAAGTGGAGCTGCTGCAGGTGGGCTGATCATTCCGCCATCCAGCAAAAAGGCCATCCAGAGGATGGCCTTTTTCATGCGGCGGCGCGCTTACTTCTTCGCGCAGGACAGGCGGCGGCGCTTGAACCAGACGAAACCGACCACCAAGAGCAGCACCGCCACCACGGTGAGGATGCCCGCCTGGCCGCGATGCACCATCATCATCAGCCAGTCGCGGTTGGCCGCGCCGTAATAGCCGAGATAGACCCAGACCGGCACCGAGATCAGCGCGGCGAAGCCGTCCATCATCAGGAAACGCCAGTAGGACACGCGCCGGGTCATGCCGGCGGTGATGAAGATGGGGGAACGCAAGCCGGGCAGGAAACGGGCGACGAACAGCACCCAGTTGCCGTATTTCTCGAACTTCTCCTGCACCGCCTCAAAACGCTCCTTGGTCAGGATGCGGGCGATGGGCTTGAAGCGCAGCACCTTGTGGCCGAAGATGCGCCCGGCCAGGAACATGATGCCGTCGCCGACCAGCACGCCCGCCATGCCGACCACGAACATGTAGTGCACATTGGCGTAGCCCAGGCCGGAAATCACGCCGCCGGCCACCAAAGTGATGTCCTCCGGAATCGGCACGCCGAAACCGCAAATCAACAGCACCGCGAACACGGCCACGTAGCCGTAACCAGCGAAAAAGTCGAGAAGTATCTGCAGAGTATCCATCTAGTATTCCGTCCGCCGGCTTTATTCCAAATCGTCGCAATCAAGCGGCTGGGCGGCTAATGTCCATGCACGGAGGTGTATAATAGCACACCTCTCGTACACGCTTTCTTGACATGACACGCCCTATCCGGCTGGAGATTTCCCTCCCGGCCATCCGCCACAACTTCCTGTTTACCCGCCAGCATTCCCAGGCACGCAGCCTATTCGCCGTAATCAAGGCCAATGCCTACGGCCACGGCGTATTGGACACTGCAAAGGCGTTGGCCGATCTGGCCGACGGTTTTGCCCTGCTCAATATCGAAGACGCGGTGCTGCTGCGCGAAGCGGGATTCAACCATCCCATCGCGCTGCTGGAGGGGCCGTTCGATGCGGCCGAGGCCGCCGCGATGGCCGACTACCGCCTTGGCGGCGCCGTCCACTCACAACAACAGATGGACTGGCTGGCCAAAGGTTCCGCCGACCGCCCGGTGGAAGTCTGGCTGAAGGTCAACAGCGGCATGAACCGGCTGGGCTTCCGCCCGGAAGACGCCGCCGCCGCCCAAGCCCGGTTGCAGGCGCTGCCCGGCGTGCGGCTGACCGCGGTCATGACCCACTTCGCCACCGCCGATGAAGATTACGGCGTCGCCGAGCAATGGGCCCGCTTCGAGCCGGTGGCCGTCGCCAGCGGACTGAAGGTCTGCGCCGCCAACTCCGCGGCGCTGCTGCGCCACCCGCACACCCACGGCGACATAGGCCGGCCCGGCATCGTGCTGTACGGCGCGTCGCCGTTCGAGCACGAAACCGGCGCCGATCTCGGCCTGATGCCGGCGATGACGCTGTCGGCCGACATCATCGCCGTGCAGCAGCTGCAGCCCGGCGACGCCATCGGCTACGGCCGCCGCTTCATCGCCGACCGCCCGATGCGCATCGGCGTGGTCGCCTGCGGCTACGCCGACGGCTACCCGCGCGTGGCCGCCAACGGCGCGCCGGCGGCGATAGACGGCCACCCATGCCAGCTGGTCGGCCGGGTATCGATGGACATGCTGACCGTAGACATCAGCCACCTGCCCCAGGCCGGCGTCGGCAGCCGGGTGGAACTGTGGGGGCCGAGCGCGCCGATCGAAAAGGTGGCCGCCGCCGCCGGCACCATCAGCTACGAGCTGATGAGCGCGGTGATGCCGCGGGTGCCGCGCGTCGCGTTCGGCTGAGGCCGGCCAGCAGCAGCGGCGCCAGCAAGGCGCCGCCGACATGGGCCGACCACAGCACCGGCTCGCCGCCCGGCCCCAGGTTAGGCCATAGCCCCTGCCAGGCCAGGCGCAGCAGCAGCGCCGCCGCCAGCCAATGGCCCGTGGCTTCGCGCTGCTTCAGCCACGCGATCGCCGCCCACCAGCCATACACCACGCCCGACGCGCCGAGATACGGCTGAGGCTCGGGCAAGGCCAGCTGCTGCAGCGCGATCAGCCAGGGCAGCAACAGCGCCAGCGCGCACAGCGGCCAGGCCGCGCGCCGGCCGCCCAGGCCAGCCAGCAACAGCAGGCTGGCGCTGTTCAATGCCGCGTGCCGCCAGTCGGCGTGCACCCAGCTGGCGGTGAAGGCCCGCCACCACTCGCCGCCGGCGGCCGGATCGAACAACCAGCGCCGCGCCGCTTCGCCCCAAGGCGTCAGCAACGGCAACAGCGCCGGCAGCAGGCTGGCCGGCGGCAGCCTCACTTGCGGCGCCGCCAGGCCAGCAGACCCGTCAGCCCCAGCATGCCCAGCGCCAGCTCATCCGCGCCGGCGATCGGCACCAGTTGCAGGTCGACGTACAAGGGATCGTGATCGGACGAGCGGTAGGCGTCCGGCGCGTAGTAGTTCTGCCGCTGGGAAGCGGATTTGAACTCGCTGCCGTATTCCAGCGCGGTCGGCTCATCGGCGTTGATGTGCCATTCGCCGGCCACTGCCACCCATTTCGTCAGCGAGGCGTCGGCCAGCGCGTGGTCGAGGTTGCCGGACTCGCCCTGGTAGACATAGGAATAAGCATCTTTCTGGAAACGCGCCAGCAGGTTGGACAGGCCGCCATCCTCGAAGACGCGGATCGGATCCTCCTTGGCATAGGCGTTCATGTCGCCCATCACCAGCAAGCCCTCCTTGGCGGATGCGCCGCGCTGCTTCGCCCACCGCACCAGGTCCTGCGCCGCCTGCACGCGGGTCAGATTGCAATTGCCCTGGCCGTCACCGGTATCCGTGTCGGGCGCGCCGTTCACCTTGACCTGCTCGCAGCTGCTGCCCTTCGATTTCAGATGGTTGACCACCAGCGTCAGCTTCTTGCCGTCGGCGGCGAAGGTCTGCGCCAGGCTGGGGCGGTTTTTGCTCGGATCCCCCACCGTCAGCGCCTTGGCGGCGCCATCGGGCTTCACCCGCGACGGGCGGTAGAGCATGCCGGTAGTGATGGCGTCGGTGCCGATCCTGGGCAGGCCGGGATCGACGAAGCGGTACTGCTTGTCCGCGTCCTGTCCGGCGTTCAGCGCGTCGACCAGCTCCTTGACCGCCGACTGCGGCCCGAAACCGTCGTTCTCCAACTCCATCAGGCCCAGCACGTCGGCGTCCAGCTGGCGGATGGCGCTGACGATCTTGGCTTTCTGCCGCAGGAAGTCGTCGCGGGTCTTGGCGCCGCGCTCGGTCGGAAAGCCGCCGCCCAGGCCGTCGCCGTTGAAGAAATTGAGCACGTTGAAGCTGGCCACCCGCAGTTGGCCCGCCTTGCGCGCCGGGGCCGCCGCGCGCGGGTTGGCGGCGGAAACCTGCGGCAGGTACAGCGGCTGGACGCGGTAGGCGCCGTTGCTGAACGACACCACGCCGGTCAGGCCGTCCAGGCGGTCCCCCACCCGCAGCGTGTTGGCGGCGGACAGGCCGCCCGGCCCGGGCAGCCAGGCATCGGCGTTCTGCCAGGTCTTGCCGTCGTCCAGCAGCAGGCGGTCGCGCGGATTGGCCGCGCGCAGCGCCTGGGCCTCGGCGCTGCCGGGGCGATAAAGCTGGGTCGGCACCCACTGCCGCGCTTGGCTCGACAGCGTCAGCTCGCCGTAGCGGCCGTAGTTGTAGCTGTCGACGACAAACAGCGGCTGCTCGAACTTGACGACCATGCCCGCCAGCGACTCCAGCTGCGCCGCGTCGCCGCTCAAGGGCAGCCGCAGGCGGACCGGAGCCAGCTCGCCCTGGTAGCCGCACAGCTGCACATCGGCTGCCGCCGACGGCTGCAGCTGGGTCTCGGTGCGCGCGTCGCCCTTGCGGCCGAACTCCAGCACCTTGCCGCGCACGCCGACCACGTCGCCGGCCCTCAGCGCCGGCAAGGCCAGCTTGCCGGTGTAAACGTAGATGCCCTCGGAAGTGGCGGGATCGGCATCCTGGTTCTGCGGCGCTTCCTGGATGAAGAAGCCGACCGGGCCGTCCTTGCCGTACAGCAGGCTGCTGACCACGCCCTGCACGGCGACCGTCTTGCCCTGCATCGGGCTCTGCGGGCCATTGCCCTGGACCTGGTGGATGCGCGCGTCGGGCAAGCTGCAGGCGGCCTGCGCCTGCAGACCGGCCAGCGCCAGCGCAGCGGCGATGGCGGCGCGGGAAAGGGGGAATGCGGGTATTGTTCTCATCTTTTTGTCATCCTGAGTAGAGGTGCGGCAATTCTATCCACAGATTGATGACATTCAAGTTTATTATTATCGGATAGCAAATTTTTGGCACAAAAAATGCCAACCTGTACAGGTTGGCATTTTTGTCGACCCGCTGCGCGGAACGATCAGGAAGCGATCTTCTCGATCGCCGAGGCGATGGCTTTGGCCCAGGTGTCGGCCAGCGCCTTGTCGTCGGCCTCCACCATCACCCGCACCACCGGCTCGGTGCCGGACGGGCGCAGCACCACGCGGCCGCGGCCGTTCAGCGCGGCCTCCGCCTCGGCCAGCGGCGCGGCGGAAGCGCCCTTCCAGTCGCAACCGTTGTGGCGGACGTTGATCAGCGTCTGCGGGAAAGGCTGCCAGTCGGCGCAAATGTCGGCCAGGGCCGCGCCCAGCTGCTGCACCGCCGCCAGCACCTGCAGGCTGGAGATGATGCCGTCGCCGGTGCTGTGCTTGTCCAGGCACAGGATGTGGCCCGACGCTTCGCCGCCCACCTGCCAGCCGTCGGCATGCAGCATTTCCAGCACGTAGCGGTCGCCGACCTTGGCGCGGCCGAAGGGCACATCCTGCTTTTGCAGCGCCAGCTCCATCGCCATATTGGTCATCACGGTGCCCACCACGCCGCCCTTCAGCTCCCCGCGGGCGGCGCGCGCCTTGGCGATCACGTAGATCAGCTGGTCGCCGTCGTAGATGCGGCCGGCGGCGTCCACCATGATCAGGCGGTCGCCGTCGCCGTCCAGCGCGATGCCGAAGTCGGCCTGGTGTTCCAGCACCGCCACCTGCAGCGTCTTGGGATAGGTGGCGCCCACCTTGTCGTTGATGTTGTAGCCGTTGGGCTCGCAGCCGATTTCCACCAGCTCGGCGCCCAGCTCGTGGAATACCTTGGGCGCGATATGGTAGGTGGCGCCATTGGCGCAATCGACCACCAGCTTCAGCCCCTTCAGGCTGAGCTCGTTGGGGAAAGTGCTCTTGCAGAACTCGATGTAGCGCTCGGCCGCGCCGTCGATGCGGCGGGCGCGGCCCAGCTCCAGCGACGGATTGGTGGCCATGGGCTGTTCCAGCATCGCCTCGATCTCCAGCTCCAACGCGTCGTCCAGCTTGTTGCCGCCTTCGGCGAAGAACTTGATGCCGTTATCCTGGAACGGATTGTGCGAGGCGGAGATCATCACCCCGGCCTCCAGCCGCAACGCGCGGGTCAGGTAGGCGATGCCCGGCGTCGGCAGCGGGCCGGTCAGCAACACGTTGACGCCGGCGGCGGTGAAGCCGGCCTGCAGCGCCGCTTCCAGCATATAGCCGGAAATGCGCGTGTCCTTGCCGATCAGCACCGTGGGGCGGCTGTCCTTGTCATGGTTGACCAGCACGCGGCCGGCCGCGTAACCCAGCTTCATCACGAATTCGGGCGTGATCGGAAATTTGCCGACCTCGCCGCGCACGCCATCGGTGCCGAAATATTTGCGACTCATTCAATATTCTCTGTATCGGTTCAAGGCCTTGACAGGCGCGATGCCCGCCATTTTGCCATCGTCACGAGGGGAAAAACCAGCTTCAAATCAAGAATCCCGCAACGCCTGCCACAGTTGCAGCGCCTGCCGCGTCGCCTTGACGTCGTGCACGCGTATCACCGCCGCGCCGCGCCGCGCCGACTCCAGCGCCGCGGCGACGCTGGCCCCCAGCCGCGCCGATGGCTCGTTCTCGCCGGTGATCGCGCCCAGCATGGACTTGCGCGACAAGCCCACCAACTGCGGCACCCCGGCGGCGCGCTCGATCTCGTCCAGCCGTTTGAGCAAGGCCAGATTGTGTTCCAGCGTCTTGCCGAAGCCGAAGCCCGGATCGACCAGCAAACGCTCGCGGGCGATGCCGGCATCCAGACACAGCTGGACGCGGCGCTGCAGATAGCCGGCCACCTCGGCCACCACGTCGGCGTACTCGGGCCGGTCCTGCATCGTGTCCGGGTTGCCCTGCTTATGCATCAGGCACACCGCGGCGCGGCTGGCGGCCACCAGCGGCAAAGCGCCCTCGTCTTCCAGCGCCGACACGTCGTTGATCAGATCGACGGCGCCGAGCTGGATCGCCTCGCGCATCACCTCGGCGCGGCGGGTGTCGAGCGACAGCGGCGCGCCGATGCCGCGCAGTTTCTCCAGCACCGGCATCACCCGCGCCATCTCTTCCTCCGGGCTGACGAAGGGCGCGCCGGGCCGCGTCGATTCGCCGCCGATGTCCAGAATATCGGCCCCTTCCGCCAGCATCGCTTCGGCTCTGGCCAGCGCGTCGTCGACGCGGTTGAAGCGGCCGCCGTCGGAGAAGGAGTCAGGCGTGACGTTGAGGATGCCCATCACCAGCGGACGGGACAAATCGAGCGCGAAGCGCCCGCATTGCAAGGTTTTCATGATGGCTCTCGTTGCTGGCGCCCCCAGCCTGCGCGGCGGGGAATGGAAAGAAAACCGGGCAAGCCCGCGAAGGCTTGCCCGGTTATGGAGGATGCGGCGATCAGACTTCCTGAGCCGGGTCCGAGGTCGCCGACGAAGCTGCCGGCTCCTCCGGTTGGGCCGGCTTGTCTTCCGCCTTGGCGGCGAAGCCGGAGCCCGGCTTCGGCGGACGCGGCGGCTTGCCTTCCATGATGTCGTTGATCTGCTCGGCGTCGATGGTTTCGTACTCCAGCAGCGCGGCGGTCATCGCCTCCACCTTGTCGCGGTTCTCTTCCAGCAGGCGGCGCGCCAGCGCGTACTGCTCGTCGATGATGCGGCGGATTTCGGCATCCACCTGCTGCAGCGTGGCTTCGGACAGGTTCTTGTGGGTGGTGATGGAGCGGCCGAGGAACACTTCGCCCTCGTTTTCGCCGTACACCATCGGGCCCAGCTTGTCGGACATGCCGTAGCGGGTGACCATGTCGCGCGCCATCTGCGTCGCGCGCTCGAAGTCGTTGCTGGCGCCGGTGGTCATCTGGTTCATGAACAGCTCTTCGGCGATGCGGCCGCCGAACAGGATGGCCAGACGGTCCATCAGGTAGCCGCGGTCGTAGGCGAAGCGGTCCTGCTCCGGCAGCTGCATGGTCACACCCAGCGCGCGGCCGCGCGGAATGATGGTGACCTTGTGCACCGGATCGGACTTCGGCAGCAGCTTGGCGACGACTGCGTGGCCGGACTCGTGGTAGGCGGTGTTGCGCTTTTCTTCCTCGGTCATCACCATGCTGCGGCGCTCGGCGCCCATCATGATCTTGTCCTTGGCGGACTCCAGGTCTTCCATGTCCACCAGGCGCTTGTTGCGGCGGGCGGCGAACAGGGCGGCCTCGTTGATCAGGTTGGCGAGGTCGGCGCCGGAGAAGCCCGGCGTGCCGCGCGCGATCACCTCGGCGTTGACGTCGGCGGCGATCGGCACCTTGCGCATGTGCACGTTCAGGATCTGCTCGCGGCCGCGGATATCCGGCAGCGGCACGATCACCTGGCGGTCGAAGCGGCCCGGGCGCTGCAGCGCCGGGTCCAGCACGTCCGGACGGTTGGTGGCGGCGATCACGATCACCGTGGAATTGGTGTCGAAGCCGTCCATCTCCACCAAGAGCTGGTTCAGCGTCTGCTCGCGCTCGTCGTTGCCGCCGCCGAGACCGGCGCCGCGCTGACGGCCGACCGCGTCGATCTCGTCGATGAAGATGATGCACGGCGAGTTCTTCTTCGCCTGCTCGAACATGTCGCGCACGCGGGCCGCGCCCACGCCGACGAACATTTCAACGAAGTCCGAGCCGGAGATGCTGAAGAACGGCACCTTGGCCTCGCCGGCGATGGCCTTGGCCAGCAACGTCTTGCCGGTGCCGGGGCTGCCTGCCAGCAAGATGCCGCGCGGAATGCGGCCGCCCAGGCTCTGATAGCGGGAAGGATCGCGCAGATAGTCGACAATCTCCTTCACCTCTTCCTTGGCCTCGTCGCAGCCGGCCACGTCGGCGAACACCACGGTGTTGGCGTCCTGGTCCAGCATGCGCGCCTTGCTCTTGCCGAACGAGAACGCGCCGCCCTTGCCGCCGCCCTGCATCTGGCGCATGAAGAACACCCACACGCCGATCAGCAGCAACATCGGGAACCAGCTGATGAAGATGCTCATCAGCATCGACGGCTCTTCTTCCGGCTTGGCGGAGAAGCGCACGTTGTTCTTGATCAGGTCGTCGACCAGCTGCGGGTCATACGGCGCGAAGGTGGAGAACGCGGTGCCGTCGGTCAGCTTGCCTTTCAGCCACTGGCCGCGCAGCGGGTGCCCTTCGATGGTCAGGGATTGCACCTTGCCCGACTCGACATCGCTGACGAACTGCGAGTATTCGAGCTGGTTCTGGGTGTCCTGGCGCTTGTTGAACTGATTGAAGACGGTCATCAGAACCAAGCCGATGATCACCCAGATGGCGATGTTTTTGCCGATATTGTTCACGAGTAGCGGACTCCTCTGTGCCCTGACTTTTTGGTTGCTTGTATTGAATGGCTACGATTGTACGCTGCGCGCCCTTTTATGTCAGCGGCGACCCTTGCCCAGCAGATAGATTTCACTGGAACGGTCCCGCGACGCCTTGGGCTTGCGCGTCACCACCTCGTCGAACAGCTCTCGCATGGACTTGAGATAGGATTGAAAATCGCTTCCCTGGAACACTTTGACGAGAAAATGTCCGCCGGGTTTCAAATGATCGCGCGCAAATTCCAACGCCAGCTCGCATAGCAGGAAACTCCTGGCCTGGTCGATGGCGCTCATGCCTGACATATTGGGCGCCATATCCGAAATTACAAGGTCGAGCTCGCGTCCGCCCAGCAATTGCTCGAATTCGCGCAAAACCTCTTCCTCGCGGAAGTCGCCCTGGATGAAATCGACGCCGGGCACCGGGTCCATTTCCAGGATGTCCAGCGCGAACACCTTGCCCGAGTCGCCGACGAGGCGCGCGGCCACCTGCGACCAGCTGCCGGGCGTGGAGCCCAGGTCGGCCAGCACGGTGCCGGGGCGGATCAGCTTGTCCTTGTCGTTGATTTCCAGCAGCTTGTAGGCTGCCCGGGCGCGGTAGCCGTCCTTTTGCGCCATGTTCACATAGGGATCGTTGACGTGCTCCTGCAACCAGCTGTTGCTGCTCTTGCTTCTTGCCATACGCGGCGGTGCTTTCTGTCGGTTCAATCGTCAGGATAGCCGATGCGCGCCGGGCGGCGCGCTATCCTGTTGTTTTTCGGTTATTTCAGCCCCAAACTTTGGGCCTGGAGCCAAATTCTAGTAGAATCGCGTTTTGCTTTGAATTCCATGTTTCCATGAAAATTGACATCAAGCCGTTTCAGCGCAAGTACCTGCAGGGTCTGGCGCACGGCATCGACCCGGTGGTGATGGTGGGCAACAACGGCCTGACCGAGGCCGTGGTGCGCGAGATCGCCATCAGCCTGGACGCCCACGAACTGATCAAGGTGCGCGTGCAGGGCGACGACCGCGAAGCCCGCATCGCCATGTTCGAGCAGATCTGCGAAGAACTGGGCTGCGCCCCGGTGCAGCACATCGGCAAGCTGCTGGTGCTGTGGCGTCCCAGCGACAAGGCGTGCATCACGCTGCCGAAGAACAAGCAAGCGATGAAGGGCTGAGCCCTCCCGCCTGTCGGATGAAAAAAAGCGGTGGCTGAACCACCGCTTTTTTTGTTTCCCGCGCAGCGAGGCTCCTTGCCGGGCAAGACGGGAGACGGAAAGTCGCAAGACAGGCTGCCAGCTCAAGCGCCTCCATGGAGAGGCCCGGCTTTGCCGGCTCCTGCAAAATCGTCCCGATGCCTGCCGTCGGCCGCCTGAAAGCGGTGGCCTGGCCGCCGCTTTTTTATTGACCCGTCACTCGCTGCGCCAGACATAGGCGAGGCCCAACACGCTCTGCACCAGGTAGATCAGGCTGGAAATCGCGTGCCAAGTGGCGAAACCGCCGCCGAACAGCCCTTCGGCCGCGTGATTCATCTGCTGCTTCAAGGTGACGATGATAGGCGCGACGCCGAACTGGTTGATCAACGTGCAGGCCAGCATGCCGACGATCAGCCAGAACGCCCCCTGTTTCAGGCCCGCCACCCCGTTGCGCCATACCTGGTCGACCAGCAGGAACACCCCGCACACCAGTCCAACCCAGGCAATGGCCGCGAACAGCCGCCCCGCCACCATGCCGGCAGTCGCCGCGTCCAGAGACTTGAACAGCACCGGCGCCACAATCAGGCCGATCACCCACAAACCGCCAATCCACAAGGTCTTGGCCACTGCACGCAAGCCGTCCATTTTCACCCCCATGCTCGGCAACAGACGCGGCCGATGAAAAACGCGCGGTCAAGGCCGCGCGGTCTGGATCAGATGTATTTGACGTCGAGCACTTCGTACTCGCGGATGCCGCCCGGGGCCACCACTTCGGCCACGTCGCCGGCTTCCTTGCCGATCAGCGCGCGCGAGATCGGCGAATTGACCGATACCTTGCACACCTTGATGTCGGCCTCGTCGTCGCCGACGATCTGGTAGGTGACGCTCTCTTCGGTTTCCAGGTCCATCAGATCGACCGTGGCGCCGAACACCACGCGGCCGTCGGCGTCCAGCTCGGACGGATCGATGATCACGGCATTGGACAGCTTGCCTTCCAGCTCGGCGATGCGGCCTTCGACGAAGGCCTGGCGTTCCTTGGCCGCGTCGTACTCGGCATTTTCCGACAGGTCGCCATGAGAGCGGGCTTCGGCGATCGCCTCGATCACCGACGGGCGCTCCACGCTCTTCAAGCGTTGCAGCTCTTCCTTCAGAAGCTCGGCGCCGCGTACAGTCAACGGGACTTTGATCATTACAGTATTCTCCACAGGCGGTTGTCCGCCTTCATCAAAAGCGCAAGCCGCCGTACGGGACGGCGGCTTGCGCGAGCGGGTTTGAGCGGAATTGTAACGGCAAATCGCTTCCGCATCAAAGCCTACCGGCGGCCACTCCCTTTCAGCCGGCGATCTGCGCGTGCAGCTGCTGCACGCTGTACACATCGAAGGATTCAGCGTGCTTCAGGCCCACGCACACCGCCTTGGCGGCGGACAGCGTGGTGTACTGCGGCACGCGCGCCTGCAGCGCGGAGCGGCGGATGGAGTGGCTGTCCTGGATCGCGGTGCGCTGCTCGTCCACGGTATTGATCACCAGGTCCACTTCGCCGTTCTTGATCATGTCGACGATGTGCGGACGGCCCTCGTTCACCTTGTTCACCACCTGCACGATCAGACCGGCATCGGCCAGGTGTCTGGCGGTGCCGCGCGTCGCGCAGACGCCGAAACCCAGGCGCTGCAGCTCGCGCGCCACGTCGACGACGCCGTTCTTGTCGGAGTCGCGCACCGACAGGAACACCTTGCCGCTCTTGGGCAGGCGGTCGCCCGCGCCCAGCTGCGCCTTGACGTAGGCCTCGGCGAAAGTCTTGCCGACGCCCATCACTTCGCCGGTGGACTTCATCTCCGGTCCCAGGATGGTGTCCACGCCGGGGAACTTGATGAAGGGGAATACGGCTTCCTTCACCGCGTAGAACGGCGGGATCACCTCCTTGGTGAAGCCCTGCTCGGCCAGGCTGATGCCGGCCATCGCGCGGGCGGCGATCTTGGCCAGCGGCGCGGAGGTCACCTTGGAGACGAAGGGCACCGTGCGCGAAGCGCGCGGGTTCACTTCCAGCACATAGATGGTCTCGCCCTGGATCGCGAACTGCACGTTCATCAGGCCGACCACGTTCAGCGCGCGGGCCATCGCCTCGGTCTGGCGGCGGATTTCGTCCTGCAGCGCCGGGAACAGGCTGTAGGCCGGCAGCGAGCAGGCAGAGTCGCCGGAGTGGACGCCGGCCTGCTCCACGTGCTGCATGATGCCGCCGATCACCACGGTTTCGCCGTCGGACACGCAGTCGACGTCCACCTCGATGGCGTCGTTGAGGAAGCGGTCCAGCAGCACCGGGCTGTCGTTCGACACTTTGACCGCCTCGCGCATGTAGCGCTCCAGATCGGCGGGCTCATGGACGATCTCCATCGCGCGGCCGCCCAGCACATAAGACGGGCGCACCACCAGCGGGTAGCCGATTTCGTCGGCCAGCTTCATCGCCTCGGCCGGCGCGCGCGCGGTGCGGTTCGGCGGCTGCTTCAGGCCCAGCTCGTTCAGCAGCTTCTGGAAGCGCTCGCGGTCCTCGGCGGCGTCGATCATGTCGGGCGAGGTGCCGATGATGGGCACGCCGTTGGCCTCCAGCGCGCGCGCCAGTTTCAGCGGGGTTTGGCCGCCGTATTGCACGATGACGCCGAACGGTTTTTCGATGCGGCAAATCTCCAGCACGTCTTCCAGCGTCAGCGGCTCGAAGTACAGGCGGTCGGAGGTGTCGTAGTCGGTGGACACGGTTTCCGGGTTGCAGTTGACCATGATGGTCTCGAAGCCGGATTCGCGCAGGCTCAATGCCGCATGCACGCAGCAGTAGTCGAACTCGATGCCCTGGCCGATGCGGTTGGGCCCGCCGCCCAGCACCATCACCTTCTTGCGGTCGGACGGATTGGACTCGCACTCCTCCTCGTAGCTCGAGTACATGTAGGCGGTGTTGGTGGCGAATTCGGCGGCGCAGGTGTCGACGCGCTTGTACACCGGGTGCAGGTTCAGCGCCCAGCGCTTGGCGCGCACCGCGGCCTGGTCCGAAGCCAGCAGCTCGCCCAGACGGCGGTCGGAGAAGCCCTTGCGCTTCAGGCGACGCAGCTCGGCGTAGTCCATGTCCTCGATCTTGCGGCCGGCCAGCGCCCGCTCCTCGCCGATGATGTCCTCGATCTGGGCCAGGAACCACGGATCGATCTTGCTGACCGCGTGAATGTCGTCGCGGCTCATGCCGATGCGGAAGCCGTCGGCCACGTACAGGATGCGCTCCGGTCCCGGCGCGCCCAGCTCGTGGCGGATGGCGGCTTCGTCGGAGGTCACCGAGTCGAAGCCGGACAGGCCGGTCTCCAGGCCGCGCAGCGCCTTCTGCATCGATTCCTGCAGCGTGCGGCCCATGGCCATCACCTCGCCCACCGACTTCATCTGGGTGGTCAGGCGGTCGTCGGCCTGCGGGAATTTTTCGAAGGCGAAGCGCGGAATCTTGGTGACCACGTAGTCGATGGACGGCTCGAACGAAGCCGGGGTGGCGCCGCCGGTGATGTCGTTCTTCAGTTCGTCCAGCGTGAAGCCCACCGCCAGCTTGGCGGCGATCTTGGCGATCGGGAAGCCGGTGGCCTTGGACGCCAGCGCGGAGGAACGGCTGACGCGCGGATTCATTTCGATGACGATCATCTCGCCGGTGGCCGGATTGGTGGCGAACTGCACGTTGGAGCCGCCGGTATCCACGCCGATCTCGCGCAGCACCGCCAAGCTGGCGTTGCGCATGATCTGGTATTCCTTGTCGGTCAGCGTCTGCGCCGGCGCCACGGTGATGGAGTCGCCGGTGTGCACGCCCATCGGGTCGAAGTTTTCGATCGAACAGATGATGATGCAGTTGTCGTTCTTGTCGCGAACGACTTCCATCTCGTATTCCTTCCAGCCCAGCACCGACTGCTCGATCAGCAGCTCATGGGTGGGGGAAGCCTCGAAGCCGCGCTCGCAGATCGCCAGGAACTCTTCCTTGTTGTAGGCGATGCCGCCGCCGGAGCCGCCCATGGTGAAGGACGGGCGGATCAGCGTGGGGAAACCCACCTTGGCCTGCGCCTCCAGCGACTCTTCCATGGTGTGGCAGACGAAGGACAGCGGGCAGGACAGGCCGATCTTGGCCATCGCCTCCTTAAAGCGGCCGCGGTCTTCCGCCTTGTCGATCGCGTCTTCGGTGGCGCCGATCAGCTCGACTTTATATTTTTCGAGCACGCCGTGCTTGGCCAGGTCCAGCGCGCAATTCAGCGCGGTCTGGCCGCCCATGGTCGGCAGGATGGCGTCCGGACGCTCCTTGGCGATGATCTTTTCCACCACCGGCCAGCTGATGGGCTCGATGTAGGTGACATCGGCCATGTCCGGGTCGGTCATGATGGTGGCCGGGTTGGAGTTGACCAGGATGACTTTGTAGCCTTCCTCGCGCAGCGCCTTGCAGGCCTGGGCGCCGGAGTAGTCGAACTCGCAGGCCTGGCCGATGACGATCGGGCCGGCGCCAATGATCAGAATGCTTTTGATGTCGGTACGCTTTGGCATGGCTTCTACTCTTTGATGACTTGTATTTTTCCGGCCGCGCCCCCTCCCCGGCGGCGCGGCATGTTTGCTTTCGACCTTACAGGCTGGCCGCCGCCAGCTTGGCGCCGAATCCGACGAACACCGCGCCCACCGAGCCGCCCAGCGCCGCCGTCAGCTTGCGGCGGCGGCGAAAGGCCGCGGCCAGCTTGTCGCCCAGCAGGATCAGCATCGACAGGTTGGCGATGCTGCAGCACTGGACGATGGCGCCCAGCGCGGCGAAGGTGACCGCCGGATGCGGATAGGCCGGATCGACGAACTGCACGAAGAACGACACGAAGAACAGGATGGCCTTCGGGTTCATCAGGCTGATCAGCAGCGCCTTGCGGTACGGATGGCCGCCGGACAGCGCCGACGCCTTGGCCGGCGACTCGTCGCCTCGGCGCGCACGGCGCCAGGCCAGGATGCCCGACTTCAGCATGTTGACGCCCAGCCAGGCCAGATAGCCGCCGCCGATGTACTTGACCACCGCGAACAGCGCCGGGTTGGCCTGCAGCAGGCCGGCCGCGCCGGTGGCCGCCAGCGTCATCAGGATGAAGTCGCCGCTGACCACGCCGCCGGCGGCGGCGAAGCCGGCGCGCTTGCCGCGCTGCGCCGCCACCGACAGCACGTACATGGCGTTCGGCCCCGGCAGCAGGATCACGATCAGCGTGCCGATCAGGTAGGTGGCAAGGTCGGTAATGCCCAACATATCGCTATCCCGCCTTACTTCCGTTCCGCCATCGCCGCGATGAAGCGGTCGAACAGGTAGGCCACGTCCTCGGGCCCCGGGCTCGCTTCCGGGTGGCCCTGGAACGAGAACGCCGGGCGGTCGGTCAGCGCGATGCCCTGCACCGTGCCGTCGAACAGCGAGCGGTGGGTGACGCGGACGTTGGCCGGCAGGCTGGTTTCATCCACCTGGAAGCCGTGGTTCTGGCTGGTGATCATCACGCGACCGCTGTCCAGATCCTGCACCGGATGGTTGGCGCCGTGGTGGCCGAACTTCATCTTGGAAGTCTGCGCGCCGGTGGCCAGGCCCAGAAGCTGATGGCCCAGGCAGATGCCGAACACCGGCAGCTTGGTCTCCAGAATGTCGCGGATCGCGGCAATCGCGTAGTCGCACGGTTCCGGATCGCCGGGGCCGTTGGACAGGAACACGCCATGCGGATTCATCGCCAGCACATCGGCGGCCGGCGTCTGCGCCGGGACGATGGTCAGCTGGCAGCCGCGCTCGGCCAGCATGCGCAGGATGTTGTGCTTGACGCCGAAGTCGTAGGCCACGACGTGGTAGCGGGTGGACGACTGCACCTGGTAGCCCGCGCCCAGCTTCCATTGCTTCTCGGTCCAGGCGTACGGTTTCTGGCAGCTGACGACCTTGGCCAGATCCTGGCCGGCCATGCTGCCGAAGCCGCGCGCCAGCTCCAGGGCCTTGGCTTCGTCGATGTCGCCGGCCATGATGCAGCCGGCCTGGGCGCCCTTCTCGCGCAGGATGCGGGTCAGCTTGCGGGTGTCGATGTCGGCGATCGCCACCAGCTTGTGTTTCTTCAGGTAATCGGACAGCGAATCTTCGGCGCGGAAGTTGCTGTGCAACAGCGGCAGATCGCGAATGATCAGCCCGGATGCAAAAACGGCGCTGGATTCGGTGTCTTCCGAATTCGCGCCGACATTGCCGATGTGCGGATAAGTGAGTGTGACGATCTGCCTGGTATAGGAGGGGTCCGTCAGGATCTCCTGGTAACCGGTGATGGCGGTATTGAATACCACCTCGCCGACCGTGTGGCCGGCGGCACCGATAGCACTACCTCTGAAAAGCGTGCCGTCAGCCAAGACAAGGATTGCGGGGAGGTTTGACACTGGCTGGCTCCTGTTGCATTGCTCGGGCGCTTACACAAAAACCGGCTGAGCCGGTTTCGTTGTACACCCTGGGATTTTCAAAATTCTTATGTGAATAACGGGACTCGGCGCCTCGCGCCTGTCCCGTTTGGTTAAACCTTTCTATAGTACCGCGCATTTTGCGCTTGCACAATACGCAAGGCGCCTTTTTTCAAAAAACGTCACATGCCCGGCTTCACCTGCCAGCTGACGCTGGTCGGGCCGGCCGGTTGGCCCAGCATCAGCATCAGGGGCTTCAACGCATCGTACTTGTCCTGCGGGCTGTCCGCGGTGCCGGCCATGTGGAAAGCGCCGCCGGCCGGCAACGCGCCCTGGCCGCTGAGCATCAGCGGCCCTTCCAGCGTGGACAGGTTCAGACTCAGCCCCTGGCCGGTGCCGGCGACGTCCAGCTGGTAGCTGCCGAACGGCAGCACCGTGGTCAGCGGCGACGACGCGCCGCGCCAAGCAATCTGCACCGCCCCGCTGACATCCTTGCCCTGGCGCGCCAGCTGCGGGATGTTCAGCTGCAGCTCACCGCCCAGCCGCGCCGCCTGCCAGGTCTTGGACAAATCGGCCAGCGCCGCCACCGGCAGCGACAACGCCAGCCCCCTGACCTCCTGCTTGCCGAAGCCCAGCTGCAGCATGCCGGGCTGGCCGGCGCTGTCCAGATGCCAGACCAGCAGGCCGGACAGCAAGGCCTTGGGCTGCCATTTCCACGCCAACGGACTCATGCTGCGCACCTCGCCGGCCGCCCCCAGGTAGACCAGCTTCGCGCCGCCGTCCCAGACCGTGCCCCTGGCTTCGCTGACGCCCCAATGCCCATCGCTGTAGCGCGACACCGGCAAGGACAGCCAGCTCGCCGGCAGCGACGACACCAGGCCGGCCAACAGCAGCGCGGCCGCGCCCAGCCATTTCAAGATCCGCCGCCTCATGCCGCCGCCCCCGCGTGCGCCAGCAGCGCCTTGATCTTCACCTGCCCCGGCACCGGCTGCGCCTCCGCCTTGACGTTGACCACCCGCACCTGCTGCTGCGCGGCCAGGATCCCGACGAAGCGCACCCAGTCGTCGAAGCCGACCACGCCCTCCATAGCCACGCCGGAATCGCCTTCTGCGCTGAACTGCAGCCCGGCCACCGACAGGCCCTGGCTCTTCGCCGTCTGCTGCAGCAGCGGGATCAGTTCCTTGGCCGGCAGCGGCGACTGCGCCGGCTGGCGCTTGAGCTTGGCGGCTTCATCGGCCAACGCGCTCACCGCGCCCAGCTCCGCCTGCAGCCGCGCGACCGACACTCGGTTGCGCTGCAGCGACGAGCTGGCCGGCTCCCACACCGCCAGATAGAGCAGCGCCGCGCCCAGCACCGCAGCCATCGCCGCCAGCAGCCTCTGCTCGCGCGGGCTGCGCTGGCTCCAGTATTCGAGAAATTGTTGCTTGTAGGCTTTCATCGTCACGGCTCCCGCGCCACCACCAGTTGCTTGCTGCCTGGCTGGCTGCTCGTCGCGTCCAGCATGATCTGCCGCGCCGCCAGCAGCTTGCGCCAGCGCGCCAGGCTATCCGCCGGCACCTCGCCCACCTGCAGCTTGAGCCTGCCGGCTTCGTACTCCAGCGTCCGCACCTGCAGCTCGCGCCCGCTGACGGCCGCCAGCGCGCCCATCAGCTCCACCAGATCGTCGCGCGCCGGCTGGCCATGGCTGAGCCTCAGCTTGTCCACCGCCCGCGTCATCCCCAGCGCGCTGCTGCCCGGCTGCGCCTGGCCGCCTATCCACGGCGTGGCCGCCGCGCGGATCTGCTGCGACAGGCTGTGCTTCCGCCATGCATACCAGCCGGACTGGCCCAGCGTCAGCGCGATCTGCGCGATCAGCAGCCCGCCCAGCAGCCAGCCGGTCTTTTTCAGCGACGGCGCCCAGTCGCGCCAGTAACGGTTGGCGGCCAGATCGCCCTGGGCGAAATCGTAACCGCCGTGGCGGCGGCCGCTGCGCCAGTCGTGCGCGTCGCCGCGCGCGGCCTCGCCCTGCCAGCCGGGCAAATGAGCCAGCACCTCGTCGGCGCTGTCCACGCCGTGCAAGCGCAGCCGCGCCGGCTGCGCCGCCGCCAGCAGCGAGGCGAACAAGGCATGCTCCATCTGCCCTCCGCTTCTCGGCAGGCTGGCCGCGTACGGCGCGGCGGCGCGCACCAGCCAGCGGTCGGCCAGGCGGGTCACGCTCCAGCCGTCCGCCGGCGGCGGCGCGAGCAGGCACTCCTCGGGCACGATGCGGTCGCACAGGCGGCCCAAATTCTTGAGCATGGCCACCGCGCGCCGCAGGCCGGCCGCCTCGGTGACCGCCACCGCGCGCCGGCCGCCGGCCAGCGCCTCGCCCAGCGCGTAAAGATTGGCCGCCGGATCGTTGGCCAGCCCCTCTTCCAGCGCGAAGCCCATCACGGCCGGCGTCGGCTGCTTGACCGCGTCAGGCAGCTTCACGTCGGTGAACAGCGTGCGGCCGGCCGGCAGCACCAGCTCGCACTGCTCGGCCTTGGGCCAGCCTCCGGGCGCGCTGTCTCCCTGGGCGGAGAGCTCGCCGCGGGCGTTCAGCAGGGCCCAGGGCAGGCCGGGCTCGCTATCGGGCCAGCCCGGACGCAGATAGAGTCGCAGCGTCGTCATGTTTGTCTCCACCTGGCCGCGCCTGCTGGCTGCGGCCATTGTTGCCTTCTTGTCGCCAAACCAGTTTGACGATGTTCTGATTGCTGTAAATCATCGCCCGCATCGACAGCCTGGCCTTGCCGTAGCCCGCCCGGCTGTTCAACAGGAAATAAGAGGATCCGGCGCCGATGTCCACATCCGGAAAAACAAAGCCGCCGCCCGGCAGCCTCGCCTTGAAATCATTGGCGTCCTTGAAATAATTGGTCTGCCGCTGCTTCATCAGCACCATCAGGTTGCCGTCGCCCATGCCGGGCAGCATCGCCTTCAGCACCTCGCCGGTCGCGGTGTTGACGTTGATCTGCGTCACCGACGGCGGCAGCGCCGCGATGTGCGGCGCCAGCTTTTCCATCACCTCCGGCGTGTAGCCCGGCAGCCAGCGCAGCATCTCCACCCGCGTCAGCGGACGATTGGGCTGCGGCGCCGCGGCAGCGCCGTCCCCGCTTGGCTTCTCGTCTTCGTCCTTGCCGCCGCGCAGCTCCTTCAGCAGCGGCTCCGACAGTTTGCCCGGCAAGCCCAGCGAACTGAGCAGCCGCTTGTAGAATTTCAGCTGCTTGGCGTTGGTCTGGCCGTTGAGCACCAGCGAATTGATGTTGAAGCGGCCCTGCAGGTCTTCCAGCGCGCCGCTCACCTTCACGCCCTGCGCCTCGGTCTGCGGCAAGGGCTGCGCCCACAGCTGGGACAGCGCCACCACGCCGTTGCCGGCCGGACCGTTGTTGAAGCGCAGGATTTCCATCGCCCAGCCCAGGCCGGCGTCGGCCACCAGCCGCAGCTGGGCTCGGCTCTTGTCGTTCTCCAGCTGGTGCCACCACAGCCCCTGCTGCCACAGCACCAGGCTGGCCGCGGTGGTGGCCAGCGCGACGATCAGCAGCGCCATGATCACCGCCATGCCGGATTGCCGCCGCCTCATGGCAGCACCCATATCCGCCGCGCCAGCTGCTTGCCCGGCATCTTCACCCGCATTTCCAGCGCCCGGGGCACGCGTCCCTGGGCCGCGTCGCCCATCGGCCACGCCTCCTGCCAGCTGCCGTCGTTGAGCAGCACCCGCCAATCGACGCGCATGTCCCGTCCCAGCAGCGCGTAAACGATGGGCGAAGCGCCGCCGGCATCGCCGGCCGACCAGCTGACGCCGCCCTCGCCGCTCTGGTAGACGATGCGCTCCCGCCCGCTCGGGTAGCGGGTGGACACTGCCTCCAGCATCAGCGCCTGGCCCTTGCCGTCCGGCTGCAGCACCAGGCTGCTGACGCCCAGCGTCAGCCCCTGCTGCTGCTCGGCCGCGTTGGCCGCCGGCTGCTGGCCTCCCAGATCGCTTTCCAGCCGGCGGAAGGCGCGCGCCACGTCCACCCACTGCTCTCCGGTCTGCATCAGCCGCTCGCGGGCGATCAGCAGCGAGCCGAAAGCCTTGTAGCCCATCACCGACAGGATGGCCAACAAGCTCATCGCCACCAGGATTTCCAGCAGCGTCATGCCGCCCTGCCGCCGCGCGCTCAACCGCCGCCTCCCGCCTGCTGCCGCAGATAGCCGGTCATCTCGGCCAGCACGTAATGGCCGGCGCCGGGCGCCAGGATGCGCACCGTCACCTTGCGGAAATTGGGATTGGGCGTCGGCGAGATTTCGCGCTCCCAGCGCCATTCGACGCCGTCTTCCTTGCTTTCTCCGGCCTGCTGGCCCGGCTCCGGAAACTGCCGCAGCGCCTGCAGCATCGCGATCTGGTTCTGCGCCTCCCAGTTGGCCTGCATCCGGCGCTCCATGCCTTCCGCGTTGTCGGCGGCGAGGCCGGTGGCGCGCAGCAGCGCGCCCAGCGCCACCGCGATGATGGCCAGCGCGACCAATACCTCGAACAGGGTGAAGCCTTGCTGCCGCCTCATGAGCCGTCCGCCACCGTCACGCGGCCCAGCGGCGACTGCAGCACGCTCAGCCGCCGGCCGGCGCCGTCCAGCCTGAGCGCCAGCGCCGCGGCCCGGCCGTCCTGCCACAGCAGCAGCGGCCGGTCGCCTTTCCAGGGTTTGCCGTCCTGCAGCGCGCCCTCGCCCGATATGCCGTCCGGCCACTCGTGCGCGGCCAGCAGCTCCTCGGTCACCGGCTGCCATTCGCCGTCGTCGTCCAGCCGGCTGAAGGCGTAGCCCTTGCCGTTCCAGCTGAGCGCCAGCGTGTCGCCCATCTCGGCCAGATCGCCGGCCTGCTCCAGCACGCGCGCGAAGCGGTAGCCCTCGTCATTCAATTGGCGATGGGTGTCCGGCCTCAGGCTGAGCGTGACGGTGGTGGCCAGCACGCCGATGATCAGCATCACCACCATCACTTCGATCAGCGTGAAGCCGCGCGCGCGCGCGGCGGAAGTCACGTTGCCTCGCTCCAGGCCCGGCCTTACTTGCCGCTGTCCCAGTTGCCGATGTCGGCGTCGTTGCCCTCGCCGCCCGGCTCCCCGTCGGCGCCGAAGCTCCAGATGTCGATTTCGCCGTGAGTGCCCGGATTGGCGTACTGGTAGGCGTTGCCCCACGGATCCTTGGGCAGGCGCTCCAGGTAGCCGCCCGGCTTCCAGTTCTTGGGCTCCGGCGCGGCGGTCGGCTTCTGCACCAGCGCCGACAGGCCCTGGTCGGTGCTGGGGTAGCGGCCGTTGTCCAGCCGGTACAGCTTCAGCGCCTGGCTGATGGCGCCGATGTCCTGCTTGGCGGCGACGATGCGCGCCTCGTCCGGGCGGCTCATCACCTTGGGCACCACCAGCGCGGCCAGCACGCCGAGGATGACGATCACGACCATGATCTCGATCAGGGTGAAACCGCGTTGAGCGGCGCGACGAACTGCTTTCATGTTTTCTCCCGAATGCATGCCGGGAATGCTCCCCGGCGTCTCTTCCAAATCTTTGCGCCCGCCGCGGCGGGCCCATCCGCTATCCATCCGAACGCTCAATGCACCATCTGGTTCATGTCGATGATGGGCATCATGATGGCCAGCACGATCAACAGCACCATGCCGCCCATCACCAGGATCAGCAGCGGCTCCATCAGCGTGGTGAAGGTGG
The DNA here is from genome assembly GCF_055181315.1 of Chromobacterium sp. Ag138. NCBI lineage: Bacteria > Pseudomonadati > Pseudomonadota > Betaproteobacteria > Neisseriales > Chromobacteriaceae > Chromobacterium > Chromobacterium sp. Ag138. The sequence goes on from NZ_JBUPWA010000001.1 coordinate 2,133,477, forward strand.
CCAGCTTGCGCTCCACCTCTTGCTCCTGCTGCTGGGCGGCGCGGTCCAGCATGTGGGACAGCGTGCCGCTGGCCTCGCCGCTGGAAATCAGGTGGATCAATACCGGCGGAAACTGGCGGGTAGCGTTCAGCGCGCGCGACAGCGACACGCCCTCGCGCACCTTGGCCATCGCGTCGGCCACCGCGTCCTGCATCGGCAGCATGGTCATCAGGCCGCGCGCGGTTTCCAGCGCGGTCAGCAGCGGCACGCCGGAACCCACCAGGATGGACAAGGTGCTGGCCATCCGCGCGGTATTCAGCGCGCGGAACAGCCGGCCGAACACCGGCAGCTTCAGCACCCGGGCGTGGAAACGCCGCTTCAGCGACGGCGCGCGCAAGGCGCGGATAATCAAAACCGCCGCCGCGACGATGGAAATCAGCAGCGCGACGCCCCACTGGCGCAGGAAATCGCTGCAGGCCACCAGCGCGCGGGTCAGGAAGGGCAAGGTCTGCTTGGTCTGGGCGAACACACTGACCACCTGCGGCACCACATAGCTCATCAGGCCGGCCACCACCAGGATGGCGACCAGCGTCACCACCGCCGGGTAGGCCAGCGCCAGCGTCACCTTCTGCTGGGTGTTCTGCCGTTTGTCCAGGTATTCCGCCAGCCGCGACATCACCATGTCCAGGTGCCCGGACTGCTCCCCGGCCTGCACCAGCGAACGGTACAGCGGCGAGAACACCCCGGGCGCCGACGACAGCGCCTGGGCGAAGCCCTTGCCCTCCAGGATGTCGCTGCGCAGCGCCGCCAGCACGGTGCGGCTGCGGGCGTTTTCCGATTGCTCGGTGACGGCGGTCAGCGCCTTCTCCAGCGTCAGGCCGGCGTTGAGCAGCGTCGACAGCTGCTCGGTGATCATCACCAGCTCGGCGCGCGGCAGGCCGCGGCGCAGCACATTGCTGCCGGCGCCGCCGGTCTTGGCGTTGACGCTGTCCACCGTCACCGGCAGCAGGCCGCGCTCCCTGAGCTGCCCGCGCGCGGCGCGGGCGGAATCGGCCTCCAACAGGCCGCTCTGCTCCTTGCCCGCCGCGTCGTAGGCGGTGTACTTGAAGGCCGCCATCAGCTCCTCGTCACCCGCAGGATTTCTTCCAGGCTGGTCTCGCCGGCCTTGACCCAGCGCATGCCGTCGTCGCGCAGGCTGCGCATGCCGTGGCGGCTGGCATGGTCGCGCAGCCGGTGCTCGGAGGCGCGGTCGTGGATCAGCCGCTGCATGGTGTCGTCGATCAGCAGCAGCTCATAGATGCCGTAACGGCCCTTGTAGCCGGACTGGCCGCAGGCCGGGCAACCGACCGGACGGTAATGCACCGTCTCCGGCGCGTCGTCCAGCGGCACCGGATGCGGGGCCTTGCATTGCGGGCAGACGCGCCGCACCAGCCGCTGCGCCATCACGCCCAGCAAGCTGGAGGCCAGCAGGAAGGGCTCGACGCCCATGTCGGTGAGGCGGGTCACCGCGCTGGCGGCGTCGTTGGTGTGCAGCGTGGCCAGCACCAGGTGGCCGGTCAACGAGGCCTGCACCGCGATCTGCGCGGTTTCCAGGTCGCGGATCTCGCCTATCATCACCACGTCCGGGTCCTGGCGCAGGATCGCGCGCAGCGCCTTGGCGAAAGTCATGTCGATGCGGGCGTTGACCTGAGTCTGGCCGACGCCGTCCAGATGGTACTCCACCGGGTCTTCCACCGTCATGATGTTGGTGTGGGCCGAATCCAGCCGCGACAGCGCCGCGTACAGCGTGGTGGTCTTGCCGGAGCCGGTGGGGCCGGTGACCAGCAGGATGCCGTGCGGCTGGCGGATCAGGGTGTCCACCGAGGCCAGCGTGTCGGCGGCCATGCCCAGCGTGGCCAGGTCCAGCTTGGCGTTTTCCTTGTCCAAGAGACGCAGCACCACCCGCTCGCCGTGGCTGGTCGGCAGCGTCGACACCCGCACGTCCACCGGCCGGCCGCCCAGACGCAGCGAGATGCGGCCGTCTTGCGGGATGCGCTTCTCGGCGATGTCGAGGTTGGCCATGATCTTGATCCGCGACACCATCGCCGCGTGCAGCGCGCGATGCGGGCTGACCACGTCGCGCAGCGTGCCGTCCAGGCGGAAGCGCACGGTGGAGCGGTCCTCGAAGGCCTCGATGTGGATGTCGGACGCGCCGTCGCGCAGCGCCTGGGTCAGCAAGGCGTTGATCATGCGGATGATGGGCGCGTCGCCCTCGCTTTCCAGCAGGTCCTCCACCGTCGGCAAGGACTCGACCATCTGGTTCAGGTCCATGTCCTGGCCGATGTCGTCCACCATCTCCGCCGCCGCGCCGTCGCGGCTGGCGTAGTGCTCGGACAGGCGCTTCTCGAACTGGGAGGCCGTCAGCGTCTCCACGCCCGACAGCTCGCCGCCATGCACCCGCAGCGCCTCGGCCCAGGCCGCCGGCTTGGCGTCCTCGCGCAGCAGCAGCACCCGGCCGACTTCGCCGTCCAGCAGGATGACCCCGTTGGCGCGGGCGAAGGGAAAGGGCAGCAGCGTCGCGAACTTGGCTTGCATCATTGCTTGGCCTTGGCGTTGTCTTCCGACTTGTTCAGCGTATCCAGCGCGTTCAACGCGCCGTGGATGCTGCCGGCCGCCGGCGCCTTCAGTTGATCGTTCAGGCTCAGCGGCAGCTTGCGTCCGGCATTCCGCGTCGCGTCGTCCATCACGTAGCCGTAGCGCTCGCCGGCCACCGCGCGGTTGCCGATCTCGTCGCGGATGATGGTGGGGCGGATGAAGATCATCAGGTTGGTCTTCTTGCGCTCCTTGCCCTGATACTTGAACAGATTGCCGATGACCGGGATGTCGCCCAGCAGCGGCACCTTGTCCTCGGCGTTGCTCGTGGTTTCCTGGGTCAGGCCGCCCAGCGCCACCAGGCCGCCGTCGCCGACCGTCACCACCGTGTCCAGCGTGCGGCGGTTGAAGGTGGGGCCCGCCGCCGCGTTCAGCGTGGTGGCGTCGATGGAGTCGGCCGCCTGGCTGATCTTCATGCGGATGGTGCCGCCCTCGGAGATCTGCGGCGTGATCTTCAGGCCGAAGCCCACCGTCTTGCGGTCATAAGTATTGTAAGGCGCGTTGGAGGTGCCGCTGGAACCCGCCGGATAAGAGGCGCTGAGCACCCCTATCTCCTGGCCGATCACGATCTTGGCCTCCTCGTTGTCCATCGTCACCAGTTGCGGGCTGGCCACCAGATTGCCTTGCGCCTCCTGCTCCAAAGCCTGGGCCAGCAGGCCCAGCGTCGGGATCTGCACGCCGCCCACGGTGATGGTGTTGATGATGGCGGCGGTCAGGCCGCCGCCGGTCAGGCTGTTGACCAGGCCCGACAACGGCGAGGTCGGCGTCGCGCCGCCGCCACCCGTCACCAGAGGCTGAGACGGGCTGGGCAGGCTGTTGCCGATCAGGCCGTTGCCATGCACATTCGCCGCCCACTGCACGCCGATCTTGGTGGTCCGGCTGGCAGTCACTTCCATCACCAGCGCTTCGACGTAAACCTGGGCCCGGCGCTTGTCCAGCAGGTCGATCACATTGCGCAGGTTCTGGTACATCGGGTCCGGCACATTGAGGATCAACGCGTTGCTGTTGCTGTCGGCCTGGATCATCGTGCCGATGCCGGCGCCGGACGGCGCGGAAGACGAGGACGAGGAGGCCGCCGCGGCCGCCCCGGCGTCCGGCGAGGACACCGGATTCTGGGCCGAAGCGCCGCTGCCGCTGCCGGCACCGGTGGAGGAAGGCATCAGGCTCGCGCTGCCCCCGGTAGACGTTGCGGTATTGATCGTGCTGCGCGTCTGCACCGGACTGCCCTCGCTGGCCAGCAGCAGGCGCAACGTCTTGGCCACCTCGGACGCCTGGGCGTTCTTCAGGTACACCACCCGGACGTTGGAGCCGGCCTGGCTGGGCTGGTCCAGCACCTTGAGCAGGCTCTTGACCTTGCCGATCTTGCCCGGGGTATCAGCGCGCACCATCAGCACATTGGCGCGCGCGTCGGCCAGGATGGTGGTCTTGCCGCCGTCGGCGCCGCCTTCCTGCATCAGCTTGTTCAGCGAATTGGCCAACTCCACCGCGGAGCCGAACAGCACCGGAATCACCACGGTGTCGCCCGCCGCCGCCGACTCCACCGACTCGATGATGGATTCGATGCGCTGGATGTTGTCGGCGTAATCGGTGACGATCAGCGCGTTGGATTGCGGATAGGCCGCCACCGTGTTGTTGGGCGACACCAGCGGCCGTATCACCGGCACCAGCTGGTTGGCGTTGCTGTTTTTCAGCGCGAATACCTTGGTGATCAGCCGGTCGCCGTCGCCGCGCGGAATGCCCTTGCTCGCCTTGGCGTGCAGCTTGGCGTCCGCCTCCGGCACGATCTTGATCACGCCGTTGCCCTCCACCGCGGAAAATCCCTGCAGGCGCAGCGACGACAGCAGCACCTGGTAGGACAGCGCGCGCGGCACCGGCCGGCTGGAAACGATGTTGACGGTGCCCTTGACGCGCGGATCGATGATGAAGTTCTTGCCGCTGATCTCGCCTATCGCCTTGACCACGGTTTCGATGTCGGCGTTGACGAAGTTGAGCATGACCGTATCGTTTTGCGGCGCGGCGAGCAGATTGCAACTGTAAACCAGGGCCAGGGCGGCGACGAGCTTGGAAATTCGCATTGCACTCTCTTATTGGCGAATCATCGCGGCAGGGTCCACCGCGGGTTGAGGCTGGGCATCGGGTACGGCGTTCTGGCCCGGGATCGGAATGGGGACGGCGCCGGGCATGGGCTGGGCCGGCTGCATCGCGGGAGGCTGCGACGGCGCGGATTGCGGCATGTCGCCGCCGCCTCCGCCGCTCTGCCGCTGTAGCGGAACGAACTGCTCGTTGCCGCCGGAGCGCAGGGTGACGCCGTTGGGCGCGACCTTGACCAGCTCCCAGCCGTCAGGCGTCTGCTTGCCCTGCAACAGCGGCTCGGGGTGGCCGTTGCTGTCGATGATGGCGAAGCCCTGCACGCCGTCGCGGCTGGGCGCGTACACGCCCAACAGCCGGACCGGCGGCAAAGCCGCCACCGGCTGCTGCGGCGCCTCGCCGAACCAATGCCCCTGCGCGGCCGCGGCCGCGGCGGCCTGCGGCTGGGCCGGAGCCAGATCGCGGTAGCCGGGCGCGGAAGGCGCCAGCAGCGCGCTTAACTGCTGGCCCAGCCAGAACGCGGCCAGTCCCAGCGCCGCGGCGGGCAGGGCCTTGTGCCACTGCCGGCCCGGCAGCCGCCAGCGGCTGAAGTCCAGCTTGCGGCGCATGATTGTCTTGTCCCCTGAAACCATCGGCCTTCCGTATCGTAAATTTGCTGAGCGACTATCACAGCAGGCACGCTAGATTAAGCAGCAAGAGCACGATTTTGCAATAGGCCGCCTGAATATTTGATGACAGATAAAAATTTAGTCATCGTTAATATTTACGTCAGACTCGCATGCCGCTTGATTCCCAACGCATCCGAACAAGAAATTTACATCGGCAAAAAGCAAACTTTCGGCATTTTCGCATAAAAAAACGCCGCGGCGTCCGCATATCGAACCGGGTCGGTCAAAACTGGCTGTCATCCAGCGCCAGCGCGCTGTCGGCGCCGTTCAGGATCGCCGCCGCCAGGCCGGAAACCTGCGGCAACAGGTGCTCGGCGAAGAAGCGCGCGGTGACGATCTTGGCGTTCAGGAAATCGCTGTCCGCATCGGCGTCCTGCAGCTTTTCCTTGGCGATCAGCGCGGCGCGGCCCAACTGCCAGGCGCCCAGCACGATGCCCATCAGCTTCAGGAACGGCACAGAGCCCGCCGCCGCCAGTTGCGGCTGGGCGCCGAAGGTTTCCAGGATGAAGGCGACGCAGCGCTCGGCGTCGGCGATCGCTGCTGAAAGGTTGCCCGCGGCGGAATCGAACCCCGCCGCCTGCAGCTTGTTCGCCGTCGATTGAGCCTCGGCCAGCAGCGCGCGGGCTGCGACGCCGTGATCCATCGCCGTCTTGCGGCCGATCAGGTCCAGCGCCTGGATGCCGGTGGTGCCTTCATAGATGGCGGTGATGCGGGCGTCGCGATAATACTGGGCGACGCCGGTCTCCTCGATGTAGCCCATGCCGCCATGCACCTGGATGGCCAGGCTGGTGATCTCGTTGGCCTGCTCGGTGTTCCAGCCCTTGACGATGGGAATCAGGAAATTCAGCAGCGCCTGGTTGCGGGCGGCCTCGTCGGCCACCGGATGGCGCGCGGCGCGGTCCAGCGCGGCGGCGGCGTAGAAAGTCAGCGCGCGCTGCGCTTCGATCTGGGCGCGCATCGTCATCAGCATGCGGCGCACGTCCGGGTGCCGGATGATGGCCACGCCGGCCGGGTCGGGCGAGCCGACCGCCCTGCTCTGTACCCGATCGCGCGCGTACTCCACCGCCTTCTGGTAAGCGCGCTCGGACACCGCCACGCCTTCGATGCCCACGCCCAGGCGGGCGTGGTTCATCATGGTGAACATGTAGTTCAGGCCCTTGTTCGGCTCGCCGACCAGGTAGCCGACCGCACCGTCGTTGTCGCCGAAGCTCATCACCGCGGTCGGGCTGCCGTGGATGCCCAGCTTGTGCTCCAGCGACACGCAGCGCACGTCGTTGCGCGCGCCAAGCGAGCCGTCGGCGTTCACCAGGAACTTGGGCACGATGAACAGCGAGATGCCCTTCACCCCGGCCGGCGCGTCCGGCAGACGGGCCAGCACCAGGTGGACGATGTTCTCGGCCATGTCGTGCTCGCCCCAGGTGATGAAGATCTTCTGGCCGCTGACGCGGTAGCTGCCGTCGGCGGCCGGCGCGGCCTTGGTGCGCACCTGGGCCAGGTCGGAGCCTGCCTGCGGCTCGGTCAGGTTCATGGTGCCGGTCCACTGGCCGCTGGCCATCATCGGCAGATAGACGCTCTTCAGCTCATCGGAGGCGTGATGGTGGATGGCCTCCACCGCGCCCAGCGTCAGCAGCGGCGCCAGCGAGAACGCCAGGTTGGACGAACACCACATTTCCTCCACCGCCGCCGCCACCAGCGCCGGCATGCCCTGGCCGCCATATTCCTCCGGCGCGCGCAGGCCCACCCAGCCGGACTCGACATACTGTTGCCAGGCGTCCTTGAAGCCCGGCGCGGCGGTCACTTCGCCGTCCTTCCACTTGGCGCCCTGGTCGCCCTGCTTGTTGATCGGCGCCAGCACGCCCTCGGCGAACTTGGCGCCCTCCTCCAGCACCGCGTCGGTGAGCTCCACCGAGCACTCGCCATAGCCCGGCAGCCCGCAGATCGCCGCCAGGTCGGCCAGCTCGTTCAATGCAAATCGGATGTCTTTGATTGGGGCGTGATAAATCATCGCGCTTCTCCTCTGCTTCTCTCGCGTCGGCCCGCGCCGCGGGCCATAAAAAAAACCGGCGCTCCCTGATTGGGCGCCGGCTGCTGTTGTTGGTTCCGGCGGCTATGCTGCCTGCTCGGTCGGGGGCGCTTGCGGCCGCGCCCCCGGCTGCCGCTTACTTCGACAGTTCGGCGATCAGTTCCGGCACCACGGCGAACAGGTCGCCGACGATGCCGTAGTCGGCCACCTGGAAGATCGGGGCCTCTTCGTCCTTGTTGATCGCGACGATCACCTTGGAATCCTTCATGCCCGCCAGGTGCTGGATCGCGCCGGAGATGCCGACCGCGAAGTACAGCTGCGGCGCCACCACCTTGCCGGTCTGGCCGACCTGGTAGTCGTTCGGCGCGTAGCCGGCGTCCACCGCGGCGCGCGAGGCGCCGACGGCGGCGGACAGCTTGTCGGCCAGCGGGCCGATCACCGCCTTGAACTGCTCTTCCGAACCCAGCGCGCGGCCGCCGGACACGATGACCTTGGCCGAGCCCAGTTCCGGACGGTCGGACTTGGTCAGCTCCTGGCCGACGAAGGCGGACAGCTGGCTGTCGGCGCCGGCGGCGATGGTTTCCACCGCGGCCGAACCGCCCTGGCCCGCCGCGTCGAAGGCGGTGGTGCGCACGGTGATCACCTTGATGGCGTCGTCCGACTGCACGGTGGCCAGCACGTTGCCGGCGTAGACCGGGCGCACGAAGGTGTCGGCGGATTCGATGGCGACGATTTCGGAAATCTGGGCGACGTCCAGCAATGCGGCGACGCGCGGCAGCAGGTTCTTGCCGAAGGACGAAGCCGGGGCCAGCACGTGGCTATAGCCCTTGGCCAGGCCGACGATCAGCGCGGACAGGCTTTCGGCCAGGCCGTGCGCGTAGTGGGCGGCGTCGGCCAGCAGCACCTTGGCCACGCCGGCCACGCTCTTGGCGGCGTCGGCCGCGGCGGCGGCGTTGTGGCCGGCCACCAGCACATGCACCTCGCCCAGCTTGGCCGCGGCGGTGATGGTGTTCAGGGTGCCTGCCTTCAGGCTCTGGTTGTCGTGTTCAGCGATAACGAGAATAGCCATGTCTTACAGCACCTTTGCTTCGTTCTTGAGTTTGGCGACCAGTTCGGCGGCGTTGGCCACCTTGATGCCGGCGGAACGCTTGGCCGGTTCAGCCACTTTCAGCGTTTTCAGGCGCGGCGCGGCGTCGACGCCCAGCTCGGCCGGCGTGGTCTTGTCCAGCGGCTTCTTCTTGGCGGCCATGATGTTGGGCAGCTTGATGAAGCGCGGCTCGTTCAGGCGCAGGTCGGCGGTGACCACGGCCGGCAGGCGCAGCTTGACGGTCTCCAGGCCGCCGTCGATCTCGCGGATCACGTCCACGGTCTCGGCCGCCAGGTCCACCTTGGAGGCGAACGTGCCCTGGGACCAGCCCAGCAGCGCGGAAGTCATCTGGCCGGTCTGGTTGGCGTCGTCATCGATCGCCTGCTTGCCCAGGATCACAAGCTGCGGCTGTTCCTTGTCGGCGACGGCCTTCAGCAGCTTGGCCACGGCCAGCGGCTGCAGCTCGACGTCGGTTTCCACCAGAATGGCGCGGTCGGCGCCCATCGCCAGCGCGGTGCGCAGCGTTTCCTCGCACTGCTTGACGCCCATGGACACGGCGACGATCTCGCTCACCTTGCCGGCTTCCTTCAGACGCACCGCCTCTTCCACGGCGATCTCGTCGAAGGGATTCATCGACATCTTGACGTTGGCGATATCAACGTCGCTGCCGTCGGCTTTGACGCGGACTTTCACGTTGTAATCGACAACGCGTTTCACTGCGACTAGAACTTTCATATTCCTCCAGCAAACTTCTGTGGGTTAATCGAACGCGGAAGGCAACGACGGCCAGCAGAGCCTGATTATGCCCCAAGCAAAATTCAAACGAGCGTTTGGTTTGTACGCGCCGGCGCGGCGCGTGGTGAAAATGCAACTAGGCGTCGATAGTACGTCATTTCCCTGCGGTTTGCATTTCAGGCCAAAGCTGTCACAATGCACTGCAACATTTCCCCGTCATAAATCTCGCAGGGAGTTGTCATGACCGTCTATTTCGAGGATCTGGCGGTCGGCGCCAGCGCCGAAACCGGCAAAACCATCACCGAGGCCGACGTATTGCTGTTCTCCGCTGTCAGCGGCGACAACAATCCCGTGCATCTGGACCAGACCTACGCCGCCGCCACGCCTTTCGAGACCCGCATCGCCCACGGCATGCTGACCGCCAGCCTGATCTCGGGCGTGATCGGCACCCGCCTGCCCGGCTACGGCACCATTTACCTGTCGCAGTCCACCCGCTTCAAGGCGCCGGTGCGCATCGGCGAAACCGTCACCACCCGCGTCACCGTCGAAGAGCTGATCCCGGAAAAGAAACGGGTGCGGCTCTCCACCCAATGCCGCGTCGGCGACAAGGTGGTGCTGGAAGGGGAATCGCTGGTGATCGCGCCGTCCCGCAATTGAAATCAACAGGACTGGCCGTGCCGGGCCAGCGCCCAGCGCACCGGCTCGGCCACCAGTTCGTCCGGAAAGTCCAGCCGCCTGCGCAGCGCGGCCACCACCTCCGGCGTGGTCGGCGCGTTGCCCAGGCCCACCGCCAGATTGGACAGCCACTTGTGATAGCCGATGCGGTAGATCGGGCTGCCCGCCATCCGCTCGCGGAACTCGTCCGCGCTCCAGTCGAACAGTTCTACCAGACTGGCGCCATCCAGACCATGACGCACCGCAAAATCAGCTTCCGCTGTTAAAACGCCGAAGCGGTTCCATGGACAGAACAGCTGGCAATCGTCGCAGCCGTACACCCGGTTGCCGATCAAGGGCCGCAACGGCTCCGGAATCGGCCCCTTCAATTCGATGGTGAGATAGGAAATGCAGCGGCGCGCATCCACCGTGTAGGGTTCGATGATGGCGCCGGTGGGACAGACGTCCAGACAGCGCGTGCAGCGGCCGCAATGGCCGTCTTCGGCCTCGTCCGGCGGCAGCGGCAGGTCGGTCAGGATCTCGCCGAGGAAAAACAGCGAGCCCTGGCGCTTGGTCAGCAGCAGCGTGTGCTTGCCGCGCCAGCCCAGGCCGGCCTGCGACGCCAGCGCCACCTCGGCCAGCGGCGCGCTGTCGGTGAACACCCGGTAGCCGAACGATCCGACCGCGCCCTCGATGCGCTCGGCCAGTTTCTGCAATCGGTTGCGCAGCACCTTGTGATAGTCGCGCCCCAGCGCGTAACGCGACAGGTAGGCGCGCGACGGGTCCGCCAGCACCTGCTCGGCCGGCTCGCCCCCCGGCCAGTAGTTCATCCGCAGCGAAATCACCGACAGCGTGCCGGGCACCAGTTCGGCCGGCCGCACGCGCATCGCGCCATGCCGGGCCATATAGTCCATCTCGCCGTGATGGCCGGCAGCCAGCCAGGCTTCCAGCCGTTGTTCCGCCTCAGGCGGCAGCGCCGCGCGCGTGACGCGGGCGTCGGCGAAACCGGCTTCGCGCGCCCAGGCTTTGATTTGGCGCGACAATTCGGGATAATCCGGTTTTTGAGGAGGATTCTCAGTCATGGCGATGGATGATACCAGCGTTCAAAGCGGCGGCCTGCCCGACGAGCGCGCGACCCTGGCGCTGGGCGCAGCCTTCGCCGCCGCCGCGGCGCCCGGCCTGACCGTCCACCTGCTGGGCGATCTGGGCGCGGGCAAGACCACCTTCACCCGCGGCCTGCTGGCGGCGCTGGGCCACCGCGGCAAGGTGAAAAGTCCCACCTACACCCTGGTGGAAAGCTACGCCTTACCTGAATATAGTGTCCATCACTTCGACCTGTACCGCTTCGCCGATCCCGAGGAATGGAACGACGCCGGCTTCAGCGAATATTTCGGCCAGGACAGCCTATGCTTGGTGGAATGGCCGGACAAGGCCCGCGGCCTCGCGCCCGCGCCCGACATCGTGCTGGAACTTGCCGTCGACGGAGATGGTCGCACCTATCACTTTCAAGCCCTGAGCCAAACCGGACAGTCATGCCTGATTCGACTTTCGACCCAAAACGCCGCACGCTGCTAGGCGCAGCGGCCGCCACCTTTCTGATCGCCGTCAGCCGAAAAGGCTGGGCGGCCGGCAGCCAGATCGTCGCCTTGCGCATCTGGCCGTCGTCCACTTACACCCGCATCACGCTGGAGTCCAGCGCCGCCATTCAATACAAGCAGTTCACGCTGGCCAATCCGAACCGGCTGGTGATCGATCTGCAAGGCGTGCAGCTGAACGGCGTGCTGAAGGACATCAGCGGCCAGATCGCTGCCGCCGATCCTTATATCCGCACCGCCCGCGCCGGCCAGTTCGACCCGGACACCGTGCGCTTGGTGCTGGACCTGAAGACCGACGTCAAACCGCAGGCCTTCACGCTGGCGCCGGTCGCCGAATACCAGCACCGACTGGTGGTGGACCTGTATCCGGCCAGCGGCCAGCAAGACGATCCGCTGCTGGCGCTGCTGCAGGACTACAACAAGGGCAAGATGGAGCAGCCGCCAGCGCAGATCAAACCCAAGTCCAAGAACACCGACCGCCCCATCGTCGTGATGCTCGACCCCGGCCACGGCGGCGAAGACCCGGGCGCCATCGGCCTGCAGGGCAATCGCGAGAAGGACGTGGTGCTGAAGATAGGCCACCAGTTGAAGCAGCTGATCGACGCCGAGCCCAATATGCGGGCCTACATGACGCGCAGCGACGACGTGTTCATCCCGCTGGGCGTGCGCGTGGCCAAAGCGCGCAAGCTGAACGCCGACCTGTTCGTCTCCATTCACGCCGACGCCGCGCCCAACCGCGCCGCGCGCGGCTCCTCGGTGTTCGCGCTGTCCGAGAAAGGCGCCACCAGCGCCTTCGCCAAGGCGCTGGCGCAGACCGAGAACAATTCCGACCTGGTCGGCGGCGTCAAGATCGGCAGCAAGGACAAGTATCTGGCGCACACGCTGCTGGATCTGACCCAGACCGCCACCATCAACGACAGCCTGAAGCTGGGCAAAACCGTGCTGGGCCAGCTGGGCGGCTTGAACAAGCTGCACAAGAACGCGGTGGAGCAAGCGGGCTTCGCCGTGCTGAAAGCGCCGGACATTCCGTCCATCCTGGTGGAAACCGCCTTCATCTCCAATCCGGAAGAAGAGCAGCGTCTGATCACCGCTGAATTCCAGCAGCAAATGGCCAACGCCATCTTCAGCGGCGTCAAGCGCTACTTCGCCTCCGGCGCCGCGCTGGCCGCGCGCGCCTGAACGGCCGCCCGCCAAAACAAAACCGCCGGGCTGCTTGGCCTGGCGGTTTTTCGTTTGCCTGCGCGCTTCAATGCGTCGACGGCATTTCCCCTGGCGGGGAGTCCTCCTCCGCCGGCATCCGGTAGGTTTCGCTGGCCCACTGTCCCAGGTCGATCAGGCGGCAGCGTTCGCTGCAGAACGGGCGGTAACGGCTCTGCGGCTCCCAGCGCACTTCGGCTTTGCAGGTGGGACAGGCGACGATGCGTACGGATTCGGACATGATGCTCAAAACTTGCAATTGGTCAGTTGGAACTCGACATCCTGCTCGGTCTGCCGCGGCCGGGTCTCGCCGGTCACCGCGTTGACGAAGCGGATGTTGAGCGCGTACTTGTTGGCGGACAGCTCGGGCAGCAGCTCCAGATTGTCGTCGTAGGCGACCTGGATCAGCTGCACCACCTTGCCGCCGGACATCTGCTGGAACGCGCCCTTGCGCGCCACATAATGATAGGTCTTGCCGCTGTCGCGCAGCAGGTGCAGCAGGATTTCGGCGGCGTCGGCGGTGGGCATCAGCGGCGCGGCCCAGCGACGCAGATCCTGGCGCCGCACCTCGGCCGAACGCTGCTGCCACAGATGATAAGACGGCAAGTCGAACTGGCAGGTGCCGCCGGGAATGCCGGCGCGCTGCTTGATCGCCATCAGCCACTCGTTCTCGCGCAGGTTCTGGCCGAACTTGCCGGTCAGCGCCAGCAGCTGCGACGACGCGCGCTCGATCTCCTCCAGCACGCCTTCCAGCGTTTCCTCCGCCACATTGGGATTGTCGCGCAACGCCTCCAACATTTGCTTCTGCCGCTCCAGCTCCTGCAGCAGATCGGCCTTCAGGTCGGCGCGGGACGCCGTCTCCATCAGCTCGAACAACACCTGCAGCGCGGCGTGATGATCATGCGGGTGATCCTTGCCGATAAAGTAGGCCAGCCGCCCGTACAAATACTCCAGGCGGAGCAGAATACGGGTGCGCTCGGTGACAGGAAATTCGAAACTGATCACGGCAGATCTGCCCTTCTCCACGGCTTGCAGCAAGCCTTATAACAATGCTTTGACAAGATTTGCCAGATAATAACTGTGTTTGGCATCAACTTGAAGCCTCAATTCTGCCAAGCTGCCGCTATTGTCGATGACATCGTCGGCGCGGCTCAGCCTCTGCTCGCGCGGCAGTTGCGCGGCCATGATCGCACGCACCGCCTCCGCGCTCAATCCGCTTCGCCGCATCACCCGCTCCACCTGGACCTCTTCGCGGCAATCCACCGCCAGCGTCCGCGCCAACAAAGGCAAATAACGGTTGCTTTCAAACAGCAGCGGCACCACCAACACCGCGTAGTCTCCGGACGCCGCCGCCAGCTGGCGCAAGCTTTCCGCGTGGATGGCCGGATGCAGGATGGCCTCCAGCCTGTGCCGCTCCTCCGGGTCCGCGAACACCCGGGCCCGCATCGCCGCGCGATCCAGCGAGCCATCGCCGGCCAGCGCCGACGAGCCAAACGCATTCTCGATCGCGGCCATCGCCGCGCCGCCGGGCCCGGTCAGTTGATGGGCGATGCTGTCGGTGTCCACCACCGGCACGCCCAGTTCGGCGAAGCGATCCGCCGCCGCGCTCTTGCCGGAGCCTATGCCCCCGGTCAATCCCACTACCGGGATAGCCATGCCAAATATCCATTCATGATCTGCGGTCCCCATACCAGCGCGATCCAGCCGGCCGCCGCCAAATAGGGGCCAAAGGGAATCTGCTGCCCGCCCCGCACTTTGGCAGCCGCCATCAGCGCGACGCCGAACAACGCGCCCACCAACGACGACAACAAAATGATCAGCGGCAACATGCTCCAGCCCAGCCACGCGCCCAGCGCCGCCAGCAACTTGAAATCGCCGTAGCCGAAACCTTCCTTGCCGGTCAGCAGCCGGAATCCGTGAAACACCAGCCACAGCGACAGATAACCGAACACCGCGCCCCATACCGCGTCGCTCAGCGGGACGTGTCCGGTCTGCAAATTGAACAGCAGGCCACCCCACAGCAACGGCAAGGTCAGGCAGTCCGGCAACAGCTTGGTGTCGAAATCGATGAAGGCCAAGGCCAGCAGACAAGCCGTCAACGCCAAAGCGCCGGCCAGCGGCCAGCCCCAGCCCAGCCTCCAGGCCAGAAAGCCGAACAATGCGCCGCACAGCAGCTCCACCAGCGGGTAGCGCCAGGCGATGCCCGCGTCGCATTGGCCGCAACGGCCGCGCAACAGCAGAAAACTCAACAACGGGACATTGTGCCAGGGCCGCACCGGGGCAAGGCAAGCCGGGCAATGCGAGGCGGGCCGCCACAAATTGTAGCCCCTTCTATCTTCCAGCTCACTCCGGGCCTGCTGGGCGGCCAGCCGCAACGCGGGAGAGACGCCGTCTTCTGCAAGGTATTCGACGCTATCCGCCAAAAACTCCCGCTCCAGCATCTTGGGCAGGCGATGGATCACTACGTTCAGAAAACTGCCCACCATCAAGCCCAACAATAGCGCCGCGCCTGTCAACCAGGCAGGATGGGTGGCCAACAACCATGTCATGTCGTCCAGCATCAACCCACCACCTGGCCCATCTTGAAAATCGGCATGTACATCGCGATCACCAACCCGCCTATCAATATGCCCAGTATCACCATGATCGCCGGCTCCAGCAGACTGGACAACGCGGCCACCGCATTATCCACTTCTTCCTCGTAAAAGTCGGCCACCTTGTCCAGCATCTGGTCCAGCGAGCCAGACTCTTCGCCGATCGAGGTCATCTGTAGCACCATGTTGGGAAACAGGTCGGTGCGCTGCATCGAATAACTGAGGCTGGAACCGGTGTTGACATCCGCCTGGATGCGCCGCGTCGCCTCGGCGTAAACCTGGTTGCCGGCAGCCCCGCCGACGGAATCCAGCGCCTCCACCAGCGGCACGCCGGCGGAGAACAGCGTCGACAACGTGCGCGCCCAGCGCGCGATGGTGGCCTTGCGTATGATGTCGCCGATCACCGGCAGCCGCAGCAGGATGCGGTCCATCTGCTCTTGCATGCTGGGCGTGCGCTTGAAGGCGTAGAAAAAGGCGAAAATCGCGCCGAACAGCGTGCCGAAGATCAGCCACCAGAAATGGACGAACTGATCGGACAGCCAGATCACGAACAGCGTCGGCGCCGGCAGGTTGGCGCCGAAGCTGGAAAACAGGTCCTTGAACGCCGGGATCACGTAAATCATGATCACCGCGGTGATGATGAAGGCGGTGCCGACGATGGCCGATGGATAGATCATCGCCGATTTGATCTTGGACTTGATGGCCATCACCTTTTCCTTGTAGGTGGCCAGTTTGTCCAGCAGCGAGTCCAGCACGCCGCCCGCCTCGCCGGCGGCGATGATGTTGCAAAACAGCTTGTCGAAATACAAAGGGCGCTTGCGGAACGACTCCGCCAGCGACAGGCCGGTTTCGACATCCGCCCTCACCTCCAGCAGCATCCGCGTCACCGCCGGATTGCTGTGCCCCTTGGCGGCGATGTCGAACGCCTGCAGCAACGGCACGCCAGCCCGCATCATCGTCGACAGCTGGCGGGTGAACAGCGTGATGTCCTTCTCGGTGATGCGCTTGCCGAAGCCGCTGCGGCGACGACGGATCTTGGCGACGTTGATGCCCTGCCGCCGCAACTGGGTCTTGGCGACAGTCTCGGACTCTGCGCGCAGTTCGCCCCGTATCATCTTGCCGGACTTGTCCTTGCCTTCCCATTCCCAGATGTAGCCTGGATTCGCCTTCTTGGCCGCCGTGGTCGCCATCGCCCCATTTCCTCTAATCAGCGCCGTGGGTCGCCGTTCAATCGTTGGTCACCGCTTCGACCTCGGCCAGCGAGGTCATGCCGGCCATCACTTTCAGCAGGCCGGCGCGGCGCAGATCGACCATGCCCTCCTCTCTGGCCAGATCGGAGATGTCCACCGCGGTGCCGTTCTTCATGATCAGCCGCATCATCGCATCGCTGATCGGCATGACTTCGAAAATCCCAACTCGCCCCCTGTAGCCGGTGTTTCGGCACTCCTCGCAACCAACCGGCCCATAAGGACGCCAGCCGCCGGCCAAGTCCTCCTTCACGAAACCCGCGCGCAGCAGTGCTTCCTCAGGAATCTCCACAGGCTGCTTGCAATGGCTGCATAGCTTGCGCGCCAAGCGTTGCGCCATGATCAACAGCACCGAACTGGCGATATTGAACGGCGCCACGCCCATGTTCAGCATCCGCGTCAAGGTGGACGGCGCGTCGTTGGTATGCAGCGTCGAGAACACCATGTGGCCGGTCTGCGCGGCCTTGATCGCGATGTCGGCGGTCTCGAAATCGCGGATTTCGCCCACCATGATCACGTCAGGATCCTGCCGCAGAAAGGCCTTCAACGCCGAGGCGAAGGTCAACCCCGCCTTTTCGTTGACGTTGACTTGGTTGATGCCGGGCAGGTTGATTTCCACCGGATCTTCCGCAGTGGAGATATTGGTGTCCGGCTTGTTCAAAATGTTCAGACAAGTGTAAAGCGATACGGTCTTGCCGCTGCCGGTGGGGCCGGTCACCAGGACCATGCCGTACGGACGGGCGATCGCTCTCAGCAGATGCGCTTTTTGCTCCGGCTCGA
The DNA here is from genome assembly GCF_055181315.1 of Chromobacterium sp. Ag138. Taxonomy (NCBI): domain Bacteria; kingdom Pseudomonadati; phylum Pseudomonadota; class Betaproteobacteria; order Neisseriales; family Chromobacteriaceae; genus Chromobacterium; species Chromobacterium sp. Ag138. The sequence goes on from NZ_JBUPWA010000001.1 coordinate 2,150,755, forward strand.
AGCCCAGCTGGTCGATATCCAGCGAGGCCGCGGACGAATCCAGGATACGCATTACGATCTTTTCGCCGTACAACGTGGGCAGCGTGCTGACGCGGAAATCTATCGCCCGCGTCTTGGAAATCACCAGCTTCAGCCGGCCATCCTGAGGCAGCCGCTTTTCCGAAATGTCCAGCCGGGAAATCACCTTGATGCGCGAGGCTATCTTTTCCTTCAGCAGCAAGGGCGGCTGCGCCACCTCCTTCAATACGCCATCCACCCGGTAGCGGATGCGGTAGTACTTCTCGTATGGCTCGAAGTGGATGTCGGAAGCGCCGAGGCCTATCGCATCCAGCAACATCTTGTGGATGAACTTCACCACCGGCGCGTCATCGACCTCAGTCTGCGGACCATTGTCGAGCTGGGCGTCCGGATCCGCGAACTCCAGATCGCCGAAATCTTCGCTCTCCAGCTCTTTCAGCGCCGAGGTCGAATTGTCCTGATATCGCCCGATCAGCTTGGACAGCTTGTCCTCCTCCACCACCACCACTTCGACCGTCAGGCCGGTCTTGAAAGTGATCGCATGGTAGGCGGAGGTTTGGGTGGGATCGGAAGTGCCGATGTAAAGCTTGTTGCCGCGCTTGAGCAGCGGCAGCAGCCGGCGGCTGGCGATCACTTCGTCATCCACCAGCCCTTTGGGTAGCTGGTCGGTATCCAGCGAAGCCAGATCCAGCAGCGGGTAGCCGAAGACCCGGGATGAAAACATCGCGATGTCGCGCGCGGCCATCTTCTTGCTCTGGATCAGCTGCTCGACAAAACTGAGATGGGAAGTGACCGCCTGTTTTGAAATGGCGTCCGCATCCTGCTGCAACAGCATATTGTGCTGGACCAGGGCCCTGCCCAGGCCGGAAATCCCTGCGGTAGCTTCCATAAGCGAAATCGATCCGGTTCGGACCTTGCGGTCGTGATCAGGTATAGGCTGTGACGGTATTATATGCGAATCGCACCGGCAAATCCCTGTCCATCAAGTTCTCCTGCGGACTGGACAAAAAAAGGGCTGCCGATGCAGCCCTTTTTCAGAGGGAATGAATACCGTTTGTTAGAAGCGATGGATCAGACCCAGACCGAAGGAGCTTTCGCTAGTCAAGTTATTAGCCTTCCAGTTCACGTGACCATAAGAGGTGTAAACATCGGTGCGCTTGGACAGCGCGTAGTCCAGACCCAGCACAAACTGGTCATAACCAGATTTGGACACCGTATTGCCGCCGACGCTGAGGTCATACCCCTTGGCGTAACTCAGGTACGGAGTAAACGCGCCAAAGGTATAACCGCCAGTCAAAGCCAGTTCCTTGGTCTTGACCGACTGAGTGGCATCAAGGGATGCGCCACTGGCATTCAACGCATTGACGTTATACAACACCCCCGTAGAGTCCGAATACTTTCCGGCTACTCCGCCTACATAACCGCGAACTTGCTGATAACCAAACGCGGCATAAATATTGTTGGCATTGTAACCAGCTTCCAAACGATGCCAATCCTTCAAGCCAGCGCCCACTTTGTTGGAATCGCCCTGATTGACGAAGCTGTATTTGGCAAAGTAGCCGGAGTTCTCGTAGCTCAAACCAATGTTGATCAGTTGGTTGTTGGTACGACTGCCAGAACCGTCGGTTGCAATCTTTCTGGCTTCGTCAACCCCCCACAATGCCATATAGCTGAAGCCATACCAGTTCGGGCTGTCATAACGAATGGAGTTGCTCACGCGACCATCCAAACGGGTGAACATGCCAAGGCCGCCTACACTCTGATCGCTGTAATAGCCAGGATCCACCTGCTCCATATCCAGATTCGGATAGTTGGACAGTCGTCCCAAGCGGACTTGGCCCCAGCCATCACCAGCCAAACCTACGAAAGTATCCCGTGTACTGAACACATCACCAGCTCCAGAACCATCCACGTGAATACGATTCTCAACCTGCCAAATCGCCTTCAGACCATTTCCCAGATCCTCATTGCCCTTGAAACCCAGGCGCGAGGTCCAGTCATTGATCTCGGAGCTGCCTTGCGGCTTGCCGTTGGCATCCTTGCTCAGAGTGGAGCTGTAGGTTTTGTTGTATTCGTAACCGCCACGGATCTGACCGTAGATGGTCACGTCGGCCAAGGCCGCCGCAGGCAGGGCAGCCAACGCCAAGGCGATGAGCTTCTTGTTCATTGCAAATCCTTTCAAGTCAGTTGATTTTGTCCTGTGGGCTTCCCGGCGAAACCGTTTGCCTGGACATTTATGTGCCGACGGTATGTTCCGTCGATCGCTGTAGCCAATATAAGACTGGCGTTGCAAAAAAACAAAGACAGCCCCGTCATGACAGGTAAAAATCAACAAAAAAACAACAGAACAATGCTATCTACTTGTTTACAAAATACTTGCCACAAGCCACGCGGCATCAAGAAGACGCGCAAAAACAACAAAACCGTCACATTGTTGCCAATCAGCAACAGAGGACCCTCCGCACCAATCAAGTCGGCAAATTAAAAAAATCCGTGGAAATGAAAAACCGCCATCCGAAACAGCATGGCGGTTTAAATGCGGCGCCGGACCTCGCCGGCAGGCGCTTACTTGGCTGCGGGCTTGGCCGCGGCCGGCTTCGCGTTCGCGGCGGCAGGCTTGGCGGCCGGGGCGGCGCCGCCTACCGTGACTTCCTTGCGCAGGCTTTCCAGCGTCTTGTCGCCGATGCCGGAGACCTTCTTCAGATCGTCAACCGTCTTGAACGGGCCGTTTTTGGTCCGGTAATCGACAATGGCCTTGGCCTTGGCCGGACCAATGCCCTTCAAGGCCTCCAGTTGCTGCGGCGTCGCGGTGTTCAGATTGACGGCGGCCCAGGCGAGATTGCACAGCAACAGCAAACCGGCAAAGACAGCGAACAGCTTCTTCATGGCGAGCTCCTAATGAAAGTGCAGTCGTGAAATGTATTGGTATGCGTCAGCGCGAGGCGAACGGACTCACCCGCGCTGCAGGATCAATTCTAAAACCACCTTGCTGCCCACGTATGCCAGCATCAATGACAGGAAACCGGCCAGCGCCCAGCGTATCGCCACCTTGCCGCGCCAGCCCTTGAGGCGGCGCCCCACCAGCAGGCCGGCGAAGATCAGCCACGAGATCACGCCGAACACCGTCTTGTGGGTCAGCGCGGCGGCCTGGCCAAACACTTCCTCAGAGAACAGCACGCCGGTCAGCAGCGTCAGCGTCAGCAGCAGGAAGCCGACAGCGATCACCTGGAACATCATCTTTTCCAGCGTCAGCAGCGGCGGCAGCTGCTTGGCCAGCATCGACACCCGCCGGTGGTGCAGCGCGCGCTCCAGGATCAGCATCAGCACCGCGATCAACGCGCCGATTGCGAACAGGCTGTAAGCCAGCATGGACACCAGGATGTGCATCACGAAGGCGGGATTGGACAGGTCGCTGACCATGTGCCGCCCCGGAAAGGCGATGGCGAAGGCCAGCGCGGCCATGGCCAGCGGCATCATGAACAGCTGCAGGCCCTCCACCTTGTAGAAGAAGCTGCAGGTCCAGTAAATCAGCAGCATGATCCACACCACCACGCTCAGCGCGTGGCCGACGCCAAGCGACAGGCCGCCGCTGGCGCTCAGCGGCACCACCACGACGAAGGCCTGCACCAGCAGCAGCAGCCCCAGCAGGCTGTGCTCCAGCCTGGGATTGCGCGGCCAGCGCGCCGCGCCTTTCCAGTTGGCCAGGTAATGCCAGGTGAAGGCCCCGTAGGACAGGATCAGGAGCAGGGACAGAACGAGCAGTAGGCTGGTCATATTAGGGTATGTGATCAAATCCGGGCGCGGCCCGGGCGGCTCGTGGTAAAATCGATGGATTTGAAAGTCTACACCAAGCTGCCGTTCGTTGGCAGAGAGTAAGGACAGCACCATGCTAGACAACTTGACCAGCCGCCTGTCCGGCGTGATGAAAACCCTGCGCGGCAACGCGCGGCTGACCGAATCCAACATCCAGGACGCGATGCGCGAAGTGCGCATGGCGCTCCTGGAAGCCGACGTGGCGCTGCCCGTCATCAAGACCTTCATCGCCCAGGTGAAGGAGCGCGCGCTGGGCCAGGACGTGATGGGCAGCCTGACCCCGGGCCAGGCGCTGGTGGGGGTGGTGAACGAAGAGCTCGTCAAGCTGATGGGCGAGAAGAACGACGAGCTCGACCTGGCCGCCGTGCCGCCCGCCATCGTGCTGATGGCCGGCCTGCAGGGCGCGGGCAAGACCACCACTGTCGGCAAGCTGGCCAAAAGGCTGAAGGAAACCCAGAAAAAGAAGGTGCTAGTGGTATCCGCCGACGTCTACCGTCCGGCCGCCATCGAGCAGCTGAAGCTGCTGGCCTCGCAAGTCGGCGTCGAATGGTTCCCGTCCGAGGCGTCGCAAAAGCCGGTGGACATCGCCCGCGCCGCGATCGACCACGCCCGCCGCCATTTCTTCGACGTGCTGCTGGTGGACACCGCCGGCCGCCTCGCCATCGACGAAGCGATGATGGACGAGATCAAGGCGCTGCACGCCGCGATCAACCCGGTGGAAACGCTGTTCGTCGTCGACGCGATGCAGGGCCAGGACGCGGTCAACACCGCCAAGGCCTTCAACGAGGCGCTGCCGCTGACCGGCGTGGTGCTCACCAAGATGGACGGCGATTCGCGCGGCGGCGCGGCGCTGTCAGTGCGCCACGTCACCGGCAAGCCGATCAAGTTCATCGGCGTCGGCGAGAAGGTCACCGGCATCGAGCCCTTCCATCCTGACCGCATCGCCAGCCGCATCCTGGGCATGGGCGACGTGCTGTCCCTGATCGAGGAAGTCCAGAAGGGCATCGATCAGAAGGAAGCCGAGGCGATGGCCAAGAAGTTGAAGTCCGGCAAGGGCTTCGACCTGGAGGACTTCAAGGCCCAGATGCAGCAGATGAAGAAGATGGGCGGCATGGCCAACCTGCTGGAAAAGATGCCGGGCCAGCTGGGCGAGATGGCCAAGGGCGTCCAGGGCGCCGAGGCCGAGAAATCGATGCGCCGCGTCGAAGGCATCATCAACTCGATGACCATGGAAGAGCGCCGCAAGCCCGAACTGCTCAAGGCCAGCCGCAAGCGCCGCATCGCCGCCGGCTCCGGCGTCACGGTGCAGGAGGTGAACCGCCTGCTGAACCAGTTCGAGCAGATGCAGAAGATGATGAAGCAGTTCTCGTCCAAGGGCGGGATGATGAAGATGATGCGAGGCATGAAGGGCATGATGCCCGGCATGTAAGCAAAAACAAACGGGCGCCAGTCGCCCGTTTCTTTTGAGATAAAGACATGTTGTTCGACGTCGCGGTGCTGACAGACAGCCGCCTGCTGGAACACAAGCCTGAGGATTGGTACAGCCGCCAGGTGCATCATGAGGATGGCTTGGTGCTGGACGCGCTGCGCGACGCCGGCCTGAAGGTTTGCCGCCTCGCCTGGGACGACGCCGGTTTCGACTGGCGCCAGGCCCGCTCGCTGCTGTTCCGCACTACCTGGGACTATTTCGAGCGCTTCGGCGAATTCTCGCCCTGGCTGTCGCGCGTGTCGCGGCAGTGCCGGCTGTTCAACGCCGCCGAGCTGATCCGCTGGAATCTGGACAAGCGCTACCTCGTCGAACTGCAAAATAAGGGCGTGGCCGTGGTGCCCACCCTCTACATTGAAAAAGGCGAGCGGCGCCCCCTGGCGCAACTGGCCGGCGCCAGCGGCTGGAATGAGCTGATCCTCAAGCCGGCGGTGTCCGGCAACGCGCGCCACACCTACCGTTTCGACGCCGGCGACGGCCAGCGCCTGGAGTGCGCGTTCGGCGATTTGGTCGAGCGCGAAGCGATGCTGTTGCAGCCCTTCCAGCGCCAGGTGCTGGAACAAGGCGAGCTGTCGCTGATGGTGGTGGACGGCCGCTACAGCCACGCGATACGCAAGACGCCCAAGCCCGGCGACTTCCGCGTCCAGGACGACCACGGCGGCAGCGTGCATCCGCACCAGGCCAGCGCCGAGGAGATCGCCTTCGCCGAAGCCGCCGTGCGCGCGGTGCCGTTCGACGTGCTGTACGCGCGCGTCGACCTGGTCCGCGACGGACAAGGCCGCCTCGCCGTCATGGAGCTGGAAATGATAGAACCCGAGCTGTTCTTCCGCTTCCGCCCCGAAGCGGCCGGCCTATTGGCCGCCGGCCTCAGGCGCAGGCTGGCGGACAGCGCGGCCTGAAACGAATCTGTACTAGCAACCCGCCGCAGTTTGGCAAACCACGTTTGGAAATACTCAGCATGAATCTGACTACGTTGACCGCCCTCTCCCCGCTGGATGGCCGCTACGCCGCCCAAGTGGAAGGCCTGCGCAACCTGTTCTCCGAATTCGGCTTGATGAAGTGCCGCGTCAAGGTGGAACTGGAATGGCTGAAGATGCTGGCCGCCGAGCCGGGCATCGAAGAGGTCAAGCCGTTCTCCGACGCCACCATCCGCGAGATCGACGACGTGATCGCCAACTTCAGCGTCGAGCACGGCGAAGAGGTGAAGGCGATCGAAGTGCGCACCAACCACGACGTCAAGGCGATCGAGTACTGGCTGAAGGAGCGCCTGTCGGGCAATCCTGAAGTGATGGCCGCCAGCGAGTTCATCCACTTCGCCTGCACCTCCGAGGACATCAACAACCTCAGCCACGCGCTGATGCTGAAGACCGCGCGCAACACCGTGCTGCTGCCGATGCTGGACGAGGTGATCCACAAGCTGCAGAAGCTGTCCCACGAACTGGCCGACGTGCCGATGATGTGCCGCACCCACGGCCAGCCGGCCACGCCGTCGACGATGGGCAAGGAACTGGCCAACGCCGTCTACCGCCTGAAGCGCCAGCGCGAGCAGCTGGTGCACCAGGAAATCCTGGGCAAGATCAACGGCGCGGTCGGCAACTACAACGCCCACCTGGCCGCCTATCCCGACATCGACTGGGAAAGCCTGTGCGGCCGCTTCGTCACCGGCCTCGGCATCACCTTCAATCCGTACACCATCCAGATCGAGCCTCACGATTACATGGCCGAGCTGTACCAGGTGGCGATGCGCGTCAACACCATCCTGATCGACCTGAACCGCGACATCTGGGGCTACATCTCGCTGGGCTACTTCAAGCAGAAGGTGAAGAAGGACGAAGTGGGCAGCTCCACCATGCCGCACAAGGTCAACCCGATCGACTTCGAGAACTCCGAAGGCAACCTGGGCATGGCCAACGCCATCATGGGCCACCTGGCGGAAAAGCTGCCGATCTCACGCTGGCAGCGCGACCTGACCGACTCCACCGTGCTGCGCAATATGGGCGTCGGCTTCGGCTACACCATCCTGGGCCTGAAGTCCTGCCTGAAGGGGCTGAACAAGCTGGAGATCAACCCGGCCCTGATCGCCTCCGAGCTGGACGCAGCCTGGGAGCTGCTGGCCGAGCCGGTGCAGACCGTGATGCGCCGCTACGGCATCGCCAATCCGTACGAGCAGCTGAAAGAGCTGACCCGCGGCAAGGGCGGCATCACCCGCGAAACGCTGCACGCCTTCATCAAGAGCCTGGAGCTGCCGGACGCGGTCAAGGCCAGCCTGCTGGAGCTGACCCCGTCCAACTACCTGGGCAAGGCCGAGGAACTGGCGCGCCGCATCTGACCGCCATCCACGCCGCATCCCTCCGCGCCGCCCCCCCAGGCGGCGTTTTTCTTTCCGCCCGCCGTCCACGCCCCGCCATTGCGGCAAGTTAGCCGCACCTTGCCTTTCCCCCGCCATCCATTACACAGAATTTAGTGGTCAAAATGCCAATTGGACCTGACAATGGAATGTGAATAACACCAAAACACCATAAGCACGCTGCTGACAGGAACGGCCGGCCGCTCCGGCCCGACCGCCCGAGCCAAGGGTAACCTTGAAGAGAGAATGGATGATCATGCAATCTATGTACGACCAGTCCTCGAATCCCCCGACAACCCCCGACGAACCGGCTCCCGCCGCCCCGCAGGCGGCCACCACGCGCCAGTTGCTTAACCTCAACGAGCGCGGCCAGAACGGGTTGTATCAATACTTCATCGAGCACGACACCAACCGCATCCTGCAGCACCTGGACACGCTGCGCGGCATGGCCTTCACCCGCGACGCCGAAGACGGCCAGAGCGGCCCCACCGAGAAGCCGTTTCCCTCGGTCTGCCTGATCGGCCTGGGCCGCTGCGGTTCCAATATCGCGCTGGACGTGGCCACGCTGGTGTACAACGCCCGCAAGTTCTACCTGAACGAATTCAACCAGGACGACAAGAGCGCGCCCGAGCAGGAGCAACGGCCGCGGCGCTGGATACGCCGCAACCTGCTGTCGCAGCACAAGGAGGCCAAGCCGGCCTTCCTGATCGAGCCGATGGTGATGCTGGGCGATCTGGACAAGGACATCAAGGGCCGCATCCGCTTCTCCCGCCGCGGCGAGCAGGGCGACTTCATCAACAACTACAACAAGCTGAAGATCATGGACCTGGCCGAGGTCCACGCCGGCGGCGCCGGCAACGCGCCCATCCTCGGCCAGTATTTGGCCAAGATCATCCTCAACAAGGACACGCTGAGCTTCTCCGACCCGGACTGGACGCTGATCCACTCCTACCTGGTGGACTCCTGCGGCATCAAGGCCAACCAGTCGCGGCTGTACTTCTACATCTTCAGCGCCGGCGGCGGCACCGGCTCCGGCATGGCGTCCGAGTTCGGCCTGGCCCAGCAGTACGCCTACATGAGCAAGACCTTCGAAACCCGCAACGAAGGCAAGGGGGATCCGGGCGACGACTACGGCTTCGTGTTCGAGCCCATCTTCACCAGCGGCATCTGCATCCTGCCCAACATCTCCGGCCAGCACGCCGAGGGCTCGGAGGCGCTGCACATCAACGCCGGCCGGCTGCTGTGCAAATACCTGTCCGAAGAGTGGGACTTCTCCTACAACTTCGACAACGAGGAGGCCGGCGCCGAGAGCGTGATGCGCCGCATCCGGCCGTGGAACGCGATGATGCTGATCTCCAACGACATCATGCGCTACGCCGAGGAGAGCGAAGGCGGCAACATCGAGCATCTCGACGTCAACGCGATGGAGCGCCACGCCAACCAGTACATCTCGCAACAGATCTTCAACATCCTGACCGCGCAGGCCGTCACCAGCGACTACGACGAGAACTACTTCCTGCGCGCCGGCATCGACATGGGCGAGACGATACGGCTGGACGCCAACGACCTGTTCATGAGCCTGGCCGGCCCGGTGGCGGTGGCCTACGCCGAGTCGGTGGTGTCCGATCCGCTGGGCTCGGACGGCTTCGTCAACAAGCTGGACATCGACGATCTGTTCTACCGCTCGATCGACCTGCCGCACTTCAACCAGCAGACCCAGGCGATAGAGGGCATCAGCCTGCTGCCGATCGAATCGGCCAATTACCGCGCGGCGCTGGCAGACTACAAGCAGTCCGGCTACTCGGCCGACAAGCTGAACCAGCTGTTCTTCTTCCAGAACTGCTCGTCGGTGGTGGCCATCCTGTCGCTGCCCAAGGGCTACAAGCTGTCCTACCTGGACCTGAACCGGCTGAAGCGCCACCTGAACGACCTGTTCCCCAGCACCACGCTGAAGCGCTACGCGCTGGTGATCGGCGCGTCCACCAACCTGTCGCTGACCACGCTGGTCGCCAAGAGCCCCTGCCTGAGCGACGACTTCCTGACCCTGATCGTCGCCTACATCAAGCGCTGCTTCGCCCACGGCAACCACCGCTTCGACGACAGCCTGGACAACGTGATTCTGGACCTGATCACCGCCGACACCTTCGACGAGACGGTGCTGGAACGCTTGCTGAACGAGTACGAGAACCCGGCCAAGATCCTCGACACCAACTGGTTCGCGATCAAGCCGATGTACGAGAAGAAGTACCGCGAGCTGATCCGCGACAGCAAGAAGTTCGTGTCGATCAACGACATCCGGCTGACCCGCGAGCATGTGCAGAAAGCGGTGTGCTACCTGCGCGAGATCTACCGCCACCGCATCGGCAAGACCCGGGTGGTTTCGCTCAACAGCTACGCGCGCAAGCATCACGCCTGACCGCGCCTCACGCTCGCCCCAACCCCGCCCCGCCTCGCACGCGGCGGGGTTTCTACTGGCTAAAACAGTAAAGTAGATTATTTTTTCATTAGCCAGCCGAAAAACGTCAAAGCCATCGCCGCCTGGCCGTTTAGCACTGTCCGGACGCGAAATATGCCGATGCGCTGCGCGCGGCGTCCTCGCATCACTCATTAACAAAACCCGAGCGCAAGCAGGCATCACCCGGCCGCAGAACGCCTTCGGACTGACATAAGCTGCAACAAGGCATGGCGCGGAGCGCAACGACCGCGCCGCCGAGACGCCCGGACCGGGATATCTGCGCCGGGGCTACGCCGCCCGGATGCGGCAAGCTGAGGAGAGGACGCGCCGTTCAATATGTGGATCGTCGAAACGGCCCTGAAACGGCCCTATACCTTCATCGTGATGGCCATCGCCATCCTGCTGGCCACCCCGCTGGCGATCATGCGCACGCCGGTGGACGTGCTGCCGGAGATCGACATCCCGGTGATCAGCGTGATCTGGGGCTACGGCGGCCTGGCGCCGCAGCAGATGGCCGACCGCATCACCCAGACCCACGAGCGGGTGCTGACCACCACCGTCAACGACATCGAGCACATCGAGTCGCAGTCGCTGGCCGGCATCGCCATCATCAAGATCTTCTTCCAGCCGGGCGTCAACATCCAGACCGCCATCGCCCAGGTGGTGTCGGTGTCGCAAGCGGTGGTCAAGCAGATGCCGCCCGGCGCCACGCCGCCGCTGGTGATCAAGTACACCGCGTCCAGCGTGCCGGTGATCCAGATCGGCATGGCCAGCAAATCGATGTCGGAACAGGACGTGTTCGACGCCGCGATCAACACGCTCAGACCGCAGCTGGTGACGATACCGGGCATCGCCATCCCCTATCCCTACGGCGGCAAGGTGCGGCTGCTGTCGGTGGATCTCGACACCCGCGCCATCGCCGCCAAGGGCCTGACCCCGGCCGACGTGATCAACGCGGTCAACAGCCAGAACCTGGCGCTACCCTCCGGCACCGCCAAGATCGGCGGCACCGAATACAACGTCGAGCTGAACGGCTCGCCGGACACCATCGCCGGGCTGAACGACATCCCGGTGCGCTCGGCCAACGGCGCCACGGTGTTCCTGCGCGAGGTGGCCCACGTGCGCGACGGCTTCTCGCCGCAGACCAATATCGTCAAGCAGAACGGCCAGCGCGGCCTGATGATGTCGATCTACAAGAACGGCGGCGCGTCGACGCTGGACGTGGTGGGGCACCTGAAGGAAAAACTGCCGGGCCTGCTGCCGCTGCTGCCCAAGGATCTGCATGTCAGCCTGCTGGCCGACCAGTCCGTCTTCGTCAAGACGGCGGTGCAAGGCGTGATCCACGAGGCGCTGCTGGCCGCCGCGCTGACCGCGGCCATGCTGCTGCTGTTCCTCGGCAACTGGCGCACCACCTCCATCATCGCCGTCTCCATCCCGCTGTCCATCTTTTCGTCCATCGTCGCGCTGCACATGGCGGGCGAGACCATCAACGTGATGACGCTGGGCGGCCTGGCGCTGGCGGTGGGCATCCTGGTGGACGACGCCACGGTGACCATCGAGAACATCGAACGCCACCTGCACATGGGCTCGCCGCTGTACACCGCCATCCTGGACGGCGCCGGCGAGATCGCCGTGCCGGCCTTCGTCTCCACGCTGTGCATCTGCATCGTGTTCGTGCCGATGTTCTTCCTGGAAGGGGTGGCGCGCTATCTGTTCGTGCCGATGGCCGAGGCGGTGGTGTTCGCGATGCTGGCCTCCTACGTGCTGTCGCGGACGCTGGTGCCGACGCTGGCGCTGCTGCTGATGGGCCATCGCCGCCACGATGGCCGCGCGTCGGCGTGGATACACCGCGCGCACCGGGGTTTCAACGCCCGCTTCGAGCGGCTGCGCGAGTGGTACGTGCGCCTGCTCAGCCACCTGCTGACCCGCCGCAAGCGCTTCGTCGCCGTTTTTCTCGGCTTCTGCCTGGCCTCCTGCGGCCTGTACCTGCTGTTGGGCCGCGACCTGTTCCCCGAGGTGGACACCGGCCAGATCAAGCTGCACGTGCGCGCCCCCACCGGCATCCGCATCGAGGACACCGCCATCCTGGCCGACCAGGTGGATGCCGAAATCCGCAAGGCGATCCCGCCGGAAGACCTGGACGCCATCATCGACAACATCGGCCTGCCCTACAGCGGCATCAACCTGTCGTACAGCAATTCCGGCACCATAGGCACGCTGGACACCGACGCGCTGATCTCGCTCAAGCACGGCCACCAACCGAGCGCCGGCTATGTCGCCGCGCTGCCGACCAGGCTGGAGCGCCGCTTCCCCGGCGTGGAATTCTTCTTCCAGCCGGCCGACATCATCACCCAGATCCTCAACTTCGGCTCGCCGGCCGCCATCGACGTGCAAATCGCCGGCAAAAGCCAGGCCGACAACGCCGCCTTCGCCGGCCGGCTGCTGCGCCGCATCCAGGCGATTCCGGGCGCCGCCGACGTCCACGTCCACCAGCGGCTGGACGCGCCGTCGATCCGGCTGGACATGGACCGGACCCGGCTGCAGGGCATGGGCATCGCGCCGTTCGACGTCGCGCAGAACCTGCTGCTGCCGCTGTCCGGCAGCCAGCAGACCCAGCCGGCGTTCTGGCTCAACCCGGCCAACGGCATCGTCTACAACCTGCAAGCGCAAACGCCGCAGTACCGGATCTCCACGCTTGACCAGCTGCTGCAACTGCCGGTTAACGCGCCGGGCAGCCGCGGCGCCGGCGCGCAGACGCTGGGCAATCTGGTCAGCGCCGCGCCCGGCCGCGAAGCCGCCATCGTCACCCGCTACAACATCCTGCCGTCGATAGACATCTACGCCAGCGCGCGCGGCCGGGACCTGGGCTCGGTGGCCGCCGCGATCCAGCAGGCGATCCATGAGGAAGAGCCGCATCTGCCCAAGGGCAGCCATGTCGCGCTGCGAGGCCAGGCGGAGACGATGCGCTCGTCTTACATCGGCCTCGGCGTCGGCATTCTCGGCGCCGTCGTGCTGGCCTACCTGCTGATCGTGGTGAATTTCCAGTCCTGGCTCGACCCCTTCATCATCATCAGCGCCCTGCCCGCGGCGCTGGCCGGCATCGCCTGGATGCTGATCGTCACCGGCACCGACCTGTCGGTGCCGGCGCTGACCGGCGCCATCATGACCATGGGCGTGGCCACCGCCAACAGCATCCTGGTGGTGTCGTTCGCGCGGCATCGGCTGCGGGACGGCCTGCCGCCGCTGTCGGCCGCGCTGGAGGCCGGCGCCACCCGGCTGCGGCCGGTGCTGATGACGGCGCTGGCGATGATCATCGGCATGATCCCGATGGCGATCGGCATCGGCGCAGGCTCGGAACAGAACGCGCCGCTCGGCCGCGCCGTGATCGGCGGCCTGCTGTTCGCCACCGTCTCCACCCTGCTGTTCGTGCCGGTGGTGTTCGCCAGCTTCCACCGCTGCCTGGCGCAACGCAAACAACACGCGGCGGACGCGGCAGCCGTCCCCGCGCAGGACGCTTGACATGACCGACCCACGCCACGCCCGCCAGGGCCTGCCGGAACTCGACTTGCGCCGCACCCGCCGCGGCGAGGTGGCGCGCAAGGCGCGCGTCGCCGCCATCATCGCCGTCGCGCTGCTGCTGGCCGGCCTCACCCGCACGCTGCTGGTGCGCCGCGCCGACGCCGAGGCGCTGGTCCGCGAAGCCGCCCGCCATGCCGCGCTCACCGTCAGCGTGGTCACGCCGCGCCAGGGACACGGCGAGGCCATGCTGACGCTGCCCGCCACGCTGCAAGGCATGGCCGAAGCGCAGATCTACGCCCGCACCAACGGCTACATCAAGCGCTGGCACAAGGACATCGGCCAGCGGGTGAGGAAGGGCGAGCTGCTGGCCGAACTGGACATCCCCGACATCGACAAGCAAGTGCAGGAAGCCCAGGCCAATTTCGGCCTGGCCAAAACCGCCTACCTGCGCTGGAAGACGCTGCGCGCGCAGAACGCGGTGTCGCAGCAGGAGTTCGACGAAAAGCAGGCCGCCTACCGGCAGACCGAGGCAGAGCTGAAACGGCTGCGCGACCAGCAGGACTTCGCCCGCATCGTCGCGCCGTTCGACGGCATCGTCACCCGCCGCAATGTCGACACCGGCAGCCTGGTCAACGCCGGCAACGGCGGCAGCGCGCAAGCGCTGTTCGCCACCGCGCAGATCGACAAGCTCCACCTGTACGCCTACGTGCCGCAGTCGCGCGCCGCCGACATCCGCGTCGGCGACACCGTGCGCCTCTCGCGCCAGGAAGCGCCAGGCCATCCGGTTTCCGGCAAGGTGGCTCGCACCGCCGGCGCCATCGACCCGTCCACCCGCACGCTGCAGGTGGAGGTGGTGGTGGCCAATTCCGGCCACGGCCTGATGCCCGGCCAGTACGTCGACGCCTCGTTCAAGTTGCCCGCCGGCGACAGCCTGACCCTGCCCACCAACACGCTGCAGTTCGGCGCCGAGGGCAGCCGGGTGGCGCTGGTCGGCGCCGACGGCAAAGTCCATCTGCAGCCGGTGGCAGTCGGCACCGACTACGGCCACGAGGTGGAAATCCGCGCCGGCCTGAAGCCGAACGACCGGGTGATCGTCAATCCGCCGGATTCGATCAACGACGGCCAGCCGGTCAGCGTTGTCGCCCCGGCCCGTGGAGACTAAGCCGATGCGCGCGCCCTCCCCGCTGGCGGCTGCCGCCGAACGGCGCCGCAGGCGGCGCGCCACCAGGATAAGGCCGACGCCGCCAGCCTTGGTCCGCTCAAGGCGCTGGGCGGAGACGGGCATGTCGATTCGCCCGACAGATAGTGCTAATCAATAAACTGCATATAGCAATAAAACTGCTACAAATAACAGAACGGGCCGGCGGGCTCAGCTCCGCCGCCTGCCGGTTTGCCGCAACGGTCTGGTTGCATTCGCGCCCTGCAACGCCCAGCCTCCGCGCCCCAGGCTCCGGCTTGCCCCGCAAAAGCCATGTCAATAAGGTGGTCATTACCTCCTCATCGGAGTAGCATAAAAGAATAAAGATTCAGAAATAAAATCCACTTGGACTATCCGTTCGCCTCCTGCAGCGCGGATACTCTGGAGGAAAGACGATGCAAGTCACCCGACGCCAGCTGTTCAAGCTGACCGCCGCGCAGCTGGGCGCATCCAGCCTGGTCGCCATGGGCTTCGCCCCTCAGCTGGCATTGGCCGAAGTGAGGCAGTTCAAACTGATGGGCGCGCGCGAAACCCGCAATACCTGTACCTACTGTTCCGTCGGCTGCGGCCTGATCCTGTACGGGCTGGGCGACGGCGCCAAAAACACGCACGGCGAGATCTACCATATCGAGGGCGATCCGGATCATCCGGTCAGCCGCGGCTCGCTTTGTCCCAAGGGCGCCGGCCTGCTCGATTTCATCCACAGCCCCAAGCGGCTGAAATACCCGGAAGTGCGCGAGGCCGGCAGCGGCGAGTGGAAGCGAATCAGCTGGGATGAGGCGATTTCCCGCATCGCCCGGCTGATGAAGGACGACCGCGACGCCCACATCGTCGAGAAAAACGCCGCCGGCGTGCCGATCAACCGCTGGCTGTCCACCGCGATGCTGACCGCGTCGGCCGGCTCCAACGAAACCGGCATCATCTCGCAGAAATTCATCCGCAGCCTGGGCATCGTCGCCACCGACGCCCAGGCCCGCGTCTGCCACGGCCCGACGGTGTCGGCGCTGGCCTCCACCTTCGGCCGCGGCGCGATGACCAACAGCTGGGTGGACATCAAGAACGCCGACTTCATCCTGGTGATGGGCGGCAACGCCGCCGAGGCGCACCCGGTGGGCTTCAAGTGGGCGATAGAGGCGAAGAAGACCCGCGGCACGCGGCTGATCGTGGTCGACCCGCGCTACAACCGCACCGCCTCGGTGTCCGACCTCTACCTGCCGATCCGCGTCGGTTCTGACATCGCCTTCCTCGGCGGCGTGATCAACTGGCTGATCACGCACGACAAGATCCACTGGAACTACGTCAAGGCTTACACCAACGCCGCGCTGATCGTGCGCGACGATTACCGCTTCGACGAAGGCCTGTTCTCCGGCTACGACGCCGCCAAGGGCAAGTACGACAAGAGCAGCTGGAACTACGAGCTGGGCGACGACGGCTACGCCAAGACCGACCCCACGCTGCAACACCCGCGCTGCGTCTGGCAGCTGTTGAAGCAGCACTACTCGCGCTATACGCCGGAAATGGTCAACACCATCTGCGGCACGCCTGTGAACGGCTTTTTGCAGGTGTGCAAGGAACTGGGCGAAACCGCCCGCCCGGACCGGGCCGGCACCATCCTGTACGCGCTGGGCTGGACCCAGCACACCACCGGCTCGCAGAACATCCGCACCATGGCGATGATCCAGCTCTTGCTCGGCAACATCGGCATGCCCGGCGGCGGCGTCAACGCGCTGCGCGGCCACTCCAACATCCAGGGCCTGTCCGACCTGGGCCTGCTGTCCACCAGCCTGCCCGGCTACCTGACGCTGCCGAGCGAAGCCGACCACCCCGACCTGGCGACGTATCTGGCCAAAACCACGCCCAAGACCCTGCAGGCCAACCAATTCAACTACTGGAGCAACACCCCCAAATTCTTCGTCAGCCTGATGAAATGGATGTGGGGCGACAACGCGAGCAAGGAAAACGACTGGGGCTACGACTGGCTGCCCAAGTGGGACAAGATGTACGACGTGCTGCACATGGCCGAGCTGATGTACCAGGGCAAGATGAACGGCTTCATCGTGCAGGGCTTCAACCCGCTGGCCAGCTTCCCCGATGCCGCCAAGGTGACCGAGGCCTTCTCCAAGCTCAAGTACATGGTGATCATCGACCCGATCGCCACCGAGACCTCCACTTTCTGGCAGAACCACGGCGAAGCGCACGACGTCGACCCATCCAAGATCCAGACCACGGTGTTCCGGCTGCCGTCCACCTGTTTCGCCGAGGAGGACGGCTCCATCGTCAACTCCGCGCGCTGGCTGCAGTGGCACTGGAAAGGCGCCGAGCCGCCGGGCGAGGCCAGGGGCGACAACGAGATCATCGGCGAGCTGTTCGTCGCCATCCGCGACCTTTACCGCAAGGAAGGCGGCAAGCTGGCCGAGCCCATCTTCAAGACCAGCTGGGCCTACCGCGATCCCAAAGCCCCGACGCCGAGCGAACTGGCGATGGAAATGAACGGCAAGGCGCTGGCCGACCTGCCGGACCCGGCCGACCCCGGCAAGATACTGGTGAAGAAGGGCGAGCAGATTCCCGGCTTCGCCGTGCTGCAGGACGACGGCCGCACCGCCTGCGCCTGCTGGATCTTCTCCGGCTGCTGGCCGCAGGCCGGCAACCAGATGGCGCGCCGCGACAACACCGACACCGGCCTCGGCAACACGCCGGGCTGGTCGTGGTCGTGGCCGGCCAACCGCCGCATCCTGTACAACCGCGCCTCCTGCGATCCGGCCGGCAAGCCGTGGGACCCCGCGCGCAAGCTGATCAGCTGGAACGGCGACAAATGGGTGGGCGGCGACGTGCCGGACTTCAAGGCCGACGCCGCGCCGGACTCCGGCATGCTGCCCTTCATCATGAACCCCGAGGGCGTGGGCCGGCTGTTCTGCGCCGACAAGCTGGTGGACGGCCCCTTCCCCGAGCACTACGAGCCGATGGAAAGCCCGATCGGCACCAATCCGCTGCACCCCAAGGTGGTGTCCAGCCCGGCGGTGCGGCTGTTCGACAGCGACAAGAAGCGGCTGGGCACGCATAAAGACTTCCCCTACGTCGGGACCACTTACCGGCTGACCGAGCACTTCCAGTTCTGGACCAAGTCGGTGCTCTTGAGCGCCATCGCCCAGCCCGAACAGTTCGTCGAGATCGGCGAGGCGCTAGCCAAGGAGAAAGGCATCGTTCAGGGCGACATGGTCAAGGTCAGCTCCAACCGCGGCTTCGTCAAGGCCAAGGCGGTGGTCACCAAGCGGCTGATGGCGCTGAAGGTCAACGGCCAGACCGTGCACCAGATCGGCATCCCGCTGCACTGGGGCTGGGAGGGCGTGGCGCGGCCGGGCTACCTGACCAATGCGCTGCCGCCCGCGGTCGGCGACTGCAACACCCAGACGCCCGAGTACAAGGCCTTCCTGGTCAAACTGGAAAAACTGTAAGGAGCCGCCGCCATGCCATTGCAATCCCTGGATATCAAGCGTCGCTCCGCCAGCCCGACCGAAAGCCCCAAGGTCCGCCAGACGCTGGAAGTGGCCAAGCTGATCGACACCTCCACCTGCATCGGCTGCAAGGCCTGCCAGGTGGCCTGTTCCGAGTGGAACGACATCCGCGAGGAAGTCGGCCACAACATCGGCGTCTACGACAACCCCACCGACCTGTCGGCCAAGGCCTGGACGGTGATGCGCTTCGCCGAGGAGGAAAGCAACGGCAAGCTGGAATGGCTGATCCGCAAGGACGGCTGCATGCACTGCGCCGACCCCGGCTGTCTGAAAGCCTGTCCATCGCCGGGCGCCATCGTGCAGTACAGCAACGGCATCGTCGATTTCCACCAGGAAAACTGCATCGGCTGCGGCTACTGCATCGCCGGCTGTCCGTTCGACATCCCGCGCATCAGCAAGGAAGACAACAAGGCCTACAAGTGCACGCTGTGCTCCGACCGCGTCGCCGTCGGCCTGGAGCCGGCCTGCGTCAAGACCTGTCCCACCGGAGCCATCCAGTTCGGCTCCAAGGAAGACATGAAGGAAGTGGCGGCGGAACGGGTGGCCGACCTGCAGCGGCGCGGCTATCAACATGCCGGCCTGTACGACCCGCAAGGCGTCGGCGGCACTCACGTGATGTACGTGCTGCACCACGCCGACAAGCCGGAGCAGTACTCCGGCCTACCGGGCAACCCCGAAATCAGCCCCACCGTGCAGTTGTGGAAGGGCTTGCTCAAGCCGCTGGCGACGATAGGCATCGCCGCCGCCGGCCTGTTCGGCTTCCTGCACTACATCACCGTCGGCCCCAACCGCGCCGATGGCGATGAAGAAACCGAAACGCGCGAGGAGGACAAGCGATGAAGGAAAAACTGCTGCAACGCTACAGCGCCGCCGAACGGATCAATCACTGGATCGTCGCCATCTGCTTCGTGCTGCTGGCGCTGTCCGGCCTGGCGCTGTTCTACCCGGCCTTCTTCTGGCTGACCGGCGTGTTCGGCACGCCGCAGCTGGCGCGGATGGTGCACCCCTTTGTCGGCGTGCTGATGTTCGTCGGCTTTTTCATCCAGTTTTTCCGCTACTGGCGGCGCAATCTGGTCAACGGCCAGGACATCAAGTGGATGCTGGCAGTGAAGGACGTGCTGCGCGGCCATGAGACGGTGGAAGTCGGCAAGTACAACGGCGGCCAGAAGGCGATGTTCTGGATCATGACCCTGTGCGTGGCCACCATGCTGGTCACCGGCATCATCGCCTGGCGCCAGTACTTTTCCGGCTATTTCCCGATCCCGGTGGTCCGCGTGGCGCTGCTGCTGCACGCCTGGGCCGCCACCCTTCTGATCGCCAGCATCATCGTCCACGTCTACGCCGCGCTGTGGGTGAAGGGCACGATACGGGCGATGGTGGAGGGCGTGGTCACCCATGCCTGGGCCAAGAAGCATCATCCGGGCTGGTATAAGGAAATGACGGGGAAGAAATAGCGAGTGTCCGCTGCGCGGACGACATGTTTAGGTGCCGGTTCCGCCCGGCAGACGGGCCAGGGGCTGAGCGGCCAGCCCCTTGGCAATCCCAGGCCGCCCCAACAGCGCGGCGAAACCCCAGCCCCAAACCCATTCCCAAGGAGCCGCCGGAACTAGCGGGGCGCTAACGTCGCCCCGCGTCGAACAACCGGCGTCTTAAAACCTTAGAAATGGCTTTGGAGCCGGCTTGCGCTGATGGGGAATCAGCCACGTCGACTCGATCCTAGCGTCGATAAAGATCGATTTCTTACGATGTAAATGGCAAACAATCTCAAAGCCTCAATATCAACCATGACACCCACCCAACCCATCCTCCCCGCCGAGCAGATCCGCGCCGGCGACGCCCCGCTGATGAGCCCGGCCGTGCTGCGGCCGCCGGCCGACATCTTCGCCCGCCGCGCCGCGCGGCTGCTGCAACTGGCCGACAGCCACGCGATGGCCGATTTTCTGCGGCTGTGCGCCGCCATCTGCCAGCAGCAGCAGGCATTGCACGACGCGTCCCGGCTCGATCCCCGCGCCGCGCTGGAGAAACTGGCCCAGGCGCTGGAGCCGCAGCTTCCGGCCCCGGTTCAGGCCGCGTTGGAGCCCTTGCTGGCGCAGGACGCCGCCGCGCTCAGCCGGCTGGCCGAGCATCTGATCAATGGCGACTATCCGGCCGACGGCCCCTTGTTCGCCGCGCTGCCGCTGCTGGGCGCCGCGCTGCAGGCGCAAGCCACCCGCAGCATCCGCCAACGGCCGCTGCCGGAGCCGCAAAGCCAGGACTCGCGCTGCCCATGCTGCGGCGGCCTGCCGCTGGCCTCGCTGCTGCTGCGCGGCGACAGCGGCCACGCCCAGCGCTACGTGATGTGCTCGATGTGCAGCCACGCCTGGCCGGTGGGCCGGGTGCGCTGCCTGGCCTGCGGCAACAGCCGGGATCTGCATTACTACTCGCTGGCGGCGCAGGACCATGTCCCCGCCGCCCCCGACCATCAGCAGCCCCACCAGGAACGCGGCGCGCGCGAAGTGGAAGCCTGCGGCGAGTGCCATGGCGCGCTCAAGCAGATCTCCCTGCTGCTGGACGCCGGCGCGGAGGCCGGCGCCGACGACCTGGCCAGCCTGGCGCTGGACCTGCTGGCCGGCGAGGCCGGCTTCGCGCGCATCGGCTTCAATCCGCTGTTCCTGCCCGGCCGGGAGTCCGTCTGAGCGGCCATCCGCACTTGAGCCGCGGCCCCCGGCGCGAGATACTTGCCGGCAAACCGCCAATCAACCGCATGGATACCCGCATGACCCATCGCATCGTATTCGTCGAAGACGACGCCGACCTCGCCGAACTGATCAGCGATTTCCTGTCCCGCCACGAAATGGAAGTGGTGATCGAACCGCGCGGCGACACCGCGCTGGACACCATCGCCCGCGAAGCGCCGGACATGGTGCTGCTGGACATCATGCTGCCGGGCAAGGACGGCCTGTCGATCTGCCGCGAGCTGCGGCCCAAGTTCGACGGCCCCATCATCATGCTGACCTCGCTGGACAGCGACATGAACCAGATCCTGGGGCTGGAGCTGGGCGCGAACGACTACATCCTGAAAACCACGCCGCCGTCGGTGCTGGTGGCCCGGCTGCGCGCGCAGCTGCGCAATCTGCGCCCGGCCCAGCCCGCCGAGGCGCAGCCGGCCAAGGGCTCGCGCAAGGCGGTGTTCGGCCAGCTGTCCATCGATCCGGTCAGCCGCGACGTGGTGCTGGCCGGCGAAAAGATCCCGCTGTCCACTTCCGACTTCGACCTGCTCTGGCTCTTGGCCAGCCACGCCGGCGAAACGCTGAACCGCGACCTGCTGCTGAAGCAAATGCGCGGCGTCGACTACGACGGCCTGGACCGCAGCATAGACGTGGCCATCTCGCGGCTGCGCAAGAAGCTGGGCGACAACCCCAGCGAGCCGTTCCGCATCAAGACCGTGCGCAACCGCGGTTACCTGTTCTCGCTGTCCGGCTGGGAGTAAGCGCGGATGCGCCGCCTTTTCGTCCAGTTCTACCTGCTGCTGATGGCCTGCTTCCTGGTGGCCGTCATCATGGTCGGCCTGGTGTACAAGCAAGCGTCCAACGAGAAGGGCGAACGCTACCTGTCCGACCTCTTGCGCACCACGCTGTCGCTGATCGAGGCCGATCTGCGCGGCGTGCCGGAGGACCGCTGGAGCGAGACGCTGGCCAACGCCGACTACGGCTTCACCTTCCGCGTGAAGGTGGAGAAGATGAGCAACTACATCCTCGACGAAGAGTCGAGAGAGGCGCTCGACCGCGGCGAGATCGTGATGCTGGAAGACAAGTACCTGTTCCTGCAGAAGCTGCAGGACAGCAACTACCTGCTGGTGGCCGGCCCGCTGCGCTACCTGTTCTTCCTGCACCAGCTCAAATGGGTGGACTACGCGCTGCTCGCCCTGCTGGGGCTGTCGCTGGCGATACCGGTGTTCCTGTGGATGCGGCCGCACTGGCGCGACCTGGTGGCGCTGGAACGCACCGCCGGCCGGCTGGCCAACGGCGACCTGGCCGCCCGCGTCGACCTGCCGCCGCATTCCGGCGTCCACCACCTGGGGGTCGCCTTCAACCACATGGCCGACAATATCGGCGCGCTGATCAACAGCAAGAAGACGCTGACCAACGCTGTCGCCCACGAGCTGCGCACGCCGTTGGCGCGGCTGCGCTACCGGCTGGCGCTGCTGGAGGGCGATGAAGAGGCGCCGGAGCGGCAAGCCATCGAGCGCGACCTCACCGCCATCGACAAGCTGGTGGAGGAGTTGTTGTTCCACGCCCGGCTGGATCGGCCCGAGGCGCCGCTGACGCTGAGCAGCTTCAACGCGCTGCCCTGGGCGCGCGACCGCATCGCCGGCCAGGCGGCGCTGGCGCAGGAAATCCACTGGATAGAGCCGGCCGGCGAGGAACTCACCATCACCGCCGACGAACACCTGATCACCCGCGCGCTGGACAACCTGCTGTCCAATGCCCGCCGCCACGCCAACGCCGTCGTCGCCACCCACATCCTGGTCGACAAGCAGCAATGCTGCATCATCGTCGACGACGATGGCCCCGGCATCCCGGAGGCGGACCGCGAACGGGTGTTCGACCCCTTCATTCGCCTGGATGAAAGCCGCGGCCGCAAATCCGGCGGCCACGGCTTGGGGCTGGCCATCGTCGCCGGCATCGCCCGCGCCCACCGGGGCAGCATCAAGGTGGAAAGCTCGCCGATGGGCGGCGCGCGCTTTTTGCTTCGCTGGCCGACAGCCTGATGTACATTTTGTAACATTGAGATACATGCCTGCCCTAGACGCTACATCTTGCCACCGATAGCATTCGCCCTGAATTAGGACTTCATCGGGTCCGTTTCAACCCAATCGAAAGAAACTTAGGAGTTTCGTAAATGAAAAAGCTGGCTCTGCTCGCCCTGACCGCTGCTTTCAGCCTGGTGTCCGCTAACGGCTTCGCCGCTGAAAAGGCCGCCGCTTCCGCTCCGGCAATCCACAAGGCCAAGAAGGCCGAAAAGAAAAAAGTAGCTTCCGCTCAAAAGGCTCAAGCCGCCAAGGCTGACGCTTCCGCTCCGAAGGCCAAGAAGGCCAAGAAGCACGTAGCCAAGAAGGACGCTTCCGCTCAGAAGGCTCAAGCCGCCAAGGCCGACGCTTCCGCTCCGAAGGCCAAGAAGGCTCACAAGCACGCTGCTAAGAAGCACGCTGCCAAGAAAGAAGCTTCCGCTGCTCAAAAAGCCCAAGCCGCCAAGGCCGACGCTTCCGCTCCGAAAGCCAAGAAGGCCAAGAAGCACGTAGCCAAGAAAGAAGCCTCCGCTCAGAAAGCCCAAGCCGCCAAGGCCGACGCTTCCGCTCCGAAGGCCAAGAAGGCTCACAAGCACCACGCTAAGAAGCACGCTGCCAAGAAAGAAGCTTCCGCTGCTCAGAAAGCCCAAGCCGCTAAGGCCGACGCTTCCGCTCCGGCTAAAAAGGCTGCCCACAAGCACGCCAAGAAGCACGTAGCCAAGAAAGAAGCCTCCGCTGCTCAGAAAGCCCAAGCCGCCAAGGCCGACGCTTCCGCTCCGAAGGCCAAGAAGGCTCACAAGCACCACGCTAAGAAGCACGCTGCCAAGAAAGAAGCTTCCGCTGCTCAGAAAGCCCAAGCCGCTAAGGCCGACGCTTCCGCTCCGGCTAAAAAGGCTGCCCACAAGCACGCCAAGAAGCACGTAGCCAAGAAAGAAGCCTCCGCTGCTCAGAAAGCCCAAGCCGCCAAGGCCGACGCTTCCGCTCCGAAGGCCAAGAAGGCTCACAAGCACCACGCTAAGAAGCACGCTGCCAAGAAAGAAGCTTCCGCTGCTCAGAAAGCCCAAGCCGCTAAGGCCGACGCTTCCGCTCCGGCTAAAAAGGCTGCCCACAAGCACGCCAAGAAGCACGTAGCCAAGAAAGAAGCCTCCGCTGCTCAGAAAGCCCAAGCCGCCAAGGCCGACGCTTCCGCTCCGAAGGCCAAGAAGGCTCACAAGCACCACGCTAAGAAGCACGCTGCCAAGAAAGAAGCTTCCGCTGCTCAGAAAGCCCAAGCCGCTAAGGCCGACGCTTCCGCTCCGGCTAAAAAGGCTGCCCACAAGCACGCCAAGAAGCACGTAGCCAAGAAAGAAGCTTCCGCTGCTCAAAAAGCTCAAGCTGCCAAGAAAGAAGCTTCCGCTCCGGCCAAGAAAGCCGGCAAGAAGAAGGCCGCTTCCGCTGCCAAGTAATTCCAGTGCCGACGCCGTCTGATCACTCGGCGGCATAGCATTGCACGGGGCGCTTCGGCGCCCCGTTTCCATTTCCAGGTGCCACCACGATGAAGCTGCCGCGCATTGCCCTCTGCCTCGCCCTGATCCCCGCCCTCGCCCAATCCGCTCCGTTGAGCAAAGAGCACAAGATCCTGTTCTTCGGCAAGGACGACCGCGTGCTGGAAAAACCCGAACGCGCGCCCTGGCGCAGCGTCGGCCAGCTGGAAACCCGCTCCCGCACCATCTGCACCGGCACCCTGGTGGCGCCCGACGTGGTGCTGACCGCCGGCCACTGCTTCATCGACGAGAAAGGCCGTTTCGATCCCGCCACCAGCTTCACCGTCGGTCTGTGGGGCGACGAGTACACGGCGCTCAGCCGCATCAAGGAAGTGCAGGTGGACAAGACCTTCCTCAAAGGGCTGATCCGCAAGCGCGACGGCCTCTACATCCCGCCGCGCATCGCGCCGCGCGATTTCGCCTTCGTGCGGCTGGCCACGCCGCTGGGCAACAGCCAGGGCACGGCGCCGGTGTTCTCCGGCGACGCCCAGGCATTGAAAACGCTGCTGGCCTCGCAGCGCTGGACTATCACCCAGGGCGGCTACCCGGTGGACGATCAGCGCCACCTGCGGGTCCACCATGGCTGCAAGGCCACCGCGCTGCGCGACGACGGCCGCCTGACCCACCGCTGCGACACCCTGGAAGGCAATAGCGGCTCGCCGATCTTCGTCGTCGACGCCAAGGGCCAGGCCACCATCGTCGCCGTGCAAAGCTCGGCGCCGCCTGCCGCCCGCCGCAAGCTGGAAGACAATATGAGCGTATCCGCGCCGGTGTTCCAGAAAGCGCTGCAGGCCTTCATCGCCAAATCGGCCAAGAAATGAAAAAGCCGCCCAAGGGCGGCTTTTCTCTGTCCAGCGGATGTCAGGCCGCGGGCTTCAAGCTTTCAATGCCTGCCGCTGATGCTCCAGCAGCTCGGTAATGCCGTTGCGCGCCAGCGCCAGCATCGCCGCCATCTCCTCCTCGCTGAACGGCTCGCCCTCGGCGGTGCCCTGCACTTCAACGAAGCGGCCGCTGCCGGTCATCACCACGTTCATATCGGTTTCGCAGTCCGAATCCTCCAGATAGTCGAGATCCAGCACCGGCTGTCCCCGGTATACGCCGACCGATACCGCCGCCACCTGGTCGCGCAAGGGATTGACGCTCAGTTTGCCGGCACCGATCAAGCCCTGGATCGCGTCGGCCAGCGCCACATAGGCGCCGGTGATGCTGGCGGTGCGGGTGCCGCCGTCTGCCTGGATCACGTCGCAATCGATGACGATCTGGCGCTCGCCCAGCTTGGCCAGATCCGTTACCGCGCGCAAGGAGCGGCCGATCAGGCGCTGGATCTCCTGGGTGCGGCCGGATTGCTTGCCGGCGGCGGACTCGCGGCGCATCCGGCTGCCGGTGGAGCGCGGCAGCATGCCGTACTCGGCGGTCACCCAGCCCTGCCCCTTGCCCTTGAGAAAAGACGGCACCGTTTCCTCGACGCTGGCGGTGCAGATCACCTTGGTGTCGCCGAACTCCACCAGCACCGAACCTTCGGCGTGCTTGGTATAGGAACGGGTCAGACGCACGACGCGCATCGCGTCGGCACTACGTTCGGAAGGTCGCATGATGGCCTTTGGAGGAAGAAATATCGGTGGCGATTATAGCAGCCGCGCGCGCTCAGCTGTCCTTGCCCACCTGGCTGGCCAGTATTTCCTGGTGCATGGTCGCCAGATTGGACTCCAGGATCAGCCGGCCGCCCTTCTGCGGCGGCGTCTTTTCCGTGTCCAGCACATCGTCGCGCTCGCCCAGCGCCAAACCGTCTTCCAGCAGCGTCACCGCCACCGCCGACAGATTGTCGCCGCCGTTGCCCGCGCGGCGCTCGGCGACATTGATCAGCGCCGGCATCACCTGGTTGACGCTGCGGCCGGAGAACACTTTTTCCAGCTCGGCGTCCTGCACCTGCGACCAAAGGCCGTCGGTGCAGAGCATGATGGAGCAGCCCGGGCCGATTTCCTGCCGCTCGCCAATGTCGATGTCCGGCTCGCCCGAGGCCCCCAGGCAATTGTAGATCTTGTTGCGGTCGGGATGATTCTTGGCAGCCTCCTCTGTCAGCAGGCCCTGGTCGATCAGCCGCTGCACCTGGGAATGGTCGCGCGAGCGCAGACGCAGTCCTCCGCCATCAAGCAGATACAGCCGGGAGTCGCCGACATGGCACCAATACAGATAGCCGTGCTGCAAAATGGCCACCACCACCGTGGTGCTGGGCACGTCGGGCAGCCGGTGATCGGCCGCGTATTCCAGGATCACCTGATGCACCGAGCTGATGGCGTTCACCAGGAAGCGGTTGGGATGGCTGAGCGTCGGCGCCGCCTGCTGATAGAACAACTCGCACAGCAGATCCACCGTGATCTGCGCGGCGACCTCGCCGCGCATGTGTCCGCCCATGCCGTCGGCCATCACCAGCATCACCGTTTCCTGAGAATGCGCGATGGCCAGCCGGTCCTGATTGTAGCTGCGTCCCCCCACCCGGCTTTCCTGAAAGATAGAAAGCTTCATTCCTGTCCCTCTTTATGCCGGCCGCCGGCCAGGCCTTTTATCCAGCCCACCAGGCGATTGCCCTCTCCCGCGGCCAGGCGCTCCGGTTGGCTGTACTCCGTCTGCTGCAGGATCTTCTGAATCTCCAGCACCGATGCCGGCCGCTGGTTCGGCTCCAGGGACAGGCAACGGTCGCACAAGACGGTCAGCTCGCGTGAATACTGGCTACGGAAAGCCTGGCTGGCCGGCACCAGCAAATCCTGTTCTCGCCGCTCTCTGGCGGCCTGCGGCGTCTCACCGCCCATGCAGACGTACAGACAGGCGCCTATCCCGTAAATATCGGTCCATGGCCCCAGCGGCTGGTCTTTCTCGTACTGCTCCGGCGCGGCGAAGCCCGGCGTGTACATCGCGGCGAAATGCTTGTCCTTGCGCGACAGCGTCTGCCGCGAGGCGCCGAAATCCAGCAGCAACGGCACGCCGCTGCGCCGCAGGTAGATATTGGCCGGCTTGATGTCCAGATGCAGCAGCCGCTGGCTATGCACCTCCCGCAACCCTGACAACAGCGCGGCGAACCACTTGCGGATCAGCCTCTCCTCCATCCGCCCGCCAACCAATTCCAGCTCCCGCCCGAGCGAGCGGCCGTCGGCATACTCCATCACCATGTAGACCGTCTGGTTCGCCCGGAAGAAGTTGCTCACCCTCACCACCGCCGGGTGGGAGATGCCCGACAGCAAGCGACCCTCCTCAAAAAAGCACTTCAGCCCCAGATTGAACGCGTCGCGATCCAGTTCGTGCGGCACCGTTATCGCGCGGTCCTGCCTGCGCTCCGCCAGGTTGCGGGGCAGATATTCCTTGATGGCGAACTTGCGATCGTCATCATCCAAAGCCAGATAAACGATGCTGAAGCCGCCCACCGATAGTTGGCGCACAATCGTGTACTCGGCGAGCCGATAGCCTGCCGGAAGCGGAGTCTGCTTGCTGGATTGAGTCATCGAATGGCAGTTGTTATAGTGTCCACTGGCCCTGAATTGAGCTTAGCAAAGCAATTCGGGCCCAGCATTCGAAAATACCGATACAGGAGCTCCGCATGATATTGAGCATGACTGGCTTCGCCGCCGCCACCCGGGAATTCCCTGGCGGGATGTTGAGCCTGGAAATCCGCGCCGTCAATCACCGCTACCTGGACATCCAGATGCGCCTGCCGGAAGAGCTGCGGATCATCGAACCGCAATTGCGCGAACACATTGCCGCCCGCGTCACCCGCGGCAAGCTGGAATGCCGCGTCGGCCTCAATCAGGTGGACAGCGCCGCGCCGACGCTGGAATTGAACCAGGCGTTCCTGAGCCGCCTGCTGGAAGTCTCGCGCGAGGTGCAAAAGCAGAACGGCGAAAGCAAGGGCCTGTCGGTCGGCGAACTGATGCGCTGGCCCGGCGTGCTCAAAAGCAATGAGCTGGCGCCGGAAGTGCTGCACCAGCTGTGCCTGGACGCGCTGCAGACCGCGCTCGCCGACTTCAACGCCTCCCGCTCGCGCGAAGGCGAAAAACTGAAAGAGGTGCTGATCGAGCGCATCGAGGGGATGGACGCCATCGTCGCCGCCATCAAGCCCAAGCTGCCGCAGATTCTGGAAAACTACATGGCCAAGCTGTCCGGCCGCCTCCAGGAAGCGCTGGGCAGCGTGGACGAGGATCGGCTGAAGCAGGAGTTCGCGCTGTTCGCGCAGAAGATAGACGTGGACGAGGAGCTGTCGCGCCTGACCACCCACCTTTCTGAAGTGCGCCGCATCCTCAAGTCTGGCGGCCAGTCCGGCAAGCGACTGGATTTCCTGATGCAGGAACTGAACCGCGAGGCCAACACGCTGGGCTCCAAGTCGGTGTCCACCGACACGACCCAGGCCTCGGTGGAGCTGAAGGTGCTGATCGAGCAGATGCGCGAGCAGATCCAAAACATCGAGTAATCTTTCACGACGCGTCACGGCGTGTCAGCGAAACCACACAAGCCCCGCCAGCCGGGGCTTTATTCATTTCAAGTCGTGTCATTACGTGTCAACAAAGCGCATACTTTCCGTGTACCCAAGGGTGTACCCATAGCACTTTTCGCGGGGTCGTTTGGGTACACCCCCCTTATTCGCTGTTCTGAATTTTCCCGATCCAGCAGCGGCGCGGCTTTGAGGGGGCTACTCAGTATTCGAGGTGTGGACATGGGCAAGCTGACCGACATGCAGATCAAGGCCTGGATCAAGGCCGGGGAGCGATTCGAGGGCCGCGGCGATGGTGATGGACTCTGGCTGCGCTTTCGAGAGAACGACAAGGTGCCGGTCTGGCGCTACCGCTACAAATTCGCCGGCAAGTCCCGCACCATGCAGATCGGCAGCTACGCCGAGCTGTCGCTCGCCAAAGCCCGGGAAGCGTCCAAAGCTCTCACCGCTCGCGTGGCGCTGGGCCACGATGTCGCCGCGGAGAAACAGGAGAAGAAGTCCGCGGCCCTCGCCAAGATCGAGGAAGAGAAGAACGCCGTCACCATGCTGGCGCTGGCCAACGAGTACTACGAGAGGATGATCCTGGGCCGCTGGAAGCACCCGGACATCGTACGGCGCCGGATCGACAAAGACATCGGCCCCATGCTGGGCAAGATGAAGGTGGAGGACATCAAGCCCCGCCACATCGACGACATGCTGCAGACCATCGTCAAGCGCGGCGCGCCCACCATCGCCAACGACGTGCTGCGCTGGACCCGCCGCATGTTCGACTACGCCATCAAGCGCCACATCATCGAGATCAATCCGGCCAGCGCCTTTGACCTGGGCGACGCCGGCGGCAAGGAAGAGGCCCGCGAGCGCGCGCTGGGCCGCGACGAACTGGCCAAGCTGTTCCAGGCCATGAAGCTGGCCCGCGGCTTCAGCGTGGAGAATGACCTCTCCATCCGCCTGCTGTTGCTGCTGTGCGTCCGCAAGATGGAGCTGTGCGCCGCGCGCAAGGAAGAGTTCGACTTGCCGGCCAGCGTCTGGCACCTGCCCGGCGAGCGCAGCAAGACCGGCAAGCCTATCGACATCCCCCTGCCCGCTCTGGCGGTGGAATGGCTGCAGCAGCTGTTCGACCTGGCCGGCCCCAGCGACTGGCTGCTGCCGGCCCGCAAGATGCAGCACCGCATGGTGCCGCACATCCACGAGGGCACCATCGGCACAGCGCTGGGCAAGGTCAAGCCGCACATGCCGGACGTGGCGGCCTTCACCATCCACGATCTACGCCGCACCGCGCGCACCCACCTGGCGGAATTGGGCGTCGACCCGGTAGTGGCCGAGCGCTGCCTCAATCACAAGATCAAGGGCGTGGAAGGCATCTACAACCGCCACGACTACCTCAACGAGCGCCGGGACGCCCTGAACAAGTGGGCCGGGTTGCTCGATGCCCTGGACAAGGGCGAGGCCTACAACGTGACGCCGATTACCAAGGGCCGGAAGAAGTCGGGCTGATACCTGGCAGATCCACACCCAGCCAGCTCTCTGATTTTTAGTCAGGTGTACGACCATTGTCGTAAAACGGCCACACAATCATAAAAGCCCCGCTCAGCGTAATCGATGATCCCGCCCAAACCCGTCTGAACCCACCTGAACCCACCCGAACCCTCACGGAAAACCTCGAAACTTGTTACTTATTGCGTCTGAGTGCGTTTGGCGGCGGCACACACTCCATCCACAAAATCGCACTTCTTGACACGTAAGGCCACGTAGCGGCTCAATATAAATGTCCGCGTGAGATTTCTTTTTTTTTGTAAGGCGAAAAAGGAGTCTATATGCGACAGCAGCAAATCATCACCCTTCCCCAAACCGGCTTTGTTCGCTTGCCACTACTGATCGGCGAAGCCAAATCCGGCAAGCCCGGCGTTCTGCCTTTCTCTGCATCCACCCTCTGGCGCCGCATTCGCGCCGGCACCTTTCCCGCGCCCATCAAGCTATCCGATCGCGTTACCGCCTGGAAAGCCGAGGACGTGCGCGAGTGGCTGGACAGCCAGAACCGCGCGGCATGAGGTGACACGCAATGACGCTTGCCACCCCACACCAGCCGCGCCATAATTCCCTTGCGCTGGTCAATCCCAGCGTCGGGCTTGGCGGCCCGAACCATAAGGCGGACAGCCGCCTAGCGGCTATTTTTACGTCCGTCACCAGCCTTGGTGCGCCATTTTCTATGGTGGGCCTTGGTAGGGGCGTGCTTGCACGCGCCGGTTTCCTTATGGCCGGTCCGCCAACCTTACCTTGCGCCCACCACCCTCGCTTGGCGGCGAACGGTGGGCCTTCACGACATAAGGAGGCACCCCATGCCACGCATCACCCTGCGCGCGCTCCGCGCCCTACTCCCCGCATATTCCGTATCCATCGCCACGACGCCCAGCCGGGCCGAAGCCGCTGCACTCACGCGCCTGTTGGTGTCGCAAGGCCGCCGCGCAGTGATCCTACCCGCCAACTCCGGCTATCTGGTGCAGGAGGTGCGGTCATGATCCAGCTCGAGAACTCCATCCAGTTCCTGGCAGACAATCATGCGGCCTTCAACGAACACACTGCCGATAACGCGCTTTGCCTGCTGGCCGGGTCGCATGCCGAAGCCCTGCAAATGGAGGTTACCGCCGCGGTAACGCTGCTGGGCGAGCTGCTGACCAACTACCCCCGGGACGTCGGCGTAGACGACGCTGTACTGCAGCACCTGAGCGTGACCATGCGCTTGCTGGGCGCCGTCGGCCGCTTCGCCAGAGATGAAGCCGCCTTGATCGCCATGGCGCGCGCGCTGCCGGGGAAGAAAGGGGGCCGGAAATGAGCCAGAGCCTCCCCATGCCCCCCGTCAAACGCATTGGCACCATCACCGTACACCTGTTTGACAACGGCGTAACCGAAGCCATCTTTGAAAACCCCGGCCAGCCGCTGCAAAATGCCCTTGCCCAATGCATGGGACGCCTGATCCATGAGGCCGGCATCCAGGTAGAACAGGAGGCCCGCGCATGAACCCCAGCAACCTGATCGGCAGCATGGCCGCCAGCCTGCACGCCCTCAACGCCCCCTCGACGTGGAATGCCACCGCTGGATGCTGCATGCCCACCCTGCCAGAAGATGACGCCCACTTCTCCCAAAGCTGCGCCGAGATCACGCAAACCGACGTGGCCTACGGCCTGCAATGCTTGGGACAGCTACTTACCAGCTACCCCAGAGACATAGGCAACGAGGCCGAGCTGCTCCCACAAATTGGCAGCCTGCTACGTGTCTTGGGCGGGGGCCTCGAACTAGCCAACGCAACTGCACAGCTTACTGATGACCAGCTCGACCGACACGCGCAGCTAGTTCGCCAGGCCAGCTAAACCCTCCTCTCTGAACCTGCCAGCCCATGGCCGTCCACGGACCGCCATGGGCTGGGCAAACTACGCCCAAAGGGTACGCAATGAGCAACACATCTGAGCATATCCGCGCCGCGCTGGCACACATCGATGCGCACGAGCGGGAAACCTGGGTGGCCATGGCGATGGCGATCAAGTCCGAACTGGGCGAGGCCGGCTTCCCAATCTGGGACGACTGGAGCCAGACGGCAAAGAACTACCAGGCCAAGGCCGCGCGCAGCGTCTGGAAGTCGATCAAGCCCGCCGGCCGCGTCACCATCTCCAGCCTGTTCGCACTGGCCATCCAGCAAGGATACCGGCCCGAGCAGCCCTACCAAGCCCCTAGCCCGGAGGAGCGGGCCAAGCTGGAAACCGAGCGCGCCGTGGCCCAGGCCGAAGCCGAAGCGCTGGCCGAGCAGCAACGCCAGCAGGCCAGGACCAAGGCCGGCCGCTTGTGGGAGCGCGGCCACAGCATCAGCGCCGAGCATGGATACTTGGCCTGCAAGGGTATTGTGCCGGCCGGCGCCGCCCAGCTACGCGACATGCTACTGATCCCGCTGCGCGCCGGCGGCGAGCTGGTCAACCTGCAGATCATCAGCGCAGACGGCAGCAAACGCTTCCAGACCGGCGGCCAGGTCAAGGGCGCATCGCTGGTGCTGGGAAAGCTGCGCGACGCCGCCCAAGTGCTGCTATGCGAGGGCTGGGCCACCGGCTGCAGCCTGCACCAGGCGACAGGCCTGCCCGTCGTCGTCGCCTTCAATGCCCACAACCTGGTGACGATTGCAGAGCGCTTGGCCGCCACCCTGCCGCCGGCGGTGGAGGTGATCTTCGGCGGCGACAGCGACACCAGCCTCACCGGCCAGCAGGCCGCCGGCCGCGCCGCCCAGTTGCTCCAGCCGCGGGGCCGCTCCGTCGTGCCGGTGTTCACCGCCGAGCAGGTGGCCGCCTACCGCCAACAGCACGACGACAAACTGCCGTCCGACTTCAACGACCTGCACCAGCTCGCCGGCCTCAAAGCCGTCACCGATAGCGTTTTTCAGGATGACTCAAAAACAGTGGGAACACTGGGAACAGTGGGAACAGAACCGCTAAAACCAGCGCCAGATAAGGATTCCAGCCGTTCCCACATTTCCGTTCCCACTTCAGAGTGTTCCCACTTTTTCCCCGAAAATACCCCGCCAGCACCGGCTGACGGCTCCCCTTTTTTCGTGGTGGAAGGCATTCCCGGCCAGCGCGACGGCGTGTATTGGTTGCCGCCGGCGGAGGATGGCAAAGACCCGGCCACACCGTGGTGGCTGTGCTCGCCGCTGCACGTCCTGGCCGAGACCCGCGATGCCAGCCAATCGAATTGGGGCCGGCTGCTGGAGTGGCGCGACAACGATGGCCACCCGCACCGCTGGGCCTGCCCGGTGGAGATCCTGGCCGCCAGCGACACCGCCGAGTTCCGACGCGAACTGGTGCGCGGCGGGCTGACCATGTCGACCAGCCCGAAGGCCAGGCAAAAGCTGGTGGACTACGTGCTGAGCCACCGCAAGGCCGCAGCGACGCGCCTGCGCTGCGTCTCCCGCATTGGCTGGCACAACGTGCGCTATGTGCTACCCGGGGAGGTCCACGGCGAGCAGGATGGCGAAGGTGTCATCTACCAGGGTGCCGACAGCGGCGACTTTGACCGCTCCGGCACGCTGCAGCAGTGGCAAACCCACATCGCCGCCGCCGCGGCCGGTAACAGCCGCATCGTGTTCGCCATCTCGGTGGCCTTCGCTGGCGTGCTGGCAGACATGGCCGGCGAGTCGGGCGGCGGTTTCCACTTCGTCGGCACCACCAGCAAGGGTAAGACATCCACCTTGCTGGATCCGGCCGCCAGCGTTTGGGGCAATCCCGACCAGTTCGCCAAGAAGTGGCGCACCACCCAGAACGGGCTCGAGGGCCTATGCCTGGGCCGCAACGACAATCTGCTGATCCTGGACGAGCTGGCCCAGATCGCCCCGGCCGACGCCGGCGGCGCCGCCTACCTGATCGCCAACGGCCAGGCCAAGGCGCGCATGACCAAGGAGGGTGGCAACCGACCGGCGCACACCTGGCGCGTGATGCTGCTGTCGGCCGGCGAGATCGACCTGGCCCAGCACATGGCCGAAGCCGGCAAGAGCGCCAAGGGCGGCCAGATCGCCCGCTTGCCCGCCATCCCCGCCGATGCCGGCGCCGGCATGGGCACCCTGGAGCAGCTACACCAGCACCCCGGCGGCCAGGCCTTCGCCGACGCCATGAAGGCCTACTCCCGCCAGTACTACGGCACCGCCGGCCCGGCCTTCCTCGCCGCGCTGACACCTCCGGAATGCATGGATGAGATCCGACGCGACATCAAAGACGGGGTCACCGGCCTGATCGAGTATCTGGGCGTACCGGCTGGCGCCGCGCAGGAGGTGGGCCGCGTGGCCGCACGCTTCGCGCTGGTGGCCTTCGCCGGCGAGCTGGCCACGCGCTACGGCGTCACCGGCTGGAAACCCGGCGAGGCGGTACAGGCGGCCCGGCGCTGCTTCCGCGAATGGCTGGCCGAGAACCATACCGGCATGGCCGCCGACGACCGCGCGCTGTTCGCCCAGGTCAGCGGTTTCATGCAGACCCACAGCTCCACCCGCTTTCCGCCGCATGACGCCGCGCCGGAAGTGCTGGCCCGCTACCTGAACCGCGCCGGCTTCACCTTCATAGACGAGCAAGGCACACAGCAATTCTGGGTGTTGTCCGAACCCTTCAAGAAGGAGCTGTGCCGCGGCTACACCCCGCTGATCGCCGCCCGCTCGCTGCTGCGCGCCGGCTGGCTGCTCGCCGGCGACACCGAAGGCAACACGCGGCGCCACACCCGCAAGAAGCGGATCAAGGCGCTGGATTCCGCAACCGTGAACGTCTACGTGCTGACCAGCACGGTACTGGAGGGCGAAGAATGAACCTGCCGCAATGGCTCAATGCCACCATCCA
The DNA here is from genome assembly GCF_055181315.1 of Chromobacterium sp. Ag138. Lineage (NCBI taxonomy): Bacteria > Pseudomonadati > Pseudomonadota > Betaproteobacteria > Neisseriales > Chromobacteriaceae > Chromobacterium > Chromobacterium sp. Ag138. Next base: position 2,186,224 of record NZ_JBUPWA010000001.1, read on the forward strand.
CCAGTCAGGAAAAAGCAGCCCAGAAGAGGCCAAAAGTGGGAACACGGGAACGTGGGAACAAAAAACGGGAACACCGGAAAGCCTTACCCCGCAAGGGTTTCAGGAAGTTGTTCCCACCGAAAAACAGTCACCCCAGAAAACGCTCTCAAGCCTCCCTCTGGAGGGGGGCGGTATCCCTTCGGCCGGTGATTTTGCCGCCGGCATCGTCACCGCGCTGGTGATGAGGCAGCCGATGCCGCCGGCCGCCCTGCCCGCCGATCTGCTGGAGCGGGTCAACCTGATCTGCAACCTGGAGCGCTGGCAGAGCGCCGACCGTGCCGAGTGGCTGGGGATGCTGCGCACACAGATCGAGCGCGACGGGGTGCCGGTGGCGGAGCTGGTGGCCGCGCTGGATGCCCACCTCGCGCGCCATCATGCTGGTGTGGGAGCTGACGACGACCGGGAAGCGATCGAGGAACGAGCCGCGATCATGGAACACGACGGTGGCTTGCCCCGTGCCGAGGCCGAGCGTCGCGCCAAGATGGCGAACGACTGCATGGCCTGCCGCCACTGGAAGGGAGAAGCTACCGTCCCGGATGCACGCCAGCGCGCGGCGCAGATGGTGGGCCTGCAGTCACCGCACCGCGGGAACTCAACACAAGGGATGTGCGGCGCCCGATACCGACCGTGGCGCATCTCCAACATGGCCAGCGAGGCCGATTACACCCGGTGGCACTTCATCGGGCAATGCGCCTTCCAACCGGCGCACATTCAGGAGCGCGCGGCTTGAGGAAGCCCGCGCCCCCTTCTCAGGAGAAACCCATGGCAAATGTCTCAAATGTCACACCTGAAAAACTGGAGCAATTCCTGCTGGTGCTGGCGGATACCGCCAACGTCAGCGCGGCGGCAAAGAAGGTCGGCATCTCCCGCCGTCACATGTACCGGCTGCGCAAAGATAACGAGGACTTGGCCGCCGCCTGGCAGGAGGCCATAGCCCTAGGCACCGCAGCCCTTGAAGACGAAGCCGTCCGGCGCGCCAAGGATGGCACGCTGAAGCCTGTGTTCTACAAGGGCGAGAAGGTCGGCACCGTCCGCGAGTACAGCGACACGCTGCTGATCTTCCTGCTGAAGGCGCGCGATCCAGAGAAGTACGCCGATCGCGTCAAGCAGGAGCTGACCGGCAAGAACGGCGGCCCGCTGCAGAGCGTGACCGTCAACACCATCGACCCCATGGAGGCGGCCAGGATCTATGCCGACCTGATGAAGTAAGGCCACGTGGACCTGTTACCGCCCAGCCCGCCGCGTGCGGGCTTTCTCGCGTCCTGGCTGGCTCATTCCTCTGTGGCGAAAACAAACCCCATGAAGGAGCTCATCCCGAGTTTTTTGAGTCCATAAAAAAAGGGGGATTTCGGGAGCAGTACGCGCAGGCGCGCGAAGGGGCAGCTGCTTTTCGAAAATACCCTCAGGAAGGGCCTGCCCCGTCCTAGGATCATCCCTCTCCCCCTACAGCTCAATATCAAATCTCTGCTGCAGATCCAGCATGAAGGCGCGAATTGCATCCCCACAGGCCACCTCATCGTGATCATCACCTGATCTTCGAATAGCACCAGTCACCCAGTTCGCACCATGTACCCGGTCAGGGTCATGCAAGACTGTCGTTACTCGTAAATTTCTACATTCATGCAGACCACCAAGATACTCATTGATCATTTGCAGCAAGGTATCGCGCGAAACAAGGCTCCTACTCATTTCCATCTCCTTATTGGGAAATGCAGACAGCATACCGATGTTAGATACTGGAGCAAGGTCCATCTTCGAAGGGAGCACTCCCATTTTCCGTGTACCCATGGGTGTACCCATAAGAAAAACGCGAATAGCTCGATCCTTTACAGGAAAGGATTTGAGCCATCTACTCAATAATCAGATCCAACATCGAGTAAGCTTGCATGACGCGTCACGGCGTGTCAGCGAAACCACAAAAGCCCCGCCAGCCGGGGCTTTATTCATTTCGAGTCGTACCGCGGCTGAGCGGAGAATCCTGTTTTCTCCAGACATCCTGCCCAGATGGGCTTAAATCTTCCAGAAATCTCTACTTTTCGCCGCTACGGTTTTGCAGAAGGGGGGCCGGGCAACCAAGCCATCCCCCAGACACCCGCAGATGCCTGAAACCTGCTGCCCTGGCGTTCAGCGCCTAATATAAGAATGGCTTTTTACATCCTCATGCAGGAGAAGGACAATGCTTTATCAACTGACAGTCCGGCAAAAGCTCTTCATCGGCTTTGGCTCAGTACTGATGATGCTGTTGGCCGTGGTGATCGTAGCGATGTTCAAAATGGACGGCATTCAGCAGAAATCGCGGGACATCATCGAAAATCGCTATCCCAAAGTGATGCTGATCGATCGCATCACGATCACTACCTTGGATATCGGCCGCAGCGTGCGCAATGCCATCATCACCACCGAGCCGCAAACGATCGAATCGGAAATCGCTCAGGTAGAAAGTCTGCGCGCGAAAAATACCGAAAACCTGAGCAATCTGGACAAGGTCGTGGTAACGCCGAAGGGCCGTGAGCTGATGGAGAAGGTAAAGCAGGCGCGCACCGTGCTGGGCCAGCAATACGCGCCTTTGTATCAACTGGCCCGCTCGAATAAAAACGGCGAAGCCTATGTTTTTCTGAAACAGCATTTCGCTCCGGCCAACAACGCCTTCATGGCGACGTTGCGCGAACTGGCCCAATACCAGGAAGAACGCATGCAGCAAGCGGTTCAGGACGGCCAGAACAGCTATGACCAGGCGCGCAACCTGATGGCGACGGTGGCGCTGCTGGCGCTGGCGCTGGGCGCGATGGCCGCTTGGTTCATCTCCCGCCTGATCACCATGCCGCTGCACCGGTCGGCGCAACTGGTGCAGCAGATCAAACAAGGAGACCTGTCCGGCGCCGACGAGCCGCTGCCGGTCGCGCGCGACGAGGCGATCACCATCGCCCGCGACATCCAGGAAATGCGCAAGGGACTGCGAGAGGTCGTGTCCAACATCCAGCAAAACGCACACAACGTGTCCAACGCCGCGCGCGAACTGGCCAGCATGTCGGAAGAAGTGGCCGGCGGCGCGCAGCGCCAATCCGAGGCCACCACTTCCGCGGCCGCGACCATCGAGCAATTGACGGTCAGCATCAACCACGTCGCCGACAACGCCGACCAGGCATCCGGCCAGGCGCGCGCCGCCGGCGAGCTGGCCAGCCGAGGCGGCCACAATGTGCAGGCCTCCGTCGGCCAGATCGGCACCGTGACGCGGTCGGTCTCCAGCACTTCGGAGCAGATGCGGTCGCTGACCGACGAAGTGCAACGCATCGGCAATATCGTCACCGTGATCCGCGACGTCGCCGACCAGACCAATCTATTGGCTCTGAACGCGGCGATCGAAGCCGCCCGCGCCGGAGAAATGGGCCGCGGCTTCGCCGTAGTAGCGGACGAGGTTCGGAAGCTTGCGGAGCGCACCACCAGTTCGGCTCAGGAAATCACCCAAATGATAGGCGCGATCCAGCAGAACGCCCACCGGGTGGTGGACAGCATGGCGGGCAGCCTGACCAGCGTGGAAGCGGTCTCGGGCAGCGCCAACGAGGCGAGCAGTTCGATGCAGGAAATAGAGAGCAGCACCCAATCCATCGTCGGCACCATCGCCAGCATCACATCCAGCCTGGCGGAGCAACGGGCGGCCAGCCTGACCCTGGCGCAAAACATGGAACAGGTGTCGCAGATGGCGGAACAGAACAGCGCCACGGTGGAGGAGCTCGCCACCACCTCCAGCGAGCTCAACGCCCTGTCGCAGAACCTGCAGCATGTCACCGCCCGCTTCAGGCTGTAAAAGCCGGTCTGGCAAGCAGGGCGCGGACATGGCTCCGCGCCCTGCCCGCGCCGCCGCACAAACATCCCTGGCCGGAATGAATGGCCGCGAGAACCGCGGGCTAGTCTCGATCGCCAGCCGTCAGCGGTACCACTGAGCCACGCCGCGATGTCCGGAACAGGCGCCGCGATGATGGAGGCTGAAGCTGTAACTGCCATCGCGGCAGCGGGCGGTCGCGTTGGCCGGCCTGCTCTTGGCGTGAATGGGTTTATGCACCCGCGCGCCATCATGATTGACGTAGCTGTCTTCGGTCACCAGATTGCTGGCCCCCGCCACTCGCTTGGCCATCGCCGGTTGCCAGGATAAGGCCAATACCGCCGCCAACACGGCGACTCTCGCTGCTGCCAACATTCACGCTCCTTGAGATTCGATGCCGCGAAGGCGGCATTCAAAACTTAACCAAACTATCTCGAGCATGATAATCCATGGAAAATCAGATAGAAACGCTCCGTTTCTTGCGGCCGCCATGCCACGGTCAAGGATATGGGATGGGCATTTACAAGCCGGCCCTTCTTTTTTACCTTTATTCGCAGCGTAAAATCGCAGAAAATGAGGTTTTACTCCTCTTGAAAGAATCATCGCCATGACCAAAGCCGAACTGATTGCCCTACTCTCCGACAAGTCCGGCCTGACCAAAGCCGATGTGCTGCGCGTTCTGGGCGCTTTCGACGAAGTGCTGCTGGATACCCTGGCCAGCAACGGCGAGATCAGCATCGTGGCCGGCAAATTCAAGGTCAAGGAAACCTCCGCCCGCACTGGCCGCAACCCGAAGACCGGCGAAACCATCCAGATCGCCGCCAAGCGCAAGGTTTCCTTCGTCGCCAGCAAGCAGCTGAAAGACCGCATCGCCTGATGCGCGCATGAGCCGGATATGAAAAAGGGCCGCGATATCGCGGCCCTTTTGCTTGAAGGCGTAAAACTCAGTTCTGCTGCCAGATCAATCTGGCGATGGCGGAAGAGTCCAGCTCGCCGTCGCCTTGCGCCACCAACTGGTCTATCAGTTGCATCGTGCGCTCCGCCGCCGGCAGGCGGATGCCCTGCTCGCGCGCGGTATCGATCACGATATGCATGTCCTTGGCGTGCAGCTTGGCCTTGAAGCCCGGCGCGTAGTTGTCGTCTATCATCCGCTGGCCATGCACATCCAGCACCCTGCTCTGGGCGAAACCACCCATCAACGCCGCCCGCACTGGGGCGGGATCCACGTCGCAGGCCTTCGCCAGCTTGACGATCTCGGCAACCGCCGCCACCCCCACTGCCACCGCGATCTGATTGCAGGCCTTGGCCACCTGGCCGGCGCCGCTGGCGCCGATGTGGGTAATGGTCTGGCCCATCGCCTGCAGCGCCGGCCGCGCCTTATCCAACGCCTCGGCGCTCCCCCCGACCATGATGGTCAGCGTGCCGTTGATCGCGCCGACCTCGCCGCCCGACACCGGGCAATCCAAGAAGTCGATGCCCTTTTTCTCAAGCGCGGCGGCGATGCGGCGCGCGCCGTTGGGCGCGATAGTGCTCATGTCGACGCATACCAGGCCAGGCCGGGCGCCATGCGCCACGCCCTGCTCCCCTAGCAGCACCGCCTCGACATCAGCAGTGTCCGACACATTGGTCACCAGCACGTCCACCTGGCCAGCCAGCTCGGCCGGGCTAGCCGCCCAGACTGCGCCGGCCGCCAACACCTCCTCCGCGCTCTGCCGCTTGCGCGCCCACACGCTGACGTCAAAACCCGCCTTCAACAGATTGAGGACGCAGGGACGCCCCATGATGCCCAGACCGATATAACCGATGCGCATTCCGCTCTCCGATAGAAAAACAGCGATCGGACGAGGATAGGGGATTGTCGATGACGGCGCCAGAGGCGCTCAGGGATTGCCTGCGGGCTCGCGGCGTCCGGCCGACCAGTCTTCGAACGCCGTGTCCTTGCCGCCGGCCTGGCGCTCCAGGTAATAAATGAAAGCCAGGATCTCGGCGACGGCGCGGTACAGCTCGGGAGGAATATGCTTGTCCAGGTCGACCTGCATCAGCAGCGATACCAGCTCAGGCGAATCGTGGACGAATACGCCTGCATCCTGCGCGCAATCGATGATGCGCTGGGCCATCTGGCCGTACCCCTTGGCCACCACCCGCGGCGAATGCTGGCCCTCCCGATAGGACAGGGCGACCGCCGAGCGGCGTTTGTCGTCATTCTGCTGATTCATGCTGCTTCACTACCAGGCTGGCCAGATTCAGACCCGCGGCGGCCATGCCGCTCTGCAAGCGGGCCGCGTTGCGCTGTATCATCTGCCCGGTTTCGCCTTCGTCGGCGCTGAACATCACTTGCACCGACTGCCCCACCATCCTCAACCGGACCCCCATGCCGCCCAAAGACGGCAACACCAGCGACAGGCTGGTGTTCCACACGGGAATCTCCTCCTCCCCGCTGCCTTGCCTCTCGTTCTCGGCTTTTTCCTGCTCGATCTGCAGTTGCATCGGCTGCCCCGCCCAAGCCAGGCCCTGAAACTGCATCGTCCGGTTTTCCAGGCCATCCAGCTGGCGCTGCACCAAGCTGCCCAGCTCCTGCATCTGCGGCTTGAACTGGCTGCTTTTCTGGTCATCGTCCAGAATGTGCAACGGCACGCTCAGCTTGGCTTGCGGCTCAAGCTTCAGATGCTCCAGCGGGTGCTGGCCATTGCTGAAATCCTTCAGATGGGACTCGTAAAACAGACCGCTCTGCTTGACGTCCTGCTGCAGCTGCCTGGCTACCTGGGCAGGCTGCTGCTGGGCAACATCCAGCTGCAAGGGCTTGCCGGCAGCCCGTGCGGAGGCGCCTGCCGCATCCGGCGTTGCGGACTCGGAAGACGTAAGCAGCGCGGTCAGGTAACGCGACGCCTGGCTGAGCTTGACCGCGACCGAACCGTCCTGCGGCGCGGCGGCGGCACCATCCTTGCCGCTGTCCAGCAAGGCAAAGGTCAGCGATGGCTGCAGCGACACCACCCGCAGATTGAGGGTATCCCCGGAAGGGTTGGCACCTTGCGGGAGGCTGAGCGTGAACAGCGCGTTCTTGATCAGCACCGCCAGCTGATTATTGCCCAGCTGATCGGCCACCTTAGCGGTCAGCAGCTCTCCCACCATCAACGACGGCAGCTTGGACGGCTGGCTGAGCGCCTCCAGCAGCCGGGAGCCGTCTATCGAAGTCCTCGGCTGATTGGCGGTTGGCGCCGATCCCTGCGTGCTGACGGGAAGGTTGGTGGGCAGCGATGGAATCATGAAGTCGGACTGTTGCGGTAAAGGGATACGATCAATTCCGCCTCGCTGCGGGAGATGCCGCAACGCGAAGCGACTTCGGAGGCGGTCAGGCCCTGGCGGATCATTTCTATCGCCTGATTATACGGGCTCAGTCCGGGATCGCCCTGATTGCGGCTCTCCGCTCTCGATTGCAGACGGGAGACATCGCGCTGCAAAGCGCTGATCTGCTGCTGCAGCTGATCCAGATACAGAGAGGTGACGCTGTCGCGCTTGCTTTCCAGTCTCTGCAGCCGGCTGTACACATAGACAACCGCCGCCGCCAGCACGAGCCATAACAAGACCATCAGATAAGGGAAGAAGGCGCCGGACATGGAAGTTGCCCCCAGGAAGAAATCCGCACTGACTTAAGTGTATGGTGAAATATGGCGCAACCCAAGCCAAAACCAGGCGTGAAAACTCGCCGGCCACTCAGCCCTTGTACTGACGATGAAGCTTGGAGCTCTGAGTCAAGGAGCGCAGCTCATCTTTGACCTGATGGGCCCAACCCGACAATTGCAATTGAGTTTCCTCTCTGACGATAAGCACTCTGCGCAAGGTCTCCCTTTGCTCTTCGCTCAAGCTATCGCGCCCCCCTTGCTCCAGCTCCTTCAGCAAGCGCTGCACACTGGCTTCGCTCTGGCCATAGAGCTGGGAAAAACGCGGACGATCACGCAGATTCGCAGCCTCCAGCAGTTGCCTGGTCAACGGCTCCAGCTCTTCAATCAGACTGGCCAATGCGGCGTTCTTGGCTTTCGGCTTCATCCTTGAAACTAGCCCCCCGCCGGCCTTACGGCATCCGCAGTTTGCGCGGAGCTGGCCCGATCGACCTGCTGCCAAGCGGGAAGAATGGTCTCCAGCAAGTTTCGAACTTCCGCCAGAATGTCCTTGTCGTTCTTCAAGCTGGCTTTCGCCAACCTCAACTTCATGTAAAGGTACAAATCATTGAGGTTGGCAGACGCTTCCGAGCCTTGCTCCAAATCCAAAGCGATCCTCAAGCCCTCCAGAATATCAACCGTCTTGGTGATCATTCTGGCCTTCTCATCGAAACGGCCATTATCTATGGCCGTGCCTGCGGCATGCAGCGCCTTGATCGCCCCTTCATAAAGCATCACGACAATGCCCACGGGACTAGCGCCATAAACGGCAGCTTTCAAGGCATCGTTAGCATATGCCTGATTAAACTGCTTGAGCATTCGGGAATTCAGCATGGCTCACCATCATTTCTGAAACAACCGGACAGCCCCTCGCCGTCCGGCCTGCAACTTTACCTGCTGGAAATCAGGTTGAACAAGCTCGCGGAGCCTGACTGCATCTCTGCCAATGTCTTGTTCAAAGCCGTATATTGCCTGACCAACTGCGCCTGCTTCGAGTCCAGCCTGGACTGCAACGAACTCTGCAGCTGGGTTTCCGTGCTCGCCTTCGACTTGATTGTCGCCTTACTGGTTTCAATCACGCCTTTGGGATCCAGCATGCCATTGATAGCAGTGTTGAACCTCTGGGCAAAGCCAGTGTTCGCGGAATTGCCAAACAGATTCGTCACCGCCTGCTTGTCTTTTTTCATCGCGTCATTGAACGCGGTCTGATCCAACTTCAATGTGCCGTCTTTTTGCAGCGAAATGCCTGCCTGCGACAAATAGGCGAATGAATTGACCGGATCAACGCCTGCGACAGGAGTAGACAACACCTGTTGCAGCTTGTTCTGGATATCCAGGATCGAAGCATTGCCCTTCATCGCGCCACTACGCGCGGCCTTGACATCGCTGACGATCTGGTTGTAGGCATCGATGAACGACTGCAGATTCTTGGACACGCCTGCGCTGTCCGGCGACATCGAAACCGTGAACGAGCCTTTTTTATAGAGGTCAATCTCCACCCCCGGCACCGCGCTGGTCACCTTGTTGCTGCCGGCGGTGATGGCCACGCCATTCACTGTCAGTTTGGCATCGGCCGCGTCCTGAGACTCGGTGGCAGCCGTGTCGGTTTGCGACAGGCCGGCCAGCATGGAGCCGCCTGGCTTGCCAGAATCGCTGCTCCCCGTACCGCTGACGATCTTGAATTGATTGTCGGTACCGGATTCCACTGAATTCAGCACCAATTTGTACGTGCCGTTGTTCTGAACGATTGAGGCGTTCACCCCGATGCCAGCGGCATTGATCTTGTCGTTGATGGTCTGCAAAGACACGGCCTCGTCAGGCTTGCTTCGCAAAGTGACTGTCTGCGTCTTGCCATTAACCAGAAAGGAAATGGAATCCGGCGCTGAGTCGATCTTCTCCTTCGGGTCCTTGATATTCGGTTTCGTGTCCGTAGGACTCAAAGCTCCGACATGATCGAACACCAACTGGCGGCTCGTCGCCAAGTTGTCGACATTCACCTGATAGGTGCCGGAACTGCCTCCGCTGGTCGTAGAAACCGACCCCATCGAAGCATCGCTGACAGTGGCCTTGAACACCTGCAAAAAGCGGCCAGACGACAAACCAGTCAACGCCGTCTGCAAAGCGGATAGCGAAGAGCTGAGCTTGCCCACGGTACTGAGCTGGGTGTTGTATTGATCAGCGCGCTGCAGGCTTTCATTGAGCGGCCTGCGCTCTATCGACATCAATTGGCTGACAATGCCTTGTACATCCAATGCACCCACGGAACTGGTAATGGCTGCCATGTCATCCCCATGTTTAGCCGCATCAGGACAAAGGGATCAGGCTTTGTCCTTCAGCAAAAGGCCCTTGAAGTCGCCTATCGCCTTGGCGATGCGCAATGCTTCTTCGGACGGAATCTGACGAATAACCTTGTTGTTCTCTTTGTCGACGACCTTGACCACAGTGGCGCCAGTCTCCTTGTCGACAGAGAACAGCAAGGAGCTGTTATACAACGAAGCCGTGTTGTTCAACTGCTTGACCGAATCTTCCAGCTGCTTGGTCAAAGATTGCTGTTTTTGCTCCGAATCCCCCGTCGCTTGTTGCTGCTGGTTCTGCCCAACCGCGGCAACAGCTTGGGTCGTGTCCGCCAACACCGGCTGGCTTTGATCAGTCGCAGGAGCTTGCGCCAGCTCGACCAGTTGCTGACGCTGTACTGGAGCGGATGCCGTCGGGACGGAAGGCGATAAGATGGAAGGGATTTGCATGATCACGCTCCTCGTGACCGCAGCTCCGGCTGCCCAACCGGAGCTGCGACTGGCTATACCATCAGTCTACTACTGTTACTGCAGCAAAGTCAGGGCTGCTTGGGGCAGGGTATTCGCTTGTTTCAGGATGGAAGCACCCGCCTGCTGCAGAATCTGGTTCTTAGTCAGGTTAGCCGTTTCCGACGCAAAGTCCACATCCACGATGCGGCTGTTGGCTGCAGTCAGGTTTTGCACGTAGTTTTGCAGGTTCGCCACGACAGCGTCAAACCGGTTCTGCACCGCACCCCAAGTGGAACGCACGGTCGAAATTTCCGCGATATCCGAATCCAGAGCCGACAGCACGCCGGACGCGCCGGACTGCGTCGTCACGCTGATGGTGCCGGTAGCGCTCAGCGAGGAGTTGTAGCTACACAGCACGCCACCGGAGGTCAAGTCCACCGAGGAGATCGACACCTGGTTATTGGCCGCGCCGGAAGAGCCTACCTGGAAGGTCAGGCTGCCGCCACCGGACAGCAACTGGGTGCCGTTGAACTGCGTGGTCTGAACGATACGCGAAATTTCCTGAGTCAGCTGGTCCACTTCGTTTTGCAGCTGCGAACGGTTAGTGTTGCTGACCGAGCCGTTGGCGGACTGAACCGCGATTTCACGGATACGCTGCAGGTTGTTGGCGATCTGACCCAGCGCGCCTTCAGCGGTTTGCCCGACGGAAATGCCGTCGTTGGCGTTGTTGACCGCTTGGTTGTTGCCGCGGATCGCAGCCGTCAGCGTCTGCGAAATCGCCAGACCGGCCGCGTCGTCCTTGGCGCTGTTGATGCGCAAGCCAGAGGACAGACGTTGCAGCGACTTGGTCAGCGCCATCTCCGAATGGTTCAGGTTTAGCTGCGCTTGCAGCGAGGATACGTTGGTGTTGACGGTAATGGCCATGATGACTCTCCTGATACTCAGTGTGGGCAAAGAGGCTTGCTTACACTGCTTATCGGCTAGCGCATTCCGAACTTTATGGTGAAGGTGTGAATTTTCACACTTGACACGCCATCAACACCAAAATCCCGCTTATCTCATCCTGCCGCTCCTGTTCGATCTTTCCTACGCATCCGCTTGGCGACCAGGCCATTTAAGCAACCCGGTCGCCTTCGCCTTTGTTATTGCAACAGGGACAACGCGGCCTGAGGCAACGAGTTGGCCTGCTTCAGGATGGAGCCGCCGGCCTGCTGCAGAATCTGGCCCTTGGTCAGGTTGGCGGTTTCCGACGCGAAGTCGACGTCCATGATGCGGCTGTTGGCCGCGGTCAGGTTCTGGGTGTAGTTGCCCAGGTTGGCCACCACCGCGTCGAAGCGGTTCATCACCGAGCCGAAGGTGGAACGCATGTCCGAAATCTTGGCGATGTCTTCGTCCAACAGGTTCAGCGCCTTGGCCGCGCCATCCTGCGAGGTCACATCCACGGTTTTCACCGCCAACAGATTAGCATTGAAGGAATGCAGGCCGCCGCTGGCGCCGATAGCCGGATTGGCGTTGCTGAACGTGGTCTGGGCATCCTTGGCGGTATCCATCGCCGTCCGGGCATTATCCAGCGCTGTCTTGGCAGCCGCCTTGCCTGCGGCATCCGCCGCCTGCCAAGCTTTGTCGGCATCGTCCACCGCCTTGCCCTTGGCGGCGAGATCGAGATCCAGATAGGATTTTTGCGCATTCAGCGACTTGCGCTTCATTTCGTCGGCAGTCGCCTGGGTCACGCCAGGCTTCGGATTACCGGTAGTCGCATCGACAACGGCTTGATATGCCGTGTCCGCGGCAGTCGCCGCAGTCTTGGCGTCGGCAGCGGCCTTGGTCAGGTCTGCGGTGGAGCCGGAAAGGGTATTCGGGGTCGACTGGGTCAAATCCACGGTCTGGATGTTGATCTGGTTATCCGCCGCGCCCTTGGAGCCAACCTGGAAGGTCAGCGTGGCGCCGCCGGCCAGCAGCTTGGTGCCGTTGAACTCGGTGGTCTGAATGGTGCGGGAGATTTCCTGGGTCAGCTGGTCGACTTCGTTCTGCAGCTGCGAACGGTTCTTGTCGCTGACGCCGCCGTTGGACGCCTGCACCGCGATTTCGCGGATGCGCTGCAGGTTGTTGGCGATCTGGCCCATCGCGCCTTCCGCGGTCTGGCCGACGGACACGCCGTCGTTGGCGTTGCGCATCGCTTGGTTGTTGCCGCGGATGGCGGAGGTCAGGGTCTGGGAGATGGCCAAACCGGCGGCATCGTCTTTGCCGCTGTTGATGCGAAAGCCGGAAGACAGACGCTGCAGCGACTGGTTCAGACCCATGCTGGAGTTGTTGAGGTTCAGTTGCGCCTGCAGCGAGGACAGGTTGGTGTTGACGGTAATTGCCATTTCATTCCCCTTATCGGCCCACAGGGCCATCGAATTTTCTTGCCTGTTGAAGACAAGATCGGCCGACAGGAGGAATTTGTTATGAAAACGGTATTATTACCAAAAATGAGCGGTGCTAATCATTCTTACAAGCAATAAACAACTCATATTCTAGGATCAGTTGGAATGAAAAACCGGCCACCTCCATCCATTTAGACGGAGCGGCCGGTAGCCCTGGGTCTGCCGAATAGGTCAGCCGTGCAGCACGCGCAGCCAATCCTCGTGGTGATCGTCCAGCCAGTAGTCGCGTCCGACCCAGGCCCGCAAACGGTCTCCCTCCTTCGCCAGCGCATCCAGATCGTGGACACGCGCGCGTATCGCCTCCACCCAGGCCTCGGCGCGGTTGGGCACGCGGCAAACCGGCGCCTGGTTGCTCTGGTAGGGGTAGATGTCGGTGCACACCACCGGCCAGCCCAGCACGCCATACTCCAGCAGCCGCAGATTGCTCTTGGCCTCGTTGAAGGGATTGACCTCCAATGGCGCCACCGCCAGATCCAGATTGAGGGAGGCCATCTTCTCCGGATACTGCGAGAACGGCACCGGCTGGTGGAACTCCTTCACATAGGGTTTGAACTGCGGCAGCGTCATGCCCATCAGGACCCAATCCACCTCTTGATGGGTCTGTTTCATCACCTCCAGCAGCAATTCAAGATCGCCGCGGTGCTGTGACGCGCCGACCCAGCCCACTCGCGGTTTATCGCCCGCTCGGCGCTCAGACTTCAGCTGTTGCCAGATGCTCTTGCGCAGCCGGTTCGGTATCACCTCGATCCGGTCTATCATGCCCTTGCAGAAATGCTGCAATGGCTCGGTGGAGACCACCAGCGCGTCGCAATGCTTCAACGACTGGCGCAAGCGCTGCTTGGCATCCGGGAATTGCCACTTCCACAGATCGTACAAATCGCTCTTCAACGGCAAGCCGCCCACCATGTCGTCGATGCCGAACACGATCCGCAATTGCGGCAGGAAGCGGCGGTAATTCTGCATGGCGAACTGGAGCTCGTCGGTAATCGCGGTATGCATGAGCAAGGTATCAGGCGCCAGACGGGCCAGTTCAACGATGGAGGGCAGCCCGCGCATCGGCTGCAAAATCTCTCCATCCAGCTTGCCTTTCTCTTGCAGCACCGACAACGGCATGCTGAGACGGTATTCTCCGCTGCCGCCCGGCACCGGCATGCCCAATACCCGTTTCCGGCCGGGAATCGATGGGTCCCATGAGGCATGGCGGTCGGCATCCGGCTCCATTTTTCGGGTGCGCAGCGACAAATGGCGGTTATAGCCCGGATCGCGCTTGAGCAGCGGCAGCCAGCGCTCCAGGACCGTGAACATTTCGTCGTGCTCGCGCACCGTGGCCTCCAAGGCCACCCGTGGGTCGCGGGTCACTTTCTTGATCGTCTTGCCATGGTGGTGGTACATCACCACGTAAGGATTGTAGACATTGCGCCATCCGGCTTGCTGCACCTTGACGCAGAAATCGACGTCGTTGAACCAGACCTGAAAATTGGTCTCATCCATTCCGCCCACCTGCTGGTAAGCGGCTTTGGAGATCAATAAGCAGGCGGCGGTCACCGCGGAGTAATTCTGCATCGTCTGCGCGCGGTTCATATAGCCTGGCAGATTGATGTCCTGCGACTCGAACGCGTGCGCCGCCACCGCGAACAAGGCGCCAGGCATGCCAAGCACGATGCCGGCGTGCTGCACCTGGCCGATTTCCGGATACAACAGGCGTGCGCCCACCGCGCCCACGCCCGGTTGCTGCGCGGTCGCCAGCATGCGAGTCAGCCAGTTGCCCAACACGACTTCGGTGTCGTTGTTGAGCAGCAGCACGTATTCGCCGCGAGACTGGGCCACCCCCATATTGCATTGCGCTGAGAAATTGAACGGCGCGTCGTAGGGCAGAATCCGCACCCGGTCCGGATGACGCTGTTGCAGATCCTGATAGTACTCCAGCGTTTCAGGCTGCTCCGACCGGTTGTCCACCACCAGCAGTTCGAAATTCTGGTAGTCGGTCTTGTTGAACAGCCCCTCGATGCAGGGCTCGAGCAACTCCAGCTTGTCCCGGTTCGGAATCACGATCGAAACCAGCGGCTCGCCTTGCAGCTGGTATTCATAATGGTAGGTTCCCGTCACCAGCCCCGGCCTGACCGCCACCGGGTAGCCGCAACGCTGGCCATGGTTTTCCAGCGCCACCTGCCGCGAAGCATGGCCAAGATGATCAAACTCGGGATCGACCCAGGGCAAAGACAGCAGCATGTCATCGATATGCCCCGCCATCGACGGGCCATAGTTTTCCAACAACCGCAAAGCCAGATCGTAGCTGTAGGCTTCCGGATAAGGCTGGACGCCGCCGATCCGGATCAGGGCCTGGGTGGCAAAGGCTCCGGCATGGCTGATGTAATCCATCGACCGCAAGTATTCAGGGGAGAAGTCCGGACGGAACGCCGGCAGGAACCGCTCGCCCATCGGCGATACGATATCGCTGTCGCAATACACCATGACCTTATCCGGATGTTGGTGTATCTCCTCTCCCATGCGCACCAAGGTCTGCGGTTGCAGCCGGAACCCGGCCGGCAGCAGCCAGGTCCAGTCGGCTTGCCGGTCTGCTATATAGCTGTTGATCGCCGCGGCCACCGCATTGGCGTCGTCCATGCCCGGCACCCGCGCCCAGCCCAATTGGCCGCTGCTGGAAAATATCGGATCGGGCGCGTCCCAATCCGCCACCACCAACAGACGCCAATGCGGATACAGCTGCTTTTCCATCGCGGTGATCGAGTGCCCCAACAGCGCCTGCTTTTCCTTGGGGGCCAGCACGATCAGGTTGAACAGCGGCCGGTTTTGCCACACGGTCATCATCCGTTCGGCCAATTGCTCGGCATGCACCTCGCGGAAGTTATGGTTCTTCAGCCAGCGCATGTAATTGAGCTGGCTGCTCTGGTCGTTGTTGCTGCTGCGCCCAAGGAACGGCTTGCCAAGCTTCATCGGCATGGTCTGGCGCAACTCTTGCGGCAGCACGCTGTTCCACGCGTCCAGATAGTCGCCGATCACGCTTTCCAACGTGTTCGGGCCGATGGCCTGCTCGCGAGCGCGCTTGGCCATCTCCTTGCGTTCGACCTCGTTCTCGATCAGTTCGGAAATGGCGTCGAACCAGGCATCCGGCTTGTTTTCGACCACCCTGGCCAGGCCCGTTCCCTTCAAATCCTCGTATGGCGGCGCATCGGACACCACTGATGCCGCGCCGACGATGGAATAGTCCAACCACTTGATATTGGACTTGCAATCGTTGAAATCGTCGCGGCTCAAGGGGGCCAAGGCGATATCCAGACGCAAGGATGCCAATTGGCCGAAATACTCGTGGTACATCACGGAATCCGGCACGAAACGCACGCCCTTGCGGCCGACCATCGCCTGGGGCACATCGCCCCAGAACACGAATTTGACCAGACCGGCATAGTAGCTGTAGATGCGCGACAGGGCCGGCGCGATCATGCTCAGATCCTTGGCGTGGGTGCTGGTGCCAGCAAAGCCGATCACCACCAGCCCGTCCTGCGCCGGCATCGGCTCGACGACGCGATGCCGGCTCACCGCATTGCGCAACACCGCCACCCGCGGATTGATCGGCCTGACCTTCTCGGCCATCCGCTCGGTGCTCACCGTCACCAGCTGGCACTGCGGCATCAGCCAGTTGATGTTTTCGATGTACTGGTAATTGTCCTCATACATCGGATTGCTTGGCGGCAAGCCTGGCAGCCAGTCGTCCATTTCCAGCACGATGGGCTTCCCTGCTTCCAGTATCCGCTCGATCAACGGCTTGGACAGATGGGTGATGAACCAGCGCTGCACGATGAAGAAATCCATCGAGGCGATGAAATGCTCATCGTCCTCAAAGGCATAGTCCCCAAGAAAGCGGGTCCGCTCGATATTGTTGTAAAAATAGGTATCGATCGCGCCCGCAAGCAGCGACAGCGGATCGGCGATGCGCAGCTTGAAGCACGCGAACTCGAAAAAGTCCCGAGACAGGATGCCTACCCGCGGTTTTCTCTTTTGCATTCCGTTCAGCCTCATATGGCAAATGCGCCCTCCATGGGGCGCAAGGTAAGGGGACGGCTACGCGCCGCCTGCTAGGCTTTCTCCAACAGCAAATAGAATTGCAGCGTGCACATTTCCTGCATTTCCTCATGGGTGACGTTCTTGATCACCATCTTCTCCACCTCGATATTGCACGGCAGCGAACCCTGGGCGCGCTCCATCAGCGGCAGCAAGCGCGTATCGAGCGCATTTTTCTTGGCCAGGACCCGGTAGCCCGTCTCGCGGCAGAACTTCTGGATTTCCTTTTCGGTGAAGAAACGGATGTGGGTGATATCAAGCAAGCCTTCCCGGGCATAAGTCCAATTGCCCTTCATCAGCTCCCCGATCAACACCAGGTTGCGCACATTGGGAATGCTGACCACCACCTGTCCCTTTTCCGACAGATATTCTCGCAGTTTCACCATCACCCGCCACGGGTCGTACATGTGTTCCAGCACATCGGCCAGCAACACCATATCCAGCGAGCCCTTGGCGATCCCTTCCCGCTCGAGGTCAAAGTCCTCAAACATGCCCACCAATACCTTGTCCAGCTTGCGGCTGGCCAACTCGGCGGCGGCCTTGTTGGTTTCGATGCCCCAAACCTGGCAATCCGGAAACCGCTGCTTGGCCAGCGCGCCGTTGGCGCCGCCGGCGCAGCCTATGTCCAGCATCAGTTTGGGCCGGTTTCCTATCATGTCGATCAAATCCTGGCGGCCGGTGGTGTGATAACCCGCCGTCACGTCATGCGACTCGACGCTCAAATATTCCTGCCAGACATACTGGCCTTGCTTTTCCGGGAACCGCAGCGCCAACTGATCAATCAGATCAACCAACCTGGCGGCCGCCTTGCCGTCGACTCCGGCATTGAAGAATTCCCTCCGCGCGGCCGCCGCGTCGAGCAGGCCCTGGCGGAACTGCGCATCGCCGATCAGCTTGGCCAGTGCCAGCGGCACCTCTTGGGCCTCCAGCGTCAAGACGCCATCATTGGCGCCAAAGCTTCCTCCCGCCACGCTGCCGAAATCGCTGAGCACATTGATGGCCGGCGTGCCGGCCAGCACCGCCTCGATCGACAAGTTCGAATCATAGGAAACCACCGCGTCGCCTGCCGCCGCCCAGTACTTGGAATCGCTGACCGCGTAGCGGACGCAGTCCCCGACGCCCAGTTTCTCCGCCACGACGAAGAAGCTGTCCCGCAGCTGGTCCGCCCCAGCCATCGCCGTCACCCGGTCCTTGTACACCAACCAGGCATTGTCGAAGCCGCCATCCCGCAACTGCTTGATGGCGAAGCAGGCTTCCATCATCTGCGCCAGAGAGTCGCGATCGTCCAAAAAGCTCAGCCCCGCATTCCAGGTGGAGCCCCAGACTATCCACTGCCCATCCTGCGGCAGATTGAACGAAGCGGCGATGCTGGCCCGGATTTCATCTCGCTTGGCGCTCATCACCGGGATCACATCCCAGCCGGCCTCGCCGACGACGAAGAGATTGCCCGCCGGCACGCCCAAATCCAGGAAATACTCGACGCTGCGATTGCTGGGCAGCGCCAGATGATCGGACACCACCTCCTCGCCGATATAATCGCGCCCCATGCCCGTGCCATGCACGACCTGCAGCACGGGGATTTTCTTGCGCCGCGACCAGAGCGCCAGCGACTTGCCGTCGCGCAGCACGTCCTCATTGAGCAGCGCGATCTCGATGTCGCACATCGCCGAGATGTCATCCAGCACTTTGAACAAGCCGCGTACTGCCGGCAAATCCCGCCGCAGCGCTTGCAGCAAAGCCTCCTTCACCCGGGGATCGGCCGCGCCCGGGCTCAGCTCGCAAACAAAGCCATCCTGCTCAACCCGCTCCAGCAAGGGCTGGATTTCCGCGGCCATGCCCAAGTCGGCCGAGACCGGCAGCGATATCAACTCGCTGCCCGCCTCCTGAACCGCCTGCCGCAGGTTGTCGTTGACCATATAGTCCGGCACGAGGACCACCCGGGTGCGCCCTTGCAGATATTGCTTCAATACCGGCAAGTTCTTTTCCCACAGCGCATAGATCAAGGCAGTCGGCTTCATTCCGCGTCTCCGGCTGGCGGCTGCGACAACAGCGCGACCAGATTTCTTTGCAATTGATATTCCAGGCTGGCGGGCAACGACTCCCCATCCAGCTCGCAATAGGGTTTCATTTCATCCGAACGATGCCATTCCTTGACGAAGCTCTGGATATTGCGATCCCAAAACTCTCCCGTGCTCCAACCATTCAGCCGGGCGCCATTGGATGGAGCAAGGTCCTGCCAATCGAGGGCGTCAAGCCGCCCCAGGCAGCTGGACATCAGCATGTAGGCGATGCCGCGATTGCGCGCCCGGGACAACAAGCTGTCGAAAGTCTGCCGCCACTCATCCGGCGGCAGGTTGAGCCAGGGCGCCAGGTCATCCAAGCGAATCGGCGATGCACTCTGCAAGTAGCCGCTCAACTGCCGGTCCTGGTCCAGCCACAGCTGATTGGCCGGTTCGTCCTGGCTGTTTTCCAGCACCACCATGAAACGGCCGGTGGCGATGGCGCTCAAGCAGCCGAAGAAATGCTGCTCGATGAAAACAGCCATTTCCAGCAGGCTGTCATCGTTGGCCAGCCACGTCATCTGCCTCCGCCACCACGCCGAGTTCTGCAGCGGCATGGCGAAAGCGGGATGGCGATACTCGCCGCAAATGAAACTGCCATACGGCACGATGCCCAATATCTTCAACCCCACCTCATTGGCAGCCGAACATAGGCGCTCGCCGGACAAGTGCATGTTGAAAGCGTTCGCCCCCTGCTCCAGCAGCTCCTCCACCGTCACGTTCCGTCCGCGCGCGAAGCTCAGATGGTCCAATGAATAGATGTCGAAAATCAGCCGTCCGCCCGGACGCACCACCCGCTTCCACTCCTTCAGCACTTTCTCCACATGCGGGAAATGGGTCATGACATTCAGGGAAATGAGGCTGTCGAAGCTTTGATCGTCAAACGGCAACTGCTGCACATCGCCCTGCTTCAACGTGATGGGCTGGCCGCCGGCCAACCGCTGGCACTCGTCCAGCATCGCCTGGGAGCTGTCCGTCCCGGATAACCGATACCCCTTGGCGATCAGCGGCAACGAAGCGCGGCCGGTGCCGATGCCAACATCCAACACATCCTGCCCGCTCAAAAAGCGCTCGCACAGCTCGATTTCGACGATATTCTTCAAACGGTTGGTGTCCACATTCTGCACCATGCGCTGAGAATACCAAGCCACCATATTCCGGTCCTTCCAGGCATCGGTCTTCCAGCTGATCAAATCCTGCTCGCTCGTACTCATGATGTGTTGTCTCCAGGGAATTCAAATCTCGCGATGGCGAAACAGGACGAAAGCCTCGGCGGCGGAAAATCCCGCGCTCGCGCCGCGCCAGGCAGCCAGATGGACGGCGCCTTCTATCGAGCGGGGATGGGGAAACGCCCGCATTTCTCCGGCATAAGCGGCCAGAGCCGCCTGTTTTCTCTCCAATTGCCCACCGATGTCGGAGAACCAGTTGGGCGCGAACGGCGAGCCGGACCACTCAGTGGATGACGGCACTTCGAAGCAGAGTATTGTCCGCACGCAATGGCCGGGCAAGGGACGGCATGCCGTCACCACCGCGTTATGGGTGACGCGATGGTCGACGTTCAAATCATTGGCGAAATGGGTGTAGACGATGTCAGGGCACAGGCTGGAAACCCGCGCCTCCACCTCCTTGACCAGATCCAGCAACTCGACGCCATCCAATCGGTTGTCGGGGAAGTCAAGCAAGGCCAGCGACGATACGCCTAACAGCCGATTCGCTTGCGCGGCGGCCGCATGCAGCGCGGCGAACGCTTCTTCGCCAGCCTCCCCCCGGCTATTCAAGCCCTGGGCCAGAATCAGCACATGCACCTCGTCCCCCATATCGGCATGCGCAGCCATCGTCCCGCCGCACCCCAGCACCTCGTCGTCGGGATGGGCCGCCACCACCAGCACTTTTCGTTTCATCATGGTTTCCGCACCACAAAGCTCCACATCGCCAGCATCCGCTGTTCCGGCATATGCCGCGCGATCTTTTTCTCTTCCAGCGTCAGCCACTCCCAGCCCGCAAACAGGTCCCGCAAATGATCTGCGTCGCTGAAATGCACGCGCCCCACCCCTGCAAATGGGCCGTCTCGATATCCTCCGCGGGTCCAGACATCCTCGCCCGGCTCCCCTTCTGCGTAATCGCCATGCGCGGTGGAAAACCAATCCACGCCGACATACAACCCTCCCGGCGCCAGCGACTCGCCAACCCTCGCCAATGCTCGGCGGATGTCGCGCTCGCGATTGTGCGTCAACGCCGCCCGGTCCACGACTAAATCGAATAGGCCATCGAACGGCAAGTCGACGGTGAAGTCGGCAACGCGCACCTTTCCCGCCAATTCCGGATACATGGCCAGCACCCGCTGCGCCGCGCTGGCGCTGCCCTCAGCCGCGCAATAACGCCAGCCTTGCTGCAGAAAGAACGGAATGTTGGCGCCCACGCCGCATCCCAGCTCCAACACCCGGGCGTGGTCAGGCAACGCATGCCTGTGCCTCATGCACAAGCTGACCAAGTCGGACCAAGGCCATTGGCTCAGATGCCGCCCGGCGGCGAACTGCGCTTCCCACTCCGTCGAAAAACTCATTGCTCCCCGCTTCCGCGCCAACTTGCTGGACTATCCGAATTCATCCACCAGTCCAACACCGACAAGCCGGGCGTGAACTCGCCATGCAGCTGAGGATAGCGCCATGGTTCAAAGGATTGATACTCCACGCTAACCCCGGCAGCCGAAAATGCGGCCTCATCCAGATAATCCCGCCCCAGCGCGCCTGACAAATAATGATCGGCCTCGAAATAGCGGCATAGGTCCAGCACCAGATCCGACTTCCTTCCCATCGGCGGCAATCCCCCGCCGCGCTCCAGTCTCGTTGCGATGCCCAGCTCCCCCATCCAGAAGCGCAACTGGCTCCAGCAGAACTCGGCCAAATTGCTCCCCGGCATCCGGTACAGCGGCTCCAACCTCGCGAACTTGGCGCGAAAATCCGGGGCCTTGGCGTAGTTCATCGCGATGGCGCGCAAATGCTTGTCGCGCCAGGGCTGGGCATCGTCCATCTCCGTTTCCGCCAAAGTCGACTGCAAATGGCCTTTCTTCTTGATCGGTATCGTCAGCCACTGCGCGCCGCCCGGCCCCTTGATCCGGTTGCGGTTGATGAAGCTGTTGCGCTCGAACTGCACAGTATCGAGAAACACAAACACGTCGGCGCGCGCGATCTTGTCGAAATATCCCAGCCAGGGCAGATAAGCCGGCTGATGGGCGGATAGCGTCCGAGTCACCCGGCTACCTTGTCGCGATAATAGCCGGCCCTCACCTGCATCGGATTGCCGTATACCAGGGAGTAGTCCGGGATCACGCCCGCATCGACAATCGTACCCGCCGCGATCACGCAATAATTGCCGATCGACGCCCCCCCTTTGATCAGGCTGTGCGAGCCGATGAACACATGGTGCCCTATCGCGATGTCGCGGCGATCGATATGCTCCTGCAGCCCCAGGCAACGCTTGTGCGAGTCGGCGCAGTTTATCGCCACGAAAGAAGCGATATCGCAGTCCGAGCCTATCGTCACGCGGGCGCCCTTGGCATTGACCTCGGACATCGCGCCGATGAAGGTCCGCTCGCCGATTTCCGGCTCGCCGTGAATCCACACCAGCGGATGAAAACGATTGGCGGGAAAATCCGTCAGCTCGCTGAAGCCTTCGCTCAGCGCCTGCCTGAATGCGTCCTTATCCTGCATCGCGCGCCCCTCCATCCATCATGTCTCCCAGACGCAGCTTCTGCCCCGCCCGGATCGGCGCGGCGGCCGCCAGGCCCAGCACCTGCTCCAGCATGTCGGGCGGCAATCCGCCACCCGGCCGGCGCAAGCCAATATTGCTCTCGGCCAAGGTTTCGCCGGCGGCGATATCCCGCAAGGCGACGACGCTGCGGCGGGCCAGCGTCCGCATTTCGAGCTCGGCCGGCGTCGGCCGCACGCGCGGGTCTCCCAGCAACGCGTCCGCGAGACGAATGCCGTCCAGCCATGCCCGCAAGCTGAGCGGCTCCTCCGAGAACCAATGATCCGGTCCAGGCAAATCATGGTCCAGCGTGAAATGCTTTTCGAATACGCAAGCGCCCAAGGCGCGCGCCAACATCGCGGCATCCTTCCCTTGCGAGTGGTCGGAAAACCCCGTGATCAGGCCGGGGAAACCCTGCTGCAGGGTTCTCAGCTTGGCGACGTTCACATCCTGCGGCGGCGTTGGATACTGCGAGGTGCACAGCAACAGCACGACCGGATGCCCATCGAACCAACCCGCGGCATCCAGCGCCTGATGCACCTCGGCCATATCCGACATGCCGCAAGACAGCAGCAAGGGCAGTCCCGCCTCGCGATAGCGGCGGATCTGGGGCAGATTGGTGAAATCATCCGACCCTATTTTCACTGCGGGAATGCCCAGCTCCAGCAATAGCCGCAAATCGCCGATATTCTGCGGCGTGGACAGAAACAATATTCCCGCCCGGTCGCAGTGCTGCTTGATGGCGCGCCACTGCTCAACGCTGAATTCATGCCGCTTGAACATGCTCAGCATGGGTTCGGTCACGCTGCCGCCCTGCGATTGGTAGGTATAGGTTTGCGCCGGATCGCCGCAGAACTCTTCCGCTTTGAAAGTCTGAAACTTGACGGCGTCCGCGCCCATGGCCTTGGCCGCGTCTATCATGTCCAGCGCCCGTTGCAAGTCACCGTTGTGATTGATCCCGACTTCCGCGATGCAAAAGGCCGGCTCGCCCTCGCCCACCCAGCGCGATCCTATCTTCAATCGTCTATCCATCGCTCATTCCCATTCGGATATGACATCCCACGCCCGCTGCGCCCCCAGGCCATCGACCAGACCGAATGCGGCTTCCGACATGCGGCTCAGGTCAACGGCCTGCAAAGAAAGCAGAGCCTGGGCATAATCGCTTTCCTCCAATTGCTCGGAGAGGCCCAAAATTCTGGCGGTGCCGGCATGCTCCAACGCCCGGCACACTTCGGCCTGATTATCAGCCAATTGCGCCACCAACGCGGGCAACCCCAAGGCGCATCGCTCCCAGCTGGCCGATCCCGCGCCTCCGATGCAGACATCCGCCTCGCGCATCAAACTGGCCATGTAGTCGATCTGGTGGTGATGCGCCCATCCCTTCTCGGCGCACAAGCGATCAATGGCGGCCAAATCAGGATGGCCGTCGCCGGTCACCACATCCACCCGCAGCGCCAGGCCCGACTTCGCGATTCCGCGAAGCGCCTTGCCGGTTTCGTCGCCGACATCGCTGCTGCTGAAAAACACCAGCGCGCGGCGCAGGCTCCGCCGGAGGCCGCAATAGGCCCGCTGCTCGGCAAATTCGGGGCGGAGCAAGGCGTAGCGCGGCCCCAGCAGCAACGCGCAATCCGCCGGCACCTTGCCTACATAGCGCCCGCCGCCCAGCCCGCAATCATTCTGGTCGAGCAGCAAATCGCAGTCATGGCTGCGATCGGCCATATCATCCAATGCCAGCAGCCAAACGGCCTCGGGCCGCAGCGCCTTCTCCCACTCGGCGTCCAGACCGTAATGGTCGACCACCACGCCGCACTCGCCCCCGGCTCGCACCCACTCCAAACAGGCCCCGGCATCCATTGCCTCGCCCAGGTCCAATACCCGGCACCCCGCCTTCTCCGCCACCGCTCGCCACGCAGACGGCAACGCCCGGCTGGCCAGCGCCACTTCGGCGCCCTCCTTGAGCCGGGGGGCAAGCAAAGCCAGGCATCGCATCAAATGCCCGCCGCCCACAGCCAGGCCGGCATCAACCCGCAGCAATATCCGGCGCATATCCCATCAGCCCCCGCGCCAGGCATTCCGCCAAACGGAAATCGTCCAGCGTGTCGATGTCCACCGAACGCGCAAACGGCATCAGGTGGGCACGCATGCCTGGTCCATAGAATTCGCGCTCGCGGCGGAAAGCCGCAACATCGACGGCATAGGTGCTGCCGTTGCCGGCCACCAGCGCGCCGAACTCTTGGCTGGGGCGGTTGCACAAGTCCGGCCACAGCGGACTCGCCGCGCCATCCTCACCATACTTCAACGCCTGATATGGATAATGGGTGTACGTCGTCGCCGCGATCGCGAAATCGCAACACCCCGGCTCCAGCAGCGCCATCACCGCGCGGATGTCATCGGCGCCGCGCAGGGGCGCGGTCGCGTACAACACGCACAATTGCTGGTATGCGCGTCCGGCAGCGGCCTCGCGGTCCAGCAGTTCCAGGCATACCTCGGCCACGCTGGCGGTGTCGTTGCCCAATTCTGGCGGGCGGCGATCCACCTCCGCGCCGCAGCCAACCGCCAGCCGGGCGATTTCGTCGTCGTCGGTGGACACCAGCACCCGCTCGAAACAACCCGACCTCAACGCCGCCTCCACGCTGTAGGCCAGCATCGGCCGCCCGAGAAACGGCAGCGCATTCTTGCGCGGCAGCCTCTTGGAGCCGCCCCGCGCCGGGATCAGCGCCAGTCTAGCCATGCTTGAGATCATCCCAGGCCAACAAGTGGCCGGCGGGCAAGTCGCGCGTCAGCACGCTGTCCTGCAGCGTCTCGTACTGGTCAGGTCCGATGCCATGCCCCGGGCGACGAAAATCGACCGCCAATTCCGACAGCCGCTGGCCGGCCCGCGCCGGCGCCGCCAGAAACACGCTGCGCCGTATGCGCTTGCGCTTCTCCATTTCCTCCGGATGCAGGACGCGCCGATGGGCGCCCATCGCGGTTTCCACGTCGCGGATCGCGCGGATGAAGGCCTCCATCTCCTGCGGCTCCAGCGAAAACACATGCTCCACACTGCGGGTGCAGCGATTCATGGTGATGGTTTTCTCCAGCAGGTTGGCGCCCAGCGCCAGCGCGGCGACATCCATGTCCCAGCCCGGCGTATGGTCGGAAAACGCCACCGGGTACGGAAACATCTTCTTCAAGGTGGTGATGATGTTGAGATTGATGCTGTTCAAGCGCGCCGGATAACCGGACGGGCACTGGTGAATGATGATGTTCTCGTTGCCCTCCGCGCGGATCACGTCCACCGCGGCCTCGATTTCGCCCAGCGTGGCATTGCCGGTATCCAGCTGCACGCACATGCCGGTCCGGGCGGCCTGGCGCAGCAGCGGGAAATGGTTGACATCCGCCGAGGCGATCTTGATCGAATCGCAACCCAGCTCCTCCAGCAGGCGGATATCCTCCTCGAACGACACGGTGGAAAAGAAGGCCAGGCCCAAGCTGTCGCAATAGGCTTTCAGCTCACGCCACTCATCCCGCTCCAGACAGCGGCGCCGCAAAATCTGGTACAAGGGCTCCTCCACCGTCTCCATGCGACCGCTGGCCTTGTCGACCAGCACTTCGTAGCTGAATAGCTGTTGCTTGTCGGCGCACAGCTTGTCGGCATCGAAAATCTGGAACTTGACGGCGTCGGCGCCAGCTTCCGCCGCCAGCTTCACCAATTGCTTGGCGGAAGCCAGGCTGTCATGCGTTGGTCCGGCCTCGTAGGTGATGAAGCAGGGATGGCCGTCGCCCACCGCTCGTTTGCCAAAATGTACGGTCATGTTGCAATCTCGCTCAAAGAGGTGCGAACCGCCTGGATCACTCGATCGAAGGCTTCGTCCGTCAGGTCGTAATACAGAGGCAGCGACAGCGCCCGTTGATAATAGGCTTCAGCCTCCGGACACAGGCCGTCCCGGAACCCGAGCTGCCGGTAATAAGGTTGCTGGTAGACCGGTTGATAATGGACATTGGCCAGAATGCCCTGGGCGCGCAGCGCGTCGAACAAGGGGCGACGCCATTCCGGCCGCTCCAGGCGGACAGCCAGCAAGTGCCAGGCGGGATCGGCATCCGGCAATTGCCGCGGCATGCTCAGCGGCAGGTCCGCCAGCTCGCGGCGATAGTCGGCCACGCGCTGCCGCCGGCGATCGACGAAGGCGTCCAGTCTGTCCATCTGGCTGGCGCCAAGCGCGGCCTGGATGTCGGTCATTCGGTAATTGAAACCCAGCTCCAGCTGCTGGTAGCACCAATCGCCCTCCGCCGTGCCGCGCATCTGCGCCGGATCCCGGGTGATGCCATGGGAACGCAGCCGCAACAGGCGTCGATGCAACTCGGCGTCATTGGTCAGCACCATGCCGCCCTCTCCGCTGGTGATGATCTTGACCGGATGAAAACTGAATACGGCGGCATCGGAATAGCGGCAGCCGCCCACCGGCTCGCCCAGGTAGCGGCCGCCTATCGCGTGCGACGCATCCTCCAGCACCTTGCAGCCATGGCGGCGCGCCAGCGCGGCGATTTCGCGCATCCGACAGGACTGGCCGGCGAAATGAACCGGTATCAGCACCGCGGGCAGCGTTCCCGCGCGCGCGGCCTGCTCGAACTTGGCCTCCAGCGCGTCCAGCGACAGATTGAAGGTCTCGCCGTCGATATCGACGAAATCGACGGCGCCGCCGCAATAGAGGGCGCAATTGGCGGAAGCCACGAAAGTATTCGGCGCCGTCCACACCCGCGCGCCCTCGGCCACTCCCAAGCCCAGGCAAGCGATGTGCAGCGCGGCGGTGGCGTTGCTGACCGCCACCGCGTAACGGGCGCCGCAATAATCGGCCACCTTGCGCTCGAAACGCTCGATCGCCGGTCCTTGCGTCAGCCAATCGGAGCGCAGCACGGCCTCCACCGCGGCGATGTCTGCCTCGTCTATGTTCTGCCGGCCGTAGGGTATGCTAAGCATGGGGCTGCCGGTCCAGTTCCTGCAGCTCTTCCACGGTGAGGAACCAGGGGTTATTGTCCGAGGTGTATTTGAAGCCTTCCTCCACCAGCGTGCCCAATTCCATCAGCCCGTTGCTGCTGTATTCGTTTTGCACCACGAAACGAATGGACGGCGTGATCACGTAATGGTCGTCGAATTCCAGCGTATGGTAGCTGTCATCGCGCGCGATCATCATCTCGTGCAGCTTCTCCCCCGGTCGAATGCCTATCACATGCTGCTTTAGATCCGGCGCCATCGCCTGGGCCAGGTCCACGACCCGCACCGAAGGTATCTTGGGCACGAACAACTCGCCGCCCTGCATCCGGGCAAAGCTTTTCAACACCAGATCCACGCCTTGCTGCAAAGTGATCCAGAAGCGCGTCATCCTGGGGTCGGTGATGGGCAGGCTATCGGCCCCCTCGGCGATCAGCTTGCGGAAAAAGGGAACCACGGAACCGCGCGACCCCACCACATTGCCGTAACGCACCACGGCGAACCGGGTTCGATAGCCGCCGGCGATGTTGTTGGCGGCGACGAACAGCTTGTCGGACAGCAGCTTGGTGGCGCCATACAGGTTGATCGGGCTGGCGGCTTTATCGGTGGACAAGGCCACGACCCGCTCCACGCCGCACTCCAGCGCCGCGTTGATGATGTTCTCCGCCCCATTGACATTGGTGCGTATGCACTCGGTGGGATTGTATTCCGCGGCTGGCACCTGCTTCAGCGCGGCGGCGTGCACCACGTAATCGATGCCGCGCATCGCCTGCTTCAGCCGCTCCGGATCCCGCACATCACCCAGGAAAAAGCGCATGCAGGGGTCGGTAAACTCCTGCTGCATTTCGAACTGTTTCAGTTCATCTCGCGAAAACACCACCACTCGGGCGGGCTTGTAGCGAGCCAGCAAAGTGCGGATGAACATCCGGCCGAACGAGCCGGTGCCGCCACTGATCAACAACGACTTATTATCAAACATGTCTCCCGCCTCCACAGATGGGACCCCCCGCGCCGCACACTGTCGGCGCCGTTGTCAGGACTGGGCCAACAGCCCAAGCAAGGTGGCAGTAACCGCCTCGACGCCAGCCGCTCCGGTCGCGGCATCGAACTGCACCGTGGCATTGCCGCCCTTGCCTGCCGCCCAATTGCTGACCAGGCACAAATGGGCATACGGCAGTTCAAGCTCCCTGGCCAGAGCGGCCTCCGGCATGCCGGTCATACCCACGATATCAGCCCCATCCCTCTCCAACCTTAGTACTTCCGCGGCGCTTTCCAGCCTGGGCCCCTGAGTGCAGGCGTAAACGCCATCGTAAACGCCGCTGATGCCCGTGCCTTGAATCGCGGCTTTCAAGCGGCCGCGCAGGGCTTCGTCATACGGAGAGGTGAATTCGGCATGAACAACGGGACGCTCAGGCCCCTCGAAGAAAGTGTGCTTGCGGCCCCAGCTGTAATCGATGATGTCGTGCGGCACCACCAAGCGTCCGGGCCCCATGTCGGGGCGGATGCTGCCGACAGTGCCGATGGCGATCACGCCCTTGACACCCTGGTTATGCAGCGCCCACAGATTGGCGCGGTAATTGATCTCGTGCGGCGCCAGCGAATGGCCGTAGCCGTGGCGGGCGATGAACACCACATTCTGACCGGACAATCTGCCAAAGGTCAGCGCGCAGGAAGGATCGCCGTAAGGTGTGCGCACAACCTGGCGATGCGTGACGTCCAGTACCGGCAGCTGGGCCAGCCCGCTGCCGCCGATGATAGCCAACATATTATTCTCCTTTATTCCCGCGCGGCCATCGGCCGGCCTTGGCCGTCCGATGCGACAGGTTTACCCGCTTCCCATATCCCCGTCAGCTCGATTATGTCCGAATCCAGCTGCTTCAGGATAGTGCGCGATGCAGGCTGGAGTTGGCTTTTCCTGCTTTTCCCGCGCGATGCCGGCGATGCCGCCTTATCGAGAAAACATATTTTCGCTAGGAAAAAAAACGCCGCGCGACCTTTCGGCAGCGTCATTCCACCCATCCGCGCCATCAGGCATTTTCCTGCCCCGCCGCCGCCATCAATCAAAAGCCGCGGGACCGCCTTTCCAATAAGCCCAGATGCAATCAATCAGAGTCAATAAATTACAAAGTCATTTTTAAAGAACAACGGGAAAAGAAAGACAGGGCGGAAAATCATCTTGCCGACACAAATGATAATAGTTATCATTTTTATATGAACGCACATTATCCACAGCCCGCTGCGGCCAAACCGGCCGCAGCGGCAACGCCGCCCCTCCTGCACAGCCGCCAGTTGTTCGGCGATGGCCGCGAAGTGCTGATCGAGCATCAGGGCGAGGTCTACCGCCTGCAGCTCACCCGCAACGGCAAACTGATACTGATCAAATAAACAACCGCAAGCCAGCCGACAGCCAGCCAGCGGAAACAACAACGACATTGGAGTTTCCATGGCCCTGTTCCGAGCCACCCCGCTGGTATTGAGCCTGGCTGCCGCCTGGCCCGCTTTCGCCGACACCGCATCTACGATGGAGACCGTTCAGGTCACCGCCCACCGCAGCGAGAAGCCGCTGGCGGAAACCGCGCCCAACGCCACCGTGATCTCGCGCCACAAGCTGGACGACCGCCTGATCCGCGACATCGCCGACGC
This sequence comes from Chromobacterium sp. Ag138, assembly GCF_055181315.1. Lineage (NCBI taxonomy): Bacteria > Pseudomonadati > Pseudomonadota > Betaproteobacteria > Neisseriales > Chromobacteriaceae > Chromobacterium > Chromobacterium sp. Ag138. The sequence continues at coordinate 2,216,408 of NZ_JBUPWA010000001.1, forward strand.
AGCGAAATACGAACCGGGCGTCGACGTGGCGACGGATCCCAGCCGCCGCGGCAACGCCGGCTGGACCATACGCGGCATCGACGGCAACCGCATCCTGATGCTGATCGACGGCGAACGCCTACCGGAAGCCTACGCAGGCGGCGGCAACGGCAACGGCGCCATCGCCGGCCGCGATTACGTCGAGCTGGAAACGCTGCGCGCCATCGACATCGTCAAAGGCCCCACTTCCAGTCTTTACGGCTCCGACGCCATCGGCGGCGTGATCGGCTATCGAACCAAGACTGTCGACGACTACGTGCCGGAAGAGCAAGGCATCGGCGGCAGCGTCAAGGGCTTGGGCGCGAGCGCCGACAATAGCTGGGGCGGCAGCGCCGGTTTCGGCGTCAAGGGCGAGCGCGCAGACGCGCTGCTGCTCTACACCCACCGCAACGGCCACGAGACCGACAACAAAGGCAGCAACGACAGCAACACCACGTCCCGCACCGCGCCCAATCCGCAGAGTTGGCACAGCGACAATGTGCTGGCCAAACTCGGCTATCAGCTGGCTCCCCAGCAACGCCTGGAACTGACGCTGGAGCACTTCCGCCGCGACACAGACACCAATCTGCTGAACACGCTGTATCCTGCCTATGTTTCCAGGGGCCGCCCGGTGCCGGCGCAGCTGGCCCAGACCGCCGCAGACCGCACCCAGCGCGACCGCGTGTCGCTTGGGTGGGAAGGCAAGCAACTGGGGCCGTTCGAACGCCTATCCGCCAAGGTCTACCAGCAGAAGCTGGACAACGCCGACGATAGCCTCGCCCGATACGGCGACGGCAGCAGCATCGCCTCCAACTACGGCTTCGAACAGAAAATCCTCGGCCTGAGCCTGGAGGCCGAACACCGCTTCGCCGCGCTGTCTGCCGAACACCAGTTGCTGTGGGGGAGCGACTTGTCGCGCACCGATACCAGCCGGCCGCGGATGAAGACGCAATACAACGCCAACGGCAGCACCAGCAACGTCATCGGCGGCGAGACCTTCCCCAGCAAGACCTTCCCGGACAGCACCTCGGATCGCGTCGGCCTGTTCATCCAGGACGAGATGAAATTCGCCAACGGCATCGTCCTGTCTCCGTCGCTGCGCTGGGATCATTACAAGATGGCCACCCACCCGGACCAGGCCTATGTCAACAGCGGCGGCAAACCGGTCGCCTCATTCCAGGACAGCGCTTTCTCGCCCAAGCTGGGCCTGAGCATTCCGTTCGCAGGCCATTACACCGGCTTCGCCCAGCTGTCGTCCGGCTTCCGCGCGCCGCCGTTCGACGACGCCAACATGGCTTTCGTCAATCCCACTTATCGCTATCAGGTAATCGCTAATCCCAATCTGAAATCGGAAACCAGCCGCGGCATCGAGTTGGGACTGAAAGGCCAGTGGGACAGCTTCGACTTTGGCCTGACCGCCTACCAGAACCGCTACCGCGACTTCATCGAACAGCAAAGCCTGGGCACCATCGGCGGCTTGCTGACCTATCAGTACCAGAACATCGGCCGCGTCGACATCAAGGGCGCCGAAGCCCGCGCCGCCTGGCGCTTCGCGCCAGGCTGGCAGACCCAGGCGTCTGTCGCCTACACCCGCGGCGAAGATCTAGACAGCAACACCCCGCTGGCCTCGATCGCGCCGATGTCGGCGGTGCTGGGCTTGCGCTACGACCAATCGCGCTTCGGCGGCGAAGCCTTGCTGCGCGCCGCGGTCCGCAATACCCGGGCACCCGGCGTGGCGCTGCCGCCGCCCTCCACCGCGCAGACCGCCGGATTCGAAACGCCCGGCTACGCCACGCTGGATCTGACCGCCTACTGGAAACCGGCCAAGGGCACCACGGTTCGCGCCGGCGTGTTCAACGTCTTTGATCGCAAGTACTGGAAGGCCGCCGACGTGCGCGGCATGGCCGCCAATGACTCGACGCTGGACCGCTACACCCAGCCCGGCCGCAACTTCAGCGCCAGCGTCGAATACCAATTCTGATCCACCCCGCGGGCGGCCACGCCGCCCGACGCACCCACAGGAGAACACCATGAGCCAGCTATGGGACCGCTACCAAGCCCTCAAAGCCAGCCAGCCTAAGCTGCGCGCCCGCGACGCCGCCATCGCGCTGGACGTCAGCGAATGCGAGCTGGTGGCCGCCGATCCGGCCGCCACCCCGCTGCAGCCGGAATGGCAGGCCATCCTCGCCGCCCTGGCCCCGCTGGGCCGGGTGATGGCGCTGACGCGCAACCACGCCTGCGTCCACGAGACCAAGGGCGATTACGCCAATGTCGAGTTCAACGGCAAGGTCGGCCTCGCCATCAACCCGGTGATCGATCTGCGCATCTTCCTGTTCCACTGGCGCCACGGCTTCGCGGTGCGCAGCGAGACGCCGCGCGGCGTGCAGCGCAGCCTGCAGTTCTTCGACCGCTACGGCGAGGCGGTGCACAAGGTGTACCTGACGGCCGACAGCGACGTCGCCGCCTACGACGAGCTGGCGGCGCGCTTCGCCGCGCCCGCCGCCGCGCTGGAGCTGGAGCCGGCCGCCGCGCCCGCCGCCGAGCTGCCCGACGACGCCATCGACCGGGAAGCCTTCCAGGCCGAATGGCGCAGCCTTGGCGACGTGCACGCCTTCCACCCCTTCCTGCGCCGCTGGCAGGTGTCGCGGCGCCAGGGCTTCCGCCTGGCGCCGCCGGGACAGGCCTGGCGCGTGCGCGAAGACGCGGTGGAGCAGCTGCTGCGCCGCGCCGCCGCCATCGCAGCGCCGATCATGGTGTTCGCCGGCAACGGCGGCATGATCCAGATCCACACCGGCCCGGTCCGCAACGTCCAGGTGGTGGGCGACTGGCTGAACGTGCTCGACCCCGACTTCAACCTGCACCTGCGCACCGACCTGATCGCCGAAGCCTGGGTCACCCGCAAGCCGGGCGACAACGGCGTGGTCAGCTCGCTGGAGCTGTTCGACGAGCGGGGAGAATCGCTGGCCACCTTCTTCGGCGAACGCAAGCCGGGCCGCCCGGAACGCGCCGAATGGGTGAAGCTGCTGGGAGAACTGCCGCCGCTGGAGAAAGCCGATGTCGCGTAAGCCCCTGCTGGCCGGCCTGATGCTGGCCGCGCTGCCGCTGATCGCCTCCGCCGCCGAGCGGCTGGTGGTGGTGACGCCCGACATCGCCGAAATCGTCGTCGCGCTGGGCGCAGCCGGCGAGGTGGTGGGCCGCGACCGCGGCAGCAAGGAGGCCGAGCTGGCCCACGCCCAGGTGGTGGGCTTCTCGCGCGCGCTGAACGCCGAGGCCATCGCCAAGCTCAAACCCACCCTGGTGCTGGGCAGCGCCGCCGCCCAGCCGCCTACGCTATGGCCGCAGCTGAAGCAGCTGAAGCTGCGCGCCGAGGAGGTCAGCGCCCGCGAGGACGGCCGCGACTTCGCCGGCGCGATCCGCAAGGTGGGCGCGCTGCTGGGCCGCGACGCCGCCGCCGCCAAACTGGCGTCCGACTGGCAGCGCGGCATGCAGCCGCGCGCCGGCCGCGCCGTGCGCTACCTGGTCAGCTACGACGGCAGCCTGGTCGCCGGCAGCGAGACCGCGTCCGACACGCTGATCCGCGCGGCCGGCGGCGTCAACGCCGCGGCCGGGCTGAACGGCTTCAAACCTTTGGCGCGCGACGCCTGGCAGGCGCTGAAGCCGGACGTGATCATCCTGGGCAGCCATACCTCCGCCGCCTATGGCGGCAAGGAGGCCTTCGCCAAACGTCCCGAGATCGCCGCCACCCCGGCCGGCAAACAGGGGCGCATCTATCTGCTGCCGCCGCAGCAGGGCATGCTGATCGGCCTGGGCAGCCCGGAGATGGTCGAACGGATGGTGAAGATGTGAGCGGCGCCCGACTGCTGTGGCCCGGCCTGATCATCGCCAGCGCGGCATTGCCGCTGCTGGCTTTGTCCAGTTCCGCCGGGCAGTTGTCGTGGCCGGATCTGAGCGATCCGCTGGTCGCCGGCCTGCGCCTGCCGCGCGTGATCGCCGCGCTGGGCGTCGGCGCGGCGCTGTCCGCCAGCGGCGCGGCGCTGCAGGCGCTGTTCCGCAACCCGCTGGCCGATCCCGGCCTGATCGGCACGTCGGGCGGCGCCGCGCTGGCGGTGATCGCGGTGCTGGCAATGGGCCTGTCCGGCTTGTCGCTGCCGCTGGCGGCTTTCGGCGGCGGCCTGGCCGCCACCTGGCTGATCCTGGCGCTGGCGCGGCTGGCCAAAGGCGGCCTGGCCGGCCTGCTACTGATGGGGCTGGTGGTGGGTGCCTTCTGCGGCGCCGTCTCCAGCCTGATTCTATTTCTATCCGACGACCTGACACTGCGCGCGGCCAGCAGCTGGCTGGCCGGCAATCTGGGCGCGTCGCTGCCCGGAAACCAATGGCCGTGCCTGCTGGCGGCCGGACTCGGCGTCGCGCTGCTGTGCGCGATAGGCCGCGATCTGGATTGCCTGCTGCTGGGCGAGGAAACCGCGCGCTCGCTGGGCATCGACACCCGCCGCACCCGCCGGCTCGCCGCCGTCGGCGCGGCGCTGGCCACCGGCGGCGCGGTGGCGCTGTCGGGCGTGATCGGCTTCGTCGGCATGATGATCCCCAACGCGCTGTCGCTGCTGATCGGCGGCTGCCGCCGCAAGCTGATCCTGACCTCGGCCTGGGCCGGCGCGCTGTTCCTGCTGGCGGTGGACACGCTGGCGCGCAACATCGCCTGGCCTCTGGACCTGCCGGTGGGCCTGATGGCCGCCTTCGCCGGCCCGCCCTTTTTCATCTGGCTTTTCCGCCGCCAACAAGGGAGTCCCCACGATGCCTGACACCCATACCCTGAAAGCGCGCGAGCTCGGCTACGACATAGCCGGCCGCGCTTTGCTGCGAGACATCCGCCTGGACCTGCCCGCCGGCCAGGTCAGCGTGCTGCTCGGCCCCAACGGCGCCGGCAAGACCACGTTGCTGCGCCTGCTGGCCGGCCTGGCCATTCCCAGCCATGGCGCGGTGCGCCTGGCCGGCCAGTGCGTGTGCCGGATGGACGCGCTGCAGCGCGCCCGACACATGGCCTGGGTGCCGCAGCACCTGCCGGCCGACATTCCGCTGACGGTGGCCGAATTCGCCGCGCTGGGCCGCACGCCCTATCTGGGCGCCTTCACCCGTCCCTCTCCCCAGGACCGCGCCGCGGTGGCCGAAGCGCTGACCATCGTGGAGATGGACGGCTACGCGTCCAAGCGGCTGGACGCGCTGTCCGGCGGCGAGCGGCAACGGGTGGCCATCGCCCGCGCGCTGGCGCAGCAAGCGCCAGTGATCCTGCTGGATGAGCCAACCAACCACCTGGATCTGCGCCACCAGCACAAGCTGCAATTGCTGCTGCGCGAGTTGGCGGCCCGGGGCAAGACCGTCGCCCAAGTGCTGCACGACCTGCAGCTGGCCGCCGAATACGCCGACCGGGTCGCGCTGCTGGATGGCGGCCGGCTGGTGGCGGAGGGTCCGCCGCGCGCGGTGCTGACGCCGGAGCGCCTGCTGGAGGTGTACCGCTGGCCGGTGCGGCTGGGCCATCCCGCCGCTGACCGGCAGGCCGCCTGAAAAACAAAAGCCGCCTCCCGGATGCCGGGGGCGGCTTCTTTCTCGACGGCCAGCCGTCTTACTTCAATGCGTAGATGGCCGGCAGATTGCGCCAGGCGCCGCGCACGTCCATGCCATAGCCGAACACGTAGCGGTCCGGCACATCCAGGCCGACGAAGTCCGCCTGCATCGGTTTTTCCTTGCTGATCAGCTTGTTGGCGAACACGCCGCTGTAGAAAGCCTTGGCTCCCATGGCCATCACCTTGTCGCGGATCGCAGCCATGGTGTGGCCTTCGTCCAGGATGTCGTCCAGCACCAGCACCACGCGGTCGCGCACGTCTTCCTTCGGCGCCTGCTTCCACACCAGCTCGCCGCCATGGGTCTTGTCGCCGTAGCGGGAAACGTGGACATAGTCGAAGTCCAGCGGGAACTCCAGCCGCGGCAGCAATTGGCCGGTGAACACCACGGCGCCGCCCATCACGGACAGCACCAGCGGGTATTCCTCGCCCAGTTTTTCGGTGATCTCCACCGCCATGCGGTCGACGGCGGCGCTGACTTCCTCCGCGCTGAACAGCACGTCGGCGCTGTTGATCAGGCCGCGGGCTTCGGCAATATTAGGCATGATGACTCCTTGAACAGAACAAGCTGCGCCGCCGGAAAGCGGCGCGAATGGAAAAACCGTCAGTCGAGCTTCAGCTCGCGCAGGAAGGCGGCGAATTCGCCGGCCACTTCGTTGTGTTTCAGGCCATAGTTGACCGTGGCCTTCAGATAACCCAGCTTGGAGCCGCAATCGTAGCGGGTGCCGTGGAACGGCAGCGCCAGCACCGGCTCGCTCTTCATCAGCGCGGCGATGCCGTCGGTCAGCTGGATCTCGCCGCCGGCGCCGGCCGCGGTATTGACCAGCTTGTCGAAAATGCGCGGGGTCAGGATGTAGCGGCCGACGACGGCCAGATTGGACGGCGCTTCTTCCGGACGCGGCTTCTCGACGATGTGCGCCACGCTCTGGTGGCCCTGGGCGTTTGGCGCCACTTTGACGATGCCGTAAGAGCCGGTCTCTTCCGGCGCCACCGTCTCCACCCCCAGGATAGACGAGTGCGTCTCATCGAACAGGCGCACCATCTGCTCCATCGCGCCCGGCGCGCCTTCGATCAGGTCGTCGGCCAGGATCACCGCGAACGGCTCGTCGCCCACCACCGGCCGCGCGCACAGCACGGCGTGGCCCAGGCCCAGCGCCTCGGTCTGGCGGATGTAGATGCAGCTGACCGACGGCGGGATGATTTCCTGCACCAGTTGCAGCAGCTTCTGCTTGTTCTTGTACTCGAGCTCGGTTTCCAGCTCGTAGGCCTTGTCGAAATGATCCTCGATCGAACGCTTGTTGCGGCCGGTGATGAAGATCAGCTCGGTCATGCCGGCGGCGATCGCCTCTTCCACCGCGTACTGGATCAGCGGCTTGTCGACAACGGGCAGCATTTCCTTGGGGCTGGCCTTGGTGGCCGGCAGAAAACGGGTGCCCAGACCGGCGACCGGGAATACCGCCTTGGTGATTTTCTTCATATCCACTCCGAAATCAATGTCGATCAGGCTCGATAACAGCGCCGCATTCTAGCCCGACTTCGCTCAAGGTCAAAATGTCTGTTGCCCCGCCAGCGCCTGCGCCACATCCCGCAACACCGGATCCCAGGCGCCTGGCGACGGCTGCCGCCACAATTTCACCGATGGATACCACGGCGCGGTTTCCGCGTCCGCGAGGAAAAACGGCGCGCTCTCGGCCCGCAGCAGCGCCCACACAGGCCGGCCCATCGCGCCGGCCAGATGCAGGATGGCGGTGTCGACGCAGATCACCAGATCCATCTGCGCCGCCAGCGCGGCGGTATCGGCGAAATCGCCGATCGCCGGCTGCGCCACCAGCCCCCGCAACGGCTCCGGCAGTTCTCCCGGCTGCAGGGCGAAGAAGTCCACTCCCGGCGCGCGGCAGATTTCCGCGAACAGCTGCGGCGGCGCCGATTTGTGCTGGCGCCAGGCATCGGCGATGCCCACGCCCCAGCGGCCGCTCTCCCACACCACCCCCGCCTTCCGGCGCCCGCTGTCCGGCAGCGGCGGCGCGTCCACGGCCACAGGACGCAGGTACGGCGCCGCGGGCAGATTGTCCAGCGTCACGCCGAGCAGGCCCGGCAGCGACATCAACGGCAACTGGCAGTCGAACGCCGGCGCGGCGTCCGGCGGCAGCAATTCGACGCCATCGAATTGGGCAAACAGGCGGTGGAAGGTTTCTGGGCAGGCCAGCAGCAGCCTGGCGTCCGGATGCTCGGCGCGCAGGCGCGGCAAAAAGCGCGCCATCTGCAGGCTATCGCCCAGGCCTTGCTCCGCCCACAGCAGCAGCGCGCGGCCGCCCAGCGGCCCGCCGTCCCACAAACGGCCGGCATGGCGCGGCTTGAGGATGCTGCGCCAGCGCGCCTCGTACAACGGCCAGGCCTCCGCGTAGCGGCCGGCCAGCAGCAGCGCGATCGACAAGCTGAACTGCAGGTTGGCGTCGTCCGGCGCCAAGGCCAGCCCGCCCTGCAGCACGGCGATGGCGTCGTCCAGCAGCAGCGCGCTGGTGCAGACGTTGCCCAGATTGTTGCAGCGGGCCGGCGTCAAGCCGTCCAGCTCGATCGCCTTCAGCAAGCAGGCGATGGCGTCCTGGTAGCGCAGTTGATGCTGGCGCACCACGCCCAGATTGCTCCAGGCATCCACGTGGCCAGGCTCCGCCGCCAGCGCTTCTTCCAGCAGCGAGCCCGCCAGTTCCAACTCGCCCAGCTCCTTCAGCAATACCGCCAGATTGCTCTTGAGATTGGCCGATTCCGGATTCAAAGCCGCTGCGGCCAGATAGTCGTCCAGCGCGCGCGCGGTGTCCTCCAGACGCAGCCAGGCATTGGCGCGATTGGCTAGCGCCTGCCAATCCTTGGGATTGCGCGCCAGGCACATATCGAAAGACTCGACAGCCCCGCGCCAGTCGCCGGCCGCCGCCCGGCGGTTGCCTTCGTCGAAATCGGCCGTCGCCACGGTCTTCAACGCCATGAGGGTCTCCGTCAATTTGCCGCCAGCAGCGCCTGCAGGCCAGCCTCATCCAGTATCTCGACGCCCAGTTCCTGCGCTTTGGCGAGCTTGCTGCCCGCTTCCTCGCCGGCCACCACGTAATGCGTCTTCTTGGACACGCTGCCGGACACCTTGCCGCCGGCGGCCTCGATCAAGGCCTTGGCCTGGTCGCGGCTCAGCGTGGGCAGGGTGCCGGTCAGCACCAGCGTCTTGCCGTCCAGCGGCAGCGCGGCCAGCTCGGCAGCGGCCGGCAGGCTGGACACGATCTCGTCCCGCAGGCCGGCCAAGCGGCCCAGCTCCGCGCGGCGGTCCGGCTCGTCCAGCCAGTCGGCCAGCGCGTTGACGACTTCGGCGGGCAGCTCCAGCTCCAGCAGCGCGCGGCGCTCGCTCTGCCCCAGCCAGGACAGGCTGCGCTGCGCCGCCAGTTGCTGGCTGCGCACCTCGGTCAGCCGCGGAATGCCCAGCCGCGCCAGCAGCGACGCATCGTCCAGCCGCTCGCGCAGCTTGGGCGACGGCGCATGCTCGTCGGCCGGCCTCACTTCGGCCAGCAAGGCGTCCAGCGCCTTTTCATTGTTGTCCTCGGCGAAAAAGTCGGCCAGCGAATCGGCCACCACGCCGCCGATGTCCGGCAGCGCGGCGAACAGCGCCGCCGGGCAACGGCGGATCAGCGCCATGGTGCCCAGCCAGTCGGCCAGCGTCTTGGCGGTGGATTCGCCGACATGGCGGATGCCCAGCGCGAACAGGAGCCTGGCCAGCGGCGGCGTCCGGCTGGCGTCTATCGCCTCGATCAGGTTTTCCGCCCACTTGCTGGCCACCTTGCCGGCCTTGACCGTCTCCGGCGTCGCGCCTTCGTCCTCGTCGGCGCGGCGCTTCATCTCCAGCAGGTCTTCCAGCTTCAGCCGGTACAGGTCGGCCACGCTCTTGACGTAGCCATACTCGACCAGCTTGTCGATGTAGCGCTCGCCCAGGCCGTCGATATCCATCATCCGCCGGCCGGCGAAGTGCTGGATGGCCTGGCTGCGCTGGGCGCGGCAGGACAGCCCGCCCGAGCAGCGGGCGATGGCCTCGCCCTCCTCGCGCACCACGTGGCTGCCGCACACCGGACAGGCGGCCGGCAAGCGGTAGGCCGGGTACCGCGGCGCCTGGCCGGCGCTGAACAGGTCGCCGCCCGCGGCCGGCTGCATCGGCCGCTGCGCCAGCACCACCGACACCACCTCGGGGATCACGTCGCCGGCGCGGCGCACGATCACCGTGTCGCCGACTCTGACATCCTTGCGCCGTACCTCGTCCTCGTTGTGCAGCGTGGCGTTGGTGACGGTGACGCCGCCGACGAAGACCGGCTTGAGCCGCGCCACCGGCGTGATGGCGCCGGTGCGGCCCACCTGTTCCTCGATGGCCTCGACCACCGTCAGCGCCTCCTCGGCCGGGAACTTGTGGGCGATGGCCCAGCGCGGCGCGCGCGACACGAAGCCCAGCGCGTCCTGCTGGTCGCGCCGGTTCACCTTGTACACCACGCCGTCGATCTCGAACGGCAGGCTGGAGCGTCGCGCCTGCACGCCCTCGTAATAGCCGGACAGACCCGCCACCCCGCGCACCACCGGCCGCAGGCTTTCCTCCACCACCGGGAAGCCCAGCGTCTTCAGCCACGCCATCTCGCCGGCATGGGTGGCCGGCCAATCGGCGCCCTCCACCCGGGCGATGGAATACGCGAAGAACGACAGCCGGCGCTGCGCGGTGATGCGCGAATCGAGCTGGCGCAGGCTGCCGGCGGCGGCATTGCGCGGATTGGCGAAGGTCTTGTCGCCGCGTTCGATCTGGTCGGCGTTCAGGCGCTCGAAATCGCGCTTCAGCATCAGCACCTCGCCGCGCACCTCCAGCAGCGCCGGCGGAGTCGCGCCGTCCAGCTTCAGCGGAATGGCGCGTATGGTGCGCACGTTCTTGGTCACCTGCTCGCCGGCCACGCCGTCGCCGCGGGTGGCGGCGCGAGCCAGGACGCCATGCTCATACACCAGCGAAATGGCCAGGCCGTCGAACTTGGGTTCGGTCGCGTATTCGACCTCGGCCAGGTCCAGCCCCTTGCGCACCCGCTCGTCGAACTGGATCAGCTCGGCGTGGCGCTCGGCCGGGTCGGCCAACTGCATGTCGGAAAAAGCGTTGGACAAGGACAGCATCGGCACCGCGTGCACGACGCTGTCGAACTCGGCCAGCGGCGCGCCGCCGACGCGGCGGGTCGGGGAGTCGGGAACGGCCAGTTCCGGACTCGCCTCCTCCAGCGCCTGCAGTTCGCGGAACAGGCGATCGTATTCGGCGTCGGGCACCGTCGGCGCGTCCAGCACGTAGTATTCGTGGCCGTAGCGGTTCAGCAGCTCGCGCAGCTCGGCTGCGCGCAGTTCGTTTGCGGTCATCGGAAACTCTCGAACGGCAAAAGGGCCGGCAAGGCCGGCCCTGTCATCATAAATTCATCGCTCAGGCGAACAGGCGCAAGGCGGCCACGCTGCCCGGCGCGATGCCGCGGTCATCCATGCTGCCGTAGATATGCAGCAGCTGGTCGCGGATGCGGGTCAGGCCGGTTTCGCTCAGCACGCGGCGGTTGTCGTCCACCAGCTGCGCGTCGAACTCCTGCGCCAGCTGCCGCGCGAAATACACCGCGCGGTCGAACACGTCGACGCCGCCGGCCACGCGCGGCACGTCGAACAGCAGCGTCAGCGCCGGGAAGGACTTGTCCAGCAGCGTATGGAAGGTGAACGGCATCTGGTCCGCCGCCACCAGCGAATAAAGGGTATTGCCGGAATCGGCCAGGTAATGGAAGGCGCCGTCCGGCTCCAGCTGCAGGCCGGCGGCCTCGACGAAGCTGCGCAGCCGCGCGCCTTCAATAGACGATTTGGGCACGATGTTGATGCCGATCAGCACGTCGACGTCGGCGCAGAAACGGTCTAGTTCGCGGGCGGCCACCAGCTTCTGCTGGCGCTGCGGGAAGCTGACAGCGGCGTCGTGGTCCTCTGCGAAACGCGACACCTGCTGGCAGAAAGCGGCCAGCTCCTGCTCGGTCACCGCGCCGGAGCGGTCCACCATCTGCATGCTGATGTTGATCTGCTTGTAGCGGGTGCCGGGCAGCGCCTCGGCCACCTTCCACAAACCGCGCTCGGTGCGGCCGATCAGTTGGGTGCGCTTGCCGACATTGAAACGCGGCATCGCCGCCAGCTCGTGCGGCTCGTGGAACACCACCTCGGCGATGAAATCGAGCGAGGGATCCAGCATCGCCACCACCAGCGCCTGGTGGTCGGCGGAGTCCATCGCCAGCTCGGCCTCGTCCTCTTCGTCTATCACCGGCACATCCAGCTGCTGCGCGGCCGGCTCCTGCCGCGGCGGAACCGCCTGCTCGCGGACGAAAGGCGTCTGCTCGGGCAACTGCGGCTCGAACATCGGCTCGTCCTCTTCCGGCTCCAGCTCCGCGTCCACCAGCACCGGCTCCATCCGGTCGGCGCGAACGCCGTCGCGGACATTGTTCTTGGGCACGCCGAGCAATACGTCGTCATGGGCGCGCGCGAACGCCTGCTGCGTCCGTTTGCGGAAACGCCATTCCTGGAACACGTTGAAACCGACAACCAAGGCGATCACGCCGCCGCCCAATATCAATACACCAATCTGCAATTCGCTCATTAGCCAGTCCGCATTAAGGCGAATAATCGAAGCCGCCTTTTCCAAAAACCATCAAGAGCCGTTCACGCCCCGACGCCGCGCCTCATTGAATCCGCGTCACGCGCCCCGGTCGCCGGCCGTTTTTGCGGCAGTGCTCTTCAGGCGGCTTCCCGCTATTGTCCTGTTCCTGCCCGGCCGACGTTTCCTTTCTCGGCCGGCCCGCTTTTCGCGGGCATTTCACGCTCATTATAACGAAAGCCCGCCCCGGCGCACCATTTGGCAGTGCTTTGCGGCTTGACAAAAACCGATCCCAGGCTGACGTCATGCCGGATTCCGGTTTTTCCCCGGCTTCCATCGTCCCGATTTCCCGATTTACTGTCAGTCAGGACAGGCCGATCTAGAAAATTTTGTCAGGATGAACATGACATTTCAGACAGGCGAATTTATCCAAAGCGCGTGTCAGAATTGTAGGTGACTCTGTCATAGGGCCTTCTTCTGTACCACTTTTGCTAGAACAGCACGGGGACTCTTTCGATGAAAAAATCCGATCAAGCCAGTTTCCTGCCTGTCGTACGCGAACTGTCGCGCACCTATCAGGCCTTTGAACAGTTCGCCAGCTACAATATCCGCCGGCTGGGGCTGACACCACCTCAATTCGACGTCGTCACCACGCTGGGCAACAGCCAGGGGATGAACTGCAAGGAGTTGTCCGATCACACGCTGATCACCAAGGGCACGCTGACCGGCGTGCTGGACCGCCTGGAAGACAAGGGCATCGTCACCCGCAGCATGCAGCCCAACGACCGCCGCAGCGTCTTCGTCGCTTTGACTCCTTACGGGCAGCAATTGTTCAATGACGCCTTCCCGGCGCACTTGGACTATATGCACAACGCCTTCCAGCAATTCGGCGAGCAGGACCTCTCCGGATTCTGCAGCGAGCTGGGCCGCCTGCGCGCCAGCTTCAGCCAAGCGCTGGAACAGCAGGAAAACACGCCGGCCTGAGCCGCGCCGCCGGCAGGGCCGCTAGCGCCCTTCCCCCTCGAAGCGCACCGGCACAGTCAGATCCGACTCCACCGGTTTGCCGTTGCGCTTCGCGGGAACGAAACGCCAGCGCGAAACCGCCTCCACCGCGGCCTGATCCAAGCGTCTGTAGCCGCTGCCGCGCGCCACAGACACCTCCAGCGCGCGCCCATCCGCGCCGACCCTGACGCTGAGCGTCGCAACGCCCTCTTCTCCCAGCTGGCGCGAACGTTCCGGATAAACCGGCTTGGGATTCCGCAAATACGACGGCGCGTACAAAGCTTCGCTGTCGCCCTCGGACTTGGCTTGGCTTTTTCCCGAACCATCGACTTTGCCGGCGCTGCTCCCGCCGCCGGAAAGCGCGGCGCCGCCAGAGCCTGGAACCGCCTTATCCACAGGCTGCCGTTCCTGCATTTCCGATCCAATCGCTTCCCGCAACGCAGGCGCCTTGTTCTGCGTGTCTGTCGCGGCATGCGCGCTGGGCCGCGGCCGCTCTCTGGTTTCAATCGGCCGATCCGGCCTCGCCGCGCCATCGCCCATCCCGGACCGCCGCCCTTCGCCTGCCGGACCGCTGCGCGCCGCCGGACTGGCCGGTTGCAGATCAAGCGCCAGCGCCGACGCGCGCGCCGGCGGACGGACGGGTCCGCCATCCAGCGCCCACCAGGCGGCCAGCGCCGACAAATGGATGGCCGCGGACAGCAGCAGCATCCGGCACAGGCGCTTGCCTTCTCCGCTCAGCAACGCATCGCCGCCCCCGAGCGGCTGTACTGCCACCACGCCACCACGCAGCACAGCAGGTAGAACAGGAAGAACATCGCGAACGCCGGCAGAAAGCTGCCGAACCAGCTCAAGGCCGAGCCGAAAGCCTTGGGAATCACGAAGCCGCCGAATGCCGCCATCACCGAGCTGACGTTCATCGCCGACGCCCCGCGCCGACCTCCGCGCGCATAGGCCTGCGTCAGGCTCTCGCCGCCGCGCTGCGCATCGCGGCCGGCCTGGATCAGGAAGACCTTGGGCGCCAGTTGGTAGGAAGAGCCGTTGCCGACCCCGGCAGCGAAGAAGATCAGCTGGAACATCGCCAGAAACAGCCAGAACGAACCGCCGCTGGCCGCCGACGGCAGGCTCAGATAGACGCCGACCGTGCCCAGCGCCATCAGCAGATTGCTGGCCACCGTGGCGATGCCCCCGCCGATGCGGTCACCCATCCAGCCGCCCAGCGGCCGCGACAGCGCGCAAACCATCGGCCCGACGAACAGATAGGGGCTGGCGTCCACCTGGGGAAACATCGCCCGCGCCAGCAACGGAAAGGCGGCGGAAAAGCCGAGAAAAGTGCCGTAACTGCCCATGTACAGCAAGCAGATATACCAGGTGTGGGCGTCGCGCATCGCGTCCAGCTGGTCGCGCGGCGTGATCCGCAGCTTGGGCAGATCGTGCGCGTACAGCAGGCAGGCCAGCGCGATCAGCACGACCAGCGGCAGCCAGATGTAGGCGGCGTTCTGCAGCCAGACGAAATGCACTTCCCCGCCCCGCCCCCACACCTGCGGCTCGCCGGCCCTCGCGCCGAACAACGGATACAGGATGCACAAGGGAATCAGCAACTGCGCGACCGACACGCCCAGGTTGCCGAGGCCGGCGTTGAGGCCCATCGCCAGGCCCTTCTCCGACTTGGGGAAGAAAAAGCTGGTATTGGACAAATGCGAGGCGCTGGCGCCGCCGCCGATGCCGCACAGGCCGGCCACCAGCAGCAATTGCCAGAACGGCGAGGAAATGTCCTGCACCACCCGGCCGACGCCCCAGGCCGGCAACAGCAGCAGCAAGGTGGACAAGCCCAGCCATAGCCCGCCGCCCACCCAGCTCCAGATCCAGGAGTAGATCAGCCGCATCAGCGCGCCGACCAGCGGCGGAATCGACACCAGCAGGAACTGCTGCTGGCCGGAAATCAGGAAGCCGACCGCCGGCAGGTTGACCACCACCATGCTCCACATCATCCAGATGTTGAAGTTCAGATGCAGCGAGAAGATGGACAGCCACAGATTGCGCCGGGCGATGCCGCTGCCGCGGCTCAGCCAGAAAATGACGTTCTCCGGCTCCCAACGTTTGATGCTTACGGTCATGAACGTATTCCACGGTGACGAAACGGCGCAGCCGAACAATTTCGATCAGTCTGACAAGCCGGCGGCGCAGTATGCCATCCGCCGTTCCGGCCCGGCCTTGCGCCGCGTCAATGCCGGCCGATGCGCCTGTCCACGATCTTTCTCCAGGTGATCGGACCAGGCTTGCGAAAAGCCGGCCCAGCCTGCGATGCGGCGCGAAAGCCGGACGCAGGCTGCCGAAAGCAAGCCTAGGCGGTCTCGCGCATCTTCAGCGCTTCGACGATGTCCACCGCGACGATGCGGCTGACGCCCTGCTCCTGCATCGTCACCCCCACCAGTTGCTCGGCCATCTCCATCGTCAGCCGGTTATGGGAAATATAGAGGAACTGGGTGCGCTCGGACATTTGCTTGACCAGATCGCAGAAGCGGCTGGTATTGGCGTCATCCAGCGGCGCGTCCACCTCGTCCAGCAGGCAGAACGGCGCCGGGTTCAGAGAAAACAGCGAGAACACCAGGCTCATCGCGGTCAGCGCCTTCTCGCCGCCTGACAGCAGATGGATGGTGCTGTTCTTCTTGCCCGGCGGCTGGGCGATGATCTGGACGCCGGCGTCCAGCAGGTCTTCGCCGGTCAGCACCAGCTCGGCGCGGCCGCCGCCGAACAGCGTCGGGAAAAATTCGCGCATCTTGGCGTTGACCGCGTCGTAGGTGGCCTGCAGCATCTCGCGGGTTTCGCCGTCTATCTTGGCGATCGCCTCCTCCAGCGTCGCCATCGCCTGGTTCAGGTCGTCCGACTGGGCCTGCAGGTATTCGCCGCGCTTCTTCGCCTCCTCCAGCTCCTGCAGCGCCGCCAGGTTGACCGCGCCCAGGCCTTCCAGCGCGCGCGCCAGCCGGGCGATTTCGGCCGCCAGCGCGTTCGGCTTCACGCCTTCGTTCAGATCGGCCAGCAAAGCGGTTTCGTCGGCCTCGGCCTGGGCCAGCTCTTCGGCGAAGCGCTCCATCGCCAGCCTGGCTTCCTGGTGCTTGAGCAGCCAGTCGGAGCGCGCCTCGCGCAACGCCGGCAGCGCGGCGTTGGCCTCGTGCTGGCGCTGGCTGATTTCGCGCATCCGCTCGGTCAGCTGGTTGAGCCGGTCGCGCGCGGCCGACAGCTCGCCCTCGCGCGCCTCGCGCTCGGCCAAGGCTTGCTGCAGCGCCTCTTCCGGCACCGCCTCGTCCACCGTCTCGGACTCGGCCGCCAGCGTTTCCAGCCGCTCCTGCAATTGCTCGTCGCGGTCGGCCAGCTCGCGGTCGCGGCGGGACAGCTCGGCCACCTTCTGCTCGGCGCTGTGCAAGGCCAGCTTGATCTCGTGCAGCACGCGCTCGGCGTCGCGCGCCTTGTTGCGCGTCAGCTCCAGCCGGGTTTCGGCGTTCAGCCGCTCCAGCCTCGCCTCTTCCAGTTGCAGCGCCAGCTCTTCCAGGGTCAGCGCCGCTTCCTCGCCCATCAGCTCGGCCTCGGCGATGCCCTCCTCGGCATGACGCCGGTCCTCGGCGATGCGGCCGCGCTCGGCCTCGATCGCCGACAGCCGCGCCGCGCCCTGGCGCGCCGCCTGATCGAGCTTGACCTGCTCCAGCGTGGCGGCGTTCAGTTCCGCCTCCAGCCGGGTCAGCGAACCCTTCTGGCCGCGCACCGCCTCGGCCAGCATATTGCCCATGCTCTGTAGGCTGTCGCGCTTCTTCTGCATCGCGTCGATTTCCGGCCGCAAGGCGTCGGCGCGGACCGAAGCCTCGTCCAATTGCCGTTTGCGGGCCATCAGGCCGTCGCCGCTGGCTTCGGCGTGATAGCGCGCGCTGGCGGCGTCGACGCGATGGCCCTCCGGCGTCAGCCAGCACTCGCCGGCGGCCAGTTCGCCGCGGCGGGCCAGCGCGTCGTCCAAGGTATCGGCCAGATACACGCCGGACAGCCAGTCGGCCAAGGCCGCGTCGAACGGCGCTTGCGCCTTCACTTGGTCCAGCAACGCCGGCCAGCCGCGCGCGGGCCGTCCCGCCGCCGCGGCGCGCCGGCCGTCCACCAGAATCAGCGCCGCCGGCGGCTGCGCATGCGGCAAACTTGCCGCGCGGGCGGACAGGCGCTCGCCCAGCGCCGCTTCCAACGCTTGCTGCCAGCGCGCGTCCACCTGCAGCGATTGCCATAGTTGCGGCGCGTCGGCCAGGCCATGTGTGTCCAGCCAGCCGGCCAGTTGCTCGTCCGCCGCCTCGCGCTGCAGCAGCGCCGCCAGCGCGGCGGCCTCGGCCTCGGCGCGCGCCAGCTTGGTGCGCTTGGCAGCCAGCTGCTGATCCAGCTTTTCCCGCTCGGCGGCGAGGTCGGCCTGCTTGGCCTCGTCGGCCACCAGCCGCGCCCGCACCGCGTCCAGCGCGGCCTTGGCCTTGCCGACTTCCTGTTGCGCCGCCTCCAGCACATGGTGCTCGGGCAGGTTCAGATCGGACAGTTCGCGCGTCAGCGCGGCGTCGCGGCCGTCCAGCTGCTGCTGGCCGCGCTGCCAATGCTCGATCTTTTGCCGCGACAGGTCGCGCTCGCGGGTCAGGTCGGCCTGCTGCGCAAGCAGCTGCGACTGCTGCTGGTCCAGCTGGCGGAACGCCGCCTCGGCGGTCGGCAGCTCGTCGGCGCCGTCCTCCAGCGCCATCTGCGCCTCTTCCTGCCGCAGTTGCGCCTCCTCCAGCCTGGGCAGCCAGTCGTCCAGCTCCGCCTCCACCTGCTGGCGGTTGTCGGCCAGTTGCTGGCGCTCGCCGCGGGCGGCCAGGAGGTCGCGCTCCAGCCGCTGCCGGCTCTGCTCGCGATGGCGCTGCGCCTCTTCCAGCCGCGCCAGCTGGGCGTTGGCCTCGAACAGCCTCTGCTGCGCCTCGTGCACCGCGTCGCTGGCGGCGAAATGCTGCTCGCGCACGGTTTCCTGCTCGGTCTCCAGATGGGTGACCGCCGCCTCGAAAGCGGCTTCTTCGGTTTCGATGCGCGCCAGCTCGCCGCGGGCATGCGCCTCGTTGCGGGCGGCTTCCTCGCGCCGCGCCAGCGCCAGCAGATTTTGCTTGTGGGTCAGCGCGCCGCGCATGTCGTGGTATTGCGAAGCCACCTCGGCCTGCTCCGACAACCGCTCCACCTGGCGTTCCAGCTCCTGCCGCAGGTCGGCGATGCGTTCGAGGTTGGCGCGGGTGTCGCCCAGGCGGTTTTCGGTCTCGCGGCGGCGCTCCTTGTACTTGGACACGCCGGCAGCCTCTTCCAGATAGGCGCGCAGCTCTTCCGGCCGCGCTTCGATGATGCGCGAGATCATGCCCTGCTCGATCACCGCGTAGCCGCGCGCGCCGACGCCGGTGCCGAGGAACAGATCGGTGATGTCGCGACGGCGCACCTGCTGATTGTTGATGTAATAGCTGGATTCGCCTTGCCGCGTCAGCACCCGCTTGATCGCCACTTCGGCGTACTGGCCCCAGGGGCCGGTGAGCTGGCCGTCGCCGTTGTCGAACACCAGCTCCACCGAAGCGCGCGACACCGGCTTGCGGCTGGACGAGCCGTTGAAGATCACGTCCTGCATCGATTCGCCGCGCAGCTGCTTGGCCGACGATTCGCCCAACACCCAGCGCACCGCGTCGATCACGTTCGACTTGCCGCAGCCGTTGGGGCCGATCACCGCCACCAGTTGGCCCGGCACCGCGATGCTGGTGGGATCGACAAACGACTTGAAGCCGGCGAGCTTGATATGGGTCAGGCGCAAAACATCCTCGCTGCGAGATTAGGGCGAATTGTTCATTTTATCAGGCCGCCGCCGGCGACGCTCGCGCCGGCGAAAACGACAAAATGCCGCTAGCCAGCCGGCATGGCAGTTGTGCCATAATGGCCGTATGGAATCCTTATCGCTGTCCCATCACTTCCTGATCGCCATGCCCGGCATGGGCGACCCGCTGTTCGCCAAGTCGCTGGTCTATCTGTGCGAGCACGGCGAGCACGGCGCCATGGGCCTGATCATCAACAAGCCGTCCGGCATCGCCATGGCCCAGCTGTTCGACCAGATCGACCTGCCATTGGACGACGAAGACACCCGCACCGGCCTGGTCTACTTCGGCGGCCCGGTGCAGCCGGACCGCGGCTTCGTGCTGCATCAGCCGGCCGACAACTGGCAGTCCAGCCTGATGGTCACCGACGACATCGCGCTGACCACGTCCAAGGACGTGCTGGTGGCGGTGTCCGAGGGCAAGAAGCCGGAAAAGCTGCTGATCTCGCTCGGCTACGCCGGCTGGTCGGCGGGGCAGCTGGAAAAGGAAATCGCCGACAACGGCTGGCTGACGGTGCCGGCTGAGCCGTCCATCGTGTTCGACCTGCCCTACGAAGAACGCTACGACGCCGCCATGGCGCTGCTAGGCTTCGATCCCTCCCTGCTGTCGTCGGATGTCGGCCATGCCTGAAGGTTGCGCATTGGCTTTCGATTTCGGCGAGCGCCGCATCGGCGTCGCCGTCGGCGATACGATTCTCGGCATTCCCCACCCCCTGGCCACGATAGACACCGCCGTCACCGACGAGCGCTTCGCCGCCATCGCCAAGCTGATACAAGAGTGGCAGCCCCGGCAACTGGTGGTGGGCCTGCCCATGCACCCGGACGGCGAAGAGCATGAGCTGTCCGCGCTGTCGCGCCGTTTCGCCAACCGGCTGAAGGGCCGTTTCGGCCTGCCGGTATGGCTGGTGGACGAGCGCTACACCTCGGTCATCGCCGAACAGCTGCTGGAAGAAGCCGGCGTCAAGAAAGGCCGCAAGCAAAAGCCGGCGCTGGACCAGGTGGCCGCCCAGGCCATCCTCGCCGGCTGGTTCGAGCAGCCGGGCACCGCCGTCTGATGCCGTTAAAGTTCATCTCCTTGCTGTTGATCGCCATCGGCATCGCCGGCTTCTGCTGGCTGTGGCGCCAGGCGCAGCTGGCCAACGCGGCGCAAGACTGGCCGATCGCGGCCGGCGCGGTCGAGCGCAGCGAGGTGGAATGGCGGCAGCGCCGCGGCGGCGATCACAGCGACCAGCGCGAATACCGCGCCGACGTCGTCTACCGCTATCAAGTCAACGGCCAGGCCTATCGCGCCGGCAACATCCGCATTCCCGACGCCGGCTTCGGCGGCAGCCAGGCGCTGGCGCAGAACACCGCCAACCGCTACCCCGTCGGCGCCGCGGTGCAGGTGCGCTACAACCCGGCCAAGCCGCAGCAAGCCTGCCTGGAAGCCGGCGCGCACTGGAGCGTGCGGGCCGGCCAGCTGCTGACGCTGTTGTTCGCCGCCGCCGGGGTCGCCCTGTTGATCCGGGGCTGAAGCCCTGCCCCGGCCAGCCCGCCGCCCTCATCCCTTCTGAAATTTTGCGCACGTTTTGGTTTTGTTGGAAGCGATGCCGCGCCGACCGGCAGATCGCGTCGCATACGCTGGGCGACGATCCTCACAGCAATCCGGCGCAGGCCGGCGAGGCGGCGGCCGATAGCGCCTGATCCATCGCGCCGCCAATAAAAAAGCCCGGATGCTCCGGGCTTTTTGATGTCAACGGCTGCCTTGCTTGCGGCCTTCTTTCTCTTTCAGCTTCTCTTCCCGCAAAATGGCGCGCTCGGCGGCGAGAACCTTGGCGCGCTTCTCCCACTCCAGCCATTCCGCCGGCCGCTCCAGCGTGATGCGGCCGGTCTGGCCGTCGCGGAAATCGGTCAGCACGATCTCGGCCGCCTTCTGCATATTGATGCGGCCGCCGGACAGCACCGCGCCGCGGCGCTTGCCGATCAGCTCCAGCGCCTGCCAGTCCTGCATGCCGTCCAGTTCCTCGTCGTCCAGCTTGTAGCGGGCGGCCAGTTCGGCGCGGTAATGGCGCAGCAGGTATTTCAGCAGCTCCAGCGCCACCTCTTCCTCGTCCATGGCGTTGCGGCCGACCGCGCCGCTGGCGGCCAGATTGTAGCCGCCCTCTTCCACTTCGATCTTCGGCCACAGCATGCCGGGGGTGTCGTACAGCTCGAAGTCGTCGGTCAGGATGATGCGCTGCTCGTTCTTGGTGACGCCCGGCATATTGCCGGTCTTGGCGATCTTGCGGCTGGACATGCTGTTGATCAGCGTGGACTTGCCGACGTTGGGAATGCCGCAGATCAGCACCCGCAGCGGCTTCTCCAAACCGCTGCGGTTAGGCGCCAGCGCGCGGCAGGCGGCGATCAGCCGCTGCGCCGGCGCGCGCTCGCCGGCGTCCATGCCCAGCGCCTCGGTCTGCTTCTTGGCGCGGTACCAGGCCAGCCACTGCTCGGTGATGGCCGGGTCGGCCAGATCCTGCTTGTTCAGTATCATCAGCCTGGGCTTGCCCTTGGCCATGCGCGCCAGCATCGGGTTGGCGCTGGACGCCGGCAGGCGGGCATCCAGCAGCTCGATGACGACGTCGATATCCTTCAGGCGCTCGGTGACATCCTTGCGCGCCTTGTTCATATGGCCGGGGAACCATTGGATTGCCATTGTTCAACGCTTTCTAATCGGGTCCAGCAGAAAAGTCAGACCATTGTGGTCCAGTTCGTGCATCAATTGCAGCAAGCGGCCGATCTCGCCCGGCGGAAAACCCTCGCGGGCGAACCAGTTCAGGTAGTTTCCCGGCAGATCGCAGATCAGCATGCCCTTGTGCTTGCCGAAGGGCATCACGCGGGTGGTCAGGGAGAGCAGGTCTTCGGCTTGCATGATGGCAGGTATAGATGAGGTTGGGCATTGTGCCAAAGACGGCGGCTTGCTGCCAGGCTTGACCGGGGACAAGCGGCGGACGGGTTTCGCTGCGCCGCCGTCGCCGGCGGTTTAGCATGGCGTCACAGCCATCCGCGCCGATCACCGGCCGCTTTTCCCGGTTCGCGCAGAGCCGTTTGCGGGCGCTTCGGCGCCCGCCTTTTCATTTCGCCGGCATAGCCTTGCGGTCGTTGAAGTACAAGAATCCCTTCACCACGCGATAGATGTACCACACCCACACCGCGAACAGCACCACGCCGCCCACCAGCATCCACAGCGTGGCGAAACCGACCACATAGCCCAGCAAAGCCAGCCAGAAGGTGCGGATCTGCCATTCGAAATGGCTTTCGTACAGCGTGCCGCGCACGTCGTCGCGCTTCACGTAGTTGATGATGACGCCGACCAGCGCGGTGACGCCGACCAGCAGGCTGACCGCTTGCAGGATATACACCGCCAGCGTCAGATTGTTCAGCTTGCGCTCGTTCTCGTCGTGAAGCTCCAGCTCCATGGGCATGCTCCTGTTCATTGTTCAGACAGTTCGGCAAAACGCGCCGCCAATCGTTCGCGGCAGCGCCGGCTGGCTTCGGCCACGCCGCCGCGCGGCAACGGGTGCGCGCGCCAGCCTCGCTGCGCGCCAGGCTCGCGCCCCGCCGGCAACAGCACCGGCAGCGCCGGCGAAAACGCCATGCCCCGCGCCTGGGCCAGCCCGCTCGCGCGGTGGTTGGCCTCGTCCAGCAGCGCCAGCTCGTCCAGCGCCAGCTCCACCTGCTGCCACTCCAGCAGCAGAATGCGCGCCGCCAGCCAGTCGGCGGGCTCGGCGACGCGGTCCGGCGTCCGCCCTTGCGGCCAGCCTCGCGCCAGCGCCAGGCGCAACGCCAGCTCGCGGATCTCCGGCAGCAGCGCTTCGGACAGGCAGCCGCCGGCCGGCAGCGGCCGCGGCGGTCCGGGACGATAAGCCAGCGCCTCGCCGTCGGTCGCCAGGGCGACCGGATACAGCGGCAGGTCCGCCTGGGGCAGGCTGCGGCTGGTGGCGAGTAAAAGGGCGTCGCTGACTTCGTTCATGGCACTGTCTCCTGGGTAAAAGCTTGCCGCCGCTCCGGAGACCATTTGTTGTGTGAGACTGAAATGACAAATGCCGCCGGTATTCGGCGGCATGGTCGGTAATCTGCTCGACGGCTTCGCGTATCTCGCTGCCGAGCCTATCCCTGGCGCCGCCGGGAGGGGCGGTACCAATAATAGGCGTGGGCGAAAAACACGGTTTTTTCTAGCATGCCGTCCATGCTGCCAACGATGGCCGCCGCCGTCAAGCCGTTGTTTCGCAAGACTTGCCGGCGATCAAAACAAAAAAGCC
Source organism: Chromobacterium sp. Ag138 (assembly GCF_055181315.1). Classification (NCBI taxonomy): domain Bacteria; kingdom Pseudomonadati; phylum Pseudomonadota; class Betaproteobacteria; order Neisseriales; family Chromobacteriaceae; genus Chromobacterium; species Chromobacterium sp. Ag138. The sequence goes on from NZ_JBUPWA010000001.1 coordinate 2,239,865, forward strand.
GGGTTTCCCGACGGAGAACCCGGCCTCTGGCGGCATGAAACGCCCGATCACATATTCGGATAGTTCGGCCCTCCGCCGCCTTCCGGCGTCACCCAGTTGATGTTCTGGGTCGGGTCCTTGATGTCGCAGGTCTTGCAGTGCACGCAGTTTTGCGCGTTGATCTGCAGCCGCGGCGCGCCTTCATCCAGGCCGACGATCTCGTAGACGCCGGCCGGGCAGTAGCGCTGCTCGGGGGCGTCGTACTGGGCCAGGTTGACCGCGATCGGCACCGACGCGTCCTTCAGCTTCAGGTGGGCCGGTTGGTCTTCGCTGTGGTTGGCGTTGGAGATGAATACCGACGACAGGCGATCGAAGGTCAGCACGCCATCCGGCTTGGGATAGGCGATCGGGCTGAATTCGTAGGCCGGGCGCAGCGCCTCGTTGTCGGCGTGCTTGTGATGCAGCGTCCACGGCGCGCGGCCGCGGAACAGGAAGGTGTCGATGGCCGAGTAGATCATCGCCGGCCACAGGCCCCAGCGGAACGACGGGCGGATGTTGCGCACCTTGTGCAGCTCGTCGCGGACCCAGCTTTGCTGGAACTTGGCCGAGTAGGCCTTGGCCTCGCCGCCCTGCGCCTGCGCGTCGTCGCCCAGCAGTTCGAACACCGCCTCCGCCGCCAGCATCGCCGACTTCATCGCGGTGTGGGTGCCCTTGATCTTGGGCACGTTGAGGAAGCCGGCGGTGTCGCCGACCAGCACGCCGCCGGGGAAGGTCAGCTTGGGCAGGCTCTGCAAGCCGCCCTCGGTCAGCGCGCGCGCGCCGTAGGACACGCGGCGGCCGCCTTCGAAGGTTTTCTTGATCGCCGGATGGGTCTTGAAGCGCTGGAACTCCTCGAACGGCGACAGATAGGGATTTTTATAATCCAGGCCGACCACGAAGCCGACCGCCACCAGATTGTCTTCCAGATGGTAGAGAAAGGAGCCGCCGTAAGTGGCGGTGTCCATCGGCCAGCCGACGGTGTGGGTGATGTGGCCGGGCTGGTGGTTTTCCGGCTTCACTTCCCACAATTCCTTGATGCCGATGCCGAAGGTCTGCGGGTCGGCGCCGTCGGTCAGGCGGAAGCGCGACAGCAGCTCCTTGGTCAGCGAGCCCCTACAGCCTTCGGCGAAGAGGGTCTGCTTCGCCCACAGCTCCATGCCCGGCTCGCCTTCCTGGTCTCCGTTCTTGCCGGTGCCGACATTGCCGGTGGCCACGCCCTTGACCGAACCGTCGGCATGGTACAGCACTTCGGCGGCGGCGAAGCCCGGGTAGATCTCCACGCCCAGGTTCTCGGCCTGCTGGCCCAGCCAGCGGCAGAAGTTGCCCAGGCTGACGATGTAGTTGCCCTTGTTGTGCATCTGCGGCGGGGTGGGCAGCTGGATGGACTCGGTCTCGGTCAGGTAGAGGAAACGGTCCGACAGCGCCGGCGTGTTCAGCGGCGCGTCCAGTTCCTTCCAGTTGGGCAGCAGTTCGGCCAGCGCGCCGGTTTCGATCACCGCGCCGGACAGGATGTGGGCGCCGATCTCGGAACCCTTCTCCAGCAGGCAGACGCTGATGTCGCGGCCCTGCTCGGCCGCCAGTTGTTTCAGACGGATCGCCGCGGACAGGCCGGAAGGGCCGCCGCCGACGATCACCACGTCGTATTCCATGTATTCGCGTTGCACCGTTTCTCCTTTGCGCCCGCTGGACGGGTTTGATTTTCCGGACATCATGCTATGAAGATGTCACGTCGTCAAAATCAAACAAGCGTTTAAACGGTGCCATTGTTGCGCAATGCGACAATGTCCGAATCCACATAACCCAACGCGCGCAAGATCTGCTCAGTATGTTCTCCCAGAGCGGGAGGGGCTAGATTGTACTCGACCGGCGTGCCGGAAAGTTTGATCGGACACCCTACCAGCGGCACTTGCTGTCCGGCGGCGTCGCGCATTTCCAGTTCCATTTCCCGCGCCTGCGCCTGCGGGTCGGCGAATGCCTCGGCCACATTGTTGATCGGGCCGCAGGGCACGCCGGCCTTATCCAGCGCCGACAGCCAGTAGTCGCGGCCATGGTGGCGGAAGGCCTGGGCCAGCAGCGGCACCAGTTGCACGCGATGGGCGACCCGCTGCGGATTGGTCGCGTAGCGCGGATCGCGCGCCCACTGCGCCTGTCCGACCAGCCGGCACACTTCGGCGAACTGCTTGTCGTTGCCGCAGGCCAGGATGAAATGGCCGTCGGAGGCGGCGAACACCTGGTAGGGCACGATATTGGCGTGGGCGTTGCCCAGCCGAGGCGGCACATTATGCCCGACCAGCCAGTTGGAGGCGACATTGGCCAGCATCGCCAGCGAGCAGTCGAACAGCGCCATGTCGATATGCTGGCCGGCGCCGGTGCGCTCGCGGGCGATCAGCGCCGCCTGCACCGCGTTGGCGGCGTACAGGCCGGTGAACAGGTCCGACACCGCCACGCCCACCTTGTGCGGCTCGCCGTCGGCCGGACCGGTGATGCTCATCAGGCCGGACATGCCCTGCACGATGTAGTCGTAGCCGGCCAGGCTGGCGTAAGGGCCGGTCTGGCCGAAACCGGTGATCGAGCAGTACACCAGCTTGGGATTGATGGCCTTCAGACTGTCGTAATCCAGCCGGTACTTCTTCAGTCCGCCCACCTTGTAGTTCTCCAGCACCACGTCGGCGTCGGCCACCAGCTTGCGCACGATGTCCTGGCCGGCAGGCTGGGAGATGTCCACCGTCAACGAGCGCTTGCCGCGGTTGGTGCACAGGAAATAGGCGGCCTTGCCGTCCGGCAGGCTGGGCGGCGCCCACTGCCGGGTGTCGTCGCCGCTGCCCGGCTTCTCTATCTTGATCACTTCCGCGCCCAGATCGGCCAGCAGCTGGCTCGCCCATGGCCCCGCCAGCACCCGGCTCAGATCCACCACCTTGATACCCGACAACGCTCCTGCCATCGCGCTTCCCTCCCCCGCTCGGATGTCGATGATGCGCCCGTTCGCGGCGCTCGCCGCCGCACGGCGCTTTCAGTGTAGCAATCGCTGATATTCCAGACACTGTCCCTTACCCGGCGCGCAATGCGTTCCGGCAAAAAAAGTGGCCCGGCGAGGCCGGGCCAACAAAGGACAGACAGGAATCAACGGCGCGGCCGGCCCTCCGGCCGCGCCGGCTTATCAGGCAAATGCCTGAATACCGGTCTGGGCTCGGCCCAGAATCAGGGCATGCACGTCATGCGTGCCCTCGTAAGTGTTGACCGCCTCCAGATTCATCACATGGCGGATCACGTGGAATTCGTCGCTGATGCCGTTGCCGCCGTGCATGTCGCGGGCGACGCGGGCGATGTCCAGCGCCTTGCCGCAGTTGTTGCGCTTGATCAGCGAGATCATTTCCGGCGCGGCGCGGCCTTCGTCCATCAGCCTGCCCACCTGCAGCGCGGCCTGCAGGCCGAGCGCGATCTCGGTCTGCATATTCGCCAGCTTCAGCTGGATCAGCTGGTTGGCGGCCAGCGGCCGGCCGAACTGCCGGCGGTCCAGCGTGTACTGCCTGGCGGCGTGCCAGCAGAACTCCGCTGCGCCCATCGCGCCCCAGGCGATGCCGTAGCGCGCCTTGTTCAGGCAGCCGAACGGGCCTTTCAGGCCCTTGACGCCGGGCAGCAGCTGCTCGTCCGCCACCAGCACGTCGTCCATCACGATTTCGCCGGTGATCGACGCGCGCAGCGAAAACTTGCCGTGGATGGCGGGCGCCGACAGCCCCTTCATCCCCTTCTCCAGGATGAAGCCGCGGATCTCGTCGTCGTCGTCCTTGGCCCAGACCACGAACACGTCGGCGGCCGGACTGTTGGTGATCCACATCTTGCTGCCGGACAGCAGATAGCCGCCGTCCACCTTGCGGGCGCGGGTCTTCATGCTAGCGGGGTCGGAACCGGAGTCAGGCTCGGTCAGGCCGAAACAGCCCAGCCATTCGCCGCTGGCGAGCCGGGGTAGGTATTTGTCCTTCTGCGCGTCGGAGCCGTAGGCCCAAATCGGGTGCATCACCAAGCTGGACTGCACGCTCATCGCCGAGCGGTAGCCGGAATCCACCCGCTCCACCTCGCGCGCCACCAGGCCGTAAGCCACATGCGACAGGCCGGCGCAGCCGTAGCCTTCTATCGTGCAGCCGAGGAAGCCCAGCTCGCCCATCTCGTTGATGATTTCGCGGTCGAAGCGCTCTTCGCGGTTGGCGGTCAGCACCCGCGGCAGCAGCCGCTCCTGGCAATACTCGTGCGCGCTCTGCTGCACCAGCCGCTCCTCGTCGGTCAACTGGTCCTGCAACAGCAAGGGATCTTCCCAAGCGAACGAGGCGCGCTGCGTGGATGCTGCCATCTGCTTTCTCCCACTTTAGTTCCGCATTGCGGAATTAGATTTCACCATGCAGAATAGACTAAACACTCTGCCGCGCGCTTGTAAAGCGATTTACCTGTCATGCGGCAAATTCTTTGTCGCGATGGGGAACAGGATGCAACAGGAAGAAGACCGCCAATTCGTCACCGCGCTGGCGCGCGGTCTGGAGGTGCTGGCGGCGTTCCGCTCCGGCGAGGGATCGCTGTCCAATCAGGAGCTGGCGCGCCGCACCGGGCTGCCCAAGTCCACCGTGTCGAGGCTGAGCTACACGCTGACCCGGCTGGGCTACCTGCAACAGGAAGGGGAAAGCGGCCAATACAAGCTGGGGCTGGCGCTGCTGGCGCTGGGATCGGCGGCGCTGGCCGGCTACGACGCGCGCGCGGCGGCCGCGCCGCTGATGCGCGAGTTCGCGCTGGCCAACAATGTGTCGGTCAGCCTGGCGCTGCGCGACGGCAGCGACATGGTGTATCTGGAAACCTGCCGCAGCCAGGCCCGGGTGTCGGTGCAGCTATCCACCGGCTCGCGGGTGCCGCTGGCCACCACCGCGATCGGCCGCGCCTACTTCGCCGGCTTGCCGCCGCAGGAGCGCGAGGCGCTGCTGCCGCTGTTGGCCGAGCGCTACCGCGGCGACTGGCCGGCGCTGCGCTCGCGGCTGCTGCAGGCCTGCGCCGACTACGGCGTCCACGGCTACACCGCGTCCTTCGGCGAATACGAGCCCGACGTGATGGCGGTGGGGATCCATCTGCCGGCGCTGCTGCCCGGCCAGCCGGCGATGGCGCTCAATGCCAGCGGCCCGGCCTTCGCCTTCGACGAGCCGGCGATGCGCGAGCGCGTGGCGCCGGCCTTGCGCGCGCTGCGCCAGCGCATCGCGCCGATGCCCGGCTGAGCGCGCCAACGACAACGGCCCGCTCAAGGCAGGCCGTCTTTAAGAAACCGCGTGGCGGCGTCAGGCGGACTGGATGTAATGGACCAGATGGTTGATCACCTGCTCCTGCTCTTCTATGGTCGCCCGCACCAGATCGCCGATGGACAGGATGCCGAGCACGGTCTGATCCTCCATTACCGGCAGATGGCGGATGCGCTTCTCGGTCATCAGCGCCCGGCACTCGTCCAGCGTCTGCTGGGGCGTCACGTACACCACGCGGCTGGTCATGATGTCGCGCACCTTGGTCCCGGCCGAGGTCCGCCCCTGCAGCACGATGCGGCGGGCGTAGTCGCGTTCGGAAAAGATGCCGACGATGTCGCCGGACTCCATCACCAGCACCGCGCCGATGTCGTTTTCCGCCATCACCTGCAGCGCCTGGAACACGGTGCTGTCCGGCGTCACGTACACCAGGGCCCGGTTGGGCTTGCTGTCCAGAAATTGCTTCACGGTCTGCATGCTGCCTCCCCTTATGAGCCGCCGCGGCTACGCGCGCGGCATGCCATCACTATAGCCCAGCCCCGCCGCCGGCTCCACGTCTCCCGGATAACCGGCCTCAGGCGCGGATCATGGTGCCGACACCGGCCGCGGTGAGGATTTCCAGCAGCAGCGCGTGCTTGACGCGGCCGTCGATGATGTGGACCGCCTGCACGCCGTTCTTGGCGGCGTCCAGCGCCGAACTGATCTTGGGCAGCATGCCGCCGGAAATGGTGCCGTCGGCGAACAGCTCGTCGATGCGCTGCGCGGTCAGGCCGGTCAGCAATTGCCCCTGCTTGTCCAGCACCCCCGGGGTATTGGTCATCAACACCAGCTTTTCCGCCTTCAGCGTCTCCGCCAGCTTGCCGGCCACCAGGTCGGCATTGATGTTGTAGGCTTCGCCGTCGACGCCGACGCCGATCGGCGCCACCACCGGGATGAAATCCTGGCTGTCCAGCAGCGACACCAGCGACGGGTCGATGGACTCGATCTCGCCCACCTGGCCGATGTCCACCGCCTCGTCGCCGTCGGTCTTCAGGAACAGCTTGCGGGCGCGGATGAAGTGGCCGTCCTTGCCGGTCAGGCCCACCGCCTTGCCGCCGTGCTTGTTGATCAGCGACACGATCTCCTTGTTCACCAGGCCGCCCAGCACCATTTCCACCACGTCCATGGTTTCGGCGTCGGTGACGCGCATGCCCTGGACGAACTCGCCCTGCTTGCCGACGCGCGCCAGCAAGTCGTTGATCTGCGGGCCGCCGCCGTGCACTACCACCGGATTCATCCCCACCAGCTTCAACAGCACCACGTCCTTGGCGAAGCCTTCCTTCAGCGCTTCGTCGGTCATCGCGTTGCCGCCGTACTTGATCACGATGGTCTTGCCGGCGAACTGGCGGATGTAAGGCAGGGCCTCGGCCAGGATGTTCGCCTTTTCGGCTGCGTCTGTTGCCACTTCATTTCTCCTTGCTAGCGGATCGCTTTCGCCCCTTAACGGCTGGCCGGCGATTTTGGATTACGGTGTTGCATTTTAATCACGCCAGTTACTGAACTGTAATTTATTAATTGCCGATCCCTGGCCAAAAGGCCTACAGTGCCGACATTACTGAACATGCATTCAGAAAGAACGCGATGGGAGAGACCGGCACCAGCCGCTGGCAACGCAAGAAGAACGCCAGACCCAGCGAGATCCTGGACGCAGCGCTGACGCTGTTCGTCGAAAAAGGCTATCTCGCCACCAAGATGGAAGACATCGCCCGCGCCGCCGGCGTCACCAAGGGCACGCCCTATCTGTACTTCCAGAACAAGGAAGAGATTTTCAAGGCGGTGGTGCGCGAAACCATCGTCGCCCGCGTCCACGCGATGAGCGCGCAGCTGGCCCAGCTGCAAGGCATCGGCAGCAGCGAGCTGCTGTTCCTGGCGCTGGAGGACTGGTGGACCCACATCGGCTCCACCCGCGCCGCAGGCCTGTGCAAGCTGATGGCGGCCGAGGCCACCAACTTCCCGGAACTGACACGCTTCTACTACGAAGAAGCCATCCTGCCGGCCCGCCAGCTGCTCGGCCACATCATCCAGCGCGGCATGGACAGCGGCGAGTTCCGCCCGGTCCATCTCGACTACGCGATCGACTCGCTGACCGCGCCGATGATGATGACCATGATCCTCAGCCATTCCTTCGCCCTGGTGCCCGGCTGTTGCGACAGCATCAAGGACAACCCGCTCGAATTCCTCAAGACCTCGCTGCGGCTGACGCTGCAAGGCATGCATCAGCCCGCGCCCCAGGACGCCCGCCCATGAAACATCCGCTTCCACTCGGCCTCGCGCTCATCGCCGCGCTTGGCCTTTCCGCCTGCCAGGACAAGACCGCCGCGCCAGAGGACATCCGCCCGGTGCGCTATGCGACAGCCGGCGGCCACGCCGAAATCGGCGGCGACAGCTACGCCGGCGAGATCCGCGCCCGCCACGAGACCCAGCTCGCCTTCCGCGTGGCCGGCAAGGTGGTGGCCAAGCTGGTCAACAGCGGCGAACGGGTGAAGAAGGGCCAGCCGCTGGCGCGGCTGGATCCCAGCGACTACCAGTTGGACCTGGCGGCCAAGCAGGCGCAGCTGGCGGCGGCCGAGTCCGACCTCGCCCAGCAGCAGCTCAACCTGAAGCGCTACCGCGAGCTGCTGGCCAAGCAGTTCATCAGCCAGGCCCAGGTCGACGCGCAGCAGAACGGCGTCAACGCCACCCAGGCCAAGGTCAACCAGGCGCGCGCCGCCCTGTCCGCCAGCCGCAACCAGACCGGTTACGCGACGCTGACGGCCGACGCCGACGGCGTGGTCAGCCAGATGCAGGCCGAGCCCGGCCTGGTGGTGGCCGCCGGCCAGCCGGTGGCCCGGCTGTCGCAGGATGGCGCGCGCGAAATCGCCATCCAGGTGCCGGAAAACGCGCTGGAGGCGGTGCGCAAGGCCGGCGCATTCCGCGTGACGCTGTGGAAGGGCGGCGCGCCGCTGGAGGGCAGGCTGCGCGAGCTGGCCGCCGACGCCGATCCGGCCACCCGCACCTACCCGGCGCGGATCGCGCTGGCCGGCGACAGCCATGCGCTGCAGCTGGGCATGACCGCCACCGCCACCCTGCCCGCCCGCGCCAGCAGCGAGCTCAAACTGCCGCTGACCGCGCTGCTGGACCTGCAGGGCAAGCAATACGTGTGGACGATAGACGGCCAGACCCTGCGCGTCAGCCGCAAGCCGGTGGCCGTGGCGTCGATAGACGGCGACGGCGCCGTCATCGCCTCCGGCGTCCGTCCGGGCGACAAGGTGGTCACCGCCGGCGTGCACCTACTGCGCGAAGGCCAGCGCGTCAAGCTGCTGGAACAGTGAGGACGCGCCGATGAAGAAACTCAATCTGTCCGAATGGGCGCTGGGCCATCAGGCGCTGGTGCGCTACCTGATGATCATGCTGATGCTGGCCGGCGGCTGGGCCTATACCCAGCTGGGCCAGAAGGAAGATCCGGAATTCACCTTCAAGGCGATGCTAGTGCAGGCCAACTGGCCCGGCGCCTCCACGCTGGAAATGGAGCAGCAAGTCACCGACAAGCTGGAGGAAAAGCTGCAGGAGATGGGCGAGATCGACTACGTGCAGAGCTACACCAAGCCGGGCGAAAGCCTGATGGTGGTGTCGCTGCGCGAGGACGTGCCGCCCAAGAACGTGCCGCAGCTGTGGTATCAGGTGCGCAAGAAGCTGGGCGACATCGCCTACACGCTGCCGTCCGGCGCGCAGGGCCCCTTCTTCAACGACGAGTTCGGCGACACCTTCGGCAACATCTACGCCTTCAGCGGCGACGGCTTCAGCTACGAGGAGCTGCGCCAGTACGCGGAAGCGGCCAAGAAAGAGCTGCTGCGCACGCCGGACGTGGCCAAGGTGCAGATGCTGGGCAAGCAGGAGCAGCGCATCTACGTCGACCTGTCCAGCGCCAAGCTGGCCAGCCTGGGACTCGACAGCCGCGCCATCTGGCAGGCGCTGCAGCAGCAGAACGCGATGACGCCGGCCGGCACCTTCGAAACCGCCAGCGACCGCATCTGGGTGCGCCCCACCGGCAAGTACGATTCGGTGGCGGCCGTGGCCGCGACGCCGGTCAGCGTGGGCGACCGCACCTTCAAGCTGGGCGACATCGCCGCCGTCTCGCGCGGCTACATCGACCCGCCGGCCACCAGCGTGCGCTTCAACGGCAAGCCGGTGCTGGCGCTGGCCATCAGCATGAAGAGCGGCGGCGACGTGCTGAAGCTGGGCGCCAACCTGGACCAGGCCATCGCCCGCATCAAGGGCAAGCTGCCGCTGGGGGTGGAGATCCACGCGGTGTCCGACCAGCCCAAGGTGGTGCACGACGCGGTGGGCGAGTTCATGCGCTCGCTGGTGGAGGCGGTGGTGATCGTGCTGGCCGTCAGCTTCTTCAGCCTGGGCCTGCGCACCGGCGTGGTGGTGGCGCTGTCCATCCCGCTGGTGCTGGCGATGACCTTCCTCGCCATGTACTTCTTCAACATCGACCTGCAGCGCATCTCGCTGGGCTCGCTGATCATCGCGCTGGGCTTGCTGGTGGACGACGCCATCATCGCGGTGGAGATGATGGCGCTGAAGCTGGAACAGGGCTGGAACAAGTTCCAGGCCGCCACCTACGCCTATACCAGCACCGCCTTCCCGATGCTGACCGGCACGCTGATCACCGCCGCCACCTTCCTGCCGGTGGGCCTGGCCAAATCGATGGCCGGCGAATACGTGTTCAGCCTGTTCGCCGTGGTCGGCATCGCGCTGGTGCTGTCGTGGATCGTCGCGGTGGTGTTCACCCCCTACCTGGGCTACAAGCTGCTGCCCTCCCACGCCCATCACGGCGAGCAGCCCGACGTCTACCAGAAGCCGTTCTACCGCCGCTTCCGCGCGCTGGTGGCCTGGTGCCTGGACTACCGCAAGACGGTGATCGCCGTCACCCTGGGCGCCTTCATCCTGTCGCTGCTGGCGTTCAAGCTGTTCGTCGCCCAGCAGTTCTTCCCCTCGTCCAACCGGCCGGAGCTGATGGTAGACATGTGGCTGCCGCGTGGCGCCAGCTACCACGCCACGCTGGAACAGGTGGAAAAGATGGAGAAGCTGGCCCGCGCCGACGCCAACGTGATCAGCGTCACCAGCTATGTCGGCAGCGGCAGCCCGCGCTTCTACCTGCCGCTGGACCAGCAGCAGCAGCACGTCAACTACGCGCAGCTGATGGTGATGACCCGCGACGAGCACGTGCGCGAGGACGTGAAGAAGCGGCTGGAGAAAATCTTCGACAACGACTTCCCGCTGGTGCGCGGCCGGGTCACCCGGCTGGAGAACGGCCCGCCGGTCGGCTACCCGGTGCAGTTCCGCGTGATGGGCCCGGACCACGGCCAGGTGCGCAAGATCGCCGACCAGGTGGAGGCGCTGGTTCGCAAGCAGCCGTCGACGCTGCACGTCAACCAGAACTGGGGCGAGCAGGTGAAGGCGCTGCGCATCGACATAGACCAGGACAAGGCCAGCGCGCTGGGCTTGAGCTCGCAGCAGCTGTCGCAGCAACTGCAGATGCTGATCTCCGGCTCAAGCGTCAGCGCCTACCGCGAGGGCGACCAGAGCATCGCCATCGTCGCTCGCCTCAATCCCGGCGAGCAGAAGAACGTCGCCGGCCTGGGCAATCTGATGGTGCAGACCGGCAGCGGCCACTTCGTGCCGGTATCGCAGATCGGTCACGTCCGCTACGAGCCGGAGGAAGGCATCATCTGGCGCCGCAACCGCTTGCCGGCGATCACCGTCAGCGCCGACGTGGTGGACGGCGTGCAGGGCGCGGACGTGTCCGGCCAGCTCTGGCCGCAGATGCAGACGCTGGAGCGCACGCTGCCGCTGGGCTATCACATCGAGGTCGGCGGCACGCTGGAATCCAGCGGCAAGTCGCAGAAAGCGATCGCCGCCGTCGCGCCGCTGATGATTGTTGTAGTTCTGACACTCCTGATGCTGCAGTTGCAGAGCTTCCAGCGCACGCTGATGGTGGTGCTCACCGCGCCGCTCGGCATGATAGGCGTCACCCTGACTCTGATCTTGTTCCGCGCGCCTTTCGGCTTCGTCGCGATGCTGGGCGTGATCGCGCTGTCGGGCATGATCATGCGCAACTCGGTGATCCTGGTGGACCAGATCGAGCACGACATCCGCGAGGGCATAGACCGCTTCGAGGCTATCGTCGGTTCCACCGTGCGCCGCTTTAGGCCCATAATGCTGACGGCATTGGCCGCCATTTTGGCAATGATTCCATTGACCCGCAGCACGTTCTGGGGTCCGATGGCGGTCGCCATCATGGGAGGACTGCTGGTCGCCACCGTGCTGACCCTGCTGTTCCTGCCGGCGTTGTACGCCCAATGGTTCCGCGTCGGACGCGACGAGCGGCAACTCCCTGCCCAACCGCAAGAACAAGAGCACAAATGAAGAACCACCGCCTATCCCTCATCGCCGCCCTGCTGATGTGCGGCGCCGCGCTGCCCGCCCAGGCCTTCGACCTGGTCGGCGCCTGGCAAGCGGCCCGCGACTACAACGCCGACTTCGCCGCCGCCCGCGCCCAGCGCGACGCCGGCCAGGAAAAAGCGGTGCAGGGCCGCAGCCAGCTGCTGCCGCAGGCCAGCCTCAGCGGCAGCTACAACTACAACAATCCGTTGCAGCCCAAGACGACGCAAGATGCCAATGGCCGGCCGATTTCCGACATGCATTACGAAAGCCACGGCTATAGCGCCAACCTGCAGCAGCCGCTGTTCGACATAGGCAAGTACACCGGCTACAAGAAGGGCAAGATCGGCACCGAACTGGCCGACACCACCTTCGACGCCGCCGAGCAGCAGCTGATCCTGGACATCGCCCAGGCCTATTTCGACGTGCTGCGCGCCCAGGACACGCTGGCCGCCACCCGCGCCAGCAAGAAGACCTACCAAAACCTGCTGGAACAAGCCAAGACCGCGTTCGAGGTCGGCACCGCCACCATCACCGACACCCACGAGGCGCAGGCCGGCTACGACGGCGCGGTGGCGCAGGAGATCAGCGACGCCAACAATCTGGAGCTGGCGCAGAACAATCTGAAACGACTGACCGGCCTGGAGCCGGCCGGCATCCAGACCGTGCGCGACCAACTGCCGCTGGTGCCGCCCAAGCCCGCCGGCCTGGAGGCCTGGGTGGACATGGCGCAGCGCAACAGCCTGAAGATCAAGGGCGCCGAGCAGAACCTGCAGCTGGCCGAACAGACCATCACCGAGAAGCGCGGCAATCACCTGCCCACGGTCAATCTCACCGCCGGCTACAGCGACAACATCAGCAACCAGCCCGGCACCCTTCCCAGCGCGCAGCATACCCGCGGCAGCCAGGTGGGCGTCACCGTCACCCTGCCCTTGTTCGCCGGCGGCGGCATCAACTCCCAGGTGCGCGAGGCGGTGGCCTTGCGCGACGCCGCGCGCGACCAGCTGGAGTCCACCCGCCGCCAGGTGAAAGAGGATGTGCGCAAGGCCTTCCTGGGCGTCACCAACGGCGCGGCGCTGGTGCGCGCGCAGCAACAGCTGCTGGTCTCGGCCAAGAGCAAGGTGGAGTCCACCCGCCTGGGCAAGGAAGTGGGCATCCGCACCAGCATCGACCTGCTGCAGGCGGAGCAGGCCTACTACACCGCGCTCACCACATTGGCCAACGCCAAATACAGCTACCTCACAGCGCGTCTGGCCCTGGCCCAATCCGCCGGCCAGCTGCAGCCGGATACGCTGGGCGAGGTCAATCAGCTGATCGTGCGCTGAGCCCAAACCTCTCGCGATAGAACGCCTGTGCCTCTTCCGCCACAGGCGTTTAATTTTTTAATGCATCTGTGGCTTTTTGCTAAACACCCTCATAGAATGATCCGCTGACGCGCCGTCTATCCCGGCGCCATATCGACCCGCCGCGGCGGCGCCACGATCGCCCGGCCCCGAGGAGATTTCCATGAGCCAGCAGCAACTGATGCAACGCAAATCCGACGCCACCCCGCGCGGCGTCGGCGTGATGTGCAGTTTCTTCGCCGAACGCGCCAAAAACGCGGAAGTGTGGGATACCGAGGGCCGGCGCTACATCGACTTCGCCGGCGGCATCGGCGTGCTCAACACCGGCCACCTGCACCCGAAAGTGGAAGCCGCGGTGGCGGAGCAGCTGTCCCGCTTCAGCCACACCTGCTACCAGGTGGTGCCGTACGAGTCCTACATCAGCCTGGCGGAAAAGCTCAACCAGCTGACGCCCGGCAACCACGCCAAGAAAACCGCCCTGTTCACCACCGGCGCCGAGGCGGTGGAAAACGCGGTGAAGATCGCCCGCGCCGCCACCGGCCGCCCCGGCGTCATCGCCTTCGGCGGCGCCTTCCACGGCCGCACGCTGATGGGCATGGCGCTGACCGGCAAGGTGGCGCCGTACAAGCTGGGCTTCGGCCCCTTCCCCTCCGACGTCTACCACGCGCCCTACCCGAACGCCCTGCACGGCGTATCGGTGCAGGATTCGCTGGCCGGCCTGGAAAAACTGTTCAAGTTCGACATCGACCCGGCGCGCGTCGCCGCCATCATCTATGAACCGGTGCAGGGCGAAGGCGGCTTCTACGCCGCGCCGGCCGAATGGGTGAAGGCGCTGCGCGAGTTGTGCGACCGCCACGGCATCCTGCTGATCGCCGACGAGGTGCAGTCCGGCTTCGCCCGCACCGGCAAGCTGCTCGCCAGCGAGCATTTCGACGCGGTGCCCGACCTGATCACCATGGCCAAGTCGCTGGCCGGCGGCTTCCCGCTGTCCGCCGTCACCGGCCGCGCCGAAGTGATGGACGCGCCGGCGCCGGGCGGCCTGGGCGGCACCTATGCCGGCAACCCGCTGGCGCTGGCCGCCGCGCACGCCGTGCTGGACGTGATCGACAGCGAAAAGCTGAACGAGCGCGCCCAGCGCCTGGGCGACGCGCTGAAGGAAAAACTGAACGGCCTCAAATCGGTCGTGCCGCAGATCGCCGAAGTGCGCGGCCTGGGCGCGATGATCGCCGTCGAATTCAACCAGCCCGGCAGCCATAATCCGGATCCGGACTTCGCCAAAAAAGTGCAGCAGCACGCGCTGGCCAACGGCCTGATCCTGCTGACCTGCGGCATCTACGCCAATGTGGTGCGCTTCCTGTTCCCGCTGACCATCGAAGACGAGGTCTTCGCCGAGGCGCTGGGCAAGCTGGAGGCGGCGCTGAAAGCCTGATCCACCCTCTACCCCATGCAAGCGGTCACGCCTGACGGCGCGTCCGCTCGCTTGCTCAAGGAATACCCGATATGTTGAACCTGCAAGACGCCAAGCTGCTCCGCCAGCAATGCTATCTGGACGGCCAATGGCTGGATGCCGACGGCGGCCAATCCATCGCCGTGCAAAACCCGGCCACTGGCGAAACCATAGGTCAAGTACCGAAAATGGGCGCAGCCGAAGCCGAGCGCGCGGTGGCCGCCGCCGCCCGCGCCTTCCCGGCCTGGAAAGCCAAAAGCGCCAAGGAGCGCGCCGCCATCCTGCGCCGCTGGTTCGACCTGATCATCGCCCACCAACAGGACCTGGCGGTAATCCTCACCTCCGAGCAAGGCAAACCGCTGGCCGAGGCCAAGGGCGAGATCGCCTACGGCGCCAGCTACATCGAGTGGTACGCCGAGGAAGCCAAGCGCGTCTACGGCGACATCGTGCCCGGCCCGGCTGGCGACCGCCGCGTGCTGGTCACCAAGGAGCCGATCGGCGTCACCGCCGCCATCACGCCGTGGAACTTCCCCAGCGCGATGATCACCCGCAAGGCCGCGCCGGCGCTGGCCGCCGGCTGCACCATGGTGGTCCGCCCCGCCAGCCAGACGCCGTTGTCGGCGCTGGCGCTGGCCGAACTGGCCGAGCGCGCCGGCATTCCGCCGGGGGTGTTCTCGGTGATCACCGGCGGCTCCAGCGAAATCGGCGCGGTGCTGACCGGCAGCGACACGGTGAAGAAATTCTCCTTCACCGGCTCTACCGAAGTGGGCCGCAAGCTGATCGCCCAATGCGCGGGCACGGTGAAGAAAGTCTCGATGGAGCTGGGCGGCAACGCGCCCTTCATCGTGTTCGACGACGCCGACCTGGACGCCGCGGTGGAAGGCGCGCTGATCTCCAAATACCGCAACGCCGGCCAGACCTGCGTCTGCGCCAACCGCATCTATGTGCAGGACGGCGTCTACGACGCCTTCGCCGACAAGTTCGCCGCCGCGGTGGCGACGCTGAAGGTAGGCAACGGCCTGGAAGCCGGCGTCAGCCAGGGCCCGCTGATCGACCACAACGCGGTAGCCAAGGTGGAAGAACACATCGCCGATGCGCTGGCCAAGGGCGGCCGCCTGATCGCCGGCGGCAAGCGCCACGCGCTGGGCCACACCTTCTTCGAGCCGACGCTGATCGCGGACGTCACCAGCAGTATGAAGGTGGCGCGCGAGGAAACCTTCGGCCCGCTGGCGCCGCTGTTCCGCTTCAAGACCGAGGAAGAAGCGATCCGTTTGGCCAACGACACCGAATTCGGCCTGGCCAGCTACTTCTATGCCCGCGACGTCGGCCGCATCTTCCGCGTCGCCGAAGGCCTGGAATACGGCATGGTGGCGGTCAACAGCGGCCTGCTGTCCAACGAGGCCGCACCGTTTGGCGGCGTCAAGCAATCCGGCCTGGGCCGCGAGGGCTCGAAATATGGCATCGAAGACTATCTGGAGATCAAATACGTGCTGCTGGGAGGGCTGGATCGCTGAGAGCCTCGGCATCGATCAACAGGATTCTTCCCCCTCCCCGCTGTCGAAACAGCGGGGATTTTTTACGTCCGCCAACGAAGACAGCGTATGAAATACAACCATATCGGCATACCCGACCAGCGGAGGTTTCGACAATGAAATCGATCTGCCGCACTTGCCGATGACGGTCAGCGACCATCAGGACAACGCTTTCGGCATTCAATGGCAGCGCTGCTGGCAGGATGCGCCCTATCCGGCACAGGCCAAACGGGTGCCGCACATCGCCTTCGAGGTCGAAGATCTGGCTCAAGCCCTGGAAGGACACAAGCTGCTGATCGCCACCACCAGCCCCAGTCCAGGCCTCACTATCGCCTTCATTGAGCTCAACGGCGCCAAAAATAGCTAAGCCCCGCCGGTCACCGGTCGGGGCTGGGGGGCGCATTTCGCGCGCGCAAAGCACAAAGCCCAGCTCGGTTGAGCTGGGCTTTGTTATGGGGCGTCTGGCGGTGTCCTACTTTCACATGGCGAATGCCACACTATCATCGGCGCTGAGGCGTTTCACGGTCCTGTTCGGGATGGGAAGGCGTGGGACCACCTCGCTAAGGCCACCAGACATAAACTGGCACAAACTTGAAGAAGCCTGGGCTGGTATTCAACCAGCCCGCATATATTCGGTATTTGATGTACGTCGCACATCCACTCTCGTCACTTAGCCTCGCTAAGCCACTCAAATGATAGGATCAAGCCTCACGAGCAATTAGTATCGGTTAGCTTCACGCCTCACAGCGCTTCCACACCCGACCTATCAACGTCCTGGTCTCGAACGACTCTTCAGGGAGGTCAAGCCTCCAGGGAAGTCTCATCTTCAGGCAAGTTTCCCGCTTAGATGCTTTCAGCGGTTATCTCTTCCGAACTTAGCTACCCGGCTATGCCACTGGCGTGACAACCGGTACACCAGAGGTTCGTCCACTCCGGTCCTCTCGTACTAGGAGCAGCCCCCGTCAAACTTCCAACGCCCACTGCAGATAGGGACCAAACTGTCTCACGACGTTTTGAACCCAGCTCACGTACCACTTTAAATGGCGAACAGCCATACCCTTGGGACCGGCTACAGCCCCAGGATGTGATGAGCCGACATCGAGGTGCCAAACACCGCCGTCGATGTGAACTCTTGGGCGGTATCAGCCTGTTATCCCCGGAGTACCTTTTATCCGTTGAGCGATGGCCCTTCCATTCAGAACCACCGGATCACTATGTCCTGCTTTCGCACCTGCTCGACTTGTCGGTCTCGCAGTTAAGCTACCTTTTGCCATTGCACTATCAGCACGATTTCCGACCGTACCTAGG
>NZ_JBUPWA010000001.1:2257344-2289824 GCF_055181315.1 Chromobacterium sp. Ag138
ACGTATTACCGCGGCTGCTGGCACGTAGTTAGCCGGTGCTTATTCTTCCGGTACTGTCATCCCCGCCAGGTATTAACCAGCGGGATTTCCTCCCGAACAAAAGTCCTTTACAACCCGAAGGCCTTCTTCAGACACGCGGCATGGCTGGATCAGGCTTGCGCCCATTGTCCAAAATTCCCCACTGCTGCCTCCCGTAGGAGTCTGGGCCGTGTCTCAGTCCCAGTGTGGCGGATCATCCTCTCAGACCCGCTACTGATCGTCGCCTTGGTGAGCTCTTACCTCACCAACTAGCTAATCAGACGTCGGCTGCTCGTATAACGTGAGGCCTTACGGTCCCCCACTTTCCCCCTCAGGGCGTATGCGGTATTAATCCGGCTTTCGCCGAGCTATCCCCCATTACACGGTACATTCCGACGCATTACTCACCCGTTCGCCACTCGTCAGCGGTGCAAGCACCCTGCTACCGTTCGACTTGCATGTGTAAAGCATGCCGCCAGCGTTCAATCTGAGCCAGGATCAAACTCTTCAGTTCAATCTCAAGCAAATTTTCTGGCACGCAAGTTCAAAGAAATAAACAAGTATCTCTTGTCTCTTGCAGTGCAAGTGTTCGGCTTTCGCCAAGCACTTACACCTATCGGTTATTCGTTCTGTTAAAGAGCAGTGCCATCCGCTGCGTCGTCATCACCGGAACCGTTTCGTTTCCGCTGTTTCGTTCGCTGCGTCAGCTGAGGAGGCGAACTATACGCCCGGGCCCCACCTCCGTCAACACCTTTTGCGAGAAAAATGAACTTTCTTCGAGAAAAACACGCAAGATGCTGATTTACAAGGAAAGGGGCCTGAAGAAATTTCAGGTCTACCCCATTGCGGCAAGAAAACTGCCACAGTCGAACCTGGCGGACGGCCGGAAATGCGGCGGCAGCTACGCGCCGCCAGGCGATTCTGCTACGCTCCCATGCGTTTGGCACGCGATGTGCCTGCCGTGGACACTCTATATATGCTCAAATTCGATGTTCTGATTATCGGCAGCGGCCTGGCCGGCATGACGCTGGCGCTGCACCTGGCGGAAACGCGCAAGGTGGGCTTGATCACCAAACGCGATCTGCTGGAAGGCAGTTCCACCTATGCCCAAGGCGGCATCGCCGCCGTGCTGGATACCGATGACTCGGTGGAGGATCACATCCGCGACACGCTGATCGCCGGGGCCGGGCTGTGCAATGAAGACACCACCCGCTTCATCGTCGAGCACTCCAAGGAGGCGATCGACTGGCTGATCGAGCTGGGCGTGCCTTTCACCCGCGACGACGAGCACCAGACCGGCTACCACCTGACGCGCGAAGGCGGCCACAGCCACCGCCGCATCATCCACGCCGCCGACGCCACCGGCGCCGCGGTGACCACCACGCTGGGCCAGAAGATCAAGGCGCATCCGAACATCACCGAGCTGGAACACTATATAGCGATAGACCTGATCACTTCACAGAAGCTGGGCCAGGACGGCAAGCGCGCCTACGGCGTATACGCGCTGGACAAGAACAGCGACGAAGTCGTCACCATCGCCGCCCAGCACACCATCCTGGCATCCGGCGGCGCGGGGAAGGTCTACCTCTATACCACCAATCCGGACACCGCCACCGGCGATGGCATCGCGATGGGCTGGCGCGCCGGCTGCCGTGTCGGCAACATGGAATTCATGCAGTTCCATCCGACCTGCCTGTACCACCCGCACTCCAAGTCGTTCTTAATCACCGAAGCCGTGCGCGGCGAAGGCGGCATTCTGAAGCTGCCGGACGGCACCCGCTTCATGCCGCAGCACGACCCCCGCGGCGAGCTGGCCCCGCGCGACGTGGTGGCCCGCGCCATCGACTTCGAAATGAAGAAGCACGGCCTGGACTGCGTCTACCTGGACATCTCCTACAAGCCGGCGCAATTCATCAAGGAACACTTCCCCAATATCTACGCCCACTGCCTGGAGTTGGGCATAGACATCACCCAGCAGCCGATACCGGTGGTGCCGGCGGTGCACTTCACCTGCGGCGGCATCGTCACCGACCTGGCCGGCCGCACCGACGTGGCCGGACTGTACGCGGTGGGCGAAGTGGCCCACACCGGCCTGCACGGCGCCAACCGCCTGGCCAGCAACTCGCTGCTGGAGTGCCTGGTGATAGGCAAGGCGGCGGCGGCCGACATCCAGGCGCAGGACGCCATCAAATTGCCGGCGATTCCGGCCTGGGACGACAGCCGCGTCACCGACCCGGATGAAGAAGTGGTGATCTCGCACAACTGGGAAGAGCTGCGCCGCGCGATGTGGGACTATGTCGGCATCGTCCGCACCAACAAGCGGCTGGAGCGCGCGCTGCACCGCATCGACCTGCTCAGAGGCGAGATCGACGAGTATTACAGCAACTTCCACGTCAGCAATGACCTGATCGAGCTGCGCAATCTGGTGCAAACCGCCGAGCTGATCGTCCGCTCCGCGCTGCTGCGCAAGGAAAGCCGCGGCTTGCATTACAGCCGCGACTATCCGGACCTGCTGCCCGAGGCGGCGGAAACCGTGCTGGCGCCGGACGCCCCGCGCGGCGGCTGATCTTCCCCGCGCCGCGCCAAAGCCGCCAACAGGCGACTTTTTTCATGCCCCTCAAACTCGTATAGACATCAAAACAACACAATGGCATTTATATTAAATATAAATAACTCATATTGAGTTATTCAAGCTTATCATGAGCCCGCGCGCAACCCGCTGCATGCCGTCGCGCAAGGCGCCTGCGCCATCGAACCAAGCCGGCTGCGCGCGCCGCGCATCGTTTCAGCTGTTTCATCAGGAAGCATCTCTTAGGCAATGCCACCTAAACAGGGAGAAAATCCATGGAATACGCAGCAAAACGCCTTTCCTTCCCATCCGCCGTCCTGGCCGGACTGGTCCTCCTCGCCACCGGCTCCGCGGCCGCCCAGGGTTCCACCGCAGGCAGCGCCGAGAAACAGGCAAGCCGCCTGCCCGACTGCGCCGCCGCCTGGAGCTCCGCCACGCCCTATGCGGCCGGCAGCGTCGCCAGCCGCGGCGGCGTCAACTACGCCGCCGCCTTCTGGACCCAAGGCAACGCGCCGGAACTGGGCCAGGCCTGGCAAGCCGGCAAGCGCTGTCGTCCCGCGGGCCAGGCCAAGGCCGCCGACCACGACGCCAACTTCCCGCCCAACACGCTGAAATTCCTGAAGGCCAACACCGGCCTGGACGGCGAGCAGTGGGACAACATCATGAAACTGGTGAACAAGCCGGAGCAGGACTCGCTGGAATGGACCAAGTTCTACGGTTACTGCGAGGACATCAAAGACAAGCGCGGCTACACGATAGGGATTTTCGGCGCCACCACCGGCGGCCCCAATGACGAAGGTCCGGATGGCCCGACGCTGTTCAAGGAGTTCGACGCCTCCAGCGGCGCATCCAATCCGTCCATCGCCGGCGGCCTGGCACGCGCCGGCGTGCATGGCAGCATGCAGGGCAAGATCCTGAAGATCAGCGACAGCGCCAAGGTGTTCTGCGACAAGATAGGCGGCCTGCAAAACAATCCCGCCTGGCGCGACGCGATGTGGAACACCTTCTACAAGGTGTATATCCAGTACAGCGTGCAGCAGGCCCGCCAGCGCGGCTTCTCCAGCGCGCTGACCATAGGCTCCTTCGTCGACACCGCGCTGAACCAAGGCGCCACCGGCGATTCCGGCTCGCTGCAGGGGCTGCTGTCCCGCTCCGGCAACAGCGGCGACGAGAAAACCTTCATGACCGCCTTCTACGCCCAGCGCAGCAAGATCGTCGACACCAATCATTACAACCAGCCGCCGAATGGCAAGAACCGCGTCAAGCAATGGAGCACGCTGCTGAACCAGGGCGAGACCGATCTGAAAAACGCCGACGCCGCAGTGCTAAAAGTGACCGATTGGGAAATGAAGTAAGCCGCCCAACGCCAGACCAAACCGCGCGCGCCTTCTCAGCTGGCGCGCGCGGTTTTCGTTTCAACGCTTAGAAGCGGCCGTACAGCACGCCGGTCTTCTGATCCGCCGACATGGCGTACACCGGCAGCGTGCCGGGCGTGGTCTCGCCCATGCCGGGCGAATTCAACGGCATGCCAGGCACGGCGATGCCGATCAGCTTGCTGTTGCCGGCCAACAGCCGCTTGATGGCGGCCGCCGGGACATGGCCTTCCACCACGTAGCGGCCAACCTTGGCGGTATGGCAGCTGCCCATGCCAGGCGTCACGCCGAGCTGGCTCTTCACCTGCTGCATATCGTCGCGGTTGACGGCGGCAACGGCAAAGCCGTTCTGTTTCAGATAAGCGATATCAGCCTCGCAGCAGCCGCAGCTCGGGCTCTTGTAGACGGTGGCGGGAACGGCGGCCAACGCGGATGCGCTGGCGGCGGCCAAAACGGCCGCAAACAGAAAATGACGCAAGGACATGATGTCCTCCTTTAGATGGATGTCCAGATCGATCGCGCGCGGCCGCGCGCGGGAAAATGTCAGATCCGGGCAAACTCGGGAGGACGCAGAGGCGGCGGCAAGACCGGGCCCGGAAGCAGGACCGGACGCGCCGCGTTCCTCACGCCGCCGCAAGCCAGAACGGCCACGCCGGGCAAAGACGCCTCGATGAACAACGGCAGGCAGGCCTGGGCACAGGCGG
This sequence comes from Chromobacterium sp. Ag138, assembly GCF_055181315.1. NCBI lineage: Bacteria > Pseudomonadati > Pseudomonadota > Betaproteobacteria > Neisseriales > Chromobacteriaceae > Chromobacterium > Chromobacterium sp. Ag138. Next base: position 2,262,009 of record NZ_JBUPWA010000001.1, read on the forward strand.
TCGAAGCGCAAGCGCCCGCGTCATGCATCGCCGCATGCTTCGCGGCTGGCTTGACCGCCATCCCGGCACAATCACGCGACGCGCTCATCGCCGCGCACGCCTCGGATGGCAACAAGCCCGTCAACGGCGCATGCGCCGCCGCCATCCCGAAAAGGGACAGCTGCAGCACGAGCAGCAACAGGGCGCGGCGCAAGATTCTCATTCAAGGACGATACCATGCCGGACCGCGCGGCAAGCGCACACAGATCAAATCCGTCCCATCATGCGGAATCATCGCCCCCCAGGCGCAAGCGCCACAGATCCTGCTGCCGGGACAGTTCGATCCGGGCCAGCGGCGCGACGTCGATCTGCCGATACGCCTGCGGCGGCAAGCGCAACGCCCGCAACAGAATCGCCTTGATGGCGCTGGCATGGGCGATGACCAGGGCGTGGCCGGCCGGCCAGCGAAAATGCTCGAACCAATGGCCGACGCGCTCGACCATCGCCAGCAGCGACTCCCCCTCCGGCGCCGGACATCCCGGGTCAGACAGCCATGCGCTCAAGGCCTCCGGCTCCGCCGTCGCGATCGCTTTCAGCGACAGGCCGCGCCAACGGCCATGATCCACCTCCCGCAACGCCATGGCCTCCTCTGCCGCGCGGCCCAGCGCGTCGGCGGTCTGTCGGGCGCATCGTTCCGGACTGTGCAGCGCCAGCTCGGCCAGCGCCAGCGAACCGGCCAGGCGCGCCGCCCGTTCCAGCGCTTCCGGCTCCAGCGGATCGTCCGCCGGAAAATGGCCGGCGCGCAGCGCGCGGCTCGCCGGCACGCACAGCAGGGTGATACGGCTCGTCATGCTCTTGGCTCTCCGTCAAAACGTCCTGAAGTTCTTTGACATTTTTTCTTGGCTCTCTAGAATCCACATCGTCTCGATGCGAGGAAGCCGGTGCGAATCCGGCACGGTCGCGCCACTGTGTATCAGCCTGATCCGCCATGCGGACAGGCATGAAAAGTCAGGCCTTCGCATCCAGCCAACCATCCGTTTCAGGACGCGTCATCCTCAAGGAGATATCTCATGCATGCAAGCCCCGTCATGGCGCCGGCGATCCAGCCCGTGTCCCTCCCCATTCGCGAACTGCTGCCCTGGGCAGTCTTCGGCAGCATTCTGATGCTGCTGGCGATCTACTTCGTCGGCGTGGAGGAAGGTGCCGCCGCCATCTTCAACAGCATGTACGTGCACGAGTTCGTCCACGACGGCCGCCACCTGCTCGGCTTTCCCTGCCACTAAGGAGGCGCCGGACATGGTGAGAAGTCTTTTGATCCGCGGCATGATCGCGGGCTTTCTGGCCAGCTTGCTGGCTTTCGGTTTTGCCAAGATCGTCGGCGAGCCTCAGGTCGAGGGCGCGATCGCCTTCGAGGAAAAAATGGAAATGGCGAAAAGCGGCGGACACCAGCACGACGAAACGCCTGAACTGGTCAGCCGCGGCGTCCAGTCCGGCATCGGCCTGTTCGTCGGGGTCGGCGTGTTCGGCACCGCCGTGGGCGGCTTGTTCGCGCTGGCGTTCGCCTTCGCCTACGGCCGCATCGGCGCGCTGCGCGCCCGCGCGCTGTCGGCGCTGATGGCCCTGCTGGGCTTCATCTCGTTCGCGCTGGTGCCCTTCCTCAAGTACCCGCCCAATCCGCCGGCGGTGGGCGATCCCGGCACCATAGGCTCCCGCACCGCGCTGTTCTTCGCGATGATAGCCGTGTCGCTGGCGGCGCTCGCCATCGCGGTGCTCCTGGCCCGCAAGCTGATCGCCCGCTTCGGGGCCTGGGACGCGACGCTGATCGCCGGCGCGGCCTTCATCGCGCTGGTGATCGTCGCCCAGGCGCTGTTGCCCGAGGTGAACGAGATCCCCGAGCAATTCTCCGCCGTGCTGCTGTGGCGCTTCCGGATGGCTTCCTTCGGCATCCAGGCGATACTGTGGGCAGGGCTGGGCGTGGCATTCGGCAGCCTGGTGGAACGGCTGCTGGAGGATCGGCGCGACGCTTTCCAGATCAACTGAGCGAACAACCCTCGCATGCGCCCTCGCCCTGGCGGGGGTGTTTCATTTTCGGCGGATGGACAGAACACATCTCGCCGTCGGCGCGGATGGCGGCCGGCATCGACTGGCCATCCTTCCTTAACGCTTGTTGCGCGCGGCCTATCGCCTGGTCCTGCATATGCCGATCCTGGGCCAAGCTCGGCATTCCGCCGAATGCGATACCCAAGACAGGGGCAATCGCAGCCGATTACCTCAAAAATGATGCGTCAGCGGAAAGAGCGCGACGCCAAGCAGCGCCGCGCCGGCGACAATCACCGGCTCCGGCAGCTTCTTCAGTTTCCATAACAAAGCCGCGGCCGCAAGCGCCAGCAGCGCGGTAGGCAGATCCGTGAGCGAGCGCTGCGCCAGCACCGCCACCGAGCCGGCGATGGCGCCGATCGCCGCCGCGGTGATGCCGTCTACGAAAGCGACCAGCCCCGGCCGCTTGCCGTGCTTCTTGAAATGCGGCGCGGCCAGCACCGTGATCAGATAGCACGGCAGAAAGGTGGCCAGCGCCGCCAGGCAGGCGCCGGGCAAGCCCGCCACCAGGTAGCCGATGAAGCCGGTGGTGATCACCACCGGCCCCGGCGTGATCATGGCTACCGCCACCGCGTCGACGAATTGTTTGTCGGTCAGCCAGTGATGCTCGGTGACGATGCCGCCATACAGAAACGGCACGATGGCGAGGCCGGAGCCAAAGACGAAGGCGCCGGCCTTGGCGAAAAACACGGTCAGCTGCAGCAGCAAGCCCGGATCGGAGATGGCCGGCAATAAGGGCAGCGGCAGCGCCGCGCCCAGCGTGCCGGACGATGGCCGCGGCCGGCAGCGCGCCAGCCAAACCAGCACGCCGGCGGCAATGAACAGCCAGGCGATCTCCGACTGGGTGATGATGGTTAGCAAGGCCAATGCGGCGAAGACGGCCCACAGCAAGCGGTCGTTTTTCAGGTTCTTGGTGGCCAGCTTATGCGCGCTGATCGCCATGATGCCGATCACCGCGGCGCCCACGCCATAGAACACCGCCTGCATCCAGGGCAGGCCGCCAAAGGCCTGGTAGGCCCAGCCCAGCGCCAGCACCATCAGGAAAGACGGCAGCACGAAGGCGAAGCCCGCCGCGGTGGCGCCCAACACGCGGTAATGAACATAGCCCAGATAGATCGCCAACTGGGCCGCCAGCGGCCCCGGCGCGATCTGCGCCAACGCGAGCCCCTCCTTGTAATCGGCCTCGGTGATCCAGCCGCGCCGCTCGACCAGGTCGCGGTGCATATAGCCGACCAGCGCGACCGGGCCGCCAAAGCCCAGCGCGCCCAGCCGCAGGAAGTAGCGCGTCAGCTGCCACAGCTTGTACTTGGCCGGGGCGATGGGGGACGCTGTCATGATTCGGCTCCTGAGAGGGCCAACCTGGCGCCGGCTGGCGTGAAATGGGCGTACAGCGAGTCCAGCGCCTGCGAAATCTCGGCCAACAGCTGATCGTCATCCGCCAGGCGTTGGCGCGCGCCGCCCAGCATGGCTTCGAAGCCGGCGGCTTCCGGCACGATGACGCCGCCGACATCGAGCGCGTGCACCATCGCGCCCAATCGGAGCAACCCGCCATTCCGCTCCAGCCCGAAACTGGCCAGCAACGTTTCGTAGGTGACCCGCTCGCCGACATGCGTGAAGGCCGCGCCGTCGAAATCGAAACCCAGCGCGTCAGATGGGCAGTCGCGGATATCTGTCAGCCAGAGGAAGCGAGCCGCCGGATCGATGAAGCGCTGGATCAGCCAAGCCGAAGCGACGCGATCCACCCAGGGCCGGGCGCGCGTCGCCCAGATCCGCCCCTGGTATGCGGCGCGGTCCAGCCGTTCGATCCCGCCATCCGCCGGCAATGGCTCGCCGGGGGAGTAGTGCCTGGCCAGCTGGCGTTCGGCGTCATTGCAACGCTGGCGCGCCCGCGCTAGCGGCTCCCCGGGGAAATAGTCGGTTGACGCGATGGCCTCCAGTTCCTTGCGCAGCTGGCGCAAGCCGCGCCGCGCTTCGCTTTCCGATTCCGGCAGCGCCGCCAGCAAAGCCGTCTGCGCCAGCGTCCACCGCGCATAGGCGTCGCTGCGGTCAAACAGCGCCCGCCACTCCGCCTGCCGCTCGGGCGCCTCCTCCCGCACGCGCAAGACATGCGCGCTGCCGCCGGCGGCGATCAGTTCCTCGCGCAGATTGTCCAGCTGCAGCCGCAACTCCGCCCGATCCGGCAACAAGTAGGCGCCATCGGCCAGCGCCGCCGCGCCCAGCGCGCGCAACTGGCGCCACAACCTGACTCGCGGATTGCTGTTGCCGCCGCGGATGCTGGCGATCAGCACCAGCCATTCGAATGCGCCCATACCACCTCCTTGAAATTAAGATTACATAATTTGCAATCAAGGTGATATACATTCTGATGCGGAGCTTATTTCAAACAACGAGATCCTCGTTGCAATCGGTATGAATCGGCTCCTGCTAGATAGGCTTTTAGTATCAGCTCTTCTGAAGACCAATGACTGCTTACCAATCGACCACAGTCATTTACGCCCCCTCTCCCTGACGATCACCAGGGCCGAACAGCAGCCTTGCGCAGTCCAATCACCTCTCAGATCAGCATTGGGAGATGTCATGAGATTTCAATTACCTCCTAGAATATCAATTTGGCCATCGTCTTTTATCAAAAACTTAAAATACTTTCTTGGCACCTGTCGATCCGACAAACATTCTGCATTGCCAGACAAGTTGTATATGGTGTTCTTCTTGATTTTGATATTTAGCAATACTTCAAGAGGGATAAACGTATTCTGTTTGAAAATGGGGCCGTGACCAAGAGCCTCAGAGTAGATCAAGCTCGCCAGAATTTCCCCATTCTCGCTTTCAATATAAAATGCGTCATAGCGACAATCTTTTAAAAAAAGAAGCGACGGCCGACCATCATCAACTATCAACTTCGCCACTTTCTTTTCAGATGCAATGCAGGACGCGCCCACCATAACAAGAACAATCAAAGCTATAAAAAAAGCCTTTCTCATTTAATTCCCCTCTGCGTCCTTAAATTTCAAAGCTAGCCCATCTCAGAAAACAGCACGGACACGAACACATCATACTGCGCAAAATGGAAAGGATAAGCTGACTGCCCTTGGGAGCCATAAGCTGGCCACAGACAAAACCGCACTCAGGCTCCATTTCTAGCCTGCCCGCTTAAGCGACTCAACTTCGCCATCTACGGTAGCTTGGTCAACTCCCGGTTAAAACATTAGTCTTAGCCTTCAGTCCCGCCTGATAGTCCCTATCCAATTTTTCAGTGGACTGCCCTTGCAGTAACAACACCTGGCGTTGTTTTGCAAAATACTGGTTCCGCGTGGTCATCTATTCTTTTTGCTGCGCCAATATTCGGCCATTGGCACGCTAGAGCTTGCGTGGCGCAAGTCGGAATAGCACTTTTCATGCCGCCCCGCGGTTGGGATGCGGCCAGAACCTGAATTCGCCGGAATCCACAGGAACCATCAGGCGATCCGACGGTGAGCCAGGCCAAGGGAACGCGTTGGCAAGGGTGAACGCGCGATTGGATGCAGTCCCATCCGTCTTGTCCCGGCTGGGAAACGGCGGTATCAGCGGCTACTCGGCGCTGGCCATCCGCCTTGCGGCGGCCGAAGCCGCGCCCCGTCCACTCGACCAGCGCTTGTAATCGGCCGGCGTCATCCCGGTGAGCTGGATGAAGGCGCGCCGGAACGCGGTTTCCTCGCTGTAGCCGCAATTGAGCGCCACTTGCTTGACGCTGGCTCCCGGCGTTTCCAGCAGCACGCAGGCGGTTTCTATCCTGACCCGGGTGATGAAGCCCTTGGGCGATTCGTTGGTCAGCCCCTTCAGCCGCCGGTGCAGGGTCCTGTCGCTCAGATTCAGGGCTTTGGCCAGCCCTTCGGCAGTCAGCCCGGGATTGGCATGGCGGATGATCTGCTCCGCCTGCAGCAGCAAGGGATCGGTCGCGTTGATGAATCCCCTGGGGGCGTAAACCAGCTGCTGCAGCGGCAGGCTGTCGGCCACCGACACATCGGCCGCCAGTTTGGCGACGTCGGCGCCCGCCAGGTTTCTGATCATATGCAGCGCCAGATCGACCCAGGATAGCGGCCCCCCGGTGGTGGTGATCCCATCCTGCTGCTCCACTGCGGTTCCCCATACCAGGCGCGCTTTCGGAAAGCGTTGCTTGAAGGCATGGTGCAGCCACCACGTGGTGGTGCAGCGCCGGCCATTCAGCAAGCCGGCCTCGCCCAGCACAAAGGTTCCGGCGCACGCCGCGCCAATCTGAACGCCTCGGCGATGGCTGTCCCGCAGCCAATCTGCCGCCCGCCTGACAGAGCCGGATAGCGGCGGCAAACCGTCCGGCCCCAGGGCCATGCCGGTAGCCAGGGCGGCATCGCACTGGCTCAAATCAAGAAATGATCCATCGACCGGAATCAGCCTGCCCTGCGGATCGCGCATGGCTTTGCCGTCCGCGCTGACGATTGCCGTTTCAAATGCCACGTTCGTTTGCTGCCAGAGTCCCGGCGCCGATCCTTCCGGCGGCGCGCGCAATGCCTGATTTGTGATCCAGAACAGATCGGCCAAGCCGGTAATGGCAGACAGCAAGCTGCCATCGACGGCAACGATTGCAATGCGCACGGCGTGCTCCTCAAGCTCGGGCGGAGATTGGCGGATTTTGCATGAACAATGTCCATTTTGCCATCTAATAGCATCGCCAGGGTCGGTATAGACTAGGTCCGGTCAATACAACAAGGCGCTACCACATGAAATTTCCTGCAAACATTCGTCGCCCCGGCAAATGGCTGGACCGCTTGGCTGCCGCTGTAGGGGTGATATTGCTGTGCGCCGGCGGCCAGTCCATGGCGGCGTCGGCTCTCCCAACCGTGCGCAATATCGTGCTGGTGCATGGCGCATTCGCCGACGGCTCCAGCTGGGCGCCGGTGATTACCAGGCTGCAGGCCATGGGCTACCACGTCACTGCCGTACAGAACCCGATGACCTCATTGGCCGACGACGTCGTGGCGACCGAACGCGTGCTGCGCCGGCAATCCGGCGACGTGGTGCTGGTGGGCCATTCCTGGGCCGGAGCGGTGATCACCCAGGCGGGCAATGCCGCCAATGTACGAGGCCTTGTCTATCTCTCCGCGCTGGTGCCGGATAGCGGCGAGTCGGTGGCGGATCTGCTGCAGCGGCTCAATGCCCCCATGAGCGGCCTGGCGCCGGATTCGGAAGGCCTGATCTGGCTGGATGACCCCCAGCAGTTTCATCGGATCATGGCGGCGGATGTGCCGTGGAAAAAGGTGCGCGAACTCGCATCCATCCAGCAGCCCATCGCGGCAGCCAGCTTTGCCGGAAAGGTGCAGCACGCGGCCTGGCATGACAAGCCCAGCTGGTATCTGCAGACGGAAAGCGACCAGGCCCTGCGGCCTGCCGTGCAGCACGCCATTTCGACGCAAATCGGCGCCAAGGTCAGCACCGTTCGCTCCAGCCACATGTCCATGCTTTCCCATCCGGATGCGGTGGCCAACTTGATCGACCAGGCCGCAAGGCAGGCCAAACCATGATTCCGCCATGCATCGTTGCAGCAACCGGCGCATCCGTCAAAGCGAGGCTGAAATGAACAGCCAGCATATCGACCCCAGCATCCTGGCCAGCCAGTTGGTCAAGCGCCTGGCAGCCGCCCACGATCTGGTCAATCGGCGCGTCCACATGCGATCGGCACCATATGCTGGCCGCACTTGGGAACCATAAGCTGGCCGCACGCAACACTCTGCACGAGCTCGGCTCATGGCAAACAGAAACGGCGGGCATTCACCCGCCGTGTACGATAGCGCCTCAGCTAGCCTTGCCTGCCGGGATCTGCTGGGTGATGCAGTGGATATTGCCGCCGCCAAGCAGCACCTCGCGCGCCGGGACGCCGACAATTCGGTACTCGGGGAAGATCTCCTGTAAGCGGCTGGCTGCCGCGGCATCGGTACGCTCATCCAGCAGCGGGAAAATAATCTGTCCGTTGCTGATCAGGAAATTGACATAAGAAGCGGCCATGCGCTCGCCAACCTCGCGCGGCACGGCCTGCCCGCTAGCCACCACGCCAGCCGTTTCATCCTGCTCATAGAACAAGGGGCCCGGAGCCAGCATCTTGTGGATCTTGAGCTGGCGGCCCTTGGCGTCGCGCGCTTGGGACAGCACTTCGTAAGCGGCCTGCGAACGCGGATACTGCGGATCCTGCTCATCGTCGACCCAGTGCAGCACAACCTCGCCAGGACGGGCAAAGCAGCACATATTGTCGATGTGGCCGTCGGTTTCATCCATGAACACGCCTTCCGGCAGCCAGATGAAGTGCGTCACATCCAGATACTGGGAAAGCAAGGCCTCAATCTGGGCTTTGGACAAATCCGGATTGCGATTGGGATTGAGCAGGCATTCCGCGGTGGTGAGCAGCGTACCTTCGCCGTCGACATGAATCGAGCCGCCTTCCAGCACCAGCGGGGCTGCGTAGCGATCAAAGCCATGGTGGGCCAACACCTGGCCCGCAACTTCGCTATCCTGATCCCAGGGATGGTACAGCCCGCCATTGAGGCCGCCCCAGGCATTGAACTTCCAGTCCACGCCGCGCAGATGGCCCGCCTGATCGATCACCATGGTCGGGCCGCTGTCGCGCATCCAGCAGTCATCGCTATTCATGGCGACCAGGGTGACTTCGGCCGGCATGACTGCGCGCGCCTGTGGCATGAACGGCTCCGGCACAGCCATGAACACAGGCGTGGCCGCCGAAATGGCCTTGGCGATGGCCGCAAAGGCCTGTTGCGCCTCGCGTCCGGCATGGCGCCAGTTATCCGGGCGCTGCGGCCAGATCATCCATACCGCCTGATGCTCAGCCCACTCGGCCGGCATGTGGAAACCATCGGCGGCAGGTAGACTATTGTGCGTTTTATTGTTCATTTGGATCACCATCGGCTTGATAAATGCCATCAGAAGTATTCAATAGATCGCGCATTTGCGGATGACAGACTCGGCACATCTCCCGATCTGCGCGACGCGGAGGCTCGACCAATGCACATTCGCCGGGCGGATCAACGTTCTGGAACTGCAGATTTCCTCTGCAATGAACGACGAAGTGATTGACAGACGCAGTCTATGGAGAGCCAAACTATTCAGCAAATGAACAATACGAATACTTTCATAAATACGGTGAATGGTGTGAAACTGCATCAACTGGATCTGAACCTGCTGCTGGCACTGGATGCCCTGATCAGCCTGCGCAGCGTCACGCGGGCGGCAGAGAAACTGTTTGTCAGCCAGCCTGCGATGAGCCACTCGCTCAATCGCTTGCGGACATTCTTCGACGACCCGCTGCTGGTGCGCTCCCCGCATGGCATGCTGCCGACGCAAAAAGCGCTCTATCTGCAACAGGGCGTCCATCAGGCGCTCAGCCTGCTGCAAAGCCATTTCAGCCAGCCGGAGGCCTTTGACCCAGCCACATCCGCGCGCCGCTTCACCTTGTGCACCACCGATTATGTAGAGTGCGTGCTGATTCCGCCTCTGGTGAAAAAACTGGCGGAGGTCGCGCCCAACGTTCATATCGACATCACCATCCTGCGGGAAGACATTCCGGAACTGGCGCTTGCCGACGGCGAAATCGACTTCCTGCTGGGTTTTGACGAATACATGTCCATCCCCAGCTATCTGTGCCGGGAAACCTGGCTGAACGAGCCGCTGATCGGCATCTTGCGCCATGGCCACCCTCTCCGGAACGATAGGCTGACACTATCGGATCTGATTGCCTTGCCGCATGTCTTCCACGCGCCGCTGGGCAATCTGGGGTCGCCAATGGATGATTTTCTTGCCGAGCGCGGCTTGCAGCGCAAGATTTCGGTGCACTGCCAAAGCTATATGGCCGCAGCCGCCATCGTCAGCAACACCGATCATTTGTTTATCCTGCCTAAGAAAGTCGCGGCGATGATAGCGGGCTACTGGCCGTTGAAGATGGTGGCGTTGCCGCAAGAGTTGCCAGGCTACCACCTTAACTGCATCTGGCACCCAGTACAGGATAGCAACCCTGCGCTGCACTGGCTGCGCGATTTGATGCGCCGCCTCATCGAGTCCGACGAGGCGGCGCACGGCATGATGCGGCCCCGATATTCGCCGCATGAATGAGTGCATCAAAATGAATCATTTTCCCGCATGACGCTATCTCTTGTAGATTAGCCGCCATATTGCAGAACAGCCCATGCGTGCGCCGGCTGCCGTGCCGCGCCTGAGCGCGCTGACCCGCCTGCGCCTGCAGGAAACGGTCACCGCGATGGGAGTGAAATCCGTCTTCTTAGTGGAGGTAGTAGCATGATCGAGGTTACCGAGCTATCCATTGCCGAGCTGCGCGCGGCGCTCGAATCCGGGCGTTCGACAGCGGTTGAACTGGTCAAGGCCTATCTGGCGCGGATAGAGGCCTACGATGGCCCCGCGACGGAGACCAGGCTCAATGCGGTGGTGGTGCGTAATCCGGATGCGATCAAGGAGGCCGAGGCATCCGATGCCCGCCGCGCCCGCGGCGAAACGCTGAGCCCGCTGGACGGCATCCCCTACACCGCCAAGGACAGCTATCTGGTGAAGGGGCTGACCGCCGCTTCAGGCAGCCCGGCGTTCAAGGATCTGGTAGCCCAACACGATGCCTTCACCATCGCGCGCCTGCGCGCAGCCGGCGCCATCTGCCTGGGCAAGACCAATATGCCGCCCATGGCCAATGGCGGCATGCAGCGCGGCTGCTACGGCCGCGCCGAAAGCCCCTACAACGCCAACTACCTGACGGCGCCGTTCGCCTCCGGCTCTTCCAATGGTGCCGGCACCGCTACGGCCGCCAGCTTCGCCGCCTTCGGCATGGCCGAGGAGACCTGGTCGAGCGGCCGCGGTCCGGCCTCGAACAATGGCCTGTGCGCCTATACGCCGTCCCGCGGGGTCATCTCGGTGCGCGGCAACTGGCCATTGACGCCGACCATGGACGTTGTCGTGCCCTACGCCCGCACCATGGCGGACTTGCTCGAAGTGCTCGACGTCATCGTCGCGGACGACCCGATTCGCCGTGGCGACCTATGGCGCCTGCAGCCGTGGGTGCAGATTCCCAAAGCCTCGGAAGTCAGGCCAGATTCTTATTCCGACCTGCTGGCCCAGCCCGAGATCCTCAAAGGCAAGCGCTTTGGCATACCACGCATGTACATCAACAAGGACGAACTGGCCGGCACCAGCGAGAAGCCGGGCATCGGCGGCCCGACCGGACAGCGCATTCATACCCGCGCGTCGGTGATCGAGCTCTGGGAAGTCGCGCGTCAAGCGCTGGAAGCCGCCGGAGCGGAAGTCATCGAAGTGGATTTTCCGCTGGTTTCCAACTGCGAAGGCGATCGTCCCGGCGCGCCCACCGTATTCAACCGCGGCATCGTCTCGCCGGAGTTCCTGAATGACGAGCTGTGGGAGCTGTCCGGTTGGGCTTTCGATGAGTTCCTGCGCGCCAACGGCGACCCCAAGCTCAACAAGCTGGCTGACGCGGATGGTCCGAAGATCTTCCCGCACGATCCGGGCACCTTGCCCAACCGCGAAGGGGATCTGGCCGCCGGCATGGACGAATACGTCAACATGGCAAAGCGGGGCCTCAAGTCCTATGACCAGATTGCAAGCGTGCCGGATGGTCTGCGGGGTCTGGAAAAGACCCGCAAGCTGGATCTGGAAGACTGGATGGATGCGCTGAAGCTGGACGCGGTGCTGTTCCCCACCGTGGCCGACGTCGGCCCGGCTGATGCGGACGTCAATCCGCGCTCCGCCGACATCGCCTGGAGCAACGGCGTCTGGGTAGCCAATGGCAATCTCGCCATCCGCCATCTTGGCGTCCCGACGGTTACCGTGCCGATGGGGGTGATGGCCGATATCGGCATGCCGGTGGGGCTGACTTTTGCGGGACGCGCCTATGATGACAACGCGCTGCTGCGCTTCGCTGGCGCATTTGAAGCCACCGGCAACAAGCGCATGATCCCGCCGCGCACACCACCGCTAGGTCAATGAGCAGTAGCTAGAAACGCGAAACGGGAAGTATAAGCTGGCCGTTTTGGCCTGCTTATGTGTGACCGGAAGCATAAGTTGGCCGGCCTGGGGAACCATAAGCTGGCCGCACACGAAATTCTGCACAAGCTCATCGCTAGGCGGTCGAGAGTCAGACGGAAGGTGATTCCGTGCTCGGCCACCGCGTGGCCCCCCACCCATTCGATGAAGGCGTAGTACTCCTGCTCACGTCTTTGTTTTGGCCAAAGGCGGCATCGACTACCAGACGGTCACCCAGCTCTTTCCGATAGGCATCGAGTTCATCGACCAGCTGGTGGTAGTGGAAGTGCACATAGTGCAGCTTTTGACTGGTCGACGGGATGGACGCGCTCACCAAGATCCGCTGAGACCGGCCGAACCTAGCCTCAACTAGGTCCAATGTTTTCCCGATGTCCCACGTCATATGGGCCCTCTCTGCCAGTCACAGATCTGCGCCGTGCTGCTACACCTCATAGCAGCGGTCCGCTCCGAACAGCGCGCGCATTCGCTCGTCCTTCGCCACGGAAGCACCGGCAAGATCGATCACCGCCAGCCTCTGCCGGGCCCTAGAGCAGCACACGTAGAAGACATTGCGAGAACGCTTTGCACGTTCTGGTTTTGCCGTCTCATCCACCCCGGATAGGTACTTGTCGAACGAATAGAACGTCCACGCCGCACCGGAGTCGTCCAGCACGACTAGCACGGTATCGAACTCGTCTCCCTTCACACCATGCTTGGTGGCAAACGGCGTGCTGGTCATGAAGAACCGGGCGAAGGAGGCGAGCTGCTGGTAGGGAAGCGCCAAGAACGTCGCGTACAGCGTCGCGTCCAATAGCTCCCGCTCTTGAGCGGCGTCATCCATCCCCGCAGTGAGGATGGGCTGCGTGTTTATGAGCCGGAGGGCCAGGTCGTCGGCCAGTGGGAATAGCTGGCGGTCCCGGATCGTCTCGAGCACTTCACGGACTGTGCCGGCAGCTCGCTTTGCCATCAGGACATTTAGTGCATCGCGCACAGCAGACTTTGCTGTGCGACTAGCTAGTCGGTGACCTGCGCCATGGAGCCGACCCAGTGTCTCGCCAATCTGTCCCTTCTCCCAGGCCAAGCTCAACGGTTCAACCTTCTCCAGGAAGAACGCAATCCGCCGATCAGACCCGTCGGTGAGAGCGTCCTTGGCAAAGGATCCACGATCCGCAAAGGCCTGCAGCAGGTCAGCAAAACCAGCCTTGCGGGCAATCAGCCGATGGGTGAGGTAAAGCTCGCGCGTTCCTGGGCCCGCCAGGTCCCAGTTCAAGGTGTCGGTCAGCAGATTGCGGGCGCGTTGAAGGCCCGCTTCATCGGCACCAGCCGCAACGCGGATGTACGCTACATCGCCTTGCGCGTTGTTGTTCCCCGGAATCTGCGTGATGTCAGTCCGGATGTTGTTTAACACCTCAATGACGCGCTGCGAGCAACGACGGTTCTCGCGCTTGACGATGACCTCAAGCGGCGCTGCCAGGTCAGCCGGTAGTTCGCCGATCCCCTTGTGTTCTCCGTGGTGATAGATGTTCTGCATCTTGTCGCCGAAAAAGCCCAGTACGAGCTTGTTGCCAGCCAGAGGCAGCATTCGGCGCAGCAGGATGCCTATCACTGCTTCGCTGGTATCCTGGTACTCGTCGATGAAAATGTAGGGGTAGCGGCTCGCCACGATGCGCGCCAGCTTGTCATATCGGGTGTAGGCGATGTGCGCGATCGAAAGCAGGTCGTCGTGATGGATCCGACCTTCAAGGAACTTAGAGCCCCGATCCGAGTACATCACCTCCAGCCGGGCGGCGACCCTTGCTTCCAGTTCTGCTTGATCAACCCGACGCGAGCTCCCGCCGGGGAGCGCCGCATTGAAATCGAGAAGAGCCCGCCGAAGAGCTTGCTGGTGGGGCTGCAACGTGCTCCATAGGAAGTCATGGATAGTCGAGACACGCACCAGAGAGTTGCCCTGGATGCGCTCAATCACCTGATCCTTAGCCACATTGGTATAAGTGATGCAAGCGACCTGCTGCCCATCACGCCTGAGCCGGTCGGCGACCATCGGCGCACAGAGCTTCTTCAGCCCCTCGACGAGGGAGTAAGTCTTGCCCGCGCCGGCACCAGCGTCGAGAACGAAACTTTGGCCCCCTGCGAGACATTCGGCGATGCGCTCGTCCGCTGTCTTTTCGGGCAAGGCCGCGTCTACTGCTTCGCCAACCATTCGAGCCCCTCGCGGATGTACATGGGTGTGGCCCAGCCTTCGTTGGCCAGCAGATCAAGTGCGAAGTCGACCTTTGGCAGACTGACGTTGTAGGCATCCGCGGTCAAGGCTGCGGCATCGGCATGAGTGAACGTCCCTCCGGTGGCTAACAGCTTAGCTTTGTTGGTGATCAGCCATGTCGCGTTCGCGTAGACAAAGGCCTCCTCGAAGCTACGAGCGCACGGTTGGCCGGCCGCTTCTGGGACTTGATAGGCAATCCGGACACATCCAGAGGTCTTCTCTGCTTCGCCCGCCGCGATCAGCGTGGGCAAATCAGAACTTCCTGGAAGCCACTGAGACAAGGTTGCATTGCTACTGGCATGTCCGTTTGCGACGGGCACCTTCTTCCTGGTCGTGCCATCGATCGAATCTAGATCGGTGATGACCAGAGCTGGCAACTGCAGGAACTCGATCAGCCTGCGGAAAAGATGTGCGTATGCGCCGCCCACTTCGACCGTGCAGACGTAAGTCGAAGTTAGCTTGTCGCGCAGGGCGATATCCAGGGCGGCGATTAAACGAGGCAGAAGCATGCGCTCGACTTGCCCTTCGATGAACACGAGCTTGTCCGCGAAGAACATGTCGCATCGGGTGGTCGTCAAGTACTTCCGCAGGAACTCCATCGCGGCTTTTTCCGGGTCGGTCATTGCGGACGACTCGAAGGACAGTAGGTCCTTGATCTCGACCGATCTCTTGTTTCGCCGGAAGTAGCGAATCGGCGCGAAGCCGCAGTTGGCTGCCATGTGCGATGAGTGCGTCGTCAGCAGCAGTTGCACGCCGGTCTCTCCCGCAGCAGGTGTGAGAAACTCGCTGACCTTCTGGACGAAGATCGCCTGCATCTGAGGATGCATGTGCACCTCGGGTTCCTCAACGACGACCAAGTGGACACGGGGACGGTGCTCGAGGTCGGACTCCACGTCCTCACGGAAGGACTTGAGGCACAGGACGATGTAGATGAGGTTCTTGAACCCGAGCCCGTTGTATCGCTCGGGAAGCTCGAAGGCCTGCTCGAGCGCTGCCGCAGCTCCCTCGGCTGGTGGCGTCGATGCGCTGGCCGCCGCGTAGTAGACGCGCGTCGTGTCCTTGAAGAGGCCGTCGGCGCTGAGCTCTGCGCGCACAGTCAACCTGGGGGATTCAGGATGACCGAACTTCTCCAGCCCCCTCATCAGGCCGTCGAAAGCCTTGACGTACTGGGGGGCAAGGGCGGTGGACTGATCCCGCAGCGTCTTCTCAAGTGCCTTGAAATCGCTGGGGGCATCGACTTTATAGCGGCGCTCGTAGTGCGCGTGGAGCAATGTCGACAGGCGCGTGGACTTGCTGCCTTCTTCACGGTCATCGATGTGGCGCTGAGCGCTGACGATATCGATGTGTATCAGCCGCTGCAGGACGCTGCGGTCGGGCAGGCGTTCGGCTTGGCTGCCATCAGGGCTCAACTTAAACTGGTCGAGCTTGTAGTGGTCATGCAGGGTGGTAGCAAGATAGTCGACAAGCGACTGCTCGTCGTCCCGGTCCTTCAGGTAGGTCTGCGCCAACTGCTCGAGATTCCTAGGCTCGACGCGGATTTCGACCATCACCGAGGTGGACGCATCGTCCAGATCCATCAGCAGCTCGCCAGCAATCGCCAAATCCGGGCCCGTGTCGTCGTAGTCGAACTTGAGGCGCAACGACAAGACCGGCAAGGCGGGAAGGGGCAGTGCGAACGGCTGTGGCGCGGCTACTGCAGCTTCGCCCCCGGCGGGTGCGGCCGCCGCAGGCGGTGTCAAGATGTGACGCTCAAACGTCTTGAAGGCTTCGCGGCACCCTAGAGAAAAATCATTGATCGACAGCTGTTTGATCGGCCTTTGCAAGAAAGTCAGCATAGCCTCAATGGCCGAAGTTTTGCCACTATTGTTGGGGCCGACGAGGATCGTGGTAATGCCTGTAGTGTCCAGCCGCATGCGGGCATCCTGCAGCAGCCGGAAATTAGTGATGGTAATTTCGGACAGCTTCATGTCCGGGTCTCCCTTTCCCTGCCCAGGCGCCGTTGTCTTGATGCTATTGCCTGAGGGCTCGCGTGACGCTTCTGCGAAATTGTACGTTAGATCCGCCGCTTGGTAATGCTGTAAATACTCGGCTCCAAGCAACGTCCCCTCGGTATTGAGTAGCACGTGATTTTAGAGTCCAATCAGAATCATGCCTATTCCGGAATGAGCGGTACTCTCACGCGGCCCCACTCAATGCTGCACTGATGACGACTGTTTGATAGTTTGTTACGTCACTGGCCAATTGGAGTACTTTAAAAAAAAGCAAGCGTGTGTACTCGTGGCAGCAATCAACCTAACATTAGAAGAGATGGAAGTAGAACTAGGGAAAAAGCTCAAAAAGCTTCGACTAAACAAGAACCTTGACCAGCAAACCTTGGCCGCACGGTCGGAGATGATCGTACGAGCCCTGCGCAACGTGGAAAATGGACAAGGTTCATCAGTCAAAACTCTGCTCGAGGCTCTTCGTTCACTAGGGCGGGAATCATGGTCGGAAACTATCGCCCCTGTGCTCACGATCAATCCACTGAAGCTCACTCAGGCAGTTCAACCACGACAACGAGCATCACATAAACGTACACCTCAGAATGAAGCCTAACTTCATGCAAACCAGCGGGTTTTGAGTATGTCTGCGGTGCGTGCAAACAATAATCCACTGATGAAGAAATTCAGAACACAGTATCCCAAGGCAATCGTTAGGAGTGTCCCGGTAACACCTAACCCCATTATCCCGACTTTATCAAATGCCTTAAGATACAATGGTCCAACATCTGAGAGAATATTCTGATAGAACTTAGTATACGCCCCAGATGCTGCAGCAAAAAACAATAAAAGCCAGGTAGGCATATCAGCGTACTGATAGCGACGACGCTTAGCAAAACGGCTCAAAATAGCGCCAATGAGAAAGCGTAATAAATTCAGCATGAAAACTCCGATCATTAATTCGATCATCTCTGAATCACACACTAAAAAACCAAAGGGTTAACACCAAGCCTGTGCGGTGAGTGTGACAACCATTTTATCGCTCCTCACCCGGTAGGCTGAGTCCATATCGTGAGATGCCATGCCCACGTTACTGCCTGTCTAAATACCAAATAGTACGACCGTACTTCGAATTCGGGAAGTTGGGCATCAGCTCGCCCTGCGAAAAGTGTCGTCGAGAATTTTCCATGGCGGGCGTCCACCAATAGCCGCTTTCGGGGCAAGGCTTGTCGGCTTCGCAACGTAGGCCTTCAATAATAGGCAGTGGTTTCGCCTCCAGGGTAGTCAATGGTGCGGTATCGAATCGCGCATACCAACTCACGGTTTCAGCCTTATCGAACCCGTTCGATTGTGGCAGGTGGTAATGCAGGGAACCTGGTTCTGTGGTGCGTATAGACTTCACTAAGTGATTGACTACTACATAAGCCTCAGGCGGGCTATCGTCTGGCGCTCCTAGGTCCGGGTACGCACCAGCCTGAATTATCAGCCCACTCGTATATCGACGTACTGAGATGTCTTGCCAGGGCGCTAGCTTGGCGCGGATCGTCTCTTCGCCATTGAGCTGCAGCACGAACTCATTTCCCAGAATCGTGTACCAATCTGCGCCCTTGATGTGGCTCTTCAGCTCAAATCCACCGGCACTGAATGACCGTGTATCGATATTCAGACCAATGAAGCGCTGGGCAAGCTCATACTCATTGGGCAGATACCGATGATAGTCATAAGGTAGAATGGGCGAGAGGCCGCCATAGCCATGAACCGGCTGCAAAGCATCGCAGATGAACTCGACTAGCTCTTGGTACTGACCAAGGCTAGCCTCATCGAACACCGTAGCCGCAGGCAAAACCATTTTGAAGAACGACTTGTCCCCCCAGCCTTCATGGATGCTTTGTTGGGTCAAGCAGGAAACCGAGTACTCCGGCGCCAAGTCAGGTACAGCTTCGCTGCTGACAAACCACTCAATCCTCTCATGCGGATCGGTGATTTCCAATATCTTGCTTCTGGATTTCTGGTAGTCGGATGCCCCCATATTCCTGGTTTTGGCATCCATGTACTTCTGTCCCTTTAGCTTTGCACCAAAGAGCGAGTAGAACCTGTCGAAGCACTCGATGAGCTTTGCCCTGACCTCAATCGTGCAGCCCTTTTCAAAGAAAAAAGTGGCAATCAAACCCGGCCGGATGACGATGCTGTCATCTGATCCCAAGTCCCAGGTCAACTCGTCCTGGTATGTCTCAAGTCGCTGCAATTGCGGCGGCATCTGTAGCTCTTCCATTTTCAATCCCTAACTCATGCCATCAGTGGCTTGTCAGTGCCCGCCACCGTAGCACCGCCCAAAATGGCCACACACGCGATAAAGGCAGCAGCCAATTCAGCAGGCAGTGCTATCGTCATCAATCCTGCTATGACAAATCCAGCACCTACAAGCAATACGATGCCAACCACTGCCTCGCTGACATCCAACAATATTTTTCCCCACTGAATCTGGCTAATCTCGCTCCAAGCGATATCGCAATAATGCTCGATTTTTGCCCATGCTGCTTTCAATTGCGCCTCAGTCCAGCGAGCCACCACCTGACCCTTTTCGTTTACCCAAGACCATGCTTGGCTGGATTTATCGCGGACCCAGCGACCTGACTCTAACAGCCAAGCAACCTCTTTTTCCAGCCAGGCACGAGTATCCTCCGACAATCCCTTCATGCCTTTCTTTGCATCTGACCACATTTCATATAGTTCACGCTGCACTTGCGTTCCCCAGTCCTGGATGTAGCCCGGGGTCGTGACAGGAACGGGGCTATAAATGGGTGCCGGTACGCGTTGAGCTTGTGATTTGGCCTTGGCTTGGGGCTGCGGGCTGACGACTGGCACCTTTTTGGGCTCGGTGACTCTTTTCTTCCTTTTATCGAGTACATCCAAGACGGTAAACCGGTCATCTCCACCGGCAATACGTTTGTAAGCATCCTCCTGACCTCGACCCAACTCATCACCTGGAAATTTGATTTCTACGACCCGAGCCAAGTTGTCGCCGTGTGCGACGCCCTCGTGGTCCGAGGCAGCACGCCCAGGCCAGCGGGTAGCTCTGTCTTTCACAATAACCAGGTCGGGACGACGCAGATAGCCTTTCGACAGGCCCTTGGGGAACGGGTTGATGGTATGCCGGCGATTGGCGCCCTCAGCACGTAGCCCTGAACTGAGAAATGGGATGGGTGGATTACGTGTCAGGTCGAAGCTTACCTCGGCCTTGTAGAACCATTTGAAGTCGTGACTGTTCTCGTCGATGCGGATCAGCGTGGACATAGTGATTTGCCGCATGTTGAGGTTGTAGGAGCGCCCCGTTTTCTTGCTGGTTACGCCGACAGACTTGGGCGCCAAAATCGCTACGTCGGCTTTCTCGGTCAGATAGGGCTTGTTGTCTGGCTGGGGCAGCTTAGCGTATTCGGGGCGCTCTTCCACGATGGTCATCGCGCCGCCGGCGGGTTGATAGTTAGCCATCAGGCATCCTCTCCATTGTCGTCCTTCAACTGCAGTCCACGCTCCGCTGGCCCCGTGCCGTAGCCATGCAAGGTGTAGTTCTCCTCAACGGGGGGTTTGGGCGCCTCGAGCTTGACCGGCTGGACGCTCGGCGTGAAGACAGTGCTGGTTCGCCCCTCCCAGTCCGTGTAGCCGGGCAGCGTGCGGCCATTCGGCAACTTGAGCCGGTAAGCCTGGCCGACCAGTGGCTCTCCGGTCTTTTCGTCTTGCAGGATGTAGCTGCGCTGGTAGCCTTTGGGCAGGATCGGCTCGGGCATAGGCATACTGGCCGGCCCACTAAACGTATGGCTAGCGCCCTTGATACTGACCGTGCCCGGGCAGTGCACCTCGATATTGCCCCCGGCCAAACGGATATAGCCACCATCACAGGTCAGCAGAACCTCTTCTTTGGCAGCGACGATGACACGGTCTTTGCACGAGGTGATGGTCACATCCTTATCGGCGATCAGCTCCATCTCACCGGCTTGCGCCTGTACCTGGATTTTGCCTTTGGCAGCAATCAACTTCATCGCGACCTGATCCGCCACACCGGTGACGAATAGACTAATGTGCTTACCGACATTGGCCAGCCAACGCCGGCCGCTGGTCTGATTCAGATCGCGTTGCGCCACCAGGTTGAGGTTGGAGCCTGTGGCCAGGGTTTGGCTTTGCTCGGTAACACTCGCGATACCGGCAGGTGCCGACAACACCAGTAACGACTGCTGACCAGCTTGGTCACCGGTCATCGTCTTGCTGTCTGGATCGGTGTTGGTCCCCGCCTCCCAGGCTTTCAAGGCATCGACTTGGTGCTGTAAATGGCCTTCAGGACGCTTGCGGCCCTTGGCGTTGTCAGCATTAACCTCCTCGGGCCCGGTCTCCATCGCATCCGCCTGCTGTGCCTCGGCGGTTTCCGCCAACACCTGGCTGAGGGCTAGCGCCGATTGCAGCTGGCTGCTCGCATGTTCGCGCGCCAGCTGTTTGCCGTCGGCGCCGTTTTGCGCTTCGGTGGTCAGCAGTAAGCCATTGGCCGCTCGAATGGCGCCATGCAGGTCGGTGCGCAGTTCAAAACCTTCGCCACGAGCTTGCGCCTTACCATTGCTGCGCGGATGGGCGAGGAAACCTTGATTAAGCTGCGTCTTGCCCGCCTCACTGCTGAGTTTGGCGCGGACCTCGCCCGAGGTGTCATCGAACAGCAACTCGTTGTACTGGCCACCCTGATGCTCCTGTGACTTGATTCCTGACAACGTTTTATTCGCCGGTAGGCTGCCTACACCGCTGAAATTCGGCGTTGGATGGCTGCCGTTGTACAACACGCCAGTGATAATAGGCCGGTCGATATCTCCTTCAATGAAGTCGACCAGCACCTCCTGGCCGATTCGAGGAATGAACTGGTGACCGAAGCCAACGCCGGCCGAAGGCATGGCGACTCGCAACCAGCACGATGAATGTTCATCCATGCCCGCACCGATGGTGGAATGCTCGTCGCGACGCTGCCAGTGCAGTTGCACCTTGATGCGGCCCAACGGATCGGTGTAAACCTCTTCGCCCGCAGGCCCCACCACCGTGGCAGTCTGTTTCCCTAGGCTAGTGGGCTTGGAGTGTTCGGTATGAGCATAGGGAGGAGTTAATGGGATGCCACGGCGCTGCGCCTGGAACGTGGTCTGGAATGGCGATGAACTCGTCTCTTCGGCTGCTTGCATCAACCTAGGGGCCGCTAGCTGCAACTGCTGGGTCAAATCGGCAGGCAAATTGTTCTGGGCGCGGAAAGCCTGCTGGGTAATGACGAATTCGCATTGTTCTGGCTCATCGGCCGCATGCGCTGGATGCTCGTCCAGTCGGAACCACTCGCCCGCCAGCAACCCACGCACGGCTCCGCTGCCGGTGAATTGCTTGGCCTGTAGGTCCAAGGCTTGCTGTCGCAGCTTGGCGTAACGCCCCAACTGCTCACTATCACTGGCGTAGTACAGCCCGGGCGCATCGTAATGCTGCAAACTAGACTGCAACGCCTCTCCGCTTTGCCCTTGCTGCAACGGGCTCGTATGCCCGGCGTGTTGAGTGGTGACCGGCTGGTAATCGAAGCTGGCCAACACCGTTTGGCCTGCCACGACTTGGCGCTGTGCCTCCCACCCCGTCAGACCATCTTCCTGCTCAGTCGCATCGGCGCGATGAAACCGCACCCGCTCCACCGCGGCCTGCGGCAAATTGTGAGCATCATCGAGCACGACCAATTTAACCTTGGGCCCATCATCGTCCAGGTGAGCGAAGCGCCATGCCATGCCTTCCTCGTGCAATAGCCGCACGATGAAGTCAAAATCGCTTTCTTTGTATTGCAGGCAGTAGCTTCTAGGGGGGATTGCGGCGGTTTCGAATGCCAAGGCCTGAACACGGGCAAACACCGGATTGGCAGCCTGATGCTCGGCAAAAATCTGCTGCACGATCTCCGGCACCGTCATGTCCTGAAACACACGGGAAGTGCGCCGTAGCCGCGACACCGCGAAAGGAGACTCAATCGTCAGGCCGTATTTTGCGAAACCGCCATCGGCACCAAGTTGCTTGGCCTGGCTTACAACTCCGCAACGCACTATCTCCACACCATCCGCCCCGGCGACACCGATGCGCGCCGGCAGTCCAAGCAAGGCTTTCAGTTCCATGCCGACATCTGGCGACAGGCAGGTCAGGTGATAACGGTATGCCTGCGAAACCCCTTCCTCACCATCCAGCTGCTGCGGCAGAAGCTGGTGAGCATTAATGCTCCCCTCTCCCAGCTCCAAGGTGAGTAAACGCTGACGCTGGTCGAATGCTGAAGCAAAACTGGCAAGCAGGGTGCTGTAGTCCATCGACAAATCCCGATACGGAATGAAAAACACCCTCACAGATGAGGGTGGCGGTCATTGTATTGCGTGTGAGTTTGCGACGGATTTTAATTTCGTAAGATTCTGAATAACAATAATTAAATTAAAGATTCTACAGGATATCGTTGAAACCTATTCTTTAGTACAGGCGAATGATATGAGTCACTTCAGCATTACTCGCGTTAACGGCATGTTTAATGGCTGGCATGCACTGTACGGCTGCGGCGACAGCTAGGTCGGCAATAGCAAAAATGACCTTATCATGAAGAATGGGTTCCCTAAGCGACTGAGAATCGACCGCAACTAAGGTAGAACCTGCGACAACAGCAGCATCTGTGAACAACATATCGATGAACTACTGAACAGCAAGGCTGGGAGGCATGGACTAGGATGGCAAACAAATAAATCAAGCCAATTGACATGTTTAACTTGGCAACCCAAGTTAAAGCTGCAGATTATACAGACCGATCAGGCAGTGCACAATAAATTGATAATTCAATCCCAGAAACGCAACATATTGTGAAATAAGGGAACAATCGGCCACTATTCATGCTTGCACGACTACCAAGCACCTGCTCTAATTGACGGCAAGCAAGAGGCCTGCATTAGTCCACTGTCGGACAATGCGCAGAGAGCAAGGACGAGCGAGCGGCAACTCACCCGTCCCTGTAGGGAAAAGAAGCACCAAAGGGCCTCTGGTTAGCTTCTCTTGTCAACGTTATTCACATTTGAATCACAACTGCATAGTAACTCACTTCGCTTTTGAAGCAAAGGTTCTTGCAGCAAGTGCGAAATAATTTTGCAAGTCCCATGTGAGTCCCTCCTGCAAAGGAGATCAGCATGGCTCATCACCATGACGAGGACGAGCAGGTCATCTTCCGCATGTTTATCACGCGGGGCGGTAAACGTATCTACCGCAAAGATGGCCGCCCTTGGAAGATCGTAATCCGCAAGAAGTAAGCGAGGCGGTCGCGCAGTATCCAAGGAAGCAGTAGCTACAGCGGAGAGGGCTTAGCCCTTTCCGCTTTTTCTTGCTCTCAAGGGTATGCCCCTCTGCATGGACTGACCCGGCTCCTGTAGACATTCCTACCTCAGCCTTCCTCTTGGGCAAGCCAATCCAGCTCCTTCTCGCTGAGCCCGGTGTATTCAATGATAAGTGCCCGATCCATACCGTTTTTCAGCATGGCCAGCGCCGCTTTACGGATACCCAACTGATATCCCTCGATGAGGTCACACACATAGCTAATGATGTGGCTATGTAGGTATTCATCTTTCATCCATTGCTGTTGGGGGGCCATATTGGATTACCTCATGAAAATTCACCGTCCGACATAGAACGTCCATCTGGCATGCATGCACTCCGGCATCACATCCGATAGTCGCCCAGGCGCCTGAGCACGTCTCTGCCCAATACATCGGCAAAGAGCTGCAGCAACTCCCCCTGAGAATAGGCAAATTTCTGCCGGAATGGCGACTGTTCCAACCAACACGCAAAGGCCTCGCGACCACTCAAGTAGTCGCTGCGATTGAGCCGTAGCCTGGCCTCCGCAATCAGACACAAGATGACAGCGCCGGCGTCCAAGGTCGGCGAAGCGATCAGCTCGGCGCCGAGCTCTCGAATCCCCTCCCGACTCCGCCAGAACTCCTCGCGCGCGTGGCGCTCATCGATCAGCCGGTAGCGCCATTGGCCTTTCAGTTGCAAGTACACCTGCTGGATTTCCGGCCAGGTCAGCACGTTCCGCTCGAGTACTGACCAGAACAGGTGACGATACCAAGTGGCGGTACCGCGATAGTCCTGCTCGACTAGGCCGATCACAGATGCCTGCCCCATGACGCCATCGTCCTTGGGACTGACCAGCCCTTTCTGATACTTGTGCCAGAGACACTGCCGCTGTCCCTTCCCCTGCGCGTTGGGCGGCGCATAGAAGCGATCCAGCTCTGCCAGCGGGGCACAAGACACCTGCAAAACCAACTTCACCCAAGTCGCTACTCGCAATTGCTCGTAAACGCTACGCCGAGGCCGCCCCCGCTTTTTCACCGTGCCCAAAGCTCCACTCCATGCCAAATGGTAGTAGAAAAATATTATGCAAAACTTTCCGAATTCACAAAAAAAACTTCAACATCAAGATCCAGCTAAATTTAAGTAAGAAATGCCTGAAACCCTTTTACAGCAAGGAAAGCAAGCCGAAATCACTCGCCATATAGGCGAAGAGGAAATGCTCGATTAACTAACAAAAAACGCCAAAAAAGTCGTTTTAGCCCTTGCATGGGATTTGATTTCTTGCATTGTAATTTCCCCTGAGGCGCGTTTCGCGCCACAGGGAAATGGAAGGAGCCATAGCCGGACCACGACACTATCGATACAAACAAAACGGCCCAGGAAGGTGTCCTGAGCCGTCTGATGCCGCTATCCAGTTTGCCGACTAGATAAGCGCAGCATACAACAGACCGCGTTGAATTCAAGCGGCCTAGAGGTGCCTGCATCTTGCCGCATCGATACCGTCCCAGCCACGGCTCCGCGTGAACGACTTCACACGGAGTGCATCGCCATGTTAAAGCAGCAAGAACTCGAAGCTTTTTACCTTCGACAACAACTCGGCATCCGAGCGCGCAAGGCCATCGAACGCGTCAGAAGCAATCCTCCCAGCCGCCGCGTGCGCAGCAGCACCGGCAATGTCGCCTGCCGCTTCCCCAGCAAAAAAATGGAGTGCGTGATCCAGGCGGAGAGCCACCACAATGAACTCGGCGCCATCTACCTGTGGGAGCGCGATCCTGACGTCTACGAGTTCTACGATCAGCCGGATCCGATCAAACTCAGCTACACAGCCAAGTCCCGCAAGATCAGCTACATGCACACCCCGGACTTCTTCCTGATTTCCGAAAACTTCACCGGTTGGGTGGAGTGCAAACTTGAGTCGGAGCTGCAAAGCCTGGCCAAGAGATACCCGCAGCGTTTTCAAAAGATCAACGGGGAATGGGTGAGCCCTCCAGGTCAAGCCTATGCCGCGCAGGTCGGTCTGGGTTACGCCCTACGCTCCTCCCAAGAAAACAATGGCGTGTTGATCCGCAATCTCAAGTTTCTGGACGACTACTTTGATTCCGAAGCTATGAAGCCATCACCATCCGAATATGCCCTGGTCGACCAACTCTTCCAACTGCGTAGCTGCT
The DNA here is from genome assembly GCF_055181315.1 of Chromobacterium sp. Ag138. Classification (NCBI taxonomy): domain Bacteria; kingdom Pseudomonadati; phylum Pseudomonadota; class Betaproteobacteria; order Neisseriales; family Chromobacteriaceae; genus Chromobacterium; species Chromobacterium sp. Ag138. Next base: position 2,287,904 of record NZ_JBUPWA010000001.1, read on the forward strand.
ACAGCCTGCATCGACTCCTGCTGGCGGAACCACGCCCCCTTCCAGATACGATCTACAAAATGATCGTGGAAGATGAACTCTACATGGATCTGAGCGTAAACCTGCTCAGCGATCACAGCCATGCGCTGGTTTATCGCGACTACAACACCGCCCTGTTGATCCAGCAACAGGCACGCAGCGCATGCCAAGTCCATCCGATCAGCTTCGAAGCAGGTAGCAAACTACTCTGGAAGGGGCAATCCTGGGAGGTCATACACCAAGAGCAAGACCAGCTCACGCTGGCCTCCTCCTCCGGGCAGATACTCCCTCTAGCCTGGGAATCGGTACAAGGATTGCTCAATCGCTGCGAACTACAAGTGGACGCTGAAGCGGAACAGCTTTCGCTGAAAAATCAAGCCTTCGCCAAGATGTCGAATCATAGCCGCTCGGACTTGCTGAGCGCCAAGCTGCGCCTAGACAAGCTTGAAGGCCGGAGCGCCACTTCGGCACGGAGCTTACGCCGCTACCGCCATAACTATCAGCAGGCGAAAGACCTGATGGGCAACGGCTTTGTCGGCCTGATCGACCAGACCGCGCGCAAGGGCAACCGAACGCCTCGCTTATCGGAAGAGACTGTGGAACGGATGAATGCCGCGCTGCAGGAACACTACCTCAACAAAAACAATGCCAAATTGTCCAAGGCCTATGCAATGCTGCTAGGGCAATACGCAGATGAGCCTGATGCCGCGCCCAGTCTCAAAGCTTTTCGTAAAGCGTTGAAGCGGATCCGCACCAATTATGAGGTCAAGCTCATCCGGGAAGGCAGCAAAGCCGCTTACAACCAGAAAGAACTGGTTTGGACCGAGGCTGCCGTCTTCCCACCTCATGGCGAGTACCCCTTCGATATCGCTCACATCGATCACACCCTGATCGACCTGATGAGCTGCGAACTTAGCCCAGACAGTAAACCTCAACGTCTCTGGCTTTCGGCAATGATCGATGGCTACTCTCGCATGGTGCTGGCCTACTACTTCAGCTACGGCACGCCCACGGCCATCAACACCATGATGCTGATCCGTCAATGCGTGCAAAGACACCATAGACTGCCAAGCACCATTGTGACGGACGGCGGCAAAGACTTCGCCTCCACGCATGTAGAAACACTCCTGGCCTCGCTCTACATCACCAAGAAAACACGCCCGCCTCATGCCCCACGTTTCGGCGCCACAATGGAACGCCTGTTCGGCGTCCTGAATCAGGAGATCTGGCACAACCTCAGAGGCAATACCCAGTTGCTACGGAATCCAAGATCCTGCTCTCCCAGCCATGATCCGCGAAAACTAGCGGTCTGGAGCCAGGAGAAAGTCGAAGAGTACTTCGAAAAGTGGCTGAACGACGTCTACGAAGTAAACCAGCACACCTCTCTACAAGCGTCTCCCCGGCGAATCTTCGAGACAGGCTGCGACACATCTGGCAGCCGTGCGCACAAGCACATAGCCTACGATCTGGCATTCTTGATTCATTGCCTGCCTCAAACCAAGGCCAAGGGCCACACCATCCACGAAGGCCGCGGCATCAAGCATAACAATCACTACTACTGGCACAACGCGTTCCGCCAGCCGGAAGTGCAAGCCACCAAAAAGCCCCCCGTGCGCTATGACCCCTTCGACCTATCCACCGTCTACGCGCAGATCAATGGCGAATGGCTGAGCTGCCGAAGCCAGGACCGCATTCGTTACCAAGATATGAGCGAGCACGCCATTCGCCACGAGGCACTCGCAGACCATTTGCTTAAAGTGCAGGCGGATGAAAAGCGGATCGAAGACGCCAAGCGCAAGGCCGATTTCTATCGCGAGGTTCATCAAGTCGAGGCCGCCCAAGCTGAAGAGCACAAAAAGCTAGCGACTCAGGAACACGTTGCAGAACCCACCACCCCGCCCCC
>NZ_JBUPWA010000001.1:2289924-2500925 GCF_055181315.1 Chromobacterium sp. Ag138
CAGGAACACGTTGCAGAACCCACCACCCCGCCCCCGCCGATTCTCCCATCGCACCATACGCTGACGGTTTTTGGAGATTTCTGACATGAACATGCTACTCAATCAAAACCAGGAACAGAATATGCGCGAAGCCCATGTAGCGGACTTTTTGAGCCGGAGGATCAACCATCCCAAGCTGAATGACGCGCTGAAACAACTGGAAGACACGCTATGGCAGAAGTCTCATCCTGACATCATCGTACTGACCGGGCCAACCGGTGTCGGCAAATCCACCCTCGCCAAGAAGCTGGAGCAACGGATCCAGGAACGGTTTGCCACAGACATGCGGCACCAGGCCGACATGGTCCCCGTGCTCCACCTGTCGATTCTTTCCGCCGGCAGCAGCACCTTCAACTGGAAAGAACTTTACAGCCGGATGCTGCAGCAACTGAGCAATGTCAGTCCCCAACTCACGCTGCCGTTCGACACGGACGAGATGATGCTGATCGATGAGCCAATCAAGCTGGGGCGCTCGGCGCCGACGGCGAACAGTCTGCAAAGCGCGCTCGGCAAGGCCGTCAAAAAACGCAGCGTGCGCGCCATCATCCTCGACGAGGCCAACCAGCTCCTGCTCGGCCACAAGGCGCAGGAGCAAAGCCGGCAGTACGAAATCCTCAAATCGCTGGCCGCCAGCACCAACGCCGTCATCATCCTGGTCGGCACTTACGATCTGCTATCCATCCAGGAGCAGAGCGCCCAGCTGGTGCGGCGTACCCGCATCATCAAGCTGCCGCACTACCACAGGACCGACAAGGATGACTGGGAGTCTTTCTGCTCATCGCTCAGCACGCTGATCTCGTGGATGAATCTGCCCCGCCAACCAGACCTGCTCCACAAAGCTGAGTATTTCTACCTCAAATCGGCGGGTTGCATCGGCATCCTGAAGCCCTGGTTGGATAGCGCATACGAGTACTGCCGCGAACATGGACTTGATCAACTCGACATGGATGTGGTCGAGCAGTTAGCTCCAGAAAATCGCTCCATTCTGACCATTCTGAAAGAGGCCCAGGCGGGAGAAATCCGCCTGCAGGATATCCCGATGGATGAGCTACGCCAGCACTGCCTGCTTGGCGAGAAGGATTACAAAGAGTCGCATCACTACCGCGATGACGACAACCACCGCTATGGCAAACCAAAACAGAAACGCAGACCGGGAGAACGCAACCCCACTCGCGATCAAACCGGCTGGAGGCCTTGAGAGGAGACCGGGCCATGGACAGGAATCACAACGCCTCCGACCCAAGCGCGCTGTTCGCCTTGCCTCCCATGCAGGGCGGCGGCCGCACAACCGAGAGCCTGCTGTCGTATCTGGTGCGACTGGCGCGAGCGCATCAGATCGACACACGGCGGCTAGTTCGCTACACGGTATGGCCGGTGCTGCCGCTAGACGGCACCGGCCTAGCCATCTCGTTTTACCGGGAGGACGCCAGAACGGTAAACGGCATCGGCCGCTATGCCAACGCTTTTACCCAGGCCTTGGAGCAGCTCACCTCGGTACAGGGCCTGGAAGGTCTTACCTTCCAGGCCTGGAAAGGCGTGATCCCGGAAATCGGCGCCGGCTTTCTGGCCAAGGAGGTACGCTGGTGCCCCGCCTGCCTGGCTGAACAACGGAACCAGCGCGTTGACAGCCACTTCCCGTTGGTCTGGTCCTTGGATGCCTACCGGGTGTGCACCCGGCACCACCGGCCGCTACAGCACCTGTGTCCCTGGTGCGGCAAGCGTCAGCAACTGGTCCCGCACTATCCGGACCAGGCACGCTGCACCCACTGTTGCGGTTACCTCGCGCCGGCATCCACCCTGCAAACGCAAGAAACCATCCAGGAAGCCGACCTGCGCCGCGCCCACTCACTGGAAAGCATGATCGCCACGCCTGAAGGCAGGATCATGCCCACGCAACTGCAGCTGATGGCCATCCTGCAAACCGCGGCAGAACGCTGGACTGAAGGGGAAAAGAAGAAACTGTCGCTAATGCTGGGCCTGGGCGACAGAGCCATCGGCGGCTGGGCCAACAAACAGCAGAAGCCGGCATTTCCACAGCTGCTCCAGATCGCAGACAAACTGGATCTGACGCTGCACCAACTATTCACCCAGCCTCTGCCGGATCAGGCGCCCAGCAGTGCCTCACCCGTCTCTGCAAGGGGCAAACCACACGCTGCAGCCCAACTGAGCAAAGCTTCTCTCGAATCACGGCTTCGCCAGGAGCTCGATGCCCCCAGCACCGCGGAACCGGTCTCCCGCATCCTGAAGCGCATAGGCGTGACGCGCAGCTACGCCAAATATTGGTTTCCGGAGCTGTTGGCGCAGCTGACGCACAAGCACCAACAGTCGCAGCAGCGGACCACTGCGAAGCGTCGGATAGGCGATGTGGAACGGGTAGGCAGAGTCTTCAGGAACATCGCCGCCGGCGGGAACTATCCGAGCATCCGTCGGATGTCCCAGGCCCTGCGGCCGTATCGGCTATCGCTGCAGCGCGAGCCGCTACGGGAGGAGTACAACAAGCTACGTGAAAGCATCAGAAACACCGAATTATCTAGGCCATAGAACAATGGCAACCATAGGGCTGCTCATCGGCCTTAACGGTCACTCATTCCTCCAACAGAAATGGCTTCTTTCTATCCGAAAGCGGCCATGGGATGACTTATAACCCGTCCTTGATGTCAGGCATATTGAGTTCGGCTGAGAGCGAGATAATGAATGGCGGCATTATCGATGTAAGGGCTGGCGTCGCCGTAGCGAATCAGCCGTAACATCGCCTGACCGACTTGCTCGGTGTCGATGATGCGGGAGGGGAAGAAACGGCGTACCGCACGCAGCCCCCAACCAAAGCACCGGTAGAACAGTCGATAGGCTTTGGTCTTTGATACCGCCCCGTTCATGGGGATGATGAGGCCGGGTCGGAACAGGTAGACGGCCTTGAAGCCGAGCTTGAGCAAGGTGTTTTCGGTCTTGCCTTTCACCCGAGCCCACATCGTCGAACCCTGTTCGGTAGTATCGGTGCCCGCGCCGGATACATAGATGAAAGTCATGGCCGGATTGACATTGACCAGGGTCTCGGCGACTGCGACCGGCAGGTCGTGATTAATGCGCACAAAGCTGGCCTCGTCGACGTCTCTGGCCGACACGCCCAGGCAAAACAGGCAAGCGTCGTAGCCCACTAACTGGTCAGCAATATCGCTGTAGGCATACATGTCTTGGCGGACCAACTGCCGCAGCTTGGGGTGCCGGATAGGCAATTCGCTTCTTCCAATGGTCAGCACGGCCGTCACATCATGGGCCAGCAGACATTCGCGCAACACGCCCTGTCCCACCATGCCTGAGGCACCGAACAGAATCACTTTCATCGAGGCCTTTCTGCGTTTTGTCGCGTGTCGTGTCAGAAGAAGGATGGCTTGTCGCCATCCGAACCGGGTTTGTTGACACCCAGGTTCGCCCGCGCATGCCGCTCCGTTGCGTCGATGATGGTCGCAATCAGGGCCGCCACACTCTTGCGCGACACCTCAGTGCCCCTGAAGGGCTCGTCCCTTTGGGTGGTCTCATAGTCCACCTCGTCGGCATCACTCAGCCAGGCGGCCCGCAGCAGGGTGTAGTTCAGGTCTGACGCTTCTATAAGATCGGCCGCCTTGCGGTAGGGGCCGAGATACTGGCCGATCTCGCGACGATTCCATTCGCCAAACTTGCCTGGCACCTCGTCGTAGATGCCCAGCGAGTTGACGAAGATCAGCCGTTTGACGCCGGCCTTGAGCATGGCGGTGACGATGGCTTCGGCCTGAAGGTCAACCTCGCCGGCCAGGTTGGCATAGACGATGTCCTGGCTGGCCATCACCTGCCGTAGCAGCTTGCTGTCCAGCACATCGCCAATAACGACCTGCGCATTCTTGGGCTCAGTGCCTGACAGGTTCTTCGCGTGGCGCAACAGCAGCGTCAGCGCGATGTCCTCGCGATCCGCCAGCATCCGGATCACCCAGCGGGCAATCTGGCCGCTCGCCCCCAGTATCAATACCTTCTTGATCGGATTCATCCTGTACTCGCTTGTGCTTGTTTAGTGTGGGCAACCACCGGGCATGGCATCGCCATGCCCGACCGCACTTACAGGTACGCTTTGAAGAATGGCACGACCTTGGCCAACGCCTGGCCGACCGGCTCGAGCCTGTCGTACAGGTCGTAGTGGGACCAACCCTCGATCACCGCCAGCTCCTTCTGCTTCGCTGCCGCGCGACCGTAGATCTCGCAGCCGTCGCGGTAGGCGCCGAAGCCGCCCGGCTTGTCGCCGATCACCACCATCAACGGCTGGGTGAGCAGCACTTCTGCATGCGCGAACGCATCCCAGGTCATTGCGGCGCTGTTGAAGGAGAACAACCCACTGGTGGCGCCGTTTGGCTGCTGGCCGCGTGGTGACTTGTAGTAGTCGGTGGCTTCCAGGACGTCGATATCGGTGATGCCGTTGCTCTTTCCTGCCTCGACCGACGGTGGTAGGTAGTTGATGACGTGCCGTTCCCCGCCGCGGGCTTCGGCAGTGCGCTGCTTGGCCATTGCGTCCAGAGCGCCGACCGGGTCGAAGTTGCTGAACGCCTCGCGGATCAGGCGGCCGAAGTTCACGCCAGTGATCGAGGTCAACGCCTTGATGCGCCGGTCGCTCATCGCCGCGTTGATGGTGTAGGCACCGCCGCCGCACACGCCGATAGCGCCGATGCGGTCCGCGTCCACGAAGGGCAGCGTCACCAGGTAGTCGATGGCGAAGCGGATGTCGGAGACACGGATGGACGGGTCCTCGATAAAGCGTGGCTCGCCACCGCTCTCCCCCTGGAAGCTGGCGTCGAAGGCGACCACGACAAAGCCTTCCTTGGCAAGCGCCGCCGCATAGATGTTGCCGGCGGTCTGCTCCTTGCAGCTGCCGATCGGGTGGGTGCTAACAATGGCCGAGTATTGCTGGCTCTCGTCGAAGCCGGGCGGCAAGTAGAGGTCAGCCGACGTGTCCCAGGCCAGGTTCTTGTAGGCAACATGGCGGATGGTATGGGTAGTCATGTGGGTTCCTTGTCCGGTGCCTGCCGCGCCGAGCGATGTTTGCGTGAAGGGCGAGCCGACGCTCGCCCAGGGCCGGTCTACAGGTGAGACTGGAAGAACGGCACCAGTTCCGACACGGCCTCCTCCACGTACTGCGGCACGTCGTACAGCGACATATGGTTGGCACCGTCGACGATGTGCAGGCGCTTGTCGGTGCTAGCGGCCCGTGCGAGCAGATCCTCGCTCATCCACTTGCTACCGGCCACGCTACCGGCTACGGCTAGGATCGGCTGGGTCAGAAAGGCCTCGGCCTTGTTGTAGGCGTCGTAGCTGATGATCTGGGTCAGGCTGCGGGCCAGGGTGTAGCCTGGTGCGTTCGGATGCTGGCAACGCGGGGTGTGGTAATACTCCCAAGCTTCTTCCAGCTCCTTGTTGGGCGCATCTTCCTTGCGCATCGGTGCCAGCGGGATGGTGGCGAGCTCGGGCTTGGCGGCATCGCCGCTGCGGGCCTGCGAGCCGTAGTCCAGATAGGAGACCGCGTCAGCGTCCTTCACGGTGTTTTCCCAACCGTTGCGGAACATGGAGCCGATATTCACCGCGCTGACCGTGCCCAGCGCCTTGATGCGGCGGTCGTTAATCGCCGCGTTGGCCGCATAGCCGCCACCGGCGCAGATGCCCATCGCACCGATGCGGGCCGGGTCCACATAAGGCAACGTGGTCAGATAGTCGATTACCGCGCTGACGTCCTCGGTGCGGATGTAGGGGTTTTCCAACTGGCGCGGCTCGCCGGAGCTAGCGCCCTGGTAGGACGCGTCGAAGGCAATGGTAACGAAGCCCTGTTCGGCGAGTTTTGCCGCATACAGACCGGCGGTTTGTTCTTTCACGCCGCCACCCGGATGAGTTACCACGATGGCCGGATAGTGCTTGGCCTCGTCGAAGCCAGCCGGAAAGTACAGGTTCGCCGCCATGGTGATGCCCTGGCCGTTGAGGTTCTTGAACTGGATGCTTTGCATTCGATTTCTCCTTTACTGAATCAAGCGGGCCATCAGTCCGTACAGTCCTTGGGCCCGGCTACCAACTAGCGCTGTTCGGTTGGCGTGAGTGAATAGTAGGCCTATCATTGGCGTTGAAAAAGATGCTAATCTTGACCACAGTGGTAAGTTGAAATTGACAATTGGAGCCTTGATGGATCCCTCCCTGCTACCTTCTCTCGCTTGGTTCACGCATGTGGCGCAACACCGCAGCTTCACCAAGGCCGCCGCCGAGATGGGCGTGTCGCGTGCTGCGCTGTCGCAGAACCTGAAGGCGCTAGAGCAGCGGCTGAACGTCAAACTGCTCTACCGCACCACGCGGGATATGTCGCTGACCGAGGAAGGCCAGCGCCTGTTTGAAGTGCTGCAGGGGGCGCTGCAGTCGATTGACGGCGTCGTGCGGACGGTGGGCGAGAACCGGACCGAGCCGACCGGGCTGTTGCGGGTAAACACCTCGCGGGTGGCGGCCAAGCTGTTAATGGAACCGCATCTGGCCGAGTTTCTCGCGCGCTATCCGCAACTGCGTCTGGAACTGATCATGGATGACGGCATGGCCAACATCATCGCCGACGGCTGCGATGCGGGCATCCGCCTGGGACAGAGCCTGGCCGAACACGTGACGGCGGTGCCGATCACGCCGCTACTGGAGATGGCCGTGGTCGGCTCACCAACCTATTTCAAGGCCCATGGCCAACCCGCAACGCCAACCGACCTGGCCGCCCATAATTGCCTGCGCTACCGCCAGACCTCCAGCGGTGCCATTTTCCAATGGGAGTTCTCCACGCCAGGGGTGGAAGGGCAGGACTTCGTGCTCGACCCGCAAGGCAGCTACACCACCAACGACGATGAGGGAATGATTCGTGCCACCGTCCAAGGCATCGGCCTGGCCCAGCACATGGAACTCGCGGTACGTCAGCAACTGAGGGAAGGGACGCTGGTCCGTGTCCTGCACTCCTGGTGCAGACCGTTTCCCGGCTTCTACCTGTACGTCCCCTCCCGTGAGCAGATGCCGAGCAAGGTGCGGGCGTTGATGGACTTTCTCGTCGAAAAGCGCGGCGCTCTGGCCGCCCAAGCGACCAAGCGGTAATGTCGCTGACCTTTTCATGGATGCTTGGTAGAGCCCCCCAGCCTTCTTGCTACTGCTTTTGCATCAGGAGGCTTGATCCCCTGCCGGACAGACCACGCTCACCAAGCCCCCCCATCAGTGCGCCCAACGCATTGAGGCTACATGAAAAACATGGAAAGCATAGAGCTGCACTGGCAACTCGCGGCAAGCATTGACCGTGAGTCCTGCATCCGTCCTCTTCGCCAAGGCAGTATCGAGCTTGGGCAGATTGCCCAACGCGGTGAAGGCTGCGATGGATTGCTGCGACTGGCTCAGCGCCTTTTCCTGTGATGCATTCATGATTGAACCGATGTCTGATATTGCCCCTCACTTACAGGCTCCATCCAATCCACCACTTTGCCCTCCAGCATCTCGGCTATGGCAATGTGGGTCATGGATGTAGCCGGTGCTGCACCATGCCAATGCTTGGTGCCTGGCGGAATCCACACGGTGTCGCCAGGACGGATCTGACGCACTGGTCCGTCCCATTCCTGAACGAAACCGGAACCAGCCGTCACTATCAGCGTCTGCCCTAGCGGGTGCGTATGCCATGTGGTGCGGGCACCTGGCTCGAAGGTCACGGTGGCACCGCCGACGCGGGCCGGCGCATCGGCCTGGAACATCGAATCAATGCGGACTGTGCCGGCGAAGTAGTCGGCAGGCCCCTGTACGGAAGGCTGCGAACCAACGGGGGTTACGGTAATCATGGAGGTGTTTTCCTTGGCAAGTAAAGTGTCGCGGCCCCTGTAGTGAAGCTTTGACAGCACATGCTATCAAGCATAGGGACAACCCCATTGTTTGATAAGATGGAAAAATCTGAATAAGCATGTGCATAAAATGCACCAATATCCATGGAGAACCTAAACGACCTGCGCGCATTTTCGGTGGTGGCCCGGGAGCGCAGCTTCACGCGCGCGGCCGCGCAACTGGGTATGTCGCGCTCGGCGTTGAGCCACGCGATGACAACGCTGGAGGCGCGTCTGGGTGTGCAACTGCTGATGCGCACCACCCGCAGCGTCGCCACATCCGAAGCTGGCTCGCGGCTACTGAACACACTGGCCCCGATGTTGGGCCAATTGGATGCGGAACTGGCCGCCCTGCGTTCACTAGGCGATAAGCCCGCCGGCAATGTGCGAATCACTGCCAACGATCATGCCATTGTCACGGCCCTGTGGCCCCGGCTGCCCGAATTCCTGACGAGATACCCGGATATCCAAGTCGAACTGAGCGTGGACTATGCGCTCACCGACATCGTGGCCCAGCACTTCGATGCTGGAGTGCGCATCGGGGATGTAGTGGACAAAGACATGATCGCCGTGCGCATCAGCCCCGATCTGCGCATGGCTGTGGTCGCGTCACCTCAGTACCTTGCGGGTAAAGCACTTCCGATAGTGCCGGGCGATCTGACCGACCATCGCTGTATTAACCTGCGGCTGCCCACGCTTGGGGGCTTGTACGTCTGGGACTTCGAGAAGGACGGCAGACCGGTTACGGTGCGCGTTCAGGGGCAGGCAGTGTTCAATAACACCTTTCTAATGCTGCAGGCGGCGCTTGATGGCCAGGGTTTTGCCTATGTGCCGGAAGATACCGCGAGGCTCCACATCGACGCGGGGCAGCTGATACCGGTACTGGAGGACTGGTGGCCGCGGCTACCAGGCTACCACCTCTACTACACGAATCGCCGTCAAATAGCGCCGGCGCTTGCTCTCGTCATTGAGGCGCTGAAGTACCGTAGCTAGACATCAAGTGCTTGATACTGGTTTCGCGAAGTTGGTTGACTTCAACGTCGGCGGAGCTGTTGCATAAATACCGGACAGGGTGAGTTTCCCCTTTCCCCAAACGGATTTACCCCACAGCACCGTCAGGACACATAAGCACTCTCATAGCTTTGGCTGAATCAGTACTGGTGGAGGTCAAAGGGAACAGAAATTTTAGGCAAAAAAAAAGCCCGCTAGGGGCTTTTTTGATAGCAGCAATAGATTAGAGAGGCTGAATGCCGGATGCTGCCGGACCCTTTTGGCCCATAGCTCGGGTGTAGCTCACTTTTTGGCCATCATGCAGGGATTTGAACCCATCGGCACGAATCTCAGAAAAATGAGCGAACAAATCATCACCACCATTGTCCGGGGTGATAAAACCAAAACCTTTTGCGTCGTTGAAAAATTTAACGGTACCCGTTTCCATAATGCACTCCTTGTATTTATAAAGGACAATAGAATTGCCAAAAGCATGATAATCAAGGAATAGATAAGGAAACTATGTAGACCAACTGGGTGGGCAACGAGGTGTCGATAGATATGACGCTTGAAGATCCTGCTTTTTGATTGTGCACAGATTACTTTTCAATTGTCAACATAATTTCGTAGTTGAAAATTTAGGCTCCCCGCGTTCACGGCCCAATGCATAAATAATTTTCAAATCCATTGAAACCGACTGATCTATCTTCTTTTGCACAGGGGCTTTGTTGCACAAATCAGGGCTTGCGCCCGTTCGGTAGAATGACGACATGAGCCAGGGCAGTCCAGTATCGGTAGACGAAGTCTGGGCGACCGCAATGAGTCATTTGTCATCACAGGCCGACAGCCAATGCAGCCATTAGCCGTCTCTAGCTGCTGAGTGGCTGGAAATTGGCGCACTGCCGCCCGATGTTGGCTAGAGGCCGAAAGTCAGCTCCGGCCGAACAGCAGCCCCATCTCACACAGTCCACCCTGACAAGCAGCGCACTCTTTAGCTGGGAACCATAAGCTGGCCAAAATCGATGATTTGTACCCATAAGCTGGCCAGGAGCTGGAACGGCGTTTCAAACGTGGAAAGCCTTGCTGCGCAACACTCTCAAGGAATAGGGATGGAGAAAAGCGGGATGAATTTTGGACGGCGGAGTGGCTAGAAGTGCGAACCGGGAAGTATAAGCTGGCCGTTTCGGCCAACTTATGCTTCCCGTCACATTATGCTTCCCGTCGCATGAATTCTGGTGGACCGAAGGAGGATCGAACTCCCGACCTCTGCATTGCGAACGCAGCGCTCTCCCAGCTGAGCTATCGGCCCATCGCCAAGCATCCTAACACAACGGCATTTTTCTTGACCAGCCCCTGCCTCACCCCTCTTCCGCGCCGGCCAGCGGCAGGCTGAACCAGAATACGCAGCCGCCTTCCCGGCTGCTGACGGCGCCGAATTCGCCGCGGTGGAATTCCACGATGGAGCGGCAGATATTGAGGCCGATGCCCATCCCTTCCGGCTTGGTGGAGTAGAACGGCGTGAACAGGTTGTCCTGCATGCCGGCGGCCAGCCCCGGCCCGTTGTCCACCACCTCCACCCGCCATTTGCCGTTTTCCACGCAGGTGTGCAGCTCCACCCCCGGGCGCGGCGTGCCCGCCTCCACCAGCGCCTCTATCGCGTTTTTCATCAGGTTGAGCAGCACCTGCTCGATCAGCACCGGGTCCATGTCCACCCGGCAGGGGCGGCGGTCGGCGGCCAGTTGCAGGCCGACGGCGTTCTTGGCGGCCAGCGGCTCGGCCAGGCCCAGCGCGCGCTGCACCACCCGCGCCGGGTCCACCCGCTCCAGCTGCGGCTCGTGCTTCTTGACGAAGGCGCGGATGCTGCTGACGATCTGGGCCGCGCGCCGGGATTGCTCGGCGATGGCCTGGATGGCGTCGCGCACGCCGGCCGGCAACGCCAGCTGTTCCGGCAGACGGCGGCTGACGCCGGCGGCGTAGGTGTGGATCGCGGTCAGCGGCTGGTTCAGCTCGTGCGCCAGCGTGGACGCCATCTCGCCCATCGCGATCAGCCGCGCGGTATTCTGGAAACGCTCCTGCTGCGCCTGTTCGCGCTCTTCGCGCCGGCGGTCGGCGGTGACGTCGCTGAGTATCGCCAGCCAGGCCGCTTCGCCGTTCACCCATTCGATGCGGCGGCGATGGATCAGCAGGCAGCGCTGGTCGCCGGTGAAGATGAACTCCTGGCCGATCTCTTCGCCCTCGCCGGCCTTCAAGCCCGGCAGCAGCACGCAGCACGGCGCGTCGGCGTCGCCGACTTGCCACAGCTCGGCGAAGCCGGGGTTGGCGTACAACAGCTGGGCGCTGCCCTCGTCCACCACGCACACGCCGGCGGCCAGGCCGTTGAGCACGGTGAGGAAGCGGCGATGGGCGGCGCCCAGCGCCACGCGCTGGCGCTGGCGCTCGGTGATGTCGAACAAGGACGCGATCCAGCCGCGCTGGCTGCCGTCCTCTTCCATCAGAGGGGTGGCGAACAACCGCACCACCAGCGTGTCGCCGCGCTTGCGCATCAGCGTGAGGTCGAAGCCCAGCTCCGGCTGGCGGTTGTCGCGCACCGCGTCCATCGCCTCGGCCAGCACGCCGTGCTGGTCGGCCGGCCAGAACGGATGCGGCGGATGGCTGCCCACCAGTTCCTCCGGCGAAAAACCCAGCATGTCGCAGAAGGCGCGGTTGACGCGGACGATCTCGCCCTCCAGCCCGATCGCCACCAGGCCGCTTTTCATCGAGTCCTCTATCGCCTGCCTGAGCGACACCTCCTTGGCCAGCCTCTGCTCGGCCAGCAGGCGCTCGCGCATGTGGCGGCGGATGCGCCACACCGCGTACAGCAGGGTCAGCAGCAGCAGCGCGATCACCACCGTCAGCACCGGCAGCGTCAGGCCCAGGCCGCTGCGGTAGCTGACCGCGCGCAGGTAGAGGCCGTAGCCGGGCGGATCGAAGCTGGTCTGGTGCGAGATGGAGCCCGGCTGCTCGGCCGCGTCGAACTTCTGGGCCAGCGTCTTGCCGCCCAGATCGATGATGCTGATGTAGTTCTTGGAAGCGATCCACCACGGCACCTGGTGGTACAGCAGCGCGTCCAGCTGATAGGACAGGCGCAAGCCGCCCAGCAGCCGGCCGTCGTGAACGATGGGAATCGCCAGGTCGAAGCGGTACTTGCCGTCCTGCCCCTGGTAGGGCGCGCCGTAACTGTTTCGCAGCAGGCGTCCCGCGCGCCACATCGCGTCGTACTCCGGCAGCCCCAGCTGCCGCTGGTCGCGCCGCAGGCCATGCGGGTCCCACTGCACCTGGCGGTCTGCGTCGATCCGCTCCAGCGTCACCAGCTCGGGATTCTCGCGCAGATAGAACGCCGCCAGCTGGGCGAAGCGCCGGCTGTCCACCTTGCCGGCGGCGATGTCGCGCGCCAGCGTGTCGCCCCATTCCTGATGGGCTTCCAAGTGCATGCGCAGCGACTGTTCCAGCCACAGCACCTCCTGGATCAGATTGTCCTGCTGCTCGTCGCGCCAATCGCGGTACACCAGATAGCTGAGGCTGCACAGGGCCAGCAGCAGCGCGACCAGGGCCAGGCTGGCGCCCAGCCACAAGCGGTGGGGAATGCGGCGGATGCGGGAATGGGAGGGGGACATGGCGGAAACCGGACAATGACACGCCTTCGATGATACCGCGACCAAAGCACAGCGGGGGACATGCCCATGTTCTGGAATTCCCTAATGGCCAAACCGCCCTAGAGCTTCTACTTTATCGGCAACAACAACCGGCATAAGCCGGGCCTGACACTACAACGCGACAAATGGATGGAGATCCCTACATGAAACTGAAGCATGCCGCGCTGGCCGTCTGCGCCAGCCTCGCCCTCTCCGGATTCGCCCAGGCGGCCGGCGAGATCGTGATCAAATTCAGCCACGTGGTGTCCCCGGACACCCCCAAGGGCAAAGCCGCCGAATACTTCAAGAAGCTGGCCGAGCAGCGCACCCACGGCAAGGTGAAGGTCCAGGTCTACCCCAACAGCCAACTGTACAAAGACAAGGAAGAGCTGGAAGCGCTGCAGCTGGGCGCGGTGCAGATGCTGGCCCCCAGCCTGGCCAAGTTCGGCCCGCTGGGCGTGAAGGAGTTCGAAGTCTTCGATCTGCCCTATGTGTTCGACAACTACGACCAGGTCAACAAGGTGATGCACGGCCCGATCGGCAAGCAGCTGCTGGGCAAGCTGGAGGGCAAGGGCATCAAGGGCCTGGCCTACTGGGACAACGGCTTCAAGAACTTCTCGGCCAACAAGCCGATCAAGTCCCCGGCCGACCTCAAGGGCATGAAGATCCGCATCCAGTCGTCCAAGGTGCTGGAAGAGGAAATGCGCACCCTGGGCGCGCTGCCGCAGGTGATGGCCTTCTCCGAAGTCTACCAGGCGCTGCAGACCGGGGTGGTGGACGGCACCGAGCTGGAAGCGTCCAACCTGTACACCAGCAAGGCCTACGAAGTGCAGAAGAACCTGACGCTGACCCAGCACGGCTTCCTCGGCTACGCGCTGATCGTCAACAAGAAGTTCTGGGACGGCCTGCCGGCCGACATCCGCACCCAGCTGGACAGCGCGGTGCAGGACGCCACCGTCTACGCCAACAAGATCGCCAAGGAAGAGAACGACAAGGCCGTGGCGGCGATCAAGGCGTCCGGCAAGACCAAGGTCTACGTCCCCACGCCGCAGGAGCGCGACGCGTTCAAGAAATCGCTGCTGCCGGTGCACCAGAAAATGGCTTCCCGCATCGGTCCCGATCTGCTAAAGCAGATTTATAAAGAAACCGGTTTCAACCCCGGCAAGTAACAGGCCGACGGCCGCGCATCGCCCGATGCGCGGCTGCGCTGCGCGCATAGGAAACCCCGCCATGCTGAAATTCCTCGACCACCTCGAGGAGTGGATGATTGCCTGTCTGATGGGTGCCGCCACCCTGATCACTTTCGTAGCCGTGCTGCACCGCTACGGTTCCGGCATTTCCGCTCTTCAACCGTATCTCGCCCACATCAATCTGGCGTGGGCGCAGGAACTCACCGTCTATCTCTTCGTCTGGATGGCCAAGTTCGGCGCCGCTTACGGCGTGCGCACCGGCATCCACGTCGGCGTCGACGTGCTGATCAATCGGCTGCCCGACAGAATCCGCGGCCGCTTCATCGTGTTCGGCCTGCTGGCCGGCGCGCTGTTCACCGGCGCCGTCGCCGTGATGGGCGGCGATTTCGTCTGGAACATCGCCCACACCGACCAGACCTCGCCCGACCTGGAGGCGCCGATGTGGCTGGTCTATCTGGCCATCCCGGCCGGCTCCACGCTGATGTGCTTCCGCTTCCTGCAGGTGGCCTGGAACTTCGTCAAGACCGGCAGTCTGCCCAAGCATGATCACGGCCACGTCGACGGCATCGAAGGCGACGACACGCTGGACAACCTGCACCCGCACGACATGCATCACGGAGGCCGTCCATGAGCGCCCTGATCATCTTCGGCCTGCTGCTGGCGCTGATGCTGACCGGCATGCCGATCTCCATCTCGCTGGGCCTGACCGTCCTCACCTTCCTGTTCACCATGACCGAGGTGCCGATCACCTCCGTCGCGCTCAAGCTGTTCACCGGCATCGAGAAGTTCGAGATCATGGCGATCCCCTTCTTCATCCTGGCCGGCAACTTCCTGATGCACGGCGGCGTGGCGCGGCGGATGATACGCTTCGCCACCACCCTGGTCGGCCACTGGTACGGCGGCCTCGGCCTCGCCGGGGTGGTGTCCTGCGCGCTGTTCGCGGCGATCACCGGCTCCTCGGTCGCCACCGTCGTCGCCGTCGGCTCCATCATCCTGCCGGCGATGCTGAAGCAAGGCTATCCGGCGCGCTTCGGCGCCGGCGTGATCACCACTTCCGGCGCGCTGGGCATCCTGTTCCCGCCGTCGATCAACCTGGTGATGTTCAGCATCGCCACCGCCGGCATGAGCGTCACCGGCCCGGACGGCAACGCGGTCTCCACCGCCTCGGTCGGCCAGCTGTTCATTGCCGGCGTGCTGCCGGGCCTGTGCCTGTCCTTTCTGTTGGGCATGACCACCTGGTTCCGCGCCAAGAAGTTCGACTATCCGCGCCTGCCCAAGGCCAGCTGGAGCGAGCGCTGGAGCGCGTTCCGCGGCTGCGTGTGGGGCCTGCTGCTGATCGTGCTGGTGATAGGCGGCATCTATACCGGCATCTTCACCCCCACCGAGGCGGCGGCGATGGCCGCGGTGTACGCCTTCGTGATCGCGGTGTTCGTCTACAAGGACATGCAGCTGAAGGACGTGCCCAAGGTGCTGATCAACGCCGCGTCGATGAGCGCGATGCTGCTCTACATCATCACCAACGCGGTGCTGTTCTCCTTCCTGATGGCGTCCGAGCAGATCCCGCAGACCATGGCGGCCTGGATGGCCAGCCAGGGCTTCGGCATCGTCGCCTTCCTGCTGCTGACCAACGTCCTGCTGCTGGCGGCCGGCAACTTCATGGACCCGTCGGCCATCGTGCTGATCATGGCGCCCATCCTGTACCCGGTGGCGGTGAAGCTGGGCGTCAACCCGGTGCACTTCGGCATCCTGATCGCGGTCAACATGGAAGTGGGCATGTGCCACCCGCCGGTGGGATTGAACCTCTACGTCGCCTCGGGGATCACCAAGATGGGGATCACCGAGCTGACGGTGGCGGTGTGGCCGTGGCTGCTGACCATGCTGGGCTTCCTGCTGGCGGTCACCTTCATCCCGGAAATCTCGCTATGGCTGCCTCGGATGCTCGGCATGATGAATTGAGTTTCCCGCGCCAGACGGCATGCCGCCGCGATGGGTTTTGCCCGTCGCGGCTTTTGTCAGACACGGCATAGCCCGGACCTGGCATAAGCCTTATAATGCGAGGCTGATTCTCCCTTACCGACATAAAAAAACATCTCTCAATCAGGAGCCTGCGAATGGACGAGCAATTGCGCCAAAGCGCACTGGAGTTTCACCAGTTCCCGACCCCGGGCAAGATTCAGGTTGCCCCGACCAAGCCGCTGACCACCCAGCGCGATCTGGCACTGGCCTACTCCCCCGGCGTGGCCGCCCCGTGCGACGCCATCGTCGAAGACCCGCTCAACGCCTACAAATACACCGCCCGCGGCAACCTGGTGGCCGTGATCTCCAACGGCACCGCGGTGCTGGGCCTGGGCAACATCGGCGCGCTGGCCAGCAAGCCGGTGATGGAAGGCAAGGGCGTATTGTTCAAAAAATTCGCCGGCATCGACGTGTTCGACATCGAAGTCAACGAGCTGGATCCTGACAAGCTGGTGGACATCATCTGCTCGCTGGAGCCGACCTTCGGCGGCATCAACCTGGAAGACATCAAGGCGCCGGAGTGCTTCTACATCGAGAAGAAGTGCCGCGAGCGCATGGGCATCCCGGTGTTCCACGACGACCAGCACGGCACCGCCATCGTGGCCGCCGCCGCGGTGCTGAACGGCCTGCGCCTGGTGAAGAAGGAAATCGGCGAAGTGCGCGTGGTGGCCTCCGGCGCCGGCGCCGCCGCCATCGCCTGCCTGGACCTCTTGGTGGCGCTGGGCGTGAAGCGCGAAAACATCACCATCTGCGACTCCAAGGGCGTGGTCTTCATCGGCCGCGACGAGAAGCTGGACGAGTCCAAGCTGCGTTACGCCATCAAGGACAACGGCTGGCGCAAGCTGGCCGACGCGATGGCCGGCTCCGACATCTTCATGGGCCTGTCCGGCCCGCGCCTGGTATCGCAAGACATGGTCAAGTCCATGGCTCGCGATCCGCTGATCCTGGCCATGGCCAACCCGGAACCGGAAATCCTGCCGCCGCTGGTCAAGGAAGTGCGCCCGGACGCCATCATCGGCACCGGCCGCTCGGACTTCCCGAACCAGGTCAACAACGTGCTGTGCTTCCCCTTCATCTTCCGCGGCGCGCTGGACGTGGGCGCCACCACCATCAATGAAGAGATGAAGCTGGCCACCGTGCGCGCGATCGCCGACCTGGCGATGGCCGAGCAGAACGACGTGGTGGCCACCGCCTACGGCGATCAGGAACTGTCCTTCGGCCCGGAATACGTGATTCCGAAGCCGTTCGATCCGCGCCTGATCGTCAAGATCGCTCCGGCCGTGGCCAAGGCCGCGATGGATTCCGGCGTCGCCACCCGTCCGATCGAAGACTTCGACGCCTACGCCGACCAACTGGCCCAGTTCGTGTACAAGACCAACTTGTTCATGAAGCCGGTGTTTTCCCAGGCCAAGAAGGATCCGAAGCGCGTGGTGCTGACCGAGGGCGAAGACGAGCGCGTGCTGCACGCCACCCAGGAAATCGTCACCCAGGGCCTGGCCAAGCCGATCCTGGTGGGCCGCCCCAGCGTGATCGAGAAGCGCATCGAGAAGCTGGGCCTGAAACTGCGCCCGGGCGTGGACTTCGAACTGGTCAACAACGAATCCGACCCGCGCTTCAACACCTACTGGCAGGACTACTACCAGCTGATGAAGCGCAAGGGCGTGTCGCAGGAGCAGGCCCGCCGCCGCGTGATCGGCAACACCACGCTGATCGGCGCGATGATGGTGCGCCGCGGCGACGCCGACGCGCTGATCTGCGGCACCTACGGCCCGTACCGCCAGCACTTCGACATCCTGGAGAACGTGCTGGGCTACGCCAACAAGGATAAGGTGGCCGGCGCGATGAACGCGCTGATCCTGCCGACCGGCAACATCTTCATCACCGACACCTACGTCAACGCCGAGCCGAGCGCCGAGCAGCTGTCGTCCATCACCCGGATGGCGTCGGAGGCGATCCAGCGCTTCGGCATCCAGCCGAAGGCCGCGCTGCTGTCCAACTCCAGCTTCGGCGCGCTGAACACCGCGTCGTCGCAGAAGATGCGCGCCGCCTTCGACCTGATCCGCGAAGCGCAGCCGGAACTGGAAATCGACGGCGAGATGCAGGGCGACGCCGCGCTGGTGGAAAGCATCCGCCAGCAGGCGCTGCCGGACTCGACGCTGAAGGGCTCGGCCAACCTGTTGATCATGCCGAACGTGGAGGCCGCCAACATCAGCTACAACCTGCTGCGCGTGTCGGCGTCCGACGGCGTGACCATCGGCCCGATCCTGATGGGCATGGCCAAGCCGGCGCACATCCTGACCCCGATCTCGTCGGTGCGCCGCATCGTCAACATGGTGGCGCTGGCCTCGGTCGACGCCCAGGTTGCCGCACAACAGGGCTGATCCGGCGTCTCAAGCGTCTTATACTGAACGGGCAAGCATCGCTTGCCCGTTTTTCATTGCAGGAAAATGTCGATGAGCCAAGACAACCACAACGACCCGTTCGCCCTGTTCCGCCAGTTCTGGCAACAAGCCACCCCGCCCGGCATGCAGGCCTTCCTGCCGCCGATGTCGGAAGAGGAGATCGACCGCAAGCTGGCCGAGCTGAAAGTGGTGGAAGGCTGGCTGACCATGAACATGGGCGTGCTGGCGATGCAGATCAAGACGCTGGAAATGCAAAAAACCGCTTTGCACTCGATGCGGCCGAAAGATCCTCCCATTGGCTGAGCGCCCGGCTCCGCTGCGCTGGGAGCCGCTTTTGGCGCTATGCCTGCTGTGGCTGCTGCCGGGCCTGGTCGGCCACGAGCCCTGGAAACCCGACGAAGCCTACACCTTCGGCTTGGTGCGCCATATCGCCGCCAGCGGCGACTGGGTAGTGCCCACCCTCGCCGGCGAACCCTTCATGGAAAAGCCGCCGCTGTTCTTCATCAGCGCCGCCTGGACCATGCGGCTGTTCGAAGGCTGGCTGGGCGCGCCCGACGCCGCCCGCCTGGCGGCCGGCTTCTGGAACCTGATCGCCTGGCTGGGGCTGGCCACCGCCGCGCGCGGCCTGTTCGGCCCCGGGCATGGCCGCTGGGCGCTGGTGCTGTTGATCGGCACCGTGGGCCTGCCGCTGCGCGCCCACCAGCTGATCACCGACACCGCGCTGCTGGCCGGCTTCTGCTGGGGACTAGCCGGGCTGAGCCAGGCGCTGCTCCGTCCGCTGGCCTCCGGGCTGATGCTGGGCGCAGGCGCCGCCATCGCCTTTCTCAGCAAGGGCCTGCTCGGCCCGGGCTGCCTGGGCGTCGCCGCGCTGGCGCTTCTCGCGCATCGCGACTACCGCCGGCCCGCCTATCTGAAAACCCTCGCCATCGCGCTGGCCGCCGCGCTGCCGCTGCCGCTGTGGTGGATGCACAGTCTGTACCAGCGCAGCCCCGAGCTGTTTCATCTCTGGCTGGACGCCAATAATTTCGGCCGCTTCCGCGGCACCGTCCACCTGGGGCCGCGCGCCGCGCGCGGCTTCTACGGACTGACCCTGCCCTGGTACGCGCTGCCGACCTGGCCGCTGGCGCTGTTGGCGCTATGGCGCGCCGCGCGCGCGCGGCAGGATTGGCCCGCCATTCTGCCGCCGCTGGCGTTGTCCGGCTGCACGCTGGCGGTGCTGGCCTCCGCGGCCGACGCCCGAGAGTTGTACGCGCTGCCGCTGCTGCCGCCGCTGGCGCTGCTGGCCATGGCGGGGCTGCGGGGCCTGGGCCGCCCGCCGCGCTGGCTGAACATCGGCCTGGCGCTGCTGCTGTGCGCGCTGACCGTCTACGTGCTGCTCTGCGCCGCCGCGCTGAACTTCCCCTTGGACATCCATCCCGCGCGGCAATGGCTGGGCAGACGCTTCCATGGCTGGACGCCCCAGTTCCAGCCTGGGCGCTGGCTGCTGTTCGCCGCCGCCGCGGCGCTGCTCGCCTGGTGCTGGCGGCAGCCATTGGCCAACGGCTATCGCCTGATCTGGCGCTGGAGCGTGGGCCTGACCCTGCTCTGGTGCGGCATGGCCATGCTATGGCTGCCGGCGCTGGACCACGGCATGCGTTACCGCGAAGCCTTCGCCGCGCTGAAGCCCGGACCGGCGGCCCTGATCCGGCCCGGCGACTGCGTCGCCAGCCTGGGCTTGGGCGAGCCGCAACGCGCCTTGCTGGAATACTACGCCGGCCTGCGCACGCAGCGCCTGGAAGCTTCGGGCAGCGCCGGCCGCTGCCGCTGGCTGCTGCTGCAGACGCTCCACGACCAGGTCCCTCCGCCCTACGACAAATTGCATCCCGCCTACACCTTCCAGCGGCCGGGCGATCACAAGGAACGCTTCCGACTGTACGCTCTCAGGTAAATTGGCATTTTTCATCATGACAGCGCTATCCCGCGTCACATTCCGTCACACTGTCCCACATAACTATTAACAAATTCTTGTGCAAATTTATCTTATCCTGACATTCCCAAGGATGAGGTATTGCATGACTGTCACAAACTCCGTGGATTTGTTCTGGTCGCTGGCAACCGGTGAGTTCTCCCGGCGCGACGGTTTCGATCAAGGCAAGAACCGCTTCAAATTCGTCTTCCGCGGCATGCTCACGCTGCCGTGGACGCTGCGCTGGCTGGATACCTTCCGCCAGTCGCAGTCGCTATTGACTTATCTGCGCCGCAATCCACGGCTGGCCAGCAAGCTCCATCGTCCCTACCTGTACCGCTCGCTGGGATGCCGCGGCAAGCTGGAGGCGCTCTGCGCCCACTACCAGCTGCTGGAGCAGCGCTTCTCCGCCGCCACCCGCGCCCAATTGCTGTCCAACGCGCCTTTGCGCCTGGCCGACATCGCCGGCAAGGGCGACTGTCGCCTGCTGCTGCTGCTCACGCACCAGCACAGTTTCGACAAGGAAGGTGAGATGTCGCTGCAGGTTTGCGACGCGGAGCAAGTGCCGCTGGCGACGCTGACCTTCACGTTGACCCGCCGCGGCGACAACATGGCGGTAGTGATCGGCGGCCTGCAAGGCCCCCGTAAACCCTATGGCGCGGAACAGGTGCAGCAGGCGACCAAGGCCGCCCATGGCCTGTTCCCGAAACGGCTGGCCATGGAAGCGCTGACCGCGCTGGCGCGCAAGATCGGCGCGGACGAGATTCTGGCCGTCGGCAACCACGAGCACATCTACAGCTCCTGGCGCTATCGCCGGCATTTCTTCGCCGACTACGACAGCTTCTGGCAAACCATGGAAGCCGAGGCCGCGGACGACAAGCAGCGTTTCTACCGCATCCCGCTGACGCTGCCGCGCAAGGCGATGGCCGACATCGCCAGCAAAAAGCGTTCGGAATACCAGCGCCGCTACAACCTGCTGGACGATCTCTCCGCCCAGGCCCTGGCCGCCGTTTGAAATCCGCTCAGGCCGGGCGTTCCAGCGTGAACGCCTCCTCGGCCAGGCTGTAGCGGTTGCCGCCCAGCTTGCCCACCGCCTGCAGCGCCTGCTCGTCTATCGCGCCGTCGCGCCACAGCCCGTCGGCGACATGGATGTGCTTCACCTCGGCCAGCACCAGATTGCCGGCGCCGCTGCCGTGGCCGAAGGTCAGGCACTGGTGCAGCGCGCACTCCAGCCGCACCGGCGCTTCGGCCACGCCCGGAGGCTTCACCGTCACGCTGTCGGTCTTGGCCACCCCGGCCAGCTCGAACTCGTCGATGTCGGCCGGATAGGCGCCGCAACTGGCGTTCATCGCCGCCGCCAGCGGCTGGCTGACGATGTTGACCACCAGCTCGCCGGTCAGACGGATATTGGCCAGCGTGTCCTTGTCGCGCTCCGGCGCCTGCTTCAGGATGCTGATGCCCAAGAGCGGCGGATTGACGCTCATCACGTTGAAGAAGGAAAACGGCGCCAGATTGCACACCCCCTTCAAATCCTGAGTGCTGACCCAGGCGATGGGCCGCGGCAACACGCAACCCACCAGCAGCTGATACAGATTCGTCCGTTCCAATTGCTGCACATTGAACTCCATCTCGTTCTTTCACCTGCGCCAGACATCCAATGCCAACATTCTAATGTGCATGGCCGCCGCCGCACCAGCCGCTTTTTGTCGGCGATTCAACTGGTTTGCCACAGCGCCAGCCGTTAAAATGCCGGGATGAACGCACCCCGCTTTGTCCATCTTCGCCTCCACTCGGAGTTTTCCATCACCGACGGCATCGTCCGCCTCGACGACGCGGTCAAGCGCGCCGTCAAGGAACAGATGCCCGCGCTCGGCGCATCCGACCTGATGAATCTGTTCGGCATGGTCAAGTTCTACAAGAGCTGCCGCAACAAGGGCATCAAGCCCATCGTGTCGGCCGACATCTGGCTGGAGAACGAGGAAGACCGCGACAAACCTTACCGTCTGCTGCTGACGGCGAAGAACCGCGAGGGCTACCGCCGGCTGTGCGAGCTGCTGACCGAGGCGTTCAGCCACAACCAGTACCGCGGCCGCGCCGAGATCAAGCGCGAATGGCTGGAATCCGGCGACAACAGCAATCTGCTGTGCCTGTCCGGCGCCCACCTGGGCGACGTCGGCGTCGCGCTGTCCATGGGCCAGCGCGACGAAGCGCGGCGCCGCGCCGAATACTGGGAAAAACTGTTTCCGGGCGCGTTCTATCTGGAAATCCAGCGCGTGGACAGCGCTCAGGTGGAAAACGTGGTGCAGGCCACGCTGTGGCTGGCCGGCGAGCTGGCGCTGCCGGTGGTGGCCACCCATCCGATCCAATTCATGGAGAAGGAAGACTTCAAGGCGCACGAGGCGCGGGTATGCATCGCCGAAGGCTACACGCTGGGCGACAAGCGCCGGCCGCGCGCCTTCAGCGAATGCCAATACTTCCTCAGCGCCGACGAGATGGTGGAGCGCTTCGCCGACATCCCCGAGGCGCTGGCCAACACCGTGGAAATCGCCAAGCGCTGCAATATCTCGGTGGTGCTGGGCAAGAACTACCTGCCGCTGTTCCCGACGCCGGACGGCATGTCGCTGGACGACTTCCTGGTCCACGAAGCCCAGCGCGGGCTGGAAGACCGGCTGAAGCAACTGTACCCGGACGAGGCGGAACGCGAAGCCAAGCGGCCCGATTACGACGCGCGGCTGAAGTTCGAGTGCGACACCATCATCCAGATGGGTTTCCCCGGCTACTTCCTGATCGTGGCGGACTTCATCCAGTGGGGCAAGGCCAACGGCTGCCCGGTGGGCCCGGGCCGGGGTTCCGGCGCCGGCTCCCTGGTGGCGTACAGCCTGTCCATCACCGACCTCGACCCGCTGAAGTACGCGCTGCTGTTCGAGCGTTTCCTGAATCCGGAACGGGTGTCCATGCCCGACTTCGACGTGGACTTCTGCCAGGAAAACCGCTGGCGGGTGATCGAATACACCCGCCGCAAGTACGGCGAGGAGGCGGTGAGCCAGATCGCCACCTTCGGCACCATGTCGTCCAAGTCGGTGATCCGCGACGTCGGCCGGGTGCTGGACCTGCCCTTCGGCCTGTGCGACCGCCTGTCCAAGCTGATTCCGCTGGAAGCCAACAAGCCGCTGAGCCTGACCAAGGCGATGGAAGTGGAGCCGCAGATCGGCGAGATCATCGAGAGCGAGGGCGCGGGCGAGCTGATCGAGCTGGCGATGAAGCTGGAAGACCTGACCCGCGGCATCGGCATGCACGCCGGCGGCGTGCTGATCGCGCCGGGCAAGCTGACCGACTTCTGCCCGCTGTACATCGCCAGCGGCGACGGCGCCTCCCCCGTCTCGCAGTTCGACAAGGACGACGTCGAGCAGATCGGCCTGGTGAAGTTCGACTTCCTGGGCCTGCGCAACCTGACCATCATCGAACTGGCGCAGAAATACATCAAGGACACCACCGGCGAAGACGTGGACGTCGCCCACCTGCCGCTGGACGACAAGCCCGCGTACAAGGTGTTCGCCACCGCCAACACCACCGCCGTGTTCCAGTTCGAGTCCACCGGCATGAAGAAGATGCTGGTGGAGGCCAAGCCCAGCAAGTTCGAGGAAATTATCGCCTTCGTGGCCTTGTACCGCCCGGGCCCGATGGACCTGATTCCGGACTTCATCCAGCGGATGCACGGCGCCAAGTTCGAGTACCTGCACCCGCTGTTGGAGCCGGTGCTGGCGCCGACCTACGGCATCATGGTGTACCAGGAGCAGGTGATGCAGTCGGCCCAGGTGATCGGCGGCTACAGCCTGGGCGGCGCCGACTTGCTGCGCCGCGCGATGGGCAAGAAGAAGGTCGAAGAGATGGTGGCCCAGCGCGCGATGTTCGTGCAGGGCGCGGCCAAGCAGGACATTCCCGAGTCCAAGGCCAACGAGATCTTCGACTACATGGAGAAGTTCGCCGGCTACGGCTTCAACAAG
Organism: Chromobacterium sp. Ag138; assembly: GCF_055181315.1. Lineage (NCBI taxonomy): Bacteria > Pseudomonadati > Pseudomonadota > Betaproteobacteria > Neisseriales > Chromobacteriaceae > Chromobacterium > Chromobacterium sp. Ag138. Next base: position 2,314,065 of record NZ_JBUPWA010000001.1, read on the forward strand.
TCGCACGCCGCCGCCTACGCGCTGGTGGCCTACCACACCGCCTGGCTGAAGGCCCACCACTGCGCGGCCTACATGGCGGCGACGATGTCCACCGAATTGGACAACACCGACCAGCTGAAGGTGTTCTACGACGACTGCCAGGACAGCAAGAACGGCATCGATTTCCTGCCGCCCGACGTCAACCACGGCTTCTACCGTTTCGTGCCGGTCAACCGCAAGCAGATCCGCTACGCGCTGGGCGCGATCAAGGGCACCGGCGAGTCGGCGGTCAACCACATCGTCGAGGCGCGGGAAGCCGGCGGACCGTTCACCGACCTGTTCGACTTCTGCAAGCGAACCGACAAGAAGCTGGTCAACAAGCGGGTGATCGAGGCGCTGATCCGCGCCGGCGCCTTCGACGCCATCGAGCCCAACCGCGCGCTGTTGTTCGCCAACGTCGGCCTGGCGATGGAGGCCGCCGAACAGGAACACGCCAACGCCAACCAGGGCGGCCTGTTCGACATGTTCGGCGACGACGTCGCGCCGGCGGTGGAGATGGTGGCCACCCGGCCGTGGAGCGACGCGGTCAAGCTGGCCGAGGAAAAGCTGGCGATCGGCTTCTACCTGTCCGACCACCCGTTCTCCGCCTACGAGAAAGAGGTGCGCGGCTTCATCAAGACCACGCTGTCCCGCCTCAGCCCGCGCAAGGAGCCGCAGCTCTTGGCCGGCTTCGTCACCGGCATCCGCGTCAAGGTGGGCAACCGCGGCAAGATGGCCTTCGTGCAGCTGGACGACGGCACCGCCAAGCTGGAAGTCAGCCTGTTCGCCGAGAGCTTCGAGCTGAACCGCGACAAGCTGAAGGAGGACGTGGTGCTGGTGGTGGAAGGCAAGGTCAGCGAGGACAGCTTCTCCGGCGGCCTGCGCATCGTCGTCGACAAGCTGTACAGCCTGGGCGAGGCGCGCAGCCGCTACGCCCGCGGCCTGGCGCTGCAGCTGCCGGCCAAGCCCGACATCGCCCGCCTGAAGGCGGAGTTGCACCCGTTCAAGAGCCAGGACGCCGGCAGCCTGGTGCGGCTGGCCTACAACAACGGCAAGGCCAAGGGCGAACTGATGCTGCCGCAGGAGTGGGGCGTGCGCCTCGACGACGGCCTGCTGCTGGCGTTGACCGAGTGGCTGGGAGAAGGCAAGGTCAAGGTGCTGTGGTGACCCCGCCCCTCTGATGCGCAATCCGCGCCGCCGTTCGCTTGAACCGCGGCGTTTTTCATTCCGGCGCGCCGGCGCCGCCTCCCGCGAATGGGAAGAAATGCCGGCGCCGCGACATGGGACCGCCTCAAGCGCTTTCACCGGCACCAGGCGCCATGCGCGCTGGCGCTGCTGGCCGCGGCCAACCTGCTGGCTTCGCCGCAGCAGCTGTGGATAGCCTCGCCGGCGCTGGGGCATAGGCCTGCTGCTGCCGGCGGTCAACACTTTCCAGCTGCTGCCCATCCTGGGCCCGAGCGGGGGGAGACGGCTGGTGCAGAAGCGGCTGGGCCGCAAGCTGTCGCTCCGAGCGGCGGAGGCCAGCGCCCCGCCCCCGAAGCGGGGCCTCTCTCAGCCGGTGACGCTGGGAGCGCCGGTTTCCACATGGCCGACCAGGCGGCGCAGGAAATTGGCGTCGTTGGTGCAGCTGACGGTGAAATCGTACCAGCCGTAAACGCCGGACAGGTTCCAGCTCAGTATCTGGCTGCCGCCGTTGGCCACGCTGACCTGCTGCGGCGCGGAGCCGCCATAGCCGTTGGCGCTGATCTGGAAAGTCACCGGCGACTTGCCGCCGTTGCTCAATTGCAGCGTCAGCTGCGGCACGCCCGCCACCACCGATGCCGCGCCCACCGCCTCCAGCACGCCGGTCGCGCTGCGGAGGTTGCCGACGAAGCGGCGCAGGAAGCCGTTGGGGCCATACATCGTCAGGTCGTAGAACCCGCCGCCATAAGTCTGGGCGTGGAAATAGTCCTTGATCTCGCCGCCGGCCGGCACGTCGTACTGCCACGGGCCGTCACTGCGGTACTGGTTGGCGTAGATCGAATAGTGGACGGCCTGGCTGCCGCCGTTCTGCATGTGCGTCCAGAAGATGCCGCCGGCAACATCGGTGCTGCCGTAACCGTTGCACTGGTAAGGCAGCGCCCGCGCCGGGCGGCGGCCGCCTTCCGGCAGCGGCATCTGGCCCGGCACCGGCGCGGTCGGCGCCGGCCAGCCCTTGCTCTGCTGTGCCTGGGTCAGCAACGCGGCGGTGTCGGGGAAGGCCGGCACGCTGGGATTGCGGTTGGAGAAATCCAGCGCGCTGGAGAGATCGCCGCAGATCTGCCGGCGCCAGGCCGAGATGTTCGGCTCCTGCACGCCGGTCCAGGTTTCCAGGAAGCGGATCACCGAGGTGTGGTCGAACACTTGCGAGCAGACATGGCCGCCGCGGCTCCACGGCGACAGCACCAGCATCGGCACCCGCGGCCCCAGGCCGATGGGCTTGCCGCCGATGAACTCGGCGGCGGTGCCGGCCGGCGGCACCGGCGGCGGCATGTGGTCGAACAGGCCGTCGTTCTCGTCGTAGTTGAGCAGCAGCACCGTGGACGCCCACACGTCCGGGTTGGCGGTTAGCGCCTGCAACACGCGGTCCAGCAGGTAGGCGCCGGCGGCCGGCGGCGCGCTCGGATGTTCGGAATACGCCTCCGGCGCGACGATCCACGACACCTGCGGCAGCGTGCCGTTGATCGCGTCGTTGCGGATGGCCGCTACCAGGTCCTGCACCGAGTTGCCGCTGACCTTGGGCACCGAGCTCATGCCGCGGTCGCACAGCGGATTGCCCGGCTTGGCGCTGCGGTACTGGTTGAACCAGGCCAGCGCGTTGTCGTCGTAGTTGTCGCCCAGCACCTGGTATACCTTCCAGCTGACGCCGGCCGCCTGCAGCCGCTCCGGATAGGTGGTCCAGCTGTAGCCCTTCTCGCTGTTGTCCGTCACCGGCCCGCCGTTCTTGCCGGCCGGGTCCACCATGCCGCTCCACAGGTACAGGCGGTTGGGATTGGTCGGGCCCTGCACCGAACAGAAATAGTGGTCGCACAGCGTGAAGGCGTCGGCCAGCGCGTAGTGGTAGGGAATGTCGGCGCGGGTGAAATAGCCCATGGTCAGGCTGCTCTTGGCCGCGATCCAGCTGTCGTACTTGCCCTGGTTCCACGCCGCGTGGGTGCCGGTCCAGGAATGGTCCAGATCGGTCAGGTACTGGGCGTTGGTGCGGCTGGTGTCCAGCCGGAACGGATACTCGCCGTTGGACAGATTGGGCTGGCGGAACACGCTGCCGCCGTTGCGCAACTGCAGCGCGCTGCGGTCGCCGAAGCCGCGCGCGCCGCCCAGCGCGCCGAAATAATGGTCGAAGGACCGGTTTTCCTGCATGAACACCACCACATGCTTGACCGCCGATAGGCTGCGCCCGGCGGGACGTATCGCCATCGCGGCGGCCAGCCCCGGCGGCAGCGCGCCGGCGGCCATGCCGGCGGCCGACAACTTGAGAAACTCACGACGTGACATCTCGCTCATGACAACGCTCCGTAAATTTTCAGGATTCATGACCCTGGCAAGCCAGGCCAAGCGCGCAGTGTGCTCATGCAATGTGATGGCTTGATTAAAGGACAGCCGGCGGCGAGCGGCGAGGCGCCGCTGGCAGACGGGACAGCTGGACACGCCGCGCGTCATCCGTTGCGCCCCCTTTTCCATCGGACGCGCATCGATTAACCTTGCCCGCTCGCCACACCCAAGCAGGATGACCGCCCATGCAGCTACGCCAGGCCCGACTGTCCGACCTTCCCGCCGTGTTCGCCATTGAGCAGGCGGTGTTCGGCAGCCACGTCTACCCCGACTTTTTCTTCCGCCAGGCGCTGGACCTGTGGCCGGACTGGTTCTGGCTGGCCGAGGACGAAACCGGCGCGCCGGCAGGCTACGCGCTGGGCGCGCCGTCCCAGCGGCCAGACGAGCTGTGGCTGCTGTCGCTGGCGCTGCTGCCGTCCTGCCGCGGCCGCGGCGCCGGCAAGGCGCTGATGCAGGCGGCGCTGCAGGCGATGAAGCCGCGCGCGCGCAGCATCCGCCTGACCGTGGCCCCGGCCAATCCGGCGGCGGCGCTGTACCGCAAGCTGGGTTTCGCCGAGATCGTCGCCGAGGCCGACTACTTCGGCCCCGGCGAGGCCCGCTTGCTGCTGGAGTGGCAACCCGGCTGACATGCGCTACACTGGCGCTTTTGCCCGATTGAAGCGCCGATGAAGTCCGCATTGCTCCAGCGCCTGCTGGCCGCCCTCACCCTGGCCGCCTGCCTCGGCTATTTCCTGGTCCTGGCGCTGCGCCCGGACTGGCTGTCCGGCTGCGTCGCCGGCCTGCCGCTGTCCATCCTGCTGGCGCTGGCGGTGATCCTGCTGCTGTGCCTGGTGTCCACGCTGTACAGCCGCGTGGGCGACGGGGAGGACGCATGAGTGCGTCCCAGCTGCTGTTCCTGGCGCTGACGCTGCTGACCCTGGGCCTGACCGCCGCCGCCCGCCGCCGCACCGCCTCCCTCAATGACTTCTACACCGCCGGCGGCCGCCTGCCGGCCTGGCAGAACGGCCTGGCGCTGGCCGGCGATTACCTGTCCGCCGCCGCCTTCCTCGGCGCCGCCGGCATGTACCTGGGCCAGGGCTACGATTCGCTGGCCTACGCGGTGGGCACGCTGGCCGGCTGGCCGCTGCTCCTGCTGCTGCTGGCCGGACCGCTGCGCAAGCGCGGCCGCTACACCGTCGCCGGCGTGCTCAGCCAGCGCTTCGACCATGCCGGCGTGCGCCTGGTCAGCATCGCCAGCTCGCTGACGGTGACGCTGTGCTATCTGATCGTGCAGCTGGTGGGCGCCGGCAAGCTGATCGAGCTGCTGTTCGGCCTGCCTTATCTCGCCGCCGTCGGCCTGGTGGGCGCGCTGATGATGGCCTACGTGGCGCTGGGCGGCATGCTGGCCGCCACTTGGGTGCAGATCAGCAAGGCCAGCCTGCTGTTCGCCTGCGCGCTGCTGCTGGCCGCCGGCGTGCTGGGGCGTTACGGCGGCAGCCCCGCCGCGCTGTTCGCCGCCGCGCAGCAGCTGCGCGGCGCGGCCGCCTTCCTGCCCAGCCAGGCGCTGGCCGATCCGGTGGAGGCGCTGTCGCTGGCCCTGGGCCTGAGCCTGGGCCTGCTGGGCCTGCCGCACGTGCTGATGCGCTTCTTCACCGTGGCCGACGCCCGCGCCGCGCGCCGCTCGGTGGGCATCGCCACCTGGCTGGTGGCGGCTTTCTTCCTGCTCAACCTGATCATCGGCTACGGCGCGATGACGCTGATCGGCCCCGATCCGCGATTCCACGGCGCCGACGGCAAACTGCTGGGCGGCGGCAATATGGCGGCGCTGCACCTGGCCGAGCTGCTGGGCGGCGACTTCGCCCGCGCGCTGGTGGCCGCGGTGGCCTTCGCCACCATCCTGGCGGTGGTGGCCGGACTGATGCTGGCCGGCGCCAGCGCGGTCAGCCACGATCTATACGCCAGCTGGCTGAAACGCGGCCAAGCCGATCCCCGCCGCGAGCTCAAGGTGTCGCGGCTGGCCACGCTGGGGCTGGGCCTGGCGGCCATGCTGCTGTCCACCGCCTTCCAGCAGCTGAACATCGCGGTGATGATGGGCCTGGCCTTCGCCATCGCCGCCTCCGCCAATTTCCCGCTGTTGCTGCTGGCGCTGAACTGGCGCGGCCTAAGCGCCCGCGGCGTGGTGTGGGGCGGCGTCGCCGGCATCGCTTCGTCGCTGGCGCTGATCGTCTGCGGCCCGGCGGTATGGGTGGCCGCATTGGGCCACGCCGAGCCGCTGTTTCCCTACACCAACCCGGCACTGTTCTCGCTGCCGCTGGCCTTCGCCGCGGCCTGGCTGGGATCGCGCCGGCCGAACTAATCAATGAATTCAAGAAAGCGAACGCAATGAACAAGCTGACCCTGTACGGCAACCGCTACTCCGGCCACAGCTACAAGGTGAGGCTGGCGCTGATGCTGGCCGACATCTCGCATGATTACGTGCACATCGACATCTCGCTGCCGCGCGGCGAGCGCCCGGAAGATTTCCGCGCCGCCAGCCGCTTCGGCGAAGTGCCGGTGCTGGTGGCCGACGGCGTGCCGCTGTGCCAATCCAACGCCATCCTGCAATGGCTGGCCGACAGCTACGGCGCGCTGGGCGGTGCCTTGGGCGAGCGCCAGCGCGTGCGCGAATGGCTGAACTGGGAAACCAACCGCCTCGGGCTGTCGCTGCCCAATCTGCGCTACTCGCGCCTGATCGCCCACTACGAACCGGCGGTGGAAGCCTGGCTGGAAGCGCGGCTGCGCGCCGACCTGGCGGTGCTGGAAACCGAGCTGGCCGAGCGCCGCTACTTGGCCGGCGACCAAGTCAGCATCGCCGACGTGTCGCTCAGCGGCTACCTGTGGTGGCTGGCCGACACGGGCCTCGCCATCGCCGACTGGCCCAATATCCAGGCCTGGCTCGCCCGCATCGCCGCCCAGCCGGGCTGGCAGCATCCGGACGAGCTGATGTCGCCGGATATCCCGGAATAAACCCAACGGCCGCGGCGAGCCGGCAAGTGGTATGGTTGAAGGCTGACGCGCCCTGTTCGCGCCGCGCGGGCCGCCGCAAAAAAGACTGAGGGGAACTGATGAACCGACCCGACTGCATCAAGCACTGGAACGAGCTGCAAAGCGACAGGCCCCGCTATTACTCGGGCAGCCAGGAGCCGCTGTCGCGCGGCAGCCCGCTGGGCAAGCACTACGGCTTCGCCCGGCTCGGCATCCATCATGAGCTGCTGGAGCCGGGATGCCGCACCAGTTGGCCGCATGCCGAAAAAACCGAAGACGAGTTCGTCCACGTGCTGGAAGGCACGCCCGACGTCTGGCTGGATGGCAGCCTTTACCGGCTGCAGCCGGGCGACTCGGTGGGCTTCAAGGCCGGAGACGGCCTGGCCCACACCTTCATCAACAACACCGAACAGATCGTCCGCCTGCTCTGCGTCGGCGACACCTACCGAGCGGACAACCGCATCCATTACGCCGTGCATCCCGAACGCAACCGCTTCCTGGGCCCGCTGCACTGGCACGACGCGCCGGAGCGCGAGCTTGGCGGCCACGACGGCCTGCCGGACAAGCTGCGCGACAACAACGGACCATTCTAAAGCCGATGAACAAGATGCTGACGCTAGCCGATCCGTCCCTGCTGGACATTCCCGTGGCCGGCCATGCCGAGCCCTTCGTCGACCTCGCCGCTTATCCGGACTGGGCGGTGGATCTCAGCCGCAGCCAGATCTCCAGCCGCAGCCCGCATTTTCTGAAGGCCCGCCGCGCGGTGGCCGAGCGGCTGCGCGACGCCGCCCGCCGGCTGCCGGACGGCCTGCGCTTTTATGTCAAGGAAGCCTACCGCCCGCTGGCGCGCCAGCAGCGCTCCTACGACGAGCACCTGGCTCGTCTGCGTAGCCTGAGGCCGGAATGGGATGAGGCCGCGCTGCTGCGCGAAGCCAGCCTCTACATCGCGCCGCCGGCGGTCGCGCCCCATCCCACCGGCGCGGCGCTGGACGTGACGCTGATCGACGCCGCAGGAGCGGAACTGGACATGGGCTGTCCGTTCAATGCCGACAGCGAGGCGTCCGCCGGCGCCTGCTACACCGATAGTCCCGGCCTCTCCGAATCCGCCCGCGCCAACCAGCGCATCCTGGTCCTGGCGATGCAGGCCGCCGGCTTCGTCAACTACCCGTCCGAGTGGTGGCACTGGTCGTACGGCGACCGCTACTGGGCGGCGCTGAGCGGCGCGCCGGCCGCGCTGTACGCCGCCGTCGACGAAAGCTTTCTGGAATCCGCATGAACGATTTTCTGCCCGCCCTGGCCGCCATCGTCGGCCCGCCACACCTGCTGACCGACGACATCGACACCGCGCCGTACACGCTGGACTGGCGCCGCCGCTACCAGGGCGCGGCGCTGGCCGTGGCGCGGCCGGGCTGCACCGCCGAAGTGGCCGAAGTGGTCAAGCTGTGCCGCGCGCACAAGGTGGCCATCGTGCCGCAGGGCGGCAACACCTCCACCTGCGGCGCGGCGACGCCGGACGGCAGCGGCCGCCAGCTGGTGCTGGCGCTGCGCCGGCTGAACGCGATCCACCATGTCGACACCGACAACAACGCGCTGACCGTCGAGGCCGGCGTCACGCTGCAGGAGGCGCAGCAGGCGGCCGAAGCCGCCGGCCGCCTGTTTCCGCTGGCGCTGGCCTCGCAGGGCAGCTGCCAGATCGGCGGCAACCTATCCACCAACGCCGGCGGCGTGGCGGTGCTGCGCTACGGCACCATGCGCGAGCTGACGCTGGGGCTGGAGGCGGTGCTGCCGGACGGCCGGGTGCTGAGCCAGTTGCAGGGCCTGCGCAAGGACACCACCGGCCTGGACCTGAAGCAGTTGTTCATCGGCGCGGAAGGCCAGCTGGGCCTGATCACCGCCGCCACGCTGAAGCTGTACCCGCTGCCCAGCGCCCACGCCACCGCGATGGCCGGCGTCGACGACATCGAGACGGCGATAGACTGGCTGAACCGGCTGCGCGATCGCTTCGGCGACCGCCTGACCGCCTTCGAGGTGATGGACGCCAACTGCCAGCAGGTGCTGCAGCGCCACCACCCGTCGCTGATGCCGTTCACCGCGCCGTGGCTGATTTTGATCGAGCTGTCCGACGGCGGCGATCCGGTGCCGCTCAACGACGCGCTGGTGGAATGGCTGTCCGCCCAGACGATGGCCGACGGCGTAGTGGCGCAGAACGAGACCGAGCGGCGCAAGCTATGGACGCTGCGCGAGGAGATATCGGAAAGCCAGCGCAAGGACGGCCCCAGCATCAAGCACGACATCGCGGTGCCCACCTCGGCGCTGCCGCGGCTGGTCCGCGACTGCGCGGCGGACCTGGAGACAGCTTTCCCCGGCGTGCGCATCGTCGCCTTCGGCCACGCCGGCGACGGCAATCTGCATTACAACGTCAGCTACACCCGACCCGGCAATGCCGACCTGTTCGACGACGAGGACGCGGTCAACGCCATCGTCTACGGCCATGTCTACCGGCTGGGCGGCACGCTGGCGGCCGAGCACGGCGTCGGTCAGCTGAAAAAGGATTGGCTGGTCCGCTACAAGGACCCGCTGGCGCTGGAGCTGATGCGGACCATCAAGACCGCGCTGGACCCGGACGGGCTGATGAATCCGGGCAAGTGGCTGTAGGACGAAGCCCCGGCTCGCCTGGCATTCCGCCCTAGCCGCCAGACAGCCGGGCAATCGTCTCGCCCCATCCCTCCCCGCGCCGCCGCCGCGCCAATGTCAGCGACGCATACCAAGGCGTGGCATCGCCGTCTATGCCCCATCTCCAGTCGGTGTGCGCATCCGCCAGCAGCAGCCGGCAAGGCGTGCCCAGCGCGCCAGCCAGGTGCGCCATCGCAGTGTCCACCGCGATCAAACCATCCAGCTCCGCCAGCAAGGCCGCGCTGTCGGCGAAATCCCCCAATTGGGAGCCCCACTCAGCCGCGCCATGTTCGAGCAACCATTGCCGTTCGACATCGCTCGGCTCCGGCTGCAGCGAAATCCAGTTGACGCCGCGATCCGCCAATAGCGGCAGCAAGGCCTCCGGCCCCGGCAGCGAGCGGCAATGATCGAACGGATGCTCGGCGCGGCCGCGCCAGACCAGGCCGATGTTGCGGCCGGCCGGCAAACGCGCGCGCCAGGCCTGCCGCAGCGCCGGATCGGCCTGCAGATAGCTTTCCGCGCGCGGCTCGAAATCGCGCAAGGCCCAGGGCAGGCTCATGGAAAACACATGGCAATCGTGCGGCGGAAAGTCGGCCGGATAGCCGCCGCCCATCGCCTGCCATTCCACCGGCGGCCATTGCCAGCGTAACAGCGGCAGCAGCGGCTCGCGGCACAGCGCGGCGACGCGCGCCGCGCCCTGTGCGAGCAGCGGATTCAGATAGCGGCTGAACTGAATGGCGTCGCCATAGCCCTGCTCGAACAAGACCAGCAGCCGTCGTCCCGCCAGGCTCTCGCCCTGCCAGCTCGGCGACGGCATCGCGGGATAGGCGGCCGCTTCCAGCCTGGCCTCGTGATGGGCCCAGCCAGCCGCCCAGTCGCCGCGCGCCAGTTGCAGATAGCCCAGGTTCTGCCGCAACCGGCGGTGCGCCGGCTGCGACGCCAGGCCCTGCTCCCAGGCTTGCCCGGCCTCCTCGTCCCGGCCCCGCTCCCGCAGGGCCAGCCCCAGCAGGTTCAGCCAGTCGGCGCGGCCGGGCTCCGCCGCCAGCGCCTGCCGCGCCAGGGTCTCCGCTTCCGCCGCGCGCCCGGTGGCGAGCAGCAGCGAGGCCAGATTGGGCAGCGCCGCGCCGGGCGCTGTCGCGTGGGCGGCGCGCAAATGTTGCTCGGCCTCGTCCCAGCGCCGCCGGGCCATCAGCAGCAAACCCAGATTGTTGCCGGCGGCGGCATGGCCTGGCGCCGACTCCAGCGCGCGCCGCAGCATGGCTTCGGCCTCCCCGGCCTCGCCCCTCTCCTCCAGCAGCCGTCCCAGCAGTTGCAGCGCCTCGGCATCGTCAGGTGCCTCGTCCAGGCAGGCGTACAGATGCCCTTCGGCCTCGCCGTTCCGGCCCTGCTCGGCCAGCAACCGGCCCAATTGGTAATGGGCGGCCGCGCCGGGCTGCGAGGATAGCCGGAGACGGAAGCAAACCTCGGCCTCGGCCAGCCGGCCGGCGTCCTGCAGCAGATTGCCCAGATTGCCCAGGCTGGATGGATGACCGGGGTCGCGCGCCAGTTCGGCGCGGTAATGGGCCTCGGCCTGCGCCGCGTCGCCCTGCTCCGCCCGCAGGCAGCCCAGGTTGTAATGCGCGTCCGGCGCGGCCGGGTCCAACGCCAGCGCCTGGCGCCAGCATTGCTCGGCCAAAGGAAGCTGCGCCAGCCGGGCCGCGCAGACGCCCAGCAGATTCCATAACGGCGCGTTGCCGGACTCGGCCTGCAGGCCTGCCTGCGCCGCGCGTAGCGCGCCGGCCAGGTCGCCTTCGGCCAGCAGCCGGGCGGCGAGCAGGGTGTCGGGAGAAAGCGGGGTCATCTTGCGTCCGCCAATCGGAAAGTTGCTTCGGATCATCGACGCAAAAACGCCGCCTGGCAAGGCGGCGTTCGGGAGGGCGGAAGCGGTTGTTACAGCCGGAACTTGTTGAACTCGGCGTCCATCTTGCCGGCGTTGCCGGCCAGGCCCTGCAAGGTGCTGCTGACGTTCTGCAGCACGTCGTCGTTTTCCAGCACGTGGCCGTTGATCGCCTCGGAGCTCTGCGCGATCAGCGTGGTGGCCTTGTGCTGCTCCTGGGTGGAGTTGGAGATTTCGCTCATTTTGGCCACCACCTCCAGCATCGACGCGCGGATGGCGGCGATATTCTCCACCGCCTCGCGGGTCAGGCCGACGCCCTCGTCCACCGCCTGCACCGTGTTGTTGACGTCGCCGACCGCGCGGCCGGTTTCCTCGCGGATCGCGCCCACCATATTGGAGATCTCCAGCGTCGCCTGCGCGGTGCGCTCGGCGAGCTTGCGCACCTCGTCGGCCACCACCGCGAAGCCGCGGCCCTGCTCGCCGGCGCGGGCAGCCTCGATCGCCGCGTTCAGCGCCAGCAGATTGGTCTGGTCGGCGATGTCGCGGATCACGTTGGTGATGCCGGAAATCTCCTGCGAGCGCTTGTCCAGCGAGGACAGCATTTCCTCCAGCCCGCGCACCGACTGCACGGTGTTTTCCATGCCCGACGACAGGCGCTGCATATTGTCGGCGCTGGCGGCCAGGTTCTGCCCGGTGGCGCTGGCCAGATCGTCGGCCTGGCGCGCGCTGTCGGCGATATGGGAGATGGAGACGGTGATCTGCTCCAGCGTGGCGGCGTTGGACGAGGACACGTCGGAGATGTGGCGCGAGCTCTGCGCGACGTCGGCCACCAGCTGGCTGGCGTCCTTCACCCCGCCGACCACGCCGGCGGCATCGCCCTTCAGGCCGCGGAACAGGTGGCCCAGCTGGCCGACGAAGGTGTTGAACGCGCGCGCGGTGGCGGCGATCTCGTCCTGGCCGTCGTCCTTCAGCCGCAGCGTCAGGTCGCCCTGGCCGCGGGCGATGTCCTCCATCGCCGCCTTCAGCCGCGTGAGGCCGGCCAGCATCTTGCCGATCACCAGGCTGGCGAACGGGATCATCAGCGCGAACACCAGCAGCGTCAGCCCGCCTATCGTGTACAGCAAGGTGTGCAGCGGGGCCAGGATCTCGTCGCGGTCGGACACCAGCGCCAGAATCCAGTTGGTGCCGGGAATGGCCTGCGCGGCGATCAGCATGCTCCTGCCGCCGATATCGACATCGGACGCCTTGTCGTTCTGCACCAGTTGCGCGAGGCGGTCGGGCGTCAGCGCCGGCACCACGCTGGTGATGGGCTTCAGCGTCAGGTCAGCCTGCGGGTGGGCGATGACGGTGCCCTTCTTGTCGATGATGAAGGCGTAGCCGTTGCCGCGCACCTTCAGCGACAGCACCGACTTCACCAGCGTGTCCACCATCACGTCGCCGCCGACCACGCCGGCGAAAGCGCCGTTGTGGTTGAACGGCGCGGAGATGGTGACTGTCAGCTTCTTGGTGGCCTCGTCGACATAGGGATCGGTGACGACCGGCTGGCCAGAAGCCTGGGCCTGCTTGTACCAATCGCGGTCGGCCACCTTGTAGTCGGCGGGGGCCACCCAGTCGTCGGAAAACAGCGTGCGGCCGTCGGCGTAGCCGGCGTAGTTGACGTTGAAGCCGCCGGCCTTGGTGCCCACCTTGAGGAAGCGCATCGCGTCGGCCTCGCCCGCCACCGCGGTCTGGGCCACGATCTGCTGCTTCTTCTCGCCCAGCCAGGTGGTCACCACCGAGCTTTGCCCCTTCAGGCTGGCGGCGAATTCATTGTCCAGCCCCTCCAGGATTTCGGATCGCATCTGCGTGAAAACTATGGTCACCAGGACCAGGCCGAACAACGCCATCAACAGGGCATTGAACGCTATCAATCGACTACGAAGTGATTTCATCGCATTCCCTTCATTTCTACGCTGTATAGCCTGGGCGAAAGCCGGTCATTTCCTCGGCAGACTGGTTGTAATTTATTGGAAAGCCGGATGGATACGCTAAACCAAGCCGGCGCGCCGGCGCTTGATCAAGCTCATGCCGTTTTCACAATATGATAGGTGCAATGACGATGTCAGTCGATGTGAATAAGGGGAAGGAGCAGGCAAAAAAACACCCCTGCGGCAATGCGGCAGGGGTCAACACGAGGAAGAAACATCGGACCGGCCTCGGCCAGCGCGATATTTCGAGGGGCTAACACCTCAAAACCTTGCGGTTCTCAGTGCAGCCGGAATTCTAGCGTAATTGCTCTACGAAAATCCAGCACTTTAGAGCAATTCATCCAATCTTCATTATTCCGGCCAACGGTAATCGCGGAACTGCTCGCGCAGCTTCATCTTCAGCAACTTGCCGGTGGCGGTGTGCGGCAGCTCGTCGACGAAGACGACGTCGTTCGGCGTCCACCATTTTGCGATCTTGCCGTCGAAGTAGGCCAGCAGCGCCTCCCGCGTCGCCCGCGCGCCGGGCTTCAGCGTCACCACCATCAGCGGCCGCTCGTCCCACTTGGGATGCGGCACGGCGATCGCCGCCGCCTCGGCCACCGCGGGATGGCCGACCAGGATGTTCTCCAGATCGATCGAGCTGATCCATTCGCCGCCGGACTTGATCACGTCCTTGGTGCGGTCGGTGATGCGCATGTAGCCGTCCGGGTCGATGGTCACCACGTCGCCGGTGTGGAACCAGCCATCGGCGCTGTGGTTGGCGTCCAGCTCGCGCTTGAAGTACTGCGACAGCACCCACGGCCCCCTCGCCTGCAGATTGCCGAAGGACACGCCGTCGTGCGGCAGCGGCAGGCCGGCGTCGTCGACGATGCGGATGTCCACGCCGAACGCCGGCCGGCCCTGCTTGGTCAGCAGCGCGTTCAATTCCCGTCCTCGCAGGCCTTCGTGCTTGAGCTTGGGCGTGCTGGTGGTGCCGAACGGCGACAGCTCGGTCATGCCCCACAACTGGCGCAGCTCGATGCCGCGGTCGGCCAATTGCTCGATCATGCTTTCCGGCACCGCCGAGCCGCCGGCGATCACCCGCTTCAAGGGCGCGAGCGACAGGTTTTCGCGCTGGCAATATTGCAACAGCTGCAGCCAGACCGTGGGCACGCCGACGGTGGCGGTGACGCCCTCCCCGGCGATCAACTGCTGCAGGCTGGCGCCGTCCAGCTTCGGGCCCGGCAGCACCAGCTTGCTGCCGTTCATCGCGCAGCTGTATGGCAGGCCCCAGGCGTTGGCGTGGAACATCGGCACCACCGGCATCACCACCGCGCGCGCCGAGAGGTCGAAACTGTCCGGCAGCGAGCTGCCGAAGGCGTGCAGCACGGTGGAGCGGTGCGAATACAGCACGCCCTTGGGATTGCCGGTGGTGCCGGAGGTGTAGCACAGGCTGGAGGCGGCGTTCTCGTCCAGCCGCGGCCAGTCGTAGACGTCGCTGTGGCTGTTCACCAGGTCTTCGTAACAGAGCAGATCGGGGATGCCGCTGTCGGCCGGCAGATCGGCGCGCGCCGCCAGCAGCACGAAATGCTCGACGCTCTTCAGCTGGTCGGCCAGCTGCGCGACCAGCGGCAGGAAGGTGGCGTCGAACATCAGCACCTTGTCTTCGGCGTGGTTGACGATCCAGGCGATCTGCTCCGGGAACAGCCGAGGATTGACGGTGTGGCAGACGGCGCCGCTGCCGGACACCGCGAAGTAGATCTCGAAATGGCGGTAGCCGTTCCAGGCCAGCGTGCCCACCCGGTCGCCCGGCACCACGCCCAGCGACGGCAGCGCGTTGGCCAGCTGGCGGGCGCGGCGGGCGGCGTCGCGGTAGGTGTAGCGGTGCATCGGACCTTCCACCGTGCGCGACACGATCTCGGTGTCGCCGTGGAAGCGCTCGGCATGCGCGAGCAAATCCGCAATCAGCAAAGGCTGGTCCATCATCTGTCCACGCAGCATCGCGCATCTCCCCTTTATCGGTATGGAATCCGCACGTTACGCCGCGTTGGAGTTTTCACTCCAATAATTTTTTCTGATGGTCGGCCATTGTCCGATTTATATATTCGTCATCAGCTTTGACTCAGCTCTTGACCGGCCGTTTCGCCAGCATCCGCTGCAGGGTGCGGCGGTGCATGTTGAGCGCGCGCGCGGTGGCGGAGATGTTGCCGTCGTGCTCGGCCAGCACGCGCTGCAAATGCTCCCAGGTGACGCGGCGCAAGGACATCGGCTGCGGCGCCACCGGCAATTCCGGATTGGCCGTCTGCTGGGCGAAGGCGGCCAGGATCTCGTCTACGCCGGCCGGCTTGGCCAGGTATTGCACCGCGCCCAGCTTGGTGGCCTCCACCGCGGTGGCGATGCTGGCATAGCCGGTCAGCACCACGATGGCGCTGTCCGGGCTGGCCGCGCGCAGCGCCGGCAGCAGCCTGAGGCCGCTGTCGCCGTCCAGGTTCAGATCCAGCAGGATGCGCGCCGGCCGCTCGGCCGCCCGCGCCAGCGCCTCGGCCG
Source organism: Chromobacterium sp. Ag138 (assembly GCF_055181315.1). Taxonomy (NCBI): domain Bacteria; kingdom Pseudomonadati; phylum Pseudomonadota; class Betaproteobacteria; order Neisseriales; family Chromobacteriaceae; genus Chromobacterium; species Chromobacterium sp. Ag138. Next base: position 2,329,698 of record NZ_JBUPWA010000001.1, read on the forward strand.
CGTCGCGCGCCCAGGCGGCAGCGTGGCCGCGCCGCGCCAGCGAGCGGGTCAGCACCATGGCGAACGCCTCGTCGTCGTCTATCAGCAGGAAATCGCTCACGCCCCCTCCTCCAGCGGCAGTTCGATGCGGGCGTGCACGCCGCCCTCGGCGCGGTTGTCCAGCCGCAGCGTGCCGCCCAGCCGCGCCAGCGTGGCGTGGCTGAGCATCATGCCCAGCCCCAGGCCGGCCGGCTTGGACGAGTCCAGCGGCGCCAGCCCGGCGCGCGCCAGCTGCGCCTCGCTCAGGCAGCCCTGGCGGTTGACGATGTCCAGCCGCAGCCGGCCGCCGCTCAGGCCGGCCGACACCGCCACCTCGCCGCCGCCGGCCTCGGCCGCGTTGTTGATCAGATTGAACAGCGCCGGCCAGAACGCGGCGTCCAGCCTCACCTGCGGATCGTCGCCGTCCGGCGTCCGCCACTCCAGCCTCACGTCCGGCCGCAGGCTGCGCCAGCCTTCCAGCCGCTCGGCCAGCGACGCGAACAAGGGTTGCGGCCCGGCGCTGGGCTCGGAGCCGTGCTTGAGCCGGGACAGCGTCGCGCGGCAGCTGGCCAGTTGCGCCCGCATCAGCTGCAGGTCCTGGGACAGCGCGGCGTCGCCGGCCCGCTCGCTGAGCAGCTCGTCCACCAATAGCGTCATCGTGTTCAGCGGCGTGGACAGCGAGTGGGCGGCGCCGGCCGCCTGCATGCCCACCGCCAGCAGTTGCTCGTCGCGCAGCTGGGTTTCGCGCGCCTGCGCCAGCGCGTCGCCCTGATGGCGCAGCTGGCGGGCCAGCCAGGACACGAAGCCGGCGATCAGCAGCGCCGACAGCGCGAAGGAGATCCACATGCCGGACAGGTGCAGATTGAAGGCGTAGGCGGCGTTGCCGCCGTTCAGCGGCCAATCCAGATGCCACTCGAACAGCAAGCCGTAAGCCGCCACGCTGAGCGCCGCCAGCAGCCAGGCGAACCAGCCCGGCGACAGCAGCGCGGCGAACAGCACCGGCGGCAGGTACAGCGAGGCCAGCGGATTGGCCGCGCCGCCGCTGAAGGCCAGCAGCTCGGTCAGCACCAGCACATCGAACAGCAGGCCCAGCCGCAGCGCCAGCTCGGCCGGCAGCCCCCAGGCCGGCAGGCGCGGCAGCAGCAGATTGACCAGCGCCAGCGTGCCCAGCGCCTGGCCGACCAGCAGCCACGGCAGCGCCACCCGCTCCAGCGCGCAGCCGGCCAGCATCGCCGCCGCCAGCCACAGCATCAGCCAGCGCAAGCGCCGCACCCGCGCGCCGGCCTGCGGGGCATCCCCCGCCAGCGCCGGCGCGAACATCGCATTCCTATCCATGGCCTGAACTTTACCATCAAGCCGGCGGCGCGGCGGCTGCGACACTTTGCCGCATTGGTCGGCTCGGCGGCTTCCACTACCATCGCCGGTCAATAATTCCAACACAAATTGGCTCCGTGATGACAATCCGCCATCTGCTCCCCCTGCCGCTCGCGCTGGCCATCGCCCACGCCTGCGCGGCGGAAACGCCCGCCTTCGTCGGCGAAGAAGTGCTGGTGACCGCCACCCGCCTCGACCAGCCCCTGCAACTGTCGCTGGACCCGCGCGCGCCGCGCCAGCCGGTGCCGGCCGCCGAGGCCGCGCTGCTGAAGAACATTCCCGGCTTCAACGTCGCCCGCAAGGGCGGCAGCTCCGGCGATCCGCTGCTGCGCGGCCTGGGCGGCTCGCGGCTGGCCATCCTGGCCGACGGCGGCTTCGTGTTCGGCGGCTGCGGCGGCCGCATGGACCCGCCCACCGCCTACCTGTTCCCTGACGCCTACGACGCGGTGGACGTGGTCAAGGGGCCGCAGAGCGTGAAGCTCGGCCCCGGCCTGGTGGCCGGCGGCGTCAACTTCGAACGCAAGACGCCGCGCTTCGACCAGCCGGGCGTCCGCTTCAACGGCAGCCTGCTGGGCGGCAGCGGCGACCGCAACGACGCCTACGCCGACTTCGCCGCCGGCTCGCGATACGGCTACGCGCGCATCCTGGCCAGCCGCAACCACGGCGGCGACTACCACGACGGCGACGGCCGTCCGGTCCACTCGGCGTTCGACCGCGACAGCCAGACCGCCATCGTCGGCCTGACGCCGGGCCGCGACACCACGCTGGAAGTCTCGGCCGACCGTAGCCGCGGCCAGGCCGCCTACGCCGACCGGATGATGGACGGCAGCCAGTTCGACCGCGACGCCTGGGGCGTCAAGCTGGAGCAACGCCGGCTGACCAACTGGTTGGACGCGGTGCGCCTGCAGCTGAACCACAGCTATGTCGACCACGTGATGGACAACTTCTCACTGCGCCCGGCGCCCAAGATGAAAATGCTGGGCAATCCCGACCGCGAAGCCGATACCGGCCGCCTGAGCGCCGACCTGGCCTTCGGCGACTGGGAAGTCACCGCCGGCGTCGACTGGCTGCGCGACCGCCACCGCAGCCGCGGCGGCGTCGACTACCAGTTGCAGCCGCGCCTGCCGGATATGAGCTTCGACAACCAGGGCCTGTACGCCGAAGCGTCCACCCCCCTTGGCGCGCAGGGCAGGCTGATCGCCGGCCTGCGCCGCGACGCCACCCGGGCGGTGCAGGAAGCCGCGTCCAATGGCGGCATTCGCGCGGAGAACCGCTACCATATGGACGCCGGCTTCGTCCGCTACGAACTCAAGACCGGCGGCTGGACCCATTACGTCGGCCTGGGCCAGGCGCAGCGCGCGCCCGACTACTGGGAGCTGAACCGCAACGACGGGCTCGGCAAGGAAAGCAATCTGCAATTGGACGCCGGCCTGCTGTACCAGGACGACAAGCTGCAAGGCTCGCTGTCCGCCTACCTGAGCCGCGTCGGCGACTTCATCCTGGTCGACAACAACAGCCCGCAGAAGGCGCGCAACGTCGACGCCCGCCGCTACGGCCTGGAGAGCGAGGCGCGCTGGCGCTTCGCGCCGCAATGGACGCTGTCCGGCAGCGTGGCCTGGGTATGGGCGGCCAATCTGGACGACGGCCGGCCGCTGGCGCAAACCCCGCCGCTGGAAGGCAAGCTGGGCCTGAAATGGGACAACGGCCGCTACGGCGCCGGCGCCGCCTGGCGCGCGGTGCAGCGCCAGGACCGCGTCGCGCCCGGCCAGGGCAATATCGTGGGGCAGGACATCGGCGCGGCGCCCGGCTTCGCCACGCTGTCGCTGGACGCGGGCTGGAAGATCAGCAAGCGCTTCAAGCTGCTGGCCGGCATCGACAATGTGTTCAACCGCACTTACGCCGAAAGCGTCAGCAAGGGCGGCGGCATGGTGGCCGGCTACGCCCAGACCACCCGCGTCAACGAGCCCGGCCGCACGCTGTGGACCAAGCTGCAGGTCGAGCTGTAAATATCCAGCCGTCCTCTCGTCTCGGGGCTTCCAGTCTGCTAGGCTGGAAGCCTTTTTCACGATGGCGGCGGCATGAAGATTCCCTATTTCAAGATCCTGGCCTGCGGCCTGACGCTGTTCATCCTGCTGGGGCCGCTGGTGGCGCTCCTGGCCAGCGGCGTGGTGCCGATGATGGCCTACCTGATGGGCGCGGTGCCGGCGCTGGTCTTCGGCCTGCTGCTGTGCCTGCTGCGCATCGCGATGGCCGGCGCGGTGGAGCGCTGGCAGCGGCAATGGCCGGCCTGGCTGCTCGCCGTCGCCGCCTTCGCCCCCGGCGCGGTCAGCGGCAGCATGGTCACCCTGCTGTACGCCCGCATCGCCGAACCCCTGCTGTACAACGACTGGATGACGATGTATCTGGGCGCGATGGCCGGCGGCGTGTGCAACGCGCTGTTCTGGCGCATGCGCTTCAATGCGCCCGCCCAGCCAAACCGAGAATAGAGAGAATCCCATGCCCCACTGCGTGATCGAATGCTCGGCCGAAATCGCCGGCCACCCGGATATCGACCGTCTGCTGCATGCCGTCCATGAGGCGACCGACGCCAGCGGCCTGTTCCAAAGCGCCGACATCAAGGTCAGGCTTCAATCCTACGACGATTTCCTGGTAGGCGGCCGCGACCAGGACTTCGTCCACATCACCTGCCACATCCTGGCCGGCCGCAGCGACGATCAGAAGGGACAGCTGGCGGAACGGCTGGTCGGCGCGGTCTGCGAGCGGCTGCCGGGTGTGCAGTCCATCAGCTGCGAGGTGCGCGACATGGCGCCGGCGGCCTACCGCCGGCGCGACAAGCTGCAGGCCCGCGGCTGAACCTGCGCCTCATTCCGTTGTTGCGCCGATAAAAAAAAGCCCGCCGGGTCATGGCGGGCTCGCAACCTTTGTCTGCCGGACGCTTGTCGCGCCCAGCCTTCACAGCATACCCCGGCGCGCATCGGCCCGCCTGCGGCGGATTGTCGCAGTCAGGCCCGCTCCAGCCTCGCCTCCAGCCCGCCTTCGGGCCGGTTCCTCAACACCAGCCGCAGGCCATGCAATTCCGCGATGCGCTCGACGATGGACAGGCCCAGGCCGCTGCCCGGCTGCTCCTGGCCGGGCGGGCGGAAAAAGCGCTCGCGCACCCGCTCCAGCCATTCCGGCGCGATGCCCTGCCCCCGGTCCAGCACGCTGACCGCGTCCGCCTCCAGCCTCAGCTCCACCGCGCCGTCGGCCGAGCCATAGCGGCAGGCGTTTTCCAGCAGATTGCGCAGCATCAGCCCCATTAGGGTCGCGTCGCCGGCCAGCGGCAGCGCCTTCTCCGGCGCGCAGCGCCAGTCCAGCCGCCACTCCACGCCGTCGGCCGAGGCCGCCAGCTCCGCCATCAGGCCCTTGGCCAGCCGTCCCCAATCCACCGGCTCGCGCTGTCGCGGGTTTTGCAGCGGGTCCAGCCGCGACAGCGCCAGCAGCTGCTCCACCAGCCGGCCAGCGCGTTCGATGCCGAGCTGCAGCTGCGACAGCGCGTGGCGGCGGCCGCCCTCGTCCGGCGTCAGCGCCAGCACTTCGGCCTGCACCCGCAGCGCCGCCAGCGGGGTGCGCAGCTCGTGGGCGGCGTCGGCGGTGAAGCGCCGCTCGTGCTCCAGCATCCGTCCGATGCGGACGAACAGCGCGTTCAGCGCCCGCACCAGCGGCCGCACCTCCAGCGGGACTTCGTCCGGCGCCGGGCTGTTGTCGTCCGGCGCGCGCGCGGCGATCGCGTCGGCCAGCCGCCGGAACGGCGCCAGCTCGCGGCGCAGCGCGAACAGGATGGCCAGCAGCATCAGCGGCAGCCCTACCATCCAGGGCAGCAGCTGGGCCTTGACCACGCTCCACACCATCTCCTGCCGCAGCCCCAGCTTCTGCCCCACCGCCACCATGCGCGAGCCGTCCGGCGCCGGCAGATAGAGCAGGCGCCAGTCGTGATGATGGTCATGGCCGATGAAATCGTGAAAACCGCGCCGCGCCGGCTCGTAGTCGAAACGGCGGCCGCGGCCGTCGCACAGCACCTGCCGCCCCTGCGCGTCCCAGATCGCCAGCCCCATGTCGTCGTTGTCCATCCGCCCCTTGTCGGCGCCGGCCAGCAGGTGCTTGAGCTTGGGCGGATCGTCCGGCCGCATGCCATGCACGTCTATCGCCAGCAGCTGGCGGGCGAACTGCGCCATCTGGGTGTCGAACAGCTCGTCCACCTCGCGCTGGGCCAGCCACACCGCGGCCGCCGACGCCGCCAGCCAGGTGGCGGGCACGATCAGCAGCAGCACCAGCATCAGCCGGGCCTGCAGGCTGCGCGGCCGCCTCAAGCCGGCTCTCCCAGCGTGTAGCCTATGCCGCGCAAGGTGCGGATGAAGCCCGCGCCCAGCTTCTTGCGCAAATGGTGGACATACACTTCCAGCGCGTTGCTCTCCAATTCCTGCCCCCAGCCATACAGTTTTTCCTCGATCAACTCGCGCGGCAGCACCCGGCCCTTGCTGCTGAGCAGCAACTCCAGCAAGGCCAGTTCGCGCGCGGTCAGCTCCAGCGGCGCGCCGTCCAGCGTCGCCGTCCGCGCCACCGGATCCAGGCTGAGCCTGCCGTGGCTGAGCAGCGGACCGCACTGGCCGTGGCGGCGGCGGGTCAAGGCGCGCAGCCGCGCCGCCACCTCGGCCAGCGCGAAAGGCTTGGCCAGGTAGTCGTCGGCGCCGGCGTCCAGCCCGCCGACGCGGTCGGCCAGCGCGTCGCGCGCGGTCAGCACCAGCACCGGCTCGTCGCGGCCGGCGCGACGCCAGGCGGCGAGGATGTCCATGCCGTCCATGCCCGGCAGCCCCAGGTCCAGCAGCACCGCGTCGTAAGGCGCGGCGGGCAATGCGGCCAGCGCCTGCCGGCCGTCGCGCAGCCAATCCACCGCGAACCCCAGCTGCCGCAGGCCCATCTGCAGGCCATCGCCGATCTGCGCGTCGTCTTCCACCACCAGTATCCGCATCCGTCCTCCCGCTATCCGCCGCCGCGTCCTTTATCCCACTGACAGCTTAAACCATGCTTAAGCGCCGTCCCGATCCGCCCATATTGTCATTGAACGGCATAGGACTATTCACCTTCCCGTCAACAAAACCTCATTTCCCTGTCACCTCGCCATAGCAGCATGGGACGTCATCCCGGCCCACGGACCTGCCATGCAGCCAGATACCGCTTCCGACGCCTCCCGCCGACTGCGCAGCATCTGGATTTCCGATGTCCACCTCGGCACCGCCGGCTGCCGCGCCGAACACCTGCTCGACTTCCTGCGCGAGCACGAATCCGAATACCTGTATCTGGTCGGCGACATCGTCGACGGCTGGCAGTTGAGAAAATCCTGGTACTGGAAGCAGAGCCACAACGACGTGGTGCAAAAGCTGCTGCGCAAAGCGCGCAAGGGCTGCCAGGTGATCTACATCCCCGGCAACCACGACGAGGCGGCGCGCCAGTACTGCGGGCTGAACTTCGGCGGCGTCGCCATCCGCCACGAGGCCGAGCACTTCACCGCCGACGGCAAGCGCCTCTTGGTGCTGCACGGCGACGAGTTCGACGGCGTGATCCAGTACGCCAAGTGGCTGGCCTACGTCGGCGACAATCTGTACACGCTGATCCTGCAGCTGAACCGCGGCTTCAACTGGGTGCGGCACCGGCTGGGCCTGCCCTACTGGTCGCTGTCGCAATACCTGAAGCACAAGGTGAAGAACGCGGTGAACTTCATCAGCCAGTTCGAAACCATACTCGCCGGCGAGGCGCGGCGGCGCGGCTTCGACGGCGTGGTGTGCGGCCACATCCACAAGCCGGAAGTGCGGATGATAGACGGCATCCTGTACGGCAACAGCGGCGACTGGGTGGAAAGCCTGTCGGCGCTGGTCGAACATCCCGACGGCCGGCTGGAAGTGCTGCACTGGACGGCGCTGACCCTAGGCGCATCCATCGAGGAATCGCCAGAGCCCATCCCTTCGGAGGAGTCCACATGCGCATCATGATCGTCACCGACGCCTGGAAGCCCCAGGTCAACGGCGTGGTCCGCTCGCTGACCGAAACCGTCCGCGAGCTGGATGGCTTCGGCCACCAGGTCAACATGATCACGCCGCTGGAATTCCGCACCGTCCCCTGCCCCACGTATCCCGACATTCGGCTGTCGCTGCTGCCCTACCGCCAGGTGGCGCAGCGCATCGCCGGCTTCGCGCCGGACGCGATCCACATCGCCACCGAGGGCCCGCTGGGCCTGGCCGCGCGCCGCTTCTGCCTGCGCGAGGGCCTGGCCTTCACCAGCGCCTACCACACCCGCTTCCCGGAATACATCCACGCCCGCTGCCGGCTGCCGCTCGCCGCCAGCTACGCCTGGATGCGGCGTTTCCACAACGCCTCGCAGGCGGTGATGGTGCCCACCCGCTCCATCGCCACCGACCTGGAGGCGCGCGGCTTCGGCAACGTCAAGCTGTGGGGCCGCGGCGTGGACACCGCGATGTTCAGCCCCGGCGAGCGCCAGAGGCTGGACGAATCCAACCCGCCGCGCTTCGTCTACATCGGCCGGGTGGCGGTGGAGAAGAATATCGAAGCCTTCCTGAAGCTGGACCTGCCCGGCAGCAAATGGGTGGTCGGCGACGGCCCGCTGCTGCCCCGGCTGAAACAGCAGTACCCGGACGTGTACTTCGCCGGCGTGTTCCCGCAGCAGGAGCTGGCCCGCTTCTACCGCGCCGCCGACGTGTTCGTCTTCCCCAGCCTCACCGACACCTTCGGCCTGGTGCTGCTGGAGGCGATGGCCTGCGGCGCGCCGGTGGCCGCTTTCCCGGTGGCCGGCCCGCTGGACGTGGTCGGCGACTCCGGCGCCGGCGTGCTGGACTGGGACCTGCGCGCCGCCTGCCTGAAGGCGCTGGAACTGGACCGCGGCCATGTGCGCCGGGTGGCTGAAAGCTATTCCTGGCAGGCCGCCAGCCGCCAGTTCGAATCCCACCTGCGCCCCAATGCCGCCGCATCCGCCGGCCTGAGCCCCATCGCCGATTAAATGCGCCTTGCTTCATCAGCTGTAAGCGCTATATTTCAAAAATTGAAGCACGCGGAAAGCTCGGATGTCTTGGCGAGCTTGTCCGGCGGAACCGCGCATGAATTGGCATTGCGACCGCGCCCACGCTACGGAGCGGCGGTCGGCACCGGAGGTGTCAGCAATGCCCAACCAGCATCCAGGACGGATGCATCTCTCCGCGGCCCCAGGCAAGCCTGCCTTCATCGCGATTGACGGCCCGGCGCATGGGCAGTACCGGCAGTACCCGGAAGCGATATTTCCGTCCAAGCGCCCGTCGCGGGCGCATCATCGATGCGCCGGCCAGAGCGGTGTGTTCGCAGCGCCCTGCTTCAGGGTGGCGTGCAGGCTTCAACGCACGCCTTGTCGCAGACAGGCCCGCGCCATGAACGGTTCAGGCGGCGCGGCCGCGATGTAAAATCCCCCTTAATTCACTCAAGAGGGCGTCCCGACACCGGGACGCCCTCTTTGCTTCAGATCAAGCGCTGCCCGCTATAGCACGTCCAAATAACGGAAAACGATAAAAAAATCAGCAAACAATCTTCCGCACGCTATGCGCTGTCAGTTACCATGCTGCAACCGCGCGCCACGGCCTGGACAATCCGCCAGGCGCCATTCACGATCGCGTCCACCCCGGCTCCACGCCGGCGCGGCGCCGTCCCAAGCACAGGCAAGCATGCCGCCATACAACACCCGAAGCCGCGCGAACAAGCAGGGGGCGGGCAAACGGGTTAGAATCTTTGCAGCACAATATTGTCCGATCTTTAAATTTTGTGAGTCGCACGAGCTTATGTCCTCTCCTAATCTGACCGCTGAAAAGGTCCTGTCCGTCCATCACTGGAACGACACGCTGTTCAGCTTCACCTGCACCCGCGACGCGGGCCTGCGGTTCATCAACGGCCAATTCGTGATGATAGGCCTGGAGGTGAACGGCAAGCCGCTGATGCGCGCTTATTCCATCGTCAGCTCCAACTACGAAGAGCACATGGAGTTCTACAGCATCAAGGTGCAGGACGGCCCGCTGACTTCCCGCCTGCAGCACCTGCAGGTCGGCGACACCGTCATGATCAGCAAGAAGCCCACCGGCACCCTGGTGCAGGACAACCTGCTGCCGGGCAAGAACCTGTACCTGCTGTCCACCGGCACCGGCCTCGCCCCGTTCATGTCCATCATCAAGGACCCGGACGTGTACGAGCGCTACGACAAGGTGATCCTGACCCACGGCGTGCGCTGGGTCAGCGAACTCGGCTATCACGACTACATCACCAAGGAACTGCCGGAAAACGAATTCTTCGGCGAGATGGTGCGTGAAAAGCTGATCTACTACCCGACCGTCACCCGCGAGCCGTTCCGCAACCAGGGCCGCCTGACCGACCTGATCACCAACGGCAAGCTGTGCGCCGACATCGGCCTGCCGCAGCTGAATCCGGAGCACGACCGCGTGCTGATCTGCGGCAGCCCGAGCATGCTGCACGATCTGTGCGAAATCCTGAACGGCATGGGTTTCAAGGAATCCCCGCGCATGGGCGAGCCGGCCGATTACGCGATCGAGCGCGCCTTCGTCGAGAAGTAATCCGTCCGTCCGCCGCGCGCAGACGCGAAAACGCCCCGCAAACTAAAACTTGCGGGGCGTTTTTTTGCCCGTCCCGGCCCTTCCGGACGGACGATGAACAGAGCGGATATCGGCAAAAAACAAGGGGAGGCGCGAGCCTCCCCAGTTTTTATGCGAGCCAGACTGCGATCTGGTTTTTACTTGGCGGCCGAAGCGGCAGCCTTATGAGCCTTCTTGGCGTGCGGCTTGCCAGCCTTCTTGGCCGGCGCCGAAGCGTCGGACTTGGCGGCCTGGGCCTTCTGCGCGGAAGCTTCCTTCTTCACGGCGTGCTTCTTGGCGTGGGTCTTGTGAGCCTTCTTGGCCGGCGCCGAAGCGTCGGACTTCGCGGCCTGCGCCTTCTGCGCGGAAGCTTCCTTCTTGGCGGCGTGCTTCTTGGCGTGGGTCTTGTGGGCCTTCTTGGCCGGGGCCGAAGCGTCGGACTTGGCGGCCTGAGCCTTCTGCGCGGAAGCTTCCTTCTTGGCGGCGTGCTTCTTGGCGTGCTTGTGAGCGGCCTTCTTCGCCGGAGCGGAAGCTTCGGCCTTGGCGGCTTGAGCCTTCTGCGGCGCGGAAGCGCCTACCTTTTCGCCTTTCTTGGCGTGGTGGATCTTGGCCGGGGTCTTTTTCTCGGCCTTTTTGGCGGCCGGGGCTGCCTTGGCGGCGGGAGCGGAAGCCGGAACGACCTGTGCGGCGAAACCTGCGGCGGAGCTCAGGCCGAATACGGCGGACAGGGCAAGAAGGGTCAGCTTTTTCATGATTTCATCTCCAGGTCGGTAACGGAGGCTTCCACCTCCGCAAGGCACCGTGTTTGGTGTTTCCTTGAGACGTATCCTAGTCCTGCCCCTCCCCCCCGTCTGTTAGCGCCTTGTAAGGCCATGTAACGCGACGTACAAGGGACAAAACCGCTGATCCTGCGTTCCGCCTCCTTGCCGTACTATCTGCGTCGGCGCGTCTTGGCTCAGCGGTTTTGCCCACTATGCCGAACGTTGGCCCCCGCTCGACATTGCGCACTGTCGGCGCGGCTTGCCGCGCCGCGCTTAATCGCGCCGTTGCGCGACCACGATCTGGTACACGCCGCCGAACACGGTGCGCTTGCGCCAGTCGAACCGCTCCGCCTCGCGCGCGTAGGCGGCGATCTCCTTGTTCCACAATGCCTCGGCGAACGGCTCCAGCGCGCGGTTCACCCATTTGAGCAGCCAGCCTATCGGCTGCCATGGGCGGGGGCGGTGGTAATCGACAAACATCGCCCGGCCGCCCGGCGCCACCTGGGCCAGCATATTGTCGACGATGGCCGACTTCATCCCTTCCGGCACCTCGTGCAGCAGGAAGAAGCTGCATGCCAGGTCCGGCCGCTGTTCCGCCTGGAAGCGGGCCGCGTCGGCGCGCACCACTTTGGCCTGCGACACGCCGGCCAGCTTGCCCTCGGCCAGTTCCACCTGGATGGGGGTGACGTCGGTCAGCGTGAAGCGGCCGCGCGCGCCCACCCGCGCCGCCGCGCGCTGCACCAGGTCGCCGTAGACGTGGGCGACCTGCCACACCCGCTCTCCGGAGCGGATTTCATCGAGATAGGCGCGCATCAGCCGCTGGTCGTTGCCGAACAGCAGCGTGCGCACCACCAGCTTGTGGTCCAGCAGCCTGGCCTTGCGCGGGTTGACGTAGGCCCAGTCGTAGACCTCGGTCATGTAGTCCGGAACATCCTGGTAGTAGGGGTCGCCTGCGCGCGCGCGCGTGTTCAGTGTGGTCATGGTGGGTTACCGGTTATCAGTGATGGAACCAGCTTAACAAGCGTCTTCTCCCCTCGGCTTGAGCCAGGCCAAACCTTGGTCCGGCCACGCGCAAGGCATATTCCAACGTCGTTATAAGCGCCGATTCCGTCCCGCGGCAACCGCGCGGCGCGCCAAAGCGAACGGCCCGGCGCAAGGCCGGGCCGTCTGGCTGGCGAAACGGGCCGCTCAATCGGCCAGCGTCAACACCACTGGGGTGTGGTCGGACGGGCGCTCCCACTTGCGCGGCGCCTTGTCGATCTCGCAGGCCTGCGCGCGGGGCTTGAGCGCGTCGCTGACCAGAATGTGGTCGATGCGCACGCCCTTGTTGCGGCGGAACATCATCTGGCGGTAATCCCACCAGCTGTACTGCTTTTCCTCCTGGTTGAACAGGCGGAAGCTGTCGGACAGGCCCAGCGCGATCAGGCGGCGGAAAGCGTCGCGCTCCGGCGTGCTGCACAGCACCTGCTCGTGCCAGCCTTCCGGATCGTAGACGTCGCGGTCTTCCGGCGCGATGTTGTAATCGCCCAGCAAAAGCAGGTTCGGATGCCTGGCCAGCTCGGCGGCGACGTAGCCTTCCAGCTTGGACAGCCATTCCAGCTTGTACGGGTACTTGGGCGAATCCACCGCCTCGCCGTTGACGAAGTAGCCGCAGATCACCCGCACGCCGTCCACGGTGGCGGCGATCACCCGGCGCTGCTCGTCGCCGTAGCCGGGAATGCCGGCGACCACGTCCGTCATCTCCAGCGGCGCCCGCGCCAGGATGGCGACGCCGTTGTAGGTCTTCTGGCCGAACCAGACCGCGCGGTAGCCGGCCGCCTCGATCTCCGCCAGCGGGAAAGCGTCCTGGTCCATCTTCAGCTCCTGCAGGCACAGCACTTCGACGCCGGTGTCGGCCAGCCACTGCAGCACCTGCGGCAGGCGGACTTTCAGGGAATTGACGTTCCAGGTGGCAAAACGCATCGGCGAGAACTCCAGAATGGGAAAGGATGAAAGCCGACACGATAGCAGCAGCCGGCCCGACTGTTGAGGGATTTTCGCGCCTCGCCGCCGGCAAGGCAAAAAAAAGCGCCTCCGCAGTCGGCGGAGGCGTCAATAGACACTATATCACTACCCCTGATACGCGTCTGGCTCGCTTGCTGCTCCGGAAGACAACCCTGAGCAAAAGATTAGAGCCGGACTATTCCAGGCGAGTTCCTAAAGTTTGATTTTTTTTTACGCCGCCTCCGGCGCCATGCCGGAATGACGCAGCAAGGCGTCGATTTCCGGGTCGCGGCCGCGGAAGGCGCGGAAGGATTCCAGCGCCGGGCGGCTGCCGCCGACGGCCAGGATCTCGTCCCAGAACTGGCGGCCCACCTGCGGATTGGCGCCGCCGGCTTCCTCGAACGCGGCGTAGGCGTCGGCCGACAGCACCTCGGCCCACTTGTAGCTGTAGTAGCCGGCCGCGTAGCCGCCGCCGAAGATATGGCTGAAGCTGTTGGGGAAGCGGTTGTAGGCCGGCGGGCGGTTGACCGCCACCTCGTCGCGCACCTGCTCCAGCAGCGCCAGCCAGTCCACGCTATCCGGATTGCCGGCGGTGTACAGCAGCATGTCGAACAAGGAAAACTCCAGCTGGCGCACCATCTGCATGCCGGACTGGAAGTTCTTGGCGGCGATCATCTTGTCGTACAGCTCGCGCGGCAGCGGCTGGCCGCTTTCGCTGTGCGCGGTCATGCCCTGCAGCACGTCCCATTCCCAGCAGAAGTTTTCCATGAACTGGCTGGGCAGCTCGACCGCGTCCCACTCCACGCCGCTGATGCCGGCCACGCCGGCCACCTCGATGCGGGTCAGCAGGTGGTGCAGGCCATGGCCGCACTCGTGGAACAGGGTGATCACCTCGTCGTGGGTGAAATAGGCCGGCTTGTCGCCCACCGGGCGGCTGAAATTGCACACCAGGTAAGCCACCGGGGTCTGCACCTCTCCGCCCTTGCGGCGGCGGCCGCGCACATCGTCCATCCACGCGCCCGGGCGCTTGCCGTCGCGGGCGTAGAGATCGAGGTAGAAACCGCCCAGCAGGGTGTCGCCCTGGAAGATCTCGAAGTAGCGCACGTCCGGGTGCCAGGCGGCGACCTGGCGCTCGGCGAAGCGCACGCCGTACAGGGTGCCGACCACGCCGAACAGGCCTTGCAGCACCTTGGGCTCGGGGAAATACTGCTTCACTTCATGCTCGGAGAAGGCGTAGCGGGCGACGCGCAGCTTCTCGCTGGCGTAGCTGATGTCCCAGGCCTGCAGCGCGTCCAGGCCCAGCTCGTCGCGGGCGAAGGCTTCTAGCTCGGCGCGGTCCTGCTCGGCGTAGGGCTTGGCGCGGCGGGCCAGGTCGCGCAGGAAGTCGATCACCTGCTGCGGGCTTTCCGCCATCTTGGTGTACAGCGACAGCTCGGCGTAGTCGGCGAAGCCCAGCAGCTGCGCCTCTTCGGCGGCCAGCTTCAGCTTCTCGCGGATCAGCGGGCCGTTGTCCTGCTCGGCCGGGCCGAATTCCGACGCGCGCTTGGCGTTGGCCTCATACAGCTTCTCGCGCAGGGCGCGGTTGTCGGCGTACTGCAGCACCGGGAACAGCAGCGGGAACTGCAGGCCCAGCTTGTACTTGCCCGGCTGGCCGTCGGCCTCGGCCATCGCGGCGTACATGGCCAGGGTGTCCTCGGGGATGCCGGCCAGCTCGGCAACGTCGTCGATGTACAGGCTGAAGCCGTCGGTGGCGTCCATCACATGCTGCGAGAACTGGTTGGACAGCTCGGCCAGCCGGCTGGACAGCTCGGCGAAGCGCGCCTTCTGCGCGTCCGGCAGCTCGGCGCCGGCCAGGCGGAAGTCGCGCAGGTCGTTTTCGATCACTTTCTTCTGCGCGGCGCTGGCGGCGGCGAATTCAGGATTGGCCGCCACCGCCTTGAAGCGGGCGAACAGGTCCAGGTTTTGTCCCAGCTCGGTGAAGAAGGCGGAAATGCGCGGGATTTCGGCGTTGTACGCCTCGCGCAGGCCCTCGGTGTTGCCCACCACGCCGTTCAGATGGCCGACCACGCCCCAGGCGCGGCCGAGCTTCTCGGTGGCGTCGGTCAGCGGCTCCACCACCGCGTCCCAGCTGTCGCCGCCGGCGGCGACCACGGCGTCTATCGCGGCGCGGGCGTCGGCCAGCAATACGTCGAGGGCCGGGGTGATGTGCTCCGGCTTGATGGCGTCGAAGCGCGGCAGGTCGGAGAAATCAAGTAAGGGGTTCTGGCTCATGGCTTCAACATCCTGTCGGGGCGGGCTGATTATGATAAGGGAATTTGCGCGCGGGCGCCCGCGGCCGGCACAATGCATGGTCACAGAGATAAGGACGAAACGATGAAAAGCAATATCCGCCAGTACGACGGCCATCATCCTGAGATCGCCGACGGCTGTTACATCGATCCGGCGGCCGTCGTCATCGGCGAGGTGACGCTGGAGGCCGGCGCCTCGGTCTGGCCGTGCGCGGTGATCCGCGGCGACGTCAACCGCATCCACATCGGCGAAAACAGCAATGTGCAGGACTTCGCGATGCTGCACGTCAGCCACCGAAGCGCCGCCGATCCGGAGGGCGCGCCGCTGATCATCGGCAAGCGCGTCACCATCGGCCACCACGTGACGCTGCACGGCTGCACCATAGGCGACGAGGTACTGATCGGCATCGGCAGCATCGTGCTGGACCGCGCGGTGATCGAGGACCGGGTGCTGGTCGGCGCCGGCAGCCTGGTGCCGCCGGGCAAGCGGCTGGAATCCGGCTACCTGTACCTGGGCAACCCGGTGAAGCAGGCGCGGCCGCTGACCGACAAGGAACTGGCCTACTTCAAGTATTCGGCCGAACATTACTTGCGCGTGGCCGACAAGCACAAGGTCAATCTGGAGGAGTGAGCGATGGCGGATTCGCCGCAAGTCCCTGAAGAAGAACTGGAATACGTCGGTTTCTGGGCCAGGGTGCTGGCCTGCCTGGCCGACACCATCCTGCTGCTGATCGTGTCGGTGCCGCTGCTGTGGCTGCTGGCCGGACGCGAGGCGGCATCCGGCGGCGGGCTGCCGGACCTGGCCGAACTGAGCGGTGCCGGCTCGCTGGCGGAATTTCTGGTCAACTACCTGCTGCCGGCCGTCGCCGTCATCCTGTTCTGGATCTACAAGAGCGCGACGCCGGGCAAGATGATGCTGGGCGCGCGGGTGGTGGACGCCGACACCGGCGCGCCGCTGACGCCGGGTCAGGCCGCGCTGCGCTACCTCGGCTACTTCGTCTCCATCATCCCCTGCGGCCTGGGCCTAGTGTGGGTCGGCATAGACGCCCGCAAGCAGGGCTGGCACGACAAGCTGGCGCGCACTGTGGTGGTGCGCCGCAAGCCCCGGCCCGCGGTCTTCCCGGACCGCCGCTAAGCCGGCGACAGCCGCGCCCGCCCGCGCGGGATCATCGTCCGCTCAGCCGCGCGGCCGGCCGGCGCCTCCAGCCTGAACCAGGCCAGCGCCTGGTTGAGTCCGCCGGCGGATTCCGCCAGTTGCTCCATCAGCGGCTCGGCCTCGCGCATCTGCTGCTCGATATGCAGCGCCAGGCTGGCCAGCTCATGGCCGTGCTGGCGAATATTGCCGCCGGCCTGGGTCTGCCGCTCGCCCGCCGCGCCGATGTCGGCCATCAAGCCGCCCAGCCCGGCCAAGGCCCGGTCCACCGTGGCCAGGGCGCCGTCCAGCGCCTGCTGGGCGTCCTGGCCATCCCGTCCGGCCCTGCCGGCCGCGGCCACCGCCTCGCCCAGCGCGCCCTTGGCCTGCTCCATCTGCCGCAGGCTGTCGAAGATGCCGCTGGTGGCGGAGGCGGTGCGCTCGGACAGCTTCCTCACCTCTCCGGCCACCACCGCGAAACCGCGTCCGGCCTCGCCGGCGCGCGCCGCCTCGATCGCCGCGTTCAGGGCCAGCAGATTGGTCTGCTCGGCCACGTCGCGGATCAGCGCGCTGATCTGTCCGATCGCCGACAGCGCCTGGCCCAGCGTCTGCATTTCCTGGTTGGCGGTGGCGATGCGTTCGGCCAGCAGGCCCATCGTCGCCGCATTGTGCTCGCCCTGGCGGCGCGCCTGGGCGGTGGCCACCGCCGCCCCGCGCGAGCAGTCCAGCGCCGCCTCGATATGCTGCCCCACCCGCTCCGCGTGGCCGGCGATCTCCGCCGCCGCCTCGTTGCTGAGCTGGCTTTTCTGCGTCTGCTGCCGGCTGGCGTCGGCGCTCTGCCGTGTCAGCAGCTGCAGCCGGCGGCTGTCGTCCTGGTTGGCCCCGGCGTGGCGGCGCACCTCGTCCAGCAGCCCCGCCAAGTGGTCGAGGAATCGGTTGATCCGCGACGCCGCGTGCGCCAGCTCGTCGCCGCCGCTGTCGGGCAGGCGCACGGCCAGATTGCCTTCGCCCAGCGCGTCGGCGGCCTGGGCCATCGCCGCCAGCTGGCGGCGCAGCCGGCGCGCCAGCGTCAGCTGGATCAGCACCACCAGCGCGCTGGCCAAGGCCAGCGGCCCCAGGATCAGCGGCGCCAGACGCGACAGCGCCGCGGCCAGGCCGGCTTTTTCCTGCGCCAGCTCGCCGTCGCGCAGCTTCAATTGGGCGTCGATCTGCGCGACCAGCGGCGCCAGATCGTTCTGGTAGGCCTGCTCCGGAATCGACAGCGCGTCCTGCGGCGCGGTCTCGGCGATGCAGATCGCGCTGCCCAGATTGGCGGCGTAAGCCTGCCAGCGATCGCGCAGCGCGCCGTCGAAGGCGCCGGAGCCTGCCGCAAGCAAGGCGTCATGGATGTCGCGCCGAAGGCCGGCCACCTGCCGCTCGGCCTGCTTCAACCGCTCGGCGGTTTCCGGCAGCAAGGGATCGGCGCGGGAAAACGACAGCGACACGGCCTTCAACTGTTGCAGATTTGCCGCCAGCTGTTGCAGGCGGTTGTAGTTGTCGACATGGCGGGTGAAGGAATACAGCTGCTGGCCGGTCAGCGCCATCGCCAGCGCCAGGCTGGCCAGGGTGAAGGCTATGGTCAGCCACAGGCGTTTGATCAGGGACATGGCGGGTGCTGCGCGAGACTTCGGGGCCCTCATCTTAGCCAAGTAACATGACGTAAAGATTTCAAGACATATAAGTAAGTAACAAAAATTGTTCACATTACGTTACAATCCGCGCACCCGAAATTTCGGGTCGGCATGTCGGACAAAATTCGGCCTTGCGCCCGCATCCGGGCGCAGCATCATGATTTGCTCCGTCACGCCGGCTTCGACATCCGCCGGCCGCTTCGCCGTCCGCGCCGACGCGGTCCGCCTGCCCGGCAGGCGCGATTTACATAAGACCGGGCCCACCCGGCTATGTGGGCAACCTCCCCCGGACACGTCCGGCGCGCGCGCGCCGCTTCCGGGGCGGCTGTTGCCCGTCATCGTTCAAATGACAGGAGATTCGCCCTTGCAACAACAACATTCCCGCCATATCGGCCCGATCGCGCTGATGCTCACCGGTCTTGGCTCCATCATTGGTTCCGGCTGGCTGTTCGGCGCCGCTCACGCCGCGCAGATCGCCGGCCCGGCCGCCATCGTCGCCTGGCTCGTCGGCATGGTGATCATTCTTTCCATCGCGCTGAGCTACGCCGAACTGGGCGCCATGTTCCCGGAATCGGGCGGCATGGTGCGCTACGCCCGCTACTCGCACGGCTCGCTGCTCGGCTTCATCGCCGCCTGGGCCAACTGGATCGCCATCGTGTCGGTGATTCCGATCGAGGCCGAAGCCTCGGTGCAATACATGAGCACCTGGCCCTACGAATGGGCCCATAACCTGTACCGCAACGGCGAATTGAGCACCGTCGGCCTGTCCTTCGCCGCCGTGCTGGTGATCGCCTACTTCCTGCTCAACTACTGGGGCGTGAAGCTGTTCGCCAAGGCCAACAGCGCCATCACCATCTTCAAGGTGATCGTGCCGGCGGTGACGGTGGGCGCGCTGGTTTACAGCGGCTTCCACTCGGAAAACCTGAACAACCCGGCGCTGGGCGGCTTCGCGCCGTTCGGCTGGGCCAGCGTGATGACCGCGGTGGCCACCAGCGGCATCGTGTTCAGCTTCAACGGCTTCCAGAGCCCGATCAACCTGGCCGGCGAAGCCCGCAATCCGGGCAAGAGCGTGCCTTTCGGCGTGGTCGGCTCCATCCTCCTGGCCGCGGTGATCTACGTCGCGCTGCAAGTGGCCTTCCTCGGCGCGCTGTCGCCGTCCGAGCTGGCGCACGGCTGGAAAGGCCTGGACTTCAGCTCGCCGTTCGCCCAGCTGGCGATGGCGCTGGGCCTGAACTGGCTGATGATGACCCTGTATTTCGACGCCTTCGTCAGCCCCAGCGGCACCGGCGCCACCTATATGGCGTCCACTTCGCGCATGATCTACGGCATGCAGCGCAACGGCACCATGCCGGAGATCTTCGGCCGCATCCACCCGCTGTACCGCATCCCGCGTCCGGCGATGTGGTTCAACCTGGCGGTGTCCTTCGTGTTCCTGTTCTTCTTCCGCGGCTGGGGCACGCTGGCGGCGGTGATCTCGGTGGCGACCGTGATCTCCTACCTGACCGGCCCGATCAGCGCCGCCGCGCTGCGCCGCTGCGCGCCGGAGCTGCCGCGCCCGCTGCGCCTGGCCGGCCTGAACATCGTCGCGCCGTTCGCCTTCGTCTGCGCCTCGCTGGTGCTGTACTGGGCGCGCTGGCCGCTGACCGGCCAGATCCTGTTCCTGATCGTGGCCGCGCTGCCGGTCTACATCTGGTACCAGGCCAAGGCTGGCTGGCCGGAATTCTCCCGCGAGCTGAAGGGCGCGATGTGGATGGTGCTCTACCTGCCGACGATGGCGCTGCTGTCCTGGATCGGCAGCACCGATTTCGGCGGCCTCGGCATCCTGCCGTACGGCGCGGACATGGCCGTGGTGGCCGCCGCCGCGCTGGGCTTCTACTTCTGGGGCGTCAACAGCGGCTGGTACACCCGCTACCTGCGCGACGAGCACGATCCGAAGCTGGTCGAAGAGATGCAGCGCGACAACGCGCCGTCCGGCAAGCCCGCCGTCCAGCGCGGCTGATTCCCGGCCCGAGCAAGACAAAGCCGACTGCCTAGCAGTCGGCTTTTTTACGTCCGGGCTATCTGAAAACGCTCAGTAGCGCCATTCCACGGTGGCCGAATACGCGCGGCCGCGGCCGGTGGCGTTGGGCGTCCAGTCGGTGGATTGCAGCGGCATCGCGTTCATCACGTTCAGCGGCGCCGAGTAGCTGCGGTTGGTCAGATTGCTGACGCCGGCGCGCAAGGTCAGCTGCTTGTTCAGCTTGTAGTTGGCGTACAGGTCGATCAGCGTCGGCGTCGGGTTCTGCTGTTCCTTCTCCACGTCGCCGGTGATGGCGTCCGTATTGCGATCGACGTTGATGCGGTAGCTCTCGCCATCCTTGCGGAAGATCGCCCCCAGCTCCAGCTTGCGCTCCAGCAGCCGCGCGCCGACGTCCAGCGAGTAATAGCTGGAAGGCAGCTCGGTGATGTCGCCGAAGTTGAAGTTGGCGGCGGCGATGGACGGCGGCTGGCTGGTGCGCTCGCGGCTGTACGACAGGCGCGCGTAGACGAAGCCGGCGTCGTAATTGGCCTCCAGCTCCCAGCCGCGGGTGCGCACCGGCGACACCGTGTTGGTGTAGACGTACATGGTGTCGCTGATCTCGGCCTCCTCCGCCCTGCCGGTGTTGACGTCGGCGAAGCTGCAGCGCGCGCCTTCCTTGCAGATGCGGAACGCCGTGCTGCTGATGTAGTTGTCGATCCTGGAACGGTAGCCCAGCAGCTTCAGCCGCAGCGTGTCGTCGCGCCCCAGCAGGCCGCGGAACATCGAGTTGAAGCCCAGTTGCACGGTGTCGGCGCGCTCGCCCTTGAGGAAGGGGTTCATCGAGTCGGCGCCGGAGTTGGCGAAGAACACCTCTTGCGGATTCGGCCCGCGCGAGGTGCGCGCCGCGCTGGCGAAGGGCTGGAACCACGGCGCCACCTCGGCCGAGACCAGCAGCGACGGATCGAAATAGCGTTCCTTCAGGCTGATGCCGGCCGCGCCCTGCGGGAAGCAGCGCAGGTCGTCGCGGCAGGCGGGCTTGTGGCCGCCCAGCTCGAAGCGGGTGTAGTTGAAGCCGCCGACCACGTTGAAGATGCCGTAGCGGTAGTCCAGGCTGGCGAACAGCGAGCGCATCTCCTGCTTGCCGGCCGGCGCGAACGGGTTGTTCTCTATCGCCTGTTGCGCGGTTTCCGGATCGTCGATGTCGCTGAACACATTGCGCACGAAACGGTTGCGCTGCCATTTGGCGCCGGTCCGCAGCGTGGCGTCGCCGCCCCACAGGTCGAAGCGGCTGGCGTTGTCCAGGCTCAGGCTGTCGTTGACGTTCTCGGTGCTGGTATGGGTGAAGTTGATCAGCGCGCCCGGCATATAGCCCTGCTTGCCCTTGCCGTGGCTGGCCAGCGCCGTCAGGTCCACCCATTCCGACAGCGGCGTGTAGCGGTACTTCAGCGCGTAGTCGTCGCTCTGGATGTCGCGCTTGGTGAAGTGGTTGCGGTAGCGCCGCGCCGACAGCTCGGCGAAGTGGCGGGCATTGGGCCGCCATTCGGCCTTGAACAGCTGCGATTGCGGGTTCTGGCTGAAGCTCTGGTCGCCGCCGAAGCCGAACTCGGTGCTGTCGACGCCGGAGCCGTTGCGGTAGGTGCCGCTGCTGGAGCTGCTGCTGATCGCGCCGACCAGGCCGAATTCGCCCCAGTCGCCCAGTTGCTGGCGCGTCGCGCCGGCCACCATGCCGCTGCGGCCCAGGCCGTTGTTGCCGGTCATGTACTTGGCGCGCGCGCCGTAGCGCTTGCCCTCGCGCAGCACGTCGTCCACGCCCAACGTGCGGAAGTTGGCGCTGCCGGCCAGCGCGTTGATGCCGTTGCCGCCGGCCGAGCCGCCGCGCTCCACATCCACGCCGACGATGAAGTTGGGGTCGATCAGCGCGCCGAAGGAGCTGGTCGGCACCCCGCCATGGGCCAGCTCCGACGGCGCGCTGCCGAAGTAGTTCTGGCTGACGCCGTCTATCATGGTGTTGACCCGGCCCAGGCCGCTCATGCCGCGGATATTGACGCTGACTGCGCCCTGGTTGGGGTCGATCTGGGTGTACACGCCGGGCATGCCGCGCAGCACGGCGTCCAAAAACTCGGAACGGGTGTTCTCGCCGCGGCTGCTGAGCCCGCCCGGCTTCTCCAGCGCGCGCTTCTCGGCGCGGTCGCCGTCAGCCTCCGCGCCGCCCGCCGCGCTGCCGCTGACCACCAGCGGCCGGAACGCCACCTTGCCGTCGGCCTGCGTCGCGTCGGCCGCCAGCGCCGATTGCCCGCATACCGCCATCGCGGCGCTCACCCAATGCGCCATCATTTTTTTGTTCACTGTCTGACTCTCCAAAGTGATCGCTGTCCGAACCGCCCTGCCAGGGGCGCGTACGTTCGGACAGCAGGAAACAGGAGAGCGACGTGGAGATCAGGGCCGCGCGGGGCTGATCGCCCCGCCGGCGGCGGAATAAAACCAGGCTCACGGTTCGCGCCAGCCCGACAGAGTCAGTAAAAACGCGTATTCGCGGGCGTTGGCCGCCAGCCGGGACACGCGGCCGGACTGGCCGCGGTGGCCGGCCTCCATCTCGGTGATCAGCGCCAACTGCTGGCCCGGCCATTGCCGCTCGCGCAGCCGCGCCACCCACTTGGCCGGCTCCCAGTACGGCACCTGGCGATCATGCAGGCCGGCGGTCACCAACAAATGCGGGTACGGCCCCGCGCCGACGTTGTCTACCGGACTGTAGTCGCGCAGTCGGCGATAGGCGTCGGCATCGGCCGGATTGCCCCATTCTCCGTACTCGCCCACCGTCAGCGGCAAGGACGGGTCCTGCATGCTGGACAGCGCGTCGACGAAGGGCACCTGGGCCACCGCGCCGCGGAACAGGTCCGGCGCCTGGTTCAAGGCCGCGCCGATCAGCAGGCCGCCGGCGCTGCCGCCCATCGCGTACAACTGATCCGGCCGGCCGTAGCCCCGCCGCGCCAGTTCGCGGGCGGCGTCGACGAAATCATTGAAGCTGTTCTGCTTGTTGGCCAGGCGGCCGGCCTCGTGCCAGCGCCGGCCCAGCTCGCCGCCGCCGCGCACGTGGGCGATGGCGAACACGAAGCCCCGGTCCAGCAGGCTGACGCGCGGCGCGCTGAAGGCGGCGTCCATGCTCATGCCGTAAGCGCCGTAGCCGTACAGCAACAGCGGATTGCCGCCCTTGGCCAGCAGGCCCCGGCGGTAGACCAGCGACACCGGCACCCGCTCGCCGTCGCGGGCGCGTATCCACAGCCGCTCGCTGCGATAATCGGCGGCGCGATAGCCGGCCAGCCTGGGTTGCCACAAGGCGCGGGTCTTGCCGTTGGCAAGGTTCCACTCCCAGGTGGAGGTCGGCGTGGTCAGCGACGAGTAGCGGTAGCGCAGCCGCCCGCTGTCCGGGTCCGGATTGCGGTCGAACCAGACGCGGTAAGCCGGGTCCGGCAGCGGCAGCGTCCGGCTCGCGCCGTCCCGCCAGGCGATCGCGCGCACCCGGCTCAGGCCGTCATGCCGCTCCTTGACGATCAGATGGCGCTTCAACAGCAGAAAGCTTTCCACCTCGCGGTCGGCGCCGGGCGCGATCAGCGCGCGCCACGCCGCGCCGGGCGCGGCGCTGCGGTAGAGGCCGAAGCCGGCCGGGTCCGGATTGGCGCGCAGATAAAACGCGCCGCGGTAATGATCCAGATAGTATTCGCGGCCCGGCCGGCGCGCGGCGAACCGCTTGGCCGGGGCGCCGGCGTCCTGCGCGTCCAGCAGCCAGGCCTCGCTGCTGTCGCTGCCGGCGACGGCGATCAGCGCGTAGCGGCGCGAGGCGCTGGAAGACAGGCTGACGGTATAGGCCTCGTCCTTCTCCTCGAACACCAGCGCGTCTGCCTTGCCGCCGACAGTGTGGCGGTAGATGCGGCTGGGGCGGTAGGTGTCCGGGGCCACGGCGACATACCACAGCGCGCGGCCGTCGGCGGACCAGACCATCTCGGCGCCGGCCTTGCGGTCGCCAAGCGGCAGCCACTCGCCGCTGGCCAGATCGCGCAGCGCCAGCTGTTGCGCGCCGTCGCCCCGAACGTCCTCGGCCACCGCCAGATAGCGCCCGTCCGGCGACAGCTGCCAGCCGCCCAGCCGGTAGTAGCGCTTGCCCTTGGCCCGTTCGGCGGCGTCCAGCACCGTCCGCCATGCGCCGCCGGCAGCCGGCCGGCGCTCGTACACCGGCTGCTGCGCGCCCTCAGGGTAGCGTTCGCGGTATTCCCAGCCATTTTCTGTATAAGGAAGCGAAGCCTCGCCGCCGGCGCCGCGTGCCTGCATCTCCGCCAGCAGCTTGTCGCGCAGCGGCTGCTGGCCGGCCAGCAGCGCCTCGGCGTAGCGGTTCTCCGCCTGCAAATGGGCCAGCACCTCCGGCCGGCTGCGGCTGTCGTCGCGCAGCCAGGCGTAGGAATCGACGCGCGCGTCGCCGTGGGCGCTCAAGGTCTGCGGCCGGGCGGGAGCCCGGGGCGGCGCGTCGGCGCGCGCCAGCGCGGCGCACAGGCAGAGGCCCGCCAATGCGGCAAGGGAAAGAATAGGGTTCATCGTCGCTCGCGGCGGCCGGTCATCCGGCCTGGTTCAGGTCAAAATGGATGGGCAGTACGATGCGGATCTGGCCGTCGACCAAGCGCTCCGGCGGCGGCGCGGGCAGCGGTTGCGCGCGGCGCAGCACCGCCAGCGCCTCGCGGTCCAGCGACAGGGTGCCGCTGCCGGCCGCCAGGCTGGCGCTCTTGACCCGCCCGCCGGCGTCCAGCGTCACCTCCACTTTGGCGATGCCGCCGCGGCGGCGGCTGAGCGCGTCTTCCGGATAGCGCTTGTGGCTAGCCAGGTGGCCCAGCACCCGCCCCTCCCAATCGGCGTTGCGGGCGCTGCCGTCGCTGTTCTGCGCGGCGGCGGTGTCGTCGGCGCGCTGCGGCGCCTTGGCCGACGACGCCGATTCGGCGCTCCTGGCCGGCGGGCTGGCGCCATCGGCGTCGGCTTCGCCGGGCGCGCCGCCGCGCCGCGCCTGCAAGGCCACGCTCTGCCTGGCTTCGTCATTGCGCGCCAACTTCACCAGCGCGCGCTCGCCGGCGCGCGCCCGGGACGCGGCGCTGGCCATCTGCCGCTGTTGCGCCACCGGCTGGTCCGCCTTCGGCGTCGGCGCGCGCGCCTGCAAGGCCACCAGCTGCACCACCGCGGGCTGGGCGCTCGGCGGCTCGGCCTCGCCCGCGGCGGGCAAGCAGATCCACACCCACAGCAGCGGCGCGAGAGCCAACAGCAAGGCGCCGCCGCCCCAGCCGACGACGGGCCTCGGCCTGCGCTCGGTGGCGGCCATCAGCCGGCCTCCCGGCCCACCAGGCCCACTTGCAGGTAGCCGGCGGCGCGCAGGGCGTCCATCACCGCCATCACGTCCTCATACGCGGCGGCGCGGTCGGCCTGGAAAAACAGCGGGGTGTCGCGGCGGCCGCCGGTGGCGGCATCGAGAGCTTCGCCCAAACGCCCCAGCGGCGCCGGCTTGTCGCCCAGCAGCAGGCTGCGGTCCGGCTGCAAGGTGATGATCAACGGCTTGTCCGGCCGCGGCGCCGGCTTGGCGCGGGAGGCCGGCAGCTCGATGCGCTGATCGACGCTGGACAAGGGCGCGGCCACCATGAAGATGATCAGCAGCACCAGCATCACGTCGATGAAGGGCGTGACGTTGATTTCGGACAGCTCGGCCAGTTCGTCGCCGCCGCCGGAAGGAAAACCGCCCATCGCTCAGCGCCTCGCCGCGCGCGCGTCCAGCTCGCGGCTGAGCAGCAGCAGCAGCTGGCCGGCCACCTGCTGCTGCAGGCCCTTGTGGCCTTGCAGCCAGCGGCTGAACAGGTTGTAGATCACCACCGCCGGAATCGCGGCCACCAGGCCGACCGCGGTGGCCAGCAGCGCCTCGGCGATGCCGGGCGCGACGCTGGCCAGGCTGGTGTTGCCGCTGGCGGCGATGCCGGCGAAGCTGCGCATGATGCCCCACACGGTGCCGAACAGGCCGACGAAGGGCGCCACCGCGCCGATGGTGGCCAGCAAGCCGACGCCGCGCGCCAGCGAACGGGCGTGCGCGCTCTGCGCCTGCTCCAGCCGGAACGCGGCGCGCGCCTGCAAGGCGTCGCGCGGCGCGTCGGCGGCCGACAGCGCGATCTCGGCATCCACCTCCCGCAACAGGCCGCGCGCCAGGCCGTGGGCCGGCAGCGGCCGCACGCGCTCGCCGGCATCGGCCAAGGTCACGGCTTCGGCCAGCGCCGCATGGCCGCGGCGGCCTTCGCCGGCGGCCAGCCACAGCGCCGCGCCTTTGACCAGCAACACCAGCCAGCAGGCGAAGGCGGCGGCCAGCAAGGCCAGCATCACGCCCTTCACCACCGGATCGGCGGCGACGAACATCGCCAGCGGCGACAAGCCGGCGTCGGCAGCCGGCAGGGCCGCCAATGCCTGGACGGAATAAAGCGAAAGGCCGCTGCCTGCGATGCCGGGCAACGGCCTGATGGGAATGCTGGTCTTCATCAGTGACTAAGAGTTTGGGTGGAGATGCCCCACTCTATCACTAATGATTATCATTATCAATTAGCAGAATAGAAACAATCGCACGTCGTTCAGTCACTGGCTTTGGCGGTGCGCCAGACATAGTCCGCCTGCCCGCGGCCCAGCTCCACGCCCTCCTCGGCCAGCACCAGCACCGTCGCCGTCCGCCCCGGCGCCAGATCGGCCAGATGCAGCGGCGCGCCGACATCGCGCAGCACATGGTAGGCGCCGGCGATCAGCATCGCCGGCTTGGGCGCGGCCAGCAGCCGTTCCGCCATCCGCCGGTCGCGCTGCTGCTGCACCGCCAGCATGGAGGCCATCATGCCTTCATCCATCTTGCCGCCATGCTCGCCGCGGATCACCTCCTCCAGCCGGCTCGCCGCCCGCGGATCCCGCGACGCCCGCCCCTGCGGCCGCTCCTTGCTGGCGTAGTAGGCGCGCATCTGCTCGCGGTCCAGATTGGCCGCCAGCAGCGGATACGGCGCGCGCAGCAGCGTCATCGCCAGTTCGCCGTAAAGCTCCCACGGCCAGCCGCTCTGCCAGGCCACCAGTTCCCGCACCCGCGACGGACGCACGCTGGGATCGCCCTGCAGCCAGGCTTTCACCTCGTCCACCTTGGGCTGCTGGCCGGGTGTCAGCATTTCCAGCAGCGCGCTGCCCTGCGGCCGGCTCGCGGCCAAGCGCTGCGCCAGCCAGGTTTCTATCCGGTGGTGATGGCGGTTGTCGTGCTTCTCGCCCACCAACAGCATCTCCGCCGGCGCCAACTTGTCCAGCAGCTGATCCGGGCTCAACGTCTTGCCGCTGGCCGTCTCCACGATCCGGCCCGCCGGCGGTCCTTCCAGCTTCGCCGCCGGCTGCGCCGCGCAACCGGCCAGCCCGGCCAATAAGGCCGCCGCCGCCATCCATCGCTTCATCTCTTTCCCGCCTTGCTTTCTTTGCCAAGCCGGCATATTAAATGATAATGATTATCAATAACAAGCATGAACCATTTCGTTCGGCCAAAACAAAACCGGCTGCAAACGCAGCCGGTCGGGTCTCGAAACCAGCGGAAGGCTTACAGCGCGGCCAGGGCGGCGGCGTAGTCCGGCTCGTCGGCGATCTCGCCCACCAGCTGGCTGTGCAGCACCTTGTCGTCGGCGTCCAGCACCACCACGGCGCGCGCGGTCAGGCCGGCCAGCGGGCCGGAGGCCAGCTTGACGCCATAGGCTTCGGCGAAAGCCGGATTGCGGAAGGTGGACAGCGTGGCCACGTTCTCGATGCCCTCGGCGCCGCAGAAACGCTTCTGCGCGAACGGCAGGTCGGCGGACACGCACAACACCACAGTGTCGCTCAGCGCGGCGGCCTTCTCGTTGAACTTGCGCACCGACATCGCGCAGGTCGGGGTGTCCACGCTGGGGAAAATGTTGAGGATCTTGCGCTTGCCGGCGTAGTTGGCCAGCGACACCTCGGCCAGATCGCCGCCGGTCAGTTGCAGCGCCGGAGCTTGCTCGCCTTTGGACGGCAGCTTGCCCGCCACTTCCACCGGATTGCCGCGCAGGGTTACGGTTGCCATGTCTTGAATCCTCGTCAGGGTTGGAGATCGAGATAGTGTGGAGCAAAGCCGGTGGAATGCAACCCCGCCCCGCGCATGGTTGTCATCGGGATCGACCGCCAGGCTACCGTCCCGATGCGCACCAAATTCCAAACTGATCTAAATGACGGCGATTTTTATTTTATTTAGTTATATAAAGTGCAGGTGGCGCCGCTACCGTGGCGCCGCAAGAAGGCAATTCGGGACGCGCGCTTACCGGCGCCGTCGACTGTCATCCGATTTCATCAAGGAGTCCTAACATGGCCAACCAATTGGATCGCGATCAGAAGTCCGGACTGTTCATCGTCAGCTACAACGTCTTCAAGCCGGGCGTCGCCGGCGGCTACAACCTGCAACTGCGGCTGTCGGTCTATCCGCCGGCGCGCCGGGTCAGCGGCGAAGCCGTGATCACCCACGCCACCCAGCAGCCGCTGGTGTTCAAGACCGCGGTGCAAGGCAACTACGAGGAGATCAGCGGCGGCATCGAGCTGTTCCTGGCCGGCCACAACCTGCTGCAGGCGCAAGCCCAGCATGGCCAGCAACCGTCGCACTCGCTGCTAGGCGAAGATTTCCACTTCGACGGCCACCTGAAAGGCGGCTGGCAGGCTGAAACCGGTTCCCGCGCCCGCTACGCCTTCCTGCAGCACGGCCACTGGACCGAAGTGATCGGCCAGGACGTCCAGCTGTCCGATGAAGTGCGCCACGCCGCCAAAGCGCTGAACCTGCGCTAAGCGCCCGCGTCCGCGCAAACCGCCGGCGCCCCAGGCCCGGCGGTTTGTTCGTCTTCAGCCTGTCCATACGGCCATGGCGATCGCGCAAGCGGCGACTATCGTGCTTGGATGCGGGATTGAATCGCATGCGCCCCGCTTGCGTCCTCTTTACTGGAGATCGCCATGTCCGACCTGCCCGCCGAACTGAACCGCCGCGGCTTCCTGCTCGCCGCGGCCGGCGCCGCTGCCGCGCTCGCCCTGCCCGCGCTCCCCGGCCTTGCCCACGCCTCGCCGGCGCACACGCTGCCGCCGCTGCCCTACGCCGACAACGCGCTGGAGCCGGTGATCTCGGCCCGCACCATCGGCTTCCATTACGGCAAGCACCACAAGGCTTATCTCGACAATCTGAACAAGCTGATCGCGGGCCGCGACTACGCCTCCCTGCCGCTGGAAGACATCGTCACCCGCTCCTTCGGCCCCGCCGGCGACGCCGCCGTGTTCAACAACGCCGCCCAGCTGTGGAACCACACCTTCTATTGGCGCAGCATGCGGCCAAAAGGCGGCGGCATCCCGCCGCAAGGGCTGAGGGAGAGGATAGAAGCCTCGTTCGGCAGCGTGGACGCCTGTAGGCAGCAGCTGGCCGGCGCCGCGCTCTCCCAGTTCGGCAGCGGCTGGGCCTGGCTGGTGCAGGACGGCGACAAGCTGAGGGTGGTGAAAACCGGCAACGCCGACAACCCGATCACCTCAGGCTTGACGCCGCTGCTGAATATCGACGTGTGGGAACACGCCTATTATCTGGATTACCAGAACCGCCGCGCCGACTACGTCAACGCGGTGCTGGACAAGCTGATCGACTGGGAATTCGCGCAGCGCAACCTGAAGGCCTGACATCCGTCCGGCTCAAAGCTGATCGTAGACGCCGCCCAGGGCGCGCAGCACCTCGGCGGCGGCGTCGAGCGCCTGGTCGTCCATGCCCCGCAGCGCGCGCTCCAGCACCTCGGCCAGCAGGCATTCGCGCTCTCGGTGGCGCGCAAGGCCCAATTCGGTCAGTCCGACCAGCACCGAGCGCTTGTCCGCCAGCGACTTCGCTTTCTCCACATAGCCCTGCTCGCTGAGGCCATTCACCAATTGGGTGACGCCGGCGCCGGTGGTCTCGGTCAGCTCCGCCAGCCGCGCCACCGGCAGCGCGCCCTCCTCGGCCAGTATCCGCAGCACTCTCGCGTGCGACAGCGACAGCGCGCCGGCCTGGCGCGTGGCGCGGCCGCGCAGCCGCGCGTCGGCGGCGCTCAGGCTGTAGGCGGCGCGGGAGAGCCGCGCCAGCGCCTGCTGGCGCGCTTCTCCCGCCTCGCTGGACAAGGCATCCCCCTGGGGCTTGGTTGACATGCGTTCCGGCTCCACAATAATATAACTAAGTACTTAGTTAATTTCAGGTACGATCAATCTAACGAGGTGAAAATTATGTCACGTTCAGAAGCGCAAAGCTGGTCGCTGGACATCGCGCTGGCCCAGGGCGGTTTCGACGCCCTGCACCCGGAAGGCAAAAACACCCTGCTGCAGCTGGGCCATGACCCGGCCGATTTCGACGCCGTGTTCGAGCAGGTGAAAAGCGGCGCGATGTTGCCCAAGGCCTGGGCGGAAGTGGCCGCGCGGGCCGAACGGCGCGCCGCGCACTACGAGCGCGACGGCTACCGCCGCACCGCCGCCGACCTCTACCTGCGCGCCGCGGTGATGTGGGGCCGCGCGCAGTACTCGATCTTCGACACCGCCGATCCGCGCAAGGCCTCCTTGCGCGCGCGCTGCAACCACTGCGTGGCGCGCATCGGCGAGCTGCGCGGCGGCCGGGTGCGGCGGGTGGAGATTCCGTTCGAGGACGGCGCCATCCACGCGCTGCTGCACCTGCCGGACGGCGACGTCCGCCAGGCGCCGGCGGTGATCCTCGGTCCCGGCATGGACATGATCAAGGAAGACTACCTGTACGCCGCCGAGCGCTACTACGCCTCGCGCGGCATGGTGGCGCTATCGATAGAGGGCCCCGGCCAGGGCGAAAGCCGCGCCGGCGGCCTGACGGTCACGCTGGATAACTATGAACGGGCGCTGGAAGCCTACGCCGACTATCTTGCCGGTCTGCCCGAGGTGGACGCCGGCCGCATCGGCATGTTCGGCATCAGCATGAGCGGCTACTGGGGCATGCGCGCCGCCGCCGGCAATACCCGGCTGGCCGCGCTGGCCGCTTACGAGGCGGTTTGCGGCGACTTCCTCACCATCTTCGAGCGCGCCCAGCCCAGCTTCAAGAAAAACTACATGTATATGAGCGGCTACCGCGACGAAGCCCTTTTCGACCGCGAAATGCGCGACCGCATGCCGCTGGACGCGCTGGCCGCCGACATCCGCATCCCGGTGCTGCTGGGCATCGGCGAGTTCGACGAGCTGACGCCGCTGGAGCAAGCGCTGGCGTGTTACCAGCGCATCCGCGCGCCCAAGGAGATGCGCGTCTACGAGAACGAATTCCACCCGCTGGGCGGCGTGGCGGCGGAAGTCTTCCGCTACGGCGCGGAATGGCTGGAGCGGGCGCTGTCCGGCGATCCCGCGCTGCGCGAGCCGGGCCGGGATGTGCGCCACTACCTGCGCCGCGACGGCCATATCGGCGACGGCAGCGCCGCGCCGGACTGGTGGCAGGGAACAGACCCGGTGGACAGGCGCCAGCCCTGACCCGGCGGCGTTCGCGGCGGGCCGGCGGCGATACGCATTTGAACGATTGACGCCGTCCGGCTCCATCGCCAGACTGCCATCATGCCAAAGACATGGAGGCGGCCATGAGTCAGCCTGTTCAGGCCCTGCTGTTCGACGTGTTCGGCACGGTGGTGGATTGGCGCGAGGGCGTGGCCCGCGACGCCGCCGCCTTCCTGCGATGCCATCCCGGCGCCAGACAGGACGCTTACGCCTTCGCCGACGCCTGGCGCAGCCGCTACTCGCCGGCGATGGAGGTGGTGCGCGCCGGCCGCCGGCCGTTCACCCGGCTGGACCAGCTGCACCGCGAAAACCTGGAGGCCACGCTGCCGGCCTTCGGCATCGATCCGGCCTCGGCGCCGGAGGACCAGCTGCAATGGCTGAACCGCGCCTGGCACCGACTGGCCCCGTGGCCGGACAGCGTGGCCGGCCTGACCCGGCTGAAGGCGCGCTACATCATCGCCACGCTCAGCAACGGCAACACCAGCCTGCTGCTCAATATGGCCAAATACGCCGGCCTCCCCTGGGACGCGATACTCGGCGCCGAAACGGCCCAGGCCTACAAGCCGATGCCGCAGGCCTATCTGCGCACCGCGGAACTGCTGGACCTGCCGCCAGAGCGCATCTGCCTGGTGGCGGCGCACAACGGCGATCTGGCCGCCGCGCGCCAGTGCGGGCTGAAAACCGCCTTCGTGCCGCGGCCGCGCGAATTCGGCCCGGAACAGCGGACGGATCTGGCGGCGGAACAGGATTGGGATTGGGTGGCTAATGACTTGATCCAGCTGGCGGCGCTGCTCCAAGCCTGAGCCGCCACCACCCAACCTGTCCTTTTTGACAGTTACTCATACCTGCGCCCCCTGGGCTTGAGCGTCTAAAATTCCCCACCTTGCCAACCATGGCTTTCGCCATCGGCCCGCAACTTCGCTCAAATCAAAATGGATCCGCTCTTGAAACCGCAACTCCGCCTGAAAACGCTCGCCGCCGCCGTCATCGCCTGCGGCGCCCTGCTGCTGCCCCACGCCGCCGCCGCCAAAGCCAAGACGCTGGAAGACCAGCTGCTTGCCGCCGCGATCGCCTACGACGCCAAACCCAGCGCCCAGAAACTCGACAAGGTGAAGGCGCTGATCGGCAAAGGCGCCAAAGTCCATTTCGCGCTGTCGCCCACCAAGAAAACGCAAAACATCTCCCCGCTGAACCTGGCGCTGTTTGCCCGCAACTACGCGTTGGTGCAGACCTTCCTGGAACAAAAGCCCGACCTGAGCATCCCGGTCTACGACGAAGTGCTGGAACAACCGCTGCTGTATGCGATGAAGCATGCCGACCCGGACAAGCCCAGCGCCGATGACAACAAGATCGTCGCCGCGCTGCTGGCCGCCGGCCCCAATGTCAACACCTTCGACCACGACGGCGCGCTCAGCCCGCTGCTCTTCGCCTCCGGCAATATGCAGCCCTTTCCGGTTCGCGTCGATTGGCAAGAAGCGCTGCTGAAAGCGGGCGCCCAGCCCAACCAGCAGAACAATGAGGGCAACACCGCGCTGATGTCGACCTCGGCCGGCAATTTGCAAGCCCTGCAATTGCTGCTGAACGCCGGCGTCGACGCCAAGCTGAAAAACCGCAACGGCGCCACCGCGATGCACTATGTGTGCGAGCGCGACTCCGCGCTGACGAGCAAACCCGACCCTGACGCGGAAGCCCGCATCCGCCAGCTGAAAAAGGCCGGCGCCGATATCAACGGCATGGCGAGCCCGGATGCCGACATCCCGCTAGGCCCGCCGCTGATGGCCGCGATGAACAGCAAAAACCCCGACTGCGTGAAAGCGCTGCTGAAACTGGGCGCAGATCCGGATGGCCAGGCCTACGCCAATCCGGCCCACTCGGTGGAATGGAAGCACGACAAAGCGCCGCTGACCGTGCGTGAGGAAGTGCTGTCCGACACGATAGGCATGTACCCGGCCGAACTCGTCAAATTGCTGCGCCGCTAACCCCGCCTTTCGCGGCCTTTCGGGGCCGCGCCTCCCCGCTCAGGAAAACAATATGCATCGCATCGTCAAAACCGCCGCCCTGGCTTGCGCGCTGGCGCTGGCCGGCCAAGCCGCCGCCAAGCCCGCCTCGCTGGATGACCAGCTGACCCAGGCCACCTCTGCTTACCTGGAGAAGCCTTCCGCCAAGAAAATGCAGCGCATCCAGACCCTGCTGGGCAAGGGCGCGCGCCCGCACCACGCCCAGACCGGCACCGGTGACGCAGGCCTCGCCGCTCTGCCCTTCGCCATCGCCGCGCCCAGCCCGGAACTGGTCAAACTGTTCCTGGCCCGCAAGCCGGACCTGGAAATTCCGGTCATCCGCGAGAATCCGCTGACGCCGCTGCAATTGGCGGTGGCCGACGACGAAGCCGAGTCGGAAGACATGCTGCAAGTCATCTCGCTGTTGCTGGCCGCCGGCGCCGACATCAACAATCCCGGTCCCAACCGGCTGGTCACGCCGGTGATGCTGGCGGCCGGCTACGGCGGCGATCTAAGGCCGCTGCTGCTGCAACGCTTGCTGCAAGCCGGCGCCGATGCCAACCGTCCCAATATGGACAACGCCAGCGCGATCAACACCATGGCCGCGGGCAATCTGGACGCCATCCGTCTGCTGCAAACGGCCGGCGCAAAGCTGGACAACCGCAGCGACAGCGGCGAAACCGCGCTGCATCAGGTCTGCGCGCGGCCCGAGGCCGAGCAGGAGCAAGCCGACCCCCAAGCCGGCGAACGCATCCGCCTGTTCAAGGCCGCCGGCCTGAGCCTGAACCAGCAGCCGCCGGCCGCCAACGGCGACTACATCGTGATGCCGCTGGCCGCCGCGGTGGAAAGCGGCAACCGCGACTGCGTCAAGGCGATGCTGGCCGAAGGCGCCGATGCCGAGCTGCCGGTATTCGCCCATCTGACGGCGGAGAAAGCCGAGGCGGAAAGCCTGGACAACCCCAGCATCCGCCAATACGTGCAGAACCGCGCCGAAGAACTGGATGGCGGGATGGCGGCGCTGTTCCGCCGCTAGGCCCGGCATCCGCGAAGACAAACGGGACGGCGATGCCGTCCCGTTTTGGTTTACGCCTGCTCGCCGCCGTCCACCCGGCGCCGCGTCTGCAGAATCGGCGGCGCCCAGGTTTCGCCGGGCCGCTTCTTGCGGGTGGCCAGCGTCAGCTCCGACGGGGCGAAGATATTGATGTTGTGGGTGTTGGGCGTGGTGATCAGGTACTGCGCCTCGGTGGCCTTGAGGAAGCCGGCGACGCGGTCGATGTTGAAGATGTCGAGGTGGGCGAACGGCTCGTCGATGAAGACGAAGCCGGACGGATTGGACTCGTCCATCATCAGGCCGATCAGCAGGATCAGCGACTTCATCACCTGCTGGCCGCCGGAGGCCTCGCCGTCGTTCATGCCCATCATGCCCTTCTGGTCGAAGTTGAACTTCAGCACCAGGCCGGCCTGGGCCAGCACCGCGTCGTCGTTGGACAACTGCGGCAGCTCCACTTCCACCTGGATGCCGGCCAGCTCGCCCAGCCGCTTGACGTTCTGGCCGTAGGCGCGCACGGTGGCGCGCAGCTTGCCGATGTAGGCGGCGCGCGCCTCGTCGGTCAGCTCGCGCGAGCGGTCCACCTCGCCCTGGCGGCGCTGGCGCTCGCGGTCGAGCTGGGTCAAATCCTCCACCAGCTTGTCCTTCAGGGCCAGCACCGAGTCGTCCTGCTCCCAGTCGCCGCTCTGCAGCTTCTCTTCCAGGTAGTTCAGCTGGTGCTTGGCGTCGGCTGCGGTGTCGAACTCGTCCTCCAGCGCCGCCACATGCTCGGGCGCCAGCGCGTCGGCCGACAGGCGCTCCGCCCATTCGCGCAGCTCGCCGCTGAGCCGGCGCAGCTGGCGGCGCGCCAGCTCCACTTCCTGCAGCTTCTGATTGTACTTGGACAGGCTCTCCATCTCGCGCTGGCAGACGCGGTCGTGCGCCAGCCGCGCGTCGCCGTGGCGCTGGTCGGCGGCGTCCTTCTCCGCTCCGGCGGCGGCCAGCGCCGCGCCCTGGCGGGCGATCTCGGCCTCCAGCTCGGCCTTGCGCGATTCCAGCGCCGCGAATTCGTCGGCGCGGCTGTCCAGCTGGCGTATCGCGTCCATGCCGCCCAGGTACTCGGCCAGGCCCGCCGCCTCGCGGGTGGCGGCCACCAGCCGCTCCTCGCCGGCCAGGATGCGCACATTGAGCTGTTTCAGCTCGTCGCGCACCGCCAGCAGCCGCGACTGCCGCGCCGCTTCGCCGAATGCGTACTCGTGCGCCGGCACGCCGATGTGGCGCGCGCCGCGGCGCTCGCGGAAATAGCCGTCGCGGGTGATCCAGTCTCCTTCAGCGCTAGCGCCTTCCAGTGCGTTCTCCACCCGCGCCACGCTGTTCATCTGCCGGTACAGCCATTCCGGCGCGTCGGCGGAGAAGCGCACCACTTCCAGCAGGCTGCCCTTGTTGGCGCGCGGCGGCGCGGCGCGCTCCGGCACCACGAAATGGCGGTAGCGCAGCTTCTCGCCTATCTTCCAGGCCTCGCGGCGGTCGGACTCCCGGTCCAGCAGCACCACGTGGCGGTAGCCGCGCAACAAGGCCTCCACCGCGCCCTGCCAGTTGGAATCCATCACCTCGACGATGTCGGACAGCATCGCGTGCGGGATGCCGGCCTCGTCCAGCGCCGCCTTGAACTGGCGCACGTCCTCCGGCGAGCGGCCGCGGCCGATTTCCAGCGCCTGCAGGTGCTCCGAGCTGTCCTGGCGCTGCTTTTTCAGCTCGCGCAGGCCGTCCTTCAGTTGATCCGCCTCGGCGCGCAGCGCGGTCAGCTTGTCGGCCAGCTGGGCGGCGTCGGCGCCGTACTCCTTGCCGGCCAGCGCTTGCAGCCGGTCGCGCTCCTTCAGTTGGCCGGCCACGCCGGCGTGCTCGCCCTTGGCCTTCATGAAGGCGTCCTGCGCCGCCAGCCGCACCGTCTCGGCCGCGGCGCGCGCCTCGGCGGCGCTCACTTCGGCGGCTTTCAGCTTGGCCACCAGATCCAGCGTGTCGGCATGCTCGGCGCGCGCCTGGTTCAGCACGTGGTAGCCGGCGCGGTAGTCGCCCCATTGCTTGCCGAAGGCGGTTTTGGCGTCCAGATAGGCCAGCACCGGCAGCGCCTCGTCGCGCAGCCGGGCGATGCCGGTCTGCAGCTGCCGCCATTCCAGGTAGCGGTTGGCGCGGTTCTTCATCGCCTCCACCCGCACCTGCAGCGCCTCCTCCTGGCGGCCCAGCGCCTCCAGCTCCAGCTCGGTGGCGCGCTGCTCGTCGCGGGCGCGCTGGTAGTTGTCCAGCACGTCCTTGTCGCCGAACACCTGGAACACAAGGTCCAGCAGCTGGCGCGGGCTGTATTCGGTCAGCTTGTCGGTGTCGCCCTGCTCCAGCGCCAGCACCTCAGCCACCGCCGGGGTGAGGCCGGCGGCTTCCAGACGGCGGCGATATTCATGCACGCCCAGCCACTGCGCCTGGCCCTCGGCGTGCTCCAGCGCGATGTCGCCGTCCAGGATCGCGTAGTGGCGCACCCAGTCGCCGCCCTGCTTCTTGATCCGGCACAGCAGCGTCACCGACTCGGACACGATGGGGAAGAACGGCGTCGGATACAGGCCGCCGGACGGGCGGCGCGGATTGTCGACCACGCCGCGCAGATAGGCGAAAGCTTCCTTGTTGTTGCGCACGTAGCGCTTGTAGTCGCGCTTGCCGGAGCACTTGATCGCCAGCAGCGTGCGCATCGCGTCCAGCAAGGTGGTCTTCCCGGAGCCATTAGGCCCGATGATGGTGACGATCTGGGCGTCCAGCGGCACGCTCAGCCGCTGCCAGAAGTCCCAGTGCACCATCTCCACCGATTTCATCTGGAACATCAGCGAGCCTCCCCGTCGGCCGCGTCGTCCGGCGGCAGGTCAAACAGCGGGCCGGCCGACGCCATGCCGTCGTCCGCGCCCTCTTCTTCGATCTCGTCGTCCACCCGCTTGTCCACCAGCATGTCGCGGCCCTCGCGGCGCAGCAGCACGTCGGCCAGCGCGCCCTCGATGATGCGCGGCGCCAGCTGCGCGTAGTCGATCATCAGGTCCAGCATCGGTCCTTCGTCCAGCCAGCGGTTGCGGCGGACGATGAAGCCCAGGTTGACCAGGCGGCCCAGATTGGCGGCAAAGCGGGTGCGGCCGCCCAGCGCCTTGCCGAAGTCGGCGTACAGCGCGTCCTCGGAAATGCCGGTGGACACGGCCTCGCCGGTTTCCAGCGGCTTCTGCGCGCCGAACATGTCGCTCTGGCTCTCCTTGCCGGCCTCGACGCGAGCGATCTGGCGCTCGCGCTTGGGCAGGATGATCAGCGCCCACAGGATGACCAACAGCGCCACGCCGTCGCGCGGCAGGCCCAGATTGTTGTTGAGCCAGGCGTCGCCGGAGCCGAATACCGGCTCGGTCATCTCCGGCAGCAAGGCCGCCGCGATGTGCTCGGCGTACGGGTTCTCCACCAGGCGCAGGCCGACGGCGGCCAGGCTCTTGTCCAGCTCAGCGCGGAAGATGTCGTCCAGCAGCGCCTTGCGCGCCAGCGCGTCGGCTCGCGGCACCACCCGGTGCGCCAGCAGGCGGGCGGTGAGGGTTTTGATTTCGTGTTCCATATTATTTCTTGGCTTGCGCGACGCTCTGGATCAGCATCAGCGCGGCGGAGGCCGCCAGCGCGGCATCGCGCGGGTCGGCCAGATCCTGGTTGAACCGGGGCAATAACTGCCGATAGTGGGCAAGCAAGGCCCGCACTTCCTCGTCGCCATGCGCGTCAAGGCGGGCTTCCATCCGGGCAATGACGGCGCTCAACTCTTCGAACGTAACCATCAGCGCGCGTCCTGGCCGCCATTGGCCACCAGCCTGGCATCGGACAAGGTCGCCACCTCCGGGTGGTCCGGCGCGATCACGCCGTCTCCGCCCTGCAGGCTGAACGGCAGCTTGGCCAGCGCGGCGACGATGCTCTGGTCGTTGCTGGTTTCCGGGTCGCCGATCAGGGACAGCAGCGACAGCCGGTAGGCGGTTTCGTTGTAGCTGTCGGCCAGCACCGCCTGGCTGATGTGGGCGTCGGCCTTGCCGCTCATGCCCAGTTCCAGCAGCAGGTCGTACATTTCTTCGGCCTCCAGCAGCCGCTCCATCTCGGGCGCGTCGGCCAGCGGCGCGGCCTCGCCGCCCGGCAGCACGTGCGCGCCGGCCTTGGCGCGCTCGCGCGCCAACAGCTCGAACTCGGCCACGTCGGCCAGCTCCGGCGTGGACAGGAAAGCCGGCTCCGGACTGATGGACCAGCCGCCCGCCAGCTTGCCGGCCAGCATGGCCGCGCCCTGGCGGCGCAGCCAGTCGGCGATGTCGGTGGAGGTGAGGCCGGAATTGCCCAGGTGCACGCGCTGCGCGGCCAGCTGCGCCAGCCGGCGCTCGAAGGTGCCGGCCAGCGCCAGCATTCGGCTCTGCGCCAGCGCGATGGCCTGGGCCTGGTTCAGCACGGTCAGGCTCAGCGTGTCGTCCCGGGTCAGGCTACGCACCACCTCGGTAGACTTGGCCACCCAGCGCCATACCGCCTCCAGCCGATGCTGGGCGGCGCGGATGCGGAATTCGGACTGCGACTCCAGCGCTTCCTCGAATTCGGCGTACAGCTCGTTCAGCCGCGCCAACAGGTGCTTCAGCGCTTCGTCCGACACCTGGCCGACCGCCTGGCCGGCCGCCACCTGGCTGGCCAGATAGCCCAGCTCGACGTCGTCGCCGGAGAAATCGACCAGCGTCGCCAGGGCCGCCAGCGCGACGCGCGCGCCCTCGGACAGCTGGTAGACGCCGCCGTCGCTGTCGTAGACCAGCAGATCGCCTTCGCGCAGCCGCCCCAGAATGGTGGCCAGTTTGGTATCGTTAAGGTAGGAGAAGCGCTGGGCGATTTCCTGCGGCGTCCACAGCGGCGCCTCGGCGCGGCCGCCCAGCTCTCGCAGCACCAGGAGGCGCATCAGCACTTCCTCGTCGCCGCCGCGGAACAGCGTGACGAAAACGGACAGATAGCCCCATGCGCCCTGCAGGCGCGACACGGCCTGCAGCGAGCCGGGCTCGATGCCGGGCTGGAAGAAATCGGACAATGAATCCAAGCGCGCTCCACAAGCTGGGGTGAATCAAAGCGGAGATTGTCCCGGCGGCCCGCCGCTTCGTCAACGCGGCGATGCGTTTTATCCTGGCCGCGAGCCATAACAAATCATCAGAGGAGATATCATGCTCACCCGCCACCATCCGCTGCTGTCGCCCAGCCTGGGCTGCCAGCGCGCGCTGACCAGCTTCCACTTCGGCCAGGAAGGCCGCGGCGAGAAGGTCCACATCCAGGCCAGCCTGCACGCCGACGAACTGCCCGGCATGCTGGCGGCCTGGCACCTGAAGCAGCGGCTGCGCCAGCTGGAAGACGAAGGCGCCATCCTGGGCGAGATCACGGTGCTGCCGATGGCCAACCCCATCGGCCTGAACCAGAACCATAGCAACCGCCTGCTGGGCCGCTTCGAGCTGATGAGCGGCCAGAACTTCAATCGCCATTATCTGCCGCTGGCCGAACCGGTATTCGCCGCCGTGCGCCAGCAGCTGGGCGCGGACGCCAAGGCCAACACCCGGCTGATCCGCGCCGCGATGCGGGCCGAGCTGGCTCGCCAGCAACCGCAGACCGAGCTGCAATCGCTGCGCCACGCGCTGCAATCGATGGCCTTCGACGCCGACATCATGCTGGACCTGCACTGCGACAGCCGCGCCGACATCCACCTGTACACCGGCACGCCGCTGTGGGACCAATGCGAGCCGCTGGCCCGCTACCTGGGCGTCTGCGCCAGCCTGCTGGCCGAGGACTCCGGCGATTATCCGTTCGACGAGTCCTGCAGCCAGCCGTGGTGGCAGCTGCGCGACCTGGCCGTCCGGGCCGGG
This sequence comes from Chromobacterium sp. Ag138, assembly GCF_055181315.1. Classification (NCBI taxonomy): domain Bacteria; kingdom Pseudomonadati; phylum Pseudomonadota; class Betaproteobacteria; order Neisseriales; family Chromobacteriaceae; genus Chromobacterium; species Chromobacterium sp. Ag138. Next base: position 2,370,096 of record NZ_JBUPWA010000001.1, read on the forward strand.
CTGTCCGCGCCGATCGAAATGGCCTGCCTGGCGGTGACGATAGAGCTGCGCGGCGAGTGCGACGTCAACCACGAATACGCGGCCAAGGATGCCGAGGCCATCATCCATTTCCTGCAGCGCCGCGGCGTGATCGCCGGCGACGCGCCGCCGCTGCCGCCGCTGCGCCATCCGGCGACCCCGCTGGCCGGCTCTGAGGACTTGCTGGCGCCGCACGCAGGCGTCGTGACCTACCGCGCCGAGCCCGGCAGCAAGCTCGCGCCCGGCGACCTAGTGGCCGACGTCATCGATCCGCTGACCGATACCGTCACCCAGGTGTGCACCCAGCGCGGCGGCGTGCTGTACGCCACCAGCGACCGGCCCTACGCCACCACCGGCCTCGGCCTCGCCCGCGTGGCCGGCGACACCGCGTTCAAGAGCGGCAAGCTGTTGACCGCCTGACGGAATTTTCGCCGCCGGCGGCGATCCAAGCTGTTTTGCCTCGCCGCCGGATTCCGCCCATGAAAACGCTCTCTCCCCTGCTATTGTCCCTGTCCATCCTGCTGTCGGCCGCGGCGGCCGTCGCCGCGCCCGCGTCTTCCGCGCCGGCCGCCGAGGCGGTGTTCGCCGAACTGGCGCGCCAGCCCGCCTACCAGGCGGCCTGGATGAGCATGACGGCGGGCGCCAAAGACGCGCCGGAGTGGCTGCGCGAAGCCCGCGCCACCAGCGCGCCCTACCATGCGGCCACCATCGCCGGCAAACGCTACCTGGCCGGCGAGATGTGCAAGCCGCACGACTGCGCCGGCAACCGCTTCTTTGGCCTGCTCAGCGCCGACAAGCGCCGCGCGATGGGCCTGCTGGTGACCGTGGCCGACGTGCCCGAGGCGGTGGACCATCCGGCCAAGCACGCCAGCTACCGCTGGCTGGGCAAGCCGGACAAGAACCAGCGCGCCTATCTGATGCAACAACTGAAACAGGACCCGAACTGGAAATGAAAACGCTGAAACCCGCTCTCGCCGCGCTGCCGGCGCTGCTCCTGGCCGCCTGCGCGCAAAACCCGGCGCCGCAGCCGCAAGCTGTCGGCATGGCCAACCCGGCCTCGGTCCATTGCGTGAAACAGGGTGGCAAGCTGCTGCCGCAAAAGGATGCCGCCGGCAACGAATACGCGCTGTGCCAGCTGCCCGACGGGCGGGCGGTGGAGGAATGGACGCTGTTCCGCTCGCAGCAGCCGGCCGCGCCGGCGCCGTAAACCAAGTTATCCACAGCCATCGTTCGAATCCTGATTTATCCACAGGATGGGATGGCGCGCCAAAAAACAAACCCGCCGGCTGACCGCTCCGGCGGGTTTCCTACCCCCTTTGGCAGGGATAGTCTTACTTTAGACTACCGGACAGGAAAGCCTTCAGCCTTTCGCTCTTGGTGTTGCCGAACACTTCGTCGGGATGGCCCTCTTCCTCCACGCGGCCCTGGTGCAGGAACATCACGTGGTTGGACACGTTGCGGGCGAAGCCCATTTCATGGGTGACGACGATCATGGTGCGGCCCTCTTCGGCCAGCGCCTGCATCACCTTCAGCACCTCGCCCACCAGCTCCGGGTCCAGCGCCGAGGTCGGCTCGTCGAACAACATCACTTCCGGCTCCATCGTCAGCGCGCGGGCGATGGCCACGCGTTGCTGCTGGCCGCCGGACAGGTGGGCCGGGTATTTGGCCTGGGCGCGCTCGTCCAGCCCCACCTTGGCCAGGTACTTCTTGGCGCGGGCGACCGCTTCCTCGCGCGGCAGGCCCAGCACATGCACCGGCGCCTCGATGACGTTTTCCAGCACCGTCATGTGGCCCCACAGGTTGAAGTGCTGGAACACCATGGCCAGCTTGGTGCGCATGGTCTGCAGCTGTTTCTGGTCGGCCGGCACCAGCTCGCCCTGCTTGTTGCGCGCCAGGCGGATTTCCTCGCCGTTCAGCGCGATGGAGCCATCGTTCGGCTTTTCCAGGAAGTTGATGCAGCGCAGGAAGGTGCTCTTGCCCGAGCCCGACGAGCCGATGATGCTGATCACGTCGCCGGCCTTGGCCTTCAGCGAGATGCCTTTCAGAACTTCGTGGTCGCCGTAGCTCTTGTGAATGTTGCTGATGTTCAGCTTGTCCATCTAATAAATCCCCAGTATTTCTCAGCTCTTGGTCGGATGCAGGTAAGCGAGCCAGCGGGCTTCAGCCTTGCGGAACAGGCCGACCAGAATAAAGGTGATGCTCAGATACAGCAAGGCCGCCAGGCCGAAGGCGTTGAAGGAATCGTACGTGGCGGCGTTGGCGTCGCGCGCGACCTTCAGGATATCCGGCACGGTGGCGGTGAAGGCCACGGTGGTGGCGTGCAGCATCAGGATCACTTCGTTGCTGTACGCCGGCAGCGCCCGGCGCAGCGCCGACGGGATGATCACCCTGCGGTACAGCGTGAACGGGCTCATGCCGTAAGCGCGCCCGGCCTCGATCTCGCCGTAGGACGTGGCCTTGATCGCGCCGGCGAAGATTTCGGTGGTGTAGGCGCAGGTGTTCAGCGCGAACGCCAGGATGGTGCAGTTGTAGCCTTCGCGGAAGAAGTGGTTGAGGAAACCCACCTCGCGCACCACGTCCAGGCTGTACATGCCGCTGTAGAAGAAGATCAGCTGCACGTAGAGCGGCGTGCCGCGGAACACGTAGGTGTACAGCCACACCGAACGCGCCAGCCACTTCACCTTGGACACGCGCGCCACCGCCAGCGGAATGGAGACGACGAAGCCGAAGGCGATGGACAGCGCCAACAGCCACATGGTGACCGCCAGGCCGGACAGGTGGTAGCCGTCGCTCCACAGGAAGGCCCGCCAGTATTGCTGGATGATGTCTATCATAGGTCGGCCTCCCGCACACCGGTGGAATAGCGGCGCTCCAGCTTGGCCAACACGAAATTGGACAGCGTGGTCAGCGCCAGATAGATGGCGCCCGCCACTAGCGTGAAGAAGAACACGCGGTAGGTGCTCTTGCCGGCGTCCACCGACGCCTTGACCACATCGGCCAGGCCGATGATGGAGACCAGCGCGGTGGCTTTCAGCATCACCTGCCAGTTATTGGAGATGCCGGGCAGCGCGAAGCGCATCATCTGCGGGAACTGCACGCGGTGGAACACCTGCCAGCCGCTCATGCCGTAGGCGATGCCGGCCTCGATCTGCCCCCTGGGCACGGACAGGAAGGCGCCGCGCAGCGTCTCGGTGAAATAGGCGCCGTAAATGAAGCCCAGCGTGACGATGCCGGACACGAAGGGATCGAGGTCGATCTGGTCGATGTGCATCGCCTCGGTGATCTTGTTCATGCCGATCTGCAGGCTGTAGAAGATCAGCAGCATCAGCACCAGGTCGGGCACGCCGCGCACCAGGGTGGTGTACAGCGTGGACACGCCGCCCAGCAGCGGGTTGTGCGACAGCTTGGCGCCGGCGCCGACCAGGCCGATGGCGAAGGCCAGCAGCAGCGACAGCACCGACAGCTCCAGCGTCACCAGCGTCCCCTGCCAGATAATGGGACCGAATCCATCCAGAAACATATGTTCCCCTTGTCGAGTGGCCGCCGCTTTCAGCTTATATTGCCGAATGGCGACGGACGCTCCAGATCAATACGCCCCGCAAAGCGGGGCGCATCACAGCGCGGGCGGGCGGTCGGGCCGCGCGCCCGGAACGGCATCAGCCGCCGTACACGTCGAAGGAGAAGTACTTCTTCTCGATCTTCTTGTAGGTGCCGTCCTTCAGCATGTCGGCGATCGCCTTGTCGATGCCGGCCTTCAGGTCCTTGTCTTCCTTGCGCAGGCCGATGCCGGCGCCTTCGCCCAGGGTCTGCGGATCGACCAGGTCCTTGCCGGCGAAGGCGAAGCCCTTGCCTTCAGGCTTCTTCAGGAAGCCGATGTCGGCCTGCACCGCGTCCTGCAAGGACGCGTCCAGACGGCCCGCGGCCAGGTCGGCCAGCACCAGGGTCTGGTTCTGGTAGGGAACCACTTCCACGCCGGCCGGCGCCCAGTGCTTCTTGGCGTAGGCTTCCTGGATGGTGCCCTGCTCCACGCCCACGCGCTTGCCCTTCAGCGAGGCCGGGGTCGGCATCAGGCCGGAGCCGGACTTGGCGATCATGCGGGTCGGGGTGTTGAACAGCTTGGCGGAGAAGGCGATTTCCTTCATCCGGGCTTCGGTCATCGACATCGACGACAGCACGCCGTCGAACTTCTTGGCCTTCAGCGCGGGAATCATGCCGTCGAAATCGTTTTCCACCCACACGCACTTGGCTTTCATGCGTTTGCAGATTTCGTTGCCCAGGTCGACGTCGAAGCCCACCACCTGGCCGTTCGGCACCTTGTACTCGAACGGCGCGTAGCTGGCGTCGACGCCGAAGCGGATTTCCTTCCAGTCTTTGGCGTAAGCCCCCAGGGACGCGGCCATCAGGCCAACGGCCAGCGCAGCAAGTGCTTTCTTCATTTCCTTCTCCTCATCAATCGTTACTGCCTTGTTGGTATCCGGACCCAGCCGGACTTTCTCTCAGGGCCGATTCCGCCTGGCCCGCGCCGCCCGGTGCGGCCCCGGTCCGAGGCGGCGGCTGCACCAGTTATATAGTTAGAGTATTTCGTCTAGCAAGCCGGATTTCGCCGCTCCGCCGGCCGGGCCCCCGGCTGGCGGATGACAAAACCTGGCGCCTGGTCCCAGACCGGCTCCTCCCGCCCGCGCCGTCAAAACGGCTGGACAGGAAGGCGCGGCACGGCGCCGGGGCTTTGTCGGCGGCTCTTCCCGGCTTCGGCTTCGACAAGCAGAATTCATGCCACGGCCATCCGGAGGCGATCGCCTCCCGCGCAATCGCCTGAGGACAAAATACAACATCCAATCGACTTGGGAAGTAACGGCGCGTGAAAAGATCGGTGTACAGCAAAGCGACGTAAATTGCCGAAAATCGGCCAAAACCCCGCATTTTGCCCAGGTGGAATAAAAAAGCGGGCTGGATATGCATCCAGCCCGCTTCCCATAGCAGTTAAATACTGCGATTTCGTTACGCGTCGTCACCTTCGCTTACCGCCGGTGCCTCCGGGGTAATCACCTTCTGCTTGGCTGCCGCGGCCTGCTGCTTCTGCTCATCGGCTTCCTTGCGCGCCGCGGCGCGCACCACGTCCAGGTAGGCCATGATGGCGAAAGTCAGCTCGCGGGTGCCTTCGTGGTTCAGCGCGGAAATGGAGAACACGCGCGGCGCCTTGATGTCGAAGCCCAGGCTGTCGTCCGGCTTCTCGGCTGGCCAGCCGTAGGCGTTGAGGAAGGCCGACACCGTCAGCTCGCGCTCGTCCGGCGGCAGCATGTCCACCTTGTTCAGCACCAGCCAGCGCGGCTTGTCGTGCAGCTCTTCATCGTACTTCTTCAGCTCTTCCACAATGGCGCGCGCCTCGCGCACCGGATCGACGTCCGGATCGAACGGGGCGATGTCCACCACGTGCAGCAGCAGGCCGGTGCGCTGCAGGTGCTTCAGGAAGCGGTGGCCCAGGCCCGCGCCTTCCGCCGCGCCTTCGATCAGGCCCGGAATGTCGGCGATCACGAAGCTGCGGGTATCGTCCATCCGCACCACGCCCAGGTTGGGATGCAGCGTGGTGAACGGATAATCCGCCACCTTGGGGCGCGCGGCGGACACCGAACGGATGAAGGTGGACTTGCCGGCATTGGGCATGCCGAGCAGGCCGACGTCGGCCAATACCTTCAACTCCAGCTTGAGGGTGCGCTGCTCGCCCTGCTCGCCCGGCGTGCATTGGCGCGGCGAACGGTTGGTGGACGACTTGAAATGGATGTTGCCGAGGCCGCCCTTGCCGCCCTTGGCGATCATGACGCGCTGGCCGTGGTGGGTCAGGTCGGCCACCAGCTCGCCGGTGTCGTGGTCGGTGATCACCGTGCCCACCGGCATTTTCAGCTCGATATCGTCGCCGCCCTTGCCGTAGCAATCGGCGCCGCGGCCGCGTTCGCCATGCTCCGCCAGGTATTTCTTGACGAAGCGGAACTCCACCAGGGTGTTGACGTTTTCGTCGGCCACCGCGAACACGCTGCCACCCTTGCCGCCATCGCCGCCGTCCGGGCCGCCGAACGGAATGTATTTTTCACGGCGGAAGCTGGCCACGCCATTGCCGCCCCGGCCGGCCATCACTTCAATGCGGGCTTCATCGATAAACTTCATGTCTACAACCTCTGTTCTGCGAGGAGTCAGGGGTCAGGACTGGCTCCAGCCCTCACGCCTTGCCCCTCGGTATGAAAAAAGCCCTATCGAAGGATAGGGCTTTCTCGGATGCTGGAAAGCGAATTATTCGCCGTCAACACCGGTGTACGGAATCACGTTAACGGTCTTGCGCTGTTGCGCGCCCTTAACGGTGAATTCAACGTAGCCATCAACCTTGGCGAACAGGGTGTGATCCTTGCCCTGACCAACGTTTTCACCAGCGTGGAAGCGGGTGCCGCGCTGACGCACGATGATGGAACCAGCCGGAATCAGTTCGCTGCCGTAAACCTTAACGCCCAGGCGTTTGGCTTCGGAGTCACGACCGTTGCGGGAGCTACCGCCTGCTTTTTTGTGTGCCATGACTGTTTATCCTTACTTCGAAATCGCGTCGATGCGGATTTCGGTGTAGTTCTGACGATGACCCTGGTGTTTCTGGTAGTGCTTACGACGACGCATCTTGAAGATGCGGATCTTGTCGCCACGACCATGGGAAACAACGGTGGCCTTCACGGAGGCGCCGGAAACCAGCGGGGCGCCTACAACAACCTGTTCACCGTCAGCAATCATCAGCACTTCTTCAAGTACGATCTGGCTGTCGACGTCTGCAGGTATCTGTTCTACTTTGAGTTTTTCACCGATGGCAACTTTGTACTGCTTGCCGCCGGTTTTTATGACCGCATACATTCGCATGAGCTCCTGATAAATGAATCTCCCCACGCCTGATGCGCAGGGAACGCGAGACTATACGGGCCTATCGCCAACTTGTCAATGATTTCATCGACTTAAGCGGCGAGCACGGCGGCATGGCGGCTGCGGGGGCTTTTCTGGTAACATCCAGAACTTTGGCGTAGCCCTCGAACAATAACTGGTTGAAAACGTGTCCACCCCGCTTTTCCGAACCCTGATAGCCGACGACATGCAGACGGTAGACAGCGTGATCCGCGCCCGCCTGCACTCCGACGTCGTCCTGATCCGCCAGGTGGCGGAATACATCATCTCCGCCGGGGGCAAGCGCCTGCGCCCAATCCTGACCCTGCTGTCGGGCCGCGCGCTGGGCTACCGCGGGGAGCACCTGTTCGAACTCGCCGCCATGATAGAGTTCATTCATACCGCCACCCTGCTGCACGACGACGTGGTGGACGAGTCCGACCTGCGCCGCGGCCGCAAGACCGCCAACGCGCTGTTCGGCAACGCCGCCAGCGTGCTGGTGGGCGACTTCCTCTACACCCGCGCCTTCCAGATGATGGTCACCACCCGCAACATGACCATCCTGGAAGTGATGGCCGAGGCGACCAACATCATCGCCGAAGGCGAGGTGCTGCAACTGTTGAACATCGGCAACACCGACGTCAGCGAAGACGAATACCTGAAAGTCATCCAGTACAAGACCGCCAAGCTGTTCGAAGCCGCCGCCCGCGTCGGCGCGCTGATCGCCGACGCCTCCGCCGAACAGGTGCAGGCGATGGCCGACTACGGCATGTACCTGGGCACCGCCTTCCAGATCATCGACGACGTGCTGGACTACAGCGGCGACGCCGACACCATAGGCAAGAGCCTGGGCGACGACCTGGCCGAAGGCAAGCCGACCCTGCCGCTGATCTACACCATGCGCAACGGCAGCCCGGAAGCGTCCGCGCTGGTGCGCGACGCGCTGGAAAACGCCAACCGCGACCGTTTCCACGATGTATTGAATGCGGTACAATCCTGCGGCGCGCTGGAATACGCCAAGAATGAAGCCGTGAAAATGGCCGAACAGGCCATCGCCTCCTTGCAGAACATTCCCGATTCGGAAGTCCGCCAGGCCCTGATCGAATTGGCCCGCCTATCGGTGGAGCGCAGCGCCTGACCGCACCAGTTTTCCGTAGCGTCTCCGTAGTTAAATGGATATAACGGCCCCCTCCTAAGGGGCAGTTACAGGTTCGATTCCTGTCGGGGGCGCCACCCACACTTCCAAAGCAGTCCGAGAAAGTCCAAAAACCCGCGCCAAATAAGGCTTTGCGGGTTTTTTTACGTCCAAACTCGTCCAAAACCATCCAGGCAAAGCCGGGGGTACGTGGGGGTATGATTGGTGGTATCTTGTGTACCCCCACATTTCGATACCCCCACGATAAGGAGTACCCCCATGCCCCTTACCGACGCCGCGATCAAAAGCGCCAAGCCCCGCGAGGATGGCAAACACCTCAAGCTCACGGATGGACAAGGGCTGTCGCTATGGGTCATGCCCACCGGCGCGAAGTATTGGCGGCTGAAGTATCGGATCAATGGCAAAGAAAAACTGCTGGCGCTGGGCGTATACCCGGAAGTGAGCCTGAAGGAAGCCAGGCTAAAGCGCGACGATGCCCGCAAGCAGATTGCCGATGGTGAAGACCCAGCCGCGATGCGCAAGATGGACAAGGTGATCAAGCTGGCAGCGGCCGCCAATACCTTTGAAGCCATCGCACTGGAGTGGCATGCAAGGGAAAGCCACGAATGGTCCGCCGCCCACAGCGAGCGCGTCCTATCAGCCATGCAGACCCACATCTTCCCCTACGTCGGGGACAGGCCAATCCACGAGATTCGCCCGCTGGAGCTGCTGGAAGTGCTGCGCAAGGTGGAGAGCGCCGGCAACATCGACACCACCAAGCGCCTAAGGCAACGCTGCTCAGCCGTCTTCCGCTTGGCCATCCTGACCGGCCGTTGCGACAGCGACCCAGCCGCGCCGCTGACCGACGCCCTCAAAAGCCAGCAATCCACCCCGCGCAAGGCCCTGATGCGCGAGGATATCCCCGTCTTTCTGGAAGCGCTGGAGAAATATGACGGTAGCGTGCAAACTAAGCTAATGATGAAGCTAATGCTTCTGACCTTCACCCGCGTCGGAGAAATGGCCATGGCAAGATGGGAAGAGATCAACTTCGACAAAGCGCTGTGGACCATCCCGCCGGAGCATCGCAAGCTGCCAGAGAAATCCAAGAGAACAGCGCCGCCGCATCTGGTCCCGCTATCCAGGCAAGCCTTGGAAGTGCTGCACCAGCTCCACACCATCAGCGGCGGCCGGGAACACATCTTCCCCAACCGCAACAGTCCACGCCGGCCGATGTCGCCGGAAACCTTGCGCCGCGCCCTTCACAGCATGGGCTTTCGAGGAAAAGCCGACGTCCACGGCTTCCGCTCCACAGCATCGACCATCCTGAACGAAGAAGGCTTCAATCCTGATGCGATTGAGCGCCAGCTATCTCATATTGAAACCAACAAAGTGCGGGCTGCTTATAACCGGGCCGAATACATGGAGGAACGGAAGAAGATGATGCAGTGGTGGGCGAATTTCTTGACATCGCTACAGAGAAATTTCAAATAGAAAATCAAACCACTTACACTTACAAAATATGGAATATAAAATGAGCACGGAACACATATATAGATTCAGAAGTATTAAAAGTCTTCTCGGAGAAAATGAAGAGTTAAATAAGCAAGAAATATATTTTGCAGCCCCACACCAACTAAATGATCCAATGGAGGGGCTGAAAGACATATTTTGGCAAGGGGATGCCATCGCATGGAAGAATTTTTTCCGGCATTATGTTGCATGCTTAAGCAATGCATATATGCATTATGCCATAAGCGGAGAGGACCATTTTCAAAAATGGAAATATATTTCAATTAAAAATCCATTCTTCTCAAATAAAGAATTAAAACTACAAGAGCTACAAAATTCAATATGGGGCAAATTCCATTCAAACCAACACGTACAAGAATACATCAAAGTAATCTCTAAGCCAAACTTCAAACCAAGAACTCAGCAAGTTTTACGCCACATAAATACAATACACCACTTAGCAGCAATAACAATTATAGAGGAACATTCAATTCGAGGCCTCAGAGAGCCAGTCACAATAGACCCAGTTGCAAAAGAAGGTATAAACAAGCAAATAATTGCTGAAATAAATAGATGTCAAGAAATACATTCCGCCACTGAAAAAGATGGAAAATTTGAAGCTTTAATTGAAAAATTAAGCCTAACTCAAAAATTGTTTTATGACGGATTGAAAATTGCAACAATACATAATAACAAAAGAGAAAAATATCAGGAGAATTTAGAATTTATAAAGACGCACTTCCCTGAAGAGTATTTACATGAAATAGAAAAATTAATATACCCAGATTGGTACACTGCCTGCTTCATGCGAGACTGCAGTAACTCTTCAGTATGGGGGAGTTATGGCGATAACCATACTGGTGTTTGTTTAAAATTTAAAGCAGAGAAAGAAAAGGGTCGAAAACTATCCATAAAATTAAAAATTAACCATCCGCATGAGAAATTACCCAGGATTGAAAAACTAACTTTCCACCCTATAAATTACAATGCAAAACATATATCGATAGACTTCTTTAGAACCCTTGGGAACATTACGTATCAAGAGCAAGCGCACTGGTTCCTTGATGAAGCCGGAGAAAGAAGCTCGTGCGCTGAATCTAATTTTTCTTCGGAAGAACAAAGATTAGAATACTGGGATAATTATTACAAAACAATCACAGTAAAAACAAAGGACTGGAGCTTCGAAAAAGAGCAGAGATTAATATTAAACAGTATGGCAAGCGATTTGTCAGATAAGCAGTATAGGCTAGCAACATATGACTTATCCTCTTTGGATGGAATAATATTTGGAATCAAAACAAACATCCAAGATAAATTGAAAATTATTGAAATTATAAAGAGCAAATGCATTACTGAAGGACGAAAGAGTTTTATTTTTTATCAAGCATTTTACGCCCCCCAAAGTGGCAAAATTGAACACGGCGAGATATTAAAAATACAATTTTAGACATGCAAAATAATAATAGGCATCGAAAGTGATCACCCAAAGGTAAGGTGACCACTTCCAGTTCCACCCAGCGCGCGCCATCGAAGCCCCGCCTCGCCCCCACGCTTCATATGCCGCTAATCATGCACCTGCATGAACCCGCGCCAGGCCCGCACCGTATGGCCTGGCGCGCTGTTTTTCTCCTGCCAAGATTCATGCGCTTTCATGCACTCTATGCATGCAGTCGCCGTTTTGGCTGACTGACAATTCCGCCTTTCCCTTTCTCTTCCCGCTGAAATCTTCCGCCGAGTTTGTCCGGTACGGTCCGTATTCATCCGATATGGTCCTGATATTCAGAAATCAGCCCACCTATTTCTGTTTCTTGCCCTGTCGTCAATAGCCCAATCTGTGTTTTTTCGGCTTTTCAAGTTTCGTTGTTGTGTGGCGATTCCACACAACAAGCCCGCCAAACTCAATTTGAAATTTCTGAAATACTGCGTTCGCTGATCGGCGTATCCGATTGCATCCACTGATATTCAGACAAAACGATAAGGACAAATTAAATGACCGCTATTGCCCCTTCGCTCACCGCCCAGCCGCTGCGCTTTCTGCGCTTGCCGGAAGTCATCTCTACGTGCGGCCTGTCCCGCTCGTCGGTACACGACGCCATCAAGCGCGGCAGCTTTCCGGCCCCGGTGCCGCTGGGCGGCAAGAGCGTGGCCTGGCTGTCGTCTGAAATCGATGTCTGGATGGCTGGACGCATCGCCGCCCGCCACGCCTAACCGCCAATAAACGCACCCGGACTCAGAACATGCATATCCAGAACCCCAATACCCAAGAAACCGTGGCTTTCGCCGTCGCCGGCCTGACCGAACGCCTGGCCGCCTTCGAGCAAGACCTCAACGCCTGGCAGGCCCTGGCGGACAATGCCGCCCGCCGCGTCTAGACGGCCGAAGCGCTGCGCAATGAAGCCGAGCAGACGCGCAAGGACTGCCGCCAGGCGATGCGCGCAACCCTGGGCATTCCCACCAAGGCGGTGCGCGAGCTGAAGAGCAAGGAAATGGCCAATCTGGAATTGGCCGAAGAAACGCTGAAGATCGCCCAAGAAGAAAAGATTCTGGCCGAAAAGCAACAGGAAGCGCTGTTCGAGCAGCGCGAAGCCCTGGTGCAGGAGCGCCACGCGCTGCGCCGCCAGTATTGGGACGCGGTGCTGGACGATCAAATCGCGCAATGGGGGCAACAGCTGCCGGTGCTGGCGCTGCTGTTGGCTGAAGCGCCCAAGGCGTGCATCGAGCGGCTGTTCGGCCGCGCCGAGCTGCGCAGAAATCAAGAGGAGTTCTATGCCGCGCAGCAGCCCGGCGAGCTGCAACAGGCGCTGCACACCGCGCCTCAGGCGGAGCCGGATGACTTGCAGCCCTGCTCAACCAGCCACTACCGCCGCTGGCCCAACGCGACGAGCAATACCAAGCCCTGATCAACCGCTAAGCGAGAACCCGACATGCAAAACGCTACCCGCCAAGCGCTGGATCATTTCACTGGAATTGCTGGACGCCCAGCGCCAGCTCTATGCCGCCAAACAGGCGCTGCTCGACCTGCGGCGCGGCGAGTTCGGCAACGCGGTGGCGCTGTACAAGGCGCTGGGCGGCGGCTTGATCGACCATTGATTTCCGGCAACACAGACGCCCCCCACCGGGCGCGCCGCGCAATGAAAAACCGCGCTCATCGGCGCGGTTTTTCATTTCCCAACGAGTACTCTTAGCGCCACGCGCCCCAGAACAGCCACAGCACGATGGGGCCGCCCAGGATCAGCCACTTCAGCAGATAGTAGGTGAAGCGGCTCTGCGCCTTGATCTTCTTGCCCAGCAGGCGCACCTGCTGGATGTAGCGGAAGGCGCGGTTGAGGCCGCCGACGCGGTCGCCCGCCTCGTTCGGCGAATTGGCCGCGCCCACCAGCACCCGGCTGACGATGCGGTTGATCACCCGCGCCGGCCAGAACCACATCGGCCGCTCCACGTCGCAGAACAGGATGATGCGGTTCTGGTCGGTGGTGTTTTCCGCGTAGTGCAGATAGGTTTCGTCGAAGATCACCGCCTCGCCGTCGCGCCAGCTGTATTTTTCGCCGTCCACGTCGATGAAGCAGCCGTCGTCGTTGGGCGTGATCAGGCCCAGGTGGTAGCGCACCGAGCCGGCGAACGGGTCGCGGTGGCGCACCAGGCGGCTGCCCGGCGGCAGCGCGGCGAACATCGCCGCCTTGATGTTGGGAAACTGCCTCAACAATTCGGTGGTGTACGGGCACAGCGCCTGGGCGGACGCGTGATCCTGGCCGTACCATTTCAGGTAGAAGCGCTTCCAGCCGGTTTTGAAGAAGCTATTGAAGCCCAGGTCGTCGTACTTGTCCGAGGCCTTGATATTGCCGCGGTCGTACAGCGCCACCGCCTCTTCGCGGATCTTCTCCCAGTTGGCGGTCAGCGCCTGCAGCTCGGGGAAGCGCGCCACCGGCAGATAGGGCTTGGGCGGCACCTTGGAAAACAGATACATGAAGCAGTTGATCGGCGCCATGATGGTGGAGTGGTCGCTCAACTGGCGCCAGAATCCCAGCCGCACGCGGCCGCGGAAATGCACGTAAAGGGTGGACAGCACGAAAACCGCCACCACCAGAATCTTGAAATAAGGCATCGGCAACTCCAGACAATCAGAGCGACATTGTAAAACGACGGGACCATCAGCGCAGGCTTATTCGGGCAAAACTGGCCGCAAGATACAAAAAATGGCCGCATCTTCAGCAATTTGGACCCTTTCAGACAAATACCGTTCGTACCGAATAGCCGTCTGCGGCAAGGTCGAACAGCCGGTAGCCGCGCCGGTCGTCGATCTCGATGTCGCATGCGCCCCGCGTCCACTGGAAACAGGTTGCCGGCCCCACTTCCAGCGTCTTGCCGCGATAGGCGATGCTGTGCTCGCCGTGCACATGGCCGCAGATCACCAGTTTCAGCGCCGCCGCCGCCGTCGCGGCCTGCCAGAACGGCGAGGCCTGCTCCAGCATGCAGTCGTCCAGCAGCGGCGTGCCCACCGCCAGCGGATGATGGTGCAGCACCACGGCCGCCGGGCCCTCTCCCGCCGCGTCGAGGCGCTGGCGCAGCCGCTCCAGCTCGGCGTCGCCGATCCGGCCGCCGTCCTGCCCGGCCACGCAGCTGTCGACGCCGATGAAGGTCCAGCCGCCCAGCGCCAGCGTCTCCAGCGGCCGCAGGAAAGCATAGCCGGCGAACACCCGCGCCATCGCCGCGCGGTCGTCGTGGTTGCCGGCGATCCAGTGCACCGGCACGCCCAGCGCGGCCAGCGCCTCCGCCGCCAAGTGGTACGACGCCTCCGATTCGTCCTGCGACACGTCCCCGGTCAGCAAGACCGCCTCAACGCTCTCCTCCGTCAGCAGCGCCGCCAGCACCCGATCCAGCGCGGCATGGGTGTCGCGTCCCAGCAGGCGGCCCCGCCGGTCGGCGAACAGGTGCAGATCGGTCAGTTGCGCGATTCTCATCGCCATCCCTCGCTTTCATGTCGAAGGCATCGATTATCGCCCAGGCGGCGCGCCGGCACAGCCATAAAAAAACCGGCGGGATGTCCCGCCGGTTGTTTGCGCCCGGAAAAGGGGATCAGAACAGCTGATCCTTGACGTTCTCCACCGCGTCCTGGGCGGCGGGCTTGCCGCTGTCGGTGTCCGTCTGCGGCGCGCTGGCGTCGCCCTCGCCGCCCGGCACCGAGCCCTGGTTGTCGATATGCAGCTCCGGATTGGTCTTCTGGAACTCTTCGTAGTAGTACTCGTCGCCGCCGCGCTGGCCGGCGCCCGGTTTCACCACGATGCCCTGCGGCACCGGCAGCTCCACTTCCGGCTGCCCCTTCAAGGCGTTGCCCATGTAGTTGATCCAGATCGGCAGCGCGGCAGTGCCGCCGTAGCCGTAGCGGCCCAGCGAGCGCGGCTGGTCGAAGCCCACCCAGGTGGCGGCCGCCAGATTGGGATTGAAGCCGACGAACCAGGCGTCCTTCCAGTCGGAGGTGGTGCCGGTCTTGCCCGCCAGATCGGTGCGGCCCAGGCTCATCGCGCGGAAGCCGGTGCCATAGCGGACCACGTCGCCCATCATCGAACGCATGATGAAGGCGTTGCGCGGATCGATCGCCTGCTGGGCGTTCTGACCGGCCACGGTGGGAACGGTCTTGGCCAGCACGCGGCCGGACTGGTCTTCGATGCGGTCGATGAAGAAGGCCTTGGTGCGGTAGCCGCCGTTGGCGAACACCGAGTAGCCCTCCACCATCTGCAGCGGCGTCACCGAGCCCGCGCCCAGCGCCATCGGCAGGTACGCCGGGTGCTGCTTGGCGGAGAAGCCGAAGCGCTGCAGGTATTGCTGGGCGTAGTCGGTGCCCACCGCCATCAGCACGCGCACCGACACCAGGTTCTTGGACCGGGTCAGGCCCTGGCGCAAGGTGATCATGCCAGAGAACTTGCCGTCGTCGTTCTTGGGCGTCCACATCTGGCCATTTACCCCGGGCACCGACAACGGCGCGTCGTTGATCAGCGTCGACGGCGTGATGCCGCGCTCGATGCCCGACGAGTAGATGAAGGGCTTGAACGAGGAGCCCGGCTGGCGCCAGGCCTGGGTCACGTGATTGAAGCTGCGGCGGTTGAAGTCGAAGCCGCCGATCAGCGACTTGATCGCGCCGGTGCGAGTGTCGAGCGACACGAAGGCGCCTTCCACTTCCGGCATCTCCACGATCTCCCAATAGCCCTTGGCGTTGGCCTGCACGCGGATCACCGCGCCGCGGCGGATCTGCAGCTGGGCCGACGCCTTGCTGCTCAACGCGCGGCGGGCGAAATCGAGGCCCGCGCCCTTGATCGACGCGATCTTGCCGCCGCGCATGTAGGCTCTCACCTCGGACGGGCTGGCCGACAGCACGATGGCCGGCAGCATGTCGCCGCTGTCGCGCAGATCGCCCATCGCCTCGTCCAATGCCTCGGTAACGTCTTCGCCGTCGCCGGCCGGCAGGTCGAGGAAGCTTTCCGGACCGCGGTAGCCGGTCTTGCGGTCGTAGTCGATCAGGCCGGCGCGCAGCGCGTCGTACGCCCATTTCTGGTGGCGGCTGTCCACGGTGGTGTAGACCTTGAAGCCTTCGGTATACGCCGCTTCCTTGTAACGCTCGTACATCGCCTGCCGTACCATTTCCGCAACATACTGGCCGGGCTGGCTGGTTTCCGCCACCTGGCCGGCCAGATGCAGCGGCTCGGCCAGCGCCTGGTCGTACTGGTCCTGGGTGATGAAATTCAGCTCGCGCATGCGGCGCAGCACATATTGCTGGCGCAACTTGGCGCGATCGGGATTCACGATGGGGTTGTACGCCGACGGCGCCTTGGGCAGGCCGGCCAGCATCGCCATCTGGGCGGGGCTCAGGTCGTTCAGCGACTTGCCGTAATAGGTCTGCGCCGCGGCGGCGAAGCCGTAAGCCCGCTGCCCAAGGTAGATCTGGTTGAAGTACAGTTCCAGAATCTGGTCCTTGCTCAGCGTGTGCTCGATCTTGAACGCCAGCAGCGCTTCATTGAATTTCCGGGTGAAGGTTTTCTCGCTGGACAGGAAGAAGTTCTTCGCCACCTGCATGGTGATGGTGCTGGCGCCTGAACGGGCATGGCCGGACACCAGGTTGCCGACGGCGGCGCGCATGATGCCGAGGTAGTCGATGCCGCTATGCTGATAGAAACGCTCGTCCTCGGCGGCCAGCACCGCCTGCTTCATCAGCTGCGGCACTTCGTGGATGCGGGAGAACGAACGCCGCTCTTCGCCGAATTCGCCCAACAGCTGGTTGTCGGCGGAATAGACGCGGAGCGGAATTTTCGGACGGTAGTCCGTGATTACATCAAGGCTTTGCAGGCGCGGGTAGGTTATGATGATTGCAATCGCGGCGGCACCCGCGAGCAACACCACGCCACCTAGGAATACGCCTGCCAAAATAGCAAGAAATCGTCTGAGCATATTTACGATGGGCTTTCACTGGAAACCGGATTATAACGTCTTGTGAAAGCCAACAAGACAAACAATGGCGGCAACAGTTCGATTTTCTGTTGCATGAGACCGGATCGAGGCGCGGATGCTAATCGATAAATTCAGGCTCGGGCGCTCCTTGCTCGAACAACTGGGGCTGGGGAAATCCCACAATTCGCCGCTGCTTGGGCTGGACATCAGCAGCACCGCGATCAAGCTGGTCGAACTCTCGCGCAACGGCCGCAACATCCAGGTGGAGCGGTACGTGACCGAACCGCTGCCCAAGGACGCGGTCAACGACGGCAACCTGGTCGACATCGACGGCATCTCCGAAACGCTGCGCCATGGCTGGAAACGCCTGGGCAGCCCGATACGCAGCGTCGCCATCGCCATCCCCACGCCGATGGCCATCTACAAGAAGCTGCTGGTGCCGGCCAGCCAGACCGAAGACATGGACGATCTGATCGAGTCCGAGGCCAACCAGATCATCCCCTTTCCGCTCGACGAGGTGAACCTCGACCACCAGGTGCTGGGCCCGTCGCCGTCCAGCCTGGACGATCTGGAAGTGCTGCTGTGCGCCGCCCGCAAGGAAAAAGTGGAAGAGCGCGTGGCGGTGGTGGAGATGGCCGGCCTGCGCGCCCAAGTGGTGGACGTGGAATCGTTCGCGATGATGACGGCCTTCGAGCAGATCCAGCAGCAGCTGCCGGACGAAGGCATGAACCAGACCTTCGCGCTGTTCGACATCGGCGCCACCCGCATCCACTGCAACATCATCCGCAACAACCAGCAGATCTACTATCGCGAGCAGATGTTCGGCGGACACCAGCTGACCCGCGACGTCCAGCGCCGCTACAACATCAGCTTCGAGGAAGCCGAAAGCGGCAAGCGCAGCATGGCCCTGCCCGACGGCTACGAATCGGAGCTGATGCATCCGTTCATCGATTCGCTGGCGCAGGAAATCCAGCGCGCGCTGCAATTCTTCTACACCACCGTCAGCGTGTCGCAATATCTGCGCGTCGACTACATCCTGCTGGCCGGCGGCTGCAGCATGCTGCCCGGGCTCGACGACGCGGTGGCCGGCCGCACCCAGATCAGCACCATGATCGCCAACCCGTTCACCACGCTGGTCCAGGCGCCCGGCATCCGGCTGAAAGAGCTGCTGATGGACGCGCCCTCGCTGCTGATCGCCTGCGGGCTGGCGCTCAGGAGGTTCGACTGAATGATCCGGGTCAACCTCCTTCCCCACCGCGAACAGAAGAAAGCCGCGCACCGGCTGCGCTTCCAGCTGCTGCTGGGCGCCGCCGTCCTCGTTTCGCTGATGCTGCTGACCATAGGCTATATGGTGTTGCAACACCAGATTTCGGAGCAGGAGGCGCGCAACCACGTCCTGCAGGCGGAGATCGGCAAGCTGGACCGGCAGATCAAGGACATCGGCAAGCTGAAGAAACAGCGCGATGACCTGCTGGCGCGCAAACAGCTGGTGGAGCGGCTGCAGGAGGGACGGAACTCCGCGGTGCACCTGTTCGACCAGCTGGTGCGCCAGACCCCTGACGGCGTGTATCTGAAAAGCTTCAAGCAGACCGGCAACCAGGCGACGCTGACCGGCTACGCCCAATCCGGCGCCCGGGTTTCCAGCTACATGCGCCAGCTCGGCCAGTCGGAAACCTTCGACGCGCCGGTGCTGGTCGAAGTCAGTTCGATCATCGTCAACAATCAGCGCGTCAGCGCGTTTACGCTCAATGCCACGATGAAGCAAAGCCTGCCCTCCAACAAACCCGCCGGAGCCACGCCATGACGCTGGACGAACTGCGCGCGCTCGACCCCAAGGACATGCCCAACTGGCCGCTGCAGGCCCAGATGCTGATGTTGTTCCTGCTCTTGCTGCTGGTCGTGGGGCTGGGCTATTTCTTCGTGCTGGGCGAGCAGCTGGACAAGCTGGGCCTGTCCCGCCAGCAGGAAGCCACGCTGAAGCAGACCTTCATCGACAAGAAACGCCAAGCGGTGAACCTGGACGCGCTGGAACAACAATTGAAGGAAATCGACGCCTCCTTCGGCGCCCTGCTCAAGCAACTGCCGACCAAGTCCGACATGGATACCTTGCTCACCGAAATCAACCAGGCGGGCATCGGCCGCGGGCTGCAATTCGACCTGTTCAAACCCGGCGCCGAAACCCGCACCGCGGAAATGGCCGAAGTGCCGATCACCATCCGCCTGACCGGCTCGTATAACGATCTGGCGGCCTTCGTCAACGACATCGCCCAGCTGTCCCGTATCGTCACCATCGGCGAAATCAGCCTCACGCCTAGCGGTAACAAAGACAACCGGCTGGTCATGGACGCGACGGCCCGCACCTACCGGGCGCTGGAGCCCGGCGAACGCCTTGGCGCGCTGGCGCAGAAGTGACGATGCGATGATGAGAAGAATAGCGATCTGCCTGCTCCCGCTGCTGCTGAGCGCCTGCGGCGACAACAGCAACGACGACCTGAGGCAATGGATGGCCAACAGCAGCCTGGGCCTGCGCGGCCAGATCGAACCGTTGCCTCAAGTGCAGGCCTATAAGCCGTTCAACTATCAAGCCTATGACCTGACCGATCCGTTCAATCCGCAGAAGCTGCAAGCGGGCAAGCGCCAGAATTCGGCCAACGCGCCGGACCTGAGCCGCCCGAGGGAGGCGTTGGAAAATTACGATCTGGACAAACTGGAAATGGTGGGCACGATACGGCGGAGCGCCGCCATCTACGCGCTGATCCGCACGCCGGAGGGATCCGTCTACCGCGTGCAGCCCGGCAACTACATGGGGCTGAACTTTGGCAAGGTCACCTCGATCAGCGATGCGGAAGTGCAGCTTGCCGAAACCGTCGAAGATCTGAATGGAGAGTGGGTGCAGCGCGGCAGCAGCCTGCATCTTGCAGAACAAGGGCAGAACAAATGAAAAGACTCGGCATCGCATTGTGGACAGGCCTGGCCTTGTGCCTGGCGGGGGGATTCGCCGTCGCCGCGCCGGCCATCACCGCGCTGGACGCGGGCAAGGTGGACGGCAACCGGCAGACGCTGCAAATCACCTTCGACGGCCCGGCAGTCAAGCCCAACAGCTTCTCCCTGTCCAACCCGCCCCGCATCGCGCTGGACTTCGCCAATACCGGCGTCAAGATGTCCAAACCCTCGCTCAGCGTCGACAGTCCGCTGCTGCGCTCCGCCGTCGCGGTGGAGGCCAGCGGCCGCTCGCGGCTGGTGCTCAACCTGGCCCGCAACGCCAGCTACCGCAGCGAGATCAGCGGCAACCGCCTGCTGCTGACGCTGGACAGCTCCACCTCTGCCGAGCAAGCGTCCGCCACGCCGCAGGAGATCGCGCCGACCGCCCGCGCCGACACCCAGGCGCAGGCCGCCGCGGGCGGCGCGGCCGGCCTGGATTTCCGCCGCGGCCGCAACGGCGAGGGCCGGGTGGAGCTGGCGCTGCCCAGCGCCAACACGCCGGTGGACATCCGCCGCGACGGCGCCAACCTGATGGTCGACATCGCCAGCGCCTCGTTGCCGCCCCAGTTGGTGCGCCGCATCGACGTCACCGACTTCGGCACCCCGGTGGCCAAGGTGGACGCCGCCAACCTGGGCCGCAACATCCGCGTCACCGTGCTGCCGCAAGGCGACTGGGAATACTCGTCCTACCAGACCGACGGCAAGCTGGTGATCGAGGTGCGGCGCCCCGCGCTGACAATGGCTGGCGGCGACGCCGGCAAACCGCTGTACAAGGGCGACAAGCTGTCGCTCAACTTCCAGAACATCGAGATCCGCACCGTGCTGCAGGTGATCGCCGAGTTCACCGGCCTCAACGTCGTCACCAGCGACTCGGTCACCGGCAACATCACGCTCCGGCTGAAGGACGTGCCCTGGGACCAGGCGCTGGACCTGATCCTGCAAAGCAAAGGCCTGGACCAGCGCCGCAACGGCAACATCATCCAGATCGCGCCGCGGGACGAGCTGTTGGCGCGCGACAAGCAGGTGCAGGAGGCGCGGCAACAACTGGCCACGCTGGAGCCGCTGCGCTCCGAAACCTTCGTGCTGCGCTACCGCTCGGCAGAGGACTTCAAGAAAGTGCTGGACGGCGACAACAACTCCGGCAAAAAGGAAAGCCTGCTGTCGGAACGCGGCAGCGTGCTGATCGACCCCAAGACCAACACCCTGATCGTCAACGATATCGGCACGGCGATCGACAAGATCCGCGACGTGATCGCCAAGACCGACATCCCGGTGAAGCAGGTGCTGATCGAGGCCCGCATCGTCGAAGCCACCGACAACTGGGAGCGCGACCTGGGCATCAAGCTCACCTATGACCGCGCCGATCCCAAGGGCATCATCTCCGGCAACCCGCTGGGCACCAACGTCAACAACGTCACCAACCTGAACACCAACCAGCCCTATGTGATCCAAACCACGCCCGCCGGCGTCAACCTGCCGATCGCCAATCCGTCCGGCACGTTGTCCGCGCTGTACAACGTCGGCCACTCGGTGATCCTGGGCCTGGAGCTGCAGGCGATGCAGGCCGAGGACAAAGGCCGCATCATTTCCAGTCCGCGGGTGATGACCGCCGACCGCCAGGAAGCCACCATCGAGCAGGGCACCGAAATCCCCTATCAGGAAGCCAGCTCCAGCGGCGCCACGTCGGTGTCGTTCAAGAAGGCCGTGCTCAGCCTCAAGGTGAAGCCGCAGATCACGCCCGACAACCACGTGATGATGGACATCACCGTCAACAAGGATTCGGCCAACTTCCAGCAGACCGTGAACGGCACGCCGTCGCTGTCGACCGAGAAGATCACCACCCAGGTGCTGGTGGACAACGGCGGCACCGTGGTGCTGGGCGGCATCTATCAACAGCAGCTGGACAACGTGGTCAACAAGGTGCCCTTCCTCGGCGACATCCCCTTGCTGGGCGCGCTGTTCCGCAGCTCTCAGAAGATAGACAAGCGCAGCGAGCTGCTGATTTTCATCACCCCGAAAGTGATCAACGACCTGGTGGCCGCGTCGCGCTGAAGGGCCAAGACAGATTCATTAACGATCAGCTACAATGCCTGCCATGGAGAAACTGGCAGGCAACTTTTTTCTGGTCGGTCTGATGGGCGCGGGCAAGACCACGGTGGGCAGGGCGCTGGCGCGCCGCACCGGCAAGACGTTCTACGATTCCGACCAGGAGATCGAGGCGCGCACCGGCGTGCGCGTGGCCACCATCTTCGACATCGAAGGCGAGCTCCGCTTCCGCAATCGCGAAGCCTGCGTGATACGCGACCTGGCCCAGCAGCGGGACATCGTGCTCGCCACCGGCGGCGGCGCCGTGATGCGCGAGGAAAACCGCAAGGTTCTGGCCAGCCACGGCACCGTGATCTACCTGCGCGCCGCGATAGACGACCTTCTCGCCCGCACCCAGCATGACAAGAACCGTCCCCTGCTGCAGATAGCCGATCCGCGGGCCAAGCTGGAAAGCCTGTTCAACGAGCGCGATCCGCTGTACCGCGAGATCGCCGACATCATCATCGACACCACCCAGCAGAACGTCAATCTGCTGGTCGCCCGCCTGTTCGACCAGCTGTTGGCTTCACCGCACCATCCCAAGGAAACCGACTAGTGATCACCCTCGACCTGATCCTTCCCGACACCCGATACCCGATACACATTGGCCACGGACTCCTGGAACAGGTCGATCTGCTGCTGCCCCACCTGCCGCTGCCCAAGGTGGCCATCGTCAGCAACGCCACTGTCGCGCCGCTCTACCTGTCCCGGCTGCAGCAAGCGCTTGAGACCCGCGGCGTGGCCTGCTCCAGCGTGGTGCTACCCGACGGCGAACGGCACAAGGACTGGCAGACGCTGAATCTGATCTTCGACGCGCTGCTGTCCGGCAACGCCGAGCGCAAGACCACGCTGATCGCGCTGGGCGGCGGCGTGATAGGCGACATGACCGGCTTCGCCGCCGCCTGCTACCAGCGCGGCGCGCCCTTCATCCAGATTCCCACCACTCTGCTCGCGCAGGTGGACTCCTCGGTCGGCGGCAAAACCGCGATCAACCACCCGCTCGGCAAGAACATGATCGGCGCCTTCTACCAGCCGAAGGCCGTCATCGCCGACATGGATCTGCTGGCCACCCTGCCCGACCGCGAGCTGTCCGCCGGCCTGGCCGAAGTGATCAAGTACGGCCTGCTCGGCGACGCCGGCTTCCTCGCCTGGCTGGAAGCCAATATGGCCAAACTGCGCGCGCGCGACGGCGAAGCGCTGCAATACGCGGTGAAGCGCAGCTGCGAAATGAAGGCCGCCATCGTTTCCGAGGACGAAAAGGAAAACGGCGTGCGCGCGCTGTTGAACCTGGGCCACACCTTCGGCCACGCCATCGAGGCCGGCCTGGGCTACGGCGCATGGCTGCACGGCGAGGCGGTGGCCGCCGGCATGGTCTTGGCCGCCGCGGCCTCCGCCGAGCTCGGCTGGATCAGCCGGGACGACGTGGAGCGCGTGCGCCGGCTGATCGCCGCCGCCGGCCTGCCGGCCAAGGCGCCCGCCATGCCGACCGAACAGTGGCTGAGCCTGATGAGCCACGACAAGAAGGTCGAGGCCGGCACCGTGCGCTTCGTGCTGTTGCGCTCGCTGGGCCAGGCCGTGATAGAGTCGGGACTGGACACCGCCTTGCTGGACCGGATTCTGCGCGAAAACAGCTGATCCCGGCTGTCCGGGCGGCCTGGCTACGGATTTATACGAATTGCCAAGTCGCCCGCCTCGTCAGAATAATCAACAGACTAAATAAGATGTTGTCACACGAGGGGGGAGAAATAGAATGGATGTCTTTACGGCACTGGCCAGCAGTCTGGCCCTGATGCTCGTCTATTATTCGCTGCGCCAGTTCTGGCGCCATCTACGTTACATCAAGCCCGTTCAACGCGGCATCGACCCTGTAGGAGAAGCCGAAGTCTTCCTGGCTTATGGCCGCACCCGCGAAGCCGTCCGAGTCCTGAAGGATTCCCTGAAGGACGATCCCGACAATCTCCACGCCAAAGTCGCCCTACTGCGCGCGTATTCCAGCGCCCGCGACAGCAAGGCCTACGTGTCGCTCGCGCGCGACGTCCACCCTCAAGTGCAAGGCCAGCCGGTCTGGCACACGATACGGGAAAACGGCCGCGCGCTGGCCCCGCAGGAACCGCTGTTTTCCAAACGTTGAGTTCCTGAGCGCTTAAGCGCAATGCCCAACGAAACAAGGCTGCCCCAGAGCAGCCTTGTCGTTTTCGCCAGCAGCGGCTCAGTCCGCCTTCGGCTCGCTGAACTGCAGGCTGTGCAGTCTGGCGTACAAGCCGCCCTGCCCCAGCAATGCCTGATGGCGTCCCTGTTCGACTACCTGTCCCTGGTGCATCACCACGATGCGGTCGGCGTTCTCGATGGTGGACAGCCGGTGCGCGATCACGATGGTCGTGCGGTTCTTCATCAGGTTTTCCAGCGCGGCCTGCACCAGGCGCTCCGACTGGGTGTCCAGCGCCGACGTCGCCTCGTCCAGGATCAGCAGCGGCGCGTTCTTCAGCAGCGCGCGCGCGATCGCCAGCCGTTGCCGCTGGCCGCCCGACAAACGAGAACCGTTTTCGCCGATGATGGTATCCAGCCCTTCAGGCAAGCCCTCGATGAACTCCAGCGCATTGGCCGCGCGGGCGGCCTCGATGATCGCTTCGCGCGACGCACTCTCCCGGCCGTAAGCGATATTGGCCGCCACGGTATCGTTGAACAGCTCCACCTGCTGGCTGACCAGCGCGATATGCTCGCGCAGCTGGCTCAACGGAATGTCGGACAAGGCCACGCCATCCAGCAGCAACCGCCCCGAAGACGGCTCGTAAAAACGCGGCACCAGGCTGGCCAGCGTCGTCTTGCCGCTGCCGGAGGAGCCCACCAGCGCCACGGTCTCGCCGGGCTGGATCGTCAAGTCAATGCCGGACAGCGCGGGATTGTCCACATTGGGATAGGCGAAGCTGACGCCGTCAAAGCGCAGCTGCCCGCTCGGCGCGGGCAGGGCGCGGTCGCCGCTGTCGGCCTCGCCAGGCTCGTCGATGAAGGCAAATACCGACTCCGCCGCCGCCAGGCCGCGCTGCATCGCCTGCGATACGCTGGAAATGCGCTTGACCGGCGCGAACAGGCCGAGCATCGCCGTCAGAAACACCATGAAATCGCCGGCGGTCAGCGCGCCGTGCTGGGCGCGCAGGCCGGCAAAATACAAGATCGCCGCCAGCGCGCACGCGATCATCAGCTGGGTGACACCGGTATTGGCCGCGCTGGCCGCGCTTTGCTTGACCTGGTTGCGCCGCACCGACGTCGCCGTATCGTCGAATCGCGCCATCTCGCGCTCTTGGCCGCCGTATACCTTGATCGCGCGCTGGCACTGGATGCTCTCCGCCAACACCTGGGTCATCTGCGCCATATGCTGCTGGTTCTGCCGCGCCAAACCGCGCAGACGCTTGCCCACCAGCCGCATGCAATAGGTAACGCCCGGCATCACCACCAGGCAGATCAGCGTCAGCTGCCAGTCGGTCATCAGCATCAGACCCAGCATGCCGAGCGCGGTCAAGCCGTCGCGCACCGTGACGGTGATCACGTTGAAGCCCGCCTCGGTCACCTGGTTGACATCGTTGGTGATCCGCGACATCAGCCTGCCGGACTGGTGCTCGTCGTAGTAATGCGCCGGCAAGCGCACCAGCTTGGCGAACATCTGCTGCCGCAAAGCCTGCACCAGCTGCCCGGTCAGCCAGCTGGCGGTGTATTCATTGATGAAGCCGGCCACGCCGCGTATCAGGTAAATGCCGATGATGGCCAGCGGCACCCACATGATCACCTGCGGGTCTTTATTGACAAAACCGCCGTCGATCAGCGGCTTGAGCAGCTTGGCGACGGCAGGTTCGGTCAGCGCCGCCACCGACATCGACAACACCGACAGCAGCAGCACTTTCCAATAACCCAGCAAATAGCCCAGCAAGCGTCGGTAAATAGCCCAACTATTCCTAAACGAATCTTTCATCCGAAACCCTGTTATCGGCGCGGCCAGCGCGGCAGCCCTGCTAATTGAAGAATGCTTTCCAAATTGCGTTCGACCGAGAAACGCTGACGGACATCCTCGCGCCCCATCTCGGCCATCGCGCGCATCCTGGGCAAGTCGGCCAAGGCCTCCGCCAGCGCTCGGGCCCAGCCGGACACGCAGCCAGGGGCCGCCAGTAAGCCGGTCACGCCATGAGATACCGTCTCAGGAATGCCGCCGGTATCGCTGGCGATGACGGGAACGCCCAAGCCCAGCGCCTCGATCTGCGACATGCCCAGCGGCTCATAAGTGGAAGGCATGACGACGATGTCTGCGCGGGCAAGCAAAGCCGCAACCGGGTTGACGATGCCGGCCAGCAAAACGCGATCCTGCAATCCCAAGCGAGAGACTTCCGCTTCGATGCGGGCCCTCTCCCCGCCGTCTCCGGCGATGACGTAACGCAAGCCGGGCCACGCGTCTTTCAATTCGGCCAGCGCGCCGAGCAAAGTCAGATGCCCCTTCTCGCCGCGCAGCATCGCCGCATGCGCCAGCACCGGGCCGGTCCCGCCAGAAAGCCAATCGGCGACCCGCGGCGGCAAAGACTGCCCGGCGGCCTGATCCAGCCGCTCGAAGTCGATCCCCGGGTACACGACATGCAAGCGCTCCGCCCGGATCGCAGGATTCGCCAGCAGGGTTTGCCTCAAGCATTCGCTCGGCAGCATCGTCGCATCAACCAGGTGGTTGTAAGTCAAGGTCGATGGGTAGCCGGCCTGGTAAGTGCGGGATCGCAGCAGAAACGGCCTGTCCCGCAACATTCTGGCGGCAAGGGCCACATTGTTGCTGTCATGCCCGCTATGGCAGACCGCCAGCCTTGGCCGGTGCTCGCGCATCCATCGCCATAGGCCCGCGATGGTGGGCAGGTGCGCGCTGTTTCGAAAGCGCAAGGGCAAGATAGCCAGGCCCTTGTCGCGGGCGACATCCGCCACCGCCGTGCCGGGACGGCACGCCAGCACCGGCCGATAGCCCGCCTCGCTCAGCTTGGCCATCTGCTGCATCAGTTGAAACTCCTGTCCTCCCACATTGGGCGAAGACTCGGAGAATAATATGAACTCAGACATGCGGATGCCCATCAACCTTCGGGCGGACACAGCTCAGCCCAGGGCCGGCCGGCCGCCAACGCGGCCTTGAGGTGCTGGCACAGCTCGAACTGCGATTCGAAACCATTGTTATAGCTGATGCTGCCGATGTGATACCAGCAATCATCGATCACCTGGATGCGGAAAGGATGACCGCTGACCGGGTCGATGATCTCGCGCATGCGATGCTTCGCCATTCTCAGGCTGGAAGCGTCCAACTCCCGATACAGGGAACGCCAATTGCGCCCCCCGGTATCCAGGCCATTGGAGAAGTCATACAGAAAATTGAGCCGGCGTCGCTTCATGTGGTCGAAGCGAAACGCGCAATATCCCGCCCACAAATGCCAGCCCCACTCGCTGTGGTTAGGCAGGCCGTATACCGGCTGGTCGTCGAGATCGACCAGCAACCGGCTGGGCGCCACCGGAATCATGTCGTGATCGATGAAAGCGAAACTGCGGGGTTCGACCGGAAGCACGATGTTCTGGTATATCCAGCTCATCGCGAAACCATGGGAACGGTTGACATGTCGAGTCGGATTGGCGGGCAAGGCCAGATAAGGCACTTGGTTATCGCGGCAAACCTGCTCGATCTGGCGCCTCATTTCCGGACGCCGGGAATTATCGAACACCACCATCCGGGTGCCCGGAATATTCACGCGCGCGCGCTCCAGCTGCCAGTTCAGCGCCCAGGGTTGCTCGAATGCCACAACCAGGCCCAGGTTGGCATCCGGGTCGCGCAGGCTCTCGACAAAGCGCTCCTGCCCCACGGCGCGCTTGGCCAGATACATGGATTGCCATGCATCGTTCCGCCACTGCTTGAGCGCATCATGGCACGGCGACAGCCTCAACCACTCGGCCAAGCCAAAATCGGACAGATCACGCATTACGCACACACACTCCAGATATTATTCTTCATACATCCGCCCCGCTTCCGGCGCACCTCGGCCAAACGCTTGGGGAGGCGCAATCATCGCAGCAATAACCATGGGCAGCAAGCTTCCTCAAGAAGGCTCCCATGTCGTATATAATCACCCGATCATGATGCCGCCGTGGCCTCTACTAATCGCACCAGCGCACCCGCCGAGCCTTCCCAGGCATCGCCCGGGACGAACATCCGCATCCTCTTATGCCCCAGACCGAAGCCCCCGACCGCATCCTTCTGATCAAACTGCGCCATCATGGCGACATCCTGCTCACCACTCCGGTGGCCAGGACGCTGAAGTCGCGCTACCCGCAGTGCGAGATCGACATGCTGGTCTACCGGGAAACCATCCCGCTGCTGCAGCACAATCCCGATATCTCACGCGTGTGGACGCTTGACCGCTCATTGCGCGGCTGGCGCAAACTCGCGTCTCAGCTCCGCCTGCTGCTGGCGCTGCGCCGCCAACGCTACCAGACAGTGATACACCTGAGCGACCAGATGCAAGGTGCCTTTTTCGCCAAGCTGCTGGCCCGCCGCCACGCGATCGGCTTCGATTACCCGAAACGCCGCAACAGCCCCTGGCATCGCTTCTTCACCGCCCTCGCCCCGCTAGCGCCGAGCGATACCCTGCACACCGTCAGCCAGAACCTGCTCGCGCTGACGCCGCTCGGCATCACGCCGACCGCCGACGAGCAACGCTGCGTGCTGCCGATCCAGAACGCCGACCGGGAAACGGTGGCGGCCCTGCTCAGAGAAACCGGCGTCGACGGGCCTTACATCGTCATTCATCCCTCCTCCCGCTGGTTCTTCAAATGCTGGGAGGACGATAGATTCGCCGGACTCGCGCAAACCCTGGCGTCCGACGGCTGGTCCATCGTTCTCACCGCCGCGCCCGATCCGGCCGAAATGGACATGGTCGCCGCCATACTGGCGCAAATCCGCTCCGACCGAGTCGTCTCCGTCGCCGGCCGGCTGACCCTGAACCAGCTGGCGGCCATCATAGACGGCGCCCGGCTGTTCATCGGCGTGGACTCCGTCCCCATGCACATGGCCGCG
Source organism: Chromobacterium sp. Ag138 (assembly GCF_055181315.1). Lineage (NCBI taxonomy): Bacteria > Pseudomonadati > Pseudomonadota > Betaproteobacteria > Neisseriales > Chromobacteriaceae > Chromobacterium > Chromobacterium sp. Ag138. The sequence continues at coordinate 2,399,243 of NZ_JBUPWA010000001.1, forward strand.
GCGCTGGGCAAGGATACCGTCGCCCTCTTCGGCCCCAGCAAAATCCACGAGTGGCATCCCTGGATGACCCGCCATCGCCTGCTGAACGCCGCCGACTACGGCGAGCTGATCGATCCGGACCAGGTGGACACCTCGACGCGCCAGCGCTATCTGGCAAACATCCCGCTGGAGGCGGCGCTGAACGCCAGCCGCGAACTGCTGTCCGCTCCAGTCCAGGAATAAACATGCGCCAAACCATTCTGTTCATCATCGACGGCCTGCCCGGAGGCGGCGCCGAGCGCGTGGTCATCACCCTGGCCGGCGAGATGGCCGCCCGCGGCCATCAAGTCACGATCGCCTCGTTGCAAGCCTGTCTCGACTATCCGATACCCGCCGGCGTCGACTACCTTCTGGTGGAGGACCGCTACCGCGGACCGTTTCGCCGCCAGACCGAGATCCTGCGCCGGGCACGCCAGCTAGATAACGCGCTTCGCCGGCACTTCGCAGGACGCACCGTCGACCTGGCCGTCTCCAACCTGCCGAAAACCGACAGGATCGTGGCGGCCTGCCCCTACCTGGAACAAGCCTGGCTGTGCCTGCACTGCGCCATCCAGGCCGGGCAATTGGCGGAGCGAAGCGGAATCCGCCATTGGCTGAAAAAACGCCAACTCATCCGCACCTATTCGGGCCGCAAACTGATCACGGTATGCCAAGCGCTGCAGCGGGACGTGCTGGATTGCGGCATACGGCCGGCGCGGATGGAGGCCATCTACAATCCCTTCGACCTCGACGCGATCCGCCAGCGCGCGGCCCAGCCCTGCCCGATGGACGGCGAGGACTTCATTCTCCATGTCGGCCGTTTCAACCACCAGAAACGGCACGACCGGCTGCTGGAGGCGTTCAAGCTGAGCGGCTACTCCGGCAAGCTGGTACTGCTCGGCCAAGGCGGCCAAGCCGAACTGTCCGCGGTGCAGGCCCAGGCCGAGCGACTGGGCATCGCTGACCGGCTGGTCATCGCCGGGTTCACGGACAACCCGTACGCCTACATGCGCGCCGCCCGCGCGCTGGTGCTCAGCTCCGACTACGAGGGATTCGGCAACGTGCTGGTCGAAGCGCTGGCCTGCGGCACCCCGGTGGCCAGCACCGACTGTCCTGAAGGCCCGGCGGAAATCCTGACCGACGATCTGGCCATCGGCCTGAGCAAGATGGATAGCCAGTCGCTGGCAGATGCCATCGCGCGCGTTCTGCGCTCTCCGACGCTGCTGCGGCCAGAACAACTGGCGCCTTTCTCGCTCGATGTCGCAGTCGATCGCTATCTAACGCTGGCCAATCAATAAGCTAGCGCGCAGCCCCGTCCCTGGCATCGAATATCGGTGCCAGGTACAGGCCGAGAGCCGCAAGCATCGCACCGCACATCGCAATCTGCGGGCTCAGCAGCAACACATCGCTGAGTCCGAATACCAGCCAGAACCCGACATAAAGCGTCATGAAACGCCTGGAGAAACCTCCGCGCTTCCAGCCATAAATGGCAAATCCCGATAAAAAAATCAGCCAGGATAGTGCGCCCGGAATCCCCTGCAGAGACAGAATCTCAAGCCATTCATTATGCAAATGAACATCCCGCATAATCAAGGCTGCCTTATTGAGCGCGCCCTCATTGACCAACTGCTGAAACAACGCATCCCGCGCCTGCATGCTCTGCCCCCACGGTCGCTCCCGCACCGCCTGCGCCCCGGCATCCCAAAGAGAAAAGCGGATGCCCAAAGAGGTAGTGGCATTGCCTTGGCTATAGGCAATCAAATCGGTTTGCGCTTCATTGATTCTGCTGCTCAGCACCGCCCAACTGGACCATAGCGCAAGCCCGGCCAGCAGCATGGCGATCACATAGGTACGCCAGCTCTGATGCAAGCCAAAGCGCGATAGAACTGCACAGCCCAGCACAAACAGGTAAACCAGAAGCGCCGCGCGCGTGCCTGTCGCCACAATGGACATGAACTGCAATGCAATCAACAAGCACAAGCCCAGCCATTGCCATTTTTTAAGACGAAAAGGGTAAAACAGCAGCAATGCGAAAAAATGGATCGCGCAAAGAAGATAGGCGGCGCCGGTAGCATACAAGCTCCCCAAACCGACTCTGGCTCCATGCGCATCATGCCAAGCTTTCAATGTAATGAGGGACAGCAATGCCGACGCGGATACCAAAGCGAGCGTCGCGCATGCAGGGGACAAACGCCGTCCGAATGTCCCCCACAATGGCAGCAAAAGCAATGGCAAGGCGCTCAGCCAGATTTGATTTGAGAGCTGATAGGCAAATGCTACAGAAAAAAGGCTAGGGTCGAACGGCGCAGGAAAATAACTGAGCCAGGCTGCGCGAAACGCAATGAAAATCAGCAGCGCAAGCGACAATAACAGATTCAGCGCCTTCGATCCGGCATCACGACGTTGGAATATGACCAGCGGCAGAGCCAGCAGCGATAGCGAGCACAGAATGTAAAACAGCGTGCGCCCGGATGCGGGAAAAACCAGGGTCAGACAACATCCCAACAGCAAGACCAATGGAGCAGCTTGATTCGCTCGATCCAACATTGGCACCTTCCACGCCGGCGCCGCCATGCCATTAAACCGCATGGTAGCTCCGGAACCATTCGACAAACCGCGCCATGCCAACCTCAAGCGAGGTCGACGGCGTAAAACCCACCGCGTCTCTCAGACGGGACGTCTCGGCATAGGTAATCGGCACATCGCCATCCTGCATCGGCAGATACTCCTTGACCGCCTCCTTGCCGCAGTATTTCTCAGTCAGCTGGATGAAGGTCATCAACTCCACCGGCTGATGATTGCCGATATTGAAAATGGTATGCGGCAACTCGCCGGATGGAACATGTTCCATCACTCTTACCACTCCCTCGACGATGTCATCGATATAGGTAAAGTCACGTTGCATCTTGCCATGATTGAACACTTTGATCGGCCTGCCATTCAGAATGGCATCGGTGAACAACCAAGGGGCCATGTCCGGACGCCCCCACGGACCGTAACCGGTAAAGAAGCGCAAGCTGGTCGTAGGCAGCTGGTACAAATGGGAGTAGCTGGCCGCCATCAACTCATTCGCGCGCTTGGTCGCCGCGTAGAAGCTGACGGGATGATCGGCGCGCTGATCTTCTGAAAACGGCACGGCCGAACCACTGCCATAGACGCTGGACGATCCGGCAAATACCAAGTGTTTCACCGGATAGTGGCGACAGGCCTCCAGCACATTGGTGAAGCCCAGCAAATTGCTTTCCGCATAGGCATGAGGGTTTTTCAGCGAATAGCGCACCCCGGCCTGGGCGGCCAGATGAATGACATAATCGAACTTCTCAGCCGCGAACAAGCGTTCCATCGCCGGCCAATCCGCGATGTCTTGCTGGAAAAAGCTGAAACCAGACCGCCCCTGCAAAGTCGCCAACCGGGCATGCTTGAGCTCGACCGCATAGTAATCATTCAGATTGTCAATCCCGACAACCTCAACATCCCGCCGCCCCAACAGCTTTTCACATACGGCCCGGCCAATAAAACCGGCAGCGCCGGTCACCAGAATCTTCATCATTGAATACCTTATGTCCACTCAGCGGACCATCACTTATACGTTCACGCCAGCCGAAACCAAGCCGTCACAGTTTCAATCGCACACGTAGAAAGCGCAGCTTCCATTTGCAGGAAACCTGCGTCGCCACAAGATACTTCCATACCGAAATGGACTGAAGTTTTTCAGCAACGGCTGGCTGCGCATTCAGAAATTGACGCCCAGAAGGCGTTTTCAACAAGTCTTTGGCAAAACCGATCCAGAGATGCGCGGTCTGCCAAGCGGCGATACGCCCGGCGAAAGCGGTCTCGATGCTCTGCAATGCCCTGATGTACTCCTCGCCATAACGCCATGTCTGACCGCGATCGGACAGGCTGCCGGGACGCTTGTAATAGGCATAGACCGGCGCCGCGCCCCATACGATGGATTTCGCTTCAGTGATCCAATGGGGCGTCGTCATCATGTCTTCGTAGCACTTCATGGCGGCAAGATCATGCCGCAGCAAGATCTGGCGAGCCACGCATTTGCCTGGGAAGTGCCCTTGCAGACTCTGGTGCTCGCAAAACAGGTCGCAAGCTTGCTGAACCGACAATGGGACCACGTCGCGAAACAATTCTGCCGCCTCGCTCCCATCCAGGGGTTGGCCGGTTTCCCGCAGCGGCGTCATCAGCAAATCAGGCTCGTGCCGCCGCAGCATATCCACCATCCAGGCCAGACCGCCCGATAAGAAAGCATCGTCACTGTCGAGAAAGGTCACATATCGTCCATCCGCCAGCCCCACTCCGGCCTGGCGCGCCAGACCGACATTGGCGAAATCGACCGAAATCGTTTTCAACCAGGGATGGGACCGCGCGAACGCCTCAAGTATCTTGGCCGTTTCATCGGTAGACGCGTCATTGATCGCGATCACCTCCACCTGCTCCAACTCGGCCATTTGCCGCGCCAATATCCCCAAGGTCCGCCCCAGATACGCTGCAGCGTTATGCGCCGGCATGATGATACTTAGCAATATCAACTCATAAACCTTTCTTCAAGCTACATCGCTAACCGACAATAAATCCCGGTAACAGTTCAGCATTCGCTCCGCCATCGCTTCCAGGCTCAGCCCCTCCACGCTAGATCGGGCCGCTGCCGCCAGAGCCGGCCAGCGCTGATGGGCAGACGCCCATTCCGCCACGTTTCCGGCCAGCGCTTCCTCGTCGAAAGCATCGCATGCCCAACCGTTCTCTCCCTGCCGGACAAACTCCGCCGCGCCGCACTGGCGCGTCGTCAAAACAGGCAGTCCGCAAGCAAACGCCTCGACGCACACATTGGGAAAAGGGTCATACAATGTAGGCAGAATGAAGGCATCCGCCATGCCATAAAACGGCTTGACCTCGCCTTGCGCGCCAGCGAAAACCACCCTGGCGCTCACCCCCAGCGTTTCCGCCAGCTGCCGGTAGCGAGCCAGCCGTTTATCGCCCCCGACCACCATCAGCCATACGTCTTGATTCGCCCGCAACGCCTTCAAGGCGCGCGCCACGCCTTTACGCTCGAAACCCGAACCGACATACAGCAGCAACGGCGCATCGTCAGGCACGCCCCACCGGCCGCGCATCGCCTGCCTATGCTCGGAGCGGAGGCGGGGATGGAAGGACTGCAGGTCCACGCCGTTGTAAATGACGACGATCTGCTGATCGGACAAACCGAAATATTGCTGTATCTCCCGCTTGACCATCTGGGAATTGCAGATCACCCGCTTCAAGCGGGGGTGATGGAACATCTCGGACTCAGCCCGCTGGATATAATGATGGTAAGGGTTGCACCACAATACAAACCGGCCCCATGCCGACATGCCCTGCCGCCGCAATTGCAGCCATCGCCGGTGGACGCCGTCTCCCGCCCGATAAATGTCGCAACCCGGTATGCGCTCATGCGACTGGACAAGATCGAAGCCCTCCCTCGACCATATCCGCCTGGCTTGCCGGGCAAAACTCCAATCGCGCCAGACATTGCCCAGATAGGAGCCGCCAACCTGGTAAGCCTTGACCCCCTCGACCGGCTCCCAACGACGCGCGATCAACGATACTTCCAGCGCGCCCTGATTGCGCAAAGCGGCCAGCGCGCGGCTCACAAAGCGCTCGGCGCCGCCAGCGGGGTTGTATTTCTGACGGACGATGGCCAACCGTGTCATGCGGGGAAAACCTCTCGAAATCCGGAAACTAAAAAGCCGGGTTAGGCACCCGGCTCTGCATTCAGCATTTGCAGCAGATCGGCTATTTTATCAGGGTCTTCTGATCTAAGCATGCGCGTCGCGATCGGCGCGATCTCGTCCAGATGGCTGGTCAGCACCCGCTGCTTGACCGACAACAGATTGGCCGGGTGCATCGAGAACTTGCGCAGGCCCATGCCCAGCAGCAGCCTTGTCAGCCGCGCGTCGCCCGCCATCTCGCCGCACACCGACACCGGCAGGTTGGCCTTGATGCCGGTCTTGATGGTATGCAGGATCAGCTTCAGCACCGCCGGATGGATGGGATCGTACAGATGGCTGACGGTGTCGTCGTTGCGGTCGATCGCCAGCGTGTACTGGATCAGGTCGTTGGTGCCGATGGAGAGGAAATCGACGTGTTTGGCCAGGCTGCCGGCCACCAGCGCCGCCGACGGGATCTCTATCATCGCGCCCACCTCGACGTCGTCGGCGTAGGCGATGCCCTCGTCGCGCAGTTCCTCTTTGGCGTACTCGAACTGGACCAGCGCCTGCTTCAGCTCCGGCAGCGAGTTCAGCATCGGGAACAGCACGCGGATCTTGCCGTGAACCGAGGCGCGCAGCAGCGCGCGCAACTGGGCGCGGAACATCAAGGGCTCGGCCAGGCACAGCCGGATGCCGGTCAGCCCCAGCGCCGGGTTCTCCGCCTGGCAGTGGTTCAGCCACTTCGGACTCTTGTCTGCGCCCAGGTCCATGGTGCGGATGGTGACCGGCATGCCCTTCATCGCGGTCGCCACGTGGCGGTAAGCCTCGAACTGCTCGTCCTCGGTGGGCAGCGTGTCGCGCCCCAGAAACAGGAATTCGCTGCGGAACAGGCCGATTCCCACCACGCCGGACTCGCGCACCTCCTCCACATCCTGCGGCCGCTCGATATTGGCCAGGAGCTCGATCACCGCGCCGTCGCGGGTCACCGCGTTGGATTTGCGGATGGAAGACAGCTTGCGCCGCGCGCCGCGCCAGACGCGCTGGCGGCGGCGGTATTCGGTCAGCACCAGCGCGTCAGGATTGATGATCACCACGCCCTGCTCGCCGTCGACGATGATCATCTCGTCCTCGCGGATCAGCTCCCGCGCGTGATGCAGCGCGATCACCGACGGCAAATCAAGACTGCGGCCCAGGATGGCGGTATGCGAGGTGGCGCCGCCGACGTCGGTGACGAAGGCGGCGAAATTGGAATCCTTGAAATAGACCATGTCGGCCGGCGACAGGTCGTGCGCGACCAGGATGTGGTCGTCGACCAGGTCTTCCGGCGCCGGCAGTTGCGGCGCGTCGCCGTCCAGATTTTTGAAGATGCGCTCGACCACCTGCAGCACGTCGTTCTTGCGCTCGCGCAGGTAGTCCTCCTCGATCGCGTCGAACTGCTCGACCAGATGGTCGCATTGCAGCTTCAGCGCCCATTCGGCGTTGCAGCGCTGCTTCTCGATGATCTCGCGCGGCTCGCGCGAAATGGTCACGTCGCCCAGCAGCATGATGTGCAGCGACAGGAAAGCGCCCAGCTCCGCGGGCGCGTTCTCCGGGATGCTGCCCCACAGCATCTCCAGCTCCTTGCGCGTCGCCTTCACCGCTTCGTCGAAACGCGTCTTTTCCGCGGGAATCTCGTCGTCTTCCAGCAGATAGTGCGCGACATCGTCCATGCTGCGCGAAATCAGATGGGCCCGGCCGATGGCGATGCCGCCGCCAATGGCCACCCCGTGCAGGATGATGCTCATTTCCCCCTCCCTGGCAGGCGGGTGTTATTGTGCTGTGCCTGCCGCTGTCTCCGCCCGGAGGCCTGCGCGACTGACGTCTGCCGTCCACGTCCCGGACGGCCCGCGCGTCGGCGGCCTCAAGCGGGCTCCCTGAAAGCCGGGGAAATCCGGCCTCCCATCCCTTCGCGCCTCACTCCGCTTCGTCGAAGCGGTTGTTGATCAGCGCGGTCAGCGCCTCCAGCGCCTGTTGTTCGTCATCGCCGCTGATTTCCAGCTCGATCGTGGCCCCCTTGGCCGCCGCCAGCATCATCACGCCCATGATGCTCTTGCCGTTGACGCGGCGGTTGTTGCGGGAAATGAAAATATCGCTTTTGTAACGGCTGGCCAGCTGGGTGAACTTGCTCGAGGCGCGCGCGTGCAGGCCAAGCTTGTTGATGATTTCGACTTCAGATCGCAGCATTACCTTCCCCCGGGATTATATAAAGCACGCCCTCCAGGCCGCCGGTGATCGCCTTGCTGACGACGATTTCCAGCGGCTGGCTGCTGTAGCACAGCGCTCGCACCAGCATCGGCAGGCTGGCGCCGGCCACCGCCTCGACGCGGCCCGGCCGGATCAGCCGACTGGCGATATTGGACGGGGTGCCGCCGTACATGTCGGTCAGCACCACCACGCCATCGCCGCCGTCCAGCCTGTCCACCAGGCCTTGCGCCTCGGCCAGCTTGCGCTCCGGGTCTTCGGTCTTGTCCACCGCCATTACCGCCAGATTGTCCGGCTCTCGGCCCAGAATGTGCTTGGCGCAGTCGGCCAGGCTACGTCCCAGGTCCCCATGTGCAATTATCAGAACACCTACCATGCCCGAGTCTTCGATTTGGTGGGCCGGAACGCGTCCGGCCGTTTGATTTGAACCGCGCGGCGACGCCGGACAAACCGGCGCGCCGCGCATCCGCGAAATCAATCTTCCTGAATTGTAACAGCTGAATTCTCGCTGCGGCGGTACCAGGCCAGCTTGTCAGCCAATTCCACCACTTCTCCGACGATGATCAGCGCCGGCGACGCGATGCCGTGCGAGGCCATCAGACCAGGCAGCGTGGCCAAAGTGCCGCACACCGCGCGCTGGCGCTCGGTGGTCGCCCACTCCACAACCGCCGCCGGCGTGGCCGCCGCGCGGCCATTGTCGACGAAGGCCCGGCACAGCTCGGCCGCGGTGGACACGCCCATGTACACCACCACCGTCTGTCGCGGGCGGGTCAGCGCCTGCCAGTCGAGATCAATGCTGCCGTCCTGCTTGTGGCCGGTGACGAAGGTCACCGACTGCGCGTAATCGCGGTGGGTCAGCGGGATGCCGGCATAAGCGGCCGCGCCGCTGGCGGAGGTTATGCCGGGCACCACCTCGAAAGCGATGCCGTGCTCGGCCAGCGTGGCGATCTCCTCTCCTCCGCGGCCGAAGGTGAACGGATCGCCGCCCTTGAGCCTGAGCACCCGTTTGCCTTGTTTGGCCAGATCGACCAGCAACTGGTTGATGTCGTCCTGCGGCAAGGCGTGGTTGGCGCGCGCCTTGCCGACATAGATCCGTTCCGCATCGCGCCGCACCAGCTCCAGCAGCTCCGGCGCCACCAGCTTGTCGTACAGCACTACGTCTGCCTGCTGCATCAGCCGCAGCGCGCGGAAGGTCAGCAGGTCGGGATTGCCGGGGCCGGCGCCCACCAGATACACCGCGCCGGCGCGATCCGCGCCGCCGGCGGCGATGCGCGCTTCCATTTCGGCCCGCGCCGCCGCCTCGTCGCCGTTCATCACCGCGTCGGCCAACGGCCCTTCCAGCACCGTTTCCCAGAAGCGGCGGCGGGCGTCGACGTCGGGGAAGCGCGCCTTGACCGCGTCGCGGAACGAGGAGCCGAAACGCGCCAGCCGGCCGTAACCCGCCGGAATCAGGCTTTCCAGCCGCGCGCGGATCGAACGCGCCAGCACCGGCACGCTGCCGCCGCTGGCCACCGCCACCATCAGCGGCGAGCGGTCGATGATCGCCGGGCTGATGTAACGCGACGCTTCGGCGTCGTCCACCACATTCACCAGGATGCCGCGCGCCTCGGCGTCCGCCGCCACCGCGCGATTGACCTCGTCGTCGTCGGTGGCTGCCACCACCAGCCGCAGGCCATCCAGCAGCGCGGGCGAGTAGCGCCCGGGCACATGTTCCAGCTCGCCGCTTTCGGCCAGGCCGGCCAGCTCCGGCGCCAATTCCGGCGCGACCACCCGCAACGAAGCGCCGGCCGCCAGCAGCAGCCGGGTCTTGCGCAAAGCCACCTCGCCGCCGCCCACCACCAGGCAGCGCTGATGCCGCAGCTTCAGAAATATCGGGAAAAACTCCATGCCACACTCCATGCCAGGGGCCGATTGCCGCCTTGTCCGCGCGCCGCGCGCTAGGCGCGCCAATATCGTCCAAGCATACTGTATTTGTTGCATAAATACGACGCTAAACCGCGGCGATGCCGTCTCATGCGGGGGCAGAAGGTTCGCTGATGTCAAAATTCCCCATTCGATTCCCCGCCGTCGCCGTGGAGCGCAGCTTGATTCCCCGTTCCTTTATCCGCCAGTCGGCCATTTCCGCCCTGCTCTGCCTGCCGCTGCTGCTGTCCGTGCCGCTGTCCGCGCTGGCGGCGGACCAGCGCGCGCTGCTGCTGGGCCAGACCGGCTGGCTGGCCGCGCTGTGCTGCGGCGCGATGTGGCTGTACGGCCGGCATCAGCGGCTCAAGGCGCGCGCCACCCTGCAGGATGCCTGCCTGGGATTGCTGGAGTTCGATCTGGCGCAGCAATACGTGCGCGGCAGCGTCCACACCCTGCAACGGCTGCTGGGACTGCCCGCCCACACCCGCGGCATGAACTGCGCCCGCTGGCTGATGCTGCTGCATCCCGAAGACCGCCAGCTGTTCTCCAACCTGCTCCAGCACCCGCCGGGCACGCCGGAAAACGGCTACGAGATGCGCATCCGCCACCACAGCGGCCATTGGGAATGGCTGGAGATGAACCTGCAGCCCAGCTGGCGCAACGGCAAGGTGCAGCAGCTGACGGCGATCTGCCGCGTGATCACCGCGCGCAAGCACGACGAAGCCGCGATGCTGCAGCGCGAGCAGCAGTTCCGCACCCTGGTGGAAAACGCCGAGGACATCATCGCCCGCTACGACCTGGAGCTGCGCTGCCTGTTCATCAACCGCAGCGTCAGCCGCTTCTCCGAGCTGCCGCTGGAGGAGCACCTGGGCAAGACGCCGCGGCAGAAGGGCTGGTCGGACGAGGCCAGCGCCCGCTTCGAACAGGAATGCCAGCTGCTGATCAACAACTGGGAAGCGCGCCGCTTCGAGCTGGAGCTGCAGCACGGCCAGCAGAGCCACATCTTCGAAATCCGCCTGTTCCCCGAGTTCGACAAGGCCGGCATGCTCAGGTCCATCCTGTCGGTGGACCGCGACGTCACCGCCACCCGCCAAGGGGAACGGTTGCTGGCCGAAGAGAACGAGGTGCTGGAAATGATAGCCGGCAACCATCCGCTGCCGCAGACGCTGGAGCAGATCTGCCAGATGATGGAGACGCAGCAGCCGGGCGCGATGTGCAGCGTGCTGCTGCTGGAGGAGGATGGCCAGTCGCTGCGCTTCGCCGCCGGCCTGAGCCTGCCGCCGGCCTACCGCAAGCTGTCGGAGCGCGTGACAGTCGGCCCCAGCGTCGGCTCCTGCGGCACCGCTGCCCACTGGAAGCGCGCCATTGTCGTCGACGACATCCTGAACAGCCCGCTGTGGGCGCACGCGCTGCACAAGGTGCAGCCGTTCGGCCTGCGCGCCTGCTGGTCCATGCCCATTTTCTCCAGCGACCGCCAGCTGCTGGGCACGCTGGCCACCTACTATCGCGAGCCGCGCAGCCCGTCTCAGGAAGAGCTGGCGCTGGCCCAGCGCATCACCCGCATCATCGCCATCGCGCTGCAGCGCGACGGCCACGAAAAGCAGCTGTACCGGCTGGCCACCCAGGACGGATTGACCGAGCTGAACAACCGCCGCCAGTTCATCGAGCTGGCCGACCGCGAGATCGAGCGCAGCCGCCGCCACGGCGGCCGGATGAGCGTGCTGATGATGGACCTGGACCGCTTCAAGGACATCAACGATCACTACGGCCACGCCATCGGCGACGAAGTGATACGCCATTTCTCCCAGGTCTGCCGCGAAGTGCTGCGCGCCAGCGACCTGTGCGGCCGCCTGGGCGGCGAGGAATTCGCCGCGGTGCTGCCGGACACCAGCCTCGACGACGCGCGCCAGGTCGCGGAGCGCCTGCGCAGCCTCGCCTCCTCCGCCAGGCTGGCCACCGTCACCGGCCCGCTGGGCTACACCGTCAGCATCGGCATCGCCGAGCGCCGCGCCGACGAGACCGACATCGACGAGGTGCTGGGCCGCGCCGACAAGCAGCTGTACCAGGCCAAACGCGACGGCCGCAACCGCGTCAGCGGCGCGGCGCCCGCCCATTCGGGCTAGAATGCCGGCTTCAACCGCTCATCCCCGCTTGACCGTGAACCGCTGGCATACCGACTACCTGCCCCATCCGCTGTACCGCCCGGCGCGGCGCGTCGTCCCCCCGCTCGCCGACTGGCCGGACCAGGCCGGCTACGACGCGCTGCTGGACCACGCCCGCGCCGCCGGCTCGCCGCTGCCGGCCGGCCTGCGCTTCGTCTGCGGACTGGAGCCGGACGGCTATTACGAGACGCACATCGGCGCCACCGGCGAAGTCCCCACCCGCGCGCAAAGCTGGCACGACTGGTTCAACGCGCTGGCCTGGTTGGCCTGGCCGCGCGCCAAGACGGCGCTGAACCGCCGCCATGTCCGCGCGATCGCGCGCGGCGAGGTGAAGCGCGGCCCGCTGCGCGACGCCGCCACCCTGTTCGACGAATGCGGCGTCATCGTGGCCGTCGCCGATCCGCGGCTGGGACAATTGCTGGACGACATGCGCTGGCGCGAGCTGTTTATCGAACGCCGCGACGACTGGGGGCGGCGCATCGCCGCCCACACGCTGGGCCATGCGCTGATGGAGACGGGGCTGGCGCCGCATCTGGGCTGGTGCGGCAAGGCGCTGATCGTGGAAGTGGAGGAGGATTTCTTCAAACTGGACAGCGACGGGCAGGCCGCCCGGCTGGACGCGGAACTGGCGGCGAGGCTGGACGACGACGCCTTCCTCGCCAGCCCGCGCGCGCTGTGTCCGCTGCCGCTCTTGGGCATCCCGGGCTGGTGGCCGGACAATGAAGACCCGGCCTTCTACGACAATGTCGATTACTTCCGGCCGACCCGCCGCGCCAAATCGGCGACCGTCACCGCCTGAAGCTGGTCGGTCAGCGGCCCCAGCAGCTCGGCCAGGGTCTGGTCCAGCGCGTCGCCGCCACTGGCGTCGCGTCGGTAGACGAAGAGCTGGAACAGATCCGACAGATTGATGGCCGACGCGCGCCGCATCAGCACCCAGGCGTCGCCGTGGCCTTTCTGCACATAGCCGCGCAGCGCCAGCCGGTCCAGCACCAGGCCCAGCTCGTCGTATCCCACCTTCACCTGCTCCCGCAGCTGGCGCGGCGTCATCGCCTCGCCGCGCTCGTGGGCGGCGTCCAGCAGCAGCAGCAGCTCCAGCGCGTCCTGAAAACGGCGGTGAGGCTCGTTGCGGCGGCGCCAGGCGCCGCCTTCCCAGTAGGACAACGCCGAGGTGAACACCGCGCCGGCCAGCACCACCAGCCACAGGCAGTACACCCACAGCAGGAAGATCGGCACGCTGGCGAAGGCGCCGTACACCAGCTGATAGCTGGCTACCTGGCCGATGTAGAAGCCGAAGCCCATCTTGGTCAGCTCCAGCAGCACCGCGGTGACCAGCGCGCCCCACACCGCGTGGCGGAAGGGCACGAAGCGATTGGGCACGATGCGGTACAACAGCGCCAGCACCAACGCGGTCAGCACGATGGTGCCGCCGGCCTCCAGCAGGCTGGCCAGCAGCGGCAGATTCTTCTCCAGCCGGGTGGCCTTGAACAGCCAGCGCCAGGACAGCAGGCTGCCGCCCAGCACCAGCGGGCCCAGCGTCAACACCGTCCAGTACACCATGCTCTGCTGCAGCCACGGCCGGCCGCGGCGCACGCTCCAGATCGCGTTGAAGGTGCGCTCGATGGTGGACATCAGCATCAGCGCGGTGACGCCCAGCATCACGATGCCGGCGGCGGTGAGCTTTTCCGCGTTGTCGGCGAACTGGCGCATGTAGACGGTGATCACCTTGCCGGCGAACTCCGGCACCAGCGTCGACAGCAGCATGATCTTGAAGCGCGCGCTGTAGTCGGAAAACACCGGAAACGCCGACAGCACCGTCAGCGCGATGGTGAACAGCGGCACCAGCGCCAGCAGCGTGGTGAAGGTCAGGCTGCCCGAGATCTGCAGCACGCGCAGGCAGCTCATGCGGCGGGCGAGGAAGCGGGCGAAACCGAAATAGGGTTCTAGGCGTTGGACTTGCATGGCGGCAAAGGTAATGCCAAAGCCGCCGCGAGGCAAGGGAGGCAAGGCGCGCCGCTTTGCCCTATCATGCGGCGATTGAACAAGAGATGGAGGTCATCATGCTAGATATCCTGGTGCTGTATTACAGCCAGCACGGCGCCACCCGCGAACTGGCCCGCCTGATCGCCCGCGGCGTGGACGGCGTCCCCGGCTGCCAGGCGCGGCTGCGCACCGTTCCCAAGGTCTCCTCGGTATGCGAGGCGGTAGAGCCGGCCATCCCCGACGGCGGCGCGCCCTATGTCGAGCGGCAGGACTTGATCGATTGCGCCGGCCTGGCGCTGGGCAGCCCCACCCGCTTCGGCAATATGGCGTCGGCGATGAAATACTTCCTGGACGGCACCAGCGGCGAATGGATGCAGGGCGCGCTGTCCGGCAAGCCGGCCTGCGTGTTCACCAGCACCTCATCGCTGCACGGCGGCCAGGAAGCCACGCTGCTGACCATGATGATCCCGCTGCTGCACCACGGCATGGTGATCGCCGGCCTGCCCTATTCCGAAGCCGCGCTGCTCGCCACCCAGACCGGCGGCACGCCATACGGCGTCAGCCATCTGGCCGGCCCGCAGAGCGACCGGCCGATCAGCGAGCATGAGAAGGCGCTGGCCTTGGCGCAGGGGAAGCGGTTGGCTGAGTTGGCGGTGAAGTTGGCCGCGGGGTGACGTCGGCGTCAAGAGAAAGGCAGTCACGCTCTTCATACTTGAGCGTCAGCGCCACTCGATAAACGGACAAGGGGCTGCGCGGCCAGCCGCTTGCCTGCCCGGCAGACAGCTCCGCTGTGAAAACCGTCCCTGCAAAGCAGATACAACTTATGATTCACGGTAAGCATTGGGCTGCGCAAGCTTAGCCCAACTTACGGGCCGCCAGCTTCATTAGGTTCAAATGGGCGACCGCTGTATGGCCCACGCGCGCCAAATACTCCCTGATTTACAGCACTGCTTGGAACGATAAGAGGCGCATTCCTAATTGGAATGCGCCAATTCTCGATACCAAGCTACGACCACGACCAGGCCGAGGCCGCCCACTCAAAACCCAAGCATGGCTTCCTATCAGCCCCCCTGCGCCTGGCTTATCGTAAATATTACATCCGGCAAATTATTGTGCAATCCTGGTCGGAATTGTACCGCGCAGCAAAGCCTTGGACTTCAACCTCTTCGCATCTAAAGGGAATCGTCAATTCAACAAGGGATTTTATTTCAAAGAAAACAAAATCAACCAACAAGGATATATCACGAACGATTCTATCATGCGAAGAGTCCACTCCTAAATACTCCATGAGGCTGGCTTTGCTTTTCTCACAATCTAGATGAGCCCCAAAGTGTGGCGGAACGGGACTCATCCTCCCCGTTCCAATCCTGACGTAATTTAGCTCTTTCATGCGTGCAACAACGGACTCTGCGTCTTGCCTAGATAAACGCTGTGCAGCAATAGGATTGAAATGCCCACCAGAGACAATCTCTGAGTGCTCTACTTCGCAGAGGCTCACTTTGAGCGAATCCCAAAGCGAATTTAATTTACTTGGATCGACCGGAAGAAACATTCTCACTCCCTCCCAAATGGATTGGGATTGTACTTGCCGCCATATGGGCGCTGATAGTATGTATCTACGATGTAGTTCCGTTCTCGCAGATAATTTTCGGTCAGTGTTCGACGAGCACTTGTATCACCCAGCTCTCTAGCG
This sequence comes from Chromobacterium sp. Ag138, assembly GCF_055181315.1. Taxonomy (NCBI): domain Bacteria; kingdom Pseudomonadati; phylum Pseudomonadota; class Betaproteobacteria; order Neisseriales; family Chromobacteriaceae; genus Chromobacterium; species Chromobacterium sp. Ag138. Next base: position 2,414,935 of record NZ_JBUPWA010000001.1, read on the forward strand.
AAACGAATCTCGCTAAGATACTGACTTCGCTCAGTTGCCACAATCAACTCAGGACTCTTGAAGTATTCAATGTATCGTGGGTAGCCAAGCGCCTGATGATCCAAAAAATGACCATACTCATGCCTTAACGCAGATATAGAGAAATCTTCAGGGAGAAGTATTTCATTTCCAACATTGCCACCACCTGAATTTGGCGAGAAGGAAATTGCCTTTTCTCCATACTTAACATTGACCTGATTTCTCTGAAGGTCTGCCATGATGGATTGGTACTCTTCTGGATGCGTTAGCTTGGCATGACCTAATGTGTCGAATAACGGATCTGCTTGCGAGTTGAAGCGTATGTTGCTTGGAACCTCACGCCCAGCCACGCGCGCATCATCCCACGGATTGGCGACGCCGCGTATCCCTCTCGCCCCCTCAAACCCCAACGCGCCAAAGACAATATTACTACCACCTTCCAACCACTCGCCATCTGCCGCTTGCGCCAAGCCATAACCGGTTTGCCTTGCCGCCGCCAACATGCTGGCACCACGATAAACGGCACCAACCCCGCCCGTAGCAAACATCAGGGCGGGAGACGCCACTTCCGCATTCGCCCGGTGACGTTCCAGTATGGCTTGCTCCCGCCAATTGCCATCTCTCATCACCGGAGTTGCCTTAATTTGGGCGATCTCGGCCATCAGATCATCGGCCAAGCGGCTAGTTTGACTCCCTCCTCGGCCAAATCCCATGCTGAATCCAAATTCCCTCAGCTTGGCAGCGCCTGCTTCTGCATCAGCCAGTCCCTCTGCATCCCCCACCAATTTGAGCCAGGATTGCTTTTTGTCCAACTCTCTGGCTCTGGCCAGTATTTGTTGACGCTCCTGCGCGCTGGAAGCGCGTTTCAGCGCCGCGATTACTTGGTCCACCTGCCGGTGGGTCAGGTAATTGTTCTCGGTGGCGTTCTGCCCCGCATCGCCCGCGGCGAAGACATCTCCGCCAAAAGCTTGCGCCGCCGCCGCGCCGGCCAACCGGCTCAACTGCGGCAGAATCCGCTGCCGCGCGCCGTCGTCCATGCCCAGCGACTCGTCCAGCCACGGCGCGGCCATCGAGGCGACGCCGGCGCCAGTCGCCGCGGCCAGCGCGTCGCGGCCTTGCCATTCGGCGCCGACCGCGCCTACCGCCATATGGGCCAGCATGCGCTTGTAGCCGCCCTCTCCCCAGCTGTCTTCCGACTGCTGGCTGCCGTAGTCGCCCACCGCGCGCGCGCCGCTTTGCAGGAAGGCGTGGCCCCAGGCCGCGCGGCCGCGCTCGCCGCCGGCGAAGTCCGCCGCAGCCGATTGCAGGAAGTTGCCCGGCATGCCAGCCAGCGTCTGGGACAGGTCTTTGGATACTCCCATGCCGTCGGTCATGCTCTGCATGTTCTGGCGCAGGTCGTCGCCCCAGCCCGATCTGCCGAACGCCACCGCCATCTCACTGGCGGCGATGGCGCTCCAACTGAACGACTTTTGCTGGCCCGTAACCATCGCCACGCCCTGCATCGCGGCGTTGTTGACCGCTACCTGGACATACGGCGCCGCCGAGCCGAAGGTATTGGACAAGGCGCCGGCCATCGCGCCGCTCTGCACCACCGTGCCAACGCCGGCGCTTAGGCCGGAACTCAGCGCGGAAGCGCCCACCTGGCTCCAGGAGAATTGATCCTGCATGCCCATGGCCATCGCCGCGCCTTGCCCGGCGACGGAGCCGGCCGCGCCGCCCACCGCCGCCGCCAGCATGGTGCCGGCTACGCCTATGGTCGAGGTGCCGCTCAGCACGGCGGCGCCCGCAGAGAAGATGGTGCCGCTGGCCCCCATCGCCACCGCCATCGCGCCTGCCGTCACCACCACCGCGATCACGGCCACCACGATCACCAGCACCATGCCCAGGCCGCCGCAGCGGCCGCCTCCGCCATGCGAAGCCGGAGGCGGCGGCGGCGGGGGCGCGTCGGGCAAGGTTGGCGAGGTGTCGCCCATCGCCTCGCCCGGGTTGTAGACCCGGAAGGTGCTGCTGTTGTTGTGGATGTTGGTGACCTTGTTGGGCACCGTCAGTTGCTGGCCAGGCTTGAGCGCTTCGGCGCCGGACAAGCCGTTGGCGTCGGCCAACAGGTACCACATCGCGCCATCGCCCCACAGCTCGCTGGCGATGCTCCTGAGCGTGTCGCCGCTGCGAACCGTGTAGCGGCTCGGCACCGTGCCCGGATAATTGGGGCCGATGGGCTGGTAGTTCTGGTCGAAGTCGGCGGACGAAATCGGCTTCCAGTCGCGGTACTGGTCCTTGCGGCTGGCGGTGCTGCGCAACGCGAGCGCCATCGCGTAGTCGACATTGCTTTCGTTATCGCTGCCGTCATTGCCGACATCGCCCACCCGCTTGCCGTCCAGGTAGTAATACATGTGCTGCTTGTTGATCAGCGGCGCCCGCCCGGTGCTGGCCGACACCTCGTCGCGCAGCAGGATCAGCCCCTGCGCGTTGCTGACATAGTGGAAGCCTCGCTTGCCTTCTTCGTCGCGGGCCTCATTCAGGTGGCCGTTGACGTCGTACACATAGTGCGAGGTGCCTTGCTTCCAGCCCGGCGCGTTCTTGTTGTACGGCTGCGCGGTCAACGTAGACTGCTTGGCCTCGTCCCACCATTCATAGCTGTAATAGGTGTTGACGATGGTGCCGCCGTCCACTTCCGTGCTGTGGTCCACGGTGCCGTCGGCCATCAAACTGTTGGTGATGTGCTTGCTGCCGGAAACCTGGTCCAACAGTTTGCCGTCGGCGTCGTAGGTGGAGGCATTGCGCAGGCTTTCGGTCTTGCCGTCGGACTTGTACTCGACATAGCCCGTGGCGCGGCCAAGCATGTCGTTCACCCGATGCGCGGCCAGCGCGCCGTTGATCGTCGTATCCTCCAGATAGCCGTCCGCGGTATAGCTGTACTGTTCCCTGTGGCCGTCGCGGAAATAGGTTGCCGTCACGCGCTCGCCGGCTACGTTGTAAGTCAGCTCGGCCGCGCCCTTGTTATTGACCGCCTTGATCGTTCCCTTGCCGCGCTCCCCTACCAGAACGCCCATGGTCACGACGAAGCGGTTCATCGAGTCATAACGATACCAGTTGTCCTGACCGCTCATCTGACCGTTGGCGCCGTCGTGATAATAGGCAACCACCCTGCGCTTGTTGCCCACCGCATCGTATTCGTACGTGGTTTGGAACTTGGGATCGATGATGCTCGTCATCCGGTTCCGTCCGTCGTAAGTGATGTCTGCGTATTGGTAATAGGTCCGATGCGTGGCCGACAGCGTCGTATAGCCCTCGAAGGTCTTGTTGCCGTCCGCGTCATACTCATACAGCGAATAGCTGTCCAGCGCGCGGTCGGAAATGCTCTTCAGATAGCCATTGCCATAGTATTCGTAAACGATGTCCTGCCCGGTGTCGCCGCTGTTCTGCGCAGTGATCTGGCCGGTATAGCTGTACCGGTAATGGAAGGTATGGTTGCCCAGATCCACGTGGCGCACCTTGTGCCCATACAGATCGGCATCGTCGATCTGGCTGCGGCCATTGGCGTCCGTCACGGTAGTCCGCCACCCGCCCACAACTGCGCCGCCCGCGCCCAGAATGCCGGCATCCCAGGCATAGCTGGTACGGGTATTGCGCCCCGCGGCGGAGACCACCGAGATTACCCTCCCCAGGCTGTCGTAATAGGTCCGGTCGCGCCAGATAGTTTTGCCGTCCGTGGCGCTATGGGCAACACGCTGTCCCGCCGAGTCATACTCATAGGCATCCCAGCCGCGGGCGCCGTCCACACGCTGCGGCCGATCGATGCGGACCAGCCGGTTCATCGCGTCATAGCTGTAATCGGTGCGACGGCCGACCTCATCCACCACGTAGCGGGCATTGCCGAAAACATCATAGCCAGTGCGCTTGCGGCCGCTATCGACATGGAATTCCACCGAGGTCTTGGCATTGTTTCCCACACTGCCAGCCAAGATCTGCTGCGTATTCGTGGCGAAATTGCCATCCTGTACGCCCACCTGATTGCCCATCGCGTCGTAGTAGTAATGGGTATTGGCGCGTACCCCATACTGATAGCCATTCTCCGCGGTGGCGCTGGTTGCCGCGTCTAGCTTGTTCAGCAGCTTGCCCTGCACGGAGTAACTGAAGTCGGTGGCGTTGCCGCGGCCATCCACCTCCTGCACCACTTCGCCGAAGGCGTTGTACGACTGCTGGCGGTGGATGGTTCGACTGGAGTCGGCAATGCCGGTGATCACCCATTTGAGCTGGCCATCCGGCACATCGGCGCCCAGGCTCAGGATGCCCGAAACCGTGATCGGGTTTTCGGCCGGGGTTTTCAGTACCACGCCCCGATCATCCTGCAGATTGTAGAAATACTCGTATTGCTGCACTCCGCCGCCTTGCGTCAATGCCGTGGCATCGAAGTGGAAGCTGCCGTCGCTGCCTTTCTGAACGGTGGCTTGCTGATAGCCGCCGGCGCTTCCCGCCGGCCGATACTGCAGGACCAGCTTGGCAGAGTTGGCCGGCACCGCCGAGAAAGTCACCATCTGGTTCTTGGTGAAACTGAGCACCCGGCGATCCGCGCCCAGCCGGAACACTCCCTGGCCGCCATCCACCATCTGGCCGGCAGAATCGCGCAACACGAACTGGAACTCGTAATCCTGGCTGCCGGTAGCCGGCGCCTGCGCGGAGCCGTCCCAATAGAGCTCGCCCGGGCTCCCCACCATCGGCGCCTCGGTAAACGCGCCGGTACTGCCCGCAGAGCGGAAACGCATCACGCCGCTGACCGCTCCCGACAACAACCTCTGCACATGGACGTTTTGCGGCAAGGCCGAATAATCGACCGGCTGCGTCACGCTGTTGGCATCGCCGACGGTGAAGCGACCGGTCACTTTGCGCATGGAGTTGCCGTTCTTGTCCTTGGACTCCAGCAAATACTCGTACGGCTGGCCCTGCGCCAGCGACGCGTAATAGGGCATGACTTCAAACCAGCCGCTGCTTTGCCCCAGCATGTTGTTGATGCCAAGCTGCTTCGGCGCGGACCAGGCGCCGCCCGGCGAGCGGAACGCTATCGTCGCCTGCGTGGCGTCCCCGCCCTGACCCAGTATCTCAAGATAGCCAGAGCTCGCCATCAAGGCCTGCCCGCCGCTGCCCGCATCCAGCTTGCCCGCCTGGAAGGAAGAGCCGCCGCTTCCCAGCGTCAAGATGCCCTGCTGGCTATTGACAACATTATTCTTGCTGTCCAGCGCCAGATAGCGCATTTCGTAACGGCCTTGCGTCATCTTGCTGTAATCAAAGGCGAACCAGCCCGGTGTGGAGGCAAGGTTGGCTATTTGCGCCGGCGAGTTGGGTACGGCATAGGCCCAAAACAGCGAAGGGACATCTTGGAAGGTCCAGCCTACATTGGCGCCCGCGGGACGGGTCATCATCACCATGCGATTGGTGTTGTTAGGCTGTCCCTCGAAATGGATCATGTCGCAGGTGTGGACGGACTGGACGCCGGTGGCGTTGAATATGACGTCCTTCATCGGATAGGACGCCACCGGGATATCCAGCAGCCCCACTTGCTTGGTTACCACGACGGAGATGTTCAGCTTGGATGTGAACGCGAATAAAGGCGACTCCAGCGTGATGCGGTTAGTCAGCATATCGTCGGGCAGATGAATGCGGAAACCGTTGCCGTCCCATTGCTCGAATACGCGGTCAAGCTGGAAATGCTGGCTGAGAGCTTCGTTGTTCGGCGCGTAGTTGGCCTGGGTGGTGGCGACCTTGTCTACCTTGATCGACACCTTGTACTTGCCATTGCCCAACTCCATCGCTGCCGGCGCGCGCACGATGAAATCCAAACCATGGATGGTGGTATCGGTCACCTGATTGCCATTGCTCACCCAGCGGTTGACCGTACCCTGGCCGAAGCTGAAGTCCATCGTTCCCCGTCCGCCATGGCTGGGCACCACGTCGCCGCTGGCGATCGGCCCGCCAGGATTGGCGCCCTGGCTGTCCGAGCCGACGCTGACCACGCCGCCGCCGACCGGCGAGATATCCTGCCAGCGCCGCACCGAAACCTGGTCGCGCGCGTTCGCCATCTTAGGCTGGTAAGTGCCGATGGACTGATTGCGCTTGTCGTATTCGTTGATCGTCGGACTGAGGCTCGCATCGCTCAGCATGCCTTGCAGCTGGTCCTGGCTCAGCGCCCTCAGATCCACAGAAGCTGACTCGAGCGACAGCGTCGCATTGCCGTTGGCATCGTAGAAATAGACCTTGGTCGCGCCATTGCCGCTATTGGTCTTGATTGCCCTGCCGGCGCCGTCGTACTCGGAAAACTCTTGCCATGGGCCTGACAGGTCGGCGCTGGTGCGCTTGCCGTCGATTTGGCCATAAGCGTTGTAGCGCGTCTCGAAATGCATGCCGGACGCGACATCGAACTTGTCGATCTGGCGCCCCGCCGAATCATAGCGATAGCGTGTTTCGTCATCCGTCCGTTGACCGTCCGCGTTGAGTCTGGCGCGGCGGGTGGCCGTCACATTGCCGGTCAAGTCGTATTGGTATTCGATCGCCACGCCGGATGGGTCCGTCTGGCTAAGCAGCCTCCCTCCGATGCCGTAGCTGGACGAGGTGGCCTGGTCCGCCGCGACGCCATCGCCCTTCCGGATCAGCCGCACCACCTGGTCCAGACCGTTGTATTCGCTGTCCGTGGTCGGGCGCACCTGCACGCCGCGATAATCGGCAAAGGCAACGTCCTGATGCTCCAGCTCACGTCCCAACGCATCATAGGTCCAATTGCTGATGCCGCCGTTGGCATCGATTTTTTGCACCACCTTGCCCAGCGCGTTGTACGCGTAGTGGGTCGCCGCCGAATTGCTGGCCTCCCTGACGCTGCCGTTGCCGTTGACGGCGGCAACCAGGACATTGACCTGGACCTCATCCGTCACCCGCCCCATCACGTCGTAAGTGAATACGCGTTGGCGGTCATTGGCCTGATCGCGCTTGAGCGCCGCATACACGCTGCCCCATGTGCTGCCAGCGGAGGTAGGAGTTTGCAGCCGATTGGCGTACCGCGTTTCGACCTGCACGTTGCCGTTGCTGTCGTAATCCCAACTGGTAGCGTAGTTCTCTGCATCCACCTCCAGTGTTTTGCGTCCCGCGGCGTCGAAATAGCGATAGATGGAGTTGCCGCGCGCGTCGGTTTCTTGCACGACATTGCCGTTGGCGTCATAGAGTTTGCGCGTCACCAGATCGCCGCGGGACAGTTCGTAATTGCCGGTGGTGGCGTTGCGGACGCCTACCCATTGATTGGGGATCCGAGTTTCGATCAACCGGTTGTCGGCATCGTAACCATAGCGGGTCTCCCGAACGCGGGCCGCATCGACCGGCGCCGGCTGCGCGCTATCGGCGGATATCGCCACCGGATCGGCATACACCCGCTGCCTGACCATATTGCCGGCCGCATCGTAATCCCATAGCGTCAACGTCCCGGCGGGGTTGCGCTCGGCGCACTTGCGCCCTTGCGCGTCAAACCAAGTACGAGTGGCGTTTCCGCCCGCATCGATGGCGACGATCAGATTGCCCGCCGCGTCATACTGGCGGCGCTGAGTCGGAGAAGCCGAACCGGCGACGCCGTCCACCAATACAGGCACGCTATCCCCGACTTGGGCCACCAACCGGTCCAGCGCGTCATACTGATAAACGGTAATGCGCTGCTCAGGCAGGCCCGCAGCTTCGACCTGCCGGGTGCGGTTGCCGCGCGCATCGTATTCGTATCGCTTCACCACCGGCGCCATCTGGCCCGCGGCGTTTCGCGCCTGAACCGGCGAAGTTTCACTGATCAGCCGGCCGGTGCGGTCGTACTCATAGGTGAACTGCCCGCCGGCCTTGTTGACGTAGCGGATACGGTTGCCGAAGGCATCATAGCCGTAGCTCTCGGCGATGCCGTCGCCGCCGGCGGCCTTCAATTGCAGATTGCGGCGGTCGTACTCGGCGACGGTCACCTTGTCGCGAGTAGGGTCCGCCTGCAATGCGGGCATCTGCGAAGGTTTGCCGGAACCGTTCAACATCCGCGAATAGCGGGTGATCCGCGTCGCCTTGCCGAATGCGTTGTAAACGGTGGCAGTCGCATAACCCAATGGGTCGACCTGCAGCACCTGCTTATTGTTGCGGTCAAAATAGAACACGCCGCTGTTGCCGCGCGCATCGGTCAGCCTGACCACATTGCCGAAAGCGTCGTACTCGCTGCGGATGACATTGCCCAGCGCATCGGTCTCGGAAAGCCGATGGCCGGCGCCATCGAACGTGCGGCGCGTGACATGGCCGGCCGGATCGGTCTCGACGACCCGGTTGCCGGCGCCGTCCAGCTGATAACGGATAGTGGCGGCCAGAGGCGTGCCGTCGCCGCGGGTCTCCGCCACCCGGCGTCCCGCCGTGTCGTAGTCGTAGCGGGTGCGGCTAGCCGCGGCGCTGCCATAACCCCGCGTCTGCGCCGATAGCAAGCCGGCCGCGTCATACTCGCTGTGGACGACGTTGCCTTCTGCGTCCACGCTATCCACCAGCCTGCCAGCGCTGTCGTAACGGCTGACCGCTTTCACGTCCAGCGGACTGTCGGCAACCGCCGGCATCGCGCCGGGCTCGGGCTGCGCAGCCAGCCGATTGGCGTATCTGATCGTCTGCAACGGATCCCCGGCGGCATCGTAGCTTGTCCCGGTAACGTAACCTTCCGCGTCGATGGTGAAGATCGGCCGCCCTGCCGCGTCGTAGACCGTGCTGCCCATCTGATCGCTCGCGGGATCCCCGGCGATGGCAGCCGGGTCCGCACCCGCCGCCAATGGCTTGGCAAAACGGATGAAGCGGGTCTGGTTGCCGGCCGTGTCGTAAACATGCCGGGTCACATAGCCTTCGGCATCGACTGTGCACACTGCGCGGTTTGCCGCGTCGTAAACGGCGGATTCGGTCTGGTCCCCGGCAGACGCCGAGACCGTCGGCATCGCTCCCGCTGTAGGCGGCAGGGACGCCAAGTTGGCGTAACGCGTGGTCTGCGTCACGTTGCCGGCGGCATCGTAGCTGTACTGCGTCGCGTAACCTTGCCCGTCCATCCGGTAGCGAGCCCGGCCGTCCTTGTCGTAATACGTGGTCAACACCTGATCCGCCGGGTTGTAGCCCAACCGGTTCTGGATATCCGCAGGGCGTGGCACGGCCGGCATGCCGATCATCGCCACCGGCGTGGCGAACACGGTGGTGCGGAAGGCCCGGCCAGCCGCATCGTACTCCGTCCGCACGGCGGATCCGGCGCCGTCGATCTGGAAAACGGCCCGGTTGTCGCCATCGTAAACCGTCAGCGTCGCATTGCCGGCAGGATCGGTGCGCTTCACCATATTGCCGTTGGCGTCGTATTCGTAACGGGTGACCAGCTTCAAGCCGTCCGGATCCACCGTTTCCGTTACGCGCCGGCCCTGGTTGTCGTAGTCATAACGTGAGGTTTGGGCCGCCGCGCTGCCTGCCGCGCGGGTGACATTGAGCACATGGCCCGCTGCATCGTAGCTGTAGGTCGTGGTCAAGCGCAGGCCGTCGGCGTCGACGATCACCTGCGTCGCCTGCCCCTTCGCATCATACTGGGTCTGCGTGACGCTGCCGCTCGGATCGGTCAGCCGCATCGTCCGGCCCAAGGCGTCGTACTGGTAGCGAGTCGTCAGGCTCAATCCTGCCGGATCGAGCGTCCGGGTCAGCACCCGTCCTGCGGCGTCATAGCGGTATGCGGTGCGGATGCCGCGGGCGTCGACGGTTTCCTGCACATGTCCGGCATCGTCGTATCGGCTGGCGCTGAGGCTGCCGTCCGGCCGCGCCGTTTCCAACAGTTTGCCGTCATGGTCGTAACGGTAACGGGTGACATTGCCCCTGCCATCCTTGACCTGCACCACATCACCGAAGCGATTGCGGGTAGTCACGGTCTGCACGCCCTCCGGCGTGGTCAGCGTCAGGCTGCCCGTCGCGTCATCGTAGCTGCTGCGAGTGACGTTGCCGAAACCGTCGGTCACCGACAAAACGCGGTCAAGCGCATCATAGGCGGTGCTGCGACGGACATTCGCCGGATCCACAGTCACCACTTCGCGGCCCAGCCTGTCGTACTGGCGGGTCAGCATATTGCCCATCGCGTCGAATTGCTGCACCGGACGGCCGAAGGCATCGAACACCGAGCGGCTCAGCACCTTGGCGCCGGTGCCGTCCGAACGCTGCGTGGAGAGGCCCCTGCGGTCGTACTGGTAGCGCGTGTCCTGCGTTTTGGCCGCATCCAGCCGATCGCTGCGCGCCGCTACCTCGCCGAAGGCGTTGTACGACCGCGTGTTGACATTGCCAAGCGCGTCGGTGTCGGCCACGATCTCGCCGCGGCGCGAATAGCCGGCGGAAGTCGCGCTGTCCTGCCCCGCCGCAGCCAGGCGGGCGACTTGGTCGCCCAATGCGCCCGCCTGGCCGCCTTGCAATCCTGGCAAGGCGGCGGATGCCAGCGCGCTTGCGTAGCGGATCACCTGCGTCTGTTCGCCGAAAGCGTTGTAGCGGTACTCTGTGACCGCCCCCGCCGGATCGATGCGGTACGCGAGGCGGCCCGCTTCATCGTAATAGAACAGGGTGCGGTTGGCTCCGCCCATTCCGTCGGGTTCTACGGTTTCGATCACTCGGCCGGCGGCGTCGTAGCGGTGCCGCGCCCCCCAGCGCGCCCAAACCGCGTCGACCCGTGCCTGATCGACCGAGCCGCCCAGCGCCGCCAGCGCCTGCGCTCCCTCGCCACTCAGCTCCGCCGTCAGGCGCCCCTGGCTGTCGTAACGTTTGAGCTGGCCGCGGCTGTCGCCTCCTCCATCGCGCACGCTTTCGAGCAAGCGCCCTTCGCTGTCATAGCGATAGCTGACAACCAGGCCATCCGGCTGGCTTTCCTGGCGCGCCAGCCGGTTCAGCGCGTCGTACGTCGACAGCGTCGTCCGATCCTGAGCGGAGGCTTGCGGCCTGGCGCCGATCAAAGTCCGCGCCGCATTGGCCTTCGTCGCGTAACGGATGGACTGCGTCGCATTGCCTGCGGCATCGTATCGGGTTTCGCTCAGATAACCTTCGGCATCAATCACCCCGGCTACGCGGCCCGCCTCGTCATACAGCGTAACGATCTGCTGGTCGTTGACGTTGGCCGCCGGGCGCAGCGCGGCCAACGCGCCGGATGCCCACTGGCGGCTATCGCTCTGCGTCGCATAGCGGGTGGAACGCACCGCGTGGCCTGCGCCGTCATAGCCGATTTCCGTCAGATAACCTTCGCCATCCAAACTTCCCAGCAGCAGGCCATCCTGATCGTAGAACCGCCGGCTGACCCTGTCGTTGGCGGCATCTATCGCCGGAACGGCGCTGGGATCGTCCGCCGCTGGCTCTCTTCCCCCGGTCAGCAGCTTCGCCAGTTGGGCCGCGCTCAAGGCGTTGGCGTAGCGGATGGTATCGGTCAGCCTGCCCGCCGCGTCGTAACGCATGGCCGTCACATAGCCAAGCGCATCTATGCTCCGCGCCAAGCGGCCATCGGCGTCATACAGGCTGATTTCCTGCCTGTCATTGGCCGGGTCGGCCGCCGGCCTCAAAACATCCAGTCGCCACAGCTCGGGATCGGCCGACAACTTCGCCATATCCACCGGCGTGGCGTAGCGGATGGTCCTTACCGTTTGGTCGCTGCCGTTGTAGACGTATTCGGTCAACGCGCCGCGGACATCCAGCTCGCCCGACTTGCGTCCCAGATCGTCATACAGGAATGTGCTTGTCCGGCCGACAGGATCCGTCGCCCGCAGCAAGCGGCCGGCCGCGCCGTACTGGTAGCGGGTGGAGCCCAGCGGGCCGCTGGCATCCTGCCGCGCGACCGAAATCGCCTGGCCCGACTGGTCATAGCTGGTGATCGTGGTCAGGCCGTTGGACAACGTGACACTGTTTTGGCGGGCCGCGTCGGAATAGACCGTAGCGGCGACATTGCCCAGCGCGTCGATACTAGCCACCACCCGGTTCAAGCCATCGTAGCGATAGCTGGTGAGATTGCCGTCGCCGTCTATCTTCTGCAGCAGGTTGCCGGCCTGATCGTATGCATAACGGACGATGATCTGTTTGCCATCGGCAACGCCATTGCCTTGGGCGTCGACCGCCAGATAGCGGGTTGTCGAAGCCACCAGCCCGCGCGGATCGTAAGCGGTGTCGCTGCGCTCGATCAGACTCATGTCCTGTTTGGCCGCCCAGGCCTGGAGATCCGCCTCGGTCGCGGCGTTGCCGGGAACCACGCCGCCCTGATAGGCGATGCGGGCCGTTTCCCGGCCCTGGGCGTCATATCGGCGTTCGAGCACCCGGCCTTCCGCGCTGATGGCGAAACGCAGATGGCGGCCGCTGGCATCGTAGACGTTGCGGGCGGTTCCAGCCCCGTCGACCGTTTCGCTGAGCAGCTGGTTCTGAGCATTGTAGCGCCGGGCCACCGCATGCCCCATCGCGTCTCGGCTCAAAATGCGGTTGCCTGCGGCGTCATATTCGAAATGCGTCTTCTGGCCGCGGCCATCAATCACATCGCTGACCCGGCCATGGCTGTCGTAATTAAAGCTTTGCGAGATGCCGCCGGCGCTGACTTGCTTGAGCTGGCCCAAGCCATCGTAGTCCAGCGCCGACGTCAGCCTCGCGGCGTCGGTCACCGTGGTCCGGCGCTTCGCATCATCATAATCAAACCGCGTGGCGCGCGATGCGCCGTCCGCTCCCACATCGACGACGGTTTGAATGCGGTAAGCGCCTCCTGTCAGCGCATAGCTGAAATCCAGACGGCTGCCGTCATCCTGCTGCAGGCTGCTGATCCGGGTGCTGGTCCCGTCATAGGCATAACGGACGGTATAGATCCGCCCATCGGCGACACTGTTGTCCTCTGGAGAAAGGTCCGTCGTCACGCTGACGAGCCGGCTGGCCGCATCATAGCCGTAACGCACCCGCGTCAGCGTTTGCGTTTGCCCGCCGTTCTGGACAACGGTGCGCACTTGGGTGAAATTGCCGGCGGCATCGTAATCGACAAACATCGATTCGCCGCTGGCGTCCTCCAGACTGACGATGCGGCCCGCGCCATCATAAGCAAGCGCGATGCCTGCCCCATCCGCGCTCAACACCTGTTGCAACCGCCCTTGCGCATCGTAACGCTCGCTCGCCTGGCTCTGGCCATCGATCCAGGTCCAGCCTTGTCCATCCCAGCGCAGCGTATCGTCGGCGCTGCTGCTGTATTGCGATACATAGCTCCCGCGGGCGGCGTCATATGCGTAAAGCGTGTCGCTGCCGTCCTCGGCGATCCTATGCACCGTGCTACCCGCGGAGCCCGCCACGCCGCTCAACCCGGCTATCTGGCGGCTGTAGCCCAACCGCCAGTTGCCCGCGCCATCGCCACCTCCCTGACTGTTGTAGGTTCGCAGAAAACCCACTGGCAAACCGGCCGCCGCCAGGTATTCATCCCGGTGTTGCAATATCAGGTTGCCGTTGCTGGCATTGACTATAACCTGCTCGCCGCCCCGCCCCTGCTCCGGCGTACCCAGCTGACCGCGTCCACCCAATGCCGCTGACGAACCGTTCTGCCGTCCCAGGCCTGCACCAGCAATCACCGCAACCATATCGCGCTCCCGTTCCATCCCTGTCTACATGACAGTCGTATCCCAGGATTTTCGTGATTGTTTAGCGGAGAAAACCAAAAAGAATAAAATTAATGATAATTGCAATTTAATTGGCACTTAATTGCGCATTTATCATATTTAAGATTAATAACATCAGACCACCTAGGAAAAGAAGCTGCTCGGCGGCGCGCCCAACTCGCGCTTGAACATGGTGGCGAAGGCGCTGGGGCTGGCGTAGCCCAGGTCCAGCGCCACCTTCAATACGCTGTCGCCGCAAGCCAGCCGCTGCAGCGCCAGCATCAGCCGCGCCTGGCGCCGCCACTGGCCGAAGCTGAGGCCGGTTTCGCGGCGGAAGCGGCGCTGCAGCGTGCGCGGGTCCAGCGCCAGCTCGCGCGCCCATTCCGCCGCGCCGCGCGCGTCGTCCGGATGCGCGAGCCAGACGTCGCACAGCTGGCGCAGCGCGGCCGACGCCGGTTGCGGCAGCGACAGCGGCAGCACCGGCGCGCGGCCGATTTCCGCCAGCAGCAGGTCCATCACCTTCTCGTCGCGCGAGCCGGGCTGGCAGACGCGCCCCACCGCCACCGCGGCGACGATCAGCTCGCGCAGCAGCGGCGACACCTCCAGCACGCAGCAGCCGGCCGGCAGCCCGTCCAGCCGATCATGCCGCACATAGATGCTGCGCATCCGCACCGGACTGACCATGCTCACCTGGTGCCAGGTGCCGATCGGCAGCCAGATGGCGCGCGTCGGCGGCACCACCCACTGCCCGCGCTCGGTGCCGACCAGCATCAGGCCCTCCACCGCGTACAAGAGCTGGGCGGTGGGATGGCGGTGGCGCTCGGTTTCCTTGCCGGCCGGGTAGTCGCGCGGCTTGCCCACCACCGGCACCTCTCCCAGGTCGAATTCGTCTCGGGGTTCCAGGCTGTCCACTCTGCCTCTTTCGATAAGATGGTTGCCTCATTTTCGCAAGACTGGCGGGAACGCGCTTGCTAGCATGGTCCTACCACCCAGAATGAGTATCGCACGATGACCACGAGCAGTCCCACACTCGCCGCCGCGCAGGACACCCGCTTCCGCGTGCTCGGCGCGATCAGTTTTTCCCATTTTCTCAACGACATGCTGCAGTCGCTGCTGGTGGCGCTGTACCCGCTGCTGAAGGGCAACTACCACCTCAGCTTCGCCGAGATCGGCCTGATGACCTTCACCTACCAGTGCACCGCCTCGCTGCTGCAGCCGCTGGTGGGCATTTATACCGACAAGCGTCCGCAGCCCTACTCGCTGGTATTCGGCATGGGCTCGACGCTGATCGGCCTGTTGCTGCTGTCCAGCGCCTCCAGCTTCCCGCTGCTGCTGCTGGCCGCCGCGCTGGTGGGCACCGGCTCGTCCATCTTCCATCCGGAATCGTCGCGGGTGGCGCGGATGGCGTCGGGCGGCCGCCCCGGCCTCGCCCAATCCATCTTCCAGGTGGGCGGCAACGCCGGCAGCGCCACCGGCCCCTTGCTGGCGGCGCTGATCGTGATCCCGCTGGGCCAGCGCAGCGTGGCCTGGTTCGGCCTGGCCGCGCTGCTGGCGATGTACGTGCTGTACCGCGTCGGCCAGTGGTACGCGCACCAGCAGCGACAGGCGAAGAAGGCCAGCGCCATCGCGCCGCCCGAGCTGTCTTCCGCCCGCGTCAAGCTGACGTTGCTGCTGTTGCTGCTGCTGGTGTTCTCCAAACACTTCTATCTGGCCAGCATCACCAGCTACTACACCTTCTATTTGATCCACCACTTCCAGGTGGGCATGCAGTCGGCGCAGCTGTATCTGTTCCTGTTCCTGTTCGCGGTGGCCGCCGGCACGGTGCTGGGCGGCCCGATCGGCGACGCCATCGGCCGCAAGCGGGTGATCGGCTTCTCCATCCTGGGCGTGGCGCCGCTGGCGCTGGCGCTGCCGCACGCCAACCTGTTCTGGACCGCCGCGCTGTCGCTGCCCATCGGCTTCATCCTGGCCTCGGCCTTCCCGGCCATCCTGATCTACGCGCAGGAGCTGCTGCCGGGCAAGGTGGGCATGGTGTCGGGCATGTTCTTCGGCTTCGCCTTCGGCATCGGCGGCATCGGCGCCGCGGTGCTGGGCGAATTGGCCGACCTCAGGGGCATCGAGTTCGTCTACCAGCTGTGCGCCTTCCTGCCCTTGCTGGGCATCGCGGCGGTGGCGCTGCCGGACCTGCATCGCAAGGCCAGGGTTTGACACCGTCCGGCGGCGCGCCGGATACTGCGCGGCATTGAAAACCCAAGCGGGGCGCCTGGCCGCCCCGCGCGTTCGGAAGCGCCGTCATCATGTGTGGAATCGCTGGATTTTTCTCGCGCCGCCCCGTCAATCCCGCCGTTCCGCAGACGATGCTGGACGAGCTGCGCCGCCGCGGCCCGGATGACGCCAGCCGGCTGCTGCTGGACGCAGCGCTGAACCCGGCCGGCGACGACGCCATCCACAACGCGATGCTGCACGCCCGCCTGGCCATCATCGACCCGCGCCCGGTCGCCAACCAGCCGATGGCCAGCGACGACGGCCAGGTCTGGATCTGCTACAACGGCGAGGTCTACGACTGGGAAGCCGGCAAGGCCGAGCTGGAGGCCGACGGCGCCGTCTTCCGCACCCACGCCGACACCGAGTTCATCCTGCGCGGCTACCTGGCCTGGGGCATGGAAGGCCTGCTGGCGCGGCTGCGCGGCATGTTCGCCTTCGCCATCCTGGACAAGCGCAGCGGCAAGGTCCACCTGGCCCGCGACCGCATGGGCGAGAAGCCGCTGCTGTACTCGCTGCGGGATGGCAATTTCGCCTTCGGCTCGCTGGTGCGCGCGGTGTTGCCCTTCCTGCCGGCCGACCAGCGCGATTTCAATCCGGCGGCGATAGACGCCTACCTCGCCCACCGCTACATCCCCTCTCCGGCCACCGTCTTCAGCCACATCCAGCGGCTGGAAAACGGCTATCGGCTGGAGTTCGACCTGAACACCCGCCAGTTGATCAAGCAGCGCTACTGGCAGCCTAAGGCGGAGAGCGGCGACTGGCTGCCGGAGCTGGACCGCGCGGTGGCGATGCGCACCGTGGCCGACCGCCCGCTGGGCGTGCTGCTGTCCGGCGGCATCGACTCCACCGTGATCGCCAGCCGGCTCGCCACCCAGCAACTGACCCAGTTCTCCAGCTTCACCGCCGCCTTTCCCGGCTCCAGCCTGGACGAATCCGGCGACGCCGCCGACTCCGCCCGGCGCATGGGCCTGCCCAACGTGCGAGTGGAGATGCCGGAAAACCTGGCCGCCGATTTCGAACGCATCGTCGCCGACCTGGACCAGCCGTTCGCCGATCCGTCCAGCTTCCCCACCTGGTATCTGGCGCGCGAAGTCACCAAGCATGTCAAGGTGGTTCTGGTGGGCGACGGCGGCGATGAAATGCTGGCCGGCTACAAGCGCATGGGCAAGCATCTGCGCACCCGCTGGCGGCAAAACATCCGCCTGCCGCTGCCGATCAAGCCGCAGCTGGACAGCAAGCGCGGCAAGCTGGCCACCGAGCTGGCGATGGACTGGAAGAGCGCCTATTCGCTGCGCTTCTCCGGCTTCACGCCGGGACAACGCAGCTTCCTGCAAGGCGGCCGCAAGCTGGAAAAGCTGTGCCACTGGCGCGCGCCCGACGACATCGGACCGGAGCCCAAGGACGGCGCGCCCGGCCTGCACCAGCTGCTGGAGCTGGACTTCGCCAACTACCTGCCCGACTACATCCTGCAAAAGTCCGACCTGTGCACGATGGCGCATGGGCTGGAAGGCCGCGCGCCGCTGCTGGACCACGGCTTCTACCAGCGCCTGCTGGCCGCCTCGGCCGCCGAACGCTACACCAAGCCGGCCAAGCTGATCTTCCGCCGCGCGATCCACCCGGCACTGCCGGCCGACTTCTTCCAGCGCAAGAAGCGCGGCTTCAACCCGCCCTTGTCAGGCTGGCTGCAAACCAGCCTGGCGCCGCGCTTCGACGGCCTGGGCGCGCGCCTGGCCGCCGCCACCGAGGGACAGCTGGACGCCGCGGCGGTGGACGCCTTCGCCCAAGCCTATCGCGGCGGCGCCGGCCATCTGGCCGAGCAGATGCTGCAGCTGCTGATCCTGGACGAGAGCCTGGCCCAGCTGCGCCTGCTGCGCCAAACCCTGCGCTGATCATCGGCCCTCTCCCCGGCGGCGGCCGCATCCGGTCGTCGCCGAAGCCGACAGGACATTGGCGATGTCCATCATGAAATAAATTGACAAAGACATATAGATTCATGATTTTACAAGCCATTTCCAGCCGGCCAAGGTTTGCAAACGATAATTACTAGCATTATCATGCATTTCAGCGGCCGGTACTGCCGCCCTACTTTATAAGGAAAACATGATGCGTCGCTTTGTCTGCCAGCTGGCTGTCGCCAGCATCGCCCTGTCCGCCTCTTTCGCCGCCATGGCCAAGGAATACCCGATCGGCAAGCCCGCCCTGAAAAACGGCATGGAAATCGGCGCCGTCTACCTGCAGCCGACCAAGATGGAGCCGGAAGGCATGATGCTGAAGCCGGAAGCGTCCGACGTGCACCTGGAAGCCGATATCCACGCCACCAAGAACAACCCGAACGGCTTCGAAGAAGGCGCCTGGATGCCCTACCTGGTGGTGAAGTACGAGCTGACCAAGGTCGGCGGCAAGACCCAGAAGGGCGAACTGATGCCGATGGTGGCCAACGACGGCCCGCACTACGGCGACAACATCAAGCTGCAAGGCCCGGGCAAGTACAAGCTGAAGTACACCATCATGCCGCCGACCGCCAACGAGCACGCCCACTTCGGCCGCCACGTCGACAAGGAAACCGGCGTCGCCGCCTGGTTCAAGCCCTTCGACGTCAACTACGAATTCACCTTCGCCGGCATCGGCAAGAAGGGCGGCTACTGATCCGCATAGTGAGAATGTGAACGCAAAGCATTCTTGACTGCGATACAATTGGAGACGGCGCGGGCCTGCCGCGCTGTTTCTCATTCCAGGACTCCGAAACGATGACTGTTCTGCGCCTGACGGCCGCCGCCCTGCTGGCCGGCCTGCTCTCTTCCCCGGCGTTCGCCGAAGACATGCCGGTATTCAAGCTGCAAATGAAGGACGGCCAGTTGATCCCGGCCCGCCTGGTGGTGCCGGCCAACAAGAAATTCAAGATCGAGGTGATGAACATCGGCAAGACCCCGGCCGAATTCGAAAGCACCCCGCTGCGCAAGGAAAAGGTGCTGGGCCCCGGCGCGGAATCCTTCCTGGTGTTCCAGCCGCTGGCGCCGGGCGAATACAAGTTCTTCGACGAATTCCACATGAAAACCGGCCAGGGCGTGATCGTCGCCAAGTAACACAAGAAGGTAAACGCGAATGGGACAGGTACTCTTCATCGTCTGGCGCGAAAGCGTCGAGGCGCTGCTGGTGGTCGGCATCCTCAATGCCTGGATGAACCACAATCCGGCCGGCCGCGCCGGCAAGCCCTATCTGTGGGGCGGCGTGGCGCTGGGCCTGGCGATGGCCGTGGCGTTGGCCGTGGCGCTGTTCACCGCCGGCAGCCTGATGGCCGGCGCGCAGGACTACTTCCAGGCCGGCATGGTGTTCATCGCCGCCGCGCTGATCGTGCAGATGGTGCTGTGGATGCGCGAGCACGGCCGCACGCTGAAGAAAGAGCTGGAAAGCGGCTTGTCTGAAAAAGCCGCCAGCAACAACTGGTGGGGCGTGACCGTGCTGGCCGCGCTGGCCATCGCCCGCGAAGGCAGCGAAGCCGTGGTCTTCCTGTACGGCATGCTGGCCGAGGCCCAGGGCATGGAGCTCGCCAAGATGGGCGCGGCCGGCCTGATCGGCCTGTTGCTGGCCTTCCTCACCTTCTACCTGCTGCAGCTGGGCGGCAAGGTGCTGTCCTGGCGGCTGTTCTTCCGCGTCACCGAGATCATGCTGCTGCTGTTGGGCGCGTCGCTGTTCCTGTCCGGCGTGGAGAAGCTGATCTCGATGGACGTGCTGCCGGCGCTGGTGGATCCGCTGTGGGACAGCTCGGCGCTGCTTGACGACATGAGCCCCTTCGGCGGCGTGGTGGCCGCGCTGACCGGCTACCGCTCGCACCCGGCGCTGACCAGCCTGATCGCCTACGCGCTGTTCTGGGCCGCGATCTGGTCGCTGTTCCAGTGGCGCAACCGCCGCCAGGCCGTCGCCGCATGAAATCCGGCCGCGCCCAGCGCCCGCCGCAACGGGTGATTCCCATCGTCGCCGCCCCGTCGGGCGGCGGCTCCTGTAGCCCTGAGCGGCAGCCGCGCGGCCTGCTGGCGCTCGCGGGCGTCTGGCTGCGCGACCACGCCGCCCTGCTGCGCAAGCTGCAATGGGCGGTGGTGCTGGTCTACGCTTTCTTGCTGATCGTCCCCGCCTGCCTGGCGCTGCCGGAAGACACGGCGCGGATGTGGGACAACCTGACCATCTTCGCCCAGTTCGTGTTCTGGGGCATCTGGTGGCCGTTCGTGCTGCTGTCGATGGTGCTGTTCGGCCGGCTGTGGTGCGGCGTGCTGTGCCCGGAGGGCGCGCTGTCGGAATGGGCGGCGCGCAAGGGCATGGGACGGCCGATTCCGCGCTGGATGCGCTGGGGCGGCTGGCCTTTCGTCGCCTTCGTCCTCACCACGGTCTACGGCCAGCTGGTCAGCGTCTACCAATACCCGAAAGCCGCGCTCTTGGTGCTGGGCGGCTCCACCGTCGCCGCCGTCGCCGTGGGCTTCGTCTACACCCGCGGCAAGCGCGCCTGGTGCCGCCACCTGTGCCCGGTCAACGGCGTGTTCGGCCTGTTGTCCAAGCTGGCGCCGCTGTACTACCGCGTCGACGAAGCCGCCTGGAAAGCCTCGCATGAGCGGACGCCGGCGGTGGACTGCGCGCCGCTGCAACCCTTGCGCCACATGCAGGGCGGCAGCGGCTGCCACATGTGCGGCCGCTGCAGCGACCACCGCGGCGCGATCGAGCTCAGCCTGCGCTCGTCCAGCGACGAGGTGGTGCGGGTGGCGGAGAAGGAAGCCGACGGCTGGCAGACCGCGCTGATCGCCTACGGCCTCCTGGGCGTGGCGATGGGCGCCTTCCACTGGACGGTCAGCCCCTGGTTCGTGTCGCTGAAGCAGACCGCAGCCGAATGGCTGGTCGATCATGACGTGATGTGGCCGCTGGACACCGAGGCGCCGTGGTGGCTGCTCACCCATTACCCGCAGCACAACGACGTGTTCTCCTGGCTGGACGGCGCGTCGCTGATCGCCTACGTCGCCGCCACCGCGCTGGCGCTGGGCACCGGCATCCTGGCCTCGCTGGCGCTGGCGGTGCTCGCGTCCGGCGGCTGGCGAACCCAACGGCTGCATCACCTGGCGCAGGCGCTGATCCCGCTGGCCGGCTGCGGCGTGTTCCTCGGCCTGTCGGCGCTGACAGTGACGCTGCTGAAGGCCGAAGGCTTCGGCATGCACTGGGTCAACGACGCGCGCCTGGCGCTGCTGGCAGGCGCCAATCTGTGGTCGCTGCGGCTGGCGTTCGGCATTCTGTCGCGCTGGAATAGCGGCCTGCGCCGCTGGGCCGCGCTGCCGCTGTTCTGCGGCGCGCTGGCGTTGGTGGACTGCGCCTGGGGCTTCATGTTCTGGTGGTGGTGAGCGCTTGGTTGAGGCGGGAGGCTGTGCGATAACACAGTATCCCGGCCTCTTCGAGGAATCGCCATGCGGCGTCTGCTGTTGTCCGCTTTTGCCCTCCTGCTGGCGCTCCGCGCGCCGGCGGCCGAGCCGACGGTGGACCTGGCCACCGGAGAATGGCCGCCTTACGTGTCGCAGCAGCTTCCCGCCCAGGGCGCGTTCACCGAGATCGTCCGCGAAGCCTTCCGCCGCGCCGGCTACCGGGTGCAACTGTCTTTCCAGAGCTGGCCGCAGACCGAATGGCTGACCAAGACCGGCAAGGCCGCCGCGGCCTTCCCCTACCGCCCGACGCCTGAGCGGGAAAAGGATTTCGACTTCTCCGCGCCGCTGATGCGGGCCAACAGCTACCTGTTCTATCACAAACCCCACCTGCCCCATCCCCCGCAACAGTTCCAGTCGCTGGACGAGTTGCGCGGCTACCGCATCGCCATCCAGCTGGGCTACTGGTATATCCCGCTGTTCCAGCAACACCGGCTCAACACGCTGCTGACCCCGGACGAAGTCAACGCGCTGCGGCAACTGCAGCTGGGGCATTTGGACCTGGTGCCGATGGTGCTGGAGCGCGGGCTATACCTGATCCACAACGTCATGCCGGAACACGAAAAGGAATTCGGCTACATCCCGACGCCGATGGACAAGGATACGCCGCTGGGACTGATGTTCTCGCGCAGCTATCCGCAAGCGGAGCGCATACGCGAGGACTTCGGCCGTGCGCTGGCGCAGATGGAAAAGGACGGCAGCCTGAAGGCGATCTACCAGCGCCATTTCCCCGAGGCTACGCCGCCGCGTTGACCAGCGTGGGGTTCAGCACGCGGATCACGTCGCGCGGGCTGACGCCGATCAGGAAGCCGCGCTTGCCGCCATTGATGTAGATGGTGTCGAGTTCGGCGATGCCCGCCTCCATGTACACCGGCATCGGGTGGCGGGTGCCGAAGGGGCTGGTGCCGCCCACCTGGTAGCCGCTGTGCTTGTCGGCGGTCTTGGGATCGCAGGGATGGATCTTCTTGGCCCCGATCTGCTTGGCCAGCATGCCGGTGCCCACCTCGCGGTCGCCGTGCATCAGCACGATCAGCGGACGCTTGTTCTCGTCTTCCATGATCAGCGTCTTCACCACGCAATGCTCGTCGACGCCCAGTTCGCGCGCCGACACCGTGGTGCCACCCTTGTCCTCGTACTTGTACAGGTGTTCGGTGTAATCGACCTTGTGCTCGCGCAGCACGCGAACGGCCTGGGTGACGGGGGCCTTGCTGGACATGACTTGCTTTCCGATGCGAAACGCCACACTTTAAAACCCGGCCGCCCCCTTGCCAAGCGGCGCGATCAAGCCTTGCGCGCGCGCCACCACAACCGCAGCCCCAACAGCGCGGCCAGCGCGGCGGCGTAAATCAGCGGCTGGGTGATGTCTTTCTTCACCAGCCACCAGTAGTGAGTGACCGCCAGAATGGCCACCGGGTAGACCAGCCGGTGCAGCTTGCCCCAGTTGCGCTTCAGGCGCCGCATCCAGCCCTGGGTGGAGGTCAGCGCCAGCGGCGACATCAGCACGATGGCGGCGAAGCCGACGGTGATGAACGGCCGTTTGGCGATGTCCTTGAGAATGTGGTGCCAGTCGAAGAACTGGTCCAGCCAGATATAAGTGGTGAAATGCAGGCTGGCGTAGAAAAAGGCGAACAGGCCCAGCATGCGCCGGCACTTCAGCGGCCAGGCCTGGCCGGTGAGGCGGCGCAGCGGCGTCATCGACAGCGTGGCCAGCAGCCACACCAGCGTCCAGGTGCCGGTGGAACGGGTGATGAATTCCACCGGGTTCACCGCCTCGCCCGACAGCACGATCCACGCCGCGCGAGAAAGCGGCAGCAGGCAGACGATGAACAGCAGCGCCTTGCCGATGGCAAGGCGGCGGTCGGCCGCGGAGGCGGGCAGTTTCATGCGCAGCGTCGTCATCAAAAGTTCTTCCTCAGGTCCATGCCGCGGTACAGGCCGGCCACCTGCTCGGCGTAGCCGTTGAACGGCAGCGTCTTGCGCTTGAAGAACTCGCCGATGCGGCGCTCCGACGCCTGGCTCCAGCGCGGGTGGTCGACATCCGGGTTCACATTCGAGTAGAAGCCGTACTCATGCGCGTTGGCCAGATTCCAGCTGGTGGCCGGCATCGTTTCCTGCAGCCGGATGCGCACGATGGACTTGATGCTCTTGAAGCCGTATTTCCACGGCACCACCAGCCGGATCGGCGCGCCGTTCTGGTTGGGCAGCGCGTTGCCGTACAGGCCGACGGCGAGAATGGCCAGCGGATGCATCGCCTCGTCGATGCGCAGGCCCTCGCGGTACGGCCAGTCCAGCACCGCCTGGCGCTGGCCCGGCATTTCGCTCGGCCGCTGCAGCGTCTCGAACGACACGTACTTGGCGCGCGAGGTGGGATTCATCTGCTTGATCAGGCTGGCGAGCGGAAAACCCACCCAGGGGATCACCATGCTCCAGCCTTCGACGCAGCGCAGCCGGTAGACGCGCTCCTCCAGTGGAAACTTCAACAAGTCTTCGATAGCGAAGCGGCGCGGCTTGGCCACCTCGCCGTCCACCAGCACGCTCCACGGCCGGGTGCGCAGCGTGTGCCCGTTCTCCGCCGGGTCGGACTTGTCGGTGCCGAACTCGTAGAAATTGTTGTAGCTGGTGATGTCTTTCAGGCTGTTGAGCTTGTCGTTGGCGGCAAGCTGCGACAGCGGGCTCTTCTTGGCGGCCAGCCCGGCCAGCGTCTCGGCCGACAGCAGCAGGCCGGCGGCGCCGGCCATGAATTGGCGGCGGTTGAAATACACCGACTCGCTGGTGATTTCCGACGGCGAATGGTCGGCGGGTTTCCTGATCAACATGACGGCTCTCCTGTCGTTTCCATTTGGTCGGATCATCCTCCGGATTCTGACAGTAGCGCATGCAAACAGTTTTGTCCGGCCAAGCGCCGCTAACAAAAGCTCACAAAATGGCCCGCCGGCCCCAGCCGCGCGCGATGCTAAGGCCGCCACTCGCGGCCGAGCGCGCTGCCCTGCCCGCCGTTCCGCGCCAATCGCCCGCCTATCGCCTGCAAGGCCGCCCAACGCGGGCCGCACCAATCGGGCGCGATCAACGTCGGCGCCTGGGCGGTGGCCGAAATCCGGTGATAGACAACCTCCGGCGGCGTATGGCGGATCAGATCGGCCGCGAGGTCGGCGTAGGCGTCCAGATCCATCGGCGCGATCTCGCCGCGCCGGTATTGCGCCGCCATCCGGCTGCCGCGGACTATCATCAGCGGATGCAGCTTCAGCCCCTCCACGCCGATATCCAGCACCGTCCGCAGGGTCTCATGCGCATCATCGGCGCTCTCGCCGGGCAAGCCGGCGATCAGGTGCGCACACACCTTCAGGCCTCTTGCGTGGGCGCGGGCGACGGCGTCGCGGTAGTCGGCCAGCCCGTGGCCGCGGCGGATCAAGGCCTGGGTGCGGTCGTGCGCGGTCTGCAGGCCCAGCTCCAGCCACACTTCGGCCCCGCCATCCTGGTACGAGGCCAGCAAGTCTAGCGCGGCGTCCGGCACGCAATCGGGCCGGGTGCCGACGCACAGGCCCGCCACATCGGCCGCCGCCATCGCCTCGTCGTACAAGGCGCGTAGCGCCTCCACCTCGGCATAGGTGCTGGTATAGGCCTGGAAATAGGCGAGATAACGCCGGGCGCGGCCGGTCTTGCCCTTCTCCCGCTCGATCTGCGCGGCGATGGACAGGCTGGCGGCCTCGCGGCCGAAGCTGCGCACATTGCAGAACGCGCAGCCGCCGCGCCCCAGCGTGCCGTCGCGGTTGGGACAGGTGAAATCGCCGGCCAGCGACAGCTTGTGCACAGTCTCGCCGAAGCGGCGTTTCAGATAATGGCCGAAAGTGTGGATATGGCGGGTGAGGTCCATCGCGCTGCCGACAAAAGGCCGCAGTCTAGCGCCGGACCGCCGGCGGCTGAATGCGCGCGATCAAGGACGGGGCGATTCAGATATCGTGCCAGCCCAGCCAGTACAGCACGCAGAACAGGCCGGCGCTGACCAACAGCGCGATGGCCAGCGCGGAAATCAGCTCATGCAAGTTGCGCCGCTGGCTGGGCTTGAGAAACCAGCGGGCGACCGCCCAGGCCAGCAGGCACAGCGCGAAGAATTTGAACAGACGTCCGAACATGATGGGGACCGTGGCGGAAACCCGGCCGATTATCCCGGCGCGCCATACTCCCGCGCAAGCTTATGTTATGGATATAATCGAGCGGTAGCCGCAGGAGACCGCATCCAGACCAGCCCCGGCAGAGGGCGGCGGACGCGGACAAATAGAAGAGGCCCTCATGACCGACACCAACTGTTCGGTAGGCATCGTCGCGGCCCAGGATGCCGCATTCGATTCCCCCCTGCCGCTCGCCAGCGGCGCCGCGCTGCCCGGCTATCAGCTGCGCTTCGAGACCTATGGCGAACTCAACGCCGACAAGAGCAACGCCGTCCTGATCTGCCACGCGCTGTCCGGCCACCACCACGTCGCCGGCCGCTACCGCGACGACGACAAGGCCACAGGCTGGTGGGACAATATGATCGGCCCCGGCAAGCCGATCGACACCCGCCGCTTCTTCGTCGTCGGCGTCAACAATCTGGGCGGCTGCCACGGCAGCACCGGCCCCTCCAGCGTCAATCCGGCCACCGGCCAGCCGTGGGGCTCGGCCTTCCCGGTGGTGACGGTGCCGGACTGGGTGACGTCGCAGGCGCGGCTGGCCGACCGCCTGGGCATAGACCGCTGGGCCGCGGTGATCGGCGGCTCGCTGGGCGGCATGCAGGCGCTGCACTGGAGCATCGCCTACCCGGAACGCGTCGCCCACGCGCTGGTGATCGCCTCCGCCCCCAAGCTGTCGGCCCAGAACATCGCCTTCAACGACGTGGCGCGCCAGGCCATCCTCACCGATCCGGAATTCCACGGCGGCGACTTCTACCGGCAAAGCGCCATCCCCCGCAGCGGCCTCAGGCTGGCGCGGATGCTGGGCCACATCACCTATCTGTCCGACGACGGCATGGGTGAGAAATTCGGCCGCATGCTGCGCTCGGGCGAATACCGCTTCGGCTACGACGTGGAATTCGAAATCGAGAGCTATCTGCGCTACCAGGGCGACAAGTTCTCCGACTACTTCGACGCCAACACCTATCTGCTGATGACCAAGGCGCTCGACTACTTCGACCCGGCCAAGGACTGCGGCGGCGACCTGGCCGCGGCATTGAAGCCGGCCCAGGCGCAATTTCTGGTGGCCAGTTTCACCAGCGACTGGCGCTTCTCGCCGGAGCGCTCGCGCGAGACGGTGAAGGCGCTGATCGCCGCCGGCAAGCGCGTCAGCTACGCCGAGATCGAATCGGCGCACGGCCACGACGCCTTCCTGATGACCGACCAACCCTATGTGGACCTGATGCGCGCCTACCTGGACCGCGTGGCCAAGGAGGTGAACGCATGAGCGCCATCCAGACTCTCCGCCCCGACCTTCGGCTGATCGCCGGCTGGATCGCCCCGCACAGCCGGGTGCTGGATCTGGGCTGCGGCGACGGCCGGCTGCTGGCCGCGCTGCAGCGGGACAAGCAGGTGCTGGGCTACGGCGTCGATTTCGACGTCGCCAACGTGGTGCGCTGCGTCGCCGCCGGCGTCAACGCGGTGCAGGGCGACCTGGAAACCGGCCTGTGCGAATTCGGCGACCAGCGCTTCGACCACGTGGTGCTGTCGCAGACGATACAGGCGATGCGCCACACCGAGGCCATCCTCAACGAGATGCTGCGCGTCGGCCGCGAGGCCATCGTCACCTTCCCCAATTTCGGCTACTGGCAGAACCGGCTGCAGATCCTGAAGGGCCACATGCCGGTGTCCGACACCATTCCCTACCAGTGGTACGACACCCCCAACATCCACTGGTGCATGCTGGGCGACTTCGAGGAACTCTGCGCCAAGAACGGCATCCGAGTGGTGCAGAGGGTGGTCATGGACAAGGGCAAGCGGGTATCCTTGCTGCCTAACCTGCGCGGCAGCCTGGCGTTTTACCGGGTGGCCCGCGACTGATTCCGCCTCGCACAAGGAGAGACGCATGCGCCTGTTGCTGGCCATTTTCCTGCCCTGGCTGCAGTTTTTCACCATAGGCCGGCCGTTCGCCGGCGTGATCTGCCTGATCCTGCAACTGACACTGATCGGCTGGCTGCCGGCCGCGCTGTGGTCGGTGTACGCGCTCAGCCAGTACAAGACCGACCAGAAGATAGAGCAGGCGCTGCGGCGCTGAAACCGCCCCCGACGGGCTCCGCGCCCGCCTCCGCCGACCTCCGCCCGCCCGCAAGCGCGGGCGGCCCGTCCACCACCACGACAACAAGCACATGACCCTGGCCACCATCAACTGGCGGCGCGACGTGTTCTCGCGCACCATGCTCGTCTGCGTGTTCACCGGCTTCGCCTCCGGCCTGCCGCTGTACACCCTGATCAACCTGCTGCCGGCCTGGCTGCGCAGCGAGGGCGTCGATCTCAAATCCATCGGCCTGTTCGCGCTGATCGGCCTGCCCTACACCTGGAAATTCCTGTGGTCGCCGCTGCTGGACCGCTACGCGCTGCCGCTCTTGGGCCGCCGCCGCGGCTGGATGCTGGCCACCCAGCTGGCGCTGCTGGGCAGCCTCGCGCTGCTGGGCCTGTTCGATCCGCGGCAGGACATCTGGAGCATCGCCGGCCTGGCGCTGGCGGTGGCTTTCTTCTCCGCCAGCCAGGACATCGTGCTGGACGCCTTCCGCCGCGAGATCCTCAGCGACGTCCAGCTGGGCCTGGGCAACACCGTGCACATCAACGCCTACCGGCTGGCCGGCCTGGTGCCGGGCTCGCTGTCGCTGATCCTGGCCGACCACCTGGACTGGGGCAGCGTGTTCGTGGTCACCGCGCTGTTCATGCTGCCCGGCGCGCTGATGACGCTGATGGTGAAAGAGCCCGCCCAAGCGCCCGGCAGCCCGAAAACGCTGCGCGAAGCGGTGGTGGAGCCCTTCCACGAATTCCTCACCCGCCAGGGCTGGCAGGGCGCGCTGTGGATACTGGGCTTCATCTTCCTGTACAAGCTGGGCGACAGCATGGCCACCTCGCTGGCGACGCCGTTTTACCTCGACATGGGTTACGCCAAGTCGCAGATCGGCCTGGTGGCCAAGCACGCCGCGCTGTGGCCGGCGGTGATAGGCGGCCTGCTGGGCGGCCTGTGGATGATCAAGCTGGGCATCAACCGCGCGCTGTGGGCCTTCGGCGTGGTGCAGGTGGTGTCGATTCTGGGCTTCGCCTGGCTGTCCAGCTACGGCCGCTTCGGCAGCGTCGGCGCGACGGAACTGTCCATGCTGGCGGTGGTGATCGCTTTTGAAGCGCTTGGCGTCGGCCTCGGCACCGCGGCCTTCGTCGCCTTCATCGCCCGCAGCACCCATCCGGCCTACACCGCCACCCAGTTCGCGCTGTTCACCAGCCTGGCGGCGGTGCCGCGCACGCTGGCCAACGCCGCCACCGGCTACATCGTCGACTCGGTGGGCTGGACCTCGTTCTTCTTCCTGTGCACGGCGCTGGCGCTGCCCGGAATGATGCTGCTGGTGCGGGTGGCGCCGTGGGGCGACGACCCCGCGCCGGGAAAAGCCTGAGGCGCGGGGCTATAGCCGGCAGTTCTCGACGCCATCCTCCTGCCGGCATTGGCGGATGTTGCCGTCCTGGTCCAGCTTCAGCAGCCACTCCTCCAGGCCCGACCCGGTTTTGGCCCTGGCCTCGATGATGAAGCTGGCCTGATCGATATTGTCCGACGACGGCCCGGCGCTGCTGAAGCCGATCACGAAGGCGCCGGTTTCCAGCACCGGCAGCGGCGGCCAGGACAGCGGCCCTTCCTGGTGGTACACGCCGCGCAATTGGTACCAGCGCTGCATGAAGTGGCCGTTTTCCATCAAGGCCGCCCTGGCCTCCTCCATCCGCGCCCGCTGCAGATACTGCCGGTAGCTCGGCACCGCCAGCGCCAGCAGGATGGCCAGAACGGCCATGCAGCCGGCCAGCTCCATCAGGCTGAACCCCTGCCCCAGACCCCGCTTCATTCCGCTACCTCGCGCCAATCCAGCCGCCGCCCTTCGTCCGCGTCCTCGCCCACCCGGTACCAGCTTTGCAGCGTCACCACGCTGAGCGGATGATGGCCCCAGGCGCGCACCGTGATCCGGTACAGCCTGTCCTTGGCCGCGTCGCCGAAGCGCGGGTCGACCAGCTCCACCACGTAGCGCGGATTGGCCCAGCTGAGCCCGCCGCCGCGCACCCGCTGCGGGCAGCCGGTCTGCGGCAATCCCGGCTCCAGCGCGTACTCGCGGCTGTTGCCGCAGGGATGCAGCAGCGGCTGGCCGCCAACCCAGCGCCGGTGAGGCGGAGCCATCGGTTCGCACAGGCCCTTGCCTTCTGGCCCCTCGCAGCTGGGCGGGAACAACCGCCCCTCCCCATACAGCCGCGACGGATCCGCGGCGTCCAGCCCCAGGCGGCGGTCCATCCGCCACACCCACTGCTCGGCGCCCGACAGGGCCTGGCGGGCCTGCATCTCGGCCCGCTGCCTGTCCTGGGCGTTGGCCGCCAGCCGGCCCGCGCCGGTCAACTGGCGCGACGAGGTCAGCACCAGCAAGCCCAGCACCGCCAGCAGCGACATCACCAGCGGCAGCGCGCCGCCCCCCAGGCGCCGCGCGTTCACGGCGACACCCCGCAGGGCGGCACCGGCTCCAGCGCCAGATCCAGACTCAACAGACTCACCTCGCCCTCCTTGTCGTCGGGATACCATGCCAAACTCACGCGGGCAGCCTGCGGCGATAGCCCGGAAGGCCACTGCGACGCCTCCCGCCAGCTCCAGCGGGCGGACTCGCCGCAACCGTTCCGCGCCAACAGCTGCAAATCCAGGCGCTGCACCCCGTCCAACAGCACCCTCTCCTCGCCGTCGGCCAATCCGCCCTCGACATCCCGCGCCAGCAGCCGATGGCCGCGCGCGGCCGCCTCCAGACGGTAGCGCCGCTCGCGCGGCAGCCACAGCTGCAGCGAGGACAGATGCACGCCCTCCGCCCGCGGCGACACCGGCAACGGCGGCGTCAGCGCCAGCTCCGGCGCGCCGGCACCGCCCTTCCAGTGGGCGCGGCTCCCCTGCAGCGCATAACCGCCGCCGCAGCTGCCCAGCCAGACGCTGGACCACGGCCGCCAGCCCTCTGGCGACTGCGGCGCCAGCCTCACGCCGGCCAGATCGTCTCCGGACCGGCTAACGCCGACGATCTCCAGCTCTCGCCCCGGCAATTGCAGCCGCCATTCTCCGGTGGCGAAATCGCCGGCCCGCCATGGCAGCGAGCGGCAGCCCGAGCGCCCATGGCCGGCGAGATCGCGCGCCAGTTGCCGCAATGCCCAACGCGCGTCCTGGCTACGGCCCAGCCTTTGCTCGGCCACGTTCACCCCGCGCTGCACCGCGGCCAGCGCGGTCAGCGACAACACCAGCACCAGCGACGTCAGCGCCGCCGCCAGCAACACGCTCAGCAGCAGGGCGCCGCGCTGCCGCTCAGGGCCGCAGCGGCCAGACACCCGCATGCTCCCGCCAGCCGCCGTCCAGCCGGGTGCGCCATGCCACCCGTATCGCCAGTTCTCCTTTGCCGTCGCAGCCCGGCTTGTCCAGCGTCGGCCGCACCCGGCTGTCGCCGCGGCACACGACGCCGCGCGCCTGCTCGCTCCGGCCCGCCAGGCGCAGTTCGCGCTTGAAGCGGACAAGATTGGCGTCGGCCAGCTGCTGCGCCGAGCAGCCAGCGACGCACGCGCCGCCGGCGCGATGGTCGTCGTAACCCTGCTCCAGATAGAGCGGCCACAGGTTTTCCGGACTGGCCAGGATGGCGCTGGAGAGATTGGCGGCCGCGTCGCCGATGCGGCTGCCCAGCTCGGTTTCCCGCGCATGCAGCAAGGCGCGCGCCTGGACGCCGCTCAATGCCAGCACCGCCACCATCCAGATCAACAATGCGGCCAGCGCCTCGACCAGGCTGAATCCCCGCTCAGGCGCAGGCATCGCCCACCTCCCCCAGCCGGGCGCGGCCATTGGCCGCCACGGTCAGCGTCAGGCATTGGCTGCGGCCGTTCAGATAGAAATGCATCGCCTTCGATGCCTGCAGCCGTCCCTCGGCCGTCAGCGCCAGTTGCCTGGCGTCCGCGCGCACCGCCACCCGCTCGCCGTCGAACATCGCCAGCCGCAAGCGCTCGCCGCTGTCGTAATAGCCATTGGCCGCGCCCTGATCGGCATACACCAGCGCGCCCTCGGGCCAGGATTGCCCGCCGCCGCCTTGCTGCGGCAGGCAGCCCTGCAACTCGCGGTTCACTTTCAGATTGGCCGCGCACAGGTACACCGGCCGGTTGAGCCGCAAGGCCTCGGCGCGCGCGTGCTCCAGGCAGCCCATCAGCGCCATCGCCTGGCCGCGCAGCCGTTGCCGCTCCACCGCCTGCCCCAGCGCGGGCAGCGCCAGGCAGGCGCCGATGGCGGCGATCGCCAGCGCGGCCATCATCTCCAGCAGGCTCAGGCCAGACTGGCGCGGCTTGTCCATCGCATGCTCCATTCGGGTATGGGGAGCCGCCAGTCTGAAAGCGCCGACGCCGGCGCTCGGCGCTCCCTGTACCAAAGCCGGAGCCGCCGCGCGGCGCCCATATCCGAAAGTGCAGGTCGGCGCTGACGCAAAAACAAAACGGCGCCGAATGGCGCCGTTCCGGACGGATGCGATGGATGCGTCAGTGCGCGGCTTCCCAGCTGTCGCCGGTGCCGACCTCGGCCAGCAGCGGCACCTTCAACTCCGCCGCGCCGGCCATGATTTCCGGCAGACGGCGCTTGACCAGCTCCAGTTCGGCCTGCGGCACTTCCAGCACCAGTTCGTCGTGCACCTGCATGATCAGCTTGCTCTGCAAGCCGTCGCGCTCCAGCCAGCCCTGCACCGCGATCATCGCCAGCTTGATCAGATCCGCCGCCGTGCCCTGCATCGGCGCGTTGATCGCCGCTCGCTCGGCGCCGGCGCGCCGGCCCGGGTTGGACAGCTTGATGTCCGGCAGGTACAGCCGGCGGCCGAACACGGTTTCCACATACCCCTGCTCGCGCGCCTTCTCGCGCGTGGTCTGCATGTACTCGGCCACGCCCGGATAGCGCATGAAGTAGCGGTCGATGTATTGCTGGGCGGCGCTGCGCTCGATGTCCAGCTGGGCGGCGAGGCCAAACGCGCTCATGCCGTAGATCAGGCCGAAGTTGATCGCCTTGGCGGCGCGGCGCTGGTCGGACGTCACCGCGACCAGATCCACGCCGAATACCTCGGCCGCGGTGGCGCGGTGGATGTCCTCGCCGCTGGCGAAGGCCTTCAGCATGCCCTCGTCGTCGGACAGGTGGGCCATGATGCGCAGCTCGATCTGCGAATAGTCGGCCGACACGATCTGCCAGCCGGCCGGCGCGATGAAGGCTTCGCGCACGCGGCGGCCCTCGGCGGTGCGCACCGGAATGTTCTGCAGGTTCGGGTCGTTGCTGGCCAGGCGGCCGGTGATCGCCACCGCCTGTGCATAAGTCGTGTGCACGCGGCCGGTCTGTGGATAAATCAGCGTCGGCAACTTATCGGTATACGTGGACTTCAGCTTGGCCAGCCCGCGGTACTCCAGGATGCACTTCGGCAGCGGGTGGTCCAGCGCCAGCTGCTCCAGCACCGACTCGTCGGTGGAATAGCCGCCGCTCGGCGTTTTCTTGACGCCCTTGGTCGGGATCGCCAGCTTGCCGAACAGAATCTCCTGCAACTGCTTCGGAGAGTTCAGGTTGAACGGCTGGCCGGCCAGTTCGTAAGCCCGCTGCTCCAGTTCCAGCATCTGGCTGCCCAGCTGGTGGCTCTGCGCGACCAGCTTGTCGCGGTCGATCAGCACGCCATGGCGCTCCATCTTGAACAGCACTTCCGCCACCGGCAGCTCGATGTCGCGGTAGACCTTTTCCAGATCTCCGGACAGCTCGCCGGCGAAATGCTGGTTGAGCCTGAGCGTGATGTCGGCGTCCTCGGCCGAGTAGTTGGCGGCGATGTCGACATCCACCTCGCCGAAGCCGATCTGCTTGGCGCCCTTGCCGCAGATGTCCTCGTAGCTGACGGTGTTCTCGCCCAGGTGCCGGCGCGCCAGGTCGTCCATATTGTGGCGCTGGTGGCTTTCCAGCACGTAGGAGGCCAGCATCGAATCATCGGCGATGCCGCGCAGCGCGATGCCGTGGTTGGCCAGCACGTGGCAGTCGTACTTCAGGTTCTGGCCGCACTTCTTCCGGCCGGCGTCCTCCAGCCACGGCTTGAGCTTGGCCAGGGTCGCGTCCAGCGGCAATTGCTCCGGCGCGCCAGCGTAATGGTGTTCCAGCGGCAGATAGGCGGCATGGCCGGCCTCCACCGAGAAGCTGACGCCGACGATGCGAGCCTGCATCGGATCGAGGCTGGTGGTCTCGGTATCGAACGACACCACCTTGGCAGCCGCCAGCTTGGCCAGCCAGGCGTCCAGCTGAGCTTCGGTGAGGATGGTTTCGTAATGGCGCGCCAGCGCGCCTGCGGACGGGGCTTCCGGTGCCGCATGCGCGGCCGGTTCGGCGAACATGTCGCCCTGGGCCTGATCGCCGCGCGGCGCGGCAGGCGCGTCCTCGCCGCGTTGGGCGACAGCCGGCATCTCCGCCCCCTCGGTCACCTCGCGGTAAAAGGTGCGGAAGCCCAGGTCCTGGAACAGCTCGGCCAACCGCGGCTTGTCCTTCTGGCCATGCTGCAGGCCCGGCAGGCCGTGCGGCAGGTCAGCAGTCAGATCGACCGCGCAATCGATGGTGATCAGCCGCCTGCCCATCGGCAGCCAGTCCAGCGCCGCGCGCAGGTTCTCGCCCACCTTGCCGCCGACGCTGCCCGCCTGGGCGACGATGGCGTCCAGGCTGCCGTATTCCTCCAGCCACTTCACCGCGGTCTTCGGACCGCATTTGTCGACGCCGGGCACGTTGTCCACCTTGTCGCCGATCAGGGTCAGGTAGTCGATGATCCGGTTCGGCGGCACGCCGAACTTCTCCTTCACCCCGGTCGCGTCCAGCAGCTCGTTGGTCATGGTGTTGACCAGGGTGACGTCCGGCGTCACCAGCTGCGCCATGTCCTTGTCGCCGGTGGAGACGATTACCTTCATGCCGGCCGCCGCGCCCAGCCGCGCCAGCGTGCCGATCACGTCGTCCGCCTCCACGCCCGGCACCACCAGCATCGGCCAGCCGGAGGCTTGCACCACGTCATGGACCGCCGTAATCTGGGAAGCAAGCTCCTCGGGCATGGACGGGCGATTGGCCTTGTATTCGGGGTACAGGTCGTCGCGGAAGGTCTTGCCCTTCGCGTCGAAGACGCAGGCGCTATAATCGAAGTCAACCTCTTTCTCCAGCCGCCTGAGCATGTTCACCATGCCATAGACAGCCCCCACCGGGCGGCCATCCGGGGAACGCAAATCGGGCATCGCGTGAAAGGCGCGGTACAAGTAAGAAGAGCCGTCGATCAATAACAATGTTTTCATAAAGAGGCAGAAGTATGAGCTTGTCCGATAAGTTGCCGCAAACCAGTGACCGTCACGCCATGATGCAGCGCTTCCGTTCCCGCGAGGCTTGGCACGTGATGAAGATATTGTCGGAGTTTGTCGAGTCGGCCGAGGAACTGCAAGGCATTACCCCGGCGGTGAGCATATTCGGCAGCGCGCGCACGCCGCGCGATCATAAATACTACAAATTGACCGAAGACGTGGCGCGCCGCCTGTCCGACTCCGGTTTCTCGGTGATATCCGGCGGCGGCCCCGGCATCATGGAAGCCGCCAACAAGGGGGCATTTTACGGCAGAAGTCCGTCGGTGGCGCTCAACATCGTGCTGCCGCACGAACAAAAACCCAACGATTACCAGGATCTGTCGGTCAAGTTCAACCACTTCTTCAGCCGCAAGGTGATGTTCGTCAAGCACGCCATCGCCTATGTGGTGATGCCCGGCGGCTTCGGCACGCTGGACGAGATGTTCGAGGCGCTGACGCTGATCCAGACCGGCAAGAGCCGCAAGATTCCCATCATCCTGTGCTGCAGCGAGTTCTGGAGCGGCCTGCTGGACTGGGTGAAAGAGCGCCTGGTCAGCGAAGGCATGATCAACCCGAACGATCTCAACCTGATCCAACTGATCGACGACCCGCAGCAAATCGTCGACACCATTTTCAAACACTACGAAACCCGCGGCTTCGACGCGCTGCCCGAAGAGCGCGAACAGCTGCTCAACCTGTAACTGTCTGCTTGCGGTCTTTTTCCGGCGGCAGCCGTTTTCCGCCAGACACGGGGCGCGAGAGCGCCCGTCCGCAGTATCATGGGCGCCTGACGCAACCATGCGCCGGCGGACAACCGCCTCAAATGACAGCCCAGCCATCCAAACCAGGCGGCTGGGCTGCGTGCTGGCAACAAAACCGTAAACAGACGACAAGAATCGCATACGAAAAGGACAAACCATGCGCCGCCTCACCGCCCTGCTTCTTCTCCTGCCATTGGCCCCCGCCCTGGCCGCCGAAGCGCCCACCACTCCGCCCAAGGCCGTGGTGCCTCCGCCGCCGACGATCAGCCCCTCCAATGCCGCCGAGGCGGAACCGGAAGTGCGCCTGATCCAGAAGGGCGATGAAAAGATCGAGGAGTACCGCCTGAACGGCCAGTTGTACATGGTCAAGGTCACGCCGGCCCACGGCGTGCCCTATTACCTGATAGACGACAACGGTTCCGGCAACATGCGACAGATCGACCCCGCCACCCGCATCGTGATCCCGCGCTGGGTCCTGGTGCGATTCTGACGGAGGCGGCATGTCGGTTTACACCACGGTCAGCCGGGAATCGCTGCAACACTGGCTTCAAGGCTACGCGCTGGGGCAATTGCAGGAGCTGCAAGGCATCGCTGCCGGCATCACCAACACCAATTACTTCGTCACCACCACGCACGGCCGCTACGTGCTGACGCTGTTCGAAACGCTGCGGCTCGACGAACTGCCCTACTATCTGACGCTGATGAGCCACCTGGCCAGACACGGCGTCGCCTGTCCGGCGCCAATCGCAGACCACGCCGACAACTTCGCCTCGATGCTGGCCGGCAAGCCTGCTTGCCTGGTCAGTTGCCTGTCGGGAAGAGACGTCAGCCACCCCAACTCCGATCAATGCCGCGCGGTCGGCGAGATGCTGGCCCAGATGCACAAGGCCGGCGCCACCTTCCCGCTGCGGATGGAAAATCCGCGCGGTCCCCGCTGGTGGAGCCGGACCGGCCGCCAGCTGTACCCGCAGCTGCCAGCCGACCAGGCCGCGTTGCTGGGCGAGGAAATCCAGTTTCAAGACGGCCACCGCTTTGACCATCTGCCCAGCGGCGTGATCCACGCCGACCTGTTCCGCGACAATGTTTTGTTGGATGGAAACCACATCAGCGGCTTCATCGACTTTTATTACGCCTGCAACGACATCCTGCTGTACGACGTGGCCATCGCCGTCAACGACTGGGCCCGGCGCGACGACGGCGAACTGGACGATGAGCTGGCGAAATCCTTCCTGGAAGGCTACCAGTCCGAACGGACGCTGGAGGCCGCCGAACGCGCCTGCTGGCCTGTCATGCTAAGGGCCGCCGCGCTTCGCTTCTGGGTATCGCGGCTGCAGGACCTGTACCAGCCGGCAAGCGGGGAACTCACCTACACCAAAGATCCGGCGGTATTTCAACGCTTGCTGCTGGCTCACCGCCAGCGGCAGGATTTCTGGCTGGCGTGACACTGTCCAAACGCAGTGTTGCGCGGGGCGAGCATGGGGTTCACGATAACGTCATCAGATCTGCCTTGAAAAATGTGAAGATTCACATATCATCAAAGACGAGTAGTAGCCTGATAACTGAATTTCTGTGGGTCAACTTTTGAGCAAAGGATTCGCCATGCTGCTGAAAAAAATCGTCATCCTCGCCTTAGCCTCCATGCTTGCCACCTCGGCTTTTGCCGCTGAAGAAGCTGGTGCTGCCGGTACAGCCGGCTCCGCCGGCACGGCTGGCACCGCAACTGCCGGCACCGCTGGTGTCGC
Source organism: Chromobacterium sp. Ag138 (assembly GCF_055181315.1). Taxonomy (NCBI): domain Bacteria; kingdom Pseudomonadati; phylum Pseudomonadota; class Betaproteobacteria; order Neisseriales; family Chromobacteriaceae; genus Chromobacterium; species Chromobacterium sp. Ag138. The sequence goes on from NZ_JBUPWA010000001.1 coordinate 2,452,367, forward strand.
CGGCACTACCGCCGGCATCGCCGGTCTCAGCGTAGGCACCATCGCCGCCATCGGCGCAGCCGTCGCCGCCGCTGTTGCTGTCTCTAGCAATAGCAACTCTTCATCGAGCCACTCCGCGGCGACCCACCACTGATTGGCTTCACGCCAGCGCAGGCCAGGCGAGCCGACTTGAGAAAGTCGAATCGCTTGGCTTAGTTTTTCCCATAGCTTTCTCAAGTTAGAGTCTTCTTTACGAAAAATAAATGACTTTGTCATAAAAATAAAGTTAGTCATTATAATAAAAGCCTAAAACCTTGGTAGTTAGCTTTATTGCATTAGGGGCCGCCTATCGGCGCGCGTATAAGTAGCACCAGCTACATCTAAAGCTCGGACCGCGGTACATGCATAATAAATCCAGGTCTTATCTGGTCACGGGGGCTTTGTGGAGAGGACTGCCGTTATTCCTCGCCTGCAACGCGTTTGCCCAGCCATCACTGACTGGGCAAATAGGCTATATCAACATGCCGTCGGCCCGAGTGGGGGAAGACGGCACCTTCAGCTTTGGCTATGGCTACGACAAGCCATATGGCATATTGTGGACGTCCACCACGGTATTCCCATGGCTGGAAGTATCCGGGCGTTATACATCCATTTCAGGCGTTCCCGGCTTTAGCGATCAGCAATACGGGGGCGGCTATGGCCGTTACAAGGACAAAGCCATAGATTTGAAGCTCAAGCTATGGGATGAGTCCGCATGGATGCCTGCCATAGCCTTCGGCACCACTGACATCCAGGGCAACCGGCTCTGGAAAGGCAATTATCTGGTCGCCAGCAAGAATCTGTGGCCCAATCTGGAAGTTTCGCTAGGCTACGGCCAGCAACGCATCAATGGCGTTTTCGGCGGCATGCGCTTCACGCCCAGTTTCCTGCCAAACTGGTCGCTGGTCGCGGAATACGATGCCAACGACTACCGTTCCGATCCCTTCTTCAACCAAACATTCGCAGCGGAGCGGAACAAAGGGCCTGCCGTCGGATTGGAATATCAATGGGGCTGGCTAGGTTTGCAGGTCGCGCGCCAGAAAACGCATTCCAGCATCAATGCCAAAATCGATATTCCGCTCAATCTGAAAGAGTTCGTTCCCAAGATACAGGAGCCAGCCTATTACACCGGCGCGCCGGACCTGCCGCCCCGGCCAACCCTCGCTCAATGGCAAAGCAACCCCGACAGGGCCAAGGCGCTGGCCACCTCACTCGGCAAACAGGACTTCAAGAACATCCGGATCGCGATGCAGCGCGACAGCCTGGTCATGGAGCTGGGCAACAGCCGCATTTCCAATGTCGGCAGGGCCGTTGGCCGCGCGATGCGCACCGCGCTGTATTTCGCTCCGCTGGAAACGCGGGAAATCAAGGTAGTCTACACCGAGTTAGAACAGCCGGTTGCCACCTACAGCTTCTACGACCTGCCGACGCTGAACGACTACCTGCTAGGCAAGGTAGGGCGCGATCGCTTCCTGCAGACGGTAAACATCAAATCGGGGCGCGACGAGGAGGTCATGCCGCTGGATAGCAGGACGCTGGCGCTGACGTTGCGTGAAGGCATAGACGTCAACCTGCTGACCAACCAGGAAGGCGATTTGATACAGGTCACCAGCGACGACACTGAAGACAACCGCTTCCATCTCGCCCCCAAGATGGGGGTCTATTTCAACGACCCCAGCGGCGCATTCCATTACGACATCATGGCAGAGGCTACCTACAAGCGCCGCCTAGCCAAAGGCTTGTATCTGGACAGCGCCTTGAGCGCCGATCTTTATAACACCATTACCGCGGTGAAGCAGCCTTCCAACAGTCTGCTGCCCCATGTCCGGTCCGACATTGCCGATTACAAGCGCATCAAAACTCCCAAGCTCAACCGTCTGCTACTGAACCAATACATAACGCTTTCGCCTAGCACTTATGCTCGGCTGTCGGCCGGCTTGTACGAGGAGATGTTCCGCGGTGCCGGCGGCCAGATCCTGTACTACCCAGGCTTCAACAAAAACTGGGCAGTGGATCTATCGATTGATGGACTACAACAACGCGATGTGAACGGCTGGTTCGGCAGACGCGACTATCAAACCGTTACGGCGCTGGCATCATTGCATTACAAATTGCCGATGGGCGTTACCGCCACCATGCGCGCCGGTCGCTTCCTGGCCAAGGACAACGGCGTGCGCTTGGAACTCAAACGCCGCTTCCGCTCGGGCATTGAAGCCGGATTCTGGTACACAAAAACCAACGGCAATGACATCACCAACCCCGGATCGCCGACTAAGCCTTACAACGACAAAGGCATGTTCCTGTCAATCCCGCTCAATAGCTTGCTGACCTTCGATGCCCGAACCGTAGGGGATTTTTCGCTATCCCCATGGACTCGCGATGTCGGTCAAATGGTCATGACGCCGGGAGATCTCTACGAAATCCTAAGCGATCCCAAACGAGACATTGACAGCTACGACGGTCTTGGCAACTTCGCCGAGCGACCCGACGAGCAAAACCTGCCGCAAGTCACCCCCCCTCTGCCCAGCTACCATCCCTGGCCTGCGATACGACTGCGCCTGGAAGACAGCGGCAATCGCTGGCTGGAGTTGGACGACAAAGGCGCAGCGCTTGCCGCAGCAAGCGTCGCCACTTTCGCCGCGGCGGGCCTGGATCGTCCGGTAGACCGGTTCTTCAGCAAGCGTCAGGACAACCGCCTAATTCGGGATTGGGGCAAGCTGGGCAAGAGCCTTCCTCTCGCTACGGTCGCCCTGTCCGGCGCCGCGTTCGCGCTGGGCGACGACAGGCTGAGCAATACCGGGCTGATCGCGCTGGAATCCAGTGTCGCCGCCGTTGCCGGCAACTCAGTACTGAAACTGGCCGTCAATCGCGCTCGCCCCAGCACCGGCGACAGCACATGGCGCTCTCAGGGGCCTGGAGAGTCGCGGCTGCAAAGCAGCTTCACCTCCAATCACTCCGCCGTGCTGTTCGCATCCGTCACACCTTTCGCCAAGGAATACGATCAACCTTGGCTATACGGCGTCGCCGCGCTAGGAGCGGCGGGACGCGCGGCCAGCCGCGACCACTGGCTGTCCGACGTCGCGGCGGGCGGCCTGCTCGGCTACGCAATGGGCAATTGGCTGTGGCAAGCCCAGCGCAATGACAGCCGGTACCACAGCAGCCTGATCGCCACGCCGAAACAGCTAGGCATGCAAATAGAAGTCCCTCTCCGATAAGTCTGAACAATAGGAACCCTGACCATGACTGCGCGTATCCTGAAATCGACTGGAAAATCCCTTCTGGCGCTCTGCCTTCTGGGCAGCAGCATCCATCTGCATGCGGCGGGATCTGGAATCGTCAATTATCCGAACCCCAGCATGCCCAGCTACGAGACCGACAGCCTCAACGGCCTGCCATCGATAAACAGCATGCCCGCATCCGCCCAAGTGCAGGACAAGAAACCCGGCGACAGCCGGTCGTCATACATGTCGGGCTATCCCTTGACTGGATATCCACAACAATCAGGCTACCTGTTGGATGACAACGGTTATGCGATCAATCCGCTTGATGGCAAACCCAAACTCCCCCCGTTCACCGACTACGTGCGCAAAGCCACGGAACAGACGCTGCCGCTGTTCGACAGCCGCCTGTTCCGCAATCCGGGCAATGCCTTCGAGGCGCCGGACGGCGTGCAAGTCAATCCGGACTATGTGATCGGCAGCGGCGACCAATTGCAGGTCAAGGGCTGGGGCATGGTGGATATCGACCTGACGCTGACAGTCGATCGCAACGGCGCGATTTACTTGCCGCGGGTAGGCAGCGTCGCCGTGGCGGGCGTGCGCTACCGGGATCTTCAGGCGACGCTTAAGAAGAGCGTCAGCCGCGTCTTCAACAATTTCGATCTCAGCGTCAGCCTGCTGCAAAGCCGGGCGGTCCAGATCTATGTCGTAGGCCACGCGCGCCAACCCGGCAGCTATACGCTGAACGCGATGAGCACGCTGTTCAACGCCGTGCTGAAGGCTGGGGGGCCGGATGACAGCGGCAGCCTGCGCAACGTGACCCTGATGCGGGATGGCCGCGCCATCTCCAAGGTCGACTTGTACGGTATTTTGGTTAACGGCGACAAATCCGCCGATCAGACCTTGCGCGACGGCGACGTGGTCCAGATTCCCGCAGCCGGCCCGCGCGTCGCCCTGCTGGGCGACGTCAAGACGCCGGCTATCTACGAATTCCGCCCCGGAGAAACCGCCAGCGACCTGCTGCACTGGGCCGGCGGCCTGGAATCCGCCGCCGAAGGCAAAGCGTTGCTGCTGGAAAAAAGCGTGGACAACCGCTTCGTCAACCTCATTCGCAACCAGAGCTCTACCCAGGGCCTGAGCGCGGTCGCGCTGAACGCGGGTGACATCTTCCGCCTGCATGTCCCAGGCGCGCAGGCAGTCAGCGTGCAGCGGGGAGATGAGTTCGTCACCGTAGGAGGAGAGGTCAAGCAGACCGGCACCTTCCAGATTCGCCGCGGCGAAACATTGCGTCAGCTGATCATGCGCCTCGGCGGCCTGGACGAAGACGGCTATGCCTTCGCAACCACGCTCAAACGGGAAAGCATACGCCAGATGCAACAGCAAAAACTGGATGAGGTAGCCAATCGTTTTGAAAAGGAATTGGAGCAAACCGCGGCCTTAAGACTGGCGAAACTCACGGACAAGGACACCATCGCCGCCGTCAATGCAGAAGTCGAGGGGCAACGCCAGATCGCGAAGAAAATGCGCGCGGTCAAATCGGAAGGACGCGTGGTGCTGGAACTGAAAGACGCGGACGCTCAAGCCAAGGACTTGCCAGATCTGGAGCTGCAGGATGGCGACCAAATCGAGATTCCCCGCCGCCCGGGCACTGTCTATGTTCTAGGCGCCGTCTACCAGAACAATGCCTTCATCTACCGCCCCCAGCGTTCGGTCGGCGATTATCTCTCGCTAGCAGGAGGCGTGACCAGCTCCGGCGACAAGTCGTCCACCTATGTATTGCGCGCCGACGGCACTGTCTTCAGCAACGACAGTGGAAACTGGTTCTCCGGCGTCAGCGGCAAGCGGATCAATCCGGGCGACACAATCGTGGTTCCGGAAGAGCTCAATAGTGGCAGTTGGACCCAATCCCTGAAGGAGTGGACCAGCATTCTGTACCAGTTCGGTCTCGGTGCTGCCGGCCTGAAGGTATTGAAATAAGTTTCCATATCCAGCATGAGGGGAGGAAAATGACGAATCCGACAAACACGCCGGTCAGCGACGAACTTGATCTGCTGGCACTGCTGTCCACGCTGCAGAAATACAAACTCTGGATCACCATCAGCACCTTGCTATTCAGCAGCGCGGCATTAGCTTACTGCCTGCTGACCAAACCCGTCTTCACCGCCACCAGTTCCATCATGCCTCCCCTTCAGCAAAACAGTGGCATGAACGCCCTGTTGGGGCAACTGGGGGGGCTGGCGGGCATGGCGGGAGGGATCAGCGGCTTGAAAAACCCCAATGATCTCTATATCGGCATGTTGCAAAGCCGCACCGTTGCCGACAACCTGATCAAACGCCTCCGGCTGAAGGAGCGTTATCAGCAGAAAACGCTGGACGGGGCCCGTCAAGCGCTGAAAACCCAAACGGTCATCGTCAATGGCAAAGATGGATTGATCAACATCAGTGTCGACGACACGGATCCGCGATTCGCGGCGCAACTGGCCAACGCCTATGTCGATGAGCTGAAACAGTTGAATCAGGTGCTCGCCATGACGGACGCCGCTAAACGGCGACTATTCTTCGAACAGCAGCTGAAACAGGCCAAAGAGCAATTGACCAACGCGGAAACCGCCCTGCGCCAAACTCAGGAAAAAACAGGCCTGATCCAACCGGAAGGCCAGTTGCCCGCCATTGTCAGCTCAGTGACCCAGCTGCGCGCCAGCATCGCCGCCAAGGAAGTCCAACTGGAGGCGATGCGCAGCTACGCCACGCAGCAGAATCCGCTCTATATCCGCACGGAGCAGGAGCTGATTGGGCTACGCGAACAACTGGGGAAAATGGAAACCGGAAAAGAAGGCCGCGGCGACCTTCTGGTCCCCACAGGCAAAGTCGCGCAAAGCGGCCTGGAGTACCTGCGCCGCCTGAGAGAGGTCAAATATCAAGAAACCATTTTCGAGCTGCTGGCCAAGCAATACGAGCTAGCCAAGATAGACGAAGCCAAGGACTCGTCGCTGATCCAGGTACTGGACAACGCGGTGCCTCCAGAACTGAAAAGCAAGCCTCGCCGCAGCCAGATCATAGTATCAGGGCTGGTGCTGGGTTTTCTGTTCGGTGCCCTGGGGTCTTTGGTACACGCCAAGTTGTTCGGCAGCAGGCAAATCGCCAAACAACTGGAGCCAGCCCCCGCCCTCGCGCTGCGCAACGAGCATTGAAAAACGCGGCCGACCATCCCCGTCGGCTCACACTCTCTCCGCCGCCTGAATCCGCCGCCGGTATCCCATCCGGCAGATGAAACCCAATACCAGCAGCAGATTCATCACCAGGGCCAGCCTCAAGGGGCTGGCCCAGGCCAGGGGAGCGACCACGCCGGCCACCAGGCTGGACACCATGGTCTGGCAGAAGCCCTGCAGCGACGACGCGGTCCCGCGCAACTCCGGAAACTGGTCCATCAGGTTCAAGGTGATAGACGGCGCCGCCAACGACATGCCCGTGGTGTAGAGCGCCAGCGGCAACACCGCCCAAGGCAACGCCTGCTCGGCGGCCAGCAGGTTGTAGGCGAGGTTGGCCAGCGCGGCAGCGAACATCAGCCAATAAGCGCGCGACACCACATCCCGCGGCGAGAAATGCCCGGCCATGCGCCCCGACAGGTAAGCGCCGAACATGATGCCCGATACCGCCGGGCCGAACAGCCACAGGAACTCGGTCGGCCCCAGATGCAAATGCTGCATCAGGAACACCGGCGCAGACGGCACATACAGAAAAAAGCCGGCGAAATTGAACGACACCGCCGCGGTCAGCAACTGGAAATTGACGGTGCGCCCCACCCTCCAATAGCTGGCCAACAGAGGACGAGGATGCAAAGGCTGCCGCGCCGCCTTGGGATGAGTTTCCGGCAGGCTGAACCAGCACAGCGCGAACAGCGCGAAGCCGATCAGCGCCATGAACGCGAAGATGGAATGCCAGCCGAAAGCGCCGAACAGCCAGCCGCCCACCACCGGCGCGATCGCCGGAGACAGCGAAAATAGCATGGTCACCTGCGACATCAGTCGCTGCGCCGCCGCTCCTTCCAGCCGATCGCGGATGATGGCCCGTCCGACCACCAGGCCGGCGCCGCCGCACAGCCCCTGCAACGCGCGGAACAACAATAGCTGACCCAGGGTATTGGACAGCGCGCAGCCGACCGAAGCCAGGCCGAACAGCAGCGTGGTCGCCAATATCACCGGTCGGCGGCCCACCGCGTCGGAAATCGAGCCATGCCACAGCATCATCAACGCGTAGCAGAACAGATAGACCGTCAGCGCCTGCTGCATTTCCAGCGGCGACGCGGACAGCGTGGAACCGATGGCCCGCATCGCCGGCAAAAAGGTGTCGATGGAAAACGGCCCCAGGGTGGACAAGCCGGCCAGCAGCGCGGCCAAGCCGAAGTGTGTGCGGGAAGTACGGGACATGACGTAAGAATCTCGGATAATGTTCGAATGTTAACGGTTGATGCCGCGCTTGCCAAACCCGGCCGGAAAACTTGGCAGCCCGGCGCTTTCATGCAACGATGCGCGCCCCTTCCCAACCCACAAGCCGCGGGTTATGCTGCCCATCATGCCGCAGCAGCCCGGATCAACGACAAGGGAGAAGCCACATGATCCGTCTCTATCACAATCCCAAGTGCTCGAAATCCCGCGCCGCCCTCAGCCTGCTGGAGGAAGCCGGCGCCGAAGTCGAAGTCATCGAATACCTGAAGCACCCCCCCAGCTATGAAGAATTGGACCAGTTGCTGGGCATGCTGGGCCTGGAGCCTCGCGAGCTGATGCGCCAGAAAGAGGAAGAATACGCCGACCTCTACCTGGACGACATCACGCTGGAGCGCAAGCACCTGATCGCCGCGATGGTGGACAACCCCAGCCTGATCGAACGCCCTATCGCCATCGCCGGCAGCCGCGCCGTGATCGGCCGCCCGCCAGAACAAGTCCTCAAGCTGCTAAGCGAATAAATCCGCAGTCCCAGCCGCGGCGGCGTTTCTGATGGCCGCCGCGCGCCCTGTCTCCGAGCCCCCCGCCCCCGCATTTCCATCAAATCGATTGTCATTTCGCCACACTTCCTCCGCGCACTTCATTAGCAGGATTATTATTACTTGAAAAATAATACCGTGCGTTACTAAAATAGCGGCATGAGTCCAAACAAGTCCTTTTCCCAGTTGGAGCAAGCGATCAGCCGCGTCGAGGCCCGCTTTCCCGGCGTGCCCCGCCAGGAAGTGATCCTGACCCGCCTGATCTTCCACATCGTGCCGCGGCTGACCTCCCATCTGTGCGAGTGCCTGAAGCAACATGGCCTGAACGAGACGGTGTGGATGGCGCTGCTGGCCTTGTACGCCTGTCCGAACCAGATGCTGAATCCATCGGATATCAGCGAAACGCTGGATTCTTCGCGCACCAATGCCACCCGCATCGCGGACGAGTTGGTGAAAAACGGCTGGGCCGCCCGCTCGGCCAGCGCCGAGGACAGGCGCAAGATCGTGCTGGAACTGACCCCCGCCGGCGTGGCGCTGGTGGAAAACTTGCTGCCCTATACGCGCGAAATCCATCGCTCGCTGTGGACGGACTTCGACGCCGATGAAAAAGCCGAACTGGAACGGCTGATGCGCAAGCTGCTGAGCAAGCTCGGCGGCTGAGCCCGCGCTTTTTCGCTCAAATAATAGCCTGTGTGATTATCTACTGGATTAATCATCCCAGGCCGACACGCATCATTGATGGAGACCGACAAGGTGAACAAAAAATCCTGGCCACAAGCCGCCGGGGTGTTGCTGATCAGCGCCGTGCTGAGCGGCTGCGCCAGCTTCGGCCCAGACGCCGCCCCCGACCAGATGGCGGGCGCCGACCAGCTCAAGCTGGCCGTCGCCGGCCAGCAGAACATCCGCGCCGACTGGTGGCGCCAATTGAACGACCCCGAGCTCGACCGCCTGGTGGAAGCGACGCTGAAAGACTCGCCGTCGCTGAAGCTGGCCGACGCCCGCCTGCGCCAGGCGCGCGCCGCCGTCGGCATCGTGGAAAGCAAGGACGGCCCGCAGCTGGACGCGCTGGCCAACGCCGTGCAGATCCACGCCGACCCGCTCAAAGCCATCCCGCACAACGACAAGGACTACATCAACGCCTACACCGCGGCGCTGATGGGCAGCTGGGAATTCGACTTCTGGGGCAAGAACCACGCCGCCGTCAGCGCCGCGCTCGGCCAGCAGCAGGCGATCGCCTACGAAGGCCAGCAGACCCGCCTGCTGCTGACCCAGGCCGTGGTCGCCCAGTACACCCAGCTGCAGCGCGGCCTGGCCCAGTCCAAGCTGCTGTCCCAGCGCCTGGCCATCGCCCAGAGCCGCCAGAAGCTGACCCAAGCCCGCATCAACGCCGGCCTGCTGCCGGGCGACAACCAGCGCGGCAACGAAGTGTCGATCGAACGGCTGCAACAACAGCAAAGCGCGCTGGACAACGACATCGCCCGCAGCCGCCACGCGCTGGCCGCGCTGACCGGCCAGGCGCCCCAGCAGCAGGATGGCCTGAGCCCAGGCCTGCTGGACGCCGCGCCGGAGCCGGCGCTGGACAAGCTGGACGCCAATCTGCTGGGCCGCCGTCCCGACATCGCCGCCCAGCGCGCCCGCGTCGAATCGATGTCCGCCTCGGTCAAGGAGGCGCGCGCCGAATTCTATCCCAACGTCAAGCTGACCGTATTCGCAGGCCAGAGCTCGCTGAAAATGGACCAGCTGTGGAAGAGCGAATCGTCGCTGTGGGGCTTCATGCCGGCCATCAGCCTGCCGATCTTCCACTCCGGCCAGCTGCAGTCCAACCTGTCCAAGCAGCAGGCCGGCTACGACATGGCGGTGCAGCAGTACAACCAGGCGGTGTTCGACGCGCTGCGCGACGCCGCCGACGCGGTGTCCGGCTGGCAGAACAGCCGGCGCCAGCTGCTGCAGACCGAACGCGCGCTGCAAAGCAGCCGCAAAGCCAATGACGCGATGGCCGCCCGCCTGCGCGCCGGCCTGATCAACAAACTGTCGCTGCTGGACTCCCAGGACGCGCTGCTGAGCCAGCAATCGTCCAACATCGACGCCAAGGCCGCCAACCGCCTGGCCTGGGCCACCCTGAACACCGCATTGGGCGGCGGTTTCGACAACCAGACCGCCACCCGCTAAGGACACTCATCAAATGGATCAGAAACTGGAAACCGCGAAGAGCCGCAAACGCAACCTGCTGGTGGCCACCAGCCTGTTCGCCGCCATCGCCATCGGCTACGGCGCCTACTGGTCGCTGGTGCTGAGCCACCAGGAAGACACCGACGACGCCTATGTCGGCGGCCACCTGGTGCAAGTCACCCCGGAAGTGGGCGGCACCGTCGCCAAGATACTGGTCGACGACACCGTGGCGGTGAAGGCCGGCCAGGTGCTGGTCAGCTACGACAACAGCGACGCCCAGCTGGCCTTCGAGCGCGCCCGCAATGAATTCGCCCAGACCGTGCGCCAGACCCGCCAGTTGATGGCCAACAGCCAGCAGCTGGACGCCCAGGTGGCGCTGCGCCAGGCCGAGCTGTCCCGCGCCGAATCCGACCTTAAGCGCCGCAAGCAGCTGGCCGGCAGCGAGGCGATGTCCGCCGAGGAGCTGGGCCACGCGAGCGACGCCGTCGCCGCCGCCCAGGCCGCGCTGGCCGCCGCGCAGGAACAGGCCAAGGCCGGCCTGGCGCTGGTGGGCAAGGACGAGCTCGCGCACCAGCCGGCGGTGAAGGCCGCCGCCAGCCGCCTGAAGGAAGCCTGGCTCGCGCTGCAGCGCACCGAGATCAAGTCGCCGGTCAACGGCACCGTCGCCCGCCGCAACGTGCAGGTCGGCCAGCGCGTCGCCGCCGGCACGCCGCTGATGGCTGTGGTGCCGCTGGAGCACCTGTGGGTAGACGCCAACTTCAAGGAAGGCCAGCTGGCCAAGATCCGCATCGGCCAGCCGGTGGAGCTGAAGTCCGATCTGTACGGCGGCAAGGTGGTCTACCACGGCAAGGTGCAGGGCCTGTCTGCCGGCACAGGCAGCGCCTTCTCGCTGCTGCCGGCGCAGAACGCCACCGGTAACTGGATCAAGGTGGTGCAGCGCGTGCCGGTTCGCATCGCGCTCGACCCCAAGGATCTGCAGGAACACCCGCTGCGCGTCGGTCTGTCGATCGACGCGGTGGTGGACACCAGCAACCAGGACGGCAAATCGCTGGCCGAAGCCGCTCCGGCGACCGTGGTCAGCGAACACAACGGCACCCTGCCCGACCTGAAGCAGGCCGACAAGCTGGTCGCCGAAATCCTGGCCGCCAACGCCGGCAAGTAAGGACGCCCACCCATGAACCATCCGCCACTGAGCGGCTCGAAACTGGTCTGGATCACGCTGGCGTTGTCGATGTCGGTGTTCATGCAAGTGCTGGACACCACCATCGCCAACGTGGCGCTGCCCACCATTTCGGGCAACCTCGGCGCCGCCACCAGCCAAGGCACCTGGGTGATCACCTCGTTCGGCGTCGCCAACGCCATCGCCGTGCCGCTGACCGGCTGGCTGGCCAAGCGCTTCGGCGAAGTGAAGCTGTTCACCGCGTCCACGCTGCTGTTCGTGCTGACCTCCTGGCTGTGCGGCATGTCGGGCAGCCTGGAAATGCTGATCTTCTTCCGCGTGCTGCAGGGCGCGGTGGCCGGTCCGATGATTCCGCTGTCGCAAAGCCTGCTGCTGTCGTGCTACCCGCCGGCCAAGAAGAGCATGGCGCTGGCGCTATGGGCGATGACGGTGATCGTCGCGCCGGTATTCGGGCCCATCCTGGGCGGCGTGATCAGCGACAACTGGCACTGGGGCTGGATCTTCTTCATCAACGTGCCGGTGGGCCTCGCGGCCGCCTTCATCTCCTGGCGCATCCTGAAGAGCCGCGAGACCGATACCTTCGAGCTGCCCATCGACAAGCTCGGCCTGGCCTTGCTGGTGATCGGCGTCGGCTCGCTGCAGATGGTGCTGGACCGCGGCAAGGAGCTGGACTGGTTCAACTCCGCCGAGGTCGTCACCCTGGCGGTGATCGCCTTCCTGGCGCTGACCTATCTGGTGATCTGGGAGCTGGGCGAGGAACACCCCATCGTCGACCTGTCGCTGTTCAGCCAGCGCAACTTCACCGTCGGCACCGTCGCCATCAGCCTGGGCTTCATGCTGTACTTCGGCGCCGTGGTGCTGCTGCCCTTGATGCTGCAGACCCAGCTGGGCTACACCGCCACCTGGGCCGGCCTCGCCGCCGCCCCGATCGGCCTGATCCCGGTGGTGCTGTCGCCCATCATCGGCAAGAACGCGCACCGCTGGGACATGCGCTGGATCGTCACCGTCAGCTTCAGCGTCTACGCCATCTGCTTCTTCTGGCGCAGCACCTTCAACACCGACATGGACTTCTCCTACGTGGTGTGGCCGCAGGTGGTGCAGGGCATAGGCGTGGCGTGCTTCTTCATGCCGCTGACGACGATCACGCTGTCCGGCCTGCACCCGTCGCGGATCGCCAGCGCGTCCAGCCTGTCGAACTTCCTGCGCATCCTGGCCGGCAGCATCGGCACCTCGATCACGACGACGATGTGGGATCGCCGCGAGGCGCAGCACCACTCCAAGCTGACCGAGCACGTGACGCAGTACGATCCGGCCTCGGTGTCGTGGTTCGACACCATGGGCAAGATGGGCCTGGGCCCCAGCCAGCAGCACGCGCTGACCCAGCTGCAGATCACCAAGCAGGGCTACATCATGGCCGCCAACGAGATCTTCTGGGTTTCCGGCATCCTGTTCGTGCTGCTGATCGCGCTGGTCTGGTTCGCCAAGCCGCCATTCACCGCCTCCGGCGGCGACAGCGGCGCGCACTAGGACAGGCCAAGAGAAGCCTCTATGCCGCGTGGCTTTCTTGGCCTATCCAGCCCCAGGCGCCGATGAGAACGGGCAAGACCATGAGGTCTTGCCCGTTTTCATTTCAGGTGGCGGTCGAAGGCCGCCATCCCGCGGCCGATCGCCTTGTCGCGATGCTGAACGCGGTACAGCGTCCGGGTCAGCAAGGGCAGGTCGGCATCCACCTCCGCCACGCTGCCGACGGCCAGCAGATCGGCCACCACGTGCCGCGACAGACAGCTGACGCCCAGCCCCGCCGCCACCGCGTGCTTGATCGCCTCCGAGTGGCCCAGCTCCATGCTGATCGATAGCCGCATCAGGTGCGGCAGCAGCACTCGCTCCACTTCCTCCCGGGTGCCGGAGCCGGCCTCGCGCAATATCCACTCCGCCTCGGCCAGCTCCGCCGCCGCCACCTTGCGCCCGGCCAGCGGATGCGACACGGCGGCGAACACCAGCAACTCGTCCTGGCGCCAGGGGCTGGCCAGCAGTTCCGGATGGTGGCACGGCCCCTCGATCAGGCCGAAATCGACGCGGAACGCCGCCACCGCCTCGACGATGTCGCGGGTATTGGCCACCTCCAGCTCCAGCCGCGCCTGCGGCCAATCCCGGCGGAAAGCGGCCAGCAGCGGCGGCAGCAGGTAATTGGCGATGGTGGTGCTGGCGCCGATGCGCAAGGCCAGTCCGCCGCCGTCGAACAGGCCCTGAACGTCGCCGGCGGCATCCAGCAAGGCGCGGGCGCGCGGCAACAGCAGGCGGCCGTGCTCGTTGATCAGCAGCCGCCGCCCGACGCGGTCGAACAGCTTGGCGCCCAGCCCCTGCTCCAGCTTGTCCAGCGCCTGGCTGGCGGCCGACTGCGTCAGCGCCACCCGCTCCGCTGCGCGCGTCACCGTGTCCAGCTCCGCCACCGCCACGAACACCTCCAGCTCCCGCAGGCTGATGCGCAGGCTCATGCCGACTCCTAAGCAGTTTTATTAATGATATCTATTAATTTTATCCGTTTTTTTACTTATCAACAGTAGCGTATCTTGGACATATACCAAAGAGGCATTAGCATATGACCAATTATCGCAATCTGATTCCCGGCCTGGCGTTGTCGCTGGGCCTGGCCGCCGCGGCCATCTGGGCCGCGGAGTTGCCGGCGATGAAAAGCCTGGGCCTGTCCGCCCTCACCCTCGCCATCGTCGGCGGCATGATCGTCGGCAACACTATCTACCGTTTCGTCGCCGAGCCCAGCCACCACGGCGTCACCTTCTCCAAGCAGAAGCTGCTGCGCGCCGGCATCATCCTGTTCGGCTTCAAGCTGACTTTCCAGGACATCGCCGCCGTCGGCTTCTCCGGCGTGCTGATCGACGCGCTGGTGCTGACCTCCACCTTCCTGCTGGCCTTCTGGCTGGGCCGCAAGAAACTGGGCCTGGATGAGCAGAGCGTGATCCTGATCGGCGCCGGCAGCTCGATCTGCGGCGCGGCCGCGGTGCTGGCCACCGAGCCGGTGATCAAGGCCCACGCGGAGAAAGTGGCCGTCGCGGTGGCCACCGTGGTGGTGTTCGGCACCGCCGCGATGTTCCTGTGGCCGCTGATGTACGACGCGGTGCGCCATCTGGGCATCTCCGAATTCAGCTACGGCCTGTTCGCCGGCTCCACCATCCACGAAGTGGCGCAGGCGGTGGCCGCCGGCAAATCGGTCAGCGACGCGGCGATGAACACCGCGGTGATCACCAAGATGATCCGCGTGATGATGCTGGCGCCGTTCCTGATCGGCCTGTCCGCCTGGCTGGCGGCCAAGCACAGCGGCGGCAAAACGCAGAAGCAGCCGATCTCCATCCCTTGGTTCGCCGTCGCCTTCCTCGTAGTGGCCGGCTTCAACTCCTTCGACCTGCTGCCGCGCGCGCTGCTGCAACAGATCATCTCGCTGGACAACCTGCTGCTGGCGGCCGCGATGGGCGCGCTGGGCCTGACCACCCATATCTCGGCCATCCGCCAGGCCGGCGCCAAGCCGCTGCTGTTGGCCAGCGCGTTGTTCGGCTGGCTGATCGTCGGCGGCGGCCTGATCAACGCCGGCGTCGCGGCGCTGCTGCATTGATGCCCTGCCGATGACCAAGCCCAGACATTAGTCTGGGCTTGGTTTTTCCTTTCTAAAACAGCATTTGGAATGCCTTCTCCGCTTAATCCGGTTGCTGTCCCTTGATACTGGCTAGGCGGCTTTGCACCAGTACCTTGGCGAATTGTTCGTTAAAGTTGTCCGCGGAACGCCAGCTCTTCCCTTCCCGGACAAAACCAAACTCGCCCTCTAACACCACCCCTCCGCTCTTACCCAAAGCCGCCATCAATGGATCGCGGTATTCCGCCATCAACTTGCAACGCCAGACGCCTCCCTCGACTTGCGCACAATCATTCATTGGCAGCACATCGCCCAAGGGAGATGCCGGCTTGCGATTCCCATTCTGCATTTGGGCCAGAATGGCAGCGATCGGACCACCCTGCTTTCCATATTCTTCCGCACCCTGCTGAAACGCCAGCCTCACCCCCTCTCTGCCCAAGGGTTTGCCCAGCTCGGGCAAGCGGCCTTCGCGATCCACTTGCGCATATCGGGCGCGCAACAGACGCTCATTTTCGCCGGTCACATAGAAGTCATCGTCTTTCGCTTTCACCTCGTATGCGATGGGCACTTGCGCTTTGTCCACAGTCAACATCGCCACGCATGCGCGGGCACGTTCCGACTGGATATAGCCGACCTCCTTGATCTGCTCCAGCGAGGACAAAAACATATTAGGTTGCTCAGACGCGCGCGCGCCAAGCTGGCTCGCCTGTTGGCGGATCTGTTGTGTGAACAGGCTGGCGCGTATGGTTTTTGTCACCTCGGATGCATCGCACTTTGGCACAGCAGCCGGTGTCAGGAAGTACCAACACGCCGCCCCGATGATGGCAACGCCGCCCAGAGCCCAGCTCCACCATGGTCCAGGCAGCAAATCGCTCAACGAAACCGTCTCCTGCTGACGACGCAAGGCTATGCGCTGCGCTAGAACCTCGCCGCACTCGTTCAGCGCTTGACGACGCACTTGGTTGGAGGCGAATCCTTCATCCGCATCCGCCTTATCCTCGATTGCCCCCAACTCGCTCAAACTCAGCACTTCCTGCTCAACCAGCCAGTGCAAACCCTCGCCCAAACTGGTAAACGGCTCGTTTCCCTGTTCGCGCAGTTTATTCCGCGCGGCTTCGTAAACAGCCTGCTCAATCACCCCGCCCTCCAACAGGCGGGTAAGAATCGGAGTTGAAAATGTAGAGTCAGTCATGGCGCCTGCTGATTAAATTCATAATGAATACGCTTAAGATGATTAAAAGCATAAAGCATAGCTTATTCACCAGAAAATCCTGATATTTCCCCTCACAAGGCACCGGCATCATGCCTGTCGCAGGCATGCGATATCCAAGATGGGGCATTTCGCCGTGATGATCGGAAGCGGTACAACTAGTCAATCCTGGTCCCACTCCGCGTCCCTGTTTAGACCCGCTACCCACCCCCCCGATCCTGCGTAGCGCCTCCTTGTCGTAAGACCTGTGCGGCTTGCGTCGGCGCGCCTTAACTCAAGTTCTCTGCGAAATTTTGTCAGCGGCTCTTAGGGGCGCTCCTGCTATCAACCACAATCAAGCCTCTGGCCTGATCCGACCGCCAATAAGAAACGCCCGGCTAAGCCGGGCGTTTTCTATGCCGAGCCGCCAGGGCTCAACATGGGCACTTTTTCACGCTCTTGCCGCCGTAGCGCTGCTCCTGGCAGTAGCGGAAAAATTCCTCGCGGCTCATCACCTGTGCCTCGGGATCGAAACGGCGGCGGCGGCTGACGTACAGATCATAGTCGCGCTGCCCCACCATCAGCCGGGGGGTGGCCACCGCCGCCCGCCATAACTCAGCCATTGGCGCCCTCCTGCCGGTATACCGCCGGCACTTCCTTGGCCGTCACCCACTTCACCGCCAGCGACTTGCGGATCATCTGGATGCCGAACACCAGCATCGCCAGCACCACCGCCATGAACAGCGCAGTCAGCGTGGCGTCCACATAATCATTGAAGATGATCTGCTGCATTTGCGCCATGTTCTTGGCCGGCGCCAGCACCTCGCCCTTGGCCGCGGCGGCGGAGAACTTGTCGGCGTGGGCCAGGAAGCTGATCTTGGGGCTGGAATGGAACAGTTTTTGCCAACCGGCGGTCAGCGTGGCCAGCAGCAGCCAGACGGTGGGCAGCGCGGTCACCCACACGTAGCGCGTCTTCTGCATCTTCACCAGCACCACGGTCGCCAGCGTCAGCGCGATGCCGGCCAGCATCTGGTTGGCGATGCCGAACAGCGGCCACAGCGTGTTGATGCCGCCCAGCGGGTCCACCACGCCCTGATACAGGAAATAGCCCCAGGCGGCGACCGCCAGGCCGGTGGCGACGAAGTTGGCCGCCCACGACTCGGTGTTCGCCATCGGCTTGATGAACACGCCCAGCAGGTCCTGGATCATGAAGCGCAGCACGCGGGTGCCGGCATCGACGGTGGTGAGGATGAACAAGGCTTCGAACAGGATGGCGAAGTGGTACCAGAACGCCATCATGGTCTTGCCGCCGATCACGCCGGACAGGATGTGGGCCATGCCCACCGCCAGCGTCGGCGCGCCGCCGGCGCGCGACAGCACGGTGTGCTCGCCGACGTCGGCCGCCAGCTGAGTCAGCGCGTCCGGCGTGATGACGAAGCCCCAGCCGGAGATCACCTGGGCGGCGTCCGCGGCGGTCTTGCCGATCAGCGCCGCCGGACTGTTCATCGCGAAATAGACGCCCGGGTCCAGCACGCAGGCTGCGATCAGCGCCATGATGGCGACGAAGCTTTCCACCAGCATCGCGCCGTAGCCGATCATGCGGGCGTGGGATTCGTTCTCGATCAGCTTGGGCGTGGTGCCGGAAGCCACCAGCGAGTGGAAGCCGGACACCGCGCCGCAGGCGATGGTGATGAACAGGAAGGGGAACAGGTTGCCGGCGAACACCGGGCCGCTGCCGTCGATGAAGCGGGTGACCGACGGCATGTGCAGCGGCGGCGCCACCACCAGGATGCCGATGGCCAGGCCGACGATGGTGCCGATCTTGAGGAAGGTGGACAGGTAGTCGCGCGGCGCCAGCAGCAGCCATACCGGCAGCACCGAGGCGATGAAACCGTAGCCGATCAGCGTCCAGGCCAGCGTGGTGCCCTTCAGCGTGAACAGCGGCGCCAGCGTCGCGCTCTTGGCGACGTCGCCGCCGTAGACAATGGCCAGCATCAACAGGATGAAGCCCAGCACCGACACCTCGCCGATCTTGCCCGGACGGATGAAGCGGGTATAGACGCCCATGAACAGCGCGATCGGTATGGTGCAGGCGATGGTGAAGGTGCCCCACGGGCTGTCCGCCAGCGCCTTGACCACCACCAGCGCCAGCACCGCCAGCAGGATCACCATGATCATCAGCACGCCGATGGAGGCGATCACGCCGGCGATGTCGCCCATCTCCTGCCGTATCATCTCGCCCAGCGACTTGCCGTCGCGCCGCATCGACAGGAACAGGGTCAGGAAGTCCTGCACCGCCCCGGCCAGCATCACCCCGACCAGTATCCACAAGGTGCCCGGCAGATAACCCATCTGCGCGGCCAGCACTGGGCCCACCAATGGGCCGGCGCCGGCGATGGCGGCGAAGTGGTGGCCGAACACCACCCACTTGTTGGTGGGCACGTAATCGAGCCCGTCGTTGAATTTCTCGGCCGGCGTCAGCCGGCGCGCGTCGAGCTCCAGCACCTTGTCGGCGATGAAGCGGCCGTAGAAGCGGTAGGCGATCGCGTAGACCGACAAGGCGGCCACCACCAGCCACACCGCGTTGATCGTCTCGCCGCGGTTGAGCGCCACCATGGCGAAGGCCGTCGCCCCCGCCAGCGCCACCAGCAGCCAGACCACGCACTGTTTGACCTGTTGCATAAGGAAGTCCCTGTTCTCTCTATTTTCTCCCGGCGCTTGCGGCGGCAGCCCATCTGTCCGCCGCGATCCGGCTTGGGTACTGCTGCATTGATTCTGTCGGCATAGCAGCCGAAACACAAGCCTGCCAGCCCGAACGGCCCGTGTTACTATTTTTGCTGGGAAATCGGGATACCTCGCAATGCCACAACACATTCTGATCGTCGAAGACGACGCCAGACTGGCCGAACTGATCGCCGCCTACCTGACCAAGCACGGCTATCAGGTCAGCCTGCACGGACGCGGCGACACCGCGCCCGCCTTCATACTGGAAAGCCGTCCTGACCTGGTGGTGCTGGACGTGATGCTGCCGGGCAAGGAAGGCTTCGACGTCTGCCGCGATGTCCGCCCCCACTACGGCGGCCGCATCCTGATGATGACCGCGCGCGACGAGGACGTGGACGAGATTCTGGGCCTGGAGCTGGGCGCCGACGACTATCTGGCCAAACCAGTGGAGCCGCGCCGGCTGCTGGCCCGCATCCGCGCGCTGCTGCGCCGCAGCGGCGGCGCCCGCCAGGAGAATGGCGGCGTCGCCATCGAAAACGACGGCATCACCTTCGGCCAGTTCAGCATCAGCCAGGCCACCCGCGAAGCGCTGCTGGGCGACGAGCAGATCGAGCTGACCACCGCCGAGTTCGACCTGTTGTGGCTGCTGGCCACCCACGCCGGCCAGGTGCTGTCGCGCGACGACATCATGAGCGAGCTGCGCGGCATAGGCTTCGACGGCCTGGACCGCTCGATCGACGCCCGCATCTCGCGGCTGCGCCGCAAGCTGGGCGACAATCCGGACGCGCCGGCGCGGATCAAGACCGTGCGCGGCAAGGGCTATTTGTTCTCGCGCAGCGACTGGGAATAGGCTATGCCGTCCAAGAACCTGCGCGGCTGGCTGCGCCCATCGCTGGGCACGCTGTTCGCCCGCTACTTCCTGATCACCATGCTGATACAGCTGTTGATCATCATCGGCTTCGGCTTCCTGGTGACCAAGCTGTACGAGAAAAGCGACCAGGCCGGCAAGACCCTGTTCATGCGCGGCACGGTGGCGCTGATCCAGGACAGGCTGCGGGACCTGCCGCCGCAGCGCTGGAACGCTGAGCTGGCCGCCATCGCCAGCCGCTTCAGCTATCCGGTCCGGCTGCTGGACCAGCCGCCCGCCGAGCTGGACGACAAGGCGCTGGCGGTGCTGGGCCACGGTCAGTCCTACCTCGACGCAGACAGTCAAATCCTGTACGCCTCGGCGCCGTTCCGCTCCAGGCTGCTGGCGCTGGGTCCGCTGGACATGCAGTCCAGCGACAGCAACTGGATCAGCGAAGACATCGAAGTGCTGCTGATCTGGATGTTGCTGTCCGGCGCCACGCTGGGCACCCTGCTGTACTTCATACTGCGCCCGCTGTGGACCGACTTGCTTGAGGTGCGGCGCACCGCAGAAGTATTCGCCGAGGGCGATTTCAGCGCCCGCGCCCGCTCCGCCAAAAGCCGGCTGTTCGCGCCGCTGCCGCTGGCCTTCAACAGCATGGCCTCGCGGCTGGAGCGCCAGCTGGAAACCCGCCAGGCGCTGTCGCACGCCATCGCCCATGAAATCCGCACGCCCATCGCCCGGCTGCGCTTCGGCCTGACCATGCTGGAAGAGGAAGAAGACCCGACCGAGTGGAAGCGCTACCGCGACGGCATGGAGCGCGACATGCTGGAGCTGGAAGAGCTGATCAGCACCAGCATGGAATTCGCCAAGCTGCGCCGCAGCGAGGTGCCGCTGCATCTGGAAACCGTGGACCTGTTCGACTGGTTCGACGACCTGATCGACCTGGTCACGCCGCTGAAGCCGCCGCATTTGTCGCTGTCGCTGGAATGTCCGCGCGAAGACGGCGCCTTCGACCGCAAGCTGATGTACATCGCCACCCGCAACCTGCTGCTGAACGCGTTCAAGTACGCCCACTCGCAAGTGAGAATGCGGGTCTATCACCAGGGCTCGCAGTTGATCATGGAAGTGGACGACGACGGTTGCGGCATCCCGGAGGAGGACCGCGACAAGGTGTTCGAGCCCTTCCTGCGGCTGGACCGCAGCCGCGACCGCGCCACCGGCGGCCACGGCCTGGGCCTGTCCTTCGTGCGCTTGATCGCCGAACACCACCACGGCCACGCCAGCGCCGGCTCCAGCGAGCTGGGCGGCGCGCGTTTTCGCATGATCATTGCGCAGCCGGCACCTTGCGGGCAATAAGTCACTCATTGTCACAAAGCATCGACAGGAAGCCCACAGACCGCTTGCGCCTGATTTCGGATAATTCAGATTATCGAAAATCAGGAATATTCAGAATGGTTTCCTCACGACCGGCGGCGTTGCTGGTGCATGGACTCGGCGGCACGGCCTATGATCTGGGCGCGCTGGGCCGCACCCTGGAAGACGCCGACATCGTTACCCACTCCCCGGTGCTGCCCGGTCACGGCGGCTCGCCGGAAGACCTGCTCGGCGTAGGCTGGGAGGATTGGGTGGAAAGCATTCGCGCCGAATACCGCGCGCTGAAGGCCAAGCACAAGGTGGTGCATCTGGCCGGGGTCTGCCTGGGCGGCCTGGTGGCGCTGGAAGTGGCCCGCCGCGAGAAGCATCAGGACAAGCTGGCGCTGTACGCGCCGCCGGTGTTTCTGGACGGCTGGAGCCTGCCCAAGCTGACCTGGCTGCGCCACGCGGTGTATCACATCCCTGGGCTGGCCAAGAAAATGCGCGTGCCGGAGGTGTCGCCGTTCGGCATCAAGAACGCCCGCATCCGCAAGGCGATCCAGCAGCGCTTCGAGCGCGGCGATCGCTTCCACTACGCCTACATCCCGCTGATGTGCATCCGCGAAGTGGACCGCCTGCGCCGCCAGTTGCTGCCGCGCCTGGCCGAGATCACCTGTCCGACGCTGATCGTCCACGCCGACGAGGACGACATCACCAGCCCGCGCTCCGCCCACCACCTGATGCAATACCTGGGCGGTCCGGTGGACTTCATGCCGCTGTCCAACAGCTATCACATGGTGATGGTGGACAACGAGCGCGCCGAAGTGCTGCAGCGCAGCCTGAAGTTCTTCAACAGCCAGCCCAAGCCGACGCAACCGGTCGAGCAGGCCTGCGGCTGGACCGCGTTCGCGGCGGCCTGAGGCCTCCCCTCCCCGTCAATCAAACCGCCCGCCGCCCGCGGGCGGTTTTGTTTGCGCCCGGACCCTAGAAACAAGTCCCGGCCAACCTCTTCATGACAAATCGTTCATGTAAGTCCTGTTTTACATTTCGTTACAGAACCTGCTCTCACCTTCATCACAAGCCAGACAAATCCGCCGCGCGCTTGTTGGAGAATGTTTACTCTATTAATAAAACTTAATGATTTATATGAAACACATCGTTATCGCATCCGTATTGAGCCTGTCCGCCCTGACCGCCCACGCCGCCGACAACGGCGCCTATGTGTTCGGCAACCTGGGATACAACGCCAGCGAAATGAAAACATTCGGCAATACCAGAGGCATGCAGTTGCAGAACAACAAAACTGGCGGCGCCAGTTGGGAAATCGGCGCCGGCTACCGCATCAACCCCTATCTGGCGACTGAACTGTCCTACGCCGATTTCGGCAAGATGCAAGGCGATATCTCCGGCAACGGCGACAAAACCACTGCGTCGATGGCTCTGCGCGCCGAGCGCGTGGCTGTCCTCGGCATTCTGCCGGTGGCGGACAATCTGGAAGTGTTTGGCAAGCTCAGCCTGAACAATGTTCATGCCGACGCCAAGTTCCAGGACTCCGAAGGGTCGGTTTCCGAAAAGAAAAGCAACGTCAAAGCCGGCATCGGCTTCGGCGCCAGCTACGCCTTCAACAAGAACGTGTCCGTGCGCGGCGAATACGAATACATCGCCGCCCGCTATCAGACAGCTGGCAACGCCGGCCTGAAAACCAATGGCATCAATCTGTTCAAAGCCGGCCTGAGCTACCAGTTCTAAGCCGTGCCGATTGCCCGCCGCCCGGCGGGCAATTTTCATTGCCCCTCCGCCTCATCTCAGCGAGGTCGCCTCTGCTACAATCTGCCTCAATTTCCCTGCGAGACAGATCCCACCATGAGCCATCCGCACAGCGACGCCGTCAAATCCTTCCTGCTGGACCTGCAAGACCGCATCTGCGCGGCGCTGGAGCTGGCCGACGGCAGGGCCCAGTTCGCCGAGGACGCCTGGAGCCGCGAAGCCGGCGGCGGCGGGCGCAGCCGGGTGCTGAAGGATGGCGAGGTGTTCGAGCAGGCCGGCGTCAATTTTTCCCATGTCCACGGCGACGCGTTGCCGGCCTCCGCCACCGCGCACCGGCCCGAGCTGGCCGGCCGCCGCTTCGAGGCGATGGGCGTGTCGCTGGTGATCCATCCGTCCAATCCGCACGTGCCCACCAGCCACGCCAACGTGCGCTTCTTCATCGCGGAAAAGGACGGCGAGGCCCCGGTGTGGTGGTTCGGCGGCGGCTTCGACCTCACCCCGTATTACCCGCAACAAGAAGACGCCGTGCACTGGCATACGGTGGCGCGCGACCTGTGCGCGCCGTTCGGCGGCGAGGTCTACCCGCGCTACAAGAAATGGTGCGACGAATACTTCCACCTGAAGCACCGCAACGAGGCGCGCGGCATCGGCGGCCTGTTCTTCGACGACCTCAACGAATGGGGCTTCGACAAGAGCTTCGCCTTCACCCGCGCGGTCGGCGACGGCTATCTGGACGCCTACCTGCCCATCGTCGAGCGGCGCAAGGAGCAGGCCTGGGGCGACCGCGAACGCCAGTTCCAGCTGTACCGCCGCGGCCGCTACGTCGAATTCAACCTGGTCTGGGACCGCGGCACGCTGTTCGGCCTGCAGTCGGGCGGCCGCACCGAGTCCATCCTGATGTCGATGCCGCCGCTGGTGCGCTGGGAATACGGCTACCAGCCGGAGCCGGGCAGCCCGGAAGCCCGGCTGTACACCGACTTTTTGCCGCCGCGCGACTGGGTATGAGCCGCCGCCGGTTACAAACGGGCAACGCACAGCGGCTGGCGGATCGGTTATCCTAGCCAGTTCGCTTTTTTGACCGATTTCGATCGACGATTCCGGGATACCGATGCACACCACCAAGGCCACCGTCGTGCCGCGCGCGCAGGAGATCGCGCTATGGCTGCTGTTCGCGCTGATCTGGTTCGGCAGCCTGGGCTACCGCGGCCTGATCCATGCCGACGAGGGCCGCTACGCGACGATCTCGCTGTTCATGCTGCACAGCGACGACTGGGTCACGCCCCGCCTCAACGGCCTGCTCTATTTCGAAAAGCCCATCCTGCAATACTGGATGGGCGCGCTGAGCTTCGCCGCCTTCGGCGTCAATGAATTCGCCGCCCGCTTCTGGCCGGGACTGACCGGCTTCCTCAGCGTGGCCGCTGTGTCGCTGACCGCGCGGCGGCTGTGGGGCATCGACGCCGGGCGCCTCGCGGCGCTGGCCGCCGGCGGCATGGCCTGGATCGTCGCCAACAGCCATTTCCTGTCGCTGGACATGGGCGTCAGCTTCTTCCTGACCGTGGCGCTGTGCGGCTTCCTGCTGGCGCAACGCGAAGAGGCCGGCCGCGAGGAAACCCGCTGGGCGATGTGGTTGACCTGGGCGGCGATGGCCGGCGCCACGCTGAGCAAGGGCCTGATCGGCCTGCTGATCCCCGGCGCCACGCTGGTGCTGTACAGCCTGGTCAACTGGCAATGGTCGTTCTGGAAACGGATGCACTGGCTCAGCGGCCTCACGCTGTTCTTCGCGCTCACCGCGCCGTGGTTCGCGCTGGTTTCAGAACGCAATCCGGACTTCGCCCACTTCTTCTTCATCCGCGAGCACTTCGAGCGCTTCCTCACTACCGAGCACAAGCGCACCGGCGCGCCGTGGTACTTCGTGCCCTATCTGATCCTGGGCCTGCTGCCGTGGACCACGCTGCTGCCACGCGTGGTCAAGGATGCCTGGGCCGATCGCGCCGCCGGCCTGCGCGTCGGCCGCCTGCTGCTGATCTGGTGCGTGTTCATCTTCGCCTTCTTCAGCAAGTCCAGCTCCAAGCTGCCGTCCTACATCCTGCCGATGTTCCCGGCGCTGGCGCTGATGCTGGCGCACAGCCTGGGCAAAATGGCGCCGGGCCAACTGAAGAAACACATTCTGCTGCCCGCGCTGCTGTGGCTGGCGCTGCTGGCCGCCTGGCCGTTCGCCGGCCGCTTCGCCAGCGTCGACTCGCCGCCGGAGGTGATCCGGCCCTTCGCCCATTTCATCGCCGCCGGCGCCGCCGCGTTCCTGACCGCGGCCGTGTTCTCCTGGCGCGCGCTGGGGAAGGAACGGATGCTGGCCGCCGTCGCCGCGCTGTCCTTCGGCAGCCTGATCGCGGTGACGCTGGCCGCCAGCGGCCACGACAGCTACGGCCGCCTGAAGGGCAGCAAGGACATCGTCGCGCAGATCCAGCCTTACCTGACGCCGGACAGCGAAATCTACTCGGTCCGCTACTACGATCAGACCTTCCCCTACTATGTCGGCCGGCCGGTGACGCTGGTGGATTTCGTCGACGAGTTCGAGTTCGGCGAGGGGCAGGAGCCCCAGCGCTGGATGCCGCGCCTAGAACAATTCGCCGAACGCTGGCGCGCCGCGCCCAAGGCAGCGGCGATGCTGGGCGACGATACTTACCGGGAATTGCAAAAGCAGGGCCTGCCGATGAAGGTGATCTACCAGGACCCGCGGCGGATGGTGGTGGCGAAACCGTAACCCCTCCCTGGCAGAGACCGGGAAGCAAGCTTTGGATAGGAATGAATGAAACTGATTGAATTCGGATTGATACTGTTCGGCGTGCTGCTTAACGCCGCCGCGCAGCTGTGTTTGAAAGCCGGCGTGCGCCAGATCGGCCACTTCGACTTCTCGTTGGCCAACGCCTGGCCGACGGCCTGGTCGCTGGCCACCAACCTGCCCATCATCGGCGGCCTGTCCTGCTACGCGATCAGCGTGGTGGTGTGGATCATGGCGCTGTCGCGGGTCGAGGTCAGCGTCGCCTACCCGATGCTGTCCATCGGCTACGTGGTCAACGCGCTGCTGGCTTACTGGATGTTCGGCGAGGCGCTGGCCGCGCAGAAGCTCGTCGGCATCGCCGTCATCATCGTCGGCGTGGTGCTGGTCGCCCGCAGCTGATTTTCGCAAAGGTCCGACATGGAATTCCTGCCTTTCACCCGTCCCGCGATAGACGAGGACACCATCGCCGCCGTCGGCGAAGTGCTGCGCTCCGGCTGGATCACCACCGGCCCGCGCTGCCAGCAACTGGAGGCCGAGCTGTCAGCCTTCTGCGGCGGCCGCCCGGTGCGGCTGGCGGCATCGGCCACCGCCGCGCTGGAGATGGCGCTGCAAATCGCCGGCATCGGCCCCGGCGATGAAGTCATCACTTGCCCGTTGAGCTGGATCGCCACCGCCAACGTCATCCTGAAAGTGGGCGCGACGCCGGTGTTCGTCGACGCCGACCCGGCCACCCGCAACATCGACCTGGCCAAGATCGAAGCCGCGATCACGCCGCGCACCCGCGCCATCATCCCGGTGGACCTGGCCGGCCTGCCGGTGGACCGCGACCGGCTGTACGACATCGCCGGCCGCCACAAGCTGCGCGTGGTGGAAGACGCCGCCCAATCCATGGGCGCCGGCTGGAACGGCCAGGCCATCGGCCGCGGCGGCGACCTGGTATCGTTCAGCTTCCACGCCAACAAGAACATGACCAGCGGCGAAGGCGGCTGCCTGGTGCTGAACAACGCGGAAGAAGCGCGGCTGTTCGAGAAGCTGCGGCTGCAGGGCGTCACCCGGCTGCCGGACGGCACCATGGACGTGGACGTGCTGGGCGGCAAGGCCAATATGACCGACATCGCCGCGGCGATCGGCCTCGGCCAGCTGAAACAGCTGGACCGCTTCAACGCCCGCCGCCGCGAGCTGGCCCGCCTGTATTTCCAGCATTTCGACCGCTCGCTCGGCTGCGGACTGCCGCCGGAAGACTTTGCGAACAGCAACTGGCACATGTTCCAGCCGCTGCTGCCGCTGGAGCGGATGAGCATAGGCCGCGGCGAGTTCATCGCGCGGATGAAGGCGGAGAACATCGGCGTCGGCGTCCACTACCCGGCGATGCACCTATTCGCGCTGTTCCGCAGCCAAGGCTACGCCGAAGGGCAATATCCGGTAGCCGAAGACATCGGCGCCCGAACCGTCACCCTGCCGCTGTTCCCGGCGATGAAAGACGAAGACGTGCTCCGCGTCTGCCAAACCTTCAGCGCCGCGCTGCGCGCCGTTTTACACTGAGAGACATGAATACCGCCATCAACCTTTCCGTCGTCATCCCGGTCTACAACGAACAGGACGTGCTGCAGGCGCTGTTCGACCGCCTGTACCCGGCGCTGGACGCGCTGAACCTGCGCTACGAGATCGTATTCGTCAACGACGGCAGCCGCGACAAGAGCGCGGCGATGCTGGCCGACCAGTTCGGCCTGCGGCCCGACGTCACCCGCGTGGTGCTGTTCAACGGCAACTTCGGCCAGCACCGCGCCATCCTCGCCGGCTTCGAACACAGCCGCGGCGAGCGCGTGGTGACGCTGGACGCCGATCTGCAGAACCCGCCGGAAGACATCCAGCTGCTGCTGGCCGAGATGGACAAGGGCCACGACTACGTCGGCTCCATCCGCCGCCAGCGCAACGACAGCATGTGGCGCCACCTGGCCAGCCGGGCGATGAACCGCCTGCGCGAGAAGCTGACCCGCATCAAGATGACCGACCAGGGCTGCATGATGCGCGCCTACAGCCGCCGCATCATCGACACCATCAACCAGTGCAACGAGCTGCACACCTTCATTCCGGCGCTGGCCTACCAGTTCTCCCAGCATCCGACCGAGGTCGTCGTCGGCCATGAGGAGCGCTTCGCCGGCGAATCCAAGTACTCGCTGTACAGCCTGATCCGGCTGAACTTCGACCTGATGACCGGCTTCTCCATCGTCCCGCTGCAATGGTTCTCGCTGATGGGCATGGCGGTGTCGGCCGGCTCCGGCCTGCTGGTGGTCTACCTGCTGCTGCGCCGGCTGATCCTGGGGCCGGAAGTGGGCGGCGTGTTCACGCTGTTCGCCATCGCCTTCTTCCTGATCGGCCTCGCGCTGTTCGGCATCGGCCTGTTGGGCGAATACATCGGCCGCATCTACCAGGAAGTGCGCTCGCGCCCGCGCTATGTGATCCAGGCGGTGCTGGAGCGGAAAGAGGGCCAGGCATGAGCCGCGCCGTCGTCTTCGCCTACCACAACGTCGGCGTGCGCTGCCTGAAGGCGCTGATCGGCCGCGGCGTCGAGGTCGCGCTGGTGGTCACCCATCAGGATAACCCGAACGAGAACATCTGGTTCCACAGCGTGGCCCAGACCGCCCGCGATTACGGCATCCCGGTCATCACGCCGGATGATCCCAACGCGCCGGAAGTGGTGGAGCAGGTCCAATCCTGCCAGGCTGATTTCCTGTTCTCCTTCTACTACCGCCACATGCTGAAGGCGCCGCTCTTGGAAGCCGCCCGGCGCGGCGCGTACAATATGCACGGCTCGCTGCTGCCCAAGTACCGCGGCCGAGTGCCGATCAACTGGGCCGTCATCCACGGAGAAACCGAAACCGGCGCCACGCTGCACCAGATGAACGTCAAGCCGGACAACGGCCCGGTCGTCGACCAGATGGCGGTGCCCATCCTGCCGGACGACTCCGCCGACGAGGTGTTCGCCAAGGTGACCGTCGCCGCCGAAATGGTGCTGTGGCGCAGCCTGCCCGGCCTGATCGCCGGCGACGCGCCGCATATCCAGCAGGATTTAAGCCTGGGCGCGTATTTTGGCGGGCGCAAGCCGGAAGACGGCCGCATCGACGCGCAGGCCGGGGCCGCGCAGCTGCACAACTTCGTGCGCGCGCTGACCCGGCCGTTCCCCGGCGCCTTCGCCGACACTGCCGCCGGCCGCCTGCTATTGTGGAAAACGCTGCGCGCCGGCCGCGCGGCGCCGACGGAACGCGCCGAGCTGCGCTGCGCCGACGGCCGCTTGTGGCTGCATTGCGCCGACGGCGGCCGCCTGGCGGTGCTGGAGGCCGAGCTGGCCGGCCAGCCGCTGACCGCCGACAACTTCGCCGCCCGCGTCGCTGCCGACGCGCTGGCGTTGTGAACCGATTACCGAATTCGATTTTCCGCCCGCGGGCGGTTGAGGACATCCAATGAAAAAAGTACTGATCCTGGGCGTGAACGGCTTCATCGGCCACCACCTGACCAAGCGCATCATCGAGACCACCGACTGGCACATCTACGGCATGGACATGCACGATGACCGCGTGGCCGAGTGGAAGGACCACCCGCGCTTCCACTTCTTCGAAGGCGACATCACCATCAACAAGGAATGGATCGAGTACCACGTCAAGAAATGCGACGTGGTGCTGCCGCTGGTGGCCATCGCCACCCCGTCCACCTACGTCAACAACCCGCTGCGCGTGTTCGAGCTGGACTTCGAGGCCAACCTGCCCATCGTCCGCCAGTGCGTGCAGTACAAGAAGCATCTGGTGTTCCCGTCCACCTCGGAAGTCTACGGCATGAGCCAGGACGCCGAGTTCGACCCGGAAAACTCCCAGCTGATCTACGGCCCGATCAACAAGCCGCGCTGGATCTACGCCTGCTCCAAGCAGCTGATGGACCGCGTGATCCACGCCTACGCGATGGAAGAAGGCCTGAACTACACGCTGTTCCGCCCGTTCAACTGGATCGGCGGCGGCCTGGACAACATCAACACGCCGAAGGAAGGCTCCAGCCGCGTGATCACCCAGTTTCTGGGCCACATCGTCCGCGGCGAGACCATCAAGCTGGTCGACGGCGGCCACCAGAAGCGCGCGTTCACCTATGTCGACGACGGCATCAGCGCGCTGATGAAGATCATCGAGAACAAGGACGGCAAGGCCTCCGGCCAGATCTACAACATCGGCAACCCGGTCAACAACTACTCGATCCGCGAACTGGCGCAAATGATGCTGGATCTGGCCCGCGTTTATCCGGAATACCAGTTGAACGCCGACAAGGTGCAAGTGGTGGAAACCACCTCCGGCCAGTACTACGGCAACGGCTACCAGGACGTGCAGAACCGCGTGCCGAAGATCGCCAACACCATGGCCGATCTGGACTGGAAGCCGACGGTGACGATGGCCGACGCCTTGCGCGGCATCTACGACTACTACCGCGACCAGGTGGCGGCCAGCCGCGACCTGTCGGAGTAAAGCACTACCCGGTAGGCCGATCAACGATATATAGCGGATGGTTGATCGGCAGCCGCCTTAAGCCCCTTTGGCCCGAGCCGGTGAAACACTCTTGGGCCAGGGGCCTTGGAGCCGCCGTTTTTTTGATCGGCGGCGCCTGGCTCAAGATTGTTTCATCGGGGTTTCTCGGGCCGCAGGGGTCGCCTGGGATTGCTAAGGGGCTGGCGAGACAGCCCCTTGCCCGTCCGGCGGGCGGAACCGCCATCGAAATCATCGTCCGCGCAGCGGACTCCATTTCTTTCCGCTATCGAACCGCGCCTGAAGAAAAGCGTTCTCTCCGCGCCAACCGAATCTTTCCTTCATGCACCGCCACATCAAGATCGTCCCCTACACCCCAACCTGGCCGCAACGCTTCCAAGCCGAGCGTCAGTCGATCCTGTCCGCCCTCGGCCCGTTGGCCGACGCCTGCGCGATCGAGCACATCGGCAGCACCGCCGTGCCCGGCCTCGCCGCCAAACCCATCATCGACATCATGCTGGGACTGCCCGCACTCAGCGACCTGGAACCATGCCTTCCAGCGCTTCAATCAGCAGGCTTCCATCTTCAGCAACAAGCGGCGGCAGCCATGCCCAATCGGCATTACTTCGCCAAACCTGCCGCCCATCCGCGCGAAGTCCATCTGCACGCGGTGGCGCTGGGCAGCGGCTTCTGGCGCGACAAGCTGGCCTTCCGCGACGCGCTGCGCGCCGACAGCCATCTCGCCGAACGCTATGCCGATTTGAAGCGGAAACTGGCGCAAAACCACGGCGATGACCGCGCCGCCTATACCAGCGCGAAGAGCGCTTTTATCGCCTCCGTGTTGGCCACGACGTCCGGAAAACCGCACGGCAAGCCCGCCGCGCGGTAAACTCGCCAGCGATTCCGAATACTTGAACCTGCCATAACAATGAAAAAACTCGCCCTGAAGATAGACGTCGACACCTGGCGCGGCACCCGCGAAGGCGTGCCGCGGCTGATGGAGGCGCTGCGGCGGCACGACGCCGGCGCCACCTTTTTGTTCAGCCTGGGCCCGGACCACACCGGCCGCGCGATCAAGCGCGTGTTCCGCCCCGGCTTCCTGTCCAAGGTGTCGCGCACCTCCGTCGTCGAGCACTACGGCATCCGCACCCTGCTGTACGGCACCGTGCTGCCGGGCCCGGACATCGGCCGCCGCGAGGCGGCCCTGCTCCGCGGCGTGCGCGACGCCGGCTTCGAGGTGGGCATCCATTGCTGGGACCACATCAAGTGGCAGGACTACGTCGCCGGCAAGGACGCGGCCTGGACCCGCGCCGAGATGCACAAGGCCGCCCGGCGCTTCCGCGAGATCTTCGGCGAGGAGGCCCGCACCCACGGCGCCGCCGGCTGGCAGATCAACGACGCGGCGCTGGCCTACCAGCAGGAGCTGGGCATGCGTTACGCGTCCGACGGCCGCGGCAGCCACCCGTTCCAGCCGCTGGACGCCGCCGGCCGCCCGCTGGGCGTGCCGCAGCTGCCAACGACGCTGCCGACGCTGGACGAGTTGATCGGCCTGGATGGCCTGAGCAACGACAACGTCCACGAGCATCTGCTGAAACTGACCGAGGCCGAGGCCGCCACCGGCCACGTCTACACGCTGCACGCAGAGCTGGAAGGCATGCGGCTGATGGAAGTGTTCGAGCGCCTGCTCGCAGGCTGGAAGCAACAAGGCTACCAGCTGGTCAGCTGCGTCGATCTGTTCGACAGCCAGGATCTCGCCAATCTGCCGTCCGGCCGGGTGGTGATGGGGGAGATACCCGGCCGCAGCGGCACGCTGGCGCTGCAGGCCTGAGCCGCCTTCCCGAACGCCCCGCCCGCGCGGGGCGTTTTGCATGGAAGGGCTATGCTGAAAGCCTACTCCTGTCGGAACAGCCGCCATGGACATCCTCTACGCCGAACGGCTGCTGCTGGCCAGTCTGGCCTTCCACTACGCCGTGTTGACTCTCTGGTTCTGCCTGTTTTTCTTCCGCCGCGGCTGGCTGTACCGGTTGCACAGCCGCTGGTTCAACCTATCCGAGCCGGCGTTCGACCTGCTCAACTACGGCGGCATAGGCCTGTACAAGATCCTGGTGTTCGTGTTCAACCTGGCGCCGCTGCTGGCGCTGTGGCTGACGGCGCGCTGAAGCCCGCCGCCATCCGATAAACTCCATCATCCCCGACGCTTGCCTGCCGCTCGATGGCGGAGTCGGAAATACGTCATCTCACAGACATCAGGATCAATACGCGCCGACATAGGCTGTAGCTTCAGCACGCCATGGCGATGCTGCACCAATTCCGGGTTTGACTAGCGGCTCCAGGCCTCGCCGCTTTCTTGGCTCTCCTGCTGCCGATACCGGGCCATGTCCCGCCAACCCGTTCTCCCCCCCAGCCAGGCTGGCCAGCTCCCACATTCATGGACTTCCATGTCATACCCATCGCGGTTCCGGGCCATCCAAATATTTACATGGGTTAATTCTAAAAAATAAAATATTCTTTTAGCTTGCCACTCTTGATGGAGCATGCACATGCTTAATGCGATCAGCCCATCGTCTTCCCCGATAACGACAAGCTCGCGCAGCGAAGCGGCCAAGCCCGCCGCCGCCAATCCGGCGAACGCCTCAAGTCCAAGCAGCGTGGAGACGCAGATCTCTCCGCTCGCCCGCTTGCTCGGCGAGAGCATGTCCCTGATGAAACAGCGTGAAAGCGCGCTGAGCCGCGGCGAAATGGCCGGCATCGCCGACTCCGCGCTGAATGCGATTTGCGGCCCGGGCTACGACGCGCTCAAGTCGGTCCATTACCAGCAAAAACCATCCGATCCCGATCCGGCCAGACAAAAACTGGCGGCCGACGCCAACGCATTTCTCGAGGCGGATGGAAAAAACAGCCAACACGCGCTGAACCCGTTTGCCGGGCTCAACCGCGAGGAGCTGGATGCGGTGGCGTCAGACGATAGCGGCCGCTACACCGTGAATGAACGACGCGCCGCTTATTTGGAGGCTTATGACATGGAACAGGCCTGGCGCCGGCAAGTCATGGCCGCTGGCCAGGCTGAGCGCGAGGCCACCGGATCCCGTCGTCATTTCTACGAAGAAATATTGAATCATTACCAGGCCTTGCCCCCGCTGGAACAATCCCTCTATCCGGCAAGCTACAGCCAGAAATTGCAGGCCCATATCCAGAAAGAGCCGGCAGTCGAAGACAACAATTTCGACTGGTACCAAAAATTCCCCCTCGCCGCCGACGGCAAGACCCCCACCTAAGCCACTGACAAACAGACGATATGCACAAGATCACGCTTGCCGCTGTACTGCTTGGATTAAGCTCCAGCATCGCCCTTGCCGGCCCGACCGTTACCGTCACCTTCAAAAACCAGGGCAAAACCGATGTCCGATACCAGGTGATCGGCAAAAATGAAATCGAAACCCAGGCGAACGCCTCGCCGAAACCCGTCTCCGTCGTGCCGGCAGGCCGCAGCGACACTTACTATATCGCCAGCCCGCTCAACCCCGACGTCAACTACGCCTTCGTTCGCTACACCGACAGCGCGCGCCAGTGCGAATTCCGCACCACCTTCGTCAACGTGCCCAAGCCCGGCGGCCTGTTGAACAATGGCGTGATTCCCAAAGTGCCGCAGTGGAACAAGACCGCCACCGGCAACGGCGGCGCGTTCTGCAATGCCGAGATCACCTACTACAACATGGCCACGCTGGAGTGGTCGGTCGAGTTCACCATGCGTTGAGGCGCGCAGCCGAACCAACGCAAACGGCGACGGTCTCGCGACCGCCGCCGTTTGCGTTGCCGCCGGAACCGGCTTACAGCTCGCGCTTGTTCAGGAACAGCGTCAGGCTGAGCCCGCCCTCGCCGTCGTTCTGCGACTGGATGTTCTTCAAAGTGATGCCGGACGGCAGCAGCACGCTGATCCCGTGGCCGACGCCGTAGCGCGACAGCGTCTTCTCCAGCTGCTTGGCCACGCCCTTGGCCGGCAGCCTGGCTTCGTCGTCCAGCTCGAAGCCGTATGACTCCGCCGCGCTGCCCAGCGCCACTTCCACCTGCTCGCGCGGCACGAAGCGCTCGGCGGCGGCGGTCAGCGCCTTGGCCTGCACCTCTTCCGGCTGGCTTTCCACCAGCGACAGCAGCTCGTCCTTGAAGCGCGCCTGCTCGACAGGATCTTCAATCTCGCCCGACAGCTGCTCCACCACGCTGGCCAGCATCTTGCTGCTGGACGCCTTGTCCGGCACCCGCAGCGCCTTCAGGAAATCGTCCAGCCAGAACTTGGCCTCGCGGCTCAGGCGGTCCACCGCGTACACCGTCGGGCCGTGCTCCAGGATCAGCGCGCCCTTGTCGATCAAACGCGGATTGATGCCGGAGGCGTGGCTGATGTCGAACACGCCGGCGCCGTCGATGATGGTGAGGAAGTCGTCGCGGATCTCGGACTTGAACACGCCCAGCGCGCGCATGTCGCGGTCGCCGTCGGACAGCCCGGCGAACTGGATCACCAGCAGGTCGCCGGCGCTGATGTTGGGGTGCTGCGAGCGGCCGTACAAGTGCTTGGCGATGCGCTGCGACACCTCGAGGAAATCCACCTCGCCGCGGAAGAACTGGCGGGTGTAATGGTAGATCTCGTTCAGGTTGAGATCGGTCTCGTGGACGAACTGGTGCTTCTTGCGATCGGAGACGATGCCCTTCAGATAGCCGTCCAGCAGCAGGCCGGAAACGGCCTCGTCCACCATCGTGGTGCGCTCGGACAGCTGCAGCGGCTCGCCGCGCGTCGGGTTGCCCACCCGGTGCACCACCATGCACTCCACTCTAGATTCCGCTATCACCATCGCCGCGCTCCCGCAAAAGAATGCGCGATTATTGTCGCGCCCCGCCGGCTTGGCAAGCGCCGCCGGCCAGACTGTCGGCGAGAAAATCCACTAGCAGCCTCACCTTGGGGCTGAGCTGGCGATTATGCGGGTACAGCGCCCAGATGCCTTCCTCCGGCTCGGCGTAGTCGGCCAGCACCTCCAGCAGCGCGCCGCTCTCCAGGTAGGCCGCCACGTAGTAATCGGGCAGCTGCGCCAGGCCCATGCCGCGCACCGCGGCTTCGGCCAGCGGCGCGGCGGTGCTGCAGCGCATCCGGCCCTGCACCCGGAAGGTCTGCCGGCGGCCGTTCACCTGCAAATGCCAGCCATCGTTGCCGATCTGCAGGCACTGGTGCTGCAACAGCTCCTGCGGCCGCCGCGGCGCGCCGTGGCGGGCCAGGTAGTCCGGCGACGCGCAGACGTGGTGGCGCCGCTGCCCCAGCTTGCGCGCCATCAGCGAGGAATCGGTCAGGCGGCCTATCCGTATCGCCAGATCGTAGCCGTCGTGCACCAGGTCTTGCACCTGGTTGGACAGATCCAGGCTCACCTCCAGCAGCGGATAGCGCTGCATGAACTCCAGCACCAGCGGCGCGATGTGGCTGTGGCCATAGGCCAGCGGCGCGGTCAGCTTCAACTGGCCTTGCGGCTCGGCCTGCAACTGCGACACCGCCTGCTCGGCGTCCGCCAGCGACTCCAGCAGCTGGCGGCAGTGCGTCAAATACAACTCGCCGGCCTCGGTCAGGCTGAGCTGGCGGGTGGTACGGTACAGCAGCCGCGCGCCCAGCCTCTCCTCCAGCTGCCCCACCTGGCGGCTGACCTGGGCGATGGAAATGCCCAGCCGCCGGGCCGCCCGGGTAAAGCTGCCGCTGTCGGCCACGGCGGCGAATTCCTGCATCCCTTCCCAACTGGCCATTTTTTCTCCATGGAAAAAATCATTTACCAATTGGGCCGATTATCGACAACCGGCAAAAAAATACAATGGTCGATTACCCAGAAATCCGTCAATGTGGAAAAGGAACCGCTGATGAGCCAGGACATCATCCGCTGCAAGGCCGCCGTGGCCTGGGCCGCCGGCCAGCCGTTGAGCATCGAAGAGATTGAAGTGCATCCGCCCAAGGCCGGCGAAGTGCGCGTGAAAATGGTGGCCACCGGCGTTTGCCACACCGACGCCTTCACCCTGTCCGGCGAAGATCCGGAAGGCGTGTTCCCCTGCATTCTCGGCCACGAAGGCGGCGGCATCGTCGAATCGATCGGCCCCGGCGTGACCAGCGTGGCGGTGGGCGACCACGTGATCCCGCTGTACACGCCGGAATGCCGCGAGTGCAAGTTCTGTCTGTCCGGCAAGACCAATCTGTGCCAGAAGATCCGCGCCACCCAGGGCAAGGGCCTGATGCCGGACGGCACCAGCCGCTTCTCCAAGGACGGCAAGCCCATCTACCACTACATGGGCACCTCCACTTTCAGCGAATAC
This sequence comes from Chromobacterium sp. Ag138, assembly GCF_055181315.1. Taxonomy (NCBI): domain Bacteria; kingdom Pseudomonadati; phylum Pseudomonadota; class Betaproteobacteria; order Neisseriales; family Chromobacteriaceae; genus Chromobacterium; species Chromobacterium sp. Ag138. The sequence goes on from NZ_JBUPWA010000001.1 coordinate 2,489,070, forward strand.
ACGGTGCTGCCGGAAATCTCGCTGGCCAAGGTGAACAAGGCCGCGCCGCTGGAAGAAGTGTGCCTGCTGGGCTGCGGCGTCACCACCGGCATGGGCGCGGTGGTCAACACCGCCAAGGTCAAGGCCGGCGACAGCGTGGCCGTCTTCGGCCTGGGCGGCATCGGCCTGTCCGCCATCATCGGCGCGCGCATGGCCGGCGCCGGCCGCATCATCGGCATCGACATCAACGAAGGCAAATTCGAACTGGCGAAGAAGCTGGGCGCCACCGACTGCGTCAATCCCAGCCATTTCGACAAGCCGATCCAGGACGTGGTCGTGGAAATGACCGACGGCGGCGTCGACTTCTCCTTCGAGTGCATCGGCAACGTCAAGGTGATGCGCGCGGCGCTGGAATGCTGCCACAAGGGTTGGGGCGAATCGGTGATCATAGGCGTGGCCGGCGCCGGCCAGGAAATCTCCACCCGCCCGTTCCAGCTGGTTACCGGCCGGGTATGGCGCGGCTCCGCCTTCGGCGGCGTGCGCGGCCGCACCGAGCTGCCGGAATACGTGGAGCGCTATCTGAAGGGCGAATTCCGCCTGGACGACTTCATCACCCACACCATGCCGCTGCAGCGCGTCAACGAGGCTTTCGAGCTGATGCACGAGGGCAAGAGCATCCGTTCGGTGATCCATTACGCGCCGGAGCCGGCATGACCGGGCTGGAGAAGATAGCCGACAACCTGGCCTTCGGCGGCCGCCAGCAGCAATGGCTGCACGACTCGGAAACGCTGTCCTGCCGAATGCGCTTCAGCGTGTACCTGCCGCCGGCGGCCGAGCACGGCAAGCTGCCGTGGCTGCTGTGGCTGTCCGGCCTCACCTGCAGCGACGAGAACTTCAGCCATAAGGCCGGCGCGCAGCGCTTGGCGGCCGAGCTCGGCATCGCGCTGGTGATGCCGGACACCAGCCCGCGCGGCGAAGGCGTGGCCGATGATCCGGCCTACGACCTGGGCCAGGGCGCCGGCTTCTACCTCAACGCCACCCAAGAGCCGTGGAGCCGCCACTACCGGATGTACGACTACGTCAGCCAGGAGCTGCCGGCGCTGCTGCGCCGCCATTTCCCGCTGAACGGCCGCTGCGCCATCGCCGGCCATTCGATGGGCGGCCACGGCGCGCTGGTCTGCGCGATCCGGCGGCCGCAGGACTACGTGTCGGCATCCGCCTTCAGCCCGATCTGCCAGCCCACCCAGGCGCCGTGGGGCCGCAAGGCCTTCGCCGCCTACCTGGGCGACGACGAGGCCGCCTGGGCCGAGTGGGACGCGAGCCTGCTGCTGGCCGAGCGCGGCTGCCCGCTGCCGCTCAGGGTGGACATCGGCCTGGCCGACGCCTTCCTGGCCGAGCAGCTGCGGCCGGACGCGCTGCAACAGGCGGCGCGCCGCGGCGACGCGCGGCTGGAGCTGCACCGCCACGCCGGCTACGACCACAGCTACTATTTCGTCGCCAGCTTCGTCGACGAGCACCTGCGTTTCCACGCCCGCCACCTGCTGGCCTGAGGCCGACCCAGGACGCAAAAAAGCCAGGCTCGAGAGCCTGGCTTTTTTGTTTGAGTCTGGTGGAGGGAGAAGGATTCGAACCTTCGAAGGCTTAGCCGCCGGATTTACAGTCCGGACCCGTTGACCGCTGGGGTAACCCCTCCAGAGCCGCGCATCTTATCGGCTCGCCCCCGGGCTGTCAACCTTGCCGGCGCCGTTTTTTGCTCGCCCCATCCCGATTCACAAGCCCTTCCCGCAGCCGTTTTCCTCTTGCAGGCGCGCCCGCGCCACCACTCAACCTGCTTACGGAAAAACGATGCCTCTCTCCACCCATCGCCCGGTTTGCAGTCTGATCTCCTCCCGCGCCCATACCGACCTCGCCGCCCTGCCGCTGCTGCGGGACGCGCCCGAGGCGCTGATCACCCATCTGGCGCGGCACGCCACTCCGGTTGACGGCAAACAGCGCAAACTGCTGTTCCTGCGCGGCGACCCGGAGAATTTCATCGGCCTGGTGCTGCGGGGCGGCGTCTATCACTCGCTGCAGGAGCCGGATGGGCACGAGGTGATCATGGACCGCACTCAGCCCGGGGAAATGGTGGGCGAAAGCGCCTTGCTGCAATCCGGACGCCGCAGCAGCAACGCGCTGCTAGGCAGCAACAGCCAGCTGCTGCTGCTGCATCAGCAGCACTTCGCGCCGTTGCAGGACTGCTCGCAGCTGATGAACCGAGTGCAGCAGCAATTGTGCGCGCGGCTGCAGCGCATCAGCAGCTTCGTTGAAACCGTGTGCCTGTACCGGCTGGAAGCCCGGCTGGCCCGCCACCTGCTGGCGGAAATGGAGCAGAGCGGCCGCCCCGGCCACGATGGCGTGACACTGCCGATGCCGGCCAACCAGGGCACGCTGGCCGCCATGCTCAACGCCAGCCGCCCGCGGCTGAACGCCCAGCTCAAGCAATGGCAGCGCGACGGCCTGATCCAGCTCTCCCGCCAAACGCTGCGGATACTCGATCCCGATAAGCTGTCCCGCATCGCTCGCCAGCTTCAGCCATGAAGATAAAGGAATATTTTTAACAAAAATAGCATTCATTTGTCACGCAAGAGACAGTTCCGTTATGCCTGTTCCGCCATCCTGCAATCCCAACCGTCATAAAGGATGGCCATCATGCAAAGCTTTCCCCAGGCAGCATCGGAATCCACTGACTCCAGCTTCTCCATGGTATGGCGGGAAATCCACGCCAAACTGCAGCGTCGCGCGCGGCATCTGTGCAAGGGCGATATCCACCGCGCCGACGAGTTGCTGTCCGACACCGCGTTCAAGGTGCATCTCTACCTGCAGCACTCTTCCGCCCGGGTGCAAAACCTGGCCGGTTTCATGTTCCTGGCGCTCAACCACGCCTTTCTGGACTTGAAGCGGCGCCAGCGCCGGGAAATCAAGGTCATCGATCCCGACTCCGATCCCGACGGCGATCAGGCGCTGTCCTGCACCGGCCATGGCCCCACCCCCGAGCAGCAATTGTCCCTGCGGCAACAGCTGGCCGAACTGGAATGCGCATTCGCCGCGCTGAACCCGGACCAGCAGCAGCTGTTCCAGCTGAAATTCGAAGAGGACCTGTCCTATTGCCAGATCGCCGCGCGGCTCGGCATCAACGAAGCGCTGGCCCGCAAGCGGGTGGAACTGCTGCGCAAGGCGTTGCGCAAGCAGCTGAACGCGGGTTTCACGCTCTCCGATAGCAGCCGTCCATATCAGCAGAAGCGCCAGCGGCAGTCCGCCGCCAATGGCCCGCTCTGCGCCCCCGGCGCCGACGACAAGGACAAAGCAGCATGAAATCCCTTCTCCACGCCATGCCGCTCCGGCTGCGCCGGTGGCTTCGCCTCCGGCATGTCCTCCCTCGACGGCCCGAGACAACGCCCCCGCCGCCTGCAGCGCGCGATGAACGCCGAAGCCGGCTGGACCGCCTGTCCCGCCTCACCCTGACCTCTCCCGACGAGGAGGGCCGGACATGACCGCCAAACTGGGCAGCCTGATCAGCGGCCTGAAACGCGCCGTGATCGAGGCGCAACGCAGCGTCTGCCACCAGCACATCGAGGAATTGCAGCAATTCTTCGTTCCGGACCAGGAGCAGGACCCGGCGCAAAGCTTCCCCGAGGGCGCCTGGACCGCCCGCATGGTAGGCATGAACGTGCCGCGCGAAGTGAGCCGCAACGGCGTGGTCACGATGGAGCACCACGAGGTTCAGGTGCCGCTGATCACGCTGCTGCCGCTGAAAAGCTTCGCCATTGAAAAAGTGGAGGTGCTGACCACGCTCAGCCTGTCGCTGGCCGAGCCGCCCGACGGCCAGCCGGACGCGGATGACGAGGCCGCCGACGTGCTGGTTTCCATGCGCAGGCAGGACGAACAGACCGCCGAAATCAAGATCGTCATCCAGGGTCTGGAACCGCCAGCCGGCTATCAACGCGTGGTGGCGGCCTACGAGAAGCTGTTGAACGCGCAGCTGCCCACCTAAGCGCCGCAGCCCCCCTCTTAAAAGAAAGGAAACACCATGGCCGATACCTCGGACAACAACCTGTTGAGCATGGCCCAGCAGTTTTCCGGCCTGCCGATGAAATCGCTGATCGGCGGGCCGTTGCAGGCAGCCGCCCAGGCGCAGCAGAGCCTGGCGATGACGCAGACCCAGGCCATTCTGGAAACCGGCTTCATCCGCCTCGCCGACCGCAATGGCAAGCTGACCGGCTACAAGCCGCTGACTGCCGCCATCGAGATGGCGTCCAGCCGCCCCGGCCCCGCCGGCCAGGCCTCGTCGGCGCTGACGCTCAATCTGCCGGTGCTCACCCTGATGCACATCCCGTCGCTGGCCATCAGCTCGGTGAACATCGCCTTCGACATGGAGGTGAAGTCCAGCTTCACCCGGGAAACCGACGAGCAGTCGGCGTCCAAGCTGGAAGCCGGCGCCGCCTGGGATGCCCGCGCCGGCTGGGGCGCCTTCGGCGTCGAGCTCAAGGGTTCGGTGTCTTACGACTCCTCCCACTCCCGCGACGACAAGCAGGGCGTCAGCAAGAGCAACGACGCGCGCTACCACGTGGAGGTGAAGGCCGAGCAGCAACCGGTGCCGGAAGGCCTGAGGCTGCTGCTGCAGGCCTTCGGCAAAAACATGGACATGGCGCAGGCGCCGCCCGACGCGCCGGCCGTCCCGCCGCCGGCCGGCGCCAAGAGCTGACCCCGCGGCGCGGCGGCAGACGATTCGCCGCCGCGCCCCTTCCGGAGGCCGTCACAGGATGAACCCCATGCTGCTCCATTTCATCTCCCTGCCCTCGTCGGCGCAAATCGCCTTGTGGGCGGCGTCCGGCTGCGCCTGCGCCACGCTCGTCCACCTGCTGCTGCGCAAGCTGGCGCCGGACCACGTCACCCAGAAACAGAGCGACGAGGTGGGCGTCATCATCGCCGTGGTCGGCATCTTCTACGGCCTGATCATCGCCGCGCTGCTGGTGCGGGCGATCAACCACTTCGACGCCTCGGCCGACATCGTCGAGCGCGAAGCCGAGCTGGCCGGCTCTCTCTACCGGATGAGCGCCCAGGGCCTGCCTTCGGCGCGCCAGCCGGTGAAGGACAATCTGCTGGCCTATCTGGACGCCGTCGTCGCCCGTGAGTGGCCGCGCCAACAAGGCGGGGAAGAAGTGCCAGCCGGCTCGCCCGAACTGGGCCGGCTGAGCCGCGCGCTGGCCGCCGTCCGCCCGGCCGACCGGCGGGAGGCTGAATATCTGAACCTGGCGCAGAACCAGCTGAACGGCCTCTACGCCAGCCGCCACGCGCGGCTGTCCGACCAGGCGATGACCATTCCCTGGGACATCTGGTCGGTCAGCCTGATCGGCGAAGTGCTGCTGATTTTCTTCGCCTGGCTGATGCACGTGCCGAGCAAGGGCGTGCACTTCTTCCTCACCTGCGCGATGGCCGCCTCCATCTCCATCGTGCTGGCCATCATCCTGATCTACGACACCCCGTTCTACGGCGACATCAGCGTGTCGCCGGAGCCGTACCGCAAGGCGCTGCGCGCCATCCGCGCCGACAGCCTGGACGGCTGAGCCTCGATAAACCGCCAGCCCCGTTCACACGCCGGCATCCGCCGCGTCCATAGGGCAAGCGCGCAGCAGCGTCCTCTTCATCCCCATTCGCGACCCAGGAGAAATCATGGCAGACAACACCGCAGTCAACGGACAGATCACCGACGCCGTCACCCAAACCAACGTCAAGGTGGTGGCGGAAGCGCCGGCCCAGGCGATGGCCTCGCTGTACCAGCTGGCCAGCCATTCCGCCGGCCTGGCGCTGCAGAACTCGGTCCACAGCCAGCAAGCGCTGAACCAGATTTCCAGCGCGGTGATTTCCAAAGCGGTGTCGATGATCCTGTCGATCGGCGAGAAAAGCAGTTGAGCCGCCATCCTTCACGGAGAGCTAGACCATGCCCTTCCCCAACTTCAAGAACCTGTTCGGCGCCAAACCGCCCGCCGGGCAGGACAGCGCCCAGCCCAAACCGGACCAGTCGACGGCGCCAGCCGCCAAGGGCGGCCCGGCCCAGCCCCCCGGACCGCCGCCCGCGCCGCCGCCGCCCAGCCCGATGCGCGGCTTCACCGGCCAGCTGAAAACCGCGCCGGACGGCAACCCGGACACCAGCGCGCTCAACAGCCAGATCGTGCAGGCGGTGCAGCTTTCCAACAGCGAAACCGCCGCCTACGCCGGCAGCCAGATCGCCGTCGCGCCCAACATGATGATCAGCCAGGCCGGCGGCCTGGTGGCGCAAGCGGGCGCCAACTACTTCGACAGCGCGAGCAAGCTGGCGCTGGCCAGCAAGAGCGTGCTGCTGAAGAACATGACCGAGAAATTCGCCAAGGAGGACCTCAAGGGCGCCGCCGAGGACGCGTTGGGCGTGCTGATCACCGACCTGCTGGTCGGCACCGCGGCGGCGGTGGCGGCGGCCGCCGGCGCGATGGAGGGCGAGGCGGCGCACTTCGCCTTGGACAAGATTGATCAAAGTTTGACCAAGTACCAAGCCTTACTCGACCAGCAGCATCACTGATCTCCCATTGAGACTCTTCGCATTCACCACCAAGGCCTATCGGATGAACAGGCCATCAAAACCAGGAGGACATCATGAGCGAAATTAATACTTTAGTTCTTGGGGGAGGAGGATCGAAAGGGATTGTCTACCCTCAGGCAATCGAAGTACTTTCCGACCCAAGCAATAAGCTGATCGACCTATATAAAATAAAACACATCATCGGCTCCAGCGCCGGCGCGCTCACTGGCTACATTCTGTGCATGGGCGGCACTACGACCGCCTTGAAATATCTATCCCCATCCATGTCGGAAGCCTTACCCTTTGCCAAGAAGGGGACTGAAGGTGCAAGCCTATTTAGGATATTAGTTGGAGGCGCATTAGGCCACAACTACACCGAAAGCGAACTTGATGGATCAAGCATACCGTCCATTCTGAACATTATTACTCGTGCCGCGCTTGCGAATGCCCTGACCAAGGTCAACACTGAGTTCAATAAGAAAAACATCACAAAGCCCAATACAAATTCATTCATTCGAGGTGAAGAGTGGAGCTATGAAGCTTACGACAGCCGGCTTTTTCTACCATATGAAATCCCAGGCGACCTTGGGGAGCTGGAATTAAAAGAACTCTATCTAGCGCTCGCTTCCGCATGGAAAGATCTCGACATATCGGGGTGCTACCTGGTCTCAACACACAGATATCTTCTCGCCATCTTTACCGCACTGGGCATCAATAGCGGTTGGAAGGAATTAACCGTCACATGCACCCGTTTATTTGGCGACCGGATAAATCAAGACTACATTCAATCATTAGAAAGCAACTTTGGCTCGCTAAATTACATTTCGTCAAAAGTAAGCGAATCTGCAAAGCTAAGAAGCACCACGGCATTCAACCAAGACAGAACAACCTGCCTGCTTTCCGCAGCAGTGGCCAGTGGATCCTATCCACTGCTATTCTCGCCTTGCTCCATCTCAGCAAACATCCACGACCGTTCAATCATCTACACCGATGGAGGATGCTTAAGCAATCTTCCTGCCGAAGCCATCCTTCACATTGGGGAAGTTAACAACTCCAAAGACGAGACTATTGCACTTGCAATTGGACTCAATTCTACGGACGAGATCGGAGAAACGTTGACCTTCATCCCCAAACACATTCTCCGAGCCATTTCAATCCGCTCATCATTCGGAAATAGAATAATCATCCCCAAGTCGAACTCATCATTCTCAATCAAAAAGAAGAAAATCATTCAATCAGAAATCATCGCCACTGAATCAAAAAATGGGAAATTATTCAAAGCCGAGAATTACAAAATATACTACGCAGCAAAACAACCCATCCATCCCATTAGCTTAACGCTAGAGTACAATGAAGAAAACATTAACAACCCTAAAATATCTGCTTCCATTGAAGACTATTGCACAACCATAAAACATCAATTTGAAGAGCTTCTAAAAGAAGAGCGCCGATTATCCATCCTCGGCTCGGAAGATCTCAAACTATGGGCAGATCAAAACGGAATATAAGTAAATCTCCAAGAACAGGCTGGCCCGACAAGGCCAGTCTGTTCCGCCAAGCCAGTCAAAAAAATTCCGCTTTCTCTGATGGAAAGCACACGCACCGCGATTCCATGCAATGCATGCATCCGTTTTTGTGAGCCGTTTTCAAGCCCCCCTCCCAAACTCTTCATTACAGCATAAACACCCAGTTTCTGATTTCACGACCACGCCACACCACCGTCCCCAGCAAGACAGTGCCCACGCCACCCAAACGCCCCACTTCATGGACACACCCGACCAAGACGCCAACGACGCCGCGCCGCGCGGCGGCATGCTGCGCGGCAGCATCCCGGAACTGAGCAAGAGCCCGGTGCACCTGCTGTCGGCCATCGTCACGCTGGCCGCGGACAAGCTGTGGGACGTGATGCTGCTGGATATGGCGAAGACGATGCCGCTGCAGGAAAAAACCCGCTTCTTGCTGTGCGCCGGTCTGCTGCTGCTGGGCTTCACCACCCTCAGCGCCTCGATGACCCAGCTCTGGGTGGACAAGGACGATCCGGGCATGGCGCTGGCCAAGGGGCTGGCGATGGGGATTCTGGCCGGACTGCCGTACTCGTTCGGGTCAACCGAGCTGGGGCTGCTGTTCATCGGCTGGTCCGGCATCAACGAGCTGCAGAAGCTGGAGAAATAAACCGTTCACTCACCGAAGGAGAACCCGCGATGCGCGTCACCCTCACCTCCCGCGGCCATTTGGCCGCCCTGCTCCTCGCCGCCGTCTGCGGCCAAGCGTCGGCCGCCGCCCCGCCGCTGCCCGCGCTGGGCGCGGACGCCAAGCAGAACACCGTCTCCGGCCTGTCGTCCGGCGCCTTCATGGCGGCTCAGTTCAGCGTGGCCCACTCGGCCAGCGTGGCCGGCGCCGGCATCGTCGCCGGCGGGCCGTTCTACTGCGCCGGCCTCGGCGTCCTGAACGGGCCGGAACGCTTCCTGACCACCGCCACCACCCAGTGCATGCGCCCGCTGGGCGCCGCCCCGTCCGGCGCGGCGGCCTGCCAGGCCGCGCAGAAATTCGCCGGCCAGGGCCTGATCGACCCGGTGGACAACATCAAGCGCCAGCGGCTGTACATCTTCACCGGCACGTCGGACAGCATCGTGCTGCCCAAGGTGGTGGCCCAAACACGCGCCTTCTACCAGAGCGCCGGCGTGCCCGACGCCCAGATGCGCTACGTGGACAACGTCAACGCCGGCCATGCGCTGATCACCGCCAACGCCACAGACCTGAAATGCCCGGCCAACGCCGCGCCCAATCTCAACAACTGCGGCTTCGTCCAGTCGCAGGACATCCTGCGCCAGCTGTACGGCAAGCTGAAGCCGCCCGCCGCCAAACTGTCCGGCCAACTGAAGGATTTCGACCAGACCGAGTTCTCCAAGAAAGGGTATACAGGGCTGTCCGACATCGGCCACGTCTACATCCCGGCCGCCTGCGCCAAGGACAGCTGCCGCGTGCACGTGGCCTTCCACGGCTGCACCCAGGAAGACAGCCGCATCGGCAACCGCTTCTACGCCACCACCGGTTACAACGAGATCGCCGACAGCAACCGCATCGTAGTGCTGTACCCGCAGATCCTCACCGATCCCAAACGCAACCCGCAGGGCTGCTGGGATTTCTGGGGCTACAGCAGCAAGGACCCAAGCAACCCCGACTACTACGCCAAGAGCGCGCCGCAGATGTCCGCGGTCCGCGCGATGGTGGACCGCCTGAACAGCCCCCGCAAATGAAGGAGAAAGCCATGGATCCCCAATTCCTGTCCGCCTGGATGCGGAACGTGAACGACGGCTGGCAGCGGCTGGCTCAAACCGGCCTGCCCGATGAGCGGGAGTGGAAAGGCGCGCTCAAGGCTTGGCTGGACAGCGGCCAGAGGTTGTCGGAATGGCAGCAGGAAGCGCAGCGGCAATGGACTGAAGACTGGCGCGCGCGCGCGGGCGCGGACTCGTTGCTGGCCTTCTACCGCCAATGCGACGAAGTCTGCACCGAGTTCGTCCGGCAAAACCTGCTCTGGCAGCTGGAGTGGAGCGCTGGACTGCGGCGCCAGGCAGGCGAGCTGGCGGGCTCTCTGCTGCAGACGCGGGGCGAGGGCGACGCGCTGCTGGCGCTCAACGCCGCCGTCCAGAGCGGACGGAAGGACTGGGACGAAAAACTGGAGATGTTGCAGCAGACGCTGAGCGAGCTGACGCCGGCGCTGGCGCAAAACCTGCAGCAATGGCTGGCGCCGCCCGAGGACGCGCCCGCCGCCTGAATTCCTCAACCGAAATGGAGAAACCGCCATGAAAACCAACCCAGCCGGCATCAGCCTGATCAAACAGTTCGAGGGCGTCCGCCTCATCGCCTACCAGGACATGGTTGGAGTCTGGACCATAGGCTACGGCCACACCGGTCCGGACGTGAGAGCCGGCATGACCATCACCCAGCAACAGGCAGACCAGTTGCTGGCCGCGGATCTGCAAACATTCGAAACCGGCGTCGGCAAAGCCGTGACCGTGCCGCTGAACGAAAACCAGTTTTCCGCGCTGGTCAGCTTCAGCTACAACCTGGGGCTGGGAAATCTGCGCAGTTCCACGCTGCTGCGCCTGCTGAACAAGGGCGACTACGCGGGCACCGCCGCGCAGTTTCCGCGCTGGGATCGGGCCGGCGGCCAGGTCGTGGCGGGCCTGCTGCGCCGCCGCCAAGCCGAACAGGCGCTGTTTCTGACGCCCGCCCCCTGCTGAGCTTCACAAGCCGCCTCTCCCCCCGTCCTGACAACAGCCCCCCGGCTCTGCCGCGGGCTGTTTTCGCATTCAATCTCCGGAGATACGCCATGCAAGACGAACTGAGCAATCTGCACGCCCATGTTTCCCAACTGCTGAGCCAGCACCTGAGCGACTGGGCCGGCGAACTGATGAACGGCGCGGCGGGACAGGACGACAGCCGCCGCCTTACCAAGCTGCGAGCGCTGCTGGCCACCCGCGATGCGCTGGCGCCGCTGCTGGGCGGCGAACAGCAGGATGCCAGTCATGGCTGAGACGCCGCTGAATCCCGCCCTGCGCCAGGTGGCGGAACAATACCTGGGCCGTTCCCTGCAACCTGAGGAAGAGCAGACGCTGGCAACCTTCCAGCAAAAGCTGCAAAACACCCCACAACCTCCGCAAAACGCGATTCAGCAAGCCCGCCAGCAGACACAGCAGGCCATCGCCCAGGGCCAGAGCCGCGCCGGCGCCAGCGTGCGGGACATCCTGGCCTCCATCCAGGCCAGTTCCAGCCAGGCGCTGCAGGTTCAGGAGGCCGAAGAGCAGGCGATTCTCAAGCTGCTGGAAGGCACGCAGGACCTGGCCGAGCTGCGCCCAGCCGCGCTGCAGCCGGCGATGGCAAGCCTGCAGCCGGGCAGCCAGCTGGCGCTCGGCCAGATCGCAGAGCATCTGTCCAACCTGGCTCGCCAGGAAGTGGAGAAGTGCTTCAACCAGTACTTCGGTCCACTATCCGCGCAACTGCAGGAGGTGGTGCGGAAGCTGCAAGCCCAGGAGGCCGCCGCCCAGATGGAGGCCGCGCAAAGCTCCACCGAGGCGGCCGCGGCGGAAAACGGCGTTCACAGCGACGATGCCGCGCCGTCCAAGCAGTAGCACCCGGACATGGCGTCCGCGCCGGTCGCCATGTCCGACGGTGCCCCTGTCAAACACACCGCATTCAAGGAGCCAAGCATGTCCTTCCCGACCACCGTCAACGACCAGATCACCGACGCCGTCACCCAGGCCAACGTCAAGGTGCTGGCCGAA
>NZ_JBUPWA010000001.1:2501025-2511517 GCF_055181315.1 Chromobacterium sp. Ag138
GGAGATGTTGCAGCAGACGCTGAGCGAGCTGACGCCGGCGCTGGCGCAAAACCTGCAGCAATGGCTGGCGCCGCCCGAGGACGCGCCCGCCGCCTGAATTCCTCAACCGAAATGGAGAAACCGCCATGAAAACCAACCCAGCCGGCATCAGCCTGATCAAACAGTTCGAGGGCGTCCGCCTCATCGCCTACCAGGACATGGTTGGAGTCTGGACCATAGGCTACGGCCACACCGGTCCGGACGTGAGAGCCGGCATGACCATCACCCAGCAACAGGCAGACCAGTTGCTGGCCGCGGATCTGCAAACATTCGAAACCGGCGTCGGCAAAGCCGTGACCGTGCCGCTGAACGAAAACCAGTTTTCCGCGCTGGTCAGCTTCAGCTACAACCTGGGGCTGGGAAATCTGCGCAGTTCCACGCTGCTGCGCCTGCTGAACAAGGGCGACTACGCGGGCACCGCCGCGCAGTTTCCGCGCTGGGATCGGGCCGGCGGCCAGGTCGTGGCGGGCCTGCTGCGCCGCCGCCAAGCCGAACAGGCGCTGTTTCTGACGCCCGCCCCCTGCTGAGCTTCACAAGCCGCCTCTCCCCCCGTCCTGACAACAGCCCCCCGGCTCTGCCGCGGGCTGTTTTCGCATTCAATCTCCGGAGATACGCCATGCAAGACGAACTGAGCAATCTGCACGCCCATGTTTCCCAACTGCTGAGCCAGCACCTGAGCGACTGGGCCGGCGAACTGATGAACGGCGCGGCGGGACAGGACGACAGCCGCCGCCTTACCAAGCTGCGAGCGCTGCTGGCCACCCGCGATGCGCTGGCGCCGCTGCTGGGCGGCGAACAGCAGGATGCCAGTCATGGCTGAGACGCCGCTGAATCCCGCCCTGCGCCAGGTGGCGGAACAATACCTGGGCCGTTCCCTGCAACCTGAGGAAGAGCAGACGCTGGCAACCTTCCAGCAAAAGCTGCAAAACACCCCACAACCTCCGCAAAACGCGATTCAGCAAGCCCGCCAGCAGACACAGCAGGCCATCGCCCAGGGCCAGAGCCGCGCCGGCGCCAGCGTGCGGGACATCCTGGCCTCCATCCAGGCCAGTTCCAGCCAGGCGCTGCAGGTTCAGGAGGCCGAAGAGCAGGCGATTCTCAAGCTGCTGGAAGGCACGCAGGACCTGGCCGAGCTGCGCCCAGCCGCGCTGCAGCCGGCGATGGCAAGCCTGCAGCCGGGCAGCCAGCTGGCGCTCGGCCAGATCGCAGAGCATCTGTCCAACCTGGCTCGCCAGGAAGTGGAGAAGTGCTTCAACCAGTACTTCGGTCCACTATCCGCGCAACTGCAGGAGGTGGTGCGGAAGCTGCAAGCCCAGGAGGCCGCCGCCCAGATGGAGGCCGCGCAAAGCTCCACCGAGGCGGCCGCGGCGGAAAACGGCGTTCACAGCGACGATGCCGCGCCGTCCAAGCAGTAGCACCCGGACATGGCGTCCGCGCCGGTCGCCATGTCCGACGGTGCCCCTGTCAAACACACCGCATTCAAGGAGCCAAGCATGTCCTTCCCGACCACCGTCAACGACCAGATCACCGACGCCGTCACCCAGGCCAACGTCAAGGTGCTGGCCGAATCGCCGGCCATGGCGATGGGTTCGCTGTTCCAGACCCTGTCCCACTCCACCGGCATCCTGTTCCAGAACGCCGTATCGGCCCAGCAGCAGCAAAACACGCTGGCGCAGGCATCCGCCAATATGGGCGTGATGCAGATCTACAGCATGGACACCATGGCCGACGCCGCCGCCACCGAAAAAGTCAGCCAAGGCGGCATCGCCGACAACCTAAGCAGCCTGATGACCGTGCTGCAGTCGTTCCGCCGCTAAGCGCCGCCATTCTTTCCGCATTCCCCCTTGATTGGAGACACCCATGTCTTTCCCGACCACCGTAAACGATCAGATCACCGATGCCGTCACCCAGGCCAACGTCAAAGTGCTGGCCGAAGCCCCCGCCATGGCGATGGGTTCGATCTACCAGAGCATGGCCCACTCCACCGGCATCCTGTTTCAGAACGCCGTCTCGGCCCAGCAGCAGCAGAACACGCTGGCCCAGGCCGCCGCCAATATGGGCGTGATGCAGATCTACAGCATGGACACCATGGCCGGCGCCGCCGGCACCGAGAAAGTGGCCCAGGGCGGCATCGCCGACAACCTGACCAGCCTGCTCACCGTGCTGCAGTCGTTCCGCTGATTCTTACCTCATCCAGAGATCGGAGCTAGAAAATGGCTTACAACACCGCTGTAAACAGTCAGATCACCGATGCCGTCACCCAAGCCAACGTCAAAGTCCTGGCCGAAGCGCCCGCCATGGCGATGGGCTCGCTGTTCCAGACCGCGGCCCACTCCACCGGCATCCTGTTCGAAAACGCCACCTCGGCCCAGCAGCAGCAGAACACGCTGTCCCAGGCCGCCGCCAATATGGGCGTGATGCAGATCTACAGCGTCGACACCATGGCCGACGCCGCCGGCACTGAGAAAGTGTCCCAGGCCGGCATCGCCGATAACCTGAGCAGCCTGATGACCGTGCTGCAATCGTTCCGTCGCTGAGCGCGAGCCGACCGGAGACTAAGACATGGCTTACACCGCCGTAAACGATCAGATCACCGACGCCGTCACCCAGACCAACGTCAAGGTGCTGGCCGAAGCTCCCGCCATGGCAATGGGTTCGCTGTTCCAGACCATGGCCCATTCCACCGGCATCCTGTTCGAAAACGCCACCTCGGCCCAGCAGCAGCAGAACACGCTGTCCCAGGCCGCCGCCAACACCGGCGTGATGCAGATCTACAGCGTAGACACCATGGCCGACGCCGCCGCCACCGAAAAGGTGTCGCAAGGCGGCGTGGCGGACAACCTGTCCAGCCTGATGACCGTGTTGCAATCGTTCCAGCGCTGATTTTCCACACTCCATAAAGCAGGAGGCATTCAATGGCATTTCCGACCACCGTCAACAACCAGATCACCGACGCCGTCACCCAGGCCAACGTCAAGGTGCTGGCCGAAGCCCCCGCCATGGCGATGGGCTCGATCTACCAGAGCATGGCCCACTCCACCAGCATCCTGTTCCAGAATGCCGTCTCGGCCCAGCAGCAGCAGAACACGCTGGCCCAGGCCGCCGCCAATATGGGCGTGATGCAGATCTACAGCATGAACACCATGGCCGGCGCCGCCGCCACGGAAAAGGTGGCGCAAGGCGGCGTCGCCGACAATCTGACCAGCCTGCTCACGGTCCTGCAAAGCTTCCAGAACCGCTGAGCGCCGGCTTCACCCTGCCCTAGCACTTTGCCCCGCCCGCGGGGCTTTTTTTGCCGGTTTCAACTTTGGGCAAACACCGCTGCGATCGCCTCCACCGCCGTCCTCACCCGCGCCACCTGCTGCAGGTCCGGATGCAATACCAGCCACATGTCGACCGGATCTACCCGATCCGGCCACACTCGCTCCAGCCCGGCGTCCTGATCGGCGATGAAGCAGGACAGCATGGCGATGCCCATGCCCGCCAGCGCCGCCTGCCGCAGGGTCAGCTGCGAATTGGCCTGCAGCGCGATGCGGGCCTGGTCCACGCTTTCGCCGCACAGCCGCTGCCAGTGGCGCGGCACGGTGTCGCGCGGGAACATCAGCAGCTCGTGGCCGGCGAAACCGTCGCCGGGCAGCGGCCGCCCGCGCCGCGCCAGGTAGTCCGGCGACGCGTACAGGCTCATGTCGATGGCCGCCAGCTTGCGCACCAGCACCTCGCCCTTGTCCGGCCGCAGGCTGCGGATGGCGAAATCCACCTCGCCGGCCGCCACGTCGCTAAGCGACAAGCCGGTCAGCAGCGTGAACTCCAGCTCAGGATGCCGCCGCGACAGCTCGGCCAGCGCCGGAATGACGAAGGCCTCGGCCACGGTGTCGGTGGCCGCGATGCGCACCGGCCCAGCCAGCTGGCGGTCGCTATGCGCGGCCTTGCGGCTGAAGGCGTCGGCGGCGGCTTCCATCCGCTCGGCGTCGGCCAGCAGCATCGCGCCGGACTCGCTCAGCTGGTAGCCCTGCGGCGTGCGCAGAAATAGCCGGCCGCCGATCTCGGCCTCGAAGGCCTGCAGCCGCCGGCCCACGGTGGCCTGGTCCACGCCCAGTTGCTGCGCGGCGGCGCGCAGCGTGCCCGCACGGGCGAGAGTCAGAAAATAACGGGCGTTATCCCAGTTCATGCTGCGCCTGTCTGCGATTGAATAGATGCGAAATTGCATCACCATTCATCATATTTGTCTATTTTTACGCATCCAATTCTCGCCTAGCATGGCCGGCATGTTTCTTCCGCAGACTTCATCCATGTCCTACTCCAAGCCAGTCCAGACCGGCCTGCCCACCCTGCTGGCGCTCAGCGCCGGCATGTTCATGGCGGTGCTGGACACCAATATCGTCAACCTGGCGCTGCCCGCCTTGCAGCGCAGCCTGGACGCCAGCCTCAGCCAACTCACCTGGATCGTGGACGCCTACGCGCTGGGCTTCGCCGGCCTGATGCTCAGCGCCGGCTGGCTGGCCGACCGCTTCGGCCCCAGGCGGATGCTGGCCTGGGGACTGGCCCTGTTCGTGCTGGCCTCGCTGCTGTGCGGACTAGCGCCCGGCGCGCAAGCGCTGATCCTCTTCCGGCTGCTGCAAGGCATGGCCGCGGCGTTGTTCATCCCCAGCTCGCTCGGCCTGCTGCGCCACGCCTTCCCGCATCCGGCCGAACGCGCGCGCGCCGTCGGCCTGTACGGCGGCCTGTCCGCCAGCGCCGCGGCGGCGGGCCCGGTGCTGGGCGGCCTTCTGCTGGGGCCGCTGGGCTGGCGCGGCGCTTTCCTGATCAATGTGCCCATCGGCCTCGCCGCCTTGCTGGCCATCCCCTTCGTGGTGCCGTTCCGGGCGGCGTCGCCGTCCCGCGGCGCGGACCTGCCGGGCCAGGCCGCCGGCATGCTGACGCTGTCGCTGGCCAGCTACGCGCTGATCGAGGGGCCGCGCCTGCAAACGCCCATCCTGCTCGCCCTGTTGCTGGCCGTCGCCGCCGGCGGCCGCCTGTTCTGGCGGCTGGAGCAAGCCAATCCGCAGGCGATGGTGCCCCCGGCGCTGTTCCGCCATCCGGCCTTCGCTGCCGCCAACGGGGTGGGCTTCGCCATCGGCGTCGCCTATTTCGGCAGCCTGCTGCTGCTCAGCCTCTATCTGCAGCAGGGGCTGGGCCTGGACGCGCTGCATGCCGGCCTGGCCATGCTGCCGCTGGCCGCCTGCCTGATCGCCGGCAACATCGCCGCCGGACGCCTGTTGCCGAGCTTGGGCGCCCGCCGCCAGATGCGCGGCGGCCTGCTGCTCTCCGCCGCCGGCTATCTGCTGCTGGCCCTCGCCGACGGCCATGCGCTGGCCTGGTCGCTGGTGGCCATGCTGCCGCTGGCGCTGGGCACCGCGCTCGCCATCGCGCCGATGACGGCCACGGTGCTGGAAAGCGCGCCGCCGCAGCTGTCCGGCA
This sequence comes from Chromobacterium sp. Ag138, assembly GCF_055181315.1. Classification (NCBI taxonomy): domain Bacteria; kingdom Pseudomonadati; phylum Pseudomonadota; class Betaproteobacteria; order Neisseriales; family Chromobacteriaceae; genus Chromobacterium; species Chromobacterium sp. Ag138. The sequence goes on from NZ_JBUPWA010000001.1 coordinate 2,506,522, forward strand.
CCGCGTCCGCCGTGCTTAACGCCATCCGCCAGACCGGCGCCCTGGTCGGCACCGCCGGCGCGGCGCTGGTGGTAGGCCACAGCGCCGACCCGCGCCAGGCGCTGCCGGTCGGCCTTGCATTGGCCGCGCTGGCGACCCTGGGCGCGGCCTGGGCGGCCAGCCGGATACCCGACCCGGCACAGGAGGCATCGCCGCTCGCGGCGACACGCTGACCGCGACGTCAAAACATTACTCGCCTCGCCTCCGCCTCCCAATGCCGGCGCCGGCTGAAACGGCAACTCAGGGCGATCTCGCGTTGAAACAACCACGGATATAAACGGTAGAGGTAACGCATCGCACGGCTCACTTTCTGAATGCTGTTGGGATGCGTGTTAGGATAGTTTTCGAATCCTTGCGAATAAACGCGCCATTTCGGAAAGATTGTCCTGATATGAAAACAATGCCCTCGCCTGACAACCTATTGGCCTTCGACGCGCTGGCGCGCGCCGGCAGCTTCACCGCCGCCGCCGATCTGCTGGATTGCCACAAAAGCCTGGTCAGCGCGCGGATCAAGGAGCTGGAACGGGAAATGGGCGCGGCGCTGGTGCTGCGCACCACCCGCAAGGTGGCGCTGACCGAGGCCGGCGAGCGGCTGCGCCCGCATGCGGCCAGGCTGCGGGAAACGCTGTCCCAGGCGCGGATGGCGGTGGACGAAACCCAGCAGGATATGACGGGCCCGCTGACCATCAGCACCACCTCGTCGCTGGCCCAGTATGTGCTGGGCCCGGTGCTGAGCGATCTCGCCGCGCTCTACCCGGCGCTGCAGCTGTCGTTGCAAGTGGATAACCGGCTGCAGGACCCGGTGGCGGACGTGCTGGACTTCTGCCTGCGCTCGGCGCGCTCCCACGCCATTCACGACGACAGGCTGGTGGCGCGGCTAGCCGGCTACGCCAGCGAGAATCTGTATGCGTCTCCCGACTATCTGGCGCGCCATCCGGCCATACGGCAACCCTCCGACCTGGCGGCTCACCGGCTGCTGGTGACGGAGTCGGAGCATCAGGGCGGCCTCAAGCTCTCATGCGGCGAGCAATTGCTGCATCAGCCGGTAGGCGTGCTGTTCTATCTGAACCACTATCCTCTGCAAACGCATCTGGCGCTGACCGGCCATGGCATCACCCTGCTGACCGACTACACGGCGAGCCAGTATCTGGAACGCGGCGAACTCGTCAGAGTGCTGCCGGAATGGCATTGCGATTATTGGCCGATTTATCTGGTCCATCCGTTCCGCTCGCCGCTGGCTCGCAAATACCAGACCTTCATCGATTTCGTCCTGCAAAGGGTAGCGGCGGCACTGCCGGAAAACCGGGCTCAAACCGGTAGCGAGGGCCGCGCCAGCATCACCCGGTAAAACTCGACGAAGGCGCGCGCCGCCGCCGGCGCGTGGCGGCCGGGCGGGAACACCGCGTAAACGCCGCCCTTGGGCAAAGTCCATTGCGGCAGCAAATGGACCAGCCGGCCCTGGCGCAGATCCTCCTGCACGCTGAACGAATCAAGCACCGACATCCCGGCCCCGGCCAGCAGCAGCGAACGCAGCGAGGCGGCGGAATCCACCTTGATCCGCGCGCGCATTCTCACCGTCTCCTCCTCGCCGCCCGCGCCGGAAAAACGCCAGGTCAGCGGCGTCTTCAGCAGCGTCAGCGCCACCCAGTCGTGCCCGGCCAGTTCGCCGGGATGCGCCGGCATGCCCCGCTCGCGCAGATAGGCCGGCGACGCCACCAACTGCTGGGCGAACTCCCCCAGCTTCAGCGCCCTGAGCGAGGAGTCGCGCAGCGTGCCCAGGCGGATCGCCAGGTCCATGCCCTCGGCCACCAGGTCCACCATGCGGTCGATCGCATGCAGCTCCAACTGCAGCCCGGGATGCCGGCGGATGAACTGGGTGGCCGCCGGCGCCACCGATTCCGCCATATGGCTGACCGGCGCGGTCAGCCGCAGCGTGCCGGTCAGCTCCGCCGAACCGTGGCCGGCCTGCAGCAGCGCGTCGCGCAAGGCCGCCAGCGCCGGCTGCGCGTCCAGATACAAGGCCTGGCCGGCCTCGGTCAGCTTCACCCGCCGCGTGGTGCGGGTGAACAGCGTCGCGCCCAGCTGCGCCTCCAGCCTGCCCACCTGCAGGCTGACGTTGGCCTTGGTCATTCCCAGCCGCTCCGCGGCGGCGGTGAAGCCGCCGGCCTCCGCCACCGCCACGAAGATCTGCAGCCCGTCCAGATTGCCCTCTACGCCTCGCGCCATATCAACTGTCAATTTTTTAATAACAATCAATTATGGTTTCAGCCGTTTATCGAATCAATCGAAAAGCGCATCATGCATTCCATCAGCGCTGCGACGCGGCGCCTCAACCCGATACCAAACCAGGAGTCTCACCATGAAAATCGCACTGATCGGCGCCAGCGGCTATGTCGGTTCCGCCCTGTTGAACGAAGCCCTGTCCCGCGGCCATCACGTCACCGCGCTGGTTTCCCGTCCGGAACGCATCGAAGCCCGCGCCAACCTGGCCGCCGCCAAGGTCGACGTGCAGGACAGCGCCCAGCTGGCCGAACAGCTGAAGGGCTTCGACGCCGTGCTCAGCGCCTTCAGCGGCCACGCCCAGGCCGAGCAGTTCGACTACTTCGTCAAGGGCATCCGCTCCATCATCGCCGCGGCCAAGGCCGCCCAGACGCCGCGCCTCTTGGTGGTCGGCGGCGCCGGCAGCCTGGAAGTGGCCCCCGGCGTGCAGCTGGTGGACACTCCGGAATTCCCGGAGCAATGGAAGGCCTCGGCGCTGGGCGCCCGCGAAGCGCTGAACCTGCTGCGCGCCGAAACCGAGCTGAACTGGACGCTGCTGAGCCCGTCGGCGATGCTGCAGCCGGGCCAGCGCACCGGCCAGTTCCGCCTGGGCAAGGACCAGCTGCTGGTCGACGCCGAAGGCAACAGCCACATCTCGGTGGAAGACTACGCCGTCGCCATGATCGACGAGCTGGAAAAAGGCGAACACCAGCGCAGCCGCTTCACCGTCGGCTACTGACAGGCCATCCCGGCGGCGTCACCAGCCGTCGCCGGTTTCCTGCAGATGGCGCCAGCGCCAGTTGGCGCCGTCGCGGCGCAGCACGGCCGTCGCGTGGCGGCCGTTGCCGCTGCCGTCGCCCAAGGCCTGCGTTTCGTAGTAGGCCACCGTCGCGGCGTCCTCGCCGCCCGCCAACAGCGCCATCCGCTCCAACTGGATTTCCAGCCCTGGCCGGCTGCCTGCCGCGCCCTGGAAAAAAGCCCGCAGTTCCTGCCAGTCCAGCCGCGCGCCGCTTGGCGCCACCATCTCGAAGTCGGCGTCGAAGCCCGCCATCAGCGCCGCCAGCGCTTCCTCGCTATGCGGCCCGTCGCCCAGCCAGCGCGCGATCTGCGCCAAAGTGTCGCGAACCTGCGCCCATACCGCCAATTCATCATTCTTCATCATGCTTCTCCCATTTGAGGACGATTCAATAAACGCAATACCTCCGCATTGCCTATCCGGCTGCCCAGCCACAAGGGCGGCAACATGGCCAAGGCGGCGGCCAGAAAACACAGATGGAAGGCCCGCACCGCCAACTGCCTCGCCGCGGGCGCCGCCGGATCGGCGATGCCTTGTCCGGAAAGCAACAGGTTCAGCAGCACGCAGGCCAACGCCATGCCGACGCAGAAGCTCACCTGGCGGTTGATGTTCCACAAGGCGCTGGCCTCGCCCATCCGCGCCGGCGCCACCTTCAGGAAGGCCGTACTCTGGCTGGCGCTGCTGCACAAGGTGCCGCCCAGGCCCATCAGCGCGTAGCTGCCGGCCAGCCAGGGCAGCTGCCCGGAGCGGTCTATCGCCAGCAAGCTCAGGAAACCGATGCCCTGCGCCAGCGCGCCGGCCATCAGCAGCGGCCTCGGCCCCAGGCGGCGATAGCCGCGCCCAGTCAGCGCGATCGCGGCGAACGCGCCCAGCGACCACGGCAGCATCAACAGCCCGGCGGCGGATGCCGACACGCCCAGCACCTGCTGCAGATACAGCATCGCCACCAGGCTGACGCCCATGAAAGCGCCCGGCACCAGCAGATACATCAGCATCGACATCCGCAGCAGCGGCTCGCGCAGCAATTCCAGCCGCAATATCGGCCGCGGATGCCGGCGGCTGTGCCGCGCGTAAGCCGCGCCCAGCGCCAGGCCCGCCGCCAGCAGCGCGCCGCCGCGCCCCCAGGTGGACGGTTGCGCCAGATCGCTGAGCCCCTGCAAGACAGACAGCAAGGTCAGGCTGCCCAACAGCAAGCCGCGCCAATCCAGGCCGGCGGCCGGCTCCGGCTCGCGCTCGTCCCGCAGCCACCACAACGCCAGTACCAGCGGCACGGCGGCCAGCGGCAGGTTGAGCCAGAAAATCCAGCGCCAGCCCAACGCGTCCAGCGCCAGCCCGCCCAGCGTCGGCGATAGGGCCGGCGCCAGCTGGCCCACCAGCAAGATCATTGCGGTCAGACCGGGCCGCTCCGCCGGCCGGTACAAGCGATAGGTCATGGTCTGGCCCAGCGGAATCAGCAAGCCGCCTCCCAGGCCTTGCAGCCCGCGCCAGGCGATCAGCGCGCCGAGCGAGCCGGCCTGCGCCGCGCCGGCCGAGCCCGCCATGAACAGCAGCAGCGAGGCGACGAACACCCGCTTGCCGCCCCAGCGCGCCGCCAGCCCGTTGCCCAGCGGGATCACCGCGGTCAGCCCCAGGATGTAGGCGGTGCCCACCCAGGCCAGCTCCGCCACGTCGCGCTGGAAAGTGCGGGCGATATCGGGAAAGGCGACATTGCCGACGAAAAGATTGGCCAGATCGATGAAAAACCCCAACAGGTACACCGCGGCCACGCGCTTGCGATACTCCATGCATCCAACCTCCTTGCTTGACGGAGGCCAGCTTAGTCCCGCCCGATCACCAGAAAAACCACCCACAATCGATTAAACTGTCAAAATCATTTTGACAATAAAGCCCACCCGGACATGA
>NZ_JBUPWA010000001.1:2511617-2522631 GCF_055181315.1 Chromobacterium sp. Ag138
CTTCAGGAAGGCCGTACTCTGGCTGGCGCTGCTGCACAAGGTGCCGCCCAGGCCCATCAGCGCGTAGCTGCCGGCCAGCCAGGGCAGCTGCCCGGAGCGGTCTATCGCCAGCAAGCTCAGGAAACCGATGCCCTGCGCCAGCGCGCCGGCCATCAGCAGCGGCCTCGGCCCCAGGCGGCGATAGCCGCGCCCAGTCAGCGCGATCGCGGCGAACGCGCCCAGCGACCACGGCAGCATCAACAGCCCGGCGGCGGATGCCGACACGCCCAGCACCTGCTGCAGATACAGCATCGCCACCAGGCTGACGCCCATGAAAGCGCCCGGCACCAGCAGATACATCAGCATCGACATCCGCAGCAGCGGCTCGCGCAGCAATTCCAGCCGCAATATCGGCCGCGGATGCCGGCGGCTGTGCCGCGCGTAAGCCGCGCCCAGCGCCAGGCCCGCCGCCAGCAGCGCGCCGCCGCGCCCCCAGGTGGACGGTTGCGCCAGATCGCTGAGCCCCTGCAAGACAGACAGCAAGGTCAGGCTGCCCAACAGCAAGCCGCGCCAATCCAGGCCGGCGGCCGGCTCCGGCTCGCGCTCGTCCCGCAGCCACCACAACGCCAGTACCAGCGGCACGGCGGCCAGCGGCAGGTTGAGCCAGAAAATCCAGCGCCAGCCCAACGCGTCCAGCGCCAGCCCGCCCAGCGTCGGCGATAGGGCCGGCGCCAGCTGGCCCACCAGCAAGATCATTGCGGTCAGACCGGGCCGCTCCGCCGGCCGGTACAAGCGATAGGTCATGGTCTGGCCCAGCGGAATCAGCAAGCCGCCTCCCAGGCCTTGCAGCCCGCGCCAGGCGATCAGCGCGCCGAGCGAGCCGGCCTGCGCCGCGCCGGCCGAGCCCGCCATGAACAGCAGCAGCGAGGCGACGAACACCCGCTTGCCGCCCCAGCGCGCCGCCAGCCCGTTGCCCAGCGGGATCACCGCGGTCAGCCCCAGGATGTAGGCGGTGCCCACCCAGGCCAGCTCCGCCACGTCGCGCTGGAAAGTGCGGGCGATATCGGGAAAGGCGACATTGCCGACGAAAAGATTGGCCAGATCGATGAAAAACCCCAACAGGTACACCGCGGCCACGCGCTTGCGATACTCCATGCATCCAACCTCCTTGCTTGACGGAGGCCAGCTTAGTCCCGCCCGATCACCAGAAAAACCACCCACAATCGATTAAACTGTCAAAATCATTTTGACAATAAAGCCCACCCGGACATGAGCCTGCAACGCTTCCGCATCTTCGCCGCCATCGTGGAAAGCGGCTCGCTGACCGCCGCCGCCGAGGCGCTGGGCCACAGCAAGGCGGTGGTCAGCTTCAACCTGAAACAGCTGGAGGCCGAGCTGGGCGTGGCCCTGCTGACCCGCAGCACCCGCCGGCTGCAACTGACCGAAACCGGCCGGCGCTTCTACCAAGACTGCCTGCATGTGCTGCGCATGGCGCAAACGGCGATGGACGACGCGCGCCGCGGCCACGGCGGCCTGCAGGGCACGCTGAGCGTGAGCACCACGCCGGAATACGGCCGCCGCCGGGTGATACCGGCGCTGGCGGCCTTCGCCCGGCTGCATCCGCGGCTGGCGGTGCGGCTGGAGTCGTCGTCGCGGCATGCCGACCTGATTTCTCAACAAGTGGACGTGGCGATCCGGCTGGGCTCGCTGAACGACTCCAGCTATCGCGCGCGGCTGCTGGAGGAGTTCGACATCTGGCCGGTGGCCTCGCCCGGCTATCTGGCGCAACCAGGCAAGCAAGTGGAAAGCGTGGACGCGCTCGCCCGCGCCGACTGGCTGGCGCACAGCCGGCTGGCGGCGCCGCTGCGCTGGAAACTGACGGGAAAAAGCGGGGAAGCGATGCTGGACGCCGGCGACGCGCCGCGCATCGTCGCCGACACCTCGGGCGCGCTGCTGGACTTCGCGCGCCAGGGCTGCGGCGTGGCGCTGCTGCCGGACTGGCAGGTAAAAGACGACCTGGCCGCCGGCGCGCTGGCGCGCCTGCTGCCGGATTGGGCATTTCCGCGGCAAGGCGTGTACGCGGTCTACCCGGACACCCGCCACCTGCCGGAAAAAGTGCGCGCCTTCATCGATTTTTTCGCCGACTACCTCGCGCCGCGGCAAGGGGAGGGCTGAGCCCGCCGCGCTTCTCAGAACCTGCTGGCGATCTTTTCGCAGCACTTTAAGAAGCCGCTGGCAAAAAGCCGCGCATCCGATGCGCCCGGATCCCTCCAAGCCTGCCGCCGGGTGGCAGGCCCGAGGTCTTAAGCGGCTGCCTGTTTGAGCCCCGCGACGTTAGCGCGCATCGCTGAGCGAATCTCTCACTGGGCGAAATGAAGCCTCGCCCAGTGAGAGATTCGCACGCAGTGAGTTCAGCCGCGCCTCGGGCCTGACGGGAACCGGCGGGAAGCCGCAGGCCAGGCTTGCGGGGTGGCTTTTAGAACCGCTAACAAAACCTCGCAGAGTCCCTGAGCCAAGGCGCGCCGACGCAGGCAGTACAGAGAGTACGACAAGGAGGCGCAACGCAGGATCAGGGGTTTTGTTAGCGGGTCTTAGGGGTGGAGGGGATATTTGACCAAGCAAATATCCCCTCCCTGCCCGCCGGGCAGCCCCGGCCATGAAAATCATCATCCGCGCAGCGGATGCAAAACCTACAAACCGCGAACAGGGGTATGAAAGCGCAGCACGCTTACAGCTTGAAGCGCGACACCACGCCCTCCAGCGACTGCGACAAGCGCTCCAGGTCGGCCACCACCTGGCCGGCGCGGCCGATCTCGGCGTCAGACTGCAGCGCCTGCGACGACATCTGCTCGGCGGTGCGCGCCATGTCCTCGGTGGCCTTGGACTGCTCGCTGGCGGCGTCGCGGATCTCGGCCGCCTGGCGCACCACCAGCTGCATGCTGGACTGGATCTCGGCGATCTGGCGCTGCGCTTCCTCGGCCAGCTCCACGCCGCCCTGCACCGCGCCGTAGGTCTTCGCCACCCGCTCGCGCGCCTGGCCCGAGCCCTGCTGCATGCCGCCAACCATGTCGTCGATCTCCACCGTGGCCTGGCTGGTGCGTTCGGCGAGCTTCCTCACTTCGTCCGCCACCACCGCGAAGCCGCGCCCCTGCTCGCCGGCGCGCGCGGCCTCGATCGCGGCGTTCAGCGCTAGCAGATTGGTCTGGTCGGCGATGTCCTTGATCACGCCGGCGATGCTCCCCACCTGGGCGGAGCGGCGCTCCAGCTCCTCCATCACCGTCTTCACCTCGTCCATCGACGATGCCACCGAGCCGATCTCGACGCTGACCTTGCCCACCGCCTCGGCGCTCTGCGACGACAGCGCGCCGGCCTGCTGCACCGCCTCGGCGGTGCCGTGGCAGTTGCCGGCGATGTGGCTGACACTGACCGACAGCTGCTCAATGGTGGCGGCCGTGGTTTCGCTGAGGTCGGCGTTGTGGCGCGATCCGGCCGACAGGCGCTCGGTCATCCGCGCCAGCTCGCCGGCGCTGCGGTGCAGCTGGCCGCTCTGCTCGCGCACCTGCAGGAACATGGCGCGCAGCTGCTCCATGAACTGGTTGAACGCCGCCGCCACCTGGCCGGTTTCGTCGCGGCTGTCGGCCGGCAGGCGCATGGTCAGATCGCCGTGGCCGGAGCTGAGCGCGCGCATCGCGTCGCGCAGCTGCACCAGCGGCCGGCTGATGAAGCCGGACACCTGCCAGATCACCAGCAGGGACAGCAGCAGCACCACCGCGTCAATCGCGGCCACCCACCAGATGGTGCGGGTCACCGCGCCGTACACCTCGTTGGCGTCCATCTCCACCACCACGAACCAGTCGGCGTTGGGCATGTAGCTGGAGGCGATGATGGTCGGGCCGCCCGGGCCGTCGAAATGCGCCAGGTTGAAGCCGGACTTGTTCAGCAGCTGCGGCGCGATCGGCGACAGGCCGGGCAGCTCGGCCAGCAGGGTCTTCTTCTGCATCGCCGCCGGATCGCGGTGCAGCCGCACTTGGCCCGCGGCGTCCACCACATAGACCTGGCCGCGCTCGCCCACCGCCATCTTGCGCACGCGCTCGGCCATCTGGGTAACGTCGAAGCCCAGCGCCGGCACCGCGCGGTGGCCGGCCTGGCCCTTGTTGGCCAGCACGTTGACGAACATCATCACCTGCTGCTTGCCGGTTTCCGAACCCAGCGTGAACTGGCTGTCGCGGCCGGAGGCCAGGAAATCGGCCAGCCACTTGTCGTTGCCCTTGGGGTCGGCCTTGACCGTGGCGTGGTCGATGTAGATGTTGAGCGTGGCTTCGGAGGTCCAGGAGATGATGGACGCGCCGGACGTCTGCATCAGCGCCTTGGCGTAGCGCTGCCAGGGGCCGACGCCCGACTCGGGCTCGCCGGCGGCGGTCCAGTCCAACAGATAGGTGTTGGCGGCCAGCTGGCGGGTCTGGCTCAAGGGCAGCGCGATGGAGGCGTCCAGCTCGTTGCGTATGCCCTCCACTGTCGCCTTCAGTTCATGCTGCTCCAGGCGCTCGGTCAGCGCCGACTGGAACATGCGGGTGGACACCGTGCCGGCGATGGCCAGCGCGATGAGCAGGATCAGCGCGACGCTGACCAGGATTTTCTGTTTGACCGACCAGTTCTTGAACATGCTTGCTGGCTTTCCAGGAAGAGACGAAAAATGTCCGGCGCCGCCGGACCGCATATCCGCGCACGCTGCGCCCGCCAGACGGCGGCAGCGCGAGCCGGAGCGGATTCCGTCTCAATCTGAAAAGCATGCCGCCGTAATGGCGGCGGCAATTGTAACAAGCCCTTATGTTTTCGCCATGAAGAATATTTTCAGCAACACATCTTCATGTGGAGTAATTGCCACAGCTCAGCCCGGCTGCCGGCGCGCCGGCTGGCTGTCATGCAGGAAGCGGGTGTAGAGGTCGCGCGGCGGCTGCAGGCCGCATTCGGCCAGCACGCGCCCCGCCGCGCCGCGGTGGTAGCCGCCATGGGTGATCACCTGCATCAGCATCTCGGCGCGGCTCATCCGGCCATGGCCGCCGTCGGTGAAGGTGAAATCGACGTCTTCGGCCAGTTCGGCCTCGCTCAGGCCGCTGGCGTAGCCGATGTACCATGCGTCGGTTTCGCGCGCCGCCGCCAGCAGCTCGGCCGCTTCCGGCGTGTCCGGCGTATTGGTCGCCGCATAGCCGTGCGGGCGGCCAGTCAGATTGCCGGCGAAGATGCGATCCACCACGTGGATGTGGTTGAGGATGCGGATGACGAGATGGCGCTTGTCCGGATGGGCTTCGCCATCCAGCTGGGCCGTCAGCGCGTGCAGCTCTTCATCGGCCCAGGCCTTGTAGCGGAACAGCGAGGGGAACAGATCGGGAAGACTCATCTTGCGGCCTTTCGCGCCGGACGGCGCCTGCGTGGGATAAGTCTCCCATTGTCTCACGGGGAACTTCCCGCTGTCATTCCGCGCCGTAGGCCGCCAGGAACACCCTGACCGCGTCCGCCACCCTGCCCGGCCGCTCCGACGCCGGCGCCAGCTCGTCGATCAGGCCGGTCATCATCGCCGCTTGGCATTCCGACTGCAGCAGCCCGTGAAAATGCATGGCGGCGGTCCACGGCGATGCCTGGCGCAGCCGGCCGGCCTCCATCTCCGCCGCCATGAAGTGGGCCAGCTTGGTCCATCCGGTTTTAGGCCCATTCTCATAGAACAGCTTGCCCACCTCGCTGCGGCTGCCGCCGCCCATCACGATCGCGTGCAGCGCGCGCAGCTCGGGGCTGAACAGATTGTCGAGGAAGGCCATGCCGAAAGTCCGCAGCACCTCCTCCAGATCGCCGCCCGGCTGCAGCTTGACATAGGCCGACGACAGCTCCGTCGTCAATGAGCGCATCACATCCAGGAACAATGCCTCCTTGGACGGAAAATAATTGTACAGCGTGGCCTTGGAGCCGCCGGCCCGGGCCGATATCTCGGACATCGACGCCGCCTCGTAGCCGCGTTCGACAAAAACTTCGGTCGCTGCCGCCACCAAGCCCTGGCGCTTGTTTTCGCTTTTTGTGCGCATATCCATCCTTAAAACTGAACAGTACAGTTCAATTTTTCTTGACAAGAAATCTCGCCTCGCCATATAACTATACCGTACCGTACAGTCAAAACACTACCGGACAGAGACGATGAGAACCGCATATTTCCGCTGGCGGCCGCTGCCAGCAGCCGGCCTCTCCGCAGCGCTGGCGCTGATGGGAGGCTGCGCGACGACGCCGGACATGGGCCCGGCGCCGCAGATCAAACCGCTGCAACAATACCAGAATACGCAAAGCCTGCCCGCCTCGGACGGCGTCTGGGCCAATGAGCAATGGTGGAAAAAATACGGCGACGCGCAGTTGAACGCGCTGATGGACGAGGCGCTGAGCCAGGCGCCCGACCTCGCCTCCGCCCGCGCCCGCGTCGAACGCGCCGAAGGCCTGGCCCAGCAGGCCGGCGCCGCGCGGCTGCCCGGCGTGGACCTGAACGCCTCGCTGAACCGCGACAAGCAAAGCTACAACAACGGGATGCCCGCGCCGGCCGGCTTCAACACCAGCGCCCGCGCCACGCTGGATTTCAGCTACGAGCTGGACTTCTGGGGCAAGAACCGCGCGTCGCTGGCCGCCGCGACCTCGGACCTGACCGCCGCCCGCGCCGACGCGGCCCAGGCCAGGCTGATGCTGACCGCCTCGCTGGCCGCCGGCTACGCCGAACTGGCGCGCCTGTTCGCCGAGCGCGACGCCGCCGCCCAGGCGCTGGACGTGCGCGAACACACCGCCAAGTTGATGCTGCAGCGCTGGCAGCAAGGCATGGACACCCGCGGCGTGCTGCGCCAGGCGGAGTCGCGCGAAGCCGCCGCCCGCGCCGACCTCGCCGCCGCCGACGAGAGCATCGCGCTGCAGCGCCACAGCCTGGCGGCGCTGATCGGCGCCGGACCGGATCGCGGCCTGGCCATCGCCCGCCCCGGCGCCAAGCTGTTTAGCGAACAGCGGCTCCCCGCCGCGCTGGCGGCCGAGCTGCTGGGCCGCCGGCCGGATCTGGCCGCCGCCCGCCTCCGCGCCGAAGCCGCGGCCAAGCGCATCGACGCCGCTGAGGCCCAGTTCTATCCCAACATCAATCTCACCGCCTTCGTCGGCGCCCAGTCGCTGGGGCTGGGGCTGTTCGACAAAGCGGGTTCCGGCATCGCCGGCGTCGGCCCGGCGATCAATCTGCCGATATTCCGCGGCGGCCAGCTGCAAGGCCAGTACCGCGCCGCGCGCGGCGACTACGACGCCGCCGTCGCCAGCTACGACGCCACGCTGAGCCAGGCGCTGCGCGAAGTGGCCGACGCCGTCAGCAGCCAGGCCGCGCTGATGCCGCAGCTGCAACAGCGCCAGGCAGCGCTGACCGCCGCCGACGAGGCCTATCGCGTCAGCCAGGACCGCTTCGACGGCGGCCTCGCCAATTACCTGGACGTGCTGACCGCCGAAGACAGCGTGATCAGCGCCCGCCGCGGCCTGGCCAATCTGCAAGCGCGCCGTTTCTCGCTGGACGTGGCGTTGGTCAAGGCGCTCGGCGGCGGCTACCAAGCTCCCGAATCCGCCCGTTGAGGCCGCCGGAAAACATACACACTAGGAATACCCGCCATGAGCGAAAACGCACAAGCCCTGCCGGCCTCCGCGGCGCCCGCCGCAGGCCATCCCCTGCAACGCAAGAAGCTGTTCACGCTGCTGTTCGGCGCCGTCGCCGCGGCGGCCGTCGCCTACGGCGGCTACTGGACGCTGGTCGGCTCCCATCATGTCAGCACCGATAACGCCTACGTCGCCGCCGAGATCGCCCAAGTGACGCCCGAAGTGGCCGGCACCATCCAGCAGGTGAAGGTGGTCGACACCCAGGCGGTGAAGGCCGGCGACGTGCTGGTGGTGCTGAACGACAGCGACGCCAAGCTGGCGTTGGCCCAGGCCGAGGCCGACCTCGCCCGCGCCGAACGCCGGGTGAAGGGCTACTTCGCCAACGACGAAGGCCTGAGCGCCCAGGCCCAGGCCCGCAGCGCCGACCAAGCCCGCTCCGCCGCGCAGCTGGCCTCGGCCCGCGCCGACCTGGAGCGCGCGAAACTCGACCTGCAGCGCCGCCAGGCGCTGGCGAAAAACGGTTCGGTGTCCGGCGAGGAACTGAGCAATGCGCAGAACGCCTACGCCACCGCGCAGGCCAACCTGAAGGCCGCCGAGGCCGCCAGCCGCCAGAGCGAAGCCAATTACCGCGCCGCGATCGGCAGCCTGAAAGCCAACCAGACGCTGACCGCCGACGCCACGGTAGATGACAACCCCGAAGTGGCGCTGGCGCGCGCCAAGCGCGACCAGGCCCGGCTGGACCTCGCGCGCACGGTGATCCGCGCCCAGGTGGACGGCGTGGTGGCCAAGCGCCAGGCCCAGGTGGGCCAGCGGGTCCAGTCCGGCACACCGCTGATGTCGGTGGTGCCGCTGCAGAACGCCCACGTCGACGCCAACTTCAAGGAAGTGCAGCTGAACCGCGTGCGCGTCGGCCAGCCGGTGGAGCTGACCGCCGACCTCTACGGCGGCAAGGTGGTGTACCACGGCAAGGTGGCCGGCCTGTCCGGCGGCTCCGGCGCCGCGTTTTCGATGATTCCGGCGCAGAACGCCACCGGCAACTGGATCAAGGTGGTGCAGCGGCTGCCGGTGCGCATCGCGCTGGACCCGGCCGAGCTGAAAGCTCATCCGCTGCAGGTGGGGCTGTCGATGGAAGCCACCGTCGACGTCAGCGAGTGAGGCCGCCATGTCTAGCGCGAATCCGGCGGTCGGCGAAATCCAGCGACCGCTGACCGGCAATATGCTGTGGCTGGCGGCGCTGGTGCTGGCCGCCGCCAACTTCATGGTGGTGCTGGACACCACCATCGCCAACGTGTCGGTGCCCAATATCGCCGGCGGGCTGGCGGTGTCGTCCAGCCAGGGCACCTATGTCATCACCTCTTACGCGGTGGCCGAGGCCATCATCGTGCCGCTGACCGGCTGGCTGGCGGCGCGCTTCGGCACCGTGCGGCTGTTCGTCGGCTCGATGCTGCTGTTCGGCCTGTTCTCCATGCTGTGCGGACTGGCCGGCTCGCTGGAGACGCTGGTGCTGTTCCGCGTGCTGCAAGGCTTGGCCGGCGGCCCGCTGATGCCGATGTCGCAGACCCTGCTGCTGCAGATTTTCCCCAAACAGAAAGCCGGCGCGGCGATAGGCCTGTGGAGCATGACCACGCTGGTGGCCCCCATCATGGGCCCCATCCTGGGCGGCACGCTGTGCGACCAGGCCAGCTGGCCGTGGATCTTCTACATCAACGTGCCGATCGCCCTGGGCTGCGGCCTCCTCGGCTGGAACCTGCTCAAGCGCTACCAGAGCCAGGTGTTCAAGCTGCGGATAGACGTGATCGGACTGGCGCTGCTGATGGTGTGGGTGGCCTCGCTGCAACTGATGCTGGACAAGGGCAAGGAGCTGGATTGGTTCGCCTCGCCGGCCATTGTCGGCATGGCCATCGTCGCCGCGATCGGCTTCGCCGCCTTCCTGATCTGGGAGCTGACCGACGCCCAGCCCATCGTCGACCTCAGGGTGTTCCGCCACCGCGGCTTCTGGGCCAGCGTGCTGACCATCTCGCTGGCGTTCGGCTCCTTCTTCGGCGCCACCGTGCTGACGCCGCAGTGGCTGCAGTCCTATATGGGCTATACCGCCACCCAGGCCGGCTACGCCACCGCGATGAGCGGCGTGCTGGCGGTGATGGTGGCGCCGATCGCCGCCCAGCTGTCCTCGCGGCTGGATCCGCGCAAGCTGGTGTTTTGCGGCGTGATGTGGCTGGGCTGCGTCACGCTGTACCGCAGCTTCTCCACCACCGACATGGGCTTCTGGCAAGTGGCGCTGCCGCTGCTGTTCCAGGGCCTGGGCATGCCCTTCTTCTTCGTGCCGCTGACCGGCCTGGCGCTGGCCAGCGTGGAGCCGGCGGAAGTGGCCTCGGCCGCCGGCCTGATGAGCTTCATGCGCACGCTGTCCGGCGCCTTCGCCACCTCGCTGGTCACCACCGCCTGGGACGACAAGGCCAGCTACAACCACGCCGAGCTGGCCGGCATGGTGGACAGCGGCGGCGACGCGCTGCGCGCGCTGAGCGCCGGCGGCATGGGCAGCGACACCGCTCGCGCGGTGATCGAACAGACGCTGCAGGCGCAAAGCATCATGCTGTCCACCAACCAGATCTTCTGGCTGGCGGGGCTGTCCTTCGTCGTCGCCGCCTGCGCCATCTGGCTGGCGCCCAGGCCCAGCCGCGTCGCCGACACCAGCCAGGCCCACTGAGTTTCTCGACCCGCGTTTCACCACTTGCCCCGCGCCCTTGTGGCCGGGGCTTTTTTTCGCCCTGTATTCCCGGCCAGGATTTACATACCGCCTCCATCTCGTAACAGACACTTACATATGCGGCGTGCTATCAATATGCCACGACAATAATTCAGACCGGCTCGGCCGGCGGCGCCTCCGCCTTTCATTCAACGCAGACAGGAAACCCTCAGCAATGAAGCATTCGATCAAGCGGCTGGCATGCGCAACCGCCGCCGCGCTCGCCTGCCAGGCCGCCGCCGCCGCGCCGCTCCAGCCCATCCGCCACGACGCCTTCGCCCAGTCCTGCCAGGCGCTGTGGGGCAAGGAAACCGCGCGTAGCCGCTGGGTGAAGGACGATGGCCAGGGCGGCCTCGCCTACGCGCCGCTGAACGGCAACGGCGACCGCATCATAGATTTCTCCAGCGCCGGCTATATGGGCGGCGGCGTCGCGCTGCCGGCCGCGCCGGTGAAGGCGACAGTCAAGCCCAGCGGCAATGCCGCCAGCGATCTCGCCGACATCCAGGCCGCCATCGCCAAGGTAGCCGCCTTGCCGGCGGTGAACGGCGTACGGGGCGCAGTGCTGCTGACGCCCGGCACCTTTCTGCTCGAATCGCCGATCCAGGTCGCCAGCGATGGCGTGGTGCTGCGCGGCAGCGGATCCGG
>NZ_JBUPWA010000001.1:2522731-2564339 GCF_055181315.1 Chromobacterium sp. Ag138
AGTGACGCCCGAAGTGGCCGGCACCATCCAGCAGGTGAAGGTGGTCGACACCCAGGCGGTGAAGGCCGGCGACGTGCTGGTGGTGCTGAACGACAGCGACGCCAAGCTGGCGTTGGCCCAGGCCGAGGCCGACCTCGCCCGCGCCGAACGCCGGGTGAAGGGCTACTTCGCCAACGACGAAGGCCTGAGCGCCCAGGCCCAGGCCCGCAGCGCCGACCAAGCCCGCTCCGCCGCGCAGCTGGCCTCGGCCCGCGCCGACCTGGAGCGCGCGAAACTCGACCTGCAGCGCCGCCAGGCGCTGGCGAAAAACGGTTCGGTGTCCGGCGAGGAACTGAGCAATGCGCAGAACGCCTACGCCACCGCGCAGGCCAACCTGAAGGCCGCCGAGGCCGCCAGCCGCCAGAGCGAAGCCAATTACCGCGCCGCGATCGGCAGCCTGAAAGCCAACCAGACGCTGACCGCCGACGCCACGGTAGATGACAACCCCGAAGTGGCGCTGGCGCGCGCCAAGCGCGACCAGGCCCGGCTGGACCTCGCGCGCACGGTGATCCGCGCCCAGGTGGACGGCGTGGTGGCCAAGCGCCAGGCCCAGGTGGGCCAGCGGGTCCAGTCCGGCACACCGCTGATGTCGGTGGTGCCGCTGCAGAACGCCCACGTCGACGCCAACTTCAAGGAAGTGCAGCTGAACCGCGTGCGCGTCGGCCAGCCGGTGGAGCTGACCGCCGACCTCTACGGCGGCAAGGTGGTGTACCACGGCAAGGTGGCCGGCCTGTCCGGCGGCTCCGGCGCCGCGTTTTCGATGATTCCGGCGCAGAACGCCACCGGCAACTGGATCAAGGTGGTGCAGCGGCTGCCGGTGCGCATCGCGCTGGACCCGGCCGAGCTGAAAGCTCATCCGCTGCAGGTGGGGCTGTCGATGGAAGCCACCGTCGACGTCAGCGAGTGAGGCCGCCATGTCTAGCGCGAATCCGGCGGTCGGCGAAATCCAGCGACCGCTGACCGGCAATATGCTGTGGCTGGCGGCGCTGGTGCTGGCCGCCGCCAACTTCATGGTGGTGCTGGACACCACCATCGCCAACGTGTCGGTGCCCAATATCGCCGGCGGGCTGGCGGTGTCGTCCAGCCAGGGCACCTATGTCATCACCTCTTACGCGGTGGCCGAGGCCATCATCGTGCCGCTGACCGGCTGGCTGGCGGCGCGCTTCGGCACCGTGCGGCTGTTCGTCGGCTCGATGCTGCTGTTCGGCCTGTTCTCCATGCTGTGCGGACTGGCCGGCTCGCTGGAGACGCTGGTGCTGTTCCGCGTGCTGCAAGGCTTGGCCGGCGGCCCGCTGATGCCGATGTCGCAGACCCTGCTGCTGCAGATTTTCCCCAAACAGAAAGCCGGCGCGGCGATAGGCCTGTGGAGCATGACCACGCTGGTGGCCCCCATCATGGGCCCCATCCTGGGCGGCACGCTGTGCGACCAGGCCAGCTGGCCGTGGATCTTCTACATCAACGTGCCGATCGCCCTGGGCTGCGGCCTCCTCGGCTGGAACCTGCTCAAGCGCTACCAGAGCCAGGTGTTCAAGCTGCGGATAGACGTGATCGGACTGGCGCTGCTGATGGTGTGGGTGGCCTCGCTGCAACTGATGCTGGACAAGGGCAAGGAGCTGGATTGGTTCGCCTCGCCGGCCATTGTCGGCATGGCCATCGTCGCCGCGATCGGCTTCGCCGCCTTCCTGATCTGGGAGCTGACCGACGCCCAGCCCATCGTCGACCTCAGGGTGTTCCGCCACCGCGGCTTCTGGGCCAGCGTGCTGACCATCTCGCTGGCGTTCGGCTCCTTCTTCGGCGCCACCGTGCTGACGCCGCAGTGGCTGCAGTCCTATATGGGCTATACCGCCACCCAGGCCGGCTACGCCACCGCGATGAGCGGCGTGCTGGCGGTGATGGTGGCGCCGATCGCCGCCCAGCTGTCCTCGCGGCTGGATCCGCGCAAGCTGGTGTTTTGCGGCGTGATGTGGCTGGGCTGCGTCACGCTGTACCGCAGCTTCTCCACCACCGACATGGGCTTCTGGCAAGTGGCGCTGCCGCTGCTGTTCCAGGGCCTGGGCATGCCCTTCTTCTTCGTGCCGCTGACCGGCCTGGCGCTGGCCAGCGTGGAGCCGGCGGAAGTGGCCTCGGCCGCCGGCCTGATGAGCTTCATGCGCACGCTGTCCGGCGCCTTCGCCACCTCGCTGGTCACCACCGCCTGGGACGACAAGGCCAGCTACAACCACGCCGAGCTGGCCGGCATGGTGGACAGCGGCGGCGACGCGCTGCGCGCGCTGAGCGCCGGCGGCATGGGCAGCGACACCGCTCGCGCGGTGATCGAACAGACGCTGCAGGCGCAAAGCATCATGCTGTCCACCAACCAGATCTTCTGGCTGGCGGGGCTGTCCTTCGTCGTCGCCGCCTGCGCCATCTGGCTGGCGCCCAGGCCCAGCCGCGTCGCCGACACCAGCCAGGCCCACTGAGTTTCTCGACCCGCGTTTCACCACTTGCCCCGCGCCCTTGTGGCCGGGGCTTTTTTTCGCCCTGTATTCCCGGCCAGGATTTACATACCGCCTCCATCTCGTAACAGACACTTACATATGCGGCGTGCTATCAATATGCCACGACAATAATTCAGACCGGCTCGGCCGGCGGCGCCTCCGCCTTTCATTCAACGCAGACAGGAAACCCTCAGCAATGAAGCATTCGATCAAGCGGCTGGCATGCGCAACCGCCGCCGCGCTCGCCTGCCAGGCCGCCGCCGCCGCGCCGCTCCAGCCCATCCGCCACGACGCCTTCGCCCAGTCCTGCCAGGCGCTGTGGGGCAAGGAAACCGCGCGTAGCCGCTGGGTGAAGGACGATGGCCAGGGCGGCCTCGCCTACGCGCCGCTGAACGGCAACGGCGACCGCATCATAGATTTCTCCAGCGCCGGCTATATGGGCGGCGGCGTCGCGCTGCCGGCCGCGCCGGTGAAGGCGACAGTCAAGCCCAGCGGCAATGCCGCCAGCGATCTCGCCGACATCCAGGCCGCCATCGCCAAGGTAGCCGCCTTGCCGGCGGTGAACGGCGTACGGGGCGCAGTGCTGCTGACGCCCGGCACCTTTCTGCTCGAATCGCCGATCCAGGTCGCCAGCGATGGCGTGGTGCTGCGCGGCAGCGGATCCGGCGCGGGCGGCACCGTGCTGAAGGCGCAAGGCGCCGGCCACGTCATGCTGAGCCTGGGCGGAGCCAGCGCCAGCCTGACGCCGGTCGGCGCAGCCGCCGCCATCGCCGACGGCTACCTGCCGTCCGGCGGCGACACGCTGCATGTTTCCGACGCCTCCGGCTTCAAGCCCGGCGACGCGGTGATGATCCGCCGCCGCGCCGGCGCCGAATGGATCCACTTCATGGACATGGACCAGCTGGTCCGCGACGGCAAGCCGCAAACCTGGATCAACGCCGGCAACAACAACGAAATCTGGCTGCGCACGGTCACCGCGGTGAAAGGATCGCAGCTGACGCTGGACATCCCGCTGTCCGACTCCTTCGACAGCGGCTATCTGGGGCCGAATGGCGGCAGCGTGCAGAAATACGCGGCCAGCGGCATCGCCAGCCAGATCGGCGCCGAGCGCCTGGCGCTGGAAGGCCTGCCTAACGGCGGCGGCGTCGACTACGGCGTGGCCAATCTGGACAATCTGAGCGATGGCTGGCTCAACGACATCCAGGCCCGCAACTTCACCAACGGCGTGGTGGTCGGCAAGCAGGGACGGCGGCTGACGCTGGAGAAAGTGGCGCTGAACCACGATCACAACAATGTCGACTGCTCCGGCGCCAAGGCATTCGAGTTCAGCATCGCCGGCAGCCAGGTGCTGGTGGACCGCAGCGCGTCCAACGGCAGCAAAAAATCGTTCTACTACGCCACCCAGGCCCAGGCCGGAGGTCCCAACGTGCTGCTGAACTTCAGCGGCCGCGCCGAGGCCTGCGGCAATATCGAGCCGCACCAGCGCTGGGCCACCGGCCTCTTGGTGGACAACGCCGACGTCAGCGGCACCATCGCGCTGGGCAACCGCGGCGCCGACGGCAGCGGCCACGGCTGGAGCATCGGCTGGGGCGTAGCGTGGAACTCGAAGGCGGACCAGCTGGCCATCGCCGCGCCGCCGGGCGCGACCAACTGGGCGATAGGCAGCAGCGGCGCGCTGACGCCCAATGTTCCGGACGCCCAGGGCGTGCCGGTGCCGCCCAAGCTGGGCGCGGTGGACTCGCCCAATGTCCGCGTTGGTCCAGACAGCCTGTACCTGATGCAGCTGTGCCAGCGGCTGGGCCCGCAGGCGGTGAAGAACATCGGCTATTGATGGACGGCTGAAACGAAAAGAGGCCCGGATGGGCCTCTTTTCACACTCGACTCCCGATGCCGCGCCTCATCTGGCCGCGGCATCGCCGCAGGCGAACCCGCGCGACGCGGCTTGGGTTCCCTAAGCTCCAATCCGTGCGACGCGCCATATTTCCCCTTTCAGGACGCGCCGTCCGAAAAGTCGAGGGCAAGGTTTTAAGCTGGCGACTGTTTGAGGCCCGCGACGTTAGCGCGCGCCGAGTTTGCCAGCGCCTTGCCCTTGGCTTTCCGGGCGGAAATCGCGGCCTGCAGAGGCAGCCTGGAGTTGTCTGCGTGCGAATCTTTGATCCGCTCAGCGATAGAGGGTTGGCCGGACAGCCCTCTTGCCCTTAGCGCGGGCGGAACCGCCCTAATCATCGTCCGCGCAGCGGACTCTACGAAATGTTCCACCTTAAATTGACTCGGATGAGCGTCTCGCTACGCTCGCAGCCTGATCAATCGTCCCGCGTCAGCACTTCCAGCAACTCGATCTCGAACACCAGATTGGAATTCGCCGGAATGCGGTCGCCGATCTGGCGCTCGCCATAGGCCAGATGCGCCGGCACCCACAACTTGCGCTTGCCGCCCACCTTCATGCCCATCATCCCCTGGTCCCAGCCCTTGATCACGCGGCCGGTGCCGATCACGCACTGGAACGGCCGGCCCTTGTCCAGCGAGGAGTCGAACTTGCGGCCATCCTCCAGCCAACCGGTGTAATGGCTGGTGATCAGCGCGCCGCGCACTGCTTCCTTGCCCTCGCCCACTACCAGGTCCTCGATCTTCAGCTCTTCGCTCATGCTCTTCATCCACAAAACGCCGCGCGGGGCGAAAGCCGCCATTGTACTCCGCGCGGCGAGCGGTGGATCAGGCGTCCCAGGCTGGCGCGAAGTCCGGGTTGGCGATGCGGCCGCCATCCTCCAGCCGGGCGATGCGCGCCATGTCGTCCTCATCCAGCCGCAGCGTCAGCGCGTCCAGATTGGCCCGCTTGGTCGACGACGGAATCACCGCGATATCCTGCCGCAACAGCCAGGGCAAGGCGACCTGAGCGCCGCCTGTTGCGCCTTCAGGCGGAAGGCGCCCACTCCCAGCTTCGGCATTTGCACGCTGCGTTTCCTTATCTGAATTGAGGCCGAAGACATGCGCTCATGCCTGCGACATGGAAACATCCCGCCTACCCGGACAAGCCGCCAGGCCTCCCCGCCTGGCGGACTATCCTAACAAGACCCAAAACGTTACATTGACGGTAATGTCAGAAGGGTAGGCTTCCCGGCATGAAACCATTGATTCTGCTGTTCGCCTGCGGCCTCAGCGCCGCCGCCGCCGCGGAAACGCTGACGGTGGGCATAGGCGATCAGGCCTTTCCGCCCTACAAGATGGGCAACGACACGCTGGACCCGCGCCGCCCCGGCCTGTCGGTGGAGCTGGTGCGGGCGGCCGCGCGCAGCTGCCGATTGAAAGCCGACATCCGTCTGCTGCCCGGCGCGCGGCTGCTGAAGGAGCTGGAGCACGGCTCGCTGGACGCCGTGATGATGCTTTCCTACACCGCCGAGCGCGCCGCCTATGCCGCCTTTCCGCTGCAAGGCGGCAAACCGGACGAGGCGCGGCGGCTGGCCACGCTCAGTTACGCGCTCTACGTGCGCCGCGACAGCGACGTCGGCTGGGACGGCAAGAAGCTGTCCCATCTGCGGCGCAGCGTCGGCGCCAACGCCGGCTGGTCGATCAACACCGATCTGCGGCGGCTGGGCATCCCGGCGGAAACCGCCAACAGCGTGGCGCAGAACTTCGACAAGCTGGCCAGCAAGCGCATCGACGCCTACGCGGTGCACGAGACGCTGGGCGACGCCTACCTGGCGCGCAATCCAGCGCTGCCGGTGCGCAAGCTGGCGTTGCCCATCAGCACCAAACCCTACTTCCTGCCGGTCTCGCGCCGCTACGCCGCCAGCCATCCCAGGCAGGTGGACTGCCTGTGGAACGCCATCGCCGCCCAGCGCGACGAGCTCACCCGGCGGCGCATCCGCTTCTATCTGGACGCCGGCGGCTAAGCCGCCGGACTCAGCCGCCCAGCATCCACGGATCGGCCAGGCGGATCACATCGTCGCGCTCGGCGCCGGTGGAGATCAGCGACACCGGCGCGCCGGCCAGCTCCGCTATCCGCCGCACGTAGGCGCGCGCCTGCTTGGGCAGCGCGTCCAGGCTGCGCGCGCCGCGGGTGCTTTCCTGCCAACCCGGCAGCGTCTCGTACACCGGCTCGATCCGGCCGCGCTCGGCCAGCCCCGCCGGATAGTCGTCGCGCGGCGCGCCGTCCAGCCGGTAGCCGGTGCAGATCTTCAGCTCGTCCATGCCGTCCAGCACGTCCAGCTTGGTCAGCGCCAGGCTGGCGATGCCGCCCACCCGCACGCTCTGGCGCAGCAAAGCCGCGTCCAGCCAGCCGCAGCGGCGCGGCCGGCCAGTGTTGGTGCCGTACTCGCCGCCGCGCTCTCGCAGGCGGTCGCCGACGGCGTCGCTCAGCTCGGTGGGGAACGGCCCGCCGCCCACCCGCGTGGCATAAGCCTTGCACACGCCCAGCGCGTGGCCGCGCGCGGCGCTGCCCAGGCCGGAGCCGGAGGCCGCCTGGGCCGGCCCGGTGCCGGACGAGGTGACGAAGGGATAGGTGCCATGCTCGACGTCCAGCAGCATCGCCTGCGCGCCTTCGAACAGGATGCGCCGGCCGGCCTCGTCGGCTTGGTTCAACAGTTTCCACGCCGGCCGCAGGTAAGGCAGGATGCGGCGCGCCTGCTCCAGCAACGCCGCCAGCATCGGCTCCAGCTCGAAAACCGGCCGGCCCAGCGCGGCCAGCACCGCGTTGTGGTAGCGCAACGTCTCCTCCAGCCGCCCGCGCAAAACCGCCGGATCGGCCAGATCGGCCAGCCGGATCGCCCGCCGGCCGGCCCGGTCCTCGAACGCCGGCCCGATGCCGCGCCCGGTGGTGCCGATGGCCTGGGTCCGCGCCGCCTCCTGCGCCGCGTCCAGCGCGATGTGGGATGGCAACAGCAAGGTGGCGTTGTCGGCGACGGCCAGCTGGTCCGGCGTGATTTCCAGGCCCTCGGCGCCGATGCGGTCGATCTCGGCCAGCAGCGCCTGCGGGTCCACCACCACGCCGTTGCCGATCACCCCCAGCTTGCCGCGCAAGAGGCCGCAGGGCAGCAAGGCCAGCTTCCAGGTCTTGCCGCCCACCACCAGCGTGTGGCCGGCGTTGTGGCCGCCGTTGAAACGCACCACGCAGTCCGCCGTCTCGGCCAGCAGATCGACGATCCGCCCCTTGCCCTCGTCGCCCCATTGCGTGCCTGTCACAATCACCTTGTTCATGCGTTTCTCCAGAAATGAAAATTGATGCTGTTGCGACAACACCTTACGCAACTTGCCGACCGATGGACAAACGACTTATTCTGGCTTTTCATGTCAGGAAAACTCACGCAAATGAAACGAGATCTCCCGCCGCTGAACGCCTTGCGCGCGTTCGAGGCCGCCGCCGTCCGCCAGAGCTTCAGCCAGGCCGCCGAACTGCTGCACGTCACCCACGGCGCCGTCAGCCGGCAGATCCGCCTACTGGAGGAGTGGCTGGGGGCGCCGCTGTTCGAGCGCCGCCACCGCCAGGTGCGGCTCACCGACGCCGGCCGCGACTACCTCGCCGACGTCCGCGCGGCGCTGGAGCGGATAGAGACCGCCAGCGCCAGGCTGCGGCGCGGGCCGCTGCCGCTGCGGGTGAACGCGCCGGCCACCTTCACGCTGCGCTGGCTGATCCCGCGGCTGTCGCGGTTCCAGTTGCAGCACCCGCACGTGGAGGTGAAACTGACCACCTCCAGCGAGCCTGTCGCCCAGCTGGCCGACAGCTTCGAGGTGGCGATACGCGGCGGCCCGCAGGCGCTGCCCGGCTTCATCGCCCACGAATTCCTGCAGGAAAGCCGGCTGCCGGTGTGCAGCCCCAGCCTGCTCGAGCGCCTGCCGCTCGTCTCTCCGGCCGACCTGTCCCGCCACACCCTGCTGCACACCGCAGGCAGCCCGGAGTTCTGGCCGCAGTGGCTGGACGCCGCCGGCGCGCCCGGCCTGCAGCCGGCGGCCAGCCTGACGCTGGAGCACTTCTACCTGACGCTGCAGGCGGCGCTGGACGGGCTGGGCGTGGCGCTGGGGCCCAGCCGGCTGATCGCCGACGATCTAGCCAGCGGCCGCCTGGTGCAGCCGTTTGCCGGCCCGCGGCTGGAGGACTGGCGCTACTTCGCCTACGTGCCGGAAACGCGCGACGGCCACCCGGCCGTCGCCGCCTTCTGCCGCTGGCTGGAACAAGCGGATCCGATATGAAGCCAGCCGGCGACCGCAAGCCCATTGTCATGCTCGACGCCGCCCGCCGCTTCGGCTATATCTAAAAGCCTCCGCCGGGCCGCGGGGAACTCATCGCGCCGCGCGGCCTCGTACCCGTAAGCCTCGATTGCCCGGAGAGCGGCCAGACGCCGCGCTCCAACCCGGTTTTGCCAGTTGTTCCCCTTCCAGAAACGACAGGAGAAGCGCCATGCAATTGAACGGAAAAGTCGCCCTGATCACCGGCGCCGCCAGCGGCATCGGCAAGGAGATCGCGCTGGTCTACGCCCGCGCCGGCGCGGCGGTGGCCATCGCCGACATCAACCTCGACGCCGCCCGCAAAACCGCCGACGAAATCGGCGCCGCCGGCGGCAAGGCGATAGGCGTGGCGATGGACGTCACCAACGAGGACGCGGTCAACCAGGGCACCCAGCAAGTGGTGGACGCCTTCGGCCATCTCGACATCCTGGTGTCCAACGCCGGCATCCAGATCGTCAATCCCATCGTCAACTACAGCTTCGCCGACTGGAAGAAGATGCAGGCGATACACGTCGACGGCGCCTTCCTCACCACCAAGGCCGCGCTGCAGCACATGTACCAGGACAAGCGCGGCGGCGTGGTGATCTACATGGGCTCGGTGCACTCGCACGAGGCCTCGGCGCTGAAATCGGCCTATGTGTCCGCCAAGCACGCGCTGTTGGGCCTGGCCCGGGTGCTGGCCAAGGAAGGCGCGCCCTACAATGTGCGCTCGCACGTGATCTGCCCCGGCTTCGTGCGCACGCCGCTGGTGGACAAGCAGATTCCGGAGCAGGCGAAGGAGCTGGGCATCAGCGAAGAGGAAGTGGTGAAGCGGGTGATGCTGGGCAATACCGTGGACGGCGTGTTCACCACCGTGGACGACGTGGCCCAGACCGCGCTGTTCCTGGCCGCCTTCCCCAGCGCGGCCCTCACCGGCCAATCCTTCGTCGTCAGTCACGGCTGGTTCATGCAATAAGGAGCGCGCATGGCGAAGGACAAGCTCGATCCGGCCTGCCATGTCGACGCCGCGCCCTACCGCAGCCCGGCCTTGCCGCCGGACCATCGCTACCAGGTGGTGGCGCTGGTGCTGCAAGGCGGCGGCGCGCTCGGCGCCTACCAGGCCGGCGTCTACCAGGGTCTGGCGGAGGCCGATCTGCATCCCAACTGGATGGCCGGCATCTCGATCGGCGCGCTGAACGCCGCCATCATCGCCGGCAATCCGCCCGACAAGCGCGCCGAGCGGCTGGAGCAGTTCTGGCGCACCATCAGCCGCCAGCCGCTGCTGCCGCCGACGCCACACAATCTGCTGGACGACGCCCAGGCGCTGCCGCCGCCGCTGCAAGGCTGGCTGAACGGCCTGGAAGCCTGGCGCGCGCTGATCGAGGGCCAGAACGGCTTCTTCCAGCCGCGCCCGCCGCTGCCGCCCCATGACGGCGGCACCGCCAGCTTTTACGACACCTCGCCGCTGAAAGACACGCTGGAGCGGCTGGCGGACTTCGACCGCATCAACGACAGCGGCGAAATGCGGGTGTCGGTGGGCGCGGTGAACGTGCGAAGCGGCAACTTCGTCTATTTCGACAACACCCGCCAGCGGCTGCGCGCCGAGCACTTCATGGCCTCCGGCGCGCTGCCGCCCGGCTTTCCGGCGGTGGAGATAGACGGCGAGCGCTACTGGGACGGCGGCATGGTGTCCAACACGCCGCTGCAGCCGGTGCTGAGCGAGCGGCCGCGCCAGCACTCGCTGGTATTCCAGGTGGACCTGTGGAGCGCGCGCGGGGAGCTGCCGTCCGACCTGTCGCGGGTCGCGCTCAGGCAGAAAGACATCCAGTTCTCCAGCCGCACGCGGATGATCACCGACTACATGCGGGAGAGCCAGCAGTACCGCCAGTTGCTGCGCGAGGTGATGGAGCTGGTGCCGGAAGCGGCGCGCGGCAGCCCCGCCTATCGCCGCGCCGCCGGCCAGGCTTGCGATCGCCTGTTCAACGTGATCCACCTGATCTACCAGGACAAGCCCAGCGAAGGCCACTACAAGGACTACCAGTTCGGCGCCCGCACCATGCGCGAGCACTGGGCTAGCGGCCTGGCCGACATCCGCGCCACCCTCGCCCATCCGGAATGGCTGAGCATGCCGTCGCCGGAACGGCCCTTCGTCACCCACGACGTGCACAAGCGGGCCTCTCGCTGACGGCGGCCGGGGCGCTTGGCGGCGTTCCGGCGGTTAGTCCTCCGCGCCGCCTGCCCCGGTTTCCTCCCATCCTTCGCCGCATGCCGATTTGACGCAGCCGCGCAGCCAGCAGTGGGCGGGATCGGCGTCATGCCGCGGATGCCAGATCATGGAGATGACGATGCCGGGCACCGACACCGGCAGCGGAAAGCTTTGCATGCCGTCGCGCAGAAAGCCGGTATGCCGCTCCGGCACCGAGGCCACCAGATCGGTGGCGCGCGCCAGCGCCAGCGCCGCGGTGAAGCCGCCGACCAGGGTGGCGACGTTGCGCCGCAAACCCAGCGCTTTCAACGCCGCGTCTATCGGCCCCCGCTCCTGGCCGCTGCGCGACATGCAAACATGCCGGGCCGCGGCGTAGCGCTCGGCGCTGATCTCGCCGTCCAGCAGCGGATGCCCGGCGCGCGCCACGCCGACGAAACGGTCGCGAAACAGCATCCTCACCCGCAGTTCCGGCCCGGCCGACGCGCCCACCACGCCGGTGTCCAGATCCACGCTGCCGTCGCGCAGCGGCGCGCTGTCCTTGTCGGCCTTGAGCGCGAAGCGGAAGCGCGCGCCCGGCGCCTCCCGGGCTGCCCGCTCCAGCAGGCGGGGGCCGAAGTTCTCGACGAAGCCGTCGCTGGTGCGCAAGGTGAAGGTGCGCTCCAGCGTGGACAGGTCCAGCTCCCGCGCCGGCGTCAGGGCCGCTTCCGCCTCGCCCAGCAGCGGGCCGATCCGCTCCTTCAGCGCCAGGGCCCGCGGCGTCGGCACCAGGCCGCGCCCGGCGCGGACCAGCAAGGGATCTCCCATCGTCGCGCGCAGCCGCGCCAGCGCGCGGCTCATCGCCGACGGGCTCAGGCCCAGCCGGCGCGCGGCGCCGGCCACACTGCCCTCGGCCAGCAGCGCGTTCAGGGTGATCAGCAGGTTCAGATCGGGTGTGCTCATCCGTCCACCATAGCACGGCCAGGCATGGCGTCGCATGCAGCTATCGAGTGCATGCCGCGCGTCTTCCGCCATGCCCCGCGCCGGCCTAGGCTGCGGACATGGACAAGGCGCGGACGGCAAGCCGCCGCCGCGCCATCGCAAACCTGATGGAGCATTCGATTGAACATCACCCATTCCAGCCAGCGCGGCGCGCTGGCCTGCCTGTCGCTGTGCGTGCTGCTGTCCTCGCTGGGCACCAGCATCGCCAATGTCGCTCTGCCGGAGCTGGCCCGCGCCTTCGGCGTCTCCTTCCAGCAAGTGCAATGGGTGGTGCTGGCCTACCTGCTCGCCGTCACCTCGCTGGTCGTCGGCGTCGGCCGGCTGGGCGATCTGATCGGCAAGCGCCGGCTGCTGCTGGCCGGCATCCTGCTGTTCAGCCTCGCCTCGCTGGCCGCCGGGCTGGCTTCCTTCCGCGGGCTGCTGGCGGCGCGCGCGCTGCAGGGCCTGGGCGCCGCGGCGATGCTGGCGCTGGCGATGGCTTTCGTCGCCGACGTCGCGCCCAAGGCGCAAACCGGCCGCGCGATGGGCTGGCTGGGCAGCATGTCGGCCGTCGGCACCGCGCTCGGCCCCTCGCTGGGCGGCGCGCTGATCGCCGCCTGGGGCTGGCCGGCGATCTTCCTGTTCAACGCGCCGCTGGGCGCAGCCGTCTTCCTGCTCGCGCGGCGCAGCCTGCCGGCGGACGCGCCGACGCCGCGGACATCCCGTTTCGATTACGCCGGCGCGCTGCTGCTGGCGCTAACGCTGTCCGCCTACGCGCTGGCGATGACGCTGGGGCGCGGCCGCTTCGGCACGCAGAACCTGGCCTGGCTGCTGGCGGCGGCCGTCGGCGTCGCCGCCTTCCTCCGGGTGGAGGCGCGCGGCGCGGCCCCGCTGGTGCGCATCGACATGCTGCGCGATCCGGCGCTGGGCGGCCCGCTGATCGCCGCGGCGCTGGTGGCCGCGGTGATGATGGGCACGCTGGTGGTCGGCCCCTTCCATCTGTCGCGCGCGCTGGGGCTGGACGCGATGGGCGTCGGCCTGGCCATGTCGCTGGGACCGGCGATTTCCATGCTGGCGGGCGTGCCGGCCGGACGCCTGGCCGATCGCTGCGGCGCGACGCGCGTCAGCCTGGCCGGCCTGGCCGCGATGCTGGCCGGCGCGGCGCTCCTCGCCGTCCTGCCCGCCGCGCTGGGCGTCGCCGGCTACCTGGCGCCGCTGGCGGCCTTGACCGTCGGCTACGCGCTGTTCCAGGCCGCCAACAACACCCTGGTCATGGCCGGGCAGCCGGCCGACCGGCGCGGCCTGGTTTCCGGCCTGCTCAATCTGGCGCGCAACCTCGGCCTGGTGACCGGCGCGGCGGCGCTGGGCACCGTCTTCGCCGCCGCGGCCGGCGGGCCGATCGACGACGTCCGGCCGGAAGCCATCGCCTGCGCAACCCGCGCGGTCTTCGCCGTGTCCGCGCTGCTGATGGCCGCCGCGCTCCTCGCGCTGCGGCGCGCCCGCCCAGCCCGGTCGGCCAAAGACGAGGCAAGCCGGCAATGCGGTTGACGCGGCTTTGCGCGGATGGGACGCGCCGCAACCGCCGCCCTCATCAGCGGACGGCTTTTTCCAACGCCGCGCCTATCCTGGCGATGGCTTGATTGCGCGCCGGCATCGACGCTTGGGTCTGGGTGACGTATATGCCGACCAGCACCGGCGGCCTTGCAGGAGGCCAGATCACGGCGATGATGTTTCGAGAGCCATGGCCCCCGGCGCCGGTTTTGTCGGCTATCTTCCAAGCGGAGGGCAAGGATGCTCGCAGCAAGTCGTCGGCAACCCGGTCATTCACCATCCATTGGGTCAGCTGCGCTCTGGACGCCTCTGACAACGCATCGCCCAGCATGATCTTGTTCAAGCTGCCGACAATCGCCTTGGGCGTCGTGGTATCGCGCGGATCGCCCGGCGTGCCTTCATTCAAACTCGGCTCCGTTCGATCCAGCCGGGTCTTTTCATCGCCAAGGCCGAGCATGAACGCCGTCAAACCGGATGGGCCGCCAATCTGATCCAGCGCGACGTTGGCCGCGGTATTGTCGCTATGGCTCACCGCCGCGTCGCAGATTTCATCCAGCGTCATGCGCTGGGGCGCCAGCTTCTTCTCCGTGATCGGCGACCAGCCCGCCAGCATGGATTTCTCGATCGACACCGTCTGGCCCAAGGCGAGCGCCTGACGATCAACCTTGGCCAGCAGCCCGGCGCACGCGAAGGTTTTGAAGGTGCTGTTTATCGGAAACCGCTCATCGCCCCGATAACTCCAGGCCGCGCCGTCGCGGGTATCCAGCACAGCCATGCCGATTCTGGCTTGCAGCGCCTTCTCCTCCGCCCGCACCGCCGTTTCCAAGGCATTCGCGTCAAAAGCATGCGCTGCCGGCGCCAGCAGCGCGGATAAAACGCATGCCGCCCCGATCCGCTTGCCGCATGAAAAAACCTTGCTCAATTCATCTCTCCTGAAATCAATGGGGGACGGCGGCAGAGTAGGAGTCGGACTGGAAATCCTCAGCCGCATCGGCCATGCGCGCGGTTGCAAACCGCGCCTCGGCCATCCTGCGCGCCGCGGCGATCAATCTACAAATCGCCCCGCCGGCTGTAAAACGGCGAAACCGTAACACCCGTATCCGGCGGCGAATCCAGGCTTGGCGCGGAAAGCGCGCGGCTCACGACGCCGGCGGCAGGCATGGCGACGCGGCGCTGTCGGACCGCGCGGCCGCAAGCGCCGGCTTGCTGAAGAGGCGGGTCCGGAACGCCGCGCGCAAAGAATAGGCCGCGCCTGTCCGATCAAACCGCCTGGGGATGGACCAGGCGCCGCAGATCCATCGACAAGCCGGCCAGCTGCGACGCCGTTTGCAGGGTCTGGGTCGAACTGGTTTCAGTCTCTTGCGTCGCCTGCGCCACCTCGGACACGGCGGTCCGCACCTGGTCGGCCGCGGTGGCCTGCTGCTTGGTCGACAGTTCGATCTCGCGCACCGCCTCGGTGGTGGTGCTGACCAGGTCGGCAATCTGCTTGAAGGCCGCGGCCACTTCGGCAAACTGGCGCGCGCCGAGATCGACGGCCTTGGCGCCGCTCTCGGTGGCCATCACCGTGGTGTTGACCGCGCCGCGCACATCGTCGATCTGGGTGCGGATGCCCTTGGTGGACGCCGCGACCCGGTCGGCCAGCTTGCGGATCTCCTCCGCCACCACGGCGAAGCGGCGCCCCGCCTCGCCGGCGCCGCTGGCTTCGATGGTGGCGTTGATGGCCAGGATATTGGTCTGCTCCGCCAGCTCGGACACGATGTCGAGCACCGCGCCGATCTCCTGCGATTTGCGGCCGAGATCAAGCATATGGCTGACCACCAGGTCGGTCTGGCGGCGGATTCCGCCGATGGACTCCTGTCCTCTTTCCACGGTGCCCACGCCGCTGCGCGCCGCCGCCGCCGTCTGCTCGGCGATCTGCGCCACCCGCTGGGCGCTCTCGGCGATCTGGCGCGAAGTCACGCCCAGCTCGCTGATGGTGGTGCTGATCTCGCTCATCGCGCTGGCCTGCTCTCTGGCCCCGGACGCCTGCTGGGTGGCGGCGGCCTGCAGCTCCGCCGATGAGCTCTGCACATGCCCCACCGCTATCCCCAGCCGCTCCGTCAGCGAGCGGGTAATGGAAATGCCGGCGGCGATCACGAACAGCAGGCACAGGGCGGTGCCGCCGACGATGGTCATCTTGGCGCTGCCGGAAGTGGCGTCCGCGTCCGCCTCGCGCTTCCTCAGCAATTCGCGCTCCTCGCGGTTGATCTGGTCGCACACGGCGCGCAAGGCGTCCATGTACTTCTTGCCCTCTCCGTTCAGGACAAGCTTCAGCGCTTCATTGGCATGGCCGGCCTTGCGCAGCTCGATGGTGCGCTTGAGCTCGCTGAACTTGCTGTTCACCAGCGCCTCGGCCTGGCCTATCTTGGCCTGCTGGCCGGCATTGTCAGCGCTCAGGGCCCGCAGCTCGGACAGCACGGTCGGCACGCCGGCGACGGATGCCTGGAACGGCTCCAGATAAGCGGGATCGCCGGTGAGCAGATAGCCGCGCTGGCCAGTCTCGGCATCCTTCATCAGGCTGACCAGGCCAGACACATGCTCCAGCACCTTTTGCGTATGGGTGACCGAGTTGGCGGTGGCGATCTGCACGTAGATGCTCCAATACGCCACGATCCCGATCACGACCAGGAAAGCCGACGATACCGCGAAGCCGAATGCCAGCTTTTGGCCAAAAGTCCGGTTTTTATTCATGATTTAGCCACTCCCATTAGCGGCGGATCGGTCCGCCTGCCCTTGCATCATTCCTGCCCGGAAGACGGCTGCGGTCCGACCAGGCGCCTGATTTCGGCCACGAAACCGACATAATCGATTGGTTTTTCGATGTAGCCATCGAAGCCGGCCGCCAGCATGCGCTCGCGGTCGCCCTTCATCACGTAGGCGGTCAGGGCCACCACCGGTATCGCCCGCGTCAGCGGATCGGCCTTGAGGATGGCGACCGCCGCGATGCCGTCCATTTCCGGCATCTGGACATCCATCAACACCAGATCCGGCAGCTCCCGCCGGGCAATGTCTATGCCGACAAGCGCGCGCTCCGCGCAAAACAGCGTGTGGCCCTCGCTTTCCAGCATGATGCTGGTGAGCACCATATTGCCCGGCGTGTCATCGACTATCAGTATGCGTGCCATCGTCCACCTCGCGTGTCGGGTCGGCCGGCGTCATGTCCGTCGACAGGCGCGCTGATTTCTGGAGCGCGCGGCCGACCTCAAACAAAAACTGCCGTCGGTCGAAACTGCCTTTTTCCATGATCCGCAGCGCTTGCCCGCTCAAACGCCGCCTGTCGTCCGCGCTAACGCTGCTATCGCTCAACACCAGCACGGGGACGTCAGCGGCGGGCGGGTTGCGCAGCGCCGCGAGCACTTCGAAGCCGCTGATATCGGACAGCACGAGGCCGACGATCAGCAGGTCCGGCCGGGCGTCCCGCAAAGCCGCCAGCGCGCCGGCGCCGTCGGTATGGCACTGCACCTTGTAATTCAGCGCGGCCAGGTCGGCGCTCAGCCGCGCGCAGGTGATCGCATCGTCGATGATCATCACGGTCGGCGCCAGCGCGCGCTCATTGCCCAGTCCCAACGCATACACCGCGTCGCGCAGGCTCTGGTACGACACCGGTTTTTGCAGCAGCTGCGCGGCGCCCATCGCGCAGGCCTTCATCTCTTCGGCCACGATGGAGACGATCACCACCGGCACGCTTTCCAGCCGCGGATTGCTCTTGATCTCGTCCAGCACCGCCCAGCCGCTGGCGTCAGGCAGCAGCAGATCGAGCGTGATCAGATCCGGCGCCTCGCTGCGCGCCATGGCCAGCGCCGTGCCGGCATCGCCTGCGATGCCGACCGCGAAACCGATGCTCTCCAAGTAGACCTGGAGCAGCTCGGCGGCTTGCGGGTTGTCCTCGATCACCAGCGCCCGGCGCGCCGAGCCTGCCGGCGGCGGCGCCAGCGCGTCGCTGCGCAGCGGCAGCCAGATCGAGAACTGCGCCCCAAGGCCGGGCGCGCTGCTGACGCCGACCGTACCGCCATGCAGTTCAGCCAGCCGGCTGACCAGCGCCAGCCCGAGGCCGCTGCCTTCATGCTGGCGCGAGCTGGAAGAGTCGAGCTGGCTGAAGGTTTGGAACAGCGCCGGCAGGTCGGCGGCGGCGATCCCGTTGCCGCTGTCCCTGACGCGCACTTCCAGAAATTCCTGATCGGGCCCCTCAGGCAGCGGCAGCATCCGGCTGGCCCAGGCTTCCTCCTCGCCGCAGCCGATATCGCAGCGCCGCGCGCGATGCAGCGACAACACCACCCGGCCGCCGTCGCGGCTGAATTTGACGGCGTTCGACAGCAGGTTGTAGGTCATCTGCCGAAATTTCCGCAAATCGACCCTCACCGGCTGCAGCGGCTCGCAAGGCAGAAACTCCAGCCCGATGCCCCGCCGCGCCGCGCTGTCCTGCACGATGGACAGGC
This sequence comes from Chromobacterium sp. Ag138, assembly GCF_055181315.1. Taxonomy (NCBI): domain Bacteria; kingdom Pseudomonadati; phylum Pseudomonadota; class Betaproteobacteria; order Neisseriales; family Chromobacteriaceae; genus Chromobacterium; species Chromobacterium sp. Ag138. Next base: position 2,540,635 of record NZ_JBUPWA010000001.1, read on the forward strand.
AGCCGCGCAGCACGGCGTTGGCGTCGATCGGCTCCAGCGCCAGCTCCATCTTGCCCGCCTCCACCTTGGACAGGTCCAGGATGTCGTTGATCAGGCCCAGCAGGTGGCGGCCGCTGGCCAGCACATGGCCGACGCAAGTGCTCTGCTTGGGGCTGAGCGGACCGATGACGCCGCGCGACAGCAAGTCGGAAAAACCGATGATGGCGTTGAGCGGGGTGCGCAGCTCGTGCGACATATTGGACAGGAACTCGGACTTGAGCCGGCTGGCCTGCTCCAGATCGCGGTTCTTTTGCTCCAGCTCGGCCAGAAGGACGGCGCGGCTTTCCGCCAGCGCGCGCGCCGCGCGCACCTCGGCCGCCTCCAGCTTCTTGTCCATCAGCTCAGCGCGGATGCGGCGGCTCTCGTCCTCGAACTGCTTGCGCCGCAGCTGCGCCCGCACGCGCGCCTTGAGCACGTCGAACTCGCTCGATTTCAGCACATAATCGTCGGCGCCGGTCGACAGGCCCTCGATCATTTCCGCCCTGTCCTCCATCGCTGTCAGCATGATCAGCGGAATGTCGCGCGTAGCGGGGTCGCCCTTCAGGCGGGAGCAGGTCTCGGTGCCCGACAGCCCGGGCATCAGGCGGTCCAGCAGCACGCAGTCGACGGTTTGCACCTTCAGCAGCGCCAGCGCCTGCTCGCCCGATTCGGCCAGGATCATGTCGTAACCCTCGTCGCCGAGCACCTCGGCCAGCTGGCGCAGATAGGTCACGCTGTCATCTACCGCCAGGATGCGCCGTCCGGCCTGCTGCGGCGCCACGCCGCCTGCGCCCTCGACATTGCGCAGCACCGCCGCCAGCCGCGCCAGCAACATGCCGGCGTCGCCATCCTTTTGCACGAAGGCGTCGGCGCCGGCGTCCAGGGCGTACAGCTCGGCCCCCTCTTCGTCGGCCCCGGTCAGCAGGATGCACGGCACCGTGCGCAAGGCCGGATCGAGGCGCAGCTTGCGCACCACGGCGGCGCCGTCGATGCCCGGCAGCACGCGGTCCACCACCAGCGCCGCCGGCCGGCGCGACGCCATCGCGCGCAAACCCTCTTCCCCGCTATGGGCCAGCGCCACCTGATAGCCCTGCTCGCGCAGCAAGGCCGCCAGTTGCTCGCGGTAAGTCAGGCTGTCGTCTATCACCTGCACCAGCGGCGCGGCGTCGACCGGCACGCCGGCGGCCTCCAGCAACTGCAACGCGCGCGCCACCAGACGGTCGCGGTCATAGGGCTTGCCGACGTAATCATTGGACCCGGTCAGCATGCCGCGTATGCGGTCGCTGACCTGGGCTTCGCTCGACAGCACCAGAACCGGCAGGCTGGCGCCCTCGGCCGTGGCGCGCACCTCGCGCAACAGGTCGATGCCATCGCCGTCGGGCAGCATCACGTCCAGCACCATCAGGCCGACGGCCTGGCGCGCCATCGCGGCGCGCGCCTCCGCCAGCGAGGCGCAGGCGATGGTCGCGATCCCGCGCTCCGCGAACGCCTCCTCGAGATCGGCCCGGACCGTCAGGCTGTCGTCGACGATGAGCGCCGGGGCCGTCATGGCGCGCGCCTCCCGGCCAGCGCGGCCAGCGCCGGGCCGATGTCGGCCAGCGGCAGGATGCGCTGCGCCGCGTTCAGCAACGCCGCCTCTCGCGGCATGCCGTATACCACGCAACTGGCCTCATCCTGCGCGATCGTCAATCCGCCGGCGGCGCGCACCGCCAGCAGCCCCCGCGCGCCGTCCTGCCCCATGCCGGTCAGCAGCACCGCGGCGGCGGCGGCGCCGTATTCCTGCGCCACCGATTCGAACAGCACGTCGACCGACGGCCGGCACGACAGGCGCTCCGGCCCCGCCTCGCAAACCATCTTGCCGTCGCGCACTTGCAAGTGCAGCCCGGGCGCGGCCAGCGCCACGCCGCGCGCCGGCAGCGGCTGGCCATGCCGCGCCAGCCGCACCTCCAGCGCGCAATGGTCGTCCAGCCAGTCGACGAAGGCGTGGCCGAAAGGCTCGGCGATGTGAATGACCACCAGCAGCGGCAGCGGGAAATCGGCGGGCAGTCCGCCCAGCACCTCGACCAGGGCGCTCGGCCCGCCGGTCGACGCCCCCAGCGCCACCAGCCGCATGCGCTGCCGCGGCGCCGGAGGCGCGCAAGGCGCCGCCGGCGGCGTCTCCTGGCCAGCGCGGCGGCCGCGCAAGTGGGTGACCACCTTGATCTTCGCCACCAGCTTGAGCATGGCCAGATAGTGCTCGCCCCAATGGTCCTGCCCGGGCATCGGCTTCTCGATCACGTCCAGCGCCCCGGCGGCCAGCGCCTCGTAGGTCCGGAACAACTCGCCGCGGTTGACCGAGGACGAAACCACCAGGATCGGGGTCGGACAATAAGCCATGATGTATTCGGTGGCGGCCAGCCCGGTCATGACGGGCATCATCATGTCCAGCGAGATGACGTCCGGGCGCAAGGCCAGGCACAGCTCGATGGCCTGCTTGCCGTCCTCGGCCTGGCCGACCAGCTCGAAAGCCGGGTCTGACGCCAGCAACTCGCACAGGTACATGCGCACCGTCAGCGAATCCTCCACTACCAGCACCCGCAATTTCGTCATCGCAGCACCAGCTCCCCGATCTGCGCCAGAAACGCCGTCTGATCGAATTCGTTCTTGACAATGTAACCGCTGGCGCCGGCATCGCTGCCGCGCCGCTTGTGCTCCGCCGTGTCGAGCGAAGTCACCAGCAGCGCCGGGATGTCGCACAGCTGCGGGTCGGCGCGCACCTCCGTGATGAAGCCGAAGCCATCCATGCCCGGCATCTCGACATCGACCAGGAACAAGCCGTAGCGGTTCTGCCGCGCCAGCTCCAGGCCTTCCTCGGCGGAAGCCGCCAGCTCCACCTGGTAGCCGGCCGACTCCAGGATGCTGCTTTCCAGCATGCGGGTGGTCAGCGAATCGTCGACGATCAGGATGGGCGGGCGCGGCGCCGCCGCCTCGCTATCGCTGCGGCGGATCAGCGCGCCCCCCAGCTCCTCGGGGTCGAGCACCATGCGCGGCTCGCCCTCGATGTCCAGATATAGCCCCAGCACCATCGGATCGGCGGTCATCAGCGGCGGAAGCGCGCGCAGCACCACGCTATCCACCCCGCCCAGGCGGCTGGCCGCCACCGCCAGCAGCTCGCCCCGGCTGCGGATGACCACCGCCGTCAACGCGCGCGGCGACCACTGGCGCGCGGCCTTCCCCGCCGAGCCGATGGCCAGCGGCAATAAGGGCAGCAGCTGGCCTTCGTACACGATGGCGTCGCCGTCGGACGAGCGCACCACCTGTTCCCCCGGCACCCGCAGCGCGCCTTGCACCGCGTCCAGCGGCAGCGCCATGACTTGGCCGCCGGCCTCGACCAGCAACACGTCCATCGCCGCCAGCGACAGCGGCACGCACAGCTCGAACGTCGTGCCGGCGGCATCGCTGCGGACCCGGCTCTTGCCGCCCAGCTTGCCCATCGCCGCGCGCACCACGTCCATGCCGATGCCGCGCCCGGACAGTTCGGTCACCGCGCCGCTGGTGCTCACGCCGCCCTCCAGCAGCCGGGCCAGCAAGGCCACGTCATCGGCCGGCGCGTGCTGGCCGCGCTTGGCGAGCGCGGTCCGCAGCGCGGCCAAATCGATGCCGCCGCCATCGTCGCGGAGACGGAACCACACCCAGTACCCACGCCGCGACGCCTCCAGCGCGATGCGGCCGGATGGGGCCTTGCCTGAGGCGGCGCGCTGCTCCGGCGCTTCGACGCCATGCGCCACCGCGTTGCGCACCAGTTGCAGCAAGGCGCCCAGCATCACGTCGAGCACCTCGCCGTCTATGCGCAACTCGCCGCCTCTGGCCTCAAACGCCACTTGCTTGCCGCAACTGTGGGCGGCGTCGCGCGCGCAGCGCTCCAAGGTGGTGAAAATGCCGCCGACCGGAATCAGGCGCAGCCGTTCGGCGGCGTCGCGGGTCTGGCGCAGCTCGCGGTCGATCCGCTCGGCCCCGCCGGCCATCTTGCGCTCCAGCGCGTCGAGTTGCGCCGCCAGCGCCCGGCCGCCCTGAGGCGCCGCCTCCCCCGACGTCAGCGCCAGCTCGCGCAGGGCCTCCAACGCGCCGATGGCGCGCCGCATGCCCGCCAGCTCGACGCCGATTTCTCCCAAGCCCTCCAGCAACACATCCACTTCCAGCACATCGGCTCGAACGATGCGCTGCGGCGCGTCCTGCGCCGGCGCGGCCTCGCCTCCCGCTCCAGGACTGGCGCCGCCGGCGTCATCGGCCTCGGCCGACGGCAACTGGGCCAGCAGCGCGCTCACTTGATCGCAGGCGGCCAGCAGTTGATCGACAATGCTGCGCGGCGGCGGCGCGCCGGACGCCCGCAACGGCGCCAGCAGCTCTTCCACGCCATGCAACAGGTCGGCGATCCGCGCCTGCCGCACCACCCGCGCCGCGCCTTTCAGCGTATGGGCCCAGCGCAGCAACAGCGCTATCTGTTCCTCGCCCCCTCCGTCCTGCTCAAGCGCCAGCACGCCCTTGCTCAATTGCCCGACCAGTTCGCGCGCCTCGATTCTGAAATAGCGGTAGGGATCTTTAGCCATGGCGGGTTCCCGGGCTGCGCGAAATGGCGAGGCGGCGCGCGCTCATGGCTGCGGTCCCTGCGACGCATGGGAGGCGCGCGCCTCGATCTGCGCGGCCATCGCGCCGATGTCCAGCACCGGCACCACGCCGGAGGCGGTGCGCACCCCCTCGCGCGACCGCCCCGGGCCAGCGGCGTCGACCGATGCGATCAACTGCCCGGCGTCGGCGCAGAGATGCGACTCGAACACCTCGAAGGCCAGCGCCAGCGGCGCTCTGGCCTGCGCCAGCACCATCCAGCGCGGCGCGGCGCCGGCGGCTTTGCCCAGCAGCGCGGCCAACTGATACACCGGCACGATCTGGCCGCGGAAGTTGGTCACGCCCAGCAGCTCGGGCATCGGGCCAGGCAGCTCCAGAATGCGGCGATCGGCATGCAGGCCGCGGATGTCGCCCAACCGGATCGCATACGGATCGCTTCCTATCCGTATCGTCAGCAAATTGACGCTGCCGGCGGCCGGCGGCGCGGGCGCCAACGAAAACGAGCGGTCGAACTCCTCGCGCAAGCTGGCTGCGCTGTCGGCCAGCGCGAGAACGGGGCTCATCGCGGACCTCCAAGGGCAGTCAGCTCGGCGCGGCACAGATCGATCAAGGCGCTGCGCGGGAAACCGCCGCCGAACAGCAGCAGCCGCGATGGATCCTCATGCTGCAGCAGGACCAGGGCCTGGGCCAGATCGCGCCGCGCCGCGTCGAGCTCTGCCATCCGCCGCTCCAGCACGCCGACATGCAGGCGCGCCAGCGCAAAGCCCGGGTCCAGGTAGGCGGCGCTGCGGTAGTGGGTCAGCGCAGCCGGATTGTCGCCCTCCTCCTCGCGGCACAAGGCCAGCACATAATGCGCACCGGCATTGAGTTCGTCGCGCGCCAGCAAGGCGCGGCAAATGTTCTGCGCCTCAGCCAGCGCGCCGCTCTGGCTGAGCGAGACGGCCTTCAGCAACAACACGTCCGGATCGTCGGCATGCTGTTGCGGCAGCTTCTCGATCAGGGCCAGGCTTTGCTCGAACTGCTCCTTGCGCAGGCACGACAAGGCATGGTGCAAATCGGGCTGCGCCGGCGCGGACTGGAGGCAGTCCGCTGGCGGCGCCGCCACCGCCAGCGAGTCGATGCGCTGGGCCGCGCGCGCGATCACGTGGACCCATGCGGGATCACCCTGCGGCAATGGCTGGAATGGCGCACCGCCCCATGCCGGCTGACTGAATTGCATCGCCGGCGCCGGCTCGCCGGCTTGCGATTTGCGCCGGTAATAGAAGGTGGCATGGGTATGGCAAAGATGGAAATCGCTGGACAGGCCGCGCAGGGTTTCCGCATGCCCCAGAAACAGATAGCCGCCGGGAGCCAGCGCGCCCGCGATCCGCGCCACCGCGGCCTCGGCCTGCTCGGGGCTGAAGTACATCAGCACGTTGCGGCAGAATACGATGTCGTAGCTGCCGGGCGCCCATAATTCGGCGTCCTCCCGCGCCAGATTGCGCTGCTCGAACCGCACCGATCGGCGCACGCCATCGCTCAGCGCGTAAAGATCGCCATCGCGCGCGAACCAGCGCGCCCGCATCGCGGGGTTCACTTCCCGCAGCGACCAGACCGAATAACGCGCCGCGCTCGCCTTGGCCAGCATGGCGGGATTGGCGTCGACGGCGCGTATCTGCACGCTGCCCGCGCCCAGGCCCATGGTCTCGCGCGCGGCGATCGCCAGCGTGTACGGCTCCTCGCCCGAAGCGCAGCCGGCTGACAGCACGCGTACCGGCAGGCCTTCGCGCGCCTGCAGGCAGGCAGGCATCGCCACCTCGGCAAAGGCCTGGATTTGCTCGCCATTCCGGTAGAAGTACGTTTCGGTGACGGTCAGGTCGACCGCGAGCCGATGCAGGGCCTCGGACGGTTCGGGCTCCGCCGCCAGCATGGCCAGGTAGGCCGCGTTGTCCCGGCCCCCATGCCGGGCCAGCACCCGCGCCAGATTGCCCAGCTTGGTTTCGTCGAACTGCAGGCCAAGACGGTCGACGATCAGATCGCGGAATTGCGCCACCTGGGCGGCCGATGGCTCGATGCTCATGGCTCGCCATCCCCAGCCGCCAGGGCTTCCCACATGTCCTCCGGAACCATGCGGCCGGCGCGCAGCACCAGCAGCAACTCCGCGTCCAGCGTCGCGATCGATTGCACCAGACCATCGTCGCTAGCGTCCCGCAACGGGGCGATGTCGGCCAGCGCGGCGGCCGGAAGTTGCCGCACGCCGATCACGCTATCCACCGCCAGCGCCAGTTGGCGCTCGCCCAGCGTCAACGTGACGAAACGCGAAACCCGCGTCGACAGCGCCAAGCCCACTAGGCGCGCGCAATCGAGCACAGGCACCGGAGCGCCGCGTATCAGCGCCAGCCCCAGCAGGAAATCGGACATGGCGGGCACCGGGTCGATCGGCAAGGCGCGCATGATTTCGCGCACATGCGTCAACGGCAGCGCGCACAGACGGGGGCCGCTCCGGCACAACAATACGGAAAGCAATGATTTGCCATCGAATGCCATGGGGATCCATTTCACTGACAAGCAGAACGATTACCCGCATCACGCAATGCTGGCCGGATTCCCTTGCGCATGACGAGAGAATGGCCGACGTCATTATGAAGATTACACAAGATTCCTGCCGAAGATCAGTTTTATTGCATAACTCCGCAGTTGAAGCAGCCGGGAGGCAAGCCCCCGGCTGGCTGGCGATGGCGGATCGGCGCGGCCGGGCCGATCCACGCATCCGGTGTCGCTCAGACGGACAGGGCGGCCTGGATCAGCGTGCCCGAGCGCGCGAACAAGGCCTCGGCGGCAGGCGTCAGCCCGAGCATGTGGATGCAGCCATGAATCATGCCATCCAGCCGTTCGTCATGCGCCGGCACCGCTGCGGCCCGCAGCCGCCGCGCATAGGCCTCGCCTTCGTCCCGCAGCGGATCGTACTCGCACACTAGGATCGTGGCGGGCGGCAAGCGCTCGAGCGTCGCGGCCCGCATCGGAGCGGCGTAAGCGGGTCGACCGCCTCCGGTTTCGCCAAGATAGGTGTCCCAGCAGAAAGCCATGATGTCCCGGGTCAGGTAGTAGCCGTCGGCATAAAGGGCATGCGAATCCATCGTCAGCCTATCGTCCAGCGCCGGGTAGAGCAGCAACTGGTGCGCAATCGCCGGGCCGTCGCGGTCGCGCGCCAACAGGCACGCCGCGGCGGCGAGGTTGCCGCCGGCGCTGTCCCCACCCACGGCGATGCGCGCGGGATCGATTCCCAGTCGCTCCGCCTGCGCGAAAACCCAGGCCACGCCGCTGTAGAAGTCTTCCAGCGGTATCGGGTAGCGGTGTTCCGGGGCGAGCCGGTAGTCGACCGACAGCACGACGCACTGGCTGGCATTGGCCAGCGCGCGGCACGGGTTGTCGTAGAGCTCCAGCGAGCACAGGCACCAGCCGCCGCCATGGGCGAACACGATGGCCGGTTGCGGCCCCTCCGCGTGAGCCGCGCGTTCCGGCCAGTACGCCCGAACCCGAAGCGGATGCCCGTCGCCGGCCGCCGCGATGAAGGTTTCCACCCTGGCGACCGGTTGCAAGGGGCCATGCAGCGCCGACAAGTCCTGCTCCGTGGCGCGGCGGATGTCTTCGAGCGACGCGCCGCCTTCCCCTTCAGGCAGCGCGTCGAGAAACGCGGCGATGCGCGGATCCAGCGGCATGCTCAGGCCCTCCCTTCGAGGAAGGGCGCCAGGTGCGCGATGAATGCCTCGGGCGCCTCTTCCATGATGAAGTGGCCGCAATCCGGCACGACGATGCCGCGCAGATCCGAGGCCTTGTCGCGCATGGTCGCCAGCGGCGCATCGTTGGTGGCGTGTTCGGCGCCGATCGCCAGCACCGGCATCGCCAGCTTGCGTTTCGCGCGTTCGCGGTTCTGCCTAATCGTCTCGGGAATCGCGCGGTAGTAGGCGAATCCGCCCCGCAAACCGCCGGGCGCCGCATAGGCCGCGATATAGACATCGGCGGCCACGCGGTCGCGGCGATGGGACCAGCGGTCGAACATGAAATCGAGATAAGCCTTCTCGCGGCCGGCGATCAGCGCCTCGGGCAAGTCGGCCACCTGGTTGAACATGAAGTGCCACAGGAAGATGTTCTGCTCCGGCGGCGCGAAGATGTCAGGCGCCGGCGCCAGCCCGGGAATCACCGCCTCGGTGATCGCCAGCCGGCTGACCGCGTCCGGATAGTCGCTGGCGAGCGCGTAGGCGATCCACATGCCGACATCGTGGCCGACCACCTGGTATTGCTCGTGGCCCAGCTGCGCCATCACGCGATGCAGCCTGGCCGCGGCGGCGCCGGTGTCGTAGCCGTCCAGCGGGCGGTCCGAATGGCCGGTGCCGGGCAGGTCGACGGCAATCGGCATGAAGCCTTTTTCCACCAGCGCCTGCATGACATGACGCCAGGCGAACCAGGTCTGCGGCCAGCCGGGGATCAGCAGCACCGGTTGCCCGCTACCGGCGGAAACGCAATGGATGCGCTGACCGTCGATGCGGGCATAGCGGTGGATATAGTTGTCGTGATCGAGTCGTTCGATGGATGGTTTCATGATGTTCTCCGGTGGCTATCAGGCGATGCCCAGCATGGCGTGGATCTGGGTCCGGTCGACCGCCGCGCCGGCGAAATCGTCGAAGACCTTGCTTGTCACATTGATGATGTGGCGATTGATGAACTCGACGCCTTCGCGCGCGCCGTCTTCCTGATCCTTCAGGCAGCACTCCCATTCGAGCGCGGCCCAGCCGGCGTAGTCGTTCTGCGCGAGCTTGGAGAAGATCGCCTTGAAATCCACCTGGCCGTCGCCGAGCGAGCGGAAGCGGCCGGCGCGCTCAAGCCACGAGGTGTAGCCGCCATAGATGCCTTGCCGGCCGCTAGGATTGAACTCGGCATCCTTGACGTGAAACATGCGGATCCGCTCCTGGTAGATGTCCAGGTAGTCGAGATAATCGAGCTGTTGCAGCACGAAGTGGCTTGGGTCGAACAAGATGTTGCAGCGCGGGTGTTCGCCGACCAACGCGTAGAAGCGCTCAAAACTCGCGCCATCGTGGAGGTCTTCGCTCGGATGGATCTCGTAGCAGAGATTGACGCCCTGTTCGTCGCAGGCATTCAGAATCGGCAGCCAGCGCCTGGCCAGTTCATCGAAGGCGGCTTCGATCAGGCCATCGGGGCGCTGCGGAAACGGGAACAGGTACGGCCAGGCGAAGGAGCCGGAGAAGGTGCCCATTTCGGTCAGGCCAAGCCGGCGCGATGCCTTGGCCGCTTGTTCGAGCTTCTCCAGCGCCCATGCGGTGCGCGCCTGCGGATTGCCGCGCAGCGCCGTCGGGGCGAAGTTGTCGCACATGCTGTCATAGGCCGGATGCACCGCGACCAGCTGACCGAAGATGTGCGTGGTCAGTTCGCTGACGACCAGTCCATGCTCCGACAGCGCGCCCTGGATGTCGTCGCAATAGGCCTGGCTTTCCGCCGCGAGGCCGACATCGAACAGCCGCTCGTCCCACGCCGGAATCTGCAGCGCCTTGAAGCCGGTTTGCGCCGCCCATGCCGCAATGGCCGGCAGGCTGTTGAATGGCGCGGCGGCATCGCTGAACTGCGCCAGGTGCAAGCTCGGACCCTTGATTGTTTTCATTCTTTCACCTCAATTGTTTGCCGATCAACAAAGAATAGAGCTTGCGATGGCTTGCGTCAACAGTCGGATGCGCTAGAATCCACCGCACGACAGCAAACCGTGAGCAAACTATGGCCGGACGGCCCAGAGAATTTGATCGAGACCAGGCCCTGGAAAAAGCGATGCGGGCGTTCTGGGCCCGAGGCTACGAAGGCACGTCGATGGCGAACCTGGTCGATGCGCTCGGCATCGCATCGGCGCGCATCTACGCCGCTTTCGGCAGCAAGGAAGCATTGTTCCGCGAGGCGGTCGCCTTGTACGAGTCAGGCCAGGGGGGCTTCGCCGAACGCGCGATGCTGCAGGAGAAAACGGTCAGGGCCGCGATCGAGCGCATGTTCGTCAATGCGATCGAAACCTACACCCAAACCGGCCAGCCGCAAGGCTGTCTGGTGGTGTCCGCCGCCGCCAGCGGCGGGCTGGAAAGCGATCCGGTCATCGCCTGGCTGGCGTCGCATCGGCGCCAGCGCACGCAATCGATCATCGACCTGCTGGCTGGCGCGCTGCAGCGCGGCGAGTTGAAGCCGGATACCGACGTGGCCGCGCTGGGCGACTTCTATGCGGTGCTGTTGCATGGCGTTTCGATCCAGGCGCGCGATGGCGTCGGCGCCGAACGCCTGCGGGCCATGCTGGTTCCCGCCATGGCCGCGCTGGATGCGGCGCTGCTCCCCGTCGATGATGGCCAAGCGTAGCGTGTGCCGATCGATTTGGTCAGCAGCTCCAAAACGTTCCGTTGAGAAAGCCCGCGCCAGTCCGGTCATAAGATAGGAATGCCTGCGGGAACCCGGTCAGCCCAGTTCAACGTCACCCACTTGGTCTATCAGGACAAAACCTGCGAAGGCCACAGCAAAAACGGCCTGCTCAGCGCCCGGGCCATGCGCGAACACTGCCAGAGCGGCTGGCTTGCAGGACACGCCAGCCTGCACAACCAGGCCGAGCAAGTACACCTGAGCCCGCTGCGCCAGGTCGCGGCGTTTACCGCCAGCTACCGCTACCTGGCCTGTCATCCGCACACGGCGCTCCGACGCGTGGCACGCCTGAACGCCGCGCGGCTAGCCATGCAACAGGACAGCCTCAGGGACCGCGTCAAAAAACGCTGTCTAGGCCCGCCCTGAAACCGCGCCGGCGCGGCATCGCCCGCATCAAATACCGCCACTCAGAACAAGGGCTGAACGCGTCAGGCCGCCGCGCGCAGCGCCCGCGCCACCCGGCAACGGCCGGGCTCGCCGCTTTCGGTTTGGCGCAGCAGCCAGTAGCCATAGCCCTGCGCCAGGCCAAACGCCGCCTCCAGCGCCGCGAATCCCCAAACGATGGCGACGCCGTTCATCGCCAGCAGGTAGTACAGCTGCCAGGCGAAAAACAGGCCGCGGGCACAGGCGTCGTACAGGCCGAACTCGGCCTCCGGCCGGCGCAGGCGCAGCACCGACCAAACCACCACCACGCTGCCCAGCAGATTGGCGAACAGAACATGGATAGGCTCGAACGCCGGCAGCGGCGAAATCTTTCCCAGCAGCGCATGCACGGCAGCGAATGTCCACGGGGTGGCGAAGGCCGCGGTGGCGATCAGGTCGTAGATCGCGCTGAGCCGAACGAGCCGCAGGTATTGGGTACGCATAGTCGAATCCTTGCTTGTTCAGAATGAGAGGGTTGAAGTTTTCCGGCCTGAGCTAGCCAAGCGGCTGGCATGACGGCCCCACGCGACAGCCGCCGATATCCGCCGGATATCGAAGCACCGGCGGGGCATGCCAGTCCGCACCGTCAATGGCTAGCGCCCTTCGCTTCCAGTCACGGCGATTATCTAGAGTAAATATTCTTTTTCCAATCTTGCATGGCGGATATCCGCGCCTCAATTCCGCCGCCTGACTTGCCCGTGCTTGATTCAAGACATAGTCGGATTAAAGATGCCAACTTGGCTCCGCAAAGCCGCTGCCAGCCTAGCGGCGCGTATCTGCCCAGGCGATCCCATTGCCTGGCCGGCGGCAGATCGGCCTAAGCGGCCGTCCATCCCTTTTGCAATGATCGACGGCTCGCATTCATCAGCGCGGCGTCACTTTGCCAGGCGGGTGCGTATTCGCTCGTATGGCTCTTTCTTGAATCCACCTGACCTCGTCTGCCAACGTTTCCTCCATGGACCTGAAGCCGAGACCGAACTGCCTCCTGATTTTTTCCGCCGAGAATTTTCTTCCATAATCTTTTGCCATGTTTCTCACGGCGGCCATGCTGAGCAATACCGGCTTGCCAGTCAGCCGGGAATAAACCTCCTGCATGAAAGCGATGGCATACAATATGGCGCGCGGCAGTTTGCGGCGCGGGGCTGGCACGCCGCTGACAGACTCCATCGTCCGCAAAAGACCGGCCATGCTGACGGGGTGGCCCGCGGCCAAATAGCGCTCGCCCCGACCGCCTGTTTGACTGGATGCCAAAGCGACTTGCGCCACATCCCGGGCGTCCACCACAGAGAAAGCCGCATCGATCACTCCGGGAATCTTTTGTTGCAGGTAATCCGCCACGAACTGCCCGGCCGAAGTGGGGCCAAGATCGCCCGGACCATGCATCCAGCCCGGCAAGACAAGGGAAATATGCATGTCAGGGTGATTGTCGAGAAAAGTGAATATCACCTCGTCGGTTTCAATCTTGCTGCGGTAATAGTCATCCGGCGCCTCTTCGATGGCCAGCGCCATGCTCTCGTCGGTCAATCCCGATTCATTGCGACCCAATACTGCGATGGAGCTGATATGGACCACGCGCCGAATTCCAGCCGCGTATGCCCCATCAAGCAGGTTTCGCGTGCCCTCGACATTGGTCTTGCGCAGGGCGGCCTGATGACGGCCGCCTTTGTAGCTTTCACGAAAGTAAGCCGCGGCATGAAACATGACATCGCAGCCCTGCAATGCCGGGACAAACTCGTCGATACGCGTGAGATCGCCCAGCACCACCTCCAAGCGCTTGCCTATCAACTCCCCGAACTGCTCCTTGGCTTTTTGTTCGGACCTGGCTAAAGCCTTGACCCGATAACCTTCCGCCAGCAACAAACGAACCAGATTGTTGCCCAGCAATCCCGTAGCACCGGTGACAAATGCGATTTTTTCTTGCGCCATGTTTTTCCCTGATCATCAGTCCATATGAGGCTGCGGAAGTCAGCCACGACTGTTGGAAAGAACACTGTAAACATTGGTGTATAGTCCAAGGTCAAGACTAAATTTAACGGGAGAATTGGATCGTGCGGATCGGAGAGTTGGCCGAGCAGATCGGAATGACGCGCGATGCGATCCGTTTCTACGAACGGATAGGCCTTATCAAGCCAGAACGCGGCCAAGAGGGCCGCCACGGCTACCGCCGTTACAACGCGTCGGCGGTTAGACGCCTGGGGCTGATCAAGCAGGCCAAGACTTTGGGGTTTTCGCTTGGCGAAATCCAAGAGCTGCTGGACGCATGGGCCAGCCACAGCTTAAGGCCGGAACAGAAGCGCGCGGTCATCGCCGACAAGATTGAGGTCATCGAACACAAGATCTTGGAACTACAGGCGCTTTCAAGCGAGCTCAAATTGACTCTGGCGAGTATCTGTGACGAGTGTCAATAAACAAGCGCCGCGGCCTTTAAAGGCATGACCGTCGCAGGGCCGCGAGCGCGCTTGGTTTCGTCGCCCAAGCAGGGAGACGTCGGGCCACCCGTTTGGAACCGGAAGGCGATGAATACTCTTGACCGTACTCAATAATAGAGGAATGGCATATGTCATTTCCCCGGGTATTCAAGCTGCAGCGCTACAAAGTCGGCCGTTCCGATGAGCGGGCGTCAGCGTGAGGCAGGAATTTGTCTACGGTACCCGGGTCAGTCCAACGAGACTTATAACCGTCAGTAAGGTAGAGCAGCCCCCTGAGCTTTGCCTTGCCGTGTAATTAGCAACGCCTGAATGCCGCCGACGAAGGCCGATGAAGTGCCGACACACATTTCACCCAAGCGGCCATTGAGTACTCGCGGAACCGAAGGGCCGTTGCGGGTCGGAAGCAGACCTCCTCACTCTTAACTAAGGAAGGTCTGCTTTGGCCGAAAAGCGGGCATCTGAAGAATTGATACGAGATAACAAAGCAGAAGGGGCCAGCGGCCCCTTCTCTCTTGTCAGACTCCGACGAACTTTATTCAGATCCGACGGACTTGATTCGCTCTAGTGAGTTGAGGAATGACAAATATGTTTGCACCATGTTGTTCAATAAAAACAATACGTTATCGCATTCATCTACCTTGGAAAGGTTTGTACTCTTTGATATCTGGCTCACTTAATAGTGACAAATATATTTGCACTCTACCTAGCATCTCCACAAATTCGTTCCATTGGCCTTCTCCCATTCGATGAACCACTAATTAGTTAGCGTTTTTCTCACATTGGGGTGGATGATTTCCCCGATACTGCATCAGGTTCTGGTGCTGCAGAGAGCTATGCAGCTGGACATAATTGCGGTCATGCTGCCAAAGTTCGATCACTGCTATCGCCGAGCTAGGTTGGGAAACACTGGCTGACTCAGGTACTCCTCGCGCAACCGGCCGTTAAAGCTTTCGATGAAGGCTTTCTCCACCGGTTTGCCGGGCCGGAAGAATTGCAGCTTCACGCCATGGCGATGCGCACATTCATCCAGTACCCGGCTGGTGAACTCCGGACCACTGTCGACTTGAATCAGCGCGGGCAAACTGCCGCCCAAGCGCAGCTGTTCCAAACCCACGCCACTCTGCCACCAAAGAACGAGATCCAAACTGCCTCACGATGCCAGATGTCGATGATCGCCAGCAAGCGAATGCGTCGTCCATTCCACAAACTGTCCACCACAAAATTTATCGCCCACCTGCCATCTTTGTGCTCGCGCAGATATGTTGGCCGCCCTGGAAAAATAAGCAGGCCGCCGATCCAGTCAGCTGTCAAACATTAAGAGCGGCTAGCAAAAACCAGTTTTACGCCCGAGGCAAGGTGCGCCGATGCAGGCAGTACTTGAGTACTGCAAGTCGGCGCAACGCAGCATCAGGAATTTTGTTAGCCACTCTAAGGTTGGTAGGCAGGAAGGCATGATATTTTGAGCACATGCTGGCGTGTTACTTTAGGCTTTTTCTTTGATTTAGCTGTTCAGCTAAAGTAGCAAAATAAACTAACGACACCGAGCACGTCAGTTCAACAATCATCTGGTGCGGGCTATCAAAATTAATCAATCCATGTCATTTAATAATTAAATGTTTTAAACAAAAGTCATTTTTAGTAGCTTTTATAAGTTTATCTTTTTTTGCTAACCTATGCATACATCACTAAATATTCTATATCTGCCTCCAACCGGACGCCAAAAGCTCCATATCACCAAGTCACTCACGCCGTAAAGGTAGCAGTTGCATTTCTGGAAAAAGCACAGACACGAAAAAATCATAGCGACGGTCGTATTTGACGGGAACGTTCAGATAGCCCTCTTGTTCCAGAATTATCTCTGAGCGGTTACAGCTCATCTCTTTCCTTCAGCCAAGCGTCTTCGATCCGCTAACAAAACCCTTGATCTTGTGTTGCGCCGACTTGCCATACTACTTGTACTGTCTTCGTCGGCGCATCTTGGCTCAGGTAGACTGTCCCAGCTCCTGCAGGCGCTCCGAACCAATGATCGGATTGGCCCTTGGCATTTCGCCTCATGAAGCCGATTGATTTGTCTCTTTGTACCAGATCGTCGCGCCGTAGCTGGACCCATGAAAGGCCGGCATGATGTCCCCTTTCTGGAATGGCTGCCGCGAGTCGACTTGTGCCGGCGTCCACCAGATTCCGCCTTCAGGACATGCTTTTCCACCTTCGCAACGTAGCCCACTGGCAGGTGCCTCGGCGGGCATTTTCGGTACGGGCTCGGCATCATCAAAACGTGCATACCACTCGAGCGTGTTGGCTATGGTAAAACCTTCCGCATCGTCCATGCAGGTGTGCAACTGCTCGGGATTCGGCACGCGGATCGGCTTGAGCACCCGGTTAACCGCCACATAGGCGGGTGGGTGGCCGTTTTCGGGCGCCCCGACATCCGGCAATACCCCGGCCTGGACGATCAGCCTGCCGTTGTTGGTTTCTTGTACGCTGACGTCGGGCAATTGGAGTTGCTGCTTGAGCACGTCCATACCTCCAAGTTGCTCGACATAGCGAGGCCCAAGCAATGTCAGCCAGCTGACGCCTTTGATGTGGTCTGACAGGTTATCCCCGTCAATCAGCGCGGATGAGTCGACCATCAGTCCGCTATAGCGCTGCGCTATTTGAAATTCGTAGGGTTGGAATTGATGGCGATCATAGGGGAGATTGCAGGCCAGGCCCGCATAGCCATGATCAACATCCAGCGTTTCGCAGAAGTAGCGCGCCCACTCCCTAAACTTCTGCTCGCCATCCGCGTCGGCTAGCAATTGCCATGGCAGCATGATCTTGACGCAAGACATGGCGCCATAGGGATCGCTCTCTGCATTGGAGGTCAGCGCTGAAATCGAATACTCAGCCGCGACCTCACCGTTTTTCTCACTTTGCAGAACCCAGAAAACAGCCAAACCCTCATCTACGGATCCGGATAGCTTCTCTTTGGCCTTGGCGATGCTGTCTTTGCGCAAGGAGGTAAAACCGCGGCCACTAAAGTCATGGAACTGGCCTTGCAGATGCTTGCCGAATTGCTCGACGAAGCGGTCGAAGCAGCCTAAGACCTTATAGCCGGTTTCCCGCTGGCCACCATTTCGGAAGTATACGGTGCAAATCAGTCCCAGCTTGGCCAGTACCAGACCATCCGGGGTCACGCCATCGATGAAGTCTGCTTGGCTGGCAATACGCGCATAAGCCTGCATGCGTGGATATTCTTGAACGCTCATTATTCATTATTCCATTTTGCTGTCAGGCGGCAGCCAGTGCGCCGCCACCCAGCATCGCGGCAACGGCTGCCCAGGCAGCCGCCCCCATTTCGACCAACGCGGCCAATGCCGCCACCAGCCACCCACCGAGAATGAACACTACCACAACCCCGGCGACGATGGCCGCCAGGGCTAGCAGGCCCTTGCCAATGTCCAGCAGGACTTGCGTCCAGTCTATTTGCCGCAAGGTTTCCAAGGTCAGATCGGTACAACGCTGAATCTCTGCCCAGGCTGCGCGCAATTGGGCATTCGTCCAGCTGGCGATACGCTGTCCCTGCTCATTGACGAAGTGCCAGGTCTCACTGGCCTTATCCTGCAACCAATGGCCCGCGGTAAACAACCACGGCGCATGTTGCCTCAACTCTTTCTGCACTTTCTCGGACAATTGGCCAACCGCTTGGCGCAGGTCTTTAGCGAGTGTTTTGCCATCTTCCGCCAAGCTGTGTACCAACTGCTTGGCCTCATCCAACCAGGTTTCGTAAAAGGCCGGATCTGGCAAAGGCTGTGGGCCATACACTGGCACCCGACGGTTCTCGCCACGAGGTATGCCGTCGGCCCTGGGCACGAGCACCGGGGTAGGCTTGGTAACGGGCTGAGTCTGCCTCTGCTTCTCGCCCGGGGGAATCACGTGCAATAGCGTGAAACGATCACGTCCACCTGCGATTTTCTCATAGGCTTTGGCCTGGCTATCACTCAGGCTGTCACCCGGGAATTTAACTTCGACAACGCGATGCAAGTTATCCCCATGTGCGACGCCATCATGATCTGCCGTTGCGCGCCCAGGCCAACGCACCGCCTTGTCTTTTACAATGATCAAGTCCGGTCGGCGCAACCAGCCCTTGCGCATGCCTTTCGGGAAAGGCGTCAACGAATGTCGGCGGTTTGGATCGTTGCCTTGGGTGGTGCTGAGAAAAGGTTTGGGCACACCCTTCGGATTGACCGGCATGTCAAAACAGACCTCAGCCTTGTAGTACCACAAGAACTCGTGCAGCCACTCATCGGCAATGATCAAGCCGCTCATCACCACTTGGCGCGCATTGATGGTAATCGTCCTGCCTGACTTGCTCACCCCGGTGCGAACGCTGGGGGCCTTGATCGCGGCCTCGGCCTTGGGTTGCAGGTAGGGCTTGTTTTCCGAGACGGGCAGCTTGGCAAACTGCCGGTCCTCTTCCAAACGCGTGACGCCGTTGCCGGCCATTTTAGGTGTCAGGGTGGTCATGCGATTTATCCTTGCTGAGCGTCATCACGCATTTCAAGCTCCAGCTCATGCGGGCCGCCGCCTGCCAGGTGCAAGGTTTCCGTTTTGGCCGGAGCCTTTTCCAGGACCTGCAAGTTCATGCCTTCAGGTTGCCGACTCATGGCGGTCATCGTCCAGCCTTGCTGGTCGGTGTAACCGCTGATGGTGCGGCCGCCGGCTTGCTTGATGGCGTATGCCTGGCCAATCAACGGCTCGCCGGTTTTCTGGTTTTGCAGTTGGAAGCGGCCGCTATAGACCTTGCCGAAGGTGGGCATCCTGTAGTTCAGACTGGCCGGCCCGCTCAGGTTGTGCTGCGCGCCCTTGATGCTGACCGTGCCAGGACAGTGCACCTCGATGTTGCCGCCGGCGATGCGAATGTAGCTGCCGCCACAGGTCATCAGGATCTCTTCCTTGGCCGCGACCGTGATGCGTTCTTTGCAAGAGGTGATGGTCACGTCCTTATCCGCGGTGATCTCCATCGCATCGCTCTGTGCCTGAATCTGCACCTGGCCCTTGGCTGCGATCAACTTCAGCGCCACCTTGTCTTTTACCCCGGCTACGAACAGGCTGATGTGCTTGCCGACATTGTGAATCCAGCGCCGGCCGGTGGTGTGATTGGCATCGCGCTGGGCAACCAAGTTCAGATTGGTTCCGGCCACCAGTGTCTGGCTCTGCTCGGTCAGGCTGGCGATGCCTGCTGGCGAGGACAGGATCAGCTGCGGTTGCTGTCCCGCTTGTTCCTTGGCGGTTTTGCCATCTTTGTCGGTATTGCTCCCCGCTTCCCAGGCCTCCAGGGCATCCAACTGGTGCTGCATATGGCCCTGGTCCTTTTTGCCGCTCTTGGCATTGTCGTCGCCAATCTCGTCCGGCCCGGTTTCCATGGGGTCGGCCAGCTGCTCAGTAGCGTTTTCCGCCAGGGCCTGGCTGAGTGCCAAAGCCGATTGCAGCTGGCTTTGCGCATGCTCGCGCGCCAGCTGTTTGCCGCCGGCGCCGTTCTGCGCTTCAGTGGACAACAACAGGCCATGGGCGGCGCGGATGGCACCGTGGTTGTCGGTGCGCAGTTCGAAACCTTCACCGCGCGCCTGGGCCTTGCCGTTGCTGCGGGGGTGAGCGAGATAGCCTTGGTTGAGCTGGGTCTTGCCGGGTTCGCTGCTGAGCTTGGCACGCACTTCACCGGGGGTGTCGTCGAACAGCAGCTCGTTGTAGCCGCCGCCCTGGTGCTCTTTCGACTTGATGCCGGACAGCGTCTTGTTGGCGGGGAGCGCGCCGGCGCCGCTGAAGTCGGGCGTCGGGTGGCTGCCGTTGTAGACCACCGCTTTGACCACGGGTCGGTCGATGTCGCCTTCTATGAAGTCGACCAACACTTCCTGGCCGATACGCGGGAGGAACTGATGGCCCCAGCCGGCGCCGGCCGAGGGCATGGCCACCCGCACCCAGCACGACGATTTGTCGTCCATCGCCGCGCCGATGGTTTTATGTTCGTCGGCCCTTTGCCAGTGGAATTGGATCTTGATGCGGCCTTGTTCGTCGGTGTGGACTTCTTCGCCGGCCGGGCCAACCACGGTGGCAGTCTGCACGCCTAGCGCTTTGGGCTTGGTCAGCTCAGTGCCGGCATAGGTTGGGGTCAGCGGGATGCCGCGGCGCTGGGCCTGGATGGACGTGGCAAATGGGGTGGCATCGGTCTCCGTGCCAATATGCTGCGCCAGATCTTGCGGCAGGTTGTTCCTTACCTGAAAAGCCTGGCCGGTGACGACGAATTCCCGACTCTCCGCCGTATCACCATCATGGGCGGGATGATCATCCAGGCGGAACCACTCGCCCGGCTGCAGTCCGCGCACCGATCCGCTGCCGCTGAAGGATTTGGCCTGCAGGTCGTTGGCCTGCTGACGCAGCTGGGCGTAGCGGCCCAGCTGTTCCTCGTTGCCGGCGTAGTAGAGGCCTGGCGCATCGTAGTGATTCAGGCTGCTTTGCAGCGTCTTACCCGTCTGGCCCTGATCGACATGGCTGTCATCCCGGCTTTGCTGGGTATAGACCGGCTTGTAATCGTAGCTGGCTAATGCAACGCCACCGGGCACGATCTGCCGTGTCGCCTCTCAGCCGGTGAGGCCATCTTCTTCCTCGGTGGCGTCACTGCGGTGAAAGCGCACCCTTTCCAATTTGGAGGCGGGCAAATTGTGAGCGTCATCGAATACAGATAACTCCACCTGCGGCCCATCGTCGTCCAGATGGACGAAGCGCCAGGCGTAGCCCTCCTCGTGAAGCAGGCGAACGATGAAATCGAAGTCACTCTCGCGATACTGCAAAGTGTAACTGCGGGGCTGGGCTGGCTTGACCTGGATATCCAGCGTCTGCACCCAGGCAAAGGCAGGATTGGCTTCCTGATGCTCTTCAATAATCTGCTTGATGATGTCCGGGACGGACAGGTCTTGGAACACACGGGAAGTTCGGCGATGGCGCAGTAGAGCGAAGGGTGGCTCTA
The DNA here is from genome assembly GCF_055181315.1 of Chromobacterium sp. Ag138. Taxonomy (NCBI): domain Bacteria; kingdom Pseudomonadati; phylum Pseudomonadota; class Betaproteobacteria; order Neisseriales; family Chromobacteriaceae; genus Chromobacterium; species Chromobacterium sp. Ag138. The sequence goes on from NZ_JBUPWA010000001.1 coordinate 2,561,548, forward strand.
TGGTCAGCTCGTACTTGGCGAAGCCGCCATCCGATCCCGTCAGCTTGGCCTGGCTGACCACACCGCAGCGGATAACTTCGTCGCCATCCGCATCGGCAACGCCGATTCGAGCGGGTTGGCCGAGCAGGGTCTTGAGCTCAATCCCCCCATCCGGCGACAGGCAGGTCAGCGTGTAGCGGTAAGGACGGGACACGCCTTCCTCACCGTCCAGGCTGAGCGGCAGCAACTGTTCAGCGGAAACTTGCCCTGTGCCAAGCTGCAGCATCAAGGCTCGGTGTTCTTGGCCAAAGGCGGAAGCAAAGCTGGCCAACAGTGCATTCAGATCCATCGGCACCCCAAACAAAAATACCCTCGTTGGCGAGGGTATGTCATTGAGCAGAAAGAGAATTAGGATTCTATGGAGTTGTGAGAACTGTAACAAGCAAGCTTGTCAGTAAAATTGACAGACTTATACCAAAGGACAGGTAAGGTAAGTGCTGGGTCAGTTCAGTGTGGCCGGATAGAGCATTGAGCTTTGGTAATTTACGGGTACTATCGTTCAACCAGCCAAGCGGCTCAGTAGTGCTGCACGCTTGTTGGCAAAATCGATTTTGGCTTTTTCATGCGGTATTCCGGGTGCAGGATCATCTATGGCAGCTTGGACTGCTCGGCGTACATAAGCGTCATAGGCCGTTGAGGGGGACATCTCCACGGGGACGGTTGGTTCGGGCTTTTGCATGGTTTGTATCCTTGCTGACAGGGGCGCGACCTTAGTCTTGGCTAGATGGGGAGCCCCAAGGAAAGCGAGTGTAGAATCTGTTCGATCCACGTGGTGCGAAGGTCAGTATCTAGTATATCCAACGTACAGCAATCCAGCTCTACATGCATAGTGGTTCGCCCACTTGGAAGCTCTCTTGAAACTTCCTAAAGATGCGACAGCCTCCAATCTGCGGACTGCCGCTCTCGCCCAATTTCAACAAGGCCTCCCGCCGCAATGCGTTCAAACAGGCCCACGCCTCCATCGGCGATAGATCCGTCGGGTCTATCGCCGCGAGCCGCTCCAACCACCCCGCGCTCGCCAGCGAGCCGTTGCCGGGCGGGAACCCCGCCACGGCTCCGGCCACAGCATGCGCCGCTTTCAACTGTAAACACCGCCACTCGTCAAACTCTGCAACATCCGCTTAGCCCACAGGCAACCGCCAGCAAGCGTTGACCTCGTCATAACGCTCCAACGCCACGCCCACTGCAGGCAGTGAAGCAATCGGCAAGCCGCAATACACTACGTCTTGCCCCAATTTCTTGATCCTTCGCACCGATATCTTCAACGGCCGCACTTGGCGGACAAAGCGCCAAGCACCCACTTCATACATCCTGGCAAACAATCCTTCCCGAAACAGCACAATGCCCACATCCCGCTGCTGTATCGCCAAACGTTCACCCCATTGCAATCCCATACTCCCTCCCACGCGCCCCGCCGGGCTCACGCCCGGCGGATAAACAAAGAATCAAGAAACAAGTATCAAGCGCTAGCGGACACACGCCACACGAATGACGTAGCTGTCGTAGTGGTAGTTGACGTTGCCGCTGCTCAGGTTGACGTTGTAGTGATTGCCCGTGCTGTCCGACGTGGACGACCAGTAGAGGGTGTTGCCGGTGCCGGTGAAGGCCGTGGGCCAACCATACTGGGTATTAATTGTATTATTCGGATACTGCTGATAAAGCTTTACCAATTCATCTTTGCTGGGCAACCTCATCCCACTTGCCGAACACATTTGATCCGCACCTGACCAATTCTGACGCTTGGCATCATCCCAACCGGACATCAGGTAAAAATCACCGACGCCGGGAACCGGCAACTTCTCCGACTTGATCTTTCCAGTCTTAGTCGTCTCTGTATTTCCCACCTTTCCTCTCGAATTTTCCGCCCGGACGGACACTTCAATCACCGTACCCGCGTCCTCAAACTTAAGCTCATGCCCAGGAACTACCCCCGACTCTTCAATTCTCTGACCTTGCCCCACTACCGCGCTGGTCTCCCCTTCCATACCCCAGGCATAGCGAGATTGGTCCTTACCGAAGCCATAGTTCGCTTGATACTGATACTTAGCAGTCAAGACTTGCCCGGCCATTGCGTCTCCATCGATTTCCAACTGCATAATTGATGGCTTGGCTTCTGGATCCAGCGGCTTGCCGTTGTCGCCGCCTTCGGATTCGTTGCCGTCCGCTGCCGAGCCATCGGTCGCCAGCTTGAGCGCATTACCCACCTTGCCGGCGCCATTCTTGGCCTGCACCCCAACCTCCAGCACCTTGCCGGCGTCGGCCGGCGCGATGGTGTGGGCCGGCACCTGGCCGGAACTGGCCACCGTCTCGCCCTGGGCCGGGTCGGTCTGGCCCTTCTCGCCCCAGGCGTAGGTCGACTTGTCGCCACCCATGCCGCCGTTGGCGTCAAAGGTGTAGTTCGCCGTCAGGTCCTGGCCGACTTCCAGCTTGCCCTGCAGCTTCAGGTCCTTGACGATAGGCTGGGCCTGCGGATCCAGCGGCTTGCCGTTGTCGCCGCCTTCGGATTCGTTGCCGTCCGCTGCCGAGCCATCGGTCGCCAGCTTGGCGATGTTGCCCACCACCTTGGCGCTGTTCTGCGCCTGCACCCCAACCTCCAGCACCTTGCCGGCGTCGGCCGGCGCGATGGTGTGGGCCGGCACCTGGCCGGAACTGGCCACCGTCTCGCCCTGGGCCGGGTCGGTCTGGCCCTTCTCGCCCCAGGCGTAGGTCGACTTGTCGCCACCCATGCCGCCGTTGGCGTCAAAGGTGTAGTT